>CBDCTI010000008.1:0-1034017 GCA_965222025.1 Dehalococcoidia bacterium | reverse complement strand
ATCCAGAGCCCGAATGCAGCCCGGACCCTGTTCAGCCTGAGCCCAAGAGTAGCCCGACCCTGTTCATCCTGAGCTTGTCGAAGGACGAACAGGGTCGGGCGGGTTACGGGCAGTGCTAGATAATTTGGTTCTTATCTTCCTTGGACCTGGACAACTCTGACAGCAGTGCCCAGTCTCCAGCTATCAATGCTTCCTTTTTTGATCTGGACCACCCCTTGATTTGGCATTCTCTGTCTATGGCATCGTCCATAGATGAGAATTCATCGAAGAATGCCAACTCTACTGGCAGTCGGCTCTTGGTATATCCCGGCAATTCCCCAGTCTGATGCTGGGCCAGTCGTATCTCTAAGTCCTCGGTCAGTCCTGTGTAGTATGACCTATCGGCACAGCGCAGGATGTAGACATAATAGGACATATCGGCAGGCTACCTTAAACGGTCATCCTTCGAAAAGCTCAGGATGTTCGGGCGGGCAATCTACTGGCTACACCAGTTGACAGGCAACCGCCCGACCCCGTTAATCCTGAGCCCGCAAAAGTACCCCGACCCCGTTAATCCTGAGCCCGCAAAAGTACCCCGACCCTGTTAATCCTGAGCCCGCAAAAGTACCCCGACCCTCTTAATCCTGAGCCCAAATGCAGCCCAACCCTGTTCATCCTAAGCCCGCAAGAGTACCCCGCCCCTGCTCACCCTAAGCCCGCAAGAGTAGCCTGTCCCTGCTCATCCTAAGCCCGAATCCACCGATAGAGGACGTCAGGTTAGCGACCTGAAGTGGTCAAAGGGTGCTCCTCTGAATCTGGGATAATGGTTTTCGAGAAAGGAAACCGACCCCAGAAAAGGAGCACCCAATTGATGCTACCACGCAACCATCCCGACCGTATTCGCATCGTCTTTGACGACCACCGTCTGGTGGCCAATGCCGGCCTGCTCCTGCCGGCCACTCTCGCCCAACACCTGGGCCTGGGGGAACTCGTAGACCATCACCTCAATCTCGGCAGCGCGCCGGGCCGGGCCAACGCCGGCGACAAGATGATGACCCTGGTCGCCTCTGCCCTGGCTGGCGGCGATTGCATCGACGACGCCGATGCGCTGCGCGCCGGTGGGACGGCCGGTGTTCTCGACTGTAGGGTCAAGGCGCCATCCACCCTGGGCACCTTCCTGCGCAGCTTCCGCTGGGGCCATGTCCGTCAGCTGGACCGGGTGATCCGGGAACTGCTGGCCCGGGCCTGGGCCGCCGGGGCGGGACCCGGCGACGCGCCGTTCACCATCGATCTGGACTCCACCATCTGCGAGACCTACGGACTGGCCAAGGAGGGGGCGCGACACCACGGCTATACCGGCAAGCGGGGCTATCACCCGCTGTTGGCCGTGGCCGCCGGCACCGGCGACGTGTTGATGTCCCGGCTGCGCGAGGGCCGGGCCAACACTGTTCGGGGCGCCGCCCACTTCCTGCGCGAGACGGTGGGACGGGTGCGCTACGCCGGCGCCAGGGGCCGACTCACGGTGCGGGCCGACAGCGGCTTCTATGCCCACGCCATCGTCGCCGTCTGCCGCAAGATGGATGTCCGCTACTCCATCACCATCCGCCAGCACAAAAGCCTGCGCAATCTCATCGAGGCCATACCCGAGACGGATTGGACGCCCATCCCATACTGGATGGACGGCGCCGCCGATGTGGCCGAGACCACCTACACTCCCTTTGAGAGTGAGGCCGGCGCCGCGCCGGTGCGGCTCATCGTCCGGCGTGTGAAGCCCACGCCCGGTTCCCAACTGGCCCTCTTCGCCACCTACAGCTATCACGGATTCATCACCGACCGGGACGGGGAGACCCTGGAGCTGGAGGCCGACCACCGCCGCCACGCCGAGATCGAGAACGCCATCCGGGACCTCAAGTACGGCGTCGGGCTGAACCACCTGCCGTCCGGCCGATTCGCCGCCAACGGCGCTTGGCTGGCGGTACAGGTGATGGCCCACAACCTGGCCCGCTGGACGGCCCGCATCGGCTTGCGCGAGCAGATCGTGACCACCAAGACCCTCCGGCGTCGGTTCTTCGCCCTGGCGGGACGGACCACCCGCTCGGCGCGCCGCCTCACTTTGCATCTTCCCAAGCATTGGCCCTGGGAAACCCAGTTCAGCAGCGCCCTGGCCCGGCTGCGAGCCATTCCACTCCCCGCCTGACGGCGCTGTCCGCAACCGCCCCAACACCTCCAAACTCGCGTCCGCCCCGCCCGCGAGTGCATCCTGCTGCGTCCGATCTCACTATCACGCGATTCCCAGCCTCCATAGACCGCTCTCCAGGTCCGGTGCGGCTACTGAAAACCCTCGCGGGGTCACATCGGTCCAATGGAGCCCAGGCTTTCTCCCTTGCAGGCTCCCTCATCCCAATTTGCCCAGCATTCACGCCTCCCATCGGTGGATTCGGGCTAAGCCCGCAAGAATAGCCCGACCCTCTTAATCCTGAGCCCAAATGCAGCCCGGCCCTGTTCATCCTGAGCCCCAAGAGTAGCCCGACCCTGTTCATCCTGAGCTTGTCGAAGGACGAACAGGGTCGGGCGGGCTACAGACGCAATTGACAGCGCCGAATCAAGTTCACGACACCGGCAGCGCGCTGTTGCTCTTCCCGCCACCTATCGCAATCACACCAGTGGCGTTGAAACCTGCGATCGCAACCACGCCCACGGCGTTCACCCCGCCTATGGCAACCAGCCCCACCGCGTTCACCCCCCCAATGGCAACCAGCCCCATGGAGTTGACCGGCGCGAATGTCACCAGTCCCATCGCGTTAAGGAAGCTGAGGGCCGCGATTCCGAAGGAGTTCCAGACCCCCGCCGCAACAATCCCGATGGCGTTCTGGCCGACCTCAATGATACCCACGTCGGCCCATCCGAGGAGAGGAAGCCTCTTCTGGGTTGTGGTTTCCTCCATGCTAACCCCTGTCTGGCGCGTCCAGATTCCTGCGGCTCTATGCTTGTAGCAGCCCCGCCACACGGTCGAGGATTCGGTTGCCAACCTCGTACTTGGTCAGCAGCGGCAGTTCCTCAACATTCATCTCCCGGTCAATGAGCGTCACCCGGTTGGTGTCCGTGCCGAAGCCGCTGCCCTCGCTGGTGATGTCGTTGGCAACGATGAGGTCTAGGGCCTTGGACGCCACCTTCGCTTGAGCGTTCTCAACGAGGTTCTCGCTCTCGGCGGCGAAACCCACGCGAACGAATTCGCCCCGCGCCGTGGCCAGGATGTCGACGGTCTTGGCAAGGGGAATGGTCAGGTCGTTGTCAGCCTTCTTGATCTTCTGGTCGGCCGCTGACATCGGGCGGTAGTCGGCGACCGCGGCGGCCATGATCAGCGCGTCGGCCTCCTCGGTTCGTGCCAGCACCGCGTCGCACATCTGCTGCGCTGTGCTGACCGGCACCACTTCCACTAGAGGCGGATTGGCCAGTCCCTTGGCGGCCGATACCAGCACCACCTTCGCCCCCCGGTCCCGAGCAGCCTCGGCTACGGCGTACCCCATCTTGCCGGAAGAATGGTTGGTGATGACCCGGACCGGGTCTATCGGTTCGGCCGTACCGCCGGCGCTCACCACGATTGTGCGGCCCTTCAGGTCGCCGCCACGCCCCAGGGTGTAGGCGATGTGGCCCAGCAATTCCGGCGTCTCAAGCAGCCTCCCCCATCCGGTCAGCCCCGAGGCCAGCCGCCCCTGTCCCGGTCCTGCGATGACCGCTCCGCGTTGTCGCAGCCGCTCCAGGTTCTCCTGCGTCGCCGGGTTCTCGAACATGTCTGCGTCCATCGCCGGGGCCAACATCAACGGCGCCTTGGACGCAACCGCAGTGATGGTCAGCGGGTCGTCGGCCATGCCCATGGCCAGCTTGGCGATGGTATGCACGGTTGCCGGGGCGACTACGATGATGTCGGCCTGCCGTGCCAACTCAACGTGCTCCACGGCGTACTCGGAGTCCGCGTCGAAGGCATCGGTGACCACCGGTCGATGGGTCAGGCTTCGGAAGGCCAGCGGGGTCACAAACTGCATTGCCCCGTGGGTCATGATGGTGTCGACCAGCGCGCCCGCCTGGGTCAGCTTGCTGGCGAGGTCGAGAGCCTTGTAGCAGGCGATGCTGCCGGTTATGCCAAGTACAACGCGCTTGCCGCTTAACACGCTGGCACCCCCTGGCTAGCCCGGATTCTTGTTGAGTTCGAAGATCTGCTGCAGACCCACAAGGGTGAGGTTCGGGTTGATGTGATCGAAGATTCCTGTCTCACGTGAGATGACATCGGCCAGCCCGCCGGTGGCAACGATGGTTGCCGTTCCGCCCAACTCGCCCTTGATGCGCCCCGTCAGGCCCTTGACCAGCTCAGCATACCCGAGAACAAGCCCAGCCTGCAGCGCCGCCGTTGTGTTCTGGCCGATGGCCGAAGGTGGCGGTGTCAGCTCGACGCGACGCAACTGGGAGGTGTTGAGGAAGAGGGCCTCGGCGGCGACGCTGATACCCGGTGCGATGGCCCCGCCGAGATACACACCCTCGGGCGAAATCACATCGAAGACGGTGGCGGTGCCGAAGTCCACGATGATTGTTGGGTACCCGTACAGGCTCTTGGCCGCGACCGCGTCGGCTATCCGGTCGGCTCCGACGTCCCTGGGGTTGTCATAGGCGATTTGCAGTCCGGTGCGGAGCGCGCCAGTTACCGTCAGAGGCGAAACGCCAAAATAGTTTGTCGCCACCTCCTCGAACACGCCGGTGAGAGGCGGCACGACGCTGCACATGGATACTTCGTCGATATCCTCGCGCCTTATGCCGTTCAACTGGAGCAGACTGATCAACAGCAGGCCATACTCATCAACCGAGCGCCTCGAATCCGTGGCTGCCCGCATCGTGGAAGCAAGCCCGGAATCGTTGAATACGCCGATGGTGACCATGGTGTTCCCGATGTCTAGCGTAAGGAGCATAGCCGGAAATCCGAAAGGTGAGAATTATTTTTCATAGAGCTCTTGTAGTAAGGCTCTTGTAGCGGAAGATGGACAGCCAACGCGGAGGACTATTCCGCTATGAATTGTGCACGGATTATATGCCAGCCCGAGAAAAGGGGGCAAACGACCTGCGAGAAATGGCACCGTTTCGACGAGTGGTCGAATCCAAAGCCGGTAGCTTGGCATATCGAACATGCCCGTCTCAAGTCCGCCCCAGGACGCATACCGTCTAAAATCGAACGCTACCGGTCATCCAGCGCAGCAGGCGCCAAGACCGCAAAGTAACTCAAGGCATGAGTTCCCACTCATCCCGAGCCAGTAGTCATCCTGAGCCCGTCGTAATCCCGAGCCTGCCGCCATCCTGAGTCCGTCGTCATCCTGAGCTTGTCGAAGGATGCCCGCCCAACCCGGCGATGGTTCGACAGGCTCACCATGAGGTGGTCGAGAAGGACTGTGCAAGCGTCCTGGCGCAGCAAGGCGTCAACCTGAATTTAGGCGCTTCCCAGAGGCACCACCTTTCTCCGCGTCTGCCCGGCATGGAGTATAATCAGCGGCGTCGCGCCCCTGGAGGACGCGCAGTCTGAATGAACTGTGGGATATTGCGGGAATGAGTAGCAAGTTTCTGGACCGGCTGGACGAAATTCGGGAAGCACCGTTGCCCCAATTGGGTTTCGGCACCAGGCGTCCGCCCAAGTTGCCCGGCTTGGCCCTCGTCATATCCGCCGCTGGCGGGAAGGACCAGGCAGCCTCCGCCGGGGAGTTGTCACCTGATGCGGTTATCGTGTCCGGCTCCGCGGCCGCTCAGGCCGGAGAGATCGGAGAGGCCGCTTCCGGCACTAACTGGGGTGTAATTGTTGATAGCCTGACCTCGGCAGATGCCGCTTCCTGGCGCGAAGCGGGAGCCGACATTCTGGTCTTTTCTCTGTCCGGCACGGCCCTGAACGCGGTAACCTCAAAGGACGCCGCCAGGGTGCTGACTGTCGACTCCTCCATAACCCCGGAGGAACTGCGGGATATAAACCCGTTGCCGGTGGATGCTGTTCTGACGTCGCTGCCCGGGGACCCCGCTGGCTGGACGCTGCAGGAGCTTTCTTCGCTGGCCAGGGTAAGCGGTCGCGTGGGCAAGCACCTGCTGGTGGAGATATCCGCGGCTCCCGACGGAGAAACACTGGAGGCGTTGCGAAACGCCGGTGTCGTGGGCCTCGTTGTCAACCTGTCGGTTGGCGCGGACGCGATAAACGCCTTGAAGGAATCGCTGCTGGACATGCCGCGACCCGGCTCTGACAGCCGCAACCGTTCCAACGCTATCCTGCCCGGTTCCGTATACGCCGACCGGCGTACCATTCCGGCAGAACCGGATCCGGACGACGACGACGACGATTAGCCCCGTCCTGAGCGAAGCCGAAGGAGAGGCGTCAGATGACCGAAGCGCAGCAGCCAGAGGGCGAGCCCGGCTCAGATCACGGCCAGCACGAGCATGTCCACGAACCACATGAGCATTACGGGGTGCTTCCGCCGGACGGAGTGGAGGACCTGACTGACAAGCTGACCGGCTTTATGAACGAGATCGAGCTGGGCGGCCTGTCGGACATTTTGGGTCAGGTGCTTGACGACTTTCTGGAACAGTGCGGCGGCATGCCGGAGGACCTCACGGCTCGCGACGCGTTCGAACAGATCTCCCGCGGGCAGCTTGCAGTCACCCTGGCCTACCAGCTGGGTCGCCTTGAGGGTCGATCCCCGCACCTAGTTGATAACCTCGTGGCTCGTGCCGTGGAGTCCTACGGGTTCCTACCCGTGGACGAGTCTAATGAGATTACCGACACCGACATGGAGAATCCCAAGGTGCAGGTGTATCCAAGGATGCGCCGCATGGAGTACGTCCAGCCGCAGATTCTCCAAATCCAGCCGAGACCCGACGGAGACGGGCCCGCATCGGACTGACGGCGGAAAACACGGGGCCCGGAACAATCACGGCAATCACTTGGTCCGGCGAATCACAGTTCAGGACAAAGCCTGGCGGCACTGAAAGCCCGGCGGCACTGAAAGGAAACCCCCCGATCCTTTGCATCCTGTCCATCCATGTCAAAAACGAGGGATGATCGATGACGACCTCTGCACCCTCCTATGACCTGCTGCTCACCGGCGGCACGCTGCTTGATCCTGCTCAGGGCATCCACGACCGGCGGGACGTTGCGTTCAAGGACGGTGTCGTCGCCGCAGTCGCTGAACGCATCGACGCCGCGCAGGCCGCCGCGACGGTCGACGTTTCCGGCAAGCTGGTTACGCCCGGCCTCATCGACCTCCACGGCCACTTCTACCACGGCGGCAATCCCACGTCGGTCAACCCCGACGAGATCTGCCTGTCATCGGGCACGACCACCGGTGTTGATGCCGGAAGCGCCGGCTTCCTCAACTACCAGGCAATGCGGGACTACGTGTTCCCGGCCCACCGCACTCGGCTGCTTGCTTTCCTGCACGTGGGTGGCGTCGGGCTGGCCGTCAACCGCGTGCTGGGCGGCGGGCTGCACGACATGCGAGTAATCGACGTTGACCAGACTGCCGACCACATAAAGCAGAACCCAGGATTCTGCTTTGGCGTCAAGGTGCGGATGCACGTGAACGCGGTGGCCTACTGGAATGCGCATGAGGCCATGAAGGCGGCCCGGGATGTTGCTGACAAGTCGGGTACGCGGTTGATGGTGCACGTCAGCGGCACCCCCATCCCCCTCCCAGATGTGCTGGAGTTCCTGGGCCCTGGCGATATCTCCACCCACGCCTTCAACGGCCATCTTGAGAACATGCTTGACCGCAACCTCAAGATCCGCCCCGAGGTGAAGGCCGCCGTGGACCGCGGCGTCATCATGGACCTGGCCCACGCCGGCGTGCACTGCGACGTGGAGGTCGCCCGTGCCGCTCTGGAGCAGGGGCTGGCTCCCCACACCATCAGCACCGACATCCACGTGCCGCCGCCGGAACGCACCGTTTACCAGATGCACGACCTGGTCAGCAAGATGCACGCCATGGGCATGCCGCTGGTAGACGCCATCGCCGCCTCCACCAGCACTCCCGCCACCGTGCTCGGCCTGCAGGACACCATCGGCTCCCTCGCCCCCGGCATGTGCGGCGATGCCGCCGTCTTCGACCAGCTGGAAGGCGCATTCGTCTGGATGGACTCGGTGGGCAACCTGCAGCGGGGCTCCATGCGGTTGGACACCTTCGCCGCCGTCCGCGCCGGGCAGATGGCCTGGCGTGAAGGCCAACTGATCGAAATGGGCAACTGCTAGAGACGGTACTCCCGCCAGAGAAGGTATTCCCGTTAGAGATGGTACTCCCGTTCAGCCCGTCTCGCCCTGCGGAGGACTAGCGGAGAACCCGCGGAAGACTAGCAGGGCACTGACCGCTGGTTGTCTTATGGGCCGCTCCGGTTGGGAGTGGCGGTCAGCATCAACGCCGGTTCGCCGTTCAGCTCGAAGGAGAATTCCACTGGCTCCCCCTCGGGGAACAGTGAGCGCTCCACTGCCACCATGATCATGGGCGCATACATGTAGGGGTATTCACGCCCCTGGGCATCGTCGGAAAGCTCCAGATCCACCACCGCGGTGCTCCCGTCGGCTCGAACATCCTCCACCGTGAGCGGATTCCCTCGCACGGGCCGCCAGACGTAGTAGGCAGCGATGAGCGCCGACGCCTCGAAGTCGATGCGGCCGAGCGTCATTGCGTTCCCACGGCTGACCTTGCTGACGTACTCGTCTTCAAAGTCCTCAAGTTCTTCCTGGCTCACGATGACGAAGGCCCGCAGTTCCTCGCTGAAGGCACCGGCCTCGCTGGCGTGGTGCGGAGCGATCCAGCCGCTGTTGACATAACGGAACACCGGCGCGTGGCTGGCGCGGCCCGGCGGGACCGACCACCCTTCTCCCCACACGAGTACCACCGCGACGGCTGCGCACATAACCACCATTGCTCCCAGTACACGCCACGAAACGGAAAGTTCGTGGGCAGACTGCGAGGATCTGACAGACTCGGAAGGGGTCAAGGGCGATCCGCCCCTGGCATCAGGGCGGAAGCCGGGCCCCCGTGATTGCAAAAGGAAGTCGTGGCCGCGCATTTCAATACCGGTAGGGCTTTCATGATACCAAATGACATGCCATTTTCACGTCGGATTGGCGGCGGGCGTTTGGCATTTAGTACGCTCTTCACACTGTTGCGGTTTTGGGCAATGGCGCACGGGAAAAGCAAAAGTAAACGGCCCCAGCTGTTGGGGCCGTTCAGTCTGTTCAAGGACCAGGTCCTCGCGTCCCGAGAACTAACCGGGGTTGTACCGGACAACCAGCTCGGCCACGCGGGGGTCGATGCCACCGATCTCGACTCCGCCGTCCAGCCTGGCCACGCCCAGATGGGCATCTCGCTGAATCTCCTCCCAGTCGGGCTCGAGCTCGTACTGGTCGCGAAGATCGTCAAATAGAGAGTCTAACGAATCTTTGTCAAACATAGCAGTTTGGATACACCCTCCTATAGAAAATGTCGTCGTTACTTAAGTCCACGGACCGATTGTGCAGGTCTCCAGAATCAGGCGGCGCGCGCTCTGCGGGGGCAGAAATACACCGCCATTTAAGCGAAAGTTAGTCTACCCAATCTCCCGCCCTCTGACAAGTGCAGCATGACTACCTCAGGGCCCCTCGGGTCTTTCCGGCACGACGCCAGTCCGTTCGCTCGACTCCAGTCCGTTCATGGTGAGCCCGTCGAACCACCGCCCCCTGACAAGTGCAGCATGACTACCCCAGGGTCTTTCCGGCCTGACTCCAGTCCATTCATGGTGAGCCCGTCGAACCACGAACGGACGGTTCATCAACAGGCTCAACGCGAAAGGAGTTTTTGATAATCAAAAGCCCTTGGGACTACGTCAACTCCACTGCCGCCCCCGTCAGGGCAACGGAGTGCCGCCCCGGCGTTGTTGGTAGAGATAGAAAAGCCCGATGGATATTGGGATGGCGACGATGATGGCCGTCGTCGCCCCCACCATGGCCCACGGGCCGACGCCGAAGATTTCATCCATCCGTTCCTTCAGCCAGTGGATCAATTCCGGGTCAGCGGCGTCACCCTGGTGGAGCAGTATCATCCTGAAGAGCCCGGCAGGATCAGGCATCAGTCACAAATATCGTTCGTGGTTGCGGCTGATACCGCGCCGAGTACTTCTTCTCGCGGATGGTGAAGGCCGACACGGCCGCCAGCGCCAGCAGCGAACCGATTATGGTGAAGGGCAGGGTGTAGGAGCCAGTGACGTCGTAGAGCCACCCGGCTAGGGTCACGCTTACGAACCCCCCTATCTGGTGGAACATGAAAGTGATGCCGGATATGGTGCCCATCGCCCGCAACCCGTAAACCTCGGCGGTCAGCGACGACGTTAGCGGCAACGTGGCGATCCAGGAGAACCCCGCGACGCAGGCGAAGATCCACAGCCCCGCTGTGGACATGCCGGGGATGAAGGGCGTGATCAGCAACACCAGATAGGCCAGTCCGCGCACGGTGTAGACCAGGGTCAGCCAGTTCTTGGTGCCCCCGATTTTGTCCGACAGGAAGCCCGCAGATGTGGCGCCCACGATGTTCAGGCCGCTCATTACGGCGAATATAAGCGCCGCGGTGCCCCGCTCCATCCCGCGGTCTTCGGCGTAAGGGATGAAATGGATCGACAGGATGAAGGTGGTCGCGCCACAAACAAAATAGGCGCCCGACATCTGCCAGAAGGGCCACGACCGCAGCGACTCCCGCCACGATGTTGCTTCCAGCGGCCCCGGAGTGCGATCCGGGTGGCGGGCAACGCCTCCCTCCGACGGCTCATCATCCCCGTCGGGGCGAAGGTTCATCTGCGCCGGATTCTCGCGAATGAACAGCCAGGTCAGGGGCAGGGACAGCAGCACCGCGCCACCCAATCCAATCCAGGCAATGCGCCAGCCGGCGGCGTCCATCAGGTATACGGCCAGAGGCACCATCACCAAGCCGCCGAGCGACAGTGCCGTCGAGTTGATGCCGATGACCGTGCCCCTCATTCTCACGAACCACCGGGACAGCAGCGCGGAAGTGTTGGTCAGGGACAACCCGCTCTGCGCCACCGAAGCCAGCACGCCGAACACGAAAACGAAGAACAGGAAGTTGAAGGTCCAGTACAGGGATATGGTCACCAGGCCCAGCGCAAACACCGAACCCAGGATGAGCTTTCGGCCGCCGGTGCGGTCGAAAAGCTGACCCATAAAGGGCTGAATGAACCCATTCAGCAGAATCCCCAAACCAGCCGCAAAGGAAATGGTGAGCCTGTTCCACTCGAATTCATCGCTCATCGGCGTAACGAAGGCACCGAACCCGTTGCGCGCACCCACGGCGGTAAAGCCAACAAACACCGACGCCGCGACGACGTACCAACCGAAATACACGGGACGCCGCGCGGGGCTATTGACGCTCATATACTGTCACCGCTTTCCTGACTGAAAACAGGCCAAACCATCGGGAACCCCATGATACCACCCGCTGGCAATGCAAGGCCCGGCAAGGCAACCAGGCCACCACCCTCCGCGCCCCAACCGTCACCGCAACGCCCAGCGATCATTCCCGCCATCACCGTCTCCCCCAAGCCCAAGCCCAAGCCCACTCCAACTCCCTCGCCCCCCACCGCCACCCCCGCGCAAGCGGGGACCCACTACGCAAACAACCTACGATCACCCCCAACTTCCCCTCCCCCCATCGTCATCCCCGCCAAAGCAGCAACCCACACCCCCCGTCCAACCTCCGCAAGCCACCACCACCGACCAACAACCCCAAAATCATGCCCATCCCATAATCAAACAAATCACAGTTCAGACACTGACGCCCAGCCCCTTGACCCCGCCTGCCAACCCGCATAAACTTAAACAATGTATAGCACAAACATTCTACATAGAATAGGATCTGCCGAAGGCACCCAGCACCCCACTCGCATCACCCCGAAATGGCCGAAAATGGCCGAATTTGGCCGGAAATGGCCGGAAAAACAAAAATTTTCCGCTGGCCCTGAGCCTGTCGAAGGGCCGACCGTCAGCTACCGCACCCCGAACTGACAGACCAAAAACCGGAGAGAAAAACCATGTCCATCGCCCGCCTCCGCAACCAGCTCGAAGCCCTCGAGCGTAAGCTCGCCCTCCCCTTGGCCGTAGTCCGCGCCAAACGCGTAGCCCAGGACATCTGCGACCACTGGGCGAAAGCCCAGGCGGACCAGAAACCGCTACCCACCCCGTTCGAAGTCGTCCAGATGGCTCGCGAAGCAGGCATCCGCTACGCCTCCTTCATGGACCTGAACCTCTACATCCAGCGCTGCCTGAAGGAGAAAAGGAGCCCCGAGCCCGAGGGCTTCCTCCACTCGGTCCTGCCCAGGGCCTCGGCGAACGGCATGGTCAGGGCCGCCATGCAGCGGGACTCCGCCTCCAGTGCCCCCAGCCCGCGCCGTGCGGGAGAGACCCCCAAACCCCTGTACCCCGCCTGGCTGATCGCCTTCCCTCAGGAGATCGCCAAGTATTCCGCCAAGCTCATCAGGGAAGCCCGCGCCACCTTCACCCGGGGCAGACGCCCCCGGCCCAGGGGCCGACACCGCCGCAGCGGAATCCTCAAACCCATCCTCGCCTTCTGACGAGGAGCGGAGCCGCCTTCCCCAGGCCGCGCCGTCAGGGGCAGGCTTCAAACCGACATCAGGACGCCGGGATTCGCTTCGATGGCTGATGCGTCGATGATGCCAGACGTTTGACCATCTGCTCCGGCCATACCTAAACTGGCGCCACTACGCAAATGGGAACAGGTGAAGAGCATGGCGTTCAAGCTGGTTATCTGCCCACCCAACTACCAGGAACACTGGCCCGAGCTGCTTCAACAGGAGGTTCCTGGCATCGACGTCCATCTGTGCCCCACGGTGGGCGAGGCGATGGAGGTCATTGGCGATGCCGACGCTGCATTCGGCGACATCGTCCCCGAACTGCTGGAGAGGGCGGAGAAACTGCGCTGGGTCGCATGCCCGCAGGCGGGCCCCCGGGCGGGCTATTACACGAGGGAACTGATCGAAAGCGAAGTGATGGTCACCAACACCCGCGAAATCTACAACGACCACATCAGCGCACACATCATGGCCTTCCTGCTGGCCTTCGCCCGCGGTTTCCAGGTCTACATCCCGCAGCAGGTCGAGGGAGTCTGGCGGCAGGGCTACCCGACCATCTACCTGCCCGAAGCAACTGCGGTGGTGGTCGGAGTCGGCGGCATCGGAGGCGAGACCGCCCGCCTGTGCTCCGAGTTCGGCATGACCGTGTTGGGCGTCGACCCAAGGCTGGAAGAGCTCAGCCCAGGACTGGCGGAGCTGCATCGCCCCGAGAACCTGCTGGACGTGCTGCCCCGCGCCGATTTCGTGCTCGTTACTGTGCCCGAAACGCCGGAAACGCAAGGGATGTTCACCAGGGCTCAATTCCGCGCTATGAAAAATAGCGCCTTCTTCATCAACATCGGGCGCGGCGCAACGACCGTGCTCGACGACCTGGCGGAAGCACTGCGGGCGGGTGAAATCGCCGGAGCGGGCCTGGACGTGTTCCAGACCGAGCCGCTGCCAGCCGGCCATCCCCTCTGGACCGCGCCGGGCGTCCTGATCACGCCCCACGTCGCCGGTGTCGGCCCCTACCTCGACGACCGTCGCACTGAACTGTTCGTGGACAACTGCAAACGGTTCAACGAGGGACGCCCCCTCCGCAACCTGGTCGACAAGTCCAACTGGTTCTAGGGCCAGCGCCGTAAACGTAAATCCGGCCACGTCGTGTGCCCGACGCAGCCGGATGCATGTGTGTTCCGTGGCAGCGCGCTCGCTTAGTCCCGCAGCGCCTCAGCGTTCTGGGCGGCACTGTTGCCTGCCAGGCGGCCGAACACCATGCCAGCACTGAGGCCGGACCCGCCCGGGTAGTTGTGGTAGAAGATACCGCCAACCATCTCGCCCGCAGCATAGAGACCGGGAATCGGCTCGAGGCTGGTGTTCAGCACCCGGCCCCGGTTGTCGATGCGCACCCCGCCGAAGGTGAAGGAGATGCCGCAGGTAACCGCGTACCCCAGGTACGGCGGCGTGTCGATCGGCTGGGCCCAGTTGGTCTTGTCGGGCGACAACCCCACGGTGCGGCGTCCGTCCTTGACCGTCGGGTTGTAGGGAGTCTCGGTCTGGACGGCCGCGTTGTACTCCTTGATTTCCGCAACCAGTCCCTCGGGGTCGATGTCCAGCCGCCGGGCCAGCTTCTCGATGGTATCCGCTTGGGCCATGGTCACCTGCGGGATGTGGTACTCGTCCCGCAGCAGGTGCTTGACCTTGTCGTCGAAGATCTGGAAGGCCACGCCCTGCGGCTGGGTCAGCAGCGCCCGCCCGTAGGTCACATAGGTGTAGTTGCGGAAGTCGTACCCCTCGTCCAGGAACCGTTCGCCGTTGATGTTGACGATGACCCCGAAGGGGTAGGAGTGCTTCTGGAACAGCTCGGTGATGGTACGGTCGCCGTAGGCCGGGGCGTTCAGGTCCCACGCCACAGCGTGGCAACTGCTCCAGTGGCCGTGGGGCATGGCTCCGGCGTCCAGTGCCATGCGGATGCCGTCGCCGGTGTTGTATGGGATGCCGCGCACCTTGACCAGCTCCCACCCGGGGCCCAGGTAGCGGCAGCGCATCTCGGAGTTTGCCTCGAAGCCGCCGGCGGCCAGCACGACGGAGCTGCCGTAGATATCCTCAACGCCCTCGGGTCCCAGCACCCGCAGGCCGCTGACCCGGCCGGTCTGGTCACGCAAGAGCTCGGTGCCCTGGGTCGAGTACCGTACCTCGACGTCCTGGGCCTTGCACACGTCGAACTGCTGGTCAGACAGCCCCTTGCCCGCCCCCACGGCCTCTACCAGCAACCCGCCCCAGAAGCGGTACTTGCCGATCTCCTCGTCGCGGAAGGCCTGCCGCCCGTAGGACAGGACGAACCGGACGCCCTTGGAGCGCATCCACTGCATCGTCGGCAACGACTGGCTTACCAGGATCTGGGCCAGTTCCGGGTCGCTGTTGCCCTGGGTCACCCGCATCATGTCGTCATAGAACTGGTCCTCGGTGTAGCTGCCGACCTCGACCGATTCCACCTCGGTGGGCGACATATCGGGAATCACTGTCTGGATGTCCCCAAGCCCGTTGAAAGCGAAGCGGATGATGCCGCCGGTGAAGTAGGTGTTGCCGCCGCGGAAGTACTCCGGAGCCTTCTCCACGACCACTACGGACTCGCATGTCTCTCTGGCGGCGATGGCTGCGGAAAGGGCCGCGTTGCCGGCGCCGACTACGATTACGTCATATTCCTTGGGCATTGATACTGGCCTCCTGCGATTCTGCTGAGCTACGCCCAACTGCTTATCCTATAATAAGCCTGCCGGTAAGAGTTGTGAAATGAAGGGCGTCGGCCTGCCTGTCCGGCGCTGGAGAGCTGACCGCGCCTGCCATGAGAGTCGTCTTTGCAGTGGCTATTTTGCTAATCCTCCCGGTGTTCGCCCCGGTGTTCGCGGCGTGCACCGTGGGAAGCGAGCCCGTTCGGCCCGAACCCACCCACGATCTGGGAGCGACGGTGCAGGCTGCCGTCGCAGCGGCGCTGCCCACCGAGGCGCCTCCGCGGATGCCGGACCCGGATGCTACGTCGGCGGCGGATGTTGCGGCCACCGAGGCCCCCACCCTCGCTCCCATGCCAACGCCGGACATCGACGCCACTGTCGAGGCACGCATGGCGGCCACCATCGCGGCCATGCCTACTGGAGCGCCCACTGCCGTACCGGAGGCCGAGCCGACGGTGGTCATACCGACGACGGTCCTGGCGGACGGAGCGACGCCGGCGATTCCTCCCTCTCCCGCCCCGACACCCACTCCCATTCCGACGGCAACGCCCGCCCCGACAAGCGCTCCTGTGGGAGACAGGATGCCCCTGACTGACATGGTGAAGCTGGTCCGGCCTGCCGTGGTTCGTATCGCGACCCGCTCCAGTGTCGGCTCGGGAGTCATTTACGAGACTACGGGGCAGACCGCTTTTGTCGTAACCAACGAGCACGTGACGGCCGGTAGCAACAGGGTCAGCGTAGTGGTGAATGACCGGGATACCTACACCGGAACCGTGCTTGGCACCGACGCAGTGCGAGACTTAGCGGTCGTAAGCATTTGCTGCGCCAGGTTCGAGTCGCTGCCCTTCGGAGACTCAGCCAGCCTGGAGCCCGGAGACGAGGTAATTGCCATAGGGTATGCGCTGGGGCTGTCGGGACAGGCCTCCATCACCAGGGGCATTGTATCGGCTATCCGATACGACTCCGGGCATCTGAGCGACGTGATCCAGACCGACGCAGCGATCAACCCGGGCAACAGCGGTGGGCCAATGCTTTCGATGTCGGGGGAGATACTGGGTATAAACACCTTTCGAATAGAGCAGACCAGTTCCGGCAGGACGGCACAGGGCCTCGGGTCTGCCGTTTCAGAGACCACCGTGCGGGACCAGATTCCTCACCTCAGGTCCGCCGCTGCTTCACCTACCCCCACCCCTCAGGACGTGCCGTCCTCTGTGCCGACGCCGGGACCAACCTCAACACCAAGGCCGGGGCCGGAAGAGGACGAGGGCAATGTTTTCGGCCCGGTGAGTGGGGCGCTGCGGCACGACCCCCAGGACGGTCGTCTGGAGGCCTTTCGTGCCGGAGTGTCGATGACCGACGTGGCAGTCAGCGCGACCTTCGTAAACCCCGCCTCGTCGGGCAGCAGGTCCTGGGACTACGGCTTCTCGATAAGAGAAGCCGGTGGCGCGTCCGTCCGGGCTATAGTGACCAGTGCTGGCCGGTGGCAGGTTGCGGTAGCTGCGGGCGGTTCGAGTCCAGAAACTACGGAAGGTCCCCTCCAGGTGTTCAACGGAGGGGTAGGCCAGCTGAACAGCATCGTGCTGTTTGCGACCGGTAATTGGGGAATGCTCTTCGTGAATGGCGAGTTTGTATCGCCGATAGACCTGTCCGCAGTGGGCAGGGTCGGCGACGTGGCAGTGATCACGGGTGCCAATCCTGGCAATGAAATTTCCGGTGTCTCCACAAGGTTCGAGAGATTCCAGGCAATCCAACTGCAGAAGCGTTTCGGCCCGACCGGCGGCAGCCTGCCTGCAGGGGCGAGCAGGATAACCGAATACAATACGGGGCTGTGGACTCGCGACTTGGTGGCTGAGGCAGAATTCGTAAGTCCAGTCGGGGGCAACTGGGACTACGGATTCGTGTTCCGCAACCCTGCCTTTAACGTGCTTGAGGTCGTAGGCGTTTCTGATGAAGGTAAGTGGTTTCACACAGCACGCAGCGCCACCAGCGGCGGCTACGTCGACCTGGCGAAGGGAGCCGTTTCCGAGTCGGGAGCGGCGTTCCGTGACAGGAACCACGTCATGCTGGTCGCCTTCGGCAGCACCGGGCTGTTGCTGTTGAACGGGCAAATGGTGGCAAGACTCGATCTGCTGCATAATCAGAACTCAGGGGGCGTAAGCGCAGTCGCGAACTTCTATTTTGGGAACCAAGGATCTCCCAGTTTCACCAACTTCAACGTTTGGACGCCATAGCCATGCCTGAACGCTGCTCATGGGCCAACACACCGCTCAGCATTTCCTACCATGATGAAGAGTGGGGCACTCCGCTGCACGACGATCAGCGTCTCTTCGAGTTCTTGATCCTCGAGGGCGCGCAGGCCGGCCTGTCGTGGGAGCTGATCCTGCAGAAGCGCGAGTCGTACCGCGAGGCCTTCGACGGCTTCGATCCGGTGCGCGTCGCCGCGTACGACGACGCCAAGGTCGTCGGGCTGCTGGGCAACCCAGGAATCGTGCGCAACCGGCTGAAGGTGGCGGCGGCCATCGGGAATGCCCATGCATTCCTTGAGGCGCAGAGGGAGTTCGGCAGCTTCGATTCCTACGTCTGGGCCTTTGTCGACGGCGCCACTGTGAAAAACGCCTGGCAGTCCCTGGCCGACGTCCCCGCCAGCACTCCGCAGTCCGCGGCCATGAGCAAGGAGCTGCGGAAACGTGGCTTCCGGTTCGTTGGTCCCACCATCTGCTACGCCTTCATGCAGGCCACCGGCATGGTCAACGATCACGTCGTCGACTGCTTCCGCTATGGCCAAGCGGGTAAATAGATGTCAATCGCGGCCTTCTCTTGCATTTAATAACGGCTACCAGCGAACTGTGCACATGGACCTTCCGTGGGCACTGAGAGTGCAAATATTGCCGTAAACGTAGACTTGCCATTAATATAACGAAAATGATTGCTGGGGCCGGTCTCCGGCTCCGCTATATTCGCAAGGGAGAATTAAGCAGGATGAAAGCGGCCAGACTTGTCGGCCCCAAGCTCTTCGAATTACTGGAGGCGGAAACGCCCGCTGCTGATGACGGGCAGTGCCTGGTCAGGCTGGAGCGAGTGTCAGTCTGCGGCAGCGACATCCGCCACGGGTTCGCCATCAACCCCGAGGAGTACTATCCGGCGCCCATCGGGCACCCCTGCCACGAACTCGCCGGTACCATCGTTGACAGCCGCACGGACGACTACCACGAGGGGCAGCGCGTCATCGTCATACCGCCCCGCGGCTCAGCCGGGCTGGTGGAATACATTACTTCCGATCCCGGGCGCATGATCCTGCTGCCCGACGAGGGCTCGCTGGACGATTGGGTGATGTGCCAGCCGTCAGGTACGGTGCTCTATTCCTGCCAGCAGATGCCCAACCTGCTTGGCAAAAACGTTGTGGTGATGGGTCAGGGGAGCATCGGCCTGAGCTTTACCATGATCACCTCCCGCATCGGGGCACGAAACGTCATTGCCGTTGACCTGTTGGACTACCGACTCGAGGCCTCCAAGGGATTCGGGTCCACGCATCAGGTCAACCCCGACAGGGAGAACCTGGAGGAGGCGGTGGCTGAGATCACGGGAGGTGCGGGTGCCGACGTGGTCGTGGAAGCGGCGGGTTACGCTGACACCTTTAACATGACATTCAGACTGGTGCGCCAGAACGGCACCATTATCGTCTTCGGAATCCAGGAAGAGGAATTCATTCCCCTGGAACATAACTGGCTCATGGACAAGCAGCCTCGCATCATCCCTACCACGGGCGCTCGCAGCGGCGACCCGATCAGCCATATTCAGGAAATCGTGGCCCTGCGCCAGCGCGGCTGGTGCGATCCCTCCCCGCTGGTCACCCATCAGATGGGCTTTTCCGATGTCCAGAAGGCGTATGATATGTACGACCAGCGAGATGACAACATCATCAAGGTGGTGATGGACCTCAGCAAGTAGTTTCCGGGTTAACCCGAGACCAGCGCATTCCGCTTGCCCGTCTCGCGGGGGCGGAATGCGATCCCTGGAATCTGTGCCGGGCGGTGGTGAGTGTGAAACCGGGTGAAGAAATCAGGCTGGTAAAAGAAAATTTGGCGTTCGTCGAAGCTTTCTGGAAAGCCGCGACAGCGGGCCGGATACCCCCTGAACCCGTATTGTATCCTCCTTCGGAGCGGTCGCCGTCCAATTCCTTCTCTGGCCGCGTCCGTTCCCCCGAATCGGACCCTTACGCTGAACTGGTTCGCGGCGCGTCCAACCAGATGAGGGCGGGGTTCGCCGTTGCCGCCCAGCAGGCGCACCGCAGCATGGCGAAGGCTTTCCCGGGAGAGCCGATTCAAGAGCCATGGCCCGAGTTGCGTGCCGCCCGTTCCGCGATATATCTCGTTGGCCTGGCCGTGCAGCGGTCGATACTGCAGCCGGTGTGGGAGTGCCCACCGCCTTACCGTCGCCAATTCCAGATTCGGCGGATCGGATTCACCCTGAATGCCGCGGGGCTCGAAGGGCGAGTGCTTAGCTGGGACGACTTTGGTGGCTTGGACCGCTTCATTTCTCTGCTGGAGTACTGCGTCGCCAGCGCGGGAGCAGCGGCTGATGCCGGGACCAATGGGGCTACGAGGACACTGCCGGGCCGCCTGCCTTCCCTGAGGCAATATGGAGGCGTGATCGGCTCTCCCGCCACTGCGGATGAGCCTGCGCCGCCGCCAGCCAGCTTGCCGCCTCGCGGCTACCCGGGCAACAATGGCGAACGGCGCCTGGCACCGGACGCCCCGCCATTTGAGGCTCCGAGACAGCCAGTGGTACCCGACGACGGCTGGGACGTCGCCGTCGAAGAGCAGATGGGCCGGTGGCATTTCGAGAGCGACGAAAGGACAACCCCGGAACACCTGGGAGTTGACACACCCGTTGACCGAAACGGGACTACGCTGATGCCAGCTCCAGTGAACAGCATCATTCAGCGCTTCATCGCCGAGCGGTGCGAAACCGGGGCCGACCAGAGAATGCTGGCGGGTGAACTCTATGCCGGCTTCGTGGAATGGTGCATCGAATCACGGTATGAACCGGTCTCGCAGCGGGCCTTCGGGATGCGCCTGACCAACTTGGGGCTCAGCAGAAAACGACGAGGGCACGGGAAGCACTGGTGGGTGGGTATCTGCCTGGCTGGAACTGCGCAGTCCCAAATGAGGACCGGCACGAGCGGATAACCGACCGAAAACTGCCAGGCCGCAATCCGGTTCTCGTTGCGTTAACGGGTCAGTGGCTGTGATGGTGGCCGCCGCCCGGCGGCTCGACTTCACGCAGTCAACAACCTGGCTGACCGTATTGCCCGCAGCAGCCGCGCACCCTGCGGATCTTGGTCAAATTATTGTCCCGAATTAGCCTCAGCTTCCGCTTCAGAGCCATCGGAACGCGCAGGTTGGAAAAGTAGGCAAAGGTCAATTTTCTCTTGTCGCTCATCTTGGATGCCATTATGCTGATTCGTATACCGGCGGGCAATCCCATATTGCATGTTGGCCATTTAGCACACGCTCCCCGAAACTTAGCAGTTAAGAAGAAAGGGTGGAGAGATGGGCGAACATCCTGAGTACCTGGAACGGCTGGCCGGTTTTGTTTGCGACCTGAGGCTGCAAGACCTCGGCGACGGGGCGGCGAATGACTCCCGAACCGTAGTGCTCGACACCATAGGCGCCATTGTGGCCGGAAGCGGCCTGCCCGAGAACCGCAAGCTGGCAGAGTTGGCGGTCAGGATGGGTGGAGAGGGTACGTCGGTCATAGCGGGCCATCCGCACCGCGCCAGCGCAGCCATGGCCGCGCTGGCCAACGGAACCGCAGGGGTTGCCCTGGAGGTGGACGAAGGCAACCGCCTGGGAGGCGGCCACGCGGCCATTCACGTCATCCCGGCGGCACTGGGCGTGGCAGAGGAAGTTGGGGCCAGCGGGAAAGAGTTCCTCGAGAGCGTTATCGCCGCCTACGAAGTAACTTCGCGAATCGGCACCGGCACGACGGTGCGTGCCGAGGTCCACTCCCATGGTACGTGGGGGACGGTAGGGTCTGCCGTGGCCACGGCCCGGCTGCTGGGCTTTTCCAAGGCAGAGACGGCGGAAGCCATCAGCCTAGCCGCGTCAATGAGTCCAGCAAATACCTGGACGCCCTGTATCGAGGGGGCGACGGTCCGCAACCTGTACCCGGGCCGTTCCGGGATGCAGGGGATCATGGCGGCCAACCTGGTCCGGTGTGGGTTCACCGCACTGAAGGATGGCCCGTCTGACATCTATGGACTGCTGCTGGGCAAGGGATTCAGTCAACAGTCAGTGGTCGATGGACTCGGAGAGGGTGGGCCGCTGCGGATCCAGCAGAACTACTTCAAGCTGCACGCCTGCTGCCTCTACAACCATCCGGCGCTGGATGGGATGCAGAACATTCTGCAACGGGAGGTATTCTCAGCCTCCGAGGTGGACAGAATCGACGTGCTGGCTCCGCCGCTTGCTTCGATAATGACCGATCCGGCGCCTCCCAACATGCTGGCTGCCAAGTTCTCCCTGCCGTATGCGGTTGCCGCCGCCGTGACTCTCAGGTCGACCGGTGTGTCCGCGTTCTACGAGGAAAAGCTGTCGGATGAGGAGACGCTGACCCTGGCCCAACGGGTGTCTGTGGCTGCTGATGCGGAAATGGACCTGCGCCGTTACGACTACCCCGCCGCCCGGGTTACCGTGTCGCTCCTCAACGGTCGCACCATGAGCGAATCGGTGATTGCCCATCATGGCGACCACCGCAATCCGGCAGCGCCCGACGAGTTGAAGCAGAAGTTCTCGTTCCTGACCGGGGAAGTCCTGGGTCCGGGCCGCAGCGAGCAAGTGGCGGAGGCGGCCGACCGCCTGGAGAAACTGGCGAGCATCCGCGAGTTGACTGAACTGCTGAGACTTTAGGGTATGGGCGGGTCTAGTCCCCCCGGTACTCCACATTCACCAATGTGTGGAGGCCACCCCTGATCTTGTAGTCCAGGGTGATTTTCATCTGGCGGGGGCGGCAGCAGGCGACCAGATCGTTGAGGAGTCGGTTGGCAGCATGCTCCTGCACGATGCCCACGTCGCGGTAGGACAGCAGGTAGAACTTCAGAGATTTCAGTTCGATGCAACTGCGTGAAGGGATGTAGCTGATTATCAGTTCGCCTGTGTCTGGAAGGCCGGTCCACGGGCATACGGCGGTGAACTCGTCAGTGTCGATCACCACCTCGGTGTCCCGCTCGGGGTATTCGTACTCAAAGGTCAGCAGGCAGTCTGGGTCGAGAGCCTCCTCTCCCTTGGCAGGCAGCTGCCGGTCAAGGCTCTCGTATTTCTCTTTCAGCTCGGGGATCGTTGCCATTGCGCGCTCCGTTCTCTCTTTCGTTCCAGCCATCTTACGGGGCTGTTTCCGGCGGTGTCAAAAGTCTTCGTCTTGCATGGCCGAACCGCAGCAGGCTAATATAGGCCATCGCTATTCAAGGGCCCCCTAACGCTACATTCCGCACAGTTGCCCGAGGTTTCTACCCGATGACACAGACTGGACAAGCCGCTCTCACCCTTGCCAATCTGGATGATTTGAACATTGAAGAAGCGCAGGCCTTGCCCTTCGAACAGCGGGACCGGCTGCTGGACCTGATCATCGAAGACGGCCGACACTACGCCACCGATTCTGTCTCGTATCGCACGGGGATGTACAGTGACTACTTCGAGGAAAATCTGACTCGGATGCTGAAGGTCAAGGCGGTTAAGGTCTACTGCCGCGGCACAACGCCCTCGAACTTTGACGGAATTACCGTTGGCGAGACCTACAGCGATCAGTATCGCGCCTGCCTGCGGCACGTCGAAACCATCTTGACCGCGGCGCGCACGGGTTACAGTCGGGTCATCAAGCTGATCGTTTTTCTCACAAACATGGACCTGTGGGAAGAGTTCAACAAGGTTTATCGCGAGTTCATTCCCAATCCGCCATGCCGAGCCGTCATCGGCACCACGGGCCTGGCGCAGAAACCACTTACTATCGAAATCGTCGAGTGCGTCGCCTATAGGGTTGCCGATTAGAATCCCGAATCTGATCCCCTCTCTTCGCAAGGGAGGTAGTTGGGGCGTAAACCCCCAATTGAGAAATCGCAGTGAGTCTACCAACATGAAAGGAGGTAGCCATGCCTAACCTGACCCTGTCCTACCAGGCCAAGAGCTACAGCACCGGCACACTGGGCCGCGCCATCTGCAACGCCCGCAACCACCACTGGGTCGCCGATGACGCTGGGGGCGAAGAGATCGGGGCCGGCGAGATGTTCTTCTCCGGCATCACCGCCTGTGCCGTAAACATGGTGGAGCGCATCGCCAACACCGAGGACATCGCCCTCGACTGGATGGAAGTGGGCATCGAGTCGTACCGCGACCCGGACAAGGCACCCAGCGAGCTCACACTGTACGATGCCGTTCGCATCCATTTCGAAATGTGGGGAGTGGACGACGATCAGGCCCACGAACTGGTGGAGACCTGGAAACGCCGTTGACCCCTCTATGGTTCGGTCGCCGTGGCGACCGCTGATACCACTGTGGGTCTTACCTCTCACGGCGAGAAGCGCCGCTAGGGTTCGAATACCACGGAGGGCAAAGGGGAACTAATGCATGGACTCCTTGTTCTCCGGGGTTGAAAGAGAAGGTTTGGAATGAACATTTGCTCGTTTTTGCCCAGTGCCACCGAAATTGTCTACCAGCTGGGGCTGGGGGACAGTCTGAAGGGTGTGACTCACGAGTGCGATTACCCGCCGGACGTGCGCAACAAGCCGTGGGTCGTGCGCAGCGTGTTCACCGGGCAGGCGCCCACTAGCGGGGAAATCAGCCGCGTCATCGCCGAACGGCTGGAGCAAGGGCTGGGCATTTACGAGATAGATGAAGAGGTGCTGCAGGCCGCCGAGCCCGACCTCCTGATCACCCAGGCCATCTGCGAGGTTTGAGCCATATCGTCTCGGCAGGTAGCCGAGGTGAGCTTGAGCCTGGCCAAGAAGCCTGAGGTCCTTTCGCTGGACCCGCAGTTGCTTGGAGACATCATCGAGAATATCAAGAATGTGGGTCGGGCCACTGGAACAGAAGACAAGGCCAACGAAATTGGCGAAAGCATGCAGGCGCGCATCGACGCGGTGGCCGCCCGCGCCGCCGATGCGGACACCAGGCCCAGCGTGCTGCACGTGGAATGGGCCGACCCGCTGATGTGCGGCGGCCACTGGGTGCCGGAAATGGTGGAAATTGCCGGCGGCAGCAACACCTTTGGCGACAAGGACACCGGCACCTTCAAGCTGGAATGGGAAGAGGTCGTCGAGCGTCGGCCAGACGTCATCGTGATGATGCCCTGCGGCTTCGACGTGAAGCGCGGGCTGGAGGACATCCCCATCCTGGCCGAGCGCGAAGGCTGGAAGGACCTTCCCGCCGTGCGCAACGACCGGGTCTACGTGGTAGATGCAAGTGCTTACACCAGCCGGTCCGGTCCGCGCCTGGTGACTGGCCTTGAGATCATGGCTGAGATGATCCATCCCGAACTGTTCAGCGGGTACATTCCGGAGTCCGGAGCGTTAAGGCTGTTCGGAGCTTAAAGCCTAAAGTTAAGTAGAGGATGCCGAACAGGAACAAATGAAAGAGCCCAGATCTTACGACCTGGGCTCTCCTGTCATATATCGAATCTAGTCGTTAGTTCAGTCGCGGGCCGCGGAAGGGGTTTCGCTTGTCCAGTTCTTCCTGGAGCGCGTGGTTGCGGCGTTTCAGAAGCGGAACGAGGCGGTTGAGCCGGTCGCCGGCTGTGGGGGCCTCCAGCAATTCTTGGCGCACCGGAATTGGGGCGTCTAAGTTGGCGGCGATCATGTAGGACAGGTCGACGGGGTTTTCTGGAACATCCACCTGAGCCGTGTATCCCCCGCTGAGGGAAACCAGGCTCTGCATCAGCTTCTTAAACTCTCCGGTCAGTTCCGACGACACGCCGGTGAACCCGTCCCCAACCGGCTCACCGATAAACTTCACCAATGCAGCTACGTGAGGTTCCTGTTGAGTTATCTCAACGATTTCGTAGCGGCGCTCACCCTTGGTAATGATGTTCATTCGCCCCTGTTCCAGCAACTCCGAGCGAAGGACACGCGCCGTTGTTCCAACGCGCTGGGGGTCGGCTGGCGAGCCCACTTCCTCGCCGGAGCGAATCAGCGACACGCCGAAGGGGGTGTTGTTGCGCAAGCAGTCGCCGATCATGGTCTTGTACCGCTCTTCGAAGATATGCAGCGGCAGTGGCATGCCCGGAAACAACACCAAATTCAGTGGGAACAGCGGTATTTCGCCCAATTCTTCGTTCGGGTTGACCATAACGCTGTGAGTATAGCACAGGCGCGGCTTCGGGTTGACACCCACTCTTGGGCGTTCGCATAATGGCGCAATCCACTAACTTGCGAGCCGAAAAATATGACCAATTTAATCTCCGACGCTGAACTGGACGCACTGCTCAACGGGGCCGTCCCTTTCGCCCTGATCGATGTGCGCGAGTCCGGCGAGTACAACAGTTCTCACATCCCCGGGGCCTGCCTGATTCCTAGGCGCCGCATTGAGTTCATCATCGAGGATTCCGTGCCGGCCAAGAGCGTTCACGTAGTGGTGTGCGACGATGACTGCCAACGCGCTCCCCTGGCTGCGGCAACACTGGAACGGCTGGGTTATACCAACGTTTCCGTTCTGGACGGCGGCGTCAATCGCTGGTCAGCCCGCGACTACCCGACCGAGTGGGGAGTCAACGTGCCCAGCAAGGACTTCGGTGAGAAGCTGGAAGCTGTACATCACGTTCCGGAAATCTCCGCCGAAGACCTGCACGAGCGCATCGAGCGCGGCGACAAGCTGGTGATCCTGGACACACGCACTCCGGAAGAGTTTCAGCGGTTCTGCATCCCCGGTGGGCGCAGCATGCCCGGCGGCGAGCTGGCCCTCCGCATCACCGACGTCACCAAGGAGCTGGACGAGGACACTACGGTTATCCTGAACTGCGCCGGCCGCACTCGCAGCATAACCGGTACCCGTGTGCTGCAGCGCATGGGCATCCAGGCCCTGGGCCTGAAAAACGGGACTTCCGGATGGTTGCTGGCCGGTTTCGAGCTGGAGAATGGTGCCGACCGGGTTGACTTGCCGGAAGTGTCTGAGGAAGGTCGTGCAGCCGCTGAGGAATACGCCGCCCGACTCGCCGAGGAAGACGGAGTACGCTACCTTTCCCCGGACGAACTCGAGGCACTCATTGCCAAGCGGGACGCTGAACCGGTCTTCCTCGTAGATGTACGCACCGACAATGAGTACACCGAAGGCCACATTCCTGGCTTTCGATGGTGGCCCGGCGGACAGGCGGTGCAGCGGGCCGATGACCTTGCCGTGGTCAGGAATTCCACGATTGTCTTCTGCTGCGATGGACGAACTCGCGCCACGGTGACCGGGTCATTCTACCGCCAGATGGGACACAAGGAAGTCTACGTCGTGGACGGAGGCGCTCCCGCGTGGGCCGCTACCGGACGCGAACTGGTGAGCGGCGTTGAGCGCACACCCGTGGCTGGACTTGGCGACGCGTTCCGCAGCGTCAAGCTGGTTTCGGCTCAGGAACTCCACGACAGTCCGCCATCCGTTGTGTTGTTCGTAGACACCAGCCAGGACTTCTCAGGAGGGCATACTTCGGGAGCAAATTGGCTGTCGCGCAGCTGGCTGGAAATTGAGATTGGCGGCATCGCCGCCGACAAGAGCACGTCAATTGCAGTCACCTGCGCGACTGGTCGCAACTCGGCGTTGGCTGCAGCGACTCTTGGAGAACTGGGCTACAGCAACGTGTCAGTACTGGAAGGCGGTATGGCAAAATGGCGCGAAGCTGGTCTGCCTGTGGAGCAGGGTCTCACCGGCATCGTCCGCCCGCCCGCAGACATCAACTACCTGGGCGTGGACCGAAGCTACGGCGAGATGATGAACTACCTGAGGTGGGAGACCGAGCTGGGCGTGAAATACGCCAGCTAGGAGTCAGGCAATCTGTCTGGGGGCGCACGGCTGTGTGCCCCCACATGTGTGCCATTGGGGGAATACTCACTTTTTAGGGAGGAATCCGGATGACTACCCGCGAAGAAGGGGCGGTGCCCGATTTTCTGCGAATGGATGAGTCTTTAGGCTCAGACGCGGCCAACGCTGGCCTTACCGGCGACTGGTACGGTTGGCCCTCCAAGGACGTTAAGCCAGTTACTTTGCTGGACGACGAGGGCCGCACGGTGCGCATCCGCACTCCGGTAATGGACCTCGAGGGCCTTATCACGCCTACCGACCTGCACTACACTGTGCAGCACTTCGACGTCCCGCCACTCATCACTGCCAAGGACTGGTCGCTGACCATCGACGGAGAGGTGAAGAATCCGCTGACGCTGTCCTTCGATGACCTGCGTCGCTTCCCGGGCCGATCGGTGCGCACGGTAATGGAGTGCTCCGGCTCGGACGCCACCTTCTTCGAGTTCCTCAAGGGCGAAGGCCCCCGGCCCTCCCGCACCTCCGAGGCTATGATTCTCAGTGCCAGCGAGTGGACCGGCGTGCCCCTCTACGCCGTGTTGCAGGAAGCCGGGTTGACCGACAAGTCCCTCTACATTCGTGCCGAAGGCTGGGACATAGGCGTTCCGGCCACCGCCGAAGAGGGCACCGACGCCTTTTACTATGACAAGGGCCTTCCGGTTCAGAAAGCCCTGCATCCAGATACCATTCTGGCGTGGGCGCAGAACGGCGCTTTGCTGGAGCACCTGCACGGCGCACCGGTGCGTCTGCTGGTGCCGGGCTGGTCGGGCAACTGGTCAGTCAAGTGGCTGCGTCGCTTGGAAATCACAGAGACGATGCCGGAATGCTGGTACCACTACCAGTTCTACTACTACGCGGATTCCGCAGACTCCCCCGATAAGGAACTGATCACCACCATCGGCGTCAAGTCCATCGTCACCAGCCCCAACGACAATACCAAGGTGATGAACTCCGGCGAGCATATGATCCGCGGTTATGCTTGGAGCGGCGCCGGCGCCATAACCAACGTCGAGGTCAGCGTTGACGATGGCGAGACCTGGGACGTGGCTCATATCGAAGCTCCGCGCGACAGATTCATGTGGGTACGCTGGTCCCACAAGTGGGATGCGAAGCCCGGCGACTACACCATCATGTCCCGCGCCACTGATGAGGTGGGCCGCGTACAGTCCCGGGAGCCGCGCTACAACAATATGCGCAAGAATTTCAGCGCCATCGTCGGCTACCCTGTAACCATCGAGTAGCCTGGCAACGGTTTACCAGGGCCGACGCAAACAGTCAGACACGCCGGGCCCATTCCAGACATCCCGGCGTGTTCCGCATTAGAATGCGCTGTTAAAGTCGTGATGGTAAAATGCCCAAGTGTAGTGGAGCGAAGATGCCTTTCATTGATCATTCCGACATACGCATGCCCGCCGCGGTAAACCGCGTCAGGGAGCGCTACTTTGTTTCCAGCGCCCAGGGATCGGAGTCTCTGACCATCAAGGAAGTGGAGATCAATCCCGGCTGGGAAGGGCGAATGCATGTGCACAACACCGACGTTTCCATACAGGTGACCTCCGGTGCCATTCAGGCAATTATCAATGATGAGGT
Source organism: Dehalococcoidia bacterium (assembly GCA_965222025.1). Lineage (GTDB taxonomy): Bacteria > Chloroflexota > Dehalococcoidia > Lucifugimonadales > UBA3495 > VXOI01. The sequence continues at coordinate 1,005,045 of CBDCTI010000008.1, read as the reverse complement.
TCGCACCGTGCGCGCCGGGACCACGCTCCTGGCGCCTCCCGGAACGCCGCACAAGCTCGTCAATCACCTGTGGACGCCTGCAGTGCTGCTTATCACCTACCCCACCAATGAACCGCAAACCAGCTACGTGGAATAGCTGATTCCTGTTATTTCACCTGGGGGCGGCCAGGACGAGCCGCCTAACCTGTATTCTGTCGAACTTAAAACCAGAACCAAAGGCGCAAGCCGCAGGCATTAGGAGGGGAAAATGGCCTTACCGCAGATAGGGACCCGGGCGGAACCCCAGATCATTCCGACCAACGCCGGCCTGCGCACCTTTGCCGCGCCGCCCGCTGCGTTGCAGGAAAACATTGTTCCGAATGATCTCTTTTACGTGCGCAATCACTGGAAGGACTGTCCCGAGATCGACGTCAACACCTATCGCCTGAAGGTCGATGGCCAGGTTGAAAAGGAACTGTCCCTTTCTTTGGAGGACCTTAGGAAACTGCCGCAGAGGCGTTTTCAGGTCACCTTCGAGTGCTGCGGCAACAGCCCGGTGCCGGACTACTACACCAAGGCCCTCCGCATCAGTTCTGTCATGGAGCAGATCAAGGGCCACGGAATCATGGGCAATGCTGAATGGTCTGGAGTGTCCCTGCGCGATGTCCTGGAACTGGCGGGCGTAAAGGACAGCGCCGTTGAAGTGATGTTCGAAGGCGCCGACCACGGCCCGGACGAGGTCGTCGGAGATCCGACGGAGGTGACGTACGAACGCAGCCTGCCGATGGCCAAGGCCCTGCATCCCGACACCTTGCTGGCCTACGAAATGAACGGCGAGCCGCTTCCCCTGATGCACGGCCGGCCGCTGCGTCTGCTGGTGTCTGGTTGGTACGGCATGAACTCGGTCAAGTGGTTGGTGGGCATCCACGTCCTGGACCACGAGTTCAAGGGCTTCTACATGACCGAGCGGTACATGACCCAGAACGAGCCCGGTTCGCCCATCCCATACACCTTCTACAACAAGCTCAAGGTCAAGTCCATCATCACCAATCCCGTTCCTGGCGAAGTCATCCCGGTGACTGGATACCAGTTGGCGGGAGCCGCCTGGTCCGGCGAGCAGGAGATCACCAAGGTAGAGTTCAGCGAGGACGGCGGCAACAGTTGGGTGCCGGTGGACACGCTACACCCGCGCGTCGGCTACTCTTGGAATCGGTGGGAGCACCACTGGACACCTCCGGCAGAAGGCAAGCACACCATCATGTGCCGCGCCACCAACAACCTCGGCGACACGCAGCCCATAGAGTTCCCAAACAAGTGGGACGGCCGCGGGTATGGCAACAACATGGTCTTCCCCTTCGAGGTGGAGGTGGGCAGCTGACCCTCATACGCAACATGCCAGCGCCATTCGTCTTCGTGGTGGTCGCCACGGTGACGGTGGTGCTGATCATCTTCTTCGGAGCCTGGGCCGTGGCGTCTGATGCCGAGGGCCGGGAATTGACCTTTGGCTTGACCGGCTCAACGATGCAGGACTCCGACACCGTAGAATCGCAAGGCGGCGAGCAGGCGCGCGCCGCCTTTGGCGTTGCCCCCATCGGCGAGACCTCCGACGCAGCAGCCGATACATGGTGGGGCCAGGGCTTCTTGAAAGCCTGCCCGCTGCATTGATTTTGTTCTTTCCGCTACTGCTAACTCTGCGATTTAAGGTCTTATGGCACAGTTAACCGCAAGGGCACCCTTCCGCTTCCATCGCGCATGGGTCATTCTGTCGATCCTCGTCGTGGTGCAGGTTATCGGCCAGTCCATCAGCATGTCAGCTGGCATTATGGTTCCCCTCCTGCGAGACGAGGGAGGCCAGTTTGCTTGGAACATCGTCACCATCGGCGCGGCGATTTCCCTGTACTACCTCATCGGAGCTCTCATGTCTCCAGTAGCAGGCATGCTGGGCGACCGCTTCGGCGCCCGTCCGATCATGTTCGGCTGCGGTGCGCTGTATCTCGCCAGCATGTTCCTGGTGGGAATTGTTACCGAGGTCTGGCAGTTCTTTATCGCATTTGGTGTGCTTCTCGCTATAACCCAAGCATTCACCTTCGTGCCACTCCAGGCCTCCATCGGCGGGTGGTTCCGCCGCAGGCTGGGATTGGCAACCGGCATTCTCCAGGGGGCGGGTGGAATCGGGTCCGCGTTGCTGGCCCCGGTGGTTGCGGCGCTGCTGGAGGCCGTTGGCTGGCGGGAGACCTTCTGGGCCATCGCCTTTGTGGGTGGCGGGCTGATCATCGTTTCGAGCTTCTTCTTCCGGTCGAAGCCTGCCGACGCAGGGGTCGCGGCTTACGGGACTAGAGGCGACGACCCTCCCGACCTGTCGATTACCAGGGAGGTCCTGAGCCAGCGACTCAAAGTTTTCGGCCAGCACATGCGCCGCACCCGGGCGTTCTGGAATCTGCCTACTATCCACGGCTTGGGTTGCGCTGGGCACGGTATCGTGCTCATTTATGCGGTGCAATACGCGACGGAGCTGGGAATTGGTATCACCGAAGCTGCGTTCATTCTCACCTTCATCTCCATTTTCAGCATCATTGGCCGTTTCGTCGTACCGATCCTAGCTGAGCGTATTGGCGGCAAGCCTGTGATGATGTTCGCATTGTTCCTGCAATGCGTTACCGTCGCAGTTCTTTTCTTCGCCAACGACCCCTTGACCTTCTACTTGTTTGGAATGCTTTTCGGACTGGGTTTCGGCGGAGAAATGTCGGCCTATCTCGTCGTGAATCGGCAGTACTTCGGCCCCGGCCCCATGGCCACTCTTTACGGCTGGGAAATCATGGGCGCCATGATGGGGCATGCCATCGCGACTCTGTTGGGCGGATTGGTCAGAGAGCTCACTGGCTCTTATATGCCAGTGTTCATGCTTTCAATGGGTTTCAGCATCGTGGGAGTACTGGTCATTTTGACCCTGGAGTCCACCAAGCGGGTGCTCATTCCGAACTGGGAGGAATCGTTGCCTCCCGAAGCGCGCTCGGAGAATCTGATTACGCCGCGTCCTGCTCCCCAGGTCGGCCCCTCTCCAGGCGCGGCCGCGGAGCCAAGCCCCGGCGACTAATCGGAAGGACTGAGAGTAATGGCACGACTTGTCGACCTGACCCTGACCCTCGGCAGCGAGCGGGTGAGCGAAATTCCGGGACTTATGGGCGTGGAAACCTCTCCACTGATGACCCACGAGACCCACGCCCGCTCCAACCAGCGGCTCTGCCTCGCCACCCACATCGGCACCCACGTGGACGCGCCGTTCCATTTCGTTCTTGGCGCCGCCACCGTCGACGAGATGCCCCTGGAAAAGTACATGGGACCTGCCATCCTCGTCGACTTGCGCGACGCGGCCCGCGGCCTGGAGCCGCTCACCGTCGACCAGGTTCAGGCAGCCGGCGGCGTTCCGGATGCGCTGCCCGGCAAGATAGCCGTGCTGTTCACCGCGTGGGCAGAGAACGAGTCTGGCGGCCCGCGCTTCTATGGGCATGGGCCATACCTCGGCACCGACACCGCGGCCTATCTGGCCGACAACGGGGTCAACGCCGTGGCCGTGGACTTTCCGATAGACAAGCACCCGCCCACGCCACAATCGACCATCAACGACTTTCCGGTGCACCGCCTGCTGCTGGGCCAAGGAATCCCGCTCATCGAAAACCTCATCAACTTGCACGAGCTGGTGGGTGAGGTTTTTGAGCTCTGGGCGCTTCCGTTGAAGCTCAAGGGCGGTGACGGTGCCGCCACAAGGGCCGTAGCCAGGATCGAATGACCGAATCCCGGATTTCCTGAGGGTTACAAAGGACGGCTTATCGCTATGCCGTCCTTTTACTTTGCGTTGGCGCTCTATAAGCGTAGAGCCAATCTCAAGAGACTCGGACATGAAGACCACACCCATACTGTTGGCTACAGGCAACCGCGACAAGCAGGATGAATTTCGCGGACTGCTTCAAGGTCTGCCCTTTTCGCCCATAGCCCCCAGTGAAATTGGGATAAACGCTTCCCCTGAGGAGGATGGCGAGACTCACGAAGAGATCGCCCGCGACAAGGCGGCGCAGTGGTCTGCCACATCGTCGATGCTTGCCATCGCATCCGATGGCGGGCTGGTAATCCCGGCGTTGGGAGCACGCTGGGAGAGCCGCTACACCCATCGTTTCGCTGGCCCTGCCGCCGACAACGTCGAGCGACTCGACCGCCTGCTCGATCTTATTCGGCCCTACGGCGGCGAAGACAGGCGTGCCTCGTGGATGGAGGCACTGGCCATAGCCGATCGGGGTCGCGTCCTCGTGTCGTGGGAGCTGACAGGCGCCGTCGGATTCCTGGACGAGGAACGACCCGTCGGCACCCTTCCGGAGTTCTGGGTTTTCAGCGTCTGGCGCTTCCCTCAATTCGGCGCCACATACAGCCAGCTGACAGGAGAACAGCGAGGCTCCATCGACGACCACTGGGAGCGTCTGCGCAGTCTCGCCCGGCGCTTCCTGACGGCAACGTTCGTTACTAGGTAACTGATGGAGTGACGAGCCGCCCCAAAATCCTGAGCGATGGGCAGTGTCGATTCAATCCAGGTGGTTTGCCACTGTACGGGTGGGTTTCAAGACCGCCCCGATTGCAACGTTCCACCCTAAGAGGTTCGACACCCCTATGCACCGGGCGAATTATTTGATGACAGTCGCCCGTAGCGAGAATGCTTCCTGTCCTGCTAACCTGAAGGTGTGGTGCGTTAGAATCGCTGCATTCCCCCTTAAAAGTAATTGCCCCAGGCCAGGTTCAGATTTCCCGGCAAAATGGCCGGATTTGGCCGAATATGGCCGGAGATGGCCGGAAAAACGGAATATTTTGCCCCTCGGCCAATGAGCAAACTTAATAGAGGAAGCGGGCAACGAGGGCTGGAGGGTGGCGCTTCCATTTCGGTGGTTTAGTCCGGGAACATTGACTTGGCACGGCGCAGGGCCGGGAAGCAGATCTATCCCTGTAGAGAACAAACCACTTGAAAGGGAACGCAGGCATCGGTGGGGCGCTGCCCTGCGCCCTATAGGGAATTCGGCTACAATGCCGGTAGTCGAATCTATGGAGAGCCATCCCTTGACTTCCACCGCCACAACCCCCGATTCCATCGAAAGCGTGCAGGAGCTGCTGCGTGGGCAGGGTTACATCGCCGATCGCTCGCTGGCAGTTCCCATCTTCCTTGCGCTGCGCCTACAGCGGCCGCTGTTCCTCGAAGGTGAAGCCGGCGTGGGCAAGACCGAGATCGCCCGGGCGCTATCCGCCGCCCTGGACACGCCGCTGATCCGGCTGCAGTGCTACGAGGGGCTGGATATCAACCATGCGGTCTACGAGTGGAATCATCCCCGTCAACTGTTGGAGATTCGGTTGCTGGAGGCCAGTGGAGATGTAGAACGGGAGTCGGCAACAGCGGGACTTTTCAGCGAGCGGTTCCTGATCAAGCGGCCCCTGCTCCAGGCCATCGACGCCGCCCACGAGCGCGCTCCGGTGCTGCTTATTGACGAATTGGACCGGGCCGACGAGGAGTTCGAGGGATTCCTGCTGGAAATGCTGGCGGACTTCCAGATTACCATTCCAGAGCTGGGTACCTTCAAGGCTGAACACCCACCGGCGGTGATAATAACCTCCAACCGCACCCGCGAGGTGCATGACGCCCTGAAGCGCCGCTGCCTGTACTACTGGATTGACTACCCTGACTTTCAGAAGGAAATGCAGATCATCTCCTCGCGCCTGCCCGATGCGCCCCGACGTCTGGCCGAGCAGGTGACGGGATTTGTTCAGGAATTGCGGGAGACCGAGCTCTACAAGATCCCCGGCATCTCGGAAACGCTGGACTGGACATCGGCCCTCATGGCCCTCAACCAGCGAGAGCTGGAGCCCGAAGTGATCGATGATACGCTGGGAATGATGCTGAAGTACCAGGATGACATTGAACAGGTCCGGGGCGAGCCGGTGCGAACCATGCTCGAGCGGTCCCGCAATCGCGGCACCCGCCGTGGTGGACGCAGGGGCTGAACGTCTGTGACCACCAACCTCTACTCTCTGAACCGGGATGGCTCTGAGCCGGGCGGCCACATCCTGCCTAACCTGCTGCGCTTCGCCGAAATTCTGCGGCGGGTGGGTCTGGACGCTGGCCCGGCCAATGTGCTCGACATGGTGCGGGCCACCGAGCACGTCCACATCGGACGTCGCGCTGAGTTCTATCAGGCCGCCCGCAGCATCTTCGTCCACCGCAAGCAGGACCTGCCGCCCTTCGATGAGGCGTTCCAGGTTTTTTGGCGCAAGCCCAACACCGCCCGCAGCGGCATGGACCTGCGTTCCATGGGCGAGCAGCGCCGCTTTCGCAAGCCGCAGGCGACTGCCGGAAGCGACGAACCGATGGATGACACGCTGGCCCTCGAAGGCGGCCCGGACGACGACTCGGTGTCGCACATCGATCTCACCCGTACCTACAGTGCACGGGAGGTGTTGAGGCAGAAGGACTTTTCTCAGTTCTCCGTTCAGGAAGTGATCGAGGCCCGGCGCATGATGTCCGCCCTTCGCTGGGACCTCGGCATGAGGCGCACTCGGCGCATGACCCCCGGAAATGGCGCTAGTCTCGACCTGCGGCGGACTCTCCGTCGGAGTTTGCCCTACGGCGGCGAGCTGTTCGATCTGGCCCTGCGCGGTCCAAAGAGCCGCCCCCGATCGTTGGCTCTTATTTGCGACGTCAGCGGCTCCATGGAACGCTACACCCGGATGCTGCTGCACTTCATCCATACCATCGCAGTAGATCAGCCCATTGAGGCGTTCCTGTTTGCCACCCGCCTGACTCGTATCACCCGTCAGTTGCGCTACCGTAGCGTCGACCAGGCCATCACCGAAGTTTCCCGCTCAGTGCCTGACTGGGCCGGGGGTACCCGCATCGGTGAGGCGGTAAAGACGTTCAACTACCAGTGGCTGCGGCGCACGCTCCGCGGACAGGCAATCGTGATGATCATCTCCGACGGCTGGGACCGAGGCGAGCCGGAGCTGCTGGCCCGCGAGACTTCCCGTCTGCAACGGAGTTGCCACCGGCTGATGTGGCTCAACCCCCTGTTGGGATCGCCCGACTACCAGCCGTTGACGCAGGGGATGCAGGCAGCGCTGCCCTACGTGGACGACTTCCTGCCGGTGCACAATATGAACAGCCTTCAGGCCCTAGCCGACCGTCTCAGCGACATAGGGCCCGAACGGGGGGTGACGCGGCCGTATCGCCCCAAGGCTTCTGAGCCGGAACCCGAGCCCGACACTGAGCCGCAGGATCGTCCCATCGACCGCATTCTGCCGCGGCCCACTTTCCGACACCCTATGTGGGGCAAAGAGCGATAGAAGCCCGGTATTTCACATTTTAAATACTCTCTATCATAACGTGTTGGGGTATAATGGATATACCGGAAACGTAAAAGGGGTGACGGAAATGGACATTCTCCATCGAATGGGAGCTGAGGGCCACGAGCAGGTGGCGATGTTCTCCGACCCCGGCTCGGGACTCAAAGCTGTTATTGCCATCCATGACACCACTCTCGGGCCGGCCTGCGGCGGGACGCGCATGTGGCCTTACGAGTGTGAAGCCGACGCCATAACGGATGCCCTGCGCTTGTCCCAGGCCATGACCTACAAGTCGGCCGCGGCGGGACTGCATTTCGGTGGCGGCAAGGGCGTCATCATCGGCGACCCGCACACACAGAAGTCCGAGGCCCTCATGCGAGCCTACGGGCGCTTCGTGGACACCTTGGGAGGCCGGTACCTCACCACCACCGACGTCGGGACGACCGGCCGTGACCTAGAGAACATGAGGCAGGAGACCACATATGTTACCGGCCTGCCTGTAAGCTTGGGCGGCAGCGGCGACACTTCAATCATGACCGGGTTGGGCCTGTACATGGGCATGAAGGCCTGCGCGGAGGAGGTCTGGGGCAACCGTGGGCTGCACGGCAAGATCGTGGCCGTCCAGGGATTCGGCAAGGTGGCCAGCCACCTGTGCGAGCACCTGATGCAAGAGGACGCCCGCATTGTGGTGACCGACGTGTTTGATGCCGCGTTGGACCGGGCCCGCGATCTGGGGCTTGAGGTCACTTCTCCGGATTCCTTATTGGATGTGGAGTGCGACATCCTCGCTCCGTGCGCCTTGGGCGGAGTGCTCAACCCCGAGACTATCCCTCAACTTCGTTGCCGTGTTGTGGCTGGCGGCGCTAACAACCAGTTGCTCAGCGATGAGGACGGCGAGGAGCTTCACCGGCGCGGCATTCTCTACGCCCCTGACTATATCGTCAACGCCGGCGGCATTATTAACGTCGAGGCTGAGATGGGAGATGCTGGCTACAGCGAGGAGCGCGCCCGGGAGAAGACCGAGCGCATCCACGAGATCATGGGTAGCGTGATCAGGACGTCGCAGACCGAGGAGATCTCCACCGCCTCCGCCGCGGCCCGCCTTGCCGAGGAGCGGCTGAACAGCGTTCGCCGCATTCGTTCCCTCCACCGAAGCTGCACGTAGCAGCAACGTAGTCTGACCAAGGGCCTGGAATCGGATGGGGAGCAGGTCGAGGTTAGATTCCCTGATCCTTTTCCGGCTGCCGAGTGTAGATTCGCATGGCGACCCTCGGTAGCCAGTTGCGGGGGAGGCCAGGAAGAGGCTCGCGAATTACTTCGAACCCGGCGCGCCGGAACATCGGCTCGGTGCCGAAAAACGCGTTGTCGTCGCCAGTGCGCTTCCCGTCCGTCCGGGGGTAGGCCTCTACAGCCGTTGCGCCTTGCCCGCCGGCGTAGGCAACTGCGGCCTGTACCAGCGCTATTGCCATGCCTCGACCGCGGTGCGACTTGAGGACCGTTATGCAGGGGATTACCCAGACCGGCTCCTCATCAACGGGCGGAGTGGCCCGGGAGCGTACGATTCGGGTGAACTCGTTGCGTGGCGCAATTGCGATCCAGCCAACCGGCTGTCCTGCTTCGTAGGCAAGGAGGCCGGGTGCCGGGTGGCGCCCGGCTAGGTGCGTTATCGCTTCCCTGCGGCGGGGACCGTGGCGGCCCATGCCGGGCAGCTGGCGCATCTCGGCGTCAGTCAGGCGAGGGTACATGCACCAACAGGTGGCGCCCCACGTACCTCGCAACACGGTTCCCATATCATCGATGAGGTCGGGAGTCAGCGGCTTAAATTCCAGCATGGCGGGACTCTGGCGGGTCAAGAAATTCCCAAAGTGACGTGCAAAAAAGTGCGGGGCGCTTGTCAAAGCGCCCCGCACTAACTGCAATCAACTCAGACAGGAAAGGCTATCGAGCCTTCGAATCGGCCTGGAAGCCAGCGTCTCGGTGGCCACCGTCGCAGAACGGCTTCTCAGCCGAGTGTCCGCAGCGGCACAGGCTGACCCAGCGTCCCTCGGGAATGGAGTAGTTGGCGCCATCAGCGTCAACGATATCGATCGGGCCGGTGACGCGGTTGGGCCCATTTTCGCGAACTTCGATCTTGACGTCTGCCACAGTTTCTCCTCCGATTGATTGTTCTATCTGATCGTACTGACCAAGGCTACCGGCCTAGTGTAGCAATCGCTCCCGCCATTGTCCAACAGGAAATTTCGGCCTAGTCCGCGGGTGACTGGGCCGGTTCGACGGCGGTCCGGGAGGCGGCTTCCGGACGCTTTCGTTCGCCGCGTATCACTGCCAACACCACGCCGGCGAACAGCATGGCACCCATCGAAAGGAAGGCCCACTTCAGTCCGGCAACGAAGGCGAAGGCCACCGACGGCGAAACCGCGTCCAGGCTTGGCTCCACGCCATAAGTGCCCATGGTCACCACCACTACGGTCGTTGCCAGGGCGATGCTGGTCACGTTGGCGGAGTTGCGGATCAGCTGCGTGAGGCTTGCGACCACGCCGTACTGGCTGCGTTCTACGGCTCCCAGCAGCGAACTCTGGTTGGGTGAGTTGAACAAAGCCATGCCGCAACTCTGAAGCATCAGCATCAGCACGATGAAGATGACGGGTGATACCTCAGTCAGGGTGAGGGCAATGGCAATACTGGAAGCCATGGACAGGCCCAGACCAGATACCGTGAGCACGCGCCAGCCGAACCGGTCCGACAGGCGGCCGCTCACGGGCCCGATCAGCACCATGCACAGAGCCGGAGGGATCAGCAACAGTCCGACGTCGCGCGGGTTGATTTCCAGCACCCGCTGCATATAGAAGGGCATCATGAAACGGGACGACGACATACCCATGAACGACAGCCAGGCCGCCGCCGATCCTATGGCCACCAGCTTGCGCTTGAAGATCCGCAGATCAAGCATCGGCGATGCTGTACGCAGTTCCCACCAGACGAACGCGGCCAGCAGGGCCAGTGCGACCGCTAAGCCAAGCAGCACGGCCGGTGACGTCCAACCCAGCTTGTGCCCATTGCTGACCACCAGCAGGAATACGAGGAGCGCCATGGCCGATAGCCCCGCTCCGGCCCAGTCGAAGCGTCCGGAGGCTCGCTCGACCGCGGCCGCATCACGGGATGAAGGGAGGAAGTACCAGGAGATGAATATGGTGAGGATGCCAACGGGTACGTTGATGAAGAACACCGATTGCCAACCGAAGGAGGCGACGAGCAGACCGCCGATGGCCGGACCTGCAATGGCGCCGCTGCCCACCACGCTCATATGGGTGCCCAGAGCCTTGCCGCGTTCAGCCCCACTGAAGGCAGAGATGACGGTGGCCATGCCGTTGCCCTGGATCATCGCAGAGCCGATGCCCTGAAATACTTTGGCAAAGATGAGCCAGGGAAGGTTGAAAGCCATTCCGGCCAAGGCAGACCCTGACACGAATATGGCCAGTCCCCCGACGTAGACCCACTTGCGTCCCACCAGGTCGCCGAGTCGGCCCATCGGGAGGATCAGAGCGCTGATGGCGAGGGCGTTGCCAACGACCACCCACTGGACCGTAGGCAGGTCGGAGTCGAAGTGCTCCTCAATCTCGGGGAGGGCGATAAGGACCGATCCATTGTCCACTACGGAGATGAAGGTCCCGACAGCTATGGTTAAGAACACCCACCACTTGAATGAGGGGTTGGATCTCATGGAAGAGATCAAGGTCTGTGCATCCTGAGAACTCTATCGAGAAGGGGCAGGCTGTGAACTGGCGGCTCAGTAATTGGCTGAGGCTTCTGCTTCATAGGGTATCGATTATAGACGATTTCCGACGGTGCCATTTGAGTCGCTTCCGAAGCAGGCGAACAGGGCAGCCCCAGATCAATTCGAGCCTCACAGCGACGCCCCTTCCATGACCGGCACCCAACGGCTGCCGCAGGGCAGGACCAGGTCGGGGCCAGAGCGGGCTCGCGTTAGAAGTCTTCCATGCGGTTACCGAGACGGCCCATGACCATGAACTAACTTTCCCTCGTTGGCTCGTTAACGCCGCTGCCAAATAATTTTAATATCCGGCAATTTCAGGTCACTTTGTTGTTGTGGAGATCGGAGAATGCCCTCAGATTGCGGCCCTTTTCAGGTACCGGCGACGGAAGTGGACGGCGGTCGAGGCCGTGTCGGGAGTGAGACACCCCAGAAAAGTGTCCGATACCGTCTTATTTCTTCAACTACGGATTTAACCACGGCAAACACATCGCATATTCAGGTTAGCGGGGAGAAACGTGCTTTCCCTACGGGCAACAGTCATAAAATTTTCCAGAGGGCGTATCGTGGCTGCGTTTCATATGGGGTGGCCTGCTCGATGCTCGGGAGGCTTGAAGTGCGCCCCAGCGCCGCGCCGAAATGATTCTCCCAAACTCAGCCTCGCCTGACGGGAAAAGGTGGCGTAAGGAACCTCGCTCTTGACCTCCATCGTCCTCTTCGGTTAAATTCGTGGCAACGACAACCCAATCGGAGCGATGGTATGCCACTGTACGAGTATCACTGCCCCACGTGCAGCCACAAGTTTGAAAAGCTCCAGCCCATGAGCGCGACCGGGGCCGACTGCCCCAACTGCGAACAGCCAGCCAAGCGGGCCATTTCGGTGTTTGCCAGGGTGGGCAACGCCAGCGATGAGTCGTCCTTCAATCCCGGGCCCCTGCCCCCGATGGGCGGTGGTGGGTGCTGCGGCGGAGGATGTGGTTGCGGCCACTAGCAGCCCGTCTGAGGATTGACCGACTGGCGGTGTCGGTCAGCCGGGACTACCCTGCGACAACGGTTCTGGCGGGGTGCGGGTAGGCACCTGCGGATTGTCGCTTGAAAATCCCACTGCCCATGGACCGGCGCGTCTCCCTGTCGTTCCCAGTGGCGCCTTTTCCCCTCGCCTTGACGAACATCCCGGCCCCATACCGGAACAGCTTCAGCAGGTTGTGGCCGGCGCAGATGATCAGCCACTCCCGGTTCACCTTAGCCAGACCCCGCAGCAGGAACTGCCGGAAGCCCCGGCCCTGCTTGATCTGCCCGAATACCGGTTCCACCGTCTCCATCCGAAGCGCGTAGCGTTCCCTGCCCCGTTTCGTCCGCAGCTTGCGCCGCATCCGGTCCTTGGCTGACAGCCCCTTCGGTATGCGGCCACGGGGCGCCGGTGGCGGCACCCAGCCGTGGCGGGTCCTCTCCGGCGCGACGAACGGGTCCACTCCCAGGGCGTAGAGTTCCTCCACCGCCTTGGCCGAGTAGTATCCGGCGTCGGCGGAGACTTCCTTTGGGACTGTGCCCACGTTCAGGATGGCCTCCTCAATCATGCTCACGGCCTGATCCTTGTCCGAGGGCTGATCGGTGGCACAGGCCGCCACGATCACCTGATGCTCGCTGTCCACCACCGCCTGGCAGTTGTAGGACTGCTGGAAGTCCCTCCCTCCCGGGCCGGGCATGATCCGGGAGTCCGGGTCGGTGAAGTTCCGCTGCGCCTTGTCATCAGGCACCCCGAGATGATTGCGTCCCTCGGACTCAGCCTGCTCCGCATCCGCCAGGGCCTCGGCCTCCAGCGCCGCCTTGGCCTCCCTTATCTTCCGCAACCGTCCCTCCCGGAAGGCCAGTTCCTCCGGCAACTCATCCCCACGCCTGTCCTTCCCGTACCGGCGGTCCTCCTCCTCGTCCACCTCCTGCGCCTTGCGGAGCAACTCGTCCACCTCGGCCTGCAACCGCGCTTCCTTCTCCTTCATCCGCCCGTAGCTCATCGCCTTGTGCTTTGAGGCATTGGCCCTCACCTTGGTCCCGTCCAGGGCCACGTGCCCCAGCTTTACCAGTCCTGCCTGCTGGCACAACTCCAGCACCTGCAGGAACAATTCCCCCAACGCCTCCAGATGGTCCTTTCGGAAGTCGGAGACGGTGCGGAAGTCCGGCGTGTTGTTCGCCGCCAGCACCCGGTAGGCGATGTCCTCGTGCAGCCTCTGGGCGATGCGACGTGAGGAGGCCACGCCGGTGCAGTAGCCGTAGAGCAGCACCTTCACCATCATCCTGGGATGGTAGGGCGGGCCGCCCCGCCTCTCCTGCTCGTAGCGGGCGGTGATGTCCGAGAGGTCCAACTGGTCCGCAACGTCGGAGATGAAGTAGGCCAAGTGCTCCGGCGGCAGCCATTCCTGGAGGGCCGCCGGCAGCAGCAACTGCTGGTCCGGGTCGTAGGGAAGGTAGGTCTTGCTCATTGACCGCTCCGATCGTCTGATGCTCCGTACCATCATACCCCCAACGGCTCACCAACCCCGTTTCTCGGACGGGCTGCTAGGCCGATTTCGGTAGTTCGCCGAATCCCGGAGTTCCAGGCGCGGGACATGCCTTCCCAGGCTTTTTGATGTCTCAGCTGGCTTCCGGCCGGGAGCCCCAGCGGCGCCAGGCCAGGTAGCCCCCGCCGATGGAGGCCAGGACCAGGCCACCGGCCAGGGCACGAAGGGCCACCCACATGGTGGCGTCGAACCAGAAGCCCTGAGGAAACAGAAGCACCAAGTAGTCGGTGCGCGGATCCAGCTTCCAGAAATCGTTGGCGAAACTTACACGATGGAACAGCAGGAACAGCGCGTCGAACCCCACCGCGGCCACCAGCCCGAACAGTACCAGCAGTCCCACCGTCAGCCCGCCACCCCACAACACGCGGCGACCCAGGGTTGAAGTGAAGCTGCGCCGCTCGCGATAATAGCCCGACGCGATCAGCACTCCGAGGCCGACCGCCGAAACGGCAAAGGTCGCGTACACCCCCCAGAGCAGGCGCTTCACGTCTCGCATGTGGTGCACTTCTCTTTCGTTGAACAGCTCCCGCTCCTTCCCGAAGACGCGAGTGCGCACTGCCAGCGGCTCATCGCTCGAGTTGAAGTAAGTGCGGAGGTCTAGGGCCACCTGCCTAAGGTCGTTTGAGGTAATCCCACTGGCTCGTGCGATGCGGTATTTCTCGAACCCTGCCTCGTACAACCCGGTGTTGTTGAACGCCCACGTCAGGCTTCCTGTGACCAGGAATACCGGAACGGCGATCGCCATGAGTGTGGCTGGCATCCAGCGCAGGCACCGGGCGAACACAGCCGCGGTGCTGATGGATTTGTTGAATGATTGAAACATGGACGGCTCAGATTATAATCGGTCTATGACTGATTACGAATTGAACGGCCAGCTTTCCGAATTCCAGACACTGGTTGACTTAGTGGCGAAGCTCAGGGCGCCCGGTGGCTGTCCCTGGGACCGCGAGCAGACGCATGAGTCGCTGAAGCGCAACCTTCTGGAAGAGGCGCATGAGGTGCTGGAAGCCATCGACGAGGGAGACCCCACCGTCTTGACCGAAGAGCTGGGAGACCTGCTGGTGCAGATCGCATTTCATGCCGACATCGCCAGGGAAGCAGGGGACTTCGAAATGGGCGACGTGGTGGAGCGTATCAACCGCAAACTAATCCGCCGCCATCCCCACGTCTTCGCCGATGAAACTGTGACGGACGCCCGGGAGGTTGAGCGCAACTGGGAGCGAATCAAGGCCGAAGAGCGGGCGGCCTCGGGAACGAGAAAATCGCCGGTGGATGGCATCCCTGCCAGCTTGCCGGCCTTGGCGGCGGCGCAGCTGATGCAGGATCGCGTGGCCCGCGCAGGATTCGAATGGGACGAGATTTCGGGAGTGCTTGACAAGCTGACTGAGGAAATCGAGGAGCTTCGCGGGGCGGACACCAAGGAAGAAAAGGTGCACGAGCTGGGCGACGTCTTCTTCGTCCTGGTCAACCTGTCCCGGTGGATCGATGCCCATGCAGAGGACGTACTGCGCCAGGCCATCAGCCGCTTTCGCTCCCGCTACCTGGGGATGGAGAAACTGGCCGCGGAGCGTGACCTGGATTTTGAGTCCCTCTCCCTGGACGAAAAGGAAGAGCTGTGGCAGGAAGTGAAGCGGGCGGGGACTGAGGGCTGAACCAAGCGAAGTTCTCGGTCTACGACCGGTCGTCGCTTTGCCATCCGGCCAGGTAGGTCGGGTCGATGTAGTAGATGCCGCCGTTCAGCATGCGCTGAAGGCCGTCTGTAAGCCCAAGCATGGCAGTCGCCTGGACGGAAGTCCTGCCGAACAGCCTTTGCGACAGGGTGCGCCTTGGCTGAAATACGCGGGCCTTGGGGCGCGTTCTTCCTGCGCTGGCGGCGGCGTTGAGTGCGTCGGTGTAGTCGCCTATCTGGTCGACCAAGCCCTCCCCGACCGCCTTTTGCGCCGTCATCAACTCACCGGTGGCCAGCTCGAGCACCCTTTCCTGCGTTAGTGAACGCCCCTGTGCGACCACCTGAACGAAGTTGTCGTATATCTCGTCGATAAGGTCCTGGAATTTTTCAGATTCTTCCGCCGTGGGGCTGCGCCAGAAGCCCCCCATGTCCTTGTACTTGCCTCCCTTGAATACGGAGAACTCGACCCCCGTTCGTCCAAGCAGCTGCTCCAGCACTGGCCTCATGAAGATCACGCCGATGGAGCCCACGAGGGCGGTTCGCAGCGCGAACACCTGGCTGGCCGCGCAGGCAAGGTAGTAGCCCCCGGAAGCGCCGACGCCGCGGATGTAGGCGAAGACAGGCTTTGTTTCTGCGACCCGCTCGATGCTGCGATGCAGGGCCTCGGACGCAGAAGCCGAACCGCCGGGAGAGTCGATGTCAAGTAGCAGAGCCCGGTAGGACTTGTTCCTGGCCACGGTTTCGAATATGCGGGAGTAGGCCGATGTGAGGATCTGCGAACCGATCACACCATGCAATTCAACTACCGCGACGCCTGAACCCCGACCAATACCTAGCGGCATGGCTGCGTTCCCCCGATGTTGACTCCTACGGCACTATTGTAACCCACTACCGAACCTACCATTCCCTCGCTTAGATTAAGGTCAAAAAAGCATAGAAACTTCACAACTACCAGAGGGGGGAGTCGTATAATCAAGCTGTTCTATTCTTACGCCTGCCGAAATTCGATATGCAGGGCGCACGATTGATCGGTGAGAATCTTCGCGTTGCCCTGGTCCAAGGAATTCCAGAACTAACATGATGAGTACCATACTCAAGCTAGCATCGATATTGGGCATCCTGTCTGTTGCCATAGCCTGCAGCGATTCTGCCACCGAGGCGCCGCCGCTGGTGACCTCACCGGCTCCTACTGAAACACCCGTTGCAACGGAGCCTCCGGTCGCTCCTCCGACCCAGGCACTTGTCGCCACGGAGCAGCCAGCCCTGTCCTCCACTTCCGTACCTGCCCGGCCAGCACCGACCGTGGCGGCACCTAGTACGCCGCCCACCGCGGCCCCGCCCACTCCGGAGGCCACCGAAGCGATGGCGGTGGAGGTGGAGGAGGAGAAGATCCTGACGTTAATTTACTGGCAGGCGCCGTCCCTTCCGGGGCCGTACCTCTCCTCCGGCTACAAGGACCGGGACGCCGGTGCGATCACTCTGGAGCCGCTGGCAAAGTACGCGCCCGACGGAAGTCTCGTGCCGGCGCTGGCCGTGGAGATTCCTACAATTGGGAACGGAGGATTCTCGGAGGACCTCCAATCGATAACGTGGAAACTGCGGCAGGGCCTCAAGTGGTCTGACGGAACCGGCGTGACGGCCGCTGATGCGGTCTTTACGTGGCGCTATTGCGTTGAAGAGCACACGGGATGCACCGCCAGCAACGCTTTCGTCGGCGTGACTGCCGTGGAGGCGGTTGATGACCTCACGGTGAAAGTCACGTTCGGGCAGCCGACGCCCTACCCGTACAATCCGTTTGTCAGCACCGGGGTGCCCATCATCAGCGAGGCGCAGTTCCGGAATTGCATCGGTGCTGCCGCCGCGACGTGCGTTGAGGAGAACCATGCCCCGCTGGGGACGGGCCCGTACCGCGTGTCCAGCTTCACGCCCAACGAGAAGGCGATGTACGAGCGCAACCCGCACTTCCGAGGAGATGCACCATATTTCGATAAGGTGGTGATCAGGGGAGGCGGCGACGCGCTATCGGCGGCGAGGGCTGTGCTGGACTCTGGTGAGGCGGACTACGCCTGGAACCTGCAGATCGACCCTGGAACGCTGGCCGACCTGGAGGAGGGCGGAAAAGGCACGGTAATCTCCGCGTTTTCAAGCCTAGTCGAGCGGATCGTTGTCAACCAGACCAATGCAGACCCGGCCCTTGGCGATGAGCGGTCCGAGTACCTGGACGGCGTGAACCCACACCCGTTCTTGACGTTCAGGCCAATTCCCGAGGCCATGTCGATGGCCATCGACCGCAGTCTGATTTCGGAAAGCTTGTACGGGTTCGCCGGACAACCGATCTGCGGCTTGGTCGTCGGTCCTCCGAAGTACGCTTCGACTGCTAACGACGGCTGCCTGATCCAGGACATCGAGGGCGCGAAGAAGCTGCTGGATGACTACGGGGTGATTGATACAGACGGAGATGGCATCCGGGAACACGACGGAGTGCCGCTGCGCATCACGTTCCAGACATCTACCAACTCCGTCCGCCAGGAGACACAAGCCCTCATTGGCAAATGGTGGCGGGAGCTTGGCGTTGAGATCAACGCGGTGCACCACGACGCCAGTGTATTCTTCGGCGGGGACCCGGTGGAGGACAAGGAGCAGGTGTACCGTAGGTTCTACGCGGACATCCAGATGTATGCTACTGGGCCAGACATAGATCCGCAGAGCTATCTCTCCGGTCAGCTGTGCCAGGAAATTCCGACTCCCGATGACCACTGGGCGGGTGGGAATATTGCCCGTGCCTGCAACCTCGAGTACGACGAGCTATACGCCAAGCTGGCCGAGACGGAAGTGGGTCCCGAACGGCAGTCTCTGGTCAAGCAGCTGAATGACATAATCGTCCAGAACTACTACGAGATACCTCTGGTTAACCGAGGCGTGGTTTCCGCGCATCTCAATAGTCTCAAGGGCGTGGAGATCAACGCCTGGGACAGCGAGATGTGGAACATAGCTGGGTGGTACCGCTGAGTACCGATGGCTTGTCCTTGGCCCGTCAGCAGCCAATGAGAAGGCCCCGACAATTGTCGGGGCCTTCACTGTTTCCGGTTGGCTAAAGGAGCGGACGGTTATCCGGCGTTGACGTCGATTGGGCACTCCGGTGTTCCCTGGTCCGACTTGCGGAATTGAGGGATGACATGCTTGCCGAACATCTCAATGGACTCCATGACCTTTTTGTGCGGAACAGACTCGGTGGCCATCAGGAATTGCAACTGGTCGACGCCAGTGGCCTCGTGCAGTCGGGCCGCCTTGATGCAGGACTCCGGGTCGCCGGCAACTATAATGCCCCGCTCGGCCATGGTCCCGGCGTCGAATTCCTCCCAGACCTTCTGGGCCAGGGCACTGCCACCGGAAAGGTCGAGGGCCGAGCCACCGTTGCCGCCCTGCGTTGGCACGTCGACGTAGCGCGAGAAGTTCTGTGCCAGGTGTTCGGGAACGCCGCCCCACTGGTCCAACAGGCGAGCATAGATGTCCTTCTGGTCCTGGACGTAGGGACGGCCCGGACCGAAGAAGGTCTTCAGCGACTGGGCCGACAGTTCCTTGGTTGCCGAGTCGTCCTCTCCGCACAGTCCGAAGCAGGACGACAGCCACTTGTTGTTGGCGAAGGCCCCAACCGGATTCGACTCCTTGATCGCCGTCTTGTATTCTCGAATGGACGGTTCGAGTACCGAGGGAGCGTTGACGCCTAGGGCCATGGAGCCAATGCCCTTCTGTGCTGCCAACTGGTAGGTGGCGGGCTGCAACGCTGCTACCCAGATGGGCGGATGTGGCTTCTGGTATGGCTTGGGTAACACCTGGCGCGGCGGCACCTTCCAGTACTTGCCCTCCCACTCGAAGTAGTCGGACTCCCAGATCTTGGGGATCATGTTGAGGGACTCCTCCCACATTTCCCGCGTCTCACGGGGGTCGATGCCCATCCCCAGCTGCTCGTAGGGAGCCGAGCGGCCGGTGCCGAATTCCACGCGTCCGTGGGATAAGTGGTCAACCATCGCCACCCGC
Organism: Dehalococcoidia bacterium; assembly: GCA_965222025.1. Classification (GTDB taxonomy): domain Bacteria; phylum Chloroflexota; class Dehalococcoidia; order Lucifugimonadales; family UBA3495; genus VXOI01. Next base: position 985,664 of record CBDCTI010000008.1, on the reverse strand, counting down.
TCGGCCACCCGGACAGGGTGGTGGTAGGGCAGGATCACCACGCCAAACCCGAGGCGGATGCGCTTGGTCAGCCGCGCCAGCGCACCGAAGATGACCTCGGGGCAGGGGGACTCGGAGAACGTGGTGAGGAAGTGGTGCTCGACGAACCAGACGGCGTCGAAGCCCATCTCGTCGGCTAAGATGCATTGCTCGATGGTCTCTTCGATAACCGCGTGGTCGTCCAGCATTGGCCGCTGCATTTCGTACGCCAGGGAAAACTCCATCACAAACCTTCAACTTGTAGAGTGGGCGTCGTCCGCCATTCTACCGGCGGGCAGGAATGCGGGCAACCGAACAGGATCACGGGTGGCAGGATATAGAATAAGGAGGTCCGATTCCGATACTTGGTCTTGTGCATGAGATAGAGGGCAAGAACAATGAAGCGTTGTCTGGCCAGGGACGGTTCCGAAGACATGTACCCGACAGGCGGTGTCAGAAAAGCCCCAATACTTCCAGCCCCCTTGAAAGTAGCCCACCCACCAATTCGTCTATCGAGACATTGAAGCCAAAGCTCATAGCCGGCTTGCCCAGTCTACGGACTCGAAGCAGGTAGGATCTTTCCTGAGTGGTGTCGCCGGAGGTCCGAAAATCAGGGACGTACTGCAGGTGTTTAGTTGCAGTCTCCAGATCATGCCGGGCTTGGTCGATGCGCCCCAGTTTCTGGTTGGCCAGCCATCGTCCTTTCCAGGCATTGGCGTTGCACGCATCGATGGCAACGGCTTTGGCGAAATATTCGAGAGCCTCTTCATAGCGCTCGAGCTCGAAACAGGCCTCACCCTGCCCGCACCAGGCTTTGTCATGGTCGTGGTTGAGGCGGGTGGCCCTGGCGTAATGACGTATTGCGTCCGGGAACTGCTGACGGCTGAAATAGACGTCGCCCAATCCCCGCCAAGCTTCGGAGTTGCCCTGATCCAGGCGCATAGATGTAGAGTAGTCAGCAATGTCGCTGTCGGTCTGAGCCTGGCTCTGGTTGGCGTCTCCCCGAACCTGATAGATTTCGCCTACATTAGCTGCGGAAGGATCGCAGCTAATGGCTTCGGTGTAGTCTTCTACGGCACCAGAAAAGTCTTCAAGCTCGAACTTTGCGTTGCCGCGGTTGTTGTAAGCGACCTGATGGGAAGGGCTCAGGACCAGCGCCCGGTCCAGGGCAGTTACAGCGTCTTCGTAGTTTCCCGTGCCGGCCAGGGCGGCGCCAAGGTTGACGTGGGATTCGACGTGGTCGGGGTCGAGACCGATGGCATGCAGGAGATCATCCACCGCTCTGTTGAAATCCCCGGACTCAGCTTTTGCCACACCCCTGTAGCAGAAAGCATCGGCGTCTTGGGGATCAAGGGCGATGGCGAGGTCAAGGTCGTCGAAGGCTCCATCCAGATCGGGGAGCTTGATCTTGGCCTCACCCCTGTTGGCGTAAAACATCGCATTATTGGGATCGATCTGGATCGCTAGGTCATAGTCTGAAATGGCGGAAAGATAGTCGCTGTGGTCAAACTTGCAGCATCCCCGGCCGTTGTATCCTTCGGCAAAGTCAGCATCCAAAGAAATGGCATGATTAAAGTCTGCGATTGCGCCTTCAAAATCCTTGAGGTCGCTCTTTGCAATGCCTCTGCAGTAGTAAGGCCAAGGGTCGCCGGCATCCATCGAAATAGCCCGACCGAAGTCGTCGAATGCCCCCTGGAAATCGCCCAGTCGACGCTTGCTGACAGCTCGGTTACTGTACGCGTCGGCCAGTTCAGGGTCCAATGAGATGGCACGATCAAAATCGGGAATTGACTCAGCGTAGTTGCCCATCTGGCCATTGGCGCAGCCCCGCCCGTTGTAGTAACCAGCACTTTTAGGATTCAGAGCGATGGCCCGGTGATAGTCTTCAAGGGCACCCTGGAAATCGCGCCGACGGCGCTTGAAGGTTCCACGGCTAGAATACGTCGAGGCACGATTGGGGTCCAGAGAGAGGGCATGGTTGAAATCGGCCAAAGCGCCTTCGCTATCCGAGCTTTCGTCCTTGGCAATGGCCCGGAATTCATATACAGCGGCCCGCTTCGGATCCAGAGAGATGGCCACGTCATAGTCGGCTATAGCCTCGTCGAACCTGTGCAGGTGGCGCTTGGCAATTCCGCGTTCAATGTACCCAGTAACATCTTCAGGTGCCAGGGTAATGGCCTGGTCAAGGTCAGCTATGGCATCGTCGTACCGGCGCAAACGGCGCTTTGCGGTCCCACGTTTCTGGTAAGCGGAAGCGTAGTCGGGGTCAAGTTCAATGGCGAGGTCGTAGTCGGCGATGGCGTCTTCGTAGTCGCCCTGCCGTATCTTGATGTCGCCTCTACGGCACCAGCCAGGGGCATCCATGATGACAGCCAGATCATCAGGGGGTCGATCCGCCATGCGAACACAGTCTCCCGTTCCTGTCTTGGTATGGAAAACCTATTGTCGGGGAGCCCCATACGGAAATGGAATGACTGATGGATTGCCCTAGAAGGACGCTTTCCTCGTCGAGTGCAGGGATTCCGGTTCATGGAAGTCCGGGCAGCCGTAATGGACCTGGGCCGTTGCTACCCCATGAGCACGACTTCGTGCTGCACCGGGGACGAGGGGCGAGGGCCGTCTTCGAACATGAACACGTCGATCTCGGAGCGGACTCCAAACTCGGGCAGATAGATGCCCGGCTCGACGGAAAAGCATACGCCGGGAATGATGCGGCGGGTGTCGTTGGTCTCGAAGCCGTCCAAATTGACCGCCTCGCTATGCACCTCGAAGCCGATACTGTGGCCGAGGCGGTGGGTGAACCACTGGGCGTAGCCACGGGCTTGGATGTAGTCCCGAGCCACGCGATCGGCCTGCCACCCCTGCACTGATTCGCCCTTCCTGTGTGACTCCTGCAGGTATTCCACGGCGGCGTCCCTGGCCCCGGTCACTATATCGAAGATCTCCTGCTGCCGGGCTGGCACCTTGTCGCCGGCGTAGGCGCACCAGGTGATGTCGGCGTAGACGCTGCCAGGGGCTGTCCCCTTGGCCCACAGGTCAATCAGGAGCCAGTCGCCGGCGCGTATTGGGCTGTGCTGCTGAGCCGACGGTTCGTAGTGAGGGTCAGACGCGTTGGCGTTGACCGCCACGATTGGGCCGTCGGGCGAGGCGATGGACTCTTCGGCGAAGCGTTGGCGGATGAATTCGGCCACGTCGTACTCGGTTACTCCTCCGCCCAGCCGCTCACCGGCGTGGGTGAAGGCCTCGTTCACGACTCGGCCCAGCTTCAGGGCGGTGGTGTGGTGGTCAGCGTACTGCTCGGGGGTCCAACGGTGAGTGGCGGCCTGCATCAGGTCGTCCGAAGACACTACGTCCACGCCCATGCTGCGCACAAGCTCCACGGTGCCGGCGTCCACGCGGGAGACACGGGGCAGCTCGTTCATGGGCGAGTACTCCATCGCCAGCCGCCCCGTACCCGAGACTACTTCGCTCAGAGCCGAGACCAGGCTGTCGCGGTTACTGTACACAACGCAGTCGACTCCCGAGTGGGCAAACTTGCCCGCATCGACGTGATGGGTCAGGAGAGTGGGCGACCCGCTGGCGGGTAGGTAAAAGTAGCAGGGCCGGGTAACGTGCCCCGACGGCTGTATCACCTGCCGGAAGATCGGGTTCGATTCCCTGTAGTCATATACCAGCCAGCCCGGCATCCCTTCCTGGGACATGAACTCCTGGGCGGACCGGTAGACGTTCTCAAAGTGCGATTGGCCTTCCATACTTACTCCGTAGCCACCCGCAGGGGCGGTTTCAATCGTGAACGTGGTTACGCCGGTCAGCGAATTTCCTGGCGCCATCCGCCGTCCAGCACTACGCTGGCGCCGGTCAGGTAGGAAGCGCGGTCTGAGCAAAGGTAAACCGCGAGGTCTGCCACTTCCTCCGGCTTTCCCAGCCGTCCCATGGGGATCATGGCCGCCGCCTGCTCCAACAGGTGATTGGAAAACTGTCCTTCGTGCTGGCTGCGCTCTTCAAGCACAGATGTCAGCGCTTCGCTCAGGATCGGGCCATGGATGAGGTTGTTGACAGTGATGTTGAAGGGGGCAAGTTCGTTGGCGAGGCTCTTGGAGTATCCAGTCAGAGCCATCCTGTTTGAGGTGTTCAAAGCACTCTCGTCGGTTGCAGCAACCGAACCTACGGGGATGGCCCTCATTGAGAAGTGGGGCAGCAGGTTGACGATTCTGCCCCACCGCTGCTGCTTCATGTAGGGGACGACTTCCTTGGCGAAGCGCACCGCCCCGAGGAAGCTCTCGTCCAGGGTGGACGTGATTGTCTCGTCCTCCAGTTCAGATGGTCTGTCGACGGATGCCTCCTCCAGCCTGGTCGCCATGTGGGTCACCAGTACGTTGATCTGCCCGAAACGGCTGACGGTGTCCCGCACCACGCGGCGGATGTCGCGGGGCTCGGTGATGTCGGCAGGAATCGCCAGCACGTGCTGCTGCGAATTGGCGCGCGCCAGCTCGATTTCAGCGCGGCGGAGGTCAGACTCCGTCCGGGCGCAGATGGTGACGTTGGCGCCCTCGTGGGCGAAGGCCAAGGCAATGGCGCGGCCAATTCCACGGCTGGAGCCGCCCACTATGGCTACCCGGTCTCTCAGCCCAAGGTCCATGACTCGCACCCGCCCCGATAACGAAATTCTGGGTTATGGTCGTGATGCCTTTCCCGGGTCGAAGGGAGACAGGCACGGCGCTAAATGACATCCCTCTTCTTCAGGGAGTTGATGGCTTCGACCGAATAGCCAAGATCGGAGAGAATTTCTCGATTGTGCTGGCCCAGCAGCGGCGGCGGTAGGTCAAGACCGCCGGGAGTTTCCGAGAATTTGATTGGTATGCCCGTTTGCTTGATTTTCCCGGCCACGGGATGGACCATCTCCTGCAACATCTCCCGGGCCTCGATCTGAGGGTCGGCGAACACGTCGGCGAGATCGTTAATGGCGCCGGAGGGGACGCTGACCTTCTGCAGGTCTTCCACCCACTCGCCAACCGGCCTGGTGAGAAACACCTGCTGCAGATAGGGCACCAGTACCGACCGGTTGTTCACCCGGTCGCCATTGGTGGCATAGTCGGGCTTGCCCAGCTCTTCCAGGTCCATTGCCTGGCAGAATCGGTCCCAGATGCGCTCAGAGCCCACGGCAACGTTGATGAACTTGCCGTCCTGGCACATGAAGGCCTGGTAGGGGCAGAGATTGGGATGGGCCGCGCCCAGCCGTGCGGGAGGTTTGCCATTGGCGAACAGCGTGGCCGCCTGGTAGGTCAGCCAGGCCACCTGCCCGTCCAGCATGGAGACGTCGATATACTGTCCCTCGCCGTACTGCGCCCGATGATGCACCGCTGCCATAACCGCAAAGGCGGCCCACATGCCCGCGCCGATGTCAGAGACTGCGATGCCGACTTTCTGCGGCTCGCCGTCAGGCTCCCCTGTGAGGCTCATCAGGCCGCTTATGCCCTGCATGATCTGGTCGTAGGCAGGTAGGCGGTGGTAGGGTCCGTTCTGCCCGAAACCGGATATCGAGGTGTAGATAATACGGGGGTTGATGGACTTCACCACGTCGTAACCCAGCCCGAAACGCTCCATCACGCCCGGCGTGAAGTTTTCGACTATGACGTCGGCATCCTCGGACATCTTGAGGAATATTTCCTTAGCCTCGTCTTCCTTGAAGTTGAGGGTCAGGCTGCGCTTGTTGCGGTTGATGGACATGAAGTAGGCACTTTCCCCTTCGATGAAGGGAGGTCCCCATTGGCGAGTATCGTCGCCGCTTCCAGGAATCTCTATCTTGATAACGTCAGCGCCGTGATCGCCAAGCATCAGCGTGCAAAATGGACCGGCCAGCGCGCGCGTCAGGTCGAGCACCTTCAACCCTTCCAATGCCTTCATGCCTGCCTAACTCCTCTATTCGGGCCGGAGTCGCCCCGCCCGAATGCGTATTATGGCTGCGAAATCTTACCGGAATCTTACCACAGCGCGGCCCTGCCCTTTGCCTCAGCCTACCTGTCCCGGCGCGTCAGGAAGAGACCCTCCCGAGGGTGGCGGCATCGGTAAGATGCACTCTGCAGCCGCCTGTATCCGCTGGGTCGAAATAGATGAGGCGGTAGCCCATGAAGTTGGAAAACGGCTCATCGGTGAGGAAGCGGTAGCCTCGCGCCTTGTGTTCCGCCACCACCCTGTCTAGGTCCTCCACGGCGTAGGCCATGTGGTGAACAACCCAGGCCCCTCCGCTGCCTTCTAGGGCTGAGAAGTCGTCGGGACGGATGAACTCAACCTCTACGTCCCCCACCCGCAGGAACGCGACTTCGCCCAGGTTCGCAACTGCCCCCCGCCCGGTTACCACCGCTCCAAGAGTCTGCACGTAGGAGTTGATGGCCTCGTCTAGGTCAGGCACAAGGTAGCTGACATGGTGAATGTCTGAAAACATGATCGCTCCTGAATTTTGGCTTTAGGCGGTGGCCTGTTGCCTTGCCGTGCGGGGGCGCGGGGCATATTATAGATTTTCGCTGCGAGAGACTAGACTTACGACTCGCAGAACCGCATGGAGAAGAAAATGGCAGTCGGTAGCACTTACAAGGTAGTCGAGCTCGTCGGATCCTCCAGCGAAAGCATACAGCAAGCAATTGACGGCGCGATCACGCGAGCTTCCGAGACCATTCGCAACCTGGACTGGTTTGAAGTCCGGGAAATCCGCGGAACCATCGACGGCGAGCGCGCCAACTGGTACCAGGTCAAGGTGGGCATCGGCTTCCGGGTCGATACATCCGACGACATCAGCCAAGACTAGGTGAAATGCTATGGCCGGGCCCTTCGAGGTCAGCCGAAATGCCGTGGTGATAAACGCCTCAGCGCACCATGTGTTCAACTACCTGGCAGACATGACCCTCCACGGGGAATGGAACCAGGATCCTGGCTTCGAAGTTACCGCCCGGCCCGACCTGCCTGCCGGAGCGGGGTCGGTATTCCGCCGAGAGAGGAATGGGGTGATGCGCGGGCCGCTGATCATCCGCGGGGGGATGAGCGATAACCCGGTTCAGATAGTCAAGACCATGACCATCACTGCGTTTGAACCCCACAATGACTTGGTTTTCGAAACCAGGAACAGCTACAACGGCCTGCTGGTCAGCATAGACAAAGTGTCCTTCAATCTCCTTCAGGAGATGGAGGGTACGCGAGTAACCATGGTGTCCCAGGTGGAGGCCATGGTTCCCAGCGCATACATTGGCCCGGTCTACGCCATTCGCATGGTCCGGGCCGTGCTTCAACGCCTGCTGGGAGGCTGGCTGAAATCCGTGTCCCCCAGCACTCCCGTGGGCCCTCACTTGGCGCGCATTAAGAAAGCGGTTGAAACCGGCGAAACGGCCGGTGATCTCTAAAGCTTTCGCAGTCTCCCCGGTCGGATGTCTACGGTCCCCTATTCACCCCACACCTTCCGGGAGATTTCCGCAACTAGTTCCAGCTTTCGCCACTGCTGGTCTGCCGTCAGGAGGTTCCCGGCGGCTGTCGACGCGAACCCGCATTGCGGACTGAGCGCCAGGTTCGCCAGTGGGACGAACGCGCTGGCCTCCTCTATCCGGCGCAACACGTACTCCGGCGATTCCAGAGCGGCTTCCTTGCTGCTGATCAGCCCGAGGACGGCCATCTTGCCCGCGGGCATGAACCGCAGCGGCTCGAACGTGCCGGCGCGTTCGGTGTCGTACTCCAGCAGGAACCGGTCCACCGTAAAGGTGTTGAACAGCCGGTCCGCAATGGCCTCGTAACCACCCTCCGCGTACCACTTGCTCTGGTTGTTGCCACGGCAGACGTGAAAGGCGACAGTAACGTCGGGCCCCTCTGCCCCCGCGAGGCAGAAATTGTCGGCGGCTACAGCCTCTTCGAACATGCCGTCCGGGTCTTCGCCCAACTCCCGCAGGTGCTGCCGCCACTTCGGGTCGACAAAATAGCTGTAACGGGGCGCATCGACCTGGATGTAGTCCACCCCGGCTTCCACAAGGGCAGACACTTCCGATTTGATGATGCCCGCAATTTCCCAGAGCAGTTCCGACCGGGTGGAGTAGGACCGGTCAGTCACTCCAGGCTGGAAGGTGAGCGACGGGAACTGGCTGGGACTGGGTACAGTCATCTTGACGGGCCCGGGAGCGTGTGCTTGCAGGAAGGTCCTCTGGGTGTCGGTCAGGCTCCGTACCTGCCGCAGCTTGGCGCCCACGACCTGCCGCGTGCCCTGTTCGGCGGGCTGGTCGCCGGGGCCCTGCCAGATCCTCACAACTGCAGGCGTCTGGGTGTCCACGAATCCCTCGACGGACTCGATGAGGTCATTTTGGAATCCAGTGCGACGAAACTCACCGTCGGTAAAGACCAGCATGCCAGCGGACTGCTGCTTGACGAGAGAATCGAGAATGGCACGGTCCTCAACAGCCCGCAGCTCTTCAAGTCCCAGTCTGCCTTCAATGAAAGCGCCCTTGGCCTCCTTGACTTCGCTGGGGCGCAACAGGCTGCCCACATGGTCGGCACGGAATAGACCCGGCATTTCAACACCACCTGCGCTTGTTTCTGTCTGGGTCGGGGGCTGGTAGGCACGAGAATGGTCGATTCGGCGACCGCTTCATCGGTCGTGACCCCTTGCTAGTTCTCTAGGTAGGGTTCGCCCCACCTTTCGAGGAAAACCACCTCGGACAATGGCCCACGCCGAACCGGACCGAAGTTGCCCATCGGGTATCCGATGGGCAGGATGGCGTAGGAATGGACGCCGGGGGGCAAGCCCAGTATTTCCTCAACCTCCCCCTCGTGCATCAGGTGTCGGGCGGTGAGGGTTGAGCCCAATCCAAGGGCGCGGGTGGCGAGCAGCATGTTCTGGACCGCGGGGTAGATGGAGGCACCCAAAGCCCGGTCGGGCAACCCGTCTCCGCCCTCCTGGCAGGCGACGATCCAGACCGGCGCCTCATGGAAGTGCTCGGTTAGATAGTGCACCGCGTCATGCTGGCGGCGATACCGGCCCGGGCTGGAGCCGGGCGGTGGGGCGCTGTTCTCGTAGCGTGGCCCGACGACATCGTCGTAGGACTTCTTGTACCAGACTTGGATCCTGTGCTTGATGTCGCGGTCCTTGATTACCAGGAAACGCCATCGCTGGTTGGCCCCGCCGTTTGCGGCGCAGGCTCCGGCCTCGAGGATGCGGTGAATCAGCTCGTCCGGGACCGGATCGGGCTTCAGCCGACGCATGGAGCGAGTACTGCCCATAATTTCAAACAGGTCGGTGCTTTCAGACATAGCGTCCTTCGTCTCGAAGCGGATTTGCTGCTGGCTGATTCAAAGGGATCAGATTTCCTTGGATGGGGAATATAGTCGCATTGGAGATGGCGGGCAAGTTGCGTGCTGTTTCTCCTGTGGCTGGTTCGAAAGATTGAATTGCGCTTTCGACTAGCCCCCGGTGACCAGGAACAGTACACCGAATGCGAAGACTATAACGTTGATTCCGATGGCGAACATTTTGTCCGGAATTCGTCGCAACATCCTCGCTCCATAGTATGCGCCGCCCATGGCTACAGCGCCCAACGAGAGCCCTAAGCCCGCCACAAACGGAGTGATCAGATCTCCGGTGCTGTATACAGCCAGCTTCGGGACCTGGACCAGGAACATGCCCATGGAGAAGGTGGCCATGTATTCCCGGGGCTTGAGGCCGTAGGCAATATAGAACACCGGCGCGAAGGGCCCAGGTATTCCCATTACCGATGCCAGGAAGCCCGATGCCCCTCCCAGTGGCAGAAACCCCCACAGTTTCATCCGGACCCTCTTCGACCACGGAAGCTGCGTCAGGACAACCAGGGCGATCATCCCGCCGCCCATGATGCGAATAAGCACGTCGTTGTTGGCGGCTATGAATAGGAAGCTACCCAGGATGGCGAATGGAGTGGAACCCGCGGCAAACCACGCCACCACCTTCCAGTTAATGGAATCGCGGCTCAGCCATACCCGGGTGGAGGTACCAATGAGCTGGAATATGGCCACAACCGGCACTGCCACCGCGGGACCATAAAGCCACACCAGCACGGGAAGTACGATCACTCCCCCGCCGAATCCGGCGATGCCTGACAATGACATCCCAATCGCCGCGACGATGAACAGGACCGCCAATTGCCAGACGACCAATTCTTCCAAGGCAGCTATTCCTTTAAACAAGGGCTGGTCAGGCGCACAATCATACACTGGCTTCGGGAGGCAATTCGAAGCTGATACGGATTGGCTGGGGGAAAGACAGCGGAACCCGAGTCTGCAGAGATGCTCGAGGATTTTTTAAGCCCATGCCTACAGATATAATCCAGGGGGGATGCACACGGGAGGGGTGGAATGAGGGCGGTCGTGATGGTGGCCTTGTGCCTTGGAGCACTATCCTTCGTGGCGTGCGGCGATGACGGCCCCGCTTCCGCACCGAACATAGAGGCCACGGTTGAGGTAGCGGTGCGTGGAACGCTGGAGGCCGAGCGGGCTGATGGAGAAGCTGCACCGATCACGACGACGCCCCCTCAGGTCCCGCAGAGGTCGGGGGCTGGGACCACAGTGGTTCGGACGCTCACGCCAACTGCCGCCGCCGCCGCTCCACACTCGCTTCCCACTCCGACGCCTCTTGCCACTTCCCTTCCTCGGCCGACGCCGACACCCACATACACTCCCACACCGGACCCGACGAAGACGCTCACTCCCACTCCGACACTCAGGCCGACGAAGACGCCGACGCCAACGCCCACATACACTCCCACACTGGACCGACGAAGACGCCAACGCCGTCCCTTACACCCACTGCGACGCCGGCTCCGCCGGGAGTGCAGACTCATCCGTCGGCCAAGAGATTTATTCGTCAGCTCGCGGACATAGACTTGGACCTGGCAAAGAGGGCGGCTGAGTTTGCATGGGTCGCCGACGGGCTGAGCGGCAAAGAGAGGCATTCATTGGTCTCGACACGGGACCTCGCCAAGCACGACGTGGAAACGGCGAAGATTCTTTTTGACTATCCGTACATGGCCGTAGACGCCACTCAATTGAAATTCCAGACGACCAACTCACTGTTCCAGATCGCCCGAGCGAACCCGGAGTTGGCCCGATGGCTGGTGTCGCAGCCCTTCATGGAGCCGCCGTTCAGGGACAGGGACTCCTTCGCAATGGAGGCGATGACCCTGATTGCGGTGGAGAGGCCGGAGCGCAGCGTGCTTTCGTTACTCGAGGAACAGCCCTGGTTCTCCGATGGAATCGACGACGACGAGGCTGTCCTGCTGACCGTCATGAGGTCCCTGGTTTACATAGACGCTGACTACCGCAGGGCGTTGATAGATACGCACAGGGTTGTGTCGAAATCCATCGTACTCCCCCTGGCCGGCGACACTGAACTGATAGTAGTAAGTCACAAGCAGGAGGTGGACTACGACGAAACATTCGCTGCCATGGAGCGTGGAGCCAGGTCGCAGGAGTTGTTCTTGCAGTTGGCCTTTCCGGTTACCGACATCATTTTGCTGCTAGCTGATATCTCAATTTGGAATGACCCAGGATCAGGGAATTACCTGGGGTCCGGAACTTCCCCCTATTTCAAGTTGGACTTTCCATTCCGCAACCGGAGTGTCTACCACGAGCTTGGGCATTTTTATTTCTACGGCGGAATCAATCGGTGGATCAGGGAAGGTGGAGCGGACTTCTTGGCGACGGAGGCAGAGGTATCGGTGGGAGCCACGACCGTTGAGACTCGCATGGATTACGTGGAGGAGTACATTCGCAGGAACTGTGACGAGACCATTCAGGAATCCCTGGTGGACTGGCGCAGAAGTTATTGCGACTACAGTCTCGGCGAGCGGCTGTACTGGAACCTGTACACGGGGCTGGGAGAGGAAACGGCCTCAGAGGGTATGAGAGCCCTAGCGCTGGCCTTCCCGGAGGGACAGGTCTACGAAGAAGAGGACTTCTATGAAATCTTCCTCGAACAGGTTAGTCCCGACCTTCGGGATGACTTCAACCGCGTGTACGCGATGTACCATGGCGGTCCGATTCCCGAATAGCTCTCGCGGTGGCGGTTGCGCGGAGCACGAAGGTCAAGCCCTGTGGGCTCATGGAGGCCGCAGGGGAGGCCGAGGCTGGTCACCTCGCCTCTTATTCCCGCTACAATACGGCCCAACACTCCCCAGCACCGGAGGAACATGGCAAACCTGACAAACACGCAGCGCATCGGCGCCCTGGTTCCGGCAACCAACCCGGTGGTGGAACCTGACTTCTATCGGGTCGTGCCCCGGGAAATCACCGTGCACTTTGAGCGGATGTGGAATGGTACCTGGGGCACACAGCCGGATGCATCTGCGGAAAGCGGACACAGGCTCAGCATGTCCAGCGGCGAGGCCAACGAGGTCGACTGGGCGCTATTCGGGTTCGACGTAAACAAGATGAACGACGACGTGGCGCGGGGGGCCAGCGCCCTGTCCAACATCGGACCCGACGTGCTGGTCTACGCCTGCACGTCGGGCACCTGGCACAAGGGGTACATGGCCTTCGACCAGCACATGGCAGAAATCATGGAGGAGGCCAGCGGCGTGCCGTCAATCACGGCCGTCACGTCCTGCATCGCCGCCATGCGGCACATGGGCAGCAGGAGGATCAGCATTGCCGGCCCATATCGCAACTTCCACCTTCGCAACCGCCTGAAGCCGCTGATGGAGGAGGCAGGATTCGAGGTGCTGAGCGCCGACGGCGAGCCCTGGATGCAGGACTCCATGAATCCCCGCGAAATCGACGCCGAGCCGCCACAGACCATTGTCGACTTCGTCCCAACGGTGGCGCAGGGCGAGGCGGACACAGTGTTCTTGCCAGGCACGGCGTGGAGGGCGCTGGACGCTGCCGAAGAGCTGGAGCAGAAGCTGGGCAAGACGGTGATCACCGTCAACCAGGCCAGCATCTGGATGGCGCTGCGCCGCGTGGGCTGGACCAAGCCCATCCCCGGGTTCGGCAGCCTTCTGCGAAACCTGGAGAAGCCGTCAGGCTAGAGGGTACATAGGTAAGAGGATTGGTGCCGGGAGTGGGGGTCGAACCCACACACCTGTTAGGGTAGCGGATTTTAAGTCCGCCGCGTCTGCCTTTCCGCCATCCCGGCATTAGCTTGGATTCGATACGAAGTTAGATAAGTTCAGGTACTTTTTCCATTCCCAATACTTTTCAAATCCTCAATGCCGCTCCATGCGTCTCCAAAGCGTTGAGCTGCTTCCTCCTGCACAGTTGGCTGGACGTGAGAAAAGAGATCCGCGGTAATGGCAATGCCCGAGCCTCTCGGAGGTGACCTTTAGATTCACGTTTTCGGAGAGCATAAGACTTGCATGTGTATGGCGCAGGTCGTGAAACTTCAACTTTCCTACGCCTGCCTCCGGGGCAAGCTTTTTGAACTTATTCGAAAGCTGGTCCGGGTCCAAGGGGTTTCCGTCGGAATCGCAAAAAACCAAATCGTCATTCCCTGAAAATCCCCCCGGTCCTCCTTCTGATTTCTGAGATCGTCTACGCACTGTGGAGGCAGGTCTGCGACCCTGCTTCGTCCTGACTTTGTCTCCGACATGGTCTTGCTACCTGAAGGTAACTTAACCCAAGCCCTACGCACAGCAAGCATACCATTCTGGAAGTACACGTCTCTCCAGCGAAGGCCCAATACTTCTGAACGCCTTAGTCTTGTCTGGATAACCAACAGGAACAACGTTTTGAATTGAGGGTCCTCTACATGGTGTAAGAATTGACCTACTTCTTCCCACGTCAAGGTACGAACTTCATGCTTTATTGTTCTCGGGGTGTCGACAACCTCAGCCCCGTTGCGCAGCAACACTCCGAGCTTTGCGGCCTCCATCAAGGCCTTGGACAGGATCCTATGAATCTGAAGCACCGTGCTAGGGGTTAACGAGTGCCCTTTTCGACCGCCCTACCTCAAGAGTGCGGATTCCATTTCTCGGACGTGTCATGCTAAGAGCTTCTCTAGGGGTATGTTCCCGACCCTGGGCAGGATATATCTGACTATATTTCCTTGGTATCCTTCCAAGGTACGTTGAGCGACGTGCGATTCAGCATAGTCTCGCATGCATTGCCTCAGGTACTCACTGTCCGTCAAGTAGGTTGGTTCCACGAAGGAATCGGTATCTACCTCCCGCTGCAGTTCCGTCAACCGACGCTCAGTATGGGCCTTCGTCCCTTTCACCGCGTCAGAGTGGTAGCGCTTCTTGCCGGTTATTGGATCCCTGCCCAGATAGATCTGAACAGTCCAGGAATCCTTTCTGACTTTGGAACGTTGCCTGATTGAACCGCGCGCCATGGGACTTCTCTTGCCGGTTAGTGGCTTGGCAAGGTGGCTTAGCAGGATTGCTCAATGTAAATGTAACGGACTGAGCGGAAGTCTCCCTCGGTTCAACAAATACCCCCGCCTACTCCATCAAGCGAACATACTGTGGATCCTCCTAAGGATTTACCATGTCAATCAGTCTAAGCACGCCCCAGTGCCTCAGCAAGCAGGCCGGTGGCCAGGATCTCGCCGGGGCCCAGAGCGGGTAGCACGGGCAATAGAGCAGTCCCTGAGCGATGTTATTTCGCTGGCCGGAGTCGCATCGAACCAGCATTGGGATAGGATCGAGGGCGATGGACCTAGTCCATCTAAGCCTACCTATCTTTCACCGGCATTTTGCCGAAGAAGTGATTGGTCTCCCTGACTCCCCCAAACCCGATCCGGGAACAATGTTAGGGTTCCGGACAGAACGGCGGTATAGACGTGGCCAAAAGGAAGCACACGGCCGAGTAAATCATCAACAAGCTCAGAGAGGCGGAGGTGGTCATCGCCGCGGGAAGTACTGTTGCAGAGGCCGCCCGGCGCCTCGGCGTCTCGGAGCAGACCTTCCACCGCTGGAGGGCCGAGTACGTGGGCCTCCGGGTTTACTAGGCGCGGCGCCCGAAGCAACTGGAAACCGAGAACGGCCGCCTCAAGAGGGCAGTTGCCGAACTGACCCCGGACAACCAGATACTCAATGAGGCAGCTCAGGGAAACTTCTGAGCCCCGCTCGCCGCCGGTGCATCCATCATGTGAGGGAGACACTCGGGGTCTCAGAGCGGAGGGCCTGCAAGGTGTTGGGGCTGTCTCGCTCGACCCATCGCCTTGCTCCGTTGGTCCGGGATGACGAGCAGGCCTTCACCAACGATACCGCGGGGTTGGCTACCCGGTTCGGCAGGTACGGGTACCGGAGGATCACCGCCCTGCTCAGACTCGCCGGCTGGGTGGTGAACCACAAACGGGTGGAGCGTATCCGGCGGCGGGAGGGGCCCAGTGTACCGGCCAGGCAGCCCAGGAGAGGACGGCTGTGGCTGAACTACGAGCCCTGCGTTCGACTGAGGCCGCAGAGGGGAAACCATGTGTGGGCATATGACTTCGTCCACATCAGGACTTGGTACTGCCGGGCGGTGCGGCTGCTGACCGTCATCGACGAGTACACCAGGGAGTGCCTGGCTATTCGGGCATGGCGCAGAATCCGGTCCTCGGACGTCATCGAAACCCTCGCCGGGTTGATGACAGCCAGGGGAGTGCCGGAGCACATTCGCTCGGACAACGGACCCGAGTTCACTGCCAGGGCAGTCCGTGAGTGGCTCGGGAAGGTGAGGGCAAAGACACTGTACATCGATCCTGGGTCGCCATGGGAGAACGGATTCGTGGAGAGCTTCAACGGCAAGCTGAGGGACGAGTTGCCGGACCGGGAGGTCTTCCGTACGCTGCTGGAGGTGCGGGTGCTGACCGAACAGTACCGCCAGATTTATAACAGAATCAGGCCCCACGGTTCCCTGGGCTACAGGCTACCAGCACCGGAGACACTCCTGCCCGAGAACCCTGTCCCAGTGCTGGTCGGACTAGCATAGCAAGTGGTACAACCACTGGGGGCCGGTCGCTGGAGCCACCGCTTAGCGAGAACGGCTGCAATGTCGTACAGTACAGGCTTAGCACTATTTCAGCGGAAGTTGGCCGCTTCCGACAGCTAGCGCCAAACATTCCTGACATGAACTACCGGAAGATGTTCGAGATTGTTGGCGGAATTTTGGGTGGGCTCGGCCTGTTCTTCGTGGGGATGTGGCTGCTTTCCGAGAATCTGAAGTTACTGGCGGGCCGGCGCCTCCACACAATCGCCGCCAGCTGGGTGCCCAACCGGTTCGCCGCTTGCGGCTGCGGCGTGCTGGCCGGGGGCGCTACCCAGAGTATGTCGTCCTTGACGTTTATCACCGTCGGTTTGCTTCGGGCCCATCTGACCACCACCGAACGGGCATTTCCTTTTATCGTCGGCGGCAACGTCGGCGTTGTCTCCATGGTGTTCTTCGTCTCTTTTGATATCGAGCTGGCCGCTCTCTACGCTCTCGGCGCCGCCAGCATTTTTATGCTAAGCCAACGGACGGTCAAGCTCCGCCCCTTGGGCGCAGCGCTGTTCGGACTGTCGCTGATGTTTGTCGGTTTGTCTCTGGTTAAAGGTCCTGCCGGATCCTTTTCCGCCCAGCCGTGGTTTGGGGAATTCCTTGAGTTGGCCGCGCGTTCGTTGTGGATATCCTTTCTGCTGGCCGCCATTTTAACTTTCATTGTCCAGTCGACGGTGGCGGTGATGGTGTTCGGAGTTGGCTTGGGTGCCGCCGGAGTGCTCTCCGCAGAACAGGTAATGATGCTCATCTACGGCTCGGGCTTTGGCTCAAGCCTGAGTGTCTTGGCGTTATCGTTCAACCTGAGCGGTACATCGCGGCGGCTAGCGATGTTTCAGGTGATGTTCAATCTTGTGTCATGCGCAATTTTCGTCCCGATGTTGTACATCGAGATTTGGACCGGCGCACCGTTCATGAAAGCCCTTATCCTCAGCATTCCTCTGGAATTGGGCAGCCAATTGGCGATGTTGACCATCCTGACCGATGCCTCTACCGCAATTTTGATTTTGATTTTGATGCCACTAATGGTGAAGGTCTATTCCCGCCTTTGGCCTGCCACGGCTATCGAGCGGCTCTCACAGGTCGAATTCGTCCGGAACCGTGCATTCGGAGCCCTTGCGGTAGATCTGGAACTGGCTGCCAAGGAGCAGCGGAGGGTGCTGGTGGCGTTCGCGTCTTACCTTGACGCAGTTCGACAAGAACAAGACATCGAAACATTGAGGAACTCCATCAGGCCGGTGATAAGAGAGATTGACGATTTCCTTACTGAATTGATATTACGTTATCCATTGCAACGGACTGATGGCGCTAACTCGATGCTGGCCCAGCAAAAATTGATAACTTGGCTGGAAGAGCAATTCGCGGAATTGTGCAAAATCCTGAACCAGATGCCAAACGAAGAGGATTCCAATCAGCTGCGAACCACTTTAGTCGAAGGTATCGATACGGTGGTGCTGGTTATACTGGATGCGTTGAACTCGGGAAATGCGGAGCAATGGTCGGAGGCGAGAAAACTCGCTGAAGACCGCACTGACCTGTTGCGCCGGTTTCAGAACGCTTACTTGGAGCAACATGCCAACCTTAACGAGACCGAGCGCTTAAACGTCCTAAAAGCGATCAATGCTGCGGGGGAAATCTTCCACCTGCTGTCCAGAATTACCCAGGAAATGGAGGGTTTCTCAACCGTCGCTCCTCCATCACCGCGATAAACTCGCTCCGAAGAAGCTCTGGCAAGGCTTGCGCCTCGGCCTGATGGTCGGCGCGCCGCGGGACCGGAACATCCTGGACATGCCGTCAGTGCCTGAGCAACCGCTCGATGAGTGCGGTTACTAGGTCGCCTCCCGTTTGAGCCCGGCAGCAGCCCGAAGGGTCCTCGCCGCCTTTGTCTCCAAAACTGACCAGCCTCGGCATTTTCCAAGTGCAACTGCATTGGATGGCCCCTCTGGCTGGTCCCCTCAGCCCGGTGGGTACGAACGGGATCCGGCTGCTCTCGTCGAACGGTTACAGATACATACCCGGCTGCGCCCCGGCTGGAGCCCATACCGTCATTTCAGTCAGGAACCACTGGCCCACGCTCCAATACCCAATCAAAGCGAGCCACGACCGTCCCTGATCTTGCCCCATTTCCTGTACCAGCCGTAGTGCTAGTCTTGCGGGTCAATCTCCTATTTCCCCCAGCACGGCGAACTCCCTCGGGGTAAGGTTTCCCAGGGCACTGTGCGGCCTTTCGCCATTGTAGTGTCTGCGCCAGGTTTCCACCTTTTCCTTAGCATCCTCCAAGGACGGGAACCAGTTCTCGTTCAGGCATTCCTGCCGGAGGAGCCCCTTGAAAGCCTCGATGAAGGCATTGTCCGCAGGCTTGCCCGGCCGGCTGAAGCCCAGCTCCACCACGTTCATGTAGGCCCACTGGTCCAGGCGCTTAGAGGTGAACTCCGGGCCATTGTCCACCCGAATATTCCTGGGTAACCGGCGCTGCTCCATCAGCCGTTAGAGAACCACCATCACCGCCTCTCCTTTGATGCTGGTCGCTGCGGGCACGTAAGAGTCTGGGTGGCCAGACTCTTACGGGTAAAGTTATCAACTACCGTTAAGAGCCGGATCCGGAGCCCGTCGAAGAGTTCATCGCTCATGAAGTCCATGGACCAGCTCTCGTCTACTCCCGCGGCCGGTGGCCGCTCCATACGCCTCTGACACGAGACGTGCCGCTTGGGTTTCTTGGTTCTCAGCATCAGGCCCTCCTGGCAGTACAGCCGGAAGACCCGCTTGTGGTTCACGGCCCAGCCCTCCCGCCGCAGAAGCACGTGGAGGCGCCGGTAGCCGTAGCTCACCCGGGTTTGGGCCAGGTCCCTGATTATCATGCGCAGAACAGCCTGCTCATCTGCCACGCTTTGGTACCGGTGGCTGGCCCGGGGCAGTGTCAGCACCTGGCAGGCCCGCCGTTCGCTGACGCGGTAGGCCACCTGGAGGCACTGCGTCCAGGGCCGTAGCTGGGCAGGCTTCAGGGCTTTTTTCGCAGCACATCCTGGAACATCTGCTTGTCCAGGTGGAGGTCGGCCACCAGCTGCTTCAGCTTGCGGTTCTCCTCCTCCAGGATCTTGAGCCGCCTCACTTCGGCCACACCCATGCCCTGGAACTTCTTCTTCCGCGGTAGAAGGTCTGCTCGCTGATTCCCATCTTGCGGCAGACCCCGGACACCGGGGTGCCCTCCCCCGCCTGGCGCAGGCCGGAGGGGACCTGCTCCGGGGTATACCGGGATCTCTTCATGGAACGATCCTACTGACTTTCCATTTTAGATCATCCCACAAAACTCGCATTTCAACTGGATCAGGATTCGGGGTGCAGGTCACGGGGCCGTCAGGGTTTATCAGGCGTGGCGCCTGAAGCAACTGGAGACGGAGAACAGCCAGTTGAAGCGGGTAGTGGCCGAACTGACCCTGGAAACCAGATTCTCAAGGAGGAGGCTAAGCCCGAATCCACCGATAGAGGACGTCAGGTTAGCGACCTGAAGTGGTCAAAGGGTGCTCCTCTGAATCTGGGATAATGGTTTTCGAGAAAGGAAACCGACCCCAGAAAAGGAGCACCCAATTGATGCTACCACGCAACCATCCCGACCGTATTCGCATCGTCTTTGACGACCACCGTCTGGTGGCCAATGCCGGCCTGCTCCTGCCGGCCACTCTCGCCCAACACCTGGGCCTGGGGGAACTCGTAGACCATCACCTCAATCTCGGCAGCGCGCCGGGCCGGGCCAACGCCGGCGACAAGATGATGACCCTGGTCGCCTCTGCCCTGGCTGGCGGCGATTGCATCGACGACGCCGATGCGCTGCGCGCCGGTGGGACGGCCGGTGTTCTCGACTGTAGGGTCAAGGCGCCATCCACCCTGGGCACCTTCCTGCGCAGCTTCCGCTGGGGCCATGTCCGTCAGCTGGACCGGGTGATCCGGGAACTGCTGGCCCGGGCCTGGGCCGCCGGGGCGGGACCCGGCGACGCGCCGTTCACCATCGATCTGGACTCCACCATCTGCGAGACCTACGGACTGGCCAAGGAGGGGGCGCGACACCACGGCTATACCGGCAAGCGGGGCTATCACCCGCTGTTGGCCGTGGCCGCCGGCACCGGCGACGTGTTGATGTCCCGGCTGCGCGAGGGCCGGGCCAACACTGTTCGGGGCGCCGCCCACTTCCTGCGCGAGACGGTGGGACGGGTGCGCTACGCCGGCGCCAGGGGCCGACTCACGGTGCGGGCCGACAGCGGCTTCTATGCCCACGCCATCGTCGCCGTCTGCCGCAAGATGGATGTCCGCTACTCCATCACCATCCGCCAGCACAAAAGCCTGCGCAATCTCATCGAGGCCATACCCGAGACGGATTGGACGCCCATCCCATACTGGATGGACGGCGCCGCCGATGTGGCCGAGACCACCTACACTCCCTTTGAGAGTGAGGCCGGCGCCGCGCCGGTGCGGCTCATCGTCCGGCGTGTGAAGCCCACGCCCGGTTCCCAACTGGCCCTCTTCGCCACCTACAGCTATCACGGATTCATCACCGACCGGGACGGGGAGACCCTGGAGCTGGAGGCCGACCACCGCCGCCACGCCGAGATCGAGAACGCCATCCGGGACCTCAAGTACGGCGTCGGGCTGAACCACCTGCCGTCCGGCCGATTCGCCGCCAACGGCGCTTGGCTGGCGGTACAGGTGATGGCCCACAACCTGGCCCGCTGGACGGCCCGCATCGGCTTGCGCGAGCAGATCGTGACCACCAAGACCCTCCGGCGTCGGTTCTTCGCCCTGGCGGGACGGACCACCCGCTCGGCGCGCCGCCTCACTTTGCATCTTCCCAAGCATTGGCCCTGGGAAACCCAGTTCAGCAGCGCCCTGGCCCGGCTGCGAGCCATTCCACTCCCCGCCTGACGGCGCTGTCCGCAACCGCCCCAACACCTCCAAACTCGCGTCCGCCCCGCCCGCGAGTGCATCCTGCTGCGTCCGATCTCACTATCACGCGATTCCCAGCCTCCATAGACCGCTCTCCAGGTCCGGTGCGGCTACTGAAAACCCTCGCGGGGTCACATCGGTCCAATGGAGCCCAGGCTTTCTCCCTTGCAGGCTCCCTCATCCCAATTTGCCCAGCATTCACGCCTCCCATCGGTGGATTCGGGCTAAGGGAAACTCCTGAGCCCCTCCTGCCGCCGATGCATCCAGCACGTGAGGGAGACCTTGGGAGTCTCAGAGCGGAGGACCTGCAAGGTGCTGGGCAGTCCCGCTCGATCCATAGCCTTGCTCCGTTGGTCCGAAATGACGAGCAGGCCCAGACCAACGACATCGTGGGGCTGGCCACCCGGTTCGGCCGTTACGGTATCGTTGGATCACCCGATGCTCCGGCAAAGCGGCTGGACGGTGAACCACAAACGGGTGGAGCGTATCTGGCGGCTGGAGGGGCTCAAGGTACCGGCCGGGCAGCCCAGGAGAGGCCGGCTGTAGCCCGAGAGGGAAACCCATGTGTGGGCCTATGACGTCGTTCAGATCAGGACCCGGGACGGCCGGGCGGTGCGGCTGCTGGCCGTCATCGACGAATACACCAAGGAGTGCTTGGCCATTCGGCCAAGGCGCAGTATCCGGTCCTCGGATGTGATTGAAACCCTCGCCGACTTGGTGATTGCCAGGGGAGTGCCCGAGCAAATCCGAGCGGACAATGGACCCGAGTTCACTGCCAGGGCTGTCCGTGAGTGGCTCGGCAAGGTGGGAGCAAAGGCACTATACATAGAGCCTGGGTCGCCATTGGAGAACGGATACGTGGACGAGCTTCAACGGCAAGCTGAGAGACGAACTCTTGGACCGGGAGGTCTTCTATACGCTGCTGGAGGTGCGGGTATTGACCGAACAGTACCGCCAGACTTACAACAGAATCAGGCTCCACAGACTCCCGGGCTACAGGTCGCCGGCGCCGGAAACGTTCCTGCCCGCGAACCTTGTCCCAGTGCTGGGCGGACTAGCGTAGCAAGTGGTACAAACACTGAGGGGAGGTCACGGTAAAGGAAGGGGTTCTGAGTGGGAGGGGAGAGAATTGGAGGCGACGGGCGGATTCGAACCGCCGCATAGAGGTTTTGCAGACCTCCGCCTTAACCGCTTGGCTACGTCGCCTTGTTTGCACTGTCCCTGGAGGTAAGGGAACAGTCCGCCTAGCCGTTTTGAGTGGTGCCGAGGGCGGGATTTGAACCCACACAGGCGCACGCCCACTGCCCCCTCAAGACAGCGTGTCTACCAATTCCACCACCTCGGCCGGGCCAGTAAAACCATAGTATAGCACCGTTTTGTACTCGGCAACACCCTCAGCCCGGGTGCCGGCAGCCTCGATTGAGGCGCATCCGGAGTGTTTGCCAAGGGCACTGGAAGGCTGAATCCGGGGATGGCCAATCGCCAAGTGCCCGGGGCTGAGACGCTTCATCCTTTCCGGTTGAGTCAGAATGAAGGGGCCCCAATTCTTTAGAGTCCTGCTACTGAATACTGATATAATCCGCTGCGGAAATTCACGATTTTCTTCTTGCCTCGCCGGAGTTTCGTCATGTCCTCATTCGACCCCTCCTCAATTCGCGCCATCACCTTCGACCTGTACGGAACTCTGCTGGACTTGGAGGCCACCTTTGCGCCTGCGTTCGCCAGCTTCCTGCAGGAGAGAGGTGCCGCCGTCGACGCCACGGAGTTCGTACGGACCTGGGAGTGGGCCTGTCTGCACGAGGGCATGGTTGATACTTTCCTTGGTGGCCCGCGTACCCCCTTCGAGCAGCTGCGGCGGATCACCTTGTCGCAGCAGTTCACCCGGATTGGAATCACACACACTCGCGAAGAAATCGAGGAACTCTTGGCTGTACGAGCCAAGCCAAAGTTGTTTCCCGATGTCGTCAAGGCCCTGCAGGTGATGCGGGGGAAGTTCACCCTGTCGGTACTGTCCAACGGCGACCTGGTGATGCTGGAGCGGATCGTGTCGACCCTGAACATCCCGGTGCACCGCACGATTTCGGTGGAGCAGGCTGG
This sequence comes from Dehalococcoidia bacterium, assembly GCA_965222025.1. GTDB lineage: Bacteria > Chloroflexota > Dehalococcoidia > Lucifugimonadales > UBA3495 > VXOI01. Next base: position 962,663 of record CBDCTI010000008.1, on the reverse strand, counting down.
CTGCTACAAGCCCGATCAGCGAGTGTACAGGCGGGCCGCCGAGCTGCTCGAAATTCAAAGCGGCGAGATCCTGCACGTGGCCGCCCATGCTTGGGACGTCCGGGCCGCTAAGGGTGCGGGCATGCCAGGGGCCTACATCGACCGCCACAACATCCCCTACGCTCCGTTCACTGAAGAACGACCTGATCTCGAGACGAAAAATCTGCCGGAGCTCGCCGAGATGCTGGCCTGAGCGCATCTCCAATCTCACCGGTGGCCCTACGGGAGAAGGCATGTCCATTCGTTACGGAATAGACCTGGTCTTGCAGCCGTCCTTCACCGCCAAGGTGTACCAGACTCGCCAGATCGTCTGCGGGCAATACTCATCGTGGACCGCCGAGATGCAGATGTTGCGGATGCCCCTCACTCCCTACTTTCCCTGTCCCGACGACCGACTCCGCATCCTGGCCTCTCAGGTCGAGGGCATCGCCCGCGAGGCCCGCACCGAAAGATCCTACTTGCTGACCCGCACCGGCGTCGCAGCCGACCCGGCGATGAACGGCGTGGTGATGGAGTTCCAGGCCCCCGCGGCGTTGATGGACCTGCAGCGAAAGGCGCTGGAAGCTGCGCAAAGTCACTCGGTCGGCCTGCACCCGTCGGAGGCTTTCCGGCCCCGAATTGCTCTGCTGGAGTACGGAGCTTTCCCCGAAACAATCCTGCCCGACGCCGTGGAGTTCGCAGAAGGAGTTGTGTCTGGACTGGAAGTGAGCCAAATGGCGCTGCCGTGGCGGCTACTGCTGACCCGCTACTCCTCCGAGTCCGCCGGCGAGGACTGGAGCAACGGGCGCTGGGCTTCGGACCTGTCGTGGCAGCAGCTGTCCAGCCACGAAATCTATGCCGAAGAAATCTAAGCCGAGGTTTCGTCGGTGTTCGAAATGCTGAATCTGGTAAAGGACCAGGACCAGGACCAGGACCAGGACCAGGACCAGGACCAGGACAAGGACAAGGAGGAGAGGAGTGAGGGCCGCAGCGGCTTGGGATGGTTCTCTGTTGGGGGGTGAGGGACAATGCTAGTTGTTGGCAGCGGTCGGCAGTTTGCGGACATCGTCCCCGACCATCTGCTCTGCGTTGGCAAGGTCGAACTGGGTTTGGAGGTTCATCCAGAACTGCGGTTCCACGCCAAACCAGTGACCGAAGCGGAGGGCAGTATCCCCCGTAATAGATCGCTTGCCTGCGATGATCTGGCTTACCCGGTTCGGCGGCACATTGATCTGGCGGGCAAACGTGGACGGCGTTACGCTCAGCTCCTCCAGCTCATCTTTGAGAACTACCCCCGGATGTACGACCCGCTTTAACATGTCAACTCCCGCCCAACTAGTGATAGTCAACAATTTCAATGTCGGAAGGTCCTTCCTGACCGTCCGGCCACATAAAACAAATTCGCCACTGCTGGTTTATCCGAATCGAATACTGTCCTGCTCTTGTTCCCCTAGGCAGTGTCGTCAAAATAACTACTTGATGGTAAGGTACTGGGGAAAGTGTGAGAGTGCGGGGTGGGACTATGACGGCAGCGCATCGACGTCACGATATAGCGGACCAGGTTTGGGAACGATTGCGACCCTTTTTGCCTGGAGACGGAGGCAAAAGAGGTAGGCCGGCTCGAGACAACCGGTTGTTTCTGAACGCGGTGTTCTGGATTCTGCGTACCGGTGCTCCATGGCGGGACCTGCCACCGGATTACGGGGACTGGAAAAACACCCACCGGCGCTTCTGTCGCTGGCGGGACCGGGGTGTCTGGGAGCAACTGCTGGATGCGGTCGTCGACGATCCGGACTTTGAGTGGCTGATGATAGACGCCAGCTACATCAAGGTTCATCCCCACGGGACTGGGGCACGGGGAGGCAATCAAGCCATAGGCCGCACAAAAGGGGGCTGAACAGCAAACTGCACCTGGCCGTTGATGCCCATGGAACGCCGGTTCGGTTGGTTTTGACCGGGGGCACGGTGGCGGACTGCACCCAAGCCCATTCGCTGACGGCTGACCTGCCGGCCCAGTATCTGCTGGCCGACCGGGGCTACGACACCAACTCCATCGTGGCGGAGGCCGAGGCCCGGGGAATGGAACCGGTAATACCCCCGAGGAGCCACCGCAAGAAACCCCGGTATTACGACCGGGCGTTGTATAAACTGCGTCATTTAGTGGAGAACTCATTTCTGGACTTCAAACAATGGCGTGCCGTAGCGACTCGATATGCCAAAAACGAAGCGTCCTTCCTGGCCATCTGCCAAATCAGGGCACTGGCAATCTGGGCCAGATTATTTTGACGACACACCCTAAGAGTCTGAAGACGGTTGCCTCGGAAAGCCCGCAGGGAGTTGAGCGAAACAGCCGCGTTCAGTATTGAAAGCCTGGTAGCTGCCTGATCCTCAAAACCCTGGAACCCGGCGACAAATTCGCCATTGGCAAACCGCTCGGTCCTCCTGTCTCCGTACCCTAGAATCATCTTGAAAAGAGTAGGGTATTTTTATGATGTACGTCAATCGTCACGGCTCTGGTTGCTGTCCCCCTTTAATCTTTGAGGTGGACCCCATTGGTTGGACAGGATTAAGCCACAATTAAGTGGGACTCCTGCACTCCTTCGTATGATACCAAGACCCGTTGGTCCGGGCACCTCCTTTCCTTCAACTCCTCTTCTACAGGCTCGCCGTGGAAGACCTCCGCCGGCGTACGGTAGCCCAGGGCCTGATGCGGCCTACGGTGGTTGTAGAACCGGAAGTGCTCTCGCAGCCCTCGGCGGGCCTCAAGGCCGTTGGCGTAGGCCTTCAGGTAGACCTCCTCGTACTTCACCGTCCTCCATAGCCGCTCGACAAGTATGTTGTCCTGGTACCTGCCCCTGCCATCCATGCTGATCTTCACCGAGTGATCCTGGAGTATCTGCGTGAACTCGCGGCTGGTGAACTGGCTTCCCTGGTCGGTGTTGAACACGTCGGGCGTTCCCTGGTTCAGGGCCTCGGTCAGGGCCTCGGCACAAAAGCCGGCCTCCAGAGTGTTGGACAACCCCCAAGCCACCACGTACCGGCTGTGCCAGTCCATGATGGCCACCAGGTACAGGAATCCCCGGGCCATGGGCAGGTAGGTGATGTCAGCCGCCCACACCTGGTTCGCCCGGGTGATCGTCAGATCCCTCAGCAGGTAGGGATAGACCCAGCGTCCCGCCGCTGGTTGGCTGGTGCGAGGCTGCCGGTAGATAGCCCGCAGTCCCATCAGTCTCATGAGCCGCTGCACCCGCTTCCGGCTTACCGGCAGGCCCTGCCGGCCCAGCGAAGCCTTCATCCGCCTGGAACCGTAGAAAGGGGTTTCCAGGTACTGGCGGTCCATGGCCTGCATCAGGGACAGGTCCCCCAGGGGTGTCCCCTTGGGACGGTAGTAGAGGCTGGAGCGGCTGACACCCATCAGCTGGCACTGCCGCACTATGGACAGGTGCCGATGTTGCCGGTCGGTCAGCTCACGCCGCTGTGCTGGGCTCATGGACCGGACCTTTCCTCCAAGAAATCCCGCTCCACCTTGAGCTGGCCGATCTGCTGGTACAGGCGAGCCACCAGGGCGTCGTTGTTCTTGTTCTTCTGCTCCTTGCCCTTATTGGTCCCGTTGCCTTGGCCGAAGATAGCGGCCGCGCCATCCACTAAGGCCTTCTTCCAAGTCTGAATCTGGTTGGGGTGGACCTCGAACCGGGCGGCCAACTCGGCCACCGTCTGCTCGCCCTTAATTGCCTCCAGTGCAACTTTCGCCTTGAAGGCCGGGCTGTGCTTTCTCCGCTCTGTGGACATTTCCCGCTCCTCATCAACAGCTGTCGCTGTCCTCAGTTTAGGAGCAGGATTCCCACTTAACCAACTGTCCAGTTTTCCGGGTCCACCTCACTTTGCCATGCTGACCAATTAGCGCCCGTGGCAGGGCTGCGTTATCATTCAGCCACTACCATACCCAACCAAGGAGATCGCGCAATGAAAGCCACCACCAAGCTTCGACAGCTGCTGAACTCAGGCGACATGGTCGTCGCTCCATTCGTCCTCAACGCCCTGCACGCCAAGATCGCCGAGTCCGTCGGCTTCCAGGCGGTCTATATGACCGGAGCGGGAACCGCCGCTGAGCGCGGATTCCCTGATGTGGGCCTGCTCACCATGACCGAGATGGTCACCAATGCCAAGTACATCGCCAACGCGGTGGACATCCCGGTGATCTGCGACTCCGATTCCGGTTACGGCAACCCGCTGAACGTCATGCGCTCTGTGCAGGAGTATGAGGCCGCAGGCGTGGCCGCAATCCACATCGAAGACCAGGTGTTCCCCAAGAAGTGCGGCTTCTTCGAGGGTAAGCAGGTCATCCCGGTCGAGGACCATGTGCAAAAGATTCGAGCCGCCCTCGATGCACGCAAGGACCCCGACTTCGCCATCATCGCCCGCTGCGACGCCTACGCTGTCACCGGTTGGGAGGACACCATCCGTCGTTGCAAGGCCTACGTTGAGGCGGGGGCCGACGTCGTGTTTGTCGACGGCATCAAGAGCGATGAGGACATCCGCAATTACGCCCGTGACATGGCCGACCTGCCCCGCATGTATAACGGCGACCTGATGAACACCAACGACCTGAATGACCTGGGCTACAAGATTACGATCTGCGGCAGCACGATTTGGCTGATTTACCAGCAGGTGAAGGAGTCCTTCGAGGAACTGAAGGCCACTGGTGCCGTCGACCCCAAGCGCTTCGCCACCCGATGGGACGTGGCCTCTCTTCTCGGCCTCGGCGAGATCTACGAGCTGGAGCGCAAATACGGCGTCAGCGATACCGTCCCCACCAACGTGTAGGCGACTTCGGAAGGTAGGGCTGTTTGCTGCGAGGCGGACTTGGGGTTATCCCCTGGTCCGCCCCTGCCGGAAGTGCGCAATTGCTGCTGGCGTCAATATCACCGTGGTCACGAACGCCGTGCCGATGGAATCACCCACTGAGATCTCGTAGTTGTCCATATAGTTGACCAGCATCATGAGTGTCCACAGCACTATCAGGAACCCGGACGCCATTATCCAGGGCCAACTTCGATGCGCGAGTATGTAGACGCCAAATGCCATGACTGTGGGAGGCAACAGCAGCGCCACGACTCTGAAAAAGGACAACGGTCTTTCGGGCTCAAGCGCGAAGGGGTCCGTCACAGGCCCGAACAGGTAGAAACTGGGCACGACCACTGATAGCAGAAGCAGCGGCGACAGGACGAGGACTTTCGACCGGTTCGCCTGCACCCATCCCGGTGCAGCAGGGATCATGCCGCCAGAAATCGGAGCAACTCTGACCCTTCGCGAACGGGCCGCCAGTCCCACCAGCCCAACCAGGGGAAGGGCCAGCAAGCCAAGCAGGGCGAAGTCGCTGGTGTCCCCGAATCCGCAGCCGCCGCCATCGGACGATCCGTCGCTGATGGGGAACATCACCGTGGGCGGGGGCTCGGGCGTCGCTGTCGGCAATGGCCCAGCGGTAAGCTCCAGGGACGCGACAGACCCGTCGAGAGTAGTGGTGTCATTCCCGAACCACCATTCCATCTCAGCCCGTGCTTCGAACGTGCCAACCTGGTTGGCCAGCATTTCAAGCATGATGGACCGGATGTCTCCGGTGGGTACTTGGTACGTTGATATACACGTGCCGGAACATGCCCCCGTGAAGCCCGTGCCGCTTACCGACCAGCCGGGGGGCACTATCAGCCTGAGTTTCACCGTCATTACCGGCCTGACTATGGAGTTGTCTGCCGTAAGGGTCAGTACAATTGGCTCGCCTACTTGCACTCTCGTCTGCGACGCGTGAATGTTGACCGTCGCTTGCCCAACGTGCGGAGGCAGGGTGGGCTTCGGCGTTGGCGAGGGAGTGGGAGTGGGTGTGGGCGCGGGCGTTGCCACAGGCGCAGAGGCGACTATACGCAGCGTCTCAACCTCTCCGTCGTGAGTTGTTTCAGCGTCGTTACCGAAATACCACTCCATCCGGCTCTCGATGTCAAAGGCCCCCGGCTGGTTTGCGACTGCCGTCAGAAGGAAGTCCCTGTTCTCGCCGGTTGGCACTTGGTATGTCGCCGAACATTGGACCGAGCACGTCTCGCTGATCCCCTCACCGGTCAATAGCAGACCCGACGGCAACTGGAGGACCAACTGAAGGGTCATTTCGGGTTTGACAATCGAATTCGCGACTGAGAGCGTCAGTTGCACCGGTTCGCCAGTCATCACCTCCGTCTGGGAGGCATGGAAGTTTACCGTGGGCTCCCCGATGGCTGTTGTCGGTTTTGGTGTTGGCGTGGGTTGCAGCGTGGCGATGTTTCCGGGCTGGGTAGTCGACCTCGGGGTAGGGTTTGGCGTAGGCGGTGCCGTGTAGTCGGCACAGAATGGCAGCACAAGGTTGATGGTGGGTATGTCGTTGTTGGTGCTTTGGACGTACTTGAGAGAGTCTGGTATGCACCCTTCTAGGCCAGCGTTCTGTATTCGCAGCGTCTCTATGCTGTCCTTCAGGTTGCCCAATGAGGACGGAATAGTTCCGGTGAGCTTGTTCCCTGTCAGGTCCAGGTAAACAAGGTTCGAGAGCTTGCCCAAGTCCGCCGAAATGGTGCCCGTCAGTCCGTTGTTGCTGAGGTCAAGATGAGTGAGCTGGGTCAGGTTACCCAGCACGGCGGGAATCCTGCCGTTGAGCTGGTTGTTGCTGAGGTCAAGGTGGGTCAGGTTCAAGAGGTTGCCCAGCTCAGGGGGTATGGGCCCGACCAGTTCGTTGGAATAGCGGCCGCCTCCCCTCAGATCGAGGTGCGTCAGGGTGGACAGGCCACCCATTTGTGCTGGTATCTTGCCCTTCAGGTTGTTGTCGCCGAGTCGCAACTCGGTGACCCCGCCGGGGCTAGTGCTGACGCCGACCCAGTTGCCCAAGGGTTCCCGGCTCAGCCAGTTCCCTCTGTTTCTCCAGTTTGCTCCATTGGTCTCGAAGAAGAGATCGTGCAAAATCTGCGATTGGGACACCACCGACCTGACAAATGAGCTGCTGGTGGCGGTGAGGTCCAGGATCGTAGCTCCCCCAACTTCGGAAGTAGCAGTCTGGTCTGCAAGATGCGTTCCTATTTTGTAAGTGATCGTCTTTCCGGCTTCGGGCACCTCAATCCCCGAATACTGGCCGGGAGTATCAATCGTAACGGTATCGACCTCCTGCCCGTCGGCCAGAGCGGTAATGACCGTTCCTACCCTGGCCGGGACTCCGTTCAGAGTGGCCTGACCAAGGAAAAAGTGGGGAGGGGGCCCTTGTTGCGCCGCCACTTGCGGGATTGCCAACAGCACGACGGCAAGAATCACCACGAACAGTGCAGTGGCGACAATCTTGGTCGCGTGTGTTGAGAGGAGATGCACCTGGTGAGAACTCCAATAGTGAAAATGGGGAGAATCCGGTCCCCGATCAGAGTCGGAGACCGGCGATCTACGTCAGTTGGGGGCTTAGGAACCCCGGCGGCTCCGTCGGAGTCCGGCCAGGCCAGCCAGGCCAAGCAGGGGCAGGCCTAGCAGTGCCATGTCGCCGGCGCCATTACCGCCCAAGCCCTCTGGGCTAAGGCTGCAGCTGGCGCTGGGGGCACCGTCATCGGACTGTTCCGCAGGCGCCGCAGCCGGTGCTGCTGCGCCGGTGCCGCTTGTGGCCTGGTTAGGGTTGGTGGGCGCGGCGTTCAGAGGGTTCGGCGAAGCCTGATTCACCACAAAGGAATGGCTCAGGGAAATGGGATTGTATAGGTCCTTGTTACCCTTGGGCCAGTATGCCCCGCTGAAATGAATCGGCGAACGTCCAACCTTTTCCGCCTTGACGTTCAGGTAGATCGTCCTGCTGTGGCCGGGAGCCACTTCAAAGAGACCGCTGGCAGTACCGGCCGCAGTGTCCGTGGCGAAGCCTTCGCCGTACAGGTGGAATCCGCTCGGCACCGTGATCGACATGTCGACCACCATGTCCGTTTCGTTCAGGTTGGGGTTGCGGAAGAGCAATTCGACGATTCCATCCTGGTCGCGGTCGATCACGTCATTTACGGGACGCAACCGGACAGTGGGACCAACGCGAAATGCCTGCTGAATGCTGGAAGGTGTCGGCGGAATCGGAGTTGCCGTCGGGGGGACCGGAGTGTCCGTCGGCTGATTGCCCTGCGATGGGCCGGATGCGTAGGCCGGTGAGGAGGAGACCCAGAAGATCAGGAGAAGTGCGGCAATTAGTGAGGCTGTGATGAGAATGGGTATTTTCGTCAATCTTAGTTTCGGTAAGTCCATAAAACCGTCCTGTTTTTGAGCTGCCTGACTGCAATCCATCAGCCAGGCGCCGATTATTCAAAGAGTGTATGTAAAACCCTTGTGAACTTCGCCTTGTTCTACTTTAGCATAAAACAGATTGGCCTTCCGTTCGGAAGGCCAATTCGGTAGGCGGCAACTGTTCTGAATTTATCCTGTGCCGGGCATGTTTACGAGGGTAATTCTTCTTAGTGTTGCGGTTTCGCGCAAATTTGTCGGGAACAGCTGCTTTTACCATAAGCGAGGGAATTTGCGCCCTGAATACGGGCTCTCGTGATCAGACCGGAAACGTTTAATGGCTTGTTTACAAGAGCTTCGCGGCTCCCAGTTCCCTTCTAATGCCCCCGGTGTTGCTGGAACTCACGCTCCGTGGTTTCAGCCTCTACCTGCTGGTACTCGGGCAGGCTTATCAGTGCCTCAACCCCGGCCCGCATCTCAGCCACCTGTGGCGCATTGATGCCTATGTGACCGGTATCACGCAGGCTCTCGTAGATGCGACGAATTCCATCGACCGCGGCGATTATCGACGACGTGGCATATATAACGAACTGGCAGCCCAGCTCCCGGTACTCCTCCACCGTAATGTCGTCGGCCCCGGCAATTATCATCAGCGGCACATCCGGCACGCCACGACGGAAGGTGGCCAGGTCTTCCCGGCTGCGCACGCCCCGCGGCATCACCAGATCCACGCCCAGGTCCTTCAGCGCGTTTCCCCGCCTGATGGCCTCGTCCATGTCCCCTTCCACCGCCGTGAAGGCGTCGGTCCGGCCCACGATCAGGAAGTCCGGGTCGGTGCGTGCCCGTAGCGCGTAGCTGATCTTTTGGAGGAACACATCCATTGGAATGACATGCTCCAGGCCCGCGTGATACGAAGCCCGCTTGGGAAAGAACTGGTCTTCGATGTGGATTCCCGCCACCCCGGCCGCCTCGAATGACCGCACCGTGTGCATGGCGTGGACGGGCTCTCCGTACCCGGCGTCGGCGTCGCAGATCACTGGCAGCGGCACCGCCCTGACCACCTTCTCCGCTACCGAAAGCTGTTCCGTCATCGTCATCAGCGGCTCGGTCACCGCCAGATGTGCCCCGGAAATGTAGCCGCCGCAGTACACGGTGTTGAAACCCAGCGACTGCACAAGCCGCGCCGATATGGGGTCGTATGCCCCCGGCGCCACTATCTGCTCCCCAGACTGCAGCCTCGCCCTGAGATCAGTCCTTACCGACATTGGTCCTACCTCCGGTTCGCCTACTGCAATTGGCAGATGGCTGAGATGGAGAGTCGTTGAAGCGATTCAGCTAGTCCTGCGGTATCAGCGGCGCGACTTCCCGCGAGAATTGCTCCATGTTCTCCTGCACCGACGCCACGCTGTCGCCGGCAGGGAAGCCAATGATGAAGTTCGACACGCCCAAGTCTATGTACTGGCGCAGGTCGGCTGCTATCTGCTCGGCTCGCCCGTTCATCCACGGTCGGGAGCCGCCCGCCGAGTTGTCGAATCTCACGTCGGTGCTGAAGGTCAGGTCAACCGCGTTCTCCTCGCGGCCTGCCTGCACCGTGAGCCGACGCAGCCGGGCGATGAGCCCCGACAGCTCCTCGGGCTCCAGGATCGCTGGCGGACGCAGCCCGATGGGCATCCAGCCGTCCCCGTACTGCGCGGCGCGGCGGATGGCCGGACCAGTGTGCCCGCCGATCCAGATGGGCGGGTGGGGTTTCTGGACGGGCTTGGGCGAAAAACCGCTGCCTGAAAGCTGGTAGAACTCACCGTCAAAGGTCGGGTTGTCCTTTGTCCACAGCTCTTTATACAACTCTATGTATTCGTCCGTTACAGCACCGCGACGAGCGTAGGTGTCGAGACCCATTGCCACAAACTCCTCCTCCATCCACCCCACGCCGGCACCGAGGATCACCCGCCCGCCCGATAGCACGTCTAGTGTCGACAGCATCTTGGCCGTAAGCACCGGATTGCGGTAGGGAAGAATCAGCACGTGAGTGCCCAGGCGCACCCGCTGCGTGCACCCCGCCAGGAAGTTCAGCGCCGCCAGCGGCTCGTAGTAGGGCTGGTCGGGAACGAAGGTCGCCACTCCATCGGCGGCGTACGGATAGAACGAATTGACCTCCCTGGGCAGGATGATGTGGTCGCTGACCCAGATATGGTCGAATCCCAGGTCGTCGGCCCGCTGTGCCAGGGCCTTCAGGGAGTCCGGGTCCGCCAAGGGGCCGCGAGTGGGGACAGAAGTGCCGAAGGTGACTGGCATCGCTTCCTCCGGTGGCGCGTGGGTCCGCGCCCTGCAAATTCGATGGTATCGGCGCAGTGTATCAGATGCCCCGGCGGTTGCGAACTAGAATATTGCGCCCGGTGGCCTCGCCGCCCGTTGCTTGCGTACCACGTAGCTCGTGCCCAGGTAGTCGTGCCAGCCCCGTTTTCGCAGGTCCAGTGCAGCCGATATGTAGAGTAACCCCAGGGGAACCAGCGCCAGCAGGATAACCGCCCGGATCATTTCTCGGGCCAGGACCCGCGGCAAGGGTGGTACGTTGCCGCGGGCGTCGACGACCTGGATCCGCAAGAGCATCTTCCCGAGGGTCTGCCCCCGCCAAGCGGTTAATATCACCGAATGAGCTACCGCCATACCCCAGAACATCAGGAGAAAGCTGTAATTGATGCTGTCGAGCGCGATGGAAAGGTCTTCCGCGGCAGCCGGGTCAACCTCTCCGGAAGTAACGGAGAAGCCGATGACTGCCGCAACCACTGCCGCAGCAACATAGGCGACTATCCAGTCGACCACGAACGCCCCGGCGCGAATCCAGAACCCCATGTATTCGACCGTGGCGGATGCCGTGGCGAAGGAAAGCGCCCGTCCGCAGTTCGCGCAGTAGTCGGTGTCGGGAGACACGGCGGCACCGCACGCGCCGCAGCTAAGTCCACCGTCACCGCTAGCATCCGAAGGACTGGCGGGTACCGACGCGCATTCGAAGCACAGGCTCTGGTTGGCGTTGAAGTGCAGTTCGCAGAGTGGAGTGAGTCCACACCGGTGGCAGGTATGTCCCTCGCCCCACGGCACGCCCACGCCACAGTTCCGGCAATAGGGGACGTAATCGGGCGGAGCCTGATACGTGACCAAGTACCCGCAGGACGCGCATACCTCAGCCGCCGCTTCCAGCGAGACGCCGCAATGCCCGCAGAACGATGGGGTTTCGTACCCAGTGGTCATGGTCCAGACTTGCTCCACCCGGCAAATTCGCCGCAATCAGCATACGCCGCCCAAACACGCGGCTCAAGACAGAGAAAGTACATCAAATGGCAAACTTCATGTGCGTAGAATTTACAGTGGCCCCCCAGTAGATATAATGCTTGCCCCCGTGATATTGCAAAAGAAACGATAGAAGGTCGGACAGGGTTGTTGGGTAACAAGCGGAATCAGGAGAGCCCAGGGGAGAAAGCCGGGGAACTTGGGCAGCATAGCCGCCCGGTACCGCGAAACTCCCCGGTGTTGTTTCCCCCTCACCTCGTCATCATTCTCGTTGTGGTGTTTCTGCTGCTATCGGCAGCGGCCTGCGATTCCATCGACGAGTTCGTCGGCGAGGGTACATCCGGATCGACCCCCACCTCGCCCGGTAGTCTGACCGGCACGCCTGTCGGTACGCCAGAAATCGTCCAGAGGCCTTTGACTCCCGTTCCAACCGCGACCAGGGTTCCATCGGTCTCCGGGCTGGTCTTGCCCGTGTCGATCGCCGCAGTACCTGCCGACCTTCCAGAATACGACCGTGGCACCTGGCGACACTGGGTCGACGAAGACGGTGATTGCCAGAACGCCCGTCAGGAGGTTCTGATCGCCGAATCCACCGTAGCGGTGACCTACGAGTCGGATGACCAGTGCCGCGTGGCCACCGGCTCATGGTGGGGCCCCTATACCGGCATCAACGTTAGCAGTCCCGCAGAGCTGGATGTCGATCATCTGGTGCCGCTGGAGAACGCCCATCGCTCAGGAGCCTGGAGCTGGGATAGAGAGAGAAAGCGCGAATTCGCCAATTCCCTGGGCTACGATGACCACCTCATCGCTACTACCCGTTCCGCAAATCGCTCAAAGGGCTCGAAGGGCCCGGAGAAATGGCGTCCTGAGCTGGAAAGCTATTGGTGTTCCTACGCGATGGCCTGGGCGACCGTCAAGAATGCCTGGGGGCTGACCGTTACGGAAGCTGAATTCACGGCGTTGGCGGAGATGCTGTCAACCTGCGACATGCCCGTCATTCTGCAGCCGGGTAGCGGCACCCCACCGCCGATACCCACTGCAACGGTCGCTCCCACTCCCCCCGCAGGTCTGCGCTACGACCCCTTCGGACCCGATAGAAACTGTAGCGACTTCGACACTTACCAAGAGGCCCTTGCCTTTTTCCTCGCCGCAGGCGGCCCCGGCGTTGACCGCCACCGGCTGGACGTCAACGGCGACGGCGAACCGTGCGAATCGTTGCCGGGCGGGCCTGCGGCTCGAGAGTCTCCGGACCCTCCCAACAGCATGACGGCCCTCTACGCGACCTCCCCGACGCCGGTACAGGAAGCCGCCAGGGATTGCCCCTCCACACTGCCTTCTGGGACTCCCGCAGCAGGACTCTTGTTAGGCCAACCCTCTACCGCCAGAGACCCGGACTGCCCGCAGGCCCCAACTCCGGTCCCCGAACCAACACCGACTACAACGCCGACCCCCACTCCGGTCCCCACCAAGGTACCCGCCCCCACGTCTACTCCTGCTCCAACCCCTACCTCCACTCCCGTACCTACGCTTCCGGCCAAGGACCCGCTGGTAGACCGCAACTGCGGGGACTTCGCCGATTGGCGGGAAGCGCAGGACTTCTACTTGTCCGAGGGTGGCCCTGACGACGATCCCCACGGGCTGGACAGGGACGGCGACGGCGTTGCCTGCCAGTCACTCTCAGGCGCCCCTCAGCGGAAAAGTGAATCGCCCACTCCGTCGCCAACCCCGACTCCAACCCCGACTCCCACCCCGGCCTCCCAAGCCCAGGCGACTGAGGCTGCACCGGCGTTCTCCGACTTGCCCTTCGATCCCAACGGTCCCGACAGGGACTGCGGCGATTTCTCATCTTGGTGGATTGCCCAGAACTTCTTCCTGGCTGCGGGAGGCCCCGACGAAGATCCCCATCGCCTTGACCACAATGGCGACGGCATAGTCTGCGAATCCTTGGACGGCGCCCCCGCCGATGACCCTCCACCATCCGGTTCCTCGACAGGCTCGTTCAGAGGGGACGACAACGACTTCATCGACCGTAACTGCACTGATTTCGATACCTGGCAGGAATCCCAGGACTTCTTCCTGGCCGCGGGAGGCCCCGACGAAGATCCCCATCGCCTCGACCACAATGGCGACGGCATAGTCTGCGAATCCTTGGACGGCGCCCCCGCCGATGACCCTCCACCATCCGATTCCTCGACAGGCTCGTCCAGCGGGGACGACAACGACTTCATAGACCGTAACTGCAGTGATTTCGATACTTGGCAGGAAGCCCAGGACTTCTTCCTCTCCGAGGGCGGTCCCGATGAGGACCCTCATCGCCTCGACCACAATGGTGACGGCATAGTCTGCGAATCCTTAGACGGCGCCCCCGCCGATGACCCTCCACCATCCGGTTCCTCGACTGGCTCGTCCGGCGGCGGTGACAACGACTTCGTCGACCGTAACTGCAGTGATTTCGATACTTGGCAGGAAGTCCAGGACTTCTTCCTCTCCGAGGGCGGTCCCGATGAGGACCCTCATCGCCTCGACCGCGACGGCAACGGGATAGCCTGTGAGGCCCTCCCAGGGGCGCCATCAGACAGCAGCGATGACTTTGTCGAACGTAGCTGCAGTGATTTCGGTACTTGGCAGGAAGCCCAGGACTTCTTCCTCTCCGAGGGCGGTCCCGATGAGGACCCTCATCGCCTCGACCGCGACGGCAACGGGATAGCCTGTGAGGCCCTCCCAGGGGCACCATCAGACAGCAGCGATGACTTCGTCGACCGTAATTGCACTGATTTCGATACTTGGCAGGAAGCCCAGAACTTCTTCCTGGCTGCGGGAGGCCCCGACGAAGATCCCCATCGCCTTGACCACAATGGTGACGGCATAGTCTGCGAATCCTTGGACGGCGCCCCCGCCGATGACCCTCCACCATCCGATTCCTCGACAGGCTCGTCCAGAGGGGACGACAACGACTTCATCGACCGTAACTGCACTGATTTCGACACCTGGCAGGAAGCTCAGGACTTCTTCCTCTCCGAGGGCGGTCCCGATGAGGACCCCCATCGCCTCGACCGCGACGGCAACGGGATAGCCTGTGAGGCCCTCCCAGGTGCCCCATCTGACAGCAACAACAATGACTTCGTAGACCGAAGTTGCAGCGATTTTGTGACGTGGCAGGAAGCCCAGGATTTCTTCCTCTCCGAGGGCGGTCCCGATGAGGATCCCCATCGCCTCGACCACGACGGCGATGGCACTGCCTGCGAGTCTCTTCCGGGGGCACCGAAGGATGACGACGCCTGATGATGCTAAGTGCGCCGACAAAAGCGTTGCCCCATCCGAAGGTAGCTTTGTAATTCAGATGGTATGCCCTTTGTAGCGGCGCTTTTGAATCACGCCCTTCAATACCCTGTGCCGACATGCCCGGGCTCGACCATGTGTCACAACTCTGTCAGCAACACGGGACGATTGCTAATTCGCAGGGGCGGCCCGTCTTCTGAGCAAAGCGTAGAATCCCACCCTCAAAGAAGAGATCCTTCGCTATGTTCACGATGATCCCCCAAGGGACTTTTCAATCAGCCTGGCTGGATGACCAAGGCAATTGCATCAGGGAGATTTGATGACATTTGCCGCTTGCTTACCCCTGCGATGCCCACGTACCATTGTGGTATGCCATCTGCTGAGCCACTTGCTCCGGAACCTTTTGTCTGTGTCGCCTTCCGTGTGAGGCATGCCGGCACTCCAGAAAGTGGACATGGGACGAAATGGAGAGAAATGGGACGGTATTTGAAAATCTCCGTTCAACGATCTCCGGTTACCGTGCATTCTGCTTTGAATCCGGCCTGGCCAGCCGACGAAATGGGAAATTTCAGGAAAAAATGGGATGCGGTGAGAAATATTCCATCTCGTCTCTCCCACAAGCAGTCCTTCGGCATGCGCCCCCTGTGATCAGTCCCATCTTGTGTCCCTCGATTCGAAATCCCGAGCAGGAAGACCCTCTTCCAAACGCGATAGCCCTGCCCCAACTTCAAGTTCAGTTGTGTGGCTTGACAGCGTTGTGCTAGGCTGATTTTGAGGTTTTAACCGCGATGAATGAGCATTTGGCCCCCAACAGGGTTGTCGTCGCCATGAGTGGAGGGGTGGATTCCTCCGTTGCCGCACTGCTGCTCCAGCGTGCTGGATGGGACGTCGTGGGCGTCACCATGAAGCTCTACAGCCTCGACGAGACTGAACTCCCCTCCGACCACCAGGGCTGTTGCACGCTCGACGACGTCGAGGACGCCCGGGCCGTTTGCCGTCGGCTGGGGATTCCCCACTACGTGCTTAACATGGAGCGAGAGTTCCGAGACAAGGTGATGGACTACTTCGTAACTGAGTACCAGCGCGGCCGCACTCCCCACCCATGCATCGCCTGCAACGACAAGATCAAGTTCAACCAACTCATGGACCGCGCCGACGCATTGGGTGCCCATTACGTTGCCACGGGACACTACGCCCGCGTCGACCGCCCCCCCGGAGGCGCTGTCCTCAGGAAGGCTGTCGACCAGTCTAAGGACCAGTCCTACGTCCTCTTTGGTATGACCCAGACGCAGCTCGACCGGACCCTGCTGCCTGTTGGCGGATTCCGTAAGGATGACATTCGCCAGATGGCGCTGGATGCTGGGTTCATTACAGCTGACAAGCCTGACAGCCAGGACATCTGCTTCATCCCGCTGGGCGACTACCGCGAATTCCTGCGAGAGCGAACGTCAGGTGTCCCTGGCGAGATCGTCGAGCTCGACGGGACGGTGGTCGGAACCCACCAGGGTATCGAGTACTTCACAGTCGGCCAGCGCCGTGGCCTGGGACTGCCCCACACAGCCGGCGAGCCCCGGTATGTCGTGCGCCTCGAACCTGATAGCAACCGCGTGGTCATCGGTCCCGAGAGCGCCTTGTATGCGGAAGAGATGTGGGTTTCGGGCGTGAACTACGTCAGCGGCGAGAAGCCCGCTGCCGGCACGTCTGTGTCGGTCAAGATTCGCTACAAGGCATACGAGGCGGCCGCCACGCTCCACCCGCGGTCAACTGGAGCCACCGTGCGGTTCAGCGATCCCCAGCGCGCCATCACGCCCGGCCAGGCCGCAGTGTTCTACGACGGCGAGACCCTTCTAGGCGGCGGTACAATCGAACCGGCGGACGAACGTATCCTTCCCCTCGCCACCGCGGGGCAATTTCGCGAGTTGGCAACGGGACCGGCATAAAGCCTTGAAGAGAAAGCCGAGTACAGGCTCCTAGTCAGGTCATGCCCGATCTCTCTCTTGAGCGCGAAATCCTTGGCCGTGGTGTATGTCCGGTGGCCGGGGCCGACGAGGTGGGGCGGGGGCCGTTGGCTGGGCCGGTAGTGGCGGCGGCCGTCATACTTCCTCCCGACCTGACAGGCAACGAAGACTGGTTGAAGCTGCTGGACGACTCGAAGCGCCTCAGGCAGCCGCAGCGTGAAAGTGCCGCCTTGGCCGTGCGGGAGCACGCTCTCGACTGGGCAATCGCCTCCGTTGAGCCGGAAGAGATCGACCGCATTGGCATCGGCGTCGCTTCCTTACGGGCCATGATGCTGGCCGTCGAGTCCCTTGGCACCAGGCCCGCCCGCCTGCTGCTGGACTACATCACCGTACGCCATTGTTCTTATCCCTACGATACCATCGTCAAGGGGGACAGCCGCAGCTACTCCATCGCCGCCGCTTCCAACCTGGCCAAGGTGGAGCGCGACCGCGTTATGGGAGAGTATGAAGAGACCTTCCCCGGCTACGGATTTGCCCGCCACAAGGGATACGCCACCGCATTTCACCTGGAGCGCCTGCGGGAAATCGGACCATGCGGTCTCCACCGTCGTTCCTTCGCTCCAGTGGCCCAGGCGCGAATGCAGTTCCCGGACTCCGACCGGCAGTGAGCAGCGGCAACAATCGGCTCGGGCAGTGGGGAGAGCAGCAGGCCCGCCGGCACCTCGAGGTCAAGGGATACGCCATCGTAGCCACCAACTTCCGTTGCCGCGCCGGTGAGATCGACATTGTCGCCAGGCAGGGAGACGAGCTGGTCTTCGTTGAAGTCAAGACCCGCCGCGGCAGCTCCTTTGGCGGCGCCGAAGAGTCCATCAGCCGGACTAGAGCCGGGCGTTTGGCAGACGTGGCCGAGGAGTTCCTGCAGTCCCTATCGGACGACGGGTACCGGTCCGCGACCCAGTGGCGCATCGATCTTGTTTGCCTGAACCTGGACCGGAAAGGAAAGCTCCTGAACGTCAATCACATAGAACATGCCGTGGAGTTTTGAAGAAACCATAGCCGGTTCGCAGCGAAGAGGCCCCCTGACGAGTGCGGTCAAGCACGCTTGGAAGCTAAAAGCTAATCGTCAACCGGCCGATCATCCCGCAGGACACGAACAGCACAACGACGATAAGTATCAGTATCAGGCATCCGACGCGGCAATTCACAGTTTCGGCTGCTCCAATCCTGCGGCCAAGCGGTTGATCTGCGCCGCCATATACCCCGCTCCGAACCCGTTGTCGATGTTGACCACGGCCACGCCTGGCGCGCAGCTGTTGAGCATCGACAGCAACGCCGCCAAGCCGTCAAAGCTTGCCCCATATCCTGCGCTGGTCGGCACAGCAATGACAGGGACCGAAACCAGCCCCGCCAGCACCGCGGGCAGGGCGGCGTCCATGCCTGCAACCACGATGATGACCCGCGCCTCCCGGATCTCAGGCAACCGGTCCAGCAGCCGATGAAGTCCGGCCACGCCAACGTCCGCGATGATCTTGACTTCGTGCCCCATCAGACGGGCGGTCAGCTTCGCCTCTTCGGCAACCGGAAGGTCTGCCGTTCCGGCGGTAACGACCACCGTACCGGGCATAAGGGGGCGGACGTCGTCTGCGGGAATCACGATGGCGCTAGCCAGCTCATGGAAATCAGCTTCCGGCGCCACCTCCCTGACGGCTGTCCACACTTCCCGGCAGGTCTTGGTGACCAGAACCTGTTGACCGCGCCCCCGCAGCGCCTCCACGATGCCCGCTATCTGCTCCGGCGTCTTGCCCTTGCCCAACACCACCTCCGGTGAGCCGGTCCGCAGCGGCCGGTGGTGATCGATTAGGGCGTAGCCAAGGTCCTGGTATGGCAGATCGCGCAGCAGATTAAGGGCCTGATCAGTCGTTAACGTTCCGTCCCGCACCTGTTCCAGCACACCACGGATATCGTCTCCGGCTTTGTCGAGTCCGTCGACCATTGTTCAGGCCAATAATTGCTGGCGGGCTGCTTCGGCCACCCGCTGGTAGACTTCCTGGAAGGGAAGACCGCTTTCGACTGCAATGCGCCGACAGTCATCGGGCTCCGGTGACGCGCTCACCGCCGTTCCTCCCAGCGACTTCACCTTTACGCTGACCAGACCAAGGTCGGATTCTATCGACACGTTCTGCCGGTCGGCAACATAACGGTCCGCGGAGCGGGAGCGAACACCCAGCGTGGGAGTCTCCCGTAGTATCAGCTCCACTGCCGCCTCCTCCAGTTGTGCCGGGACCATCGCCGAGAGAACGACCCCTGGGCGGTTCTTCTTCATCTGCACCGGCGTGTGCCACACGTCCAGCGCCCCCAGTGCGAAAAGTCTTTCCTGCGTGTAGCCCAGCACCAACCCCGACGCGTCGTCCAGGTTAGTTTCCAGCAGAACCACATTTGAGGGTCGGAAAATATTCGCCATTCCCCCCTCGGGCACTTGAAAAGGTTCCCGCCAATTGTCCTGGGCTGTTTCTCCCAGCCAGATGCGCAACGCGTTGGCGAAACCTGGGGGGTCCTTCGTCCCCAGGCCCACGCCTACGGACCGCACGGAGAACTCGGGACGCTCGAATTCTGCCACCGTGGTAATCAATGCCGCTCCGGTGGGTGTGGTGAGTTCTCCCGCTCCGGCATGGGCCGGACTGTCCGCAGCTACATGCGCTCCCGATGCAGCAATCAGTTCCAGCGTTGCGGGTGCAGGATTTGAGTATCCTCCCGGCCGCCGCGGTGGAGTCGACTCCCCCAGCACCAACGGCGCGGTAAACACGCTGTCGATTCCCAATTCCCTCAACCCGATGCAGAAACCCACTACGTCCACCAGCGTGTCGACGCTCCCCAGTTCTTCCAGCTCCACGGATTCCGCCGGCTGCCCGTGCACCCGGTCCTCCGCTCTCCAGAGCTCTCGCAGTACTTGTGTAGCCCGGTCCTTGATCGACACATCAAGGTTGGTCTCCTCGACGGCACGAAGTAGCACAGAAGGCGAGTGCCGTGTGCGGTTCTCAAGATGCACCCTCAGATGAGTGCCCCGCATCTCGCACCTGGTCTCTTCAACCGCTTCGATCCCGTATCCGGAAATGGGCAGCTTGGCCAGCTCGCTCCGAAGCCTCTCCATCGGAAGGCCGGCGTCAACCAGCGCCCCCAGCAGCATGTCGCCGCTGGCCCCGCCGATGGACTGTATGTAGGCAATCTTCATCTGACCCTGAGCAATGACAGGCCGGGTGTTATGGTCATACTCTCTTTGGTTCGGAAGAGACTAGAGCGAGGAAGAGACGTTGGCTTGAGGTTGTGTCTTTAGGACTTCGTTGAGGCTGCCGGAACGGAGCCCAGACAGGTCTAGTGAGACCCACAGATACCCGATCTTTTTCAGCCCGGCGACAATCTCCTCGCGTCGCTGAAAGGCAATCTCCATGTCCGCTTCGGACGCCTCCACCCGACAAAGCTTGTCGTGGTGCCGGGCCCGCACTTCCCGCAATCCAAGGCCGCGAAGGAAGTCCTCGGCGCGCTCGATCTTTGACAGTGTCTCCACGGTCACGGGAGTCCCGTACGGAACCCGCGAAGACAGGCAGGGCTGGGCGGGCTTGTCCCAGATCGGAATATCCAGATGCCGGGCAATGGACCGAACCGCAGCCTTATCCAGCCCCGCTTCCAGCAATGGGCTGCGGGCCCGGTGCTCCACCGCAGCCTCCATGCCGGGTCGATAGTCGCCCTGGTCGTCGGTGTTCGCCCCGTTGGCCACCCAGGCGAAATTCTCGGCCTTGGCCAGCGCAGTCAGATGGGTATACAGCTCAGTCTTGCAGAAGTAGCATCGCCTGGGCGAGTTGGTCGTGTAGCCCTCTCGGTCCATCTCGTTGGTCCGTATGACCCGGTGCGCGAAGCGAAACCGGTGCGCCAACCCTTCGGCTTCCTTCAGCTCCCGGGATGCTAGAGCCGGGGAAACTGCGGTTGCTGCTAGCGCATTTTCGCCCAGCGTTTCGTGGGCAACCACGGCGACCAGCGCACTGTCCACCCCGCCGGAAAAGGCAGTTACCACCGACCCCATTTCCCGCAGGATGCAGCGAAGAGACTCGAGTTTTGTGTTTACCTCGTCGGCTGCCACAGTACTTCCGTCGATATCTACCGTTAACATCCTGCGTTCAGGAATGTGCCCACAGCGTCTGTGAAGGCCTCAGGCCGCTCCAGCATAAGCAGATGCCCAGCGTTGGCCACCGAACCGGTCTGTGACCCAGCGATCAGATTCTGGAAGCTGGAGGAATAGGTCGGAGGGTTGATCCTGTCCTGTTCCCCCCAAAGTATCAGTGTTGGGGCCTTGATGCGGTACGCCCGGCGATGTAGCCCCTTATCCGGCAGCGGCCACAGGAACTTGCCCGCCGCCGCAATGTCCTGCATCCGGTCGCGGGCCAGCATGTCGCCAACCCCATCGAGGGAGGCTGTGCCGTTCGGAGTAGCCGTCAGTCGCTGTGATAGTTCGTCGGTGTTCAATGCCAGCAGATCGGCTACCGGCTCCTCGTCCCGCCAGACCCCCGCCGGCGACACCAGTGCCAGGCGCTCCACGGCCGGGGGGGAGAAGGAGGCCATCTCGGCGGCGATCATCCCTCCGAGAAAATGCCCGACAACGTGGGCTCGTTGGACGCCCAGGGCATCCAGCAGTCCTAGGTAATACAGCGTCAAGTCGGTCAGGTCGGCCAGATGCTCCAGCCCTGTGGCATCTCCACAGCCGGGCATGATGGGCGCGTAAACGGTGAACTCTTGCGACAACCGTTCCAGAAACGGCGCCCACCCCTTCTGTCCCACGGCACCGTGCAAGTACATCAGCGGCGGCCCGTCGCCGGCCGTATTCACCACGGCACGAAAATCGCCGCCGCGCAATTCAAGGTTAATGGTCTCAGGCATCGTTGCTCCCGGGGTTACCTTTTCATTGCAACCAGCACTTTGCGCTTACTAGGTTACATCGCGACAGGCGAATTATCAAAACTCGGCATCTCGTCCCAAGTCCTGCCGTCCAACTCTCGCCCGTGCCGTTTCTTGAAGACGCCACCCCATTGCTTGAAGTAGAAAGGGACCCCGGCCTCGATACACTGATCGCGAATGTCCCGCGCCCACTCCGCTTCCATCGGCCTGGCTCCCGGACCGGACTCGCCGCCAACTATCACCCAGTCAATGCCGTCCAGGTTCAAGTCTGGCAGCGGGCCGAGCAATGGCTCCAACGACAGAAACTTGGTTGTCGCTCCGCACTCACGCAACAAGTCAATGCGGTCGACGTAGCGGTTTGATTCCACGCTAACTCCCAGCCAGATATGCTGTGGCCAAGGTAGTTTTGCGCTCAGGGCAGCTAGCCTCTCCGGCCGCTTGGTAAGTACCTGATAGCGGTGCCAATTCGCCTGTTCCATTACGTCGAAAACGTCGTGCACGAACTGGTCCGGAACTTGGTAATGGAACAGGTCGCTCATCGAATTGACGAAGATGATTCGCGGTTTGCGCCACTGCAGGGGCGTTTCCAATGTGTCCGGATGCAGAGTAACAGCGAAGCCGTTGCGGTACTTGACCATCCCTGTCGCCTTGAGCCGCTTAGACAGCCGCTCGGCGTAACACAGTTTGCAACCAGGGCTGACCTTGTTGCAGCCGGTCACCGGGTTCCAAGTGGCGTCGGTCCATTCGATTTTGCTGCCAACTGCCATTAAATTACCACTTATTCAGCAGGTGATTAGCAATTCTCAAAGCAGTAGAGCCTCCTCTGTCGTTAGCAGCAGCAAACATTAACGCGAACAGAGGTGAATTTCGAGAGTTTAGGAACCATTTTGGATGGGAAGCTACCGCCGGGAAAATCTCGCGCAATTGTTCCACATATAGATCCACTATGGTCTGTTGTTCGACTCGTACTGTTTGAGTTAAATCTTCTCCGAATAGGGTTGATTGAACCTCTGTCTTGTATAGCCCATCTTGCCATTTTCGTCCGCCAAAAACGCGATTAAGATTTGCTATATTCACTTCATCAGGTTCTCTTTCGTTGGGCATCATCCTAGTCAACGCGGAAATTGGAAATAGAATCCATAAGTCTACTGACTTGGTTTCCGAGATTTGCTGGACGGTTTCCCAGTCCACTTGGGTGGCAAAGGGATCGAGAAAAATTACGGCTCTTTCCCCGTTCCAAGGTGTCCCCAGCTGCCGATTCTTCCCCGTGCACCAATTTGGCAGGTACTTGTTAGCGTCTTCCGAAACTACATTGATACAGCGATCTCGGAATTCATGCTTTAATTTTGATAGTTCTACAGCGTAGTCAAAATTCAGCTCTATGAATAGGAATTCGTCGAACGGCTTATCTTCCACCTCAATGGCCCGACGGGCAGATCCCTTCAAGACGTTTGCCGCATCACTGTCCCATCCGTCTGAGGACGTGAGAAGTTTTCCCTGATTTAAGTCCCCTGAATCGCTATTAACGTACCCAGTCCCCGCGAAGGCATCTACATACCAAAGATAAAAGGATTGGTTCTTCAACGCTGTGGTGTAGGCTTTTAGATATTCCTCTATGATTTGCAGTTTTTGCCTAGTCCAGTCTCCGCCGAATACATTTGCCATTCAAGACCCCGATGCGACTTTAGCGAGTGCGGTTTCTCATTTTTGAATTAGGGTAGGGGTCTCAATGATTTTTAACAACCAGCAACTGTCATCAAATTCACAACCCCGCGTACCACTCGGCGATGGCCGCGCCTATCTCGTGCGGAGAGTCTTCCTGGATGAAGTGAACGCCGGCAACCGTAACTTCGCGCTGATTTGCGAAGGTGCGGCAGAACTCACGCTGCGGTCCGGTCAGTATGGCCCCAGGCTCGGCGTTGACGAAAAGCTTGGGCGTGGACGTTTGGGAAAGCCAGTCGGCGTACTCTGCCACTATCGCTACCACGTCCGTGGGCTCACCGTCGATTGGGATCTCGCGGGGCCATGACAACGTGGGTCGACGCGACTCGCCGGGCTCGACGTAGCGGCGGCGGTAGACCTCCATCGCCTCGTCGCTTATGCCTCGTATGGTGCTGCCAGGCAACACGCGCTCGACGAAGATATTTCGCTCCAGCACCATGCTCTCGCCGGCTTCTGACCGGAATCCTTGGAATACCTGCCGCGCCGCTTCCGGCCACTCGTCCCAAGTGACCGGCCTGACGATGGCTTCCATGTAGACCAGCCCCCGAACCCGCTCTGGGTTGCGATGCGCCCAGTGGAATCCCAGTGCCGAACCCCAGTCATGCACCACCAACGTCACTGGTCCCTCCGGCAGCACTGCGTCAAACCACGCATCCAGGTACCGGCTGTGGTCCGCAAACCGGTACGAGCCGTCAGGCGTGACGTCCGAGTCGCCCATTCCCACGAGGTCCGGGGCCAGGCAACGCGCCAGCCGCGATACGTGAGGAATGATGTTTCGCCAAAGGTACGAAGAGGTAGGATTCCCATGCAGAAATACCACCGCACCATTGGAAGCCGAGCAGGGTGTCCCGGAATCCACGTATGCTATCTCAAGGCCGCCAACGTCCACACGTTGACGCGGGTGCGGGTCGTTCGCGGATATTTCGCTCGTTGCCAAGAATCTACCTCTACCCTCAACGAATCGCAATTGAGGGCGTCCTCAGAAACTTAAAGACGCCCTCACTTTTGGCACAAATTGAGTACGAGGAAACCCTAACGCGCGGCCACCGGGACGACTGCGTTAGGGTTTGAAACCCCTTCCGGCCACCAGCGGGTCTCGTACTCCGACCAGATGTTCCGCACGTAGGGCATGACTTCGCGGGCGAAGAGTTCGGTGTTCTTCATCGCCAGCTCTTTGGGCATGTCGCCGAACTGGAGCAGAAGCATCAGGTTGCCGACCCGCAGCTCCTTGATGGCGTGGGCCAGGTGCTCCCGCACCGTCTGCGGACCGCCAACAATCACATTTCCGGCTTCCAGGTAGTCTTTCCAGGTGAACTCCTTAAGCTGGTCCTCCCGTGACTGAGTGGTGGAGTTGGAAACCTGCGAGTTGTTGCTGCGCACCGAGCGGTAGCCCGGCGGATTGCCGAAGCCGGAGTGGATGTGTAGGCACTTTTTGAAGAAGTATTCGATGGAGTCCTTGTATTCCTCGGCCTGCTCGTCGGTCTCCGATACTGCCACCAACTGCAGGAAGCCGGCGTGGTACGGGTTGAACTCCTTGCCCTGCCGGTCCATTTCCTCCCAGAAGCCGTCCAGCACCGTCTTGCCGACCTTGTAGCCGGAATAGGACAGGTAGCAGTATACGTAATCGTTTTTGATGGTCCAGTCCCAGGTTTCCAGGCTGCCGCTTCCGGGCACCCAGATGGGCGGGCGCGGCTGCTGGTAAGGCCGGGGCCAGATGTTGACGTAACGCTGCTGGTTGTATTTGCCGTTGAAGGAGAAGGGTTCCCGCTCGGTCCAAGCCTTTACCACAAGGTCGTGGGCCTCCTGGTACTTCTCCCGAAGGGTGATGGGCACCTGCCCGTAACCGAAGATGGTGTCCATCGCAGTTCCCAGCGGGAACCCGGCGATGAGCCGCCCGCCACTTAGGCAGTCCAGCATGGCGAACTCTTCGGCAACCCGAATGGGAGGGTTGTAGAGCGCCAGGCTGTTTCCCAGCACCACGATTGCGGCGTGGGACGTGCCCCTGGCCATCGCCGACGCCATGATGTTGGGGGAAGGCATAAGGCCGTAGGCGTTGGCGTGATGTTCGTTGACGCAGATTCCGTCGAAGCCCATCTCCTCAGCGAACTCCAATTCGTCCAGGTAGTCTCCGTAGAGACGGTGGCCTTGGCGCGGGTCGAAGAGCGAATTGGGCACATCAACCCATACGCTGTGGTAATCTTTCTCAAAGTTCTCGGGCAGCCCCTGGTAGGGCATCAGGTGGAAGAAGCACATTTTCATGGCAAAACATTCCTGCGGGACAGCATTTCGCAGATTCTACAACGAATGAGCTTTACGCTGCCACCGGCCCTTCCCGGGAGCTATTCCGACAGGCTACTGAAAAGCTCTCCGCTCATGGGTGGACTGCTAGCATATTTCCCTCTCCAATCGAGATAAATGACAGGAGGATATGAGTGATGTCGACCATCGAATCTCAGATCGAACTGGTGAAATCCCTGGTCTCCAGCATCAGCGTTCGCACCGCGTCTCTCACGACGGAACAGCTGTCCCTGCCCAGCGCCTGCTCGGAGTGGGAGGTGCAGGACGTGATCGCCCATCTGATCGGCGGTGCCGATCGGCAGATTGAGAACATGACGCGGGGAAAGGGCGGTGATTCCGGGCCTCCCCAGGCATTGACCCAGGTGGACAGCTCGGCAGCTTCGGCTCTCGGTGCCCAGCGCGATATGCATTGGCGAGAGAGTCTGGGCGATGGCCTGCTGGCTGGCTTCGATGACTACTACGCCCAGCTGTACGAGGTACTGGACTCTTTCCATCCCGATGGATGGGACACCCTCTGCTGGCACCAGCGTCGCGGAGCAATGCCGGCCTGGGAATACATAGAACTGCGAATACAAGAGCTGGCAATCCACGATTGGGATATGCGAAAGGCGCTTGAGCCTGAGCCCTCCCTCCACCCGGACTGCATTGACAGCATCCTTGGATTTGCCACCAAGTGGCTGGGCATGTGCTTCCTCCCAAGCGATAGACTGGATACGCCGGTGGTCTACGAGTTCGACCTCGCACCACCCAACGACACCAGCATTGTCCTGCGAGTAAACGGAGACAGCTACGAAGTGCTTTCACCTGAGGATGCTCCCGAGGATCGCTGGACCGTCTGCGCCGAAGCCTCAACCTTCCTCCTCTTCATCTACGGCCGCATCACCGGACGGGAGGCGCTGGACGCGAACGAGTTTGCCATCACCGGCGACCCCGGGCTGCTGGACCGCTTCGAGGGGTGGTTCAGGGGGGTATAGTGGCGGACCGACGCATTCGCATTTCTGGCTCCATGGAGGGATACGTTGAGTACTGACTCCAGGGACGTGGTGGTCATCGGCGCCGGCATCGTCGGCAGCATGATCAGCTACTTGCTGTGTCGCCGCGGTCTGAGCGTAACCCTGATGGAATCCTCTCCGTTGGGAAGCCACGCTTCGGGCCTCGCCTTCGGAGGCCTCGACCCGCTTAACGGAGTGGGAATCCCCGAGCCGCTGCTGGACTTCAGCCTGTTCTGTTTTGGACGGCAGTGGTCAATCGCCCGGGAGTTTCAAGGCGCCACAGGCATTGACCCCCAGTTCCGTAACCGGAACCGCTTGTATCTGGCATTTGATGACGAAGACGTGAATCAGGCGTTGGGCAACGAAGCTTGGATGCGTGAGGTGCCCGGCTTTGATGTCCGGTGGCTGGACGCCGACTCCGCTCGGCGCTTGGAACCCAGGGTCAACCCTCAGTGCATCGGCGGGCTGTTCATTGGCGGCATGGCGTCGGTGGATGCTTATCGCCTTACGCTCTCCGCCCTGCGCGCTGCGGAAAGGTTCGGCACGCAGCTGATGATGCAGCGTGCCACTGGCCTGAAATACACCGGCGGTCGTGCTACGGCGGTTACCTACGAGGGTGGGCAGATCGAGGCGGGGACCGTGGTCATTGCCATGGGCCCCTGGTCTCGCGTGGTCAGCGAATGGTGCGGGGTCCCGGCGCCGGTGGAGCCTCTCAAAGGTCAAATTTTGAGATTCCGGCAGGAGGGGCCTCCATTCAATGTTTCCCTCAACTACCAGGGTAACTATGTGGACTCAAAGGCCGACGGCCTCATTTGGGCTGGGTCAACAGAGGAGGATGACGGCTTCAACAACATGCCCAGCTCCTGGGGCCGGGACAGCATCATGGCTGACTTGGCCAAGATGGCCCCGTCGGTCGTCTCGGCACAGATTATGAACCATACCGCCTGCCTCCGTCCCGTGACCCCCGACGGAATCCCCGTAGTGGGACAGCTTCCTGGCTGGGACAACCTGTACCTTGCCACTGGCGCCGGTCGCAAGGGAATTCTGTGGAGTGTAGGCATAAGCCAGGCTGCCGCCGATCTGGTGACGCAGGGCGAGACCGATGTGATTGGCGCCGAGCATCTCTCGCCTGAGCGATTCGCAAAAACCTGAGCCCCCGCAGGTCCCTATCTTCGTCTCAAGAAGAAAAACGGGAATCCCATGCCGTGGGATTCCCGTTTTCACTGAGCCAAAAACTTCTATTTGAACTCCGTTCTCTATTGGCTACAGCACGTACCTCCGGGGCTCATGTTTCCTCGCTACTAAAAGCCCGGCCTCGCGGGTGATGCGCATTGCGAATGAATACCGGTCGGCCTCGAGAGCCAGGTCAACGTCTTCAGGATGGTATTGCGGTTGAGCGTCATCAAAAAACTTCTGTGTTGCGCCCCCTGATATTACAAGAGACTTCACTGCGTCAAAGTCAGGCTGACGCCCT
The DNA here is from genome assembly GCA_965222025.1 of Dehalococcoidia bacterium. Lineage (GTDB taxonomy): Bacteria > Chloroflexota > Dehalococcoidia > Lucifugimonadales > UBA3495 > VXOI01. Next base: position 934,449 of record CBDCTI010000008.1, on the reverse strand, counting down.
TCGATGATGTTGCGCAGGTATATCCCGCAGTGTTCGTCTTCGTCCGAACGCACCCGCCCCTGGTCACCCATGGCAACAATGGACACCACGTCCGGCCACGTTCGCCGAATGGCGTTGGCCGTGGCCTGTGCGACAACAAACGATCCAAGATAGATGGTGTCTGCGTTCTCAGCCGCCGCCACGCCCACGGTGCCCGCCCGCGTCGACTGCACCAGGCTTTTGCCTGCTACGTCTGCCTGCGAGATTTCAAAGGGCGAGTTTCCGAAGTCGAATCCCTCGGGCCGCTTTCCATCGACCTCCCCCATCAATAGATCGCCGACTCCGCTGCGATGCAGTTCCAGCGCGTCATCGGCCTCCGCCACCAGCGTAATCTGCGTCGCTCCCCGGTCGAAGGCGATGGCAGCAGTGGTGAACGCCCGGAACACGTCGATAATGATCGCCGTTCCGGCAGCCTCCCTCGCGTCCCGTACCAGGCTCCCCATCCGAATTTCCATGCCAGACTCCATTATCCGATGCTGAACAAACGAAGAACGCCGAGTAAGATGCGTATTCCCCCTGACTCGGCGTTCTTGTCTACCATCAATTGATCGAAAGTTATGCCACCTTGGTCAGCTTCTGAAGCGAGCGTATTTCTCGGGGCGGATTCAGGTGGCTGCCGGTGTGTGTCCAAGACACTTCGCCTACGAAGATGTCTCCTTTCGAGTTGATGCACACCCCGTGAGGCGCGATGAAGCTTCCAGGATCCTGGCTTTCCGGGCCGTCGCCAAGGCGCGCCAGCACGTTGCCCTTCACGTCATGGATTCCCACGCGCGGTCCCAGCCCGTAGGCCTGGGAGTTTGGCCCGATGGCCACGCCGAGTTCGCCCACGTACACCTTCTGGTCTCCGCTCTGATCGATGTACAGTCCGCAAGGGCGGGCCATGTTCTTCCACTGAGTCTCGAACTTGCCGTTTTTGTCGAACACCTGGATCCGCTGATTCTCGCGGTCTGCCACATAGACCCACCCGTCCTTGTCGGTGCAGACGTTGTGGGCGATATTGAACTGTCCCTCGCCGGTGCCCGACTCCCCCCACGAGAACAGCAGCTTTCCCTCCGGAGAATACTTGTGGACGCGGGCGTTGCCGTACCCGTCCGACACGTAAAACTCGGCGGTCTGCGGATCAATAGCAACGTGAGTGCAGCGGTTGAACGGATCTCCGCTCATGAATGGCGCAGGCGTTCCCGGAATGCCCAGGGCGAAAAGCACCGTCCCGTCCAGCTTGCACTTCCGCACTGTGTGATCGCCGTCGTCGGTGCAGAATATTGTGTCGTCGGGACTCATTGTGATCCCATGGGCCCTGGGATAGAGACCTTCGCCCCACGACCGCAGGAAATTCCCATCAGCGTCGAACACGATCATCGGGTGCTCGCCGCGATTGAACACGTACACGTTGTCGTTGGCATCGCAGCCCACCGCCGCACATTCCTTGAAGGACCAACCGTCAGGAGGATTTCCCCATCCCTCGGCAACTTCATATCTGTATTCGCCTTCGCCCAATGTCACCATCGTCTTGCCTCCGGAAATTGCTTTCGATCTCTCTTTGCGGTTCCGTCATGCAACTGCCTGTCGTCAGTTGGGCACAGCGGCACGCCACACATGATTAGTACTCTCCGAACTCTGTAAAGCCGGCCGACCCGGTAGCATCCGGGTTGTCGTCATCAGGGCCGGTCGGCCCGCCGCGGCGCGCCTTCGCGTTCCAGTCCTCAATCTCAACTGCCACCAGGGCTGTAACACCCAGGTCAGTTGCCGGAGGAGGATTGTAGTCTCGCTGCAGCAGCCTGTCCGGGAAGTAGCGTTGTACCATCTGGTCAAACAGCGCGAACTTCTCGTCTTCGTCCGTCACTTCCCGCGGCGTTCCGAACAGCACGACGCTCCGGTAGTTCATCGAGTGGTTCATTGCCTTGCGGGAGTACACCAGCCCGTCGGTCAGTGTGACCGTCACACAGACCGGTGCCCCCGAAGCCATTAGTTGCAACACCCGGCTGCGGATGGAGCCGTGCAGGTAAAGCGTGTCCCGCTGTCGTGCATCGTAGTGGTATGAGAGGGGGATGACGTAGGGCAGCCCGTCCTCGATAAACCCCACATGGGCCACTAGTCCTTGGCTGAGTATCTCGACCGCCTCTTCAGGGACGGCTCTCTCCGGATGATTCTTGATGCGGCTGCGTTCGCTGACCTGCAATTTCCTCGTCCGTCGGCTCTGGCGGCGTTTCTCAGGAGTAAGGCCCAAAAGGGTTGGCCGCCTGGATGTATCTCAATTGAGACCGGTTTCGATTGTAGCACGCTCTCCTGTTTCTGCGGACATCCCGCGGTTTGCCACCCCAGCCCGCCCGTTGCTAATATGGCGGTAAATTATAGGCGCGGTAGCGCAGGCGAGAGGCTCATGCCGCATCACGAGGAACAGCAGACACGTCGCGATTTCGTCAAATACTCCCTGTTCAAGGTCGACCCCAGGTGGAGGGGTGCCTCCGAGGATGAACGGCGGTCCGGTAAGCAGGAATTTGCGGCAGTGCTGGACGAGTTCGCCGAACGTGTGTCCATTTCCAGCTACAGCATGGTCGGCACTCGAGGCGATGTCGATATGATGCTGTGGATGGTGAGCCCTACCCTTGAGGCTATTAACGAACTCTCAGCCCAGATCAACCGTACGGCCTTGGCTCCCTACCTGTCCACTCCCTACTCATATCTTGCAATGACCCGGCGTTCTCCTTACGTAGTTAACCATCGGCACGAAGGGCAGGAGGGTTCGTCTTCCACCATGCGCATCGTGGGTCGCAAGTACCTGTTTGTCTATCCCTTCGTCAAGACCCACGACTGGTACCAGCTCCCCAAGGAAGAGCGGCAGGACCTGATGAACGAGCACTTTGTCATCGGCCACAAATATCCCGACGTCAAGATCAGCACCGCGTACTCCTTTGGGCTGGATGACCAAGAGTTCGTGCTGGGGTTCGAGACCGATGACCCGTCCAATTTCCTGGACCTCGTCATGGAGCTTCGGGAGTCCAGGGCCCGCCCGTATACGCTGCTAGATACCCCGATTTTCTCCTGCATAAGCAAGCCTGTGGAGGCCTGCCTGGACGATCTTGGATAAATCCCGCGCCTGACACGGGGTGTGGGCACAAAGAGAAACGGAGGACAAAAAGAGAGGCCTGTAAACCTACAGGCCTCTGCGTCTTACCAGATTTCTCAATCTGTGCAGTAGCTACTTCCGCTTCATTTCCGCGGGGTCGGTGTTCTTGAAGTAATCGTAGTTCTTGGCAATGTAGTCCTGCCATTCGGCGGGCACCGAGTCTTCCGCGAAAATGGCCGTAACCGGACAGACCGGTTCGCAGGCGGCGCAGTCTATGCATTCGTCTGGGCTGATGTAGTACTGGTCGTCTTCGTCGCGGGTGTAGATGCAGTCCACAGGGCACACATCCACACAAGCGGAGTCTTTCAGGCCAACGCAGGGCTCGACGATGATGTAGGTCATTGCGGTCGGCTCTCTTCTACAAGTTTTTAGTTACGGCCTGCAGTTGCGGACAGGCGGTTCGAGAACAAATTATAGCACAGCGGAAATCGTTTGCAATAAGCCCGCTTGTTCGGCCGCAGGCTCACTGCAGGGAAAGAAAAAGTCCTTTCTTTCGGGCGGGAGATGGGTTATCTAATCTATTCTCTGTCCTAGAGAACCAGCCCGTAGGTCCGCTTCTTAATGGAAAGGTTGACGAACGTTTCCGTCCTCTGTACTCCGTCAACCACGCCCACCTTTGTGCGAAGGAAATTGCCCAGGTTCTCCGCCGATTCCAGACCCGCCCATATGAAGACGTCAAAGGCGCCAGTGGTGATGGCGACGTAGTGGGCTTCGTCTAACGCGGCAATGGCCTCCGCTACGGAGTCGGACTTTCCAGGCCCGGTTTGCAGTCCGATGAGAGCGGTGGTAGCATAGCCCAGCTTTTCTAGGTTGGGTACCGCGATCACCTTTACAACGTCTTCCTTAATGAGACGCCGCAACCGCCGGCGCACCGTGCCCTCACTGACGCCCACTTCTCGCGCGATCTTGGCATTGGAGGCTCTGCCATCCAATTGCAGCAGGGCGATTATCTTGCGGTCCAGTTCGTCCATCGTGATACGCTCCACTTTCCTGCCAAAAACAGTGTCTGCCCGTAGAGTCCGCGTACTGGGCCTGCCGCTAGACTCATCATAGCAAGACATCATATTTCCCACTATTTGGGGTGTCAATAGCGGAATTCAGACCATGTTTACCGAAAATGACATTATTCGAGACTAATTCTTTCAACTTTGGGCATTTTCTGCTAATTTCACGCTATTTTCACCACAATCACATACTGGGGAATCATTCCCGCTTTCGTCGCCTTGCGGCCTCAAGATTTTTCGTCTTCAGATCCTCTCGAATCCTCTTATTGACCGAGTCGCACATTGGGTTTATTGAGACTGAGCTCGGTACAAGCGAATCTTCTACCGCTCTCGCATCCGCTTGATTCGCGTTGACAGCAAAGGGTGTTACTGATACATTAACTTGGTTGTGATTTGGCAATTACCCCTGTCGAATCGCTAATTTGGCCTGCCCGCCGGACGTGCCGGGTATCGAACGCCAGGAGATGATCAGTGCCTCGATACGACTACCGCTGCACAGAGTGTGACCACAATTTCGAACTGAGGCAAAGCTTCAGAGAAGCCGGAAAGGGAACATGCCCCCAGTGCTCTGGTGAAGGCCAGCGGGTCTACCACGCCGTTCCCGTCATCTACAAAGGTAGCGGCTTCTACACCACCGACTACGGGCGGCCCAAGCCCCCCGTCGAAAACGGCGCAAGCAAGAGCAGCGGCGATTCGTCCGGTTCAAGCAGCGATAGCAAGCCCGCCGAGTCGACCAGTTCCGGCTCCGACAGCTCTTCAGATTCCGGCAGCAGCGAGTCGGCATCTGCCACCGCCGGCGCTGCCGCCAGCTAGAGATCTGGCCTAATCACCCCGCTTGAACTTCAAGGGCGGCTGTGCGCTTCAAGGTGCGCTGGACATCTATTTTCCCCCGAACCTCTCCCCGGTTAGGGGGACTCTATCCCCATGCGTGCGTTGCTGCAGAGAGTCGCCGAGGCCTCGGTGGAAATCGACCACGTTGAGGTGGCTCGGATTGGTTCCGGCCTCGTGGTCCTGCTCGGCGTCTCCGCCGAGGACGACGAAGCGGACGCTGAATACTTGGTCTCCAAGACCGCAAATCTGCGCGTCTTCGCCGACGACGCCAACCGATTCAACCTGTCAACCCTCGACGCCAAAGCCGAATTGCTGGTTGTGAGCCAGTTCACCCTCTACGCCGGCACCCGCCGAGGACGGCGCCCCGACTTTACCGCCGCCGCGCCGCCGGATCTCGCCGAAAGGCTCTACGAGCACGCCGTATCGCTTTTCCGCGAAACCGGGCTGACCGTGGCCACCGGACGCTTCCAGGAATACATGCAGGTCCGGCTTCAGAATGATGGCCCGGTGACCATCATGCTCGACAGCTCCGACCGCCAGCGTCCCAGACGTTAGCTTGGGTACGGATGACGGCCGTAGGAGCTATCTGTGCCAGCCCATGCCGAGGAATAGCCCACGAAGATAGGCGATCTGGCCGCCGTGGGCCAGGTTGTCCCACATGACCTGTCCGAAGCACGCGGCAATGGACCGAGGCTCCGGAACAGGCCCTAGCACAATCTCCCGGGCCAACTCTTCTTCGGAAACGTTAGTCAGGTACGCCATGATTGCTTCATTTACCGCCTGGTAGTAGCCGGTCTGCACATCTCGAGATGGCGGGACCCATGCCGCCACCTGCTCGGCAGTCCAGCCGAAACCGCGGTCTTCGATGGTCGGTTCGATGCTGAACTTCTCAGCCCATCCCTCAGTGGTCCACAGTTGCTCCTTGTCCTGCAGCCTGACGTGGATGAACATGTCCATCACCCGCGAGAGGTGCCACAGGATCCAGGCTGCTGAGTTGCATTCGGCAGCTGGGGCGCGGTTCAGCATGTCGTCATCCATGCCTTCCAGGGCCGAATCGATCATTGCCCAGTTGCGTTCCAGGCAGTGAGTGATGGGGTCGGTCGTGTTGGCCATATCCGTTTCCTCGCTCGAAATATAGGGCAAAAATAAGGACGCCTAACTCAAACGTCAAGGCGCCCATAGATTACTGATGCAGGAAGACTTGTGGCTATTTGAACTCGAGATCAAGACTGATGTCCAGGGCCGACAGAGAGTGCGTCAACTCGCCTATGGAAATTAGGTGCACGCCCGTCTCTGCCACCGCGCGAACGGTGTCGAAGTTGATGCCGCCCGAGGCCTCTACAACCGCCAGGTCTCCGATGAAGCCCATCGCTTCACGCATCATGTCTACCGGCATGTTGTCCAGCATGATGATGTGTGCCCCCGCGTCCAGGGCTTCGCGGGCGTCCTCTAGCGACTCGACCTCAACCTCCACCCGAATGGTGTGCGACGCCCGTTCCAAGGCCATTTCTATGACCTGCCGCAGCCCCATTTCCCGGAAGCGGTTGGCCTCAATGTGGTTGTCCTTGATCAGGATGCCGTCGGCCAGATTGTATCGGTGGTTGTAGCCGCCGCCGGCTCTGACCGAATACTTGTCCAGGAACCGGTGGCCGGGCGCCGTCTTTCGAGTGTCCACGATTCGCGACCGGGTGCCCTTGATCGCCAGGACATATCGGTTCGTGAGGGTGGCAATCCCGCTCATTCGCTGCATGAAGTTCAGGGCAATGCGCTCCGCCCTCAGGATGCCCGCCGCCGGGCCCGCCACCCGGGCGATGTCATCCCCGGGCGACAGCACGGCGCCGTCCACCATCAGCGCCTCGAGTTCCAGCTCCGGTTCCACTCGCCGGAACACAGCCAGCCCAACGTCGACTCCAGCGAGAACGCCGTGTGCCTTGGCCCGCAACATTCCCATGCCCCTGATATGAGCCGGCACGACCGCTGCCGTGGTCGGGTCGTTAAAAGTCTGGTCCTCGGCAATTGCCGCGTCAATCAGGTTGTAAACTTCCGGCGGAAACTCTGGCAACGATCAACCTCGTCAGCGTATCTCGATTAGCTCGCCCGAGATGGAATTTTCAACTCAGGAAAGTATGTTTGGCAAGACCCGTCGTCCTTGGTTAGGAAAAAGTCGGCAGAAACTAGGGCATAACTCTCGATTAAGAAATCGGCCAGGATCCGATCTCGCAGACCGCCCATTCGGCAGTACTTTGACCATCGAAGACCCGCCTCATAGGCTGTGTCATTAGCGACTCGAGAAACTGAAATTCCCAGTTCATCCAGAGCCGAGTGTAAAGTTGATCGGTTTTCAGAGCCATGAGCCAGTTCTGGGTAAACTGCATTACAGATAACAACCCGACCCTGTTCACGGGAGTCCATAAGCGGTTCTTCTGATCTAGGCTCGTGAAGAGGGTCGGCGAAGAACGTGTCTACCAGGACGTTAGTGTCTCCGGCGTTACCGCAGCGCCAGCATGCGGTCCAGCGCCACCAGCGCTTCGCGGCGGATGTCCTCCGGCACCGTGATCTCGTTCATCACCCGCCCCTCCAGCAGCGACTCCATTACCCAGAGCACATACGCAGGGTGGATGCGGTACATCGTAGAGCAGGGGCACGTCACCGGATCGAGGCAGAACACCGTCTTGTCAGGGTTGTTGAGCGCCAGCCGGTTTACCAGACTGATTTCGGTCCCAACCGCCCAAACGCTGCCTGCGGGAGCGCTGTTGATCTGGTTTCGGATGAACTCGGTGGAGCCCACAAGGTCCGCGGCCTGCACCGTCTCCATCACGCACTCCGGGTGAACCAGCACGTTGACGTCCGGGAATCGCTGTCGGGCCATCTCGATCTGCTTCACCGTGAAGCGGGTATGCACCGAGCAGTGTCCCTGCCAAAGGACCATCTTGGCCCGTCGAAGCTGCTCTGGTGTGTTGCCTCCCATGTTTCGGAAGGGGTTCCACACCACCATTTCATCCAGCGGCACGCCCATCTTCAGAGCTGTGTTGCGCCCTAGGTGCTGGTCGGGAAGGAACAGCACCCTTTCGCCTTGCTCAAAGGCCCACTTCAGCACCGCTTCAGCGTTGGACGAAGTGCAAACGGCGCCTCCGTTCCGTCCGCAGAGCGCCTTGATGCCCGCTATGGAGTTCATGTAGGTGACGGGCACAATCTCGCCCGGCCCCAGCACCTCCATCAAGTCGTCCCACGCGTCCTCCACATCGTCCATCGGCGCCATGTCTGCCATGGAGCACCCGGCGGTGATGTTGGGCAGTATCACCTTCTGGTGTTCTGCGGACAGCACGCATGCCGTCTCTGCCATGAAATGAACGCCGCAGAAGATGATGAAGTCGGCATCGGGTCTGCTGGCCGCCCGTTGTGACAGCAGGAAGGAGTCGCCCTGGAAGTCGGCGTACTTGATGACCTCTTCTCGCTGATAGTGGTGCCCCAGGACGGTTACCGTGCTGCCTAGTTTCTGCCGGACTGCGTGGATGCGCTCGTCCAGTTCTTCGGCAGTGAAATGAAGGTACTCAGTCGGAATCTGCTGCCACCTGACGTTGACAGCCAGTTCTTCGGCCAGAGGTTTGGCTGGCAGTTCGTCCTCGGTTTTGCAGAAGGCAGAATGTTCCAGTTCCGTGATCGGTACTATTGGCCGACGGCGGGTTGTCATCTTCGATTCCTTCTTAAGGCGGTTCGAAAATACGGAGCCAGGGAATCCGTCCCTCTAGTATGCCCGCTCCGCAATTCTCTCTTCTAAATCTAAATCGGTTGTCCTTGCAACGACCACGGCCCGGCGCGTTCAACCCGCACGTTCACCATATGTCCCAGCCGGTCCCCGTCGTCTTCGTTTATCGGGAAAAACACCAGCTTGTTGGATCGAGTCCGTCCTTGCCACTTGCCCTTGTTCCTGGCCTCCACCAATACCTCGAACTCGGTCCCGACCAGCCCCCCGTTGATCTCCGTGAGGATGCTTTCTTGAAGGGCGTCCACACGCTCGCGACGGCTCACTTTCTCTTCCTGCGGCACGTCGTCCTCCATGGCGCGGTCGGCGATGGTGCCGGGCCGAGTCGAATAGGCGGCGCAGTGCACTTTATCCATCCGCAACTGCCCCAGCAGTTCTAGGGTGCGTTGGAACTGCTCGTCGGTCTCGCCAGGAAAGCCCACTATGATGTCGGTACTGAGCGACGCGCCGGGAACACTGTCTCGGATTTCCTCAACCAAGGAGATATAGTCCGCCCGAGTGTAATTGCGTCGCATCCGGGACAGCACTTCGTCGTCGCCCGCCTGCACCGGCAGGTTGATGTGCTCGCACACCTTGGGGAGGTTGGCCACCGCCTCGATGATGCCTCGGCTCATGTAGTTCGGATGCGACGTCAGGAAGCGGATGCGGTCCAGACCATCAACGTCGTTAAGCCGCGTCAGCAACGTGGCCAGGTCAGGCCGACCGCCGTCTCCATCGGGAAGGTCATGGCCGTAGGCGTCCACCGTTTGCCCGAGGACAGTGACTTCCCTGACTCCGCGGGACACCAGCAGTTCCACCTCGCGTGCAACTTCGTCCACTGGCCGGCTGACCTGGCGACCCCGGCGATAGGGAATGATGCAGAAGGTGCACATCAGGTCGCAGCCATGGATGATCGGTACGTGGCAGGCCACATCGGGGCGGGTGGGCGCAAGCGTCCCCACACAGCCTTCCCAGTCGAGGCTGAGGCGCTCTCCCACCAGGTCCAGCAGCGGCTCGAACTGCTGCGGCCGCATGAAGACATCGACGTAGGGAAAGCGTCGCTCCAGCTGGTCGGTCTTGGGCCCCACCATGCAGCCCATTAGTGCTATGACCGCGTCCGGGTTCTGCTTCTTCAGCCGCGACACTGCGCCGAGGTTGCCCACCACCTTGTCTTCCGCGGACTGCCGCACCACGCAGGAGTTCAGGACCACCACATCAGCTTCCTTCGCATTACCGGCAGACTCCAGCCCCATTTGCTCTAGCGCGGAGGCTAGGCGTTCCGAGTCCGCCGTGTTCATCTGACAGCCGATGGTCCAGATGTGGAATCTGTTCATAGCACCTGTAAAAGGGTGGTTCCGCCGAATACGGCAACTTGATCGCTGAGGTGGTCCGGAGCGGAGTCTGGCAAGGTGGCGGAGGGAATGGGATTCGAACCCATGAACCCGCTTTTGACGGGTTAAGCGCTTAGCAGGCGCCCGCACTAGGCCTCTATGCGATCCCTCCAGCTACCCTGAATGGTATCAAATGCTCCTATCTACTACAAGGCCGTTGCTCTCTGTCGAACCCCTGTGAACCCCGTTAGTAAACTAACATGGCGCGTGGCTGATGCCATGCGCCGTTCGCTCAGACAGGGCTCGAATTCTTGCAGGCTAGCGGTTGCGGCGGCTCTGGCGGCGGCGACGCCGGGCCGCTCGCTGCGCGGCCAGCCGTTCCTTCTGAGCCTTTGACCGGAAGAAGCGCCGGTCCTTCAGTTCCCTGAGGATGCCTGAGTGCTGTACAGACGCCCGAAAGCGGTTTACCAGGCTCTCAGCCCCTTCGCCCTCGCGGGGCGTAACATAAGCCATGCAAAGCTCCTTCTACGCAAGTCTCTGTTGGGGCTACTCTACCACAGCATAGAAACGGCGGGCAACGAAACACCAATCCCGAGAAAGGCAAACGCCTTTTGGGACCGGTAAAAGGAGTAAGCGCGAGGAGATTGGAGCGGGCGATGGGATTCGAACCCACGACGTCTTGCTTGGGAAGCAAGCACTCTACCACTGAGTTACGCCCGCTCGGTGCTTAGAGGCCGATACCTAATATTATTACAGCCGCCCGGAAAATCAAACCCTGCAGAACACCATCGGCTACCCCTCATCCACCAGGTCAGCCATCCTGCTCTCATGCACGCTTGCCCAGTAAACCGCCCACTCCTCTCGCGTGGCCCGCTCCGTCTTCCCGGGCGTGTAGGCCGGCGAAATCAGCGGCAGCGCCCGTTCCACACTCAGCAGCACATAGGCCCGAGCCGGAATCTGCACCTGATGTACGCCCCGGGTTCCGGTCTCGAAGGCATGGCAGATCTCGTCATAAAGCGCCTCGCCTTTCTCGACGATGCTGACGGCTCCCTTGAACCGGTACCCCTTGCGCGAGTACACGTCCACCACGTTCAGTTCCAGTGCCGGATTCTCTCGCAGGTTCGACATGGTTGTCGGTGACGCCAGGTCCGCAAACACCAGGTGGTCGTCATCCCACACCGCGGTCGTTCCCTTCGGCGAGAGGTTCGGCGTCCCGTCCGGACACACAGTCGCAATAAACCCGAACTTCTGCTGCCGCACCACCCGCTTCATGTCATCAGTAAGTATGCCCATGGCTCATCCCCGTCCCGTTGAAAATATTCGGCCTATGCGCAGGAGTGTTAAGTCCTGGCGAGCCTGCCACCTCGAGCTCAGCGCGATGCTTCTCAGAACCACACCGCCGCCCGTTCCCCGATCATGATGGCCGTCGCGTTGGTGTTCGCCCGCACCACATTAGGCGCCACCGACAGGTCCACCACCCGCAGGCCCTCCACTCCCCGCACCCGGCAGTACTGGTCAACCACCGCCGTCGGGTCCCGGTCCGGGCCCATACGGGCCGACCCGCAGGTGTGGAACGTCGTCCCGATGTTCTCGTGCAGCCACGCGTCAAGAGCATCGTCCGACTCTAGGTCCTCCTCCGTGAGCGACGCCAGCCCGCTGGTCAGCGGCCGGAACTTCTCGTGCCCCGACAGCCGCGCACACAGCCGGACGGCCTCCCGCAGCCGCCGTCTGTCGAACTCATCCTCCAGGTACCGGTAGTCTATGGCCGGTCCCACGGCAGGATCCGTCGACGCCAGTGTCAGCTCCCCGGCGCTCTCGGCCAGCTCCAGGATCACCGTGAAGTGCAGCGTCTTCCCGTTGCGGCTCCGGCTCGCCCCCGCGATGGGGTCGCCGCCGCCGACTCCGGCGTATGACGTCATGGTGATCTGCATGTCGCTCCGCAGGTGCGACCCTTCGGCCGTATACCGCAGCCCCGTCTGGATGCGTGGCACGTCCTCGGCTAGGGCCACCCCCTCGCGGGCCTCCAGGTCCACCAGCACCATGGGATGGTCCCGCAGGTTCTGCCCCACTCCCGGAGAGTCCAGCACCACCGGGATGCCCATCTCCCTCAGGTGATCCGCAGGCCCCACTCCCGACAGCAACAGTAACTGCGGAGACGCCAGTCCCCCGGCGCACAGCACGATCTCCTCACCCTCGACGGTGAACACCTCGCCGCCGCTCTCCACCTCGACGCCCACGGCCCGTGGTGAGCCCGTCGAACCACCCTCAAACACCACCCGCCGCGCCTGCACTCCACCGCGCACCGTCAGGTTCAGACGGTGCCGTGCCGGGTTCAGGTACGACAGCGCTGCGCTCATCCGGATGTTCTCCGGATTGTTCATAGGCACCGCCCCGGTGCCCGTCGTCTCGGGATTATTCATATCCGGGTCGTACGGAAACCCCTCGTCCAGCGTCGACTGGTGGAACGCCTCGTATACCGGCAGCCACTCCTGCCGCGGTACCCGCCGTACCGGTATCGGCCCCTCCGTCCCGTGGAAGTCGTCCCGCACGTCCATGTCCGTCTCCAGCTTCCGGAAGAAGGGCAGCACGTTGACGTAGCTCCATTCGGTGTTCCCCTGCTCGGCCCATGAGTCGTAGTCCTCGGGCAGTCCCCTCAGGAACACCTGCCCGTTCACCGACCCAGACCCGCCGATCACTTTGCCTCGCGCGATGTTCATCGGACGCGACTGCTGCGCGCTGCCCTGGGCGGTGTACGACCAGTTGAACGGAGAGTCGATCTCCGACGCCCCGTTGTTGTACCCCAGCTTCAGCTCATCCGGCAGCATCTCGAAATCCGGGTAGTCCGGCCCCGCCTCCAGCAGCAGCACCGACCGCCCCGGGTCCTCCGACAGCCGCGCCGCCAGCGTGCACCCCGCCGACCCCCCGCCAACAATCACCACGTCGTATTTCATGCGGTCCCTCCGAGAGCCGATGAGATTCTCTCCGATTCGTTTTCGATGTTTCGGCTCATATTATGAGCGCCGCGCGCCGATGGCAATTGGCCGCGATTTGGCATTCGGCGCTTATTTGGGTTCCTAACTCAAAAATCTTAAAGGGCAAAGTTAATTACGAAACTCCGTCATACCTTTACAAAGATCGGCAAAGATAGAGGCCTTCTTGACAAGACTAAAATAAAAGTCCAGTGATCAAGATCGCTGGACCTATTCCCAAGTCAATATCGTTTACTAGTCTTTGTTCCTTTCCAATACCCAAAGGAAATTCGGCAAGAATTTTTTGCGATAGATTTTCATTAGGTCCTGACATGCCTCCTCTCCCTTTGCGAACAACTCCCCCGTCAGACCGTCTTTGGTGGTAAATTCGAGCCTAAGGCGAGAATCTGAACCCATTTGGTCCCCAAAATCAAAATCACGTGCGTCCAGCCGCATCCAGTCTACCGAATGTTTGAAAGGGGCCAGGTCGTGCTGAATGCGTCCGTCGATATGCGGATTTCGAATTTCAACTACTAAATTCTCCGAGAATAGCCAAACGCTTAGGTTCGTAACCCCTTCGTTTGGTGAGAAGCTAACGAAGAGGGCATCAGGATCCTCTCCGGAGGGCAAGTTTTCCTGAACGGACGGGAGAACACGGTCAATCTTTTCTCTTATCGTCTCATTTATATACGCTGGCACAGTTGCAATCATCGGTCTCTCCCAATCTGGTCCCGTGCGGTTACAATCATCCCTTCTAGATAATGAAGGGTGTTGCCAAGGTAGTTGGCAGAAAATGCGGGATCATTCGAATCCCATTCCCACCCACTCTCGGAACCACCTGAACGGGATTCTGTGTAAACGCCGTGGAGGATGTCCATGATCATGTTCTGAGTGAATGTAATTACTTGTATTTCGAGTTGAACATCGCTCGGAGCGCCATAACTTTCTTCGTATTCAGGTAGATCAGCTTTGTGAAACACTCCGACGTGCAGGGCGTGGTAGCCTGAATGAGACGCTTTCAATTCGAGGTTAGGTTCTTTGGAGCTTTGGCGGTCTGCCAATTCTTTTAGCTCCTTCGCCAAGTAACTGACTCCGTCAAAATACAGCACCACCAAACGGGTGCGGAAAATATCGGGGAAATCAGTCAACCAGTTCTCCGGGCCGTACCATTGAGCTTTGTCCCACCGGTCTGGATTAATCCCTTCAAGGGCCGTACTTGGACGACGCCTTGAAACAGGAGGATCAGGGAAGTCCGGGTTCTCCAGAACATTCCATCTAAAGGACTTGCTAACCGCGGATTCAAGAGGTTTGATATAAATATCATCAAATGATTTTGCGGTCATCAGTGGGTAACCTTGATGACTTGCTCCGTAGGTCTCCTCCCACCGAGTCAAATTACTAGGTAGCAATTTCCAGAACTGAGACTCCTGCCAGCTCAGTTTTCCAAGATCGGACGCATCTTGGTACCAGTTGCGGACTTTGCTATCGAAGAGAGCCTCCTCAGATTTTTCCTGGTGCCAATCAGGATACTCTTCCAAACTCGGTGGATCGTCGCCAAACTTATCAGGCATTGCTCGATGGCTCCGCTACCCTACACCTTTTGCGTAACACCGGTTTCGACTGATACGTTGCCGTTCCCTTGCTGAGCATTGACCCCCTGTAAAGGTCTGGTCACTGACATTGGGTCTACACCCACTCTGAGAGCAGCCACAATACCAGCAGCTTCCAAATAATTCTCTGCTAACAGGAATTGCCCCCTTTTCCAAGGTAGAAGACTCAAATCATTGTTCATCAGGTTAGTGTTCCCGCGTACGGCTATCACAGGCATCCCGCGAGCTAAAGCGGCTAGCGTAGGCAAACCAATGCAGCCGTCTGGTATAACCAAACAAGATATGTCTCCAGCCCCGATAGTTCCAATGTTCGAGCCTATATGCTGGTCAAGGGGAACGACTGCTGGGCTTCGTTGCAACCCGCGAAGGACGCATTGAAGAAATGCGAGTGAAATAATTTCTGCGGCCATTCGCGGGTCAACAATTCCAAAATTAAATTCCGAGGCTTCACGTGACTCCAGCATGGGCGCGTGAGCGGACGGCACTCCATATCGCATCGACACGGCGTGAGTCAACATCGCCTCAACGCCACCCCAAGGATTGACGACATCCCCTCCTAGCTTGTAATAGCTTTGATGCAATCCCGGGGGCAATTGAATTACGCTGGTAATCGCAATCGCATCAAACTCCCCCACGTGGGTATCCAAGGCGCTATAGACATACTCTATCCCCTCCACCTTTCCGACCGCGACGCCTTGGGATGTGTACTCCGAGAACATTCGGAAGCGAGGGTCGAGCAGAATTACTTGGGCGTCTAGTCCATAGGTAGCGCGTGCAGCATTCACGCTGTTTATGGCTGCGCTGGTGAAAATCTCATCCTCGTGATCTTGCGCAAGCACTAGGACTTTGTTATTACGCACGCGTCGGAGGCCTATGTTACCCATAATGAGTTGGGAAATAAGACTGCCTTCGACATACAAGCCGTTTGGTGGTATCTGAATGATATCCGAAGCATTTAGGACATTAGGGTGAGTGATGAGACTGTTACACACTCCCGACAGTAGTGTCGCCGCTGGAGATGCGTCCCCTGCATGACCGCCTACTGCTGCCCCTATGCCTGTGGGCACAAGCATGAGTACGTTGAAGTCGTCGGATCTCGGAGGATGGTTGTCATGAAATTGAAAGATCGAGCCAGGGAGTCGCCCCTCATTTTGAGCAACTCCTAAGTCGCAAAACCAGAGATCCCTCTCGGACCCTGTAACCGCGAATCGTATAGGTACCTCCCCAGGCGAAAGCTGAGTGGAGATGGTAGCGCCAACATCCTGGATCAAGGACTGAGAATTCAGGTCCACATGTATGTTTAGAGATCGTTCGGTTAGGATGGTTGTCATTCACATCTCCACGGATTCAGTAAGGTTCCGAGTTAAAGAAACGCCACGGGGCGGTGCACCATCACTCTCTGGCAAGCCCGTGGATTTTATCACGGGGAAATCATCGGTTCGGTACTGGGAAACCCGGCCCTACCGCACGGCCCCAGCCGCCTGCCCCAGCATCCGCATCGTCCGGTCCACCGAAGCCGCAGCGTCCGCCCCGGCGCTGATCGGCGACGCCAGCACCTCCGTCGCGCCCAGGTCGAACAGCCGCTGCACGCCCTCCGCGCACTTCTCCTCGTCGCCCCAGATCACCGCGCCGTTGATCATCCCGTCGCTCCAGGTGCCCTCCGTCGCCTCCGGGAAGCCCGCGTCCACCAGCATCCGCTGGTAGAAGGGCAGCCGCGGGTTCATCACCTGCGCCCGCACCGCCGTACGCACCTCCTCCGCGTCATCGTGGACGCACACCGGCGCGTGCGCGATCAGCGGCGGCGTCTCCCGTCCGGCCCGCTGCGCCCCCGCCTCCATCGCCGGCAGCGCCACGTCCCGCAGGTAGTCAAACGGACAGATCCAGCTGATCGCCCCGTCCGACTCCGCCCCGCACAGCTCGAACGATCCCTTCCGCAGCGCGCTCCCCATGATCTCGATATCCAGTGGCTCAGCGATGCCGTCGTGTGCCGTGTAGTGCTCGCCGTCGAAGTCCACCCGCCCCTGCTGCATGATCGCCTTCAGGATCTGCAGGTACTCCCGCAGGTGCCCCAGCGGCGCGTTGAACTCGATGCCCATGGCCTCGATGGTCGGGCGATGGCTGGGGCCCACACCCAAGCGGAACCGTCCCGGAGCCAGTTGCGCCACGATCTGTGCCTGCTGCACCATCACCAGAGGGTGCCGCGGGTACGTCGGCACGATTGATGTCCCCAGCTTGATCCGCTCCGTCAGCCCCGCCGACGCTGCAAACGCGGTGATGCTGTCCGGCCGTGCCCCGCCCGTCGTCATCCACGCCGCGTGAATCTCCAATTCCTCCGCCCGCACTATCATCCGCTGGATACCCTGGATCGTCGCCCCGCTGACTGCCACTCCAACCAGCTTCTCAGCCATGGTCGCACCTCTCTTCTAGCCGAATCTGTACTAACCAATCGTCAGGCAAAGAAAAACACGCCCCATAAAGCGTGTCAAGCAAGCGAACCCTATCGTGCCTTGTCGGTGCGCACCCCAAATTCGAACTCGGCTGGTGTAGGAGTGCATAGCGGTGCGCCCTCGTGGGGTGCTGCCCAATGACTAGTCCTGCTCCTCGTCCTCTCCCACCGCGCCAAGGAACACCTGCGTCAGGATATCGCTGTCCTGAATAACCTCCGGCGTGCCTTCGAACACGACCCGCCCCTTGTCCAGCACATACCCCCGGTCGACGATCGCCAGCACCCCTTTGATGTTGTGCTCCACCACCATGATCGTCGTTCCCAGACGCTCGCTGATCTCCGACACCTTCGAGAACACTTCCTTCACGATGATAGGCGCCAGTCCCAGCGTTGGCTCGTCCAGAAGCAGCGCTATGGGGTTGGCCATCAGCCCGCGCCCCAGCGCCAGCATCTGCTGCTGCCCACCCGACATCTGGCTCGCCATGTCTTTTCGCTTCTCATGCAGCACCGGGAACAGCTCCATGACCGAATCCAGACGCCGCTCCTTCTCCACCCGGTCGTTCAGATGCAGGCACCCCATTTCCAGGTTTTCCGCGATGGTCAGGTGCGTGAACACGCGCCGGCCCTGCGGCACGAATGCGATGCCCTCCTTCACGATCTCGTGCGTGGCCACCGCTAGCGGCTCTTGCCTCCACAGAACCTGCCCCGCCACCACCGGCGCGAGGCCCATGATCGCCTTTAGCACCGTCGACTTCCCGGCGCCGTTGGGCCCCATGACCGCCACCATCTCGCCGTCCCGCACCCCCAGCGACACGGCCTCCAGGGCGTTCACCACCCCGTACCGCACCGATATGTCCGTCAGCTCCAGTATGCTGTCTTCAGGAACGGCGGGCCGTTCCGCCGCCTCGTGCTGTGTGGCCATTCCCGTGTCCTGCCTTAGCGATTGGTGGCCAATTGATGGATGTCATGAAAGAAGGATCGCCGAGGCACTCACGCCCCCAAATACGCCTCGATCACCTCTTCGCTCGCCAGCACCTCGTCCGCCACCCCTTCGGCCAGCAACCGCCCGCTGTCCAGCACGATCAGGTGGTCCGACATGTCCCGAACGATGTCCATGTTGTGCGATACGAAGATGATGGTGTATCCGTCCTCCCGCATCTGCTTCAGGATCGACATCACCCGCTCCAACATTCGCGGGAACAGCCCCGCGAACGGCTCGTCGAACAGGTACGTCTGCACGTCCAGCGCCATCGCCCGCCCGATCTCCAGCAGCTTGCGCTGTCCGTACGAAAGCTCCATCGCCAGGTCCCGCCTCTTCTCCCAGAGCCCCACGGTCTCCAGGATCCGCTGCGCGTTCTGCCGCTGCGCCGGCCGCGCCCGTTCCAGCAACGCCGGGAACAGCCCCCGCGCCGTAAGCACAACCATGATGTTGTCCCACACCGTTATCTGTTCGAACAGCCGCACTTCCTGGAACGTCCGCGTCAGGTTGTGCTCCGGGTTCTCGTAGGGCTTCACCACCCGCAGCCCCACGCCGTCGATGATCACCATGCCGCCGTCCAGTGGCAGCACACCGCTCAGCAGGTTCACCAGCGTCGACTTCCCCGACCCGTTGGGCCCGACGATGCTCGTCATCCCCTTCTTCGGGATGCGCAGGCTCAGTTCATCTACGGCCCGCACCGCACCAAACAGCTTGGACACATCAATGGTCTCGATGGCAGTTGGCTCATTCGAATCGACAGGCTGAACGCTCATAGCTTGAACTTCCCGACCAGACCTTGGGGACGAAACAGCATCAGTAGCACCAGTAGCACCCCCAGCACCACCAGCCGCGCCTGCCCAATGAACTCGGTGGGCAGGAACGGTATGAACCGCATCCCCTCCTCCAGCAGCACGAACACCATCGCGCCCAGCAGCGAGCCCCAGATCGTCGCCAGCCCGCCCAGGATCACGATGGAAACCAGCAGCATCGACTCCAGCAGGACGAACGAGTTCGGGTCTACGAACGTCGTCCAGCTCCCGAACAGCCCCCCGGCCAGCCCTGCCATCATCGCCGAGATGGTCCACACCGCCAGCTTGTAGTGCGTCGCCCGGTAGCCGAACACCTCAATCGCCTGCTCGTCCTCCCGGATCGCCGTCAGCACCCGCCCGAACGATGACGTAACCAGCACCCACGCTATCGCCAGCACAATGACGAGGAAGGCCAGTACCAGCATCAGGAATTCCAGCTCCCCGTCCAGCGTCCTGCCCCCGATCGATGGCCTGGCAATCTCGTGAATCCCGAACGCACCCCGCGTCACGCTCCGCAGGTTCAGGAACACGTTGAACGAGATAATGGTGAACCCGAACGACACCAGCACGAATATGTCGTCCCTGAAGCGGTTGAACACCACCCCCACCACGATCGCCACTGCCCCGGCGATTAGGGCGCCCACCGGCAGCGCCGCGAAGAACGGCCACCCGAACGTCGGTATCGCCTCAGTCCGAAGCTGCTCGTAGGGCGCATTTGACGTCAGGATTGCCATCGTATACGCGCCAATCCCAAAGAAGCCGATGTGCCCCACCGACAGCAGCCCCGTGTAGCCCACTACCAAGTTCAGGCTGATCGCTAGCATGGCCCAGATGCCGAACACCGTGGCAATGGTGATGGCAAATCCCACGCCCTGCCACAGCATGAACCCCACGGCCCAGCCGATGATCACCAGGTTGGCCCACAGCTCCACGTTGCTCTTGGCCAGCACCAGCAGTTCCCGCGGCTCACGGACGACCCTTACCGCTTTGGAGATTCCGATTGGAATGACTTGCATACTTTCCTTTATATGCCCCTACTTCCTCGGAATCAGCCCGTTGGGCCAGAACGACAGGAAAAGGATCAGCAGAACGAAGGAAATAACGTCCTTCCACTCCCCTGCTAGGTCCCAGATGCCGAACTGTTCTATCATTCCCAGGGCGAAGCCACCGACGATCGCGCCGTACAGGTTCCCCAGCCCGCCGACCACCGAGGCGATCCACCCCTTCAGCAGCAGCAGTAGCCCCATGCGTGGCTGTATCGCCGTGTCGTGCCCGCTCAGCAACCCTGCCATCGCGGCATACATCGCCCCAATGAAGAACACCGCCGCGATTATCACGGTGGTGTTGATTCCCACCACCTTCGAGACCTCTTCGTCGTCTCCGATGGCCCGCACCGCCTTGCCGAAGGCCGTCATCTTCAGCAGCATCAGCAGCCCGACGAACCCAGCCACCGCCACTCCGATGGTGAAGATATTGAACCCCTTGATGTTCGCCCCGGCGATGGTCAACGGAGCAGCCCCGAATGCATCGGGCAGTGGCCGCGGCGCGCTCTGGAACACTATCGTCGTCGCCGCGGTGATCGCCAGCAGGATGCCCAGCGACGCCACCAGCATGATCAGCGGCGACCGCGACCTCTCCCGCATGTATGCGTACAGTCCCCGGTACAGCGCCAGGCCCACGACCCCCGCCAGCAGGCACGAGACCGCCCAGCTCAGGTACAGCTTCGCCCCCGGTTCGCCGGACAGAAGGTATCCGCAGATGGCCCCGAGGACCGCTCCCACTATTCCCGTAGCCATCGCGACGGCCCTCCCGTCGCTTTCCGAGATCATCCGGTATCCCCGCTGCAACGCCAGCGCGGCCACCAGGGCCACGGCCATGCCGACGGCCGGCGCGAACAGAACGTGCAGGTTCGCCGGATATGTAAGCAGAAACCCCATGTATGAGCCGACAGCTCCGGCCACCAGTCCCCCGACCGCCAGCGGAACAGTCCGGCCGAACCGGGCCCGGAACCGTGAGTACGCGCTCGTATGCAGGACCCAGGCCACTAAGCCTGCGGTCACCACCGCGAACCCCACGTTGACAGCCATCTCGTTGACTTCGTACCGGCCGCCCAGGGCCTCCGACGACCGCAGGTAGAACACGCTGTATGCCCCGATGGCTGCGGCTGCGCCGTAATAGAGGTCAAAGAACCAGACGGTGCTGTACACCAGCGTGAAGCCCATGGCAAGCAACGCGTAAATCGCCCCAACCGATACTCCGTTAAAGGCAAACTGCAGCGCTTGGTTGGGCGATTCGCTGATCTTCCATCCCAGATAGCCCACCGCTACCAGCGTCAGCACGATAGCCAGCAGCTTGGAAGCGGAAATTGTCGAGAAAGGCGAAAAACGGTCTTCGCCCGAAGATTGGCCCAGCAAGGCGTTACTCACGAGAACGACTGAGGAAAGTTAGAGTAGCCAGGAATTCACATAACTCTTATAGCATAAGCGGGGCCGGTCTTAGCTACAAAGACCGGCCCCGTTATCGCTGGATTGTACGACGGTTAAGGAGTCGGAGCCGGGCCTAGGCGCTTTTTGCCCCGGTTTTCCTCGGTCCGTTCGGCGATCGGAAGCACCTCGACCACCGCGTTGGATAGTCCCGCAACGTCACCGTTTTCGTCGAAGCTGTAGTTGTCCCCGATAGCTCCGCTGAAGGTCAGACCGTACAGGCAGTCCCGGAACCCGTCAGAGTTCTGGTCGTCTCCCGTCTGCCTGAGGCACTCAGCGGCGATGAAAACGTCGTCATAGGCCGAACCCTGGAACCAGGGCAGCGGAGCCACGTAGCCGAACCGTGCCTCGAAATTGGCCAGGAAGTCCTTGCCGGCAGTGGTGGCCAGGTCCTCGTCCGGCACCACCGCCTTCAATCCCGTGGCCGCGTCTCCCGCGATGCTGAGCGCGTCTGGCTGCGTGGGCACCACTTCCGAGTACATCGAGCCGGTGTATCCCAGTTCCCTTGCCTGCTTGACTATGGTTCCTCCTGAGACCTCGCCCTGTGCCGTCAGCAGGATTGCGTCAGGGCTCTCGTTGATCAGCTTGGTGATCTGGCTGCAGAAGTCGATGGTTTCCGTGGCGTAGGCCTCCGCCGCCACCACCGTGCCGCCCAGTTCTTCGAACCGCGCCACCGAGGTCCGACGAGCGCCCTCCGCGTAGTCCGTCGACTCGGCGATCGTCGCCAGGTTCCGTACACCGTCCACCCACATCGTGTTGCCGATGTCGATGCCCAGCTGCAGGTCGTTGATGGCCGTACGGAAGATATAGTCCCCCGCCGTCGCGATGTCCGGGCTCGTCGCCGACGCGGAGAGGATGATCACGCCTTCTCTGTCCGCCAGCGGGGCGGCCCCTAGCAGCCCGTCCGAGAAACGGGGTTGGTGAGCCGTTGGGGGTATGATGGTACGGAGCATCAGACGATCGGAGCGGTCAATGAGCAAGACCTACCTTCCCTACGACCCGGACCAGCAGTTGCTGCTGCCGGCGGCCCTCCAGGAATGGCTGCCGCCGGAGCACTTGGCCTACTTCATCTCCGACGTTGCGGACCAGTTGGACCTCTCGGACATCACCGCCCGCTACGAGCAGGAGAGGCGGGGCGGCCCGCCCTACCATCCCAGGATGATGGTGAAGGTGCTGCTCTACGGCTACTGCACCGGCGTGGCCTCCTCGAGGCGCATCGCCCAGCGGCTGCACGAGGACATCGCCTACCGGGTGCTGGCGGCGAACAACACGCCGGACTTCCGCACCGTCTCCGACTTCCGAAAGGACCATCTGGAGGCGTTGGGGGAATTGTTCCTGCAGGTGCTGGAGTTGTGCCAGCAGGCAGGACTGGTAAAGCTGGGGCACGTGGCCCTGGACGGGACCAAGGTGAGGGCCAATGCCTCAAAGCACAAGGCGATGAGCTACGGGCGGATGAAGGAGAAGGAAGCGCGGTTGCAGGCCGAGGTGGACGAGTTGCTCCGCAAGGCGCAGGAGGTGGACGAGGAGGAGGACCGCCGGTACGGGAAGGACAGGCGTGGGGATGAGTTGCCGGAGGAACTGGCCTTCCGGGAGGGACGGTTGCGGAAGATAAGGGAGGCCAAGGCGGCGCTGGAGGCCGAGGCCCTGGCGGATGCGGAGCAGGCTGAGTCCGAGGGACGCAATCATCTCGGGGTGCCTGATGACAAGGCGCAGCGGAACTTCACCGACCCGGACTCCCGGATCATGCCCGGCCCGGGAGGGAGGGACTTCCAGCAGTCCTACAACTGCCAGGCGGTGGTGGACAGCGAGCATCAGGTGATCGTGGCGGCCTGTGCCACCGATCAGCCCTCGGACAAGGATCAGGCCGTGAGCATGATTGAGGAGGCCATCCTGAACGTGGGCACAGTCCCAAAGGAAGTCTCCGCCGACGCCGGATACTACTCGGCCAAGGCGGTGGAGGAACTCTACGCCCTGGGAGTGGACCCGTTCGTCGCGCCGGAGAGGACCCGCCACGGCTGGGTGCCGCCACCGGCGCCCCGTGGCCGCATACCGAAGGGGCTGTCAGCCAAGGACCGGATGCGGCGCAAGCTGCGGACGAAACGGGGCAGGGAACGCTACGCGCTTCGGATGGAGACGGTGGAACCGGTATTCGGGCAGATCAAGCAGGGCCGGGGCTTCCGGCAGTTCCTGCTGCGGGGTCTGGCTAAGGTGAACCGGGAGTGGCTGATCATCTGCGCCGGCCACAACCTGCTGAAGCTGTTCCGGTATGGGGCCGGGATGTTCGTCAAGGCGAGGGGAAAAGGCGCCACTGGGAACGACAGGGAGACGCGCCGGTCCATGGGCAGTGGGATTTTCAAGCGACAATCCGCAGGTGCCTACCCGCACCCCGCCAGAACCGTTGTCGCAGGGTAGTCCCGGCTGACCGACACCGCCAGTCGGTCAATCCTCAGACGGGCTGCTAGCATCGCTCCGCTGCAGGTCGTGCCCAGGATGATCTTTACCCCGTCTACGTCGGTCAGCTTGTTGTATGCCGTGATGGCGTCCGCTGCGGCGCACTTCGAGTCCTCGAATACGATCTCCAACTCGCGACCGTTGATGCCGCCTGCCGCGTTGATCTCTTCAACGGCCAGCAGCTTGGCCTGCTGGATTGGGTTGCCATACGACTCGGCCACCCCCGTCAGGGCATCCATCGCCCCGATCACGAATGGCTCGTCCGATACCGGTGCGGCGGTGCCCATGGCCATCGCCTCGCTGGGAGCTGCGCCCAGAACCTTGTATCCCAGGTTAGCGTCGTCTCTTTCCGAGGTGGGCAGTACCTCGATTACAACGTTGGCCAGACCCACAACCTCGCCTTGGTCGTCGAAGCTGTAGTCGTCGCCGATCGCGCCGCTCCAGGTGATGTCGTACAGGCAGTCCCGGAAGCCGTCGGCGTCCTGGTCGTCGTCGGTCCGCTTGAGACACTCGGCCGCGATGTAAACGTCGTCATACGCCGAGCCCAGGTACCACGCCAGCGTCAGGTAGTCGTACCGCTCCCGGAAGTTGGTCAGCACTTCCTGGCCCTTGGCGTTGGCTGGGTCGATGTCCGCCAGGATCGCCTTCACGCCCGTCGCCGCATCCCCCGCAATCTCTAGCGCCGTGGCGCCCACGGGTACTATCTCCGAGTAGATCGGCCCGTCATAACCCAGTTCTCGGAGTTGCTTGATGATCGTTCCGCCGGTGAACTCCGACTGCGACGCAATGTGGATCGCGTCCGGGTTGGCTCCGGTCAGCTTGGTCAGCTGGCTCCGGAAGTCCGTGATGTCCGAGGCGTAGCGCTCTTCTCCGACAACTGTGCCCCCTAGCTTCTCAAACTGCGCCACCGATGTCCGGCGCACTCCCTCCGCGTAGTCCGTCGCCTCGGTGATTGTCGCAACCGTCCGCGCTCCGTCGGCCCACATCACGTTTCCGGTGTCGATGCCGACCTGCTCGTCACTCATAGACGTGCGGAATATGTAGTCGCCCGCGTTGGCGATGTCCGGGTTGGTCGCCAGCCCCGAGAACAGCACCACGCCGTCCGCCTCCGCCAGTGGGGCCGCACCCAGCATGGCGCCGCTGCATGACGTCCCTAGGATTATTTTCACCCCGTCGACGTCGGTCAGCTTGTTGTACGCGGTGATGGCGTCCTGCGCCGCGCACTTGGAGTCTTCAACGATGAGCCTCAGCTCACGCCCGTTGATGCCGCCGGCGGCATTGATCTCCTCAACGGCCATTTCCTTGGCCTGCACCGCCACCGTTCCGTAGGTCTCACCCGGCCCGGTGATCGACTCCATTACGCCAATCACGAAGGTATTGTCAGGTGAGAGTGGCACCGGAGTATCCTCCGGCGCAGGTGCCTCTCTGGCCGGCTCATCCGATCCGCAGGCCAATGCCAGCAACAGGAGAGGGACAACAAGTAGCGAAAATAGAGCTATCAGCTTCCACGAACTTGGATGCACAGTACACCTCCCTCCACGCAAAAATTCACTAAAACCATTAACGGAAGTTTTTTCAACTTTGTCAATCTGATACATGAAGTCTTAAGTGAATATCTTATATGGTTCTACGGAAACAGTAGGGCGGGTAGCCGCCGCGGCAATCCGGTATACTTTGGAGCACTTCAAGGTCAGGGAGCAAGCAGCCGATGCCGGAGCAGGAACTCAGGACCGTTACCCCCGATGAGTTTCTCCAGTGGCTGCGCGCTGAGTCGCGCGCCCACAGTAACCGGCTGGATAACGACCCGGATGACCTCCGTCCCCACTTCGACCTGTCCCGTTCCATCGCCATCTTCGAGGGCAGCAACATCATCGGCGGCTGTGTATCGCACAAGCTGGAGATGTCCATCCCTGGCGGCACATCCGCAGTCGCCGGGGTCGCCAACGTCGCCGTGCAGCCCACCCACACCCGCCAGGGCGTCATGACCCGCATGATGCGACACCAGATCAACGACATTCACCAGCGTGGTGAACCCCTCGCCGCTCTCTTCGCATCCGAAAGCGGCATCTACGGCCGGTTCGGCTACGGCGTCGCCACAGTGCACGAGAGCTGGATGATCGAGCGCCCCTTCACCACCTTCGCTCAGAATTACGAAACTCCTGGCCGCATGGTTTTCGTGGAACCGGAAGACATTGGCAGAGACCTTCCTGATGTATTCCGGCGCAGCATCCATGGGCGCGCAGGTGTCTTTGAGAAGCCGCCCTACAGGTGGGAGGAGGAGTCCCGCTCCCCAGACGCCCTCGACCCCAGTCCCCGCGTGAGGGGCCGGGGACGCGGTGGGCTCTTCTACGCCGCTTACGAGGTGGATGGGAGGCTCGACGGCTACGTCGCCTACCGCAGCAACCGTCCCACCGTCGTCGTCAACGACCTGATGGCAGTCACGCGAGAGGCCACAGCCGCCCTCTGGCGCTTCTGCTTCGACATCGACCTGATGGGCTTTACCGAGGCCATCAAGCGCCCGCTAGATGACCCTCTGCCCTGGATGCTGATGGACCCCCGACGCCTTCAGCGTACGGTACGCGACGGTGTTTGGCTGCGCGTCGTAGACGCCTTCGCTGCCCTCGAGCAGCGCCGTTACGCCGCCCCCGACCGCGTCACTCTTGAAATTCGCGACCGCATGTGCACCTGGAACGAGCGTTGCATCGAGCTGGAGGGCTCAGCCGAAGGCGCCACTTGCCGCGACACCACTGCTTCGCCCGACATCTCTATGGACATCACTGCCCTCGCCTCTGTGTACCTCGGAACTACCAGCTTCACCACCCTGCGCGACGCCGGCCTTGTGGACGAGCACACCCCCGGAGCGCTTCATCGAGCCGAAGCAATGTTCGCTGTCCAGCACAAGCCCTGGACCCCATTCAATTTCTAGTCGGGATTCGCCACCCGACGCGTTCAGTGCAACCCGGAAACGAGGTTCGGAAGCTGGGTTCAGCGGAAGTCAACGACCCGCGTGACCCGGGCACCCACGCCAAACGCCTCCGCGGCGGTCCGACCATCACGAAAACAGCTCGAGCAGCTTTGCATTCCGTCGATCGAATATACGATTTAGTTCCCCTGACACGTACAGCCGGTTCACGAATGCCCCACCCGGAACCCGGTAAGTCACGTCGTCGATGGCCAGCGTACCCTCCGCCGTCTCCTCGAAAACGTGGTTGTGCACCCACAGCCTGTACGGCCCCCCCACCTGCGTGTCCGTGAACCGGCTGGGCGGGTCCCACTCGGTGATCTCGCTCTTCCACCACAGCGGCAGACCTCGAAGCCTGATGCGGTAGTCGATGCGCGTCCCCCTCCCCATCTCGATGGGCAGCGGCGTCAGGATCGAAAAATGCACCCACGACGGAGTAATCAGGTTCAGGTTCTCTGCACGGGATAAGAACTCGAAAACCTGCTCCCGAGGGCCTGGCAACGACACGCTGGTCCTGAAACGGTGCTCAACCATGCGACTTTATAACCCGGTTAGCTTGACGTGCATCGCCCTGAATACTCCCACTCCGCACAATCGGAACCCGTGAGATTAGTTGGCGAATACAGACATGCAACTCATCTCCATCGCCGTTGCTATCCTGCGACCTCTCCCAAGGGGAGCTAATTCCTCGTTCCGGCAAACAGAGTCTGACCGTCCCGATCACTTGACATAAACTACGATTACCTATCTCTGTTCACATTTTAAATAGCGAAAACACATAATTGAGTAATTTTCTCAGCAGAAATGCTACAAATCACTACTGAACTGCTGTTTTTTGAACAACGTTCAAGATTACTATTGGACTGGCAACTCTTCGGGGTCTCCGGGCGTCGGTCGGCCCGCCCGCAAAAGCAGAGGCGAACGCTCGGGCAATTGCCTCACCGGGCAAGACAGGTAATTCAGAAGCAGGTAATCGTCAACGGAAGGATGAAGCGCAGGGTTCACGAAATACTGGAGATCGGCCAGTCCGGCGACCGCCTCAGTAAGGGCGCTGACCTTGCACTGATGGCCCTGATCATGGCCAACGTGGCCGCCATCATCGTCGGCACTGACGCGGGGGTGCACAGTACCTCCCGGACTTTCTTTTACTACTTCGAAATGGTCTCCTTCAGCATCTTCGCCGGCGAATACCTGCTCCGCGTCTGGTCCTGCACCTCCGATCCCCGCTACGCCCACCCCGTCCGCGGACGCCTTCGCTACGCCCTGCACCCATTGATGCTGGCCGACGCTACCGCCGTCTTCTCCTACTTCATAATCTTGTTCCTGCCCACCGGGCTGGACCTCGGCGTCCTCCGCACCCTGCGCCTCGTGAGCCGCCTCATAAGCCTGGCACGCTACTCGGCCGGAATGCAGGCAGTCGTCTCCGTGGCAGCCGCCCGCAAGAGCGAACTCCTCGCCGTCGTGTCGGTGGTCGGGGCGCTGCTGGTCATGGCGTCCTCCCTGATGTATCTGGTCGAGCACGCCGCCCAGCCCGAGAAGTTCTCCAGCATTCCCGAAACCATGTGGTGGAGCGTGATCACGGTCACCACCGTGGGCTACGGCGACGTCGCCCCCATCACCACGATCGGACGCATCCTCGCCGGCTTCCTCGCCCTTCTCGGAGTCGCCATTTTCGCCCTACCCGCAGGCATCCTCGGCTCGGGTTTCATGGAGCATGTGCAGCGCGACCGCTTCCACTCTCACGCCACCTGCCACCAGTGCGGCGCAGACCTCAACGGGGCCGCCCAGCCACAGGCAACACCAGCGCCCGCGCCGGTCCCCCGCTGGTCCGCGTCCTGTAGGCCCCGAAACAGGGAAGGTCGGACCGCTCTCAACCGCCACCGCGGCTGAAAATTTCTGCTTGGTCCCACCCTGCCACCCCCCCGCCTAGCCTTGGCCTGTGACGAACCCCCCGACTGCCCGAGGCGCAGCCCCGCTCCTAACCCCCGCCGGACGGCTCCCACGTAACTACGCACGGGCGCACTGGCGGCGTTCCCCTGACCTGCCAGTGTCCGTCCTCCTCGAACAACGCCTCCTCCAGCGCCCGTTCCAGTCGTTCCATCTCCGGTGTTCCCGGAGACACATACAGCCGTCGGGTGATCAGTTGCCGCGCCTCCTCCAGGCTGTCGAACCCTCGCGGCCCCTGCCCGCCGACCTCCTCGATCTCCGCCCGAACCCCCATCTCTTCCAGAACCGGCATGAACTCAGGCAGGCAGGGCAGCCGGTGACGCGGCTCCCCGTGCACCTGTTCCCACAGTCCGTAGATCTGCGATTGCGGCGCCGTCTGGAACAGCACGCACATTACCAGCCGCTTCGAGTGACTCTCCAGCTTGCGGACGAACGACCCGATGTCCTCCACCACGTAGACAACGTGGCTGCACAGCGACACGTCGGCGGGCTCGACCGATGCCTCAAGCCATCCCGCCTCGGTGATCGAGACGTTCTCGATCCCGTTCTCCTCCGCCGTCTCCCGCAGCACCGCACACATGCTGGGCGATGGCTCAACCGCCGTAACCGACCGGCACGAGAGCGCCAGCGGCAGTGCTAGGCGCCCGCCACCCGCGCCCACGTCCAGCAGCGTATCCTCCGGCCGCACGTGCCCGCGCAGCGCCTCCAGCAGCGGATCGCCTTGGCGGCGAGGGTCGTCCTTGAACTGCCGCGCGTAGTCCGTCCAGTGGTCGCTGGGCCGCACCCCTCGCTTGCGGTCCGACTGCTCGTGCTCCACCCGCACCATTTCGCCCCACGTCTCGACTGCGCTCATAAAAGCCTCTCGCCTCTGTGGAAGAAGATTCCCCGTAATTCAGATTCCCTGACTGTACTACCGGTACTGGTTATCCGGCGTCCGCCACCGCATCCTTGCCCCCACGTTCGAGAATCCTGCTCGCTCGTAGAACTGCATCTGACGTTCCCCGATTCGCGGCGTTCCCAGTTCCACCACCTGGCAGCCCTTGGCTACGGCATGCTCCAGCGCGAAATCGAGGACCGCCCTGCCCGCTCCGGAACTGCGGTAATCCGGCTCCACGAACATCTCCTGCAGGATGCAGTACCTGCCGGCGGTGCGAATCGCCTTCTGGAGCGATGCCGTGCACACCGCCACCGTCGTGCCATCCTCCTCCCCGATCACCACGAATCCGGCCTCGCCTCCTGACACCAGCTCCTCGAACACCCCGTGAAGCTCCTCCGCCGGTGCCGGACTCCCCCCAAGCTCGATCAGCAGGCCGCGCACCAGCCGAATCGCCTCATCCCTGTCATCCCACGTGGCCAGCCTGACGTTCAGCACCTCAGCAACTCCTAAGCCTCTGGGCAAGGTCACATGACGGTACCACTGCCTTCGTCTTTCCTAGGCCCACAACGCTGTCCATGCCCCCCGCCGATAAAAACCCCGGCCGATACCCGAAAGCATTATATCGCCGCCCCGGGCCTTCCACGCCAAGAAAATCCGAGGTGTGCCATACTTGAATCATGGCTGGGATGGCAACAGTGCTGTTATTTTTCTTCGCCGCACTGGTGGCTGCGTGTGGCAGCCCTGTCGCTGTGCAACCCACCGCGACTGCGCCGACAGTCGCGCCACCCGCACCCGCAACAACCCCGGCCCCTCCGCTTGGAACGCTCCAGCTGCAGCAGGTACAGCCAGCCGGCGTATCCGCCCCCACGAACTTCGTCCAGGCCGAGAATGGCCGCTTCCTCGTGACCGAGCAGGTCGGCCGCATCTTGGTCCTTGACGAGGACGAGCTGACTGCGGAGCACATCCTGATCCCAGAGCCCCTCGACCTCCGCGACCGCGTGAGCAGCCGTGGCTCTGAGGAGGGCCTGCTCGGCATCGCCCTCTCGCCCAACAACGAGCGGCACCTCTTCCTCTACTACTCGGCTGCCAACCCCCGGCGCTCCGTAGTTTCTAGATTCAACTACAATCGAGAAGTCGCCCCGGACTCCGAGATGGTCATCCTCGAGGTTGGGCAACCCTACCAAAACCACAACGGTGGCCAGATAGCCTTCGGCCCCGATGGATACCTCTACATCGGTCTCGGCGACGGTGGAGCTGCCGCCGACCCCCAGGGCAACGGCCAGGACACCTCCACCCTGCTCGGCTCAATCCTCCGCATCGACGTCTCCGGGTCCACGACAGATCAGCCCTACGCCATCCCGCCCGACAACCCCTTCGCCGACGGAGGCGGCCGCCCCGAGATCTGGGCCTACGGCTTCCGCAACCCTTGGCGTTTCTCCTTCGACCGCGAGACCGGCGAACTCTGGACTGGCGACGTCGGCCAGAACGAGTGGGAGGAGATCGACCTGATCGAACGCCGCGGCAACTACGGCTGGAACATCCTCGAGGGCAACCACTGCTTCCGCCCCCGCGACAACTGCAACCGCGAAGGCACCATCCCGCCCGTCCTGGAGTACTCCCTAGACGGCTCCCCCTGCTCCGTAATCGGAGGCTACGTCTACCGAGGCAACGCCATCCCCTGGCTCCGCGGAGCCTACATCTACGGCGACTACTGCTCCGGCAAAATCCACGCCCTCCGCTACGAAAACGGCCAAGTCACCGACCACAAAGAGCTAGCTGACACCGGCACGCAGATCACATCCTTCGCCGAAGACAACGCCGGCGAGCTGTACCTCCTGTCGCAGCGCGAGGGCGTGTACCGTCTGACCGTATCTCAATAACCTCGTATTGCCAGATGCAGCTGGATTGTGAGGGCAAATATCGTCCAATGGAACCGCGTTTCGGCCATCGGGTAACTTGGTGTCCAAAGAAAGCCATACTTTGCGGTCGCTGGATTTGTGATGTCCCTATCTGTCTAGGCCCAAGATATCCCATTTCGACGGGAAGCTAAGAAGAGCGGGCTTTGAATTGCTTGCGGTAGGTGGAAGGCCTATTGGGAGCACGACGTATCCGGAGGTCGTAACCCACTTATTTTCGGCAAGGAGGTCGTAATACAATCCGAGCGCAGTTTGCTTGATAGCGGAATCGATTTTCAACATTCTTCTTAGCAAGTCACATATTGATGGTTATTGTATATTGGCCGACTTTGCTAAGTTGTGTCTTGCGCACAATATCCTAACGTTTTCCACCCAAACGCTCGTACCGCCTCTAGCGAAAGGAAAATCATGGTCGAAATGCAGTTGATCTTTCGCGCCGCATTCAACACATTGACCCTTATCTCGTTTATAAACCTCTTGCTTGATTCTGGAAGGAATCTGTCGACTGACGCTAAAGCTGATGTCGGTAGGGTTGGCCGGGTTCTCGAATTCAGGATTATTTTGTTCCAATCTAAATTTAAACACTCTACGCCCGCAATCGATTGCGTAGGTATAGTCCTTTAAGCTATAAATGCCTCTGTCGGTCCATATTCCAGTGATCATCTTTTCGTAGACTCGGAAGAGTGCGGCAGGGACATTGTCAAGTTTGTATTGGTCTACCCAATCTGCGAAACGCCCGTTTTCTGTTAAATTGCCGTTGGAACTATATCGCGATTGATCTACATTCTTAGCCCGAATCCACCGATAGAGGACGTCAGGTTAGCGACCTGAAGTGGTCAAAGGGTGCTCCTCTGAATCTGGGATAATGGTTTTCGAGAAAGGAAACCGACCCCAGAAAAGGAGCACCCAATTGATGCTACCACGCAACCATCCCGACCGTATTCGCATCGTCTTTGACGACCACCGTCTGGTGGCCAATGCCGGCCTGCTCCTGCCGGCCACTCTCGCCCAACACCTGGGCCTGGGGGAACTCGTAGACCATCACCTCAATCTCGGCAGCGCGCCGGGCCGGGCCAACGCCGGCGACAAGATGATGACCCTGGTCGCCTCTGCCCTGGCTGGCGGCGATTGCATCGACGACGCCGATGCGCTGCGCGCCGGTGGGACGGCCGGTGTTCTCGACTGTAGGGTCAAGGCGCCATCCACCCTGGGCACCTTCCTGCGCAGCTTCCGCTGGGGCCATGTCCGTCAGCTGGACCGGGTGATCCGGGAACTGCTGGCCCGGGCCTGGGCCGCCGGGGCGGGACCCGGCGACGCGCCGTTCACCATCGATCTGGACTCCACCATCTGCGAGACCTACGGACTGGCCAAGGAGGGGGCGCGACACCACGGCTATACCGGCAAGCGGGGCTATCACCCGCTGTTGGCCGTGGCCGCCGGCACCGGCGACGTGTTGATGTCCCGGCTGCGCGAGGGCCGGGCCAACACTGTTCGGGGCGCCGCCCACTTCCTGCGCGAGACGGTGGGACGGGTGCGCTACGCCGGCGCCAGGGGCCGACTCACGGTGCGGGCCGACAGCGGCTTCTATGCCCACGCCATCGTCGCCGTCTGCCGCAAGATGGATGTCCGCTACTCCATCACCATCCGCCAGCACAAAAGCCTGCGCAATCTCATCGAGGCCATACCCGAGACGGATTGGACGCCCATCCCATACTGGATGGACGGCGCCGCCGATGTGGCCGAGACCACCTACACTCCCTTTGAGAGTGAGGCCGGCGCCGCGCCGGTGCGGCTCATCGTCCGGCGTGTGAAGCCCACGCCCGGTTCCCAACTGGCCCTCTTCGCCACCTACAGCTATCACGGATTCATCACCGACCGGGACGGGGAGACCCTGGAGCTGGAGGCCGACCACCGCCGCCACGCCGAGATCGAGAACGCCATCCGGGACCTCAAGTACGGCGTCGGGCTGAACCACCTGCCGTCCGGCCGATTCGCCGCCAACGGCGCTTGGCTGGCGGTACAGGTGATGGCCCACAACCTGGCCCGCTGGACGGCCCGCATCGGCTTGCGCGAGCAGATCGTGACCACCAAGACCCTCCGGCGTCGGTTCTTCGCCCTGGCGGGACGGACCACCCGCTCGGCGCGCCGCCTCACTTGCATCTTCCCAAGCATTGGCCCTGGGAAACCCAGTTCAGCAGCGCCCTGGCCCGGCTGCGAGCCATTCCACTCCCCGCCTGACGGCGCTGTCCGCAACCGCCCCAACACCTCCAAACTCGCGTCCGCCCCGCCCGCGAGTGCATCCTGCTGCGTCCGATCTCACTATCACGCGATTCCCAGCCTCCATAGACCGCTCTCCAGGTCCGGTGCGGCTACTGAAAACCCTCGCGGGGTCACATCGGTCCAATGAAGCCCAGGCTTTCTCCCTTGCAGGCTCCCTCATCCCAATTTGCCCAGCATTCACGCCTCCCATCGGTGGATTCGGGCTTAGGAACTGGAGTGCGCGCAGTCTTGGGCACATCGTGCCCTTCATAAGTGAGGATAGATTCGTCTGGACTTAATTCATCAGAGTAAGGCGCATTGGCACGACGCGACATCAGAATAATTCCCTGTTCAGGCGGTGCCTTGAAATTCATACCGCGCTGCAACGAAATTCCATGGCGGCCGCACATTTCTAAGTAAGTTAAAATTTCGTCTTTCATACCTTGTGAACTCCCATAGTAGGTATTCTTCTGGAAGCAAAATACCTTGGTGCATTGGTCAGGAGGTGAAGACAACTACGGCCCGGTTTATTGTCTGATGCACTCCCTCGGAACTGAGGAACATTCCCTGTCAGCCTATCCCTACCCTTTTCTCGATGGCAAGGAAGTACCCCGGACTTGTCGTTTCGTCCCAGGCTCCCTACCGTCTCTCGGCTATTGCGCAGCGTAAATCGCCTCTAATTCCGGTCGGCGTAAACCTTGCCCCGTCTCCCCTGCCACCCTCCGGGGCGCACCACCCGATGCGCCCCTCGCTTCCTGAACCAGGGACCAATCCCTTAACTGAATCCCCGTAGGTGTCCACAGTACGATTGCAACGCTGCTTCCACTTCTCCTGCGCAATCCCCAGGCTTACGCATCCGGATCGAACTGGAAGTACGCTACGTCCGTAGATCCCCCCGAGGATTCGTCGTCGACCCCGATGACCACCGGTATCGTGGTCACCCCCGTGGCCTTTTCCAGCAACTCTGCTCGGCGGTGCGCCCTAACACGGTCCCGTTCCTGAACTGTGATTGAGATTTCAGCCAGCACGTAGCATTGCTCTCCATCCTGACCGGTGGCACTGACTACTACATCGGCCAAGGACAGTTCATCGGACTCATCCCAGGTAATGTGGCCATTCTTGGCTGCTTCGTCCACCTCTGGGATAGGAGGTGTCGCATTTGTTCCTCGGCCCCTCATAACCACAGTAGGGTCGACTAGGCCCAGGTTTCTCCTTACCAACCTGTCCGCGATTCGGGCCGCCGTTCCTTCGTAATCGGTGCCCATAATCCGGCTGATATCGCCTCCCATTCGTCCCACATTGTTCCGGAGTTCCCCTACATCTACTCTGAGCTCCGTTACTTCCGACCTTAATTTCTCTTGCCCTGCCCTGAGTTCCCGGGACTCAATTACAAGCGCCTCCACCGCGTCAGTGAGCGCTTGTACCTGCGCAGGTAGAGCCAGGATTTCTTCCGTGAGGATATACCGCCTGAGCGCATCCCTGAGGGCAGGGTCTCGATCCATAGCGTTCAGGATGTCTTGGAAGCTGTTTATCGGCGTGGTCATCTCTTTTCCCTAACCACTATTTTACATCGTCTTTCTCGCATTCGCTCAGCGTAAGCTGTCGTCCATGCAGCTTGGTTGCCGCAGCAAAAGATAAAGGGGCGCGCATCCGCACGCCCCTGCTACGATGCCTTTGAGTCCGATCATGGCGAATCCTGATTCAGCCAAAGGATCAAACCACGAACGGACTCATTTCCCCGTCGCGCGACTCCTACGCCAGATGCTTCCCGTAAAACTCCAGCACCCGGTGCCACATGTCCTGCGCCGGCGCCGCGCGGTAGCTCGGACGGTAGTCCGCGAAAAACGCATGCCCCGCGTTGTCGTACATCACCCACTCGTATGTCTTCCCGTGCTTGTCCAACTCTGCCTTCAGCCGTTCCGCTTGCTCAGGCGTCGGGTTCTGGTCCTCGATCCCGAACAGCGCCAGCAGCGGGCATGACAGGTCGGCAATCATGTCGATTGGATTATTCGGCCTGAGGTCCGTGACCTCCTGGTCCGCGATATGCCCGCCCGCCGAGTCCACCGCCGCGTTGATGTTGCTGCTGTGGCACGCCATCATCAGCGTGTAGCGTCCGCCCGAGCAGAACCCGATGATCCCCACCTTCCCGTTGCTGTGAGCCTGCGACTTCAGGAACACCGCCGCCCCGTCCAGGTCAGCCATCGCCTGCGAATCAGGGCTCGCGAACAGCGTTGCCAGCACGTTCTCCGGCTCCGGTGTCCCCTCCCGCGTGTACAGGTCCGGCGCGATGGCCAAGAACCCCCGGCCCGCGAACCGCACCGCGATATCCTTGTGGTGGTCCATCAGTCCCATGCCTTCCATGGTCACGATCACTGCCGGATAGTTCCCCGGCTCCGCCGGACGGCTGTACAGCGCGTCGATCATCGTCCCGTCGCGGCTGGCATACTGGATCATCCCCGTCTCAAGCTGCTGTCCTGCCAGTACCATCGTTCCACCTCTAGTGATTGACTCAGGGTATCAGCGGGATTGTAGCACCCGATGGGCCCTCCGGACTTTGGTGACTGGCCTATGCCAAGGCAATCCCCGCTGTGGGCCGGAATCCTGGCTAACCGTCATTTGCCGCTTGTCCTCTTTGGGCCTTGATGCTAACATATGTTCTAAATAAATTATCGATTGAACAACGCCCCCGCTGCCCTCTCGAGGGGTCCTCCTCGGGGCAGCGACAAACCCAGAATGGCGAGAATGACAGGAAATGATCGTAAATAAGTGGGAAAACAATATTCGCATTCCCTGCCAGGCCGCGGAGTTGGCCTTTTCTCAACCTTCTACCTCAGGCGCATTCGAGGGCCGCGCAAGCCGGTGGGACAAATGGGACAGAATGGGCCGGGAGTCGAAAAATTTCTGTCGCACGGGCGCACCGCAGATAGGACGGGGTGTAAATTGGGGGCAAAAATGGGAGAAGGTGGGGAAAATTGGGACCGGCCGGGAAAAATTCTGTCCAAATTCTCCCTTGGGGAAGCGGGATATGGCTTCGCAGCTCCTGCATCCCATGGAACTCCGTTCAGGCAACCGCTTCCCGCATGCTCTCCACCCGCACCGTGACGACGTCCATCCCATGGTACTTCTGGTGGCCCACCGACGACGCGTAGTGCAGCAGCAACCGGAACGACACCTCCCGCTCGTCGGGCACC
The DNA here is from genome assembly GCA_965222025.1 of Dehalococcoidia bacterium. GTDB lineage: Bacteria > Chloroflexota > Dehalococcoidia > Lucifugimonadales > UBA3495 > VXOI01. The sequence goes on along the minus strand of CBDCTI010000008.1, from coordinate 897,476 downwards.
GGCGGCAGCTCGCTTAGGTACGCCAGGTGGTCCTCCACGTTCTCCCCCTCCAGCGAGGTTACGAACTCCAGCTCCGCAGCGTTGTCCTCCGGCCGCGCCACCACCGTCAGCCGCAGCGGCGTGTCCGTCTCGTGGTGCTCCTGTAGCAGCACCGCCAGCGTCTCCTCCCCCGCCGACGCAAGCCGCTCCGTCGAGCTCTCGTTCCACCCGGCTCGCCGCGCGAACTGCCGCAGGAACCTGTCGACCTCGGCCAGCGACTCGTTCTTCAGCGGCACTTGCAGCCGCCTTTGCCGGGGACTCGTCGCCTCCAGGAACAGCATCATCAGCACTGCCACAATCGCCCCGGCTGTCATCCCGTTGCCCAGGAGCACCGCCAGGAATCCGTCCCCCAGCTGCTCCGCGAAGATCCACCCGTTCTGGAAGCCCACACCCACCCAGAACGCAACCCCCGCGATGGCCGCCTTCCTGTGGTCCATCCCGCCTTCCATGACGAGCCGCATCCCCTGCACGAACAGGATCCCCAGGAACACCGTCGCGTGCGCCGCCACTACCGGCCCCGGTATGGCGATCAGCAGCGCTGCCACCTTCGGGAAGAACGCCAGCACTATCAGCGTCACCCCGATCACCACGCCCACCCGCCGCGACGCGACGCCGGTGACTTCCGTGAGCGAGATGCTGCTGGAGTAGGTGGTGTTCGGCGGCGTCCCCACCACTCCCGACAGCAGGTTCCCCAACCCGTCGGCGTTCAGGCACCCCTGTACCACCCGGAAGTCCGTCGCCTGCGGCCTGCGCCGCGACACACGCTGGATCGCCACTCCGTCACCCACCGTCTCGATCGCCCCCACGATCGTCACCGCGATGAACGCCGGCAGCAGCCCCCAGAACTCCACTCCCGGCGTCACGTCCAGCCCCGGCCACGACGCGATCGGCACCCCCACCCACGGAGCGTCGATCACTGTCTGCACGTCGTAGATGCCGAACGCTGCCGACGCCGCGCAGCCCGCCACGATGCCGAGCAGTGGTGCCCAAAGCCGCATCGCCGGCGACCCCCGCAGCACCATCGCCCCCAGCACAAACAGCGTAACCAGCGCAATGGTCGGACCGGCCAGCGACGTCGTGCCCTCCGGAACGGCGTCCAGCAGCGGAAAGATCACCGGCATCACCGTCGCCGTGATCAGCATGATCACCGACCCCGCCACCACCGGCGTGAAGACCCGCCGCAGCAGCGACAGCTTCGCCGCAATCAGGAACTGCACCAGCGACGACACCACGATCAGGCTCGCCATCAGCGCCGGCCCGCCCTCCACCATCGCCGCGATACACACAGCGAAGAACGTCCCCGAAGTTCCCATGATCAGGATGTGCCCCGACCCGATGCGCCCGAACCGCACCGCCTGCACCACCGTCGTGAACCCGCTCACCAGCAGCGCCGCGAACGCCGCCCACGCCACGTACGCATCGGTGGCCTCTGCCGCCCGCATCACGATCAGCACCCCGATCACGATCGACGGCAGCGTCACCACCGCCGCCTGCACGCCCAGCCCGGCGGTTATGGCACGCGGAGGGTTTTCCTCAGGTTCGTATCGAACGTTCTGGTTGACCTGCGCCGCGACCAACTCACCCCCGATCGCCCCTTCTATCTAGGCGTGCCCTCAGCACGACCTTCCGGGGGACGGTGTAAAGATTCACCGCCGCTTCACAAGCAGCGGGCGGTATTGTATCGGGGTATGACGGGGCGTTGCCACCCGGAGGAGAGGAATCGGGCAATTCCTCTCGTGAGCGTTATCCTCCCACTTCATCCTCACAAAACCGGCACGTTCGTTTACAAAACATGCACATTCGCCTATTGAGACCGCTGCTGATTCTGTTTTATCCTGCCCAAGCTAAGACTGCTTTTCGTAAGTCTCAGCCCCGGTCGGAACCGTCCCATGCTGCCATCGGTCATGCCGCTGTGGCCCAACTCGTGGCTTCGTTGTGACTCCATTCGAACCGCCCCAGGCGAGCCAGCACCGGCCCGACGGCATGAGACCGATACACTAGAGAGAGGCCAAGAGTAATGCCCACCCCAGTAACCAACCGTCGCTGGGTCGCCCTCGTGGCGGCCGCCCTTGCGTTGATCCTGCTGCTCGTTGCCTGCGGCTCTGACCCCGAGCCCACGGCCACCACGGCGCCCACCCCGGTGCCGCCGACGGCCATGCCGCAACCCGAGCCCACACCCACGCCGCAACCCGAGGCCACACCTGCTCCGGCTCCGACAGCCACCTCGATGCCGGTCCCCACGTCGCTCCCAGCTCCGACGGCGACCGCCGCCCCGGCCCCCACCGCTGCATCCGTATCGCCCCAGCCAATGATGGCGCTGGAAGAACTCGTCATCACCCTTGCCACAACCGGCGGCGATCTGATGGCCCTCCTGTCCGAACAGGAGGCCTCCTGCATCCAGACCTCCGTGGGCGAATCCATGTACCAGCTCATCCAGGTCGCGCCCGTCGTTATGATGGCGGCTGGCGATATCTCCCAGACGGCGCCTCTCTTCAACTGCCTGGCCGAGGAAAACGTCGTGTACCTGGCTGTGGCCTTTCTCGATCTTCAGGCCGGCGGATGGGAGGAGGAGAGCCGCAAGTGCATCACCGAAGTTGGTCTGGCTCACCCGGACTCTGTTTACGTCAGGCTCGGGCTGCATTTGTCACCGGATCCCATCGACCCCTCCCTAACCCTCGACCACAACGTGCAGATCTACGAATGCCTGAGCCTGGAGGAGCAGAAGGAATTCACGATTGCCCTCTGGACGGCCCTCGACAGGCATTCTCCTGCCACCGGAGCTGACATCCTGGGCTTGTTTTCCGAGTCCGAGATAGCCTGCGTGAGAGAAAGCCTCTCCGATGAGCAGTTGGTTGCCATAGCGGCTGCCAAGCCCCTGCAGGCCGTCTCCATGGGCACCGCCGCCGCTCACTGCTTCGACCTGGAGACCAACGACAGGATTTTCGCCAACGGGATAGGGTGGTCCATCGGCGGTGTGACTGACGAGACCCTGAGTTGCCTTGTGGACTTCGCCCGCGACTACCCGGACTTCACCGCGCTCCTCTCCTCCGGCCTGGAGGGCATTCAGTCCATGTCCACGGAGCTGTTCATCGAGGTCAGCGACGTCGGTCAGATGCAATACGAATGCATGACGGAAGAAGAGCTGATGCGAGTGCAGCTCGCCGCCACCGCTGCCCTGGCAATGCCATAGGGCTGCTGCCGCACTCTTCATTGCCGCGGAGCCCGGTCTCCGCAGGGTCGGGAATCGGAAACCCGCCGCCAGCCAGGACTCTTGAGACACCGTAGGGACGCAAAGCCGTGCGCCCCTACGGTTCCTGAGAACCATGTCCCCGTGAAAATGGGTCGCGGAAATTCACTCCCCCAAACACCATCAGGCCCACGCCCTTGAGCAGCGCCCACGGCTCCTGTACCATCCTCCCACTCCCCCGCGCACGACGCGCCCGCCAGGCCCACGCCCTTGAGCAGTGCCCACGGCTCCTGTACTATCCCTCTCACCCACCCGCGCACGACGCGGCCACATACCGACAGGAGCCTACATGCCCGACGTCAAACCCATCCCCGACGGCTACACCGCCATCACGCCCTACCTCATCGTCGAAAACGCCGCCGGATTCATCGACTTCCTGACCAGCGCCTTCGGAGCCGTCGAGCGCGTCCGCATGCCCATGCCCCAGGGCGGCATCGGCCACGCCGAGGTCGAGATCGGCGGCGCCGTCCTCATGCTCTCCGACGCCCTGCCGCCCGAGTACCCGCCCACCAGCAGCCTCATCCACCTCTACGTCCCCGACTGCGACGCCGTCTACGCCCAGGCCCTCGCCGCCGGCGCCACCTCCGTAGCCGAGCCCGCCGACCAGTTCTACGGCGACCGCCTCGCCAGAATCACCGACCCCCACAACAACCAATGGTCCATCTCCACCCACATAGAAGACCTAACCCCCGACCAGATCGCCACCCGCCTCGCGGCCTTGGGCGAGGGCTAGTCCACAGACCAATTTCAAACCGTTGGAGGTCCTGGCGCCGTCTCTCTACCCAAACTTTCGTTGCCAAGCAGGCAAGGGTATTTGCCACCAGCGGTTTTCGCTTAGAGCGAAGAATGTTTGACTTTTGGTTAAAGCGGGTGAGATGCTGACGATTAGGCTGAAGGTGATGAAACTGAGTGCGGCACCATAAGTTGTTCTATATGGTCAATCGCTAAAAGAGCATCATTCAAGTAGGATTGCACGTCTCTCAGAGTAACGTACAGTGAGGTGGAACCTTCGTGGGCCAGGGAATTTTTTATGCTATTGATGCTTTGAAGAGATTCATCGGTTCTGCTACCGCTCGGAAAACGTCTAGCCCACGAGAGCTTGTAAGCGGCACTAAAATCTCCCAGCAATCCGTTAATAGCACCCCAATCCGGGTTTCTAAATCTGAATGCAACTACCTTGATCACATAGTTTGCTGTTTCGTTGTCCCCCAGCGCCTGCATCTTCAGAGCTACGATTCTCTCCACTGAGGCTTCGATAGCACCGGAAAGCAATACACATGCATATGCTGCAAAGTGAGAATCAAGTCTGGGGTCTGCTTGTGCCCAATTCTGGGCTTCGGAAATAAATGTAGAAATCTCCGAAAACCTATTAGAAATTTGATGATCGTGTGGCATTTATTTGAACAGTACATGTGACGCGATCTCAATACGTCTTTTTACTGTATCCTCATCTGTAGTTGCAGAACGAGTTGCATTCTCAAAACTTGGGTTCTCCAATAGGGTGACCCAGCGAGACTTGATGTCTGTCGGCGTCGTTTTCGCTCGTGCGAAGGCTATCATCACGGAGTCGAAGACTGCTGCGTTCAGACCTCTCCTAATATGAAACGGGCGTGGACCCAAAGAAGCGACGACTCGCTCCATTGTTTCCTCGAAGTCACTTCTATATGGTTGATCAGAGTGATCGGTCTGATGTTTCGTCATAAAGTCATTTAAAAAAGTTTTCATGGGCTTAGAATATTGTTCTGAGCCTTCTAGTAAGGCAAGGAAACGCACTATAAGTTCAACGTCACGCATCCTGGTATCGGGCGCAGTTCGCCCAAAGATCGACCGCCAATTAGGATCGGTGTTTAAATTTTTGATCAGTTCATTGAACGGTCCGTGGGCGGCGCTATTTCGAACCTCTTGTGGATTAAGATGTGTACCGCCAGTATTTAGGCGCTCAAAGATATGATAGACACTGGAATTATCCTCTGGAATTGTTTGCTCTACGATTATGGCTCTAAGAACCGCGTCACGGAATCTGATCCGATCAAGTTCATCGAGATCCTCGTATCTCTTCCCCTCCCAACGTGCGTCTACATCACGAAGGTAGAAATCAGAAACGTTTGGCAAACGACCTTCGAAGAATCCCCATATCGCGCGAAGCCGTTGTTGGCCGTCAATGACAAGCAATTGTTGAGTTTTTCGTTCGCGGTATAGAAACACCCCTGGCACCGGAAGCCCCAACAAGAAGGATTCAATGAGTTGGCTAGCTTGAGTGTGAGACCAAACCCAGCCACGCTGGAATTTAGGAACCTGGATCTCATCACGCTGCCAGCGCATTAGTAGGACTTCAAGGGTGGGGTCGGTAGGGTACGAATTTATTGTGTAAATAGGTACCGCAGCCCCCGCATCGTCAAGTTCTGATTCTATTGTTTCAAGAATGTCATCCGTCTCTTGCATGGTCATCGCAATGTCCTCCAGTGTACCCGCCATCAAGTTTACTTTGCCTTAACCTCGGCGGCTTCCGGCCATTGGGCAGCAATTAGTTTCGTGGGCTCTCACCTAACGAATCTGATCGTTCTGTCCTAAAGGTACGGTATAAGGCAAGACCCTGTTGGCTTACTCTAAATGGTAATTTACTTGAACTTGTTGCTCTATTCCAAATACTAGAGTAGCTTCGTTAATATTGCGATTCCTAAGTCAGCCCAATTCACTCGAGCAGGTGCTCCTACCGAACAGTCCCCGTTCAACGTAGCAACCGGTGGTTACACTTTCTCCCTAATGCAAACAAACACCCGCAGGCCTTTCTAAAACGCCCTCACACCCCGACCCCCCCTCACACATACGTGTGCGTAATAACCTCCCACACATGCCCGTTCTCGCACTCGAAGTAGGACCCCGCCCCGGGTGCAGGTGGTTGATCTCCCCGTCCGTCCGCGAGCGCGGCCCGCTTCCGAAGGCCACCCCCTAACCCGCTCACGCCGCCGAATGCGCCACAACCCTTCCCAACCTCTCCGCAAGCCGCTCCTCCGCCACCTACAGGTCGTACTGGCTCTGCAGCCCCATCCAGAACCCCGCCGAGTTCCCGAAGAACCGCGAGAACAACAGCGCCGTCTCCGCCGATATGCTCCGCTCCCCGTTGACGATGGCATGCACCCGTCGTGCGTCCACCCCGATGGACTTGGCCAAGCGGTACTGCGTGATATTCATGGGACGCAGGAACTCCTCCTCCAGGATCTCTCCCGGATGGATGGGCGGCAGCTTATCGGGGCTGTCTGCTGTGCTATCGATCATGCTCTCCGCCGTTGGTTCGGCCAACTTGCCCACGTTGTTAGTGGTAGTCCACTATCTCCACTTCAGACGCATCTCCGTCGTCCCAGGTGAAACAGATCCGCCACTGGTCGTTGATGCGAATGCTGTGCTGACCTTCCCGGTCCCCCGTCAGTACCTCGAGGCGATTCCCCGGAGGTACTCGCAGGTCATTCAGGTCTGAGGCATTGTTGAGCGTCATCAATCTTCTCTGCGCTCGGCGTTGCAATTCCTCCGAGAATCGTCGGACACGCCGGCAGTGGCGGAGCGCCGGCGTGTCCCTGTCCTCGTAGCCCTTGATCGCAAACTACTAATAGCGCATAACGCTATTAGCGTCAAACACTATTAAGCCCAACTCACAAGAGGTAAGCACGCTCCGTTATAACCCGGGAAACGTGCGCGACGGTCAGGGAGCTACCCGCGCCCATCTACAGCGAAGCTGCGTCTCTCGTCAGTCCGTAATATACGTATGCGTAATAACCTCCCACACGTGGCCGTTCTCGCACTCGAAGTAGAACCCGCGGCCCTGGTGCAGGTGGTTGATCTCCATGTCCGTGCGCGAGCGCGGCCCGCTCCCGAAGACGACGTCCTCGTCCTTGATCCTCCCTAGGATCGAGTCGAACTCCTCGTCCGAGGCCAGGAAGGCGTAGTGGTTGGCACGGGGGTTGTCCGAGTCGTCGAAGTCCAGCGTCAGTATGTCGTTGACCTTGACCGGCGCGAAGTGCCCCCAGGGCCCCTCGTACTTCAGCCCGAACATCCGGGCAATGAACTCCGCGGACTTTACCTTGTCGTAGGCTGGCACGATTGTGTGGTCTAGCTGCAGTGGCATGGCGGTCCTCCTCCAGATAGCATGGATCACCCGGACAAGCTTGGGGCAAACTTGAGGAAGGAAGTGGGCCCGGCTGGGATCGAACCAGCCACCAGTCGGTTATGAGCCGACTGCTCTACCACTGAGCTACGGGCCCTCACCCCTAGCCTACGCCCCTCATTTTCGCAGTGTCAAGAAAGGCATCGGGCAGGGCTATCGCTTTTGGACAAAGGCTTTCCTGGTCGGGATGTCGCATCGAGGAACATAGGGCGGGACTGGATTACACAGGGCACATGCCGAAAGATTGCCCGTGGGAGAGACGGGATGGAATTTTTCCCAGCGCATCCCATTTTCTCCCAAATTTTCCCATTGCGTCGGCAGACCGGGCGGGATTCAAAGCTGAATGCCCGCTATCCAGGGATCGCTGAACGGAAATTTTCAGTTCCCATGCCATTTCGTCCCATTTCGTCCCCTGTCCACTTTCTGCAGTACCGGCATGCGTCACGCCGAAGGCGGCCAAGACAAAAGGGACCAGAACAAGTGCGTTCAGCAGCTGTCATACCAAAATGGTACGTGGTGACACAGGGGCAGGCAAGCGGCAAATGTCATCAATTCTTCCAAGTGCATTTTCCAAGGGCAATTGCCCTGAGGCATCGGGCCGCCCCTGGCACTGCCGGTCCGGCTCGGGCGCCTGCGTTCCTATCGGAGTCTGACGGCAGTCCCGTATGCCAGGATTTCCGACATGCCCTGGCTGATGGCGCTGGTGGTGTAGCGCACATTCACCACGGCGTCGGCGCTGAGAGTCCCGGCCTCGTCGATCATCAGCCGCGTTGCCTCGGCCCGGGCCCCTGCCAGCATTTCGGAGTAGACGCCCACCTTCCCGCCGACAACACTTCGGATACCGGCCTGAATGTCCCGTCCGATGTTTCTCGCTTGCACAATGTTCCCGGTTACCACGCCCAGAACCTCGGCGACTTCACGCCCCGGCACGGTCTCGGTGGTGCTCACTATCATTCCTGCGCTCCATCAGCGCCGGGCGGGGAGAGGTACCCCAGCCCCAGCCGCTCGAGGTAGTCCGGGTCCCACGCCGCGATGACCCCCCGCTGCAGCGCCTCAGCCTGCGGCACCACCGGCGACGGCTCCCCGGTGGTCGGCACCGTGGTGATCACCACGTCCTCCACCAGTTGCTGGTACATTGCATCCGGCACCCCCAGCAACTCCTTCAGGGCCGGCTCGTTGTGCTGCCCGAATCCCGGCGACGGCCCCTGGATGTGCAGGGGGCTCTTCGAGAACTTGTAGGGGCGCCCCAGGAACGTCCGCTCGCCAAGCTTCCGCTCCGGCGGGTACTTCACCCGCTCCAGGAAGTTGCGGCTCCTGAAGTGCGGGTCGTAGTGGATGTCCCGCCCCGTCAGCACCGGCCCCGACGGGATGCCCTCCGCCTGCAGCGCGTGCATCGTCTCGTACCGGTCCAGCGTCGACGTCCACGCCGAGATGACCTCGTCCAGCGCGTCGTGGTTCTCCCGCCGTCCGCCCACGGTGTTGAACCGGGGGTCCGAGGTCAGCTCCGGCTGCCCCATGACACGGCACAGCGCCCGCCACTGCGAGTCGTCGCCTACTGACAGCGCAATCCAGCGGTCATCGCCCAGCGCCGGGTAGCAGCCCTGCGGCGCCCGCCACGGGTGCCTGTTGCCGATGCGCTCACCCTCGCGCTCGTTGGCCGTGGCGTCCAGGATGTACTCCGACAGGAACATCACCCCCGCCTGGTACATCCCCATGTCGACCCATTGCCCCAGACCCGTCCGGGCCCGGTATCGCAGCGCCGCCCCGATGGCGAACAGTGCCGTCCACGTCGACAGGAAGTCCACGAACGACGCCCCGGCCTTGGCCGGCCCTTCGCCCTGGTAGCCGGTGATCCAGCAGTGTCCGTGAGTCGCCTCCTGAGTCGTCGCCTGCGCCGGGTACCCCGAATACGGCCCGTCGCCGTGCCCGTAGCCCGTGTTCGACACCAGTATCACGTCTGGCCGCAGCTTGCGCAGGTTGGGGTAGTCCAACCCCCAGCTTCGCATCACCCGCGGCGTGAAGTTCTCCATCACCACGTCGCTGACCATGACAAGTTCCTTGAAGAGTTCCCGGCCTCGCTCGTCGGTCATGTCCAGGGTGATCGACTGCTTGCCCCGGTGGATCAGATTGTACGTCGAGGGCCTGTTCCACCAGTCCTCTCCGGGGTCATTCTCCGCGAACACCCCCGAGTACCCGCCCGTGCGCGTCACGTCCGGCCTGCCCGGCCCCTCGACCTTGATGACCTCCGCCCCCATGTCGGCCAGCAGCCCGCCCGCATAGGGCAGGGCGAACACGTAAGTCGAGTCCAGCACCCGGATGCCATCGAGCGGCAGCTTGCCGCCACTGCTGTTGGAAATGGCCATCAGATGGAGTCCGTCTGCCGCAGCACGGTCAGGTCCTTCCGCGAGTACCCCAGCCCGTCCACGTAGATCTCGATGTTGTGCTGTCCCAGCGTAGGTGCCGGCATCGTGTACTGGTAAGGCGTCAGCGACAGGTTGAACAGCGCCGCCGGCACCCTGATCTTCCCGATCACCGGGTGGTCCACCTCGCGGTAGAAGTCCCGCGACTCCAGCTGCGGACACTCCGCCAGCTCCGAAGGCGTCTGCACCAGTCCGAAGAGCATCCGCGACCGCGCCGCCTCGGTGAAAAGCTCCCACTTGCCCTGTTCGCTGATCGACTCCAGCACGATGCGGTCCAGCTCCTCACCGTTGCGGTTGCGCTCGGCGGTATCCGTGAACCGCGGCTCGTGCAGCCTCTCGTCCCGGAAGAAGTTGGCGATGGTCTCCCACGTCGCGCCGCCGCCGGTCTGCACGATGATCCACCCGTCCTCGCAGGGCATTGGATGCCCGAAGTTGCTTCCCGACGCCCGGCGCCTCGGTTGCGTCGCCCCGATGAACGGATACATCGTCTGAGTGGCCATCATCGTCGAGGCCACGCACTCGGTGACCGACACGTCGATGTGCTGCCCCTCTCCGGTGTTGCTCTGCATGAACAGCGCCATCGCTGTCGCTGCCGCACCGTTCAGACCGCCCTCGTACTGCGCCTGGAACCCGCCGTGCTTCAGCGGCTCTCGGCCTTGCTGCCCGCTGATGCTCATGATCAGCCCCATGGCGTAGTTGACGATTTCCTCTCCTGCGTACTGGCTGTAAGGCCCCGTCTGCCCGAAGGGGGAGATCGACGTCAGCACCAGCCCGGGGTTGATCTCCTCCAGCGCCTCGTACCCCAGGCCCAGATCAGCCAAATACCCCGGCTTGTAGCTCTCAACCACCACGTCAACGTGCGGTATCAACTCCCTGAACAGGTCCCGGCCTGCCCTGGTCTTCAGGTTGAGGGTTGCCCCTTTCTTGTTCAGGTTCATCGCCAGGAAGAACAGGCTCTTCTCCGGGTGAGGATCGTCGCCAAAGAAGGGAGGCATCCTGCGCAGCGCCGCCCCGGTCGGTGGCTCCAACTTGAGCACATCCGCCCCGTAGTCGGCCAGTAGCCGAGCACAGAAAGACCCAGCGATGTCTTCGCTCAGGTCCAGTACCTTCACTCCGTCCAGCGGGCCATGCGCCAGCGGTGTCGGAAATGTTGCTTCGTCAGTCAAATCAGGAGTCTCGGAAGTCAGTATCTGCGGGTGTCCGGCGAACCGCCCCGCAGATTGTAGCGAATGCCCGTAGGCGCGGCAATGAGAACCTGTGCCAACGGCGGAGTGAGTCTGCTCCCGTCAATGGGAAAGTTCGAATCACGTTCGGTTACTCGCCGAAGCATTCCCTTAGCTTGGCTTCGAACTCTTTCAGCTTGTAACTGTACGTCTGAGTACCTTCCACCTGCACTGCGTAGTAGCCGCACACCGCCCCCATCTGCACCGCTCGCTTGATCCCCACGCCATTCGCCAGCCCCTTGATCAGTCCTCCCCGGAAGGCGTCGCCGGCCCCTGTCGGGTCAATCGCATCCGCCGGTACTGCTTGGACCTTTTCCGTCGTGCCTCCTGAGTCTACCTCGGCGCCGTCTTCGCCGAGCGTAACGACTAGGTGCTCTACCATTGCCGCCAGGTCTTGTCGCGATCGGTCCGTGCTGTTTGAAACCATTCCCAGTTCGTACTCGTTGCAGATGAGCATGTTCGACTGCTCAATGCAGCGGGCCAGGGCCGACGGTTCCCATATTGGCAGCGATTGCCCGGGATCGAATATGGTGAATATTCCCAGTTCTTGGTTCTTGGCAGTAAAGTCCATCATGTCAGCAATGTTTCCCGGCCCAACGATCGCCATCACGCCGGTAGGGTTGACGCCGTTGTAGCTGAAGCCCGCCTGATGCTTCATCGCGCCGGGATTGAACCCTGTGATCTGCTTCGAGTCCGCGTCCGTCGTGATGTACGCTCCGGCCGTCAGTTCTTCGCTAACTACCCGCATGTCGTCCGTCCCGATTCCGCAGGACGCTAACCACTCAAAGTACCGGTGATAGTCGCTGCCCACGGTGGCCACAATGCGGGGCCGTTCCCCCAATAGGGACAAGGAATACGCAATGTTGCCCGCGGTCCCGCCGAAGTGCTCTGTCAGGCTGTCCACCCCGAAGCTGACGCTGATGTTGTCCAGTTGGTCGGGCAGGAAATGGTCCTTGAAGTAGCCGCCGAACTTCATTATGCGGTCGTAGGCCATAGAGCCTGACACCAGAATTTCCATAGGTTTCACTATCCTTTCCTCTTTAAGGGTTTCATGAGTCGTTTGATTCAGCAGCCATGCTGCCCTTTGATCGACCCTTCGAACTCTGCCAGATTCCCCGCTTGCAAGCCGCTGCGTGCTGCTTCCCCTGCGTTCAACTCGAGTACATAGCGAGCGGGCGACGGCGACTGCACTCTTGGAATTTCCTCGTTGCCTGCGTCCGAAGGGGGTATCGGAACGTCCCGGGCAACATCAATCAGGCGACACTGAGCGTCGATCCAGATGATGTCCAAAGGAAAGCGCATTTCCTTCATCCAGAAATGAAGCGGCCTCTCCTCCTCGAACACAAACAGCATGCCCGCGTCCTGTGCCAGGGACTCGCGACCTGAAAGCCCCTGCTGGCGCTCTTCCGGCTGCACCGCCAAATCGACGGCGTAAGTTGCATCGCCAATCCGCACAATCGGCACCTCTTCAACCGGTCTCTCACTCGTCGATGTAGCCCCCTGCTGCGAAACACCGCAGCCAAGTCCAATCAGGAGGCTCCAGAGCAAAAGGAAAACATACATCAACGGCCATTGTGTCATGAACGATTTACGCGGTGAAAGCAGCAAAGTCCTGGGACTGACTCTTCATGGCGAAACACGCTACTGGGACTCAGGCTCAAGCAGCATGCGATTTCAATTTCGCCTTTCCGAAATCCGCCACTCCTACGGAATGTTATCCTAACGATGTGAGCTAGCTCAAGCCGACCACTGGATGTCGTGTGTTGAAGGGCTCACCAAACTTGCTATCCCTGTTCTGGGCTGGCAAACTACATTGATGCGTATTGGAGATTTCGAGTTCCAGGAGCCGCTGCCGGAGTTGAAGGACCCTCATGTCCTTGCTGTGCTGCGTCCCTGGATAGACGTGGGCAGCGTCGGCAGTCTGAGCCTGCGCCGTATCGAGCGATACCTTGGAGCCAAGGAAGTTGGCAGGTTGGCGCGTCCGGGTCGCTACTACGACTTCACTCGCTATCGACCCAAATCGGTTCTGCGCAAGGGCAAACGCGAATACAGCATCCCCACCACGACGGTTAAGGTCGCTGTCAGGGAAACCGGACCCGACCTTGTTACTCTGCACTTGCTTGAGCCCCACTCCTACGGCGAAGATTTCACGGACTCGGTCAACGAGATGCTGGAGTTGCTGGGCGCGAGGCGCTATTCGTTGATTGGCGCCATGTATGACATGGTGCCTCATACTCGCCCTCTGCTGGTGTCGGGAGGCACCCTTGATGCCTCCAATGAAGAAGAGTATCGGATGGTGGAGGTTCGCCCCAGCGACTACGAGGGACCCACTACTATCACTCAACTCACCTTCCAATACGCCGAGTCGGTAAAGATGGACACCCGCGTTTTCGTTGTTCATCTCCCGCAGTATTTCCAGGTGGAAGAGGACTTCACAGGCACTGCTCGATTGACCGGCATTCTATGCCGCCTTTACGGATTGCCGAGCCGCTTGGAAGACAAGGAGCGGGGCATCCAGCAATACGAGTCGCTGCAGAACATCGTTTCAGACACGTCTGAGGTGTCCAAGCTCCTTTCCCGCCTCGAAGAGCGCTACGACCGCGAAAACACGCCCGAAGCCGACGGAGGCACGCCCACTGCGCCACTCTCGCCCCAGATCGAAGAATTCCTGCAGGGGCTGGATTTTGGCAGCGAATTGGACCCGTTGCCGGACCAGGATGACGACCCCGACGACGAATAGCCGCGTGGGATCAAGAAAAATTGACTCTGGGACCTCCGTTTGACCGGAGTAACCGGGTATGTGGATCAGAAAATGCCGCATGACAAATGCTGTGCGCGTTGACGACTCCGAGGTCGTATGGTAGAGTTTCGTATGCCCATCGGCAAAGACGGGGCATAACTTATTGGAGGTAAAACAGTATCGCCAGGCAGTATAGGGTTAACGAACGAATTACCAGCCCTCAGGTTCGGGTCATCGGTGGAGACGGTTCGCAGTTGGGGGTGATGGATACCCGGCGCGCACTCCAGATGGCTCGCGACTCCGAGGTAGATCTGGTGGAAGTCGCGCCCAATTCCGACCCTCCGGTGTGTCGGCTGCTGGATTACGGCAAACTGCTATACCTCTCCTCCAAGAAGGAAAAAGAGTCCAAGAGAGGACAGAAGAGCACCGAGCAGAAGGAAGTTCGCTTTAGGCCTAACATCGGGACTCACGACCTCGATGCAAAGGTTCGAAAGGTGCGAGAGTTCATCGACGACGGCTCCAAGGTGAAGCTCACAGTCCGTTTCCGCGGGCGTGAGGCCGCTCACCAGCAATTGGGACTCCTGGTACTGCGCCGGGTCGCCGATGAGCTTAAGGATGAAGTGCGCCTTGAGCGCGCTCCTGCCATGGAAGGCCGCTCCCTCTCAATGGTGTTGATTCCTTCCCTGCAAAAGAGCGAGGAGCGCTCGACACAGCGTGCTCAGACTAGTAAGAGCCAGGCGGACAGTGCAACCGACGAAATCACCGGCGAAAACCAGCCGGAACAGGTAGAAGAACTGGCCGATGCCAAAACTTAAAACACATAAAGGCGCCAAAGCCCGGTTCCACGTGACCGGTTCCGGCAAATTGCTTCGCCGCAAACGAATGAGCAGCCACCTGCGGCGAAAGAAACCTACCAAGGTGACCCGTAAGTATTCCGACAAATTGGAAGTCGCCGCTCCTGATGTTCCCCGGTTGAAGCGGCTGATGCCCTACGGCTAGCCGGCGGAAAACTAGATGGAGATCAAGCTGTGGCACGAATAAAACGTGGCGTTACCAAGCGCCGGCGGCATAAGAAAATTCTGAAGGCAGCCAAGGGCTATCAGGGCTCATCGCACCGCAATTACAAGTGGGCAAAGGAATCGGTGATGCATGCGTGGGCCTACGCCTACCGACATCGCCGGGAACGCAAGGGTGAGTTCCGCAGCCTCTGGATCGTCCGTATCGGCGCCGCTTGTCGGGCCGCTGGACTTTCCTACAGCCAGTTCATCCACGGTCTGAAGCTGGCGGATATCGAACTGGACCGCAAGATACTCGCTGACTTGGCGGTAAGGGATGAAGCCGCATTTGCCAAGCTGGTGGAAACGGCTAAGGAACAACTGGCAGTTGCGGCTGCCTGACTCGGATCTTACAAACAGGGCAACGCATAACGCCAGGAGCACACGGCTCCTGGCGTTTTTTGCTGCTTCCGGTTTTTTGCTGCTTCCGGAGGTTCCGGAGTTATGCCTCCCAGAACCCGTAGTAGGTATCTGTCTCGAGCACCCGCATCAAGAATGCCTCAGAGATGGATATTGGGCGCAGGGCGTTGCTCCACCGGTCCGTAAGTTCACTGTGCAGATCCCCCAGAGATATCGGCTCGTTGCCGCTGGCCAAAAGAGTCCGGAAGACGATCTCCTTGATTGGCATGTCGTAGCGGATGAAGTCTTCCGTGTCGTCATGAAACTCTCGGATTTCCCTGATGAGACCTGCAGCGTCGAGTTCGTGCATGGGCTTCCCATAGGAAGGGCAGTCCTCGGTAAGGCGACCCGCAATCAGGTGGACCGCTGAGCGGTTGAGCTGCCCCAGCCTGGTAAGGCTTACGTGAAAGAGTTTGTTGCCAGGCGTTTGATCTTCCGGGACTCCGGGGGTGTCCAACCCGGCAATGGTCATAGATCCACCTCTTCGTTCCAGTCCAGCATGATAATCCGTACCTGTTCACCAGTTTGTTTGGCGGGCAGGTCCTCCGGGCAGATGGCCAGCCCGTTGGCACGCGACATCGACGTCAGGATATTTGAACCCTGCGGTCCCGTCGGCGTCGCATAGTACACTCCGTCCTTTCGTTCCACTTCTACACGGGCGTAGACCCTGCGGCCGTCGTAATTTCGAATGGGGCCGGTCAGCACACCTTCAACTGACGGGCGAGGTCGAACCACTCGCCCCAGCATCGCGTGGATCGCGGGCCGGGCAAACATCTCGAAGGCTACCATGGCGCTCACCGGATTCCCCGGTAGGCCCAGCAGCGGAACATTCTTGCTTCCGTCCCCTCGCAGGTGTCCAAAGGCCAGGGGCTTGGCTGGGCGCATTCGCACCGACCAGAAGTTCATCGCCCCGCGTTGCTCAAGAACATCCTTTACGATGTCGTAGTCGCCCTTGGAGACCCCTGCCGAGGTAATCACCAGGTCCGAACCGGCAGTTGCCTCCAGTTTGGCGTGCAGGTCGTCTATGTTATCCCGTGCAATTCCCAGCAGACGGGGCACCCCTCCGCAGGCTACCACCGAAGCGGCCACGCTGAAACTGTTGCTGTCGTAAATCTTGCCGCCTGCAAGTGCTGAACCGGCCGTCTCCAGCTCGTCCCCCGTAGCCAGCACCGAGACCACCGGCCGGCGGACGACGTTGACGCGGTCCAGCCCCAGTGAAGCCAGCACTCCCACTTCGGCGGCGCGCACCACTGTGCCTGCCTCCAGCACCAGCTCACCCTTGTGGATGTCTTCACCGGCAGGCCGTACGTTTGCCCCCGCAGGCATTTCGGAGAAAATCGCAACCTCATCCAGCGGGCGTCCTTCAGTCTTGCGGTGCACCTCGTCGGTTTCCTCGAAGGGGACCACAGTGTCCGCCCCGTCAGGAACCGGCGCACCGGTCATGATGCGCATCGCAGTTCCGGCTTCCACTGTCCGGTTCGGCATCTGGCCTGCAGCGACGATACCAATTACGGGCAGCCGCCGTGGCGAGTCCTTCGACGCTCCTGCGATGTCTGCGCCGCGCAGCGCGTAGCCATCCATTCCCGAATTTGCAAGTGGCGGGAGTGCCAGCGGCGAGGTGATGTCTCCAGCCAGCGTCTGCCCGAGACATTCCAGAAGTGCGACTTCAACGGACTCCAGGGGCGCAAAGCTGGCCATAACCCGCTCATAGGCGTCTTCCACGCTCAGCATGTCTTCTCCGGCGTGGCTGTGGCCATGGTGATGTGCTGCTTCTTCGTGATGGCCGTGATGACCGTGGCGCCCGTGCTGGGATGACATTGTCCGCTCTCCCGCCCTGCGGTTTGGGGGAATGAAAGAATCTTTCTCAGTCTATGTTACTGCCGGATCAGGAGGGAATTCCAATTAATCCCTGAGGGTCGCCCCAACTCCCCTTTCCAGTGTGCGGAGTAAACCGTCCAGGGATCGGCTAACTTCTTCATTTGTCAGAGTTCGATCGGAAGCTTGGAAGCTGACATGGAATGCCAGCGACTTCGTTCCGGGGGCCATATTCTCGCCGGAATACATGTCGAACAACTCGACCCGCTGGACCAACCGATGTCGCAGGATCAGGCTCGTTACCTGCCCCGAAGAAACATCACTGGGCACAACCAGCGCCAAATCCCTCGTCGCTGCCGGGAAACGTGGGAGTGATTCGAACCGCCGCTCCGACATGGGCAACGCAGCCAGCAGTGAACTCAAACTCAGCTCGAATCCCGCTACCACGCCGGAATCCAGGTCGAACTTCTCACGTATGGTTGGGTGAATTTCGCCCACAAATCCCAGTATAGCCTCGCCCGATTTCACGACGGCACAGCGGCCTGGTTGATAGACCACATGCTCCCCGGGCTCCCAGCCAGCAGTGATGCCCAGCCGCCCAAGCAGCCACTCCACGGCGCCCTTTGCGTCGAAGAAGTCGACATCACCCTCAGCTCGTGAAGAGGACATCCACGATCCCTCGTCGCGCTTGCCCGCCAGGACTGCTGCCACCATTTCTACTTCTTCGGGCAGGTCCCCTTTTCGGGGGAGAAACACTCTGCCGGCTTCGAACATCCTGAATGGACCGGGCCCCAACGACTGGTTGGAGGCAAGGGTGGCCAGCAACCCTGCATGCAGCGTAGTGCGCAGATACTCGTGGGTCGAGCTCATCGGATTCGCCAGCCTCATCGGTGGCGCGTCCGGGTCCACTGGCGTGATTCGCTCCAGAAGGTCCATTGACTCCAAGGGGTAGTTGATAACCTCCTGCATTCCGCTGGACGCCAGCAGGTCCTTCACTTCCTCGCGCAAGGCAATGGGAGCCGAAGGCCTGTGGAAGGGGATGGGCGTGGATAGCATGACGGTTGGCACTGCGTCATAACCGATGACTCGGACCACCTCTTCAACCAGGTCGTCCTCGATGTTGACGTCATTGCGCCACCACGGAATTTCGACAGCCAGTGTGTCTGCACGAACCTCGCAGGCGAATCCCAGTGATTCCAGTGCAGAGCGAACCTGGTCCATTCCCATCTCCATCCCCAGCGACTGGCGTAATCGCCGTATGGAGAGAGTAACTGTAAACGGCGAGTCGGACGGTTCCGGGTACACGTCCACTATGCCCGGGGCTACAGTACCTCCCGCCACCTGTTGTATCAGGGCGGTGGCCCTGCGTAAGGCTAGTGGGGCCAACTCCGGGCGTAACCCTTTCTCGAATCGCAGCGTGGCCTCGGTGCGCAAACCCATCGATGTTGCCGTCTCGCGGTTGTTGGTCGCTTCGAAATTGGCCGACTCCAGCAGGACTGAACGTGTCTCAGGTCCGATTTCGCTGTTTGCCCCTCCTATAACCCCGCCCAGTCCGATCGCGTCGTTGACGTCCGCGATGACCAGGTTTTCCGTGCTCAATGTTCGCTCAACGCCGTCCAGCGTGGTCAGCTTCTCCCCTGGGCGGGCACGCCGCACAATAACCTTTGATTCCTTGACCGCTCCGAGGTCGAAAGCGTGTAGCGGCTGGTTGTACTCCAACATGACGAAGTTGGTGACATCCACCACGTTGCTGATGGGTCGCAGTCCGGCTCGGTGCAGCCGGTCCTGAAGCCACTGGGGTGACTCCCCGATGCGCACCCCGTCGATGACCGTAGCGGTGTAGCGACGGCACAGGTCTGGATCGGCGATTGCGATGTTCACCCGCTCGCTGACCGGAGCGCCACTCTCGGCGTAAGAGATTTCAGGCTCCGTAACCTTGCCGCCCGTTAGAGCCGCCACCTCGTGGGCAACTCCCAGCATGGAAAGACAGTCCAGGCGGTTTGGCGTCAGCTCCAGGTCCAGGATGGTGTCGCCCAGGTAGTCCGACAGCGGTTCACCAAGGGGAGCATCCTCCGGCAGGACGATAATTCCTGTGTGGTCGTCGCCCATGCCCAGCTCCAGTTCGGAGCAGATCATACCCTGGGACTCGACTCCCCGGATGCGGGCCGCTGCCAGGGTCTCATGTTTGCCGCTGTGGGCGTTGTAGAGATTGGCCCCTATTTGGGCGAAGCAGATTTTTTGTCCTTCCGACACGTTGGGGGCGCCGCATACCACTTCCATTTCGTCATTGCCCGTCGTAACGGTACACAGGCGCAGCCGGTCGGCGTTGGGATGGGGACGCACCGACGTGACTCTTCCGACGTAGACGTCGCTCCACCCGCCTGTTTCTTCCACCTCTCCGACCTCAACTCCAGCCATGGTGAGCCGTTGAGCAAGTTCGGCGGCGGGAATGTCAACGTTGACGTATTGCCGGAGCCAGCTGAGGGGAACTTTCATTCAAGCCTTGTCGGCGTTACCTCTGCGGTGGTTGATGCTGCGTTCGTTAGAACTGGCGCAGGAACCGCAGATCGTTCGCGTAGAAGTGTCGGATGTCGTCGATGCCGTACTTCAGCATGGCGATGCGCTCCGGCCCCATGCCAAAGGCAAAGCCAGTGTACTTGTCAGGGTCGTACCCTACGCCGGCAAGTACTTTCGGATGTACCATGCCGGCGCCCATGATTTCTATCCAGCCGCTGTCCCGGCAGATGCGACATCCCTCGCCTTCTCCGTTGCAGGCGAAGCAGTCGATGGACATGTCCACGCCCGGCTCGACAAATGGAAAGTAGTCGCACCGGAAACGTATGCGGCGCTCCTCCCCGAACAGCCTGCGGGCGAATTCATACAAGGTGCCTTTCAGGTTGGCGAAAGTTATGCCCTCGTCCACCGCAAGGCCTTCCACCTGGTAGAAATGCCACTCGTGCGTGGCGTCAGTGGCCTCATAGCGATAGCATTTCCCCGGAACAATGACACGTACCGGAGGCTCCTGCCTCTCCATGACCCTCGCCTGCATGGGCGAGGTGTGCGTCCTCAGAAGCATGGGTTGTTCGCCAGCTTCGTTTGTGTAGTCCACCCAGAGGGTATTCCACATGTCCCGTGCCGGGTGCCCTTTGGGAATATTGAGCATCTCGAAGTTGTAGTGGTCCCACTCCACCTCTGGGCCTTCAACGATGCTGAACCCCATCCCCACGAACGCAGCGCAAATCTCCCGCACGATCTTGGTGGTGGGATGCAGCCTCCCTTCGGCGGGTGGGCGACCGGGAAGCGTAACGTCTAGGCGGTCCTCTCGCTCCGCGCGCAGGAGCGCCGCCTCGTTGATTCCCCGCGCCCTCGCTTCAAGCCCGCTTTCCAGAGATTCCTTGGCCTGGTTTGCCATCGCCCCGACGCGACGCCGGTCCTCGATGTCAAGACTCGAGAGACCGCGCAGCACCTGGGTTAGACTTCCCCGCCGTCCCAGGTAGGCTATGCGCCATTGCTCAATGGCCTCCATGCTGTCCAGCGCCGAAAGTTCGGCTAGGGCCGCACTGGTCAGATCGTCAATGCTCTGAAGAGTTGGTTGGACCAATCGGGTGTCGTTCCTGCACTGCATCGCCAGAGGCGACACGCTTGCGCTTATCTTGATTCAAAATTATAGGAACGGCGTACTATCCGGTCAAGGAGCCAGGGTGCTGGACAACGGCCAAACTCAACATAACGTCCTGCTCGAAGCTGCCAGCAACGCTGATAGCGTAGTAAGTCAGATGGCATGCGCCAGTAGCGACGGCGACCAGGCCCACCCCAATTGAAACCCACAGCCAGAATTAATAGACCCACCTACGCAGGGGCGAAAATCTGATGACAGTTGCCCGTAGCCTTAACGCGTTCCGCTCTGCTAGCCTGAATAGATGGTGCGTTCACCGCTTTCCAATCCGAATAAGATAATAGTCAAAGGAGTGGTACGGAATGGGCCTCTTTCTCGAAGTTGCCCCACTTCCATCCATGTCACGCCTCTTGACCACGTCCGTCGCCGCATCCCCACCCGAGGGGCCACTGCCCCGGGCCGGGGTCAGGATTTCCCGGCGGAGTGGCCGGAAATGGCCGGAAATGGCCGAGAATGGCCGGAAAATTTAAATTTTCTGCCCCTCGGCCAACGCGTGAACGCAAGAAAGGAAGCAGGCAGCGTGAGCTGGGGCCTGGCGATTCCATTTCGGTGGTTGAGTCCTGGAACGCTAACTTGGCGCGGCCCCGGGCCAGGTAGCAGGCCCATCCCTGCAAGAGCAAACCACCCGGAGGCAAAGGCAACCCGGCAATATTCATGGCGATAGCGAAGTGGTATCAGCAGCCTGTCGTTCTGAGCGAAGCGAAGAATTTCACTTGCGATGAAGAGACCTTTAGCTCCGCGCAGGACGGCCATCCAAGGGACTTCGCAATCATCCTCAACAATGTTCCGTTTCTGGACAATGAAGTGGGGCCGGGCTAGACTTATGCGCGGCTTGACCCTCACCCCATCTAACGAAATCACGCATTGGCATGAGGTTTCGCGATGCCTGTGTTTTCTCCCGACTACCTCCAAAAGATCGCCTACCACATCTACCGCGCCAAAGGCACTCCCGAGGCGGAGGCAGAGGTTGTCGCGGCCCACTTGGTAAAGGCCAATCTCTCGGGCCATGACTCCCACGGTGTCATACAGATTCCCACCTACGCCGAACGTATCGACGTCGGACACATCGTGCCGGGAGCGCCCTTCGTCGTGGAAAGGGAAGCCCCCTGCACCGCTGTCATCAACGGTAACTGGGGCTTCGGCTTTGTGGTTACCGAGCGCGCCATGCGGATGGCCATAGACAAGGCCCGCACCCACGGTGTCGCTGCCATTACTGTCCACAGTCAGAGCCACATCGGCCGTCTCGGAGACTACCCCACCATGGCCGCCGCCGAGGGCATGATCGGCTTGATTACCGCCGACTCCGGCGCGGCCCCCAAGCACGTCGCGCCTTTCGGTGGCCGCGCCCGCAAGCTGGGAACCAACCCCATCTGCATCGGCATGCCCAGCGACCTGGATGGCCCCGTGCTCATGGACATGGCCTCCAGCACCGTGGCCTTGGGCAAGATATCCCTTGCTCGCAACCGCAGGGAGTCCATCCCCCAAGGCTGGATCGTAGACCGCGACGGCAACCAGACCACCGACCCCAACGACTATTTCTCCGGTGGTGCCATCCTGCCCGTGGGGGTCGACCAAGGTCATAAGGGCTACGCCCTTTCCTTCATGGTCGAAGTCTTCTCCGGTCTGCTTACCGGCCTCGGCTTCGGAGTCGACCCCGAGGGGCGCCATAATGACGGCTGCTTCATAGCCGCCTTTAACCTCGAGCACTTCCGCCCGTTGGACGAGTTCAAGAAGGACATGGGCGAGTTTGTGGAGTTCGTCAAAGACTCGCCTCCCGCCGCAGGCTTCACCGAGGTCCTCTACCCCGGTGAAATCGAATACCGCACCGAGCAGACCCGTCGCCGCGAGGGCATCTTCGTTGAAGACGACACCTGGGAGCAGATTAGCGGCCTGATGAAGTCCCTCGAGGTGGAGAACCTGGTCGGCGAGCCTTAACCGCCACCGGCATGGAGGATCACGTGAGTCCCCAAACTCCTTTCGGCGACAAGATAAGAGAAGCCTACCTGGAATCTGCCGAGTTCTTCGCCAAGCTGGTCGATGGCGTGGACGTCGACGCTTGGGAAAACCATGCGCTTGGCCAGTGGACGCTCCGCGACCTGGCCGGCCACACCTACCGCTCCATCAGCACCGTTGTCGGCTATTCCGAGAAGCCCGCCGCACAGGTGGATGTAGATTCCTCGGTCCAGTGGATTCTCAACGTGAGGCAGAACGTGAACCCCGACCGCGTGGCAGAACTGGGCCGGTCGGCAGGCCTGGAAATCATGGACAATCCGCAGATGATGGTCCGCGGTTTCCTCAACATGGCCCGCGACAGGGTCAACGACCTGGACGAGGACTTCATCCTCGCTACGCCCCAGGGTGGGATGCGGCTCATAGACTACCTGCAGCTTCGCACAATGGAGCTCGTTATCCACGGCAGGGACCTCGCTGATGCGCTGGGCGTGGATGCAGAACCTCCCGCCAGCGGAGTGCAGGTGGCCCTTCAAGTGCTTACCGGAGTAGCGGGGGCGGAAGGCCGCGGCCCCGCCCTGGCCAACGCCCTCACTGGCAGAAGCTCCCTGCCCCCCAACTACAACCTGCTGATATGAAGGTCGGGCCGTTCAGTCCTGGTTTCCCATGTCTGCTCTGATCCCAGATTTCCGCACAGCCGGAATCTTCCTGCTGCTCACCGCGCTGGCCACCGCCATCTCCGTCCCGGCGCGCCTGGCCGCAGATGCCGACCTGCCAACCCTGGAGGAATCCCTCGCCGCCATCGGCTCTGCCAAAGTCGCCTACGGCACGGGCGGAGTTGCAAGGATGGTCGGAGGGCTGACGCTGGTGGCGGCCGCCTTGCCGCTGTGGCGTGCCATGAGGGCCTACTTTCCAGTCGCCATGGGCGCAGCTGCGGCGTTCATGATTGCGTCGGGTATTGCCTCTATGGTGTCTGGCGCTACTGCCGTTGCGCTCGCCGTTGCCGCGCCCACCGACGTGATACCTGCCGAGCTGATAATCCTGCCGGAGGAAGAAGCGGCGTTCACTTTGCGCTCCGTTGCCGGCACCCTGGGATTCACCCTGGCCGGACTCGCGCTGGTCGCCCTGGCCCCTGTCCAGTGGCGTATGGGCAGTCTGCTACGCTACTTGGCTATTGTCGGCGCGGTCCTGGGCGTGGCGATGCTGTTCATCTGGCTTGACGCCGCCACTGTGGTACACCGCATAACGGGAATCGCCTTCCTCATTTGGTTGATAGTCGTCGGACTGTGTCTGGTCATTCCCCGTCTCAGGGCGATTGGGCTGTCTTCGCCTAGCCATCGCTAGTGTGGGCGGTCGCCCCTGCAACGCTAACCTCACTCTCGGCGCTCTCTGGGTACGCGACGTCTATTCCGTCTTCAGCCTGCCTGCTCCTGCAGCTTCTTGAGAAGAGGAATCTGCCGGATCTTGGCTGGTCCGAGGTCTTCCCAGTAAATGCCGGTAGGCCGAGGCATCTCACCGCTGCACTGGATCACATCCTCAGCGGTTACTACGTAATCCAGGAACACGTCGTGCCTGGTGTATGGTAGGTCCTCGTCCAGCACCTGCATTGGATGCACTGTGCTCACCACTGGAATTTCTGGCGATACTATGCCCGCCGCGATGGCCAGTCCATACTCCAGGTCTGCGAAGCCGCCGCCCTTACCGACACGGGTTCCCTGCCTGTTGACCGCCACCGAACCGGAAATCACCAACTCCACTGGACGCATCTCTTCTACGAATACCGGGCGGCCCCACCTGAAAGCCCCCGCAATGGTGGAAGCCTCGGCGGGTGACGCTCCCATGACTGCCGGGTCCAGTTCCACGAAGCACTGCTCCTGCCGAAGGCGCGGCACTGCCATATACAGCGTTTTCCCCTCTTCTAGCGCCTTTTGCCGCAAGGGACGCTGCGCCTTGTCGGGGTTGCCCTTGATGACCCGTGCTTTCCCCCAGGCCTCCAGTTCCCCGACACGGTCGGCAGCGGCTTCGCAGCCCCGGAAGTGAGGTATCTTGTCGTGCAGCTTGCGGGTATGGGCGGCCCTCGCGTCTTCCATCGCCGACCATACAGCCTCGCGTACTTCATCCTTTGTCCGCATGTACTTGGTCGCTCCAGTTCGTGCGTCTGATTGGCCGCCAATTATAAGCGCATCCCTTCGTGGTGTTCCGCACCATACCGTTGGCCATTTCGTTTCCGACTTCTTCGGTTCGTGCCGAGCCTGAAGTCCAACTATATTTAGGCACTCGAATCACTGGTGAATTCGTGGATTGAAGAGGCCTCTCTTGCTCACTCGGCGACGAATTTCGTTTGACACCCAAGTTCGATTGTGATAACTTTTTTGCGCCAAAATTACCCTCTATTCCCTCTAATCATTCCTTCCGAGAGACTGAATGGAATCACTTATTATCGCCCTTATCGCCGGGGCCGTGGCTCTCATTTTCGCTGGCATAACCACCATGCGGGTGCTGAGAGCGGAGGCCGGAAACGACCTGATGCGCAGTATCGGGGACTCCATCCGCGAAGGAGCCGGGGCATTCTTGCGCCGCGAGTACATGTCATTGCTCCCCTTCGTGGTTGTCGTAACCGTTGTGCTGGGCGTTCTGGACTACACCGTGTTCAAGCACGAAATGGCTGTGCCAGCCACCGCCATATCCTATTTGGTTGGAACAATCTGTTCGGGCACTGCCGGGTTCATCGGCATGAGCGTGGCTGTGCGGGCCAATGTCCGTACCGCCGCCGCTGCCATGCACGGGCTGAATCCGGCCCTTCGGGTGGCCTTCTCCAGTGGCACGGTCATGGGCGTAACAGTGGTAGGCATTGGCCTGCTGGGCGTTTCAATTCTCTACGTGATTTTCCAGAACATCAGCGTCGTTGCCGGATTCGGGTTCGGCGCTAGCTCCATCGCCCTGTTTGCCCGCGTGGGCGGCGGCATATTCACCAAGGCCGCCGACGTCGGTTCCGATCTGGTGGGCAAGGTGGAAGCCGGGATACCCGAGGATGACCCCCGCAACCCCGGAGTGATCGCCGACAACGTGGGCGACAACGTGGGCGACGTGGCGGGAATGGGCGCCGACCTGTTCGAGTCGTACGTCAGTTCCATCATCTCCACTGTGGCACTGTCCGCCGCCGCTGTGGTATTTGCCACGGGTGCCTCCAATGAATTCGACTACACTGACTCCCAGTCCGTGTTCCCGATGCTCTTGGCCGGCGCCGGCATAGTCGCAGCTATCTTGGGCACTTTCGTAGTCCGCAGCGGCGAGCAGGCCAACTTCGAGAAGTTGTTGTGGTCCCTGCGCTACGGCATTTTCGCGGCGGGCGGCCTGCTGTTAATTTTCGCTGCGATCCTGACCATCACCCTCACCGACAACTGGTGGTGGTTTGGCTGCGTCGTTGCCGGGCTGGTGGCAGGGACGATTATCGGCTTGGGAACCGAATACTTCACTTCCTACAGTTACAAGCCGACACAGAGGGTTTCCGCCGCCTCCGAGACCGGCGCGGCTACGGTGATAATACAGGGCATCGCCAGCGGTATGTTGAGCACTCTCATTCCCGTGATATGCGTGTCCGTCGCCATTCTGCTGGCCTACTGGTTCGCAGGGTTCTACGGCGTGGCCCTGGCCGGCGTCGGCCTGCTGTCCACCCTGGGCATCACTCTGGCCACCGACGCCTACGGTCCTGTCGCCGACAACGCAGGCGGCATCGCCGAGCAGGCCAACCTCGACCCCGAGGTAAGGGAGCGCACCGACGCGCTGGACGCCCTCGGCAACACCACCGCCGCCACCGGCAAGGGCTTCGCCATCGGCTCGGCGGCCCTGACCGCCCTGGCCCTGCTGGCCGCCTACTCGGTAACCGCCAAGTTAATCACCATCGGGGCAGATGGAAAGCTGGATTTGCAGGCAATGACTGATGCTGGGAACGTCGGCATCAACCTGCTCCAGCCACAAATTCTGGTGGGGCTGATCATCGGCGCCATGCTGCCGTTTATCTTCTCGGCCCTGACCATGCAGGCCGTGGGCCGGGCGGCGCAGGGCATCGTTGACGAGGTGCGGCGGCAGTTCCGGGAGATTCCCGGGCTGATGGAGGGCACCGGCAAGCCTGACTCGGCCCGCTGCGTGGACATCAGCACACGCGCCGCTCTGCGGGAGATGATTGTCCCCGGTCTGATGGCGGTCATCGCTCCCATTGCCGCTGGCTTCATCCTCGGCCCCGCAGCACTGGGCGGGCTGCTTATCGGCTCGGTGGCATCCGGCTTCATGCTGGCCATCATGATGGCCTCCGCAGGCGGCACCTGGGACAACGCCAAGAAGTACGTCGAATTGGGCAACTATGGCGGCAAGGGATCCGAGGCCCACAAGGCGGCAGTAGAGGGCGATGTGGTGGGCGACCCCTTCAAGGACACGTCGGGCCCGTCCCTCAACATCCTGCTCAAGCTGATGGCCGTGGTGTCGCTGGTGTTCGCCCCGGTGTTCCTGGAAGTTACGCCGCTGATCAACCTGGCATAACGACTAGCCCCCCTCCCATCGGGTGGGGACTTGAGTCCGGGCGTCTCAAATTGAGTCGCGGAGGATGAGTCGCGTGGCTGCGACAGAAGGCGTTAACCTGAGGGCCATCCTGGAAGAATGCCGCGACGGAAGGAACGGAGGAGCATTCAACGAAGTAGTCGTGATGCTTGAGAGCACTGCCGCATCTGCCGAGGTCAATATGGGCTTCGACGGCCTGCGCTTCACCCCCGACTTCTCCGTGTCATTGCTGGAGAAGTATCCCGACCCGATCGCATTACCCGCCGAGGCCTGTTGCCCTTCGGGTGGGCGTCCGAATTGAGCGTCGTCTAACTGGCGTCCAGTTCCAGTAACCGGGCGGTAACCGAGCCATCCTGGATCTCGAGGATACCGACGGTTCCCAGCGACCCCCGCCTGTGTCGCTTGCCAGGATATGTTGGACTGCCCGGGTTGACCATCAGTGCATCATCCCACTGGCAGACAAGCTCCTCGTGAGTATCTCCGAATACCACCACGTCCACGCGCTCCCCAAACTTGCGTACCAGTGTTTTTGCCCCTTGACCCTCGGGTAGTACCAGGCCGGTCCCGTCCGGCGTTGTGGCGATCTTGGGTCCCGGCCACTGGATGTCGTGGATCATACCGATCGCAACACCGCCCGCGTGCACTACCCGCGTGGTATACGCCAGGCGTTCCCCCGGCTCGACGGGGTCTTCGTAACCCCTGACGGCAAGCACTGGCGCGATGCTCTCGAGATAGTCGAGTACGCCAATACACTCAAGGTCGCCGCAGTGCAGGATCAGGTCAACCCCCCTCAACGCCTCCATCACCCTGCCTGGGAGGTCCCTCCCGCTCCCCGCACAGTGGGTGTCAGAAATCACCCCGATCTTCTTGAACTTCTCGCCTTGGACAGGACTGCTCATCAGTTCAGATTTTCCCAGAGAGTGAAGTATTCCGGAGAGTCGCCTCGAATTGCCTCAGCCAGTTCTTCCCTGCTGAGACGCTGCGTGATCTGTGTCTCTTCGGCCACCATGTCGGCCAGCTTCGCCTCCCACTCCCGCAGGGACTCTATGTTGCTGTCCTTTTCTAGGAGGGCCCGCAATGCCTCCATGACTATCTCGGAGTGCGCGGAGACAGCACCCCCAGTAAGAACGAATACGACAACCCCAGGTAGTTCGGCGGCGGAGATATCCTCGCCCGGCTCGCCATGCATCCGCACTCCAAGGTGCTCGAGGATGACCGACATCGCCACCTCTCGGATGACTTCCTCAAAGTGCATCGTAATGTTCATCAAGTGAGAGAAGGGATATTCCCCTGTGTGCCGGAGGGCATGGGAGAACTCAGCCTCCACGGCCCTGAAAAATTCGTCTCCGAAGATGTCATCAGCGTTCAGAACGCGCACCTGGGGCTCCCCGGGACGAGCGTCAAAAACGAGGAACTCGCGGAGATGAGGGAAAATGCAGAGCTGGAGGTCGGGTAAGCCTGTGTCGAAGGGGCCGGGGTTGAAGAACTGTTCCATGCCACCACTGTACCCCGCTATAACCGAATAATCCAGCGATTGCACGGTGGTTCAGACCGGTGGCTGTCGCGTAGTACTGCGAAGTCCGTTTAAAGTAACCCCTTAATATCCAGGAACTGTCTGGTCAGCCAGTCGTCGTTATCGTGGCGGCATATGGAGCTGTAGAGCAGGTCCGCTCTCCGCTTTCGTTCGGCCGGAGACATTGAGAGTGCGTCGTACAGGGCATTGGCCGTACCTTCCACGTCGGTTGGGGCAACGCCCAGCGCCCCCTCCGACAACTGGTTGTATGCTCCGCTGCTTTGCGAAAGCACGAGAACTCCGTCGCGGTCGTTTACTACAGGCCCTTCCTTCGCTACCAGGTTCATACCTTCTACCAGGGTATTGACGAGCAGCACATCGTACAGCTTCATGCCCGCGATGGCTTGTGCATAGTTGTTTTCCATGAAGGATACGATTGGTGTCCAATGCCCGGAAGAGTGTGTCTGGTTAATCTGTTGAATTACTTGGTTGACCTCGTCCTTGTAGCGTTGGTACTGCCTGAGATGCGTTCGAGACGGCACGAGAAACGCGAGGAACTTGACCCGCCCCTTTAGCTCCGGCTGCTTGGACAGCATCTGCTCGTAGGCTCGGAATCCGCGGATAATGTTCTTGTTGGGTTCCGCCCGGTCGATGCGTACGATGTTCATCGTACCTGCATCAGCCTTGATGCGCCCTTCGAAGTCCAGTGTTCGAGGCGCGTTCGCGATTCTCTGCACTTCATCCACGTTAATGGAGCCAGGGTAGACTTTGGCACTACATTGAAGGCCATGAAGTTCCACCGAGCGGGCGATTCGGTCCACCAGTGCGTCAGGTACGAATTCCTCCACCGTGTCCAGGAAGCATCGAAGGTCTTGCTCCGTCTGGAAGCCCACTATGTCAGCCGCGCACAGGGACTCACATATGCGCCGCACCATGTAGCGTGGTATCAGGTTCCAGCAGAGTGGAGCGGGCCAAGGAATGTGGACATAGTGCTGAATTACCGCTTCGGGAAGATCCCTCCTTACGAATTCTGGCAGCAGGTATAGATGATAATCGTGTCCTAGGACGACCGGCGGTGAATTGCCCGTGCGGGCTTCACTGAGCACTGATTTGGCGAACGCTTCGTTTATCGGCACATATCCCGTCTCCCAGGCGTCGTGCACGCTGGCGTCCACCGTGGGGTTGTAGGGAGGGTTCCACATGTAGTGCTGCAGGAACCAGAGTAGAGGGTTGCATATCACGTTGTAATACTTGTGATACGCGCGCCTGGGAGTAGTGACGTAGCGGAGGCCAATTCGGTGTCTTGGGAGAGGAGACGGTACCCGCGCGGGCGGACCGGCTCCCGCCACCCTGCGGTCTCCTTCGCTCATGGCGCTGGAGACCCATGTAAACTCGAAGTTTTGAGCCAGCGGATTGAACGAAGTGACGACACTGCCGCTGCCACGGCGGGCATTGGGCTTGTCGTCCACCATCTGGTACTCTACCGGGCCGCGGTTGCTTACAAGTATGACCGGACGTTGAGAAAAGACACGCTCGCACACTTCCTGCAAGTCTGCGGCGCTATCTTCCCCTTCAAGCCCCTGCCAGTCGTTCACCAGCCGCATAAAAGTAGTTTCCGCCGGGAATGCTGTGTCGACAACTGCGGATTCGAAGCCGCGATGCTTCCAGAATCCGCAATGCCTCTCCGCCGACGCTATCACCCACCTTGAACACTGTCAAGGAAACAACGGTGAGTTGAGACTCCCCGGGGTGGTATCAGGGAACTGTTGCGCCCATGTACTGTACTTGGCTGCTTAGCTGATTACTCGGACCTAGGAAGACAGGCGCCGAATGGCCGGCACCACTTCTCCAAGACCAGGCACGGTCTCGTCAGGCTCTGTTGAGGGGTCGTCCGCGTCTCCTCGCTCGCTGAATCCGGTGATCCAGACCGTCTTCAGGCCACAGTCCTTTGCACCGGCCACGTCGTTTCGGATACTGTCCCCCACATGCACCGTTTGGCCGGGAGAGGTTTCAAGAGAGCGGAGAGTGAGAAGAAATATCTCCCTCGCCGGTTTCGACATCTTCACTTCATCCGAGAATGTAAGCGTGTCGAAATAGTCCAGCATCCCTGTATTAGCCAGGTACGTGCGGAAAGTGGTGCCGGGAGTCATTCCAGTGTTGGAAATCAGCCCGATGCGCAGCCCCATCTCACGCACACTCTGCAGGACGGAGACCGCGTCCACGTGGGCAGGGGGAGGGTAGTCTAGGAAGGAGTCTGCGTAAACGCTGGTGATTGTTTCCAGTGTCTTCTCGCCTAGTCGCTGTCCCAGTCCCGGGCTTATGCTCTCCACAAATATGTCGATCTGTTCGGGGAAGCTGACGTCCAGCAGACCTTCCCGAATGGCCACGCATTTTTGAAAGCACTCCCAGTACGCCTCGCTGATCCGCTCCGTGTCGAATTCCTCGCCGCATCCTTCGAGGATCCTCCGCACACCTTCTAGCCTGGCGTTGGAACGCGTAAGCCCCAACTCGCGGTCGTCCACAAGCAGGGTTTGCCATAGGTCGAATGTGACAGCGGTAATCTCAGACATCGCTTTGGCGGACCCGGAGAAAAATGCGAAGATCTCTTTCTACAATTGTATCCCAAAGGGCGTAGGCACGCTGCCGGACAGGCAATTTGTTCCTGCCCTCCTCGACTACCCTTCAAGGGCGGGGAGAGAGGAGACGCTACACCGGAGGGCGTCGGGAGTGCCACTCCGTCGACTGCTCATAGGCATGAGCGGCCCTTAGAACCGTCTCCTCGTCGAAGGGCCGGCCAGCAAGCTGAAGGCCGATGGGAAGCCCCTCGGACGAAAAGCCGCAGGGAACTGAAATCGCAGGGAATCCGGTGATGTTGTATGGGCGAGTGTACTGGGTCAGCGCCACCACCGTGCCAATCTCCTGCTCCCCAGCCAGCACCTGCTGTTGCAGTAACGGCGGAGCGGTAACGGGCTCTGTGGGTCCAACCAAGAGATCAACGTCCTCCAGAAGTCGTCGGGCGGCGCGATCGAAGGCCGCGCGCGCCTGCTGCGCTCGCAGGTAGTCAGCAGCGCTGATAAACAACCCCGCCTCCAGCCGGAGCCTGACCGGCTCGTACAGTTGCTCTCCGTCGCTGGCCAGTAGGTCGCGGAAGCAGGCCGACGCCTCGGCCATCAGCATGGTGGTGGATATCGCCGCCGCGTCATTGAACTCCGGGAAGTCCACTTCATGCACTTCGGCACCGAGAGATTCTAGGTGCTTCAGCGCGTCGTCAACGCTCTGCCGCACTTCGGGGTCCAATGGGGCGTCGAAGAACTGCCGCGGAACCCCAACGCGCAGTCCCTTGATGTCCCCTGTCAAAGCGGCGGTGTAGTCTGGCACTGGCAGGTCTGCTGAGGCCACATCTCGGGGGTCATGGCCGGCAATCACGTTCATGGTTATTGCGGCGTCCTCTACTGTGCGCACCATGGGGCCCGGATGGTCCATCGACCACGCCAGTGGCGTCAACCCATGTCGGCTCACTCTCCCGTAGGTCGGCTTCAGCCCCACGATGCCGCACAGCGCCGCCGGGATTCGAATCGACCCTCCGGTGTCGCTGCCCGTGGTAATGGTGCACTGCCCCGCCGCCGTAGCCGACCCTGAGCCGCCGCTTGACCCTCCGCTGACCAGTTCTGGATTCCACGGATTGTGCATATGGCCGTAGTCAGGATTCTCCCCCGTGGGTCCGTAGGCAAACTGGTGCATGTTCAGCTTGCCCAGAAGGATGGCCCCCGCTTCACGGAACCGCGCCGCCACGGTGCAGTCTTCAGTGGGGATGAACGTGTCATAAATCCTGGAGCCGGATGTCGTGCGAACCCCGCCGGTGTTGAACAGGTCCTTCAGGCCCACAGGGATGCCGTGCAGCGGCCCACGGTACCGTCCGGCGCGAATGTCGCGCTCCGCCTGCCGAGCCGCCGCCAGTGCCTCGTCGGGCAGCAGGGTGATGAAGGAGTTGAGTACAGGCTCGGTCGACCGTATACGAGAGAGGTGCGCCTCGATGATTTCCACCGGCGAAATTTCGCCATTCTTGACCAGAGGGCCAAGCGCGCCCGCGCTCATATAACAGATTTCCAGTTCGTCCACGAGACTGCTCCCAACTGCGAATTGCCGGATAATGCCTTGTGCCCTAGCCCGCTTGCCCTCCCGAAGGGCGGAACGCCATGTCTGGTTCGGTGCCGGACACGTCAATTTCTCGTAACAGGGACGTCCCGTTAAGTACACCCTGAACCTGCCGGAACAACTCGTCCATGTGCGACTGTGATCCCGAAATGCCTAATCGAGCCGCGGTTTCATCAAAAGCCTGCCGGGGAATTGGACTGTCATCCTGCATGCTTCGTCCTCCGGACGTACCTGGCCGGGGCACTCGTGCCTCTTCGCGAGCTGGGCTGAGACTTGATGGTCCCCCTGCAAGCAGCGGCCATTATGGGACACCCCTTCATACGTTGCAAACCATGCCAAGGGAACAACCAGCAGCGATATTTGCGCTCCCTTGCGCTGCTCGGAATGAGGCCGTATGTTGTATCGGCTGCCTGTGACGCCTATGACTAATCCAGATCTGCATTGCCTCAACTGCGGACACCACTCCGGCGAAGGCGACCGGTACTGTACCGAATGTGGCGCAGACCTGGTGTCCGGCTATAGGGATCCAGTGTCTGATGCATTGGCCGATGACGTTCCGTGGAACGTCTTCCACATCACCGGCGCCCTCTTCCTTTTCCTCGCCTTGCTCTTTCTCGCTGCCTTCTCCGCCCGCGCCATAGGCGACCTTTATCCTGCGCAGGAAGCCGCCCTCGAGACCTGGGTAGCCGTTCATTTGATAGCTTTTTGCGCCGTTCTAACCGTTTGGCTGATGGGCCTCAGGCATGCAGGCTCCCCAATGCGGGCGATCGGGTTGGTCAACCCTCAGACAACACTCCCGGTCACTGCCCTCTGGGCAGTGGGTGCCCTTGGTTTCAGCATTCTCTCTACCTTCGCTTACGGTCTCGTGGTGGACCAGCTTGGCCTGGAAGTCCTTCAACCTCCGGAGATCCAGCCCGAAATTATCTTCTCTGGCGCCGGTATCCTGTTGAGTCTTCAGGCTCTCACCGTGTTGACTCCGCTCAGCGAAGAAATACTGTTTCGAGGATTTGTTCTTCGCGGGCTGCTCCGTAACATCGGGCCGGGGCCTGCTGTGGTGGCCACCGCCGTGGTCTTCAGCGCACTTCACTTGGATCCCGGAACGGTGATCCCCATTTTCTTCACCGGTCTCGCTCTGGGGTGGGTCTATGTCAAGACTCGCTCGCTCTGGCCATGCATTGCCGCCCACGCCGGACAGAACCTGCTCGCCCTGTTGGTGGTCGCGGCTGGCCTGTAACTCGCGTTTGAATGAGTGTCATTTCAAGCTGAATGCAGTCGATAACCTTCCAGGTCAATGAGGTATGCACGGCCTGGAGGCTAGTATCGCCATGCCCTCTATACCAGACACCGCCACCCAGGACAGAACGCTGTCTATGACACGGGTCCGTCCCAATTCAGGTGCTCTTCCCCCTGTAGAAGCGCATAGCCGGGCTCCCTCACATCGCGCCCTCTCAGCGACGAGACGATGTTCCCGGACTCGACCACCTGAATTGAAACGTCCTCCGGCAACCACTCGCTCTTGCCAGCCACCGCGAGTTCGCCTACCACTTTAGTAGAGTATAGGATCTACTGCCGGCGCGGCCAGGAGCCTTCGCTCCGCTTCCATGCCGGGTGCCTTTCTCCACTGCGAGAATGAGACTTTTATTGGGCGGCCGCACGTCTCATTCCCGGTCTCGTGGGACCCTGCAATAGCTTTGAAATCCCTCTCGGACAGTGGAAATGAAACGGAATGAGACGGTTTCCGGGGGTGGTCTCATGAGGTTGGCTCCAATACGGATGCTCTGAACCCTTCCAACGCCGGTCCATAGTCGCCCCTCCGGCAATTCATGGTGCTGCCGCCCGTCTAGACTTCGTGACTCGGCACGATTTCGCGTGACATTAGCCGCTTGCCAGGCCTTGTGTCGCTCCGTTATTATGTGATCATATGTTTCATTTCTCAACTCTTAACGCGTCTGCAGGCTACCCTGCATCCGGCCCGGTGCAGCCCGCGCACCGCAGAGGCATAGACAGCCCCATCAGTAGAAAAATCAGTAGTGGGAAGGATGGGACAAAATGGGTCGGGAATTGAAAAATTTCTGTCCGTCTGAGGCTCCGCAGATACGGCGGAACCCGGATTTTGGGAAAATCGGAAAAAAATGGGAACAAACGAGACTGGTGTGGAAAAATTCTGTCCCACGGGACACCTCATTAACTTCCGCAGGCCCGCCTTTCTCGGATAGCTGTTCTCGAAGACCTGTGTTTCACGGGTAGCCTCGGAATTTGGCCACCCCAATGCGGTAGTCCGTACGCATCGCAAAAGGGCTGGACACTGCTGGGCCGGTGGGTTACATTTGGTAGGCTGGCCACTGGATTCCGGGCAAGCGTGTACGTAAAGCGTTACAAGATTTTCTAGGCAATGGGCAAAGAGCGACTAGAGAGGATGTTTGCCAATGTCCGGGAGCGTGAGCGCCCCGGACTTATTGTATTTCTGACCGCCGGTGTGCCCGACATGGAGACCACCCTGAAGCTGGTGCCCGCTCTCGTGGAAGCGGGTGCCGACGCCGTGGAGTTGGGTGTGCCTTTCAGCGACCCCCTCGCCGAGGGACCTACCATCCAGCAGTCCAGCTTCCTGGCCCTCCAGAACGGCGTAACTACCGCTGACTGCCTCAAAGCGTCCGAATCACTCCGGGACCAGATTCCCGACGCCCCAATTGTATTGATGGGCTACTACAATCCGATCTACTCCTACGGTGTAACAAGGTTCGCCGCCGAATGTCAGCGGATCGGGGTCGATGGACTGATTACCGTCGACCTCCCGGGCACGGAGTCCGCCCCCCTCGCTTTGGAGTGTGCTGAGCGCGATATCTCCCTCATCCCCTTGCTGGCCCCCACCAGCACCGACGAGAGTATCGCCGAGTCTTGCAAATCAGCCAGCGGATTCGTCTACTGCGTGAGCGTCACTGGGGTTACCGGGGCGAGGAGTGAAGTCTCCTCTAGAGGAATGGAACTGCTGCATCGGGTGCGCGCCCACACTTCGCTTCCGTTGGCCTTGGGATTCGGCATTTCTGCTCCAGAGCATGTGGCCGAGGTCGGGAAGACTGCCGAAGCTGCCGTGGTGGGTAGTGCCCTCGTTCGGGTGATTCTTGAATCACCCCGGGAAGAGACTGTCGAGCGGGCTAGCGCCTTCGTTGCTTCACTTGCCGGACATTCCCCTGCGGGACAGGCCTCCGGTGGAGTGAGGCCATGACCGTCTGCCGGGGAATACGAGGGGCCACCACCGCCGAGGCAAACACCGGCGAGGCAATTCACGGCGCCACCGCTGAGCTCCTTCAGGAGCTTATTGATGGGAACTCCTTGGAAGAACGAGACGTCGCGTCGGTCATCTTTACAATGACGCCCGATCTCAACGCCGTATTCCCTGCAGCGGCGGCACGTCGTCTGGGCTGGAACAGTACCGCCCTCCTGGGAGCCGTGGAAACGAACGTTCCCGGCAGCTTGAACCGCTGCATCCGGATACTTATACTTGTGAATACCGATAAAGAATCTGGGGAGTTGGTAAACGTTTATTTACGAGGCACCGAAACCCTGCGTTCGTAGCAAGGGTTTCGGAAGATTCATCAGGCACTTGGAGGACAAGAGCCGGGACAGCACGGTTAACCGCAGTGCGGTTTGCCGCCGTCCCGGCATGTACGTATTGGGCCATAGGCTCGATTAATAGTACCGTCGCCCACATACAGAAAGAGACCGGATGGTGAAGCGAAAATGATAGTGGCAATGGCTGCCGGAAGTACCCAGGAAAACGTTGATGCGGTGCAGAGGCGGATCGAAGCTCGCGGCTTGACCGCAAATGTTTCTCATGGAGTGGATCGCGCCGTGGTCGGCGTCTTGGGTTCAATCCCACCGGATTTCAAAGACGAGTTGGAGCTCCTCCCAGGTGTGATGCAAGTGTTGGTAGTATCCAAGCCCTACAAGTTGGCAAGTCGCGAATTCCACCCCGACGCTACGAAGTTCTACGTCGGTGACGCCTTGGTTGGCGGCGACGATCCCGTTATTATGGCAGGCCCCTGTTCAGTCGAAGACGAAGAGCAGATGGTCTCTACCGCCAAGGCGGTGAAGACCGCCGGTGCCACCGTGCTTCGGGGCGGCGCCTTTAAGCCTCGCACCTCCCCGTACAGCTTCCGCGGCATGGGCTTGGATGGTCTCAAGCTGCTTAAGGTTGCCCAGCAGGAGACCGGCTTGCCCATAATCACCGAAGTCATGTCTCCGAATGACGTGGACACTGTTGCGCAGTACGCCGATATCCTTCAGGTCGGCGCCCGCAATATGCAGAACTACAATCTGCTGGATGAGGTCGGCCAGACCGAGAAGCCAGTTATGGTGAAAAGGGGGCTGGCTGCATCCTACGAGGAATGGCTGTTGGCCGCCGAGTACGTCATGTCCCACGGCAATGAGAAGGTGGTGCTTTGCGAGCGCGGCATTCGTGGCTTCGAGCAGTTCACCCGCTTTACCTTGGACGTCGCGGCTATCCCGGTAATACAGCGGCTTTCGCACCTGCCCATCGTTGCCGACCCCAGCCACAGCACCGGCAAATGGTACCTCGTGACCCCGGTAGCCTTGGCCGCAATTGCTGCTGGAGCGCACGGTCTGCTGATCGAAGTGCATCCCAACCCCGACGTGGCGAAGTGCGATGGCCCACAGTCCTTGACCTTCGAGAACTTCAACTTGCTGATGGACCAGGTCAAGGCCATCAACGCCGTCCGCTCCGCCCCGGTCCCGGCTTAGCGAACTGAAGTACTGCTGCCCGGTATAAACACTTCGGTGGCGGCATCTCCCGCCACCGAAGTGTTTTGTTATCCCTCTACAGTCCCGCCTTCACCGCCGCTTCCCGCATGTTATCCAGGTATGCCACGCTGGAGGTTTGGATCAAGCTGTTGACGTTTCCGTGGAAGTACTGGACCCCCAGGTCCAGGAACTTGGGTACTAGGTTGTCGGGACAGCTGACCCCCGCAACCTTGCCGGCCTTGACGATGACGTCGACACCTCGCTCCATCTGCGCCTGCACGTCGGGATGGGTCTGCTGACCCGGTACACCCATGGACTGCGAAAGGTCGCCGGAACCTATGAAAAACACGTCCACGCCGTCCACTTGCACCATGGTCTCCAAGTTCTCGATTGCTTCTACTTCTTCCAGCATCAGGCAGACCAGGGTGTTGCGATTCGCCTCAACTACGTAGTCACCGGTGGTTCCGGTGAAACCGTAACCCGCCGGACGGCTTCGGCTGAAGATCCCACGATGCCCTTCCGGGTAATACTTCACCGCGTCTACCGCGGCCCGCGCTTCATCGGCTGTGTTGACGTGGGGCACTTGAACACCCCAGGCGCCACGGTCTAGGAAGGGGGCGATTATTTCCGGCTTGTTGGCTACTGGGCGCACGATAGGCGCAATTCCGGAGAGTTCGGCGGCGCGCACCAGGTCCTCGGAATTGTCCACGGTGATTGACCCGTGCTCATTGTCTATCAGTACCCAGTCGAATCCTAAGCATCCCAGCATCTCCACCACAGGGGCCGAAGGGAAAGTGATCATTACCCCAAATACTGCTTTGCCCTGCTCCAGTGTCGATTTAAGGGTGTTTTCTCTCATATGTCCTCTCTGCCGCCTGGGCCTGGCGATCGTCGGAATGTCGAAATCCAACGAGAGTATACTACCGCCTCCCGAGTTCCACCCGTCGAGCTCACACCATCAATTTGACCTGCGAGCCCTTCGAAAATGGGCCAATTGAGCGACTGCGCCCCTTGCTGTGCCAAGAAACTTGATATAATGTATGCAAACTTTTGTTGGCAAAGACGTAGGCGGGCGCCTCGGCCCCGCTCAATACTCAATCAAGGGGGTACGAAATGTTCCCACTAGTTTCCTTGGCAGTGCCCACTCGTCAGGACGTCGAGCGGCTGACGGAATGGTTGAAGGATGACGATGTTAACGCTTCTTGGTATGGCCTCGGTGACGATGGCCTCCCACTACACGTTGGCTATGCACCTTCTCAGGTCGTGGAAGGTGGCGATAACGACTGGGACCGGGTGTTCAAAGACGACAATCGCAAAGTCTTCGCCGTGTACACCAGCGACGGAGAGCATATTGGTGAGGCCCAGCTTGTCATCGAATGGCCGTTGCTGGAGGCCCAGGCATTTATCCTGGTGGGCCGTAAGGACCTGTGGCACCACCATTACGGCACCACGGCCTTGGTAAGTCTGCTGGATCACGCCTTCGACGACCTTGGCCTGCACCGTATATGGGTTGACGTCCCGGAATACAACAAGCCTGCGATGTCCATGGTTGAGCAAATAGGTTTCGTGGTGGAAGGCCACTTCCGCAAGGCTCACCGCCGCGGCGATCAGTGGTTTGACTCTTACGCTCTTGGATTGCTATCCGAAGAGTATCCAAGGCGAAGGGCCCGCCTGATGGAATCCAGGGCCTGAACGATCACTTTGCAGATAAAGGCAGTTACCGGTGTACACCCTCTCACTCCACCTAGGAGGAAATACAATGCCTGTAATTACTATTAACGGCCCCCTCGGGGCTGGTGCGGTCTCCGTCGGGCAGATGGTGGCCGAAAAACTTGAGATGAACTTCTATGACCGTTTGGTTTTCACCCAGGCTGCCCGCTTGGTTGGTTCGCCCGTAGGTGCCCTCATTGCGAAGGAACAGAAGGTTGACCGGTTCCGCGACAGATTGGGCCGATTTCTGCAGACCATGCTGGAACGTTCCGCCATGTCTGGCGTCAGCGGCGAGCCTTACTTTGGTAGGGGCATCGAAAATCTGCCGCCGGAAACTTTCATGGAAATGATGGGAGAAGGTAGCTCCGCTGACAGACCCATCGATGACAAGACCTTTCTGGACGCCACCGAGAAGGTGTTGAATGATATCTACGAAACCGGAAATGCCGTTATCGTTGGGCGTGGAGCAAACGCCATCTTGGCGGAAAAGCCTGGCACCTTTCACGTAGGACTCGTCGCTCCTCTGGAGGTACGCGTTCAGACGCTGATGCAGCGCGAGAATTACACCAGGGAAGAGGCGGAGAACTACGGTGCCGAATTGGAGCGTGCGCACGAGAATTACTTCAGGCGCTTTTTCAACTACAGCCCCAACGACCCAGCACACTACCATGCGATGTTGAACATGGGTCGTATGACGCCACAGATGGCGGCAGATGCGATAGTTCACGCCACCGGCGACATTGTTGTTCCTGCGGAGTCATCGATTTAACGAGTGCCTCCAGCCTGGCGAGATGAAGCGGGCAGCCTGTCCTTACCCTGACTGGCGGTTGCCAAGGCGTCTGAATGGCCTTGCAGCATCGAGTGGGTTGACGTTGGTCCCCGCTCAAAAAGTCTTGCCGGTGGTGTCTGCGTAGGCCCTTTAAAACTGACCGCGCACGAGGGAACTATGCTGGTTGGCAACCTGTTAAAGCGATTAGTCAATCGCCGACGCCAAGACGAATACACGGAAACGTCCGCAGTGTGGTCGGATTGGAATGAGCGGCGGATGGCTGCGAAGGAGGCTGATCAGCCGTTCGATGAACCCGCTCCTGCGGTAGAGCGACGTAGAGGCAAATGGAGGCGCCGCGGTCGATCAACCGCTGCCGACGTGGCCGCTGGTGCATTCTTGGTCGGACCGCCCATGGATCACCACTTCGGCGGACATGACGGCGGTGGTGGGGATGTCGGAGGCGGCTTCTGATTGTGGGTAAAAATTGTGGGTAAAAAAGGAAGGGGCGTCTTGCCAAGACGCCCCTCTCTGTCTGTTGCAGCCGGTGTTGAAGTTAGCCGGTGATCAGGTCGCGGTATGGCCGCGTCATCAGGTTCCAGCTGTCGGAGCTTCGGTCGTATCGCGAATTAACGAAGACCCGCCAGTTGGCATCGTCAAGGTTGGGGAAGTCGGAACGGTAGTAGTAGCCTGGCCAGCGAGTTTCCTCGCGGTATAGCAGGTGGCGAAGGTGGGCTTCTCCGACCCAGGCGCGGTGGACGACCTCCCAGGAGCGCATCAGTTCGTGGGGAGAACGGGCGGCTAGGTGCAAGAGGTCCTCCCGCAGCATCTCGATGAGCTGAATCCCGCGTTCCAGCGTTGGCCGGTTGGTGGTGTACCACGCGGACGCGCCAGCCCCATATTCGTCCATGATCTTCTGCAAGCGCACGAGGGCCTGCTTGGGAGTCAGGTAGTTGGGGTTGATTTCCTCTGCAGTAGTTGCACCCTTGTGCTTGTCGAAGGTCGCCATGGGGGCCAATATCGTCTGCCTGAATCCTTGCACCTGTTCGTCGGCTACGGCCGGTCGCGCCGGGTTGTCAATCAGGAAATTGACCGCAGCCTTGGCGGCGATTCGTCCCTCGGTGAAGGAGCCGGAAGAGAACTTGTGGGGAGCTGCGCCAACTCCGTCGCCTGCCGCGAACAGCCCTTTGATGGTAGTCATCCGGTTGTAGCCCCAGAAGTAGTCATCGCTGGCGATGTCCTCGGGGCCGCTGACCCACGCGCCGGCCTCTCCGGAGTGTGACCCCATGATGTAGGGCTCGGCGAGAACAACCTCTGAAGGTGTTTCTTCCGGAGCGATGTTCTGGGCAGCCCATGTGAGCGCCTGGGAGATGGTCATATCCAGGAAGTCCTCCCAAGCCTCGTTGCGTACGTGATTCATCTTCTCCGGATCTCCACCGGACAGTGCCTGCATTGCGAGATCGGTACGCATGTACATTGGGCCGTAGCCGTCGCGGATGTCCAGAAACATCTGGTGGTTCCGTAGCGGCGTGGGTGTGGGGATGGCTGAGCCGTACGGTTCGTACTTTTCCAGCTCTGCGGCGCGGGTGACCGTGTAGTCGTCGCCGAGTGCATTCAGCACCTTTGCGTGGAAGTACTGGAACCACATCCCTACCGGCCCGTAGCCGTCCTTGAAACGAGTGGGAACGAAGCGGTGCTCCATTTGCGTCATCTCGGCCCCGACGGGGATCATCAGCCCGTAGGCGGAGCCGGTAGCGAACACCGAGTACCACGTGCGGCCAAGCCCTTCGCTGACCGACCGGGGACGGAAGACGTTGGACGCGCCGCCAGTGGTGATGATTACCACCGGCGACCGGAAGACGTAGAATTTGTTGTCGCGTACCGAGAAGCCGAAGGCGCCGGCGATCTTGTCGGGGTCTTCTGCATCAGTCAGCAGATGGGTGATCGCAATGCGCTCGTAGATGTTTTCCTGGCCCAGTGCGGTGCGAGCGGGCTCAGCAGCAATGGGCTTGATGGACTCGCCGTGAATTGGGATCTGCCAGCGGCCAATGCGCTCGTACTGCCCGTTTTCCTGCTTCCATATGGGGAGTCCCCATTCCTCCAGAAGGTGGACAGAGTTGTCCACGTGGCGGCCAACGTCGTAGACCAGGTCCTCGCGGGCCAGACCCATCATGTCGTTGACCACATAGTTGACGAAGTCTTCGGGCGTGTTCCACCCGTAGCGCTGGCCCATGTAGCAGTTGATGGCCGACAGACCTTCGCCTGTTGCGCCGCTACGCTCGATGACTGCCTTTTCGGCCAGCACTACCCGCTTGTCCCCGGCCCAGTACTTGGCTTCGAAAGCCGCTCCGCAGCCCGACATTCCTCCGCCGATGATCAGTATGTCGCAGTCCACCGTTTCTGTGGTTTCAAATGCCACGGCAGTTACCTCCACGCTTCAAGAGATCCCTTCCGAAGCCGGCAGATAGAGTGGAACGTGTTCTGCCCAAACGCCGGGTTGGAAGAAATTATGTGTTGTAAGAAACTGGGGATAGAAGCTATGCCCCCGGCACCGGCAGTCGGTCGACTCCCAGCCAGTTGGAGTCTCCGGCGAGATTCTGGCTCCGAAGATCCGACTGGAGGTCTTCCGTGAAGCCGTCGTACGGTACCACCGACCCGGCAGGACGGGTCCGCGACGGGTAGGTGAAGTCAAAGCGTCGCCCGTCCCTGAATATGACCTCCCAGTGCAGGCCGTCTTCCGTACGATGGGGCTGCACGATCGCCCCAAGAGGGACGAAGTCCGCGTACCCACGCACGTTTATGGCTTCCTGCGGGCAGAGTTTCACGCAGGCATAGCACTCGGAGCACAAGTCTGGTTCCTGGTTGAAGCCCTTGTCGACCACTTCGTCCATGGCCATCAGGTCGTTAGGGCAGATGTATACGCAGAGGGGACCTTGGTGCTCCCCGGCGCAGGCATTGCACTTGTTGGGGTCTACGAATGTCGGCACGGTTCACCCCCGAAATCTGTAATCTAAAAATTCCGTATCTGCAGGAAAGAAAAAACCCCCTCGCGACCGGTAGAGGGGGCATCCTGAAGGCAAGGGCCTAAACGGTCTGGCACTCCGTACACGTGCATGGGGTCATCTCCGGCATGGTGATGACCGGCGTGCGCTTTTCCAGGTAGTCCGGGGTCACAAAGGGAGAGCCCATTCCATACTTCTCGGCGCACTCGCGTACAATCTCGAGCACCTGTGGCCGCAGCGTGGTGGCTGCAGGGCCAGCTCCGCCGCTGATGATGCTGCGGATAAGGGTACCGGCCAGATCCTGCTTCTGTTCGCGATGGCCGCAAATCCCTTCGTAGGCAACGCTCTCGCAGACCGGACAGTACCACCACTCCAAGGTGAGCACTGACTTTATACCAAGTTCTGGAAGCGTGTCAAAGACTTCATGAGCGGCATACCTTCCGTAGTGGTTGCCGACCCCTGCGTGGTCACGCCCGAACATGTGATGAGTGCAGCCCAGGTTCTTGCGCACCAGGGCGTGAAACACCGCCTCCCGTGGCCCGGCGTACCGCATGTCCCACATAAGCGTAGAGGTCTCGTGAATCTCCGGAAGGAAGAACCCAGCATCCCTCAGCAAAGCGTGCGCCAAGACTATCGCTTCGTCGATGTAATCCCCCGGCTTCTTTTCGCCGATAACCGCACTTACCAGGATACCGTCTGCGCCTGATGACAACAGAGCTCCCTTCATCATCATCTCGTGGCCGGCGTGAGGCACGTTGCGGGTCTGATGCGCCACCGCCGACCCCCAACCCAGCTGCGTCAGTCGAGATCGGAGTTGCTCGGGGGTCTTCCAAAATCGGTCAAAGGGCGGGTTCACATGGGGAGGGTTAATGAGAGTGACCTTGCCGCCTACCAGTGTGTCCTGAAGGGCCATGGTCCTGGCCACGCCTGGATGCTCAGGGTCCACTGTTCCGTAGACGTTTTGAGCCATCAGGGACTTGTCGTAGGAGTAAACCTCTGCAACATCAAGTATTGCAAGGGGCTGTCCCTGGTGGGAAATCAATACCCTGTCTCCGACAGCTGCGCCTGTGGCTGTCCACTCAGAAGGAGAAACGTCCAAGACGATTGGAATGCTCCAGACCAGACCATTGGGAAGACGTACGGTCTTTACCACCGAGTCGAGAGCTGTCCGCCCCATGAAGCCGTCCAATGGAGAGAAGACGCCGTAAGACAGG
Source organism: Dehalococcoidia bacterium (assembly GCA_965222025.1). Lineage (GTDB taxonomy): Bacteria > Chloroflexota > Dehalococcoidia > Lucifugimonadales > UBA3495 > VXOI01. The sequence goes on along the minus strand of CBDCTI010000008.1, from coordinate 853,081 downwards.
TTGATGGCCTCATGTGCAACCTGCTCGTTGACGGCTAACCTCGGCAGTCCAGTAATCAGGTGGGCTGCCTCGTCAGGACGTGCGACGGTCACTTTCAGTTCGCCGCCATGGGGAGAGAGACTATTATCGGCAGCCATCGTCCGGCCCTTATAGGAAATTCTGGAATAGCCAGCGAAGAGTTGAAGGAAAATGATGAATCGGAGGAAAACCCAGAGTCTATAAGCCTGGCTGTTTGCCCCTGCAATAAAGGAGAAGGGACTTCTGTCCCTCTGGAGGTGTGCCCCGCGTTTCTTTTCGACCGTCGTGTGGATCCGGTGCTCCTACCGGCCAGAAGCCCGGAAAGGGAGATAGGACCCTATTCAGTAATCACCGACGCGCCGCCATCCGCAGGACTGGCGCCTCTGGCGAGGCACCCATGGCTGGCTACGGTCGAAAGGAGGATCACTCCCACGGCTGCCAATGCCACGATCACCCGGCCCACGCGCCTGCCCGGAATTCGCATCCTTGTTGTTCTCTCCAGAAAAATATTGCCTGCAATTCCAGCCAAAGAACCGGGCTTTCTATCCCGACTCGCTCTTTGGGGAAAGCGCAGCTAATGGGCGTTGCCAATAGCCGCACGCAGTATATCCTAACCCCCGAATTGCGGCTAGTGCTGCAGTTTGAGCTATCAAGATCATTTAGATGTTGCTACTTTGAAGCGGGTTGAGCATTGTTATCCTTCTCTCCGCTCAAGAATCTGGGTCAATACAGAGACACCCTTGGCCGCGCTCAGGGTGGTGTTTCAATGACCCCGTTACCGACTCCTGCCCTCTTGGCAAAGTATTCGAACACATGAATCGCAAAATCTGTTAGTCGACACCTGTCCAACACTTCTCGGGGTTTCAAATCCAGCCCCAGGGCCGTCTGGAGTACCGAGAGCACATCGCCAACACGTCCTCGTAATCGGCAATAACGGCCGTCAACTCAATTCCCGCAGCCTTTTGACGGCGCTGGTGTTGCGCTGGTAATACCTGGACTCCACGGGGGCAAGTCCGCGCAGTTCCAAAGCCTGGAGGGCGCCTTCAAATCCTGCCTGCCCGTATGAATCGTTCTGGGAAAGAAAGGCCACCCTGGTAAACCCGAGGTCTTCCGTCAAGCGAGCCACCATCTCCTCAGTCTCCCGGTAATAGGAAGCACGAAGGTACACAACATTTTCTAGGCTGGGGTCTCGCAAAAATTTGGCTCCTGTGAACGGAGCTATAAACGGTATGCCCTCGGCACTTGCCAAGGGAGACGCCGAGCGAGAAATTGAAGTGCCTACTTCCCCGATTAGGGTGAAGCCCCCGGCGTGGTAGATGATAATCTTCGTATTGGCGTATGCAGAGTTGGGTTCGTAGTAGTCGTACAGGGTTGTCAGATTTAGTTGACGACCGTGAACGCCGCCCGCCTGGTTCAATTCGCCAAAGGCGGCCTGAATGCCCAGCATCTCATCTATGCCCAGTTCCCGCGCTGTCCCGCTGAATGTGGCCGATTGGCCAAACAGGATTCGGTCATCGAATATGCCGGGATCGCTTGGGCCTTGGGTGCCTGCCTTGCTTGAGGCGCCGGGGTCGGTATCATCACCCGATGGCGTGCCGAAACCAGTCGACCCTTGAAAAGCGATGCTCAGCAGTCGAGCAAAAGGCACCACGAGCTTCGCCCTCTACATTTCTTGGCGGCCCGCGTTGGTCTAATGGAAGTACACGAAGACGAGAGGCAACCGTGCGCCCGGCTATCGCGCAATTTCCGGCACGGGTGGCTTGCCGAGCGGCCTTCAGGCGTGAAATTCAGGTCCCTGCCGAATCGTGCCCTGCCGAAGTGCTTGCCAGGCCACTACCTTCTTACTTACCCATCGCCCCGACCCCAGGACGGTTAGTCGAAATGAAGGATCCGCAGGCACTGAGGTGCCACTTTTGGCTGGGAACACAGTCAACGGAAAATAGGCGCGGAGGTGGAATAGTTGTGAGAAATATTGGAAGACGTGCCAAGTGGGGCCGGAGATCAGTACCGCGTTTCAGTCAACCTGCGTTGTGATACTATATGGCCGTGGCTCTATACCACACACACCAGTAATTTGCCAGGAGACATAAATGCTGGACTACAAGCCGAATATTGTTTTGTCCAACGAAGAATTTAACGTGGTCGGCACGAGGCCTGTGCGGCCCGATGGCGCTGAGAAAGTTACCGGCCGTGCAAGGTACGGCGCAGACCAGAATCTGCCCGGCTTGCTCTACGGCAAGATACTGCGCAGCCCGCATTCTCATGCCAGGATCAGGTCAATTGATACCAGTGCGGCTGAAGCTTTCCCCGGCGTGCACGCCGTAGTTACCTCCGCCGACTGGCCCGAGACCTCGGGACGACTTGCCGACCTGGCCGAGGGAGCCATTCAGAATCTCGGCTTTCTGAGCATGAATGTGCTGGCGCGTGGCAAGGCGCTCTACAAGGGACACGCCATCGCAGCGGTCGCTGCTGCCAGCCCTCACGCGGCCGAGCAGGCAATGGGACTAATCAAGGTCGATTACGAAGTCCTGCCACCGGTGCTGAGCGCCGAAGACGCCATGAAGCCCGACGCCCCCATAGTGCACGAGAAGCTAGCCAGCCTCGCTAACCCGGCGATGCGCCCGGGTGGGCTGCTGGACGAGGATGACGACACAAAAGGAAGCAACATCGCTAACCACTTCGAGTTCCGGCTCGGCGACGTGGAACAGGGCTTCAAGGAAGCTGAGATAATCGTCGAGAAGGAGACTGAAACAGTGCCGGTGCACCAGGGTTACATCGAGCCCCACGCCGGCACCGCCCAGTGGGGCGCCGACGGTAAGTTGACCATTTGGTCAAGCAGCCAGGGCCAATTCACCGTACGTGACCACACCGCCCGATTCATGGGCATATCGGTGGCCGACGTCAAGGCCATCCCGCTGGAAATCGGAGGCGGTTTCGGCGCCAAGACCGTCGTGTACGTGGAACCTGTAGCTGCTCTCCTGTCTCGCAAGAGTGGCCATCCGGTCAAAGTTCAAATGTCCCGAAAGGAAGTGTTCGAAGCCACCGGCCCTACCTCCGGCACGAAAATCAAGGTCAAGCTGGGCGCTACCAAGGAAGGCAAATTGGTGGCAGCAGAGTCTACGCTGATTTACGAAGCCGGAGCTTTCCCTGGCTCGCCCGTTTCCCCCGGTGCCCAGTGCATGATGGGCCAGTACGACGTACCCAATGCCTACTTGGAAGCCTACGACGTGGTCATCAACCGGCCCAAGTCCGCCGCTTACCGCGCCCCGGGCGCCCCGGCGTCGGCCTTCTGCATGGAGACTGCACTGGATGAGTTGGCGGAAAAGCTGGAAATGGACCCGTTGGAATTGCGCCTGATCAACAGTTCCAAGGAAGGAGTGCGTCGCGTCACGGGCCCGATGACCCCTAAGGTCGGCTACATCGAGACGCTCCAGGCCCTCAAGGACCATCCCCACTACAACACGCCGATAGAGAGCAAGACCGACGGGCAGAACGGACACATCAAGCGGGGCCGCGGCGTTGCCAGTGGTTTCTGGGGCAACAACTCCGGCCCGGCCAGCGCCCTGGCAGTGGTTAACTCCGACGGTTCAGTCAGCCTTACAGAAGGCTCGCCGGATATCGGCGGCAGTCGCGCCGCCGTTTCCCAGCACATCGCAGAAGTCCTGGGCATCCCGATGGAGGACATCAAGCCGCAGGTGGGCGACACCGACAGCATCGGCTTCACCTCCAACACGGGAGGCAGCAGCGCCACCTTTAAGTCCGGATGGGCCGCCTACGAAGCCGGGCAGGACGTGAAGCGGCAGATGCGCGAACGCGCCGCCCGCATCTGGGACATTCCGGTGGATGACGTGGAATATGTCGACGGCGTGCTGCAGCATACGTCGGACCCTGAGCTGCGACTCACCTTCAAGCAACTGGCTGCCCGCCAGGTCGGTACCGGCGGCCCAATCGTGGGCCGGGCCGGTGTGAACCCTCCCGGTGCTGGGCCATCCATTGCCGTGCACCTGGTGGACGTTGAGGTCGATACAGAGACAGGTAAGGTGGACGTCTTACGCTATACCGCCGTGCAGGACGCCGGAAAGGCCATTCATCCCAGCTACGTCGAGGGCCAGATCCAGGGCGGTGTAGTCCAGGGCATCGGTTGGGCGCTCAATGAGGAGTACCGTTTCGACGACCAGGGCGGGATGCTCAATAGCAGCTTCCTCGATTACCGAATGCCCATTTCCCTGGACCTTCCGATGATTGACACGGTGATCGTCGAGGTTGCCAACCCAGCCCACCCCTACGGCCTGCGCGGAGTTGGCGAAGTACCCCTTGTTCCGCCTCTCGCTGCCGTCTCAAATGCCATACACGACGCCATCGGAGTTCGGCTGAGTTCGTTACCAATGTCGCCGGACAAGGTATTGGAGGGCCTCTGGGGTGAGAACGGGGCCTAGCCAGTGCTTACGCCACATGGAGTAGACGGAATTCCCCCTCTCAACTAAGAGAGAAGATCAGGTGCGATAAATGCCGGAAGTTTGGCTCCCGCCCAGGATGCAGAGCCTGACCGGAGGTCGCCAGCAGGTGGTGGTCCCGGGTGCAAACGTGCGTCAGGTTATCAACAACCTGGAGCTCGAATATCCCGGTACGCGGGACATCCTGATGGACGTGGAAGAAGACGAGCTGTCGCCTGGTGTGGCTGTAATCGTCGATGGCGAGACCAGCCTGCTTGGTTTGCTTGAGAAAGTTGGTGAGAGCAGCGAGGTCCACTTCCTTCCGGCCATTGGCGGCGGCTGAAACGTAACTAGTCCATTTTTGAGGGCAGGGGGATGTACTCAATGAATCACTCTCTGCCCCGTTCACTTTTTCCGCCACCGAGCTCACAAGCCCTTAGGGAAGTGCGGCGTAATACAAAGTTGCGGCGCGCTCGTACCTGCTACGGACATCTGGCTGGTGTAGCCGGTGTGAGTCTCATGGACTGGCTTCTGGACAGTCATTGGATTGAGCCTGTTCCCCAAAGACCCGATGCTGTGCGCACGTTCTACGTTCCTAGCGCGGTCGGTGCCTCCATGTTGGAGCGTCTGGGCGTTGTCATCCCTACTCCCAAGACGCGGAAGTCCCTCGCATTTTCCTGCCTAGATTGGACTGAACGTCGTCACCATTTGGGCGGGGCATTGGGCCGTTCCATCGTAGATGCGATGGTGGATAGAGGATACGTCATCAAGAGTCCCGGGTCCCGCGTCGTGGAGCTGACCGCCGAACTGGATTCTATTCTGTCGTTCACTCCTTCTCGCCAATAGCCCTGACTTCCTGTGGTTCTCCGGTCCTCCTGCTGCTTCTGTTTGGCCCATCCGGTGCAAAAATTCTTGATCTCTGGTTTGAGGTTCCACTGAAGCCGTTGGACGCCTCCTTAGTGTTGCGCTAGAATGCCGCAATAGTTAAATTGACTACGAATTGTCTACACACAGCGCGTAAGGGAGGAGACTTATGGTTCAGGAACTCACCCCCTCACAACGCAAGTGGTACGATCTGGCGTCAAAGCACGCTGACACTTTCGCCGAACGTGCCGCCGAATATGACCTGGAAGGCAAGTTCCCCTTTGAGAACTACGCCGATATGAAAGAATCCGGGTACACCGCGATGCCCATTCCTGAGGATTGCAATGGAGGAGGAGCAGACCTTCTGGACATCTGCATCGCACAGAATCGACTGGCCCAGGGTTGTGGCGCCACCGCTCTCGCCGTCAACATGCATTTCGGCTTGCCATTTGTGATGACTGACCTGATTGCCCTTGGCGAGGACGGCCCCAAGGAAATGCTCACCAAGATTGCCGATGACAAGCTGATTGTCTTCGGCGCGATCACCGACCCGCAGGTGGATAGCTACAAGGGGATCACCGGCATGGGATACACCACCGTCAAGGCGGTGAAGGAGGGCGACGGGTTCCGTATCAACGGACGCAAGGGCTTTGGCACCAACAGTCCCATCGGAGACTTGTTCGGCTGCTCTGCGGTCTACGACGACCCTGATCAGGGTGAAATCGGCCTGATATTCGTCCTCCCTTCAGACACCGAGGGGCTTGTTTGCCTCAACGACTGGGACACGATGGGGATGAGGGCCAGCCAGAGCCATAGCTGGCGCCTGGAAAACGTGTTTGTCGAAGAGGACCACTGCTTCAAGCATAACCTCTGGGAATGGGACAAGTACGCCCGTGGACTCTGGACCTGGCATGGAGGCAGTTTCGGGGCAGTGTATCTGGGCATCGCCAAGGCGGCCCGCGACTTTGCAATCAACCAAACAAAAGAACGCACACGTCTGCCTTTCAAACACCCCGAAAGCTACTACCCCGGGCATCAGTTCTTGGCTGCCGAAATGGACATCGCCCTCCATGCAGGCTGGACATGGCAGAAAAGCGTCGCCGAGAAGCTGATAGATATTAACAATCGCGACGACGCAACCATTGTAGAAGCTGTAGCCATGCAGTATTTCTGTGTGAGGTCGGCGATGGACGTGGTGAGCAAGGCGGTGGATATGTTGGGCGGCGCGTCCCTTGCCCGTAGGTTGCCGCTGGAACGCTACTACCGCGACGTGCGCGCGGGCCCGATTCATCCGATAGGAGGCTTCGACGCCCTTGAGCTGATCGGCAAGCACGCCTTCGGCCTCCACCGCGACGTAGAACCGCGCTACGTTTAGCTTCGCAGTGTTCCCAGTGAAAAAGGGGAGCGGATGGATTTCCGCTCCCCTTTGCTTTGGCAAGCTATTGGTGGCAGCAAACCTACCGCGTTCTCACGACTTGTTGGTAGTTTGATTGCCCGTGCGGTCGGTGCTACGCTGAGGACACGAATTAACTATGTTCTCTTGGAGGATTACGACGCATGGCTGGCTACATGATTGGCAACATCACTGTTACAGACCCCGAAACCTTCGCGGAGTATGGCAAGCGGGTGCCCGAGACAGTCGCTGCTTTCGGTGGGACGTACGTCGTTCGCGGCGGAGTTCCTGAGAAAATCGAAGGGGACTACGAACCCAAACGCATCGTGGTGCTTCAGTTCGAGAGCGTGGAAAAGGCTAGGGAGTGGTACGACTCTGAGATATACGCTCCGTTGAAGGAAATGCGAATGAAGGCCTCCAACGGTGACCTCTACTTCGTTGAAGGCGTATAGATCTGCTAGCGACAATAGGGGTTGATTCCGGATTGCCGGAATATGGCGACAGAAGCTAAGGAATCAGAGACCACTACCGCATCCTTAAACGTCGGCGGTATGACTTGTGCCGCTTGTGTATATCACGTGGAACGCGCGCTGACGGGAGTTCCGGGTGTTGCCAACGCCAGCGTCAACCTTGGCGTGGAAAGGGCCACTGTGGAGTACACGCCTGGAGTAGCTGGTCTCGAAGACTTGCGCCGCGCCGTTGAGGAGGCGGGATACAGGATCGAGTCGTCCGGCGACAGGCAGCACGAATTGGAACGCCTGTCGAAGGCCCAGGAAATTCGTGAACTCCGGAACCGGCTCGCAGCGGCTGCTATCGGGGCGGTGCTTCTCTTCTTGGGTGCCTTCGGGGGTTTCCCATGGGTATCGGGATGGATGGAACTGAGTTTCTACCCCTTCCTGCTATGGGTAGTGGCAACTCCCGTTCTTTTTTGGGCTGGGGGGCAGTTCTACCGCTCGGGATTGGGGGCCTTGCGTCACGGCTCCGCGAACATGCACACGCTGATTGCCCTGGGTACCGCCACGGCCTATGGATACAGCGTAGCTGTGGTACTGCTGGAGGCTTTTGCGCCATCGGTCTTGGCGAAGGCAGGACTGGACGGCAAAGTATTCTTCGAGACCGCCGCCGTCATAATCGCCCTGGTGCTGTTTGGACGTTACCTTGAGGCGAGAGCGAGAGGACAGACCTCCGAGGCCATTCGGAGGCTGATGGAGCTTCGCCCCGCCACCGCAACCGTGCTTAGAGAAGATGGAGAAGCTTCTATTCCCGTGGAGCAGGTGGTCGAAGGCGATCTGTTGCTGGTACGGCCCGGCGAGTACATTCCGGTGGACGGCGAAGTCAAAAAGGGTAATTCCTCCGTCAACGAGTCGATGCTTACCGGCGAGAGCATGCCGGTTGAAAAGTCTCCAGGGGACACTCTCTACGGCGCCACCCTCAACCAGCTCGGTCTACTTCACTACAGGGCTACAAGGGTTGGCGACAATACAGCACTCGCCCAGATCATACGGCTGGTGCAGGACGCTCAGGCATCGCGAGCGCCAATTCAGCGGCTGGCCGACCAGGTTTCGGCAGTCTTTGTGCCTGCGGTTGTGGCCGTCGCAACCGCGTCATTCTTGCTGTGGTTGCTCATAGGCCCGGAACCTGCGCTGACTCTCGCCATTCTTGTCTTTGTCGCAGTCTTGATCATCGCTTGTCCCTGTGCACTTGGCTTGGCTACGCCCACTGCCATCATTGTAGGCGTGGGGAAAGGGGCAGAAAGGGGAGTTCTGGTCAAGCAGGCTGCCTCGCTTGAGACTGCCCACAGGGTGGATACGGTTGTATTAGACAAGACCGGGACCCTGACTTCCGGTCAGCCGGTGGTGACCGGGCTTGCTACCAGGGGAGTAAGCGAGGATGAGCTGCTCGCCATAGCTGCTGCGGTTGAACGCGGGTCTGAACATCCCTTGGCTGAAGCCATAGTCAGTGAATCGCGTAGAAGGGGTCTGTTTCTTTGGCCAGTGTCCGAGTTTCGAAACATACCTGGCAAGGGCATAGAAGCGCAGGTCAATGATGCCACGGTCTTTATTGGGAACCGGTTGCTCATGGAAGAAAACGATATCGCCCTCGACGGGCTGGCCGCTTCAGCAGAATCTCTGGCCCAACAGGGGATGACTACCGTTTATCTGTCCTCCGCAGGAGATGCCAAAGGCGTAATTGCCGTGGCAGATACATTGAAGCCAGAGGCAAGGGAAGGCGTGGCCCGACTGAAGGAATTGGGTCTCCGGGTAGTAATGTTGACGGGAGACAACGCCTCGACCGCGTATACCGTCGCAAGGCAGCTCGACATCGACCGCGTCGAGGCCGAAGTTCTTCCACAGGATAAAGCGCGGATAGTGCGCGGTCTGCAGGATGAAGGCCGGGTAGTTGCCATGGTTGGTGACGGGATCAACGATTCACCGGCATTGGCTCAGGCAGACGTTGGTATGGCTATCGGCGGAGGTACTGACATTGCCGCGGATACCGCTGACATTACCCTGATGCGAGGCGACGTTGGCAGTATCGCCACAGCCCTGGATTTGAGCCGGCAGACGATACGCACCATCAAGCAGAATCTATTCTGGGCCTTCTTCTACAATATCCTGTTGATACCGGTGGCGGCCGGTGTACTGTTTCCCGTTTTTCATACCTTGGGAGGTGTACCGGATTCGCTCGAATTCTTTTTCGGACAACAGGGATTCCTGAATCCGGTGCTGGCAGCCCTGGCGATGGCCTTCAGCTCGGTTACCGTAATTACCAACTCCCTCCGACTGCGCGGGCAACCGGTGCAGGTCGCAAAATAGGAACAAGGAGCGGAAGATGGCCGTTGCAATTGACCCCGTTTGCCTTATGGAAGTCGACATCGCAACCCCCCCGGGCGGACAGAGCGAGTACCAAGGAACGAGCTACTACTTTTGCGGGCCCGGCTGTAAAGTAGCCTTTGACCGCGATCCCGAGCACGTGCTTTCCGGGGAGGGTGTAGTGCCCATGGAGCACGGCGCCCATGGGCGTGAAGAGCCATCCCAAGCTGGCGGAATATTGGGCTTCTTCCGGCGCCTCTTCGGCGGCAAGTCCCTCTCGGATTGATGAGTCAGCCCCGAGTGATGGGCAGGTACTGCTCGTAACTTACAGTCGAATTTCTAGCGTTCTCGGTACGACTTTTCGCCCCAGCTGGCGGGCGCTGGAATCGGCAGCCTACGCCGCATTGCCGCAGCAACGCTTGTACTTTCGGCCACTGCCACATGGACAGGGAGCGTTACGCCCCACCTTGGATCCCCCTGCGGGCTGGGCGTTGCGATTCTTACCACTGACGGCCTGCATGGGACTGTCGGTGTTCGCGCTGCGCCTTCCCCGGCTGGCGCCTCCGGTTAAAGCCGCAGCCTGCGCCGGGTCTACCGAAGCATGGAACAGCGTGCGAACCACATCCCGCTGAATTCGGCCCTGCAGGTCGTGGAACATTTTCTGGCCTTCGCTGCGATACATAACCAACGGGTCTCGCTGGCCGTAAGCATGGAGCCCTATACCGGTGCGAAGATTTTCCATCGCAGTCAGGTGCTGCACCCAGTGAGCGTCAATTGCCCGAAGCAGCAGGAATCGTTCGGTCAAACGCATCGGTTCGGAGCCGATAGCCTCTTCGCGGGCCGCGTACGCAGTCTCAGCGTGGGCCGACAGAATTCTTTCGATCCGGTCCACACTGTACTGGAAGATTTTCTCCTCGTCGTCCAGTTCGGTTGATACTGGGCCGATCTGTCCTAGTTCGTCGATCAGCCCTTCGGGGTCCCAGTTGTCCGAATGGCGTCCCGGCAGGTATTGCGCCATCAGTCGGACATACTCCTGGCGCAGCATCTCGAGGGTTTTTCCCCGCAGATCTCCGTCGCCAAGTGCCTGGTGCCGGTCGGCGTAAATCACCTCGCGCTGTTTGTTCAGAACGTCGTCGTACTCCAGCAGTTGTTTACGAATATCAAAGTGGTATCCCTCCACCTTGACTTGGGCGCCGCTGATCGACTTGGTCACTAGTTTATTCTCTATTGGGGTGTCGGCCTCCAGACCTGTCCAGCCCATGACCGTCTTGATGCGGTCACCGCCGAATCGCTGCATCAACTCATCTTCCAAGGAAACGTAGAATTGGGAACTACCCGGATCTCCCTGGCGGCCTGCACGGCCCCGGAGCTGATTGTCGATGCGCCTCGCGTCGTGGTGCTCGGTGCCAATGACATGCAGGCCCCCCAACTCCACCACCTGGTCGTGTTCTACCTGCCATTCATCTCGAGAGGTGTCGGCGCCCCCCAGAACGATGTCTGTGCCCCGCCCAGCCATGTTGGTTGAAACTGTGACCGCGCCCAGCCTCCCGGCCTGGGCGATGACATTGGCCTCGCCCTCGTGATTCTTGGCATTCAGAACCTGGTGCGGAATGCCTCGCTTGCGAAGTCTCTCGCTCAGGAACTCCGAATCCTCGATGGACGTGGTTCCGATGAGCAGTGGACGCTGCGTTTCGTACATGGCTAGGATATTTTCGGTTACAGCACTCCACTTTCCGTCGTCGTTCTGGTACACCAAATCGGAATTGTCTTGGCGCTGCATCGGCAGATTAGTGGGGATCTCTACAACTTCGAGACCGTAGATGCGGAAGAATTCATCTGCTTCCGTGGCAGCTGTTCCGGTCATTCCTGCCAGCTTTTCATACATCCGGAAGTAGTTCTGCAGGGTTACTGTGGCGTAAGTGATGCTTTCACGCTGAATCTTGACGCCCTCTTTGGCCTCTACCGCCTGGTGCAGTCCATCAGACCATCGGCGCCCGGGCTGCAGACGGCCGGTGAACTCGTCGACAATGACCACCTCACCGTCTCGCACCACGTAGTCTTTGTCCCGCTGCTTCATTACGTGGGCTGTCAGGGCATTCTCCATGTAGTGCACAAGGTGGAAATTCTCCGGCTCGTACAGGTTGGACGTGTTCGTCCACTTCTCCATCTTGCCGATGCCTTCCTGCGTGAGGGAAATCGCCCTGGTGCGATCGTCGATCGTGTAGTCCTCTGCGGGGTCCAGCCTGGGCACGAGGCGGGAAAAGTTTTGGTATAGCTGAACCGGCTCCTCGGCAGGACCGCTGATGATCAAAGGGGTCCGGGCTTCGTCGATGAGGATGTTATCCACCTCATCGACGATTGCGTAATGCAAGTCCCTCTGGACCTTACGGTCTGAAGAGAGCGCCATGTTGTCCCGCAGGTAATCAAAACCGAACTCATTGTTGGTGCCGTAGGTGATGTCAGCTTGGTAGGCATCCTCGCGGGCCACGGCACGGAGGTATGGCAATTTACCAGCGGAAACTTCTGGATCGTAGATGTAGGCAGCATCGTGCTGGAGGCAGCCCACGCTGAGACCGAGAGCATGGTAGACAGGGCCCATCCAAACCGGATCGCGCCGCGCCAGGTAGTCGTTAACCGTCACCACATGGACGCCCCGCCCGGTGAGAGCGTTTGCGTAAACCGAGAGGGTGGCAACCAGCGTTTTACCTTCACCGGTCTTCATTTCGGCGATCTTTCCCTGGTGCAGGGTCGTGCCACCGATGAGTTGCACGTCGTAGTGGCGCTGTCCTAGATTGCGGCGAGCCGACTCGCGCACTGCAGCGAATGCCTCGGGCAAGAGCTCGTCGATGTCCTCCCGACTTTGGAGGCGATGCCGGAATTCTTCCGTTTTTGCCCGCATCTGTTCGCTGTTAAGCCTCTGGAAATCGGCTTCCAGCGAGTTCACCCGGTCCCTGATTGCACCCAGCCTCTTCAGTGTTTTTTCGTTGGGGTCACCCAGGATTTTTTGGAGAACGGTGACCATAGGTACTTATCCTGTGAGTAAAAGCATAAATCAAAGTTAGTTCATTTTAGCATCTTTGCTTTCGGAAACATCTCAGGGGCGCACAATCGTGCGCCCCTGTAGTTTCCCAAGCGGGCTTCGTATACCCCTGAATGTGAATCAGCGGACAGGGGAGGGGTGGGCCGAAGCTCTTATCTCTGCCAGGTTTTCCACGCCATTGTCCAAGAAGTAGTCGCGCAACCCATTCAAAATGCGCCAAGGAGCACCGAGATTTATCAGGTTAGCACTTCCAACCTGAATAGCAGTAGCCCCTGCCATCAAGTATTCGATGGCATGATCCGCTTCGAAGATGCCCCCGACACCGACAATTGGCACATCCACCGCCTCAGCGGTCTGGTATACCAGGGCCAGCGACACGGGCCGCAGTCCCATGCCAGAGAGCCCCCCCGTTATATTGCCCAGCACCGGCCTCCGCGTTTCCAGGTCTATGCGCATGGCGGGCAGGGTGTTGCAGATGGTGAGAGCATCGGCCCCTCCAGCCACGGCAGCTCGGGCAATTTCCGTGATGTCTGGCACATTGGGCGCGAGTTTCGCCAGAATCGGCAGGTCAGAGTTTGCCTTGACTGCAGCAACTGCGTCGTGGGTGAGAGCAGGGCTGTGACTGAACATAGCACCGTTCTCCACATTGGGGCAGGAAAGATTTAGTTCCAAGGCGCTGATCCCCGCGGCTTCGCGGGTTAAGGCTGCCATTTCTCCGAATTCGCCAACGCTATGGGCGGCGAAGCTGAAAAGTACCGTGGCGTTCCATTCAGACCACGTACGGGTCCATTCATGGACGGCCGTCTCGATTCCCGGGTTAATCAGGCCGATGGCGTTCAAAAACAGCTGATCGCCTTCGTCCCAGGCTTCTCGGTACGACTGTGGGAACCACCTCGGTTCCGGATTGCCTTCTCTGGGCCAGCGAGTGACCGTCTTGGGTACCACTGCGCCCAGTTCATTAAGGGGATAACTGCCTATCAGCCCGCGCCCGTACCCATCGTAGCCCAGAGTCCCTGAAGCGATCATCACCGGATTGTCCAGTTTCAGGCCACGGGGATGGCTCGGAGCCAAATTAATCGAGAGGTCTAGCCTCTGTCCGGCCTCACTGTCCAACAACTATCTATTCCCCTCTATTTCCTTTCTTCGCCCAGCCTGAAAAGCGGGCGGGCGAATTGCGTCCGCCCACCACTGCCTGGATCTTCTAGCTGAGCGGAGGCTGTTCCTGGGGTTCGTTGGCCTCTGCGGCCAGACCTACGGCCGGGGTTTCCTCTTGGGCCGTTACCTCTTCTTCCGCGTCGTCATCGTCGTCGAATGATTCGTCGAGATCGTCTTCATCGTCGCCTTCCTTGGCGTAACTGCGTGCCACCTGTGCTAGGCGATCGAATTCGTCGTCCAGTCCCAGAATTGCCACGTCGCCGTCGCTTTCTTCGGTAGCCTCGGCGGGGCCACGTAGCCAACTCCCGGGAGCGATGCCGGTCATATCCAGGGCGGGCTGAGGCCTCAAGAGTTCTTCCATGCCCGGGATTTCCACTTGCGCAGGGATTAGCCGCCCGATGATAACGTTCTCCTTCAGTCCCAACAGGTAGTCTTGCTGACCCTTTACTGCCGCTTCGGTGAGCACTCGCGTAGTCTCCTGGAAGGAAGCGGCGGAGAGGAAGCTGTCGGTACGCAGCGATGCGCGAGTGACGCCCAGCAGCACCTGCTCTGCAGTGGCCGGTTCGCCGCCTTCGGCCAGCACCTTGGCGACCTGCTCCTGGAATGCGAACTTGTCCACCACCTCGCCGGGAATGAGTTCGGTGTCGCCGGGCTCAGTTACCTGCACCCGCCGAAGCATCTGGCGCAGGATGATTTCGATGTGCTTGTCGTGGATAGTAACGCCCTGCGACTGGTACACGGCTTGCACCTGGTCCACGATGTAGGACTGCAAAGCCTCCTTGCCGCGTATCCGCAGGATGTCGTGTGGGTTCAGCGGACCGGATGTCAGAGGATCGCCGGCGTTGATCTTGTCGGTGTCCCTCACCATCAGGTATGCGGAAGTAGGGATGATGTGTTCACGGGTCTCCACGTCTTCCCAGATGACAGTGACGTAGCCCTCGGAGACCTCCACCCTGCCGCTGACTGTAGCCTCGATGGCCCCGCCGTCGGCGATTACGGAGAGTTCACCGCCAGCGAGTTCTACCCGTCCGGCGGCGCTGGCCGTCGGTACCTCAGCGGACTCCTCGGCCCCTTCGGCACTCGGCAAGGACGCCAGCACCATGCCCTCAGAGACTTCCTCCCCGTCATCCACCAGCACTTCCGCGCCTTCAGGCAAGACGTATTGGTCAACGCGCGGCACCTCAGCCAGAACATCTCCCACATCCACCAGGTCCCCATCGGCAACGATTACTCGTGCCGCCGCGGGTAGTGGGAATTCCTCGCGGACTTCCTCTCGGAAGACTACGCGCAATACGTTGGTCTCTTCGTCCCTTTCCAGCTCCACCTCGCCGTCGATATGCGACAGGATAGCGGCGCTCTTCGGCACCCGGGCCTCGAAGATTTCTTCCACCTGTGGCAGACCGCCGGTGATATCCAGGTTCTGAGCTTCCACGTCCTGTCGGATTACGTCCGCCTCGCGCTGCAGGTCATAGCTGTGCCGGTTGGAGCTGCCCAAAATACGGTTGAGCTCAACTGCAACCCGGAAACGGTCTTCCTCAGTGCTGTTGGCTGCTACCGCCCGGTTGACGGCTTCTTGCAGGTCCGCGGGATCGCTGGAGCGGTTCAGTTCCTCAAGGATACGTTCGATGACCTGCAGTAGCCGGCCCTGAAGCCTGGCGTCGGCACCGGGAATTTCATCGATGACCCTGCGTATTTCGTCTGTTACCTTCTGGAGCTCAGGTATTACGGCTGTGGCGTAGTCCCGCAGGCGGGTAACTGCCTCCCTGATCTCTTCTGTAGGAGTTTGCGCCACTCCTTCAAGGATAGTTTCAATCTGTCCGGGAAGTTGGTTAGCCATGTCTCGCAGACGGTTCATGGTGTCGCGTCGCTGATCGCGCCGCTGGCTGGCTGCTCCCATTTGAGAGTCTAGGGCGCTGTTCAGCACACTAACGTCGCGCCTGATCTGCGAAATAAGGTCGAGTGCCTGGGGCAGGGAAGAGATTTCTCCCAACTTGCTCAAGTCGTCGCGAATCCAGTTGATCTGCGTTCTCTGGTTGCGAGCCTCGTTGGTCTGCTCCAGGAAGCCGAGTGCTTCGGTCATTCTGGTGGCTATCGTTTGCCGATCGCTGGAAACGTTGAGGCTTAACTCCTCCTTTGCCTCCCAGATCTTACCGACGGACGGCATGTCCTGTCGGAACTGGGCTAGCTGTTCGCGTATTTCCACCGGCACTGCCTGCAGTTCTCGAGCCCTGGCAAGAACTGCCTCGTCCAGTTCACTATTCCGTCGGCGGACGCCGCCGGTGTGGAACACGCGCATGGTCAGCTGGGTACCGGGCTCGCCAATGCTCTGGGCAGCTATGATGCCCACAGCCTGACCTTCCAGAACTGGCTTATCGGTGGCCGCTAGATCTCCGTAACACATCCGGCAGACGCCGCGCGAGGCTTCGCACGTGAGCGGAGAACGCACAGGAATTTCTGTGATTCCCGCTGAAACCAGCTGGTCAGCTTTCCCAGGGGTAATGACCTCGTTTCGGTTGACCAGGATCTCACCCGTCTCGGGGTGGGCCAGGGTTGCCGAGGCCAAGCGACCACTCACCCGGTACTGGAGGGTGATGTTGCTGTGGGGTGCTGGCCTCTGAGGGGCCCAACCATCCAGCGTGCCACAGTCTTCGCCCTGAATTATGACTTCTTGGGCGACGTCGATAAGCCTTCGGGTCAGGTAACCGCTGCTTGCGGTGTTGAGCGCGGTGTCGGTCAGTCCCTTGCGTGCTCCGTGAGTCGACAGGAAGTACTCCAGCGCTGTCAGGCCTTCCCTGAAATTGGACTTGACAGGCAACTCGATGACTTCCGTGCTGCCGGCCCGGCGAACCAGGCCGCGCATGCCCGCCATCTGGTTGATCTGGGAAATGTTACCCTTGGTGCCCGAAAGGGCCATGATGCCGATGCCGCCATAGTTCGTCAGGTCGCTTCCCACTAGGTCGGCGGTTTCGAAAGACGCCTGGTTCCATGCGTCTACAATCTTGGCGTGGCGTTCTTCCTCGGAGATCAGACCAACTTCGTACTCGGTCTTGTATTGGTCAACCCTCTCCTCGGTTTCCGACATCACCAGGGCCTTCTGGGGAGAAACCTGGATGTCGTTAATCGCGATGGTAATCCCGGAGGAGGTGGCGTACCGGAAGCCCAGGTTCTTGATACTGTCCAGCACCTCGGCCGTCTCATCATTGCTCAACAACCGATACAGACTGGATGTCAGGGCATTCAACGCGCTGCGATCGATGAGCTTGTTTTGGATACGAACAGCCTCAGTCAAGTTTTCGTCAAAGACGAACTTGTCTGGCAGTATCGCGTTGAATTCCAAGCGGCCCAGGGTGGTCTCGTAGTACCCTCCGTGGTTGTCTCCCCCGCGGATCCTGCGCACATAGATAGGCGCTCGCAGATCAATCTCTCCGGCATCGTAGCCGTCTTGTGCTTCCGAGATGTCGGTGAACTTCCGCCAGGCTCCCTTCACATCCGGACGGTCCTCAGGAGTGTCGACCGCCGTCAGGTAGTAGCAGCCCATCACCATATCCAGCGTGGGGGCCACGAGCGGGTCGCCCGAAGCTGGCGAGAGCATGTTGTGAGTGCTCAACATCGCCTCTTGGGCCTCCAGCACCGCCATGCGAGATAGCGGCACGTGGACTGCCATTTGGTCCCCGTCGAAGTCGGCGTTGAAGGCTGAACATACTAATGGATGAATCTGGATAGCATGACCGTCAATCAGAACCGGCATGAAGGCTTGGATACCCAAGCGGTGCAGCGTCGGGGCGCGGTTGAGCAGAACTGGACGGTTCTTGATGACATCTTCCAGGATATCCCAGACCTCTCCGCGAGCGCGTTCTACCATACGCTTGGCGTTCTTGATATTTGGAGCTATACCCAGCATCACAAGGCGGTGCATGACAAAGGGCTTGAACAACTCCAGTGCCATCCGACGCGGTAAGCCACACTCGTTCATCTTCAGCTCTGGGCCTACTACGATGACCGAGCGCCCGCTGTAGTCCACCCGCTTTCCCAGCAGGTTCTGGCGGAATCGACCTTGCTTGCCGCGAAGCAGATCGGACAGGCTCTTCAGTTTATGGTTGTGGCTACCCTGGATCGGGCGTCCGCGTCTGCCGTTGTCGATGAGGGCGTCCACCGCTTCCTGCAGCATTCGCTTTTCGTTTCGGATGATGATTTCGGGGGCCCCCAGTGCCATCAGCCTCTTCAAACGGTTGTTGCGGTTGATGA
Organism: Dehalococcoidia bacterium; assembly: GCA_965222025.1. GTDB lineage: Bacteria > Chloroflexota > Dehalococcoidia > Lucifugimonadales > UBA3495 > VXOI01. The sequence goes on along the minus strand of CBDCTI010000008.1, from coordinate 835,120 downwards.
CCCGACGATACAGGTCGTTGAGGTCACTGGTGGCAAATCGGCCTCCGTCCAGTTGAACCATCGGGCGCAGTTCAGGAGGCAGCACGGGCATCACGGTGAGGATCATGTCCTCCACGCGGGTCCCTTCGCCGTGACCAGTTTCTGAACGGCTGCCGCTATGCCGAAACGCCTCCACGACGCGCAGGCGCTTAATTGCCTTCTGGCGGCGCTGACCCGACGTGGACTGCATGTCGTTGATCAGTTGGTCGCGCAGAGCTTCTAGGTCGACGGCTCGCAGGATGGCTAGGATGGCCTCCGCGCCCATGCCGGCTTCGAACACGCCGGGGTACTTGTCTTTGAGTTCCCGATTGCGTGATTCGGCTAGTAGCTTCATCTTCTGAAGGTCATTCAGTTCGTCAAGTGTGACCTTCAACTGTGCGGAGAGGTCCGATTCGTCGGTGGACAACTGATTGTTGACGGCGTCAATCTGTTGCTGGACTTCCAACAGTCCTGCTACAGGCGCGCCACCTTCCGGAGCGAACTCCACAGCCGGGTTGCTCGTTTCCGGTACTGCGCCCCCAGTAAGGCCAAGCAAGATCCGGTTGAGCTCTTCCAACTCGTCGGCGGCGTTGTTGCGACGACGGTCGATCTCCAGTCCATACTTGAGTTGTTCAGCCTCGATAGATTCCCGTCGCGCATCCTCGTCCACCGAGATTACGATGTGCTGGGCGAAATAAAGGACGCGCTCCAAGTTACGTGGCGAAAGGTCAAGCAGCAGACCAAGGCGGCTGGGGTTTGTCTTGCTGAACCAGATGTGTGCCACCGGAGCGGCAAGGCGGATGTGGCCCATGCGCTCCCGACGCACCTTGGCCCTAGTAACTTCGACGCCGCAGCGGTCGCAGACGACACCCCGGTACCGTATTCGCTTGTACTTGCCGCAGAAGCACTCCCAGTCCTTGGTAGGACCAAACAGGCGCTCACAGAACAAGCCATCTTTTTCCGGCCTGAGCGTGCGGTAGTTGATCGTCTCCGGCTTCGTCACCTCGCCATGGGACCAACTGAGAATCTGTTCCGGCGACGCGATCGATATTCGGATTGCGTTGAAATCAGTGGCCGTGGTCTCTGTCCTGTCTGCCATTCTGACCATTACTAAATCGTCTCCAGTGGGAATAGGTCCGTTTCGCCGCCGATGTCATTTCCGAACTCGCCTGCAACATCCTGGCCCAGGTCCTTGTTGATGGCAGGCCGGTCAACCTCGTTGAGTAGCTGCACCCGGAGCCCCAGGCTCTGCAATTCCTTCATCAGCACGTTAAACGATTCCGGTACGCCCGGCTGTCCGATTGGCTCGCCCTTGACGACGGCCTCGTAGGTCTTGACCCGTCCGGCGACGTCATCGGACTTGACGGTGAGTACCTCCTGAAGGTTGTAAGCGGCGCTGTAGGCTTCCAGCGCCCAGACTTCCATTTCACCGAAGCGCTGGCCACCGAACTGGGCCTTGCCGCCCAGAGGCTGCTGGGTAATCATGGAGTATGGCCCTGTGGATCGAGCGTGAATCTTGTCTTCCACAAGGTGGATGAGCTTCAGAATGTAGATGTTGCCGACGGTGACCAACTGGTCGAATTCCTCGCCAGTCCGTCCGTCAAATAACTTGAACTTTCCGAAGGTGGGAGGCGCGATAAGCCGCTGACGATGAACGTCCAAGGCCGCCTCATGCAACTGGTTGATGTCCATGCCCGAGGTGTCGCGACCAGCCTCGTTCTCCAGCCAAAGGCGCAGACAGGCTTCGCGTGCGATCCCGAGCCGGGATTCGTCGAATATCTCGTTCGGGTCGCAGCCTCGCTCTTCCAGCCATCGATAGGCCAGTTGTTGCTCGCTGATGTGAGAGCCTTTGCTGCCGTTGCCGACCCCGTGTCCGTTGCCATTGTAGTCGGCGCTGGCTTGTTCTTGGAACCAGATTCTGGCCAGCGAGTCTTCGATGGCGGCGTCGGTCGCGCCGTCGAACACTGGCGTCTTCGCTTGGAATCCGAGCTGGTCGGCGGCCCTGCCCAGGTGCGTCTCCAGCACCTGTCCCAGGTTCATGCGAGAAGGAACCCCAATTGGGTTCAGGATGATGTCCACAGGAGTGCCGTCTTCAAGGTATGGCATATCTTCCTCTGGAAGGATGCGGGCAACAACGCCTTTGTTGCCGTGCCGTCCAGCCATCTTGTCGCCCACGGAGATCTTACGGGTCTGGGCGATCCATACTCGCACTGCTTCCTTGACGCCGGGGTTCAGGTCGTCCCGGTTCTCGCGGCTTAACACCTTGACGTCAATGACCTTGCCACGCTCCCCGTGAGGTACACGCAGCGAGGTGTCCTTCACATCGCGGGACTTCTCACCGAAGATGGCTCGCAAAAGTTTCTCTTCCGCGGTCAATTCGGTCTCGCCCTTGGGGGTGACCTTGCCTACCAGGATGTCCCCAGGCGATACGTCGGCACCTACGCGAATTATTCCCCGTTCGTCCAGGTCCCGCAGGCTCGCTTCGCCCACGTTCGGGATGTCACGAGTGATTTCTTCGGGGCCTAGCTTGGTCTCCCGAGCCTCCATCTCATGGCGTTCGATGTGGATCGAGGTGAAATAGTCGTCGCGGTACAGACGCTCGCTGACAATAATGGCGTCCTCATAGTTGTAGCCCTCCCAGGACATGAACGCCACTAGTACGTTCTGGCCCAGGGCCAGCTCGCCGTTTTCGGTCGAAGAGCTGTCGGCCAGCACAGTGCCCACCTGCACGACGTCGCCCCGCGTAGCAATGGGACGCTGGTCAAAGCAGGTCCCCTGGTTGGTTCGGGAAAACTTGATCAGCGGGTGGACGTGTTCCTCGCCTTCCACGTCCGTGACTACAATCTGACGACCGTTGACCGAAGTAACTATACCGTTGATGCGGGAGGTCACCAACTGGCCGCTGTCACGCGCCACGCGGTCCTCGATGCCTGTCCCCACTGTGGGGGCCTCTGGCCTGAGCAACGGTACGGCTTGGCGCTGCATGTTGGAACCCATCAGCGCACGGTTAGCATCATCATGTTCCAGGAAGGGGATAAGGGCTGCCGATACACTCATGATCTGCATCGGCGAAACGTCCATGAGGTGCGCTTCGCTCGGAGATCCTTGGGTGTATTGGTCACCAACGCGAATCTCGATACGGTCCTCTACAAACTGGTTCAGACTGTCCAGCTTGGCGTTCGCCTGAGCTATCCTGTACTCCTCCTCCCTGTCCGCTGAGAGCCAGACAATGGAGCCGTCCCTTGCTCCTTCCGGCGTGGCCTCCATTACGAAAGCGCGTACCTTGATCATCGCGCTGCTTGGTAGGCGTCGGATTGCTGCTATTCGGTTGGCACCGATGGCTACTCCCTCGTTCACGATGACGTGACCGTTCTCTGGGTTGACCACCGATTCAGTTACGATTCGTCCCCTGAGATCAGGGGAGTCCTTCGACAGTTCGTGCTTAACCACCCGATAGGGCGATTCAATGAAGCCAAACTCGTTAACTCGTGCATAGGACGCCAGAGAACTGAGTAGACCAATGTTGGGGCCCTCAGGAGTTTCGATGGGGCAAATGCGACCGTAGTGCGAGAAGTGAACGTCTCGAACGTCGAAACCGGCCCGCTCCCTCGATAGTCCGCCGGGCCCTAGGGCCGACAGGCGCCGCTTGTGCGTCAACTCGGCCAGCGGATTCGTCTGGTCCATAAACTGTGATAGCTGCGAGCCGCCGAAGAATTCCCGAACGGCAGCTACTACGGGCCGAATGTTCACCAGGCCCTGGGGTGCAGCAGTTTCGGGGTCCACCAGCGTCATCTTTTCCTTGACCATCCGCTCCATGCGAAGCAGACCTACGCGAACCTGATTCTGCACCAGCTCGCCGACGGCGCGGACGCGGCGGTTTCCAAGATGGTCAATGTCATCAAACTGGCCCTCGCCCTGATTGATGATTATCATCATCCGGATTACGGCGATGATGTCTTCCCTCGTCAGGGTCATAGGGCCTGCGCCTTCGGTCAGCGAAAGGCGGCGATTGAACTTGTATCGGCCAACCCGACCCAGGTCATAGCGTCGCGCTTCGAAAAACAAGTTGTTGATGAGGTTGCGCGAGTTCTCAAGGCTGGGCGGTTCCCCCGGCCGGAGCCTGCGGTAGAATTCGACCTGGGCTGTGGCGATACGTTGGGCGGCTTCCTTGTCGTATTCCTCCCCTTGGTGAAGCCACTCCCACAGGGAACGCAGGTCTTCGTCGCGGAAGGTGACTCCCACGGTGTCCGACGCTGGGTCGCTGCGCAGGGTGGCCTGCATGTACCGATGGGTTTCGTCGGTGTCAATGTCGTCAAACAGCGCTGTGACTTGGTCGTCATAGGCGACGCCAAGTGCCCTCAGGAAGGTGCTGGCGGAGACCTTGCGCTTGCGGTCCACCTTCACGGAAAGGACGTCCTTGTTGCTGGTCTCGAATTCCAGCCACGCCCCTCGAGACGGAATGAGCTTGGCCATGCACAGTCCGCGATTGCTGCTTGGGTTGCGTTCTGAAACGAAGTAGATGCCCGGCGAACGTACCAGCTGGCTGACTACGACTCGCTCGGCACCGTTGATGATGAAGGTGCCGTTTCCGGTCATCATGGGGAAATCCCCCATGAAGATTTCTTGCTCCTTGATCTCGCCGGTTTCTTTCATTACCAGGCGAGTCCTGACGTACAGGGGCTGGGAGTAGGTTATTTCCCGTTCCTTGCACTCCTGTGGGGAGTATTTGGGGGGACGGAACTCATGCTCCTGAAAGTGGAGCTCATATTTCTTGCTGGTGTAGTCCAGTATGGGCGATACTTCCCGGAATACGTCCTCCAGTCCCTCTTCATTGAACCATTCATAGGACTGGATTTGGCTCTGGATGAGGTTCGGTACCTCAAGAACCTGGGGTATTCGGGCGTAAGATCGGACATCCGGCGTCTGCAGCGAAAGCCCATTGCTAACAGGAGGCAAAGCCATTCCATTTCTCCTTGCCGTAAGTGGGTAGAACCGGTGACAGCTGGTCTCAGGACGTAGATAGACCAGAGTTAAGGACAAGCGGATATAGAGGCGGGGTGTGGAGTCGTTTGATTGAAGGCGGTATTCGAGACATAAACCTATAAAAAGGAATTATACAGCCCGTTCCAGGTTTGTCAATCCGGGCGTACGGTGGTCTGCAAGGTGGCCCGGTTTAGCCCTGGCGGAGGATTAAGGTGTGGCAATGGTCTCCTTACGCTGGGCTACCAGTCCCTGCGAGGCGGCGGATCAAACCAAGAGGAATAGGATGAATTGTAAGCCGAAAAATGAAAATAACCCGGTCGGCGGCCGGTTCGCTTTCGCTGTCACCGCGCTGATCTCGCTTATTGTTTCCTTGGGTGCCTGCGCCGATGCTGAGACGAATGCCGGAGGCGCGCAGGCCTGTCCCGAGGGCCTTGAACCAGCTACCGAATACCGCCTCTTCTTCGGCCTGACTGACAGCACTGGCGAGGTGATTGTTGAAGGGGAATGGCAAATGTTCTTGGATGAGATCATAACGCCGCGTTTCCCCGGCGGTCTCACTGTTCTCGATGCCTATGGACAGTGGCAGCCCCCGACTGGAAGCTTGCACAGCGAATCGACCAGGGTCCTCCTCGTGGGGGTAAGTGGCAATGAGGAGGAAAATACTTGGGGTCTGTTGAGCGAGATCACAGCCGAGTGGAGTAGGAGATATCAGGGAGTGGTTTACCACATGGTTCAGGAGGCCTGTGCAGGCATCCCCTAGCTTCACCTGGATTGATGAACGGCGATTCTTGAAACGCAACCCAAGTGGGGCCAGGTTGCCGAAACCCGAGGAATCGGTCTGATTCCAATTTAGGTGGTTTGCCCCTTGCAGTGGTGGCTTCTGGACACGTCCCTTGGTGGTGCAAAGGCGATGTTCCCGGACTTTGCGCCCGAGGCGAAACCCCACCATAAGGGACCTCGTTGCCTGCCATTTCTATTGCAATAGGCTATAATCCGATTCTGCATTTATCTTTTCGGCCTCTGATAGGTACCGAGTGGAAAACTCCCCCAGGTATTCCCTTAAACCCAGCAACCTCACCGTCGCCGGACAGCAGATTCACTATGCCTGGGTCATAGTGGGTGTCGCTGCGGTGATGAGGCTCTTCAGTTCCTCCTTCCGCTCTTCGTCGAGCATCCTGATTCCCCGGTTGGTTGAGTCTTTCGGATGGAGCTACGGGGCAGTTGGTTTCGGATTTGCGCTTCAGTGGGTCGTTTCGGGCATGTTGGGGCCGTCCGCTGGCTGGCTGGGAGACCGATACGGGGCCCGCGTCGCCATGACGATTGGCGCCGTCCTGTTCATTGCTGGCATGGTGCTGACCGGCTTCATGACCAACCTCTGGCAGTTCTACCTCTTCTTCGGGATCATCCTCAGTGCTTCGATGGGAATCTTTCAGGTGCCGCTGACCGCCTCGGTGACCATGTGGTTCAAGCGGCACTTGGGTACCGGCATGGGCGTCCTGCAATCCGCGCAGGGAGTTGGACCTCTGGTAGCAGTGCCTATCATGTTGCTGGTCATCTCGCTGTTCGGAGGCGGGCTGAGTGGCCTGCGGGCTGCCTTCTGGGTGCCCGGCATCATAGGGGGCGTGGCAATCTTGGCATTGGTCCGGTTCTTCTACGACGAGCCGGCCCAGATTGGCATGCGTCCCTTCGGGGCTTCCGAAAACGAACCAGTTCGGAAGATGCAGGTGGGGGAGATAGCCAAGGTTCGCACCAAGGTGTTCTTTAAACAGGCCCAACGAACCTTGGCCTTCTGGAACCTTATCGGCATCCACTTCTGGGGATGTGCTGGCCACGCCATCGTGCTGGTCTATTTGGTAGCCATTGCCGAGTCCGAGGGCGTGTCGCCGGGGCTTGCGGCAGGCGCATTTGTGACCATGTCGGTCGCCAGCACAGTGACTAGATTTGCTGTCCCCGTAACGGCAGACCGAATGGGGAGCAAGGGTGTTATGGCCGTCTGTTTCGCCCTGCAGACCTTGCCGATCGTCCTCTTGTTCTTCGCTGTAGACACTTGGCATTTCTATCTCTTTGCTGTGCTGTTCGGGATCGGCTTTGGCGGCGAAATGAGCGCCTTTCCCATTATTAACCGGCAGTACTACGGAAGCGCTCCTATCGGGACCACCTATGGCTGGCAGATGATGGGTGCAGGAATGGGTATGGCCGCGGGCTCACTGATTGGAGGAGCACTCCGCGACCTGACCGGCAACTTCGATGCCACTATGGGGCTGTCGCTGATATTGAGCCTGACGGGAGTTCTGTGCATAGTGCTGCTTCCCACCACCCGTACGCACCAGTTGCCGGACTGGGAGCAGGAATTGCCGCCCGAGGCGCAGACGCAGCCCGCCGCGGGCGACTAGGGGCCATTGTTCCCCTCGGGTCCCTTTCCCGACGGGCAGTGAACCAGACTCCCGCCCCACTGGCTCACCTGTCTTGCCTTGGGGTTATTCCGTGCCAGCTGCGACAGCCCGCAACTCACATGCCATCCCGGGTGCCCCGAATGGGCGCCAGCTTTGTGCCTTCGACGAGAAATTTGATGACAGTCGCCCGTAGCGATAACCCGCCCCACCCTGCTAGCCTGAATATGTGAAGCATTCGCCTCGGTTCAGCCTGTAAAGGATGAGAATGGGACTAAACGGGAGTTCTTTTGAAGGCGTCTCAATCTCAACCGGGCCTTGACCCCTTGGCATATCGCCCCTGCAGTCCTTCAAATGGCTATTGCCTGAGGCCGGTGCTCAGATTTCCCGGCACAATGGCCGGAAGTGGCCGGAAGTGGCCGGAAGTGGCCGGAAGTGGCCGGAAGTGGCCGGAAGTGGCCGGAAGTGGCCGGAAGTGGCCGGAAGTGGCCGGAAGTGGCCGGAAGTGGCCGGAAGTGGCCGGAAGTGGCCGGAAGTGGCCGGAAGTGGCCGGAAGTGGCCGGAAGTGGCCGGAAGTGGCCGGAAGTGGCCGGAAGTGGCCGGAAGTGGCCGGAAGTGGCCGGAAGTGGCCGGAAGTGGCCGGAAGTGGCCGGAAGTGGCCGGAAGTGGCCGGAAGTGGCCGGAAGTGGCCGGAAGTGGCCGGAAGTGGCCGGAAGTGGCCGGAAAAACAGAATATTTCGGCCCTTCACCAACGTGGGAAAGCAAAAGGAGAAGCCGGGACTATGGGCCGGAGAATGGCGATTCCCTTTCGGTGGTTGAGATTGGGATCGTTAACTTGGCATGGCACGGAGCCTGGGAGCAGGTTTACCTTGGAGAGAATAAACCGCCTGAAATGGGCTCAACTTCACTGGTAGTCGGTCCTCAACCTCCAACGGAATGCCAAATTTGCGGACCCCAGCCTCCCGCACTATCTCCTGTCCCCCTCGCTTCTGCCGTGTGCTAAACTTCCGTGAAAATTGGCGGTTGCGCCAGATTAGGATGGGGGTCTCAGTATGCTGGACTTGATCATTCGCGGCGGCCAGGTCGTCACCCCTATGGGAGTGGGCGAGTGGGACGTGGCGGTGCAGGGCGAAAGAGTCGCCGCAGTGGCCGCGCCAGGAACGTTGGGCGACGAAGCGGGACGAATCATCGACGCGTCAGGAAAGGTTGTCGTACCAGGGGGCATCGAGCCCCACGCCCACATCTCGGCACCTATTATGGGCCACGGTGACCTCAAGACCGCTCCTCCTGAGGAGGTCAGCCGTGCCGCACTCTTCGGCGGCACCACCACCCTGATGGACTTCGCCATCCAGTACCCCGGTATTGACATCCCTCAGGCCATCGCCGAGCGCACCGGTGTCTGGCAGGGCAACTCCTATGCCGACTACGCGCACCACCTGATGTTGTTGGGCCAGATCCCCCCGGAAATCATCGGCTCCATCCACGAAGCGGTGGAGGACGGTTTTGCCAGCTTCAAGATTTTCACCACCAACATCCGCCCGCCCGCTACAACCGGCGAGCCCCGCATGGTCGGCACCGGCCACCTCCACGACCTGATGGAGGAGATTCAGCGGCTCAGCGCCATGCTTCTGGTCCACGCCGAGGACGACGACATGGTGCAGCACATGTACCAGAAGCTCACCCGCGAGGAGCGCACCGAGTGGCACAATATGTCGCTGGTGCATAGCGCCGAGTCGGAGGACGTTTCCTTCCGCCGTGTGCTGCGGGTGGCCGAGTGGACCGGCGCTCCCGTTTACTTCGTCCACGTTAGTGCCGTGCAGGGCGTACAGAACATCGCGGAGGCCCGCCGCAACGGCCGCCCGGTCTACGGCGAGACCCTGCACAACTACTGCTGCTTCAACGAGGAGAACTACAAAGAAGACAACGGGATGAAATACCACACCTATCCTTCGTTGAAGTCGGAAGACGACCGTAAAATGCTATGGAGCGGCATCATCAACGGCGGCCTGCAGACCATGGCCACCGACGAATACTGCACTTCGTGGGAAACCAAGATTTCAGGCCGCACCATATCCGACGTGACGGGCGGACATAACGGCGCCGAGGCCCGCATGGGCATCACCTACAGCGAGGGAGTCTCCAAGCAGGGCATGACGCTGCAACGGTTCGTCGATGTTACCTCGGCCAACGCCGCTAAGATCATGGGCCTTTATCCCCGCAAGGGCGTCTTGGCCCCGGGCAGTGACGCTGACATCTGCCTTATCGACCCCAGCATCAAGCGCGCCCTGACCAAGGAAGACTTCCACATCTCCGACTACAGCATCTGGGAAGGCACCGAGATCGAAGGATGGCCCGTCACGACCATCCTGCGCGGCAAGGTGGTGGTGGAGAACGGCAACTTCTCCGGCACGCTCGGAGACGGCCAATTCCTCCGCCGCAAGGTGGACCCCGCCGTGGCCGACCGGCCTGTGGTGTAAGGCACGCTATTCAAGCACGGCCCAGTTGAGGGACACAGGGCATATCCCTGTGTCCCTGTTTACGGAGAGGATGACAAGATGGCCCGGATAAAGTTGGTGCCCACCGAGCAACTGACCCCTGGGATGCAGAAGATTGCCAAGGCAGCTCAAGAGCACAAACTTAACCCCCGGATATTCCAGGCTGCGGGGAATTTGCCGGAGGCCTACGAGGCCTTCTGGGCTTTCTACGGTCCGCTGAAGCTGGAGGGCCTTCTGGACGCTCGACTGAAAGAGCTGGTGCGCCTCAAGATCGCAGAGTTGAACCAGTGTGCCACTTGAAGGCTCGGTCGTGCTGTGCCGGCGGTGCAGCAGGGGATGACCGAGGAGATGGTGGCCTCACTGGCTCATTTTGAAGACACCGATTTGCCCCACCGCGAGAAACTGGCCGTCCGCTTCGCAGAGCGGATGGCCATCGACCACCAGAATGTCGACGACGAGTTCTTCACCGAGTTGCGCCAAGAGTTTACCGATCCCGAGATCTTCGAGTTGGGGATGATCACCGGCATGTTCATCGGCTACGGCCGACTCCTCGCCATGCTCGATTTGGAGAACCCGCAGGAACCTGAGGCCTAGTCGCCCTGATTTTCTTTGAGCTTCCGCATCAGAGGGGCCATACAGGCCCCTCTTGGATTCACCGTCGAAACTCCGGAATAGCCTGCCCGAAACTGGCTACTTGATTACTCCATGGCGCTCCAAGATGCGGGCCAGTTCAGCGACTCCCTCGTAATTCTCCTCAGGCGTGGGATAGCCGAAGCATAATCGGGCGGAATTGCGACCTTGACCCTCAGGTGAGAACAGTACGCCCGAGTAGTACCCGACGCCCTCTTGGAACGCCTGCTCTTGGACGGTATCAAGGTCCGCCCCCTCAGGCAGTGTCAACCAGATGTACAACCCGCCTTCGGGCTTGGTCCAGGTCGCGGCATCGCCGAAGTTCTCGCCCAGCGAGGCCAGCATCGCGTCCCGCTTGATCCCCAGCGACTCGTTCTGCTCACGCACGTGGCCCTCAAGGTCGCCGTGATTGATGTACTCGGCGATCGTCATGGCAGCGAAGTGATTGACAGCCCCGCCCATCTTGAAGGCCCAAGCCCGGCTGGTGACCTCTGGCGGGGCCACCAGGTATCCCATGCGCATTCCTGGGGCTATGGTCTTTGAGAAAGAGCCCACGTAGATGACCTGCCCAGTGTCGTCCAGTGAATGGAACGAGACGACGTCCTCCCCTTCGAATCGCAGGTCGATGTAACAGTCATCCTCGAACACTGGAACACCGTGCTGTCGGGTGATTTCCAGCACCTTCTTGCGACGCTCGAGTGTCATCGTCCAGCCCATTGGGTTCTGGAACGTCGGGATTGTGTAAAGGTATTTGACCTTGCGCCCCTCACACTTCAGCCGCTCGATGGTGGTGTCCAAGTCTTCGGGAATTATGCCGTCTTCGTCGCACTTGATGCCTACCACGTTGGCCTTGTAGCGGCGCAACGATCGAAGTGTGCCGAGATACAGAAACTCCTCGGTGAGTACGGTGTCTCCAGGTTCGGTGAGGGCCTGAATCACCATGGATATGGCCTCGCCGGAACCACCGGTCAGCACCACCCCGTCAGGGTCAACTTCCATATTCCGGCTTGCCTTCAAACGGTTCGCCACCAACTGTCTCAGCTCCGGGTAGCCGGCCGGATCGGTGTAATAGGCTAGGTCCCGCCCTTCCCGCGATAGTACGCTGCGCACGGCATCGGCGAGCCCGTCCAGCGGCAGGGTGTCGGGATTCGGGTATGCCACTGCAAAGTCATACCTTGCGTGCCTTGTCTTTCCGGGTGTCACTTCCGGCACCCCAGCGGCAAAAAGACCTTCATAGCTGAATTTTTCGGGCATGATGGCGGCTCCTTTGCGAGCTAAATGGTCGGCGGATAACGGACAGGAATATCATTGACGTTTATGAAAACGTTGAGTGAATAAGCTCCTACCCATGGGTCCAGGGCGTAACCTGTCTGAGAGCCTTGGCGAACACCAAGAAAGACTTCCTGCAGCCTGATGGCTGCTTCCCACTCCGCAACGGATTTGGGCCCGTTCATCTCTCGGTCGTTTATGAAAAACAGGTTGACTAGGTAGGCGTCGTGCCCATTGAGTTGCCTCATCCAATACAGGTGGGCCAGACGGTTGGCGTACTGGTAAAAGCTGGTTGACCAGTCGACGGGTGCCTTTGAGTTGACGAAGGTCTTGACCGATCCCAAGCTCGCTTGAATCTTTTGGAGCGCCGCCTCGCCCCTTGCCTGGGTTGGAGCAGTCACCATTTCCGGGACATGGGCCTTGGCCTCGACCAACAAGATTTGCCCCTTGTCCGTTACAGCAAGACCATCCCACTGCGGCCCGAAACGGGGCCAGAATTCAGACAAGTCATGCTGAGGACGGGACGGACATCGGTAGTATTGGGAGCTTGCCAGGCGGTCGAGGAATGACTGGTCCCGGTATTCCGCGTAGTGGTCAGAAGCAAGCGGCGAACGCCAGTCGATGTCCCCGGGCGGGTCGCCGAGACAACGGACAATGGCGCCGTTCAGCAACTCCGGACGGCAGTTGGCCAGTACCTGGAGCCACTTTCTACTGCCCCTATTGGCAGCGGGGGGGTCGGTGATGGTTCGAGTCATTCGGTCTACAGCCAGCGGGACGGCAATAATCGCGTACTAATAGTACTGCGAGAACACCGGCTCTTCGCGAGTGATAATTTCCAGGACAACGGGCTGACCGCTCGAGGCGATACCCTGGGCGCGCGCCAAAGCGGGGCCTACATCTGCTGGCTGGGTAATGGTCTCGGCGTAGCAGCCCAGGCTGTCGGCCATCTTAGTGTAATCGCCGGTCAGGAACTTTGAGCCATACTTTTCCACGGCGATGGGGATGCTCTTTTCGTAGCCCCCCATGGCTCCGTTGTTGATAATGACCGTGATGGTGCCGATCTTGTTGCGGGAGGCTGTTTCGAAATCGGTACCGCACATTCCAACGGCGGTGTCTCCCATAAGGTTGACCACGGTCTTTTGAGGAGCGGCCAGTTTCGCGCCCATGGCGAACCCCAATCCGGCACCCAACTGTGTGGAGTTGCCCCAGCCGAGATACCCGCGTGGCGTGGTGGCCTCGTAGAACGGCACAATCTGATCGCGGGGGTTACCCGAGTCGTGGGTTACTATGCTGTTGGACTTGTCCAGCCCGTTGTTAAGTTCCCACACTACCCGGTAAGGACTGATGGGGATTTCGTTGGAAGTGAGCCGCGGCATCCATTCGTTCAGCCATTCCTGTTTGATGGCGGCGATTTCGGATGCCACTGTGCCGATTCCCCGCCTCCCATTGTCGCCGAGTGCGGCCTTGACCTCGTCAATCAACTGGCGTAGTACCAACTTAGCGTCGCCGAAAAACATGTCTTCCAGGCCGTACTCGCCGTTAAGGTCGCGGTCGTCTACCGTGGACTGGATGACCGCCTTGCCCACAGGTACCGGGGCCGAAGCAAGCGTCTTGTTGAAGCTGGTACCGATCCCGAAGACGAGGTCGGACTTGCGCAGAAATACCCCGACGGCCCTGGTGCCGGTATTGCCGCCCGTGCCCAGCGCCAGCGGATGATTCTCAGGGAAGCCGCTTTTGCCAAGTGTGGTCGTCATTACCGGTGCGTTCAGTAGCTCTGCCAACTCCACTAGTTCAGGCGTTGCCTCGGCGTAGAGTACTCCCTGCCCAGCGTAAATTACCGGACGTGAGGCGTCCATCAACCGGCGTGCCACCCGGGCGGCGTCAACGGGGTCGGCGGCTGTTCGGCGTTTGGTGATCGGTGTGTAGAAGAAAGCAGATTCGTCTATTTCGCCGTTCATCACGTCAGATGGTGTTTCGAGCAACACTGGGCCGGGAGCCCCGGCCCGGAGTTGGGTGTATGCCCGGCGCAACATCTGCGGCACGCGTTCCGGCGCGTTGATCATCCCGGCCCACTTGGTGACTCCATCGTAATTGCGAGTGGCAGAGAAGTCGGAGGTCATGGAAGTGCGGCTGGAGCCCTCGTGTCCCGGCAGCATCAGGATGGGCGTGTTGTCTGCAAACGCCTGCGCTACGCCGGGAAAGGCGTTCTCAATGCCAGGTCCCGCCTGCACGAGGCAGACGCCGGTCTTGTTGCCGTTATTGACGCGGCTATAGGCGTCGGCCATGTTGACCGCACCGCGCTCCATGCGGGCAATGATGGGGCGAATGCCGGCGGCAGCGATGGCGTCGACTAAGGGGTTGTTGGGGAAGCAGAAGGCAAGTTCGACTCCCTCTTGCTTCAGGATGTTGGCAATAGCGGTTTTTCCCTGCATCGTTCCTCCACGAGGGCATGTCGTCCGCTTGATTGTACTACTTGCGTGCCAGGGTGCCTGGCAACAGCAGTTTGACCGCTGAAACGAGATACACCTTTACAGGCAACTTTTCTTAGTAGAGATCATCGTCCGAGAAGAATTGCTTGTCTGCGTCGGGACTGATCTGACCTGTCAGCTTGGCGGTGTAAAGCAGGCAGGCCCGGCGGTATAGTACGAGTATTGCCTGGTTTACCAGGATCTGAGGTTTATTGATACTTCGCCCGTGCTTGAGTGCCAGCCAGCCAGAATGCCCGGCGGCAAAATATTGTTCCAGGAAGTCAGTTGGTTCGATTTCTACTCCGCAGGCCTCCAGAATCTCCTCTGGGGCGTCGCGGCAGAGGATGTCTGGTTGCTCAGTCGCGATGCGGAGGAAGTGCTGCTCACGGTCAGGTTCCATAATCCGATACCAGCCTAACGTTTAACGGATGGTGCCATACGATAATGCTTCAGCAAAACACAAATGGCAACCTTCATTTTAGTTGTTGGGTGCTTACTCTGGGCGCCTGCAAGCGGATGTAACGAGGTCGGAGTGAACGAGGAAGCCCGCCGGATTGTCCGGCGGGCTCTTATGCGCTCAGGCTGATTCGCTTGTGATCAGAGGTTGAGCTGGGGGATCAGGTAGCTGCTCAGCTTGTTGTAGATCTGGATACGGCTGCGCTGCGTGTCCGCCACAATCAGCCGGTTGTTCTCCACGTCATACTCGACCGCGGTTGGCTGGGCGAAGGTCCATTCAGGCTCGGTGGTGCGGACTTCGCGGCGCCGCTTGGCGTAGTCTGCGTTGGCGTCCACTGTCATCTGCGCCCAGTGGGAAAGCTGCTGCGCGTCGCCGACGAGACTCGTCAGGAACCTGCCGTCTGCCTCAAAGATGTGCACCCTGCCACTAGCCCAACGGTTTTCGCTCCAGTCACAGACGTAGACGTCGCCCTCAGGGTCGACTGCTACGTCCGACGGATAGTTGAGTTCGCCCTTCTTGGTGCCTGCCCGGCCGAACTGGGCGACGAACTCGCCGTCCTGGGTCAGTTTCTGAACCCTGTGATTACCGGAGTCGGCCACAAAGACATGGCCATCTTTGTCGATGGTAATGCCCCAGGGAGAATCAAACTCACCCTCGCCGGAGCCCTGGCTTCCGAAGGATCCCAGGTATGTGCCGCCGGTGGTGAACTTGCGTACCCGGTGGCTGCGCCCGTCAGTGATGAACAGTTCCTGGTCGGCGGATATTGCGATCCCGCAACTGCCGTTGGCCTCGGGATCGCCTTCTTGTACGATTGAGAAGTGGCGCTGATAGTTGCCGTCGGCGTCGAATACCGAGACACGGTTAAGCCATTCGTCGGCAACATACAGGCTACCATCGTCGCCGGCGACGATGCCGGCAGGCCAGATTACCTGACCGTCGTTGCTGCCGTACCGGCTGAACTCACCGACGTATTCCTCTTCACCCCAGGTGCTGCCGAGACTGACCTTGGATATGCGCTGTCCGACGCCTGTGCGGTTCCAGCCCACATTGCTGATGGACTCGCTGCCGCGGTTTGCGATGTATACCATACCGTTGGGGCCAATGGTCATGGCAACCGGGGTGTTGAAGCCCATTCCTGTCTGCGCGCCGCGGCCAACGTTGTGACTGTAGTCGAAAGTACGGCCCGCCACTGTTTCAGTAAGCATTCAGATATCCTCCCTGATTAGGGTGGTCATTTGTTAGCGGAAGGGCGGGTTTCAACACCCGCCCTTGTCGCTGATGTACTACCTTAGTTAACCGAACTAGGCGAAGATGGGCAGTTTCTCGAAGACGCCGTCCACAACTGGCTTGGCATCCAAGCCCATCCAGTCTTCGACAATCGTGGAGTACAAGCCGCGGTAGTCGTTATTGGGAACTACATCGCCCTGCTCCAGATTCTTCTCCTCCAGGGAGGGGAATTCGCTGTACTGTCCGCCCTTGATTCCGGAGCCGAACATGAAGGCCGCGCCGCCTGCGCCGTGGTCGGTGCCGGAGCCGTTGTCGTGAGTGCGGCGGCCGAACTCGGTGAACATCAGCACCACGACGTTGTCGTCAACGTTGTGCTCCTTCAGGTCGTCCAGGAAGGCATCCATCGCGTGGGATACGTCGTACCACAGCTTGTCATGCATTCCGATCTGGTTGGAGTGGCTGTCGAAGCTGCCGTGGTCAACATAGAAGATGCGAGTGCCGAAATTGGCCATGTGCACCTGAGCGATGCCCTTAAGCTTCTTGGCGATGGACGTGTCAGGGTACTCAACTTCCGACGAGTACATCTTGGGGGCTTCCTTCAGGATGTCAGCGCCCTCCAGGGTGTCAAGACCCGTCTGGCCCATGTAGTCCATGACTGCACCCGTACCTATGGCGGGTGAGTACATACGGGCGAAGCGGTCCAGCACCTTGTTGCGCTGCTCGCCGGCGATGTTGGGCAGCAGGCCATAGTTGTCCAAATCATCGACCACCGCCACCGGCACACCCGGCAGGGCCAGAGCGCGGAACAGGGAAGGACCGAAACTGACCGTGGTCAGAACGTTTTCCTTGTTGGGGTCGATGTCGCGGGTGGCGCGGCCCAGCCAGCCCTCAGTACCCAGCTTGTCCGGCTCGCAGGTGTGCCAGATATCCATGGAGCGGAAGTGCGAGCGTGGAGAGTTGGCGTAACCGATGCCGTGGATGACAGCCATGTCGCCACGGTCATAAACACCCTTCAGGGGGGCCATCTCCGGGTGGAAGCCCATATTGTCGTCGATTCTGATTATGCGCTCTTCGGGGACGCCCACAGCTGGGCGGTTGTCCCGGTACAGCGGGTCGTTGTAAGGGATGACGGTGTTCAGGTAGTCGTTGGCCCCGGTTAGCTGGAACACTACCAAAACCGGATCTTTCTTGGTGCTGGTCATATCAGCTTTTCCTCCTGCCGATCATTCCGGCTTGCTTATTGGTTAACCCAAGGATGCGGAGCGCGGATAAAGACATCCGCGCTCCCGTGTTCCAACTCGATTAGGCGTACTGGTATTCGCGCAGGGAGACTATGAGCTGCAGGAGTTCCGAAACACGGCGGGTGGACTCGGCGACCTCGGTCTCTGAGCTCCAGGAGAAGTCGCCGGCCTCTCCGACGAAGCCAATGAGTTCGTCGCGGCTCTCGTTCGTGACTTCCAGCGGACCCATCAGGTCCAGGCAGCCGTCCACGATCTGGGCGGCACTGCTGACGCCACTAGCCTGCAGGCGGTTGACCATGTTGCGGATACCGGGGCGGGAAACGTCGCCCACCAATTCAGCGGTGAAGTTGACGCGGCGCATCAGGGAGCCACTGTTGATCCACTCGGCGCCGGTGTGCCAGCCTTCCACGCTGGGTGGATTGAGCAGATCCTGACCCATGTAGGAGGGCTGCCGAGAGAGGTCGCCGATGCCCGGAGCCGGGAACTCGGCGCCGCCCACCATGCGCAAGGTCCCGACCACAACCTCGGTCGGGTTCTTCAGCCGGGTGAAGCGGGCGTTTTTGAAGAAGTCGGAATTGAACAGCACGCGCAGGGTGGTCCGCATATTGTAGTCGTTCTCGCGGAGGGTGTTGGCCAGCAACTCGACGGCTTCGGGATCTGCGGGCGGTGTCACGGACCAAGCTGGGACCTGCGCTTCGTCAGCCACAAAGAAGTTGTACAGGTGGCGGGCGACAAAGTTGGCGGAGGCGGAATGCTCGCTGATCAAGCGAACAATGTCCTCGCCGTTGAAGTTTCCAGTATTGCCCAGGAAAGTCTTTTCAGTGTCGTCGTGGTCTTCTGAACGGTACTCGAAGAACCAGTCGTGGCGACCGATGGGTCCGCGCGGCAACTTGGGTTCGATGGTCCAGCCAGTGAAAGCCCGCGAACATTCCCGGACGTCAACCTCGGTGTAGTTGCCGACGCCCATGCTGAAGAGCTCCAAAAGCTCACGACCCCAGTTTTCGTTGACGGCGTCGGCGTGGTTTTCGCAATTGTCCAGCCAGTAAATCATGGCTGGATCCTTGGCCATTTCAACCAGCAGTTCGCGGAAGTCACCCATACCCTTCTCGCGGAACTTGACGATCATGTCCATCACGTCGTCATAGTGGTCGACTTTGGAGACGCCGGTAGCGAAAATGCCATGCCAGAAGAGTGCCATTTTCTCTTCCAGCGGGCGCTCGGTGTTAACCATGTCGTGAAGCCACTCTGCTGCGCCCATGCCTGGCAAGGTGCCGGGCCGCCAGGTCCAGGGGTGATACCGCATCATCTCGTTGCGGTCCAGAGTGGGTTGGTCGTCAGAATTGAGCAGTTCTTCTACGGTAGCCTCGTAGCCCTTGGCTACCCTGGCCTCCAACTCCTCCCTGGTCGCGCCAAACCCGGCGCGGCGCATTAGGTGAGCCATCAATGCGATGTCCTGGTCGCCCATGGTTCCCTCCTTGAATCTATTAGGGTAGGCTTCGCTTTTCTTGGGCCTGCCAACTGGCTGTGAAAACCGGTGCCAGCGCACAGGCAGGATTGCCGGTATATTAGTCGCGCCTAGCTCGGGTTGTCAACGATTTGGGAATAACACCGTGTAGGTCAGCTATATAGTTCCTAGTTGTGGTCTTGGCGCGGGCCCGGAATTTATGTCGACGGAGTTGCGTCACGAAAACCCAATTCGTAACCTTGGGAACCTTTATCCGATTGGTTCTTACTGGTGTCTGCGCCGCGGGTTGATAGCCATTCCCTGGACTAATTGACCGTCCAAAGACGGCGCAACTAAACTGCCTTCGCGGTTCGGAATTGAACATAGTATTCGCGAGCGCCAAAACATCAAAGAGGAAGTGAAATGCGACTGGAAGGAAAGGTTGCGCTGATTACCGGCGGCGCCAGGGGACAGGGAGCTGCGGAGGCCAGGCTGTTTGCACGCGAGGGAGCCAAGGTGGTCATTGCCGACGTTATGGATCCTGACGGGATGGTGGTAGCGGCGGAGATAAACGAACTGGGCGGAGACGCCACGTTTGTGCACCTAGATGTCTCCAGCGAGCAGGAATGGCAGCAGGCCGTTGATGCCACAGTGTCCGCATACGGCAGGCTGGACGTCCTGGTCAACAACGCGGCCATCTGGCGGGGTGGGCACGTGCTGGAGACCTCCGGCGAGCAATGGGATGTCGTCCTGGACATCAACGCAAAGGGCGTGTTTCTCGGCACGAAGCTGGCAATTCCTGAAATGCGAAAAGCGGGTGGCGGGTCAATCGTGAATATATCCTCGACGGCTGGGCTGGTGGGCAGCCGGACCAGCACGGCGTACAGCGCTTCGAAGGGCGCGGTACGCCTGTTCACGAAGTCGACGGCGGTACAGCACGGCCCCGAGGGCATACGGGCCAACTCAATCCATCCGGGGCCCATCGATACTGCGATGGGTGACCAGGTGTGGCCCGATGCCGGCAGCCGGGAGGAGACCATAGAGCGCACTGTGCTGAAGCGGATCGGAACGCCGGAGGACATCGCCAACGGCGCGTTGTTCCTGGCCTCGGATGAGTCGTCGTTCATGACCGGGTCCGAGCTGGTCATCGACGGGGGAATTACGTCGCAGTAGTCCTTTAGCGGTACGGTTAGGGCAGTAGGGCCGCCTCGATGAATTGAGGTGGCCCTTTGCTATTCATATGGGGAAAGTCGGCTTTTGATCGCCATTAAGTATCGGGCAAAGTTCGAGCCGGGAATGACCTGAGGGCAGAAGCGACTTCGGCGGGAGCTTCCTCTGCGAGGAAGTGGCCGCAGTCGTGGAAGTCGTGGGAGGTGAAGTTGGACAAGTTGGACTTCCAGCAGTTGAGTTCCTTCCGGCGAAAAGCGATGTCCTTCAAGTCCCAGAGGAGCAGCGCGGGTTTGTAGGCGAAGCTGGAGCGGTCTTCCCAGATGGAGCGGAGAGCCAGTTGGTGGCGCCCACGATGTGGCCAGGGAAGGCCGCACAGGCGCCTCGCTGCCCGACAGGCTGGGCGTTCCGGTAGTGGGCCATCACTTCAGGAGTGAGAGCGGACTTCCGGCCCATTGTCCTGGGCGTAACGTGGTTGACAGAGGCGTTGAGGCGCTTGATCAGGAACTGACCAATCGGACTGGCCATCAGGGAGCTGAAGAACAGGAAGTGTAAGTTTCGGGAGACGGGCCAGCACCAGGTGTTGGATACGACGATCCTCTTGGTCCGGTTAGGTTTCCTACGGACGAAGTCGAGGCCAATCGGACCTCCCCAGTTGGTGAGGAACAGGGTGACGTCCCTGAGTTCCAGGTGGTCGAGCGGAGCCGTGAAGTTTTCGGCGTGGGCTTTTGGATGGAAGTCTTCGCGGCGGTTGTTGCGGGATGAGAGGCCGAAGCCCACGTGATCCAGAGCGATGCACGGTACCGGGTCTGGAGTTCCCTTACCGGGTGGCGGAACTCGAAAGACCAGGACGGGTTGCCGTGAACGAAGACCATCGGCTCACCCTGGCCTTCGTCCACCTAGTGCATGGTAAGACCAGAAGGGGTGGTGAAGAACCCGCTATCTAATAGGGGGACAGGTCATCGGACACCCAGCCGGGTCGAGTGCATCCCGGATCTCTCATCTTCCGTGTTTTGTCGCGTTCCGGGGCTTTGAAACTTGCGGGACATTCACTGCCTAGCCGCCGAGGAGCTCGGCGAGGGCGGTGACTGGGCCGACGTCCTCTAGGTTGTCGAGCAAATCCAGGGCCTGCCGGGCGTCGTTTTCGTTGAGGGCTACGGCGGCGCAGTCGCGGAACTTTACGCGGACATCGTCGCGGGTGACGCCCCGTAGGGCGCCGATGGTGGCGCGGTCGGCGCGCTCGGCAAGGACGCGCCCGTCCTTCAGATGGACCTCAACGAGGTTGTGGGCCTCGGTCCAGCTGGTCTGGCCCTCGTAGCCGGGGTGGCGGCGCATCTCGATGCGGGGGATGAGGTCCTGGGCCTCGGTGCGCATGACCTGCTCGTCGGTGAAGGTGGAGAGGCCAATCTCGCCGTCGATGATCTCGGCGGCGAGACAGTACTGCATGCTGAACTTGCCCTCTAGACCGCCGGTGGGACGGGAGTGGATGAGGGAGCGGGGCGGGTCGAAGTCGACGAGGACGTCGATGCGGTTGACGTCGTTGGCGGAGAAGGACTCGCGGCGGAGGATCTGGGAGGTGGCATCCAGGGCGAGGTGGGCGCTACCGCAGCAGGGGTACTTTTTTATCTCGATGCCCGACTCGACCATGAAGCAGCGGTTACCCAGGGATGCGGCGGTGCGGTCGGGGTCGTAGCCGCTGCCGCCTGAGAAGGCGCGCATGAATCCGAAGCGGCCCTCGAGGGCGTCGTCGGAGGCGGTGAAGCCGGCCTGAACGAGCTTGGCGGCGTTGACGCCGGCGCGGCAGGCGGCCCCGGCGTGGTAGGGCTTGGTCATGGTGCCGAAGTTCTGTCGGAGGCCCGAGGCCTGGGACGCGGCGAGGGATATGGCCATCGCGGTCTGCTGGGGGTCGAGTCGGAGCAGACGTGCTGCCGCGGCGGCGGCTCCGAGGGTGCCCAGCGGGCCCGTAGGATGCCAGCCCAGGTCGTCGAAGTAGGCGGGGCTGATGGCGTCGCCGACGGCGCAGGCAACCTCGAAGCCCAACAGGTAGGACAGCAGCAGATCGCCACCGGTGGCGCCGATCTCCTCGGCCAGTGGCAGGGCGCCGGGGATCAAGGCGGCGCTGGGATGCGTCTTTGTTATAAAGGTTACGTCATCGTAGTCCAGGGCGTGGGACATGGCTCCGTTGACGAGGGCCGCCTCGAGGACGGTGGTCTTGAAGCCGCGGCCGATGACGGTGGCCGAGGGCTTGCCGCCGAGGTCGGTGATGTAGTTGCAGAGGACGTCGGCGAGGGGCTCTGTCGATCCGGCCAGGGCGCATCCGAGGCAGTCGATGATGGCGGCCTTGGCGGCGTCGATGGCATCGGGGGGAAAGTCCTCCAGCCCAGTGGTGGTGATGTACTCGGCGATCCGGTTGGTCAGGCTCACTTCGATCCTCCGCCGCAGCAGGTTGCAGGCGACACTTTTGAGGGTCAGTAAACCACGACCAGGCGACGTGCGCAAATCACTCGGAGGCCGGTCTCGGGCCCTTCAGTTGCGGCGGTTGCGAAGCCAGAGGTCTCTCCTGAGTGGGTGGGAATATTCGCTGCGCAAAGGAGGACTGATACTCGACTGGGGGGCTTCCTGGTCGGGATGTCGGCGGGATGTCTAATTGAGGGACGCAAGGCGGGACTGGATCACAGGGGGGACATGCCGAAAGACTGCTCATGGGAGAGATGAGATGGAATTTTTCCCATCGCATCCCATTTCTTCTTGATATTTCCCATTTCGTCGGCGGGTTGGGCCGGATTCAAAGCTGAAAGCCCGCTATACGGAGATCGTCGAGCGGAGATTTTTCAGTTCCCGTACCATTTCGTCCCATATAGTCCCATGTCCACTTTCTGGGGTGCCGGGGTGCCTCAAGCCGAAGGCGACCAGACAACAGGGACCGAAACAAGTGCGTTCAGCAGATGTCATACCACAATGGTACGTGGGTACCGTAAGGTCAGGCAAGCGGCAAATGTCATCAAATCTTCCGAATGCAATTGCCCTGATCTGGTGGCCAGGAACGGAAAGGCGGCCTTGTCGTCGCGGGGCGGGGTTCAAGCCCGTCGCGACACCGCGCAGACTACCTCAACTTGAGCGTTACCCTGCCAGCAAATTTCCTATCCGAGCCACGATTCGCGGGATCAGTGGATTACCATGACGGGATGTCCCTGAGATTCACGGCGGCACACGATTGGGGCGATCAACGACGTTACGGGCCATTTGGGAGTCCAATATTACCAATTAACAATAAGGTATTGTGCGGGAATACTGCGTTGATTGTGGAAAACTACCGGTGAAATTGTGGATAACCGGTGTTTCCCGTGGATAACATAGCGGTGAAGATTGGATGAATTGACATAAGGGGTTGCCAAAGAAGGGCGGGATCGGGACGGCCCGGCTTGAGAGTGGGGCTTCATCCCCGATCAAGCAGGCCCCTGGAATTCAGGTGATTGCGACGGATACTGCAGATCGGAAGTCTGCAAGCCAACCTGGGCAAGATGAAATATGTGCAGGAGCCAGGAGTTGCAGTCGTCGGCGGGCCGCGGAATAGGGAGCAGATGAACCTGCAGACGCTCAGATCGTTCTGGATTGCGTTGCTGCTAGCGGCCGGGCTGGTGGCTGCCTGGCTTGCGTTGGGCGTGGCTGAGCCTGCGGTGGTTGGGGCGCATGATTGTGCCGACGACCAGACACCGCCAGACATGCACGACGACTTTAACGGGAATGCTTGCAACGAACCCGGCCACGACGACCCCCACGAGAATGTCATCGAGGTGGATGGCGGAAGAGACCGCGAGCTGGCCCTCAGGTTCTACCCTCCAGAGAATCGGTCCAACTATTTAGACGTTGGAGACAAGATAGAAATCAATCTAGCAGCCCGTCTGAGGATTGACCGACTGGCGGTGTCGGTCAGCCGGGACTACCCTGCGACAACGGTTCTGGCGGGGTGCGGGTAGGCACCTGCGGATTGTCGCTTGAAAATCCCACTGCCCATGGACCGGCGCGTCTCCCTGTCGTTCCCAGTGGCGCCTTTTCCCCTCGCCTTGACGAACATCCCGGCCCCATACCGGAACAGCTTCAGCAGGTTGTGGCCGGCGCAGATGATCAGCCACTCCCGGTTCACCTTAGCCAGACCCCGCAGCAGGAACTGCCGGAAGCCCCGGCCCTGCTTGATCTGCCCGAATACCGGTTCCACCGTCTCCATCCGAAGCGCGTAGCGTTCCCTGCCCCGTTTCGTCCGCAGCTTGCGCCGCATCCGGTCCTTGGCTGACAGCCCCTTCGGTATGCGGCCACGGGGCGCCGGTGGCGGCACCCAGCCGTGGCGGGTCCTCTCCGGCGCGACGAACGGGTCCACTCCCAGGGCGTAGAGTTCCTCCACCGCCTTGGCCGAGTAGTATCCGGCGTCGGCGGAGACTTCCTTTGGGACTGTGCCCACGTTCAGGATGGCCTCCTCAATCATGCTCACGGCCTGATCCTTGTCCGAGGGCTGATCGGTGGCACAGGCCGCCACGATCACCTGATGCTCGCTGTCCACCACCGCCTGGCAGTTGTAGGACTGCTGGAAGTCCCTCCCTCCCGGGCCGGGCATGATCCGGGAGTCCGGGTCGGTGAAGTTCCGCTGCGCCTTGTCATCAGGCACCCCGAGATGATTGCGTCCCTCGGACTCAGCCTGCTCCGCATCCGCCAGGGCCTCGGCCTCCAGCGCCGCCTTGGCCTCCCTTATCTTCCGCAACCGTCCCTCCCGGAAGGCCAGTTCCTCCGGCAACTCATCCCCACGCCTGTCCTTCCCGTACCGGCGGTCCTCCTCCTCGTCCACCTCCTGCGCCTTGCGGAGCAACTCGTCCACCTCGGCCTGCAACCGCGCTTCCTTCTCCTTCATCCGCCCGTAGCTCATCGCCTTGTGCTTTGAGGCATTGGCCCTCACCTTGGTCCCGTCCAGCGCCACGTGCCCCAGCTTTACCAGTCCTGCCTGCTGGCACAACTCCAGCACCTGCAGGAACAATTCCCCCAACGCCTCCAGATGGTCCTTTCGGAAGTCGGAGACGGTGCGGAAGTCCGGCGTGTTGTTCGCCGCCAGCACCCGGTAGGCGATGTCCTCGTGCAGCCTCTGGGCGATGCGACGTGAGGAGGCCACGCCGGTGCAGTAGCCGTAGAGCAGCACCTTCACCATCATCCTGGGATGGTAGGGCGGGCCGCCCCGCCTCTCCTGCTCGTAGCGGGCGGTGATGTCCGAGAGGTCCAACTGGTCCGCAACGTCGGAGATGAAGTAGGCCAAGTGCTCCGGCGGCAGCCATTCCTGGAGGGCCGCCGGCAGCAGCAACTGCTGGTCCGGGTCGTAGGGAAGGTAGGTCTTGCTCATTGACCGCTCCGATCGTCTGATGCTCCGTACCATCATACCCCCAACGGCTCACCAACCCCGTTTCTCGGACGGGCTGCTAGCCGACTTTGACCTATCAGACGTAGATGCTGGCGCACTTGCAGCAAACATAGACATTACAGATAGTGTTGCCTCTAGCGTCATCAACATCAATTCCGGTCAGGTTGCAATATCTACACTCAACCTACTGACCTTGACACTTCCCAACATTGGAACTCTTGCCGACATGCCTGGAGAATTCCTCATTATCACCATTAACGAAGGCACCGGTATCCTGGCTCCGGAAATTCCCAGGGGCTTTGACGACCCTGGCGATGGATATCCTATAGAGATCACCTTTCTTGGAGGAGATGGCAGCGGGGATGATCGCCCAGCCACCGACAAGAACATCGCCGTAGTTAAGAATCCGGTCAGCTCCACCGTGCCGGGGGCGACGGTACGCGTGCAGCTGGCGACGTTTGCTACTCAACCAATCGGCGGCAACCAGGAGATTGTCGTTGATTTCTCCGGCCCGTCGGAAGATGCCAGCTTTGGTCTGCCAACGACCATCGGCAATACAAGGGTAACCTTCGGAACGACGGACGTTGAGGATGAGGATGAGAGTGTTACATTTAGCCCCTCGGACGTGCTGGTGCAAGGAGACAGGGTCATCCTGACAATACCCGAAGATAAAATCGTGGCTGAGGGAGACTTTTCCATTGGCATCAGCCAATTTGCCAGGATCAGGAATCCATTTGCGGCAGGCAACAGGATTATTGAGGTCTTTTCATTAGGTTCAAACTATGTTGACGACGAGATTACTGCAGTAATTCGGAGAACCACCTCCGTCAGGCCGGTGGAAGGGCCTCGCGGAAGCCAGTTTACTCTGGAAGGCAAAGGATATGCCCAAGGTACTGTAACTGTTTTTGAGGCCGAGGCGGAAGAAATAGGAGTCGACTTCGAAGGCCTGAAGAATCCCCCTGTCATTGATCCGGGGGAAACCCTTGCGTCAGTAAGGACCTCTCGAGGATCGTTTACGGTAAGGGTCAATGCAGGAGGGGAACCTGGGCAGCCGGCATACAAGGTCTGGACTCGAGACAGCAACGGCGCCATTCACTTCGCGGTGTTTGATATAAGAAGCTCGATGTCCTTCGAGCCGTCAACGGTGGGGATCGGTGAGAGGCTGAGGATCACAATCCTGGACTGGGAGAGTGACCACCAGGAGGTTGCAGCAGTGCAAATCGGAGGTGTGCAAGCATTTGCTGTGAAACCAATTGAATACACCAACTGCTTTGAGCCTGACCCCGACGGTGTGTATTTGCCGGATGACACCGGCACGATAACGCTGCAAGTAACTGTGCCGGGGGGCGTTCCCCCCGGAGACCAGACACTCGCGGTCTACGGGCACGAACAACTCGAACTGGTCGATGAAGATGATGAGCTCATCGAAAACAAGGACCCGTGTGCCGACCTGATGGGGAGAGGGTTGTGGGGCGGGATCGTTTCTGGCTCTACCGCGAAGATGCGAGTCAGGTCCGAGCCAGTTGCCCTGGTGGAAAAGACCGTGGAGATCGTGGCGGAGTCGCTGACACTGTCGCCTGCGGCAGCAGCCAGGGGTCAGAGGATTACCATCACCGGATCGGGGTTCAGTCGGAATCCGAGTGGCCGGGACGACATTCAGGGAATATCGATCAACGGCAATGCTGTGGCCGAGGACGTGTCGGAGTTCGAGGTGAGCACAACCGGGAACTTTGCGTTCAAGGTTACTGTGCCGCTGAATGCTCCCATAGGGGACAACGAGGTTCGGGTGGAGGGCTGGGACCACACGCTGGGGCAGGCGACGCTGGAGGTGCTGGGGGCGGCCATCACGCTGGACCGGGCGGAGAGCCGAAGGGGCACCGGGGTGGAATTCACCGGCCTGGGGTTCATTGCTAACGAGCGGTTCCAGGTGTGGTACGGCGACGGTGGGGACGTCTTCGACGGCGACATACACCTGGGGTCGGGCAGGGCCGACGCGAGTGGGGGAATCGAGTTCGAGTTCGACGTGCCGCTGACAGCGCCAATAGGAAGGTTGCAGAAAGTTACGGTTCAGTCTAGGGGATTCAGCAACGGGCAACAGACTATCGTGACGGCTGAGGCGGAACACACGGTGCCAGCGGGGCAGATCACGACGACGCCGTACCGGGTGTCGCCGGGGGACCTGCTGACCATCCGCGGCGAAGACATGCCGGCGTTCGCGCTGATCCGATCAATCGAGCTGGAGGACAGGGACATCACGCCGGTGCCCTATCCGAGCACGAACAGGGACGGTGAGTTCGAGATCGAGATCACGGTGCCGCAGATTGAATTCGGAGACCTGGCCCTCCGCGTCGACGCGTCAGGAGTGCTCATCACCCACAGCGTGGAGGTTGGCCCGCCTCCGCTGAGCGGAGACCCGGCGGTGGTTTTCAAGGAGTTGATCAGAGAGGGGGCGCTGGTCCGGATCTGGCGCCTGGAGCCGTCCACGCAGGATTGGTTCTTCTATGACCCCAGAGAGGTGTTAGCCGCGTTCAACACCCTGGAAACGGTAGCAAGGGAGACGGTGGTGGTGTTGATCGTCAACCAGGACTCGGAATTCAGAGGGCAGCCGCTGAGTACCGGATCGAACTTCGTGTTTGTGGACTAATAGACCAACCATTTTAAATTTATGGACAAACCGTGGGCCGTTAGTGGAGGGCTTGTCGAACCATGGACGGACGGCCCTTCGACAAGCCCAGGACCAACGGGATAGGTAGCAGTCAGTCCCAATGAGTTGAACAATCAGGTCTGCGGAGAACCGCTGCCGGTGAGGCTAAGGAATCGCGGAGGCGGACCGGGCTTTTCTCTTTATGCCAAGGCGCGGACCTGCCGCAGGGATAGGGTGCAGACGGCGGTGAGGGCAAGGCCGAGGGCGCCAAGGGCCAGGATGGCCATGGAGGCAGAGGTGGCGTCTGCCAGCATACCGACGAGGACGCTGGCAGCGGTGAGGAAACCGCGCTCGTAGGCCAGGACAGCGAAGGTGCGGGCGCGGTACTGGTCCGGGACGAGGGTGAGCACCACGGTGCCCTGGGTGGTGCGGTAGTGGGACTGAAAGAGGGACATGGCGGCAAGGAAGAAGAAAGCGGCGGGAAGCCACGATGAGTAGGCAAGGGCCATGGTGCAGGCGGAACTGAAGGCAGCGGTCACGAGCAGGACGTAGCCGCGCCGCCTCGGCAGCCCGAGGGTGGCGATCGCCAGGGTGGAGATGAAGCCTCCAATGCCGGTGACGGCCAGCAGGTAGCCTCCCATATCGACGTTGGCGCGGAGCACCTCGGCGGTGAACAGCGGCAGCAGGAACCAGACGGGATGAAGGACGGTGTTGGGGATGACCGACACGACCATCATCTGGAATATCTCGCGCTGCTGACGCCAGAGGTAGAGGATGCCGTCGCGGAAGTCGGCGATGGGCGTGAACTTTCGCTTCGGTCCCTCGGCGTGCGCTGTGGAGTACCTCACGCGCATCGACACCAGGAAGAGCACTACCGAGAGGTAGAGGGCGCTTTCGAGGGCGAAGTTCCAGAAGTAGCCCAGCCAAAAGATGAGCAGCCCGCCTATAAAGGGCCCGAAGATGCGGGTGCCGGTGATGGTCAGGACGTTCAGGGCGTAGGCGTTGCTGACCGCTTCGCGGGGCACTGAGTTGGCGACAAGCACCTGCTGCATGGGCTGGGAGATGGCCAGGAAGGCGCCGGAGATGAGGACGTAGGCGTAGGCGTGCCAGGCGCGGATGTATTCGCTGTCGACGAGGAAGGCGAACCCAAGGGCCAGGGCGGCAGCCATGGCCTGCACCGTCATCATCAGCTTGCGGCGGTCGAGGCGATCACCGAGCACGCCGGTAAGGGGGTTAACGAGCAGGCTGGGGAGGGTGTTGATGGCGCCCACTCCGACCACCAGCAGGCCGCTTATCTGCGAGTCGACGGACAGGTCCTTGACGAGCCAGCCCACGCTTAGCAGCTGGAGCCACGTCCCGGTGTTGGCGCAGAAGTTTGCGCACCAAAGCAGCCGGAAGTCCGGGAAGCGTAGGAAGGAGTCGAAGGTCCGCAGACGGGGGAGTCGACTTGAAGAGCGGATGGGAAGACCTGTCCAGGAGTCTGCTGAGATTGCGGGGATACGGCGAGAGCCAGCGGGTGACTCCGGCCATAGTGGTACGAGGGGGCCGTGTTGTCAACCGAAGGGACGAACCTGGGGCTTGCCGTCTGTTTTCCCGGCAACAACGAGGGTGTCGCTGGGGTGCGTTGCTTCGGGCGGAGGCGTAGAGCGGGTGCGGAGGAGGGCGGCTGAACTTGGGCCGAGTTGTCCTGCCGGGGCTGGACGTTGGCCGGGTCAGCCGCCCGCCGGTTGTGCTGCCGTGGGTTTGCCTACGGCTTGACCATACGGTAACCGATGCCGTGCTCGGTGAAGATGTATGAAGGTTGTCTGGCGTTGTCCCTCAGCTTCTGGCGCAGGGACTTCACGTAGGATCGCAGTAGCTGTGACTCGCCAATGTATTCGGGGCCCCAGACCCGCTGAAGGAGCTCGTCCTGGGTCAGGATGCGGCCGGCGCTGCTGGAGAGCTCGAAGATGAGCTTGTACTCGGTGGCCGTCAACTGTACGGGATCACCATCCAGGGTGACCGTGCGGGCCGCGTAGTTGATGACCAGGCCCTCGGCAATGAAGTCCTGAGGCGCTTCGGCTTGCCTGGAGACAGCCCTGTTGCGAAGGGTTGCCCCGACCCTGGCGACCAACTCCGTGGGAGAAATTGGGGCAGTTAGGTAGCCGTCGGCGCCCATGTCGAAGGCCCGGACTACGGTCTCTTCATCTCCGGTGTTGCACAGGCACAGGACGGGCAAGCCTGCCCCGTTGGATACGCGGTCGAGCAGGTTGAAGGTTTCCGCGCTGGGTTCCGTCATATCGAGGAAGACGAGATCCGGCTTCTCGTCGGCCACGAGGCGGTCCACCTCATGCAGGGTATATGTGGCATGGGTGGAATACCCCGCCCGGGACAGGGCGCGCCGGATGGTACCGAGGCTCCTGGTCTCTTTGACAGCGATAATGATCTGGGCACTGTCGATCTGGGACGAATCGAGCATGGCTGGCGGCAGATGGTGGTTGGAGGCAGGTTCTTTTTCGGGATCGGTGGCCATGGGAACGGTGAAGGTAAAGGTGATGCCCCTTCCGTGTTCGCCACGTTCCGCCTTGATGCGTCCCCCGTGGACCTCCACGATCCCCTTGCAGATGGCGAGGGCGAGGCCGTCGCCGCCGATGCCAGCGGAGGCAGTGTCCTGGGGGTGATTCTTGGAGAGCTTCCCGAAGAGGTGGTGGGGATCCGTGGAAATCAGCCGGCCTCCATCCGTAGTCACGGCGATCGAAACGTAGATGTCGTCCCGGCTCGCGGTCACCCGGATGGCGGAATCTTCGGGGGAGTGTCTGGCGGCGGTGGTGAGCAGGTTTTTCAGAACCTGGGAGATGCGTTGCCTGTCGGCCGCGATTTTGGGGATATCGGCGGCGATGTCCCTGGTAAAGGTGCTCAGGTTGCCGCGCCAGAATTCCTTGCTGGCGTCTTCGACCAATTCAGCGACGCCAACGGCTTCAAGGCTGACGGGGAGAGTGCCGGCTTCAATGTGGGTGAGTTCGATGAGGCTGTTGATCTGGGCGCGCATCAGGTCGGCCTGCTGGTCGATGATGCGAAGGAGCTGGAGAGGCTCGGTCTGGTTCATGGAATCCGCTATCGACAGAAGAGCCGATGTAGAACCCTTGATAGTGCTCAGAGGGGTTCGTAGCTCGTGACTCACCAGGCCAAGGAACTCAGAGCGAAGCCGTTCAAGTTCTGCCAAGTGGGCCATATCCTGGAAAACAACCACCACAGTCGAGATCTGCCCGTCTTCTGAAGCAATGGGGGCTGCATTTACGAGTGTAGAGATGGACTTTCCGTCTGCCCTGTAAACAATGATCTCTTCGGCACGCACGGTTTCCCCGCTCTGTAGCACTCGCGACATTGGATCATGTCCAAGCGGAATTTCGGTCCCGTCGGCGCGGCAGAGAGTGATCTGGCCGGCAAAGTCCTCCAAAGAAACTTGCTTAAAGGTTGTGTCTAAAGCGCCCAAATCTCCTACTATTCTGATGGCTTCGGCATTCAATGTCCTGAGTTCGGCGGTCCGGGCATCGATTACCATGACACCAACGGGGGAGATGTCGACAATCGTCTCGAGGTCATCCTTGGCCAGTCTTTCCTGCTCATAGCGGCGTGCGTTATAGATCGCAGCCGCTGCCTGGTAGGCCAAGAGCGTGAGAATTTCTTCGTCTTCTGTGGTGAAGTCTTCTTCGGCTTCCTTTTCTGTCAGGAAGATATTTCCCACATGAACATTTCGGTGGTAGATGGGCATCCCGAGGAAAGTCTTCATTGGCGGATGATTCTCGGGGAATCCGACAGACTTCGGATGGCTGGAGATATCCTGAAGCCTCAGGGGCCAGCGAAGCTCGCTCATATATCCGAGCAGGCCCATCCCCTGGGGGGGAGTGGCGAGCATTTTGGCCTGTTCCGAAGTGATGCCTGTGGTAAAGGTGTCCCTTACTTCGCCGGAATCCGTATAAGTGAGGAGGACGCCATATTGGGCCTGCGCAAGAGACCGGGCGCTGTCGATGACTTCCTGCAGAACCGCGTTGGTATCGAGGCTCTGGCTGATTCGCAGGGTCGCATCGCTCAACCTGGAAAGTCGGTTCCGCAAGGCGGAGTTTTCCTGCTTAAGCCGAGCGGTTTCTGACAGTTCGCCCGTTTGATCAGTCAGAAGCATGGTGTTCCTCTGGTAATCAGATTTGTGAATTTGCGCCTGCATCGTTCAGCATCCAGATATCTTGAGGAGCAGAGAGGCGCCAGTCGAGGGCCACCGGGCGCTGAGTCTGCGAGACCTGCGACGTGGGACGCTACGACCGGGCCTTCTCGATCACAACATTTTTGTAAAAAAGGTTTCGCGGATGGTACAAGAAATCTTTTAGAGTTACGCATTCAAATAGGGTTCTGAGGCCAAATCGAGGTTGAAAAGAGGACGACGTGGGTTGTATCGCAGGCAAGAAATGAAAATTCGCCCATAAGAACCGACGTGCCTCTCACAGAAATTCACGACTCCGTTTCCGGCAGGTCGTGACAAGGAAGACCGGAACCCGAGTGCACAAAATATAATTTAATCCGAAAATGATCGGGAAATTGTGAAGATTTTGTGAGAAATGTGAATTTTGGAGCTACGTGGAGCTGATAGACCGCGTACAGGCCACGATACCACTTAGCGTAATTTTGATTAGGCAACAGCAGACGTAGAGGAAATCGTCGGTTGCTCTCAACGACGCCAGAAGACAAGGATATGGCGCCGATGACAGTATGAGGCAACAAAATGCCTGCCCCCAGTGTCACATTCCTGAAGAGAGGGGTCTTTTCATTTTCATCAAACATCGTAGATCCTATAAAAGCAGGTTAACGCCGCTCGAGTTGGAGATGCTCCATTTGGCTTGCCCCGAGGGTAACGCAGCAGTATCATTGCCTTCGCGGTCAAACGGAACAGCAGTAGATAATGGAGGCAATATGAGCACCTCTACTAGGGGAAGAGAGTTGAAGGTCGTGCATGGCGTCGGCTCTCCTGAGGGTACCGCGCAGACTCCAGGAATGATCCGGAAGCCCGGCATCGATGGCAACACAGCCGGAGCAGAGAAAATCTGGCTGGGACACGTCGAGTGCACACCCAACACCATGGGGCCGCCCCACAACCACGGCGAGGCGGAAACGGCTGCCTACGTGCTGAAAGGCCACATCCGCGTGTACTACGGGGAGGAGTATAAGGAATACATCGAAGCCGGCCCTGGAGATTTCATCTTCGTACCGGCGCACTTCGACCACATCGAGGGGAATCCCTACGACGAACCCGCTGAAGCAGTACTTTCCCGTGGGCCGGACAATATCGTGATCAACCTAGACGAGTAGTCCGCGGCAAACCAGGTGCCCTATTCCGGCCCGGCGAAGCGCCGCTGGGCCGGAATGCTTTTTGGGGAAAATCTTAGTTCGTGAGCCACCTTGAATACGCCTAGCCAAGAGCATGAGGCCGCCAGTCTCGGAGGATTTCCAAGCCGTTGCTGATTTCGGAAGCAAAAAGGATCCTGCGTCTGCCGGAGCGGGTTTTCTACGGCTGGTGGATTGTTTCCATTTCCGCCACGATCGACTCTCTGAAGCACGGCACATTCAACCGGGGATTCAGCGCATACGTTAACCCGATGAGCAGAGAATTGGGCGTGGGAGTGGGCGTCTTTTCCTTGGCGGAAATGCTGGGGCGAATGGAGGGGGGCCTGCAGGGACCCTTGCTGGGGTGGATGAACGACCGGTTTGGCCCGCGGCTCATCATGGTCCTGGGTGGCGTAACCTCCGGGCTGGGATTCATCCTGCTCTCACTGACCAGCAGCTACCTATTCTTCCTGCTGGTTTTTGTCGGGCTGATGTCCCTGGGATTCCGGGCCGGATACAACAATGCGGTGATGCCGGCCATTAACCAGTGGTTCCGCCGACACAGGGCCCTTGCCATGGCGGTAGCCGGCATGGGCAGCCCCCTTGGGGGCATTATCATCGCCCCCGCGGTGGGCCTGCTGGTTGTTGAGATAGGCTGGAGGCCCATAGCGTTCGCTTCCGGGGTGGCGATACTCGCCATAGTCGTGCCACTGGCGCTCTTTGTTCATCGTTCTCCAGAGAGCCGCGGCGTGTTGCCCGACGGAGACAAGCCGTTGGAGTCTGCCGCGAGGTCCCAGGTAAATAGGCCCGGCGGTCAGCCGGCTCGTCCGTCTTACGAATTCCGCCCGTCTCCGGGAGAGCCCGATTTCACTGCACGGGAGGCGATGAGGACGCCTACCTACTGGCTGCTGGTGCTGGCGGTAGGCCTGCGGAACACCGTGCATTCGGGAATGCAGTGGCTCTTCGTGCCGATTATCGTCTGGTTTCTGACAGGGGAGGGCCGAGCCGAGGACGATGCCAGCCGGATCGCCGCCCTTATGCTGGGCCTTCTTTCCCTTAGCTCCCTGATTCTGAATCCCATCGTGGGTTGGCTGGGCGACAACCTGTCGAAGCAACGACTCAGTACGCTGGCGATGATAGGCGGGGCGCTATCCTTAGGGGCATTGCTCAACCACAGCGGAGCGCTGTGGCAGGTTTACATATTCGTGTTGCTCATGTCGGTGTCGGAGACGGCCAACCCGTTGGCATGGGCCATTATGGGAGACTTCTTCGGACGTCGCAGCTACGCCACTCTGCGAGGCTGGCAACACCTGCCTGACCAGTTGATGTCGATGAGCACGCCGGTCTGGATGGGCTTCATCTATGACCACACCGGCAGCTATTACTGGGCGCTGATGCCGCTGGCAGTCATCTACGCCTTTGCGGCCGTTGGTTACTGGCTGATACCCCGGCCCAAGCCTCCAGTCAGGGTTGCGGCCGCCCAAGAGGTATGAGGCAGGTCCCAGTGGACCGGCAAAACAAAGAGGGGCGCATAGTTTTGCGCCCCTCTTTGTTTTCCAAGAGATGCTCCCGGGTGTTAAGCCGAGACCGCCTTTGCCAAGCCTTCGACTGCCCCTTCCAGCACCCAGTCCTCCACGCAGTAAGAAATGCGGAAGTGACCGGGCGTACCGAATCCCCGCCCCGGCACCACCAGCACGTTCCATTGCAGCAGTTCCCGAGTGAAAGCGACATCGTCCTCGATGGGCGCCTTGGGATACAGGTAGAACGCGCCCCGGGGCTTGACGGTGTCGTAGCCCATTTCGCTGAGGGCAGTGTGCATGAAGTCCCGCTTGCGCTGGTAGTAATCGGGGTCGACGCTGACACCCTGAAGGTTGCGTACCACGTGCTGCATTAGCGCAGGGGCGTTGACGAAACCCAGGGTACGGTTGCAGAAGCTGAAGCCGTTGGCGAGCTCTTCCTTCTCCTTATGGTTGGGGTTGATGGCGATGAAGCCGATCCGCTCGCCCGGGAGTGCCAGGTCCTTGGCGTGGGAAGTGACGATTACCGAGTTGTCGTAGGACGGCAGAATCTGGGGGAAGATCATGCCATCGAAGATGATGCGCTTATAGGGTTCGTCACTGATGAGGAATATCTCCGAGCCGTGTTCCGCCTGCTTGCGATTGAGAAGCTCGGCCAGCCCGGATATCTCTTCGGGCGAATAGACCACTCCCGACGGGTTGTTGGGGGAGTTGACAATGATGGCCCGGGTTCGCGGTGTGACCGCGTTGTCGATGGCCTGGAGGTCGAGCTGGAAACGATCCGTGGTGTCGACCACCACGGTGACGCCATGGTGGTTGTCGACGTAGTAGAGGTATTCAAAGAAGTAGGGGGCGAGGACGATGACCTCGTCGCCCGGGTTCAGGATTGTCTTCAGGACCACGTTGGCGGCGGCGGCGGCTCCGCAGGTCATGATGATCTCGTTGCCAGTGAATGGGAGACCAGTTTCCCCGGACAGCGACTCGGCGACCGACTGGCGGGTATCCATATAGCCGGGGTTGGGCATGTAGCGGTGCATGCCTGCCATGGGCTGTTCGGAGAGTCGACGCAGCTCGTTCTTGAACTCGACAGGAGGCTCAATGACCGGATTGCCGAGAGAGAGGTCGAAGACGTTCTCCACGCCTATCTGGGCCTTTAGGGCCAGCCCATCTTCGAAGACCCGGCGGATCCAGCCGCCCTCCGCCATGTATTGCCGAATCTTCTGCGACACCGCCATACCCAAGCCTCCAGGATTCAAATCTGGCGGCGAGTGTAGCAACGGGCGAACCGGAGTGTCAAAAGAAACGGACGAGGGAAGGGAATCAGTTGAGAGTAGTTGCGGACTCCCGAGGGTTCTCAATCATGCGCATTCTCATGGCCCGGCCGAAGTGGTACACGAGGCTGTAGCGGACGGCTTCGAGGTCCGGTCGTTCCGGCAACAGTGCCGCCATTGACGTTACCGGTCGATCCGATATGCCGCAGGGGACGATGTGGCGGTAGAAGGAGAGGTCC
Source organism: Dehalococcoidia bacterium (assembly GCA_965222025.1). GTDB lineage: Bacteria > Chloroflexota > Dehalococcoidia > Lucifugimonadales > UBA3495 > VXOI01. The sequence continues at coordinate 798,910 of CBDCTI010000008.1, read as the reverse complement.
GTGCTGACGTTGATGGAAAAGCCGTGGAAGGCGACGCCGCGGCTGATCTTGACGCCGATGGCCGCTATTTTCCCAGCGGCGGTCCAAACGCCGGTGAGGCCCTGCTCGGTGTGGGCGGCGATGTCGAAATCGTCCAGGGTGTCTACTATAATCTGCTCCAGGGTGCGGACGTACTGGAGAGGGCCGCCGCCCCACTTTCTAAGGTTGATGACGGGGTAGCCAATGAGCTGGCCGGGTCCGTGGTAGGTGACCTGACCGCCACGGTCCGTTTCGTACACGGGGACGCCGATGGAGGCCAATTCATCCTGCGAGGACAGGAGATGCTCGTCGCGGCCCAACCGGCCGCGGGTGAAGACGTGGGGGTGCTCGAGGAGAAGGAGGGTGTTGGGCGACAGGCCGTCGTGCACTCCATCAACCAGCTCGGCTTGCAATTCACGAGCTCGAAGGTATTCGTCCGTCCCAAGCCAGCTGAATTGGCACTGCTCCGGGCCTGGCATGGTGCCCGTTCAACCCTAGTAGATGGAGGTTTCGGGGCCGTAGGACTCCAGCCGGGTCTTGACCGCCTCCAGGAAAGTGCTGGCCTCAGCGCCGTCGTTGATGCGGTGGTCGAAGGAGAGGCAGATGTTCATCATTGAGCGGACAGCGATGGCGTCGTTGCGCACCACAGGCCGCTTCTCAATGCTCTCGGTCGTCATTATGCCGGCCTGGGGGTAGTTGATGATGGGGCCGGAGACGAGGGAACTGCCGAGGGCACCGGTGTTGTTGAGGGTGAACGTTCCGCCCTGCACGTCGTCGATCGCGAGGCGATTGCTACGGGAGCGTTCGCTCAGGTCATGGACGGCGTGGGCGAGCCCGGAGATGGCCAGGCGATCAGCGTTGTGGACTACTGGAACGATCAGGCCGTTGGGTGCCGCAACCGCGAGGCCGAGGTTGATGCGCTTCTTAAGGACGATGGAGTCGCCGCCCCAGGTGGCGTTCATGGTTGGGACCTTGCGCAGGGCTTCAACCACGGCTCGAATCACAAAGGGCATGTAGGTCAGGGAGACACCCTCCTGATGTTCGAACCCGGCCCGAACGCTCTGGCGCAATGCGACCAGGCCAGTAACGTCAACTTCCTTGGTGCTCCAGGCGTGAGGGATTTCGGTGACGCTGCGGACCATGGCCTCGGCGATCATTCGACGCACGGGGGTCAGGGGGACGCGCTCTTCGTCGGGACCGGCCATTTCAGTGGCGGTGGCAGCTGGCGCCGGGGCATAGGATGGTGCGGCAGAGGCCGGAACAGGCTGCGGCTGCGGCTGCGGCTGGGAGAGGAACCTCAGGACGTCGTCGCGGGTGATGCGGCCGCCCATGCCGGTGCCTTGAATCTGGCCCAGGTCCACGGATTGTTCGCGCGCCAACCGCCTTACGGCCGGCGAGAGGCGCTGCCTGCCTTCGGGCTGCGCGGGAACCGCGGGCGCAGTGGGGGCAACGGCAGTTGTGGCTGTCGGGGCTGCAGCCGGGGCAGGGAGAGGCGCGGGCTGGGCTCCTACGCCCACCAACGGCTCCGCTGCTTCAATTGCGGCGCCACCGGTTGGACCCACGGGGGTGACGTCGCGCATCAAGTAGCCGATTGTTCCGGGAGAAGCCGCCGGGACCGATGCGGCTGTGGGAGGCGGTTCGACGAGTGTCGCAACTCTCGCAGGAGACTCGGCTGACGGGGTCTCTCCGGGAGCCCCTACCTCGGCGATAGGAGTGCCCATGGGCAGAGTCTCGCCCTCCTCAGCCAGCACCCGCAGGAGCTCCCCCTCGACCGGGGAGGGGACTTCCATGGTGACCTTGTCGGTAACGATTTCTACCAGCGGCTCATATCGCCGAACAGAGTCGCCCGGCTGTTTCAGCCATTTGCCGATGGTGCCTTCGACCACCGACTCGCCAACGTGGGGAAGTTCAACCGTTACGGCCAATTGATCACCACTCGACTGAATGAAATTCCCTCTCCCAGCAGGAGAGGGTCGCGGATACTGCCTGATTCAGTAGGCCGCCAGCCTTCGCAAGGCGGCGGCGATTTTCGCCGTATCGGGAATGTAGGCGTCTTCCAGCGTCTGCGCAAAGGGCATAGTGGGAACGTCGGGCCCACAGACGCGCACGATGGGGCCGTCAAGGTATTCAAAAGCCTCGTCCGCCACCAGGGCCGCGATCTCGGCGCCTATACCGCCGGTGACGTTGTCCTCGTGGGCGACCAGTAACTTGCCGGTCTTGCGCACTGAAGTGAGTATCGTTTCCTTGTCCAACGGGCTCAGAGTGCGGAGGTCGACCACCTCCGCATCTATGCCTTCGGCCGCGACTTCGTGAGCCGCTTCTAGGCAGTAGTGGAGGGTGAGACCGTAGCTGACGATGGTGACGCTGCTGCCCGGGCGCTTCACGTCGGCCTGCCCCAGGGGGAGGGTGTACTCGCCGTCCGGGACCTCACCACGCACCAGGCGGTAGGTCTTCTTGTGCTCCAGGAAGACCACCGGGTTGTTGTCTCGGATGGCGCTCTTGAGCAGGCCCTTGGCGTCGTAGGGAGTGCAGGGAGTGACCACCTTTAGCCCGGGCGTGTGGAAGAAGTGGGTCTCCACGTTCTGGGAGTGGAACAGGCCTCCCCGAATGCCACCGCCGTATGGTATGCGCACGGTCATGGGGACCTGCACTGCGCCGTTGGTGCCGTAGCAGGTGCGTGCCGCCTCGCCGATCAACTGGTTGATGGAGGGCCAGACGAAGTCGGAGAACTGGATCTCGGGCATGGGCCGCTGGCCTCGGAATGCTGCTCCCAGCGCTATGCCGACGATTGAGGCCTCTGCCAGTGGGGTGTCGATGATGCGGTCCTCGCCGAATTCCTCCAAGAGGCCCTGGGTGGCCAGGAACACCCCTCCGCGGGCACCTACGTCTTCGCCCAGGACGAACACGGACGCATCGCGCTGCATCTCTTCCCGGATGGCTTCCCGGACGGCTTCAATTACGCTCTTGACGGCCACAGATCTAAGACTCCTGAATGCCGTGGATGGCTGTGGTTGCCCCCCGGTAGCAAAGGGGGGTGAATAGGCTTCCTGTGAATTCTTCTAGCCGGAATAGACCAACGAATGCAGGGTGGAAACGTCCGGCGGGCTGGCGGCGTCGGCGGCGTCGGTTGCGGCGTCTACAGCATCGAGGGCGCTGGCAGCGATTTCGTCCAGTTGCTCCTGGGCCAGGATCCCCTGCTCCAGGAGGAGGCTGCCAAGGGTAACAATGGGGTCCCGCTGGCGTGCCAGCTCAACCTCATCGACCGGTCGGTAGCGGCGGTCATCGTCGTCGGTGGTGTGGGACATGAACCGCTCAACCTTCATTTCAAGCAGCACCGGCCCCTGGGAACGGGCGGAATTGATGGCCTCGCGAGTCGCCTCATAGCATGCTATGAAATCCAGGCCCTCGATTGTGAACCCCGGGAAGCCGTACCCTGCGGCCCGACTGGCCACTTCTTCGATGCCCATCTGCTTGCGCTGAGGGACGGAGATGGCGTAGCGATTGTTTTCGCAGATGAAGACAACGGGCAGCTTGTGTATCCCGGCGAAGTTCATCGCCTCATGGGTCTCGCCCTGGCTGGATGCGCCGTCTCCGAAGTAGACCAGCGTTACTGTAGGCTCGCCGCGCATCTTGCAGGCCATGGCGTAGCCGACAGCCTGGGTCAGCCCTGCGGCGACTACGTTGGAGATCTGAATGATATTGTTGGGCAGGTCGGCGCCCTGCAAGGGGAACTGACGGCCATTGCTGTAGGGATCGCCCTCCTTTCCCATGAAGGAGCGCATGACCTGCTCAGCGGTAAGGCCGGCTGCAAACTTGAGGGCCAAGTCCCGGTAGTAAGGGAAAAGGAAACAGTCGCCGTCTTTTTCGGCGGCGAGCAGGCTTCCCAGCTGTGCGGCCTCATGACCCTGGCTGGAAGCGGCGATAGGCACTTTGCCTTGGCGGTTCAGGGCCCAGATACGTTCGTCGATGGTGCGACAAAACACCATCCTGCGATAGAAGTCTGCGAGATCTTCCGGAGTTAAACCTCCGGGGAGGGCGCCAGTTGCCTCGGCGACGGCTGCTCCTCCATTATTCCCGGAATTAGCCTTGGCGCGTGGTTTTCGAGGTGGCATTGATTCTCCCGTGTTCCGGCCCCGCAGCGTACGAAGTCCGGATTAGTCAGGGGCGGAAATCCAACGCGAATAATGCAATCGGGGCCGGACCACGGCCCCGCAAGGGATGCGGCAATTATAGCCAAGCCTGCCGAGGGCCGCAAATGGTTTCGCAGAGGCAGGCGTTCATGAGGCAAAGGGCGATACTAGACATAAGCGCTTGAAATATTTGTTTAGAAATTTTTGAGCAATTAGAAAACCATCTCACAAAGAACGGAATTTCGTCACCAAATATGAGTTTAAACAGTTTTTAAACTAGTGCGAAGAAAATGATGGAAATACCGGGATTTTCGCGGATTACTCCGTTGACAGTCCACTCCGTAAATTGCTAATTTGCCTGTGTTCCACACGCGCAACATTGATTGCGCATGACGAAGCGAGTGGCCTACACCCCAGGCCAAGGCACCCCGGAACCCGGCGCACGCCGGGTTGAGCTAAGCAAAGGCGCTGGACAACAGCGCCGAGACGCGGAAGCAGGAAGGCCCAAGTTTTTATTTCCGGTCGTGAGGCCACGAGTACCTTATTGCCTTTTTTCGGGCTGGCTTTTACCAACGCGATGTGCGGGGACAGGAGGGCAGGTACGGCATGAAAAATCCATCAGCCCGGGAGGTCTGGCGAGCTGTCCTAGGGGACCTGCAAATGCAGTTGCCCCGGCCGACCTTTGAGACCTGGCTGAAACCCACTGAAGGAGTGTCTGAGAACGGGCAGGTCTTCGTCGTAGAAGCCCCGACCTCGTTCGCTGTTGAATGGCTGGAGCAGCGAATGTTTCACGCCCTACAGCGCACGCTGGAGAAGGTGGCGGCGCGGCCCCTGGAGTTGCAGCTCAAGGTACGTTCGGAAGGGATCTCCTTCGCAGCGGAGCGGGCGGAGCTGCCCCCCGGGGTAACGCCAGAGGCCAACCAGCCGCTGTTCGAGTTCCGGTCCTTCAACCCGCGCTATTCATTCGAGTCCTTCGTCGTCGGCCCGTCCAATCGCTTGGCGTTCAGCGCGGCCCAGGCGGTTGCGGAGACTCCTGGCTTGGCATATAACCCGCTGTTCCTGTACTCGGGGGCGGGTTTGGGCAAGACCCATCTGCTACAGGCGATTGGAAGGACCTGCACCATGCGGGGAATGTCCGTGCTCTACGTGACCTCGGAGCAGTTCACCAACGAGTTCATCACGGCCATCCGAAACCGAACGACGGAGGACTTCCGGAAGCGTTACAGGTCAGTGCAGATGCTATTGGTGGACGACGTGCAGTTCCTGAGCGGCAAGGAACAGACCCACGAGGGTTTCTTCCACACCTTCAACGAACTGCACAACTCCGGTAACCAGGTGGTGGTATCGTCGGACCGCCCTCCAAGGGCGCTGCCGCTGATGGAAGAGCGGTTGCGGTCCCGGTTCGAGTGGGGCCTGATAGCAGACATACAGCCGCCCGACCTGGAGACAAGAATGGCCATCCTCGCCAGCAAGGCCGACGAGATGCACGTTGGCCTCGAAGAGGCAGTAGTCGAGCTAATTGCCAAGAGGGTGCAGCGAAACGTCCGGGAACTGGAGGGCAGTCTGAACCGAATGGTGGCATACGCACAGCTGATGAATGTTGACATAACTCTCGACACCACGGAACGGATACTGAACGACGTGGCCCCGGAACAGTCCCGCGCATCGATCGACCCACAGCGCATACTGACCGAAGTGGCGAGCTACTTCGGGGTCGAGGTGGACGACCTCCTGGCCCGCAGCCGCAAGCGGACGGTGTCGGTGCCGCGGCAGGTGGCGATGTACCTGCTGATTCACGAGATCGGCCTTCCGCCGACGCAAGTGGGAAGGCTCCTGGGAGGCCGCGACCACTCCACCGTGATTCACGGCGCCGGCAAGATCAACGGGGAAATAAACGAGGACAGCGAGCTTCGCCACGACGTGCAAGCCATAAAGGAATCGATTTTTTCCTGACAACCCGGACCCCGATCTCCCAGAGCCGGACTTATCCTATTTGCCCCCTCTCGAATGGAGGGGGCAATTTTTTGCCTGCGTCCCGAAGTCAGGTTGTGTAGAATGGCTGTGTGAAGACCCACGTGATAGTCAAGACCCATGAGCTGGCGCTGAAAGGCAAGAACCGCCCGTGGTTCATGCGCCGGCTAACGGAGAACCTGCGGCGCGCAACGGAAGGCGCCGGGGTTTCCCGCGTCTGGCACGGTCAGCTCATGGTCGGTCTGACGCTGGAGGACGAGGGGGCCTGGCCGGAGGTGAAGGAGAGGGTTCGTGAGTGCTTCGGAGTTGCCAAGTTCTTTCTAGCCAACGAATATCCGCAGGACCTGGAGATGATCCGGGAAGCCCTGCCTGGGAGGCTGGAGGGCCGCAAGTTCGGAACGTTCAAGATCGAAACGAACCGGGCGGACAAGCGCTTTGCAATGACCTCTCCGGAAGTCAACCGGGAGCTGGGCCGGTTCGTAGAGGAAGTGACCGGGGCTGGAGTGGACCTTTCTGCCCCTGACCTGACCATATACCTTGATATCCAGACTCGGGGGATCCTGCTGTATTTCGACGAGACGCCGGCCCACGGCGGGCTGCCGGTGGGCACAAGCGGCAAGGTGGCAGTAATGCTCTCCGGTGGTATCGACTCGCCGGTGGCTGCCTGGCACATGATGAAGCGGGGGTGTCCGGCGTCGTTCGTGCACTTCCACAGCTACCCACTGTCGGACCGGTCGTCGATTGAGAAGGCCGGAGAGCTGGCCCAACACCTGACGCGGCACCAGAGGCACTCGGAACTGTTTCTGGTGCCCTTGGCCGAGATACAGAAGCGCATCATCGTGGAAACTCCGCCCTCGTATCGCGTGTTGCTGTACCGGCGGTTCATGCTGCGCATAGCAGAGACGCTGGCGCGCCAGTCCGGGTCCAAGGCGATCATCACCGGGGAGAGTTGCGGACAGGTGAGCTCGCAGACCCTGGAAAACATCGCGGTGGTGGACGACGTGGCGGGGATGCCGGTGCTGCGTCCACTGATCGGAATGAACAAGGAAGAGATCGTGGGGATGGCCCGGAACATCGGCACGTTCCCGATATCGATACAGCCTGACCAGGATTGTTGCTCGCTGTTTGTTCCCCGCCGGCCCGAGACCAGGGCGCGGCTGGCCATCATCGAGCGGCTGGAGCAGAGCCTGCCCGTGGATGAGATGGTGGGGCATGCGCTGGAGGGCGTGACCCGGGAGCAGATACCGTCTCCCTACCAGGCGGCGGTCTAGGCCCAAGGGTTTAAGCAAGGCCCAGAAGCCCGGCGATGAGTCGAGAGAGTGACCGGCGGCTACTGGGTGAGATCCTGAAGGGCGTCTCCCGTTCCTTCTACATCAGCATTCGTGTTCTTCCCTCCGGCATGCGCGAGCCAGTGGCGACGGCATACCTGCTGGCCCGGGCAGCCGATACCATTGCCGACACCCGCGCCCTTCCAACTTCGGAGCGACTCGTACGGCTGCTTGCATTCCGCGAACAAGTACAGGGGCCGTCGTCGGAGGAGGCAGTACGCCGCATCGTTGGCGGCATTCAGGACCAACGGGAAGGGGTATCCCAGGCGGAGGTGGTCCTGCTGGAACATGCCGCCCAGGTGTTTGGGCTGCTGGAAGCCCTGCAGGAAGCCGATAGAGAGCGAGTGCGTGGGGTTGTCGGGACGCTCACACGGGGTATGGAGCTGGACCTGACGACCTTTCCTGCCGAGGGCTCGGGTGAGGTCGCTGCGCTGAAGACTCCCGAAGAGCTGGACCACTACACCTACCTGGTGGCGGGGTGCGTCGGCGAGTTCTGGACGTTGATGGCGATGGCCCACCAAAGCGGTCTTTCAGGGTGGGACGCCGAGGAGATGAGCGGGCAGGGGGTGCGGTTCGGCAAGGCACTGCAGCTTACGAACGTGCTGAGGGACGTGCCTCGGGACCTCCGCATCGGGCGGTGCTATCTGCCGGAGATCGACCTGGCAGCCACCGGGCTTACTGCGGCGGACCTTCTTGAACCTGCAAACTCGGTCCGCGCCCGTGCCGTGCTGACGCCGTGGATTCGCACAGCGTTGGAGCACTTCGAGGTGGCGGCGGAATACGTGCTGGCGACGCCCCGACGGTGCGTGCGGCTGCGGCTGGCGGCGCTGTGGCCGGTCCTGCTGGGGCTGGCGACGCTGGAGGTACTTGCCCGGAATGAAGCGTGGCTCGACACAGCACGTCCATCGCGCGTCAGGCGACGGTGGGTCTACGGGATGATGGCGCGTTCCTTGGCAGCCGTGCCCTCAGACAGGCTGGTGCGGTCCTGGATACTGGGCCTGCAGCTCAGAGTGGAGAGGGCATTAAGTGGGGACTGAACCCTCGCGTGGCTCCGCGCTGGAGGTGCTGGCCGTATTCATTCGGCGGGCCGGTTGCCCACCTGGGGTACTTCCGTGAAGATATTGTGGCCCGGCGGAAGTGGCTGGAGGAGGCCGCCTACGCCGACTTGGTGGCGCTGTGCCAGTTCCTGCCTGGGCCGGCCAGCAGCCAGGTGGGGATCGGGCTCGGCCTGCGACGGGCGGGCCTTCCAGGGGCGCTGGCGGCGTGGCTGGGGTTCACGACGCCGTCGGCCGTGGCGCTGATCCTCTTCGCGCTTGGACTCTCGCTGTTCGGGGACGTGGAGAAGGCTGGCTGGCTGGCGGGGCTGAAGATCGCGGCGGTGGCGGTGGTAGCGCTGGCGGTGTGGGGCATGGCGGGGAGCCTCTGCCCGGACAAGCCGCGGGCAGCGATTGCCATCGCGGCGACCGTGGGAGTGCTGGCCTGGCCCACAGGATGGGCACAACTGGCGGTCATCGGAGCAGCGGGGCTCATCGGCTGGCGGCTGCTTAAGCCGGAGGAGCCGGAAGCCGAGCCGGTCGGTCTGTTTCGGGTCGGCAGAGTGCTGGCGATTGCCTGCCTGATGGCGTTCTTTGCGCTGCTGTTGGGGCTGCCATTCCTGTGGCGAGCCTTCGCGGGCGATGGGGTCGGCGACCTGTTGCAGGTCTTCGACAGTTTCTACCGGGCAGGGTCGCTGGTGTTTGGCGGCGGCCACGTGGTGCTGCCACTGCTACAGGAACTGGTGGTGGCGCCCGGATGGGTCACGGATGCAGAATTTGTGGCGGGATACGGGGCAGCGCAGGCGGTGCCGGGGCCGCTGTTCACCTTCTCGGCATACCTGGGAACTCTGGTTGGCATGCCCACCATGTCGGCCGGCGGGGTGTTTGCCCTGGTGGCCATGTTCCTGCCGTCGTTCTTCCTGGTCATCGGCGTGGCACCGTTTTGGGACCGGCTGCGAACTTGGGCCAGCTTTGCCGGGGCGCTGCGTGGCATCAATGCGGCGGTGGTCGGACTGCTGCTGGCTGCGCTGTATGACCCGGTGTGGACCAGTGCGGTCCACGGGCCAGAGGACTTCGGGCTTGCGCTGGTGGCGCTGGGCCTCTTGGCCATCTGGAAGTGGCCGCCCTGGCTGGTGGTGGTGCTGTCGGCCGGGGCCGGGCAAGGACTGGCGCTGCTCTTCTGAGGGAGCGTAGGGCGGTTTGTAGTCCGAGAAGGGGAGAAATTCGATTTTCTCCTAATTTCCGCTCCTTGTGCTCTAAACGTCGGTGTGGTCAGGTGGTCGAGTTCGGGACAGCATCGTGGGGTGGGCTAGAGACGGGTCGGGTACGGGGGCAAGCATTCCATCTATTGGCAAATGGAAGGCCAGTTGGGGGGTGCGGAGCTTCTTGACGGGGTTAGCGATTCCTGTACCATACTTGGCAGCTAGACAAAGGCAGCCGTTAGCCAGACGAAGAGAGTAAGAGATGGCCAAGTTTGTTCATGTGTACACTGGAGACGACGGCAACTCGGTGATAGAAGAGCGGGACTTCGAGATGCAGAGCTTTGTGGACACCGAGGGTGCCCACGGCCTTTCGACTCCGGTATTCAACACGCCCGGAATTTCCTTTCGCGTATACGAGCCGGGTTACTTCCTCGATTTTCACACCGCGCCGCGACGGCAGTACAGCATCACCTTGACCGGTGAAATCGAGGTGGGCACGCCGGACGGGACGATCAAGCACTACGGCGCGGGTACCGTGCTGATGGCCGAGGACCTGACCGGAACCGGGCACTCCACGCGAGTGGTGGGCACGGAGCCAAGGTTCGCGATCATCATTCCGCTGACGGACTAGGTCCATCTGACAATCGCAACCGGGGTGGACCCAGGAGCCTCGCTTAATCGAAAGGCGCCCACTGCGGCATCGGTGCCCATCGTGTGTTTTCCGGAACGAGGGAGTCCAGGACTCCTGCTTCCGCCATTACGTATTCGCAATGATCCCACGGATGCTTGCTCCTGTTGGTTCCGGGGCAGGCTTCAGGGGAAGGACCAGCGGGGCCTTCCGAATTGCGTTGCCAGCCATGCCCGCTCCTATCTTTCTTGAGGGTCAAGTTATGAGCGCGTATTCCAATTTGAATGGCGAATTCAATCCCACGGTTCCGACCCGGGTTATCTTCGGGCAGGGAAAGACTGCGACGCTGGGAAAGGAAGTCGCGGAGCTGGGTGGTAAAAGGGCCCTGGTGCTGTCGGGCAAGACAGTGGCAGAGCAGACGGACGCCGTCAGCAGAACGACCAACGCTCTTGGGGGCACCGTGGTTGGCGTGTATTCGGGCCTGACGCAGCGGGCTCCGCTGTCGACTGCGGTGGAGGCCGCCAACCTGGCAGTCTCGCTGGACGCCGACACGCTGGTGGGGATTGGCGGGAGCACGATCTCGGACGCCGCCCGCATGATCGCGGTGCTGATGACCGAAGGGATCACAACGGTGGAGGCGCTGCGGCAACAGGGACATGAGCAGGACATGATGATGCGTCCCGACCTGGAAGGTAAGCCACTGCCCTTCCAGGTGTCGATACCGACGACGCTGTCGGCTGGCGAGTTCAACATGGGCGGCGGGAACGTGCTGGACGACGGTGAAGGGCACAAGATCCGGGTGGGACACCCCAGGCTGTACTCCGACCTGATCGTCCTCGACCCGGATATGACCGCCGGGACGCCGGACTGGCTGTGGCTGTCAACGGGCGTGAAGGCCCTGGACCACTGCATCGAGCGACTGTACTGCCGGGGGAACCAGCCGGCAATCGATGCGCCGGTGCTGTCGGCTGCAGAGATGCTGTTCAGTGCGCTTCCCCGGTCTCGGCAATCCGACGGGGACGGGGAGGCTCGGCTGCAATGCCTCGTAGCGGCCTGGATGTCTATGATGGGAGCACCCAACTTCGCCGTTGGACTCTCGCATGCCATCGGCCACATTGTTGGCGTCAAGTACCAGGTCGGGCACGGCTATACGTCTTGCGTAACGCAGCCGTACGTCATGGAGTTCAACCGGCCTGCCTCGGCGGCCAAGCAGGCACTGCTGGCGCGGGCCGCTGGCCATGACATTGCGGGGATGAGCGACGAGGCGGCGGCGGAGCTGGCGGCGAGGACGGTGGACGACTTCATACTTGAACTGGGAATGCCGCACCGGCTGCGAGAGCTGGAGATACCAGAAGAGGACCTGCCAGACATTGCCGACCTGGTGCTGACGGACCGGGGCTGCCGTACCAACGCTGTCACGGTCACCGAAAGAGAGCAGGTGATGGAGGTCCTGAGGCGGGCTTTTTAGCTGCCGTTTCACTTCCGTGATTCGGTTCGATATCCCAGCTTTTGGGACTTCCACGAATTGAAGGTCGATCAATTCCGGAAAGACTCTTTCCGGGACCAACAGGAGCGATTGAAATGAAATACGGATTCACGCTGCCGGGGCGCGGACCTCTGGCGACCCCGGAAACTCTGGGGCGAATAGCCCAGACCGGCGAGGAGCTCGGCTATGACGCGCTGTACAGCGGCGATCATATTTTGGTGCCGCGCAACATATCTTCGCCCTATCCCTATACGGAAGGAGGAGAGTTTCCGGGGAGTCCGTCGGGCGAGTCGATGGAGCAGCTGACGCTGCTGGCATTCCTGGCGGGACAGACCTCGCGAATCCGGCTGGTGACCAGCGTCATCATCGTCCCGCACCGGAATCCGCTGGTGGCGGCCAAGGCGCTGGCGACTCTGGACGTGCTGTCGGGTGGACGGCTGGTGGTCGGCGTGGGCGTGGGCTGGATGCGGGAGGAGTTCGAGGCACTGGGCCTGCCTCCCTTCGAGGAACGGGGAGCGGTAACCGACGAATACATCCGGGCGTTCAAAGAACTGTGGACCAGCGACGACCCTCACTTCGAAGGGAAGTACGTCAGCTTTGACGACATCAGCTTCCTGCCCAAACCGATGCAGAAGCCTCACCCGCCCATATGGGTCGGCGGCGAGAGCCGTCCCGCGTTGCGGAGGACGGCGGAGCTGGCGGACGGCTGGTACCCGCTGGGGTCGAACCCGACCTTCCCGATGGGGACGCCGGAGCAACTGGCGGCGGGACTGGAGCGGCTGGCCATGTACGCGGAACGGTTTGGCCGCGACCCGTCGGAGATCGAAACCATCTACCGGACGCACCAGTTCGAATTGACGGACTCACCGGCAGGGAGCGACCGCCTGCCCTTCGTGGGCAATGCGGAGCAGGTGGCCGGGGACATCCGGCAGTACCAGGATATGGGCGTGGGTTCGATGGTGCTGGACTTCCTGCGGCAGACGGAGGAGCTGGACGTGATGCTGGGGAGGATGGAGCGATTCGCGGCGGACGTTTGGCCTTTGGTGTAGGGGAACCTTGGTGGGTAGTCAAAGCCGTAGGGGCGCAATCAGTGCGCCCCTACGTTTTTAGATAGAGAACGGACGGTAGCGGGTTTGTTCGCGATTACCGAAAGTCGCGTTCGTAAAGTTCATTGAGGCGTTTCAGGTGGGCCTCGGGGATGGACGGGAGATCGGCGCAGTGGGCTGTCTCCTCGGCTTCGGCGGCGTTCTTCACGCCGGGGACGGTGGTGTCGATGTCGGCGTTCATCATGCTGAAGACCATGGCGGCCTGGGACAGGGTTTCAATCTGGCCTTCGAGTAGGAAGTCGAGCATGGCCGCCTTGCGCAGGTCGGCTGCCATGAGGGCATCGCCGGGCGCGGGAGGCCGGTCGAGGGCCGGGGTCAGGGCGCCGGCGGCGTGGGAGCGGATGCCGATGATGCCCATGCCATGGCTCTTGGCCAACGGGATGATCTGTCCGTTGTCGAACACCTCTGCTCCTGGAGGCTTTGGCAGCTGAGCGGTGGTGTTGAGCAGGTTGTAGTAGGCGAGGACGGTGTCGTACTCGCCGCTGTTTATCAGGCGGTGCATGGTGGGGACGTGGTGGTCCATGGCGGAGAGGCCGATGAATCGGGTCTTGCCCTCCCGCTGCATCTCCCGGTAGGCGTCCAACACCGGTCCGAGGACGTCGTCGCCGGAGAGGGAGTTGGGCACCTCGTCGCGGTGCTCGGTGAAACGGTTGTGGACGTGCAGGATGTCGACGGAGTCTCGCCGCAGACGGGCGAGGCTGGCGTCGACAGAGCGGCGGACGGCGCCGGCGACATCGTCCATTTCGTCAGACCGAAGACGGACCTTGGTGGCAACGACCACCTCCTCACTGCGGCCGGCGAGCGCCTTGCCCAGAGCTTCCTCGGCCTTGCCCTCGCCGTAGCCTGGGGCGACGTCGAAGAAAGTGAGGCCAAGCTCCAGTGCCCGATGAACGGAGCGGATGGCCTCGGCCTCGGTGGTGGGTCCCCAGACCTGGCCGATGCCGCCGCCGCCGAAGCCGGCGCAGGAAACGCGCAGGCCGGTGCGTCCGAGAGTGCTGTATTCCATGGTGCTAGGCCTCCTTCTCGACTGCCGCGGGCGCTAGCCGCTGGGCGGTAATTATGTAGGCGCGGCGGATGGTTTCTCTAAAGAGATCCACGTCGAAAATCTCGACTAGCCCGTGCCGAATTTCCAAGGCATCGTGAATTGGCTCCAGCTCGGGACTATCGGTCCTGACCGTTTGAATCGAAAGGTCAAACCGTTCCCTTTGACTTAGGTATTTATCCATCTCTTTTAGTATGAGGCCGGGCGCCTCATGTTGGTGGCCATCGATCCACTGCGCGGACATCACGAGTCGCCATTTATGGCCGCCTTCCTCGGGGAGAGTGAGGGCAAAAAACACGAACCCTCCCTTGCTCTCAGAGAGGTCCCGTTCCATGTCCCGAAGCTTATTAACGACCCTGTTCATGGGGCCGACAATTACTGGCTCCATAAGGCCCTCAGAACTACTTCCGTCGAATCCAGAATTCCTGATGCGGTCTGTTCGGTGTGGCGACCCGGGCGGGCATACCAGAGTTCTGAGTCCCATCCGATCACAGTTCCCCACTCCTGCTCTTGTTCATTCATGATGCGTTCCCGCATCCCGGAAAGAGACAGCAACACGTTAAGGTTATGGGTCCTGAATGACCGATAATCTTCAAAATCCTTTCCGGATTCTGGGAATTCAATCCAATTCAGAGTTTCGCATATCCTGGCTTTCAACGCCAACTCGAGGGAATAGCCGCAAAGATAAGATGCGGCGTCATAACGCCCGGCATGGAACAACACTTGAGCGTCCTCAAACCGGGCGTCGGAAATGGAACGGAGTTCGGATACGGTTAGCACCCTAGTGCGAGACTTCTCCCTCTGCGAGCTGGAAGAGGATGCCGTGGGAACTGGTTGTCTCGATGTTCAGGTTGCGATAGCCGAAGGGGCTGGCGGCTGGGCCGTCGCCGCCCATCTCGTTGCCCTTGGCCTGGAGGTCGGCGAAGACCTGGTCGATGCTGTCGACGCCGAAGGCCACGTGCATGACGCCGGGGCCAGTGGCGGCTAGCTGGCGGGCCATAGGTGTGTCCTCGCGGAGGGGCTCGAAGAAGTCGACGTAGGTCTCGCCGATGCGGTAGAGGATGGACTTGAACCCGCGGTCTTCGAACTCGTCTCGGGACATGGGGGAAAGAGAGAAGTTGCGCTCGATGTAATTGGCCATGTCGTCGATGCTTTCGACCACAAAGGTAACGTGGTGCAATTTGTTCAGCATGCTGTCCTCCTATTTTGTTGGCGCCGTTTATGAATGGGGCTTCCCGGGATTAAGGAAGCGTTGGGCTCCCCCGGCTGGTAGACTTGGTTCGGCCAACGGTGGTTGACGTCACCGACAGGCCATGGACTTACGACGCGTATTTTGCTTGACGGGAGCGAGTATGCCAACCTTCACCACCGATGATGGGGTAAACATCCACTACGAGGTGGCGGGACAAGGGTTTCCGCTGCTTTTCTCCCACGAGTTCGCTGGGGACGTTACGAGCTGGGAGCCGCAGGTCAACTTCTTTGCCCGCAGGTACCGGGTGATTACGTACTGCCACCGGGGGTACCCGCCTTCGGATGTGCCGGAGGACCCCGGGGCCTACTCGCAGGACCGGCTGGTGGCCGACGTCCGGGGCCTGCTGGAGCACCTTGGGATCGGTCAGGCGTACATCGCGGGATTATCCATGGGAGCGGCGACGGTGCTGAGCTTCGCCATTGCCCATCCGGATATGTGCAGGGCCTTGGTTGTTGCCGCGACGGGCACCGGCTCCACCGACCGGGAGCAGCACATGGAGGCGTGGCGGCACAACGTGGTCCGGCTGCAATCGGAAGGGATCGACGGGTTCGCTGACGAGTATGCCAACGGGCCGACTCGGATACAGTTCAGACGGAAGGACCCGGTGGGATGGCAGAAGTTCAGGGATGGGCTGGCGGCTCACTCAGCAATGGGTTCAGCCCTGATAACGCAGGGCATACAGCTGAAGCGGCCGACAGTCTTCGAGCTGGAAGAGCCGATGCGGCGGATGACTCTGCCGACCCTGCTGATGGTGGGCGACGAGGACGACCCCTGCATCGAGCCGATGCTTTTCATAAAGCGCTGCATCTCGAGCAGCGGGCTGCTGATGCTTCCGCAGAGCGGGCACGCCATCAACCTGGAGGAGCCGGCGCTGTTCAACCGCTCCGTGCTGGACTTCCTGACGGGAGTGGAGGCGGGCAGCTGGGCCTCTCGGGAAAGCTAGGGGAGGCTATTCCTGCAGTTCGGCGACGATTTTCCGAAGTTGCCGCTCGTCATCGGGGCTATTGATGTCCATGCCGAAGACCACGTCGTTGAGCAGGCCGCTGTAGCGCTCCTTGACGGCGGCGGCCACTTCGTCGTACTCCACTGCGATAGCGAAAGTGTCCAGAACCTCGTCGGAGATAAGCTCGGTCATTTCTTCCCATTGTCCCTTGAGAGACATTTCGTGGAGGCTGACCCCTATTTCCTGGAAGCCGTGGGTCTCCAGCACGGTGTTGTATGTGCGGGTGGAAGAATAAAAGGCGATCTGCCGCCGCACCGCATACTTGCGCTCTTCGATGACGGATTTGTTGGGGCCGGTGATTATGAAGCCTGAGCCGCTGAGATTGACCGTTTTCTCATCGCGTCCGGTCCTCGAAGCCCCGAAGGCAATGGGAGGCAGGATGCGCTGCTTCAGGAACTCCGGCGACATCAGGGGATGCAGGGAGACGCCGTCGCACACCTCGCCTGCGACGCGGCAGTTGTAAGCATTGACGGCACTGACGAAGACCGGTGGGCGGGGCTGCTCGGACGGCCCGGGGCTGAAGAAGGGGGTCATCAGGGAGAAATTGTAGTGCTCACCGTGGTAGGCCAAGCGGGTACCGTTCTGCCAGGCGTCCCAGATGGCGTGGAGAGACTGGACGTACTCGCGGAGCCGTGGACCGGGGGCCGTCCATCGGGCGGAGAAGCGGCGTTCGATGTGGCCCTTGACCTGGGTTCCCAGGCCGAGCCGGAACCGGCCGCCAGAGAGGTTCTGCAGGTCCATGGCCGAATAGGCGAAGACCATGGGCGACCGCGGAAAGGCGATGGCCACCCTTGGCTCCAGGGTGACGTGAGAGGTAGTGGTGGCCGCCAGAGCGAGAGGGAGAAGCGGGTCGTGACCGGTCTCCTCGGTGCATAGGCCATCGTAGCCGATGCTCTCTGCCCACCTGGCTTCCTCGGGGATGCCGTTTATATTGCTGGTGTTCAAGTGGTATAGCACGCGGAATCCCATCACTACCTCCGTTTGCGGTCCATCTTTCTGAAGGGGCGGGTCGGAGCGCGCCTCTTCAGAATGGAGCCGTGTTGAATTTTTACCTGGCCGTGAATCCCCCATCAACCACCAGTTCGGCGCCCGTGATGTACGAGGCCTCGTCGGAGGCCAGGAACAGCACGGCGTTGGCCACTTCAATGGTGCGACCCTCGCGTCCAAGCGGGACGTCGTTCATAAGCCTGTCGCGGCGGGCGTCGCCTCGCTGGAAGGATGTCAGCATGGGCGGCATCATGCCCGGATGCACCGAGTTGACGCGGATGCCATCCTTGGCGTGCTGCACCGCATGGGCCTTGGTCAGAAGTCGGACGGCGCCTTTGGATGCGTTGTAGCCGGGATGCACAGATTCCTGTCCCACGATACCCGAAATCGACGAAATGTTAACTATGGAACCGCCGCCGACTTTCTGCATTTCTGCGACTGCGTGCTTGGCTCCGAGGAACACTCCGCGGGCGTTGATATCCAGAAGCCTGTCCCAGGCTGCGGTGCTCTGGAAGTCGGTCTCGCCGCTGCCGCTGATGCCAGCGTTGTTGACCAGGACATCCAGCCGACCGTAGCGGGCGACGACCTGACCCACAGCGGCGATCCAGGAGTCTTCGTCGGCGACATTGAGGCTGACGAACATGGCATCGCCGCCGGCCTCGGCGATCTCGGCCTCGACGCGCCGGCCGTCCTCCTCGCGGATGTCGGCGATCGCTACCCTGGCGCCCTCACTGGCGAAGAGGCGGCATTCTTCGGCTCCCATGCCGTTGCTGCCGCCGGTTACCATCGCTACTTTGCCTTCTAGTCTCATATTTGTTTCACGACCTCGCTGTGGAATGTTGGCGCTCATGGAAACGAGGTTCCGGGAAGCGCCGATCGAAGGTAGCATACTCCATGCGGTTATTCTTCGCAGTATGTGCTCATGCAGACAGAGTACAATGGCGCCAATCCTAGGACGAAGATATTTGGGAATGAGGAAACCAGTCCGTAGGCCCCTGCCAAGGAGGCTGAACTGCGCTTGGACAGCGAAACCAAGAGGAAGTTTCGGAACGGACCCAGGTCTCGGACTTAGGAGGCCGTTGCGGCAGGCGATCAGGTTGAACAACCAGGCTCAGGAGCAAAGGTGGGACGCACAAGTTGTATTGACCACCATTGAGGAGAGCGTATATGCGACTGCAAGGCAAGGTTGCCATCATCAGTGGCAGCGCGAGAGGACAGGGCGCCGCGGAGGCGAGGCTATTCGCCCAGGAAGGCGCGGCGGTGGTCATCGGGGACATTCGGGACGAAGAGGGTATGAAGCTTGAGGCCGAGATTCGCGAGCTGGGAGGCCGGGCCACGTTTGCTCACCTCGACGTGACTGAAGCGGAACAGTGGGAGAGCGCGGTGTCGCTGGCGGTCTCGGAATACGGAAAACTGGATATCCTGGTCAACAATGCGGGTATCACTGGAATGGAGAGTGGAGGAGGCCCGGCCTCCGACAAAATTGACGCCATTGATGCCGAGGTGTGGGACCGGATCCTGGAGGTAAACGGCAAGGGCGTTTTCCTAGGAACCCGCGCCGCCATTCCTGCCATGCGGACTGCGGGCGGAGGATCCATTATCAATATTTCCTCCATTGCCGGCATAATAGCTATCGGCCCTGGCAACGGACGTTCGGCGTCTTACGCCGCGTCCAAGGGCGCCGTCCGGTTGCTCACCAAATCCACGGCGGTCCAGTATGGGCCTGAGAACATCCGGTGCAACTCGGTGCACCCTGGATTCATAGTAACCCCTATGACCCAACCATTCCTCGACCAGCCTGGTGGTCGCGAATGGGGCTTGACGCAGGGGGTACTGAACCGCCTTGGCACGGTTGATGACATCGCGAATGGGGTTCTTTTCCTGGCCTCTGATGAGTCTTCATTCATGACGGGCAGCGAAATGGTGATTGACGGAGGCTGGACCGCCAAGTGATTGGATATATCCTGAAAATGTGGTGGTCTTGAATGCGACTGGAAGGAAAGGTGGCTTTGATCAGCGGTGGGGCCAGAGGACAGGGTGCGGCTGAGGCGCGACTGTTCGCCCGGGAGGGCGCTGCTGTGGTCATCGGAGATATTCTCGATGAGGACGGCATGAAGCTGGAGGCCGAGATCCGCGAGCTGGGCGGGCAGGCTACTTACATTCACCTGGACGTTAGGGAGCCGGACCAGTGGGAGAGCGCCGTTGGCGAGGCCGTAAACCGGTACGGCAAGCTGGACATCCTGGTCAACAATGCCGGGATTGGCAGCGTGTCGTCCGGAGGCCTGGATGCCCCGAAGATCGATGGCACCCCCGCGGAGCTCTGGGACAGGATCATGGATGTAAACAGCAAAGGGGTGTTTCTCGGCACCAAGGCTGCCATCCCGGCCATGCGAGAGGCAGGTGGTGGTTCCATAGTAAACATTTCCTCCATCGCCGGTATGGTCGGGCTATCTCCCGCCAACGGAGCCGCTGCGGCTTATGCGTCGTCCAAGGGTTCGGTGCGCCTGCTGACCAAATCGACCGCAGTTCAATATGGGTCTGAAGGCATAAGGTGCAACTCGGTCCATCCAGGATTCATCGAGACAGCCATGACCGAGCTCAGGCTGTCCCAGCCGGGAGCGCGCGAACAGGCGGTTGCGGAAACGCCGATTCGCCGGATTGGGACGGTGGACGATATAGCGAACGGGGTGCTTTTCCTGGCCTCCGAAGAGTCTTCATTCATGACCGGAAGCGAACTTGTACTGGATGGGGGCTGGACGGCCCAATAACCTGCACACAAATTTTCACAAAAAGGGGTAGCGGAAGCGGCGCGTTGTGCTACACTTGGCGCCGTCCATTGACAGGTTTGGGGCGGACACGGACGGTCCGCCCCAATGTTTTGCCAAGACTCAGGAGCTCACCCTTTGGAAATCAAGAAGGTAACGGTCATCGTCTACCCGGATGAAGATGGTGGATTTACGGCGATAATGCCTTATTTCAACTGCAGCCTGATCTCTCAAGGCACGTGCCTGACCGCCCAGGGTTGGACTGCTGAAGAGGCGTTGTCGGAGGCGCGAGTACTGCTGGAAGGCTACCTGGTGGAATCTGGTGCGGAGGGCCGGCGGCACGTGGAGAGTGCCCGTCTGGAGAGCGTGGAAGTGCGTGAGATGGAGGTGGGCATCAACTAGGGCCAGGGGCCCTGCCCGCACTTGCCGAATGAATGGCTGAGCGAATCGGCCAGAGAAAAGAATAAGCCGGACCTTTCGAGTCCGGCTTTTTCATTGACCTTAACCGCTGAATAGTGGAAGGGAGATTTGGTGGTGTTCAAGAGTGGTTAACAGGTCCCCGGCAATGCCGGGGGTTCGGTGGACTTTCTCAGGGAACCTCTCCATGAGCCTGGGAGCGCAAAGACCATTCTTCGTAATCGACGAGGCATGAAATAAGACTGTTTAGGTCTTTCCAAGCTTTGTCCGCCGCCGCAATGGTGGCCCCAATGTCTGGTATCAGGCCCCTTTTAGTTCACTAGGACATCCCTCAGGCATTCCATCCAATATGGCTAGGTTTGCTTTCAGCAGAGATAATAAATGATCAAGATCATGACTCCGCCAGTCTTGTGCGTCAGTGATTTCCCCTGTTATATGGCCGACGGAATTGGTTAGCTCGATCCCGGATTTCAGTTCCAACTCCAGAAAGTGATGGACCAGGAAAAGTTTCGGATAAACCAAGGTGTCAGGTACAGACACTCCGGTTGGCTGATGTTTCCCAGTCGTCTCCCATAGCTCTTTCGTGCCGAGATTGTAGGCGAGGGAATAATCTTGAAAATCGGTTGGAATGGGAAGTGTGGGGAAATCAGCATCCCTTGGAATGCGCAAGTATTCGTGTTCTAAATCAGAAACGTCACGCCCTTTCGACCCGTATCTCTCCAAATCGCGTTCTCCATTTCCCACTGTTTGAGATTACAGAGTTCCCCTCAATCTTTGTGTTTCATTGTTATTCTTGCGTTACCGTCTCAATTATGAGGTGATAGGCTTTCTCGACATCGGATAAGCAGTAGTCTTCAAAAAATTCCTCAGTAGGGAAAGGTCCCCCTCGACAGAATTCCGAACCCTCCAAAATCTGAAACGCGATGCGCATCGCCTCCATCTTTCTGTCCAACTCCGCCTCTCGTTCCGCCATTCTTAGCGCTTCGGGATCGGCTTGGCTGGACGTGGTGCAGCCAAAGGGAAAGAGAAACGAGAACGCTACCAAAGCTAATAAGTAGCGAAACCTCACAATGTAACCCTCTAGGTTGGAAATTGGTCCGAGGTTCGGATGCTATACCCCAATCAAAAAGCCGTGCTCATTGAGCCCGGCTTTCGTTTTATTGCCTTAACCGCTGAATAGTGGAAGGGAGATTTGGTGGTGTTCATAGAGTGGTTAACAGGTCCCCGGCAATGCCGGAGATTCGGTGGACTATCTCAGGGAACCTCTCCATGAGCCTGGGAGCGCTAATTGGCGCTCGAACGCAGGGCTTCCGGGTGTAAACCCATGGCCACTGGCTTTCTGGAAAGGAACACCCACCGTTCGACCTGGGAGTGGGCCCCGGCCCCGCCCCGATAAATCGGGGAAACAGCCAGAACCATGTGCTCCTTAAAGGAGGTGATCCAGCCGCACCTTCCGGTACAGCTACCTTGTTACGACTTCGTCCCAGTCACCAAACCCGACCTCGGCGCCTGCCCCCCTTACGGGTTAGCTCAGCGACTTCAATCGTTCTCGGCTTCCATGACGTGACGGGCGGTGTGTACAAGGCCCGGGAACGTATTCACCGCAGTATGCTGACCTGCGGTTACTAGCGATTCCGCGTTCATGCAGGCGGGTTTCAGCCTGCAATCCCAACTGGGGCCGGCTTTGGTGGGATTGGCTCCATCTCGCGATTTCGCAGCCCATTGTACCGGCCATTGTAGCGTGTGTGTAGCCCAGGACATAAGGGCCATGATGACTTGACGTCATCCCCACCTTCCTCCTCCTTGTGAGAGGCTGTCTCGCTAGAGAAGATAACTAGCGACAAGGGTTGCGCTCGTTGCGGGACTTAACCCAACACCTCACGGCACGAGCTGACGACAGCCATGCAGCACCTGTGAAGGCTTCCGGAGTTACCTCCGAATCATCACCCTTTCGGGTTCTTACTACCAACATGTCAAGCCCTGGTAAGGTTCTTCGCTTAGCATCGAATTAAACCACACGCTCCACCGCTTGTGCGGGCCCCCGTCAATTCCTTTGAGTTTTAGCCTTGCGGCCGTACTCCCCAGGCGGAATGCTTATCGCGTTAGCTTCGGCACAGGAGGGGTCGATACCCCCTGTACCTAGCATTCATCGTTTAGGGCGTGGACTACCTGG
Organism: Dehalococcoidia bacterium; assembly: GCA_965222025.1. Taxonomy (GTDB): domain Bacteria; phylum Chloroflexota; class Dehalococcoidia; order Lucifugimonadales; family UBA3495; genus VXOI01. Next base: position 776,368 of record CBDCTI010000008.1, on the reverse strand, counting down.
GTATCTAATCCAGTTTGCTCCCCACGCTCTCGCGCCTCAGCGTCAGGCACAGCCCAGAAAGCCGCCTTCGCCACTGGTGTTCCTCCCGATATCTACGCATTTCACCGCTACACCGGGAATTCCGCTTTCCTCTACTGCCCTCAAGCGAGGTAGTATCCCTTGACCTCTCCCAGTTGAGCCGGGAGCTTTCACAAAAGACTTACCAAGCCGCCTACGCGCTCTTTACGCCCAGTAATTCCGGGTAACGCTTGCTCCCTACGTATTACCGCGGCTGCTGGCACGTAGTTAGCCGGAGCTTATTCCCCGGGTACCGTCCTTTCTCTTCCCCGGGAAAAGGAGTTTACAGCCCTAAGGCCTTCATCCCCCACGCGACGTCGCTGGGTCAGGCTTTCGCCCATTGCCCAAAATTCCCTGCTGCTGCCTCCCGTAGGAGTGGGGGCCGTGTCTCAGTCCCCCTCTGGCTGATCGTCCTCTAAGACCAGCTACCCGTCATCGGCTTGGTGAGCTTTTACCTCACCAACTACCTGATAGGACGCGAGCCGCTCCTCCGGCGCCCGAAGGCTTTCATCCGACAACCAAGGCCATCGGATCGTATGCGGGATTACTCTCAGTTTCCCGAGGCTATACCCCACCGAAGGGCACGTTACTCACGCGTTACTCAGCCGTCTGCCACTTGCCCGAAAGCACGTTCGACTTGCATGCATTAAGCGCGCCGCCAGCGTTCACCCTGAGCCAGGATCAAACTCTCTAAACAGAACTTACCTAGCTTCCTTCCACTATTCAATTGTTAAGGTACACGACCGCCCCGACGGGCTTACCCGCTTGAACGGTCAACTGCGGGTATCATAGTCGACGTTCTCGCCCTTGTCAACACCAAATCTTCTCACTTTCGCAAATTGGCCTAGCAGCCCGTCCGAGAAACGGGGTTGGTGAGCCGTTGGGGGTATGATGGTACGGAGCATCAGACGATCGGAGCGGTCAATGAGCAAGACCTACCTTCCCTACGACCCGGACCAGCAGTTGCTGCTGCCGGCGGCCCTCCAGGAATGGCTGCCGCCGGAGCACTTGGCCTACTTCATCTCCGACGTTGCGGACCAGTTGGACCTCTCGGACATCACCGCCCGCTACGAGCAGGAGAGGCGGGGCGGCCCGCCCTACCATCCCAGGATGATGGTGAAGGTGCTGCTCTACGGCTACTGCAACGGCGTGGCCTCCTCGAGGCGCATCGCCCAGCGGCTGCACGAGGACATCGCCTACCGGGTGCTGGCGGCGAACAACACGCCGGACTTCCGCACCGTCTCCGACTTCCGAAAGGACCATCTGGAGGCGTTGGGGGAATTGTTCCTGCAGGTGCTGGAGTTGTGCCAGCAGGCAGGACTGGTAAAGCTGGGGCACGTGGCCCTGGACGGGACCAAGGTGAGGGCCAATGCCTCAAAGCACAAGGCGATGAGCTACGGGCGGATGAAGGAGAAGGAAGCGCGGTTGCAGGCCGAGGTGGACGAGTTGCTCCGCAAGGCGCAGGAGGTGGACGAGGAGGAGGACCGCCGGTACGGGAAGGACAGGCGTGGGGATGAGTTGCCGGAGGAACTGGCCTTCCGGGAGGGACGGTTGCGGAAGATAAGGGAGGCCAAGGCGGCGCTGGAGGCCGAGGCCCTGGCGGATGCGGAGCAGGCTGAGTCCGAGGGACGCAATCATCTCGGGGTGCCTGATGACAAGGCGCAGCGGAACTTCACCGACCCGGACTCCCGGATCATGCCCGGCCCGGGAGGGAGGGACTTCCAGCAGTCCTACAACTGCCAGGCGGTGGTGGACAGCGAGCATCAGGTGATCGTGGCGGCCTGTGCCACCGATCAGCCCTCGGACAAGGATCAGGCCGTGAGCATGATTGAGGAGGCCATCCTGAACGTGGGCACAGTCCCAAAGGAAGTCTCCGCCGACGCCGGATACTACTCGGCCAAGGCGGTGGAGGAACTCTACGCCCTGGGAGTGGACCCGTTCGTCGCGCCGGAGAGGACCCGCCACGGCTGGGTGCCGCCACCGGCGCCCCGTGGCCGCATACCGAAGGGGCTGTCAGCCAAGGACCGGATGCGGCGCAAGCTGCGGACGAAACGGGGCAGGGAACGCTACGCGCTTCGGATGGAGACGGTGGAACCGGTATTCGGGCAGATCAAGCAGGGCCGGGGCTTCCGGCAGTTCCTGCTGCGGGGTCTGGCTAAGGTGAACCGGGAGTGGCTGATCATCTGCGCCGGCCACAACCTGCTGAAGCTGTTCCGGTATGGGGCCGGGATGTTCGTCAAGGCGAGGGGAAAAGGCGCCACTGGGAACGACAGGGAGACGCGCCGGTCCATGGGCAGTGGGATTTTCAAGCGACAATCCGCAGGTGCCTACCCGCACCCCGCCAGAACCGTTGTCGCAGGGTAGTCCCGGCTGACCGACACCGCCAGTCGGTCAATCCTCAGACGGGCTGCTAGGAGTGAGGGTCAGCGGGCTGGGAGCCAATCTGCGTTGCTTCCTGGCATGTAGCCCCTTCGGGGACTGTTTCCTTGAGGCAGGAAGGCGCGTGGCAATTCCTTTTCGAGATTATTGGCGATAAGCACCGTACGTGCTTTGGGAGATTCGCGCGCCGTCGACCTGGGGTTCTCCGGGGACGCCCGGGGGTAGAGAGTGTCAGTAACTCCAGAGAAGGGGGGCTGAAGGTCTCCCCCACCTAACAGGACGGATATTGGCGTGGCCGATTCGGCGCGAGGTCGTTTCGGAGGGAAGGGCACACCTGCCTGGGCCGCAGGCGGTGCGGTTGGCCCTTTACTTCTTTCTGTGGAATATACTGCGGGCAGGCAATCCAAGATTCCCCGCAGGGCAGTTGGTCCGCGAGGGTGACACTCAGCCAAGGAGGGCTGCCATGAGCGTGGTCAAGATTAACGCCATCACCGTGCCTGAGGGACGAGGAGCTGAATTGGAGGAGAGATTCGCCCACCGGGCGGCGGCTGTTGAGAACGCCCCAGGGTTTGAGGGATTCGAGCTCCTTCGCCCCGTCGAAGGCGAAAACCGCTACTTCGTCTACACGCGGTGGGAGTCGGAGGAGGCGTTTCAAAACTGGTTCAACAGCCAGGCCTTCTCGGAGGGGCACGTGCAGGCCAATCGGGCACGGGGCGGGTCGCCGGTCGGGACCGCCGCCGACCTGCTGTCCTTCGAGGTAGTGACCAGCGTAGGACAGAAGAGGGAATAGGTCAGGGGCTCCGGGTCAAGCGCCGGAGCGCAATTCGTAGAGCGGCAGGAACCCGGTTCCGTCGACGGTGGGAGGCCCATTGTGGCCTGGGCTCGCGTTGCGAAGCCCGAGGGCTGCGGAAAAGGCGCGACGCTCTTCAACTTCGAAGCTGGCCTTGGCTCGGCATCGCATTCTGACGGGACGGCAATCGAAAGGCACGGCTTCAGGGATATGAGGCACCGCCGAGCGAGCGAGGGTTTGGCCTGGTTGGGCCCTGATTTTCTCATGCAGCTCGACGGTTTACCACACTTCGGTTGATGTGTGCTCCCGGTAGCCGTCCAGGGCGGTACGGGAGAAGTGGGTAGTCGATAGCTCCAGTTCCACCCAGCCACGCTTGATCACAAAGGGTTCCTCAGGCCACAGAGTTACGAAGACCAAGACGCCGCCGGCACCATCGTCCGGCGGCGTTCCGTTTTGCGTTGCCATTCGAAGTATGGCCCTTGGGCTCCGGCCCCCGTGCCGGCTGAGAAGTCAGTGCATGGTCTAGCTGAACGTTCGTAGCCGTACAACCTTAGCCGAACATCTTGGAAGGCAGGAAGGTGCTGATGGGCGGCACGGCGATGAGGATGATCAGGGCCACAATTGACAGGCAAAAGAAGGGGAGAATTCACTTAAAGATGCTCTCCAGCGGCAGGTCCTCGCCCTCCGGCATCTGGACCGCCACTGAGCGGACAATGTAGCCGTTCAGTCCCACCGGGGGAGTGATGAGGCCAATTTCGATGGCCATGATCACCAGCATTGCCCAGCATTGCGAAATAAACCGGGTCAATGCCCAAGCCCACGATGATGGGATGCGCAATGGGCAAGGTGATGGACATCATGGATATGGAGTCCTGGAACATTCCCAAGAACACGCACATCACCAGGAAAAGGATCATGATGAGCAGCGTGGGTATGTTGGCTTAATTGACGCCATCAACGAATTAACCGGGCAGCCCAGTAAGCACCAGGAAGCGCGCGAAGATCATTGTGCCGATGAGAACAAAGAACACCAGGGCCGAAGTCTGGGCCGCCTCCTTCATGGCCTGGCTGAACCGTTCCCAGTTCAGGCCCGGGGATTCCACGAGGGCCACCGCCGGAGTAGCCAAGGGCCCGTCGATGTTGCAGGCAGCAGGGGAATTGGACGCAGCCACGGCAACGTCGGCGCGGAAGATCCAGCGCTCAAATAACGGTGTCAGCAGGGCCAGAACCGGCGCACCGGCCGCGGCTGCGATGGTGCCGCAGGCGAAGGGTGAGGATTTCCACCCGGATGTGCGCCTTTTGGCGCTGGCTGTAGGCCAGTCCCATGAAGACGATGAAGACCAGCATAAAGGCACCGACCTCGTAAGGCATCGGCACCGGCTTGTTCAGCACCTTGCGTCCAAAAATATCTGCTACCACCATCAGAATGACGACGATGCTGGCCGCACCGAAGGCGCTGGTGTTCACTGTCCAGCCGAGCGCTCGCTCAAGATGCCGGCCCACCGTTCGCAAGTCCATGTCAACCCTCGCAGTGGAGGGTTCAGGGGAGTGTGGGATGCTTCATTCACCCCACACTCCCCGGGGAACAATCTAGTTCCCCTACCTATATTCGGCGGGCCAGTCTTTTGGGAACACGTGGCCCATTTCCTCAAGAACTTCGATGTATCCGACCATCACGTCCCGGCCAGGCAGCCCTTTTTCTTCTATTTCCTTGATCCAGTTGCCCGGTATGTCCGAAAGGGTGTTGGCCCACTCAGCCCGCTCCTCTTTGGCCATGTCATGCCGGTTGATGCCCAATTCTTCCCAGTCCTGGAGGGCCGCATTTCGTCGTTCAAGGATGAGGGAAGCATTGAGTATCACTGCCTCGTCGGCCCACCACTTTTGAATTTCAACTCGAAAACTTCGTCAGTAACAGCCTCAAGGGTAGGCGCCGGTGCAGCTGTGGCCTCGGGTTCGGCGCCGCCGCCGCAGGCCACGAGGAATATGCTGATCGGCGCCAAAACCGACATCAGGAAGGCGACTTGGAGAACCCTTGCATTCAACATCTGGAACTTCCCTAACATTTAGACGTCCTTATGAATAAGCAACGAGTAACGTAAATTCATTTTCGAAAACCGTAAGCCATTCCATTCAGTGGGATATCTAGATGCATACCAATTAGTCGTGTTTCATGTTTTCAACCATCGGCGAATTGCGGCATTGGCGTCGAAATTCATTCAAAAGGTCAATTTTGAGGGTATTGGGCTATAATCTGAGAGCGATGCTGGTCAGGGATATCGGTGAATTCGGGGTAATCGAGCGGCTCAACCGCATGGTTGTGAGGCGTGGCGCCGGGAATGATGCCGTTCAGCGTTTTCCGCTGCTGGTGGACACCGGGGACGACACCGCAGTCTGGCAGGCCGGCGAGGGCCGGGAGCTGTTCACCACCGACACCATGGTGGAAAGCATTCACTTCACCCGTGAGACCACCCCTTGGCGCGACCTGGGATGGAAGGCCATTGCCGCCAACGTGAGTGACGTCGCATCTATGGGCGGACTTCCAACCTACGCGCTGATCACCCTCGGATTGCCGCCCGAGACCTCAGTAGACGATATCGAAGAGATGTACCGGGGGATGCTGGAAATCGGTGAAGAGTACGGCATGGCCATCGTGGGAGGAGATATCGTCGGCTCGCCGGTGCTGTTCGTGACGACGGCGCTTATGGGAGCGACGCGAGACCAGCCCATGCTGCGGTCGAATGCCAGAGTTGGAGACGTGGTGGCGGTCAGCGGGCATGTAGGCGGTTCCGGGGGCGGCCTGATGTTAATGCTGGACCGGCCAGGCGCCAGCGGAGAGGCGGCAGACTTTCTTCGCAGGGCCCACCGAAGGCCCGTTCCTGCAGTGCAGCAGGGGCAAATCCTGGCGGATGCTGGGGTCCGTGCCGCCATGGATGTAAGTGACGGACTGGCGGACGACCTGAGCAAACTATGTGCTGCGTCCGGGGTGGCTGCGCGCATAAGGGAATTGTCCGTGCCGGTGCACCCGATGCTAAAGAGGCAGTTTCCGAAGGAATGCCTGTCACTGGCCTTGGGAGGGGGCGAGGACTATGTCCTGCTGTTTACCGGTCCCAGAGAAATCGTAGATCCTCTGCTTCCGGGGCTGGGCGAAGGAGCTGCAATCATCGGCTGGATCGAGCCTGCCCTTGACCCTGGGGACGTCGGTGCAGTCAAGATGGTGGACGATTTAGGGGTAGAGTTCTCCATCGCGGACCGCGGTTGGGACCATTTCGGACGATCCTCAGCTAATCAGGGCGCGAGTTAGACAGGCGGGCCAATGCAAGACCGGGCTAGCAGTTCGCTAATTCTCCATACGGCCAGCCCCGGGCAGACCCAGCGACTGGGGTGTGCCTTCGGCGAACGCGCCCGGGCGGGCGACGTTTTTCTGCTGAGCGGACCGCTGGGAGCTGGGAAGACATGCTTCACCCAAGGACTTGCCCGTGGACTTGGGGTGGAGGGATACGTGCGCAGCCCCACTTTCGTCCTGATGACGCGGCACCAGGGCAGGCTCACCCTCCACCACATCGACCTCTACCGCATCGGGAGTCCGGCGGAGGCATGGGACCTGGGCCTGGACGAGCAGCTATTCGACAGTGGAGTCTGTGTAATCGAGTGGGCTGAGCGGGCCGAGGAGTTGCTGCCGGAGGACGCCCTGTGGCTGGAGATCAACTACGGAGATACGGAAGACTCTCGGGAAATCGTTATTGAGTCGGATTCTTCACGGTTTGAAGAGCTGCTTTCTGAGATTGGCAAAATAGCCGACTCCATTGCTTTGGGAACAGCTTAGACCGACCATGCTTCTAGCTATCGACACCTCGACAAGGAACGCTTCGGTTGCGCTGGCTGACGGCGGAAGGGTTGTTGCTGTTCGGGCCTGGCAGTCGATGGTCAACCATTCGACGGAACTGATGCCTGCAGTGGTACAGCTGATGGAGAGCCGGGGAGTGCGACCGAAGGAGCTGGAAGCGGTTTCGGTGGCGCTTGGTCCAGGGGGGTTCAGCGCCCTGCGCACCGGCGTCAGCGCGGCGAAAGGCCTGGCTTTGGCCACCGGAATCCCAATCATCGGGGTTGGCAGCCTGGACCTCGAGGCGTATCCATTTCTCGACTCCGGAGTCAGGATTTGCGCGTTGCTGGAAGCAGGGCGTGGGGAAGCGGCTTCGATGCTCGTGTCTCCAAATGGGATGCGCTTGAGGGAGGACAGAATCACCGGCCCGGACGAATTGCTTGATGAACTGGAAGACATAGGCGGAGGAGTAACCCTTTTCTGTGGCGAGGGGATGGGGGCCTGGACGGAGGCCATCAAGGGGCGGTTGGGGTCCGGAGCTCTGCCGTGCCATACCCCCCCGTCGGCAAGGGCTGGCTCGCTGGCTTCACTGGCGCACTCCAGGCTGGCGCTCGGGGATACGGACGATCTGGACAGTCTCCAGCCGAACTATCTCAGGATGCCCAGCATCGGCACGCCCAAGCGGCGGGATCGAACACCACAGTCTTCTGCCCGCCGCCGCGCTCGCTCACGGCAAGGGGCGTGATGCTCCGGCGTCCGGTGAGAGCGCTCCTTAACTTTGATGCTTCGATAGAGGGGGCCAGGCAATTGGCGGTCTACACTTCCGAGAGACGCCATGGTTGACGATGCGGTCTTGCTACTGGGATGTGGACCGGTTGGCCTTTCGGCGGCGCGAATCCTCGGGGAGGACCGCGCTTTCAGACGAGTAGTCACTGCCGACGTAGTTTCCGATCGAGCGGCAGCGGCAGCGGAAATCTGCGGAGACAAGGCAGTCTCTACCCGCCTGGATGCCTTGGACGACGATGAGCTGCGTGGTGCCCTCGATGATGTCGCCTTGGTGCTCAACACGATCCGGTTGCCCTTGAGCGGATTGCTGCCGCTGATTCGGGGCGTGGTTGAGGCCGGTGCGTCTTACGCGGACTGCAATAGCGACGCTGAGTCACTCCAAGCCGTGTTCGACTCCGAGTACCTGGAAGCACTGGCGGGTTACCGGGCGGTGAGCGTGCTGCCTGGGCTGGGGAGTTCGCCCGGACTGACCAACGCGTTGACCGCCTACTTGGGTCAGCGTCTGGAGCGGATTGATGAAGCCCGTTTCTACCTGCTGGATGACCTGCGCCGCCGCAGCGCCGGGCAGTGGCGCGACCGCCTGGCTGCATTCGGGTCGCCTGCGCTGGTGTGGAGGGACAGCGACTGGCGACACGTCTCTCCGGCGGCGGAATGGGAAGAAGTTTCCTTTCCTCCTCCATTGGGCGCGGCCTCATGTTGCACGGTAGGACTGGGACCGGTGACGCTCCCGCTCACCTTTGCGTCGCTGATCGACGTTTCCAGCCATCGCGGTTTCGCCGACCCGGGAATGGGCGACATATTGCAAGACCTAGTGCGGTACGGGTTCGGCAGCGAGGAACCCGTCGATACTCCGGGAGGCCCTGTCAGCCCGGTGGAATTTGCTTCTGCCCTCTTTTCCGGTTCGCATGATGCCTGGGCCGGCCAAATCTCTGATGCTCTGTTCGGTTTTGGAGCTTCGGCCCGGCCGATTGTGCGGCAGGCCAGGGTAAGCGGGCTGCTCAGAGGGAAGAAGACTCACTTCACCATGACATATCACTTTCCGGGGGAAGAAGACGCAGACAATGTCGCCGCCACCCTTGCCATTGGGGCGCGGATGCTGCTTACGAGAGAACTACCGGCTCCGGGCGTTCACGTACCTGAATCCCTGGATCCGGCCCCCTTTCTATGGAGCATGGAACGGCGGGGCGTGGAAATACAGCTGACCAAAAGTGTTGAGGCTTAAGAGCAGTACCATGTGGCATCATGTATAGGCTTGCGCTGGGGATCATCGGGCTGGCCGTGTGCCTTCTTCCCTCCTTTATCGCTGTCTACCGGGACAAGCGGCACAAAAGCGCGATCATTGTTCTCAACCTGATATTTGGCGCGATGATTGCCGGATGGGTCGGACTCAGGGTCTGGGGCCTTCTGGGTGGGGGTTTGGCTGGCTGGGCAATCGTCATGGCCTGGAGCCTCTGGCCGGAGAGGCCACAGCAGGGCCAGCGCTGATTTGCGCGGTCTTGCGGGACAAATGAAAATATTTACTGAGGAAGGAATATCTAGCGATGGAACAAACTCTGGTGTTGGTGAAACCCGACGGTGTGCAGCGCGGCCTTATTGGTGAGGTCATCGGACGGCTGGAGCGGCGAGGGCTGAAGCTGGTGGGAATGAAGCTGATGCAGGTGGACGAAGCCTTGGCCCATATACACTACGGCGAGCACGTTGACCGGCCGTTCTTTCCGGGACTGGTGGGGTTCATCACTTCGGGGCCGATAGTGGCCTTGGCATGGGAAGCCAACAACGCCGTCGAAATCGTTCGCAGCACCATGGGGCCCACCAACCCGGCCAATGCCGGACCGGGTACCATCAGGGGCGACCTGGGCGTGGACATAGGCCGGAACCTGATTCACGGCTCGGACAGCCCGGAGTCGGCCAAACGGGAACTTGCGCTTTTCTTCCAACCCGCGGAGATTCTCAACTACTCCCGCAGCAGCGACGCATGGATTGTTGAGTCATAGTGGTAGGGAGCGGACGACAAATAAAACCCTCTCATCTTAGAGAGGGTAGTGGGTCTCGGAGGCAGTAGGTCTTCCGGGCTGAATCTTCCGGGCTTAAATTGTCAGGGTCGATATTCTAAAGGACCCGAACAACCTGCGGAGCACGTCTCCATAGGCGTTCGAGGTCGTAGAACTCCCTCTCTTCGGGCGAGAATAAGTGGACGATTACGTCGCTGAAGTCCAGGAGTACCCAACCAGAGGCAGGGGTACCCTCACGCCGGTGCCGCAAGACCCCCGATTCCTTGAGCGTCTGGGTCAGGTCCTCCTGCAGAGCCTCAATTTGTCGGGTTGACTCGGCGGACATGATGATGAAGTAGTCCGCGAAGGGCGCGAGACCACGGAGATCCAGCAAGACAATATCTTCGGCAAGCTTGTCCGAAGCGACATCCACAATGAACTGAGCAACTTCCAGGGGTTCCAGCTTCGTTGCCTCCGTTTCCAAGACTGAATGGTGGCGGTGGATTGCTGGCGAGTATAGGGATGGCGTTAAGGGCGGTCAATCGCGGTGCCGGGTGTTAACCGTGGAATCGGCGCAGAGGACTACCCGCTCAAGGCGTTGATCCGCCAAAGAAGCGAAAGCGCAACTCTATAATAGGCTCGTAATTTCAGGGGCAGCGGGGGTGCTCAGGAACCTCCGAGGGTGTATGAATTCCAGACGCAACCTAGTCTACAAACTCTCCGCAGTACTGGTAGGCCTGCTGATAGCCTTGGTGCTGGCGTGCGGCTCCGACCCTGCGCCCACTCCGCCGCCGACAGCCACTCCAGTTCCTCCACCGACAGCCACTCCACCACCAACCGCCACTCCACCGCCAACCGCCACCCCAACGCCGGAACCCACGCCCCCGCCGACGGAGGCGCCGGCGGAGAAGCTGTCGGAGCAGTCCCTTGTTCCCGAGGACGCCAGTCTTGTCGTTGACGTCAAGCTGGCCACAGTCCTTTCCTCTCCCGTGACGAGCACCCTGATTGACGGCTTTCCGAGCGAGGGTGAAGGCAACGAAAACTTCTTCTCTAAATTCGAAGAAGAGTCCGGGATTTCCCTGGGCTCGGTGGAGTACGTGGAGGCGTTCCTGGACCTGGGAGCGGCGCTATCAAAGGGTGGCAACGCCGAAGGATCGGAGAACGGCGCAGGCCCCGCAATTGGGGCAGCGTTTCACGGGCCTTTTGACGAGGAGGAACTCATCGCCAAATTCAAGGCTTCGATTGGCAGCCGGTCGGGGGAAGGCTACGAGGTTGAAGATTATAGAGGCTTCGAGATTTACCGGGACTCCTCAGGCGATGCGGACAGCTTTGTTCTGAGCTCCTTCGATTCTGACACCATACTGCTGGGTACCATTGACGGCGTTAAGGCGATGCTGGATGTGGCCGCAGGGGAGGCCAGGCACTTCACAGGGGAGGCGGTGCAGTCTCTGAACGCGCTGGGAGACAGGGACGTCGGTGTCGTAATAAGGGTTCCACCCGAGACATTGGAGGAAATGTCGGGCTCTACTCAGGACCAGATGGGGTCGTTGGCTGCTTTGAATCCAACCGCCCTGACTGCTCCATTGACGCTTGGTATCATCCGCTTTGATGGACAGGTCATGGAGCTGGTTTCACAGGAGTTTTTTGACGACGAAAACACTGCTGTTGCAGCCAAGGAATACACGGAAGGCAGTGCGGCCATGTTTGGAGCGATGCTGGGCTCGCCCGAAATCCAGGAAGTCCTGGCTGGTCTGGAAGCCACGCGTGATGGTCGAGTTGTAACTCAGTCCTTAACCATGGATGCGCAGCAAATGGAGGGAATCTTGGAATTCCTGTTTGGATTCTTGGCTATGGAAGTGCCTGAATCGTAACGAAAATACCTTGGAGCGGCTCCACTGAGGGTGGCGCATCAAGGTCAGTCCAAACTCCCTCTTTCGCAAGCCGAAAGAGGGAGTTTCCTTTGTGCGCTTGTACCTGGGATTATGTTGCGAGGTCTTGAATCGAAGGATATTTGTGATATATTACACAAATCACGCCACAAACTGGCTGGGAAGGCTTTTGCCACCCGGCTTCTCCCCATTTTCGAGACCAACGGAATCAGCGAAGCGCTCCCAGAGCGTAGTATTCCGGGCAGGGAATCAGAAGGTATGGACCCGCTGAAAGAATTGGCCAGCAAGGGCCTGTATTCGCCGGATCAGGAGCATGATGCTTGCGGCGTCGGCGTGGTCGCCGACATAAAGGGCCGAAAGTCCCACGAGATAGTGGAAGAAGGACTAGAGGTACTCATTAACCTCGGGCATCGCGGGGCCGCCGGAAGCGACCCTGAGACCGGGGACGGGGCCGGAGTCCTGATCCAGATGCCCCACCAGTTTTTCCGGAAGGAAAGCCTGCGACTGGGGTTCCAGTTGCCGGATGACGGGGCATACGGCGTGGGTATGGTGTTCCTGCCTCCGCAGACCGAAGCTGCCGAAAAGGCACGGGCCTTGGTATCTCGCACCATAGAAAGCGAAGGGCTGGAAGTAATTGCCTGGCGGGAAGTTCCCCTGGACCATGACAAGCTGGGACGCGACTCGCGCCGCCGATGCCCATTGATCTGCCAGGTGTTCGTGGGTCCCGGCAAAAGCACATTGGACCCGGCGCAGCTGGAGCGCAAGCTCTACGTGGTGCGCAAGGTCATCGAACACTCGATGAAGGACAGCGAGCTCTCGGAAGAAGAGCTGGACTACTTTTACGTCTGCAGCCTGTCCTGCAACACCATCGTATACAAGGGCCTGCTCATGGCCCACCAGATTTCTGGTTTCTACATCGACCTGCAGCAGGATGACCTGGTCAGCGCCTTTGCGCTGGTGCACTCGCGCTTCAGTACCAACACCCTGGGCCACTGGAGGCTGGCGCACCCCTACCGGTACTTGGCGCATAACGGCGAGATAAACACCCTTCGCGGCAACCTCAACTGGATGCACGCCCGCGAGGCGATGTTCGAGTCTCCACTGTTTGGCGACGACATGGCCAAGGTTCCTCCCGTCATGAACCCCGGAGACAGCGACACTGCCAGCTTCGACAATGCCCTGGAGCTGCTGATGATGACCGGGCGCGAGCTGGACCACGCCATGCTCATGATGATCCCCGAAGCGTGGGACCAGCATGAGACCATGCCCCAGGAAAAGAAAGACTTCTACGAGTACCACTCGGCACTTATGGAACCCTGGGACGGGCCGGCCATGATCGTCTCGTCAGACGGGCGTAACATATGTGCCCTCCTGGACCGCAACGGCCTGCGTCCCTTCCGGTACCTGGTCACCACTGGTGACAAGCTGGTGATGGCGTCCGAGACTGGGGTGCTGGAAGTCCCGCCCGCCGAGGTGAGGTTCAAGGGACGGCTGCAACCCGGCCGCATGTTCATGGTAAGCCTTGAGCAGGGCCGGATCATCGGCGACGAAGAGCTGAAACAAGGGTTGGCCAACCGGCAACCCTATGGACAGTGGCTCAGGGACAACAAGGTCGTCCTGGAGAGTTTACCGACGGCCGACTTCGTGCCCTCGGTACCATCGGACGAGTTGGTCAAGCAACAGCGGGCGTTCGGCTACAGTGTCGAGGAATTGCGGATGCTGACGGCCCCCATGGCGGAGTCGGGTTACGAGGCCGTCGGCTCCATGGGCAACGATGCGCCCCTCGCTGTGCTATCGAACCAGAACCACACGCTTTTCAACTATTTCAAGCAGTTGTTTGCGCAGGTAACCAATCCTCCGCTGGATGCTATCCGCGAGGAATTGGTGACCTCCCTTGGGGCCTTTATCGGCAGTGAGCAAAACCTGTTTGGGGAAACGCCGGAGCACTGCAGGCAGTTGAAGCTGCGCTCGCCGATCATCGACAACGACGGCCTGGCCCGCGTCAAGGCCCTGGAGATTCCGGGTCTGCGCTCCAAAACCCTGTCCGCTCTTTTCGAGCCGGGGAAGGGGCTGAAAGCCGCGCTTGACAACCTGCGTCAAGGTGCCTCGCAGGCGGTTGCGGAAGGCTACTCAATCATCGTGCTGTCGGACCGGGGAGTCGGGAATGGCAATGCGCCCATTCCCAGCCTGCTGGCCACGGGTGCCGTGCATCATCATTTGATCCGTGAAGGGACGCGCACCCGGGTGGGGCTGGTTGTGGAAACCGGGGAAGCCAGCGAGGTGCACCATTTCGCCCTGCTGATCGGATACGGAGCCGGAGCGATCAATCCGTACCTGGCTCTGGATACCGTGGAGTCGATGACGGAGGCGGGTCACTTCAACGGTCACAAGCCTGAATACGCCTGCAAGAACTTCATCAAGGCAAACGAAAAGGGTGTGCTAAAGGTGATGTCCAAGATGGGCATCTCTACCGTGCAGAGCTACAGGGGGGCGCAGATATTCGAGGCGGTGGGGCTGGAACAGGGGCTCATCGACGAATATTTCTCCTGGACGGCTTCCCGTGTTGGAGGTATTGGTCTCGAAGCGATCGAACGTGAGGCGCTGCAGCGGCACGCTGAGGCGTACGACGCGGTGGCGGTTCCGGCCAACCAGACCCTGCCGTTGGGCGGTTTCTACCAGTGGAGGAAGGGCGGCGAGCACCACCAATGGAACCCGGATACCATCGCGATGTTGCAGCACGCCGCACGTACCAACGACTGGGGCGTGTACCAGAAGTTCGCAAGGCTGGTAAATGACCAGAGTAGGCGAGTCGCGACTCTGCGCGGCCTTTTGAACTTCAAGGAGGGCCGGCAGTCCATTTCGATCGATGAAGTAGAGTCGGCTTGGGAGATTGTTAAGCGGTTCGCAACTGGTGCGGCGTCTCTGGGGTCCATAAGCAAGGAAGCACACGAAACCATGGCGATTGCCATGAACCGCATCGCCGCCCGGAGCAACACGGGCGAAGGTGGGGAGGACTACCGGCGCTATACGCTGGACGAGAACGGAGACAACCGGAGCAGCGCCATCAAGCAGGTGGCATCCGGCCGATTCGGTGTTACAGCCAACTACCTGATCAACTCCACCGACCTGCAGATCAAGATGGCGCAGGGTTCCAAGCCCGGCGAGGGTGGTCAGCTGCCGGGCCATAAGGTGGATGAGTACATCGGCTGGGTGCGTCGCACGACTCCCGGCGTGGAGCTGATTTCTCCGCCGCCACATCACGACATCTACTCAATCGAAGACCTGGCCCAGTTGATCCATGACCTGAAGAACATCAATCCAGATGCACGCATTCACGTGAAGCTGGTTGCCGAGGTCGGCGTCGGTACGGTGGCCGCTGGCGTGGCGAAAGGCCACGGTGACGTGGTGCTGATAAGCGGACATGACGGCGGGACGGGTGCCTCTCCGGAGTCGTCGATTAAGCACGCCGGGCTGCCCTGGGAGCTGGGTATCGCAGAAACCCAGCAAGTGCTGGTTGCAAACGGGCTGCGCAGCCGCATTGTGGTGCAGACCGACGGCCAGCTGAAGACAGGACGAGATGCAGTGATCGCGGCGTTGCTGGGCGCTGAAGAATTTGGCTTTGCCACCGCAGCACTGGTGGTCAGTGGCTGCATCATGTTGCGCAAGTGCCACCTCAACACCTGCTCGGTGGGTATCGCGACACAGGACCCCGAGTTGCGCTCGAGGTTTGCTGGCAGGCCGGAACACCTGGTTAACTATTTCCTGTTCATAGCCGAAGAAATGCGGGAGATCATGGCCGAACTGGGCTTCCGCACCGTTGCGGAAATGGTGGGGCGAGCGGACACCCTGGACACCCGCCAAGCCGTTGATCACTGGAAGGCAGAGGGGATTGACCTTTCCAGGTTGCTGCACTACCAGAAGGCCAATAGCCCCGACGAGACTCTCTACTGCTCAGAGGAACAGGACCACGGGTTGGAGCGGGCGCTTGACCTCAAGCTCATCGCCATGTCTGAGCCTGCCCTGAAGAGCAAGTCCCCCGTCGAGATCAGCCTGCCCATCAGTAATGCCAATCGAACGGTTGGTGCCATGCTGAGCGGCCGGATAGCCAAGGCGTACGGTGAGGACGGGCTGCCCCCGCAGACCATTCGCATCAACTTCAGGGGTTCCGCAGGACAGAGTTTTGGAGCGTTCCTTGCTCCGGGCCTCGCACTGAACCTGGAAGGCGACACCAATGACTACATGGGCAAGGGAATGTCGGGTGGCCTGGTGGTGGTGAAACCGCACCCGGATTCGACCTTCGCCCCTGAGGAAAACATCATCATCGGTAACGTGGCGATGTATGGTGCCACGGGTGGCCGCGCCTTTATCAACGGAGTGGCGGGCGAACGGTTCTGCGTGCGCAACAGCGGTGTGCAGGCGGTGGTGGAGGCGGTGGGAGACCACGGTTGCGAGTACATGACCGGCGGCGTGGTGGTGGTGCTGGGATCCACTGGCCGCAACTTTGCCGCTGGCATGAGTGGTGGCATTGCCTTTGTATACGATGCCGAGGGCGATTTCCACATCCGCTTCAATGGCGGGCTGGCGGACCTAGAGCCGGTTACCCAGCGGGACGATATCATCACGCTGAAGGGGCTCATCGAAGAGCACCACAGCCACACAGGCAGCGTGCCTGCCGCCCGTATCCTGGCCGATTGGGATTCGGCCCTTCCGAAATTCAAGAAAATAATGCCTCGGGACTACCGCCGGGTGTTGGAAGAGCGCAGGAGGAGGAGCCTGGAGGACCGAGAGCTGGAAGCTGTAGCCCATGGGTAAACCCTCTGGATTTCTCGAATCTGGTCGGCAGCCTCCGGAGCGCCGACCGGTCAGCGAGCGCGTTAGCGACTACCGGGAACTCTATACCCGGTGGCCCGAAGGCACGGCAAGGCAGCAGGGTGGAAGGTGCATGGACTGCGCCGTTCCCTTCTGCCATACCGGTTGCCCTCTGGGGAATGTGATTCCCGACTTCAATCACTTCGTCTACATGGGCGACTGGGAAAACGCGCTGTACACCCTGCTTTCCACCAACAACTTCCCGGAGTTCACCGGCCGCATTTGCCCAGCTCCCTGTGAGGCCAGTTGCGTACTCAGTATCAACTCTGACCCGGTAACTATTGAGTACGTGGAAAAGGAAATCGCGGACCGCGGATACGAAAACGGCTGGATCCGCCCCCAGCCTCCGGCAATCCGAACCGGGAAGAAAGTGGCCGTGGTGGGGTCTGGGCCTGCGGGTCTGGCCGCCGCTCAGCAGCTGAACCGTGCCGGTCACTGGGTTACCGTTTTCGAGCGGGCTGACTACATAGGCGGCCTGCTGGCTCTTGGGATCCCTGACTTCAAGCTGGACAAGGGAGTGCTGCGCCGCCGCCTCGACATAATGTCGGAGGAAGGCATCAAGTTTGAGACTGGCGTGAACGTGGGCGTTGACCTGTCGGCGGAGCAACTGCTCGGCGAGTTTGATGCAGTCTGTTTGGCCTGCGGTTCGACGGTCCCCCGTGACCTGGAAGTGCCGGGTCGGGAACTGGACGGCGTGCACTACGCGATGGACTATCTCACGCAGCAGAACCGCTTGAACGCGGGCGAGGAACTGGACGAGGAAACGCACATCTCCGCCGAGGGAAAGCGCGTGGTGATTCTCGGCGGTGGCGATACTGGTGCCGACTGCCTGGGAACGGCTCACCGCCAGGGCGCGGAGATTGTTAACCAGTACGAGTTGCTGGCCGAGCCCCCGCTGCAGCGATTTGTTTCCAATCCCTGGCCACAGTGGCCTATGATCCTCAGGTCGTCGGCAGCACACGAGGAGGGCGGCGTCAGGGACTACGGTATCCTCACCAAATCCTTCTCTGGCACGGACGGTAAGCTTGAACGACTGCATGCCGTCAGGGTGGAGTGGAGCCAGCCGGAAAACGGCGGACGGCCGTCGATGGACGAGGTGCCTGGCAGCGAGTTCGAAGTGGAGACAGAGTTGGTGCTGCTGGCAATGGGCTTTCTGCACCCGCAGCACGAAGGCCTGTTGAACCAGTTGGGCGTGGAGCTGGACGGGCGCGGAAATGTCGGCCTCGGTCCGGACCGGATGTCCAGCGTAGCTGGCGTCTTCGCAGCCGGCGACACTGCGAGGGGTCAGTCGCTGGTGGTCTGGGCCATCGCCGAAGGGAGAGAGACTGCCAGGGCGATCGACGTCTACCTCATGGGAGACACCAAACTCCCGCACTCCCTACCGGATACCGTATAGGGAGTTGAGGTAAGAGGATAGCCAAGGTAGCAGGCTCTTAACTAAGTACCAAAGGTCAGGGGCGCATTTTTGTGCGCCCCTGACCTTTTGCTGTGCCTTTCCGTCTGGATCACTGATCGTCAATTGTTCTACTGACGAAGGCCGACAACCTGCTCTGTACCGCGGAGCCAAGTTACGTTTTCCAAATATTCGCGCATGCTCAGCACCTGGACGGCGTTGGTCGTGCCGGAGACTCCGGTCAGGAAGCCGTGCACGATGGTGACGACGTCCTGCTCGGTTACCGCCCCCAGATCGAGTGCCGCCTGCAGTACCTGGTAGACCAATTCCGCGACGTCGCGCTGCACCGGGATGACGCCGGTGGGCTGGATGCCCCACCCAAGGCAGAGCTTGCGTAGAACCGCCGGGTCGTGGGAGAAGGCCAGGATGTCTTTGGAGGGCCGGAAACGCGCCAATTCGAGAGCGGCGCGGCCAGTGCTGGTAAGCACGATGGGCTTGGAGTCGAGGGTTCGGACCAGGCCGGCCGCGGCCGATGTGATGGCCTGTGTGCGGTCGCGGGTGTCCATGCCCTTGTAGTAGGGATACATGCCTTCGGACTCGGCTTCATTGATGGTGGAGACCGCGACCCGAAGAGCCTCCACGGGGTATTGCCCCATGGCCGTTTCGTCGGACAGCAGGATGGCGTCCGTCCCCTCGAGCACGGCGTTGCTGACATCGGAAACTTCGGCGCGGGTCGGGGTGGGGGATATGACCATGCTCAGCAGCATCTGGGTGGCGATTACCACGAGCTTGCCGGCGGCGTTTGCCTTATCGACAATGTCGCGCTGCACCCTGGGGACACGCTCCATGGGGATTTCAACGCCGAGATCTCCCCTAGCCACCATTACCGAGTCGACCTCGGGGAGGATGGAGTCTAAGTTGTCGATACCCTCGCCGCGTTCCAGCTTGGCCATGACCAGAGCCTTGCTGCCTGCGGCGTTCAGGAAGCGGCGGGCGTAATGAATGTCGTCGGCGGTACGGACGAAGGACACTGCGACCCAGTCGACCTGTTGGTCGACGCCGAAGATCAGATCTCTCTTGTCCTTGTCAGTGAAGACTGGCTGGTCGATGGAGACGCCGGGCAGGTTCACTCCCTTATAGGACGAAACAATGCCGGAACTCAGCACGCGGCAGTAAACGCCAGTTGGAGTGGACTCGGTCACTTCCAGCTGCACCGAGCCATCCGCGATAAACACGAAGTTGCCGACCTGCAGGTTGCGGAGAACGCCGGGCTGCGGGAAAGGAAGCGTGTCCTGGCTGGAGGATTCCTGGTCGGCGGTGATGACGACCTCGTCGCCCAGGTTCAGTGGCCGTGCTTCGCTCAGACGTCCCAGGCGGAGCTTGATTCCGCCGAGGTCCTGGAGTACACCAACCGTCCGGTTGTGTTCCTTGGACAGACGGCGAATTCGTTCGATGACAACGGCGTGTTCGTCGTGGGTGCCGTGAGAGAAGTTGAGACGGGCGCAGTCCATTCCGTCGGCAATGAGCCTGCTGAGCGTCTCTTCATCGTTGGATGACGGACCAATGGTGACGATGATCTTGGTTTTGCGCATCTTCCTAGCCCCTGTGCTTTCAGAATGAAATCACGCTCGGGCATTCGCTTTACGCAGTGTAAACCATAACGCTGACGAAAAGAAACACATGCGGACAATTTCGGGATGTGAAGCTCTTTTGACCACGGAAGGGTGAGACACTCAACGGGTGAAGTACGGTGAGGGACTGGCGAGGACTTAAAGCGAAGAACCGCCCCGAGTGGGGCGGCTCTCGCCAGTATCTATCGGGAGTTGGCTCTGATAGATTCTGTCCCAGGATGGAACGGACCTATTCGATTGGCGGCTGATATTTCGTGATGTATGTAAGGCCTAGCGGAGTGAGTCGTTCGGAGGGAGATTAATTGCGGGTGCGGGCGGCGTCGTAAGTTTCGGTGGCGGCCTTGAGGCCGGCGTACCGGTTGGCCTGGAGCACCTCGATGCGCTCGGCGGCCCACTGGTTGGAGGTCTCAATGCCGATCAGCGAACCCTGGAAGCGGGGCATTACGTAGCGAGCAAGCAGCTCGTAGCTGCGATGCAGCTTGTCACGCGGCGCCCAGTCCTCGACGCGGATCATGAACTTTCCGAAACCGCCGCTGATCTCCTGCAGGCGCTCGATTCCGGCGATGGCGTCATCGGGAGTGCCGACGATCCACTGGTTATGGTCGACCATGAAGTCAACGATCTGGTCGCGAGGGACGTCGGGAACCGGGTTGCCCAGGGTGCGGCCGAAGTATTCGGTTACGACCCGGGCGCTGCCCTCGCGGATGTCCTCGAGGGCCTGCTTCCTGCTGTCGGCAAGGTGCATCCCCATCACGATGCCCCAGTCCTCGCGGTGCATCGTCTTGCCGTGCTCAGCGGCGGTTTCCTCAGCGATCTCCCAGAGCTCCATCAGGGAGGTGCGGCGGATGGTGTCGCGAGGCACGCTGAGAGACAGCACTGATGCGCCGTGTTTGCCGGCAGTGGTGACGCCGGCGGGGGATTCCACAGAAGCAACGGCCACGGGGACGTGGGGCTGCTGGTACGGTCGAAGCTGAATAACGGCCTCATTCAACTCGAACCAGTCGCTCTTGTAGCTGATCGGGTCTGTCTCGGTCATCAGACGCATGATGACGCCCAGAGACTCGTCCATCATGGCCCGCTGGTTTTCGGGTCTTATGCCCAGCATCAAGGCGTCAGAGGCGAGCGCGCCCGGGCCCACGCCAAGAATGACCCGACCGCGGGTGAGGTGGTCCAGCTGGACGAACCTGTTGGCGACCATGTAGGGGTGGTGATAGGGTAGGCTGACGACACCGGAGCCCAGCTTGATGCTGCGGGTGCGCTCGGCGGCGGTGGCCATGAACACCTCGGGCGAGGCGATGGTCTCCCACCCCGCGCTGTGGTGCTCTCCGATGTAGGCTTCGTCGAATCCTAATGTATCCAGCCACTGAATCAACTCAAGGTCGCGTTCCAGAGCCAGCGTGGGATTCTCGCCCACCCGGTGGAACGGGGCCATGAATACGCCAAATTTCATCCTGTAAGGGACAGTCATCGCCAGTCCTCCGCGATTGGTTCCGATATTGCAGTGCGATGCCATTTTAGCACGGCAGGGAAGGCATGGAACTCAGCGGACCATCGTGCGGGCCCAGCGGCCGACGAGCCTGCTGCGCCATTCCATCAGCACCACGTAGTGCCAGATGCCGTTAAAACGGCCCTTCTTTTCCTGGAAGCCGACCCATCGGAAGGCGCGGGTGCGTAGAGGGAGACACTCGCGGCGTTTTCTCGGACAATCCCGCCCTCAAAGGACCAGATGCCGCGCTGGTCAGAATCTTCAATCACCGGGGTCTACAGGTCTTTACCGACTTCCTGTTTCCGAATTGAAAGGGAGGCGTAGATACTTTTGTCGAGCACACCGCCATGCACCATCCTTAGCGAGACAGCGTGACGGTGACTCACCCCATGACCTCCCTGTGTATGTGGAATTTACCGACATACCGAGAGGTGTCCGTGATTCCACTGTTCCTATGGAGGAAGCCACCTTAATCGGAACCTTGGCCTGTAACGGGGGCCTGCATAGAGAATGGCCTGGTAAAGGGCACCCTGCTCCCTACTGCCAGGCTAGTCTCCGTCGGAGGACTGGATTGCGTGGACTGGACGCCCTCCTGGCCACGGTCCGGTTTGGCGACGATTGTTCAAACGTGGTATCTTTAAACGCACCTAAATTATGCCCACGAAGGCAATTCGATTCAGTGAGGTAGCGAAATGCCCCAGATCAAGCACATCGCCATCGCCACCAACGACGCGGAGAAAACCGCGAAGTTCTACTCCGAGGTGTTCGGACTGCGGCAGGTCGCCGCGCTGGACAGCGACAACGCCAAGGGTTTCATGCTGAGCGACGGCAATGTCAACATGGCAATCCTGGACTTCCAGAGCGACGACGTTGCCGGTGTGCGCGGAAAGGACTGGGAAGGCATCCATCACATCGGGTTCGAAGTGGAGAGCCTGGAAGAGATCGAGGCCCGGCTGTCTGCCAATGGCTCCAAGGAGATGGAGTCGGTCAACCAGGCGCTGCACGCTGGCAGCACCGGCCCCCGGCACCAGAACGTGGAGACGAAGTACGAAGGCCCCAACGGCGAAATGATTGATGTCTCCCAGGTCGGCTGGGTGGGCACCCGCGGTCTCGACTAGAATTCGGGCCCTTACATCCCGGAAACAAAGAAGCCCGGCCACTGCGGCCGGGCTTCTGCAATTTCGTTCAGCTGTTCAGAAATAGCCTACATGAACAGGGCGTAGTGTCCCACGATGATTTCCTGCTGTATCTGGTCCCAGGCGACCCGCTTTTCGGTGATCATTCGTTCCATGATGCCGGTGTCGCCCAGGAAGTGGTCGTTCCAGAGAGTGTCACCAAACTGCATGGCTTCGAGGTGCAGGGCAAAGCCGTTCAGGATCAGACCGTTGCGGTTCGCCGTGTCAATTATGGACAAGCAGACGCCTTCGTCGTCGCCTTCTGCGCCGTCAGGTGGTTCGGCGTACTCGTAGACCCGCATTTCGATTCCTTGGGAGGCGGGGGCATGGTTTACGAAATAGACGCCCTCGTCGATTACCTCGGCCTCGGCACTGCCCATGCGCTCCCAATGACAATTCTCGCCTTCCAGATAGCGGGTCAGGTCAGAGACCTCCTTCTGCCTCATCACGCGCGTCAGCCAGTAGACCGCGCCAGCGATCATCAGGATGGCGGCTATAACCGCCAGGACTATTCCCAAGATCAGCATTGCTTACTCCCCACCCTTGCAGCACATCCAGCCATCAGGCTGGATGTGTGCGTTTCGGACTTCCCCACCTAAACTAAAGCCAAGGTGAAATGTACATATCGCTGGACCGCACTTTCGGTGCCCACCCAGTTGGGGCCTGAAGGTGATATGAGGTGCCGTGGAGTCCTTTCGGTCATCGTCAATCTCCCCGAAGTGCACATCCCGCCTTGGTATTGGTTTAGGCTGGCCTGAAGGCCAGCGAGGGACGCTCCGGATCAAGATCCTCGAGATCCAGGGCCAGAGCTATCCCCGTGCGAATGGACTGCGGATTTGACCCGTCGACCCCAGTGATCCGGGCGCTGATACGAGGGCCCTCTTCCAGCGTAACGATGCCGCTGCAATAGGGGTTGTTTCGGCCGTAGCCTCTTTGCCCCCAGTAATCGGGGACAACTGAGATGCAGGTGAAGGTGCTCAGGGTGGCCCGTCCGCTGAAGGCGTGCCAAGCCAAGTCGGAACTGCGGCAGGAGGCGCACATGGGGCGCGCCTCAGGGGACAACTCACCGCAGGCGTTGCAGCGGATGCCTGTGAGCGCACCGTCTTCCTTGAGGCGTTTGTAGAAGTTGGTGGCGTTGAACTCGCTGGCCATAATCGCTACTCCATGCGGAGCACGTTGACGACGCAGGTGCCGCCGGTGCCGCCGACGTTGTGGGTAATTCCGACGTCCAGCTTGGACTTTTTGGCCTGCCGTTCGCCGGCTTCGCCGCGAAGCTGGTGGTAGATTTCCACGACCTGTCCCACACCGGAGGCGCCCACGGGGTGCCCCTTGGACTTGAGGCCGCCGGAGGTGTTTATGGGACGGTCGCCGTCAAGGGCGGTGCGGCCTTCGTCGACGGCTCTTGGGCCCTCGCCGGGGGCGAAGAAGCCCAGGTCCTCACTTGCGACGATTTCGGCGATAGTGAAGCAGTCGTGGACCTCTGCCACGTCGACGTCGTCGGCTGTGATGCCGGCCATCTCGTAGGCCTGTCGGGAGGCTTCCTTTGCCGCAGAGAGCGAGGTCAATTCTTCGGCGTCGTGGAGCGGCTTGCCGGAGGCTTGTCCGATTCCTGCCAAGGCCACGGGGCGGTCAGTGAAGTTGTGGGCGATTTCCGTGGACACCAGCAGGATGCAGGACGCGCCATCGGTGATGGGGGCGCAGTCGTAGAGGCGCAGGGGCCACGCGATCCAAGGATTGGCCTGCTCGTCGTGCAGGAAGTCCAATTCGGTCTGCCAGTCGGGGACGGGCTGACCGCGCTGCTCGGCTCTGGCCTTGCGGCGCTCCATCATGTCTTGAATGGTTACGTTGAACTGTGCCTTGGGGTTGAGGGCGCCGTTTTGGTGGTTCTTGATGCCAACCTTGAGCAGGTGGTCGAGGTTGGTCTCGTAGCGGTCCATGTGGGCCTTGGCAATGGCGCCGAAGATGCCGGGAAAGGTGAGGCCGGCAGGTACTTCGTACAGGCCGTCGGCGGCGGAGGCCAGGACGTCGGTTACGCCCTCAGTGGGGAGGTTGGTCATCTTTTCCATGCCGCCCACCAGAACGATGTCGTACATGCCGCTGGCGATGGCCATCGCACCCTCGCGCAGGGCGCTGCCGCTGCTGGCGCAGGCGTTCTCGATGCGGGTTATGGGAATGGGCGTCATGCCCAGCCAGTCGGCCACGATGGGCGCGGTGTGGCCCTGTGTCTCGAAGAGGTCCGACGAGTAGTTGCCGATGTAGGCGCACTCAATGTCGTCGATCTCGAAAGCCTTGTCCATGGTTTCCATCATGTCCTGGAAAGCCTCAACGAAGAGGTCGCGGCTGTCCTTCTCGGGGAAGGCACCGAACTGGGAGAGCCCGGCTCCTACGATGGCGACCTGCCGCCCTAACTGACGCTTGCGTGTAGCCGTTGCCATGGTGATGCTCCTTCTGTGTATGGTTGACCTGGTTTGAGGTGGTCTTAGTCCTGTGTGAAATTAAAGCAAAACCGCTGCAGGAGTTGACTATTAAATCCGGCAGGAAATCCTCTTCAAGACACTACTCTTGCAAGATTTGATGCCTCCGACCGTACTGCATACAGAGCGTTTCCGGCATGGAGTGTCCCAGGCTGTCATTATCGTTGGACTGGCAATGCAGCGTCAACAAAGCTGCAGTCCACCTGTGCCGTGATTTACATAAAGGGTTCCGCCAGCGCGTGACACCGAAATCTCCTGGCTGTATTGGCCCGCAGGGGTGGGGCACGCCGCCTGGTGTATAGTCGTCTCCCATTCGACGACTTCGGAATCGCCCCCAAGCAGTTCGCTTAATACCCGACCATGCATCGTTTCTCCGCCGGGCAGACCCAGGATGTGGAGGATGGTGGGTGCTAGGTCCACGTTTCCGGTGGGGGTATCGGTGGCGGTGGACCGCTTGAAGTCCGGGCCGTTGGCGAACAGCACGTTTCGGGTCTCGTGGGGACTCATGGAGCCGTGCTGTCCCTGCCCGGGGCCGAGACTGGTGGAGTAGGCGTGGCCGGCATATCCGGCGCGGTTGACCCGCGAGTCCCAGCGAAAGGACATTGTCAAAGCAGGTGCGCGAGGGCCTTCGAGGCCGATCAGGCTGGCTGGCAGCGTGCCCGGAATGTCGCCAGCGGCCTCGGATGCCAGCAGCGCGCCGCACCAGGGCTGGGATGTCAGGAACTCGGCTAGGCTGCGGGCCGTGGCAGGAACGTTTTCGGAAGCGTAGAAGAGTGTCGAACCACCGTTGGGGGCCACGGCAACTCCACCCGGTTCCATTGGAGAGGGGAACCCTGCGGCTTGCAATTCCTTTTCAAGGTCGATGACCTCGGTAATCGTGGAATAGCCGTGGTCGGAGGCGACTAACACGTTTGTGTCAGACGACCGGCCGCTTTCATCCAGCCATTTGAGGACCGAACCGAACTGGCGATCCGCTTCCCGAATGGCAGCGACTGCCTCGTCTGAGCCTACGCCGTGGGCGTGCTGGGAGGAATCGGGCTCGGAGAACCACAGCAGGGAGACTGCCGGTTGCCTCTCGGCCAGGACGTATTCGGTCATGATCTCAACGGCGCGGGACAACTTCAGCGCGCTGGGCTCCCGGCGGTCCGGCCACTGGCCGAACCGGGCGAGGATCTCGTGGTGCAGAGAACGTGGGAGGCAGAAGTCGGGGTGTACGGTTGCGCCGCCTGCCGCCTCGGCGTTGGGATTCTGCAGGTAGGCGTTGCCGGAGGTGCCGGTGCCTACGGCGATATATTCCTGCCCGTTCCGGTGAAGGATGTCGGCAAGGGTGGGCTTCAGCAAGACCTGCGTCGCTGCAGACACTTCCGAGAGTATTGACTCGAGGGCATTGACTGGCCGATGGAGATCGAATTCCGGGATGACCAGGGTGTTGGCGGTAAGCCCGTGAGCGCCGGGCTGATGGCCGGTTGCGATGCTGGCGACATTGGCGCGGGTGACGGTGGGGAAGACGGCGTGGTGGTCGTTGCAGGTCACGCCCTCGGAGGCCATGCGGGAGAGGTTTGGCATTAGCCCGGGGGTTACCTGCGCGGGCTGCAGGCCGTCGAAGACCACTACAACGAATCGGTTCATCAGGAGTGGTTGCCGTCCCTGATGGCGGCCTCGCACATCTCAGCGCCCTGCAGCACCTCGGGTATCAGGGCGGTCTCCCAGGTGGTGTGGAAGGAGCGAACGCCGATTCCGACGGGCAGAGCGGTGATGCCACGCTCGATGAAGACGTTGGCGTCTGAGCCGCCGCCGGAGGCTTCGAGAACCGGAGACAGCCCGAGGGTTTCGAGGGCGCGACCGATGGTGGCGACCGCTTTGCTTTCCTGTCCTACCCGGTACGCTTGGTAGGTATTTCGTATATCCAGTGAAATATTGGCGCCAGGGTAACGCGCCGCGGTGTCGTCGAACACCTTGCGGAACTGCGCTTCCAGCCACGCCAGCTTGTCGTTGCTGCGGCTACGGAACTCGCCATCCAGGGAGGCGCGCTCGGGGATGATGTTGCGCTTCAGGCCGCCCTCCATCCAGCCGATATTTGCGGTTGTCTCGGCGTCGATGCGGCCAAGAGGGAGGCGGGTGAGGATGTCCGCGGTCACCAGCAGGGCGGAAAGGCCATTTTCAGGTTCCAGACCGGCATGGGCGGCACGGCCCACGATTTCGGCCGTAACAACGTTCTGCGACGGAGCTGATACCGTGATGCGATTGGGGGGACCTTCGCCATCGAGCACGATGCCGGTTCTGGCCGTCAGCAGGCTGAAGTCCATGTGGTGCACGCCGACCAGACCGCCCTCCTCATGGCGGCTGAAGGCCACCTCAACTGGACGACGAGGCCCGCCCTTTTCGACCACGGACGTCAATGCCTCAAGAACAATGGCAACGCCGGCCTTGCAGTCGCCGCCCAGGATGGTTGTGCCGTCGGAGCGAAGAGTGTCGCCGTCGAGGACCGGCTTGATGCCCCGGCCGGGCTCCACGGTGTCGAGATGCGCTGACAAAAGAAGAGGGTCACCCTCGCCGTCCAGCCTGGCGACGATGTTGTTGAAGGAGTCGTGCTCCACCTCCAGACCCATCGCGGACAGGCGGGCACTGACGTCGTGGTCGATGGCGTCTTCTTCACCACTGGGGCTGTCGATCCTGATCAGGTCGACCAGTGTCTCGATGAGCCTCTGCCTTTCTGCCATGGTGCTCCCTCCTCTGGTGGTTCGGGTTATTCGTAGAGCTGCGGGGCGCCCTCGGGATCAGGGAAGCTGTCGTCGTGCCCCAATGCCCAGTACACGGCCTTGACCAGGGCACGGCTGTTGGCGGCGCCGCTGAATCGGTGGTCGCAATCGGGTACGGGCCTGCCGACCATGGACCGCGCTGAGAGCGGCCCCACGCTCACCACGTAGGCCAGCATACCTGCAGGAGGGTCCTGGCTGCCGTAGCCCATGAAAATGTCGCCGGTGAAAAGCGAGATTCCTTCATAGAATGGGTCTCCCACACTGTCGTAGGACGAAAGCAGTAGCAATTGCCGCACCTGGGGGTACCGGAAGGCCGCGGCTCCCACAGCCGACCCGCCGGAGGAGAAGCCGGCCATGCAGATTGCAGGGAGGTCTGCGCCGCAAAGTTCCCCCGAGCGTTCCAGGGTCCATTCGGCGACGTGGCACACACTCTCGATGAGGATGCGGTTCCAACTCGCTCCCTGGTAGGAGTAGGCCTCCCACTCCAGTTGCACCTGGAAGTCCGGCCTCGGAGCATTGTAGGTCACGGTGGCGCACAGGCCGAGATCCTGCAGGTGGAGTGCCAGCTTGCGCCACCGGTCGTGCCGGCCATTCTTCAACTCTCCAGAGCCAGGGGAGATGATGAGCAACCTTCCGGAAGGACACGGGTAGGCCGTGACTGGAATCTCGTAATTCACGGGTTGTCCGGCCGGGGTGGCGGTGCTCCGCTGGAGGGTTGCGTCGATGGTCTTTCCCGGCGTGGTCGAGTGCATCCTAGGGGAGAGCTGCCACGGCCTTGATTTCGACCAGAAACTCTTCCCGGACCAGCCCGTCTACTACCAACAGGGTGTTGGGCGGAAAGTCCCCGTTGGGGAAGATGTCGGGGAAGACCTGGTTACGTCCGTCGATGAAGCCCTGAACCGAGTCGCGCCCGACGACGTAGGTTGTGAACTCCACAACGTTGCTGAACCCGGCCCCAGCCCCCTCGAGGACGTGGCCGATGTTCTCCAATACCTGCCGGGTCTGGGCCGCGGCGTCTCCCGGTCCCATGAGGGTGCCCTCCCGGTTCACCCCGACCTGGCCCGCCACATAGACCAGGCGGCCAGCGTTCACTGACATCCCGATGGAGTAAGCGCCCAGGGCCTGCGGAGCCTGATCGCTGGCCACCACGGTTCTCTGCAACTCTGCCATTTCTATTACCTCGCTGGTGTCGATGGTGGCCATTATATGCGACGCAAGTCGCCCTTGCTTTGGTCGGCCTGCCTGTTGCGACGGTGCAATGGAGAGCCCAATTGCCCGTGCTATACTCGCAGCCATGACGGAGACTGGCTCACGACCCTTGGTGGGTGTCGGAGTGGTGTTTGTGCGCGACGGGTGTGTGTTCCTGGCCCGGCGCCGAGGTGCGTTGGGAGGCGGTTCCTGGGGTTCCGCTGGAGGTCATCTCGAGTTCGGCGAATCGCTGGAGGACTGCGCCAGACGGGAGGCCATGGAGGAGTTCGGGGTAGAGGTCGGGGAGTTGCGCTACCTCTGTGTCAGCAACATCGTTGCCTACGGTCGACACTACCTTGACGTGGAATTCCTCGGCGATATCGGCAGCCA
This sequence comes from Dehalococcoidia bacterium, assembly GCA_965222025.1. Classification (GTDB taxonomy): domain Bacteria; phylum Chloroflexota; class Dehalococcoidia; order Lucifugimonadales; family UBA3495; genus VXOI01. Next base: position 747,291 of record CBDCTI010000008.1, on the reverse strand, counting down.
AGAACCCAGCCTGCTGGAACCAGAGGCGTTCGAAGGCAGTGGCTGGTTTCCCTTTCGGTCTCTGCCCGAACCGCTCTTCCAAGCGATGGACTACGCCCTCGACAGCCTGCTGACCGGGCGGCAGTACTATCCCGGAAGCGGCGCATTGCCTGAACAACCCTGATACAGATGACGGAACAAGAAACTACTTTTGGAGTTGAACATGGCAGCGAAAAAAGGCGACGGCCTGCTGCTGGTCTACAGCGATGTGGCCCCTGAGAACGACGAAGAATACAACCGCTGGTACAACGATGAGCACATCCCGGAACGGCTGTCCGTACCCGGCGTGCTGAACGCCGCGCGCTACGAGGCAGTGCAGGGAGGGCCCAAATATCTGGCGGTCTACGAACTCGCCAGCCACGAGGCCTGGCACTCGGAGGACTGGCAGAAGTGGTTGCGGGAACCCACGGAGTGGTCCAGGCGCATGTCGCCCAGCGTTATCGGCACGGAGTACATTCGCAACCTGTACCGGAGGGTTCATCCGGCAGACGTGTCGGCGGAAACCGCGGAGGCGGGCATGTCACCGGTGCTCCTGGTGGGCCGGATGTCGGTCCCGGACGAACTGGATGCCAAGTTCAACGAGGCATATAACAACGAGCGGTTGCCCCTCTGCCTGAGCATTCCCGGGTACATCCGGGCCAGGCGATGGGAGGCGGTCATGGGATCGCCCAGGTACGTTACCGTTCACGAGATGGAGTCGCTGGAAGTTTCCGAAAGCGAGGGCTGGAACAATTGGCGAACGGCGGTCACTCCCATCTGGTCCAACGAAGTCAGACCGCACATGGTCCACGAGAGTGGGTCGCCCGGTGTTTATCGCCGCATTTTCCCTGAATAACCGCTGAAAAGTGGTCCCCCTGACGGGCCGGGCAAGCGATGTTGCGTAACGGGCGGGTGACAACCCGCCCGTTACTACAATATGTAGTTGGTTTCGAGCCAAAACAGCTACGAAAACAACCCTATTTGGGTGCAAATTTGGTATAATACACGTGAAGAATTATTCCGCTTTTCTCCAAGCGGTAGAGGTGTTCCGTACACCTCCTTCTTCAGTCTTTAAGTTGGTGGTATTACATATGCAGCAGGCCTTGCCCATTGCCTCTGACTCCCAGCCAAGCTCGGGATATACGGCGCAGGACATCCAGGTTCTGGAAGGACTGGAAGCCGTCCGGGTCCGCCCGGGTATGTACATCGGGAGCACCGGACTGAGCGGTCTGCAGCACCTGTTGATCGAGATCCTGGACAACGCGGTTGACGAAGCGATGGCTGGTCACTGCACCAGGGTGGAACTCGACATCAACGCCGACGGGCTCATCACCATATCGGATAACGGCCGCGGCATTCCCGTGGACATTCACCCGACGACGGGCAGAAGCGCCTTGGAGACGGTGATGACCACTCTCCATGCCGGCGGCAAGTTCGGCGGTGGCGCCTACAAGGTTACCGGGGGACTGCATGGCGTCGGCGCGTCGGTGGTCAACGGACTATCGGAGTATCTGCGGGCAGAGGTGAGGCGGGACGGGGTCCTTTATTCCCAGGAGTACGTCCGTGGTATCCCGACGTCGGACCTGGTGAAAGAGTCGAAGACCGGAGAGCACGGAACGACCGTGTCATTTCGTCCTGACCCCCAGATCTTCGAGGAGATCGACTACGAATTCGACGAACTGACTCGCCACTTCAAGGATATTGCCTACCTGAACAAGGGTCTGGAAATCTGCTTCAGGAGCTACTGGCATTACGACCGGCGCCAGGGCGATATTGAACGCACGTATTTCTTTGACGGCGGCATCCCCAACTTGGTTCGAAACGACAACCGCAACCGAAGGGTGTTGCAGAGCATACCCTTCTACTACGAGAAGACCATCGATGAAACTGCCGTCGAGGTTGCGGTGCAATATTTCGACGGCTATTCGGAGTCAGTGCACTCCTACGCCAACTGCATCAACACCCCTGACGGGGGCACCCACCTGACCGGATTCCGCTCAGCCCTGACGCGATGCATCAATGACTTTGCCCGTAAGCAGGGCCAGCTCAAGGACGACCAGGCCAACCTCATCGGCGAAGACGTGCGCGAGGGGCTGGCGGCGGCGATCAGCGTCAAGCTAACGGCACCCCAGTTCGAGGGCCAGACCAAGCACAAGCTGGGCAACCCGGAAGTTCGCGGAATCGTTGAGCAGGTAGTGGGTGAGGGGCTTGCCCGTTACCTCGAAGAGAATCCAGCCGAGGGCAAACGGGTAATCGACAAGTGCCTCACTTCCCAGAAGGCACGGGAAGCAGCAAAGCGGGCGCGGGACCTGGTGATACGCAAAAACGCCCTGGACGGGTCGTCCCTGCCGGGCAAGCTGGCTGACTGCGCCGAGCGCGACCCATCGAGGTCCGAGCTGTACATCGTAGAGGGCGAGTCCGCCGGCGGGTCGGCGAAGATGGGCCGGGACCGCCATTTCCAGGCAATCCTGCCTCTCAAGGGCAAGATCCTGAATGTCGAACGGGTGTTGCAGCAACCCGACAAGATTATCGGGCACGAGGAAATCCGCGCCATGGTTGCGGCGATTGGAGCCGGCGAAGGCGAGGACTTTGATCCTTCAAAGGTGCGCTATCACAAGGTTATCATCATGACGGATGCGGACGTGGACGGTTCACATATACGCACGCTCATCCTGACTTTCTTCTACCGCCGGATGCGCGGGCTGATCGACAGCGGCTACTTGTACATAGCCCAGCCGCCGCTGTACCGGATACAAAATGGCCGGCGCATTGAGTACGCCTACACCGAGGAGCAGAAAGACGCAACGCTGGCCAAGCACGAGGGCCAGCGCAACCCCAGCCTGCAACGTTACAAGGGTTTGGGCGAAATGAACCCCGAGCAGTTGTGGGAAACGACCATGAATCCGGATACGCGGCACATGCTGGTGGTAAACGTAGAAGACGACAACGACGCCGAGGACGCCTTCACCACGCTGATGGGCGAAGTGGTGGCTCCACGGAAGAGCTTCATCCAGACCTACGCCCGGAGCGTGAAGAACCTGGACGTCTAGGGCACTCATTTTTAGTTGAGCCCCGTGGACTCTCGCCCGTCGCTTCTTTGGATTTTCCTACGGAATCAGCTATAATGCTCTTGATCGCCAATATGGTTGGTGGTCAATGTGCGACTATACATGCAACATGACTAGGAGTTGACCCTTTGCCATCCAAGAAAGCAGGCCGCCAGCAAATCAAGCGTGCCCGGCGCAACCGCAGCGCCAGGACCGAAACCCGTACCGTATTGGGGCGGGCCAACCGTACCTTGGAATCGGGGGACTTCGACGCTGCACAGCCTGCCGTCATGAATGCGGTGCGTGTCCTTGACCGGGCGGCCAGTAAGGGCATTCTGCACAAAAACAATGCGGCGAGGCGCAAGTCCCGCATGATGGCGAAGCTGTCACGCCTGGAGCAGCCCACCGAGGCCTGAGCCGGACATAAATGAAAGTCGTTGAAACCGTCCGTAATAAGCGGGCGGTTTATCTTTTCTGAGGGAGCTTCGAGGGAAATAGAGGAGGCGAGTGACACTTGCTCATTGACACTTCGGGCCTGCTTTGATAGCCTTTGTATAGAACAAAGGTTTTATGTCAATTTTGGTTGGGGGAGTATGGCTGCGAAAAAAAAGATGCCCGAACGCCGTCGCCGAATCCTTGCGTTTATACAAGAGTTTTATTTCGAGAACGGCATCCCGCCCACGGTGCGCGATATACAGCAGGCGTGTGAAATCAGCTCCACCTCAGTGGTGGACTACAATCTCAAGCAGTTGGTGGAAGCTGGTTACCTGAACCGGCGCAGGGAGGTTGCCCGCGGCATCGAGTTGCTGGACCGCGATGGCGAGCCGGTGTCCAGCGCCCCTCGAGTGCAGATCGTCGGCTCAATCGCCGCCGGTCAGCCGCTGCCCGTGTTTTCTTCTGAAGGGGCGACCGCCAGCGAGGAGTTCGACACTGTTGAAGTCTCGCCTGACCTTCCTCGTAAGCACGGCAAGCTCTTTGCGTTGACTGTTAACGGCACTTCCATGATCGACGCTTTGATAGATGATGGGGACGTAGTGGTCATCAAGCCCACACAGGAGGCCACTAACGGCGAAATGGTGGTTGCCTGGTTGAAGGAAGAAGAAGAGGCGACACTGAAAAGGTTCTATCAGGAAGGGGACCGAGTACGCCTGCAACCCGCCAACAGCACAATGTCGCCAATCTACAGTCCCGCGGTAAATGTGGAAGTGCGGGGCAAGGTCGTCACCGTGCTTCGCAAGTATGGCTGACGTGGCAAGGTTGCCTGCCGCACCGTAGGGCTAGCGTCGGGCAGCGGTCAGCGCTCCATACGTCGCGACTATGAAGGGGACACAGTAGGTCAGAGGTATTTTCCAATACAAGGCATTATTCCACTGACCGGAAAAGAGGCCGTCTCCCTGATTCAGCAAGGTGAGAATCGTGCCGACCACTACGGCGACGTAGGCTGACCGCTTCAGCATCGGCCTGTGGCGTGGCCCGCAGCGCGCGCATTTGACTGTGGCTTCCGATTCGGTCGCACGGGGAGGGCGGAAGGCGAATGACCGCCCTTGGCTCGTAGTGCGTCCGCAACCAAAGCACGCGATGGCTGATGAGTCGCCGGATTCTTCGGGTTCATTGCGCTGCAAACTGGCTTCCTGTTCCAGAGGGTGCGGTTGGGTGTTAATTGGGAGGAACGTTTCATGCCCCTCCAACTGAGGCGATGGCGCGGCGTATTCTAGGTGCCGGGTATCCCGTAGTCAATGCGCCCGCGTCGACTGACGGAATTCCAGTTTGCTTGTGCGGTTTTCGTAGTCCTCTTATGCTATCCTGCTAGCTACTGAGTAAAGCCGAAGCTTGGAAACTTGCAGTGGTTAAGCGGGGAGCCCGATGTACGATTTTCACACCCACACTTTTTTGAGCGATGGCGTTCTGTCCCCGATCGAGCTGATTCGCCGGGCGCTGGTGCGCGGTTATAAAGCGATGGCGGTGACGGATCACGTTGGACTGGGAAATTTGGAATACGTCGTCAAGACCTTAGTGGTCGACTGCGACGTCGCCAGCAATCGGTGGGATATCCTGGCGTTGCCCGGCGTGGAAATTACTCACGTCCCGAAAGACGACATCGACCTGGTGGCCCGGACCGCCAAGGAAATGGGGGCAAAGCTTGTGGCGGTTCACGGTGAGACGCCTGTAGAGCCTGTGGAGCCCGGCACCAACGAGGCGGCCATACGGTCGCCTTGGGTGGATGTGCTTGCCCACCCAGGACTGATTTCCCTTGATGAAGCGCGCTTGGCGGCGGAGCGGGGAGTGAGGTTGGAAGTCTCGGCTCGCAGGGGGCACAGCTTCGCGAATGGGCACGTCGTCAAGATTGCCCGCCAGGCCGGTGCGACCTTGGTGCTGGATTCAGACGCACATGCTCCGGAAGACCTGTTGACTCCGGAACTTTGTCAGAAGGTAGCAAAAGGTGCGGGCCTCGAGGACGATGAGGTCCACGCCCTTCTGCAACAGAACCCTAGGGAGTTGTTGGCGAAGCTGGGAGTAGAGTCTCTGGTGCCGGCATAGCCGGACGGAAAGGACTTGGTCGGCGATGCGGTTCGTGGGTCAGGACTTGCCGATGCGATATACTTTCGTACCGCAGGTGGGACAGTCCCCCTTAGTGGCGGGCCGACCGTTCTTCAAGGTTACTTGCTCCGGGTTGGTTATCTCCCGTTTCTCTCGGCACTTCAGGCAATATGCCTCCATTGCATCCCCCCCTTTCGTGAAATACCCCCGAATTTTGCGTCGCTCATTTCAGGATACCCAGCTTCCCCTTGATTCGTGACTTGGATAAGCAGCTTTGCTGCACCCGTTCGGTGGGGTGAACAAGGGTGTTATTGTCGGTCCGCAACAAACTACACAGCCCAAGGCTGAATGTCAACACGTTTGCACAGCCGATAGAAGAATCCTGAGATCATTCTGGCAATTCAGGACTGATTGCTTCGTAACGGATGCTTAAGACGAACGAACTGCGTGCGAGATATAGAGTCAGGCAAGCACGGGAGCCAAGGGGGAAGGAGCATCCGTCTGGAACACCTTTACCGGACGCCACAAGTTATCGGCACGATCGTATCTAACCAATGCGAGGAACTGGCCGTCTGCGTTGTAAGCCCTGAACTGTTCCAGGTAGCCAGCACTGATTTCGGGACGCCCCAGGCTTACTGACTGGCCGTTCTTCAGGAACTTCTCCGCCGCGCGACCGACTATCACACTCTTGTAGTCGCGAATTACCCAGTCCACAGGGTGGAGGTGTTGCTTCCAGCCATCTGGCGTCTGGGCACTGATTTCCAGATTTTCCAGGGTCAGGCCGTCTTCGACTGTGAATCCTCCGCAACTGCGACGCTCGAGGTCGGTGACATGGGCCCCGCAGCCGAGTGCTTCGCCCAGGTCGTGAGCCAGGGTGCGCATGTATACACCCCGCCCGCATTCCACATCGAGGGTCAGGTCCGGTAGAGCCAGTCGCGTCAGTCGTATGCTGTGAATTTCCACGGCCCTAGCTTCGCGCTCCACTTCGATACCGGCTCGCGCCAGCTTGTAGAGTCGCTGCCCATCCACCTTGACCGCGCTGTACATGGGAGGCACCTGGTCGACTACCCCTATGTAGCGGTCCAGGACCGATTCTATTTCGCTGCCGGTGATTCCCTCGGCGCTTCCGGTAAAAGTAATCTCACCCTCGGCGTCGTAGGTTGAAGTAGACTGGCCCAAGCGGACGTCCATAACGTAGCGCTTGCTGCCGCCTACAACGTAGTCCATTAGCCGGGTGGCCTGGCCAAAGCATACCGGCAGGACTCCTCTTGCAAGAGGGTCCATGGTTCCGCCGTGGCCAACCTTTTTCCGCTGTCCGGTGATCCGTTTCACCCGGCGCAGGGCTTCCATGGAGGTGATCCCTGCGGGCTTGTAAAAGTTTATGAATCCGTTAACGACGGGCGGCTGGTTGTTTCCGGACTTGGGCAAGATTACTTTCCTCTCGTGGTGCGGGGGGCATCGTTCCGTCTGGCTGTTCGCGTTCTTTCTAGGTAATCGGCTGCGAATTCCTCCGGAGTAAGTCCGTCCATGAGGCGCAGCACCCTGTCGCCTTCCTGAATGGAGTCGTCCAGCATGAACGTCAAGTGGGGTGTGTGTCGCAGGTTGACGCGTTCCCGAAGTTCGCGCCTCAGGAATGAAGCCGCAGATTGAATGCCTTCGAGGGCCAGCTGCCTGTCGGCCTGGGATCCCATTACACTTACATATACCCGGGCACTGCGGAGGTCGTTGGACGCGATGACTTCGGTAATGCTTATAACGCCAGCCACCCTGGGGTCTTTGATTTCTCGGGCAATGAGGTGGCTGATTTCGGTGCGCAACTGTTCGTTGACGCGATCGACGCGGCGAGGCATCGCTCACCCCCAGCGCAGGATACCAGGAGGCACGGAAAGACTAGTTATCCGTACCGGAGTGCAGGTGGAATCAGGGCCTCGGCTTAACGCCGGGCCCGTTCCTGCCGAAAGACCTCCAGCATGTCGCCGGTCTGAAACTCATTGAAGCCCTGAAGTACTATGCCGCACTCAGTGCCGGCGTTCATCTCATTCACTTCGTCGCGGAAGTGGCGCAGGCTGGAAATGGTGGACTGGGCGATGTTCTGCCCTTCCCGTGTCACGCGCACCGAGCCGTTTCGGACAATGCGGCCGTCGGTGACGCGGCAACCTGCGATCTGCAGACCACGCCTGCCTCCGAAGATTTCGCGTATTTCAGCTCGGCCTACGATAACTTCGGCGAACACTGGCTCCAGCATTCCATGGAGGGCCAGTTCGATGTCATCGATTAGCTGGTAGATGATGTTGTAGTTGCGAATCTGCACCCCCATGCGATCCGCCAGCCGCTCGGCACTGGGCTCGGATCCCACGGAGAATTTGATTATCACGGCTTCTGATGCGCTGGCCAGCAGCACATCCGACTCGGTAACGGCACCCACGCCGGTGTGCAGGACGCGCACCTTTGCGTCTTCGTCAACCAGCCTTTCGAGGGACTGACGGATCGCTTCGAGGCTGCCCTGAACGTCAGCCTTGAGGACGAGGTTCAGCTCCTTGACGTCATCAAGCCCCACCCTGTTGACGACTTCCTCCAGGCTGAGTGCGCGAGACTGCAGGGGTCGTGTTCCAGACGAGCGCTCCCGCCCGCCGCTCAAAGTCCGAGCCTCGCGTTCAGTGCTGACCACCCGCATTTGGTCGCCGGCCTCAGGCAGGGCTCCGAAGCCGAGAATCTCCACGGGGGTGCCTGGCGTCACCCTGTCAATACTCTTGCCTTTGTCGTCCATCATGGCGCGGACTCGACCGAATGTACTTCCTGCCACGATGTGATCGGCCACCGAGAGCGAACCGTCTGTAACCAGCACGGTCGCGCTGGGCCCCCGCTTCCTGTCTAGTTTGGCTTCGATGATTACGCCGCTTGCCAGCTTGTTGGGATTCGCCTTGAGCTCGGAAATCTCAGCCACCAACCCCAGACTTTCCAGCAGATCGTCGACGCCTTCCCCTGTTCGTGCTGACACATTGACCGAGATGATTTCTCCGCCCCAGTCTTCCACCAGAAGCTCGTTCTCGCTCAGCTGGCGCTTGACTCGCTCGGGATCGGCTCCGGGGAGGTCCATCTTGTTGATGGCCACCACGATGGGCACTTCAGCGGCCTTGGCGTGGTTGATTGCCTCGACGGTCTGGGGCATGATTCCGTCGTCTGCGGCCACGACCAGCACGGCGATGTCGGTCACGCGAGCTCCGCGCGCACGGATCGCCGTAAAGGCGGCGTGCCCCGGGGTGTCGAGAAAGGTGATGGGGCTGCCCTCCACCTCGACTTGGTAAGCGCCGATGTGCTGGGTGATGCCGCCAACCTCGCGGTCAGCAACCTTGGAGTTCTTGATGTAGTCCAGCAGGGAGGTCTTGCCGTGGTCGACATGGCCGAGCACTACCACCACCGGCGGACGGGCCACTAGGTCCTCTTCGCTGTCCTTATCCGCACCAGCGGAGTCCTTGGCGGACCCGGTGGCTGTTTCGGGGGCCATGGACGTTCGCACGCTGAATGCAGTGGTGACCAGTGTCGCGACCTGGTAGTCGATCACCTGGTTCATACTGGCCATGATGCCGTTCCGCATCAGCTGTTTGATGACATCAATGGGAGACTGGTTCAGGACCTCGGCAAGGTACTGAACGGTCATGGTGGGGGGCAGAACCAGCGGCCTGGACTGTGCGCTGCGCCGTTCCCCTCGTTCTCGCCTGGGCTTCTGGCCTCGGCCAGGTTCGTCAACTGTGGTTGATGTAGTCATCTTTTCCATCACCTGCCAAAGCCGGGACTAGGTCGCCGGGCAAGAATCGTATCGCTGGTTCGGCTGTTTAAACCCGGAGGGCCTCTTCCCGTAAAGTCTTCAAGTCGCTGGTAGAAAGGGAACTGCCGAGGCTACGCGCCAGTCGCCCCCGGCCGAACGCTGTTTCCCAGCAGTCTGGTCCACAAACGTAAGCGCCACGCCCGGGGGCCTTGCCAGTATGGTCTACTGAGACCTGTCCACCGGGTGACCGGGCCACCCGGAAGAGTTCAATCTTCGGTTTCTTTTCACTGCAGGCCACGCAAGTACGTTCCGGAATATGCCGCTTTCTTGGCAAAGGAGCTTCCTCCTGACCGCACTGTCAACCCCGCAATGTTGCAGACCGCGGTGTCTATCGTCTCCGCGAGCCTCCGCCGCCTCGACGGGCGCGTCCTCCGCCGCGACGTCCGCCACCACGGATGTCTTCGACGATATCCTCCGCGAAGCGGATTTTTCCAGCGTCCGGCGTCAGAACGGGCAATTCTCCGAAGTTCAGCGGCTCCTCCGCAACCTCTTCCTCCTCATCGTCGAAGATGTCTATTTCTTCAAGGGTGAAGGTGTCCAGGTCATCTACGCTGATTCCCACGGAGGCAGCTCCTCCTTCCGTCGCTACCTCGGACGTTGTCGCTTCGCTTAGGATTTCCTCCTCCCGTATGAGGGCCTCCAGGATACTGTCTTCACCGATGTTCTCGCCGACGACTTGAGCGACCGCTTCCTCCGTCAAGACTTCAGCTGCTTCAGCCGCTTCCAGAACCTCGGCGGCTTCTTCCACGATGGCCACGGCTTCTGCAACCGCCGCCTCGAGTTCCGCTTCCTGCTCGGCTTCTTCGTCGACTGCCTGCTGGGACACCGCGCCCACTTCGGCGGCTCGCTTCTTGGAGGCTTCCTCGGCGGCGCGTGCAGCCGATGCCGCAGCGGCCTGCAGCCGTGCTTCCCGGATCTCCTCCCACTCGGTCATTCCCTTGATGTCCAGACGCCAACCGGTCAGCCTCGCGGCCAGCCTGGTGTTCTGGCCTTCCTTGCCGATAGCCAGGGACAACTGACGGTCCGGTACGACCACGACTGCGGTCTGTTCCGACTCTAGAAGTTCCACCTGCACCGGCTCGGAAGGACTGAGGGAATTCGCGATAAAGGACCGAGCGTCAGAATCCCAGGAGACGATATCTATCTTCTCTCCCTGGAGTTCGTTGACGATGCTCTGGATTCGGTTTCCGCGGATGCCAATGCAGGACCCCACGGGGTCGATGCCTGGCTGCGTGGCGCTGACCGCCACCTTGCTGCGGAACCCCGCTTCCCTGGCGATGGCCTTGATTTCCACCACGCCGTTATGTACCTCGGGTACCTCGATTTCAAAGAGCCGACGCAGCATGTTGCGGTGGCTTCGTGAGACGAGGATTTCCGGCCCCTTGGGGGCGCTGCGGACGCTGAGTATGAACACCTTCACCCGCTGGCCTTTGCGGTAGCGCTCGGTTGAGACCTGCTCGTCGCCGGGCAGGATCGCTTGTGCGCGGCCAAGGTCTAGGGTTATGGCACGACCGGGGTCTGACGTTTCAACGATCCCGGACATGATGTCGCCCTCATGCTGGGCGAACTCCTGGAACAGCAACTCGCGTTCCGCTTCCCTCAAACGCTGCAGCACAACCTGTTTGGCCGTTTGTGCTGCAATGCGGCTGGCGTTATGAGGAAGCGGCTCGGCAGCAGCAACCTCGTCGCCAAGATCCGCATCCCTTCGGATCTTGCGGGCGTCAATCACCGTGATTTCCCGCTCGTCGTCCTCCACGGCTTCCACTACGGTCTTCAGGGCATAGACGCTGACTTCACCGCTATTGGGGTTCAGCGTTACGGATATGTTCTGCCCTGAAGCCGGATTATCTTTCTTGAAAGCCGAGGCAAGCGCAACTTCGATAGCGCCAAGGACCTGTTCCATGGGAAGATGGCGTTCCGCCGCCAGTTGTTTCAGCGCAACCATAAAATCGCTTTTCATAGTTCAGCACCTACCTCCATTCTGGCCGCAGATGGCATGTCTCCCGCAACAAGAAAGCGGGCTGAACCCGCTCACATAAAGGAGGAACCATGTACCGCCAGTATAGCATCGCCTCGGCTTCTGGGCAACCGCCGGGCAGCTACAAGGGAACTGTTCTCATATAGAGTTGCAAGTCTTACTTGACATAAGTTGACAGGAATGTTCAGTCTATATCAGGGGTTTCCAGCCTCGTGAGACGGTACAGCAGGTCCATATCTAGGGCACTTCGAACGGTTTGGGCCAGCTTGTCGTACTCCCCATCCCGAGACAGTTGACCTCCCGTTTCGGAAGCGGGGGGCAGGGAAACGTGCTTCCAGTCCGCCAGTTGCTCCAGAAGCGCACGCCGCAGGGAATGGCTGTTGAAGAGCCCGTGCACGTAGGTGCCCATGGCCCGTCCATCGGCTGAAATCGCTCCGTCATCGGCCGTCGGTTGACCAGCCCGGCTGATGTGGAACGGTATGGCAGCCTCATTTGCAGGGGTGGAAGAACCCATGTGTATCTCGTAGCCCTCTATGGCGGCCTCGCCGGCCCGCTGTAGCAAACCCGTGGTGCCCGCTACGAGCCCGCGTACCCTGTGGGTCTCCTTGGTTCTTGCAAACACCGTATCAACCGGAAGCAGGCCGAGACCGCTGGACTCCGGCTCGGGTGACTCGACACCGTGAGGATCGAGAATCCGGTTCCCCATCATCTGATAGCCTCCACAGATGCCTACGACCGGGGTACCCGCTTCCGCAAGCCGCTGAATTTCCGCCGCAAATCCTCGCTCCCGCAGCCACCAGAGGTCGGCCATAGTGGTCTTGGTGCCGGGCAGAATAATCAGGTCAGGCTCTCCTACGTTGTCGCGGCTCTCCACGTAGCGCAGGCGCACACCCGGTTCGCGGGCCAGTGGGTCGAAGTCGTCAAAGTTCGATATGTGGGGGAGGCCCATTACGGCGATGTCCAGCACGTAATCGGTGCTGGCCTTCAGCTCCTGACGACGTTCCAGCGAGACGGAGTCCTCTTCGGCGATTTCGATGTCCCGGTAGTAAGGCACGACGCCCAGTACTGGCTTGCCCGTCCGTTCTTCAAGCCACACCAGCCCCGGCTCCAGCAACGATGCGTCGCCCCGGAACTTGTTGATGATGAACGCGCCTACGGCATCACGCTCGTGGGGATCCAGGATCTCCATGGTGCCTACCAGCGAAGCGAACACGCCCCCCCGGTCAATGTCGCCGGCCAGCAGCACCGGCGCACCCGAGTGCAGGGCCACGCGCATGTTTACGATCTCGTTCTGCTTGAGGTTGATCTCGGCCGGGCTGCCCGCGCCTTCGATGACCACGACGTCGTACTGGGATCGCAGGGCGTCCAGGGAATTCGCGACGGTTTCCCAGAGCATCGGCTTGGCGGTGGCGAAGTAGCTGGCGGAGGCCCGTGCCACTGGCTTGCCCAGCACCACCACCTGGGAACTGTGGTCTGCTTCCGGCTTGAGCAGAATGGGGTTCATTTCAACCGTCGGTTCGATTCCGCACGCTTCGGCCTGCACCGCCTGCGCCCGTCCCAGTTCGCCGCCGTCAGGAGTGACGAATGAGTTGTTGGACATGTTCTGCGCCTTGAAGGGCGCCACCCTGTAGCCATCCTGACGAAAGATGCGGCATAGCGCGGTGGTCAGCACGCTCTTGCCTACGTGCGACGCGGTGCCCTGCACCATGATCACCCGTCCCTGGGGTGCGGAACTCGAACGACCTACCAAGCCAGCCTCCGATTGTCAGCAAAAATGGAACCAGTCGCCCGATAAAGAGGCGACTGGTGAGAGTTCATCTTGACTATTACCTTGTACATCCCGCCCTTGGGCGGATCATTACCACCAGATCTTCCCCTTTGACTCCTGTTGCAGCTCGTCGTAGTCCCTGGTCCACAAGGACGTGCTGAGGTATTTCCAGCCTCCGTCCGCCAGCAGGCAGACAATGGAGCCGCGCTCCATGCGCTCAGCCTGGCGGATAGCGCCATATACGACAGAGCCCGAGGACACACCGGCGAAAATACCTTCCTCGGTCAGGAGCCGCTTGGTGGTCTGGAAGGCCTCAAAGCTGCCCACCAGCATCCGGGAGTCCAGCAGGTTGATATCCAGGATGGGTGGAATGAAGCCGTGCTCAAGGCTGCGAAGGCCGGAGATGAAGTCGTCGGGGTCTGGTGCCACAGCGACGATTTTCACGCTGGAATTGTATTCCTTCAGCCTCCGTGCAACCCCCATGAGCGTGCCGCCCGTGCCCAGCCCGGCCACAAACATGTCAACGTCCGGGATGGACTCGATGATTTCCGGCCCCGTGGTCTCGTAGTGAGCTCCCGGATTACCATCGTTGCCGTACTGGTACATCATCAGGTAGTCGTTAGGGTGCTTCTCGACAATGTCCTGGGCCACTTCTATGGAGCCGTTCGTCCCTTTGGAACCGTCGGAGGATATGATTTCTGCCCCGTAGGCCTCCAGGAGTTGCACGCGCTCCACGCTGACGTTCTCCGGCATTACAACGGCGACCTTGTAGCCCTTCATCCTGCCGATCATCGCCAGGGATATGCCGGTGTTGCCGCTGGTGGGTTCAAGGATAGTCCGGCTGCTGCTTAGCTCGCCGTCGGCCTCCGCCCGTTCAATCATCTTCAGGGCGATGCGGTCCTTGACGCTGCCAGTGGGATTTGCGCCCTCCAGCTTGGCGAAGATACGCACGTCGGGCTTGGGGCTCATGTTCTGGAGTTCCACCGTCGGCGTATTGCCGATGGTGTCCAGGATCCCCTTGTATGTCAGCTTCGCAACCATCTATGACCTTTTGGGAACTGGCCGGAATCAAGGTCCCTCTCCCCGGCGGGAGAGGGACGAAAAGCCGCTTTACCGTAAAGTTAGTCGGAAGCTCCGACGGTGGCGGGTTCCTCGTGCGGTGCCGCAACGCCGCAGAAGACTTCGTAGTCGATGAGTTCCGTGACCGTTGGGTTGTCGCCGCACAGCGGACACTTGGGGTTGCGCTTGAGGCGAACCTCGCGGAAGCTCATGTCCAGCGCGTCGATGATCAGCAGTCGGGAGACCAGGGACTGTCCGATGCCCAGGAAGTGCTTGAGAGCCTCGGTTGCCTGTATGCTGCCCACCAGGCCGGTCATAGAGCCCAGCACGCCAGCCTCGGCGCAGTTGGGCACCATTCCCGGAGGAGGAGGCGAAGGGAACAGGCAGCGGTAACAGCCTTCGCCCGGAATGAACACGGTGGCCTGCCCGTCGAAGGTCAGGATGCTTCCATCGACCAGCGGCTTGCCCAGCAGGTAGCAGGCATCGTTGACCAGGTAGCGGGTGGCGAAGTTGTCAGCGCCGTTTACCACCAGGTCGTACTGGCCGATGATGTCCATGGCGTTTTCGGAGTTCAGCCAGGTCTCATGTAGGACGACATTCACGTCGGGGTTGTAGGACTTGATGTTGTCATGGGCCGACTGGACCTTGGGGCGTCCCACGTCGGTGGTGTGATGCAGCACCTGGCGCTGGAGATTGGAGAGATCTACAACATCCAGGTCGACGATGCCGACAGTGCCAACCCCGGCCAGGGACAGGTAGATGGCGCTGGGTGAACCCAGTCCGCCGGCGCCGATGATGAGCGCCTTGGACTGCATGAGGGCCCGCTGGCCCTTGGAGCCAACGTCGCCCATGATGATATGACGGCTGTAGCGCTTAACCTGTTCCGGGGTCAAGGCAAGGGGCTGAGCTACCATGTTTTCGGCTCCTTATCGGCCGTTCGCCGGAGCGCGGCGGAACGGGCAAATTCCGTACAAAAAAAACCCGCCCCTGCCCATCTCGGGCAGCCCTCATTCGGGCGGGTGCAGGCTGAAATGGAGTCGCAAATATACCTGCCCCCTATGTGCGGGGACAGGTACAGGCGCGATTCAAAGGGTGTCGAAAAAGTCTCATTGCCGATTCGGAGTGTAGCGCGAGGGCCGCGGAAGTGTCAAGAATAAATCGCATTCCTAGGATTGTCCTCGGAACGTTACCTCAAGAAGAATGACAGAAAAAGAAAGAGCAGCCCCGGAGCTCTCCGAGGCTGCTCAAGACGGTTTCTCAGGCCGTGCTCATGACAAGGATATAGGCTACCCGCGGCCGTTCCGGAGCAGGCGGCCAGGGAAGGCGCCGGTGGGTTCGCCATCCTCAAACGTCACCTCCCCGTTGACCATCGTGTAGCGATAGCCCCTGGCCTTCTGGATGCGGCGCCACTCTCCTCCCGGCAGGTCTTCTGCTACCTCGCTGGGCAGGACCTCCAGCTTCTCCAGGTCGTAGATGACCACGTCCGCTGGGGAGCCCTCGCGGAGCGCACCGCGGTCTTGGAAGCCGCCGAAGTGGGCCGGCAGGAAGGACAGCTTGTAGTGAGCGTCCTCCAGCGTGATGACCTTCTCGTCGCGCACCAGCCAGGTCAGCATATCCGTCGGGTAGATGCCCGCGGTCAGGAACTTGACGTGGGCACCGCCGTCGGACACGCCAGCCACGATGTGGTTGGAGTCCAGAACCTCGGCGGTGTACTGGGCCTGGTCGCGCCCCTGGGTGTCGGCGTAGAACTCCGTAGCCAGGTCGTCCTCCACGCACATGTCCAGCAGCGCGTCGATGACGTGCTTGCCCTGCTCGTCGGCAATCTGCTGCACCGTCAGGCCGGCTTGCGGGCTGGAGGCCTCGGTTTCGTCGGGGGCCAGCGCGATCATGCGCCCGTCGACGACGTTGACCACGAAGGACTTCATCCGCAGTTCGGGATTCGTAATGCAGCGCCCGCCGTCGTGCTCGTACTCGTAGGCATGCGTGTCGCAGACGAAGGCGTCGCCCTCGTCACCGATGGTGCCGCCCTGGTGCGGGCAGACGACCGAGAGCAGCTTCAAGCCGTCTCGGGTATTGACCAGGAAGTAGTCGGCCCCGGCGACGCTGACCTTGGCCGGCATCCGGGTGAAGTCGGACTCGGCCCCAATGTCGATCTTGACCTTGCGGGTCATTACCAAGAGGCTGCCCACGGAGCCTTGAACCACCAGGGTGGGGCGGGTGCCCGAGTCCCACTCCTCCTTCAGCTTGCGGCGCATCTCCGGATCTTGCATCTTGGCCTTGCGCGTGGCCTTGTCGCCCAGGGTGACCTCGCGCCACATCGGCGTGTCGTCAAACAGGTTCCAGTCTTCGAAGGTCAGCTCGAAGCCGCCGCGGCGAGTGGCGCCCTGGCCGTAGACGCGCAGCCCGCGCTCGGCGCAGCTTTCCAGCCAGCGGATGCGCTCGCGGTGCTGCTCCGGGTGGACGGCGTTGGGGGCGACGGCCTGGTAGAGCACCGGGCGGCCCGACACTTCAGCCACACGCTCGAAGAAATTGCGTGTTTCTTCGCCCAAGGGGCGCCCATCTTCGCCAGTTTCCTGGTAGGCCAGCTCAATGAAGCCCTCGTCGCGGTCCCTGAGCACCTGCGCGAAGGAGAGCACCTCATGTTCCGATAGGAGGTCGGTAATCATCGGCGAGCCGTCGTAGTCGCGCTGCACCGAGGTCTCGCCCAGGACCTGGGCCGACCATCCACAGGCACCGTGGTCCATGGCCTCGTGGATTAGCCGCACCATCTCCTGCAACTCGGCCTCGGTCGGGCGGCGGCTCTTGGCCTCGTCCCAGCCCATGACCCAGGCATACAGCGGTGTCAGCGGCACGTAGGTCAGACAGTTGATGCCCTTGGGGGTGTTCTCCAGGCTGTTGATGAAGTCCGGGAACGTCACCCAGTTCCAGGGCATTCCCTCTTTCATGGCGTCGTAGGGGATGGCTTCGTTCCGGGTCATGCTCAGCATGGCGCGGTCCTGGTCCTCCACGCGTGAGGGTGCAAAGCCGAAGCCGCAGTTGCCCAATGCCACGGAGGTGACGCCGTGCCAACCAGACAGTGTGCAGTAGGGGTCCCAGAATATCTGGGCGTCGTAGTGCGTGTGCAGGTCAATGAAGCCGGGGGCCACGATCAGCCCTTTGGCGTCTATCTCTCGATCAGCGTCGCCGCCGTTCAATCCGCCAATCTTGGCGATCCGTCCGTCCTTGATCGCGATGTCGCTGATGTACCGGGGCGCCCGTGTACCGTCGACGATGGTGCCGCCTCTGACAATGATGTCGTAGGTTGGCATTGGCCCTTCTCCTCAGGATGGATGAATAGGGGAATAGGGTTGAGTTTGCTGCGATATTACTAGCCGAATTGTAAATTTTGCCAATAGCACTGTCAATCCAAGTAGATTTGGACCGAAACAGTTTCACTCTGGTAAATAAACTACTAATAACGTAACAATCGAGTCCCCATAAATGATGATGCCGCTTACTCGGTAAGCGGCATCATAAATCGCGAATAGTCCTAAGGGTTCTGTTTAAGAGGCTGTGGCCGCGAGGCTCAACTGGCGATCGGCCAAGTCTGCCAGCGTGATGTTGCTGAGCAGGTCGAGGATGGCCTCCTCGACGGACTTCCAGACCTCCTGCTGCGCGCAGGTGTCGGAGAGAAGGCAGTCGTCGGGGTTGACGAGGCAATCCAAGGGAGAACTGTTGGCGTCCAGCTTCGACATCACCATGCTCAGGTTGATGTCCCCGGGAGGCACTGCCAGGGCGTGCCCGCCGCGGGGCCCGCGCCTGCTGGCCACGAAGCCGAATTTGTTCAGAGAGGCCATCAGCTGATCGAGATACGCCACTGGTATGCCCTGCTTCGCGGCTATCTCAGCGGTCTGGACCGTGCCGTCGCCGTAGTGAAGAGCCAACTCCACCAGTGCCCTGACCCCATAGTCAACTCGCATGGGGATCTTCATTTCGGCGCTCCTCTGGGGCCTATTGATGGCAAGTATACACCAGCCCGGTTTCAATACCAAACAGAGTGCACGCTAATTCCACGGCAATGCTTGTACTTAGCGAAGCCGTGGACACGCCGCGCTCATTCGCCCCCCATCACCAGGAAGGTGCCCAGCCCCTGGGCTATCAAGCGGCCGTCTTCCGAGGTGATCTCGATGTCGCCCACCAGCAGTCTGTCGTGTTTATTGACCACCTTCGCGCTTGCCGTGAGTCTTCCGGAATTCGTGTTTTCCAGGAAGTTGACCTTCAGTTCCACGGTTGTGGTGCGCTGCCCGGGCCCCAGCAGGGACCGGACCGCCCGGAACATTGCCGTGTCGGCCAGCACCGCAATCAGGCCGCCGTGGACTTGACCGGCGGCCTGCAGATGATGGGGCTGGATCGACAGCGACACGTGGCCCTCTCCTCCCTCCGACATCCCGATCTCCAGCCCGACATGGCGAAGAAAGGGCGAATCGTCATCAAAGGGCAAATCGGTTCCGCCGTGAGCGACCAATGCTGGCTCCTGTCGCGTCGGGAAAGACGACGCATTTCGGATATAATGACCCGGCAATTCTATATTCAGGTCTGCAGCTCTGACTAATGGTTAAAGGTCTTTTCGTGGGATTGGCGGTGTTGGTGGTGCTGGCCATTATTCCTGTCGTGCACTTCGTGGGCGTGCCCGCCGGGCCCTTTATCGCTGGCTATTTCGGCGTTAACGCAGTTCGGGAAAACCCGGGCTCACCGGGCCGCAAGGCACTGGCCTATGGAATCTGGATGGGCGTGGTAGTCGGCTTCATTACAACAATTGCCGCAGTAATTGTGACAGTGGTTGGAGACTTCGCCTACCCGATCCTCCTCTGGGGCGGAGTGGTCGTGGCAACCTTCTACTACAGCAGCATGTCGGCCCTGGGCGCATGGTATGCCGGGCTGAAGGCCGTCGAGCGGGCGGCCGCAACGCCGGGCCCCGGGTCGGCGGTGAGCGGCGCGGGCCGCTAGTCAGGCCGATGGCGGACGCCTTTCGCCTGCTGCGTCCCCTGCAGTGGGTCAAAAACGGCCTTGTCTTCCTCCCTTTCCTGTTCGCCATTGACATCGCCTGGTCGGTGCAATCTGCTGAGGATATTCCCGGCCTGTTGGGTCGTCTTGCCCTGTTGTTCCTGGGATTTTGCTCATTGTCCAGCGGCGTCTACGTGTTCAACGACCTTCTGGACAGGCATGCCGACCGCCAGCATCCGCGAAAGAGCAATCGACCCATCGCTTCCGGAAGCGTGGGAGTTCCGATGGCTGTCGGCTTGATCGCAATTCTCACCTTCGCTGGCCTCGCAGCGGTCTGGTACCTGGGACTGGCTGTGCTCACGGTCTGCGCGATATATCTTGCGATCAACATTGCGTACACCCTAGGCGGCAAAAACGTCGTGCTGCTGGATGTCTTCGCGGTGGCCAGCGGCTACGTCATTCGTGCCGTGTCCGGCGCGCTCGCCATCGACGTAGACCCGTCGCCCTGGCTGTACACCACGACGGGTGCGGGCGCGTTGTTCATCGTGCTGGGACGCCGCTACGCCGAGGTGCGGCTTGCTGGAGACGATCCCGAGCGCCAGCGGACGGTGCTTTCCCGATACTCAGGTCCGTTCATATCTCAATTGCTAATCATCTCGGCAACGGCGGCACTACTCAGTTATACTTTGTATACGATCGAGGCGGAAAATCTGCCCGATAACAACTCGATGCTGTTCACGCTGCCGCTGGTGGCGCTGGGTCTGTTTCGGTACCTGTACCTTCTGAACCATAGCAGCGATGCAGAGGCCCCCGAGCAATTGATAGTGCGGGACCTGCCGCTGCTGGCAACGGTTATAGCCTGGCTGGCAGTATCCGCAGTGGTGTTGCTGTTCAACGGATAGAATTGATGAATGGCGGGGCGCGTTTGAGACGCGCCCTGCGTATGTCGGCGACAGGAGCCGGCCCTGCAGGAGTCTCGATGCAGATACAGGAAACGCCACTACATCCTTCGGCGCGCTCTACCACCCCTCCGGTGGTCGCGGTTGTAGCCACAACCCCGGAGACGGTGCAGGACGACATCGCTCGCGCCATGGATCTGGCCGGAGCCGCCAATTTACTTCCTTCGACCAACCGCACTATGTTGAAGGTCAACATCTCGTGGCAACACTGGTATCCCGGGTGCTCCTCAACCCCGTGGCAGATCGAGGGGGTTGCCAACGCCCTCAAGGCCATGGGACACACCGACCTGGTGGCGGCCCACAACGGGACCGTGGTGGTTGACTCCTTCGAGGGTGAGGAAAACAACAAGCACAAGGCCGCCCAGGACCGGGTGAGCCTGCCAGCCATACACCTCGACACGCCACCCAACCGTTGGATCGACTACAAGCCCCGCGCGGAAATGCTCGCGCTGGACGACATTTTCCCCGAAGGAATTCAGATCCCCGAGTGCTTCCCCGGGACCAACATCGTCCATCTCCCCACCATGAAAACGCACGTCTTTACCACCATGACCGGGGCCATGAAGAACGCGTTCGGCGGGCTGTTGCATCGCAAGCGGCACTGGACACACTCGGTAATTCACGAGACGCTTGTGGACTTGCTGGCCATCCAGCAGGAAATTCACCCCGGCCTCTTCGCTGTAATGGACGGCACCTTCGCCGGTGACGGCCCCGGCCCGCGTGCCATGCGCTGGCACATCAAGGACCGCATCCTGGCCAGCGCCGACCAGGTGGCCATCGACGCGGTAGCCGCGAAGATGATGGGCTTCGACCCCATGAGCATCCCGTTCATCCGCCTGGCCCATGAGCGCGGGCTGGGCTGTGGCGAAGTCGCCGACATCGACGTCCGCGGCGAGGACATAAGTGGCGTCGACTGGAAGTTCTCGGGTGTGGAAAACACCTTCGCCAGCCGGGGGCAAAAGCTCATCTACTGGGGGCCGCTCAAGCCGCTGGAAAACATGCTGCTGCGCAGCCCCATAGTCGGCTGGGCCTTCCTGGCCTCCAATCTGTACCACAACGGCTACTGGCTGAAAACCAAGGGCCGTAGACGCATCGAGGCCGCCCTCAAGACCGAGTGGGGCCACCTCTTCCAGTCCTACTAGACCTAAATTCCTTTTTGACCAGAAAGAAACAAAGAACAGGAGCATTATCCAGGCATGGACATCGCCATCATCGGCCTTCCTCTCAGTGGCAAGACAAGCACTTTTAACGCACTCACATCCGGACACGGGGCAACTACCGCTGGTGGGAGTTCAGGCCCGCTGCAGGTGGGCGTGGTCAAGGTCCTCGACCAACGTCTTTCGGTGCTCGGGGAGATGTATAACCCCCGGAAGGTGGTCTACGCAGAGATCAAATTCTGGGACCTGCCTCCAGCCGATCGGGCCAACCGCAATCAGGGCCTGGCCGGTCGGCATCGCAACATCCTGCAGGGTACCGGTGCGCTGCTTCTTGTGGTCAGGGCGTTCGAGGACGACCTGCAGGGGGCCGCTGACCCGGCCAACGATCTGGCGGCGATGTTGAGCGAGTTGGCTCTCGCCGACCTGGAAACTCTCGAGCGTGTGGAGGCGCGGCTGACCGATTCCCTGAAGAAATCCAAGCCCGCCGAGCGCCCTACGCTTGTGCCACAGGCCGACGCTGTCCGTAAGGTGAGGGAGGCCTTGGAAGCTGGGATCAGGGTACGCCAGCAGGACCTGTCCTACTCGGAGCGCTCGGCCATAGTCGACTACCAGTTGCTCACCGACAAACCACTCATCGTCGCCTTCAACACCGGTGAGGAGGATGACGCGCCGTCCCTGGACGAGCTGGAGTTGCCTGCGACGATGACTGATGGCCTTGGTGCGGTGCAACTCTGCGCCCGCCTGGAAGAAGACCTGGCCCTGATGTCGGAGGACGAGGCGGAAGAGTTCCGGGATGCCCTGGGTCTGAGTGAGTCGGCAATCGACCGCGTCAAGCAGGTCTGCTACGATACGGTTGGCCTGGTGTCATTCCTGACCGTGGGGGAGGATGAGGTTCGGGCCTGGCCGGTACTCGAAGGCATTCCGGCACTGGATGCTGCCGGGACGATCCACACCGACTTCATCCGCGGCTTCATTCGCGCCGAGGTCATCCACTACAACGACCTCGTGCGTTGTGGCAGCGTGGCCCAGGGCCGCAAGGAGGGCGTCCTCCGCTCAGAAGGTAAGACCTACCAGATCAAGGACGGCGACGTCATCAACTTTCTGATCAACGTCTAGCCAGTAGGTCAAACTTGGAGCGGACGGGCGAAACTCAGTTCGTGGCCGTCAGGGTCGTCGATGTGGAAATATCGCTCGCCCCACCGCGCGTCCTCGGGGGCCGTGGACGGGGTTAGGCCGAACCCGGTCAGGCGCCGGTAGTGGGCGTCGACGTCGTCGACGTGAAGTATCAGCCGTCCCCACCACTCCGGATTTTGGTTCTGCAGGATCAGATTGACGTAGCTTTCTCCAACTTTGAAGCTGGTGAATGAGGCTTGTTCGCCTCCGTACAGCAATTCCAGCCCGACATGGTCACGGTAGAAGACCACCGACCGTCCCATGTCAGTTACCGCCAAAGTGACCGCGCTGATTGTTTCCACGCCCATTTCTACGCTTCACCCCTGTGCGGAGCTTATCCGCCTCTTCTGCGCCGTGGACGGGACAGCCCGGGGAAGGTCCTCTCGCCGAGCACCCAGTCCAGCCGGCCCCTGAGGGCCTCAACTTCAGGGGGCGAGAGCAGGTCCAGGAGTTCCTTGACACGGTGCGGCATGCTCTTTTCCGGTCCGGTCAAGCGAGCCTGGAACTCGGTCAGCGTGTCCAGCAGGCCATCGGGAATCGCTTCCCCGCCAAAGTCCCAGATGACCGTCCGAATCTTTATGTCGGAATGGAAAGTCAGGCCGTGGTCGATGCTCCATAGCCTTCCGTCCAACCCGGTGATGAGATGATTGGGCTTGCGGTCGGTGCTGTTGGCCACGAGATCGAAGCAGCATACGACCTTCAGTTGCTCGGCGTAGTCGCTTCCTAGGGTGTAGTAGTTTTCGCGTGGATCGTGATCAATGAATTGCTGCACCGATCCGATTCCGTATGGGCCCTCCCGGATGATCGTGAACGGGACCAGGTCCCAGCCGAGGATTTCGCTGAGCAGGTAGGCGGCACATTCCCGCTTGTAAAGGGTGCCGTTAGGAAAGTCCCAAAGAGGGGCTTCGCCGTCTCGAGGCTTGTAAATGGCCAGCGCTTCCTGGCCATTCAAGGCCACGTTGACGACGAACGTGTAATTGGAACCAAGACGTGTGAGTTGGCAGGAAAGAATCTCGCCCTGCTGCAGCACGTCTTGGACTGTCGAGTCGGAGCTCAAACGGCGGTATCCGGTACTCGGAGAAGGTCTCTACCCGGCTTCGAGGACAGTGTGCCCGTTGGCCCTGGGGCAGACGTGGCCTTCGGGGTTTATGGGCTGTCCGCAGAGGAAGCAGATAGGGCGCCCCGACGCGCAAATGCGGAGAGACTCTTCGGCCAGTTCGGTTGCTTGGCCCAGGGTGATCCAAAAACTCACTGAGTCCACTTCGCTCTCGGGCTGCTCTTCGTCGGTCTCCCTTTCATGGGCCTGCAGGTAAAAGGAGTTGCTATCCCGGTCGTGGCTCAGGAACATCTGGCCGGCCTTGAAGTCGATGGCGGCCTCGCCGCCGCCCCATGCTGGTTCCTTTGGCAAACTCTCCTGCGCCCTTTCCTCTGCAGACATTTTGCCGACGTATTCTTTCAGATAAGTGCCAAGCTGAAATAGCTGCTCTTTCTCTAGCCAGAGAGAGCAGAACGCTGGCCCCGAATGCAAGTCCAGTCGGAACGTGCGCTGGCCAGGTTGGCCGAAGGTAACCGCCTCAACCCGCGAGATAGCTCCCAGCGGGTACTTAACCTGCTTTTCTTCCATGCGCCATATGATAGTGGCCCAAACCGTTGGGTTGCAAGCAGGTCAGCCCCGCTCCGACCACCGGAATACTTAAGCCTGGAATAGACGCGAGCTGCGGAATAGACCAAAGGCCGCACTACCCTCAGGCGATGGCCGCCCTCGCGCGGTATTGCAGGGCCTCCGCCAGGTGCGAAACGCCGATGGTGTCTGAACCGTCGAGGTCCGCAATGGTGCGTGACACCTTCAGAACCCTGTGGAAGGACCGGGCCGACAGCGTGAGCCGTTGTGCGGCAGTCTGCAGCACGCTTCGCGCTGCGTCCTCCAGTTGACAGTGCTGCCAGACCTCCGACGGCCCCATTTCGGCATTGCACAGGAACCCGTTTTCCTTGAACCGCTCCCGCTGTAGTTCCCTGGCCTGTTCCACGCGCTCTCGGGGGCCGCTGGATCCCTCCGATGGTGTGTCCTCCACCAGCTTTTCGTATTCCACCGGCGGTACTTCGACGAATACGTCCACCCGGTCCAGCAGGGGCCCGCTGATCTTCTTCTGGTAGCGGGCAACCGTTGACGGGCTGCATGTGCATTCCCTGACCGGGTGGGAATGAAACCCGCAGGGGCAGGGATTCATCGCCGCCACAAGCATGAAGCTCGCCGGATAGCAGACACTTCCCGATACGCGGCTGATGGTGACAACCTTGTCTTCCAGGGGCTGCCGTAGCGATTCCAGGGCCGCGTGGTTGAACTCCGGTAGCTCATCGAGGAACAGCACGCCTCGATGACTGAGGGTGATCTCCCCTGGACGAAGCGAACGCCCTCCGCCGACCAGGCCAGCGTTCGAGATGGTGTAATGAGGCGACCGGAAGGGCCGTCGCATCATCAACGGTTTCTCGCTCTGGAGGGCTCCGTGGACGCTGTAGATCTTGGTCACCTCCAGCGCCTCCCGCGGCACCATCCTGGGCAGGATCGACGGCAGGCACCGGGCCAGCAGTGTCTTCCCGCTGCCGGGAGGCCCGCTGAACAGCAGGTTGTGGAAACCCGCTGCCGCTACCTCCAATGCCCTCTTGGCGTGCTCTTGGCCCTTGATATGGGCAAGGTCCAGTTGCTCTGGGCCAACAGTCTGGCCGCTGCAATGCTCCCACCCGTCTCCCCGCATGGGTTGCAGCAGCGTCTCCCCCTTTATGTGACGAATGACCGAGTCCAGGGTGGTTGCAGGATAAACGTTGATGTCCTCCACCAGCGACGCCTCCTCGGCGTCTACGGCCGGCACGAAGACGGACTCATAGCCTTGATTGCGGGCAACCGAGACCATTGTCAGGATGCCGTTTGTGTGCCGCAGGCTTCCATCCAGCGATAATTCGCCAAGGAACACGGTGTTGTCGGGCGCCGATTCCAGTTGCCCTGTACTGAGCAGAATGCCGATGGCGATGGGCAGATCGTAGGCCGGCCCCTCTTTCTTCAGGTCGGCCGGCGCAAGATTGACGGTGATGCGCCGCATCGGGAATTCGAATCCGCTGTTTCGCAGGGCGGCCCGGACCCGCTCCTTCGCTTCCTGTACTGCCGTGTCCGGCAGGCCAACCATGTTGAATCGGGGAACGCCAGGGGACAGGTCCACTTCGACCCGTATGATGAAGCCCTCAAGTCCCACCATTGCGCACGAATTGGTGCAAGCTAGCACGCCTCGCCTCCTTGGAAGCTTGCTCACCCTCCCGCCGGTTACCATAAAGAGACTCCGGATTAGGCGGGAGTCGAGTAGCTGGTTAGTCCGATACTCGGCTACTGGAAACTTTAGTTCTAAAGAGGCGATTTGCGCTAGTAACAACTGTCATCAATTTCGGGGGTCGCCAAGTGTAAAACGGCAGTTGGAACGAATGAGTTGACGTGGAGAAGGCCGTTAAGCCGTCGAGATGCTCATCCGCATCAGGTCGTAAGCGGCGCTGATTGGGCCGGCGTAGTGGTGCGCCGCGTCCTGGAGCAGGGGGTCCTGGTTTTCATGGTACGTGTTGTCGAGATGGGTCAGGACCAGCTGACGGACCGACGCCTGCTCCGCCACCCTTGCCGCGTCGCCTGAGGTCGAATGGAGGCGGCTCACTGCCATCGCGTGATTGTCGTCCGTCGCAAGGGCCTCGTGTATCAGCAGGTCGGCACCCTGGGCGGCTTCGACGAGGCCCCGGCTGTACGTTGTGTCGCCGGAAAAGACGACCGTTACGCCACCCGACTCAACCCGCCACCCCACCGACCCAGGGATGTGATCGACGTCGAAAGACCACGCCACGGTCTCCGGGCCCAGCTCCAGCTTGCGGCTTGGGGCAACCTCTTGCCACCGCATCACCTGGCGTCCGCTGTGGTTGTATGCGGCACCGTCACGTATGTCCGCCACCCGGGCCGCCACTGCCGCCTTCCGGAGACCTTCCAGCCCCAACGCGCTTCCGTAAATCGACAGAGGCGTTTCCTCCGTGGTCTCGTGGTTGCGCCGGCCCTGAATGAACATCAGCCCCGACAGGTGGTCCTGGTGGTCATGCGACAGCAGCACATGGTCATAGTCCACTGCCCGGATGCCCGCAATCTGGCCGTTCCGAAGCGCGGAGTTGCCGGAACTGCCGTCCAGCAGCAACGTCGTGCCGTCTGGGCAACGAAGAACAATCGCCGTGTGCGCGCGGGTCGTGGACATCCCGGCCCCGGTGCCGAGGAAAATGACTTCCAGGCCGTTCATCCCAACGTTATCTGTTGGAGGTCTTGGGCCAGGGAGATTGGGCCCGTGTAGTACTCTGCCGCCTCTACTCCCAGTGGTTGTGAGTCGACGTGGTAGGCGTCCGTCAGGTGAGTCAGTGCTAGGCTGCCTGCCCGGGCCTCCGCAGCGGCCTGCCCTGCCTCTCCGCCGGTGCTATGGCCCGCGGCTCTGGCCAAGGATACGTCCGCCACGCAGAACGCCTCGTGGATCAGCAGGTCCGCTCCCTCCGCCACCTTCACCAGCTCGGGACTGTACCTGGTGTCCCCGGAGAACACCATTGCCTTCCCGTCGCACTCCACCCGCCATCCCGACGCGCCGGTGATGTGGTCAGCCGGGAAGTGCCAGGCAGTGGTCTTGGGTCCCAGCTCGATCACCTGGCCCGGCGGAGCAGGGCGCCACTGAAGAAGCTCGCGCCCCTCGAAGTTGCGTCCGAAATCTCCGGAAATGTCCCATATGTTCAGCCGCGTGGCCAGGCAGTGCCGCTTCAATCCCTCAAGGGTCTCGTATGAGCCATGCACCCGGAGTGGACCTACCCCTGCGCTGGACAATGCCCGGTCGAACTGGATGAAATCTATCCCGGACATGTGGTCGGGGTGATCATGCGACAACAGCACATCATCGAACTCGCGCAGGTTGATTCCTGCCGCTGCCGCGTGCCGGAGGGCGGAGTTGCCGGAACTGGCGTCCAGCAGAAGCCGCGTCCCGTCGGAGCACTCTAAGGCAATGGCGCTGTGCGCTCGCCGGCTAGAGTTGCCTGCCCCTGTGCCCAGGAAGGTTATCTGCATGAATGCCTACTGATGTCCATCGGGGTGGGCCTGCTCCCTCAGTAGGCTGAGCGCCCGCAGCACCGGCGCTTCGGTGAAGCTGAACAGCACCGCCGGCTCGGTGTCCGACGCGTTGGCGTGCTCGTGATAGCTCCAGCCGGGGACGGCGAAAACGTCCTTGTCTTCCCACTCCAGGGTCTCGCCGTTAACCACCGAGCGGCCCCGGCCCTGCACCACGTGGTATATCGCGCTCGCGGTGTGTCGGTGGGCCTTGGTGGCCTCGCCCGGACGCAGCATCTGTATGTTACAGGCGATGGTGGGCATCACTGGCCCGCCCGTGTTGGGGTTGGTGTACTCCATGATCACGCCGTCGAATGGACTGCCGTCAACCTCGGGAGCAAGGCGTTGCAGGGTCTCCCACGTCTGCTTCCACGGGTAGTGCAGCAGTGGCGAATGGGCCGCGCCGCTGGTCTCCCACGTGGGGCGCAGGGTGCCAGCGCCGTAGCGGGTCAGCGACGAGTCCGTGGGCTCCGTGACCGGCTGCACGTCCTCCGGGTACGGTTCGTAGTAGACCGCTTCCAGCATGTGCACCAGCGGAATGTCCAGCCCGTCCAGCCAGATGATGGGGTTGCCGGTGTCGTTGGCGTGGTCGTGCCAGGTCCAGTTCGGCGTCAGGACCAGGTCGCCCGGATACATGGGGATGCGGTCGCCGTTGACCGTGGTGGAGCCGCCCTGGCTGTCGATCATGAAGCGCAGCGCGGCTGGCGTGTGCCGGTGGGCTCGGGCCGCCTCACCCGGCATGACGATCTGAAGGCCAGCGAACATCGAGTTGGTGGTGGCCATCCGGTTCAGGCCGGGGTTGAGCAGCATCAGCACCCGGCGCTCGGCGTCTGCGGTTCCGATGAGGTCGCCAGCCCGCAATGCCTGTGGTTGCAGCTCGCGCCACCGCCAGAGGAAGGGCAGCGCCTTGCTCTTCGGCTCGGCCACCAGCGCTTCCTCTTGGACCAGCCAAAGGGGAGAGGTGCTGAAGCCGCGAAGGTCTTCGTAAAAGCGATCGAGGGTTTCCGCAGTTGCCCCTGAACTCGAAAGCATCGTTGCCTCCCTGATTCCGGTGAAAAGGCTACTCCCCGGGCGCTCCCTGCCACGCCGCCAGCCGGGCCTCCAGGGCCCGCTGCCTCACGGAGATGGTAAGGTCGCCGCGGGTACGTTCCAGCACGGCGCGCATGGCGTCCGTAGTGTGGCGCAGGCCGCCGGTGACAGCTTCCGGGAAGTCCACGGTCACCAGCACGCCATAGATTTCGTCCATTACTTCCATCAACTCTTCGCAGCGGTCCACACTGTCCTTTCGGAGCGCGTCGAGGATGTATCGGCGGAGTTCGCCGATGACTTCGGCCATCCCGTTGAGATACGCCGAAGGCTCAATACCCAATTCATCGGCGGTCGGGATGTCTTGGCCCGAAATCACGGCCAGCGTGACATTGGCCTCGGTGAACTCCTTGCGGGCGTCGTTCATGAACCCCGCGTTGAAGATCAGCGGATTGTCGGAGCGAATGTGCTCCGCCTCACCGAGTCGGCCTTTTGCTGAGGCGATAAGCCTGCTTGCCTCCTCGAAGTCTGATCGGTGTACGGCGCGTATCGCATTGGCCGACGACCGTATCACCTCCCGCGACACTGCAAGGGCTTCCTCCCTGTCCCGGTTGCGGCTGGTCAGCTGCGCGATGGCGCGATCGCCGATCTCCGACAGGTCACTGCTGTATCGCGATGGCATCAGATGCGCCCCCCTGCCGCTTCGATGGCCGCTGTCATCCGGGCGGCCGCGGCCTCCGGCTCTTCTGCGGAGCCCACGGCCGCGGTGACGCAAATGGCATCGGCCCCCGCCTCCACCACCGGAGCCACGTTGCTAAGGTTGATTCCGCCGATGGCAACCACCGGCGTATCCCCCGCAATGGCCTTGGCTTCGCGCACCCGCTCCGGCCCCTGCGGATTGCGCGCCACGCCCTTGCTGGTAGTCGCGTATATCGCTCCAAAGGCCACATGGTCGGCACCCATTTCCTTGGACTCCGCCAGCTGCTCGAACTCACGGTTTGAGCGTCCCAGCACTTGGTGAGGAGCAAGCACTTGGCGGGCCCGCATCACAGGCAGGTCGGTCTGACCCACGTGCAGCCCGGCTGAGCCAACTGCGGCCGCAACGTCGGCGTGGTCGTTGACGATGAGGATCGCGCCAGTGCGCTCGCAGAGGTCCTGGAGGGCCGTCGCCAAGGGCAGGGAATCGCCCTTGTCCCGCAGCTTGTCGCGAAGCTGCAGCATCCGGGCCCCGCCGTTAACGGCTGCAACGGCGATGTCATAGGGGTCCCGCCCGCCAGTGACCTGCGGATCGATGATGACGTAAAGGCCGCGTACTTGGTCGGCCTTCTCGCGCCGGATGGCCGCGCCCAGTTGCCCCGAGAGTTCATCCAGCGTGTGCCGTATGCGGCCTGCGATTTCCCACGGGACGGGGCTGGAGGACTCATCGGCCTCAAGCTGGGAGAGAAGAAGCTGGGACGTCGCAATCAAGGCCAGGGTCTGCTCGCCGGTCTGGGGCGTGGCGGCAACGCTTTCGGCAAGCGCCAAGGGCGACGGCAGCGAAGGCATTAGCTCTGCCAGGCCCCTATGGGCAGCGGTAGCCGCGGCGGGTGACGTCGCTGCCAAGGCACTCAGGCAGTGGTGAATCATCGAGTAACTGGTGTGTCCGGAATCGTTCACAGATCAAGCCCCTTGGGAGTCTCGCCCGACCGGGCGGAGTCGATGTTGTCTCGCACCGACTGGGGCATGGCGACTCCGAATTTGTCGAAGGCTGCCTCCACGTTGCGGCCTATGTTGCGCGGGTCCTGGTAATACTCCGGAGAGCGATGCTCACTGCCGGGCGCGAACTGCTCATGTACGGACCCCACAGTCTTTCCCATGGCGAATGACGACATGCGCCTCGCCATGTCGCTGCTTCCGCAGTGAGAGCACACCGCCATCACCTCGCTGCCAATGGATCTCACGAAAAAAGACGAAACCCTTTCGCAGTCCTGGCACCTGTATTCGTAAATTGGCATGGCTTGCCAGCTCCTTACCCCGAATCCACCGATAGAGGACGTCAGGTTAGCGACCTGAAGTGGTCAAAGGGTGCTCCTCTGAATCTGGGATAATGGTTTTCGAGAAAGGAAACCGACCCCAGAAAAGGAGCACCCAATTGATGCTACCACGCAACCATCCCGACCGTATTCGCATCGTCTTTGACGACCACCGTCTGGTGGCCAATGCCGGCCTGCTCCTGCCGGCCACTCTCGCCCAACACCTGGGCCTGGGGGAACTCGTAGACCATCACCTCAATCTCGGCAGCGCGCCGGGCCGGGCCAACGCCGGCGACAAGATGATGACCCTGGTCGCCTCTGCCCTGGCTGGCGGCGATTGCATCGACGACGCCGATGCGCTGCGCGCCGGTGGGACGGCCGGTGTTCTCGACTGTAGGGTCAAGGCGCCATCCACCCTGGGCACCTTCCTGCGCAGCTTCCGCTGGGGCCATGTCCGTCAGCTGGACCGGGTGATCCGGGAACTGCTGGCCCGGGCCTGGGCCGCCGGGGCGGGACCCGGCGACGCGCCGTTCACCATCGATTTGGACTCCACCATCTGCGAGACCTACGGACTGGCCAAGGAGGGGGCGCGACACCACGGCTATACCGGCAAGCGGGGCTATCACCCGCTGTTGGCCGTGGCCGCCGGCACCGGCGACGTGTTGATGTCCCGGCTGCGCGAGGGCCGGGCCAACACTGTTCGGGGCGCCGCCCACTTCCTGCGCGAGACGGTGGGACGGGTGCGCTACGCCGGCGCCAGGGGCCGACTCACGGTGCGGGCCGACAGCGGCTTCTATGCCCACGCCATCGTCGCCGTCTGCCGCAAGATGGATGTCCGCTACTCCATCACCATCCGCCAGCACAAAAGCCTGCGCAATCTCATCGAGGCCATACCCGAGACGGATTGGACGCCCATCCCATACTGGATGGACGGCGCCGCCGATGTGGCCGAGACCACCTACACTCCCTTTGAGAGTGAGGCCGGCGCCGCGCCGGTGCGGCTCATCGTCCGGCGTGTGAAGCCCACGCCCGGTTCCCAACTGGCCCTCTTCGCCACCTACAGCTATCACGGATTCATCACCGACCGGGACGGGGAGACCCTGGAGCTGGAGGCCGACCACCGCCGCCACGCCGAGATCGAGAACGCCATCCGGGACCTCAAGTACGGCGTCGGGCTGAACCACCTGCCGTCCGGCCGATTCGCCGCCAACGGCGCTTGGCTGGCGGTACAGGTGATGGCCCACAACCTGGCCCGCTGGACGGCCCGCATCGGCTTGCGCGAGCAGATCGTGACCACCAAGACCCTCCGGCGTCGGTTCTTCGCCCTGGCGGGACGGACCACCCGCTCGGCGCGCCGCCTCACTTTGCATCTTCCCAAGCATTGGCCCTGGGAAACCCAGTTCAGCAGCGCCCTGGCCCGGCTGCGAGCCATTCCACTCCCCGCCTGACGGCGCTGTCCGCAACCGCCCCAACACCTCCAAACTCGCGTCCGCCCCGCCCGCGAGTGCATCCTGCTGCGTCCGATCTCACTATCACGCGATTCCCAGCCTCCATAGACCGCTCTCCAGGTCCGGTGCGGCTACTGAAAACCCTCGCGGGGTCACATCGGTCCAATGGAGCCCAGGCTTTCTCCCTTGCAGGCTCCCTCATCCCAATTTGCCCAGCATTCACGCCTCCCATCGGTGGATTCGGGCTTACTAACCGGCTCCTTTCTATCCAGGAGCGAGTCGGACGCGGAGTCTAGGAGTCCTTTATTTCCCGGCGCATCTGGTCGAAATCAGAGGTGGTCTGCCCGCCCATTTCCTGCTTGATGCGGCCCATGTACTGGTCGATGCCGGCCGCGCTGCTCTCATCGACGTCGCGGGACGTCTCGCCGCTGGGCACCCAGTTAAGGCTGTCGCCCCATGAAGCCCGGAAGGAAAAGGCCGACATCAGCCGCTCCATGTCCGCCCCGCCGCAGTCCGGGCACTCCAGTGCGGTTGTCTGCGACCAGCTGTAGACCAGCTTGGAACTAACGGCGTTGCAACCGCCGCATCGGTACTCATAGATAGGCATACGGCGACATTTTAGCACGGCCCAGTCGCTACGCCGAAGGTGTAGATGGGTAATACTTGGCAACCCTCGTCGACGCTAAACTTGGAGGACAAATATGCGTCATATGTGTTAGTCGAAAATCAGGTCAGGCTGGTCTATGGCACACAGAGAAAAGAACATAATTGATCTTATCGCCAGCGCCCCTTGGCGAGAGGCGGTCAAATATCGCGAAACATGGCCTCACGAATACGCGGTGATCCAGAAAGACGGACAGCAGGAGTTGCTGGCGGAATTCTGCCGTCGCATCCTGCGGGGCGAGGGCATTCAACAAGCTGAAGCACTGGCGGCGGATCGCTAGCAGATATGACCACAGGAGCATCCATTTTTCTATGGGCGCTCTACTTGATCTTCGCAATTATCTGGAGTTAGAACTTGTCGATTCGTCTCGTCGATTCGTCTCAAGGAAATGGCACGGCTTTCGCGCCCGTAACTTGATGTATCCCGTAACCTGGCGAATATTGAAGCACACGCGTTCTCCAAAATTTTGGCTATTTTGATTTTGGCTATTTTGTTTGAGCAGGAACACCCGTCCGTTGTTTATCTGATACCTCGATTGATGTCCCATTCCATTCGGAGGATCAAGTGTCTCGCATTAGCGTCATTCTTTTTTTGCTCGCCACCTTGAGCTTGACGGCTTGTACTGCGGAACCCACAGAAACTTCAAAGGGCGTGCCGGCGCAGGAGACAGCGCATACGACTCTGGTGTTGTCCGCAACCCCCGCCGCGGGGCCGACAACGCGGACACGCACGGAGCATTCCACGCTGGTCAGTTTTTCCACGGCCTGTGGGAGGCTGGTGGCGAAGGAGAGGGAAACGCAGATAAGGTCCCGTGGTAGCGACGCCTTTGTTGCGTGGCTGGATGATTTGGAGGCCGAGATACCGCCGCCCGCACTGCAGGACTTCTGGGAGGCTCGTAAAGAGTACCTTGCCTGGTTGTCACGTATAGTCCCGGATTACACCCCTGTCCGGGCGACGGCTGCTTATGAGGTCTCTATGCAACAGGTCGAATCTATTTCCCCTGAAGCACGGGAGGCCTTATTCAAGGGTCGGTGCCTGGAAAGGCGCGAGTGGGCGGGGTATGTGGCAAGAGCAATGGCCCGAGAAAGACTAAATTCAATGAGAGAAACGCCCCTGGAATCTATTGGAGAATTCGCCCAGGCTTGCAAGGATATACTTGCAACGGCCCCGGAACCTGCGAGTCTGGACCACAGAGCAGAAAGGCTCAAACACATAGCGAGAGAATGGGATGAGCTGGTGCCTTCCACCGATCTTGAAACTTTATATTCTGTCCTAGCCCATTCATACAGGTCAGCGCTGGCCCAGGAATACTGGGGCCTTGATCCCTTGGAACCCCTTGATTCTCTTGGTTTCGAAGCAGAGGAATTTGATGCCCAATCTTTGCACACGATACGACAGGCGGGATGCTGAACGGCTTATGTACTGCTAGACAGGTCGCTGCCGCCTCTACGTTTTCTGATTCCCTATGATCCTCGCTCAAGTTTCGCTGAATTGCCGATTCATCCTTGAGTAAGCGTCGCAGAATCCACTGATCGTTAGCCGTGCCGTTCTGAAATAAGGTGCTAATGTATAATGCGGCAACGATTGCCCTCCCCTTCCGAGGTGCCGAAATGACTATGTCCATGCCGCTCTTCCCTCCCGAACGAAAGCCGCTGCTGATGATCATGGACGGCCACGCCATGGTGCATCGTTCCTTCCGCGCCATCTCCCAGCAGCGAAACCTGACCAGCAACGCCACCGGAGAGGACACCACCGGCGTTTACGGCTTCACCAACGTGTTCCTCCGCGCCCTGCAGGAATGGAACCCGGCCTACTGCGCCATCGCCTTCGACACCTTGGCCCCCACCTTCCGGCACCTGCAGTTTGAGGAATACAAGGCCCAGCGTCCGCCGTCTCCGCCTGAGCTGCGTCCTCAGTTCGACCGGGTCAAGCAACTCATGACCGCATTCGGAGTGCCGGTCTTCGAGCTGGACGGATGGGAGGCCGATGACGTTATAGGCACCCTCACCCGCCAGGCCGAAGAAGCGGGAGTCGACTCGGTCATCCTGACCGGTGACCGAGACACCTTCCAGCTGATTTCCGCCCGCGTGCGCGTTGACCTGGCCTCCAGCATCCAGGACCGGCGGGTCTACGACGAGGCGGAGTTGGCTGAGCGCTATTCCGGCCTCAACGCCGCTCAGCAGCCCGACTTCAAGGCGCTGGTCGGCGATTCTTCCGACAACATCCCCGGAGTCCCCAAGGTGGGAGAAAAGCGGGCCGCCACCCTGTTGGGAGACTACGCCAGCCTGGAGGGCATCTACGAGAACCTGGAGGCGGTCAAGCCTCCCAGCGTCAAGGCCGCCCTAGGCGAAAACAGGGAACGCGCCTTCGAGAATCGCCGCCTGATGACCATCGACCGGGAGGCCCCCGTCGCTCTCGACCTGGAGCAGTGCCGTTTCTGGCAGTACGACCGCCGCGATGTGGTCACGCTCCTCACCGAGCTGGAGTTCTTTACGGTGGTATCCAGGGTTCCTCAGCCCGACGGCGCGGATGTCTCGGATGCCGATTCAGGGCTTCGCCAAGAGACTGAAACCGACTACATCGTCGTGCAGAGTGAGCCGCAACTGGATTCCATGATCGCTGCCATCGAAGAGACTGGTAGTTTCGCTTTCGACACTGAGACCACTGACCTCGATGCCATGCGGGCCGATCTGGTTGGTCTGTCCTTCGCGACTGCCCCCGGCCGAGCGTGGTACGTGCCCGTCGGCCACCGCGAAGGGCAGCAACTGCCCATCGAGTCGGTGCTCGCAGCCGTGCGCCCCCTCTTTGAGTCCCCTGACATTGCCAAGTGCGCTCACAACGCCAATTACGACATGACAGTGTTGGCAAATCATGGGGTCAGGTTCGCCAACGTCGATTTCGACACCATGATCGCGGCCCACCTGCTTGGCCGCAACTACAACCGGCTCGGCCTGAAGGACCTGTCCCTCAACGAGCTGGGCCACGAGATGACCCCCATATCCGATCTGATCGGCAGGGGACGCAAGCAGGTCACCTTCGACCACGTGGACATCACTGCCGCCACGGACTATGCGGCGGCCGACGCCGACATCACCATCCGGTTGCGCGAAGAGCTTGAGCCAAGGATCGAGCGAGACAATCTGCGCGGTTTCATGGACGACACCGAGATGGAACTGGTGCCAGTCCTGGTTACCATGCAGGGCCACGGCATCAAGATGGACTCCGGCGTGTTGCACGAAATGTCCGCCGACATGTTCCAGCAAATGGGCGACATCGAGTCCGGCATCTACCAGTCCGTCGGACATGAGGTGAACCTGAACTCCCCTGCCCAGTTGAGCGACCTGCTGTTCAAGGAACTGGGCCTGCCCCGCACCAAGCGCACCAAAACTGGCCACTACTCCACCGACGCAAACTCGCTGGAGGGCCTCAAGGGAATGCACCCGGTGGTGGACCAGATCCTTGAATACCGGCAGGTATCCAAGCTCAAGTCCACCTACGTCGACGCCCTGCCCGAGATGGTCAACCCGCAGACCGGGCGCGTTCATACCAGCTACAACCAGACCGGCTCGGCAACGGGTCGCATCTCCAGCAGCGACCCCAACTTGCAGAACATACCCATACGCACCGAGTTGGGCCGGCAGGTGCGCCGCGCCTTCGTTGCTGATGGAGCGCCGGAGTGGCAACTCTTCTCTGCCGACTACTCGCAGATTGAGTTGCGTGTGCTGGCCCACATGTCGCAGGACCCTGGTCTGCTCGAAGCGTTCCGGCGTGGTGAGGACATTCACAGCGCCACGGCGTCCCTGATGTTTGAGGTTCCCGTCAATGAAGTTGACTCGGAGATGCGCCGCATCGCCAAGGTGCTGAACTTCGGCGTGATCTACGGCCTCTCACCTCACGGCATCTCGCAGCAGACTGGCTTCAGTCGCGAGCAGGGCAAGGAGTTCATCGACACCTACTTTGCCAAGTACCCTGGAATCAGTGAGTATCTCGAGAAGGTGAAGGCCCAGGCTCGAGTCGACCAGTATGTTGAGACGGCCCTTGGACGCCGCCGCTACCTGGCCGACATCAACAGCCCCAACTTCAACACCCGCGGCGCCGCCGAGCGCATGGCCATCAACATGCCCATCCAGGGCACCGCCGCAGACATCATGAAACTCGCCATGGTCCGAGTCCAGCACCGCCTGGACGCCGAGGAAATGCAGACGAAGATGCTCCTCCAGGTGCACGACGAACTAGTCTTCGAGACTCCTCAGGAAGAACTGGACACCCTGCGCGACCTCGTCTTCGACGAGATGCCCGCCGCCATGGAGCTGGACGTAACCCTGAAAGTAGACGCCAAGTGGGCCAGCAACTGGGGCGACATGGAGTAGCCAGGTGGCGGGAAGCGACATTTTCAAGGAGTTCTGTCAATGGGAGTCACTTTTGTACAGGCCAGGGTCTTCGGTGAGTTGGACACCAGGGAGTACGACTTCATGGTTGACACAGGTTCAACGTTTCTCGCTCTTCCTCAAGAAGAGATAGACGCCCTTGGTCTGCGCAGGGGACGGGGAGTGTTTAGGTTGATGAGTGCGACCGGCCCAGTGGAAGTGGAAACATACCATGCTGACGGAGAGCTCAAAGGACAGGAATTTGCTGCCATCCTCGTCCCTGCAGCCACACCACTACTAGGTTATGAATTGCTACAGAATCTGAGATTCAAGGTCAACCCGGTAACTCATGAGATTGAGAAAGTGCCGGACGACGAAATTCATCCTCCATACTTATTATGAGCGAGCAAATTGCATGGAACTTATCCGCAGCCTGATATTCGTTCCCGGCAACCGGGCCAACATGCTGGAGCGCGCGCGTTCCTTCGATGCTGACATCATCATGGTTGACCTTGAGGACTCGGTGCCCCCCGGCGAAAAGGCAGCCGCCCGCGACATGGCCCGGGAGTGGGTCCCCATGTTGCGGGCCGAGGGCAAGCGCGTCATGGTCCGCGTCAACTCCCTCGACACCGGCCTGACCCGCGCTGAGCTGGAGGCCGTGGTCTCCCCCGACCTAGACGGCATCAGCCTGGGCAAGGTCGAGTCTGTGCGCGATATCCGCACCGCCCATGCCCTGCTCTCCCCGCTGGAGGCCTCCGCTGGTATGGAGGTCGGCTCGCTTCGCATCATTCCATGGATCGAGACCGCCAAGGCGGCATGGGACGCTCGCGCCATCGCCGAATCGTCACCACGAGTGGTGGCCATCGCCTTCGGCGCCGAGGATTTCACCAACGACATGGGCATCGAGCGCACCGATACCGGCGAAGAGGTCGCGGTCCCCAGGGCCTGGGTCCCCGTTGCGGCCCGGGCCGGCGAGGTCGGCGCTCTCGACTCCCCATTCGTCCGCTACCGCGACCCGGACGCGTTGCGCGACGACGCCGTGAGAGCTCGCAGGATGGGCTACACCGGCAAGTTCGCCATCCACCCTGCCCAGCTCGAGATCATCAACGAGACCTTCAGCCCCTCCGCCGAAGAAATCGAGTACGCCCGTCGCGTCATGGAGGCATGGGACGCCGCCGAGGCAGCCGGACGAGGCTCGCTGGCACTGGACGGGCGGATGGTCGACGTTCCAGTCGTCAAGCGCGCCCAGAACTTGCTCGCCTTGGCCGAATCCATCGGCCAGTCATCTTGAGGATTGTCTGTCACCCCAATGCTCGACCATATTTTCCTGGAAGGAATGCAGTTCTATGGCTACCATGGCGTCAATCCTGAGGAGCGCGTCCTTGGACAGCGGTACGTCGTCGATTTGGTGGCCGATATCGACCTGAGGGCAGCCGGAAATTCGGACCGGATCGAGGACACGGTCAGCTATTCTCACATTTATCGTGCCGTTCGATCCGTGATGGAAGGGGAGCCCCGTAACCTCCTGGAGTCCGCCGCCCAAGCAATCGCCGACCGCGTGCTGGCCGAATTCCCCGTAGAAGCGGTCACAGTTACAGTCAAGAAGCCCAATCCGCCCGTTCGCGGCTCATCCATCGAATCGGCCGCAGTGCAGATACACCGCACCCGTTAGCAGGCTTCCCAATCGTAGGGGCGCACGGCCGTGCGCCCGCTGGCAGGTAAGAATATGAAAGTCCACGACTACCACGACGGAAACCGCCAATTGCAGGACAGGTTCGACACCCGCAGGTTGGCCGAACGCCTCAAGGAGCGAGTGACCGAGATCATCGGCGACGAGGCCAGGGCCATCATCGAGGAGGCCCGGATGTTCTTCCTCGCCACCTGCGACGACCGTGGTCTGCCCACCTGCTCCTACAAGGGCGGGGATCCCGGATTCGTGCGCGTCGTCGACGACAGCACCCTTGCCTTCCCTAACTACGACGGCAACGGCAAGTACCAGTCAATGGGCAATTTGTTGCGAAACCCCAACGTCGGCCTGCTGTTCGTGGACTTCGAGGGCAGTCAGCGCCTGCGGGTTCAGGGCATAGCCAGGATAGAGGAAGACGACGAACTGCTGGCGGAATACGCCGAAGCGCAGTTCATTGTCAGGGTGGACATCACCGAGGTCTACAAGAACTGCCCCCGTTACGTTCACAAGTACCGCTTCGTGGAGCCTTCGGAATACGTCCCGCACGAAGGCCGTGATACCCCTCAGCCGGCGTGGAAGACAAGTGAGGAGTTGAAGGACGCGCTACCCCGGCGAGCGTGATGCCCTAGTCGTCCCTCTGCCCGAGGCCGAATGGCTCGCGGGCGAAGACCCGCTTCACAATCGGCTCGAAGAACTCCAACGACAACGAGTCGTACTCAGGGTCGAAGGAAGACTGGTCCCAACGCTCGCAGAAGTCCACGGTGTCCTGGTACCACGGATGGTCCCGGTGGGCGTCCCGGGCGTTCCTGTCGCCGCCCGAGTGGTGGGCGTAGTAGTAGCTCTGGAACAGCCCGTGGTGCCGCACGATCCAGTACGTCTTCTCTGACACGTAGGGTCGGAGCACCGCTGCGGCCATCTCGCTGTGATTGTAGGGCGATAGCAGGTCCCCGATATCGTGCAGCAGGGCCGCCACCACCATCTCCTCGTCGGCTCCGTCCCGGTGGGCCCGCGTCGCACTCTGCAGGGAGTGCTCCAGTCGGTCCACCTTGTACCCAGACAGAGACCCAGCCAGCGCCTGTAGCTGCGCCAGTACACGGTCGGCCGTGCCCTCGGCAAACTTCGCTTCCAGCCGCTCCAGCATTTCGTAGTCTTCACGGGTGCCCTCCGCCATGCTGGTGAAGGCTACCGTCTCAATCGCTTCTGACATGATGCCGCTCCGTGCACCGTTCATCGGGTGTCAATGCGTGTAGTATGTACCTCGATTCTATCACTTCGCGGGTGCAGCCCTGCTTTGATTCGGAGAATCAGGAATGGTTGACGGAAAGAAACTCGAAGGGCGCGTCGCCCTCATCACCGGGGGCGGACGGGGCATCGGGCGCGCCATCGCCCTGGCTTACGCAGCGGAGGGAGCCCGGCTGGCCCTGTCGGCCCGCACCGAATCCGAGCTCGATGAAACGGCCCACCTCGTTTCGGATAACTACGGCACCGAAGTCATCAGCATCACTGCCGATGTGTCAGTTCGCGAGGAGGTGGACAACGCCGTCTCCAGTACCTTGCACCACTTCGGAGCCATAGACGTCCTGGTGAACAACGCCGGCAACATCGGGCCGGTGGCAAGCGTCTGGGACACCGATCCGGAGGATTGGGCACGGACAATCGCGGTGCACCTGATGGGAGTGTTCTATGGTTGCCGCGCCGCCATCCCCGCCATGCTGGCGCAAGGGAGCGGTCGCATCGTCAATATGTCCGGCGTCGGCGGACCCAACATGACCGCCTACGACGCTGCCAAGATCGCCATCGTCAACTTCACCGAAAATCTCGCCCTGGAGCTGGCTGAAACGCCGATAACCGTCAACGCCATCAGCCCCGGTTCCATTCACACCCGCATGTGGGAGGAAACTCGGGACCTGGCACTGGCCATCGGCGACATGGCCACCTACGAGCGGGGAGTGCAGGTGACCTCCGGCGAGGGAGCCTCCATCGACCGGGCCGCTCAGTTGGCAGTATTCCTCGGCAGCGACGACTGCGGCTCCCTGTCCGGACGCCTCATCCGCGCCTTCTCCGACCCCTTCGAGGAATTCCCTTCCAGGATCGATGAGCTCATGTCCTCAGAGGCCTACCTCCTGCGACGTGTCGATCCCGATAACCCCTTTCCCACTTCCCAGGCCTATCCCGACCTGCCCATCACCGACCCGTGACTTGGATTGGATCCCGGTTCCCGGTTGCCAGTTGCCTTCAGAACTAAACCGGGACATTCAGCAGTCGGGCAATTCCGAATCTGCTACGCCCTGCAGGTTGGTCGGTACACACCCGCTCAGCCGGTTGCCCCGGAGAAACACCCTCGTCAAGTTGGGGAGTTGGCCTAACTCCGGCGGAATCTCGCCTGTCAATTGGTTATTGCTGAAGGAAATCACTTGCGCGTTGCGAAGGTTGCCCAGCTCCCCCGGAATCTCCCCGCTCAACCGGTTCTGGCGGAGGTTCAGCTCCCAGAGGTTGGCGAGATTGCCCAATTCCGGCGGAATCTCTCCGGTCAACTGGTTGTCCCGGAGGGCCAGCCATCCCAAATTGCGAAGGTTGCCCAGTTGTGGAGGTATTCCCCCCGTAAACCGGTTTTTGTTGAGCCACAGAAAATACAGGTTGTCGAGATCGCCCAGCTCAGGTGGAATCTCCCCGCTCAACCGGTTGTCCTGGAAAGATAGGATCTGCAGGTTGGCAAGTTCGCCAACCTCGGCTGGAATCTCCCCGTTCAACCCGTTGCCGCTCAGGATCAGCTTGACTACGCGGCCCGTGGAATCAACCTCCACACCAAACCAATCACCCAGGGGCGCTTCAGTGAGCCAGTTGTGGTCAGCTATCCAGTTCTGCCCGTCAGTGGCGTAGTAGAGGGCAACCAACGCTGGCTTGTCCGTATCGGCCGAAGTCTTCGATGGCGCTGGTGATGTGGGCGTTGGTGTGGGCATAGGCTCTGGGCTTGCTGTCGCCGTAGGTACACGTGCCGGTTCATTCGGTTGCCCTTGCTCCGCCACTCCCTGCGGAGTGGTTTCCCCGCAGGCCATCAGCATCAGGGCTAAGAACAGCATCGTCGCTGGTAATGCTTTCACCATGGAAAGGTCCTCCTTTCCTCCGGGCCGCTGGTGTGAAATTTTACGCTTGTTCCCTCTCCCCTTTCATCCCTCCCAAATTATGGAGTATGTGACATTTCCCCTCTCGCCCTGGGAGAGGGCCGGGGTGAGCGCATCCCATTGATTTCGCGGTAACAACATACGACCCGCAGGGTGCTCCATACTTCGCGTGGAGGGGGGCGTCTCTCACACCCGTCTGGAAGCAGCAGAGTTACCGCCATCCTGACTTTCCACAGGCTCTGGACTAATCGGCGCGCACGCGTGCCGCCTGCAACGTCCCCTGCCCCTCGGGCCTCGCTTGTGAGCGGGCCCACCG
This sequence comes from Dehalococcoidia bacterium, assembly GCA_965222025.1. GTDB lineage: Bacteria > Chloroflexota > Dehalococcoidia > Lucifugimonadales > UBA3495 > VXOI01. Next base: position 704,991 of record CBDCTI010000008.1, on the reverse strand, counting down.
TGTTGTAGTATCTGGCGCATCGGTTTCCAACTTGGAATTCCTGCAATTGATTGGGGGTTTACCGTGGCTTCAAACGGGTCTGCCGCTAGAGACATAGCGATCGTCGGCGTCGCCGAATCCGACGAAATGGGAAACGTCCCCGGCAAGTCGTCGCTACAGCATCACGCCGAGGCGGCGCACAATGCGCTGGATGACGCTGGCCTGAAGATGAGCGACGTCGACGGCATCCTCACCGCCGGGTTCTCCACCTTGGCCACGGCAGAGTACTTCGGTATCGAGCCGGTCTTCACCGACAGCACCTCCGTCGGAGGGTCCTCCTTCGTCATCCATGTGGCCCACGCCATAGCCGCCATCCGCGCCGGCTACTGCGAGACCGCGTTGATCACTCACGGGCAGGCCGGCCGCTCGACTCGGGTGCGGGTTCCTGCCGATGGCAACCTGCCGGCGGCCCAGTACGAGACCCCCTACGGCATCATCGGTGCCCCCATCAACTACTCCATGGCCTGCACCCGCTACATGCACGAATACGGCGAGGACAAGACCCGGCAGGGCATGGCTGAGGTGGCGGTGGCGACCCGCAAGTGGGCCAATCTCAACCCCGTCGCCCAGATGCACGAGACGCCGATGAGCTTCGACGACTACCACAACTCCCGCTGGGTCTCGTGGCCCTTCCACCTGCTGGACTGCTGCCTCGTAACCGACAGCGGCGCGGCAGTCATCGTCACCACCGCCGAGCGCGCCGCCAGTTGTCGCAAGCAGCCGGTGTGGGTGCTGGGCGGCGGCGAGTCCCACGACCACAACATCATCAGCCAGATGCCCTCCTACACCATCACCCCGGCCCGGGAATCCGCCCCCCGGGCGATGGCCCGCGCGGGACTGACCCACGACGACCTCGACCTGGCTATGATTTACGATTCTTTCACATACACTGTGATGGTCACCCTCGAGTCCCTGGGCTTCTGTGGCCGGGGCGAGGCTGCGGACTTCGTGGCCAACCAGCGCACCGCGCCGGGCGGGGACTTCCCGCTGAATACCAGCGGCGGCGGCCTGTCCTACACCCACCCGGGCATGTACGGTATCTTCCTGCTGGTGGAAGCGGTGAGGCAACTGAGGGGTGAGTGCGGCGAGCGCCAGGTGATGAGCAAGCGCTCTCCTGGCGAGGCCGTCAAAACCGCCATCGTAAACGGCACGGGCGGTTCTCTGTCGTCCACCGGCACCGTGTTGCTGGCCACCTGACCCCGCCCATTTATTTCACTGTCCATTCACGCCCCGGCACTGCCGGGGCGTTTCGCGTGGAAAGCGTCTAGTTGACAGAACTACATTTTGGTCAAATTTTGAACTTTGTACAAATTGTTGCTATCGGCAGTGGTGTGCTAGTATCGCCTCTAGTACTGGACAAGCATCGTCCCATTGATGACTTGTTCATCTGTTTTACGCTTCGGCGAAAGGATACGGCTATGGATCGCACTGTGTCTTCTTTTCTTCAACACCTCATCGTGGAGAAGGGCTTCTCCCAGAACACCAGCTCAGCCTACCGCAACGATCTCTCCCAATTCATTGAGTTCCTGCAGCAGCATGGTGTTGGCTCCGGCCCCGGTTCTACGGGGGTCGACTGGGGCGCCGTGGACATCGACTCGCTGAATCTCTATATCACTGAGCTGAAGGAGCGCAAGGGCTACCGCAACGCCACCGCCGCCCGGAAGGTCGCTTCCGTCAAGTCCTTCTTCGGTTTCTTGGCGGAAAACGCCATCATCACCGAAGACCCGACTGAATCTATCGGCACCCCCAAGGTCGGCAGGTCCCTGCCGAAGTATCTGACTGAAGAGGAAGTGGGCCGGCTCCTGGATGAAGGTTACAAGCCGGGGACTAACGAAGGGCAGCGCGATGCAGTGATGATGGAACTGCTCTACGCCACCGGGCTTCGAGTCGGAGAGCTGGTTTCGCTGAACATAGGCGACGTCAACTTCGAGGAGTCCTATGTGCGCTGCCTAGGCAAGGGCTCCAAGGAACGTATCGTCCACCTCTACCCCAAGGCACTGCAAGAATTGCAGAACTACATGAAGAGCGCTCGCCCCATAATGCTGGGAAAGCACAAGGACGAGCAGGCCCTCTTCGTCAACCATCGGGGCGAGCGCCTCACGCGCCAGTGGGTATGGTCGGTCCTGAAGAACTACGCCCGGGCCGCCGGCATCCAGACCAGCATCACTCCCCACACGCTGCGCCACAGCTTCGCCACCCACCTCCTGCAGAACGGGGCCTCGTTGCGCCACGTGCAGGAATTGCTGGGCCACTCCAGCATTTCCACCACGCAGGTCTACACCCACCTCACCAGCCCCTACGTGCGCGAGGAGTACGAGAAGAGTCATCCCCGAGCCTGACGCCAGGCCCGGATCCCCGCCTGTCACGGAGCCCCGCCGACAAGGCGGGGCTTGTCTCTCTACCCGTAGCAGCCGCCCTTCAATGGAACGCCCCCCCCAGTGTCGCCAGCGCGGCCAAGCCTGTCTTGGAAATTGCATCAAACCATGGCGAGACAACCTGCCGGGCACTCCTGCGAAAGCAGGAATCCACAGCCATCGTCTACCCCAAATTCCGAGTCCAATCCCTGCCAGCCACCACCATCGACCAACCACCCCAAAATCATATCCACTCCCTCATCACACCAGTCACAGTTCAGAAAAAAACACTGACGCCGGTGCTTCCGCAACTGCCCTTTTTCGGCGATAGCTGATATAGTTGAATTCTGATTATCGATACTGAACCGGAACGCTAGGCTAGTACTGTCGGCTTCCGGCGCTTGCAGCCTCAACAGGGAGGTGCATTTCTATGGCTGGAAAAGGTCGCCGGGCTGCGGCCCGGCAGGGTGAACTAAGCAGACGCAGAAAGAGGACGCAGCGAGGCCCCAGCGGTGTCCCTCTGCAGCAGAACGCCGCGCCAACCGCGGTGGCCGACGAGGCTGCCGAGGCCACGGCGGTTGCGACACAGGCAGGTTCGCAGGCGGTAGCCTCCGCCGCTACTGCCGCGGTACGGCAGCCCTTATCGGCAGCGGCGCCCCAGAGGCCCCAGGGACGCCTGCGCGGGGAGCGCCCTGCCGCCTATAATTACGTCGGAGCTGAACTGAGGCGCATCGGCGTGCTGTCCTCCGCTGTCATTGTTGCCTTGGTTGTACTGGCCGTCGTCCTCTAAATTCGACCCGGCGTAGACCGCAATGCCGCTACCCCTCGTTGTGCAACGGCTCGAGGCCACCCCAGAGCGACCCGGCGTCTATCTGATGAAGGACGCCAGGGGTACGGTGCTGTACGTCGGCAAAGCCAGCGTACTCCGAAATCGCCTCCGCACCTACTTCGGTTCGCCATCCAACCAGCCCAACAAGACGCGGCGGATGATGGGCCACGTCCACGACTTCGAGTACATCGTCACCGACTCGGAGGCCGAGGCGCTCATCCTGGAAAACACGCTCATCAAGCGCTACAAGCCCCGCTACAACGCCCGTCTCAAGGACGACAAGACCTACCCTTACCTCAAGATTGACCTCAACGAAGAGTTTCCGCGCGTCTACATCACCCGTCGAGTGGCCAAGGACGGAGCGCGGTACTTCGGCCCCTTCGCCACCGCCAACACCGTTCGCAAATCCATGGACCTCGTGAAGCGGCTCTTCCCTTATCGCTCCTGCACCAAGACGATCACTGGTACCGACCCGCGTCCCTGCCTTGAGTATTACATCAACCGGTGCGTCGCCCCCTGCACCGGGGACGCCAGCCGGGAAGAATACGCCAAGGTCATCGACCAGGTCATCATGTTCATGGAAGGCGACACCGACTCCGTTACCCGCGACCTGGAAGAGAACATGGTCTTGGCCGCAGAGAAGTTGGAGTTCGAGCGCGCCGCGGTTCTCAGGGACCGCATCAAGGCCGTGGAGCGCGTTGCCGAGGAGCGCCGCATCAAGGTGGATTCCAACCCGGCCGCCGGCGGCAATCACTCTTGGCAGGCCGGAATGGACGTGATAGCACTGGCCCAGGGCTCCAACGAGGCTTGGGTGGAAGTGTTCTTCGTACGCAAGGGAAAGCTCATCGGCCGTGATCACTTCTTCATGGAAGGCACCCAGGACGACTCGCCCGGAGTGGTAATCGGCCAGTTCGTCAAACAGTTTTACGGCACGGCCCTGACAATCCCGCCCAAGATCGTCACCCAGCACCCTGTCGAAGATCAGGAGGTGGTTACCGAGTGGCTGCGTGGCCTGCGCGGCGGCGCGGTCCATTTGCTCTGGCCGCAGCGTGGCATCCATAAGCAGCTCGTCGAATCCGTCGCCGATAACGCCCGGCAGGGGCTTGCCCAGCACCGCATCAAGTGGCTGGACAACCTCGACGTCATCCAGCAGGCCATGTCCGAGCTGGAGGAAGAGTTGTCGCTGCCACTTCCGTTGCGCCGGATGGAGTGCTACGACATCTCCCACATCCAGGGCAGCAACTCCGTTGGCAGCATGGTCGTGTTCGAGGACGGACAGCCCAAGCGGTCCCAGTATCGCCGCTTCAAGATAAAGACCGTTGAGGGTGTGGACGACTTCGAGAGCATGCGCGAAGTGCTGCGGCGCCGCTTCAAGCGACTGGCCTCTGCGCGACAGGCCGCCAATGCCGACGGCGAGATCGAGGCCACTGCGGACACCGGCTGGGCCGCTGTCCCTGATCTGGTGCTAATCGACGGCGGGAAGGGCCAGCTCTCGGCCGCCCTGGAAGTCATGCTCGAGCTGGGATTGAAAGACATCCCGCTGGCGTCCCTCGCCAAGGAAAACGAGTGGCTGTTCGTCCCTCACACCCCCGAGCCGATCATCCTGCCCCGCGACTCCCAGGCCCTCTACTTGGTGCAGCGGATTCGGGATGAGGCCCACCGTTTCGCCATCACCTACCACCGTAACCTTCGCAGCAAGGGTAGCCTGGGCTCACCCATAGACCTGGTCAGCGGAATAGGCCCCAAGCGCAAGCGAATGCTCATGCGCCGGTTCGGCTCATTGAAGGGCATAAAGGAGGCTGCGGTCGAAGAGATCGCCGCAGTTCCCGGTATGACCCGCTCCCTCGCCATCAGGCTGAAGCAGACCATCTAGGCCCCACCTGCCCGTTACACTTATACAGGTTGCTTCGTCTGGCCCGTTTCCCTCCGTCATCCCCTCGCATCCGGAGTTTTCCCGCGGAGGGGAAATTGGTAACTATAGACATAATGCCTTGACTATTGTCGTGGAGTAGCATATACCCTAGTAACAGCCATACGCAGCCGCCTTGGGCATCGGGTATGACATGTCTAAATTATCCATTTCGTTGCCCAACAACACGCAGATTACCTTGGAGTCGGATGAAGCCGAGGTAGTGCATGACGTACTTGGCATGGTGCTTAGCGGAATGCCCCTCGATGCCATGACACCAGTGGTAGCGACGCCCCCGGCGGTCAATGGCCACGGCGACTCAGTGGAAAAAAGTACGGATACATCGGCACAACAACTGGAGACTGCAGACTCGATTCCAGCACCGCAGGATAACGGTTTGGCTCCAGTGCCGCGTCCCGTTGGCGCTTCCTCGCCGGAGACGCCTCACATAGTGCCAAACGGAACGTCCACCAACGGAACGTCTGCATCACCGCCACTACCCTCCGGCGGGTTCGCGGATGAAATCATGGACGTCAAGCTACAACCCCAGCAAAACCGGGAGGACTTCCGGTCCTTCTGCCAGTCCCTCAATCCCATGGGGGACATGCGGCGGGTGGTCGTTGCCGCTGAAGGCGGGAGCCGGTTCTTTAGCTGGGACGGCGTTAGTGCCGACGACCTTGGCGATCTCTTCGACCTGGCCGGCTGGCGGCGGGCCAACAGCTTCACCCAGACACTTCGTAACGCCGCGCGCTCGAAGTTTGGCTGGCTCGAACGAATCCCAGGCCGGTCGGGCCGCTACGCCGCTACCGACGTCGGCCGCTCCATCATCTTCGGCAGCTGACGCTGACGAGAACAGGATCCTTCAATGCTCCGTAACGTTCAATTTGGCATGTCCGGCCCCACCTCCCCGGAAGACCTGGAATCCCCCGGCTTCGAGATCCTGGACACCGCTCCCCGAGTCGCTTTGGCTGTCACTCCCCACCCGGACGACTGCGAAGGCGGCTGCGGCGGGGCACTGGCCAAATGGGTCAAGGAATTCGGCACTCAGGCCGTCGTTGTGATGTGCACCAACGGCAACAAGGGCACCTCTGAGCGGGACCTGACCCCTGAGCGCCTCGCAGCTATCCGTGAGAAAGAGCAGCTCGCAGCGTCCGAGATCATCGGCGCCAAGGACGTCGTCTTTCTCCGCTATCCCGACGGAGGTCTGGAGGACACCGAGCTGTTCCGGAGCCAGGTGGTGAGGGCAATACGCCGCTACCGGCCCGATGTCATTCTCTGCATCGACCCCTACCGCAGCACCAGTCACACCCACCGCGACCACCGTATGAGCGGGCGGGTCGCACTGGACGCTGCCTTCACTTACGCGTGGAGCTACCAGCATTTCCCCGAGCAGATTACCAAGGAGGGCCTGCAACCGCACATGGTCGAACAGGCCTACATGTGGGGCAGCGAGTCTCCTGACGTGTTCGTCGAGATCGGCAACTACCTGGAAGCCAAGACCCTGTCGCTGGAAGCCCACGCCAGCCAGATGTCGCCCGCCACGACGGAAGAGCGCCTGTCCCGCATCAGTAACAACGCCAACCGCCACAGTGAACTGACGGGCGTTGAGCACACCGAGGGATTCCGCCGCATTCGCTTCGGCCTTGGCAGCCTCGACTGGCAGTTCCTGTATTCCTGACCATCCGCCCCGGAACCTTCCCCGAGAGACGGAGGCCGTCGGCTAATCGGCGCCGTTCATGCGTTCGACAGCGCGCCGGTGGCTCTCCAGCAGGCTCGTCACCCGGGCCGGGTCGGTGCGGCCCCACCCGCACTCCGTGGCCACGCCAAACGTTGGCAGGAACTCCCGGGCTGCCTCAATCCGTTCCGCGTCCCCTTCCGTATCGTCGAAGTGGATCAGGCCCATGACGATGTCTACGTCACTCGGCACCTGCAGTCCTTCCAGCGGCTGGAAGTAGCCTCGGTCGGTGCGGTCCTTGGGCACCGGCAGGTGAAGGAAGTCCATTCTCCTGTCCAGCTCTGCAGCAACCCCGTTGCTCATCTCCACCAGGATTCCCATATCCTTGGGCATCACCAGATGTTCGTCCGCCGGAGATCCGTAACACAGGTGGTATCCCAGTTCCACCGCTTGCGGCACCCTGCCGCCCAGCCTGGCCAGCAGCGAGTACACCTGCGCCTTGTAGTCGTCCGGACGGTGCGAGAAGTAGTCCTCGAATAGCAGCACTTCTTGGCACACATCCCACTGGATCGATAGCTGGTCGTGAGGAACGGAATCAAGGATGCCGTCAAGGGCTTCAACTAGCGATCGCTCATAGGCCGGCAGGTAGGCGTCGCGGGACGCCGGGCTGACGTACATGTAGCCCGTCGACATCGGCGTGGGAAGCGACACCTGGAACCGCACCCCTGGGCAGATCACGCCCTCGTCCCGCAGCCTCGCATACGTGGCATGGGAAGCCGCGGCCGCCTCCGCGTACCCCGTGGGGAAGCGCACCGTATTCGGATCGACCGAAGGCTTGAACCGCAAGTACGGTGTCTCTCGTAACAGCTTGCCGTCCCACTGGTGGACCGCGTACAGGCCAGCGTCCGGGTCCTCTTCCAGGTCCGCATTGTTCCAGAGCATGTCCCGCTGGAACCAGATCCACCTGATGCGTTCCCCTGTCTCCCCGTCGGGTATTCGCCGCAGGTTCGGGCCCATCGCCTCGGTCACCGTTCGAAACACGGCCTCTGAGTCGGCCAAAGGTACCGAACCGACCAGATGGGCGTAGCTGCGTCCAGTAGTCATTTCCCCTCCTGCTGTATGGCCTGGATGGCCGGAGTAGCCGCTGGGCCCTCCGCGTCCGGCCCCTTGACCAGCGCCTCTTCCCCGCTATAGGTCTCGAAAATCGCGGACGATGCGCCGCAGGTCGGTCTCGCTCATGGGCTGCTCCGAATAGAGAGTGAAGCTCGCCTCGTCCACCAGCCCACCGTAGCGACGGTCAAACTCGGCCGCAATTTCGTCGTACTCGCCCGAGACCGCAAAGGCCTCCAGCATCTCGTCGCTCACCAGCTCGCCCATCTCGGCCCACTCGCCTCGCACTGACATCTCGTGAAGCCGCTGGCCGATCTCCTCGAAGCCGTGGGGAGCCAGCACCGAGTGGTAGGTCCGGGTCGAGGCGTAAAAGGCGATGCGCCGCCGCACCTCAGCCTGTGCTGCCCGGATGGCAGACCGGTTGGGACCCGTGATGAGGAAGCCTCCCCCGCTGACAGTGATCTTACTGGCATCCCGCCCCGATCGTTCCGCCCCACGGTCCAGCGCTGGCCTTACTACGTCGCGCACGTATTCCGGCGAGGTCAGGCTGTGCAGCATCAGGCCGTCGGCCACCTCTCCGGCTACCTGGCAGTTGTAGGCATTGACTCCCGCCGTGAAGACGGGAGGCGGCGGAAACTCTCCGGGGCCGGGACTGAAAAACGGCGTCATGAGTGAAAACTGATAATGTTTTCCCTGGTACTCCAGCCGCTCGCCGGTCTCCCAGGCAGCCCAGATGGCCTTGAGCGCCTGCACGTACTCTCGAAGCCGGGGCCCCGGAGAGGCCCAGGCCGTTGAGAACCGCCGCTCAATATGCCCCTTGACCTGCGTCCCGATCCCCAACCGGAATCGGCCTCGCGAGAGGTCCTGAAGGTCCCGGGCCGTGTACGCCGTTATCATCGGCGACCTCGGGAAGGCAATGGCCACGCTCGTCTGCAGCATCGCCCGGGTGGTGGAGGTCGCCGCCAGGGTCAGCGGCATGAAGGAGTCGTGGGCCGTCTCGTTCTTGGAAAGGGCGTCATATCCCATGGCTTCGGCCCACGCGGCTTCAGCCGGGATGGAGGCCAGTGATTGTGATGCCAGGCGGTGGGTAACTCTCATGTTCCGTTCTCTAGTAGCGTAAGGTGGGCTGGTTCCCGGATCTGCGTGGTGCTACGGAGACTCTGTCGACATACCGGCATAGATCGTGTTGGTCTTCGCGGCCATGACGAAGTCGTTGCGGTGCAGATTGCGAATCTTGTGAGTCCACCATGACACCCTGACCCGTCCCCATTCGGTTATGAGCCGGGGATGGTGGCCTTCCTCTTCCGCCAGTTCCCCCACGAGGTTGGTGAATGCGAGGGCCAGTGCGAAATCCCTGAACCGGAATTCCCGGTCCAATTTCATAATACCCTCTTGGTCGATCAGCTCCCAATCAGCCGCCTGCGGAAGCAGTTCGGCGACCTCGGCCTCGGTGACGCTGGGAGAATCCCGGCGACACGCTGTGCATCTTTCCTGTGCCAGTAAGGTCATGGCGTTTCCTCTCAGGCGGGGCTCCGGAAATTACCGGTAACTGTTACTCAGCGAATATGTCGGAAAGCGCAACGGCGAATCCTTCCATCGTCGTTGATGTCAGGGTGTCCCCTTCCCCATACACGCCGACGACCTTCAACTCTCCCCCGTCCAGCAGCAGCGCGGCCACCGTGCCGGCTTCCGGATCGACCACCCAGTACTCCCTCACGCCATGGCGGGCGTAGAGTTCGCGCTTCACGGTCCAGTCCTGTCTGGCAGTTGAGGGAGAGCGAATTTCCACCACCAGGTCCGGCGCCCCCTGAACGTTGTCCTCGGTTATGATGTGCACTCTCTCTTTGCTGACGAACAACAGGTCGGGCTGAACCGTGTCGTGCTCAGAGAGCGCAACGTCGAAAGGCGAAAAATACACCCTGCCGAGGTCATGCTCCCGGGCAAACAGGAACATTGGCGCGCCCAGGCTGCCCTGAACCGATTGGTGAGCTTCCTTGGGAGATGGCGGCATTACGAGTTCTCCGTCAATCAGTTCCCAACGCTCGCCTTCAGGGGTCTTGGCGTAGTCTTCATGGGTGAGTTTGGCTTTGGGCTCTCGCGTAACCATATCGGCCTCTGCCCGTGCATCTGCTCCTGATCGATGGAGAACGACGGGTCACCTTTAAACCTGCTGAATAAACCGGGTGAATTTGCTGTCCGCAACGTTTGCGAGTGTACCATGGCAACGCGCCACGGCAGTTCAACTGCCAGCATATCACAGCGAACCTTGAAGCCCCGTGCATGGCCGCGCTATAGTTGAAAGCCGCATGAACGTCTTTTCCGCATATACCGTATCGATCCACTACGATCGCCGCCTGTACCGTCAGGATATTGCCGGCTCCACGGCCCACGCCCGGATGTTGGCACGGCAGGGCGTCATCGAACAGGCTGACACCGATTCCATTGTGGACGGACTCGAGGTTATCCGGCAGGAAATCGAGCGCGACGAATTTCCTTGGGACGCCTCACTCGAAGACCTGCACATGAACATCGAAAGTCGCCTCCACCAGTTGATCGGACCAGTCGCGGGTCGCCTCCACACCGGACGCTCGCGCAACGACCAGATCGCTCTGGACATGAGGCTCTACACCCGCGAGGTCATCGCCGAGGCGGTATCAGGCCTCCGGGGTGTACAGCGGGCATTCCTCGAGCTTGCCCGCCGGTACCAGGCAGTGGTCATGCCGGGATACACGCATCTTCAGCGCGCCCAGCCGGTGCTCTTTGCCCACCACATGCTTGCTTACTTCGAGATGTTTCAGCGCGACATCGGAAGGCTCGACGACTGCCGCCGCCGCGCCGACGTGCTCCCCTTGGGCAGCGGTGCCCTGGCTGGAGTCCCCTACCCCGTAGACCGCGAATTTCTCGCTAGGGAGTTGGGTTTTTCCTCCATCAGCGCCAACAGCATGGACGCGGTGTCGGACCGCGACTTCGTGGTCGAGTTTATGGCCGCCGCATCCCTTTGCATGATGCACTTCTCCCGCATGTCCGAAGAGTTGATCCTGTGGTCCAGCGGCGAGTTCGGCTTCATCCGGCTGGCTGACGAGTTCACAACTGGTAGCAGCATCATGCCCCAGAAGCGCAACCCCGACTTCGCCGAGCTGGCGAGAGGTAAGACCGGCAGGGTCTACGGCGACCTGATGGGCCTGCTGACCACCCTGAAGGGCCTTCCCCTCACTTACAACAGGGACCTGCAGGAGGATAAGGAAGGCTTCTTCGACACTGTGGATACCCTCCAGACCACTGTAGCTGTTTTCGCTGAAATGCTGCCCGGCCTGAAATTGCAGAGCGAACGGGTTGAGTCCCTTGCTGGGGAAAGCGGAATGCTGGCGACCGACCTGGCGGACTACCTTGTCGGTAAGGGCGTGCCCTTCCGGGAGTCCCACGGCATCATGCGTGAGCTATGCCGCTACTGTGACGACCACGGCATCTCCCTCCAGGACCTGTCACTGGGCAGCTACAAACGCTACTCGCCCCTGTTCGAAAGCGACGTTTACGACATTACCGCTACGGCATCGACTGCAGCCCGCGACATACCCGGTGGCACCGCCCCCAACCGGGTGGCCGAGGCGCTCGCGCAAGCCGAATCAATCCTGGAGGCCGCGGGCAATGGCCCCTGAAACAAGAGAAGCCGGTGTGCTTATAGCCCCATCCGTGCTCTCCGCCGACTTCGGCAGGCTGGCGGAGCAGGTGCAGGCCGTCACCGAGGCCGGTGCGGATCTCATCCATGTTGACGTCATGGATGGGTTGTTTGTGCCCAACATTTCCTTCGGCGAAGTCGTGGTCGACGCCATCCGGGCCGCCACCGATTTACCCCTCAACATTCATCTGATGATCCGGGAGCCCGACAACCTGCTGTCCACCTTCATGAAGGCGGAGACCGACCAGATATTGGTGCACGCCGAGGCCTGCCAGCACCTGCACCGCACAGTATCGCGAGTCAAGGAGCAGGGCAATCAGGCTGGAGTGGCCATCAACCCTGGCACACCGGTAGCAGCCGTGGAGGAGCTGCTCCCCATGCTGGACATGGTGATGGTGATGTCCGTGAACCCCGGGTTCGGTGGCCAGTCGTTCATCCCGGAAAGCCTCGGCAAGATTCGACGACTGCGGAGCATCATCGACGATTCGGGCCTCTCGGCCCAGGTCGAGGTGGACGGAGGCATCAAGGCCGACTGGACCGCCCAGGAGTCGGTGAAGGCGGGAGCAACCATACTCGTCGCCGGCAGCGCCATCTTCAACAACCGAGAGACCGTCCCCGAAGCCTTGCGCGGCATGCGAGGCTGCCTGGCCGGCATCGCCTAAGGCAACCCTCCTTCGTCCGAATCATTGGGTGGAACAAAACGGCGAACTGAAAAGGCCTTAGCGAATGCTAAGGCCTGAAATTTCGAGCGAAAACGAAACCCGGTCTTTACTTGATCGCAGCGAACGCCTTGCGCACCTTGGGCGACTTGTGCAGGGAACGCAGGCAACGGCTGCAGATCTTGACAGTTACGGAAGTGCCGTCACGGTCCAGCGTCTGCTTGTGGACGTTGGCCTTGAATCTCGTCTTGGTGTGGCGGTTCGAGTGGCTAACGTTATTGCCGCTCATCCCCGACTTTAGGCAAATCTGGCAACGCATGATCGTTATCTCCCACGGCCGCTGGCAAAAACGAGGCAGCGACGTCAATCGGTGAAAGTAGCGTTCAGATTAGCACAGGGCCATCCTCGATTACAAGAACGCCACGTCCCGTCAAGGGTCTCCCGGTTTTTGCCGGCCTGACGCCAGTCCGTTCATGGTGAGCCAGTCGAACTACGAACGGACGGTTCATCATCAAGCTCAGTGCGAAGGAAGTTTTTTACAATCGAATGCCCTGCCGGCCCATCCATCCCGCCGACCGGGTGGGCTCTTCTCACCTCGAGCATAGGCGCCTCCATTCTGAGCCGTGATAGAATGTTCTTTTACCCCCGCCAATCGGGCGGCCTTTGCCGTAATCCAAACTGCCAGAGGGGGCTATGCCAAGCAACTTCTGGATGATCGTCAACAACGAGAGAAATTTCCGCATCACCCAGGGTATGGGTTTCTCTGTCATGGGGCTGAAGGCCCAGCACCGCCGCAAGGTGCAGCGCATTTCCGATGGCGACCGCATACTGATGTACCTCACCCACATCCGTCGGTTCGCTGCCACGGCCACCGCAATTTCCGACTACTTCGAGTCCGAAGATTCCGTCTGGGAAAAGGAGGGCAGGGCCGGGTTTCCCTTCCGCGTTAACATCCGACCGGAAATCGTGTTGAGCGATGAGCAGTTAATAGACGCGAACCTCATCGCCCCGAGGCTGGAATACGTGAAGCGGTGGGCCCCCGAGGACTGGTACATGGCCTTCCAGGGCAACCTCCACTTGCTCCCCAAGAGCGACTTCCTGCTCATCGAAGAGGAAATGAAGAAGCTGCACTTCGGCAAGGACTACCAGCCCACGCCGGTGGTGCCGACGCGCACCCAGCAGCGTCGTCGCAGGCCCGGCGGTCGGCAGAACCCGACGCCCCCCCGTGACGCGACCCCGGTTTAGAAGTCACCCGCCCGCTAGCACCCGGCATGCCGCCGCGATCTCCTCCAGGACATCCGGGCCGCTCTCGCAAGCAGAGGCCCTCGCCAGCGATTCTACGGCAATTTGGCCGCCGATCCGCCCCAACGCCCACGCCGCGTGCCCTCGCACCAGTTCCGCGCCGTCAGCGAGCGCACGGCAGAGCGCAGGCACGGCCGACGCATCGCCGGAGTTGCCCAGCACTACGCAGGCGTTCCGCTGCATCCCCACACGCTTTGCTCTCATGATCGAGGTGCCAGCGAACCGCCCCCGGAAGTCTTCCTCGGACATCTCCAGAAGTTCCACCAGGTCGAGGAATCCCGTCCCTGCTGCCCTGCCTGGATTCCCGGTTGGTTCCCCCGAGGCCTCGGGGCCCGCAAGCGGTATGGGCCAGTCTGCGGACCGCGCCTTCCGGTTGATTGGGCAGACGTCCTGGCAGATGTCACACCCGAACACCCAGTCCCCAATAAGCGGTCGAAGCTCCCGCGGAATCGCCCCCCGGTTCTCGATCGTCAGGTAGGAGATACACCGGGCATTGTCCAGCACGTACGGGGCCACCAGCGCGCCCGTCGGGCAATCGTCGATGCACCGCACGCACGAGCCGCACGACTTCTTGAGCGGCTCGTCCGGCTCCAGCGGAAGGTCAGTGATCACCTGTCCGAGAAACACCCAGGACCCGTAACCCGGAGTCAGGATGTTCGTGTTCTTTCCGAACCACCCGATGCCACCCCGGTTGGCGGCCGCCCGGTCCAGCATCGGCCCGTCGTCAACGTACCACCGCGCCGCAACGACCGAACCCACCTCAGCCTCCAGGCTCCTCACCAACCCCCGCATCCGGCGCTTCATCACCCGGTGGTAGTCACGCACCCACGCGTACCGTGCCACACGGCCAGCCCCAGTTCCAGCGGGGTTCCATACTCGCTCTTTTGCGTTCGTCGGGACTGCTTCCCATTCTCTGACAGCCGGTTCAGCAGCGGGTTGACCACAGCCGTCAGGCTCTCCCCAATAGCTCAGCCCCAGGCAGATTACCGACTGCGCTCCCGGCAGCAATTCCGACGGGCTGGTGCCCCGCATTACTCGCGACTCCGTATACCACGGCAACCCCTCCATACGCCCCTCCCGGAGGCGCTCCAGCGCAGCATCGCGGTCCGCCGCAAAGTCCTCCGCGCCCGCAATCCCCACCAGGTCAAACCCGCACTCGCGGGCGAGGGACGTGACGATGGGCTTCAGGTCGTTCATAGTTTCTACGTGCCTAGCGGACATCGTTCTAGTACTCAGTCAACTTTGGAATCAAAAGGGTAAAGGCGGTGAAGTTTGGTTCGGGCCTCCTGGGTTTTGAACCGCCAGTTGATACCAACTCGGGCGGCGTTGCGCTCCCGCACCAGTGCCTGGACTTCCCTCCCGAGAGCATCTTCGTCGGGGAGCCGCTGCTTCAGGCAGGAGCGGGACAGCACGCTGAACTCGATTTCCGCCATGTTCAGCCAACTGCCGTGCTTGGGCGTGTAGTGGAACTCCAACCGTTTCGCGATCCGCCGGGCCTCGGTCGCCGGGAACGTCTCGTACAGGGACGCCGCGCGGTGGGTGTTCAGGTTGTCCAGAACCACCCGCACCACCTCAACCTCTGGATAGGCTTCATCCACCAGCCAGCGCATCTGCTGGGCGAAGTCCTGCATGGTGCGCCGCTGGGTCACCGCCACATGGCGCCACCCCGCCAGGGGTTCACAGGCCAGGAACAGATTGCGGGTCCCCTCCCGCCGGTACTCGTAGTCCTGCCGCTGGGGGCGTCCCGGCCGGGGTGGCATCGGCGCCCGGGTTTCGGCCAGCAATTGGGTGGAGGTCTCGTCAAAGCAGACCACCGGCCGCTGGGGGTCATAGGGTTCGGCGTACAGGTCCAGTACTTCCTCCATGTGGGCCACGAAGTCGGCGCTCACCCTGGGGATGCACCACTCTTTCTTTTGCCAGGGCTTGAGCGCGTTTTTTTCAGCCGCCGGCGAACCCCCTCGTGGGAGATGGAGGTCGCCAACCCCAACTCCACCACCTTCCCAGCCAAAAGGCGCAGGGTCCAGTGGTCATGGCCTTCCGGCGCCGAACTGCAGGCCAGAGCGATGAGGTGGGCCTCGCCCCTGTCGTCCAACTTCCGGCGCCGGTTGACCTGGCGCCGGTCCCACAGGGCCCCGTCCAACCCCGCCTCCGTAAAGCGGCGCTTGATCTGGTACACGGTGCCCAGCGCCACGTCCAAGGCTTCGGCCACCCGGGGAGCGGCCCAACCGTCGTCGCTCTTGAGCAGAATCCGCGCCCTGGCCGTGACTCGGGCCGAGCTTTTCCCAACCCGAATCAGATTCTGGAGTTCTTCCCGTTGTTCCGGCACCAGCCGCACGGCGTACTTATCACGCACCATCACCGCCACCCCCACCGTCAACACTTCATCCCGACCACTATAGGGCTATTGGCCGGATTACCGAAGGACTTTCAACATCAAAGTTGACAGAGTACTAGTTCACTTATTGGATAGACAAATGTGCCATCTGTTTCAATCTAATCACCCAAAGAGGGAACAAAGTAGTACCAGACTGTACGATTGAAGCAACAATATCAGAGGCTATTGGCACTCCTGCGAAGAACATGCTTTGCGCCATAGTTATTACCCTTCGCGATGTGCTGGAATTTCTGTGAGCAAAGTAATTTCTGATCGCAGTAAGTTGAGTAGTGGGTGCCGGGCCACTAAACGATAGCGACAGGCCTTGATTAATCGACAGGTAGTTTGACACCCTTAGTCTACGTGCTGCGTCCAAACATTCAGTGGGATTGTGCCATGCGGGCTCAGTGGTTTTTCTGTGGTAAGTGCTGATTAAAATCTTAATTACTTCTTCATATTTTCTCACCCTTGGCGCACGTGTAATTCGTACACCATTTGCTGTCCTAGGTCTGGCTCCCGCCGATAGCACTATCAGCTGCCGACAGAATCTGTTCCACGCATCATGCAACCTTACAACACAAAGCTCTCTAATGAATTGATTGCGTATTCGCTGCAAGTGGCACTCATTGTTCGTCCTTAACGTGGAATCGAATGTCTCGGTCAATAGGGAGCAGTCACGAGCGAATTTCTTGTAAATGTCCAGTAGTTCGGTGCTCATTGTTGACCTATAGCAGTAGGCAGCAGAGCCTTACAATATATCGGAAAACGTAGCTTTCTGCTACTGATTCGTTGTGTAGTTCTGCGAGAGGAAGCCCAAAAAGAAAACAGATCGTTCGGCAATGTCAAAGCTTCAGACTCGTCTAACTCGAGGAGCGAGGCTAACGAACGAATGTTGTTTATCATTATGCCGTGATCGGACAATGCTGATGAAGATCTGGGAGGCATTTCACCGCTCATATCTCCTTCAGGAACACCGTGCGACTGATGAGCAATAGCAGCAAAGAGCAACATGAAGTGCGGAGCGTTGCGAATGGCCACATCTTGCAATACTCCATCTAAAGTCACGGAGACAAAGCTCAAGCTCTCATCAAGTCGCTGGTTGACCTGATCCGAATTTGGAAAACTGTTGTCAAATCTAGAATAGAGTCGTTCGATATACGGCTGACCTCCGTCCTTTACCCCGTCTATCAGGATTCCAAATAATTGTGCGACCAATTCGTCATCCTGCATTCGCACTCGGTCTCTTCTCGAAACCACGTTCAACCGTTCCAAGAGCGCAGACCATCTTTGTACTGCTCCTCGAACTGACCACTTAAATTCACCTTGGTATTTGGCATGTCGAAGTTCTTGAGCATTGAGACGAACTGTGTAGGAATTTAGTCTGGCAAACACCTCTAATACATCATCTAGAGACGCATTAATCAGATGTTCGGCGGCGATTGGGTACGAAAGAAAACTCTCCTTTAAATCGGGTTCTAGTGTGCTATATCTGAGCCCGTTAAATTCTCCCGCACGTTTTGTAAGGACCAATCGGTCATGAGCGAAATCTAAAATTGCGCTCACCCGTTGCTGTCCGTCAACTATCTCTCGAACAGATTGTTTAGTTTCCAAATTAACAAGCTGTCTGAGATAGAATTTTGGGATTGGAAGCTGTCGCAGAATTGTATCAATCAGGTACACCCGTGCGTCGTTTTCCATACCTGTCCGCGTTGGAAGTCGCGATTTATTACAAGGCGCTTGTTAATGTCCCAGTCTATCAGGTCTGCGATCTGATATTGTTCAAGAGCAGAATTCACCACAACGATTAACCCCACTTGCAAGTAGATAAGGAATATAGTGCTTCTAGGCTCTCCCCTACAAGCCCTCCCCCAGGTACCGGCCCCGATAGCCCTCTTCCGCCGGCGTAGCTAGCCGGAAGAACACCAACTGTGCCAGCCGCGCGTCCCGCTGCAACCGGAAGCCCGAAGGGTGATGCACCGTCAGCAATGACTGCGAGCGCCCCCGGTAGCCCGCGTCCCATACCGCCGTGTGCAACGACACCCCGCTTCGCAGCAGGCTGGAGCGCGGCCGTCCCAGGGCTATTACGTCCAGGGGTAGATTGACCACCTCGTTGAACGTGACCAGGAACGAACCGGCGGCCAGGTTCAGCCAGCCGTCGGATGCGAACTCCATCGGTTCTGCATCCGAAAGCACGCGATCGGCATTGGAAGCCCCCACCTGTCCACGTGTGATGAACCGGGCCACCTCCCTGACGCTAACGTCGAACCCGTTGGGCTGAAGCTGCGCCTCCAATTCAACATAGCCCTCAATCAGAGGTCTGTCCGAGGCGATGAGCTTTGCGATCTCATCTAGACTCAGTGGGCTTCCATTCATCTGAAAAACCGAGGGGGCACACCGTGGTGCGCCCCCATCCTCGAATCCATCCTTGCCGGAGAATCCGCCCTGCTAGTCGTGCATGAAGTCCTGCATGTCCGCGGGCAGGGGCTTCTCCTCGGGTATCTCGGTGATGATCGCTTCGGTGGTCAGCATCATGCCAGCGATGCTGCCCGCGTTCTCCAGGGCCGAGCGGGTCACCTTGACCGGATCGATGATGCCCGCCTGGATCAGGTGAGTGTACTCGCCGGTTTCGGCGTTGAATCCGTAGTCGCCCTCGCCGGAGCGAACATTGTCCACCACTACCGGTGCCTCGTACCCCGAATTCTCCGCTATTAACCTCAACGGGGCTTGTAGCGCCTCACGCACCAACCGGGCACCCAGAGCCTCGTCCCCGTCCAGCGAACCGATGACTTCGTTCAGCACGTGTCCTGCCCGGATCAGCGCAACACCGCCTCCCGGCACGATGCCTTCCTCGATGGCTGCTCGAGTGGCGGAAAGGGCGTCCTCGGTCCGCGACTTTCGCTCGCTGACCTCAGGCTCCGTGGCTCCGCCGACCTTCACCACCGCGACGCCGCCCACCAGGGCAGCCATGCGCTCCTGCAGCTTCTCGCGGTCGTAGTCCGACGTGGTTTCCTCGATCTGCACCCTGAGCTGGTCCAGTCGGTCCTTGACTCCCTGTTCTGAGCCGTGCCCCTCGATGATCGTCGACTCGTCCTTGTTGGCGACTAGGCGACGGGCCGTGCCCAGGTGCTCGAACTCTGCGGCGTCCAGCTTCAGGCCGCGGTCCGAGCTGATGACCGTGCCACCGGTTACGATGGCTATGTCTTCCAGCAGGGCCTTCCGCCTCTCGCCAAAGCCTGGCGCCTTTATGGCTATGCAGTCCAAGATGCCACGTACCTTGTTTACCACAAGAGTCGAGAGTGCCTCACCGTCAACGTCCTCTGCGATCAGCACCAGCGTGCGACGCCCGGCTCCAACCATCTTCTCAAGGATGCCAATGAGGTCGTTTGGTGAACTGACCTTCTGGTCGGTGAGTAGGAAGTGCGGGTTGTCGATGGCAACTTCCATCCGCTGCGTGTCGGTAACGAAGTGAGGTGAGAGGTAACCGCGGTCGATGCGGACGCCTTCCACGAAGTCCAGTTCGTCCGTCAGGGACTTGGACTCCTCAATGGTTACGACTCCGTCCCTGCCGACCTTCTCCAGGGCGTTGGCCAGCTGCTCCGCAATGGCCTCTTCGTGAGCAGAGAGCGCGGCCACCCGGGCCACCTGCTCTCGGCCCTCCACGGGGATGGCCATCTCGCGCAACTCGGCGACCACCGCGTCTACGGCAGCTTCGATGCCCGTGCGAAGGGCCATGCCGTTTGCTCCGGACGCCACATTCTTGAATCCCTCCCGCACCATGGCCTCGGCCAGCACCACCGAGGTGGTGGTACCGTCGCCGACCGCGTCGTTGGTCTTGGAGGCTGCCTCCTTTACCAGCTGCGCGCCCAGGTTTTCGTAGGGATCAGAAAGCTCGACTTCCTTGGCGATAGTAACTCCATCGCTGCACACCACCGGATTGCCGAACATGCGGCTGAGCATCACGTTACGGCCACTGGGTCCAAGGGTCAGGCCGACTACCCGGCGCAACTGCTGCACGCCGCTGAGAAGGCTTACTCGGGCATCGTCCTCGAAAGTTAACTGCTTGTCCGCCATCGTTGGCTCCTTGTAAATCTATGTTGCTCGATCTGATATACGGCTGGCTATTGCCTTCGCGCCAACCAAAAATGCACACGAAAACATACTAAAATATGCGCCAACCGGGTACGATTGTCAACCGCGAGTTAGCACTCGGGTGTTGGGAGTGCTAACCCCAGGCTCCCAGCCAGTGCCACCCCTTCCCTGCCCTCCGCTTCCAGGGCTAGGTCGCCCATTTTCAGCCCCAGCGTCGGGTGAACAATATCGGGGGCGAGTTCCGAAAGAGGTTCCAGCGCAAATGCCCTCAGGTGCAGTCGCGGATGAGGAATCTCAAGGTGCGGCAGGTCCACCGTCTGGTTGCCATAAAGTAGTATATCCACGTCAATCAGGCGCGGTCCCCAGCGGATACCTGGTTCCCGTCCGAGACTTGCCTCCACTTCCTTGCACCGTTCCAGCAGCTCCTCGAGCGGCAGCGTCACCGCCACTTCCACGACGCAGTTCAGGAAGCGAGGCTGGTCTGCGACTCCCCAGGGCTCTGTTTCATACACCCCGGAGCAGCGCAGCACCCGCAACCCTTGCCCTGCCGCCAGCAACTCAGCCGCGCCTCTCAGGTTGGCCCAGCGGTCGCCCAGGTTGGTCCCCATCCCCAGGTAGGCGATAACCTCGCTCATGTCATTGATTCCCAGCCCTCGGGCCGCCAGTCGCGTACGACAGCGTCGCTGACCCGGCATACCCGCACCATCTCGCGCACGTCGTGCACCCTCACCACGTCAGCGCCCCCGGCAATGGCGAGTGCGACCGTTGCCGCTGTCCCCTCCACTCGCTCCTCCGGCGGCAGGTTCAGTAGCCGGCCTATGGTGGATTTTCGCGACGTTCCCACCAGAAGAGGAAAGCCCAGTTCCTTGATGCGGCGAAGATTGCGCAGCACTTCCAGGTTCTGGTCAGCCGTCTTGCCAAACCCGATGCCCGGATCGACGATGAGGTTGTCCCGGGCAACCCCCGCTGCCAACGCTGCGTTCACGCTCTGCGTCAGCCCGCTGGTGATCCCTTCCATCAGATCGTCGTAATAGTGTCCCCGCTGGTTGTGCATCAGGATCAAACCGGCGCCCCTCTCCGCCGCCACGGCCGCCATCCCTGCGTCCGCCTGAAGCCCCCACACGTCGTTGATGATGCAGGCTCCCGCATCCAGCGCCGCCCGGGCCACTGCTGATTTCGACGTATCGACGCTGATGGGAATGGAAACGCGCGAGGCGATCGCTTCCAGCGCCGGCTCCAGCCTGGCCACCTCTTCCTCTTCGGCAACCGGTGCATGCCCCGGCCTCGTGGACTCCGCGCCCACATCCAGGAAGTCCGCCCCCTCAGCCTCAAAGCGCAGGGCCAGGTCCACCGCAGCCTGAACGTCGCCTCCCACCCCGTCGCCAGAGAAAGAGTCGGGCGTAACATTGATGACACCCATAACGTAGGTGCGCCGCCCCCAGCGGATTCGCTCTCCGCCAGCCACCGTGAGACCGGACAGTGTTGATAATCCTTCGGACATTAAAAAATAGGTCCAGATTGTAGGGTCGGAGTCAGGTGGCACATTTGCTGTTTCCGTTGACTAAATTCTAGCATCGGAATGGCGTGAGGATGGGATGCAAGTTAGAATGCGGACTGCGAAAATTGCCCGGTGCAGCCCGGCGTAGGCCACCAGAAATTGTGGCGGTTTTAGTATGGCGCCCCGCGTAGGGCATTTCAGGTCTCACGGAGGAAGCGTGGCCGCGGAGCAGAGGCAAATCGATCAGCAGTTGGAGAACCTGGAATCCATGCGCCGCTCCTCCCGCTTGGGCGGTGGACAGAGTCGCATCGACCAGCAGCACAGCCGCGGCAAGCTCACCGCTCGCGAACGCATCGAGCGACTGATGGATGAGGGGACTTTCCAGGAACTGGACCCCTTCGTCACTCACCGCATCACCGACTTCGGACTCGGCGATCGACGGCCCCTGGGCGACGCAGTCGTCACCGGCTATGGCAAGGTTGAGGGCCGCCAGGTCTTCGCCTTCGCACAGGACTTCACTGTGATGGGCGGCTCCCTCTCCGAGGCCGTCAGCCAGAAGATATGCAAGGTCATGGATATGGCCGCCAAGGCAGGCTGTCCCGTAATCGGCCTCAACGACTCCGGCGGCGCCCGCATCCAGGAGGGTGCCCTCAGTCTCGCGGCCTACGGCGACATCTTCCTCCGCAACACTCTGTATTCCGGAGTGGTTCCCCAGATTACTGTCATCGTCGGCCCGGCGGCCGGTGGTGCCGTATATTCACCCGCCATCACCGATTTCATATTCATGGTCAAGGAAATCGGGCAGATGTACATTACCGGCCCCGACGTCATCAAGGCCGTTACCGGTGAAGAGGTGGGACACGAGGAACTGGGAGGCGCTGCCACCCACGCCACTCGCAGCGGTGTGGCCCATTTCGTCTGCGAGACCGAGGAGGAGTGCATCAACGAGGTGCGCCACCTCCTGAGTTACCTTCCCGGCAACAACGTGGACGATCCTCCACAGGACCCCGCCGACGACCCGGCCGACCGCCGCGAGCCAGACCTACGATACCTCGTGCCCGAGGACCCGAGCCGTCCCTATGACATGCGCGACGTGGTCTACAAGGTGGTCGACCACGAAGAGTTCATGGAGGTCCACCAGAACTTCGCGCCCAACATAGTCGTCGGCTTCGCCCGCATGAACGGCAAGCCCGTCGGCATCGTCGGCAACCAGCCAGCCTATCTCGCCGGCGTCTTGGACATCGACGCCTCGGTCAAGGCGGCCCGCTTCGTCCGGTTCTGCGACTGCTTCAATATACCGCTCGTAACCTTCGTCGACGTTCCCGGCTTCCTTCCCGGCGTTACCCAGGAGTACGGCGGTATCATTCGCCATGGCGCCAAGCTGATATACGCCTATGCCGAGGCCACCGTCCCCAAGATTTCGGTGATCACCCGAAAGGCCTACGGCGGTGCCTACATCGTGATGAGCAGCAAGCACCTCCGGTCCGACGTCAACTTGGCCTGGCCCGCTGCCGAGATCGCCGTGATGGGCGCTGAAGGTGCGGTGAATATCATCTACCGTGAGGAAATTTCGAAGTCAGAGAACCCCGAACAGACCCGCCAGGAACTGATCGACGACTACAAGGAACGCTTCACTACTCCCTACATCGCCGCCGCACGCGGCTTCTTGGACGACGTCATCGACCCGGCGGACACCCGTCCCCAGATCATCCGCGCCCTCGATATGCTCCAGACCAAGAGCGATGACCTCCCCCCCAAGAAGCACGGCAACATCCCCCTCTGACCCGGCCACCTGCAGCGATAAAAGAAAAGGGCGGGTTAAATCCCGCCCCTTGCAGTTCATCTGCTGAGGAGGTGGCGCATCCGGTTCTGATCCCATTGGAAGCAGTTCACCGGTCAGTCTTCTCCAACGCCGCCACCGCTCTCTGCTATCCAGCGTGAGGGGACCTGCGGATGGTCACGAAGAGTATTTAGAAACTATCTCAAAACCACCTCTGTATACTTTCTGGCGGCTTTTTAGGATACTTCCACCCCCAACCGTAACCCTTCCCCATCAAGCGGGAGGGGAGTCTCGAGATAGTTTCCAAGCCGGCCGTGACTATCGGCAGAAAGGCAGTTCACTGCCGGTCTGCACCTGCCAGAGGGCTTCTGGTATGCAGCCGGTCAGGCGGTTTTCCGCGATAACCAGATATTCCAGGTTTTTCAGTTGGCCCAACTCCGCTGGCACATCTCCTGTGAGAGCATTGTTTGCCACGCCCAGCCACCTCAGAGCGGCCAGGTTGCCAAGTTCCGGCGGCAAATCGCCTGATAGTTCGTTTCGGCCAAGTTCCAGTGAATCCAGTTGGGAAAGGTTTCCTATTTCCGGTGGTATCTCTCCGGACAGCTGATTGTCGCTAAGGTTCAAGCTTTGCAGGTTTGGAAGATTCCCCAGCTCGGGGGGTATCTCACCAGTCAACCGATTCTGGCCCAAGGACATACTTTCGAGGTTATCCAATTGGCCCAGTTCCGCGGGTATTTCCTTGGTTAGCTCGTTACGCCAGAGGCTGAGCCTTTCAAGATTGGCCAATTGACCGAGTTCCGGCGGTATTTCCCCCGACAGGTGATTACAGCAGAGATGGAGGCCCGTCAAATTTGCCAGTTGACCGAGCTCCGGTGGTATTTCACCGGTCAGCAGTCCCCATTCCAAGTCCACACTCCACAGGTTTTCCAGCCGTCCCAGTTCGGGCGGTATGCTCCCTGACAACTTGTTGCCTCCGAGATTCAGCCGTCCGAGACCTGTCAACAAACCTAGCTCCGGTGGTATCTCTCCGGTGAGCCTTCCGCCCTGGGGAAATAAAGTCCCTACACGGGTACGTGAGTCATCAAGGTAGACGCCATCCCAATCATATATGGGTGTATCCGGATCCAGTTGAGCAGCCCGATGCCCGCCAGTGTGTCCCTGGCGGCTAGGAGCGCTGCACAGTCGTTCACCAGGCCGGGGTTGTCCCCCGGGTCGGGCACGGCGTCGCCCTTGGAGCAAGAGGCGACCAGCTCTGGGCTGTGCGTGATCTTTCTGGCGGTTCCCGCCTGGCCGGTTTCGGTTTTCGTGGCAGTGGCGGTATCGTTACTCGCAGGCTCGTCGTATTCGCAGAACTCTACGCCCCCAACGGTTTCGGCATCCCGTAGGGCCTTGGGTACACAGCCGAACAGTTCATTGCCTCCCAGATCCAGACGGAACAGGCTGGCCAGGTTCCTTAGCTCAGACGGTATCTCGCCAGTCAATTGATTGCCGCCAAGGTCCAGTACCTGCAGATAAATCAGATTGCCAAGGTCAGGAGGTATTCCACCGGTAAGTCAGATTGCCAAGGTCAGGAGGTATTCCACCGGTAAGCTGGTTGCAACAGAGCCTCAACTGCGTTAGGTAGGTCAGGCTGCCCAGCTCCGACGGTATTTTACCGATCAGACCGTTGCCGTTCAGACTTAGTTGTTCCATGTACGCCAGGTTGCCCAGCTCCCGCGGTATTTCGCCGGCAAGCTCATTGTTGCTGAGAGACAACTGGTCCAGATATGCGAGGTCACCCAGCCAGGGCGGAATCTCACCCGTCAGCCGGTTGTTGCCCAGAGACAGCCGTGACAGATTCCTCAGTTGACCGAGTTCGAGAGGGATGCCACCCGTCAACCGGTTGCGACCGAGGGATAGCGAAATAAGGCTGTCCATCTGTCCAAGCACTGGCGGAATCTCACCCGACAACTGGTTGTCGCCGAGCCCCAACACCGGCAGTTTCTCCAGGCTTGCGATTTCCGGCGGGATTTCGCCGGTCAACCGATTGTTCCTGAATGCCAGCCTTTCCAGGCTCGCCAGCAGGCCAAGTTGCGGTGGTATCGTGCCACTGAGCTGATTGTCGGACAGGATCAAGTCATCCAGGGCTGTCAGGTGAGTGAGTTCCCTGGGAATGACCCCGACCAGGCCCATGCCAACAATATAGATGTGCACTACCCGACTCGGCCAGCCGTCAACAGCGACGCCCTGCCAACTATCAATGGAAATGTTCGGGCTCCAGTTCAGAAGTCCGGTCCGGTCAAGCGATTCCTTGGCCATAAGCAGAGCAGCGCAGTCCCGGACCAATTCCGGATTCCGGTCGGGCTGCCCCACGGCGATGCCGTTGGAACACATGTCCAGTGCCGCTGGCGAAAGATCCGGAATGGCAGCGGGATCGGGTGTGGGAGCGGACCGGGGTGGCACCGTCGGAACGGGTGTCGGCGGCGGAGTGGCTGTATGCGTCGCGGTAGGCGCCGGGCTCGGCATGCTTGTAGGAGTCGGAAGGGCCGTTGGTGATGGCACTGGCCTAGGCGTGTTCGTAGGAACGGGAGTTGGAGGGGCCATAGAGGTGGGTCTGGGAACAAAGGTCGTCGCAGGCGTAGCCACTGCCAGCCTGGTGGCAGGTTCCGAGGCAACCCTTGCAGTGACGGTGGCGTCAACGTCGGGCGCCTCTCCTCCGCAAGAGATGGCTGCCGAGATGATCAACATCACCAGGACGAATAGAGCTCCGCGGTTCATTGCATTCTATCGACCCCTCTTTATTACCCTGCCCTATTCTAATGATGGTTGCTGCAAAAACACCCAAGAAATTTCCTCAAAGCTTGGATTGCCATTGGCGCCGATACCACAAGAGGGCGCACGCCAGTTGGATTAGGCCCATGTAGTTGGATACCTTCTTGTCGTAGCGCACCAAGTTGTTTAGCGCACCAAGTTGTCGTAGAGCACCAGGATTGCACGGCACTTGGATAGCCAGGCCAGGGTCCGCTCCACTACCCCCAGCGCCTGGCGGGAAAGCGTTTCACCCTATCGGAATCCAGCTTCTCCTCTCCTATACGTCGGATGTGTCCTCGGTCCCCGTGAGTCGCCACGGCCCGGTGGCCAGTCGGATTGTCGTATCCCTTGTCCAGGCACTGATACTGGATTCCGGCATCAGGACGCTCCATTACTATTCTTTCCAAGGTCATCGCCAGCAACTTGGTATCGTGAACATTGGCCCCGGCCACCACCGCACTCAGCGGCCCTCCGCTCCCGTCGACCACGAGGCTCCGCTTGATGTCCGCCTTACCTCGGTCCGTCGGGTTGGCGCCGACCGAATCCCTCCAAAACGGGCCTTGCCCATGGCGCAGTCCGCAGCCTGCCATTCCCATTCCACAGCCCCCGGTTCCTCGCACTCTTTGAGCAATACCAGCCAGTCTGGCTGGAGAACCCCCAGCTCGACCCAGCGCTGGAAGGTCCAGTGGATAGTGCTGTCGTCTCCCAGCTCCTTGGGCAGCCGATTCCAGTGGCAACCGGTGCGTATCCGAAAGATGATCCCGTCCAGGATTCCCTTGGAATTAACCCGCTTGCGCCCCGTGGACCTCGGTGGGCCTATTTCCAGAATGACCGGGTGAATCTATTCCCACAGATCATCCGGGATTTCCCATATAGTCGGCAGAGTATCCTTCCTTCCCTCATCCACCACAACACCTGTTTATCTTGCATTAACCTTCCCAATCCAACCTTGGCCCCACTGGCAAAACCGTTTTGAGATAGTTTCTTAGCTCTCTGAGTAGGGCTATGGCGTCCTCGACGCGGGCCGCAATCGCGTCAAGCCCCATATTGTCCTCATAGAAGTTGATATGTAACTGCTCGATCGCGTCGAACATTATTCGGACGTCCGATCGGTCCCACTCTGCAAACAGCTGAAGCGCGACATCCCCCAACAACCGGTGGCCCGGGTTGATTCCATCCACGATCTTCCGCAATAGGCTTGATGGCCTCGGCCACCGCTCCCCATCCCTTCTCCGATGCCTGCACGCGATCGCCAGCCGACAGGTACTCATCGGCCTTTTCGATAAAGCGCCTGCTGAGTTCCGCATGCCTATCCGATTCGGAATTGGGGATTTCCATGCTTCTCAGATTACTTTTCGCCTTTTTCTGCCTGTAGGTTATCCCCGGCTGTAAGGATAGTTGGGCGTTCTTGCAGACACTGAGGGCTTGTACTGAGCAAGGCCTCTGAATCCAGAGAGAGGTGATGGAAGCGGGTCGCGACGCTTTGACCAGAATGTCAGCGGCGACAAATAGAAAGGGGCGGGTTCAATCCCGCCTCTTTCAGTTCATCGGCTGAGGAGGTGGCGCATCCGGTTCTGACCCCATTGGAAGCAGTTCACCGGTCAGCCTTCTCCAACGCAGCCGCCGCTCTCTGCTATCCAGCGTGATGGGACGTGGCGGAAGGTCACGAAGAGTATTTAGTTCTTTGAGTAGGGCTTTGGCGTCCTCGACGCGGGCCGCGATCGCGTCAAGGCCCATATTGTCTTCATAGAAGTTGATATGTAACTTCTCGATCGCGTCGAACAGTATTCGGACGTCCGATCGGTCCCACTCTTCAGACAGCTGAAACGCGACGTCTCCCAACAGCCGGTGACCTTGATGGTTCCATCCACGCTCTTCCGCAATGGACTTGATGGCCTCGGCAACCGCGCCCCATCCCTTCTCCGATGCCTGCACGCGATCGCCATCCAGAAGGTATTCATCGGCCTTCTCGATGAAGTGCCGGCTGAGCCCGGAGTATCTTTCCGATTCGGATAAAGAGTCCTGCATGTCTCCCCGATTGTCTGTCAGTTCTTTCTCCAATGAGTTTATCACCTGTCACAAATGAGACTGGTCTTTCTGGTGTAAAATCGGGGCAATCACCGCTATTGAGGGGCCTTTCATGAAATTCGGAGTTTTCTACCAGATGCCCTGCGCTGCGGACCAGATTCCGGCCCAGCGCTACCAGGACACCATCGCTCAGGTGCAGTTGGCCGATGAGCTGGGGTACGACTCGGCATGGTTGGCCGAGTTGCACTTCAACTCTCGCTTCTCCATCATGCCCGCCCCGCTGATGGTCGCCTCCGCAATTGCCCAGACCACCAGCCAGATACGTATTGGCACCGCCGTGCACTTGGTTCCGCTGCATCAGCCCATACGCTTGGCTGAGGAAGCGGCAGCGCTGGACGTCCTGTCCGGCGGACGCTCCATCTTCGGAATCGGAAGGGGCGCCATTCCCGGCCACTTCCAGGGCTACGGCATCGATCAGGAGGAGGCCAGGGTGCGCTTTCTCGAGAACCTCGAGATGGTGCTTGGTATGTGGACTCAGGACGACTACTCCTACAGCGGCAAGTACCACAGTGCCCACGAAATTAACCTCGCGCCGAAACCGATCCAGAAGCCTCACCCGCCGGTATACATCGCCTCCAACAGCGCCGACACCTTCAACCTCGTGGGACAGTTGGGCCACAACATCCTGGTGGCCCCTACCATCGTCACAACCGAGGGCGCGCTGTCGGGACTGGAGTCATACCGCTCCGAACTAGAACAGAACGGCCACAACCCCGCAGACCGCGACGTGAATGTGACTATCCACGTCAACGTCGCCGAGGACGAAACGACCGCCCGGACCGCCTTCGAGCAGACCATCAACAACTACATCGGCACTCTCCGAGGCGGCTCTGGACGCGGTTCCGCCCGCGCCCAGGTCTTGGACTACGAGACGGTTCTGGACGAATACGCTGCGGTGGGGACACCGGAGCAGGTCGCCGAAAAGATAGACAAAATGAAGGGCATGTACGACCCCGACGGCATCATCTGCTGGTTCAACACCGGAGGGATGATCCCCCACGAAGAGGTCAGGACCTCGATGGGCCTCTTCGCCGAAGAAGTGATGCCCCACTTCGCCTAGCAGCCCGTCCGAGAAACGGGGTTGGTGAGCCGTTGGGGGTATGATGGTACGGAGCATCAGACGATCGGAGCGGTCAATGAGCAAGACCTACCTTCCCTACGACCCGGACCAGCAGTTGCTGCTGCCGGCGGCCCTCCAGGAATGGCTGCCGCCGGAGCACTTGGCCTACTTCATCTCCGACGTTGCGGACCAGTTGGACCTCTCGGACATCACCGCCCGCTACGAGCAGGAGAGGCGGGGCGGCCCGCCCTACCATCCCAGGATGATGGTGAAGGTGCTGCTCTACGGCTACTGCAACGGCGTGGCCTCCTCGAGGCGCATCGCCCAGCGGCTGCACGAGGACATCGCCTTCCGGGTGCTGGCGGCGAACAACACGCCGGACTTCCGCACCGTCTCCGACTTCCGAAAGGACCATCTGGAGGCGTTGGGGGAATTGTTCCTGCAGGTGCTGGAGTTGTGCCAGCAGGCAGGACTGGTAAAGCTGGGGCACGTGGCGCTGGACGGGACCAAGGTGAGGGCCAATGCCTCAAAGCACAAGGCGATGAGCTACGGGCGGATGAAGGAGAAGGAAGCGCGGTTGCAGGCCGAGGTGGACGAGTTGCTCCGCAAGGCGCAGGAGGTGGACGAGGAGGAGGACCGCCGGTACGGGAAGGACAGGCGTGGGGATGAGTTGCCGGAGGAACTGGCCTTCCGGGAGGGACGGTTGCGGAAGATAAGGGAGGCCAAGGCGGCGCTGGAGGCCGAGGCCCTGGCGGATGCGGAGCAGGCTGAGTCCGAGGGACGCAATCATCTCGGGGTGCCTGATGACAAGGCGCAGCGGAACTTCACCGACCCGGACTCCCGGATCATGCCCGGCCCGGGAGGGAGGGACTTCCAGCAGTCCTACAACTGCCAGGCGGTGGTGGACAGCGAGCATCAGGTGATCGTGGCGGCCTGTGCCACCGATCAGCCCTCGGACAAGGATCAGGCCGTGAGCATGATTGAGGAGGCCATCCTGAACGTGGGCACAGTCCCAAAGGAAGTCTCCGCCGACGCCGGATACTACTCGGCCAAGGCGGTGGAGGAACTCTACGCCCTGGGAGTGGACCCGTTCGTCGCGCCGGAGAGGACCCGCCACGGCTGGGTGCCGCCACCGGCGCCCCGTGGCCGCATACCGAAGGGGCTGTCAGCCAAGGACCGGATGCGGCGCAAGCTGCGGACGAAACGGGGCAGGGAACGCTACGCGCTTCGGATGGAGACGGTGGAACCGGTATTCGGGCAGATCAAGCAGGGCCGGGGCTTCCGGCAGTTCCTGCTGCGGGGTCTGGCTAAGGTGAACCGGGAGTGGCTGATCATCTGCGCCGGCCACAACCTGCTGAAGCTGTTCCGGTATGGGGCCGGGATGTTCGTCAAGGCGAGGGGAAAAGGCGCCACTGGGAACGACAGGGAGACGCGCCGGTCCATGGGCAGTGGGATTTTCAAGCGACAATCCGCAGGTGCCTACCCGCACCCCGCCAGAACCGTTGTCGCAGGGTAGTCCCGGCTGACCGACACCGCCAGTCGGTCAATCCTCAGACGGGCTGCTAGGCCCCGGGCTCACCGGCCGGAAGCTAACCTCGGGCCGGAAGCTAACCTCGAAGGTTCTATGACGAACAGAAAATCCGGTCCAGGAGAGTCCCTGTTCGACCGGCAGCGCCGTATCGACACGGAACGCAGCGCGCCGCTGGCCGAGAGGATGCGCCCGCGAACCTTCGAGGAATTTGTCGGCCAGGACCAGGTTGTCGGGCGCGACCGCGTCTTGTTCCGGGCCATCGCCGCCGGACGGCTCCCGTCCTTCATCATCTGGGGGCCGCCGGGGGCAGGAAAAACCACTCTCGCCCGCCTCGTCGCCACCGTAACGCAGGCAGCTTTCGAGCCCGTCAGCGCGGTAACGTCCGGTGTCGCCGACCTCCGCCGCATCGTCGCCGAGGCCCGCGACCGCCGCGGCATGCACGGCCAGGCGACCATCCTGTTCGTCGACGAGATCCATCGCTTCAACAAGGCCCAGCAGGACGTCATCCTCCCCCACGTCGAGGACGGCACCGTCACCCTCATCGGAGCAACCACCGAGAACCCGTCTTTCGAGGTCATCGCCCCCCTGCTGTCCCGAAGTCGCGTCTTCGCCCTGCAGAGCCTCACCCCGGAGGAGGTCGAGGCCATCGTGAACAGGGCCGCCGCCGATCCGGAACGCGGCCTCGGCGATATGAACGTGCAAATCGAGCCCGACGCTCTGGCCCATCTGGTGAACATCTCCAACGGCGACGCCCGTGTCGCTCTCAACGCTTTGGAGACCGCCACCTACGCCACGCAGCCCGGACCCGACGGCGCCCGCGCTATCGATCTGGACACCATCTCCGATGCCTTGCAGCGCCGCTCCCCGATGTACGACAAGGCCGGAGACAGCCACTACGACACCATCTCCGCCTTCATCAAGTCCGTCCGCGGCTCATCACCCGACGGCGCGCTCTACTGGCTGGCCCGCATGATCGAATCGGGCGAGGACCCGCTCTTCATCTCCCGCCGGCTCGTCATCCTGGCCTCCGAGGACATCGGCCTCGCCGACCCCCAGGCCCTGACCGTGGCGGTCGCGGCACAGCAGGCCGTCCACTTCATCGGCATGCCCGAGGGCCGCATCCCCCTGGCCGAGGCCACCGTCTACCTCGCCACTGCCCCCAAGAGCAACACCGCCTACGCCGCCCTCAACGAGGCCATGGCCGACGTCCGCAAGCTCCCTAACGACCCCGTCCCGCTCCACCTGCGCAACGCGGTGACCGGCATGATGCAGCAGATGGGATACGGCCGCGACTACAAATATTCCCACGACTCCGAGGGCCACTTCTCCGCCCAGGAGTACCTGCCGCCCCAACTGAAGGATCGCCGCTACTACCACCCCGGCACGGAAGGCGCCGAAAAAGAAATCGCCGAACGCCTCCGCCGCTGGTGGGGAGAGGGGCAGTAGGCATATAGCGCAGTCGATGAAACACGGGAGTCGTCGTGTTTCAACTACAAACCGATCGCTAAACGCAATCCCTCGTCCACCAGCGACATCACCGGCGGCGGCACGGAACTTACTCGGTCAGTCAGGAAAGCCTTGTCTATCGTGAGAATCTGGGAAACGTTCGTAACTGAATCCCTCGGAAGTCCGGAATCCCGTCTGTCCAGGAACACGTTCCCTGGCGCTCCTGCCAAACGTAGATTCGACGATATTGCCGCTACGATTACTGTGTTTATTTGGCTGTTGGTGAATCTGTCGTCCTGGACTATCAACACTGGCCTTGAATAGCCAGGTTCGGATCCGGAGGGTTCAGGTAGCGACGCCCACCATATTTCACCCCGCTGCACTACCAGGTTTCGCGAGGCAGAGAGGCTCGTTGGAGCGCTGCAAGGACTTCATCGACGTCGGAGTTCGTTGAAGAGTAGATTTCGTTCAGTGTGTCCCTTATTTCGTCGTCCTGGAAACCATGGTTCGCACCCTTGGCTTCCCAGGCCTCGATGAAAGCGACTAGTGCACGACGCAATAGCTCACTCTTCGAAACGCCGAGTCGCAGAGCCAGTGTCTCGGCACCGAGGTATACCTCGTCAGATATGGAGGTTGCAATCTTCATCTCATACCTAGTCTAAGCGGTTTGAGGAAGGTTCTTATTTGGAATCAACCACTCCCGCTCAGATCAAACACCTCGCCGCCGCACGTAGCCACCAGGTTCGCCGGCGTGATCATGATCTCCTGCCCCCAGGCTCCCGCGCCCACTCCCAGCTCCTCCTCGCTAATCAGGCAGGCGTCGATGATCGAGCGGAACCCCTCCGGCTGCCAGTGGAACGGCGGGATGGAGCCAATCTCATACCCTGTAACTTCCTTCACCTTGTCCGGGTCAGCCAGCCGGATGTTGCGCGACCCCAGCGCCTTCTTGAGTCGGCCCGAGATGGCGTTCTTGTCGCCCCCCAGCATCACCAGCGCCCGCTCCCCCGCTGCGGTCTCGAAGATCAGCGTCTTCACCGCCTGCGCCTCTGAGAACCCCAGCGCGTGGGCCACGTTCGCCGCTCCCTTCTCCGTCGTCGCCGGAAACTCCAGCCGCCGGTGCGGTATCCCGCGTTCCTCCAGGTACTTGTGTGCTGGGAGGTCCATAAATCTCGCCGGTTCGGAAAATAGAAGG
This sequence comes from Dehalococcoidia bacterium, assembly GCA_965222025.1. Lineage (GTDB taxonomy): Bacteria > Chloroflexota > Dehalococcoidia > Lucifugimonadales > UBA3495 > VXOI01. Next base: position 671,590 of record CBDCTI010000008.1, on the reverse strand, counting down.
ATCAGCGAAGAATCGGAGAGCCATGAAACACGTGGTCGCGCAGGATGGCGTAGATCACGTGCCCGATGGCGATAGCCAGCGCCGCGTAGGCTACATACCGCGTGCGGATCCGCCACCGCCCCGGCTTGTCCCCATTTGACGGGTCAGAGCCCATCAGCCCGCCAGCGCCGCAATGACGTCCGCCGACTGCACCACTTCTGCCTGTCGCGGGAAGAGCCGCCCCGTCAGGAATTCGTGCACTTCGACGTCAGAGTCCGAGCAGCAGTCCTCCACCACGAACAGGTTGAAGTCCAGGTCCGAGGCATACCGGACGGTCGACAGCACCACCCCGCTGGTCGCGTACCCCAGGATGATCAGGTTCTGGATGTCATTCGCCCTGAGCGCCACGTCCAACCCTGTGCCGTAGAGCGCGTTCACCCGGTGCTTACCCACCACGACCTCGCCCTCCGCCGGGGCCACCGCCGGATGGATCACCGCCGCCGGATCGAACACTGCGGCCTGTCCCGACGCCTTCCGTTGCCCGAACGTCTTGTTGCGGGCCCCGATCTCCGGGTAGCCGGGCCGGAATACCGTGGCGCAATAGCAGACCATGATTCCCGCGTCCCGGGCCGCCTTCTGCAGCGCCGCCGTCTTCCCAACAACGTCCCGGTCGACGGCATGAGGGATCGAGGTCATCATCGCCTCGTAGAAGTCCGCAATAAGCAGCGCCGTGTGATTCTTGTCGAAGGCAATGTCTGCCATGCTTCAAACTCTCCGCGGCCAAGGATTCTGCAAGAGTTCCGTTTGATGAAGGATTTGGCCCGGACGCCCCGCTACTAGGCCGCTGCCCGCAACTCCCGCACGGCCGCGGACGTCCGCGAAAGTGCCTCCTCGATGTCCTCGGGGCTTATATGCCGGTGTGTGACCATGCGGATTGATTGCTTCCCAGGATAGGACACCTTGACCCCTTGACGGTTCAGGGCCGCGATCAGGTCGGCGGCTGTCCCCAGCTCCTCGTCCACTTCGAAAAACACGATGTTCGTCTGGATCGTCTCCGGGTCCACGCTCAGCCCCTCAATGTTCGCCAGGCCCTGCGCCAACCGCCGCGCGTGCTGATGGTCCTCGGCCAGCCGGTCGACCATCGTATCCAGGGCCACCAGTCCGGCGGCTGCCAGCACCCCGGCCTGCCTCATGCCGCCACCCAGCATCTTGCGCCATCGCTTCGCCTGGTCAATGAAGTCCTGCGAGCCCACCAGCACCGATCCCACCGGGCAGCTCAGCGACTTAGACAGGCAGAAGCTGAGGTCGTCAACGTCCCGCGCCAGCGCCGCCGGGGGGACTTCCAGGGCCACTGCGGCATTGAAGATGCGCGCCCCGTCCAGGTGCACCGGCACCCCGGCGTCGTGGGCGACGTCGCTGACGGCCTTCGTATCCTCGGGCGTCAGCACCCCGCCGCTGCACCTGTTGTGCGTGTTCTCAAGGCACATCATGCTGGTGCGCGGGAAGTGCAGGTTGCCCGGCGGACGGATGGCCGCCGCCACGTCGTCCGGGTTGATGCGCCCCTGTTCGTCGTTGCGCACCAGCCGGGTCTGCACGCCGGCTAGGGCCGCCTGCCCCGCCCCCTCGTTCCAGAACATGTGGGCCTCGTCGCCCATGATGATCTCGTCGCCGTGGTTGCTCCAGGCCAGCGTCGCGATAAGGTTGCTCATGGTCCCGCTGGTGGTGAGCAGCCCTGCCTCCTTGCCCAGGATGGCGGCTGAACGCTCCTGCAGTTCGTTGATGGACGGGTCCTCCCCGAACACGTCGTCGCCCACCTCCGCCGCCGCCATGGCGCGCCGCATCTCGTCCGTTGGCTGGGTTACCGTATCGCTACGCAGGTCGATCGCTGTCATTCGGCCCTCTACTCTGTCAGTGATGTATGTTATGGAACAGGCCCATAGCCAAATCGAGCCTATTCTAGCAGTATCCGGATTCTACGGGGAACCGACCCCGCCAGCACGCCAGGGTCATTCGATTATCGGCAAACCCGTTGGCCCTGTATCGGCAAACCCGTTGGCCCTGAGCTTGTCGAAGGGTCGTTCGTTCATGGTTCGACAAGCTCACCATGAACGGACCGGCAAGAATGGCCAGGCTTGTAATCGATAATCGAATGAACCTGGCCAGCAGGCCCAGCCCCCTAAGCTGCCGGCCGATTGCAAAGCCGTTCAAACCCGCAAACAGTCATCCCCGCCAAAACAGCAACCCACAACCCCCGCCAGCCACCACCACCAACCAACGCCCCCCAAATCATGCCCATCCCCTAATCAAACAAATCACAGTTCAGACAATGACACCCAGCCCTCAACTCCGCCGCCCCCTATCGTCATCCCCGCAAAAGCAGCAACCCACTGCGCAAACAACCCTCGATCACACCCAACTCCCCTCGCCCCCCACCGTCATCCTCGTGAAAACGGGGATCCACTACGCAAACGAACCTACGAACACCCCCAACGTCCCCGCCGCCCCCAATCGTCATCCTCGCGAAAGCGGGGAACCACTACGCAAACGAACCTACGATCACCCCCAACTTCCCCGCCCCCTACCGTCATCCCCGCCAAAGCAGCAACCCACACCCCCCGTCCAACCTCCGCAAACCACCACCACCGACCAACAACCCCAAAATCATGCCCATCCCATAATCAAACAAATCACAGTTCAAACAATGACACTCAGCCCCTTGACTCCCCCCGCCAGCCCGCCTAAACTTTAACGGTGAATAGTACATACATTCTATACGCTCTATACGACCCACCAAGGAAAGTCAGCGCCCCATTCTGAGCACCACGAATTGGCCGGAAATGGCCGAAAGTGGCCGGGAGTGGCCGGAAAAACAAAAATTTTCCGCTGGCCCTGAGCCTGTCGAAGGGCTAACCGTCAGCTACCGCGCACCCAGACCTGAAAGACCAAGAACCGGAGTGAAAAAATGTCCATCGCCCGCCTCCGCAACCAGCTCGAAGCCCTCGAGCGTAAGCTCGCCCTCCCCTTGGCCGTGGTCCGCGCCAAACGCGTAGCCCAGGACATCTGCGACCACTGGGCGAAGGTCCAGGCTGAGAACAAACCCTTGCCCACCCCTTTCGAAGTTGTCCAGATGGCCCGCGAAGCAGGCATCCGCTACGCCTCCTTCATGGACCTGAACCTCTACGTCCAGCGCTGCCTGAAGGAGAAAAGGTCGCCCGAGCCCGAGGGCTTCCTCCACTCGGTCCTGCCCAGGGCCTCGGCGAACGGCATGGTCAGGGCCGCAATGCAGCGGGACTCCGCCTCCAGTGCCCCCAGCCCGCGCCGTGCGGGAGAGACCCCCAAACCCCTGTACCCCGCCTGGCTGGTCGCGTTCCCTCAGGAGATCGCCAAGTATTCCGCCAAGCTCATAAGGGAAGCCCGCGCCACCTTCACCCGTGGCAGACGACCCCGGCCCAGGGGCCGATACCGCCGCAGCGGAATCCTGAAGCCCATCCTCGCATTCTGACGCGGGGCGGAGCCAAATGCCCCTAGCACAACCTCACGTGGGCATCAGGACTCAGGAAAGCCGGTCCCGGGAGCGTGGTCCCGTACCGGACGCTGCCCATGCGTCATCCCGCTCCTTGCCAAAGCAAGAGGAGCGGCCCTAATATGAACCCAAATTCTGCCGAATCCTGATGGGGGTGGCCGTCTTGCGTCAGAGTGCCGTTTCCTTCCAGACCGCCGGTCTCAGCTTCGAAGGCGTCGTCGCTCAACCCGACGCCACAGGCGGGCCCTGGCCCGGCATCGTCATCTGCCACCCGCACCCGCTGCACGGCGGCTCCATGGACAACAACGTCGTCTTGGCGCTGGCCCTCGGCCTGGCCGAAGAGGGTTTCGTTACCCTGCGCTTCAACTTCCGGGGCGTGGGCGACAGCCAGGGCGAGCACGGTCAGGGCGAGACCGAGTTCGAAGAAGTCCTCGGGGCCTTGGACCTCGTCAAGGCCTGGCCCGACACCCGCGGCAAGGTGGGTCTCATCGGCTATTCCTTCGGCTCCGGTGTGATCCTCCGCCACGAATCTCTGTATAAGGAAGCAGACGCTTTCGCCTTGGTGTCCCCAGCTATGCGGTACATCAGCGACACTCCCCTGAAGACCCGGAAGCTTCCCGCCCTCGTGGTGGCCGGAGACCGCGACCGGCTGGTGGAGTCCGACCTGTTGCCCGCAGAACTGAAGACCTTTGAGCGTGAACCCGAGAGCCAGATTTTCGAGGGAGTTGACCACTTCTGGTATGGCCACGAGGGAAGACTCGTGCCCGAAGTGACCCGTTTCTTCATCGAGCAGCTCAAGTAGGGATGGAATTGTCCCCTGCCCAGGCTCGCCCGGGTGACCTCAAGGTGTTCAGGATACCCGGAATGGACTGCCATCCCCTGTCATGATCAGCCGGTTCAGCAAAGCGTCTAGTCTGCTCGGACAAGCCAGCAAGCCCACAAACAACGCTGCTGCTGGCCGGTCCCCCATTTACAGGGACTTCCTGCTCATTCAATTGGCGGTCTTGGTTTTCCTGGCTGACCAGTTCTCCAAGTATCTGGTTCGCGAGCTCCTTTTCCTCTACGAATCCTTCCCCGCCCAAGGCTTCCTGAGGATAACCCACACATTCAACACCGGCAGCATCTTCGGCCTGTTCCAGGGCTACAACGCTCCCTTGATCCTGGTGTCATTCATCGGGATCGCCGTCCTGATACTCCTGTATCGGAGCCAGCGATTCCCCACCGGCCTGCTCCGCCTCAGCCTGGGCCTGCAGCTCGGCGGCGCCTTCGGCAACCTCATCGACCGTGTGCGCCTCGGCCACGTCACTGACTGGGTGGACATTGGCCCCTGGCCCGTATTCAACGTAGCCGACGCCTCAATCGTTACGGGGCTGGTCATCCTCGCTTGGCTCTTCATAATGTCCGAGCGCTCTGTAGCCCCCGGCTCTGCCGACCCGGACGGCTACGGCTACTGCCCGGTCTGCGACGGCGACATGCGGGCCCTGAACGGCGGTGGCTGGCGCTGCTCCACCTGCGGCGTGCGCGAGCGCATCCTGACCCTTCCCCAGTCGGTCTCCGGAGACTCGCCTCCGTGAGCCCTGGCACCGGCGCAGCCGTCGGTCAGGAGAGACGCCACGACATTCTGGTCCAGGCAGGCGAATCGCGGCTGGACCAGTACCTGGCGCAGCTGGATATCGGGCTGACCCGCAGCCGCATCCGTCAGCTGATCGACAGCGGCGACGTGCTCGTGAACGGCGCACCCGTCAAGGCGGCACACCGTCTGAGACAGGGCGACCGGGTGCTGGTGTCGGTCCCTCCGCCCAGGCCCGCCGTCGCTGTCCCCCAGGATATACCCATCGACGTCGTCTACCAGGACGCAGACCTGGTGGTCGTCGACAAGCCCGCCGGCCTGGCCGTCCATCCCGGTCCAGGGCACCCCGATCGGACGCTGGTCAACGGGCTGCTCGCCCTGTGCCCCGACATCCAGGGCATCGGCGGCGAGATCCGTCCCGGCATCGTCCACCGGCTGGACAAGGACACCTCCGGCCTGATGATCGCCGCCAAGAACGAGCGCGCCCATCACAACCTGTCCCAGCAGATTAAGGACAGGCAGGTCGAGAAGGTGTACCTCGCCCTGGCCGAGGGAGTTCCGTCCCCCGAGTCCGGCATGATCGACGTCCCCATCGGCCGCGACCCTCGCCGCCGCACCCGTATGGCGGTAACCGCGGATGGACGCGACAGCCGCACCGGCTACCGCCTGCTCGAGACAGCCGGCCGCTTCAGCCTGCTCGAGTTGACCCTCCACACCGGGCGCACCCACCAGGCCCGAGTGCACCTGGCTTGGCTCGGCCACCCCCTCCTGGGAGACGCAACCTACGGAAGGCGCAGCCCGCTTCTGCCCCGCCACTTCCTCCACGCCCACCGCTTGGCCTTCGCCCACCCGGCCAGCGGCGAACCGCTGCGGTTCCAGTCACCCCTACCGCCCGACCTGGTGGAGGCCTTGGACGCCGCACGCCGCGGCGAAGCATGACCGTCGACCAACTCAAGCGAAAGGGGCAGGCATACCGCCCGCCCCCTCTGGAAACCTTCCGACGACGGTGAAGATCGACTGGACGTCTAATTGCCTTCCTTGATCCAGTCCGACACCCGCTCGGCTATCATGATCGTCGTGCCGTTGGTATTGGCTCGAATGACGTCCGGCATCACCGACGCGTCGATGACCCGCAGGTTCTCCAGCCCATGCACCTTGCAGTACTGGTCCACCACGGCCATGGCGTCCGAGGCCGGGCCCATCTTGCAGGTGCCGGCGATGTGGTGCTGGGTGTAGGCGTTGCGCAGGATCCAGTTGTCTAGCGTCTCGTCCGACTCGAAGTCCTCTGCCGTCGGGTTCAGCATCTCGGCGATGTGCGTCGCCATGGATGGGTGCTCCGCGATCTGCACCGCAGTCCGCAGGGCTTCGCGCATCCGCTCCCTGTCGTACGGCGCCGAGAACAGCTGGTAGTCCAGTCGCGGCTGCACATGTGGGTCAGCGGTGGCCAGCGTGATCTCGCCTGCCGAGGTGGCGTTCTGCAGGCCGACGCTCAGGCCCCAGTGGAACTCGTCGCCTTCATAGCTGACGCTGGCGGGGCGGTGCTCGCTGGTCATCAGCGTAGGCGTGATCTGGAAGTCGGCTCGTGTAGGCGAGTCGGGTGCGCTGAACCGCAACCCCACCTGGATCGTCGGGGTCTCCACATCGGCCGGGTCGCCATAGCCGCGGAAGACCATGTACGCCGCCGGATGGTCGCAGAAGTTCTTGCCTACCCCAGGCAGGTCATGCACCGACTCTATCCCGTGGGAAGCCAGCTCATCCTTCGGTCCGACGCCCGACAGCAGCAGCGCCTGGCACGATCCGATGGTGCCACCGCTGAGTATGATCTGCTCACCCTCGACGGTGAAGACCTCCCCGCCACTCTCGGCCTGTACGCCAACGGCCTTCTTGCCCTCGAACAGCACGCGGTGGACCGTCACGTTGCCCCGCACCGTGACGTTTAGCCGGTGGCGCGCCTGCGAGAGGTAGGTCAGCGCAGTGCTCATCCGCACGCCGTCGATATTGTTCAGCGGGCGTACGCCGATGCCATTGGAGTCCGGAGAGTTCTGGTCATGGTCTTCCGGGAATCCGACGCCCACGCAGGCGTCGTAGAAGGCAGTGGATACAGGTATCCACTCCTCGCGTTTGAACCGCCGGATGGGCAGCGGGCCCTCATTGCCGTGAAAGTCGTCGCCGGCATGGTCCCAGTCGTTCTCCATCTTGCGGAAATACGGCAGGCAACTGGTGAAAGCCCACTCTTCGTTGCCCCACTTCACCCAGTTGTCATAGTCTTCGGGAACTCCCCTGAAGATCACCTGCCCGTTGATGGCGCTGGATCCGCCGGTTGCCTTGCCACGGGGAATGATCATGGGCTCCGTCTGGGTGGAGTTTGCGTTGCCCCGGAGGTCCCAGCTGTGCGGTCCGTACGCCGAACGCCAAACGTTGTAGCCCCGTTTCAGATCGTCGGGCAGGTGCTCAAACTCTGGATAGTCCGGCCCCGCTTCCAGAAGGAGCACTGACTTGCTGGGGTCTTCCGAAAGCCGGGTAGCGACCACGCACCCTGCCGACCCGCCTCCCACCACGATATAGTCATACTTCATCACAAGTACCTCCGAGAAAGCTTGGCTTGACCATCATTTGCAACCACGTTCGCCTCGAGTGGCGTCAATCGAGGCACATTATATACGTCGCCGTAAGATGTCGGAGGGTAACCGGTCAGCCTTGCTTTTGTTGACAAACGGGGGGCATCCCCCTACCTTAAGCCCACTGTACGCAGCCTGGCCGGCCCGAGCGCAATGTCGGGCGGCCCTTTAAATGGCCGGCGCCGGAGGGTAAATCATGGCTATCGTAGAAGACCCTGCGGATTTGGACCATGGAAGAGAGACAGTGGTCTCTGAAAGCAGGGACGAAGCTTCAGGCCCGATCATAAAAGTGGATTCCATCTGGAAGGTGTTCGGCAGAAACGCCGGCCGTGTTCTGGACCCCGTGAATTCCGGAAAAAGCAAGTCTGAGATTCAGTCCGAACTGGGCGCTGTAGTAGGACTGCACGATGTCTCCTTTGAGGTCCAGAAAGGCCAGACTTTCGTCATCATGGGCCTGTCCGGCAGTGGCAAGTCGACCATGGTGCGCTGCCTCATCCGCCTGATCGAGCCGACCGCGGGCAACATCGTTATCGACGGCAGTGATATCACCGCGATGTCCGACAAGGAACTCATGGAGTTCCGCCGAGGCAAGGTCGCAATGGTCTTCCAGCATTACGGCCTCATGCCCCACCGTAGCGTTCTCGAGAACGCTTCATGGGGACTCCAGGTCCAGGGCGTCCCTGAGCCGGAACGCCAGTCCCGTACTAGGGAGATTCTTGAAATGGTGGGCCTCAGAGGCTGGGAAGAGGCCTACCCCAGGCAGCTTTCAGGAGGCATGCAGCAGCGCGTCGGGCTCGCCAGGGCATTGGTGGTAGACACCGACATCCTGCTGATGGACGAGCCCTTCAGCGGCCTCGACCCCCTCATACGCCGTCAGATGCAGGATGAATTGCTCCGGCTACAGGAAGATCTGCAGAAGACCATCGTCTTCATCACCCACGACCTAAACGAGGCTCTCAAGCTCGGCGACCGAATCGCCATAATGCAGGACGGCCGCATCGTTCAGACCGGTTCTCCGGAAGATATCGTGCTCCGCCCGGAGGACGAATACGTTGGCGACTTTACCCAGGATGTGCGACTGGAGAGCGTGCTCACCGCCAGCAAGGTTATGGTGCCGCCAAAAGCCACCGTCTTGGGCCATCAGGGCCCCCGGGCTGCGCTGCACACCATCGCGGATAGCGACGGCGACGCGGCATGGATCGTGGACCGTCGCCAGGGCTACATCGGTCTCCTCACCATCGCCAGGGCTAATCAGGCGCTCAGGGCTGGGATTAACCGTCTGGACTTGGGCTTGGGGTACGTTGACCAGAACTATGAGGCAGTGAGCCCCGATACCAGCTTCGACGTGCTCATTCCCCTGGCCATGGCTAGCGATTATCCGATTCCCGTTACCGATGCCGACAACAAGCTCGTCGGTGAGATACATCGCAGCGCCCTCGCTGAAGCCTTGGCCGAAACTTCCACCGCCGACCAGGACTACAAAGCCAACGCGGCAGAGAACGCTGCCCTCGCAGCCGAGGTCGAGACGGAAGCGCACTAAGCCCGAGATTTGAAACGCAACTTGGCCCGTCTGAGCCGGGGACCGCTGCCCGACCTTGGAGGCACTAGTGGCAGAAATAACTCCTGATGATTTAACACAGCGAACCCGTTTGGATGGTTCGGACGAGCGCGGACTTTCCGGTGCTAGGGGGGTGGCTGATGCTGTAGAGCGGTTGGGCCGCGGACGAGGCATCATTCGCTGGATTGCCGCCTTGGTTGCCGTCCTAATAACACTGGTAATTTGTCTGATTGCTTGGGGACCAGACATGGACTTCCCAAGCAAGGTGCCGCAGGAGAAAGACGGTGTTTTCCAATCCAAGGAAATCAGCCGTATTATCTCCGACGAAATCAAAGCAGGCACCACTTGGCTTGTGCGCAACTGGGGGTCGATGTTCGATGGCATCGACAAAGCCATAACAATCACGATGGTACAACTTGAGGACGCTCTGCGCTGGATTCCCTGGCCGGCAACATTCATCGCTGTTACGGCATTGGCAATGGTGATGGCAGGTTGGCGGCTGGCTCTGTTCGCGCTGTTGAGCCTGGTGTTCATCGGCCTGATGAACCGTTGGGACAGTTCTGTCGAGACCATAGCGATAATCCTGTTCTCGGTGGTCATTTCGGTAGTGATTGCGGTGCCACTTGGGGTTTTTGGCGCCCGCTCCAACCGTGCCGACTCTGTAATGCGCCCCATATTGGACGGAATGCAGACGATGCCCAGTTACGTGTATCTGGTGCCGGGGATTCTGTTCTTTGGCTTGGGATACACGCCCGCGGTCATCGCCACTGTAATCTACGCAGTGCCACCGGCCATCCGGCTGACCAACTTGGGTATACGGCAAGTGTCGCCGGCCACGGTGGAGGCCGCCCGGTCCTTTGGCGCCTCCCCCATGCAGATTCTCACCAAGGTACAGATGCCCATGGCCTTGCCCACCATCATGGCTGGCATCAACCAGACAACCATGCTGGCTCTTTCGATGGTTGTTATCGCCTCGCTGGTGGGCGCCAGCGGGTTGGGCGAAGACGTGTTCCGTGCGCTGCAACGCCAGGACCCGGGCAACAGCGTCATCGCCGGTATGTCTATCGTGCTCATCGCCATCGTGTTCGACCGGCTGACCCAGGCGGCAGCCCGCAGCCGACAGGAAGCCCTCCAGGAAGGGCTTTAGGAGAGGAGGGGGGCGTACAAAAGAGTTGACCCCCGTTTGACACGGCGAGTCAACGCTGATATAAATTCAAGACTTTGGCATCTCGCCACGCGGAGCCACTGATTCCTGTGTGAAATGCAGCGGGAATCGTTCCAAATTCAGGGCCCGATACAGGGCGGAGGGTATTGCATTGTTAACAAAGAACAGATTCATTTCTCTGGCAATGTTCCTGGCCCTTGTGGCCATGATTGCGGCAGTAGCCTGCGGCCCGACCGAGACGGTTGAGGTCACCAAGATCGTCGAAGTTGAGAAGGAAGTCACGGTAGTCGAGGAGAAAGAGGTCGAGGTCACCAAAGTAGTGACCCAGGAAGTCGTAGTTACCAAAGTCGTAGTTGAGACGGAAACGGTCGTCGAGACGGAAACGGTCGTCGAGATCGAAGAGGTCGAAGTCATCAAGATTGTCGAGGTCATGGTAGAGGCCCCGGAAGGCCCAAAAGACACTATCGTCTTCTCTGACCTCAACTGGACCAGCGCCCAGGTTCAGAACCGTGTTGCCCAGTACATTGTTGAGTACGGCTACGGCTACCCCACCGACTTGGTGTTCGGTGGTACGCTGCCGCTGTTTGAGGGACTGAGGAAAGGCGACACCCACGTGACAATGGAGATCTGGCTGCCCAATCAAGCGTTGGGCTGGAATGCAGCCTTGGAACAGGGCACAGTAGTGTCCGTCGGCACCAGTCTCGTCGGAGACTGGCAAAGCACCTTTGTCATCCCCTCTTACATTGCGGAGCAGTATCCCGACCTGAAAACCCCCGAAGACTTGAAGAATCCAGAATTTCAGGAACTGTTCGCCACAGACGACAGCCGCGGCAAAGCCCGGCTGGTGGCCTGTGTCCCCGGCTGGGTCTGCGAGTTGGTCAACGACGAACAAATCGAATCCTATGGATTGACGGACTACCTGCACACAATTAAGCCAGGTTCCCAGGATGCGATGTTTTCCGAGATCTTCGGTGCTTATGAGAGGCAAGAGCCGTGGCTCGGTTATATGTGGGGCACCGGCGATCCGGCGATCCAGCTTGACTTGGTGTTCCTCGAGGAGGAACCTTATTCCGATGAGTGCTGGGCTACCGGCAAGAAGTGCCACTTTGCCGATTCCTTGGTGCTTATTGCAGTACACAAGAGCCTGCTGCCTCGTGCCTCTGATGTAGTCGGGTTCTTGCAGAATTGGGACTTCGGTGTTCCTGCCTACAACAAAGTCTTCGTGTGGAGTAGTGAAAACGACGCCACACCCGAGGAGACGGCCATCTACTGGCTGGAAAACAACCGTGACTCCTGGATGTCATGGGTGACAGGAGAAGCCGCTGGAAAGGTGGCGGCTGCCTTGGACAGCGGCATAATGACGGCAGAAGGCTGGCCCGAAAACTAAACCCGCAACCATAGCTTACGCAGGCGGCCCGGCGAAAGTCGGGCCGCTTTCTCGTTACGCAATTCTCTGTTACCCCCGCTTAATGGCGTAGAATGAGGAGTAGCAAGGAGAGGCCATGTCCTCCCTGTCCCAACAACAAGCAACCCGCCTCGCCCGCTACCACGGCCAGAGCGTCCGCCTTCTGCGCGACGCGATGAACGAGGCTCGGCAGAGCCGCTGGCTGCGTTGCGAAGAGCTCCTGTGGGGCAGCACTACCCTGGCGGTAAAAGGTGTGGCCCTCACCCGTGGCGACGAGGTGGACGACCGCCGGGCTGTGGAAGAGTATGCCCAGAGCTTGGGAAGAGAGATCAACGACCGGCGCATTCGGGATGCCTTCAGCCGCCTGAACTCCTTCGCCGCCGCCGCCGACAGGGTGCGGGAGTCGCGCGCGGGCGCACAGCACCTGATTGCCGTTCTCGAAGACGTGACCTCTGCCGTCGAGAAGCTGTGGGACATGCTACCTATGGATGACCAGGAAATTGACTACGATGACGAGTAAGGCGTCAAAAACTGACTGCCCCACGGGAGAGCGCGCCTTGGAATCGCCCCAACGAAAGGTCGCGATCCATACTCACGGCTGCAAACTGAACCAGTCCGACAGCCAGTCCCTCGCACGGCAGTTTCGGGAAGCAGGCTACCAGATCGTCGAGCCGTCGGCAGGCGCCGACGTAGTCGTTCTCAACAGCTGCACCGTTACCGCAACGGCTGATGCCAAGGCCAGGCAGTTCCTTCGCGCCGCCCGGCGCCGAAACCCTGATGCCGTGGTCGTTGCCACCGGTTGCTACGCCCAGAGATCCCCCGCGGACCTACAGCGGATGACAGGGGTCTCGCTGGTAATCGGCAACACGGGCAAATCATCGCTCGTGGAAGCCACTGGCACCGCTCTGCAGGCAGCCAGACTGCCATCTGACCCATTGCCCTTGCCGCAGCCGAAGACGACACGCCGCACCCGGGCCATGGTGAAAATCCAGGAGGGTTGTGACCAGGTCTGCGCCTACTGCATCGTCCCCAAGGTACGTGGACGCGAGCGCAGCATTGTGATCGAGGAGATTGTCGGCGAGATAAGCCGGCATGTGTACGAAGGGTATCGGGAGGTGGCCCTGACAGGCACCCAGCTGGGTACCTACGGCTTTGATCTGCCGTACTCCAACCTGGAGAGACTGCTGGAGCAGATACTGTCTGAGACGGAGATTGAACGGCTCCGGGTGTCCTCCCTCCAGGCTCACGAAATTTCCGGTTCGCTGCTTGCCCTGTGGAGCGACTACCGGCTGATGCCGCACTTCCACATCCCGCTTCAGAGTGGGTGTGATTCCATTTTGAGCGCCATGCGCCGCCGCTACGACACATCCCGATTCGCCGAGTCGGTGTCACTCGTACGCGGGATGTTTCCCGACGCCGGGATAACCACTGACATTATTGTTGGCTTCCCGGGTGAATCTCCGGAAGACTTCGCGCGAAGCCTGGACTTCGCCCAGCGAATGGAGTTCTCCGACATTCACGTCTTTCCCTACTCTCAGAGACCCGGGACCTCCGCAGTCTATTTGGGTAGGCAGGTGCCTGAATCCGAGAAACGGCGGCGCATGGGCGAAACGCTGGCGCTGTCGGCAGAGGCTCATCGCCGGTTTCGGCAGCGTCAACTCGGCACCGAGCGCTCGGTGCTATGGGAGCGGTCGTCGGGAACTGAAAACGGTCTTTGGTCGGGACTGACGGACAACTACGTACGAGTAAAAACGGCCGTAGAGTCCGACTTGGGCAATGAGATCACCAACGCTAGGCTGACCAACATCGAAGACGATTGGGTCCTTTCAGAAGTGGTCAGATAGAGTGCAATCTCAGCGGTGGAGCTAGAGAGGCTTTACGCAATAAAAGTGGCCCGTCCTGATCAGGACGGGCCACTTCCCAATTCCGCTGTCTCGGCTGAAGGAAGAAAAACCTCCGCTACAGCCCTCCATCCCTGAGGTAACCCATTCCACCGCGCCGCTCCAGGTAACCCGAACGGACCTCGTGTCCGTGTGAGAACACCAGCAGCCAGCCTTCACGCTCCGCCCGGAACAGCAGGTCCTTCTTCTGCTCCAGCGTCACTTCCGGAGAGTTGTCGAAGGCCGAGATGGCCACTAGGTTCAGGTGATGCGGCGTGGGCACTATGTCCCCCAGAAACACTACCCTTTCCCCGCCGTGGTTGAACATAACCATCTGGTGCCCCTTGGCGTGTCCGTCCGTGACTATTACGTTCAGGCCCGGCAGGATCTCCCTGTCCCCGTCCAGTAGTTCCAGTTGCCCTCGGTCGTCTATGGGCAGGAAATTGTCGGCGCGATGGGAGTTGTTGGCCCGCTCGTTAGGATGGCAGGCCTCATGCCAGCACCGCTCCTGGACGTAGTACTTGGCTTTGGAAAATGTGGGTACAAGGTTGCCGGCTCGGTCAAGTCTGGTACATCCGCCTGAGTGATCGAAATGGAGATGAGTGAGAACTACTGCGTTGATGTCCTTTGGCGCCAGCCCAACCGATTTCAGTCCTCGAAGCAGCCTGCTTGGTACCAACCCTAGGTTTTCCTTGTCGGTATCCATGTCCTTGGAACCGACTCCGGTGTCGATGAGTACGTTCTGCCCGGCTGTGTGCAGAAGTAGACAATTCAACCCCAGGGTCATTCGGTTCTTGCGGTCGGTTACCACGCTGTGTTCCCACGCTACTTTGGGCACCGGCCCAAACATGGAACCGCCATCGATTTTCATTACGCCGTCACTGATTATTCTTACGTCTGTTGACATCTTCAAACCACCCCAAAACCCATATCTACTAAGTCTGCGAATTCGTCGCACATGCATCGACAAGGCCGCAGGAGCAGCAAGCGGGGATGTCCAGGGGGCCTGTAGAAGGAAAGCTGATGATTGGAAAGAATACTGCTGATTGATTTACTGGCCGCGATCCCCTGTTTACTGCAATGCCTCTCGATTGCGTTTATTTGCCGTCATGACTTCGGCTGGAAAACTCTGAATCTCCTACCTCCTTGTTTCAGTGTCCGTTTTCGAAACCCTGCCCGTGGCCCCGAAAGGACCGGGCCAGCTGGGAAGAGAGGAAGAATTGGTTCGCTGCCTCCCCGTCCCAGTAAAATTAAAGGGTAGAAAGAAGTAAAAAGTTCATTATGTTATTTGTCAAGAGAATTTTGAAAATTACATAATTCTTTCATAAAAATATGTGAATTCCCCATAATTGTCAACTTGATTGTATGGACGGTGTGGAAACGGGCCACACTAGGTGGGCCGCGACACAACGTTCGATGCTATACTACCGGAACTCAATCATCACGAACCGAAGCCGCCGAAACCTTAACGAAAGCAGGCTCGGCGGACTCCGGCAACACCTCTTTTGACTCAAGGAGCGGGTGATGACGCAGACCAGCGTGGTTCGGCAAGACAAGCAACGTAGCAACCTCTCGCTGATGGCCCATCTGATGCGGCGTGCCGGATTTGGCGCCACCTACGAGGAGTTGGAACACTGCTTGGAGGCGGGTTACGAAGCCACTATCGAGCGCCTTCTGTACCCCGAGGATTCCCCCGCTTGGGACGATGCGCTTTTCCGTCGCTACCATGTGGATCACAATAGCTTGATGCTCATCGAGAGCTCCCAGTCCTACTGGCTCTACCGGATGATCAACTCCCGGAGGCCGCTGGAGGAAAAGGTCGCCCTATTCTGGCATGGTCTCTTCGCCACCGCCTACGGCAAGCTTAATCACGCCAAAGCTGTGGTAAACCAGACGAACACCTTCCGACGTCACGGACTTGGCACCTTCCGAAACCTGCTGTCCGAGCTGTCCCGCGACCCGGCCATGATCTTCTGGCTCGACAATAAGGACAACCACAGGGATGCCTCTAACGAGAACTACGGCCGCGAATTGCTGGAGCTGTTCTCCATGGGGATCGGCACCTACACGGAGGCCGACGTCAAGTCTGCTGCAAGGGCGTTTACCGGCTGGACCATCGCTAACCAGGACTACATGAGCGTCCGCGCCTCCCGCGATTCCATCTGGCCCCACGGCAGGCTGGACTGGCAATTCCAGTATCGCCCTGAAGACCATGACGACAGTGAAAAAACCTTCTTGAACCAGACTGGTCGCTTCAACGGAGAAGACGTCCTGGATATTATTTGTGGCCATCCGGCCAGCAGTTGGTTTTTGGCTGGCAAGCTGTACGGCTTTTTCGTTTCAGATCAGCCGGATGAAGCGGCGACACAGACTATTGCTGAAGACCTGCGCCGTACCGGAGGCGATGTTCGGTCCGCGCTGCGAACCATTTTCATGTCGGAGTTCTTCCAGTCTAATGAGGCCCGCTATGCCAAGGTGAAGAGCCCTGCAGAAGTGGTAGCAGGAGTGGCCAGGATGGCTGGTGCCTTTGGTACCCCCCATTGGAACATTGTCAACCTCGCCTTGGATGCCAGCTTCATGGGACAGGATATTCTGAATCCTCCCACGGTGGAGGGCTGGCACACCGGCACCGAATGGCTGGATACTGGCACCCTGATGGAAAGAGTCAATTCGGCTGCGCTGCTGATGGGTGACCCCGTGCAGTCTGGAGTGCAGTCCATCATCGGCCGTCTCCGTGCCCAGTGTTCTACCTACCAGCCGGAAGAGCTTGTTGATGCCTGCCTGGAGTTGGTTGGCGCGCTGGAAGTGTCCGATTTCACTCGCCGGGAATTGAACGAATTTGCGGGCGGACAGGGAGAGTTGCGTCTCGATCCGCAGTTTGCTGCCCCATGCGCTGAACAGCGCGTGGCCGAGCTGTTGCAGCTTATCGTCTCTTCCAAGGAATTCCAGCTGTCCTAGGTAAAAAGCACCTTGCCCGGATTGGCATTCAATATTTGAGTCCTGACCATGACGACAACTTCAGTTTTGCGTTACAGCCATACGGTGGGTTCGCTGTCCAACCAGGGACGTGGGTTTCAAAACCCGGTGGACGTTGCACTTGATTCCCAGGACGTCATGTACGTCGTCAATCGCGCCGGACCCGAGATTCCCCTGCGTATGCCTTACAAGCGCATTTCCATGTGCACTGTGGATGAGGAGTTTCTGGGAGAATTTGGAACTGGAGGCACGGGCCCCGGGGAGTTTTGGTGGCCCAGCGCCTTGGCTTTTGACAGCCACGATCGGCTCTACTTGGCCGACGAAGCGCTGAATAGGGTCACGGTTTTTTCCACGGACGGAGAGGTCCACGGAATCTGGGGGGAATCCGGGTCTGGCATGGGTCAGCTGGATCACCCATCCGGAATGGTCGTGGACTCTGACGACAATCTGTTGATAACTGATAGCGGCAACAACAGGGTCCAGAAATTCACTACAGACGGTAAATTCCTGCAGAGTTGGGGTACCCTTGGCGACAGCTGCGGGTGCTTCAACACTCCGTGGGGGTTGGCGCTGGACGACGAAGGAAACGTGTACGTCTCCGATTGGGGGAATGACCGGATTCAGAAACTGACCCCAGATGGGATTGTAATAGAGCAGTTTCCGCGCGCTGGGGATGCCCAACCGGAAGAGGAGCGTATCAGCCGTCCTGCCGGATTGAGCGTGGACGGCGAAGGTCGGATCTACGTCGCCGATTGGGGCAACGAGCGTGTGCGTGTGCTGTCCTCCGAGGGTGAGTTGCTTGCCACCATCAGGGGAGATTCCAAGACGCCAAGCTGGGCCGAAGAGTATTTCCTGGCAAATCCGGAAGAGGGGGCACTGCGTTTGGAGTCCGACCTGGCCCCTGCTCTCGAAACGCCCCGAGGTCTCACGGCGGTCAGTGATCGGGAAGAATCGGCCAATATCGAAAAGCTCTTCTGGGGCCCCACGGCCGTAAAGGTCGATAGACGCGGCAACATCCTCGTGGTCGACAGTTGTCGCCACCGCATTCAAGTCTACCGCTGGGACGGCCAATAAGGATCAGAATGGCGAAGGACAGTCAGGGACCCTCCGCGATGGAGTTCACCCAGTCCCAGCAAGACCCTCGGCGAAAAGGCGTTTACTATGGCTGGTACGTCGTTGTTACCGCCATGTTCATTGCGGCGGTAACCACCGGAGCGCGCAACGGGTTCGGCGTATTCGTTCTCCCGATGAGTGAGGAGTTTGAGTGGAACCGCACCACTATCTCGGTCGCCGCCGGCATAGGCTGGCTTATGAACGGAGTTACTCAGCCTTTCCTGGGACATTTGTTCGATAAATTCAACTCCCGCAAAGTTGTCCTGATCAGCCTGTTGATTGCGGGGCTGGCAACCGCTGGATTGAGCCTGACCTTCCACTACCTGTTCCTAGTATTCCTTTTCAGTTTCGTGCTGTCCACGGCTATGAGCGGCGCCTCCATCGGCACCCTTGGGCCGCTGCTGGCCCGTTGGTTCTTCAGACGCCGGACCTTCGTCTTGGGGTTGGTGGCTTCCGGAACGTCCATTGGCGGCCTGATTCTGATTCCCTTCAGCGCATACCTAGTGGAACTGTTCAGCTGGAGGGCGTCGTGGATCGCTTTGGGTGCCATCGTAACTTTTCTAGCCCTGCCCTTGGGATTCATGTTCATTCGGAGCAACCCGGCGCAGATGGGCCTGCTGCCCGACGGAGATCCTGAGCCGCCGACGGACGGGAAGGCAGCCCCTCCGGCTCGGCGGCGGGGCATGTTTGAAGTTGATCAGTGGAGGCAGTCTTTCCGCTCGCCGCCCATTTGGAATCTCTCCGCAGCCTACACAGTTTGCGGTATTACGGTGGGCATCATATCCATCCACTTTGTGCCCTACGCCCAAGAACAGGTGGGCGTTTCTCTCAGGATGGCTGGCCTAATTTTTGGCATTCTAACGGGACTGAACGTTATGGGTGCCATTGGTGGTGGGTGGCTCGCAGATCGGTTCGGACGCAAAAACGTGCTGGGGACTGTCTACGCTGTGCGAGGCATTGCCTACCTAGTATTGATTGGCGGCCTGTTATCGGTGGACGCGATATTTGCGGGAGGGCGCGAGGTAGGCTACGGCGGCGTTGGCTTGGCAGGAGATCCTTTGGGAATCTTCCGTGTAGACAATTTCACTATTCCATTCATTGGGTCGCCGGGGGTTGCGAGCCTCTGGTTCTTCGCCGTTCTCGCGGGCTTTTCCTGGATCGCCAGCGTTCCAATTACAACGTCGCTGACCGCTGAGGTATATGGGTTGCGGGCGCTTGCTACTATCTCGGGAATTTCATTCCTTTGCCATCAAGTCGGTGCTTTCGTGAGCATCATATTGGCTGGAATACTTTACGACTGGACAGGCTCATATCTGCTACCTTTCGCATTGGCCGGGGCGATGCTGGTCCCCGCTTCCATCGCGGCGTATACTATTAACGAGAAGAAGTACTCATCGCGCTACCAAACAGTCACAGTGGGAGCAGCGGCGGGGGATTAAGCAGTCGGACTGACTTGCGGTCAAGCTACGAGGGGCGGGTTGATTCCCGCCCCTGTACTTTTGCAGCTCAAGCTGTAGTGGGCTCTTTAGCCTCGCCGCTGCCGGGCCCAGGAGTCACGCAGCGCGACGGTGCGGTTGAAGACCAGTGCGCCTGGCGTGGAATCGAGGTCAACGCAAAAGTAGCCCTGGCGCAGGAACTGGAACCGGTCGCCGGGGGAGGCTTCGGCGAGCGAAGGCTCCACCCTGGCTGTGATGGTCCGTAGCGACTCGTGGTTGAGGTTGTCGGTGAAGTCCCCGCCATCAGGCAGGTCGCTGGGGTCTTCCTTAAGGAACAGATGGTCGTAGAGACGGACTTCAGCGTCGAGGCAGTGTTCTGTGGAAACCCAGTGGGAGGTGCCGCGCACCCGCCGGCCGTCGGACGATGTGCCGCCACGCGTCTCCGGGTCATAGGTGCAGCGTATTTCCGCTATCTCGCCGGTGGCTTCGTCCTTTTCGACTCCAATGCAGGTGACATAATAAGCGTCCTTGAGGCGAACTTCGCGTCCGGGGGACAGTCGGTAGAAGCCCCTGGGCGGGTCTTCGGAGAAGTCCGCGCGCTCTATGTACAGGGTGCGGGAGAAGGGGATCGCTCTGTGGCCGGCGCTGACATCCTCAGGGTTATTCTCCGACTCGATGAATTCGACCTGGCCTTCGGGGTAGTTCTCTATTACCAGTTTCACCGGGTCCAGGACCGCCATCACTCGAGGGGCGCGGCGGTTCAGGTCCTCTCTGATCGAATGCTCCAGGAGGGCGATGTCCGTCCACGTGTCTCGCTTGGCAACGCCGATGCGCTCGCAGAAGTCGCGGATAGCCTCGGGCGTGTACCCCCGGCGTCGCAGTCCCGAGAGGGTGGGCAAACGTGGATCGTCCCACCCATTAACATAATCGCCTTCAACCAGCTGGATTAAACGCCGCTTGCTTAACACCGTATAGGTGAGGTTCAGGCGGGCAAACTCGATCTGCTGCGGGTGGTAGATTTCCAGCTCATCCAGGCACCAGTCGTACAGTGCCCGGTGCCCCTCGAATTCCAGCGTGCATATCGAGTGGGTCACTCCCTCTATCGAGTCAGACTGCCCGTGGGCGAAGTCGTACATCGGGTAGATGACCCAGTCGTCCCCTGTTCGATGGTGGGAAGCCTTCAATATGCGATACAGCACTGGGTCCCGCATGTTGAGATTGGGAGAGGCCATGTCGATCTTGGCGCGCAACACCCTGCTTCCCTCGTCAAACTCACCGGCACGCATCCGCTGGAACAGGTCCAGGTTCTCGCCGACGGGTCTCTCACGGTATGGACTCTCCTTTCCCGGCTCGGTGAGCGTTCCCCGGTACTCGCGGATTTCCTCAAATGAAAGGTCGTCGACATATGCCCTGCCCTTGCGGATAAGGTCGACCGCCATTTCATAGAGCTGCCCGAAGTAGTCCGAGGCGTAAAACAGATTATCGCCCCAGTCCCAACCCAGCCACCGCACGTCTTCCAATATGGAATTGACGTATTCCACTTCCTCCCGGGTGGGATTGGTGTCGTCAAAACGCATGTTGCAGTTCCCGCCATTCTCCGCGGCCAGTCCGAAGTTGAGACAGGCGGACTTGGCGTGGCCGATGTGCAGGTAGCCGTTAGGTTCGGGGGGAAAGCGGGTGATTACTATTCCGCCGAACTTTCCGGTGCGATTGTCTTCGGCGACTATGGTGCGGATAAAGTCGGATCCCGAGGTATCAGTTACAGCCATTTGCGTCATTATTGGTCTTCCGGAAAGTATGTCTTATTGCCGGGTGTTCTGGCTTGGGAGGGGGTCTGGGTGGGCACTAAACTGCCACACCCATCTTCTCGGCAGCCTGCCTGAGCCGCGCGAGCACGCGTTCACGCCCCATGACTTCCATGGTCTCGAAGAGGGGAGGTGAGACGGTTCTGCCAGTCGCCGCAGATCTCATCAATCCGAAGAACTGCCTGCGAGACAATGACAGCTCTGTACCAACGTCTCCCAAGAGTACCTCCAACTGGTCGTGGCTGAAATCCGCTTCCGAGGTCCTGGAATACAGGGCCTCCATGGCGGCCCGCAATGCTGCCGCAGTACCGGCACCGTCCATTCCCTTCTGGATCAGAACCGAAGTGTCGTACTCTGGCGCCAGCTCGCCGAAAAAGTACGAGGTCATATCGTCCGATTCGTCCAGCCGTTTTAAGCGTTCCTGGACCAGCGGGGCGATGTTTCCGAGATAATTCCGGTCTACAGACGGGGAGTCTCTCTCGATGTAGTCTGCCATGCGTCCTGCCAGGTCGTCGGCCGGGAGTTCGCGGATGTACATGCCGTTCATCCACATCAACTTGTCTTGGTCGAAGATGGCGGCGGACTTGGTTATTCGGTCCAACGTGAAATTGTCGATGATGTCCTGCAGAGGCACGATTTCGGTACTTCCGTCCAGGGACCACCCCAGCAGAACCATGAAGTTGAGCAGCGCTTCGGGAAGGTAGCCCTGGTTTCGGTATTCGCCTATGGCAGTGGCGCCGTGGCGCTTGGAGAGCTTGGCCCGGTCGGTGCCGGTGATCATGGGCAGGTGGGCGAACTCGGGAGGCTCGAAGCCGAAGGCCTTGTAGAGCTGCAGGTGGCGAGGGGTGCTGGGCAACCACTCCTCGGCACGCATGACGTGGCTGATCTCCATGAAGTGGTCGTCGGCAACCACGGCGAGGTGGTAGGTGGGGAACCCGTCGGACTTCAGTATGACGAAGTCTTCCTGAAGCTCGTTGCGCCACTCAACATCGCCGCGAATGAGGTCGTTAACACGGGTCATGCCCGACTCTGGCATGGAGAACCGGATGACCCGGTCGTCATTGGCGACGGGTTCACCAACGGCACCCGCCTTTCCCAACCTCCGGCACTGACAGCCGACCGAGTAGGAGCCGGACTCGCGGTTTGAGCGCCG
Organism: Dehalococcoidia bacterium; assembly: GCA_965222025.1. GTDB lineage: Bacteria > Chloroflexota > Dehalococcoidia > Lucifugimonadales > UBA3495 > VXOI01. The sequence goes on along the minus strand of CBDCTI010000008.1, from coordinate 649,409 downwards.
CAGGCGTTCGAGACCCTCGCGGCTGCAGTAGCAGTAGTAGGCGTTGCCTTGGTCGAAGAGCTGCTCCGAGAGACTCTGGTAAAGCTCGAGGCGGTTGGACTGCTCGTAGGGGGCGTGGGGGCCGCCAACCTCGGGGCCCTCGTCCCAGTCGATGTTGAGCCACTTCAGTCCATCGAGGATGGCCTCGATTGCGCCGTCGACGAACCTGGTCTGGTCGGTGTCCTCGATGCGAACAATGAACTTTCCGCCGTGGTGCCGGGCGAAAAGCCAGTTGAACAGGGCGGTGCGAATGTTGCCGATGTGGGGCGGCCCCGTGGGGCTGGGGGCGTATCTGACGCGTACCTCGGCGGCCAATCCTGTGACTCCCTGCTGGTATAGGTCAGGCTATTGTAGCATGACTTCGGTTACCGCCTGAACGAATTTCGTATCATTGAGGTCGTGTTTCCTTTCTGGTGGTGGCCCCTCCAGGGATGGATCTGTTACCTGGCCCTGCGCCGTGCCAAGTTATAATTTCTGACTCGACCAGCCAAATTGAAGCGCCACCCTCCAGCCCACTCTCCCTGCCTTCCCTTTTGAGTTTTCACGTTGTCCGAGGGACAGAAAAATTATTGTTTTTCCGGCCACTTCCGGCCACTTCCGGCCACTTCCGGCCACTTCCGGCCACTTCCGGCCACTTCCGGCCAATGTGCCGGGATACCCTGAGCCCCGGCCGCTCACGGTGGCCCTTTGAAAGGGCTGCAGCGACGGATATGGTCTGGAACCGAGGCCCATTTGGGAGTGAGACTCCTTCCAAAAGCGTCCCTTTCCATCCCATCCGTGTCATTTCCATTCTTTGCAGACTAACCCGCTGTGAATGCATCACACATTCAGGTTAACAGGGCGGAACGTGTCTCCGCTACGGGCGGCAGTCATCAGATTTCAAGCCCGGAAGTCCAGGCTGTGGCAAGGACAGCCATACCCATGCCCCTGGCTAGTCAAATTGCTCTATAGAGGCGCTCCCTTGACTCATGGTCCCCCCAGTTCCGCTTGCATTTCTTCGTGGTATCCTATGCCAAAATCAGCTTGGAGGACTCTCCACCATGACCGCCAGCCCCAACGTCAGAATTGAGCGCGATTCCATGGGTGAGATGGAAGTGCCTGCCGATGCTCTGTACGGTGCCTCAACCATGCGTGCCGTCCTGAACTTCCCCATCAGCAGCCTGCGCTTTCCTCGCACATTCATTCGCGCCCTCGGCCTGATCAAGCAATCGGCGGCCCGCACCAACATGGCCCTGGACCAGCTGGACGAGCAGGTTGGCAATGCCATAGTCGCGGCTGCCCAGGAAGTCATCGACGGACATCTGGACCGCCACTTCGTGCTTGACATCTTCCAGACCGGCTCAGGCACCTCGACCAACACCAACGCCAACGAAGTAATAGCCAACCGGGCCAGCCAGTTGCTGGGTGGAGACCTCGGCTCACGCCTAGTACACCCCAACGACCACGTGAACATGGGACAGTCGTCCAACGACGTCATCCCCACCTCGATTCACCTGGCTGCCCTACTGGCCATCAAGGAAGACCTGATTCCTGGACTGGAAAAGCTGGCAACAGAGCTGGAGAAGAAGTCCGAAGAGTTCTGGCCTATCATCAAGACCGGTCGAACCCACCTGCAGGACGCCACGCCGGTGCGGCTGGGGCAGGAATTCCTGGGCTATGCGGGCCAGGCCCGCTACGGCGTGCAGCGGATGCAGCGCACGCAGGAGGCGCTCGCCGAGGTGGCCCTCGGGGGCACGGCGGTAGGCACCGGAGTCAACACCCACCCCGAGTTTTCAGCAAGGACCTGCGCCTTCATCTCCGAAGCGGCGAGCGTGGATGTCCGGGAGACCAGTAATCACTTCCAGGCCCAGGCATCCCTGGATGCTCTCGTCGAGGCAAGCGGCGAGCTGAAAACGGTGGCTATCAGCCTGCATAAGATCGCCAACGACATCCGCTTCATTGCCTCTGGGCCGCGCGCCGGCTTGGGAGAGATCTTACTGCCTGAGGTGCAGCCCGGAAGCTCGATCATGCCGGGAAAGATCAACCCGGTGATCTCAGAGTCCGTCGTGCAGGTGGTGGCCCAGGTCGTCGGTAACGATGCGGCGGTAACGCTGGCCGGGCAGGGTGGATACTTCGAGCTGAACACCATGATGCCGGTGGCGGCTCACAACATACTCGAATCCATATCGCTACTGGCTGCCTCGGCCAACAACTTCGCCGACCAGTGCGTGCAGGGCATCGAGGCTACGACGGTCGGCCCAGACATGGTGGAGCGTGGCCTGATGCTGGGGACCGCCCTGGCGCCGGCCATAGGCTACGACGCCGCCGCGGCCATCGCCAAGGAGGCCGCGGCCACTGGTGCCACCATTCGTGAAATGGCCAAGGAGAAGACTGACCTCACCGACGCCGACCTAGACACCCTCCTGAAGCCAGAAGGCATGACCGAGCCTGGCGTCAACGTCGGCGGCGGCGGGGGCTAGACCAACCCAAACCTTCGACGCCAACGAGAAAAGGGGCAACCGACGGGTTGCCCCTTTGTCTTTCCCGGTTGATCCCGGTCAGTTTGATGCCGACCGAGTTAATTGTCCCACAGCGGGAGGTTCTGCTCAACGGCTGCGCCCAGGCAGTTGGGGCACCGCTGGTCCTGAGTATGGCCCTCGGCGGGGAAAAGGTTCTCCCCCCTCAGGCCGCACAGGAAGTCGGGCATTATCTCCTCAATGCCGACCTGGAGCAGGTAGTGCACCTTGCCGTTCTTGTGCTCAAACGCCCACCACCACGGCGTCTGCCCGGACGCCATGCTGTTGAGGTAGGACTTGAAGTCGTCCTCCCAGCCGTCTCCGGGCAACTCCACCAGCCAGCGGCCGGTCGACGAATCGGGGTCGCGTTCGGCCTTCAGGTTGCCCTTGCGGATGTATTCGCGTATGTCCCGCTGCGATACGTTGAGCCGGCGGGACGCTTCCTGAATCGTAACCTTCTCCATAACCTTCTCCGAAGAAAATCGAACGCAGAAGCGACTGGTGGGATATTACCCGACGATGGCCGGGTCTTCCAGCGTGTCTGCCAAGGAGCCGCCCGGCGGCACCATCGGGTACACGTTCGCTCCCTGGTCCACAACGAACTCGATGAGGAACGGCCCGTCGTGGGCCTTGGCCTTGCGGAGCGCCGGCAGCACGTCTTCCTGCTCCGATACCCGCACCGCGCCGATCCCATAGGCATCGGCCAGCTTGATGTAGTCCGGGCCCGGCACCGGCACCGCCTTGAGATGATTGTCGAAGTACATCTCCTGCCACTGCCGGACCATCCCCAGGTAGCCGTTGTTGATCAGTGCGTACTTGACCGGCAGCCTTTCTTCGGCAGCGGTCACCAGCTCCTGCAGAGTCATCTGGAACCCGCCGTCGCCCGCGATGCTCCATACGGTGGCGTCGGGCCGCGCCGCCTGCATACCCAGGGCCGCCGGCACCTCGAATCCCATGGCGCCCTGGCCGCCGGACGAAACGAAGGTGTTGGCCTCGCTGAACGAAAGGAACTGGGCCGCCCACATCTGGTGCTGGCCAACGCCCGTCACCACCATGGCGCCCGGGTCTTCGTGCAGCACGTCGTTCAGGCCGGTCATGACATGCTGTGTCTGTAGCTTGTCTGAAGGCGGGATGGCCAGCGACGGATGCTCCCGGCGCATACGGTTGATGTGCTCCATCCACTCTGAACGCGGGTCGAAAGAGACCAGGGGCTTGAGGGCCTGCAGCACCGCCTTCGCGTCACCGGGCAGCGCCACCTCGACCGGTACGTTGCGGCCGATCTGCGTCGGTTCGATGTCGACGTGGATGATGCGCGCGTGGGGGGCAAAGGTCGAGGCCCGACCCGTGACCCGGTCGTCGAACCGCATGCCTACGCCCAGGATCAGGTCGGCCTCGTCCACTGCGATGTTTGCCCAGTACATGCCGTGCATTCCCAGCATGCCCAGGTTCAGCGGATGGCCGCTGGGGAAGCTGCTCAAGCCCAGCAGTGTGGTGATGACCGGGACTCCGGTGGCCTCGACCATCGCCTTCAACTCCGCTGAGGCGCCCGATGCGAGAACGCCATGCCCCGTGATGATGAGTGGGCGCTTGGCCTCGTTGAGCAATCGGGCGGCCGCTTGCAGATTACTTCGGGCCTCTTCTCCCAACTCGGGCACCTTCGGCGGGAATACTTCCGGGAAGTCCGGCTCGACCATCTCCAGCTGCACATCACGGGGAATGTCGATAAGCACGGGGCCCGGGCGCCCTTCCTGCGCAATGACGAAGGCTTCCCGAATGGTTGGAGCCAGGTCTTTGGCCGACATCACCATGAAGCTCTTCTTGGTGCAGGTGGCGGTGATGGAGCAGATGTCGCATTCTTGGAAGGCCTCGGAACCCAAGGCGGTGCGTGCCACCTGTCCGGTGATGGCAATCATAGGGACGGAGTCGGCTTTGGCCCCCATGATGCCCGTAACCAGGTTGGTGGCTCCGGGGCCTGAGGTGGCCACGCAGACGCCCACCTTGCCGCTCACCCGCGAGTAGGCGTCGGCCGCATGGGCCGCAGCCTGCTCGTGCCGCACAAGGATGTGCCGTAGCTGCGGGTATGCCCACAGTGCGTCGTAGAAAGGCAGTATGGCCCCGCCGGGGTGACCGAAGAGCACCTCCACGCCTTCCCGTATGAGGCTTTGGCAGACGATCTCCGCGCCCTTGACCTTGTTCTTGGCTTCCAAAGCAGCGCCTCCGTTATTTTTGACCTTCCCTGCCAGAGAAGGGTGCCTCAGGGTCTGTCTGGCGCTTCGCTGTTGCGGTCCGCCGTGCGGCAATAAAAAAGCCCGCCCCTAAATATAGGGACGGGATTATGCTATTCCCGCGGTACCACCCTACTTGCCCCGAAGTTATCAGGGCCTCTCTATGCAGGCACTATCATGCCCCGTCGTTGTTAACGGGTGACGAACCCCGGCCTTGCCTACTCGCCTCGCTAGCGGAAGCTTTCAACCGGCGGCTCCGGAGGGATTTTCACTCAGGTTCTGTGCGCCTGCTTCCACCGTACCAGGCTCGCTATGCACGACGTCCTAAGCTACTCGTCTCCATCATAGCCTTTGGAAAAAGTTATCACACGCGCAACACCCTGTCAACCACATAAATTGGAGTCTTCGATACCGGTTCACAGGGCGGCTCAAAAGGGCGTGTGCTAGTATGGATTATGGCGCCTGAACAATGAGCCTTAGCGAATCTACAGCCGGGACGATCGAAGCCGGAAGCGTTGAAGGTGACGCTGTTCGCGAGGCTGGTTACGTCTCACGCGCCCTTGCTCCACCTCCTCCGTCGGCCCCCAGCGAGTTCCTGTCAGCGCAGTGGATGGCGAACCAGCAGTTCCCTGCCCCTGCCCGTGGTTTCCACGATGTACTCGCCCCCCCGCCGCCCTCTGCGCCCGCAGAGTTCCTGGACTCCCAGTGGACCAACGAAACAGCTCCTGATGAAGATGCGGGCACTATCGATGTGAGTCTGTTCGACGATGCCTTTCCAAGAACAGCCCAAGGAATGGAAGACCTCGAGCAACTTCAGGGAGAGGACTCGGACAACGAGGGATTGCCCGTATCGGAGGAGGGCGGACGCGCAGCCGCGGAATCGATCGCCCCACCCCGCATTCGCGGGTTTCCGCTTTTGGCAGACGAGAGGGTGAGCAGTGTGCTCCTGCCCAACGAGGGCCTGACGGACAAGATCCCTCCCTCAGGTCAGGCCCTGATTTTAACCAACCATCGGCTGATCGCCTTCAGGGGAGTCGAGGGCTATCGGGACACCCACGTGGCGAGGACTGCTGGGATTTCCCAGTGCTCGGTGCGCACCGGGCAGCGGAACTGGGGTGCAGTTCTTCAGGGCCTAATGATCATGGTGGGCGGCGCCTTCCTGTACTTGGTGGTGGGCTATTGGCTGGCTGGCCAAATCAGCGGGCCAAACGTCCCCGTCCTGAACATCGACGTTGCCCCGTTCATATCCCTGCTGATTGTCCTTGCGGGTCTGCTGGTGCTGTTGCAGAACTACTTCACCCGGCCCGCTGGCGCGGTGATCTTCCATGGTGAGGGCGTGGAAATTGCGTTCCCTTTCCGCAGTTCCCTTGACGTGACGCAGGTGTACGATTTCGTGGAACTTGCCCAATCGGGTCCAGGGACAATCGGACAAAACCCCGAAGACTCCGGACCGACGGGAGCCTAACCGAGGGGCAGACCTGGGTCGACATCCAGTTCCAGCGGCCACTGCTCGTCACGCTGGTACTGAAAGTAGGCGCAGGCCGCCACCATGGCGCCGTTGTCGGTGCACAGGATCGGCGGAGGAATGATCACCGGCAGCGGAGACCGCTGCGTTATTTCCTCCCGCAGCCGTGCGTTGGCGATTACTCCCCCTCCGAGTACCAGGCCCTTCACACCGTACTTCCGGGCCATGTTGACCAGCTTGGACGAGACTACGTCAACCACCGATTCCTGGAAAGCAGCGGCCAGCTCCCGGATGACCTCGGCCGTCTCCGTATCATCAGGGGTTTCTTCCGAGTCTGCCAGGTAGACGCCCTTGTCCTGCGCCATGTGCAGCAGCGCTGTCTTCAGCCCGCTGAAGCTGAAGTCGTGGGAGTCGCGCATCCAGGCCCGTGGCAAGGTGAACTGGCCCGTCGCCCCGCTGGACACCCGCTGGATCTCCGGACCACCGGGGAAGCCCAGCCCCAGGATACGGGCTGCTTTGTCGAAGGCCTCTCCGGCCGCGTCGTCCCGGGTACGGCCTACCAGCCGGTACTGGCCGTGCCCTTCCATCAGCAGCAGGTCGGTGTGGCCGCCGGACGCCACCAGGCACGCCAGCGGGAATCCGGGGTCCTCAGAGGGATTCGATTGCGTAAGCCATGAGGCGTATACATGAGCTTCCAGGTGGTTGACGCCTATTAGAGGCTTGCCCAGCGAATACGCAATCGCTTTGGCGGCGTTCAGTCCCGTGATCAACGCCCCGGCCAGGCCGGGCCCGTAGGTCACAGCCACCACGTCGATGTCTTCTAGCCCGATTCCGCAGGACGTGACCGCCTGCTCCAGGACCGGGGTCAGATCACGCACATGTTGCCGGGAAGCAACCTCCGGCACCACCCCGCCGTAGCGCGAATGCAGCTCTGCCTGAGACGAAATGATATTGGACCGGAGAACACGGCCGTCCTCTACCACGCCCACAGCGGTCTCGTCGCAGGAGGTCTCAATTCCAAGGATCTTGATAGTCATTCGCAGCGCCGTCCAAGGTCAACCTTCGGGGAGATTGTACGCTGCAATCCAGTATGACTTACGATGAGATTCACATCCAGTGGCCGAACGCCTCACTATCCGGGGCTGCCGACTTTGACCCAGGCACAGTCGTAAGCGTCCGTAATCCCAACGCCCAATCGGTGTTCCTGCGTAGATCGACCCCGTGGGAACGGAGAGATGGAATCCGCAACCCCCGTCCCCCAACTAAAACTCCGCGTCGAATCCCCGCAAGCCACCACCGATCAACAACGCCCAAATCATATCTATCCTCAGATCACACGCATCACAGTTGAGGCAATGACACCTGCACGTTGTCCTTTAAACTACACATATGTACCCATACAGTCGTTGGACCACACACACCCAGTGTCCTCGACCCGTAGGGGCTGACAGCTGTGAGCCCGCAACGACCGGACGAATTCTCGTCCCGGATGACCGAAAATGGCAGGAAAAACGAAAATGCACCGCTCAGAAATAACCCTCTTCTCCCTCCGCTGCCCGGTCGATGCCCATAAAGTCACCTACGCCGGTTTCCGGGTACACTCCTTTGCCGACCTCTACATTTACCTACGGGGCTGCGAGCGTTGCGGCGGTTTTACAGACCCCAGGGGAATCGTAGAAATGCTCTTCCCTCCCGGGCAGGAAGTGGAGTTGGCCGCCGTCCTTCCTGGCAGGTTTGACTGACCATCAGTCTCTCCCTATCGCCCCGCAATCGGACAAAACCGGATACTTTCGGGCAGAATCGACACTTGCGTGTGGGACTTCCACGGCGACTTCGTCCTGACGGCCCGAACCGGTAACTCCCATTCGACAGCCCCCGCTGTACAGTCAAGCCAACTTTACACCCCTTTGACCCGATGATATCATCGAGTCAAATATACTGTACTCGGTTCTTGAATCTACAGCGGGCCCTCAGGATAGGAGAGGATGCACAAATATGGACGCCGGAGACTCATGGAGATGGGGCATACTTGCCATATTCCTGATTCTTTCAGCCTTCTTCTCGGCCTCTGAAACGGCGTTTATTGCCCTTCCCCGAGCGCGGCTGCTTCACTTGGTCAAGACCCGGCGGGCCGGGGCGGGCCGTGTTTCCCGGATGCTCCAACACCCTGAGCGGTTCCTCGCCACTGTCCTCCTCAGTAACAATCTGGTCAACACTGCTGCCGCCGCTCTTGCCACCGTTCTGGTGGTCGAGTTGATCGGTAATCCACTGATTTCCGCTCTTGTTTCCACCATTGGAATCACTCTGATACTCTTGCTCTTCTGCGAATCTCTGCCCAAGACCATCGCTTGGCATCGCTCCGAAAAAGTAGCCATCCTGGCTTCCCGTCCTCTCTCCGTGGTGGGAAGCGTGCTGTCGCCGGTAGTTTTCCTGATCCATTCGTTCACCACTTTCAGCAGTCGCGCCCTGGGAATTCGCGGAAGCGCTTCCCTGATGGTCAGCGGAGAAGAAATACGAACCCTCATTGCCGCTGGCGCCCAGACTGGCACCGTGGAAGCCGACGAGGCTGATTTGCTGGAGAATGTCTTTCGCTTCGGCGATCGACAGATGCAGGAAGTGATCACTCCCCGCCCTGATATTGTGTGGCTGGAGAAGGGTGCCACCCTTGCAGAGTTTCTCGACGTCTACCGCGAGTACAGCCACACTCGCTTCCCGGTATTTGAAGCAAGCAAGGAAAACGTGGTGGGCATCCTTTCCGTAAAAGACGTCCTTTCGGGGCTGAGCGCCGGGCAAATCAGACCCGAAGATGATGTGACCACTTCGTTGCGGGAGGCATATATTGTCCCCGAGACCAAGAGCGTCAGTGACGCCTTTGCCGAGATGCGCCAGGGCCGTCACGCTGTGGTGCTCACCTTCGATGAATTCGGCGGAATCGCCGGTCTGGCCACGACCAAGCAATTGCTGGAAGTGATCGTTGGTCAGGTGGGCGACGAAAGCCCTGCTCCCGAAAAAGTGGTCACCCCGGTTGGAGACGATAGCTACCGCGTTGATGCGGCCGTAGGCATCGCAGAACTGAATGAGGAGTTGGATCTGGAAATACCCGAGGGCGACTACCAGACTCTGGCCGGATTCGTGCTTGACCGGTTGGGCCGCATCCCAGTGATCGGCGATGAGTTCGAATACGACGACTTGACCATTACAGTGAAGGCCATGGACGGGGTGCGCATTGACGAAGTCGAATTGATGCGTGACCCCGTAGGAGCCGCGGAGGAGAGCCGGTGAAGTTCTACCTGCTCCGGCACGGAGAAACGGAGTGGAACAAGCTGGGCAAGTTCCAGGGGCTGACCGACGTTTCCCTCAACGAGCGTGGCTTGGCGCAGGCCCGGGATTCTGCCCGGGCGTCTCTCCTCTGGGAGCACTCGGTGATTTACGCCAGCTCCCTCACTCGCACGGTTCAGGTGGCAGAGGAAGTGCGCAAAGTTTCGGGGGCGCCGGTGGTCACCGACCCCGGTCTCCGTGAGCTCAGCCTAGGCGATTTGGAAGGTGTTACGGGGGCCGAAATGCGTGCCGGTTGGCCCGAGGTATATGAGACCTGGCGTAACAACCCCGCCGACGTGGTCATGCCCAATGGAGAGACGCTGGCCCAGCTCCAGGAAAGAGCCTTACGGGTAATTCTCGAGATTGAGCGCATCCACTCCGGTGACCCGGGGGTGGTGGTCGTCTCTCACAATTTCACCATCCGCTCCATCATCTGCGCCATCCTGGATATACCGCTTTACAATTTCCACCGCATGTCATTGGGCCTCGGCTCCCTCTGCACCTTCGAAAGCGACGCAAACGGCCGACGCCTGATTTCCTACAACTGCAATAGCCACCTGTCGCCCGACAACAGGTAGAGCCAGCGTCGCATGACCTCGCCGTCCGACCTGGAACGGATGGTATCCGCCGCATTGTCAAGGGCCGGCTTCCTAGGCGAACCTACCACCCTGGTGGTCGCTGCTTCGGGTGGTCCGGACTCCACAGCCCTGCTTCGTGCCCTCCATCGGCTCAGCGAAGAACACCGTCTCTCCTTGCACGTCGCCCATCTCAACCACGACTTCCGCGGTGCGGAGGCGGATCACGACGCTGCCTTTGTCCAGCGTTTGGCCGACGGCATGGGTCTGCCGTGCAGCATCGACAAGCAGGACCCCATCGCCTACCAGAAGAAACGGGGCGTGTCGTCTTTCGAGCAGGCCGCCCGCGAGATGCGCTACGCTTTCCTGTCCGCTGTGGCAACGAAGGTGGGCGCGAAGGCCGTGGCCTTGGGCCATACCGCCGATGACCAGGCCGAAACCGTCCTCCTGCACCTGCTCAGAGGCTCGGGACTCCATGGGCTGCGGGGCATGTCCGAGTTGGTCGAATGGCCGTGGCCCGGGATGCGCGCTGGTCCCCTGTTGTTCCGCCCGCTACTCGCCGCTGGCAAGGCAGACACTGCCGCCTATTGCCGCGCTATGGGACAGACCTACCGCGAGGACTCTGGTAACTACATGTGGCGGTTCACCCGCAACAAGGTTCGCCTCGACTTGATGCCCCGCCTCGCCCGGGACTACAACCCGCGCGTGCGTGACGCCCTGCTTCGCCTCTCTCGAGCGGCCACCGACAATTCGGATTACATGGAAGGCGAACTTGACCGGCTGTGGCCTTCGATATCTAACGAACAACCAGGGTCGGTAGGGCTTTGCATTCCTGACCTGAACGCGCTGCATCCCGCGATGCAAAGTCACGCACTTCGTCGCGCTTATGCCGCGGTGTCTGGAGACGCCCGCGGCCTGGCCGGAAGCCATATAGACGCCCTGCTCACTTTGCTGCAAGGCAGGGGCGGCAGCCAGGCGATCCACCTGCCCAGGGGAGTTGTTGCCAAGAGGGAGTACGATTCTCTGATCCTGGGGAGCCACTTCCCCTCACATCCGCCTGCCCTCCGCCAGGAGCATTCAATCCACATCCCCAGGAAGATGGGTGATCAGCTGGAGATCACGCTGAACGGCTGGCACCTCAGCATGACGGTTTTGGCCCCAGGTCAACATCTGGAATTCGCTGACCTGGGAGCAGGGCGATACGTCGCCCGCCTCAGCCTTGGGGCCCTGGGGGTCGAAGCAATCCTTCGGTCCCGACGTCCCGGCGATCGATTCCATCCGTCGGGGATGACCGGCACAAAGAAGCTCCAGGACTTCTTCACCGACGCAAAGATTCCCCGAGAGCAACGCGATCAGATCCCCCTGCTGGTATGCCAGCGAGGCATCGCGTGGGTGGCCGGCCACCGTGTGGCTGAGTGGGCGAAGTCCGTGGATGGCGCGAGGTCTCTGAGTGTGGAGCTTTGTCGGGCGGAGCATTCCAATACCTGACGGTCAGGAACTCCTGGTTGCTATGGTTACGGCTGGTTGGTAGCATACCGGCAATTCTTCGGCGGGAGGGCGCGTCATGGATCTGGGACTGAATGGCAGGGTCGCCGTTATCGGTGGTGGCAGCAAGGGGTTGGGTCGCGCCTGCGCCGATTCTCTGGCCCTAGAAGGAGCGAAGCTGACGATTTGCAGCCGCAACGCAGATGAGCTTGAAGCGGCAGCCACGGAGATTCGGTCCGCCACCGGCGCCGATGTGCTGGCTGTTCCCGCAGACCTGTCGAGGCTGGAAGACATACAGAGGCTGATTCAGACTACCGTCGACCACTATGGGCGACTCGACATTGCCGTCGCCAACTCCGGCGGCCCGCCGTCGGGCAGGGCGACGGACACCAGCGAGGAGACATGGAGCCAGTCGATCGACATGGCCCTGTCCTTTTTCATCCGCATGGGCCGTGAGGCCACGCCCCACATGAGGGAACGGAAGTGGGGGCGGGTCGTGAACATCCTCGCTTCGACCGTCTATCAGCCCATAGATAACCTGGTTACCTCGGGCGTTACGCGCCTGGGGGCCGTGGCCTACGCCAAGAGCCTGGCAGACGAGGTGGGCCGCGATAACGTGCTGGTCAACAACGTCGCTCCTGGCTTCCTGATGACCGAGCGCATGAGGCACATATTCGAGACACGTTCCAGCGAGACAGGCCAGGATATAGAGACTGTGCTGGATGCCGGGGCATCCCGTATCCCGGTGGGGCGATTCGGACGCCCCGAGGAATTGGGTGATTTCGTTGCCTTCCTGTGTTCCGACAAGAACACCTACGTTACCGGCACCACAATCCTGGTGGATGGCGGAGTGGTCAGGTCGGTAATGTAGTCGATCGTAGCGTAGTGTGAATGTACAGGGGCAGGACTGAAGTCCTGCCCCTTCCTCTTGTCAGCCAACGATTTCTCGAGCAACCAGGCTATTTGAGGTTTGCGTCGAACCAGGCCATGGCCTTACCCCAGGCGTCCTGCGCCGCCTCGGCCCGGTAGCTGCCCCGAACTTCGCAGTGGAAGCCGTGGCCCGCTCCAGCGTACTGGTGGAACTCGTGGGTCTTGCTGTGCTTGGTCATCTCGGCGTCAATTTCGTTGACGAAGTCCGGCGTTGGATTGGCGTCCTCTTCGCCGAACAAACCGAGAACAGGGCAGTTGATGTTGGCCGTCTGTTCCAGGGGAGTATGGCCTTCACCCAAGGCCGCTCCGATATTTCCGCCGTAGAAGACCACCGAGGCGGAGAGGTCCGAGATGTTGCAGGCCGCCAGATATGAAACCCGGCCGCCAAAGCAGAAACCGACGATGCCGATCTTCCCGTTAACGAAGGACTGGTTCTTCAGGTAGTTCACCGCGGCGTTGACGTCGGCCAGGATTCCCTCGTCGTTGCACTGCTGCATTTGGCTAATGGCTGTTTGGAACTCCTCGTGGAGCCCGGCGATCATGCGTCCCTGGCGGTGGAACATGGCCGGAGCGAGTCCAACGTAGCCTTGGGAAGGAAGCCGGTCAGCCACGGCCTGGATGTGCGAATTGACACCCCAGATTTCCTGAATCACAACAACGCCGGGATGGCTTCCGTCTCCCTCCGGCTGAGTGAGGTATCCTTCCATGGTGCTGCCATCACCAACGTTCATGTCGACCCAACTTGCTGGCATAGCTGTTCTCCTGCTCGTAGTGTAGTGCGGATTAGCGTCTGTTAGTCGCGCAAATTTTAGCACGGCGGTGGAGGACATCCGGGGAAGCGATTACGGGGCGAGTACCGGGGGACGGCGACCCCTGGACGGCGAGACACCTTCGTATGCTGCGGCTACCTGGAACAAGAGCCCTTCTCGGAATCCGGCGGCGATGAACTGCAGTCCGATTGGGAGACCTGCGGTGTTCAGACCGCATGGCACTGTGATCGCCGGGTGTCCGGTGGCGTTGAGCGGGCTGGTGTTGCGGGAAACGAGGCTGGACCCCGGTCCACGCACCCGGTGCGTCTCGCCCAGGTGCTCAATGTACTGAGCATCAATGCGCGGGGCACAAAGCGGAGTGGTTGGCGTAACGATGAAGTCCACTTCCTGAAGGACGCGGGCGTAGTCTTCTTGAATCATCCGCTGGGCTTTCATCGCCTTTGAGTAGTGATGTCCCAGGACGAACTGACCACCAAGGGTGCGGTACAGCACGTCGGGGCCGTAATCCTCACGGCTGGCCCGCATGAACGGCTCGTGCGTAACAATGGCATCGGACATCGCCGCCATGCGCACCGCGCCGATGTATTTCATCATCGGCAATTCGACCGGCACCGAGACTGCCCCCAGTTCTTCCAGCGCTGCCACGGCCCGCCGGGTCGCTTCTTCCACTTCGGGCTCCAGTTCTTCGAAGTAGTAATTCGAAGGCACTCCCATTTTCAGCCCGCGCACCCCTCCGTTCAGACCTGCCAGGTAGTCCGGCACTGGTACCGGCACCGTGCTTGGGTCCAGGGGATCGTGCCCGGCGATGGCCTGGAGCACAATGGCGCTGTCGGCCACCGAGCGGGTCATGGGGCCGATGTGGTCGCCGTTGAAGCTGGTCACGAGGAGGCCACGCTGGCTTACACGGCCAAAGGTCTGCTTCAGACCCACCACCCCGCAGAAGGCGCCGGGCAGCCGAACAGAACCACCCAGGTCAGTACCCAGCGAGGCGAAGGTAACTTCGGAGGCCACATTTGCCCCGCCGCCGCCGCTGGAGCCGCCAGGAATATGCTCCGTCGCCCAAGGGTTGCGCACCGGGCCGAAGTGGGGGTTGTTGGAAGTGGCGCCGGCTGCAAATTCTTCCAGGTTCTCCTTCCCGAGGATCACCGCGCCGGCGGCACGGCAGCGTACCGCTACCTCTGCGTCTTCGTCCGGCACGTAGTCCGAAAGCACCTTGGTGCCCAGCGTCGTGCGGATTCCAGCCGTGGCCAGGTTGTCCTTGAGGCCGATGGGAATCCCTTGGAGCGGCCCCTTGTATTCACCCCTGGAAATGGCTTCCTCCTCTTCTCTTGCCTGAGCCAGTGCCTGATCTGCCAGCAGGGTGATGAACGTGTTGAGCGTTGGCTGCATCGCTTCTGCACGGGACAGGGCAGCCTCGGTCAACTCCACGGGAGAAACCTCTCCGGCCCTGATCCGAGGCGCTAATTCTGCAATGGTGGAAGAAAGCAGATCGGTATTGGCCATGTCAGTTACCCCCCTGTAGACGTGCCGCAGATTCGTCGGCCGTGGGCATTCGTAGCAGTCGACCGGACATAGAGTCCGATAGGTCGAGGTCTTTCAGAACCTCCAGTTGCGCTAGGTAGTAATCGATCTCGGGGCGTACCAGTTCCAACTCCTCCGCTGACAACTCGAAACCACCGTAATCGCGGATAATTGCCTGCAGGGTCTCGTCGGTAATGCTCACCTGTTCCCTCCTGCCGGTTCGAACTTCAAGGCCTGTTCTTCCGTAGTTGCCGTGTTCTGCCCGGTCTTACTCATACCAGATCGAGATCGGTCGGACACGCCGCGAGTGTAGGCCAAGGGCCCATCTAACGCAACGAGATGACTCTTGCTGGTGGCGTTTCCCTTCAGCAGGTTTGCTCTCTTCGGGGATGGATCCGCTACCAGATCTTGCGCGGTGCCAGGTTAATATTCCCGGACTCTGCCACCGACGTGAAATCGTTACCCTCCAGATCACTCGCACTGATTGCCCTTTTCCGTTGTCACGTTGGCCGAGGGAGGGAAAATTATGTTTTTCCGGCCATATCCGGCCATATCCGGCCATATCCGGCCATATCCGGCCATATCCGGCCATATCCGGCCATATCCGGCCATATCCGGCCATATCCGGCCATATCCGGCCATATCCGGCCATATCCGGCCATATCCGGCCATATCCGGCCATATCCGGCCATATCCGGCCATATCCGGCCATATCCGGCCATTGTTCCGGTAAATCGGGGCCCGGGGCCATGGCAATGAACCTTTGATGGGCTGCAGCGAGTGACATGTACAGGGGTCGGGGTCTGGTTGAGAATAGGACACCCTTAAAAAGAGTCCCAGCCCATCCAATTCCGTCCCTGTAAGTCTCTTTTTCATTCATTTCGAACTGAATCGCGGCGGACGCACCACATATTCAGGTTAACAGGGCCGAAGGCATCCAACTACGGGCGACTGTCATCAAATTTTATGCCGGGTGCACGGAGGTGTCTGACCCTATGTATCAATCGGGGAGGGATTGATACAAGTCCGTAAAGGGGGAAACTATCTAAATTGGAACGGTCTCACTCTTACTTCGTCGACTTCACGCTGCCTAAAGATGCCAATTTGCCTCCCTTGCAGCGGTGAAGCAGGAAATATAGTCTCAATGCAGTACAAAAAAGGTATTCCCAGCCTGTATGATTAAAGAACTCGGTTGCGGCATCGCGCCCTCTGGCGCGAGTGTCCGAATGGTGGACATGGACGTGTCCGCTGGAGGGAAGTTGCGTAATCTGTCCAATTTCCTCGTACATCTCTTTGGACGTTCCGAAGGTACGGAAAGTTCTCGCCTCTCCGTGATCCATGATCGCTGCCTCTTTTGCGAAGAGCCGATCAGCGATTCCCACACCTATGTAACCTCCCGAGTCTGTCCCTACTGCCGCTTCCATTACACCATCACTGCCCGCGAACGTATTGAACTCATGGCCGACAAGGGCACATTCAAGGAAACCCACAAGTATCTGAGTTCGATTGCGCCCCTTTCTTTCGCGCGTCGCGGCCGATTCGGTGAACTTCTGACCCGGGACCAGAATCGTACTGGCCTTACCGAAGCCGCAGTTACGGGACGTTGCAAAATCGATGATGAGGAAGTCGTCCTGATCGTCCTGGACTTCTCGTTCATGGGCGGCACCATGGGAAGCGTGGTAGGCGAAAAAGTAGCCACAGCCCTCGAGTCTGCCGCGAAGGGCGGAATGCCAGTTGTGGCAGTGGTATCCGGCGGTGGAGTGAGGGTGCAGGAAGGCGTGCTTTCGCTGATGCAGATGGCCAAGACGGTGACTACCGCCAATCGGCTGCGAGATGAGGGAGGGCCATTCATTGTGGTACTGGCCAACCCGTCCACTGGCCAGGCGTACGCCAGCTTCGCCAATCTGGCCGACGTTATTCTCGCCGAACCCAAGTCGCTTATCGGCCTCTCCCCCCTTCGCACACTGCGCGAGTCTTCCACCATACCGCTCCCGCTGGACGCCCATACCGCCGAGGCCCACGTCGGCCACGGCCTTCTGGACAACGTAATCGACCGCGAAGCATTGCGGACCAGGGTCTCTGTCCTGCTCAGAATCCTCCAGGGCCAGAAACAGGACATCACCAAGCAGGAAAAGGCCGATCACGCCCTGCTCATAAAGGAAGCGGAAGGCGCCTGTACCCAGGTCGACCCCTGGGAAGCGCTGTCCTCGGTGCGACACTCTGGGCGTCCGCCGGCTACCACCTACTTTCGCCAGATGCTGGATCCCTTTATCGAATTGAGGGGTGACCGGCTAAACAGCGACGACCGCTCCATAGTAGCTGGTGTTGGCTACCTTTCGGGACAGCCAGTCGCGGTTGTCGGCCAGCAGCGCCGCGCTCTTGTGGAAGGCGAGCGATACCACGTCTACCCCGACGGCCTCCGGAAGGCGCAGCGTCTCATTGGCCTTGCGTCCCGCTTCAAGCTTCCGCTAATAACGCTAGTGGACACCCAGGGAGCAGACCCAGGCCTTGAGGCAGAAGAGCAGGGAATCGGCAACGCCATCGCCCGTACTCTTTCCGCGATGCTCGATGTGCCGACTCCCATCGTGTCGGTGGTCATAGGAGAAGGGGGGAGTGAGGGTGCCCTTGCATTGGGGCTGGCAGACCGCATTCTGATGCAGCAGTACGCCGTATACTCCCCGATATCGATGAATCACAATCTCGCGGGTACTTTCCATGAGACGTTGCTGGACCGTGAAGCTGCCGATGCGCTAATGCTGACTGCGCACGACTGCGTGGAACTGGGCATCGCCGACCAAGTGATCCCGGAGCCGGAAGGTGGCTCCCATATGGATCCCAGGTCGGCGGGCGTCGCCTTACAAGGGAGCATACTCAGGGAGCTGGGCAAGCTCAACAAGATGTCGCAGGGCAAGCTGATGAAGCGGCGGTACAGCAAGTTCCGGCGCATGGGAGAGGCTACCGAGTACTCGAAGGAGGCCATGACCCGGGAGGTGGAGCTTCTCATGAGCATCACGGCCGGTGAGCGGATTCCCGCCCGTGGCATCAGGAGAAGGCGTGGGGACCCGGAACCCCACGAGGCATACGGCCTGAACACTGAATAATACGTTGGGCGGCCGAAGTCGCTCTTCGCTGGGAGCTGGGCGCAAATACTGACGGCAAAAAAACAGGCGCGAGGCATTCGCTTCGCGCCTGAATCCGTCACAACATCAGGGGAGGGAGTCTAGGTAGCTTCCCGTCCAAATTCCCGCAGGCTGCGTCGCAATTCCGCGGCAATGTCCGAATACTCTTCGCGCACATCTTCATCGGCCAGCACGGTGGGCATATTGTTGTTGCGGTAGGAGGACCGCAACTCCATGCTGCCGAGATATGGCGCATCCACCTCTTCGGCCAAGGCGCGTCCGCCTCCCTGACCGAAAATGTCTCCCGTGTAGTTCTCCACCACGCCCACAACGTTGAGGTTCAGCTTACGGATCATATTGATGCATCGCTTGGCGTCGAGTACCGCCAGGTCCTGCGGCGTGCTGACCACAACGAAGCCGTCCATGGGGAGGCTTTGCATTACCGTCAGAGGCGAGTCCGAAGTGCCGGGAGGAAGGTCAACTACCAGGTAGTCCAGTTCGTCCCACTCCGTATTCTGAAGGAATTGGTTGATGGCGTTGTGGATCATTGGGCCGCGCCATATGATGGCCTCTTCCTCGTTCTCCTGGAAAAAGGCCATGGACACAACCTTGACCCCCCACTGCTCTGCCGGGATGATCTGTCCGTCCACGTAGTCCGGCTTGGCACTGGCGGCCAGTACCTTGGTTACGTTTGGGCAATCGATGTCGACGTCCAAGATGCCGACGCGGGCGCCTTCTTTGGCTAGGGTGACCGCAAGATTGACGGCCACCGTGGTCTTTCCGACTCCGCCCTTGCCGCTGTAGACGCCTATCTTGGTCTTGATCTTGTCCAGCCGCTCGCCGATCTGGCGTTTTTGCTGCCAGCTGCGCTTGATCTGTTCCAGCCGCGCGTTCTGGGCATTCTGTTGGGGAGTTGCCATACTAATCCCTCGCCGCCTTCTGCCACGGCTGCTGACTCAAGACCTAGTGGTAGAGTCTCATGGTCCTACTCTGACCTCCTCTCCAATTTGAAGAGAAGATGCCGGCGAGGCTAGATGCCCAGCTGGTTTCGCGCTTCCTCGCTGATCAGGTCCGGAGACCAGGGAGGGTCGAAGACCATTTCGATCTGCACTTCATCAACGCCGTCGATTTCCTGGATGGCCCACTCTGCCTGCTGGCCGATGTACGGACCCATGCCGCAGCCGGGGAAAGTGAGCGTCATTTGCACGTAGACATCGGACTCTTTGACCTGAATGTCGTAGATGAGACCAAGGTCCACCACGTTGACCGGGATTTCCGGGTCGTAAACCGTCCGAAGGGCCTCGAATACGTCGTCCCGGGTGAAAACTTCTTCTGCCATAATGGCCTCCTGTATTCCCCGCTGGGTACCAGTGAATTATAGCAAGAAATGGTCTGGGGTTTTTGGCCCTGAATGCTCGCGCATTTGCGCCTCGTGGGTCAGACTTCCCTTCGTTAGTATTATTCAGGAACTTGGTAGAGGCCGTTGGCCCCGTTCTTGATGAAGAGCGAACGGCTTGGCGCGGGATTGATAGATTACGGTATCAGGAGCAGCTTTCCTGTGGTCGCCCTGCTTTCCAGAAGTTGGTGCGCTTCCGGGGCATCGGACAATGGCAACTCGTGGTCGATATGCAACTTGAGCTGTCCCGAGGCAACCCAGCCGAGAACGTCACCGGCGCGCTGCTCAAGCTCGGCTCTGTCAACCGTGTAGTCGCCCAGGCCTGGACGGGTCAGGTACAAAGAACCCGGGGCGAACATTCGAGGATCAATGGGGTCGGGGTTGCCGCTGGCCGCGCCGTAAAGGGCCATGACGCCCCGGCGGCCCAGGCAGCTGACGCTCTGGTGGAATGTTGTCTTGCCCACTCCGTCGTAGACCACTCGAACGCCCTCGCCTCCAGTGGAATCCTTCACCACCTCGGCGAAGTCCTCCTGGGTGTAGATGATGGCGTGGTCGGCCCCGGCTTCCCGCGACATCTGGGCCTTTTCCTCCGTCGATACGGTGGTGAAGACGTAGCCGCCAAGCATCTTGATCATCTGGGTGAGGATCAACCCCATTCCGCCGGCTCCGGCTTGGACGATGACCCGGTCGCCGGGCTGCACGGCGTAAGTTGAATGGCAGAGATAGTGGGCGGTCATACCCTGCAGCATTGCCGCAGCCCCGGCCTTGGCATCGAGGCCCGCTGGGCGCTTGATCAGCCTCCACGAGGGCACAAGCGCCTGCTCGGCGTAAGAGCCGTTGACGCTGCAATAGACCACTTCATCGCCCACAGCCACATCACTGACGCCGTTACCCACTGCCGCGACCACTCCTGCCCCCTCGACGCCGATGGTTCGTGGCAGGGGCGGCCCAGGGTTGATGCCAGCCCGGCTGTAAACGTCGGTGTAGTTCACACCAGCAGCCTGTATCCGCACCACCGCTTCCCCTTCGGCCGGCGTTGGATCGGCGACATCCTGGTATTTCATTGCTTCAGGGCCGCCGAATTCATTTATCTGAACGGCTTTCATTGCCACTCCTCCTGTTCGTCGAATCGCTCACTTTGACGCCCGTCATGTTGGCCTTCGAAGAGAACACCGCAAGCAGGCTGCGCCAATTATACACCCGCTGCATCGAGGGCCCTTGATGGAGAAAAACGGACCAAATAGCTTCAATTGCCAAGCATAAGTGAAACTGATACCATAACATGGCGCTTTTCTGAAGCCGCAGGTTTTGGCCACAAACAGCGGGTGGTCCGAGCACTTTCTACGAAATCACATGAGAGAGTCTTCGCCCCTCTCGCGAGGGCTCCAGCGACCGAAAATCAAGAAACCACGTGGTTGATAAAGACACAGCGAGGAACCGATGGCAGAGAGTTTCCTGGATTTTGTTAAGAGCCTCCCGGAGCAGGGTAACGTCCGTACAGTTTCTATCGACGAACTCGACTCTGATGCTAGCAAATATGGTCGGGAAACCAGCACGGGAGGCCGCAGTTTCTACTCCAGTATCCGGAACAGGAGCGCCGGGGTGGCGGTGGTATTCGGCAGCGATCGCGTAGCTACCACAAAGTTCAACCCCACGCAGGAAAGCATAAGAGAGAACAAGGACAAGACGCTGGAGGAAGTCCGAAAGTACCTTCTCAGGGCGCCGCTCATCAGGGTCCAGCGAACAATCGGGGACAACTCCGAATTTAACCCCAAGTGCAACCTCTTCCTTTCTGTCCAGCGCGCCGACAATGTGCGACAGGCCTGCCTCTGGAGCCACACTCTCCGCGATTACGATCCCTCCTCCCCCGGCCCCGACCTCTACGAAATCTGCATTCCCGAATGGCCAGAGAACGAGCGCCAGGTGCTTGTATTCCCCGAAGAGAAACTGACCGTCATTCTTGGCATTGACTATGTCGGGGAAGTGAAGATGGGCTTCCTGAGAATGGCGATGTGGGACGCCAAGGAAGAGGGGATGCTGAGCCTGCACGCCGGTTCAAAGGTGGTGACTGCCCAGCAGCCCGACGGGGACGCCAAGCGATTCGGAATGTTGTTCTTCGGCCTCTCCGGGACCGGCAAAACAACACACGCCTGCCACGGCCACGGGATGGATGCCCTGGGCGAGGTAATGGACATCCTGCAGGACGACATTGTGTCCCTAAGGAGTGACGGACGAGCCTTGGGAACCGAGCGGGGGTTTTATCTAAAAACCGAGGGCATGAACCCCGTAACGCAGGAACTTATTGATAGTGCCCTGCGTTCCCCGGAAGCACTTTTCGAAAACGTCATGCTCACACACGACGGTGAAATCGACTACACCGATCTGTCGCTGGGCGGCAATGGACGGGCCGTCATCCCGCGAACCAGTTTCGGTGAGCATGTGGGCAGTGATATCAACATGCCGTCCCTCGACCAACTCGACGGCTTG
Organism: Dehalococcoidia bacterium; assembly: GCA_965222025.1. Lineage (GTDB taxonomy): Bacteria > Chloroflexota > Dehalococcoidia > Lucifugimonadales > UBA3495 > VXOI01. The sequence continues at coordinate 627,584 of CBDCTI010000008.1, read as the reverse complement.
GTGGTGGCGTTTATTACCCGCCGCATGACCGTGCTGCCCCTGGTGTCGCGTCTCAACCCCGAACAAGCTGCAGCTGCCTTCATGCTGGGAGAGAGCGTGGAGACCACGGCTGGCGACCCACGGCGAGCCGGCGAGTCGGTGCGTGTGGTCGGCACGAACCCGTTCCTGATTGGCTCCGAGGCCCAAGAAGGGAACTGGTTCTACGACTTCGTGAAGAAGAACGAAGACAAGGTGCAGTGCTATCTGCTCAACACCGGTGGCGTGGGAGAAATCCTGGAGCGGGACGAGCAGGGTCGAGCCGCGGTGAAGCAAGCCGTCTCCCGTGTGCCGATTCCGGAAATGTCCGCCGTGATCCGAGGTATCCTTCGAAACACGGTAGAATGGGGAGACGATCCCCTCTTCGGCACCGGGGTTCCAGTTTCAGTGGAGGGTATGGACCTCAGCAAATATGACCTCTCAAACTTCTACACCCCGGAACAGATTCAGGAATTTGCCAACCGCCTGAAGGAAGAGCGCCGAGCCCATCTGGCCAGCTTCCCGGGCCTGAATCCAAGAATAATGGAAGCCGGCAACTAGACGGGCAGACGGCAATCAGAATCGGCGGAGGTGATCCAGTGCCAACCCAAACAACTCCGAAAGTTTCCGAGGCGCTCAACCAGTTCGAAACTGATCCCAGCAAGAAAGTCAAAAAAAGCGCCCGGGAAGGGAGCCAGGAACTGCGCAAGTTCCTGCGGTGGAGTGGAGACCGGGAGGTTGGCAGATTTACCCCACACGATATGGAACAGTATGCCAAGGAGGTTGGACAGAGCGGAGCAGACACGGCTCAGCAGCGCCTCTTGCCTGTGAAGGCCTTCGTTGAATACTGGAAGGACCAAGGCTGGACTGACAAGAAGCTCGCCACCCATCTCCGTCCGCCCCGCAGCAAGGCCAGGGGAGCCTCTAGGGGCTCGTCCCGTCCTGTTGCCAGGCCAGCCGAAAACGAGCAGACATTCCTGTCCCAGGAGGGCTACGACCGTCTGGTGCTGCAGGTCCAAGACCTGAAGGCAGAAAGGGTGGTTGTTACTCAGGAAATCAGGCGGGCCATGGCCGACAAGGACTTTCGAGAGAATGCACCACTGGACGCTGCCAAGGAGCGCCAGGGGCGGATGGAAACGCAGATCCGTGAATTGGAAACCACCATCGCCAGTGCTCAGATACTCCCAGGCTCAACCAATGGCGCGGATGTCACTCGATCTTCCGTTGGTACCCGGCTCACAGTAAAGGACAAGGACTCCGGCGAGGTAATGGACTATACGTTGGTCGATGCCCGCGAAGCAGACATCGCGATGCGTCGCATTTCCATCCAGTCTCCCGTGGGACAGGCCCTCCTGGACCTGGGAAATGGCGACGAAGTCTCCGTACCCACGCCCAAGGGCACTCTCACCTACGTCGTTCAAAGCATTACCGCTGCCTAGTCGTCGTAGATCTCTGGAAATGGATGAAGGGGCGCACCAATGTGCGTCCCTTCGTTGTTTCGATCGCCTTCAGCTCTTACGGCACAGCCAATTCAGCTACGGGTTAAGTTTGGCGACCTCAGCAATAATGTCGTTAGGGTCGGGAAGCTGCCCTGGCACGTAAGTCTCGCGGAAACGGATCACTCCGTCCTTGTCCACGATGACGATGGCCCGGTTGCCCGCGCCGCGTTCCTGGTTCCAAAGATCGTAGGCCTGGGTTGTTTGGCCCTTTGGGTGGAAATCGGAAAGTTCCGGGTAGGGAAGTCCGCCCATGGCGGTGCTCCAGGCCTTGTGGGAATGTACGGTATCGCAACTGATGCCCAGTACCTGGGCATTGTTCTCCTCGAACCGGCCGTGGGCCTGCCGGAAGAGGGTGGCCTGGCTGGTTCAACCAGAGGTGAAATCAAATACGTGGAAGGACAGCACCACCGTCTTGTCGCCGCGATACTGACTGAGGGCAATCTCTCCGTGCTCCGGTGAGGGCAGCTTGAAATCGGGGGCTACTTCGCCAACTTGTCCAGGCATAACACCGCTCCTTTGGATTACGGCGTACGGGCTAATCCGTAGTCGCCGCGTGAATTATAACCCACAATAAGCCCTGCTGTTATCAGCGATGGTCCTTGTGGGTTCCGGTTCGATAAGCCTGCTTGTACGCAACCTGTAAAAGGGCCTGGCCCCAAACACAAGGACAGGGCAAAATGATCGAGCCGAGTTGGAAGGACTGGCTACGCTCCCGGCAGGCGGTAGGTTACCGTCTTTCCGCAAGCCTCGTCGATCTCCTCGGCGGTAAGCAGCTGAACGGTGCTGATGTCCAGGGCGCCGCCAGCGCCGATGTTTAGCGAAATGGCGGCAGCCGTCGCTGCGTCTGGCAAGTCAAAGGTCAGATATAGATCGGCACCGCCAAAAGCGTAGTAGAACGACTCCAGGGAGCCACCCTGCTCTCTGGCCATTTCCTCGAAGACCCTCCGTCGTGAACTGCCTCCCTCCTTCAGTAGACCCTGGAGGCCTTGGGCAGTGTAATTGGCTTGCAAAAAGTACTTGGGCATCGTTTACGTCTCCTGATTTTTACCCCGTCCACTCTGTCCTGAAAAGTGCAATCGGTTGGAATTTGAAACCTGACAGCTAAGAGCGCAACCCTCTGGACTTGCGGGCCATCGGCTCCGAGTGTCCGAGGATTGTCCGTTGGTCTTCACATAATATCAATAGAGGAAATTGCCAACGATATTCCATTAGTACATCATATGTCGTAGGAGGATAGTAATCCGGAACCTAAAAAACAAAGAGACTTTACGAATATAACCGCTTGACTCAGGAGCGTTATTCTGTTCCAAAACTCCCAAGTTACGAACTTTTCATCCCCCAGGTTCTCTGTAAAGAATTGGTGGGCATGACCGTGCTGAACTGAGCAAAGGTCGGGTGTGGGCGAAAGTATATCCTGAACTTTCTCGGCCCAACGGCGATGCTATACTGCTTCGGGTATGAGAAAGTCGCGTCCGTACGAAGCTGGAATCAGGGGGCTGGTGTGGAGGTAGTGTTTGATCGGGGAGTCTATATCCCCGAACTCGACCTGTGGCTGGATTCCCGGCGCAAGAGGGAGTTCAGCGTCATCTCGCACGCCCACTCCGACCACACGGGCAAACATCGTCGGCCAATTGTTACCCCCAATACCCTCCTGCTGCTGCGCGATTACCTGAAGAACGCCGATCCTGTCGTTCTTGACTACGGCGAACCCCTGGACACTCCCTCTTGCATCGTTACGCTTTATCCAGCCGGTCACTGCTTGGGGTCGGCACAGACCCTTGTAGTGTCCAAGGCCACTGGCCACCGGCTGCTCTACACCGGCGATATCAAGACCCGTCCAAGCCCCACCAACGAGCCTTTGGAAGCGGTCAAAGCCGACACGCTGGTCATCGAATCCACCTACGGCCACCCCGATTACGCATTCCCCTCCCAGGAACAGACGTTGGCGACAGCCACGCGGACCCTCCGAACATGGCTGTCTCGGGGGGAGCGGCCTGTGGCGCTGGGTTGGCGGTTGGGAAAGGCGCAGGAGTTGCTGCACCACCTGCTGACCGATGGTTTTGATGTTGTGGTCGAGCCGGGCATCTACCAAGCGGTAGAGGCCTACCGGGAGGCAGGAGTTGAGTTCCCAGGGCAAGTGGCGGCCTTCGATGGACACTGGCCGGAGGGTACCATAGCTCTCTTTCCGCCTGGCCGAAGCTCACAGGCGCTTCGAGATTACAGGTACCAGCGTACCGTGGAAATGACCGGCTGGGCCGCCTCCGAGAATCGCCATCACTGGCGCAGGCCTGCCGACGCCAGCCTGCCCTACAGTGACCACGCCGACTTCAACGACCTGTTGGGCTACGTGGATATAGTGAACCCGCAGCGCGTCTACACCGTCTACGGCTTTCCGGACCTCGCTGCCCGGCTCCGGACCATTGGCTATCCGGCCGTTCACCTGGACGGGAAGGGAGTCGGAAACCAGGGCTTCCAGATGCGGATGGTGTGACAACAAAGGGGCGCACGATCGTGCGCCCCTTCTGGTCTCGAGAATGCCCCGGATTAGTCCGGCGTCGAACCCAAAGCCGGTACGTTGGCCGACTCGTCTGAGGCGAGCTGGCGGTTGACGGCGCTGAGGTAGGCTTTCGCGCTGGCCACCACGATGTCGGTGTCGGCGCCGCGGCCCGTGTAGGTCTTGCCGTCCTTTTCGATGCGGATGGTCACCGTGCCCAGCGAGTCGACACCCTCGGTGGCGGCCTGCACGTTGAAGTCCGCCAGCTTGCTGACGACACCGATAGCGCGGTCGATGGCGTTGCAGATGGCGTTGACCGGGCCGTTGCCGGTGGCGGCGTCCGTAATGGGGATGCCCTCAGGGTCGATCAGACGCACGGTGGCGGTGGCGATGCCGTGGTCGCCGCCGCTGAACTGGACCTGTTCGAGGGTGTAGCTGATGGGCTCGTTGGCCTCACGCGACTCTTCGTCCATCAGAATTTCCAGGTCGCGGTCGGTGACCTCGCGTTTCCGGTCTGCCAGTACCTTGAACGATTCGAAGATCCGGGAGACCTCCTCGCGGTTCAGGCTGTAGCCCAGAGCCTCCAAGCGAGCCTGCAGGCCGGCGCGGCCGCTGAGCTTGCCCAGCACCAGACTGTTCCCCGGCACTCCCACGCGCTCCGGCTGCATGACCTCGTAGGTGGAACGGTCTTTCAGCACACCGTCCTGGTGGATACCCGATGCGTGGCGGAAGGCGTTTTCGCCAACCACTGCCTTGTTGGCCTGCACCTGCATGCCGGAGATGCGGCTGACCATGCGGCTGGACGGGTAAATCTGGGTGGTGTCGATGCCAATGTCCACTCCGAAGTGGTCCTTGCGGGTGTCCAGGGCCATGATTATCTCTTCCAGAGAAGCGTTGCCGGCGCGCTCGCCGATGCCGTTGATGCAGCCCTCGAGCTGCCGGGCGCCGGACTCAACGGCGGTCAGGCTGTTGGCCACGGCCAGGCCCAGGTCGTTGTGGCAGTGAACGCTCAGCACTACGTTCTCGATGCCCGGCACGTTTTTCTTGATGTCCTCAAGCAGCCGTGCGAATCCGGTTGCCGACGGGATGGCGTACCCCACGGTGTCGGCAATGTTGATGGTTGTGGCTCCCGCCCGGATCACCTCGGCGAGCATCTGGTACAGGTAGTCCGGGTTGGTGCGCGTGGCGTCCATGGGAGAAAACTCAACGTCGGGGCAGTAGCTTTTGGCCCGCTCCACCATCGTCACGGCCATTTCCATGACTTCTTCCCGGTTCTTGCGGAGCTGGTGCATCTGGTGAATCTCCGACGAGGAGAGGAACACGTGGATGCGGGGCCGCTCCGAATGCTCTACGGCGCGCCAGGCCTGGTCGACGTCGTTGGGATGGGCCCGGGCCAGCGAAGCGATGATGGGACCCTTTACCTCTTTGGCGATGTTGGACACCGCCTCAAAGTCGCCGGGGGAGCTGGCGGCGAACCCGGCCTCGATGATGTCCACGTTCATCTTCTGAAGCTGCCGGGCGATCTCCATCTTCTCGGCGCCGGTCATCCCGATGCCTGCCGACTGCTCACCGTCGCGGAGGGTGGTGTCCAGGAGAAGCACTTTGTCGTTAGCCATCTCTTCCTTTTCCTCAATATCCTTTCTGAATTCGTTGGCTGGGACGCCCGTGCCGCTAACTGCGGCGATCAGAAAGGGTCGGCTGGGTCACGTAGTCCACCACACCCAGCCCGGCCAGGACCAGCGTGCGACGGTGAACTACACTCAACGTCTCCTGCTGCATAAATTTCGTTCCTCTGCGAATCTTGGGTTTGCCGAACGGACTACTGAAACCAGGGACCGGTCGGTATCGGGCGCAATCCTTACTTCGGGTCCATCCAGGGCATCATGGCTCGAAGTTCCTTGCCGATAGTCTCGATGGGCGCGGTCTGTGCCGCTTCCCGCATGGGGACGAAACGGGGCCGGCCCTCGTCGTTCTCGGCGATCCACTCGCGGGCGAAGGTGCCGTCCTGGATCTCCTTCAATACTGCGCGCATGTTTTCGCGCACATGCTCGTCGATGATGCGGTCGCGGCGACTGAGCGAGCCGTACTCGGCGGTATCGCTGACCGAGAAGTGCATGTAGTTGTGGCCGCCCTGGTACATCAGGTCGACGATCATCTTCAGCTCGTGCAGGCACTCGAAGTAAGCGATCTCCTGCGGATACCCGGCCTCGACCAGCGTTTCGAAGGCCGCGTTGACCAAAGCCGTGACACCGCCACAGAGGATGCTCTGCTCGCCGAACAGGTCGCTCTCGGTCTCGTCCTTGATGGTGGTCTCCAGCACGCCCGCGCCGGTGCAGCCGATGCCCTTGGCGTAGGCCAAGCCGATCTGTTTGGCGTTGCCCGTGGCGTCCTGGTGGACGGCCAGCAGGCTGGGCACGCCGACGCCCTCGACGAACAGTTCGCGCATCCGGTGGCCCGGCGCTTTGGGAGCGACCATCATGACGTCCATGTTGTCTGGAAGCACAATCTCGCGGTAGTGGATGCTGAAGCCGTGGGCCACCATGAAGGCGCTGCCCGGCTTGAGATTGGGCTCAATCTGTTCCCGGTAAATCCGGCCCTGAAGGTGGTCGGGGATGACCATCATGATCACGTCGGCTTCCTTGGCCACCTCGGGCACGGTGGCCACTCGCAGGCCCGCCCCCTCTGCGGTGGCAATAGAGGAACTGCCCGGATACAGTCCTACCACGACGTTCTGTCCGTTGTCCTTCAGGTTCAGCGCATGGGCGTGGCCCTGGCTTCCGTAGCCGATTATGCCGATTGTCTTGCTTTCAAGGACCCCCAGGTCCGCGTCCTGGTCGTAATAGACGTTTACCATCGTTGCCTGTTCCGTCCTTCCTGAAATTTCAGATTTTCCGCTTAATTCCACCTATTTCCATTCATTTCCGATAGGGGCCTCATTTCGGCCGTCCCCTGAAAGACTGGAAATGGCTGTAGTTCTGCGTTATATCCCGCTGTCCATTTTTATGATGCCGTTGCCGCTGATTGGCACGCCCAGGTTCTCGGCCTCCATGCCGCTTTCCTGTCCGCGCACCATGGCAACCAGGCCTGTGCGCACCATTTCAGTGATTCCAAAGGGGCGCAGCAGGTCCTCCAGCGCGTCGACCTTCTGCTCCCCTCCAGTGATCTCTATCACTACGCAGGTAGGGCTGACATCCACTATATTGGCGCTGAACAACTCGGCGAATTGCATGATTTCGCCGCGAGTGGAAGGCGTCGTTGAAACTTTCAGGAGAGCAAGTTCCCGAGCAACTACCTGGTGCGTCGATATGTACGACACCTGTATGACGTCGATGAGCTTGTCCAGTTGCCGGGTTACCTGCTGCACCGTGGGCAGATCGCCGTTGACAACGAAGGTCATCCGCGAGAGGCCCTGCTTCTCGCTGCGGCCCACAGCCAAGCTGGCAATATTGAACCCCCGCCTCCGGAACATGCTGGCGACGCGGGTCAGCACACCCGGCTTGTCCTCCACCAGGGCGATGATGGTGTGCTGTTCCTGCTGAGCGGACTGTACCATCTAGTACGGTCCTCCTCTCGCAGGCTGCTCTTCGATCATCTCGTGAACCGACTCGCCAGCAGGAATCCATGGATAGACCTGCTCGTCTTCCTTGACCACGAAGTCGATGATCACAGGTCCGGAGACTTCCATCGCGTGCCGCACGGCGTCGTCGACTTGCTCTTTCTTAGTGACCCGCAGTCCGTCGATTCCGTAAGCTGCCGCCAACTTGACGAAGTCGGGGTTGCCGGAATACTCCACCGCGTAGTACTCGTGGTCGTAGAACACGTCCTGCATCTGCTTGACCATCCCCAGGCTCTGGTTGTTGAGGATGGCGAACTTGATGTCAACGTTGTTTTCCACAGCGGTGGCGAGGTCGCACATGGTCATCTGGAAGCCGCCGTCGCCGGCTACCGACCAGACCGTCTTGTCGGGACGACCCATCCGGGCACCCAACGCCGCCGGCACTTCGTAACCCATGGAGCCGAGACCGCCGGAGGTGATCAGGGTGTTGGGTTCTTTGAACTTGCAGTGCTGCGCCGCCCACATTTGGTGCTGTCCCACGCCTGTAACTACGATGCAGTCGCCGCCGGCGACTTCGGAGAGCCGGTTCAGCACGTACTGGGGCAGCAATTCATCCGACTCGCGGATGTATAGCGAAGGGTGCTCCGCCTTAAGTTGGTCCAGTCGCCGGTGCCAGTCAATGTGAACGTTGGGCTGTACGAGAGGAATCAGCTGGTTCAGCACCCGCTTGAGGTCACCCACAACCGGTACTGTGGCCTTGACATTCTTGTCGAGCTCGGAGGCGTCAACGTCAATATGCACGACCTTTGCGTTGGGAGCAAAGTCACGCAGCCGCCCGGTTACGCGGTCGTCGAACCGCATTCCCAGCGCGATCAACAAGTCGGCCTGATCGATGGCCAGGTTGTTGTAGGCCATGCCGTGCATACCGGGCATTCCCATGTTCAGTATGTGGTCCGTGGGAATCGAGCTGATGCCCAGAAGCGTGGTGATTACCGGTATATGGGCCTTCTCGGCCAGCTCGACAAGTTCGTGATAGGCCTGGGAGATAATTACGCCGTGCCCGGCCATGATTACCGGACGCTCGGCCTGGTTTATCAGGTTTGCGGCACTGGCCACTTGATCAACAGGTGCCTCGGAGGGCGGGTGGTAGCCGGGAAGATTCGGCTTTTCGGGCCAGACGAACTCGGTGCGCAGATCCTGGAGTACGTCCTTTGGTATGTCCACCAGCACCGGCCCGGGACGCCCGGTGCGTGCGATGTGGAACGCTTCCTTTATCGCTGGAGCCACGTCTTCAACTTCCATCACCAGGAAATTGTGCTTGGTGATGGGGAGCGTGATTCCGGTAACGTCGGTTTCCTGGAAAGCGTCCCGGCCGATCGCCGCTCGCGGCACCTGCCCGGTGATAGCCACCAGCGGCACCGAATCCATCTGGGCGGTCGCAATCCCGGTTACCAGGTTGGTTGCCCCAGGGCCGCTGGTCGCCGAGCACACGCCCACCCGTCCGGTGGCGCGGGCATAGCCGTCTGCTGCCATCGCCGCTGCCTGCTCGTGCCGCACCAGTACATGGCGCAACCCCGGGTATTTGGCCATGGCGCCGTAAAGCGGCAGCACCGCGCCGCCGGGCAAGCCGAATACGATGTCCACCCCCTCCATGAGGAGGCTCTCGCAGACAATCTCAGCGCCGCTAAGTTTCATATATCCTGCCTGAGGATGGATTCACCCAGGATTCAAGACCGTTTGTGAGCAGACAATAAAAAACACCCATCCCACATGAAGGGACGGGTGAAGGCCCGCGGTACCACCCTTCTTCCTTGAAACTGCCGAGTGCCCGGCGTTTCCAAGGCGGCTTATTTGGACTGGTTAACGGTGTCACCCGCCGCGCCCTGCTGCTCTGATTGTCTTGGAGCCATCAGGCGGGCCGCTCCCGGGCGAGTTCGCGACGCTACTGCCACCGGCTCGCACCAACCGCCGGTTCTCTGTTGCAGGCCATCGTTACTACTCCCGCTCATAGCGGAATTCGTACCGAAAATCTTAGCAGTCGCCTGCCAGACTGTCAACGGCATTTGACTCATGTTCCGTAGCCCGGTTCCGTACAGAAAGAAACACCATTTTCTGTTTGGAAGACCCCTTTAACTCAGGAACAAACTAACCAGGAAGAAACGCCTTTTCCTATTTGGAAGACCCCTTCAACATGGCACACCCGGTGGTACCCAGGGCCAGTGGCAGCAGGGTGTCGACGAACGCCCAGATAACCCAGGCCTGGTGGTTGAGCATTTGGCCCTCTCCCAGTCCCAGCGCCCCCGCTTCCCCCTGTGCCAGGAAGTCAAACCAGTTGTGTAGGAACAGGATCGTAATGAAAGCGGTCAGGTAAAAGGCGACATTGGCTTCGAGGTACTTGCGGCTGATGCCCTCCCCGGATGCGCCGTCGGCGTCCCTTCTCTTTCTGTCGTAGGTGTATACCAGGGCAATAACCAGCCCGACAAGCATGAGCACGTCCAGCACATACCAGACGTCCGAGACATTAAAGGAATCGATGAAGAACGTGTTGATGATGAACCAGACCGCAACCACCATCGCGACGCCAATCAGGTATGCGCCAAGCAGTTTTTTGATTGCCTCCATACCGCCTCCGCCGACACAATTTTGCGAATAGGTCCGAGCACCGTGTGCACTGTACGGTTCCTAGCTGGAAGGCTAAACCGTATCCCGGCGCATATATTGTGCCACGTCCTTATGCTAAAATAATTTTCCCAGCAACCCGGTATTTTGCGGAATTTTATCCCCTAACGCTTTCGAGCGATTGGACTTGTCCCGTGACTGAGCGCATTCTTGTCGCTGTGGCCTGGCCGTACGCCAACGGTCCCCTTCACTTGGGACACGTGGCCGGCTGCTATCTCTCCGCCGACATTTTCGCCCGCTACCATCGTCTCCGGGGCAACCAGGTGCTGATGGTGTCCGGGAGCGACACTCACGGCACCCCCATCACCATCCGCGCCGACCAGGAGGGGATCACGCCCGCCGAGGTAGTCGATCGCTACCACGCGCTGTTCCTCGAATCGTGGGAGAAGCTGGGAATTTCCTTCGACCTGTTCACCCACACCAATACCGCCAATCACGAGGCGGTAACCCACGACATTTTCAAGACGCTGCTGGAAAAGGGCTATATCTACACTGACAATCAGATGCTGGCCTACTGTGGAGCATGTTCCCGCTTCCTGCCCGACCGTTACGTTGAGGGCGTCTGCCCCCACTGCGCCAACACCCGCGCCCGGGGCGACCAGTGCGACGCCTGCGGCCGCACCCTCGACCCCCAGGACCTGGTGGAACCCCGCTGCGCACTGAGCGGCGACACGCCGGAATTCCGCGAGTCGGAACACTTCTTTCTCCGCCTGTCGGCCTTTCAGAATCCTCTGCTGGAATGGGTTTCCAAGCAGACCCACTGGCGCAACAACGTGCTCAATTTCACCCGCCGCTACCTAGAGGATGGTCTGCACGACCGCGCTATCTCCCGTGACCTCGACTGGGGGGTCTCCATCCCCCTGGAGGGCTACGAGCACAAGAAGATCTACGTCTGGTTCGAGGCCGTGATCGGGTACCTTTCCGCGGCAGTGGAATGGGCACAGATCCAAGGCGAACCTGAAAGCTGGCAGGACTTCTGGAAGGACCCCGATAGCCGGGCCTATTACTTCATCGGCAAGGACAATATCCCCTTCCACAGCATCATTTGGCCCGCCATGATCTTGGGCTACGGCAACGGGCTTAACCTCCCGTACGACGTCCCGGCCAACGAATTCCTGAGCCTCGAGAATCAGAAATTTTCCACCAGCCAGAACTGGGCTGTTTGGGTTCCCGACTACCTGGAGCGCTACGACCCAGACCCGCTGCGCTACCTGCTGTCGGTGAACATGCCCGAATCGGGCGATTCCGACTTTTCGTGGGGAGAGTTCGTCCGCCGCAACAACGAGGAGCTCGTCGCCACCTATGGCAACCTGGTAAACCGCGTGCTCACCTTCACCTATCGGAACTTCGACGGCAAGATTCCAACGCCAGGCGACCTTGACGAGGCAGATCACGCGCTGCTCGATTCGGCCCGCGCCGCCATGGATGAGGTGGGGACCAGCCTCGGGGACTGCCATTTCAAGGCGGCCATTTCCCGCGTCTTTGCCTTGGCGCAGGAATCCAATCGCTACCTGGACGCCAAGGCCCCTTGGCGCAGCATCAAGGAAGACAAGGATGCCGCAGCCACCAGTCTCTGGGTAGCCGTTGCGGTCATCAACTGCCTGAAGACGCTGCTTCACCCCTTCATGCCCTTCAGCTCACAGCGGCTCCACGAGTTCCTGGGGCAAGAAGGTCGCGTCGAAGATGGGGGCTGGGACTTTGATGCTGGGTTGAGCGCTGTCGCTGCGGGCCATGAGTTGAATCGCCCCTCTCCCCTGTACACCAAACTTGAGCCCGAAGTCGTGGACCAAGAAGTCGCCAGGCTGGGCGTGGCAACCGGTTAAGGGCAACTGCGCCTTAATGCTCTACGGACTCGACGAACGGACCGCGGCCATCTATGCCCCGATTCAGGGGGAGCTTGCCATGGTGGATGACAAGCTCCGGAGCCTCGCACCCGCTGAGATCGGGCACCTGCGCCCTCTTCTGGACTATGTGGCCGAGACCGGAGGGAAGCGCGTACGCCCGGCCATAACGCTCCTGGCATCCCATTCATACCCCCACGACAGCGAGAAGCTGGTGCTAATGGCCGGGGCGGTGGAACTCCTCCACCTCGCCACCCTCATCCACGACGACACCGTGGATGATTCCCCCACTCGTCGCGGTCGAGCCACCATCGGCAATGTGTGGGGGCACCATGTGGCCGTCCTCTTTGGGGACTACGTCTTCGCCACTTCCGCCACCTTCGTCTGCGATACCGACAACATCCGCATAATGCGCCGCTTCTCCGAGACCATCATGGACCTGGCCAGCGGGGAGCTGATCGAATACTTCGGGGCCTTCGACGCCGGACAGGCCCGGGAGCTCTACAACGACCGGATCTACCGCAAGACGGCGTCTCTGTTCTGCACCGCCGGAGAGTCCGGGTCGTTGTTGGCCGGTGCCCCCGAGGAAGAGGTCCAGGCCATGCGTCGCTATGGCTACAACATAGGCATGGCCTACCAGGTTGGCGACGACCTCCTGGACTTCGGGGGCGAGGAATCCGACCTGGGCAAGCCCGTCGGCTCCGACCTGCTGCACGGGGTGCTGACCCTTCCTACAATCATGCTGGAAGAGCGTTACCCCGAGGAAAACCCGGTGTCTGCTCTTTTCGAAGATCGTGATGACCCCCAAAAGCTCCAGCGCGTGCTCAACATGATCCACAACTCGGACATCATTCGCGACTGCGAAGACGTGGTACGGGACTACTGCAACCGCGCCTGCGCCGAGCTCAAGTCCCTCCCCAAGGGCGAGGCCCGCCGCTCTCTCCACGACCTCGCCGAATACGTCTGGAATCGCCGCCGCTAGTGCAGATCCGGCACCTCTTCCGCCCTTGACGCAATCCGCCGCGCTTGGCTACACTGCCAGCTATCCAGATTGGCAGGAAACGGGCGCTCTGTATGTGCGGCGTAAGCGGCATCCTCCACAAATCCGGCGCTTCCTCAGGTGGCTTGGCCCCGGTCGGCCAGCAGCTAATCCGCATGCTGGAACCGCTGACTCACCGCGGCAGGGATTCCAGCGGCGTCACCATCGTGGGCGAGCAACCGGAAGCCGACTTGCTCGTACGCATCTGGACGGACAGCGCCCGCGAGGCCCCTGAAGTCCTAACACGCGCCGAAGATACCGTGCGTCGGGTTGGCGGCGTGGTCTGTTCCAGCCGCTGCACCGGGCAGTTCCTCCGTCTGGAGGTCAACTTCGAAGGCGAGGCCTCTGAGTTGGCAGGCGCTCTCCTTGAAACACCGGGCGTTGCCCTGCACAGCATCGGGAGGACTTCCGAGGTCATCAAGGACGTTGGCTCCCCGATGGTCATGGATGAACTCCACGACATCGGCTCGATTCGCGGCACTCATGGCATCGGACACGTCCGCATGGCGACCGAGAGCCGGGTTGACGTTAACCACGCCCACCCCTTCTGGGCCTACCCTTTCCCGGATGTATCTGTGGTCCACAACGGCCAGCTCACCAACTATCACAAGCTGCGCCGGATGTACGAAGACCAAGGACACCACTTCCAGACCGGCAACGACTCGGAGCTTATCGCCGTATACCTCGCCGACAAGCTTGCACAGGGAGAAGGTCTCGATGATGCCCTGCGTGCCTCTCTCGAAGACCTTGACGGTACTTTTACGTACCTCGTCGCGACTCGCGACGGGCTGGGCTACGCCAAGGACGAGTGGTCGGCCAAGCCTCTTGTGACGATGGAAACCGACGATGTCATAGCCATTGCCTCCGAGGAAATAGCCCTCCGCGGAGTTTTCGATCAGGAGATTGACCGGGTTGAACCTCAGAAGAGCGAGGTCATGACCTGGCTACTTTAGATGCCGCCGCCCTGGATACCAGGTCGTTCAACTCCGAGTTGAAACGACTGGCTACTCCCGGCAACGAGATAACTGTCCTGAACCCCAACGCCCGGCACAATCTGGGCGTTGGTATCTTCGAGGACTGTACTATCCGCTTCGAAGGCAGCGTAGGGTACTACGCCGCCAGCCTGCTGGACGGGCCGGAAATCGTGATCGAAGGGAATGCTGGCTGGGCCGTTGGCGATAACCTGATGAGCGGCAGGATCACCGTGACCCGCGATGCCGGCGCTTCCGCCGGGTCCACGATGCGCGGCGGAGAGCTCTTCATTGGTGGTGATGCCGGTGCCCGGGCAGGCATCTCCATGAAGGGCGGCACCATGGTCATCGGCGGCAATGCCGGTTTCCTGACCGGGTTCATGATGCAGAAAGGCCGCATCATCATCTGCGGCGACGCCGGCGAGGCCTTGGGCGACTCGATGTACGAAGGGACCATCTACGTCGCTGGCAATATCGCCTCCCTGGGCTCCGACGCCAAGGTCGAGGAGATGACTGAGGACGAACTGATCGATGTCCTTACCACCCTTGAGGCGCAGGGAATCACTGACAAACGCAGCTTCACCAAGGTGGTGTCGGCCAAACGGCTATATCATTACGACTCGTTGGAGCGCCTGGAAAAATCGGCGCTCTAAAGGGGTGGGACACTTCCGGGCGGACCTTGGGCCACATCAAACGGGGCGAACAGTTAGGGGAGACGGAATACCATGGTGATGGGAAGCAGCCAGATCTGGTCCCCCTGGATCATTGATGACATTCATGCCAAGGCCGAATTGGGCCGCTACCGTATTCGCGGTTTTTCTTCCTTTCAGAAAGTCACTCACTTCGATGACCTGACCTTCCTCTCCACCGGCCTCACCCGCTTTCCCCTCGAGGGCTACAAGGAACGGTGCAACACCCGGACCGTCATTGGCGCCCGGTACGCTGAGAATCCGCTGATCCTGGAGACCCCCGTCTACATCAGCGGCATGAGTTACGGCGCTCTGTCGTCCAACGCCAAAGTCGCGCTTGGCAAAGCGGCGGCCATGGTCGGCTCCGCCAGCTGCACCGGCGACGGCGGTATGCTCCCCGGTGAGCGCGCTGCCGCTGAGAAGCTCATATACCAGGTTTTGCCCAGCCGATACGGTTTCGACCCCCACCACCTCGTGCAGGCCCAGGCTATCGAAATCGTCGTCGGTCAGGGAGCAAAGCCAGGCACCGGCGGCATGCTGATGGGCATCAAGGTGCAGGATGACGTAGCCGAGATGCGGGATCTGCCCTTGGGCATTGACCAGCGCAGCCCTGCCCGCCACCCCGACTGGCTGGGTCCCGACGACCTTGCGGTCAAGATCGAGCAGTTGCGTGAGGCCACCGACTGGCGCGTCCCGGTGCACGTCAAGCTCGGTGCCTGCCGCGTGGACGACGACGTCAAGCTGGCAGCCAAGGCCGGAGCCGACGCTATCGTGATCGACAGCATGATGGCCGGAACGGGCGCGTCTGCCGAAGTGTTGCTTGACCACAGCGGCATTCCGACGGTGCCAGCTATCGTCATGGCCCGGGAAGCGTTGCGGGAGCTTGGACTGTACGGCAAAGTCAGCCTGATCGCCTCGGGTGGCATCCGCAGCGGCGCCGACGCTGCCAAGGCTTTGGCCTTGGGAGCCGACGCGGTCGCTATTGGTCTAGGCGCTCTCGTCGCCCTCAATTGCAACAAGGAGATTCCTGAGAGCAACTTTGAAGAGGAAGTGGGTGTCCCCGCCGGTTACTGCCGCTTCTGTCAAAGCGGCAAGTGCCCGGTTGGCATTGCCACCCAGGACCCTGAGCTCATGTCCCGTCTCGACCCGGACGAGGGCGCGGAACGGGTGGCGAACTTCATCAACTCCATGACCATGGAGATGACACTCCTCACTCGGTCCCTCGGCAAGGGCGACGTCCACAGCCTGGAGCCCGAAGATCTGGCCGCTCTTACCATCGAAGCGTCAGCCATGGCCCGCGTGCCACTGGTGGGAACCAACAAGGTCTTTGGCGGGTAGTACCTTGGTTGCGCGTGAACCAATGCAGTTTTTCCACATCGAGCCGGAGGTTGACCGTTACCGGGGTGCCTTGTTGGGGTTGGCCGTGGGCGATGCCTTGGGAGCTCCTGTCGAGTTAATGCGACCGGGTAGCTTCGACCCCGTTACCGAGATCCTGGGCGGGGGCCCGCACGGGCTGATGCCCGGCGAATGGACCGACGACACTTCCATGGCCCTCTGCCTTGCCGAAAGCCTGATTCACTGCCGCGGATTCGATGCGAAGGATCAGTTGGAGCGGTACGTGCGCTGGTGGAGAAGCGGCCATCTAAGCAGCACAGGACTGTGCTTCGACATCGGCCTTACCACGAGGGCCGCACTGGAGGCCTTTCAGGCCACTGGCGAACCATCGGGCCTGACCTCCCCCGACAGCGCGGGCAACGGTTCCATCATGCGTCTTGCTCCCATCCCCATGTTCTTCGCAAAGAGCATGGACGACGCGGTCTTGTACGCTGCCCAGAGTTCCGCCACCACCCACGCCGCTGATGACGCCGTTAGCGCCTGCCGCTTCATGGCGGCCGTCATCGTCAGGGCTTTGTGGGGCGCCGACAAGGAAGAAGTGCTGGCCCCGGCGGTCGTCGAGGGCTTGTCGGACGAAGTGAAGCGTGTTGCATTCGGGTCTTTCAGGATCTTCGGCCCCCCGCATATCAGGGGAAGCGGATACGTGGTCGAATCTCTGGAGGCCGCCTTGTGGGCCTTCCACAACAGCGACAACTTCGCCGACGGCGCCTGCATGGCGGTGAATCTGGGCGAGGACGCTGACACCACCGGCGCGGTGTACGGCCAGATTGCTGGCGCCTATTACGGGGCCAGCGAAATCCCCAGCCACTGGATCGACGTACTCGTCCACCGGAACCTGATTACTGACTTCGCCGACCAGCTCTATGACTCGAGGCCGCTGTCCTATTTGTAGGTGCCAGAAGTCACCAATCGAGAGATATGGGCCGCGGTCGCCAAGGTGACCACACGCGACCAAGGAGCGCGAACAATGACAAGCAGGGAAGAAATCGCCCAGCGAATGACGGACGACGGCATAAAGTTCCTGCTGGCCCAGTTTGTCGACCTGAACGGCTCCGCCAAAGTGAAGATGGTTCCGGTAGAGCACTTCGAGGATGTGCTCGACGTGGGTGCGGGGTTCGGAGGCGCTGCCGTCATCGGAATGGGCCAGGGGCCCCACTCCCACGACATGATGGCCCGTATCGACCTCGACTCCTATACCCCCGTCCCTTGGGATGAAGGGCTCGCCCGTTTTGCCAGTGACCTGTTCGTAGACGACGAGCCTCACCCCTACTGCCCAAGGCAGCACTTCAAGTCGCTTCTAAACAGCGTTCGGGCCGGGGGCTACGTCTTCAACGTCGGCATAGAGCCGGAACATTTTCTGGTCACCAGGAACCCCGACGGCTCTATCAAGGTCTACGACCCGAACGATATCGACAGTCTCCGCAAGCCCTGCTATGACTTCAAGGGCATAGCCAACGTCATGGGCTACCTCCGCGACATGATGACTGCAATGCGTCAAATTGGATGGGACGCCTACCAGTCCGACCACGAGGACGCCAACGGGCAGTACGAGATCAACTTCCACTACTCCGACGCCCTGACCACCGCCGACCGCTACACCTTCTTCAAGATGATGACCAGCCAGTACGCCCAGAAGCACGGGGCTATCGCCACCCACATGGCCAAGCCCTTCACTGACCGCACCGGAAGCGGCGGGCACATCCATTACCACTTGGCCGATTCGGAGACTGGGGAAAACCTGTTCCTCGACGAAGACGATCGTCGTGGCCTTGGCCTGTCCCAGACTGCATATCACTTTATCGGGGGCGTTTTCGCCCACGCGCCAGCTCTCTGCTCGGTGATGTCGCCGACAGTCAACTGCTACAAGCGACTGCAGGTCGGCTCTGCTCTCATGGGATCGACGTCAGGATTTCTCTGGACGCCCGCCTTTGTCTCCTACGGCGATAACAACCGCACCCAGATGATTCGCACCGCCGGACCTGGCCATCTAGAAGACCGCACCATGTCCGCCGCCTGCAACCCGTACCTGGCCTTTGGGGCCTACCTGTCTGCCGGCTTGGACGGCATCCGCCGCCAGCTTGACCCAGGCGAACCCAACCTCGGCAACCTCTACGATCTGGGACTTGAGGAAATCCGAAGGCGTGGAGTGCGAATGCTCCCACAGTCCCTTGCCGAGTCCCTGGCCGAACTGAAAGCCGACTCAGTCGTTCGAGACTCACTGGGCGTGATCTATGACGAGTTCATCGAGCAAAAAGAGGCGGAGTGGCGCGAATACCACCGACAGGTAACCCCCTGGGAAATCGAACGCTACCTGACGATGTTCTA
Organism: Dehalococcoidia bacterium; assembly: GCA_965222025.1. Taxonomy (GTDB): domain Bacteria; phylum Chloroflexota; class Dehalococcoidia; order Lucifugimonadales; family UBA3495; genus VXOI01. The sequence continues at coordinate 609,081 of CBDCTI010000008.1, read as the reverse complement.
GGGTGGACCGCTCTGCATGTCCTTTCTGCTGAACTGCCCCAACTGCGGAGAACGCGGCGTGAACGAGTTCCGTTTCGGCGGGGAAGTCGTATCGCGTCCTTCTTCCGGTGCGCTGGAACGCGAGTGGAGCAGCTACTTTTATTTCCGCCCAAACGTTGCTGGAGTGCAGCGCGAGTGGTGGAACCACCGCTACGGGTGTCGACGCTGGTTTCAGGCCCTGCGCGATACCACCGGAAACGCGATCCGGGCGACCTTCTGGCCTGGCGAGCAGCCGTCTGGGTCATAGCTGCAGGCCCGCTTGGCCGTACATTTTCCTGCTGGCAGAGTAATGCCCGAAAGTAACAACCATGGTCATTCCAGGGTCGAACCCAAAGCCGGTGAAGCAATCGACCGTACTTCTCCGGTAGAGTTCGAATTCGACGGGAACAGGGTAAATGGCTTCAAGGGCGACACCATAGCCTCTGCGCTCTACGCCCAGGGCACGCGCGTCTTCAGCCGCAGCTTCAAGTACCACCGCCCCCGCGGCCTACTCTGTTGCGCCGGCAACTGCCCCAACTGCATGGTTACCGTTGGCGACGAACCCAACGTGCGGGCCTGCATACGACCAATCGAGCCCGGCCTGGAAGTAACAAGCCAGAACGCTTGGCCGTCGTTGCGTTTCGACATTGGATCCCTGCTGGACCGCATGCATTGGCTGATGCCCGTCGGCTTCTACTACAAGGCCCTTCATCGCCCCAAAGCCCTGTGGCTCCTGGCAAGAAAGCTGGTTCGCCGAGTCGGCGGTTTGGGGAGCATCGACATAGATGCCACCCACGACGAGGAATTCAGCAGCCGGAACATGCACGCCGATGTTGCGGTTGTTGGCGGTGGTCCTGCCGGAATCTCGGCCGCCCTGGCCGCCGCAGAGTCCGGTGCGACCGTTGTGTTGATTGACGACCAGCCAGCCATCGGCGGCCACCTGCGTTACAGCCTACAGAGAGTGGCCAATCCCGAGGGCGACAGCAATTCTGCCACCGAGACGGCCCAGGGACTCGCTGAAGCCGTTTTCAGCAATCCCAACATCGAAACCCTGCCAAACGCCACCGTCTTCGGCCTGTACCAGGACAACCTGCTCGCCGTCCTGACCGCAGATGGTCTCGTCCGGCTTCGCGCGAAGCACGTTGTCCTGGCCACCGGTGCCCAGGAAACCCCTCTGCTCTTTGAGAACAACGACCTGCCCGGGATAATGCTCGCCTCGGCGGCCCGCCGTCTAGTGGCCATCTACGGCGTACGGCCCGGCCGCGAAGCGGTAATCGCCACCGAGACCGCCGAAGGGTACGAGGCAGCGCTGGTGCTCATGGAAGCGGGTGTGCGCATCGCTGCGGTAGTGGACTCTTCAGGGGTAGATCATGGCGAAATTGCCGAAGCAGTTCGGCAGCGGGGCATAAGGGTCCTCGCAGGCCATCGAGTTGTCAGGGCTGCAGGCAAAGGAAGAATCAAGGCCGCAGTGGTCGCGGCCACCGGCGGCGCGGGGTCCAGGGCCACAAGAATCCGTTGTGACCTGCTCTGCATGTCGGGCAAGCCCCATCCTGTGGACGCCCTCCTTTACCAGATGGGCGCGTCTCAAACGGGAGTAACCCTAGCGGGTGGCGTCAACGGCGCTACGTCTCTTGAAGAAGTGTTGGAGCAGGGGAGAGAAGCAGGACGAAAGTCTGCCAATCTCTCTGACATTTCCACAAACGGCCATGCATCGCAGGGTCCCCGATTTGTACCGTCCCCCGCGATTCCAACAGGTACGAACGCCCGCACCTACCTTTGCTACTGCGAGGACGTGTCGGTACACGACGTCGAGCAGGCCATCGACGAGGGCTTCGCGGACGTACAGACGCTGAAGCGCTACACCACCGTAACCATGGGCCCCTGCCAGGGCAAGATGTGCGGCGCGGCACTGGCCGGCATCTGCGCCGCGCGCACGGGCGACGAATCTAACGGCGCAGCGTCCGACTCCTTTACCACCTCCCGGCCTCCCTATCAGCCCGTGCCGCTGGGGACCCTCGCCGGTCGCGAGCGGATGCCGATAAAGCGCACGTCGCTGGACCGGGCTCACCGTGAGCTGGGTGCCAGGATGGTCGAATCCGGCCCCTGGCTGAGGCCCCACAACTATGGGTCCACGGCGGACGAATGCACGGCGGTGCGCGAGCGCGTTGGCGTCATTGACGTCGGCACCTTGGGCAAGCTGGAGGTTGCTGGCTCGGATGCACCGCAACTCCTGGACCGCCTGTACACTCACAGTTTCTCCGACCTGCCAGTAGGCCGTATCCGCTACGGCCTGATGACCTCCGACGACGGCGTCATCCTGGACGATGGAACGGTTACCAGGTTGGCCGACGATCGCTACTTCGTTACCACCACCTCAGGCAACGCCGACGTTATCGAGGAATGGTTTAACTGGTGGAATGCGGGGGCCGGAAACTGCGCCCACGTCGTTAACGTGACTGCCGCCTACGGTGCGGTCAACGTGGCGGGGCCCAGGGCTCGCGAAACACTGGTAAAGCTCACCGATATCGACCACTCCACTCGCCGCTTCCGCTACATGCGATCGGCTCAGGGCGAGGTTGCGGGAGTCCCGTGCCTGCTGCTGCGCATCGGGTTCGTCGGCGAGGCAGGCTGGGAGGTCCACTTCCCTGCCGAATACGGCGAGTACATGTGGAACGCGATTATGGAAGCTGGCCAGGAATTCGGCATCTCCCCATTCGGCCTCGAGGCTCAACGCATCCTGAGGCTGGAAAAGGGACACATCATCGTCGGTCAGGACACGGACGCAATATCCACGCCAATGGATGTGGGTTCCGACTGGGCCGTCCGGTTCGACAAGGACGACTTCATCGGTCGCGGTGGCCTAGTCGTCGCCTCGGAACGGGGTTTGCAGCAGCGTTTGGTCGGTTTCGTGTTGCCCGTATCGGCAGCCCCCGAGGACGGCACCCCGGTGGTGAGCGGCGGAAGGCCCATAGGACGCGTAACCAGCGCCCGCATCAGCCCCACGCTCAACGTTGGCTTCGGCCTCGCCTGGGTTCCCCCCAACTTCGCGGTCGAAGGGGCGACCATCGAGGTGCTGCTAAGAGAGCGGCCTGTCGAAGCCCGTGTTACCCTCCAGCCGGTCTACGATCCCGATGGACACCGGCTGAGGAGCTAAGCAATGTCCTCCATCGCCCTCGAAAGGCGCACCGCCATGTACCACGCCCAGCGGGAAATGGGCGCGCTCATGGCCGACGCCAACGGTTGGCAGCTGCCCCTCCAATACGGCGACATTGCGGAAGAAGCAAGGTGGCTTCGCGAAACCGTAGGAGTCTCCGACGTTAGCCCCATTGGCAAGGTCAAGGTGGTAGGAGAGGTTGCAGCCCAGACCGCGGGCGCGCTGATACCTCTGGCGAGGGAACTCACTGTCGGTGCCGTCGCCGAAGTCGATTCTACGCTGCCACGCGGCGGCAAGCTGCTGTCTGCGTGTCTCTCCTCAGATGAGTTCCTGCTCCTGACTCCGACCGGCGAGGTGCCATCTGCCATAGCCGCCATGCCCACCGATTCGGCCGTAGCCTGCGCTCACGCTATCGACGTCACCTCCGCTCTCGCTGGCATTTCGTTCATCGGCCCTGCCACGGAGGGTCTGATAAGCCGCATCACCGAGCTTGACGTGTCTCCTCGCGCCTTGCCCGACTTGTCGTGCGTCCAGTCCCGATTCGCCGAAGTCCAGGGCCTCCTGATTCGTCGCGACGTCCACGACGCCCCCATCTACCAACTCTACTTCGGCCGCGAGTTCGGCGAATACCTCTGGGAGGTCCTCGTGGAAACCGCCCACGAACTCGGCGGCGGACCTGTAGGTACCCAGGCCCTCTCCGGCTTGAGACACCAGGGCTGATCGCCAAGGATCGAGATGTTCCAGCTTTTCCGAAAAAACCGCATGTGGCAGACACGCCCCCTGAAGGACCGTTACCGCGTGGTCATCATCGGCGGAGGCGTTCACGGCCTTTCCACCGCGTACTATCTGACTAAGCTCGGTGTCAAGGACATCGCTGTCCTCGACAGGGGATACCTCGGCGGTGGGGCCAGCGCCCGCACGACTGCCATCATCCGCTCCAACTACCTGACGGTCGAGGGCATCCCTTTCTTTGACCAGAGCGTCAAGCTGTATGAAGACCTGGCCAGGGAACTGGACTTCAACATGCTCTTCAACCAGATGGGACGGCTGGATCTCGGCCACACCGATGCCGCCCTCTACGCCCTCCGGATGCGCACCGAGTTCAACCGCATCCTCGGCGTGGACAGCAGGATGATCGGCCCCAGCGAGATCAAGCAGCTCGTGCCGTCCATGAGCCTGCGCGAAGGTCTCCTCTACCCGATCCTCGGTGCCATGTACCATCCCCCCTGCGGCGTGATCCGTCACGACGCCGTCGTCTGGGGATTCGGCCGCGGTGCCGACCGTGGCGGTGCGGAGCTTCATCCGTTCACCGAGGTTACCGGCATCGACTGTGCCAACGGCCGCGTTACCGGCGTCGAGACCACGCGGGGCTTCGTCGAGGCGGAGGTGGTCATGAGCGCCACCGCCGGCTGGAGCAGCGAGGTCGCACGCCTCGCCGGATTGGACCTCCCCATCACCACCCACCCGCTGCAGGCGATGGTCACCGAGCCGTTAAAACCCTTCCTCGACAAGACCATTTCGTCCGCCAACCTCCACGCCTACGTCTACCAAACCGACCGCGGCGAGGTGGTAATCGGCGGCGGCGTCGACCCCTATCCTTCCTACAGCATGAAATCTTCCCTCCTGCCCATGGAGCAGCTGGCTGGGCACACCCTTGAAATGTTTCCCTGCCTGTCCAAGGTCAAGGTGCTGCGCCAGTGGGCCGGTCTGTGCGACATGACCCCCGACTACGCACCCATTATGGGCCCCGTCGAAGGTATCGACGGCTTCATCCTCTCGTGCGGCTGGGGCAGTTGGGGATTCAAGGCCGCTCCCGCGGCTGGCAAGAACATTGCCAGCCTCATCTCCACTGGTGAAACGCCGGACCTGATCAAACCCTTTGCCCTGTCCCGGTTCCACACCGGCAAGCTCGTCAACGAGCGCGCCGCAGCCCCCGCCGCAGCCATCCATTAGGGTAAGGCTGCCGCTAGGGAATTCCCCCAGAAGTCGACTGCCGGAGGCCCGCCATGAGCGAAGACATCATCTACGCCGACGCCGCCACTTTGGCCCGCCGCATCCGTGAGCGAGAACTGTCGCCAGTTGAAGTCATGCAGGCCCACTTGGACCGAATCGAGTCCGTCAACCCGAAGCTGAACGCCCTCATCGCTTTCCCCGAAGGCGTGATGGAGCGTGCGCGGGAGGCCGAAGCCGCGGCGTCTAGCGGCGAATTCTGGGGCCCCCTCCACGGTGTTCCCTTCACTGTAAAGGACTGTGTCGACACGGAAGGAGTTGTTACCACCCGCGGCTCCCGACTCTTCGAGGGCCACGTACCCGAAGCCGACGCCACGGTGGTCACGCGGCTTAAGAACGCCGGCGGCATCTTCATCGCCAAGTCCAACATGCCCGAGTTCGCCCTCTGGTGGGAGACCGACAACCTGGTCTACGGCCGCACTGAGAACCCATGGATGAACGGACGCACTCCAGGCGGATCCAGCGGCGGCGAGGCTGCGGCCGTCGCCTCCGGAATGTCCCCTCTCGGCATCGGCAGCGACGTCGGCGGCTCTATCCGTGAGCCTGCCAATTACTGCGGCATCGTCGGACTTAAGGCCACCCACGGAAGGATTCCTCTCACCGGCCACTGGCCCGACACGCTTCTCCGCTTCATGCACGTCGGGCCCATAGTGCGCAGCGTGAGCGACGCCGCACTAGCTCTGACGCTGATGTCCGGCCCCGACGGCGCTGATCACTACGCCATGCCTGTGCCGATTCCTGACGTTTCCGATCTGTCCCTACCGCAGGGACTCCGAGTGGCGTGGTGCCCAGAGGGTCCCTTCGCTCCAGTGCAGCGAGAAGTGCAGGACACCGTCGCCTCGGCCGCCGCAGCACTTGGAGAATTGGGCTGCTTTGTCGACGAGGTTGGCCTGGATGGATGGGAAAGCTGGCCCGGCCAGCAGATTTCCGCGCGAATCTTCGCCGCCGAGGGCAGCCAGTACCTTGATCCCATCATTGAGGGACGGAAGGATATGCTGGCACTCTCCATGCAACGCCGTCTGAACATACCCGGCCCCGAGTACGGCGAATACCTCGAAGCAATGGAGCAAGTTGAGCGGCTCCGCGCCGCCTGCATCCGGCTCTTCAACGACTATGACGTGCTCTTGCTTCCCACCGGCCCGGTTGTCGCTCACCCCCATGATACCCGTCGCCATGAGATCGGCGGCGACACCGCCCCGGCCCGCCACGCTCTCACCTGCACCGTGCCCTTCGACCTCACAGGGTCCCCTGCCCTGTCGGTACCCTTCGGCATGAGCGAAAGCGGCTTGCCCATCGGTGTCCAGATTGTGGGACGACACTACGAGGAAGGGACAATCCTGAGGGCAGGAGCAGCTCTCGAGGAACTACACCGTCCCCGACGAGGACTACCGCCGATGTAACTCTGTCGCTAAGCGAATTTTCGTAGTACCGCCTGTGGTAAACTTCGCCACATAAACAGGGCACCTTAACGAAATGCAATGGAGGTTCCGGCATGCCAGAGTTTGACCTCGTAATTCGCGGCGGTACTGTAGTCGACGGCACCGGCATTCCCAGGCAACGAGCCGACGTCGGCGTCAAGAACGGCCGCATCGCCATGATCAGCGGACGCATCCACGGCGGCGGAGCCAGGGAGCTGGATGCCAGCGGCTGTATAGTGGCTCCCGGGGCCATCGACCTGCACACTCACTACGATGCTCAGCTCAACTGGGACCCCTACGCGTCGCTGTCCGGCCAGTTCGGCGTCACCTCCCTGACCGTGGGCCAGTGCGGCTTCGGATTCGCTCCCACGCGCCCTGAAGACCGCGACCTCAACATGCGAATGATGAACCGCATCGAGGCCATTCCCCTCGAGTCCATGCGCCAGGGAATGCGCTGGGACTGGGAGACCTTCCCCGAATACATGGACAGCCTTGACCGACAGGGATTGGGCGTCAACGTAGGCTGCGTGGTGCCCTTCTCCCCCCTGCGCGGCTATGTCCTTGGCATGATCCCCGCCCGTGAGCGCACTTCGGTCACCGAGGCTGAGCTCAACCAGATGAAGCAGATCCTCTTCGAGGCCATGCAGGCCGGAGCCTTCGGCATCTCGGCCGACAAGAACCTCGAGGACCGCCCCGAGGACGGTAGCTGGCTCCCCAGCCATGTCGCCTCCCGGGAGGAATTCCTGGCGTTGGCCCAGGTGCTCGGCCAGTTCGGCGTCGGGCACATCGGCTGGACCATCGGCATCTCGGACGATCGCGCCGCCCAGCGCGACATGCTGGCTGAGATGGTCCGGATGAGCGGTCGCCCGCTGCATGTCATCCTTGGCGACACTGAGGGTTACGAGTGGCTGAAGGAAGTCCGCGAGGAAGGCCTGCCAGTCATCGCTCAGGAGACGGCGGTCCCCGTGGTCGCTGAGTTCAAGCTCTCGGAGTACAACCTTTTCGACTACTTGCCCCACTGGGTCCAGCCGCTGGTCGGCAGCAGGGAAGAGCGCATCGCCAAGCTGTCTGAGGACGGCGTTCGCGTGGGCATGAAACAGGATGTCATCGAGCGCCCCCATGTGCGCACCGACTGGGCGCAGGTGCAGGTCGTCGAGGTCGCTCACGAGCGCAACCTGCGGTACGAGGGCCTCAGCATCTCCGACATCGCTGCAGCCGAGGGCAAGCACCCGCTGGACGCCTTCCTTGATCTGGCTCTGGACGAAGACCTGGAGACCGAATTTGCCCATCCCGCTGGTGGGCGTGGCGACGACGATGCCCACTACATCACCAGCCCTTATTCCCACATCTCCGTGTCCGACGGTGGCGCCCACACCCGGTTCCTGATCAACAGCACCTGGCCGGTCTATTTCTTGGGCCACTGGATCCGGGAGAAGAACATCATGAGCCTGGAGCAGGCCCACCAGAAGATGAGCCAGATGCCGGCCTGGGTTGCCGATATGAAGAACCGCGGCACCATCCGCGTGGGTGACTTCGCCGACATAATGGTCTACAACATGGATGAACTGGGCTTACTGTACGACAAGCCCCAGTTTGCCACCGATTTCCCTGGAGGCGAAAAGCGCCTCATACAGATGCCCACTGGCATCCGGTACATCCTGGTCAACGGCACCGTAACTTTCCAGGAGAACGAGTGCACCGGCGCCCTGCCCGGCAATCTCCTCCGCAGCTACGACCAGGTCGGCTAGCCGTACCGTTTACCCGAGATTCAAGGCCCTGCAACAGCCGGCGGGGCCTTTATCATTGCTCACACCTGTCGCCGCTCCCGCAAGCCTCTCCTTCGCAGAAACGGAGACCGGAAATCCAGCCCCCTCCGCGCAAGGGGGAAAATGAGCCGCCATCGGCCTGGAAAGTTGGTTCGACCACTTGAATCGGCACACCCTGCCGGTGACACTTGCCCGGTGCCACCGCCGCGCTGCCTCCGGCAAAGTTGGAGACAACGTTTAGTGAGTTTGTGCTACCTGATGAATCCGTCCCTCGCTGGCTTGGAGGACCTCTCGTTTGCCAACCCAGCCGGCAGTACTCCCGCCAACTTCAGAGAACGTCACGCACCGCCAGGAAAGCCGAAACTTTGGGCCGTCCAATCCAATTTGGAAGTGGACAACTGTCCCTCACTAGTCTCCCGAGCCGAGTCGATGCTCTGTATCGCGAGTCGCCCCCTGCCTGCCTAGGTTGGGACGGGATGGTACGAAAAGGGCCAGAACTGAAAGTCTTTACCTCAGATTTCGTCTGTTTCGCTCTGTCATTATTCCCTTCGGATTGACGCCTGTCGCCCCTCCTATGATCGGCGTTAGTTGGCATTCCAGTAAAAGCGATAAACTGGGCATTTCACGCAAACATGAACGTAAGTCGGTCATAATATATAGATTGCTATCTGTGTATCTTCGCTGTTTGACACTCCTTTGCACCAAGCCTAAACTGCCTCCACGAACAATATGAACTACTGAATCGGATTCACTCGCTGGAGGAATTGGAATGCCGGAATTTGACCTCGTAATCAGTGGTGGGACGGTGGTGGACGGAACTGGCATGCCCCGTATCCGCGCCGACTTGGGCATCAAGGACGGCCGCGTCGCCATGATCAGCGGGCGCATCCACGGCGGCGCAGCCCAGGAGATCGACGCCAGCGGCTGCATCGTCGCGCCCGGCGCCATAGACCTGCACACACACTACGATGCTCAGCTTAACTGGGACCCCTACGCCTCTCTCTCGGGCTGGTTCGGCGTCACCTCCCTGACCGTGGGCCAGTGCGGTTTCGGTTTCGCGCCCACCCGCCCCGACGACCGCGACCTCAACATGCGGATGATGAACCGCATCGAGGCCATCCCCCTCGAGTCCATGCGCCAGGGCATGCGCTGGGACTGGGAGACCTTCCCGGAATACATGGACAGCCTCGACCGTCAGGGCCTGGGCGTCAACGTAGGCTGCGTGGTCCCCTTCTCGCCCCTCCGCGGCTACGTGCTGGGCATGATCCCGGCCCGCGAGCGCACCTCGGTCACCGATGCCGAGCTCAACCAGATGAAGCAGATCCTCTACGATGCCATGAAGGCCGGCGCCTTCGGCATCTCGGCCGACAAGAACCTGGAAGACCGCCCCGAGGACGGTAGCTGGCTCCCCAGCCACGTCGCCTCCCGCGAGGAGTTCCTCGCCCTGTCCCAGGTGCTGTCCCAGTTCGGCGTCGGCCACCTGGGATGGACCATCGGCATCTCCGACGACCGTGCCGGGCAGCGCGACATGCTGGCTGAGATGGTCCGGATGAGCGGACGCCCGCTCCACGTCGTATTGGGTGACGATGAAGGCTATGACTGGCTCGAACAGGTGCGCGCCGAGGGACTGCCCGTGGTGGCGCAATTGGGCCCCGTCCCCACCATTTCCGAGTTCAAACTCTCCGAATACAACCTATTCGACTACATGCCCCACTGGGTGCAGCCGCTGGTTGGCACCAAGGAAGAGCGTATCGCCAAGCTCTCCGAGGACGGCGTTCGCATCGGCATGAAGCAGGACGTACTCGACCGCCCCCACCCGCGGACAGACTGGACCAGGCTGCAAGTCGTCGAGGTTGCCCACGAGCGCAACCTCCAGTATGAGGGCCTCAGCATCGCCGACATCGCCGAGGCCGAGGGCAAGCATCCTCTCGACGCCATGCTGGACATCGCCCTTGACGAGGATCTGGAGACCGAATTCGCTCACCCCTCCAACAATCGGGGCGATGACGTCACAGCGGAGAGGCTGAAGAATCCCTTTGTCCACATTTCGGTGTCCGACGGCGGCGCCCACACCCGATTTCTGGTCAACAGCGTCTGGCCGGTCTACTTCCTGGGCCACTGGGTTCGCGACCGGGAGCTGATGTCCCTGGAGCAGGCGCACTACAAGATGAGCGCCCTGCCTGCCTGGTTCTCCGACATGAAGAACCGCGGTACCCTTCGGGTGGGCGACTTCGCTGATATCATGGTCTACAACATGGACGAGCTGGGCCTGGAGTTTGACAAGCCCCAGTTCGCCACCGACTTCCCCGGCGGCGAGAGGCGCCTGATCCAGAAGCCCACCGGCATGCGCTACATCCTAGTCAACGGCTCTGTGACGTTCAAGGACAACGAGTGCACCGGTGCCCTCCCCGGCAAGCTCCTCCGCAGTTACGACCAGATCGGTTAATGGAGCGGAATGCTCCAGGAAATCAAGAGGGGCGGCCAACCGGCCGCCCCTCTTTTGTAGTTCATTGGAAAAGGTTACTTCTTCCTCAGGTATGGTTCCAACAGCTTCATGGCTCCATCGATGGTGATTCCGACGACTTCGCCCTCCCCATCATAGTCGGCAGTCAGGCCCTCACCGACCTCGCTGGCTTCGCAAGCGGGATACCCGTTCCACAAGGACAGTGTGTCGGTGTCCGGGTCGTAATAGACCTGCAGTTTCGCTGAGCCAATTAGGGGTTCGCTCATGGCCTACCCCATCTCCTCATGGCTCCCAGGTCTATATGCCGATTCAATAGCCGACCGTCCTCTGTGAGGATCACGAGGACCCAGCGGTCTATCTCCTCGATGTATCCGTAAAGCAATCAGCGATGTTCGCCATTTACAAATCTGGTTTCGGAATGAAGCGGGCTCTCTATCACGCTGGTCACCCATTCGTCATTCACTTCAGGGTGTTTGATCCTCGCCACTCGATTTTAGTACGCAGTCTCATCCACGCCCTACTCGTCGGGGACCAGAGCCACTAAGCGGCCCTCCTGCTGAGTGACCAGGAACACCTTCATCCGCAACTCCGGGTTGTTCACGCACCGGCCGTCGCCCTTCTCGTACTCGTAGCCGTGAGTATCGCAAACGAAGACATCCTCGCCGACGTCCTCCACCTCGCCGCCCTGGTGCGGACAGAGGGTGGAGAGCATCCTGTATCCTTCACCACCTTTCACGAGAAAGTAGTTAGCGCTACCTACTTTCACCAGTTTGGGAAGTTTTGTAAATTCCGACGCGTCGCCCAGGTCCACACGCACCTTCTTCGAGCGGGCAGAGCCGCTGATCTGCCGCATCGTAATCCTGTTGACTTGCCTATCAGTTGCCATCGGTATTACCCTCTATGCGAATTGCCGAAAAGTATAGCAGACTCATTTGTCCCAAGTGCAGATCTCGTACTTTGACATAACGGCAGTCATTGATTCACCGTCCGCTCCGTGGCACAATTCGCATACAGGAGGCTGCTATGACTACTGAAGCCAACTTCACAGATCGTTACGGACTCCCCCTCACCACCAACTCCCAGACCGCCTTGGCCCACTATGCGGAGGGGCTGGACTTGGCCCTGTCGCAGAACTTCGGCGCCGAAGACGCCTTCGACCGGGCTATCGAGGCCGATGAAGGGTTCGCCCTTGCCTATGCCTCCAAGGCGTTCTTGGAGTTCCTTCGCATCAACGTACCCGAAGCGCGGGCCAGCGCGGAGAAGGCAGAGAATCTGTCCTCTGGCCTGAGCAGTCGGGAACGGGGATTCGTCGACGTCGTGTCCAAGTTCGTCCACGGCCAGAACCACGCCGCCACTGCCGCAGCGCACCAGCACGCCAGCGAATACCCCCGCGACGCCCTGATCTTGCGTCTGGCACAGCGCCTCTACACCCAGGGCTGCGTGGGCATCGGCGCCCCCGACTATCCGCCCCGGTTCTTCCGGCTGATGACTGAGGCCGCGCCGCATTACGGGGAAGACTGGGCCTTCCTGGGTCAGTACGCCTGGGCCAACCACGAGATCGGCAAGATGGCCGAGGGAATGGACCTTGCCCAGCGGTCCCTGGACCTCAATCCTTCCAACGGCGTTGCTGCCCACTCTGTAGCCCACGTTTTCTACGAAATGAGCCAGGACGATGAGGGCGCAGCTTTCCTAAGCGGGTGGCTCGAAGACTACGACCGCCGCTCCACCTACCGCGTGCACCTGTCTTGGCACCAAGCCCTGTTTGAACTGGCTATGGGCCGTTACAACCAGGCCCTCGGTTGGTACGACCGCGACATTCGACCGGCTGTACAGGAATTGAAGTTTGCCTCGCTTGCCGACAGCGCGTCGCTGATCTGGCGCATGAAGATCTACGGCGACACCTCGCCTCAGGCCCCGTGGAGCGAGCTCATCGAGCTGGCCGCTCCCGCCGCCGCCCGGCCCGGCCCGTCATTCCGCGACGCCCATGCCGCGCTGGCCTTCACCGCGGCCGGCGACGACGAGTCCTTCGGCAAGCTGGTCGACGGCCTGCAGGCCATGGCCGACAATGGCGACGCCACTGCTCGCGAGGCCACGCTGCCTCTAATCAAGGGCATCGGAGCCTTTGGTCGCGGCGACTACGCAGAGGCCGTCCGGCTCATGGAGCCGGTCTACCCGCAGCTCACCCGCGTCGGTGGCAGCCACGCCCAGCGCCTGGTCTTCGAAGATACTCTGTTGGAGGCCTTCCTCAGGGCAGAGGAGTTCGACAAGGCTACCGACATGCTCAGGGAGCGGTTGTCCCGCCGAGAGTCCCCACGGGAACTCTACTGGCTAGCCCGCGCACAGGCGGGTCAGGGAGATCAGTCTGGGGCCCAGAAGAACACCGATCGGGTCAAGGATATATGGACCGAGGCCGACACCAACACCCCGGAATACGGCCGGTTCACTCAGTTGGCGGCCGACTAGGGCTCAGTTTTACCCGATGGCTCCGCAGGGGCGGGTTCACCAACCCGCCCCTTTATATTTGACTCCACTTCACCTCGCCGCCGACCAGCGTCATCACCGCCTTAGTCTTGGGCAGGTCTTCATGGTGCGCCGAAAGCGGGTCGGAATCCACCAACACCATGTCAGCCAACTTCCCGGCCTCGATCGAGCCCTTGGCGACCGAAGCTCCTTCTGCGTAGGCAGGGGCGGCGGCGTACATTCGAAGGGCTTCGCTCACGCCTACTGTTTGGTCAATTGAGTTGTGTGTCGACAAAGCGTTCCCATCCGCAGCCCGCCGTGTAACGGCTGAATATATAGCGGGCCAGGGATTGGGATCTATTACCGGAGCATCGGAGCCGAAGGCCACCGAAACCCCCGCGCGCTTAAGCGCCTCCACGGGGTACAGGTGCGGAAGCAACCGCCAGTCAACGTTCTCCCGATAGGAATGGCCGTTGTGATAGATAAACCCCGGCTGCGTTACGACAGATGCCCCGCTCCTGCGCACGGCCTCCACTAGGTCCGGCGTGCCCTCAGCGCAATGCTCGATGCGGTCAGAAAGACCCGGAGTCCGACAGGCCTTCAGCGCCTCCGCACCCGCGGCGATCGCTTCCTCTTCGATGCAATGCAATGCCACCGGAAGTCCTCGCTTGTGGGCCATAGACACCAGCCCCTTTAGTTCCTCCAACGGCGGGTGAAGCGCGCCCGACGTCAACGTCAGCACAATCTTGGCATGCCCCAGGCGCAGCCGGTTGTCCCCTGATCCATGGGACAGTCCGGCATTGAGCATCTCGTCCAACCTGCCAATTCCCGCGAACATCGTAATTCGGCAGGACAATACTCCTCGGGACTGAAGCCCCTGGAACGTTAGCCATCGTTCGATGCCGTTATCGGCGCCAGCGTCCTGTACAGAAGTAATTCCATATCCAGACAGCAGCCGTCCGGCGGATCGCATCCCCTCCTCGAACTCCCCCTCAGTCCGAATGTTGCCCAGACGCTGACGCAGAAAGCCCCGCATCTCGAAAAGGACGCCCGTCGGCTCACCGGTTTCAGGATCCCGCTCGATAACTCCGCCCGGAGGGTCAGGCGTTTCGCGATGAATGCTCGCCAAGGCCAGGGCCCTGCTGTTGAGCGCTGAGGCGTGGCCGCCTCGATGTTCCAGCCACACCGGATGCGATGGAGCGGCCACATCCAGATCGTGCCGGTCAGGATGTCGCCTTTCTGCCAGATTCAGATCGTCGTAGCCATACCCCCGCACCCACCCGGCCGATTGACGGCTTCCCACCCATTCGCGGACCTGGGATTGGAGCTCCCTTATGGAATCGACTCGACTTGGACCGCAATCCAGGTCCCGTAGCCGTCGCCCCAGCCCCGGCAGGTGGCAGTGGGCATCGTTGAATCCCGGCAGCAGCGTTAGTCCGCGGCAGTCGACGACCTGGGTCTTCGCAGACTGCAGGCGGAGAACCTCGTGTTTGCTGCCGACCAGGGCGATTCGTTCGCCAGCAACCGCCACCGCCTCTGCCGAGGGGTTTGAGTCGTCCATGGTCAACACGTTGGCATTGACCAGGACTAGGCAGATGTCTGACGAAGCCATGGCGCAAGGTGGTCGAAAGTTTAGGCCGACGCTAGGTCTTGGAACCCAGAGGCACGAAGGCGGCGTCGTGCTGCTCGTCGGCGTGGTAGGAGCTTCGCACCAGGGGGCCCGAGGCGACATGCTTGAAGCCCATGTCCAGCCCCGCAACTCTGAACTCTTCGAACTCCGCGGGGGTGTAGAACCGGTCGATGGCGATGTGCTTGGCTGAAGGGCGCAGGTACTGTCCGATGGTCAGCAGGTCGCAGTCGACGCCGCGCAGGTCTCGCATCGTGTCCAGCACTTCGTCGGTAGTCTCGCCCATTCCCACGATTATGCCCGACTTGGTGACCGTGGCCGTGTCGATCTCCTTCGCCTTGGCCAGCAGCTCCAGCGACAGGGTGTAGTTCCCCTTGGGCCGAACCCGAGGGAAGACACGTACTGTGGACTCGATGTTGTGGTTCAGCACCGCCGGGCCTGCCTCTATGACCCGGCGAAGCGAGTCCCAGTTCCCCACAAAGTCGGGAATCAGGACCTCGACCCGGCATTCCGGCAGAAACTCCCTGATCCTGCTGATGCAGGCCGCGAAAATGTAGGCACCGCCGTCGGGAAGGTCGTCGCGGTTCACCGAGGTAATGACGCAGTACCGGAGCCCCATAGCCTGTACCGTCTCGGCCAGGCGCTTGGGCTCCTGCAGGTCGATGCCGACGGGTCGCCCGGTGGTAACCGCGCAGTAGTGGCAGCGCCGCGTGCAGATGTCTCCCAGGATCATAAAGGTCGCCGTCCCGCGTCCCCAGCACTCCCCGATGTTGGGGCAGTGGGCCTCCTCACACACCGTGTTCAGCTCCTGGCTCCGCATCAGTTCCTTGAGCTGGATGTATCGCGGACTGCCCGGCATTTGCACTTTCAGCCACTCAGGCAGGCGTGGCCGCAGTTCGGCGGTTTTCTTAGTCTGGGTCATCGAGTCCTCGGGAGCCGTCTGATTCTGACTACAAGCCCATTATAGCAACTGTCCCTTTCGGGCGGGCCAACTGAAATCGGGCCTGACCTAGGCAATCCTGTCTTGGGTCGCAGGTCTCGCACCTCCCCGGCAGAACCCGGCGGTCCGAAGGCCGAGCGAGAAAGACCAGCGGAAGGGAGTCAAAGTCTGAGTGAGAAGTTATCTCAAAAGGTGGCGAGGTACCCTACCCGCCATTTGTTATGTTGCGAAAGCCGCGCGGACTGGCCATTCTGTGTGGCTGGTTCGGGGGCGCGTCGTCCGTCATTTGGAGAACCGTTGCCTTGCGAGGGTCCGGTTACGCAGTGCAGGAAGACCCTGTTGTCCGTCCCGACATTGCTGCCGCGGGAACGCTTGCCCCAATCGGCCAATGAGCAAATGATCCGCGGCGTCCGCGGACACAGATCACATCAGCTGCACCATGCGCGGAGAAACTCGGCACTTTTCAGCGGCGACAATTGAGTCAATGTCCGCCGCAGCCACCTCCAGGCGTCCGTCCGGGTTCACCACCCTGTAGTCGAAGTGGTGCACCTGCCCCAATTCCTCCTCGGCGGTCCGCAGCCGACGCTCCAATTCCTCCGACGACTCGGTCATTCTCCCCCTCAGCCGTTGCTGAAGCTCACCCAAGGAAGGTGGTATGAGGAAGATGAGCAGCGCCTCCGGAGCCATCCCGCGAATGGTCGCCGCACCCTGGACGTCAATTTTCAGGAAGACGTCCTTCCCGGATCGCAATGCGTCCCGCGCCTGGCTTCGGGGAACTCCGTACCACCGCCCATACACCTCGGCGCACTCAAGGAACTCGTCGCGCTCGCGCATACGGTCGAAGGTCTCGGTATTCAGGAAGATGTAGTCCACGCCGTCCCGCTCGCCTGGGCGCATCGGTCGTGTGGTCGCTGTCACCGCGAAGTGCCAGGGCCGATCCAGCTTTCGCAGCTCCGAAAGTACGGCGTCCTTCCCCACCCCCGAAGGCCCTGACAGCACCACCAGAAGCGGCGGAGACGGGTTGGCTTCGGGAATAAGTGACATTGCAGGTGGTTATCCCCGGGCCTGTTCCGGCGCAAGAATGTCCAAGTCTTCCCAGAAACCGGGGTACGATACGGCCGCGTCCGCCGCGCCGTGAATCACCGTTTCCCCTTCGGCCAGCAGCCCGCACACGGCCATCGCCATCGCCAGCCGGTGGTCGCTGTGCGATTCGCAGGCCGCGCCCGAAAGGCGTCCCGTGCCGCGAATCACCATCCCGTCGTCCAGCGCCTCGATGTTTGCTCCGAGCCGCGTTAGCTCCTGCACGGTCGTGGCGATCCGGTCCGACTCCTTGACCCGCAATTCCGCGGCGTCACGAATGACCGTCTCCCCCGACGCGAAGCAGGCCGCCACAGCCAGGATCGGCACTTCGTCCAGGATGCGCGGTATCATGTCGCCGCCAATCTCTGTGCCCTGCAGATCCCCGGGTGTGACCAGGACATCCGCCACCGGCTCCCCCCCTTCTGTGCGCTCGTTCACCAATTGCAGGCTGTCCCCCGCCCCCATGGCCTGCAGCGCGTCGATGATCCCTGTCCGGCTGGGATTCAGTCCGACTCCCCGCACCAGCACTCGCGCATCCCTGTGGCACAGCCCCAGGACGATCCAGAACGCAGCCGAGCTGATGTCCCCTGGCACCGCAATGTCCACAGCCCTCAAAGCCGCCGGTCGGAGCGACAGGTCCAGACCGTCCTCCTGGACCGTGGCCCCCATCGCAGTAACCATGCGCTCGGTATGGTCCCGCGACAGCGCTGGCTGGTGGATCACTGTGTCCCCGTCGGCCGACAGACCGGCCAGCAGGACGCACGACTTGACCTGCGCACTCGCCACTGGCAGGTCGTACTCGATCCCGCGCAGCGATCCTCCGCGGATGACCAGCGGCGCTAGCGAGCCGTTCTGCCGCCCGGTCACCTCCGCGCCCATGCGCTGCAGCGGCTCCACAATCCGACGCATCGGCCGCGACCGCAACGAAGCATCGCCCGTCAGCACCGACAGGAACGGCTGTGCCGCCAGCAAACCGGAAAGCAGCCGCATGGAAGTACCGCTGTTGCCTGCGTCCAAGATGTTCGACGGCTCTTCCAAGACCGGCCCGCGGCCGGCGACCGTGTACTCCCCGGCCTGCGTCCCCTCCGTGATCTCCACGCCCATGCCCTGCAGACAGGTCATCGTCGACATTACGTCTTCGCCGTTGGACAGCCCGGTGACCCGTGCCGTTCCATGGGCCATTGCGTTGAGAATGAGGGAGCGGTGGGAGATGGACTTGTCGCCGGGCACCGAGAGCTCGCCACCCAGCTTTGCCGGTCTTGTAATCGTGCGGACCGTGCTATCTGGCACAGTAATTCTCTTCAGGCCTTGGAGTCATTGATTCGCTGATAGAAAAAGGGACGCCGCAGCGACCCTGCCCTTCCTGTTACTGTCTGCGTCCCGTCCGTTCTTCGCCCTTGCCGCCGAACAGCTTCCGCTGCGCCTCCATTCCCTTGCTCCCCAGCATCATCTCGCCCATGGACTCGCTGAAGCTGGGAATGTCCGGCCCCGGTCGTTGCAGGCGACTACCCGGCGACACTGCGCCCGCCATCCACCGGGCCCGCTCCTCCGAGGCATGCTCGAACAGTTTCGCCACGGCCTCTAGGTCCGGCCCGGATTCGTCATTCAGCAGTTGGCGTATTTCGTACAGCTCGCGGATGAACGAGTCGATCCAGCTGACGATCGGCTCTTTGTTGGTGATCGAGATGTCCCGGTGCATGGTAATGTCGCCTGACGCCAGCCGCGACAGGTCCCGAAAACCCGAAGACGCCAACTGGGCAATGTCGTCCCAGTTGGCGCTCTTTGACACCGTCTGCATCAATGCCACTGACATCATAAACGGCAGGTGGCTTGCCGCGGCGACAAAGCTGTCGTGCTCATGGGCGCCGATGAAGAAGGGCTTGGCGCCGATGGCCTCAGCCATGGTGGCCACCGCCGAGACCGCCTGCTCCTTCGTTTCGGGGTTCGGGACAATGCAGTAAGCCTTTCCGGTGAACAGGTTGGCCGAGGCGTTCTCCGGCCCCGCTGTCTCCCGGCCCGCCATCGGATGTCCCCCGACGAACTGCACGTGCCTGGGCAGAACCTCCGAAGCCCACTCAGTAACTGCCACCTTGGAACTCCCGACATCCGTCAGCACCGCGTCCTGTTGCATGTGCGGGCCGATTGTCTCCATCAGTTCCCGCATGGCCATCACGGGAGTCGCCAGCACCACCACGTCCGCGCCTGCAACGGTCGGCTGCAGCCGACCTTCCACTTTGTGGAAAGCTCCGCGCTTCTGAGCCCCGCTGCGGGCCCTGCTTTCGTAGTCGGTTCCCACCAGCTCCAGGTTGCGCAGGCCCGAATCCTTGAGGGCCAGCCCCAGAGAAGTCCCAATCAAGCCAGTGCCGATTATCGCTATCTTGGCCAAAACGGCCTCCTCAGCAACCGCAGATGCGACGCTAAAACACCATTCTACAACATCGCGCCATGGCCGACACACGGAACGTCCCCAGGGACTCAGTGCTATCGCATTTGGATGAAGGGCTGCCTGGGCGGGATGTTGAATTGAGGTACACAAGACGGGACTGGATTGCAGGGGCACATGACGAAAGACAACTCGTGGGAGAGACGGGATGGAATTTTTCCCACTGCATCCCATTCTTTCCCAGTTTTTCCCATATCGTTAGCAGACCGGGCCGGATTCAAAGCTGAAAGCCCGCTATCCAGAGATCGCCGAATGGAAATTTTCAGATACCGTCCCATTTCTCCCCATTTCGTCCCATGTCCACTTTCTGGAGTACTGGCATGCGTTGCGTAGAAGGCGACCCAGACAAAGGGGACCAGAACGAGTGGCTCAGCAACTGCCATACCAAAATGGTACGTGGGTATCAACAGCGCAGGCAAGCGGCAAATGTCATCAAATCTCCAATGCAATTGCCCTGCCCAGGGACTTCCGTCTACAGCGACGCGACGGCGGCCTCGGCAATGTCGGTCCGGACGACCTTATCGTACGGCTGCCTTTCGCGGCACATCCCGGCGGCCAGCAGGATGTCGTGCAGGTTCTCGAATTCTGGCTGCCCCAGCACGGGATTGACCGGCCACTGCTCCTGCTCCCTGTAGCGGTCTATGGCAGCGGCCAGCACATCGGACGGATTCTCGGGGAAAAACTCCGAAACCGCCTCTGCCACCTCGTCTGCCTCGGCCGAGGACAGCCAGTGCAGCGCCCTCGCAAACCCGACAGTAAACCGCGACGCAGTATCTTCACGCTCCGCCAGGAACCGGTGCGTGGCCGCAAAGGAGCTGTATGCAAGGTGCCCGTTCTCAGGCCCCAGCGCCGTCAGCAGGTGGCCCGCGCCGTCCGCGATCAGTTGCTGCACCACCGGCTCCGCCACGTGAACGAACTCCGCCTGCCCGTCCCTGAAGGCCGCCACTGCGTCGCCCAGCGACAGCCCGGTGCGCAGGTCCAAGTCCGAGGGCTCCAGCGCGTGCCGTCTCAGCGCGTACTGGAACGACGCCCACGGCATTGGCGAGAATCCCACCGGTATGACCTTGGCTCCCCGAAGCGTCTCCCAGTCAAACGTCTCCTGTGGCTCCCGGCCCAAGATGAAGAACCCGTCTCGCGAGTTGATCTTCGCGAAATGTTGCGGCACGGTCTCCGCGCCCCAGTCCGAGGCAATGATTGAGCGCATGATCCCGCTTTGCACGATGTCTGCCGCGTCGTGGTGCAGGGCGCTCAGCGGGTGAGGAAACTGCGGCGGACAGGTGCTGAATTCCACGTCCAGTCCCTCCCGCTCCAGGAACCCCCCGGTCACGGAAACGTAGATCGGTGTGTAGAAGATGGATCGCCACGTCTCCATCAACCGTAACGGATGCCGTCCCGAAGTGGTCATCGCCGGTTACTCCTCCAGGAAGGGCAGCAGCGCCCCCAAGAAGGCCTCGGGGTCTTCCACCTGCGGTATGTGGCCGATGCCGGGCAGGACGACCTTGCGCGCGTTGACGATGTTGTTGTGTAGCAGCTCTTCGCCGTCCCTCAGCCGGTCAATCTCCCCGTACAGCACCATCGTCGACGATGCCTTGATCAGCGGCAGCCGAGACATGATGTCGTAATGGGCCAGCGACTCCATCAGGTTGCGCACCCAATGGCCCGCCTTGGCGCGGCTGTTGTTGTTCTTTTCAAGCCACTCTTCCTTCGGCTCGGCGAAGGTGGTGGCGTCTTTCAATTCCTGCAGAGTGCGCGGCTTCGGCATACCGTCGGAGTCGTACTGTGCCATGGTGTCGGCCAGGCGCTCTTTGGCCGAGAAGGCGTTCCAGACCGGTGCGCCTACCAGCGTCAGCTTGTCCACCCGTTCGGGGAAGCTGGCCGCCGTCTCCGTGGCCAGCACGGCGCCCACCGAGTTGCCAACGACGTGCGCCCGGTGAATGTTCAGAACCTGGCAGGCCTCGTCAAGTGCCTTCGCGTAGTCCGGCAGGTTGAAGTGGCGCTGCGGCTTGTCGGAATCGCCATGGCCCAGCATGTCAAAGGCGTAGACGGTGTAGTTCTGGCTGATGGCGTCCATCACGTATTCCCAAGTCCAGACCGAGGTTCCCAGCGGGTGAAGGAGCACCACCGGATACCCGGTGCCCTTCTTCACGAAATGCATGTTGCCCTCGGGGGTGGGGACGCTGTCGGTGAGGTCGCGGCGAACGAGCAGAGCCATGGGGCCTCCTCTATGCAGCAGGCTGATTTAAGGCGGCCGGCAGGGCACGCAACCCGGCCACCGCACTGGCACATGGTATCATGCTGACTTCATCCCCGCAGCCCGTCTTTCGAAGCTGCTCCACTTGAGAAAAGGCCCCTTGAAGGACTACTACGCCAATCTCGGCATCTCTCCCTCTGCCACCACGGAGGAAATTCGCCGGGCCTTCCGCCAGCTAGCGCTCAGGTATCACCCTGATGTGAACCGAAGCCCCGAGGCAACCGATAAATTCCAGGAGATTACTGTCGCTTACCAGACACTTATCGACCCTGCGAGGCGCGCCGAATACGACGCGTCGCGAAGGGGGCGCGCAACCCGGTCAACGCCCCCACCTGCGCCCACTCAAGACCAGCAAGGGGCCCGCCGTTCCTATTTCCAGAGGCGCGTTGGGGCGGCAACCGACCCCCTATCCACTTGGAACTACTACGACGTTCTGGGAGTCCAGCTCGACGCCACCGAGGAAGACATCGTTCACAGCTATCAGCGCCTCTACCGGGAGTTCTATCACGGGAGGGACGTCGACCCGGGCACCGCCGCCATCCTCCAGGAAATCGTCGACGCCCGCGAGGTCCTCACCGATCCCGACCGCCGTTTGGCCTACGACAGCATGCCCTCTGACCAACAACCGCCCGGTCGTCCTCTGCAACAGTCGACCCCAACGGCAGCGAGCCCATGGAACCGGGTGGACGCCGCGGCGCCCATGGAAGAAGAGCCGGTTGCCTCCCCGGCTTCATGCTGACCCCGCTGGTCGCTTTATCAGTGCTGGTCCGGCGACTCTTCCTCGGATAAGGCACAAAGGACGCGGCCTTGTAAATGGTCCCGATACTCCATCCCGTGTTGCCCGCATCCCTCCACCTGAAAGCGCTTCCGTTTACGCGGATTTCACCTTGTTGGGACGGGTTTCAAACCCGCCCCTACCGCAAGCCAGGGTGATCTTCCCGGACTATCTGGCGTTGGACGCCGACCCCTTTGCCGTAGCGCGACTGCGGCGCCTTGCCCAGGGCTTCTGCGATGAGTGGCAAGCCCGCCATGCAATCCATCCATTCCGCCCAGTGGTTCATCCAGCGGGGAATCTGTCCTGGGAACTTCAACGGTCTTTTCGACTACGTCGGGAACTGTACCAAGAATAAAGGAGACCCATTGACCATCGACGCCGTCAAAGCCCCCTTCCCTGGAAGGCATGCAAAAGCATCAGTGAGGCATGCAAACGCGTCATCGACAACATATTCAAGCGCAACGACCCGCCGGAGCGGCAGACGGGTCATGCAGGCCCCATCAGCCTCCGCGACATTCGGCCCGCCTTCCCCATCATGGGCCGGGGAAAGTGGCCGTGCGTCGCCAGGATGATGATAGGTGGGTAGTCGCTTCCCCTCACTCTCGTTTGACCTTTCACACTCCGTATGCCAGAATCGAGGTGTGTTGTGATTGGGGGTGAAGGCACTCACTGGCTGTAGAGAGTTAGGTTGAGAGAACCCATTTGGACTAGGGATCGGCTACGCCGCCTGGTCAATCGGGAGATAGGCGACTACCGGATTATTGTCGTCTCCAACCGTCAACCCTACGTCCACGAGTTGGTTGACGGTAATCTCCGTGTAAGCACGCCCGCAGGCGGCGTCACTACTGCGATCGACCCCCTGATGCAGGAATGTGCTGGCACCTGGATCGCCCATGGCGGCGGTGCTGGCGACTACCTCGCGGTCGACGAAAAGAACCGCGTCATGGTTCCACCGGACGACCCTTCCTATACCCTGCGGCTAGTCTGGCTTTCCGATGAGGAGCAGCAGGGCTACTACTACGGCGTTTCCAACGAAGGTCTGTGGCCGCTTTGTCACAACGCTTTCATAGAGCCCACCTTCGACCAGTCCGACTGGAAGACCTACACCGCGGTAAATCGTTCCTTCGCTGACCAGGTCCTCGAGGAAATTGACGGCGGGCCGGCTGCAGTCTTCATCCAGGACTACCACCTCGCGTTGCTGCCCCGCTTTCTTCGCGACGCCGCCCCCGACGTGATCACCGGCCAGTTCTGGCACATTCCGTGGCCCAACTACGAGGTCTTCCGGATCTGCCCTTGGCAGGAAGAGCTTCTCGACGGCCTGCTCGGCAACGATATGCTGGGCTTTCACATCGGCGATCACTGCAACAACTTTATGGAGGCCGCGTCCCGCATCCTGGGTGCCCGTGTGAACGAGGAATACAGCCTCGTCTACCACCGCGATGACTCGACTCTTGTCCGGCCCGTCCCCATAAGCATCGACTTCGACCAGCTCCAGACCGAAGCGCAGAGTGACGAGGTCGAGGAGGAGATGCAGCGCCTGACCTCTGAGTGGGGCCTGGAGGACAAGATAGTCGGACTGGGCATCGACCGTATCGACTACACGAAGGGCATACCCCATCGCATCCGGGCCATCAACCGCTTCTTCGAGAACAACCCCCAGTACATCGGCAAAATTGTCTTCATCCAAGCCGGCGTGATGAGCCGCACCAACATTTTTGCCTACCAGCAGCTTTCGGACCAGATTGACCGCCTGCTGGACGACGTGAACAGCCGCTTCGGTACTGACGACTGGCAGCCCATCATGTACATGCCCACCGACCTGCCCCACCTGACGCTCATGGCCCTTCGTCGCATGGCCCGCTTCTGTGTGGTTAGCTCCTTGCACGATGGCATGAACCTGGTTGCCAAGGAGTACGTCGCCGCCAGGTTCGACCACGATGGCGTGCTCATCCTCAGCCCCTTCACCGGTGCCGCTTTGGAGCTGACCGACGCCCTCATCGTGAATCCCTATGACGTCGAGCGCTTCTCCGACTCCATACGTCAGGCCGTGGAGATGCCGCGCCAGGAACGTCAGGTGCGCATGGCCAACATGCGGGCTGTGGTCCAGGAGAACAACATCTACAAGTGGGCGGCCAGGTCCCTGGTCGACATAATGCAGGTCGACCGCAGCTCCCGCCGACCTATTCGCAGCGCCTGACCGTCGCCCCACGTCCCGTGCACCATGGAACGCTTCCACCGCTCCTGCCTCGGCTTTCGCTGTTCAACTGCGATGCGGTCCTTCTCCGGTGAGAAAGATGGCCCACCTCCTGAACGTCTGGACTTCGGTTAGCGCGCGGCTCCGGCAGCAGGAGAGGGTGCTTCTGCTCTTGGACTACGACGGCACCTTGACCCCCATCGTTCCTAGTCCCGAAGACGCCGTCCTGCCCGAGGGAGTACGTCAGAGCCTGCAGACCTTGGCCGCGCATCCCCGCTACGTCGCCGGCATAGTCAGCGGCCGTAGCCTCGATGACCTCGCCGTCCTCGCTGGCATCTCCGGCCTCATCCACGCCGGCAACCACGGCATGGAGATCCGGGCCCCGGGCTGGCGGTTCACCCACCCGGGCGCCATCGCCGCGCGGGGCACTCTCGACCATGCCCGGCAATCTCTGTCCGACGCCCTCATCCACATCCCCGGAATTATCGTCGAGCACAAGGGCCTCACCCTGACTGTCCACTTCCGCGCAACGCCCGATGCCCTGTCGGGGGAGGTTGACGCTATAGTCGAGGCCACGACGCAACGGCAGGTCCTCGAGGGGGAACTGCGCCTCACTCGAGGCAAGAAGGTGGTCGAAGTGCGGCCCGCCGTCCCATGGGACAAGGGCAAGGCCATAGAGAAGATACGCGAGGAGTGCGGCGGCTCTCCGTTCCCAGTCTACTTCGGCGACGACCGCACCGACGAAGATGGCTTCAGAGTAGTTCAGGATATGGGTGGCCTCGCCGTCTTCGTCGGACAGTCCCGCGTGGGAACAGTAGCTCTTCACCAGCTGGAGTCACCGGGAGAAGTTGCCGAGGTCCTGGGCGCGCTGGCGAACGAGAAATGAGGGCGGGTGATGAACCCGCCCCCGTTGTCGGTTCTCTGCATGGTTCCGAAACGTCACCCCCGGCTCTGCTCTATCTCGCTCACCTTGTCGATCCGCCGCTGGAAGCGCGCTTCCGGAGTGTAATCTGCGCCAAGAAAGGCCGCGACAACATCTTTGGCCGTCTCGATGCCGATAACACGCCCTCCCAGGCAGATTACGTTCATGTTGTTGTGCTCGACTCCTTGCCGAGCGGTATAGGTGTCGTGACACAGGCATGCCCTGATGCCGCTCACCTTATTGGTGGCGATGCTGGCACCCACTCCGCTGCCGCAGACCATCACGCCTCTGTCCGCCACTCCGTCGTTGATCGAATGGGCCACGGCCGCCGCGAAGTCCGGAAAGTCGTCAGCGGGGTCCAGGGTATGCGCTCCGACGTCAACTACTTCGTGCCCCGATGATTCGAGCCAAGGAACCAGTTGGACCTTCAGGTCGAATCCCGCGTGGTCTGCCCCGACGGCCACCTTCATTGGCAGAGTCTCCTGGTACAGATGTTGGACGGTGGGCTCGCCCACTTCAGCTTCGGTTAAAGAATACCTGTCCTGCCTTGGCACGGCAAATGCCTAGCCACGCTAGGTATAGGTCTTCGAGTTCTGGCCAGTGCTATGACATGAGCGAGGACCTGGACAAGTGCGAGTCCAGAGCGCCAGGAAGCCGCCTGCCGCCAGGCGAAGGGGTGCACAGTGCAGCCTGTAAGGGCACACCGAGCGGGTGCTGCACTGGGAGCGCCGAATACCCGTTTCAGATTCGCGCCGGAATCCTGCCCGTGTTAGACTGGCGTATCCCGCACCGGCCGCCCGGGGAGCCCGGGAGTTGGAATGATCAAGGTCATTACCTTCGACTTCTATAACACTCTAGTGAAGTTCTGGCCGCCGCTTGAGGATATACAGTGGGCGTCCTGCCAGAAAATGGGGCTGACAGTCTCCCGTGATGCCATCCGCCGGGGATACGCCAAGGCAGACATCCTGTTCAACCGCGCCAATGAAGAGGAGCCTCTCTCCCTGCGCTCACCGGAACAACGCCAAGCGTTTTTCGCTGAATATGAGCAGCTCATCTTGGACACAGCCGGCGTTCCGGTTTCGCGGCGTTTAGCGCGCGAGATCTGGGCGTTGGCCATAGCCGTGCCCAAGGAGTTCACCCCCTTCGAGGAAACTGTACTCACCTTGGACGCCCTTAAGAAGAAGGGCTACCGTCTGGGCATAATTACCAACTTGAGGGCCGACCTAGAGCCGCTGATTCAGAAGACTGGTCTGTCTGGAAGGTTGGACTTCTGCGTCAACTCCACCCTGGTTGGCCTCGAGAAGCCACATCCTCCGATATTCCAGGAAGCCATCCGCCGTTCCGGAGCAGAGCCCGGAGAGGTATTGCACGTTGGAGACCAGGTGCGGTCCGATGTCGCCGGGGCCAAGGCTATGGGAATGCGGGCGGCTCTGCTGGACCGAGGCGGTTGGCATGACCCTGTGGAAGATTGCCCAAAGATATCCCACTTGGGCGAGCTGATTGGATTGCTGGAATCCTGATCTACGGACCGTCGAAATGCCGATTCCAATATTAAATAACGGCAATCTGCTATTCGTCAGGAGGGCCACAATGGCACAGGAGACCCACCACGGGGAGCATGACCATTCTGCGGTCAGGGTGGCCGTCTGGTACGACTACATTTGACCGTGGTGCTATATCGGCCTGGAGCGGGTCGACAAGCTGGCTAAAGAGTTCAACATCGAGGTCGAAGGTCGGGCCTACCTTCTGAGGCCGGACACGCCCAGGGAAGGTGCCGAGCGCCCGGCACGACCCGGTGAGACTGCGGACGAATTGTCGGAACCGTTGCGCGGGCAGGCAAGCGAGTCAGGTCTCATCATGCGTCCGCCGCCTAACACTCCCAACACTCTCTACTCCCTGGAAGCCACTGAATATGCCCAGCAGAAGGGCAGGTTCATGGAATTCCACCATGCAGCCTACAAGGCATTCTGGGATGACCGAAAGGATATCGGCCAGATCGAGACGCTGGTACAGGTGGGCAAAGAGGTGGGCCTAGACGGCGACGACATGGGCCGAAGCCTGGAGGAGGGAGAGCACTTTCAGACTGTAATCGCCCAGTACCGCGAGGCGCAGCAGTATGGCATCAACGGCATCCCCACCTTCTTGGTTGGCAACCTGATGTTTACCGGCGCCCACCCTTATCCCATCTTCAAGCAGGCCATGGAGCGTTTCCTGAGCCAGGACTGATCCCAGTCCGGGAGACGGCTGAGGACTGGGTATGGGAGACTGTCAGCCTTCGGTTAGAAGGCATCCTCACCCAGGAAGAAGGAACCCCCACCTGCGGGAACTCCGCGACCATCCCGACGTCGAAGCCCCTGAAGTAGACGGCGAGACGGTGGGCCGAGCCCACGAGACCAGCTGGTGCTGCAGGTCCAGTTTGACGGCCCTTGCAGTTGGTATGGTCGAGGGGCACCGGAGGGCCTCACTACTTCGCTTGGCGAACTTGGGCTGCCTAGTGGGGATCAAAGGCAGATTCCGGTTCAGGGATGGAAGGATACCGTTGAGGGTTTGCTGGAGGATGACGTTCTATCGCTGCACGAAGAAGCGGCCCGGATCAGGGCCGCTTGTCGGTGTCCGATGTTGACGCCAATGGTGCTCATAGCAACAAGGTGAAGTCCGCCGTCATTCAGAAGCTTGTTCCATGGCCCAAGGAAACGCTTCAACGTGCGGATGGATAAGATAGTGTTCTTTGGAACCTATGCCGACCGCAAAGGCGTCATGCGGGCCGCCCAGATTGCAGATGTTCTCAGTAGGCGACAGTTGGTTCATCTACACCTGGGTGACGAACCTGTGCAGACTTTAAGCTGGACTTTCGCCATCGGGTGCAGTTTCGCTAGGTCGTAGCGGGGGCGCTCGTCGGAGGCATTTCGTCTTTGTGGTGAGCGCGTATAAGTAAAACTGGTCCGCCGGACTGGCGAACCACTCGCTCGGCCACGCTGCCCAGGATCATTCGGCCAACTCCGGAACGCCCGTGAGTGGTCATGGCCACGAGGCTGTTGGTTCTCGAGGTCGCTAGGTCAACGATCGATTCAGCGGCCGCCCCCTGCAGTACCCTGTCCTCCACCGGACCTGCACCCATCTCTTCCAACCTGGCCTTTGCATCCGAGAGATACTCCCACGCTTCGCCGTCCACCGCCTCCGCGAAAGACTGGAAGGAAGGCAGAGTGGGTGGCAGAACTCTAAGACCCATGGACATGGCCTGATAGTATTCTGCCTCTGAAAGGGTAACTCGCAACAGGTCGATCGGCAGTCCCAGTGCCTTGGAGAGATAGGCAACGTGAGGAAATACCTCTTCGGCCAGTTCCGACCCATCTACCGGGACGATTAGCCGTTCGAGAGATCGCTCCTGAGACGCAGATACCTCGGAATGAGAGCGGACCATGAGAAGCGGATTGTCGGTCATATGGAGGACTTTGTCGGCGACACTACCCATCCACCAGCGGGCGAGGCCGGACCGACCATGGCTGGCCATGGCGATAAGCACTCCTTGATCCTTCGCTGCTTCTTCCACGATGCCTGCGGAAGGGTCGCTGCGCAGGAGTGTGCTATCGGCGGCAAGCCCCGCCCCCTTGAGCCTGGCAACTACCGACGACAGATAACCCTCCGCGTGATTGCTCCGATGATCTTCGGTTTCATGAAAGTGCATGACGGGGTTGAGCGCCTGACTGATGGTATGGTGTTCCGGCTCAATGGCCATAAGCAGGGAAACGGGCAGGGACAGCCCCGAGGACAAAGCCCGCGCGTATGGCAGAACTTGCTCCGAGACTTCAGAACCGTCCAGCGGTGTCAGAATCCGAGTGTACATTGGGATTGAATCTCCTCTCTGGTCCTGGGCTAATGCGTACTGGCAACGAAGTGATCAGTCGTCAGCAGTAGCAGGAGCCAGTCCTCCACCAGGCAAAGCTTCCCGTTGCCCATCCCCGTTGTTCTCCAGCGCGGAAACGGACTCGGACAGCAACCCATAGTTGACGGCGTAAAGTCGGTCGTAAACGCCACCCTGCGCCAGTAGCTCCTCGTGGGTGCCCATCTCCACCAGTTCGCCTCCGCTAAGCACGACGATCTTGTCAGCGTTTCGTACAGTGGAGAGTCGATGAGCAATAACGATGGAAGTCCGGCCTTCAAGTACGCGTCGAAGGGCGCGTTGAATGAGTAGCTCGGTCTGGGTGTCGATGTTGGCTGTAGCCTCGTCAAGAACGATAACCCTGGGGTTACCCACGACGGCGCGGGCAAAACTAATTAATTGCCGCTGACCAACGCTGAGATTTACGCCCCGTTCGGCAAGTATGGTGTCGTAGCCACCTTCGAGATTGATGATGAAGTCGTGGGCACCGACAGTCCTGGCGGCGTCGATGACTTCCTGTGTGGAGGCCTCTTCATAGTTGTAACGTATGTTGTCAGCCACGGAACCCGAGAACAGGTACGGCTCCTGGAGCACCATACTCATCTGGCCCGCAAGGGACCTGCGAGTCACGTCGCGAACGTCGTGTCCGTCCACAAGGATTCGTCCCTGGGTGACATCGGCAAAACGGGGAATTAGAGTAACCAGGGTGCTCTTGCCAGCTCCGGTAGAGCCTACTATAGCGACGTTCTCGCCCGGCCGGATGTGCAGGTTGAGGTCCTTGAGCACATCGATGCCCGGCACGTAGTGGAAGTGGACGTTCTCGAACTTGATGTCGCCTTCGATCTGGGGTAGGTCCTTGGCATCGGGTTCGTCCCTTACTTCAGGCTCAAGGTCCAGAACTTCGAAGATACGGACACCGGCGGCCATGGCACGCTGCAGCATGCTGTACTGCATTGTCAGGTGCCGGATGGGCTCGAAGAACCGCTGGATGTACAACGCAAAGGCCACCAGCACGCCCGGCTCCAACTCACCGCGACCCGCCATGAGTCCGCCGGCCAGAACTACGCCGAAGCCCATGGCGACGCCGATCAGAAGCTCAACGACCGGTTGTAGCGCCCCTGAGTAGCGACTGGCTTCCAAATTGGCATTCAGATGTTCGCTGTTCAACTCGTCGAAGTGGGACATGTTGGTCCCTTGACGGTTGAGGCTCTGCACCACCCTTACGCCTGTGATGTTCTGGTTGTACTCGCCATTGACCATCGCTATGGCCCGGCGAATCCGCATGAAGGAGTGCCTGGCAAATTTCTGCCAATAGGCGAGGATGATAAACAGGGGAGGTACTATGGCCAGACAGGTTAGCGCGAGTTGCCAGTCGATTATCAGCATCATAGTAATGATGCCGAGCAGGCTGAGGATATCGGAGAAGCTCTGAACAATAAGTTCAAAGGTCTCCTGCAACTGGAGCACGTCGCTCTGGCTGCGAGACATTATGCGTCCCACCGGCGTGCGGTGAAAAAAAGAAGGAGACATTTCCTGCAGGTGATTGAACATCTTTGTGCGGAGGGAGTACAGGATTCCTTGTCCCACCCTCGGCATGAAGACGAATTGTAAATAGTTGGCAACAAAATGGACTACTGCCACCAAAAGGAAGGCGCCGCCAATCCAATGGAGCAAAGCGAGATTACTGCTCTTGATGGCGTCGTCTATGCCCACTTCGACCAAATAAGGGATGCAGACGTTGGCGGCGGTGTAAAAAATGACGGCTATGATTGCCAGAATCGCGTCGCGCTTGTAAGGGGCGATGTACGTCATCAATCGCATTACGACTCTATGGTCGTATGCTGCCCCAGCGATCGATTCGTCGCTGAGATTGTCCGCATTGGCGGCACGATCGCCGGCTGCGTTCAGCCCGCGCATACCGCCCATCATTCCGCCGAACCCGCCTCCGGGCCCTCCCATTCGCATATTAGGCTCGCCCCGCGGTCGTCTCTGGGGACAGGGCGACGTCGAGCATCAACTCCTCCTGAGGACGCAACTGCAGTTCGAGGATTTCGTGGTATATACCGCCGACGGCGTCGAGCTGCTGGTGGGATCCCTGTTCAACTATGCCGCCACGGTCCAGCACGATGATGTGGTCAGCGTCCTGCACTGTGCTCAGGCGGTGGGCAATGACGAAGGTCGTCCTTCCTTGCATTACCGCGACCATTGCTGCATGGATCAGGCGCTCGGTCTCCACATCAACGCTGGACGTTGAGTCGTCGAGGATCAGGACCGGCGGGTCGATCAACACGCTGCGAGCGATTGACAGGCGCTGGCGCTGGCCACCGGACAATGTGGTGCCGCGTTCACCCACCCAAGTATCGTATCCATCCGGAAGGGACATGATGTGGTCGTGCAGCTGGGCAACCTTCGCCGCCGTGACCACGTCATCAAAGGTAGCTTCAGCAGCCCCGTAGGCAATGTTGTCGCGTATGGTGGCGCTGAACAGAAAGACGTCCTGCTGCACTATCCCCACGTTACGCCGCAAAGATTCCAGCGTGAAGTCGCGGATGTCCTGCCCATCAATGGTTATTCGCCCGTCGTCTACATCATAGAAACGAGGGAGTAAGTTTACGATCGTGCTCTTGCCACTCCCGGGAGCACCAAGTATGGCTATCACCTCATTCCTGCTGGCGGTGATGTTGACGTTCCGGAGAGCGGGCACTCCAGGGTCATAGCCGAAAGAAACGTCTTCGAAAAGGACGGTCCCTTCGGGCCGGCCCATGTCGAGAGCATCTTCCCTTTCGGAGACAGGCGAGCGAGCGTCCAGGACGTCGAACAGCCGCTGCCCGGACGACACAGCCCGGGAGAAGCTGTTTATGATGAAACCGGCCATTCGGACGGGGAAGGTCAGCTGGTTCAGGTAGAGCATGAACATACCGAGCTCGCCGACTGTGAGATCGCCTCGCAACACCTCCCACCCTCCGTACCAGAGGATCAGCCCCAATGCCACGGTAAAATAGAAGGACATCCACGCGCTGTTAGTGCCCTGCGTCCGTTCCGACAGGAAGTATTCGCCCCGCAACTGCCGAGCCTTGCGTTCGTACTTGCGCTTTTCAAAATCTTCAGAGGCGAAGGCCTTGACGACATGGATGCCAACCAGGTTTTCCTGCAAAACAGTTACCGTTTCGCCCATGGTGATCTGAACCTGAGTCCACATTGTGCGAAGACGGCTCATCACGGCAACAGAACGCATTACGATGAAGGGAATAAAGGCCAAACTGATCAGGGCCAGTTCCCAGTTGATGAAGACAAGCACTATCGGCAACACAGTGGCCCTGAGACCAGCCTCGATAGAGCGGATCAAACCGATGTTTATGAAGCGCCTGATTGCTTCCACGTCTGCAGTGGCCTTGGACATGAGGTCGCCCGTGTGTTCCTTGTCGTGGTAGGCGAAACTCATGTGCTGCAACTTGTCGTAGAAACGGTTCCGCAGCACGTAGGAGACTTTCTGGGACAAAGAATCCGTGGTGTAAGTTCGCGCGAAATCGAATACACCGCGGCAAAGGCTTGCACCGAGCAGCCCGAGAGCAAACAGGACAAGGGTGCCGGTAGCGGGGTCCTTCCAGTTGAATGTTTCGGCGACGGGGTCGCGCAAGACCATGGAGTCCAGGGCCTGGCCAAAGAGGAAGGGAATGAACATGGAGAAGACGACTGAAGCGCCTACCGTGGCGTAGGCCAGTATCAAGCGAACTCGGAACTGACCGGCAATACCGATTATGCGTAGTAGTATTTGCATCCAACCCGCTAATTGCAACGTCCCCTACAGGCGTTGCAACTCTGTTCGTCCTCTCAATTTGTACTTAGTCAAGATAGGAAATGGCCTTTCTATTACATTCGCTCCGGAGCGTGCATGCCCATGAGTTCCAGGGAGCGGCGAAAGACTATCTGCGCCGACTCCACCAATTTGAGGCGGGCAAGCGTAACGTCAGCATCCTCGGGGTTGGCGGAAATGACCCTGCAGCTCTCATAGAACCCGTGGAAAGCTGTGGCCAACTCCATGGTGAAGTGGGCCAGGTGATGTGGTTCCAGAGTGAGAGCCATCTGCTGCACCAGCTCCGGCAGCCGCAGCATGGCCCGAATCAGGGCCAGCTCGCTGGGGTCATTCAACAGGGAAACGTCGCCGTTGGTCCAGTCGATATTCCTTTCTCTGGCAAGGCTCAGGATGCCGGCGTTTCGGGCGTGGGCATACTGGACATAGTAGACGGGGTTTTCGGATGATTCTTCCTTGGCCAACTCAAGGTCGAACTCCATCTGGGTCGACGGGGTCCGGGACAAGAAGAAGAATCGGCATGCGTCCCGGCCTACTTCGTCGGCAAGTTCCCTGAGCGTTATAAAGTCGCCGGTCCTCTTGGAAGCCCGCACGACCTCGTTACCGCGCTTGAGGGTAACCATTTGGGCGATGAGAACGGTCAGGCGGTTCGGGTCGATGCCCAAACCCTCGATCGCCGCCTTCACGCGCGGCACGTGCCCCTGGTGGTCAGCGCCCCATATGTTTACGACGGAGTCGAAGCCTCTACCAAGAAACTTGTTGCGATGGTAGGCGATGTCGGAAGCGAAATACGTAGGTTCGCCCGATGACCTGATGACTACGTTGTCCTTTTCGTCTCCCAGCATGGTGGAGTTGAACCAAAGGGCGTCTTCCCGTTGGGAGAGGAAACCCCTTTGCCAGAGCTGTCCCAAGGCTTCGTCGTATTCCCCGGTGTCGAAAAGGGTTCGTTCGCTGAACCAATTGTCGAACTCGACCCCGATCTCGGTAAGGTCCTCGCGAATTAAACCGACCATTTTCTCGCGGCCAAGGTTACCGATCTCGCGTAGTGCCTTGTCTTCTGTTTCTACGAGGAAACGGTCGCCCTCTGCATCTGCGATTTCTTGGGCCAATTCCGCGATGTAGTCGCCCATGTAGCCGTTGGACGGCATAGAAGCGTCCTGGCCGAAGCACTGTCGATAGCGTGCCAGAACGGAGCGATAGAATGCCTCCATCTGGCTGCCGGCGTCGTTGACATAATACTCGCGGGTAACCTCGTAGCCGGCGGCGGCCAGCACGTTGGCTAGCGTGCTGCCCAGCACTGCTCCGCGAGTGTGTCCAACGTGAACGGGGCCGGTCGGATTGACGCTTACGAATTCAATCATCACCCGACTGTTGCTGCCGTAATCGACGTTCCCGTAAGAGGCTCCCGCCTGGCGCACCACCTCCACCTGCTCCCGCAGCCAGCTGTCTTTCAGGTGGAAGTTGATGAAGCCGGGCGGTGCCGCCTCAACTCGGTCAACGAGTTCGCTCTCCGGGAGATAATCGATGAGCTTTTTGGCGAGTTCCAGAGGATTAATGCGCGTGGCCCGCGCCAACCTGAGAGGGAGATTAGTGGCGAAGTCGCCGTGTTCCGGATTGCCCGGATGCTCGATCTGGATATCCGGCATGGTTTCCAGCCGGAGCAAGTTGCTGCCTCGAGCAGCGTCCACCGCTTGAGCAACCAATTGTCGAACTATTTCAATGGTTGGGGTCATGAACATGTAGGGGCCGGTCCCCGTGCTTCTTCAACTCTGGTGGCCTTGTGTGTCCAGCCGGGGCAATTGCGCCTGTCGCCGCTCCCCGGCAAAAGAAAAAGCAATTCTAACATATGGAACTGCGGCCTTTGGTACCCCAGGATGGCGCCCGACTGTGGATTTGCCAAATAAGACAATCGGTGGTCGGCGAAGGCACAAGCCCGCGACTGCGCTCCGAGTGTGTGACTATCATTTAAGGGGGCGCCTGCAAGGTTCAACAGTCTCTTCAAAGGCGGTAAAGTTGAATTGGCCAGCGTTGGCCTGGACAGTGCGTTACCCGGACGCCCGGAATTGGGGTGTTTTAGTCAGGTGTTGCGCCAGATTCCGCACTGAGTGCAGAGAGTAGAAGATGGCCGAGCCATTTCCGGTTGAGGCAGAATTCGAGAGCCCGGTTGAGGCGGCGATCGAGCGAGCCCGCCTGATCGAGCAGATGCTGCTAGAAGACAAAATAGACGCAGCCTGGGACTACTACCTGCAGCTGCACCCCTCCGACCGTGCAGAAGCGCTTACGGAATTACGGGGAAGGCTCCACCGGTTTCTGGCGGCAGACATGGCGCCCGAGACTGTGGCCGGGCTGATGGAGTACCTGGACCCGCGGATCTCAGCCCGCATGCTGCGAGAGTACCAGCCGACCGGCCTGGCCGAGGTTCTGGATCTCGCCGATCCTGCTGCTGCCGCGGAACTGCTGGGGCAACTTCCTGAGGAAAGGCGGATGGCGACCATCAGTGCTATGGCTGCGGCGTCCCACGTTGAGAGGCTTCTACGGTATGAGGATGGTTCGGCCGGTCGGCTTATCGATCCTGAAATCCCGGTCTTCAGCGAGAACGCAACAGTTCCGATTGCCCTTGACCGGTTACGGTTGATGGGAGATGCCGCCGAGCAGCTGAACTCTCTACCGGTGGTGGATGGCGAGGGGATGCTGGTGGGGTCCGTCAAGCCAGTGCGGCTTGCTTTGGCCCGACCCAACGCAACCGTGGGGCAGATCATGGACCGCGAATTGACCTCGGTTGCCGCTTCAGCGGACGAAGAGGTTGCCGTCCAGATGATCAGCCGATTGAAGGTCAGCGACCTGCCGGTGGTTGAGGAAGATGGACGGCTGGCTGGCCTTATACGGGCGGAGGACGCGGTCGAAGTGGTACAGGAGAATGCCACTGAGGACATGTACAGGATTGCCGGCATCGGCGAAGAACGGATCACCGGACCGCTGATCGACTCCGTTCGCAGCAGGTTTCCTTGGCTTGCGTTGAACCTGCTCACCGTGTTCCTTGCCGCTGTAGTCATCGGACTCTTTGAGTCGACCATCGCCAAAGTGGTGGTGTTGGCGGCGTTTCTGCCGATAGTGGCCGGGCAAGGTGGCATCGGGGGCACGCAGACCGTAACCCTTGTCGTCCGCAGCCTGGCCACCGGAGATCTGCCGAGGCAATTGGGTCTTCGATTGTTGCGGCGAGAGATTGTTCTGGGGTTGCTGCATGGCTTGGTGCTTGGCGCCATAATCGGCGGCATCGGGTGGGCCTGGCAGGGTAATCCGATACTGGGCATGGTGCTGGCACTGGCCATGACGGGCAACATGGTGGTGGCATCCATTGCAGGGGCAGGCGTGCCGCTCTTGCTTCGTCGGCTGAGGATGGACCCGGCAGTGTCGGCGGCAGTGTTCGTCACCACCTTCACTGACGTGATAGGCTTTGCGCTGTTCTTGGGGCTGGCTGCCGTGTTCATAGAGTTCCTGGTCTAGGCAGCGATTTCAGACAGTTTCCTGATCTGCTGGAGGTGGAAAATGCCCGGTGCCATTGTGCTGTGCGGTGGCGATGAGTTCAGGGTCGGCTGCGAGGAGATGGACCGCGAAGTCATGCGGGCGTCGGGAAAGGACCCCGCGAGCGTAATCATCATTCCCACTGCGGCTGTGACCGGCCCGGCCAAGGCGGCGAACGATGGGGTGGTCCACTTCGGAGCGCTGGGCGGTCAGTCCAGCCAACTGATGGTCCTCGAGCCCGGCGACGCCAACGATGCCTCACTGGTCGCGCCAGTGTCCAGTGCCGACGTGGTCTACTTCACAGGTGGCAGTCCCGACCATCTGCTGGCCACCCTGCGAGGGTCTACGTTGCTGCGGCTACTGACCGAGGGGCTGAGGCAAGGGATGGTGTTGGGGGGATCCTCAGCGGGAGCGATGGTGATGGGGTCGGCGATGCGGCGGCCCAGTTCCGGCGGGTGGGTGGATGGGTTGGGCATCGCCCCCAACATCGGCGTTCTGCCCCACCACGAGCGGCGAGACCCAGCCGAGGTCTCGGCGGGACTTCGAGAGTCTGCTCCTTCCGGTGTGGTCTACCTCGGCATAGACGCCAGGACGGCCCTCATCGGCGGGCCCGATAACTGGCGTGTCTCAGGCTTTGGAAAGGTGACTGTGTACCGCTATGGCGACTACGTGGTCTATGAGGCCGGAGAGCAGTTGCCGCCTGGTTTCTAACCCCGCCGGTCCCGCAACTCCTGCCAGACCTGCTCCGGCTTGATGCCGGAGGCTGCCATCAGCACCAGCGTGTGGTACATCAGGTCAGCAATCTCGGAGGGCAGGTGTTCGTCTTCACCCTGGGCGGCGGCGAGAGCCGTCTCGCCTGCCTCCTCGATGACCTTCTGGGCGATTCTTCCCACTCCTTCCTGCAGCAGCTTGACGGTATAGCTACCCTCAGGCATGTCACGTTGACGATCCTGGACGGTGGCGTAGAGCTCGCCGAGGATGCCTGGGCCCCTGTCGGTGTCCTCGTAGCCCTCGGGAAGGCCCTCCATAGGGTTGAAGAAACAGGAAGTGTTTCCGGTGTGGCAGGTCGGGCCGTCGGGGTCGACCTTGAGCAGGATAGTGTCGCCGTCGCAGTCCAGCCAAGCCTCGCGCAAGTTAAGGTAGTTGCCGGAGACCTCGCCCTTGTGCCAGAGGTCTTCCTGGCTGCGGCTGTAGAACCATACCTGGATCCCCTCAACCGTTCGCTTGATGGAGCCGGGGTTCATGTACCCCAACATCAGAACGTTTCCGGTGTTGACGTCCTGGGCGATGGCCGGGACCAGGCCCTGTTCGTTCAGCTTGACCTTCATAACTGCGTCCCCATATCCAAGTTCTGTCGGACTTAATTCTTGGTTCTATCCGAGCCGAGCCGAGCCGAGCCGAGCCGGGCCGGGCCGGGAGTTGGCTCACTCTCCAGCGATACCATTTTCGATCAGTGTCGGCAATTCGAGGAGGCTGGTAACGGTGTGGGACGGGGGCGGCAGATCATCCCGCAGACCGCGGTCGCTCCGGTCGACCCACACGGCGTTGATGCCCACGCTGGATGCGCCGAACACGTCCTCGTAGTGCCGGTCGCCCACGTAGACCGTTTCTTCCGGTTCCAGAGCCAGAAGCCTGAGCATCTCCCGGAACAACTGAGGGCGCGGCTTGTAGCAGCGAGCCATTTCCGACGAGAGAACAGTCTCAAACTCGAAGTTCAGCAGCTTCAGGTTGGGAAGCAAAAAGCCGTCGTCGGCATTGGACAGCACAGCTATGCGATATTCTGACTGCAACGCCCTGAGGGCCTGTGATGTTTCGGGGAATGGCTGGCGCCGGGAGAGATCGGCGAAGAAGCGGGTGGTGGCGGCATCAGCGTCGCCCGGCAGACCCATGCTCTCAAAGGCCTCCCGGAAACCGCCAGTCCACGCGTCAGAATAGGTCTGGAAGGGCAGAGAGGGATCAGTCCTGCGGAGACGAAAGCGCTCTTCCGATTCGTGCCAGCCCTGCCATAACTCCTCGGCAGTCGCGTTGAGGCCCTGCTCTTCGATGATTGACCTGAAACTGCTGCGCCACTGGCCACTGGGGTCCTGAACCAGGGTCTGGTACATGTCGAAAATGACTGCCTTGATTTCGGGCACAGGTAACTCTCACTTTCGCTTGCAGGATCAGGTATGAGGGCGGACGGGCACTCCGCGGCTGCTGAGGTAGTCCTTGGCCTCGCCGATGGAGTATTCCCCGAAATGGAAGATGCTGGCGGCCAGGACGGCATCGGCCTCGCCGGAATCCAGGGCCTCGTACAGGTGCTCCAGGTTGCCGGCACCGCCACTGGCGATGACCGGGACCGGAGTGGCCTGGGACACGGCGCGGGTAAGGTCGAGGTCGTAGCCCCGCTTCTGACCGTCCTCGTCCATGCTGGTGAGCAGGATCTCAC
This sequence comes from Dehalococcoidia bacterium, assembly GCA_965222025.1. Classification (GTDB taxonomy): domain Bacteria; phylum Chloroflexota; class Dehalococcoidia; order Lucifugimonadales; family UBA3495; genus VXOI01. Next base: position 569,918 of record CBDCTI010000008.1, on the reverse strand, counting down.
CGGAGCCCAGTTCCACGGCTCTAACGGCCCACTTCACTGCGTCGATTCCGGTTGGCGTTCGTCCTCCCCGGGTATACACCTCCCAGCGGGAGCCGTCGCCGAGAGCAAGGCTGGCATCGGGTGGGGCTGGTCGTTCAGGGATGTCCTTTCCCCTTTCCACCCGCTTGGCATCGATGGCCACGACGATGCACTGGTTTCCGAACTGGACTGCGCCTTCGCCGATGAGCGGAGGGTTGTTGACCGCCGCAGTGTTCAGGGAGACCTTGTCGGCACCGGCCTTGAGCATCCGACGGATATCCTCGACGGTCCGTATCCCTCCGCCGACGGTCAGGGGGATGAAGACCTCCTCGGAAACGCGGCGAACCACGTCGACCATGGTGTCGCGGGAGTCCGAGCTGGCGGTGATGTCCAAGAAAACCAGCTCATCGCCGCCTTCCTGGTCGTAAACGGAAGCGAGTTCCGCCGGATCGCCGGCATCGCGAAGCTGTACGAAGCTGATGCCTTTAACGACACGCCCGCCGTCCACGTCCAGGCAGGGGATGATGCGCTTAGTCAGCAAATCGTAGAACCACCCGAAGATGCAGATTGAGAACCGCCAAAGAGTATATCACCGGTCCAATTCATTCTGATTTGATTGCAGTCGGTCCAATGCCCCGGACCCGTCGTGGCGCCATCCTGATTCGGGTGGTGTGTGCCCTGAAAGGGTGGGAATGGACGTGACCCCTTCGACCGTCCGGTATGTCAGAGTCGTCGCGGAAAATTTTTGTTTTTCCGGCCATTTCCGGCCAAAACCGGCCATTTTTGGCCATTTGGGGCAGTCGCCTCGGGGAGGGTGGGCGTGCGCGGGAGGGTTCCGTCTGCTTTTAGGTGATAACCCTGCATGCCTTGAGCCTATCTGCGCCATTCCCGGTGGCAATAGGCCCGATGGCGGCTGTCGTGGTCCACGTAAAGGTCAAAAGTCTGTACGGCGTTCACATTCCTGGTCTCGACACTCACGTATGCCTGCCCCCTCGAGAATCGGGCGTTCCCCATTTCCCTCCTCACCTCTCCCGAGGCCGAAGCAATCGAATATGAATCTATGCAGGATTCCCAATCTGGGGAGAGACGAGAAATATAGAAATCAACTATTTGCTCCCTGGTAGCATCGGGAGGTGCAGAGTACTTGGCACGGGTGCCCCATCCGTCCGGGGGGGTTATTGGCAATTCGTCGGATTCATATCGGTGAGAATCTACCCGGATCTGTTCGGCCCCGGGCGGGATCGGAAGCGACTCCAGCAGGTCACTGTTTGCATTGATATATCCCCAGCCGAACCAAAACCAGCCGACCAGGAACACAAGCGACCCGATTGCGACCAGGGGCAGGCAAAGGCGCAGGGCGTAGCGCGTAGCGCGACACGGACTTCACAAAGAGGACATTTCCTTCTGCAGTTTCGCCGGACGGCGGCGGAGAGCTACAAATCGTAATCGTTCAGGGTTCTCATGCCCTTTGCGGGCGAGGCTATCATGGGGGGGGCTATCACCTATAAACAAACGGGACCCGCGGGAGAGGTTTCAGGCGGCATAGGGGCCGCTGAGGGACATAGGGTTTCTCCTGACGAGAATCTTGCCTGACAGTTACGGGGCAGAGCTACGCACCACCATGCATTTTGAACTTGCTGGAGAAGGCGAAAATTTTTGTTTTCCCGGCCATTTTCGGCCATTTTCGGCCAAACCCGGCCATTTTCGGCCATTTGGGGCAGTGGGCCAGGCGTTGAGAGTCGAATGCCGAATGCGCCCCACGACACGCTCCAGATTATAGAATATATGTACCATTAGTGGTGTTCAGAGTACCGGGTCTACACGACTAGGTCAAGGGGCGGGAGATACAGAGGTATGGCGACAATTCAGGTGGTCTCGTTAAATGAACCCGCAGGTATATCAGGACGATTGCAGAGACGTTGTTTGAACTGTGATTCGTTTGATTTTGAGATTTCGCTGATGGGAGCCTCATATTGCGCACCCTGTAATTCTGTGCATCTTGATTCAGACGAAATTAACAACGAACCGACTTTTCAATCGTCCTGGTAGGTATATGGCACTTCCATTCTCAAGCTGGTTCCGTTTGAAATTGGGGTTTGGCCCACGCTACACCCGGAATCGGGAGAATCTCAGGATGAAGTCCATTTTGGCAGAAAAAAGCGGCATGGCCCTATTCTTGGCCACGACCTCCCATGTTCTGGGTTGGGCAGCCTTCTTATGGATAGTATTTCGGCCCCATGCTCAGCGGAGCGTGTCCACGGGTCCGGTCGGCGTTGATGGGAACGGCGCAGCGGAGAGCCAGGTCGTCGTATACCACGTTACCCTGACCCAGGTAGACGGCTATGTGGTCCTGATACCGTTGTTAATTCCCGTGCTCGTGACCGGACTGGCACTGCTGTTCCTGTTGACTTGCAGCATGCAGCGAGCAGCGAATGCCCTGGTAGTCTGGAGCCTCACGGCAATACTGTTGGTATTCTGCGGATTGGGCTACTACGGATTCGGCATACCGTATCTGGCAGCAGCCATATTCCTGGCCGCCGCCGCCGTCACCTTTGGGACTGGGCGCGGACTCCCCAGGTTGCCCAAGGCGGACGAAGAGTGAAACCGGGCGAAACCCCAATTTCAAACGGAACCCTCAAGCTAACTTCTTATTTACGGAGAAAGGGTTGGAGAGGCTGCCCTGACACGTCTCCTACAACCCAGATCACCCAGACCGTAAGGCCATCGCCAAGTTGGGGCTGGTTGGCGGGGGTATGAGGGTGGGTTAGAATACCCGTGGCACAGCAAATAATTGAAGAGTCGGGAGGTCTGTTATGGCGCTGACACTGGCAGATGCCAACAGGATCGTTGAAGGCGCGATTGGCGCCGCGACGGAAATGGGAATCAAGATCAACGTAGCGGTCTGCGACGCCGGCGGACGCCTGGTCGCCTTCAACCGCATGGATGGCGCGATCTGGGGCGGTGTCTACGGCTCCCAGGGCAAAGCAGTTGCCAGCGCCGCATTCGGCCGCTCCAGCGGCGAATTGCAGGAGCGGGCCGGGACACCGATTATCTCCGGCATCCTGTCTGCTGAAGGCGGACATGGCATTCCAAGTCAGGGCGCGCTGCCGATTGTCCGCAACGGCGTGGTCGAGGGCGCCTGCGGCGTGGGTGGGGGTAGCAGCCAGCAGGACGAAGACTGCGCCAAAGCCGGGATCGACAAGCTGTAAACACCCTCCAACGGACCCAGAAAGAACATGTAGGGGCGCAAAACTGCGCCCCTAACTATTTGTACCGGGAACGAACGCCGGGAACGAACGCGGTAACCGCGGCGGGGCTGCCGCTGCCGCCAACCAGCCGCAACACGCTGATGACCACGGTGGCTCCCACGGGCGGCAGGCGGTGAAGGTTAGTCAGGTTTTCCAGCACGATTCGCGGTTGGGCCAAGACTAGCCTGCTGACGGAGAGTGTGTCGTCGAGGCCTGGCTCAATGCCGGCGGTGTCGGTACCGAGCCCTGCTACGCCACGATTTTCCATCAGCAATGTTGCTGCCTCGACGCTGAAACCGGGGGAATGCAGGTTGCCATTATGGTCGGTACCGAGGTAGTCGTCCGGTTCGACCCAACGGTCCGACCACCCGGTGAGCAGGAGTACCAGAGTTTGGGGTGAAACACTCCTGTGTTGGGATTCCCAGGCGATGAGATCGTCCGTTGTGAGTGCGTAGTCCCGGTTGGCAGTGCATTGGCCGCGCACATCGATCACCACGGCGGGCCTCATCAGATCGCTGGGAGCGTACTTGTCAACGGTCTGGCCGTCGGGGTAATAGCTGGCGGGGGCCGTCAAATGCGTTCCGCCATGCTCGCTCATGGAGAAGCGCCTGAGGAAGTAGCCGCCCGTATCGATGTCAGACCAACTTTCGAACTCCACTGGCGGGTCGCTGGGCCAGCGGGGTATCCCGGGAGACACCGGGTGGCTCAGGTCAACTACGTCCAGACGATTAAAGGCCCCGAAACTATCGGGGCCTTGCTGGTGGGGGTGGTCTGGGATTTTCTCATCTCCACCGGGATGTGCCGGATAGAAGGAACGTTTGATTGGGATGCCTATTCACGCTGGGCGGAAACAGGCTGGGAGGTCAGCCAGCCGGCGTCGTGGACCTTTTGACGGATGACGTCCCGGTCGATCCAGTGCATGGCCAACCTGGTGTCGTCCTGGGTGGCCAGCGTCTGACGTTCGGGGCGCTTGCCGAAAACCATGCAGCCTAGGTCTGCGTATTCGATCCTGCTTATTAAGTAGCCGCGGTAGTAAATCTTCATGATTCGCCTCGAAAATTAGAAATAGTGCAGTCCCGGGATGAGCCCGGCCAGCGGATTACCGCTGGGGATAATGACGCATATATGTTCTAACACTGAGGCGGTGCCGGTCAATGAGCAACTGTCATCAATTTCCGGGTGTGAATATCCGGGTCTCAATACCCGGGTGTGAATAAAGGGTGTGAATAATTTGTGTATCGAAGCAGGAGAGGTCACACATCCTCTCACAAACTTCCCGGCGCTTCGCCCCTCGAGCTAATGATGACGACGAACCGATGGGCTCGCCACAGATAGAGGGGTTGGTTTCAGCCGATTTCCGAAAGAAAGTCGGCCAGTAGGCGCGATTCCTGCGTGGAGGCGGACATATCCCTCACAACCACCTCTCCCTTGGCGATTTCGTCATCACCCAGGATCAGTGCGTAGGGGATTCCCAAAGCGTTGGCCTGCCGCATCTGGCCGCGAAGTCCGCGTGAACCGCTGCTGAGGATGGCGCCAACCCCGGCGCGGCGCAGGCGGACGGCCAGTTCCAGCGCGGCGGTGCGGGCGTTGTCGCCAACGTTGGCGACGAGGTATTGGGGGGAGGGCTCGTCGGGGACGGGCACTTCGTCGCGCTTGAGGTTGAGGGTGAGCCGTTCGATGCCGGTGGCAAAGCCGATGCCGGGGGTGGGTCGCCCGCCCAACTCGGTAATCAGGCCGTCGTAGCGTCCGCCGCCGCAGATGGTGGACTGGCCGCCGACGTCGAGGGGCTGGATCTCGAAGACGGTGCGCGTGTAGTAGTCGAGGCCGCGCACCAGGCGGTGGTCGACGGTGTGGGGAAGGTCCATGGCATCGAGATAGGTTGACAGCTTTTCCCAGTGCTCCCGGCAGTCGTCGCACAAATAGTCGGTGGAGTGGGGAGCCTCGTCGCCCAGGGCGTGGCAGGTCTCTACCTTGCAGTCCAGCAGGCGCAGCGGGTTGCGGCCCAGCCGGTCGCGGCAGTCGTCGCAGAGCCGGTCGTGGTGGCCGGTGTAATATTCGCGCAGACGCTCGATGTAGGCCGGGCGGCACTGGTCGTCGCCGATGCTGTTGACGAGCAGGGTGATGTCGCGCAAGCCCAGGCTGCCCATCAGTTCCCAGGCCACTTCGATGACCTCGGCGTCCACCGAGGGATCGGAGTCGCCGAGGGCTTCCACGCCGAACTGGTGGTGCTGCCGGAAGCGCCCGGCCTGGGGCCGCTCGTAGCGGAACACGGGGCAGAAGTAGTACATGCGCACGGGCTGGGGCAGGTTGTGCATGCCGTGCTCGAGGTAGGCGCGGCAGACGGGCGCCGTTCCCTCGGGGCGCAGGGTCACGCTGTCGCCGCCGCGGTCTTCGAAGGTGTACATCTCTTTTTCAACGATGTCAGTGCCTTCGCCGACCGAACGAATGAAGAGGTTGGAGTCCTCGAAGGCCGGGGTGTCTATGCGCCCGTAGCCGAAGCGGTTTGCGATTTCCACCGCTTTCGACTCGATATAGCGCCAGTACTTCTGTTCTTCGGGCAGGTGGTCGGCGGTGCCGCGAGGGGCTCGAAAGACCAAGGTTTTCACTCCGAAATGGATTGCTTGAATCGATTATATGGTGATGGGGCGAGGGTTGGGAACAGTCACGGTTGTGCGCCGTCCCTGAGCGGCATGAGGACGGCGTAGATGAGTTCGTTCACGGGTGTTGGAACGGCGACCTCGCGGCCCATGCGCACCACTGCGCCGTTGAGAGCTTCCAGCTCGGTGAAGCGGCCGTTTTCAAAGTCGGCGTGCATCGAGTTCTGGAAGTCTGGGAAGCCCTTTATGAACTCGACCTGGCGCTCCACAAGTCCTTCGGGCAGGTTCACGGACATGGCGCGGCCGACGGCGTCTACCTCTCGCATGACCGCGGTGAAGAGATCCAGGCCTTGCGGAGACTGAATGAACTCCTTGATACGCGTGCGGGCCGCGCTGGTGATTCCGGCGATTGCGCAGAGGACGACGAATTTCGACCAAATGACCTGCAAGGGATCAGGGGAGAGTTCCACGTTGATACCGGCTGTGGTGAAGGCGTCGCGAATGGCTTCGGCGCGGGGGCTCGAGCCGCCGGTTTCCTCACCGAATGAGAGCCTAGGGGTCGGGCCGACGCTGGCAATCACGCCGGGGGACTCTACTCCAGAGGCAGACCAGTAGGCCCCGGGGAGCGCGTGGCTGGGACCCAACGCTGCGGCGATCTGAAGGTGGCACTCGACGCCGTTCTGCAGGGCGAGGACTCCCGTGTCGGGGCCCACCAGCGGGCGAATGGCAGGTATGGCTACGGGGTTATGGTAGGTCTTCACGGTGAACAGGACGAGGTCGACGGGGCCTATGTCCGCCGGATCGTCCGTGGCTGGCACTGCGACGGTGAACTCCGCGTCGTCCTGCTTCAAACGCAGGCCGTTGGTCTGGATAGCCCGGAGGTGCTCGCCCCTGGCGACCAAGCTTACTTCGTTACCGTCGCGGGCAAGCAGTGCGCCGATGCACCCTCCGACGCCGCCGGCGCCCATTACCGCTACGCGCATCTTCCGGCTGCCCTAGAATTTGCTTTCGCCGGTTAGCTCTGCCAGGTCGCTTTCGGTGAGGCCGCCGATGGTGCAGAGTATCTCGGCGTTGTTCTCGCCCAGGAGTGGAGGCTGACTGTTTGGAGTGCCGGGGGTGCCCTCAAGGCGGATGGGGGTATTGACGGTGCGGAATATGCCGCCCATGTCGTTGCCGCCGTTTATGAACATTCCGCGGGCCTCGAGGTGGGGGCAGGAGTCGAGGTCTGCCTGGTCCTGCACCATGCCCATGGAATAACCGATTTCGATCAGGCGCTGGGTTACCTCGGACTTGGGGCGCTGCTTCGTCCACTCCTCGATGGCGGGGACGAAGTGGTTCATGTAGAACTCGCCGCTGATGCCTTCGCCGAGATAGCGCGGGTCCTCGGTGAGGTCTTCGCGACCGATCAACCGCCAGAGGTCCTTCCATTTCTCAGGGCCCCCAGCGCCGGCGAGGACGACGTGTCCATCACTGGCCTGAAGGGCGAGTTGGGCGCTGAGCATGTTGCCGCGCTCGCGGCCGGCCACCTGTCCTGTGGCCTGGTAGAAGGGCATGGTGCTGGTCATGTGGGCCACCATGCAGTCATACATGGCCATGTCGATGTATTGCCCGTGGCCGGTGCGGTGGCGGCTCTCGAGGGCCATCATGATGCCAAGGGCCGTCCATACGCCGGGCACGGAATCGCCGATGTTGTCGCCCACCATCTGCGGGCCGCCTTCGGGGGTGCCGGTCACGGTCATCCAGCCGCCCATGCCCTGGACGCAGGGGTTGTTGGCGGGCCAGTGGGAGTAGGGGCCGGGTGCCGGGCCTTCGGGGTCGCCGTAGCCTGTGAGGCTGGCGTAGATGATGCGGGGGTTGATCTCGTTCAGCCGGTCCTAGCCCAGTCCCAGGCGGCGAAGGGCTCCCGGGCCCCAGTTGTCGAGAAGGATGTCGGACTCCGCGACCATGCGCTCGAAGGCCTGCTTGCAGCGGGGGTCGCGGAGGTCGAGGGTAACGCTCTTCTTGTTGCGGTTGAGTCCGAGATAGCGGGCACTGACGCGTTGCCCTTCGGGGCCGTCGATGAAGGGGCCGTTGCTTCGGCCACGTTCTCCCGGGCCGGGCCGTTCGATCTTGATGACCTCGGCGCCCATGTCGGCCAGGATCATGGAGCAGAAGGGGCCGGCGACAATGTGGGTGACGTCGAGTACCCGGAGTCCGTCCAAGGGAAGGGGGATGGATTCATTAGCGCTCGGGCCGCCCTGGCCGCCGGTTCCTGCTGTCATCGCTATGCCTCTCCGGCTTCGGGGCTGGCAGGGATCTGGAGGCCGAGTCCATTAGCGATGAAACGCTTGGCATTGCGGACGTAGTTGGCCGTGGGGTCCTGCAGCCGTGCCTCCTGAGCCGGACTGAGCGGCCTAATCTGGCCCGGAACTCCTATGACCAGCGAGTGGTGAGGAACGTGGCCACGGACGATGGCACCGGCGCCGATGAAGACATAATCTCCCACGTCGGCGTCTTCGAGCAGCACGGCGTTCACTCCCACCAGGACGTTGCTGCCTACCTTGCCCCCGTGGATCACCGCACCGTGGGTCAGCAGGACGTTGTCGCCCAGCTCCAGGTGGTCGTCGGTGTGCAGCACGCAGTTGTCCTGGAGCGAGCAATTCTTGCCCACGATGATGTCGCCGTAGTCGGCCCGGATTGTCGCGTTGGGCCAGACACTCGAACCTTCTCCAATGGTCACGTCGCCGACGATGTAAGCGGCTTCGCTTACAAAGACCGAGGGGTGGATTTTGGGAAATTTGCCGTCAAGTCCGCGTATCAACAGGACCTCCCCGGCCGGCATGTCGGCCGGAATTTCTAAGCATGAATCAGTGAAAGAATACAGCCTTAGCGGTGCCGTCGCCACTTTGCCTGTCGCCAGGAATGTTCAGACACCAAAGACTCCCTTTAGACCTTGAACGCTGTAGTAGCAGCCGTAGGCGACCATGAAGAATTTGACCTGCTTTCCAAGGCCAACGGCAACAAGATATCGCCATAGGGGATAGCGCAAGGCACCAGCCGCAATCCCGGCAACGTCGAAAAGGGGATTGGGGACGGCTGAAATGACGAAGAGCAGGAGCCATCCCCGACGCCGCATCCAGTGTTCCACCCGCTGATAAAAACGGCGGCGTTCGAAAACGCCGCTACCGCTGTAACCGAGGAAATATCCGGTCAACTCGCCGATGGTACCCGCGAGACCGGCGATGACCGCCACTGCCGCGGGATGCAGAAAGGTGGCCGTGGTGCAGGTTATCGCGAGGGCGGGAACCGGTACGACCAGCCCGCCGCTGGCCAAGAGGACGGAGGCAGCCACGGCCCCGTAACCCAGCCTCCCTGCACTGATGCGGTCCTGCATGAAGTAGCCGAATGCCGAGAAGGCTACTACGACGCCTACAATTATGAGCCGTCCACGCCAGGTGGAAACCAGCCATCCCATGGCTGCATTGAAGTTGAGTATGAAAGTGCCGTGGCGTGGGACAGCAACGGCAGCGGCGTCGACCAGGGCCCCGTCGGCGTGGAGTGCGTTTTCCCCGGGCGGGTCGACCGGGGCATCCAGAGGCTGTACGATGCTGTCTGGACCTAGCGGCCCTGCCGCGGGCAATCGGCGGGCGGAGTTGCCTGGGAAAGGAATTCGGTGAGGATACCGTTAAACTCCTCCGGCTTCTCCATGTGGGGCCAATGCCCACATTCGGGCAGCACGCGGACGGTACTCTGCGGGGCGACCCGGAGCACGTCCTCTTCCTTTATTGGCGGAATTACCAGGTCCTCTTCGCCCCACACGGCCAGCAGCCGGGCTTCCAATTCGCCCAGTCTGTTGAGTATGTGGTGCTCAGGTCGAAGCCCCAGCAGGTTTACGCCGGAACGCACCGATTGAAGCATTACCTGCGGGCCGTGGGGGAGGCACCGTACCCGTACCATCTCTGGGACTATCTCGTCCAGAAACTCGGGCGGACGGTAAAAGATGCGTTTGATCAGGGCCTCTTTGCTTATCATCTCCGGTTTGTAGATCAACTCACCAATGACCGGAACTGAAATGAGCCGCAGAGGCCAGGACAGCCGCTTCCCCAACCCTGCCGAGCCCACCAAGGCCACGTTTTCCACGCGTTCAGGGTATTCCAGGGCGGTGACACCGCAAATCAATCCCCCTGCAGAGTTGCCTACGAGGGAGAATCGTTCAATGCCCAGTTCGTCGGCAAAGGCGACCAGGAAATGGGCTGCGCTTTCCGGTGAATAACCGAGGTGGTCGGCCAATTCGGAACCGCCGTATCCTGGGAGGTCAACGGCAACGGCGGTGAAGCCTGCATCGGCCAAGGCTTCGATGTTGCAGTACCAAGTGATCATGGAGCTGGCGAGGCCGTGCACCAGCAGAACGGCTGGACCCTCGCCAGCTATGGCGTAGCGGACGCTGATACCGTCAACCGTGACTTCGTCGATCTGCGCCCGCTGCATCAAGGCCGTAGTAGTCATCTATTGCAGACCTGGTCCCATTGGGTGCATTCCACAACTTTGCCTGGACCCGGAAACCTGGACCCGGAATCCAGCCTCGGTAGTTTACACCAAGGCCGGTTCCGCAGGCTTAGCCTCGGTAGCCTCCGGTGTCGTTCCCGGGATTATTGTGATGCCTTCCGGCCCTGCGTCAACAACCAGATGGGACCCAGGCTCCAGGTCTCCAGACAGCACCGACCGTGCAAGCGGATTTTCGAGGTGCCGTTGAATCGCCCGGCGCAGAGGCCTGGCACCAAATACAGGGTCGAAACCTTCCTTGGCCAGCCACAGCCCTGCTTCCGAAGTTAACTCGAAGGTCACTTCCCGTTCCTCCAGCCGCTTCTGCACATCCCGGACCATCAGTTCCACAATCTGCACGATCTGTTGCCGAGTCAGTGGGTGGAAGACGATGGTGTCGTCGATCCGGTTCAGGAATTCGGGGCGGAAAGTGCGCTTGAGCGCGGAGTCCACCGAATCCCGCAACTCCTGCATTTCGTTGCTTTCGTCGCGACTGTCCGGACGGAAGCCGAAGGGCTGCTTGCGTAGTCCCTCGGTCCCGAGATTACTGGTCATTATAATCACGGTATTGCGGAAATCAACGGTTCGTCCCTGGCCGTCGGTAAGCCGTCCGTCCTCCAGTATCTGGAGAAGCATGTTGAACACGTCCGGGTGGGCTTTTTCGATTTCGTCGAAGAGCAGTACCCGGTAGGGTCGGCGCCGCACTGCCTCGGTGAGTTGCCCACCCTCGTCGTAGCCGATATAGCCGGGCGGGGCGCCCACCAACCGAGACACTGTATGCCGCTCCATGTACTCAGACATGTCGATACGAACCATATTGGCTTCATCATCGAACATGAACTCCGCCAGGGCGCGTGCCAACTCGGTCTTGCCGACACCGGTGGGGCCCAGGAATATGAAGCTGCCGATGGGTCGCCGCGGGTCGCTAAGTCCGGACCGGGAGCGACGGATGGCTTCGGCCACTGCAGCCACGGCTTCCTTCTGGCCTATGATCCGTTGATGCAGGTCTGATTCCATGTGCACCAGTCGCTCGCCCTCTCCCTCGAGCAGTCGTCCGGTTGGGATGCCGGTAAAGCTGGAAATCAGGCTGGCTATGTCCATTTCGTCGACAACGCGATCGACGGGCTGTTCGCCCATGAGTTCCCGCTTGTTCTCGTCGCATTCTTCTTGAAGCTGGAGCCGCTCGGTGCGCAGCTGCGCGGCCCGTTCGTAGTCGAAGCGCTCGGCCGCGGCCTGCTCCTGATCAGCCAGCCGATGGATCAGGTCTTCCTGGGCTTTCAAGGGAGCCGGCAGGATTTCCGCATCGATACGGAGCTTGCTGGCGGCCTCATCGATAAAGTCCACGGCCTTGTCCGGAAGCTGGCGGCCGGTGATGTACCGGTCACTAAGCTTGGCAGCTGCCTGAAGCGCCCCGTCGGTGATGTCCACGTTGTGATGAGCCTCGTAGCGAGGACGAAGCACCTTCAGGATTTCGACAGTCTCTTCGACCGTGGGTTCTTCCAGGTAGATGGCCTGGAAGCGGCGCTCGAGGGCTGAGTCGCGCTCGATGTACTTGCGGTACTCGTCCAGCGTGGTGGCTCCCACGCACTGCATATCGCCCTTGGCCAATGCGGGCTTCAACATGTTGCTGGCGTCGACGCCGCCCTCGCTTCCTCCGGCGCCAACCATGGTGTGGATTTCGTCCAGGAAGAGAATCACTTCCCGGCGAGCCTCCTTCACCTCGTCGATGACCGACTTGAGGCGTTCTTCGAACTCGCCCCGAAACTTGGAGCCTGCAACCATAGCGGGAAGATCCAGAGCCAACACGCGACGCCCGCGCAGGGATTCCGGAACGTCGCCGGATGCGATGCGCTGGGCCAAGCCCTCGACAATGGCGGTCTTCCCGACGCCGGCCTCCCCGATGATGACAGGGTTGTTCTTCCGGCGGCGGGTGCAGCGTCTGCATCACCTGGCGGATCTCGGCGTCTCGGCCCACGACTGGATCCAGCTTGCTTTCTTCGGCGGCCTTGGTGAGGTCAACCGAGAAGCGCTCCAATGACTGATAACGGCTCTCAGCCTCCGGGTCGTCCACGCGGTGGCTTCCGCGCACCTGGATCAACGCCTGGTAGACTCTTTCGCGGTCAATCCGGTGGTCCTTCAGCAATTCCGCGGTCGGCCCGTCCTGTTCCATCACCGCTGCAAGGAACAGGTGCTCTGCACTTATGAAATCGTCGTTGAGGCGAGACGCTTCCGTGCGAGCGTTTTCCAGCAGTCGCTGCGCCCGGGGAGTCAGGTATATCTGACTGGCTTCGTAAGTCAGCTTGGGTGCTGATTCCAGCAACTGTATGAGGGCCGCCCGAATATCCACGGATGGAGCATCCAACTCCGAGAGGATCCGGGTCGGCACGCCTTCTTCCAGCTCCAGAAGGGCCAGGAGGATGTGTTCCACGTCGAGCTGATTGTGGTGGTAGCGGCGCACCAGTTCCTGCGAATTTTGCAGCACCTGGCGCGCCTGGTTGGTGAACTGGTCGTTCTGCGCTGCCATAATGTTGCCTCCTTATGAAATGCCCTGGTCTGGGCGTAACGGTCAGGCAGGAAGGGGGTCCCGGTGGTACTTGTCCTGCCGGAGACCGGCAACAGTCTCGTTGAGGTGCAGGTTCTCGCGCTCCAATTCTTCAATGCGAGCCATGAGCTTCAGAGCAACCTCAGCTCCGGCCAAGTTGACGCCCATGTCCTCGGTCAAGGTCCTGAGTCGCCTGATGCGCTCGATGTCGGCCATTGAGTACAGGCGCTGGCGTCCAGAGGTCCGTGAGGGCCAGATCAGCCCCACCCGCTCGTAGTGGCGCAACGTCTGGGCGTGGACGCCAACTATGCGCGCCGCGACACTGATGACGAAACAGGGTTCGTCTCGTAGTCGATCTTCTTCTGCCATATTCCAAACCCCTCCCCAATATCATTCGAAGCAACTCCTTCCGTGAACGTTGGGTACCTAGGCGGCCGACTTGGCGCCTGAGGCGGAGCGCTCCAATCTGAGTTCTCGCAATTTGCGGAACAGTTCTATCTCTTCTTCAGACGGGTCGCCGGGGAGCCTGATCTTGGCGGTAACGTACAGGTCCCCGCGCTTGCCATTGCCGGACAGAAGCGGCATGCCCTGCCCAGACAGACGGAAGCGACGGTCGCTGGGTGTGCAGGGCGGAACCGTAAGTGCCACCTGCCCGGTCAACGTGGGGGCCAGGATCTCGGCACCCAGGACCGCTTCGTCGAAAGGCAACTCGACCTCGGTGAACAGGTCTCCCCCTTCCCGTTTGAATCTCGGATGGTCCCAGATTGACACCATCAAGTAAAAGTCCCTACCGGGTGCTCCGTCGGGGGAAATATGCACACGGGAACCGTTGTCCACCCCCGCCGGGATCTTCACTTCCAAGTTGCGGCCGTCTCGCGTGCGCACGGTCCGTGTGGTCCCGTGGAAAGCCTCTTCCAGCGTTACTTCAGTGTGGTGCTCGACCGGAGGTGGCCGGCGTTCCCGTCCGCGACCGGCGTGGGAGGGACCGGAGTGGAAGAAGTCCTCGAACCCGATCCCGCGCCCTCCGAAGGCTGAGAACGAGTCGTCGCCGTCCCTGACGACCCACCTAAAGCCGCCGGCCGTGGGGCCAGCTTGATTGTACTCGCCGGCCTGACGCCACTTGTCGCCGTGGCGGTCATACTTTTTGCGGGAATCCTCGTCTGAGAGGACGCTGTAGGCTTCATTGATCTGCTTGAATTTTTCCTCCGCCGTGGCATCGTTCTTGTTAACGTCGGGATGGTACTGCCTGGCCAAACGGCGGTAGGCCTGTTTGATTTCCTTATCCGTGGCGTCTTTGGAAACGCCCAGCAAATCGTAATAGTTGCTCATGGCAGTACCTCCGACGCATTTGGTTGAAATGTTATGGACACTTTTGGGGAGAAATTGAAGCCGAATACGACGATGCAAGCTGCAACTTGTATCAGCTTAACAATTATCTTATATGCATATTAAAAATTGATAGCATAGCTGTCAAGTATTGCCCACACCGGCGTCCGGTGGAGGTAGACAAGGTAACCTGCGCTCAAGGGCAGAGAGGACATTCTTTTCGCAAATGGCGGTTGAGCCAGCTGATTGCGGGTGATACAATAATGGTCTGCGAGCCCGGCCACTCCGGGCGATTGACTGCGTTCCCCGATAGCTCAGCGGTAGAGCGGGCGGCTGTTAACCGCTAGGTCGTAGGTTCGAATCCTACTCGGGGAGCCAACAGATACAAAAACGGCGTCCAGAGTCGGCAAACTATGGATGGATGCCACAGTGGTTAACACGCGACTCAAAGCTGACCCAGCTTTGGGGATGACCCAGCGGTTACCTGAAGTTCTTGAAGACTACCTCCGGCACCACCGCATCGAAGGGAGCACCGAAGCAACCGTAAAGTTCTATGCCAAAGAGCTACGGCTGTTCCTTAACGACCTCGGCCCCTCCTGTCAGTCATTGACTGACCTCACCTACTCGCATGTCCTCAAGCACCTTGAGTGCATGAGGCAGCGAGGCCTGAAACCCCGGTCAATCCGCATCCGATGGCAGGCCATCAGCACGTGATTGAACTGGTGCGTGGAGTGGGAACTGATAGAATCCTCCCCTGCCGCACGGATCAAGGCCCCCAAGGTGCCCAAGACCCGAAAGCCTTTCATTTCCGAAGAGCAGTTCACCGCACTGTTGGACCTATGCCCCCTGAATACATTCGCTGGTGCCCGCAGACAGGCCATGCTGTGGATGCTCGCCACCACTGGCATCAGAAGAAACGAGATGTGGATGTTGAAGAAGGAAGATCTTGACTGGGATGCGTCGGTCATCCGCGTAATCCACGGCAAGGGGCAGAAAGAGCGTCAGATTCCATTTGACCGACGGTGCCAACGTGCAATGCTACGCTACATCCAGCAGCGCTCGGACTCCTTAGGTTGGTTATGGGTGACCGAGGAGGGGAAACGACTCGGGTACGATGGCATCTGGCAAGACCTCAAGAGAACAGCGGAACGGGCGAAAGTGAGTTTGCAGGACACTTGCCACATCTTCCGACGGACTTTTGCGGCCCAGGCGGTGAGGCAAAGCATCCCTCGGCCATACGTCCAAGCCGTGGCGGGGTGGTCGACACCGAAGATGCTGGACCATTACGTGACTGCTATGGAGGCAGAGGAGGGAGCCATCGAGTCCTTCAGAGAGTTCAAGCCGTTTGGGAAATAGGCCATACAGGGGCTTAACGGTCGAACGCACGGTCAGCATCTATTAAATACGAAAAGGTAAAAACCAAAGCCGAGGTGGGATGCCCCTGGATGCGCGCAAGGCGGCGCGGCGCTTGGCATGGGAGCGTCTGGCCCGTTCGTTTCTATCCTGCGTATCCTCCAGCCACCGCAGCAGCTCATCAGGGCCGAACCGTTCCCGGGGCAGCATCTCCCGCACCATTCGGTAGACCTGCGGTCTCGTGATCCGGGGCATCTTTTTCTCTCCAAGCCTGCAGCATACTCAGCAGAAAGGCTGTCCCGTGTTGTTGTCCAGCGATTGTGTCCCCTTGAATGAAAAGCGAATATGTCACCCGGTTTAGTCGGCGGAGGTTGGTGATCCGGCCAGGGTCTCTGCTTTGGCACGCTCGTTTGCACTGAGTTTCTTTGTAGGCGGAGTCTCCGCCAGGGCGTACTTTCCGGCGGTGTTTCGGTCCATGCCCAGCTTCCGGGCGATGGCCCGGAGGGAAAGCCCCTGCTCCTTGGCCTGTTGGACCGCCTCCCAGCGAGCCTGCTGGGTTTCCGTGGGCGTCCGGCGCAACTGGTGGCGAACTGGCTTTGTCTTCCCACCTCTGCGCCTGGTGGCTACGTCTTCGTCGTTGGCCTCGTTGTCATCGGCGATAACATCGGACGATTCTGACGATTCAAGGGCGGCCAGGCGTTCTTGTTGAGCCTCGTTCAGGTGGCTGTTGACCACCCCATCGGCGCCCTCCTGCTGTTCCGGGCCGGGGAAGCAGGCGTTGGCTGCGCTCCACAGCGCTGAGGAGGGCGGCGGCCCCTCCTGATAATCCACGGCCTCCCCCTGGTACCGGACCATCAGATCCCCGTCGGCCCGTTCCATGACGTCCACCCGGAGACCGGCATAGCTGGGGCGTTCCTGTCCAGGCAGCAACTGCAGGACCCGCCAGTGGTACTTCACCGTGTTGTCCCGGGCCACCTTGCGGGTGTCCTTGATGCAGATGGTCTCGGTCAGAGACAGCTCGGCCGGCACCGGGCGGTAGGCAGTCTCGGGCTGCTCGGCCGCGACCGCGAAGTGGGCGTTGATCTTGGGCAGAAACTCCTGGAGGACCTCCTTGGCTTGGTCGACGGTGCCGGCCTTGGCAAGGCGCAGTTCGGTTACCAGCCGGTCCTGGAAGGTTTCCAGCATCCGCTCCACCCGTCCCTTTGCCTGCGGAGAGAGTGCGAATATCTGCTGGATGCCCAGCTCCCGCATCACCCTAGCGAACTGGTGGGTGGTTTCAACAGGCACCGGCTTCTGACGGGCGTTGTACTTGAAGGCAGCGTGGCGGTCGCTGTAGAGGGCCAGGGGGATTCCCCACTGACGGACCAGGCCCTCCAGGAGCATCAGGTAGCCGCGGGTGTCCTCGCCGGTGCGGAAATCGGCTTGGGCCACGGTGCCGGTGGCGTCGTCCACGGCGATGAGCAGCGTCAGTTTCGGTCCCCGGTCCTCCAGCCAGGGGTGCTGGCTGCCGTCGATCTGCACCAGCATGCCCTCCTGTGGCATGCGCCGGCGCCGGAACCGGTGCTGCTGGGAGCGGCGGCTGCGAGGACTGCCGATGCCGGCCTTGGTCAGGATGCGGCGCACCGTGGGGCGGCTCAGGTCGATGCCCTCGCGCTCCCGCAACAGCTCGGTGAGATGAGTATGGTTGGCGCCCGCATAGCCGTTGCTGGCCAGCTTCACCACGGCAGCGGCGGCCGTCTCAGGGACGGCGTTGTGAGGTCTTCGGCCCCGGTTCCCATGGGCCAGTGCGGCGGCACCGTTCCTGCGGTAAGCCGCGAGGAGACGCTTGGTGTGGCGTTCGCTCACTCCCATGATCCCGGCAGCCTGGGCGATGGGAAGCTGGTATTCCAGAACGCTGTTGAGTACTTGAATCCTTGCCTGTTCCTGCTGGTTCAACGTTACATCCCTCATAGGGATGACATGTTCGCTGACCAGTTAGCAGGTGACCGAATCGTAAACAGCAACAAAAATATTTTGATTTCCCGGCCATATTCGGCCATTTCCGGCCATAGTGCCGCTCAGTCTCAGGCCCTAGCCCCAGTGGTTGCCCTTAAACGGGGCTGCAGCGATGGACATGGCCTGGGGTCGAATCCGGTTGGGAGTGGGGCACCCTCAAAAAACGTCCCGTCCTGTCCTTGATGTCTGACGCTGCGGGTTACTAGCAAATTTGCGGCGGGCGTGGAATGGTTAGCAGGTACACATACCATCCTATGTGTAGGACTGCGGCGCCGACAACCTGCAACTGTCATCGAATTGTCCGGCGAGGGCGTCAGGGCCTTGCTGAACAGTCCGCGATGAGCGTCTACGGGGTTGACCGGATTGTCCTTATAGTCGCCTAAAGTCGCTGTTTGGGACTAGGATTGTCTGCCGTGTAGCCCGCCTACTCCGTCGCTCACGAAAAAATTAACTATGTCTTAGACTTTGTCGAAGAATTCGCCGATAACCGAGGAAATCATTCAGGATTTCCGAAACACTTTTCCGTTTTCGGCATAATATTTTTCAGAGAGTCGTGTCTTGGGGTTATAATGACAATGATCCAGTGCGTGACATAACTACGTAGTGGAGACCGGTGATGGCTCGTCAAGGGAGAAGCCATGATTTTCGGCGCAATTACGAACTCCTGGCGCATTCAGTTGGAGTCCGAGGAGCTCGTCGAGCTGGTTGGCAGGGCGGCAGCCAGCGGGGCAATGCACATCGAGCTTCGCCAGACCTGCCTGGGCAGTTGCGAATCGGGCGAGGGAGACGGCTGGCGCCCCTCGCTAGACGGACTGGAGGCAGTCCTGAAGGCGCACCCCAAACTAACATACGACCTTGCGATGGCGTGGCCCTGCCTATCCCGTGAGGCCGATCCGCAGGGGGATGCCTGGCAGGCGGCGCTGGCGGGTGCGAAGCTGGTCGGCGGAGATTCGCCGCAACTCCGCATCGTTGACCCATCTGCCACAGGAGATGCCTGGGAATCGCCGGAAGACATCCCCGAGGCCGCTTGGGGGTTAGCCGGACTTGCCAGCGAGGCGGCACGGCAGGGCGTGATTCTCTCCATGGAGAACTCCGGGCAGCCCATTGGCAGCATGGCGATGCTGGTCGAAGCTGTCCGGGAACGAATGCCGGAGGAGTACCGCAGCTACCTGGGGCTGTGCCCTGACCCTACGAACCAGCTTCGACGGTTTCCTGATTCCGAGCCCCTGAAAGACCTGCAGGCGCTGCCCCTGGATATGCTGAAGATCGTGCATTTCAAGCAGATGCGCAGCGGAGAGGCCTGGCCCAGCGTGGACGACGGCGACCTGGACTGCCGGGAGATGAGGGACATTCTCGCGGCAAAGGGATACGATGGCCCGGCGATCATGGAAATCCCGCCCCACCCGGAGGTTTTTCCGAACCTTGAAACCAGCTTCGCCTATCTCCGGTAATATTCGGCAAACCGAAGACAACGCCCAAGAACATACTTTCAGGGGAAAGCGCCACTAGTTTCCTCCCCCGACAAAGAGGGAAAGGGGGCCGCCCGATATGCAGGATACTTCAATACAGGACTCTATCGGGAACCCGCCCGGCTATACTCGCTGGGATGTCTTCATCGAATGGGCAAGGCTGTTCTACCAGTGGGACGGCTTTCACGATGCGGAGCGAGAATACAAGCTGGAGATCGCCCAGAATTTGGCAAGCGTGCGCGACATGCTGCTGGATGGTTTTCCCAACTGGGATGCCGGCCTGAAGGGGCCGCGATCACCTGGCTATAACCTCATAAACTGGCGAGTGTATTCGGCATTCAGAAACCTGCTGGACAAGGACAGGGCCTTGGTAGGCGACGTCCTGCGACAGTTCTGGAGGTCCGCCGGCATCACGGCGTCGGAAGACCGAATACGCCAGTTCGAGGAACGGATCGCCGTTGGGCCGAGGGGGCAGTTGGCGGCGTCCTTCCTCCTAGCCGACGACCCCGCAAACAATCCGCCCTATCGCACAGAGTACCTGAACCGGGCGTACCAGCTGGTGGGACGCGAGCGAGAGGAGGTAGGGGACGACGGGCCGCGCCGATACCGGCGGATGCTAGACTTCCTGGATGAATTCATCCGGCGAGCCGATTCGCGAGGCCTGCACGTCGGGGACAGACTGGACGCCCAGTCACTGACGTGGTGTGTGATCAACTACGGCACGGACGGGCCCCCCGCCAGCGAGTGGTCGGACAGGATGAAGGACAGGTATAACGCTTACCTGAACGGTGAGGCGGTGCCTCCACCCCTGGCTACTCCGGAATCCGAGCCCGAGCCGCTTCCTGACCCAGACGCGCCACCGCCACCGGACCCATGGTCGGAAGAGAACGTGGCAGCCTTGGCGGAGGAGCTGCTCTGGGACGTAGCCGACTTGAGAGAGATCATCACGGACCTCCAGGAAAAGAAGCAGGTGATCTTCTACGGCCCTCCCGGAACGGGCAAGACATACGTGGCGCGCCGTATAGCCCAGCAGTGCCAAGTGGGTGACGGCGACTTCACAATTGTTCAGTTCCACCCCTCATATTCTTACGAGGACTTCGTTGAAGGGTTCCGTCCAAGGCTTCACAACGGCCAGCCAGGATTCGAGCTTGTGGCCGGTCCGCTGCGCCGCATCGCGACGCAGGCAGCGGCCAATCCGCGCTCAACATACATCTTGGTTATAGATGAGCTGAACCGAGGCAATGTGGCCAAGGTCTTCGGCGAGTTGTACTTCCTGCTGGAGTACCGCAATGAAGACATGCAGCTGCAGTACAGCGGCCCCGACCGGCGGTTCCGGCTGCCCGAGAACCTGTGGTTCATCTGCACAATGAACACGGCAGACCGCTCAATCGCCCTCATGGATGCGGCCCTGAGGCGGCGGTTCTACTTTGCGCCATTTTTCTCCGACCAACGGCCTGTTCAGGGTCTTCTGCGCCGGTGGCTGGAGCGCAACAGCCCCGAGATGTCCTGGGTGTCAGACCTGGTTGAGCTCACCAATGAGCGCTTGGGAGACCGGCACCTGGGCGTCGGCCCAAGCTATTTCATGTCAAACGCGGAGGAGCTGGACGAAGCTCGGGTTCGCCGCATCTGGAGGCGGGCCGTAATTCCCTACATTGAAGAGCAGTTTTTCGGCAACGAAGACCGATTGGCTGAGTTTGATTTTGACCGTCTGAAGGCGGCGCTTCCAGGCTCGGGCAATGGACTCAGTCCGGTCAGCCCACCCGCAGTGAACATTGAATCGGTCGAGGCAGTTCCGTCCGTTGCGGGCGGTGATACCTCCGACAATCCCCCGCTGCCCCCAGGACCGCCTGCCCCGGATGCAAACACTCCGACTGCGTGAATACAGGCTGCGTGAACACGAGCCCTGCCGGATAACCTATCCCCTGGACGACCGGCAACTGGATGCCCTGCGGCAGGCCCGCGTGGCAGTCCGGCCCATAGACGTTCGCGGTGGCGTATGGGAACTCAGCCCTTCCTCCTACATCGGCGTGGTCGGGTGCGGCGATCTCAGCATTGTCATCCGCCCCAAGATACCGATAGACCGCGTCATGTTCCTCGTGAGCTACTCCCTCAACCCCGGGGACTGGAGGTCGAGCCCATTCGGTCTCACGCCCAGCGACGACATTCTGGACGCGATCATCCCTGCGTTCGTCCAGCGCACTCAGGAAGCGATTCGCAGGGGACTGCTGCAGGGCTACCGGACCGAAGAGGAAGCGTTAACCACGGTTCGGGGACGAATACGAATAGCCGACCAAGTGAGCACCCGTTTCGGAATCCCGCTGCCCGTCGAGACCGTGTACGACGATTTCACGGAGGATATAGAGGAAAACCGGCTGCTGAAAACAGCCATCCATTCCCTGTGGCAGATGCCCGTCCGCTCCGACTCCGTGCGGCGGGAACTGGGGGCGCTGCGACCAGTGTTTTCCTCCGTTGCCACGGGATCCTATCATCGGGGGTTGGTGCCGGAAGTGCACTACACCCGGCTGAACCTGCGCTACCGCCCTGCGGTGGAGTTGGCGCGCCTGATACTCGGGGACTCCATCCTGGAACTGTTCCACGGCGAGACGACGGGAGCATCCTTCCTGATGGACATGAACCGCGTTTACGAGACGTTTCTGCGCACGGCCCTGCGCGAGGCACTGCACCTCACGGAGGCGGAATGGCCCGGCACGATAAGAGCGGGCCGAGGCATGAAACTGGACGACAAGGGAGATATCGACCTGTACCCTGACCTGTCGTGGTGGAGGGGACGTGAGTGCCTGTTTGTGGGCGACGCCAAATACAAGCGACTGGACACACAGCAGGCGGACATCTACCAGATGCTGGCGTATTGCACTGCCGCTGACGTGCCTTCAGGCCTGCTGGTATATGCCGCAGGGGAAGCAGAACCAGTGGTTTACAGGGTTTCCAACGCAGGCAAGACGATCGAGGTCGCCGCGATAGACCTAAGCGGACAGCCGGGAGACATCCTCAGGGAGGTGGCCCGTATCGCCGAGAGAGTTCGGGCGCACGCCAAGGCGGACGGTACTGATACGGTCCGCTAGCAGGTAAGCCGCCAGGTTCTGCGAGAGCCAGCTACCCGACGCGATAGCGGTCGAGGAACTCCATGTTCAGTTCGTAGCCGATTCCAGGTCGGTCGGGGACAGTTACGTAACCGTCCGTGTCCGGCCGCAGCTTCGGCTCGAACATCTCATCGCGCAGTGGGTCCACTGCAGCCGGGTAGTATTCCAGGAATTCGCCGTGGGAGACTCCAGCGGCAAGCGGCAGCTGCAGTTCCTGGCATCCGTGGGGCGCGATGGTCACGCCCCGGTCGGCCGCGAGGTTGGCGACGTCCATGGCCACGTCGTAGCCTGGGACGATGGTGGCGTCCACGTTGAGGATGGAGGCGCCGTTGTGGTCCAGCAGAGTTCGGAAATGGGCGAGATGGTACCCGTTCTCGCCGGTGGCGATTTTGACTGATGACATCTCCGCCAGCTGGCGATGTCCCTCGTAGTCGTGGATGGGCAGGGGCTCTTCGAACCAGTAGACGTCGTGCTCCGGCAGTAACCGGGCGAACTCCATGGCCGTAGGCAGGTCGAGGGCGCAGTTGGCGTCCACCAGCAGCGACGCGGTGTCGCCGATTGCCTCGCGGGCTGCCGCGACGCGCTGCATATCGCCGGCCACGCCCACGTTGGGGTCGCCGATCTTGATCTTTACGGCGCCGGCGTGCAGCTCCTCGACGTTGAACCGAACCTCATCCTTCAACTCCTCGAGGCCCTTGCCCTCTGCGTAGTAGCCGCCGGCGATGTAGGTGCGGATGCGATCCTGTGCGCCGCCGAGGAGCTGGTGGACCGACTTCCCAAGCGCTTTGCCCTTTATGTCCCAGCAGGCGATGTTGATGGCGGCCAGCACCTGGGTGTTCAGCCCGGCCGGGCCGAGAATCTTGATCAGCTTCTCACCGAGGTCAACAGCGATGCCCCGCGTGTCCAAGGGGTCCCGACCGATAAGCAGTGGGCGGAAGTAGTCGACATAAAGAGGGAACAGCGCCAACGGACGCTCGGCGGCGGTGCCGCCGTTCCAGCCGTAGCCGGTGATGCCCTCGTCGGTGCTGACGGTCACCTTGTGCAGTCGCCCGGGCCCGTAGAAGTGCCCGCCGTTCCAGATGCCGGGCCGCTCCCACTCAAAGATCTCGCTGGTGACTCCGGTGATTTTCATGGTCTAAATCCCTGCGGGGATCGGTTCTACTAGGCGTAGAGGGAAGGTAATTGAGGTTATTCTAGAAATAAATCAGCCTACTGGAATTGAGTCAGGTAGGCTGAAAAAACATTGGCTAATCTTTTTCTCTTGTCTCTTTATTTTTCGGAGGAGGTGGCGGAGGAGGGGGTGGTTTCTTAGCATTTGAAGCCTTGGGAGTCCTCCCTCGAACCTCAAGCGCGTCTCGGTTTGGCGGCGGGTTCGGTAACTTGGCCATTTTCTGCTCCTAGTGTCTCGTCATCCTTCAATGGTGCGAGGAATTCGACCATATCTACCTCACATCCTGATATCAGGATAACTGAAACTCCAGTAAGCGGCAATCGTTTTTCGTCGGTTAACCACTCGGCGTCGGCTATGATGAAGTGCCCTTGCTGTGGGTGACTTGGCCACTCTTGAGGCCAGCCATATAGTCGACGGTCGCCTTTGAGGTGGAGCACGACGTAGGATTCGTCATATCTAGAGAAAGCTGAATACCACTCCGATGGATAAGAAGTCTCCCTCGTGACGCCCACGAACCGCAGGACTATGTGAGGAAGGTCTTTATTGGACGACAGGGCCGCCAATAGAGCGAGGAGAATTGCACTGCCGAGCGATACTACGGTATCAAGTCCCTCATTCTGAGAGCCAATCCCACTGCTCAAAGCGGCCAGTTCTAAGACTATCCAAGCAGCACCTTGAGCAAGGATCGTAAACGCAAGTGCATGGATGATGCGTTCGAATTCACTCGGCTTCGGATGAGAGGTCAGAGAATAAAATATCGTGGCCCCCACAAATCCTGGTAAGAGGAACGTGAGGACTGTAACGACCTCGCTGGTGGCCCAGTCCATGGATGTCTATCTCCGAAGAGCCGCGCAACTCCCTAGCACAGGTCCAGCGGGACGTCGTCTTCACCTGCGTTCAGGCTGATGCGGCGGCCGTCCTTGATGATGGTGTCTAGGTGATTGCCGCGCTGGAGGACGCGGATGTCGGCCAGTGGGTCGGCGTCGAGGATGAGGAGATCGGCCAGCTTGCCGGTCTCGATGGTGCCCAGCTCGCCCTCGAGGCCCATGGCGTAGGCGTTCTCGCGGGTGTTGGCAACGATGGCTTCCATGGGGGTGTAGCCGCCGTACTTGACCAGCACCTCGGCCTCGTTGGCGTGGAGAGTGCCGTAGGGCATCAAGGGCGAATTGCCGCTGTCGGTGCCGCAAAGCACCTTAACGCCAAAGTTGCGGGAGGTCTCAAGGACATTCATTGCGCTTTCGGCATTGCGCCGGATGATGTCCAGTTCCTCCTCGTTGCGGCCCTTCTCTTTCCCGATTTCCAAGGCCTCGAAAAGGAAGGTCATGGTTGGCATCACGCGAACACCGGCTTCGGCAACGGCGTACAGCTCGGCCTCGGTTGCGAGGTCGGCATGCATGATCCAGTCGACGCCAGCCTCGGCTGCGGCCTTGGTGGACCCTGCGCCGCGGGAGTGGATGGCCACCCGGGCGTTCCGCCGGTGGGCCTCCTCCACGACGGCCTTGATTTCTTCCTTGGAAATAGTCTGGTTGTCGCCCCAGGTGCTGTCCGCGAGCTTGATGAAGTCGACACCTTGCTTGGTCTGTCGGCGGACCTCGGTGATCATGTCGTTGACGTCATTGGCCAGTACACCCAGGAGGTGCTCCGGCGTGCCGACCCATGAGGGCTCGGGGTCGCCGATGCTACCGTAGGTTACGATGAAGCGGCCGGCGGTGGAGATGCGGGGGCCTTCGACCAGGCCCGCGTTGATGGCGTCGCGCAGGCCCACCTCGATGAACCAAGTACCGCCGGGGATTGAGATGCTGGTGACGCCAGAGCGCAGCACGGTCTGGGCGTTGCGGGCGGCGCGGATGGCGTTGAAGCCGGGGCTGGCAGTGCCGCGCCCGCTGGGGTACTTGACGGACGACACGGAGGGGAAGCCGAAGGACAGGTGGCAATGGCCGTCGATCAACCCCGGCATAATCCACTTGCCCTCGGCATCGATGACCTCCACCTTACCGGTGTCTTCCAGGTTCAGGCCTGGGGGAAGTGCCCCGACGCTGGCGAAGCGGTTGCCATCGATAACCACCGCGTCGTTCTGCGAGGCCGCTTCGCCTGTGCCGTCGATGAGCGTTCCGTTACGAATCACAAGTGTCTTTCCGTTGCCGCTCATGTCATCCTCCTGCGGTACGTTTGGCCTGGGAGTGGGTGCTCCGCGCCCCCAATGGTGGTGGTAGTATAACGCAGACGCGGGACTGCAAGACCGCGTCGGTTATATGCAAGCAGGGAGAAAGTCATGGCGTTTTACGAAGGATTTGAGCGTCTGCAAATTGATACCAGCGGCGGCGCCACCATCAACCTTGTGAAGGGTGGCGATGGGCCTCCCTTGCTGTTACTCCACGGCTATCCGCAATCGCACATGATGTGGCACAAGATCGCGCCCAGGCTGGCGGAAGACTACAACGTGGTGGTCCCGGACCTCCGAGGTTACGGCGACAGCAGCAAGGTGCATGGTGATCCGGAGCACCTCAACTATTCGAAGAGAGCGATGGCCCAGGACCAGGCGGACGTGATGACCCACCTGGGCTTCGACACCTTTAAGTTGGTCGGCCACGACCGGGGGGCTAGGGTGTCGCACCGGCTGACCAAAGACCACCAGCAACGGGTGGAAAGGCTGATGGTCCTGGACATCATCCCGACACACAAGATGTTCCAGATCGTCAATAAAGAGATGGCGACCAACACCTACCACTGGTTTTTCCTGATCCAGCCCTACGACTTCCCGGAGCGGGTAATCGGCGCAGACCCGGACTATTTCTTGAGACGTTCCTTCCGCCGCAACCCCGATGTCGAGGGGGCTTTCCCGACAGAGGTGGTGGACGAGTACGCGCGCTGCTTCAGCGATCCGGGCACCATCCATGCCACCTGCGAGGACTATCGCGCCGGGGCCAGCATCGACCTCGTCCACGACGACGCCGACTTTGACAATAAAATCACCTGTCCGATGTTCGCCCTCTGGAGCGCCACCGGATACGTGGGCCGGACGCAGGACGTGCTGGCGGTCTGGAATGAATACGCCACCAATGTTCGCGGCCAGTCCCTTACCTGCGGGCATTACATTCCTGAGGAAATGCCCGACGAGAGCTACGCCATCATCAAGTCGTTCCTCCAAGAGTAGGGACTAACTTCAGAGAACACAGAGGGTAGGGAGAGAATCTCAAGATGCGCTTCTGTGTTCTCTGTCCCCAGCGCTGTGAGTAAGATGCTGGAACGGACCCCGCCGCGAGGCTGGGCCGTCCTTCTGCTGTTTCGCGCCCAGCAGAGCAGCGTAATCCTGGTCTCCTACACCTTCGGGCTGTTCCTGCCATTCATTCGGGAGGACCTGGGGATAACACCGCTGCAGGCTGGCCTGTTGCAGGC
Source organism: Dehalococcoidia bacterium (assembly GCA_965222025.1). Lineage (GTDB taxonomy): Bacteria > Chloroflexota > Dehalococcoidia > Lucifugimonadales > UBA3495 > VXOI01. Next base: position 543,181 of record CBDCTI010000008.1, on the reverse strand, counting down.
TGTGTGGTGGATTACTGCTGCTGGCCTGTCCCTGCCCTTCGGAGCGTGGTTTTCGCGGTTTCGACCCGTGTCCTTGTCGCTGGTCTCGCTGCTGTTGGGCGCCCCGTTCCTGTTCGTGCAGGCGCTGGCGCCCGGGTTCTGGGTGCTGCTGCTCGGGCGGTTCTTTTTCATCCTCTTCCACACGGTGAACACGCCCGCCCGGGCCCTGCTGCTTCGGCAGTGGTGCGCGCCTCACCAATACGCCCTGATCCAGTCGATGGGACTGTCGCAACACAGCGTGATCCTCGCTCTCGCAGTCAGCCTCAGCCCCTGGCTTATCGAGTGGCTGGGAAGCTGGCGCATCGCCTATGCCGTGCTGGGGGTCCTCTTCACAATGCAGATGGCGGCCTGGTTGCTGGTGGCCAGGGAAAAACACGCCCCGCCAGCACCGGTCGAGTCTGATGACGAAGACGGAGAGCAGTCTCCCTGGGCAGCATTGCGCCGTTTCCCGCAGGGCTGGCTGCTGGCGGTGGTCATGTTGTTCCTGTCGGCAACGTGGACCGGCATGGTCACCTTTCTGCCGACGCTTTGGGTGGAAGAGCGGAACGTTTCCCTGACGCTGGGCGGCCCGCTACTAGGGTTCCTGTACTACGGCCTGATTCCCTCGGGGTTTCTCGGGGGCTGGCTGCTGGGTAAGATGCGCAGCAGGAAGGCGCTGCTGGTGGTGCCAGCACTGCTGAACGTCGTGTTCGGCGTGGTCATCACCCTGTCAGAGGCGCCGGCACTGCTGATGGTGTTCATCACCGGGCTGGGCTTGGTTTGGGTGGCGACGCCGTCGATACAGGTGCTCCCATTCGAGTTCCCGGGGGTGTTGCCGCGCGAGGTGGCCGTACTGACCGGGCTGATCCTGACCTTCATGGGCGTAGGCTTTGCACTCGGCCCGATGCTGGTGGGCGTGGTCGCCGAGGTAACAGGCTCCATCCAGACCGGCCTGATCGCCTTGTCATTGCTGACAGGGCTGGGCGTTATCGCAGGAGCTATATACCCAGACCGCCCCGGCGCAATGCTGGGTAACATAGGAGCGGCGCGGTCGCCGGCAGTCGATTCCTAGACGAACGGCTGCTTGGCCCAGCCCTGCTCGTAGGTGGTGTTGAAGATGGGGGCCGACTTCTTGCTCTTGAACATCCACTTGCCACCAACTCGAACGTACTCTTCGTCGTCGATGCCGGCCCGCCACATGGCCTGGCCACTCTCGCCAATGGTGCAGGGCATGAACAGGTACCACCGGGCGCGTGCGGAATCGCCATTTACTTCGATGCTCGGGTTCAGGCCGTAGTGCAGGGCAAAAACGAAGTGGCTGGAAATGCCACGAAAGAACTCGCGAATTGCCTCCCGGCCCTCGAAACGCCCCAGCCCCTGGCTTTCCCACGTCGCATCTTCCACGAATAGCGCGGCTATGCGGTCGGGGTCATAGTTGTCGTCGCAGGCTGCAGCATACTCGGCTTTGAGGTTGCGTAGTTCGTTTGCGTCCTCGAGGGCCCGAACCCTGTCCTGCAGCTCGGCCACGATTTCGGACAGGTTGCTTGTTGGGTCATTTGACATGCTATTCCCTCACTGGTTTTCGTAACGTTGTTGATTATATTAGAACGTAAGCGCAGCCCGAGTCGAAGCATATGATGATATGAGTAGGACTAATTGACATAATTTCTCTGCTATCGTAGAGTCCAAGGCGACTCACTCTGGAATTCGGACAGAATAGGAGAGATGAGCAATGGCATTCGACTTGTTAATCAAGAACGGCCGTGTGGTCGATGGGTCTGGGGGCCCGGAGTTTCGAGCCGACGTTGCGGTGAGCAATGGCAAGATTGTAGGGGTGGGACGGTTCAACGACTCCGCTGCCCGCGTCATTGATGCGGATGGCCGCGTGGTCGCGCCCGGTTTCATTGACCACCACACGCACTTTGATTCCCAGTGCATGTGGGACCCCATAGTCAACTCCACGTCCCTCAACGGCAACACGTCCATCATCGTCGGGCAGTGCGGCGCGGTAATTGCCCCTGTCCGCCCCGGGGATGGCGAATGGTACATGGACATGTTCGACAAGATGGAGGGCATCCCCATCCGGGCGCAGCGCGCCGGCGTTGACTTCGCTTGGGAATCCATCCCCGAGTACCTTGATGCCATCGGCCGACGCCGGGGAATCAACGTGGGCGCCTTCGTCGGGCACTCCGGCGTGCGCCGCTACGTGATGGGTGAGGCCGCCCAGGAACGGGAGGCCACCCCCGAAGAGATCGAAGCCATGAAGGCTGAAGTCCGCAAGGGTATCCTGGCCGGAGCACTGGGGTTCAGCGTCGGAAACTTCGCCGACCAGGGCGAGGAGATTTTCGGCGTGAGGGTGCCGTCTTCCGTGGCATCGGACGCGGAGCGATTCGCGGTGGGCGATGTCCTAGGTGAGCTGGGAACTGGTGTTTTCCAGGTCAGCGGTGGCGCGGCGGGCGGCTACACTACGCCGGCCGGTATAGCCCAGGAACTATCCCGGCGGACCGGGCGCCCGGCCATCTACAACCTGCTTGCCCAGGAACTCAGCAAGCCCGACGAATGGAAGGAGCACCTCCAAATGGTGGAGGACGCCTTCAGGTCCGGAACGAGGGCATACGCTTCCTGTCTTTCGGCCACAGCTGGCCCAATCTTTGACCTCCGCGCTGGATTGGGAGGCTTGGAAGACGAGGACATGATAAGCCCCACCACTGTCTTCCAGGGCATGAATACCTGGGATTCGGTCATGGCCCTACCCGTCGCGGAAAGGATCGCGGCCTTCGCAGACGCTGAGGTACGCAGGGCGTTGAGCATCGAAGGAGTGGAGACCGAAGGTGAGCACCGCTATCGCATGAACCGGGGCACGCGAACCATGAGCTTCAACCGCCGCTGGGACTTGGTTCAGGTCTACATGGCCCACGAGGGGCGCAACCGGCAATACAGCGGTATGAGTATCGAGCAGATCGCTCAGCAGCAGGGCAAGGGAATCATGGACGCTTTCCTTGATCTAGTGCTCGACGACGATCTCCGCACCAGCTTCCAGGTCATTGACCGTAACAGCGACCCGGATGCACAGCGGGAGATCCTGGGCTCGCCCTACACCGTCATCGGGACGACCGACGGAGGCGCCCGCCCCGACAAGGGCGACCGCACGACCTACAGCACGTATCTCCTGAGCCACTGGGTGCGAGAGCAGCAGGTGATGACCCTTGAGGACGCCGTTTACCGGATGACCGGCAAGACGGCGCTGATGCACGATCTCCACGACCGCGGCTTTATCCAGGCTGGCAAGGCTGCCGACATTACCATATTCGACCCTGATACCATAGGCATGAAGCCCCGGGAGCCGATGTACGAGTTCCCGGACGGGGAGATGCACGTGAAGCAGCCCGCGACCGGAATTGACTACGTGATCGTCAACGGCGAGGTGCTTCTGGAGAACGGCGAGCACACCGGAGCCCTCCCCGGCCAGGTCCTGCGAGGTCCCTACTACTCGGGCTGAAGTTAGCCTTGGCCGTCATATTTCCCGATTCCTTGGGAAACCGAGCGCCCCGGCCTTTGAGCCGGGGCGTTCTCTCGTATGTCGGCCGTGTCAGCGTCTTCAGCGGGGAGGCGGCAGTGTGGGCAACTTCCTCTCTTCAAGCATCTCCTGAACGCTGATTATCTGCATCCTCGGATAAGAATGCTTTGAATCTTCCTCAATGATGAGGGTAACCTGCCCTTGGCTGGAGGCGAATCGGCGCAGTCCGTCCGAAGGTGGGTATAGCGTCACCATGATCGACATTGGTGCGTGAATCCCTTGGTTCTGCATTGAAAATTGCGTACCCAAGAGGCGGTCAATAGCCGGACGCCCTACCGAACCCTGTTGCATCTTCACTTGTATGGGGATCTGAATTTGCTTTCCGTTTTCTGAATCCTTTTGGCCGTGGTAGATGGCGTCTACGCCCCCGTCCCCAGTCTTGGTCTTGTTCGCTACAGCCCCCAACCAACCAGCAATCTGGTCCTCAGCCCAAGCCCAACCTGGCTGCCCATCGTCGCCGCCGTGAAGTGCCCGTTCCTCGAATTGTTGCCATGAAATGTCTGCTATTGGTTCGGTGGGGGTGGGCGGTGAATCCTCTCGGGATCGCATAAATAAGACGGTGATTACCAGCACTGCTCCAACCGTGAATACAATCACCGCCAGAATCCCTGCCCCTGGCGATGGAAGAGCAGCCAAAGCAATTGCCATCAAGGCAATTGTCAATATGACAGTCAGAATAATCCAATTGCATCCGGCTTTGAGGGAGATGCCATCCTCGGGATGCCTCAAATTTGCCGCTACAAATGCCCTTCTATCGATTGGCCCATTGTCGTACTGTTGTCTGCGAGGGCATCAACGCTTTTCCAGACTAATGCCCTACTCCGGGTCTCGCAGGTGCGGGAACATTGCCAGCGGCGTGGCGGCCAGCAACCCGGCGTCCACCGGCAGCGTGACGCCCGACACCCAGCGGGCCTCGTCCGACGCCAGGAACAGGGCCGCATAGGCCACGTCCCACGGCGTCCCCTCGACGCCCAGTGGCCCGGCGCGGCGGCGCAGATCGAGCATCTCCGGGGATGTGTGGCGAGCCACCATCGGGCTGTGGATGTGACCAGGGGCGATGCAGTTCACCCGCACATTGTCGCGGCCATAGTGAACCGCCATGGAGTTGCTGAGACCGATGATGCCACCCTTCGACGCGGCGTAGGGGTGGCTGGGCCTGCCGCCGCCTGCCCGCAGGCCGACGATGGACGAGAGGTTGACTATAGAGCCGCCGCCGTCTTCGATCATCTGGGGGATGGAGTGCTTGCTGCAAAGCATCACGCTCTTCAGGTTCACGTCCATGACCGTGTCCCAGAAGTCCACGTCGACGTCGGTTACCGAGCCCGGCCCGCTGATTCCAACGTTGTTAATCAGGACGTTGATGTTCCCGTAACGGGATTTGGCTTCATCGGCCATAGCGCGGCAGTCGTCGTTGCTGGTGACGTCCCCGGCGAAGATGGACGCTTCGCCACCTTCCTCCCGGATCATTGCCAACGTGGTCTCGGCGTTACGCTCCTCCCTGTCGACCAGCAGCACCTTTGCACCTTGCCGGGCGAAGAGGATAGAGATAGCCTGACCGATGCCGACGAACTCTCCGCTGCCGGTGGCCCCGGCGCCGGTTACGATGGCGACCTTGTTGCTGAGGCGGTTACCGTGCTCGGTGGTCATGTAGACTCCTTGTCTAACGGCAAGTGGGGAGGGCCGACGGTTCAGCATCGCCCTTTCCCCTCAATCGAAAGGGGCTCGATATACCTAGTGCTCCAGTGTCGTTGCTCTAGTTCAGTACGCCTTCCTGCAGGAGGTGGGCAACCTGCGGGGCCAGCATCCGGGCGCGCTCGTCCAATCCGGTGGAGCCGACGTTGGTGATCGGGTGGGGACAGACTATGTACGGGAACCCCGGCACGCCCATCAGCCGGGTGTAGGCATCGGCGGTGTTGACGAACACGCTGGTGATGATGGTGGCGGTGGGGAAGCCCTGACGTTCGAGGGAAATTCCGTCGTGCAAACTGCCCGACGAGCAGCCCCCTCAATCACCGATGCCAGTGACGATGATATCGGCGTGGCGGTGTAGTTCCGCCATCACTTCCGGCTTGGGTGGAAGAGAAGCGCTGTGCTTTTTGACGTAAAAAATGTCAGCGAACTCGAACTCATCGTTCAGAATTTCGCCGATGGCCCTGAGGATAACGTCGGAATTAGCCTTTGAGTTGTCCAGCAGCGCCAGCCGCTTGCCGCGAATGTCGGCAGAGCGGTCCGCCAGGGTCAGAGGGTTGGGTCCCGGGTCTGCGCCCGTTGGGTCAACCAGCTGAATTTTCTGCGACGTAACGGCTGTCACTTGTGCCTCCCATCCTTGATAGCGTCATTCCCCGCGTCCGGGGAGAGGGTAGGGGTTCTCTTCGTCATCCGTCTGGGGTGGCCGGAAGTCTTCCCACGAGTCACGTATGGGGACGGTTATGGCGGGAAGGCCGTGGTAATTCATCATCAGCTCGCTGTAAATGCCACTGTCCCCACCGCCTTTCAGGACCAAAATACCCTCGGGTGAAGGGGCGGCGGGCACTCGAATGTCCTCGTCGCCGCTCTGGACCGCGCCGTTAACTGCGCCGAGGCGCTTCATCTGGGCCCGGCTGCGCCACGCCTTCTCGTAGACGTACTCCTGGATGCGTCGCCGGTCCCAGCCCTGCTGGCCGAGCATCTCGGCGTGCCAGTGGCCGACAATCCAGAACCAGGGAGCGTCGTTCAGGTAGATGCCCAGGCCGTGGCTGGACATGGCATCGGCGGTGGCGTCCATCAGGCTCTCGGCGGTGACGCCGTAGCGGTTGCCCAGCATTTCGGGGTCCTGGATGGTGGCCACGGTAACCGTCGACTGCTTGGGGTCAAAGCCCCGCGAGACATGAAAGGGCTCCCACGGGCTGCGTTCCTCGTCTTCGCCTATGCAGACGCCGAACTTGGTCAGGGACCCCATGCAGCCCCGGTCGAGGACGTTGGGGCGCTGCTCGAAGACGTTGATGAGAATCAGCCTGATGGCGCGGCCTATGGTGGCGTTGGGCCGGTGTCCGGGACTGAACAGGTTACCGGTACAGTTGAGCTCGATTTCGTTGCGGATTGGGCCGTTTACCAGAATGAGAATGCCAGGGGAGTTGGTGGCCGCCGAGGCTTCGTGAATGCAATTTGGGTCGTGCCGGAACATGGCGTCCATGGTCGCCAGCACCACTGGGAAGTACTCGGGCAGGCACCCGGCCATCACGGCATTTGCCGCGGCGTGCTCAGCGGTTAGCGCACGACGGCGGACGGGCACTTCGCCCAGGACCTGCTCAGGGTCAAGAGAAACGTAGTCCAGCATCGCCTCGACACGTTCCAAAGTGGGCGGCACCACCGGCAGGCCGTCGGTCCAGCCGTGCCGGTAGCATTCCTCGATGGCATCGAGAGCTTCGTCAACCTCGTGAAGTCGCGCGCGATGGGTGAATGACAACACACACCAGCCGGAACCGAATAGGATATCTCGATGGGCTCGAAAATTGGGCGAATTGTAGCACGTATCCGTAACGCAACTATTACGGTATCTACGTCCTACACGGGACCCACCCTTCTGGTTGCGTCAAGGGCTGCCATCAGGTAAACGGGCTTCGGGTTTAGATCGTACTCCCGAAGGCATGCTTCCGTGAATTTAATCGAGTGCGCTCCACCCGCTGCCACCGCCCGGTCAATCATCTCCTCCCGGTCCCCGGCCTGAGCCGTCAATTCCGAAGTGTCCTGGGGCGGCACCGTGGAGAACCAAGAGTATATGGCAGCGCACGCCTGCCAGGCGTAGCGCGCGGCGATTCTGGCGTCGCTCTCGTCAAGGTATGGGGCCAGAAGCCTCAGAGCGCTGGGGGCCGTAACCGTATGGACGAACGCGATCAGGTTACTGGAACTGGCGAGGTAGATTCCGGCGAAGGTTTCGGTCAGGTCGGACAGGAAGATGGAAAGGTCTCCGCTGCTGTCGGCAAGATTGACGACAGGCGCGAACTCGGGGTGATCTTCCAGTCCTTTGATTTGCTCGGTGATCGCACCCGAACTGTCGAAATCCGGCCCGTGCAGGCGGTCAACATGGGAGAGGGCGAGTTTGGGGCTGTTTCCTGAATTCACCCTTGCGGCTTCGCCCGGGAGGGTGTAGTAGCGTGCCGCCCAGAAGCCCAGGCCCTGCGCCAGCTCGTGCCGGCGCTGCGGTGTATCCCCGGACGCCAGGCTGCGCACGGCATGGGCGGAGCGAATGAGGCCGTGAGTGGCTGCTGTCATCACCGCGGGAGCCAGTCTCGGCACCCACTGTCTTACCACCGACTGCCATGGTGCTTCGGCGAGCTCGTTGTCGAAGAGCTCTATCCAGTCGCCCAGCCGCTCCCGCACACCCAGGTACTCCCGCCACTCCCCCAGCGGGATAGCCACGGACGGCTCAGGGCGGTACATCAAACGGTTCCTGTAATTGTCAATCCAAGGCACCACTGCGTCGTCCCGCCCGAGCGCGAAGAGCGCCTCGGCGGCCATGGGCCCGTGGTTGGCATTTCCGTTCGCCAATTCTGCGCCGGCAAAGCTGAGAAGGTCAAGCATCTCATCGATGTTGATCGTCGCCAATTACCTTCTCCCATTTGGTGCATTAGCCAGGTGCCTGAACCCTTATCAGGGTATCGTTCTCAGGTGGCAGAGGCCAGCCGTGAGCCGATCTCGTCTGCGGCCAGTTCGGTCTTGCGAGAATCGATGTCTATGCCGTAGAGCCGTGCGGCGTTTTCTCCCATGATCTTGCGCCTGATTCTAGGGGTCAGGTCCATGCCGAACTCTTCGCTGATTTCATCAGGGAACTGGAACGACATGAACTTGTCAATGATCCACTTCGGGCTCCAGATGGCGTAGTCACTGCCGAAGAGAATGCGGTCTTCGCCCAGCCAGAAAAGCAGATTGGCCATGATCTCTGCAAAATACTTGGGCCGCGAGTTGATGAAGGCCATGGCCACAGAGGTCCCGGCGTAGACGTTGTGCTCCTGGGTGGCAATCCAGCAGAAGTCGTCCAGCCTAGGAAGCCCTACGTGCTCAACGATGAAATTCAGGCCAGGAAAGTCGGTGGCCGCGTAGTCCACGTCATTGACGTCGAACGCGTCCCGGCTCAGCGGATAGATGGTCGGGCCCTTGTGGACGTGCACGTTCTTGATTCCCAGTTCCTGGGCCAGCTCCAGATACTTGTAGGACCAGGGGTCGTTCAGCTTCCAGCCCTTGGAGTCGCCGCGCCACTCTGCGGTATACAGTTTCAGGCCACCAATGGGGTATTCCTCCATCATCTCCCGGAACCTGTCGAGCCCCGCCTCTTCCTCGCGAGGATCGTAGGAACCGCACAGGACGAACCGGTCCGGGTGCTTCTGCTTCACGACATTGTTTTTCTGGTGGGTGTTGAACCCGGTTTTGAAGAACTCATAGAGGTAGGTGGAGTTGAGGACAGCCATGTCGACGTAACCGTCGATGAACAGGTCCTTTACCAGAGCTTCTTCGCCGTAGTTGCAGTATTTATCAAAGTCCCAGACGTATTCGGCGGGTGAGAGGGCGGAGTGGTAGTCGTAGAAGCATTTGATCCAGGCGTTGCCGTAGTCGTTGCGGTGGTTGTCGGGCCCGGCGTCCCAGAAGTGCATGTGGCCGTCAACCACGAAAATGTCTTCGCCATTCACTGAATACATTACGTTCCTCCCCCTTGAGCGATTTCTCCGGGTCAGGCTGCTATGAGTGAGCCCAGTTGGAATTTCGTGACTGCAACATGGCCAAACACAGGGAGCCGTTGGCTTCCATGGCCAACCGGGTAGTGCGGGCGCGTATGTAGTACGTCTCCAATTCTTGTGGAGGAATTTTCTCGCCCCGGATGTCGACTATAAGGGGCGACGGGTCCGAACAGTCCAGTCCCAGGCCGGCCCGCCGTTCCAGATATCGTGCGAACAACTTGGTATCCACAGTTGCGGGTACATCCCGTACACGAAATGCCGCGATTTTTTCGAACGACAACCCGGAGCGTTTCAGGGCCTGCAACAGCCGCTCCTGACGGGCGATAAATCCCTTCACCTGGAAGATCCGGCGTGTCTCTTCCAAGGTGTCAGGGCCACCTTCCGGGAATGCCTCAGCGAAGGTCTTGCCGGAGCCGGAGCCGATTTCAACCTCTCCGCTGGCGAAATGCTCAACCAGCTTGACAGTAACTGATTGCACGCCGGCCACTTCCATCAGCTCCTGGCGCGCGTCTGATGCCATGAGGTATGAGAAGTTGGCGGCGCACCAGTATGTAGGAAGCCGCAGGCAGACCGTAACATTGCCCAACTCGTTTCCAGAAACGCTTTCAACGAATCCGAGGGCCAGGACGGACTCATCCAGTTCAGGATCCAGCACGCGATCGAGACTGGCCAGGATCGCCTCCCGGTCCATGTGATGCGGCAGACGGACGTCCAGAGCTTGCGTCATGGCGCAATCAACCCCCCGTAGGTGTCTGGGCGCCGGTCCCGGTAGAACTGCCAGGTGGTGCGGACCTCGGCAATCTCGTCCAGGTCAAGGTCGGCGGCAATCACCTCGTCCCGGTCGCGGGAGCCTTGGGCTACGATCTGTCCCTTCGGGTTGCAGAAGTAGCTGCTGCCGTAGAACTCGCCGATCTCCCACGGCTGCTCAACTCCCACCCGGTTGATGGCGCCGAGGAAGTAGCCGTTGGCCGCAGCGTGGGCCGGCTGCTCCAGCCCCCACAGGTACTCCGACAGGCCCGCGACGGTCGCCGAAGGGTTGAACACTATCTCTGCTCCGGCCAGGCCGAGGGCTCGGGCACCCTCCGGGAAGTGGCGGTCGTAGCAGATGTACACGCCGACCTTCCCCTGTGCCGTGTCGAACACGGGATAGCCGAGGTTGCCTGGACGAAAGTAGAACTTTTCCCAGAAGCCAGGCGCGACGTGGGGAAGGTGGTTCTTCCGGTACTTACCCAGGTACGACCCGTCGGAGTCCAGCACGGCTGCTGTGTTGTAATACAGGCCGGTCATTTCCTCTTCGAAGACCGGTACGACCATCACCATGTGGTGTTGTCGAGCCAGATCCTGCATCATCCGCACCGTGGGGCCGCCTGGGACCGGCTCGGCGAGCTGACGCCACCTGTCGTGCTGCTCCGCTGGAAAGTAGGGGCTGGTGAAAAGCTCCTGCAGGCACAGGATCTCGACGCCCCTGCTGGCCGCTTCGTCCACGAGGGCGACGTGCTTTTCGATCATGAACTGCCTGAGGACCTGGATGTCCTCGGGCGCCGTCCGTCCCACGCCGGCCTGGACCAGCCCGGCCCGCACTACCCTGGGCATCCGTTACTCCTCATGCGCCTGTGAATTCCTTAACGGCGGCGAAGTACTCGTTGAGGCCGCGGTACAGCAAGTCATTGTGGCCAGCTCCGGGAATTGTCAGCAGGCGCTTGCTTTCGGATTGGAAGGCGTGGTGCATTTCGATCGCCTGCTCCACCGGGGCCAGCGTGTCCAGTTCGCCGTGAATGACCAGGGACGGGATGGTGATGGAGCTGACCTTGTCCAAGTACGCCGACTCCAAAGCCTCGGCCTGGTCCGCAGGCATGCCCTGTACGAAGTTGCCGAGGATCGGGCGTCCACTTTCGATAATCACCCCCGCCAGTCGGTCGCCGCAATTGGCCGCCAGCTCGAACGCCGAGTGTCGGCCCATGGATCGGCCCATGACGTAGTGGGCCCCCGTGTATCCGTCGGCCTGCAGCATGGCAGAGGCGTAGTCCAGCACTTTGTGGGAGTCTGCCAGCATCGCGGTAAAGGCGGGAGTGCCTCCGCTCCGTCCGTAGCCGCGATAGTCGGAAACGAAGAAGTTGACGCCGGTTTGGGTGTAGAGAGGAGCAATGCCGTTATAGTCGTTGGCAGTCTCCCCGTTGCCATAGAAGAAGAGGATCGTGGGCGCCGCGTCTCCCGACGGGAAAAACCTGCCAGAGAGCGTTATCCCCTCCGCCACCTCGATGGCGTGGTCGCTGGCCCCCGGTGGCGCCGGTGACCAGTTCGGCCGGGGATAGAAAGCGTTCATTGAGATTACCGGCAGGTCAAGGGCCGAATAGTCAACCGTCGTCATTTCTGTCCCCATGCGGGTGATGTCTGTGCCGTGTTCACCGGATTCGTTGCACTTCTATCGCTAGCAGACCTAGTTGTCAAAGAAGCCGTTCAGGATGTGTGCCCTGATAGTCTCCGCCACCAGATCCGGGCGTTGGACCGGTACGTCATGGATGCTGTCTTCCATCCAGACCGTCGTGCTCCGGGGAATCAGGCGCTCCGCCTTCGCCACGCTTTCGGCGCGCGATACGGCTCGTTCGGCGGCGGCTGGATTGGCCAGTTGACGGGCTGGCATCATCAGAACCGGGCATGGCACCTTCTCGTAGAGCTGCGGAGGATGATGGTCCCACAGTGCCCGGATGATGCGCAGGTGATTGTCGCGGGACAGCTTCGCCCGCAGGGTCCCGTCATCCAAAGTCTCGAAGTTGGCGAGTATGATTTCTTCGGCGGGTTTTCCATGCTCGCCAATCAGGGTCGCCCACTGTCCGACGGACATGACGCGCTCCATGAACTGGGCCGGGGTGACTCCCCTGAAGTCGGGCGGCGCCATCTGCACCAGGGCATCGTCAAGCGTGCCGTACCGAGCGGACGGTTCTATGGTGCCGCCGTCGACGAACACGATGCCCTGCAGGAGGTCGGGCCGGGCGACCGCAAGTTCCAGGGCCACGTCGGCCCCCCACGAATGGCCCACCAGCACCGGGCGTTCAATGCCACGGCCCTCCAGCATAGCGGCTACGTCGTTCCCCACGCTGGCGAAATCGTAACCGCTCTCCGGCTTGCCGGTGTCACCGTGCCCCCGCTGGTCGATGGCGGTGACGGAGAAGTCGCGGGCGAGGATCGGGGCGGTAAGGTCCCAGATGCGGCTGGTGGAAGCAAGGCCATGCAGAAGCACGACGGAACGCCCGTCGCCGCCCCAGTTGCGGACGTGCATCCGAAGACCACCGTACCTCGTGTATTCATCTTGGGGATACTTTTCCATACGAATTGTCTCTAGTGCCATTGGAGCTGATAGGGAATCTGAAGGGACATAATATAGGTGCTTGCCGGTTTCCGTGCAACGCCGGGGCGCAAGACAGCGGCTTTGCACTTGGGAGTGAAGGGGAGTAAGATTTGCCAACATTTCGACACTCTTTACCCCAACAGAGATGAGCGGCAACAAACGCATCGTAATCCTTGGCCGGGACCCCGGGAATATTGATGGGCTTACCAGGATCCTGGAGGGTGCTGGCTACATAGTCACCAGCACCGCCAACGACGGAGTGGCCATCGACATGATCGGGTCATCCTCGTACGACGCCTTGCTTATTGGCCGGGATGTAGCCGAGCCCGACCGGCGGTACGTGGCCACCCAGGCGCGAAACCGCGATAGAGGAATCATGGTGCTGAATGTCAACAGCCCCCGTTCCATCCTGACCCAATTGTCGCAGGCGCTGCCGTAGGTCAGTACCCTGGGCCTGGGCCACAAGAGAGAGGAGCGCGAGACCAGCGCTCCTTTCTCTTTTCATTTTACTGGTAGGCGGGGCTATAGCTGGGGCTCGAGACCCGGCCTCCGTCGACGATGATGTAGTCGCGGTCGATGGGCTCGCCAGCGAGGAAGTGAGTAAGGCACTCGCGGATTCCATCGGCATAGCGTCGCTGGGCTTCCAGGGTTGTGCCGGACACATGGGGGGTCATGGCGTGGTTGGGCATCTGCCGCCAGGGATGGTCTGCGGGGGCGGGCTGTGGGTACCAGACGTCGCCGGCGTAGCCAGCCAGGTGTCCTGACTCCATAACCTCGACCAAGGCGTCGGTGTCGACAATCCGGCCACGGGCGGTGTTCACCAGGTATGCGCCCTTTTTCATGCTATAGAGCAGGTCCCGGTCGAACAGTCCCTGGGTTGCAGGGGTCAAGGGGATGTTGATGCTGACCACATCGCTCTGCGCCACCAGGGCTCGCAGCCCCTGGAAGCGGGCGCCCAGGACTATTTCCTCTGTTGTGGGCAGGCGCCGGTAGTCGAAGTAGCGCATGTGTACATCGAAGGGCTTGAGCCTCGCCGCAACCCGCTGTCCGATTCGACCGAACCCTACGATGCCCACCCGCTTGTCTTCCAGGTCGTGGGACCGCGCCGCCACCTTGCCTATGTCCCAGCCACCGCCCAGTACCTCCTGGTAGGAGGGCATGTAGTTGCGGACCAGCGTCAATATCTGCATCACCACGTGCTCGGCCACGCTGACGACATTGCTGCCTGTGATCTCGGCCACGGTGATGCTGCGCTCGGCAGCGGCTGCTAGGTCAAAGTGGTCGGATCCGACTCCCGCGGTGAGAAGCAGCTTGAGGTTGGGAGCATTCTCTGTGCGCTCGCGGCTGATGTATGCCGGCCAGAATGGGGTGGCGATGAGCACATCGGCGGTGGGCAGGTGGCTGTCCAGACCCGCTCCGGTGTCCGTAATTGCCACGAGCTCGTGGCCTGCGCCCTCCAGCCAGTCGCGGAGCCCCAGGGCGTTTTCGGCGCATCCCAACAGTTCCGGTGTCTCCTTTGCCGCTTCTCCTCCCGGATATAACACTGCCACTACTTTCATGCTGACCCACACTCCAAAGTCGAATTTCACCGAAGTCGCTGGCGTGTCGCCCTAGCTTTCCCGTTGCCTCCTTCCTGCCTGATTGAGAGGGTAACACAATGTAACGACAATGAGACTGATGAGCAATATAGAGTATCGCCGATTCAATAAATCGGGCGGGGACTCGCGGGAGTAACGTGGAAGTGTTGGTGAGAAGGAGGGGAGTCCGTTGTGGGGGTGACGGTAGGCGAGGAGCCTATCCGGTTGTTGTAGACCCGGGGTCTAGGCCGAAGATCTCTTCGGCGGTCCGGCGACCGCTATCCGGAGCCTGATCCTTCAGGTACACCGTTGGAGAGTGCAGGAGCTTGTTTACAATGGCTCGGGTCATTGCCTCCAAGGAGTCTCGCTCCTGAGCGGTGAGCTTGCCGTTCAGCCTTTTCAGCGTACGTTGCAGCTCCGCGGTGCGCACGTCCTCTGCCCGGCGGCGCAGGTCGACGACCGGAGGGAGCGATTGAAGGCTTCGTCGCCATAGCTCGAATTCCTGGGCCTCCTGGGATGCCAGGGCTTCGGCAGTCGCAGCCTCCTGTGCCCTTTCCTGGCGGCTGGCGCTGAACATGGATTTAAGGTCGTCGATGTCGCAGAGTGAGACGTTGCTGACGGAACCTACAGCAGGGTCTATGTCCCGAGGCACGGCAATATCCATGAGGAAAAAGGGACGATCCGGCCTCTCCGCCATTGCCTTCCGGATTTGGCCTGCCTGGAGCACATAGCCGGGAGAGCCAGTGCAGCCGATTACAATGTCGGATTGCGCCAGCGCCACGGGAAGGCCGTCGAAATGGATAGCCCTTCCAGACAATCGGGTAGCCAGGTCCTTGGCGCGGGAGTAAGTGCGGTTTGTGACCATCACATCCCGTGCGCCAGCAATGCTCAGTGCTTCGGCGGCGGTTCCTCCGGCCTCGCCGGCACCTATGACGAGGACGCTGCTGCTGGCGAGGTCTCCCATAACCGTGCGGGCCATCTCCACGCAGGCCCGGCTCACCGACAAAGCGTGGCGGCCGATACCGCTCTCGCGGCGGATCCGGCGGCCCGCCCGCGACGCCTGCTGGAACAGGCGGGCCAGCAGGCTGGGAACCGCTCCTACTTCGCTTGCGGCCCGGTATGCCTGGCGTACCTGTCCAATGATCTGTTCTTCGCCCAGGATCATCGAGTCAATTCCCGATGCGACGCGGAACAGGTGCCGAATGGCCTCGTATCCTCGGTACTCGTAGAGGTACTGCTCGATGTCAGCCAGGGAAATATTGAAGTGGCGGGCCAGAAGTCCCCTCAGATGGTGGAGGCCTTCGTCTTCCGCTGGAAGGAAATAGAATTCCGAGCGGTTGCAGGTGGAGAGGGGAACGCCGGGCAGGTCCTCACAGGCCATGGCGCCGAGCAGGGGAGGCAACTCCGAGCGGCTCCACGACAGAGACTCCCGCACCTCGACTGGGGCGGTGCGGTGGTTCAAACCGACAACGGCGAGCTCGGACGTCGTAAAAAGGGAGCCTGGCTGGTTCACGTAACCCAAGCCGCGAAGGTAACAGGGGCGACCGCAGGTCTGGCCGGACGCGAAAAGACCGCGAAATTACCCGGATCGCACCGTAAAACCTATCAAAATCTGAAGAATTCTGTAACGAATAGTCAAGACAACTCGATTAGTCTATCCGGGCCCTTTCGGAGTGTCAACCGGTACGGAAGGACAGGGTCGCGTTCCCTTGCAGATGGCTTGCTCTCTACTGGGATGGACTGCTACCCGAACCTGTCCTGTATCGAGGTCAACGTTACTGAACTTCACCGCCCAACCAGAATCGCCATCTCCGCTTGCCGATTTGTGATCACGCGTTGGCAGAGGTCCCCAAAATTGTGGTTTTCCGGCCATATCCGGCCATTCCCGGCCATTGTGCCGGAGAGTCAGCGCCCTGGCCCAGGATAATTCCGCTTTGAGGCAGGGTCATTTGATTGTCGCTTTTTCGGCCCAGACAGAATCGCCATCTCCGCTTGTCGATTTTTGATCATATGTTGGCAGAGGTCTGGAAAATTATGTTTTTCCGGCCACTCCCGGCCAAAACCGGCCATTCCCGGCCCAGGGTGATTTCCTCTTTTGGAGCAGGGTCGTTTTTTTTCACCGTGATTGGAACACCAATTCTCTCTGTCTTGGGCGAGATTTTTGCTTCGCTGGGCGCGGATTCTTTTGGGGGAGACGGGGGTTCTGGGTTCCTGCTCCCCGTTTTCATGAGGACAAGCTCGGCGGGAATGGCGGATTGTGCGAGCTCGAGGTAAAAACAATCTAAGGGTCCTGGCCCCTTGGTTGGACTGCAGAGGCGGCTATGGTCGAGGGGCGAGCATCGGTTGATGGAGGGACACTTTTAAAACGAGTCCACTCCATTCCCCCTCCATTCATCGCGGACTGAATTCAGACGAACGCACCACACATTGAGGTTAGCAGGGCGAAACGCGATCTCGCTATGGGCAACTGTCATCAATTTGTCACCCAGTGCATGGAGGTGTCTGTACCTTCTGATGGTATGTTTCAATCGGGGTGTACTTGAAACCCGTCCACGCATCGGGACGCGAGCAATCGATAGAGCTGTGTTTGGGTTTCAATTACGCGTAACAGCGAAGCAGGGCCAGGCGGAGGCGGCCAAAGAAAAGGGCCGGAGCGTCGCTTCCGGCCCTGGGTGCTCTGTCGATTGGCACTGCCTACTGGGCTTTGATGGCCTCATGGTGTTCGGAAACTTTAGCCAACACGTCGTCCAGCATTCTCTGCAATGCCATGGTATGGCTGCATACGGCCCGGGTGGCGAAGAAGTGGCACTCACAGTCCCAAGCACCGGCGTTGAACGTGACGTCGTAGCTGTTGTGATTGCCCTGGAAGGTAGCCGAAAAGCTATTGATGCTTACCCGATCTTTTTCCTCGGCGTATTTCCGCGCCTTATCGATCTTGCCGATGATGCTGGAATCCATCGCACCTCCAAATCCCCTGTGATCGCCGGTTGCTTCGCCGGACTTTCCCGTTCCACTTGGCCCGGACTGACTCCTATACGTGTCAGCCGTTCCAATGGATCACATTTCAATTTTATGCCGCGGCCTCTTCCTTTTCAAGGCAGGCAAGTGCTCCCGACACTGAGAAAAGGCTGGCTGGCTCGTTGACTGCCTAGGATTCCCTTATTAAAATTTGGTCAATTTCAAGGGCGGCGATTGTCGTAAATGGGTGCGCCGCAGGCCGTGCGTCCTCTGCGATTATCGTCGCTGTTTGTTTAACTTACTTCCGTTCAGCGTGGCGCCTGGAACCGGCAAGCCACGGTTGGACTCTGAGAGCTTTGGCTGATGGACGGCGACAAGATCAGGGACTCCTTCATTCAGTTTTTCGAAGGCAAGGGGCACCAGCACATGCCCTCCGCCTCCCTCATCCCTGCCGGAGACCCGACGCTGCTGTTCACCAGCGCGGGCATGGTTCCTTTCAAGCCATTTTTCATGGGTGAGCAGACTCCGCCTTCACGCCGTCTCACCAGCAGCCAGAAGAGCTTTCGCACCACCGACATCGACGAGGTCGGAGACCACAAGCACCTGACTTTCTTCGAGATGCTTGGGAACTTCAGCATCGGAGACTACTTCAAGGAGGGTGCTGTCGGGTTTGCATGGGAACTGGTTACTCAGATGTTCGGCCTTTCGCCCGATCGCCTGTACGTAACCATCCACCTGGACGACGACGAGGCATTCGACATCTGGCACGACGAGATCGGAGTGCCCGTGGACCGCATCTACCGCTACGGCGACAAGGACAACTGGTGGGGGCCGGCAGGAACGGAAGGGCCGACCGGGCCGTGCTCCGAGATCCACTATGACGGAGGAGTGGAGAAGGGCTGCCACGAAGGCCGGATGGTCGGGGTGGACATCCTCACATCCCAACTGAAGGAAGAGCGGGACGGCGCCGCCCCTCGCGACGTGGACGGCTGCCACCCCAACTGCGACTGCGAGCGTTTCGTCGAGCTCTGGAACCTAGTGTTCATGCAGTACTACCAGGACCCCGACCGAAATCGCACGCCCCTTCCGGCGCCCAGCGTCGACACCGGGATGGGACTGGAGCGGGCAGCGGTGGTCCTGCAGGGCAAGAACAACATCTATGAGACCGACCTGTTCACGACCATAATCGCCAAGGCCTGTGAACTTACGGGGAGGGAATACGGTGGCGATGCCGACACCGACTTCGCCCTGCGAGTCGTGGCCGAGCATGCTCGCGCCGCAGCCTTCCTAATCGGCGACGGCGTGGTGCCGGGCAACGAGGGCAGGGGCTATGTGTTGCGGCGTGTCATCCGCAGGGCAATCCGCTACGGCCGTCGCCTTGGGCTGACTGGGCCTTTCCTCGGCGAGGTGGTCAGCGAGGTGATCCCGCGCTTTCAGTCGGTATACGGAGAGCTCTCCCAGAACCGCGAGTTCATCCTACGGGTGGTCAACCTGGAGGAAGAGCGGTTTGCAGAGGCATTCGGCCGTGGCAACGAAATTCTCCTAGACATGATCGCCGCCCAGATCGGCAGCGGAAATGGATCAGTCCCTTCAAGGACAATATCCGGAAGGGACACGTTTGTTTTGTATGACACCTACGGATTCCCGCCTGAGCTTACCGATGAGATCGCCCGGGAGCACGGCTTCGGCGTGGACATGGTCGGTTTCGAGCAGGAGATGGAGCGGCAGCGCGAGCAGTCCCGCTCCGGACAGCACTTCGAAGGCAGTATGGAGGTGCTGACCGCTTACGAAAACCTGGGGGCGGGCCGCACCGAGTTCACCGGCCATGGCCTGATCGACCAGGAATCGGTGGTGGCCGCTCTCCTTGTGGAAGGAGCGTCAGCAGGCCATGCCGCGCAGGGGCAGCAGGCCGAGGTGGTCATCAGCCGCACCCCCTTCTACGCCGAGGGTGGTGGGCAGCAGGGCGACCAGGGTTACATCCGCGGCCCCAACGGGCTGTTCCGTGTCGAGGACACACAGTCCCCGGTCGCCGGCCTCATCGTGCAGAAGGGGACGGTCGAAGAGGGTCATATTGCAGTCGGAGACCCGGTGGAAGCGTCGGTGGACGCGGTGCGCCGGATGGACTCCTCGCGCAACCACAGCGGCACGCACATCCTGCACGCGGCACTCAGGGCGACGCTGGGGCCGCATGTGCGGCAGGCAGGCTCATTAGTCGCTCCGGAACGGCTGCGATTCGATTTCAGCCACGTGGGACGGATGACCCCAGACGAGCTGCTGGCGGTGCAGTCGCTGGCCAACGAGAAGGTGCGGGCCAATCTCCTGGTGTCGGCCCAGGAGACGTCATACGCCGATGCCGTGCGTCAGGGGGCGCTGGCCTTTTTCGGCGACAGGTACGGGGACGTGGTCCGGGTGGTCAAGATGGCCGAGGACTCCGCGGAACCCTTCAGCTTTGAGGTTTGCGGCGGCACCCACGTCGCCGCCACCGGGCAGGTGGGAACGCTGCTGGTGCTGGGAGAGTCCAGCATCGGCGGAGGGATGCGCCGCGTCGAAGCCTTAACCGGCAGGGCTGCGGAGACGCTCTTCGTGGAGCAGTCGCAGACCCTCGACGCACTGTCGCAGCGGCTACAGACGCCCGTCGCTGAACTTGAGTCCCGGCTGGACGGTTACATGCGAGAAACCGACGACTTGCGCCGGCGCCTGGCGGCAATGGAGCGGTCGCTGCTGCGGTCGGAGGCTGAGTCGCTGTTGCAGCGCGTGTCCGACGTTGGCGGGGTGAGGGTGGTGTCGGGGCGCACGTCGGCCAACAACGCCGACGGTATGCGCGAAATGGGAGACTTCATCCGCGACAAGCTAGGCAGTTGCGTCGTTACCCTGGGCGGACTTGCAGAAGGCAGCCCCATCCTGGTGACAATGGTGACGGCCGATCTCGTCGAGCGCGGGCTGAATGCCGGCAACATCGCCCGGGACGCTGCCAAGCTGATGGGCGGCGGCGGCGGTGGACGACCTGAGATGGCCCAGGCGGGCGGGCGGCAGCCTGAGAAGCTGGACGAGGCGCTGTCGGCCGTAGCCGGTCTCGTCCGGGCGGCGCTGTCGTAACTGACATCTGCTGTTGCGGTCCCCGCGCGAGGGATGGCCGGGCGCAGTTGACTCCATGAGGCTGCTGGCCCTCGACGTAGGGGAGAGGCGAATCGGCCTTGCCTCGGGGGTTTCGGAACTGAGGACTGCGCTCCCGGCGGGGGTGTTGCAGCGCAGACGGCTTGTCCTCGACGTTCAAGGCGTACTGGACGCGGCCCTACAGCGGCAGTCGGAGGCAATAGTCGTCGGAGTACCGTACCTTCCCGGCGGCGAAGAAAGCTCCCAGACTAGGCGGGTGCGCGGTTTCGTCCAGGCTCTCAGGAAGGAGGCCATGCTTCCAGTTCACACGGTGGATGAGGCGTTTACCAGCGTTGAGGCAGAGGCCCTGCTGCGGGAAGCCGGGCTTGAGCCGTCGCGCGACCGGGGGTCGGTGGACGAGGCTGCCGCTGTGCTGATTCTGAGGCGATTCCTGGAGTCGATGGATGACGACGCAGGCAGTCAGGCCGAAGAGCTATAGGTACGTCCGCTCGAAGTCTTCGGACAGCAGCGTCATTGTGTCCATATCCCAGTCGAAAGTCAGCACTACCGAGCGGTCGGAAGTCGCCTCCAGAAGGCGGCGGCCATTCTGTGCCACGACGCTCTCAGCCAGCCGGTAGTCCAACTCGTCGGGCTCGGTACCCGTCCGGTTGCATACCATGATGGGCAGCCCGGTCTGGACGGAGCGAGTTTCCCACTCGCCGTCGGGGCCGCAGCCTCCGGGGCCCCAGGACACGGGGGAAACCAGCACCTGCGCCCCCTTGCTGACCAGCACTTCAGCCACGTCGTTCTTGTAGGCGTCGGCGCAGATCAGTACCCCGGCCTGCACTCCGTCCAAATCGTAGGGGCTGATCTTCCAGCCTGCCGTCGACCAGGCCTCGGCACCGCCCAGGGTCTTGATCTTGCGGTGTCTGCCGATTATCTCGCCGTGCTGGTTGATGATGAAGACCGTGTTGTACATGCGACTTGAGGCAGGATCCAGCTCAGGGTGGGACAAGAATACGGTGATCCCACTGTCCCGAACCAGTCCGCAGAAATCCAGCATCCACTGTTCCGGCTGAGGCTGAATCCAGCCAGTGCCCAGCTTCTTGAGGAAGAGGTATCCGGGGATACAGAGCTCCGGCGTGATGGCCCACTGGGCACCGGCCTGGGCAGCAGCGACTACCCCTCGTTCCACCAGGCGGCGGTTGTGCACGATGTCGCCGGTTACCGGAGCGATATGCAGGAAGGCGATCTTCACGCTTTGCCCTCTGGCCGCGGGTGAGCAGCCGACGGTGGTGGATATGCGCGATTATAGCATCGCTACGTTGTGAACGAGGAAGACGCAGTGCCGGGAAGTTTGGCGGATGTATTCCTCTTGACGCCCTCTGCGGCTAGAAGGACAATGAGAACAGGCGACTGGGTTCTTCAGGCCCGTCGGCCTTGCCTGCAATGCCCCGTGGTGTAGTGGTAGCACGTCAGCCTTTGGAGCTGAAACCCCTGGTTCGAGCCCAGGCGGGGCAGCCACAAACAGCGTCCCCTACGTCAGTTCGATTTGTTGTAGCAGCCCCTGAATTTCGTCCGGTGTGAGCGGCCGGTTCTCTGAGGCGGGCAGTTTCATCCGTACCATGTCCGCCAGCGAATCCGAATGCAGTTCCTCCAATATGATGCAGGGAGTGCCCATGGCTTCCGTAACAGGCTGGGCCAAGCCGAGGCGGAGGAAGCCCGTCTCCGTGTCGATGACCACCGACGATGTGTGCTGCTCCTTGATGGCGGATGCCATTGCCCTCGCCTCCGCGATTGACAGGCTGGTCCCGCCCTGGTCGCCGGATTCAGGGCCAGCCCCGCCGCTGCCCATAGCGACGTTGGCCCGCCCGTCGGTGAGCGCCACAAGTAGAGGCAGCACGTTCCGGTCCTTTTGCCTTTACGCCTGGATGACCTCCATGGCCAGCAGCAGTCCGCGGCTCAGCGGAGTGCGTCCCCCGGTGGGCATTTCGCTCAGGAGGGAATGGGCCAGTTCACGCTGGAGGTGGGTGGAAGCAACACATGCGCCGACGTTCCCCGGAAGGCGATCAGTCCCACGCGGTCGGGCCTCTGATAGGCGTCCAGCAGTAGCGAAAAAATGGCCCCCTTGACCGCCACCATGCGTCGCTGTGCGCCCATGGAGCCGCTGGCGTCCACAACGAACAGTATCAGGCTGCCGGTCTTGGTCTCCCGCACTTTCTCTCGGACATCCCAGGGTTCGATGAGGAATGCTCGCGTGGCTTCGGCCTCTGGTTTCTCCGACACGTTGGGGCGCTGCTGCACCTGTTGAGGCGCGGCGCTTTGCAGCGTGGCATCAAGAGCCAGGTCTGAGGCCTTTTCCTGTGTAACTGCGGCGCCGACGTAGCGGCCCGATGGAGAACCGCTAACCGTGCGGGCCCTGCGGCCTCCCGTTGGACGGGCGCGGTGGCCGGGCGGCTTCACCTGCAGCGAACGGACGGAAAAGGGGTTGCCAACTTCGAAATACTGGTCCTGGGGGCCCAAGTCACCGGGAGGAACGGGCGGCCGCTCTTCCTGCTCCGATGAGTCAGGGTCTCCGTCGTCCTGCTCTTCGGACTGGGAATTGTCCTGGTCCTGCGGCTCCCGGTTCTGGGGCCGGTTCTGGTACTCGTCGATCATCGAGTCCAGTTGCTCGGTGACCAGGTGTGGCTGCTGGAAAGGCTGACTTCGCTGCCGGTGCAGCAGGGCCATCTCTGCCGCCTCCCGCACGCGATCGGCGATCACCTCGTCGCCCGCCTCGTAGGCCGCGATGGTAATGGCAGTCTTGTACATCACGAGGTCGGCGCGACGGCCGTCCACCTGTTACTCATGACAGATACCGTTGATCAGTTCGAGGATGTCGTCAGGCACGGTCACCTGGGCCATCCGCTCCTGGCCGCGAAGAATCCTGTCTCTCTCGGCAGGTTCGGAGCCCTGCCATTCGTCCATGAACCCGAAGGGGTCTGCCTCGTAGGCGATACGGCGTTTTACGACCTCCTGCCGCTCCTCCGCCGTGAAGGCGCTGTCCACCTCGACGGCGAGGCCAAAGCGGTCAAGAAGCTGGGGGCGAAGGTCACGCTCCTCGGGATTCATGGTGCCGACTAGGATGAATTCGGCGGCATGGCTGACGGAGATGCCTAACCGCTCCACGTAGTTGCGACCCATGGCTGCGGCGTCCAGCAGGACATCCACCAGGTGGTCGTTCAGCAAGTTGACCTCGTCTACGTACAGGATGCCCCTGTGTGTAGCGGCGATGAGGCCTGGCCCAAACCTTCTGCTGCCGGTCTTGATGGCCTGCTCGATGTCCAGCGATCCCAAGGGCCGGTCTTCGGTGGCACCCACGGGTAGGTCGACGATGCGGACCTGGCGGGTTCCAGGCGGGGCGTCTTCTCCCTGTGGTTGGCACCACTGGCAGAGGCCATGGCGGTTCTCCGGAGGGCAGCTGTAGGGACATCCCCGCAGCACATTCACTTCGGACAGAAGGGCTGCCAAGGAGCGTACTGCAGTTGACTTTGCCGTGCCCTTTTTGCCGCGAATCAGCACTCCGCCTATGCGGGTGTTGATGGCGTTGAGGATGAGTGCGCGTTTCATCGTCGTCTGGCCGACGATGGCAGTGAAGGGGAAGCGTGGCTCGGCGCGCTGCTGTGCGAGGCTAACAGCCATGCGCTTTCCCTTCGGGCGCAGGAAGAGGCTTCATCAGACCAGCCCAGGAGAGGCGTTGGTATTAGTAACCCGAGCGGCTTGAGACTTTCGGTTCCACAACAGGGCCAGAGTTACACCAACCGCCAGTATTGCTCACATCAGGAACTGTCCTGCCATGGTCAGCTCATGGAACAGTTCCCGCTAGTCTATGGGCACCGGCACCGGCACCGGCACCGGCACCGGCGCCGGCACCGGCGCCGGGTTCGGGTGGCCTGGGAACACGAAGGCCATCGCGATGGCCAGGAGCCCGTACACGCCCAAGGTGGCGCCGTACCATCCGCGACGTGCGTTGAACTCGGTGAAGTTCGGCTGGATTCGTCGGAACGCGTCCAGTGCTACGCCCACGGCTGCGGCCGAAATGAGCATGAACAGTGTCTGGCCGAACTGTCTCGCCAGCAGAGTCGCCTCGTCACTTGCGCCGGGCGGGTTGAGTGGATACTTGATAAACGGGAACAAGGAGAGGCTCCAGAAACCCAGGGCTCCAACGGCGATGGCCACACCACAGGCCAACCGGGAGCGGCGCGGTGGAGCAGAATAAAACCGACCGAGAAAAACAGGCCCAATATGGCCCCCATGATGGCAGTGCCGAAAATCATTCCGATTCGCTGCACACCCAATGAAACGACGGCGGCCCCCCTTTTCATCTCCCCTGTTCTCCGTGGTAACTGAAGAGACTCTCTCCTCTTCAAGAGCGATGGCGCGTTCCATTTAGACCAGTCTCCCGAGAATCGATCCGAAATTGATGTTAGGATTCCGAATGTTGCAACTGACCCATTTCCTGCACCAGCCATAGTGCTAGTCTTGCGGGTCAATTTCCAATTTCCGCCAGCACGGCGAACTCCTTCGGGGTCGGGTTTCACAGGCCACTTTGCGGTCTGTCGCCGCTCTGTGCGCCTCTGGCATGAGACGTGCCGCTTGGATTTCTTGGTCGTCAGCATCAGGTCCTCCTGGCTGAGGAGCCGATAGACCCGCTTGTGGTTCACGGCCCAGCCCTCCCGCTGCAGGAGGACGTGGAGGCGGCGGTAGCCATAGCTCACCCGGGCCTGGGCCAAGTTCTTGATCCGCATCCTTAAGTCAGCCTGCTCATCTGCCACGCTCCGATAGCGGTGGCTGGCCTGGGGCAGGGTCAGCACCTGGCAGGCCCGAAGCTCGATGACGCCGTAGGCAACCTGTAGGTACTTTACCCTGGGCTGCAGCTGAGCAGGCTTCAGGGCTTTTTCCGCAGCACGTCCTGCAGCATCTGCTTGTCCAGGCTGAGGTCGGCCACCGGCTGCCTGAGCTTCCGGTTTTCCTTCTCCAGTACCCGGAGCCGTCTGACCCCGGCAACGCCCATGCCCTGGAACTTCTTCTTACAGCGGTAGGAGGTCTGCACGCTGATGCCCATCTTGCGGCAGGCCTACAACACCGGCGTGTCCTCCTACGCCTGACGCAGGCCAAAGGCCACCTGCTCCGGTGTGTACCGGGACTCCTTCATGGGGCGATCCTCCCAAATTCCGGGTTTAGATCATCTGGCAAAACCCAGATTCCAGCTGGTTCAGAATTTGGGGAGCTGGTCAACTGGGAGAGTGGTTGCCTGAGCAGTTCATATTCGTGCTGGGCGTCGCACGCTCTGGCAAGAGCGCCTTCGCCGAGCGCCTTGCCAGGCAGGGAGGCCGCGTCCTGTATGTGGTCACAGCCCAGGCATTCGACGAAGACATGAAACGCAGGATCGAGGTCCATCGCAGCCAGCGCCCGCAGGACTGGGGGACGCTGGAGGAACCTCTCGCCCTGCCTTCCCTTCTGCCCGCCGCCCTGGATGGCTACGACACCTGTCTGCTCGACTGCGTCACCATGTGGGTGAGCAACCTGCTCCTCAACTTGGAGGACAGTCCGGACGCCTAGGGGGAGACCCTTGCAAACGCTGAGCGGTTGTTGGAGGTCTGTGCCTACTCGTCTGCCACCTGGATCCTGGTAAGCAACGAAGTGGGGCTGGGAGTCGTCCCACCTTCGACGTTGGGCGCGGCTTACCGCGACGCCCTTGGCCGCGTGAACCAGGCCATCGCTGCTCGCGCTGACAAGGTCTAATTCATGGTTGCCGGGCTGGCCTTGGAGATGAAATCTCTCGGCGCGCTTCCTATTTCCAGCGCGCAGCTGTCCCCGGAATAGTGGGAGTCCCCGTTACGGTCCGCAGGGCCTCTGCCACCGCGCCGGGCACCTGCGGAGAGCTGGCTCAGGGCATGCTCGACGGCACCCTCTGCATGGGGACCTGCCCCATTGACATGTACAGCGTCGCCACCGTGGAGTTGCGGGTTGGCAACGGAGGTGTGGAAGGGCCTGCCGATTCGCCGAAAGCCCGTCAGGCGGTGGAGGAAACCCTGGAATATTTGGGCGAGACCGGGCTGGAAGGACGGTTGCTCTTGGGATCCCCACTGCCTCGAGGCAGCGGGGATCCCAGCAGCACGGCCGACGTATCAGCGGCGATCTGCGCTACCGCAACGGCATTGGGACGTGAGTTGCCCCCAAGAACTGTCGCCGGGATAGCCCTGGGAGTTGAGCCCAGCGCTGGTGTGATGATCCCCGACATCGCCGTCTTCGACCACCGCGAGGGGAAAGTGTCGAAAACGCTGGGGCCACCGCCTCCAACGCGGGTGGTGGTGCTGGACTTCGGTGGCAGCATGGACACCCTCGAATTCAACCGCGTGGACAGGGAGAGCGAATTGAAGTCGCTGGGGCCTCAGATGTCACAAGCGGTGTCCCTGATACAGGACGGGATTCACCGACAGGACCCGCTCCTCATCGGAAAGGGCGCGACCATCAGCGCCGTTGCAAACCAGCGGGTTCTCTTCAATCCCAACCTGGACGTGGCCATGGATTTGTCGATCCGGGTGGGGGCCGTCGACGTGAACCTGGCCCTCAGCGGTACCGTTATCGGGCTGCTCTTTCCGGATGAGGATACATTCGCCCAGAATGCCGCGGCGAAAGCATCGGAGGAATTGCCCGGTCTGCAAGCGGCCTTTCACCGCCGCATCATCGGCGGCGGTGTGAGCCGCTGCTGACACCGCCTAGTTAGGTCCCGGGCAATTGTGGCGGACCGCAATCCTTACTGCAGGCGAATCGGCTGAACCCTGCTACGCTACTTTTTGCCGACCTTCGGTTGCAGCCAGCTTATGAAGGCATCTTCGCTCCGGGTCTGCATGTAAAAGCGGCCGGGGCCCTCCAGCTTGCAGACCAGGCCCTCTCCGCCGAGGACCGTCGTCTTCCAGCCACCGGAGCGGCCAACCTCGTACTTGACTGTTTCATCGAAGGCCACCATGTGTCCGTTGTCCACGGTGTAGCGCTCCCCCGCAGCGAGGTCGATTCGATGAATCGCGCCGTAGGAAGATATGAACAGGAGCCCTCTCCCCGTGCAGCGCAGCAGGAACAGCCCCTCGCGCGAGAAGAACGAACGGGCGCCGCCCCACTGCGAGTCAACTTCGATGTTCATGGTTGCCGCCAGGAAGGAACCGGACTGCACCATCAGGGTCTCCCCCCGCATCTCCAGTACCTCGATGTCTCCTGGCAGAGGCGGGGCAATGGTGACCTCACCCGGTTGCTCGGCGGTAAAGGTATTCACGAAGAAGCTCTCTCCGCCCAACACGGAACGCCTGAGGCCCCCGAAAATCCCTCCCCGGGTACTCGTGTCGATCGAGATGGCTTCAGACATGCTCACCATCGCTCCGGTCTCGGTCTGAATCTGCTCCTGCTGGTTCATTTTCACCCGTGCCAGGGCATAAGACGGCCTGTGAAGAATGTCGTATTCCATTGCTTCCCCTCCCTCAAGTCAAACCCGGAAATCAGGCCCGGAATTCAACCCTGCATCCCCAAACCGGAATGCCGCCACCCCGGGAGGCGATGCCTACCAGCTGCTGATGAAATCTCCTAGCCCTGAATGCATTATACAAAACCAACTGCCCGGAAACCCGGGATGCGGTGCGGAAAGCGTCCCCTATTTGGTGGCCTGCTACCCTGCCACCAGGTGGGGTGAAGTTCCTGCAACCCACAGTCTGAAGCGATGCGCCAACCCCCAGCCAGGGTCCCTTAATCGTCGCTCCTTGCTGCGTGTTGAGCCATGTCGTGCGTGTTGAGCGAAGAGACCTGGCAGTGGAAGCGAGATGCCGCTGCAGCGAAGGCCGACCACCCGGCGTACTTTGCGATCGGCCTGTCAAGGGATGATTTGTGTGTTTGAACGACTTTGCTGTCGCGCTGCTCCGCGCCTCGTCGTTGACCCTCTCAACCCCCGCGAGTATATTAGGCTGCACTACGACGCCCTGCCGGGGCGATAAGAGGTATCGTTTCGGATGCATGCGTTGATACTCGCCGGTGGGAAGGGAGAGAGGTTGCGGCCCCTTACCGACACCCTCCCCAAGCCAATGGCCCCAGTTGCTGGCAAGCCAATCCTGGAGAGGCAGCTTGAGTGGCTCCGCGAAGGCGGCGTCGATGGCGTCGTATTCTTGGCCGGCTACCGATGGGAGGCCATCCAGGACCACTTCGGAAAGGGCTCATGGCACGGAATACGTGTTTCCTATAGCGTCGAGGACTCGCCGCTGGGCCGCGGGGGTGCCATAAAGCAGGGCTACCCGATGGCGACAGGCGACGACGGTCCGGTCGTAGTTACCAACGGCGACATCATCACCCGCCAGCCGCTTCAGGAGCTGATTGACTTCCACCGCCTGTCTCCCGCCCGCAGTAACGGTCCGGCCGTGACACTCTTGTCGGTACCCATGGTCAGTCCCTATGGGATCGTGGACATGGATGACGCCGGTAGCGTGGTTGGATTTCGCGAGAAGGTGGAGTTGCCGCATTGGATCAATGGCGGTGTCTATGTCTTTGACCGGGAAGTGTTTGATGAGTTTCCTGACCTGGGGGACCACGAAGTTGAGACATTCCCTCGGCTGGCCCAGGAAGGACGCATCGCCGCGCTTCGCACCCGGTCCTACTGGACCAGCATCGACTCGTTCAAGGACCTGCGAGAGGCGGAGAATTTTCTTGCCCAGGAAGGCACGGTAACCGGCTTTGTGCACAGCTGACGGGTGCGATTTTACATCCCTGCCCTTCAGTTACTACAGCGTCAATCACTACAGCGGCGAGTAGCGAATGGTCCAGGGTAAGACGGCCGGGACCTCACCTGACGCGGGCGCGCCTATTACTGACGTAGCCTCCATGGCCGCGGGGGTCAGGGCCAGCATCGAGCAGGTGCTGGTTGGTATGGGCTCGGTCATTGAACTCGCCCTGGCCGCAGTGCTCAGCGGAGGACACGTCCTCATCGAAGATGTCCCCGGAATCGGCAAGACCACCCTGGCCCGCAGCCTCGCCGAATCCCTCCGTTGCAGCTTCCGGCGGATACAGTGCACTCCTGACCTGATGCCGTCGGACATTACCGGAGTCCACTTCTTCAACCAGAAGCTGGGAGAGTTCGAGTTCCGCCCCGGACCGATCCTCGCACAGATCGTGCTGGCAGATGAGGTCAATCGCGCCACCCCGCGCACCCAATCCGCCCTGCTGGAAGCCATGGCCGAAGGACAAGTCACCGTTGATGACCGAACCATAATCCTGCCCGCCCCGTTTCTGCTGATCGCCACCCAGAACCCCATCGAGCTGGAGGGCACCTTCCCGTTGCCCGAGGCCCAGCTCGATCGCTTCATGCTGCGCCTGCGCATGGGGTATCCAGACGAGGCGGACGAGGAACTGATGCTGGCCCGTTTCAACACGAAGAACCCCATCGACTCGATAGTGCCAGTGTTGGAAGGGCAGGACATCATCGAAGCCCAGCAGAGGGTCAAGGAAGTGTACGTCGACCCGGTGCTGAGCAACTACATTGTCAGGTTGTCCCAAGCCACCCGCAGCCACGAAGACGTGGAGTTGGGGGCCAGCCCGCGGGCGACGCTGGGCCTGTACCGGTGCTCCCAGGCCTTCGCCTCCATTCGCGGCAGAGAGTACGTTACTCCAGACGACGTAAAGGTCATAGCACCCTACGCCCTGTCCCATCGCACCATACTCACCTCGCAGGCGAGGCTCAGGGGACGGGTCCCCGAGGACGTGGTGATGGAGTTGCTTTCCCGAGTGGAGGTC
This sequence comes from Dehalococcoidia bacterium, assembly GCA_965222025.1. Lineage (GTDB taxonomy): Bacteria > Chloroflexota > Dehalococcoidia > Lucifugimonadales > UBA3495 > VXOI01. The sequence goes on along the minus strand of CBDCTI010000008.1, from coordinate 513,094 downwards.
CCCGTCTAGTCCGGGGCGATAGCAGTGCGCCACGAGCTATGGCCGGTGGTCAGCGGGCTGTTGGTGTTCGTTGGCCTGCTGGCCAGCAACGGGCTGCTGCTGGTCGTCGGTTCGCTAGTGGCGGTTGTCTGGTTGTCGGCTCGCCTCTGGGAGCGCTACTGCTTTCGAAAGGTGACCTATGACCGGAAACTGGGACGCCGACGAGCCTTCATCGGCGATACCGTTGACTACACCGTTGCTCTGAACAACGAGAAGCCCCTGCCGCTCATCTGGGTAGAGACCCAGGACCCTTTTCCCGAGGGCCTGGAACTCTCGGGCGCGACCGTACGCGGGGCGACCCTGGAGACCAACCGGCACCACAGCATCACCGCGTCGCTGCTGCCCTACCAGCGTGCGTCGTGGAAGTTCAGCATGCGTTGCCTGAGGCGTGGCCTTCACCGCATCGGCCCGGTGCGAATGCGGAGCAGCGATATATTCGGCTTTGTTGCAACTGAAACCCGCCTCCACGATGCCGCCGACATCCTGGTCTATCCGAGGGTTATCGACCTCCAGGAGGTGCTGACCCCGCCGCAGCACCCCTTCGGCATGGCTCGTGGACGCATGCCGCTTTACCACGACACCAGCAGGGTGCAGGGGCAGCGCGAATACCGTCCGGACGACCCGCTGAAGCACATCGACTGGAAAGCGACCGCCCGTTTGAGACAGCTACAGACCCGCATATTCGAGCCGGCAGTCTCTCTGAACATGCTGATCGCCCTGAACGGGTCCACCAGCGATTTTGTCTGGCAGGGCACCAACCGCCGACTGTTCGAGAGGGCCGTCACCTCGGCTGCCTCGGCGGCAGCCCTCGCCGACAAGCGTGGTTTCAGCTTTGGTCTTGTTTCGAATGCGGTGGCCTCATACTCTGGCAAGTGGCTCAGCGTCCCCGTTGGGGCATCGTCGATGCAGCTGTCCATGACGCTGGAGGCGCTGGCCATGGCTGCTCCGTATGTGGTTGCGATGCTACCCGATGTCTTTCGCGCCGAGCGCAACCGCCTGCCTCCGGGAGCCACGGTACTCCTCGTTACCGGTGCGATCACCGACTCGCTTGAGGTGCAGATGGCGGCCATCTCCGAGCACGGATTCAGGATCTCCGTGCTGTACGCCGGAGACGGTGTTCCTCCCGAGAGGATTGGAGACGTTCCGGTTGTCGGCCTTGGCCACCTGCTGGACGATCTGCCCGAGGAAGAAAGCGACTACAAAGACGACTTCGCGTTCATGTCTGAAGGGACGGATGAGGCCGAACTGGAGAAATAGGTCAATAAACGGAGTCGCGATCTTCCTGGAGAGTTGCTCCCTGTATCTAGTGGCCTCCGTCGTCGCGCACTTCAGCAAGTCTGAGCAGCTCCAGATGCCCTTCTGGCTGGTGGTGATAGCGCTGTTCTGGGGTTACGCCATGTCAACGTGGGTATTGGGCCTGCGAGTAACGCCGGTCCTGCGCGGGGCAATCGGGCTGGGTCTCGGCGTACCTTCGATCCTGGTTCTCGTCGCTTGGAATGCTGGTGAACTGCTCCTGCCCTTTGGCCTGCTGACAGGTGGGGAGCTGGCCGGCGTGGGTGTGTTCGTAGGGTCTGTGATCTTCCTGCTCGTTATCTGGTGGCGGGGAGTGGAGCTTTCCCGGGAAGACATAACCCTGGATGCAGTGCGGTCGGCCTTCCAGATCGGGATGGTGGTGATGCTGGCGGCGGCCCTGATTGACGCGGCAGTGGAAGGCAGCATCGTCAGCGGGTTCTTCGTGGTGGGCTTCTTCGCGGTTGGTCTCCCGGGTATGGCCCTGGCGCGCTTCTCGGCAGAGAGCGGCGAAGAGCGGGAGATGCCGAGGCAATGGATCTGGCCAATCCTGGCTTGCGCAGGGGCGGTGCTGCTCATTGGGCTGCTGGTTAGCGGGTTGGGAGTGGGTGGCCTCGACGATGTGACCCGCGTCGTGGTCCGGACCATTGGCCAGCTGGGGTACAGGATCCTGGAACCGGTGCTCCTGGTCATCGGCTTCATGGCGGGGGCGCTGGTCAGCGTGGGCAACTGGTTGTCCTCGATGCTGGGCGGGGGCGATCTGCAGGGGCTGCTCGAGGCACAGCGTCGGCTTGACCAGTTCCACCAGAACCTGCGAGAAGCCGAGACGAACCCGGGAGGCGGCACGCTGTTCACCGTGTTGAAGTGGACGGCGGCAGTTCTGGGAATCGCGGTGGCATCGTGGATCGTGTACAGCCTGTTCAGGTCCCGCCGGCGCCTGAACCGGGGGTCGGAAGTCGTTGAGAGCCGGGAGTCGCTGTTCAGCCTGAAGCGGGCCAGCGACGACCTTGGCCAAGCGGTCGGAGGCCTGTTCGCCGGGTGGTGGCCCGGATCGCGTAGGCGTTCCAACAGGCCGCGGAACCCTCGGGACTACTATCATGCGCTCCTGGATATGTCCGAGCGGGCTGGCCGGCCCAGGGAGGGGTGGGAGACGCCCAAGGAGCACCAGCGAGGGCTGTCGGGTGTGCTGCCCTCCGACCCCGTGGCGGGCATCGTTGACCAGTTCCAGGCTTCACACTACGGCGCTGGCACCCCGGACCATGAACAGCTTGAGCGCCTGGAAGCGGACCGACTTGAGCTGGAAGCGTTCATGAGGGAGCGGCGAAGCGAGGATTAAGCCGCTGCCGGGTTCTGTTTGCTTATAGGGGATGGGCTGTTTGGGGAATGCTAACCAGGACTCTTAATTTCCCAGTGTGCCTTGCCGCAGTTGCATCCGTCGTACCATGACTTTGATTCAGGGCGTGGATTGGCGACAGGATAGAACTCTATCCCTCTCGCTGCGAGGAATGCGACTGGTCCGCCTTTCCCCCAATCCTGATAGGAGTACCACTGCGCGGGCTGATGTGCCAAGGCGGTCAAACACGCGTTGAGATACTGGCGTTGCTTGTCGCTCCATTGATCCGGCGGCTTAGCAGTGATGTCTACAATGGCGCTTGCCCCGCCCATGTTCAGTTTGCCTGATGCATTAGTCGTCATAAATCCTCGCTATCCTGGTTCCCATCCCCTAAAGCAAACGGAAGCTGCTGCCGGGTTAGCGGAAGGCTGGGAGCACCTCGTCGGCGATCACCGACATCAGGCGGCGCAGGGCGGGGATTTCGCCGGAGTTCAGGGCCAGTACGACGTGCTCCACTCCAGCCTCACGATAGGCCTCGATGCCGGCCCGCATTGCCCCAGGGTCGTCTCCGGGCAGCCGGGCCCTGCCGGCGGCGCGCTGGCTGGAAGGACCGCCATGCACCTCCACCTCGATGCGGGCGGACATGGTGATGGAAGAGGCGTCTCGGCCAGCTGCCGTGGCAAGCTGGGAGACCTCCTCGCGTCCGATGGCGAAGTCTTCAGGGGAGAGACCCGTGGGGTGCCAGCCGTCGCCCACGCGGGCGGTGCGCCTGAGGGCACTCGTTGAAGAGCCGCCAACCCAGATCGGTATGTGCGGCTGCTGGACGGGCTTGGGAGAGAAGCGGAGGTCAGCGAAGTCCCAGCGGCGGCTGTGATACTCGGGGCTGTGATTGGTCCACAGTTCCTTCATGATGGCGATGCACTCGTTGGTGAGGGAGCCCCGGTCTCGCATTGGGATGCCGAGGGCTTCGAATTCCTCGGTCATGGCCCCTGCACCTACACCCAGCGTGACTCGCCCGCCCGACATCTGGTCCAGGGTGGCGGCGTACTTGGCGAGCTCAACGGGGTTGTGGTAGGGCAGCACCAGCACGGATGTGGCGAGGGTCACCCGGCTGGTGGTGGCGGCCATGTAGGAGAGCATGGCCATGGGATGGTAGTAGGGCCGATCCTCGAGGCGTTCGCGGATGTAGCCGGCGTTGAACAGGTGGTCCATGACCCAGAGGGAGTCGTAGCCCATCTGCTCGGCCTCAGGGCCAAGGGCAAGAACCTCGTGAGGGTCATCAACGCCCCAGTTGTTGGGGATGGTAACGCCGAACTGCGTCATATTTTCCTCAATTTCCATATGACAGAATACGGAAGTGCAAAGCGCCTTACGTCGCGCTGCCGGGCGGTATGGTGGCCGGGAAAACTCCAGTGCCCAGCAACTTAGGATCAAGCGATGGCAGAGGAGCAAAGCTTCCCAAGAAATTATCTCAAAGGTAATCGAGCCTCGGTAATCATCCTTTTCAGGGCCAATTCCCCAAGGGGATTCACCCCCATCCCAACCTTCCCACTGAGGGAGAAGGGACTCTTGAGATAGTTTCTAGGCGGTGTTGATAGCTGCCAGCACCGAGGCCGTCTCCACGGCGGCGAGGGCCGCGTTGGTGCCGATGTTGCCGGACTTGCCCCCGGCGCGGTTAAGCGCCTGCTCCATGTTCTCCGTGGTCAGAACCCCGAAGATGGTGGGGATGCCGGTGTCCATGCTGACCGCGCCGGCGCCTCCCTGCGCTTGTCCGGCGACCATCTCGTAGTGGGTGGTCTCGCCGCGAATAACCGTGCCGAGGCAGATGACCGCGTCGCAGCGTCCGCTCTTGGCGAAGGCGCGCGCCACGACGGGCAACTCGAAGGAACCTGGGACCCAGGCCACGGTGATGTCGGAATCGCGGACGCCACAGCGCGCGAGGGTTTCCAGCGCGCCGTCCAGCAATTGCTTGGTGATCAATTCGTTAAAGCGGGCGACGGCGATACCGACCCGGAGGCCCTGCCCGTTCATGTCGCCCCTCAGTTCGTTGGGCAAAATCAGTTCTCCTGTAGTGGTCTGGTTGACCTGCGTGTGCCGACTGGGACGGAATCCTGCTGGGACGGAAGCCTGGCCTTCAGGTCAGGCTTCTTCCGCAGTGCCAATGCCGGTCTGCATTACCTTTTCCAAGAATTCGCTTTCGCCGATCATGCCGTTCACGGTGGCGAACTCGTTGATGATTGTCAGCGGGACCTGGCGCAAGCCGTAGCGGCGGGCCAAATCGGGAAACTCCTCGGCCTCGATCACATCGGCGGTGATGTTGGTACTCTCCACAGCCATGGCATGGGCCAGCAGCGCCATGCCGGCCGAGACTTCGCTCGCCGGGGTCACAAACACCTGCAGGTGCACGGGGCGATTAACCCGTCGCAGTTGCTTGCGAGTGTTGACCGACAGTCGCGTAGCACCCCGGGAGACCGACTTGATGCTGTCGATGAGCACAGGCAGCCCGTATCCCAAGGGGAGGCCGAAGAACCGCGCCCTGCCCCCGGATTCGGGGCCGAGGACGGTGGCAGGTACGCGGGTGATGCCATCTTCCCGGGCCATCGTTGGTTCGGCGTGGAAGTCGACTGTCTCCAGCTTAAGCCTGGGCGAGAGACCGGCCAGTTCTTCCAGCAACTGCTGTACCTGGGCACAGTAGCGACATTCGCGGCCCGGTATGGCGATGGGAGACGGGCGCTGCGTATAGAAGCGCAAGCCGACGTCCGACTTGATGTGCTTACGGAAGTCGCGCTTGAGGCGCGATTTTTCCTGCGCCGGTATCAGGGCCTGCTGGGCCGTTGCCATCGGGTCAACTCCTGATTGAATGGCCGGTGGCGCAAGTTTACACGGGCTGGGAAGGCATATCCACCCTCGGTCAACCACAGGCAACGCTCCGGTCGAGGATTACGCTCCTGGGACCGGCATTCCTGAGTCCTGATGCCCATGTGAGGTTGTGCCAGGGGCAGGCGGGTGCGCCCCGCGTCAGAATGCGAGGATGGGCTTCAGGATTCGGCTGCGGCGGTGTCGGCCCCTAGGCCGAGGGCGTCTGCCACGGGTGAAGGTGGCGCGGGCTTCCCTGATGAGCTTGGCGGAATACTTGGCGATCTCCTGAGGAAAGGCGACCAGCCAGGCAGGGTACAGGGGTTTGTGTGCCTCTCCCGCACGGCGCGGGGTGGGGTCACTGGAGGCGGAGTTCCGCTGCATGGCGGCCCTGACCATGCCGTTCGCCGAGGCCCTGGGCAGGACCGAGTGGAGGAAACCTTCGGGCTCGGGAGACCTTTTCTCTTTCAAGCAGCGCTGGATGTAGAGGTTCAAGTCCATGAATGAGGCGTAGCGGATGCCTGCCTCGCGGGCCATCTGGACGACTTCGAACGGGGTGGGCAGGGGTTTCTGGTCCGCTTGGGTTTTCGCCCAGTGGTCGCAGATGTCTTGGGCTACGCGTTTGGCGCGCACCACGGCCAAGGGGAGGGCGAGCTTGCGCTCGAGGGCTTCGAGCTGGTTGCGGAGGCGGGCGATGGACATGGTTTTCTCTCCGGTTATTGGTTTGTCAGGTCTGGGTGCGCGGTTGCTGACGGTTAGCCCTCCGACAGGCTCAGGGCCAGCGGAAATTTTTTGTTTTTCCGTTCATTTCCGGCCATTCTCGGCCATTCCCGGCCAATTCGTGGTGCTCCGAGTGGGGCGCTGGGTGCCTTCGGTGGGTCGTATGGAGTGTGTAGAATGTATGTGCTATTCATTTGTTCAAGTTTACGCGGGCTGGTAGGGGGAGTCAAGGGGCTGGGTGTTGTTGTTTGAACTGTGATTTGTTTGATTGGGGGATGGGCATGATTGGGGGGCGTTGGTCGGTGGTGGTGGCTTGCGGGAGATGGAGGGGGTTGTGGGTTGCTGCTTTGGCGGCGGTGACGGTGGGGGGCGGGGGAGTTGGGGGTGATCGTGGGTTGTTTGCGTAGTGGTTCCCCGCTTTCACGAGGATGACGGTTGGGGCCGGGGATGACGGTTGGCGAGGATATTAATGGCGAGTTTTGAAATTATCTCGGCGGTAATGGAGTCTTGGTAGGTATCCTTTTCAGGGCCAATTCCCCAAGGAGATTCACTCCATCGTTACCTTTCCCTGATGGGGAAGGGGCTATTGAGATGGTTTCTTAGTTGCAGGAACGGCGAAGGGAAGCGGTATTGGAAGGGTCGGAGGGGGCTGGGGAGGTCAGTCGCCTTTTTCGAGCATTTGGCGGATGGTGAACATGCGCTGGAAGAGGGTGAAGCAGGAGACGGCGGCGATGACGACGAGGATGCCGAGGAGGAGCCACGGTATCCAGGCGAGGAGCAGGCCAATTCCCAGGATGGCCACGCGCTCGGTGCGGGTCATCACGCCGGCGCGGGTGAAGACTCCCAGGCCCTCGCCGCGGGCGCGGAGGTAGCTGACGCCCTGGGAGAAAATCAGTGCCAGCAGCAGCGCTGTGACGAAGAAAGCTCGGTAATCGTCGCCGACGTCGGCTCGCAGGGCGTATATGCCCATTCCAACGAACAGCGCGGCCTCTCCCAGGCGGTCGAAGACGGAATCCAGCAGGGCGCCGAAGGGGCTTTCGGTTCCGTTGAGCCGGGCCAGGGCACCGTCCATGAGGTCGAGGATGCCGCCGACAAGGAAGACAACGCCGCCCCACAGGAGCCATCCCGAGCCCACTAGGTAGGCGGAAACGACGCAGATTCCGAAGCCCAAGAGGGTGATGGCGTTGGGGGTAAATCCGACGGCCCTAAACAGGCGGGCGCCGGGTTCCTCGAAGTAGCTTCGGAGGGCGCCTCTAAGCTGTTCTCTGCCCGGCAAGGCCATGGGCCACCTGCTGACAAGACTCGTAGTATTGTTCGACGCGGCGGGCGACCACCTCCCACCGGTGATCTTCGGCCTTGGTCCGCCCCCGGTGGCCCATTCGCTGGCGCATCTCGGGGTCGCGAACGAGGGTCTCGAGGGAGGAAGCCAGGGACTCGATGTCCTTGTTGCGGAACAGGAGACCTTCCGCGCCGTGCTCGAGTACGCCCCGGTAGCCCTCGATATCGGAAGCCACGACAGGCTTCCCGGCGGCCATAGCTTCGAGCAGCACGATGCCGAAGCTCTCTGCCCCGGTGGCGGGGGAACAGAAGATGTCGGCGGAGGCGTAGTAGCGAGGGAGATCTTCGTAGGGCACCCGGCCCACAAACTCCACGTCCTGCAGGTTCTGGGACCCGAGCACATGGTAGGAGTCCTTATCGGGGTTGCCGGGGCCGACGACGATGAGGCGCATGTCGGGGAGGTCCCACTTCAGGCGTCCGAAGGCCTCAAGCAGGTAACGCAGACCCTTCCGCTTCTCAAGCCGTCCCACGAAGATGATGTTGGTCTTCCCGTCCTGGTATTGGGGCCAGGGTTCCGCTTCCCGAGAGAAATGATCGACGTCTATTCCGTTGGGGATAATCTCGTAGTCGCCGGGGAAGGTGGAGTTGACGTAACGCCTGGCGGCGGTGGAGACGGCGATGCTGCCGTGGAGCCGCTGGTGCCAGCGCTTGATGAGAGGATGGCTCATCCGGTAGAGGTGCTGGCGGTTGTGGCAGGCGTGGAAGGTGCCGACGTTGACCGAGTTGGAGTACTCGAGGACAGTCAGAGGCAGGATAGGGGCCATGGGTTCGTGAAGGTGGATGATGTCGTACTGCTCTCGCTTCAGAAGCGCTCGAATACGGCGGGCAAGCCACCAGGAGAGAGAGACCCTGGCAATGGAGCCGCCGCTGGGGAGAGGAACGGAGCGCCCCAAGGGAACCAAGAGGTCGCGGTCCTGGCACTCGCGGGAGGGCGAATGCGGGGCCAGCACCTGCACGTCGTGACCGGAGCGACCCAGCTCCCGGGCCAACTGGGACACATGCATGGTCACACCACCGGGCCAGGTGAAGTCGTAGGGCGACACCAAGGCTATCTTCAATGGCACACCGCCCGACAGGGGGCTGCGGGACCGGTCTTCCCAGTTACTCGTCGAGCACCTCCAGCATCACCTCAGCGCCGCCGTTGCCGGCAATGAATGCTTCGGTCATGTCCCGTGCGGCGTCGTCGGTGTACTGCACCGGCGGGGACTTCATGAAGTAGGCGCTGGGGCCTGCGATGGCGCCGGCTTGTCCACGATCCATGGCCAGCTTGGCGCAGCGGATGGCATCGACGACGACGCCGGCGGAGTTGGGGCTGTCCCACACCTCCAGCTTGGCTTCGAGGCTGATGGGGGCGCCGCCGAAGATGCGACCCTCCATGCGGATGTAGCACCACTTGCGGTCCTTGAGCCAGGGCACGTGGTCGCTGGGGCCGACGTGGATGTTGTCGGGGTGGATTTCCTCATCCAATTGCGAGGTGACCGACGTGGTCTTGGAAATCTTCTTGGAAGTCAGGCGCTCCCGCTCGAGCATGTTCAGGAAGTCGGTATTGCCGCCGAAGTTCAGCTGGTAGGTGTTGTCGAGGGTAACGCCGCGGTCTTCGAACAGGCGGGTCAGGACGCGGTGGGTGATGGTGGCGCCGAGCTGGGACTTGATGTCGTCGCCGATGATGGGGACGCCACGCTCTTCGAAGCGACCGCGCCAGTACTGCTCACGGGCCAGGAAGACGGGGATGCAGTTGACCATGGCGCAGCGGGCGTTGAGGATGTGCTCGACGTACCACTTGGTGGCCTGCTCGCTGCCGACGGGCAGGTAGTTGATGACCACGTCCACTTCGCGCTCACGGAGTATGCCGGTGATGTCGGAGGTGGAGTGGGGAGACTTCTTCACGAGGTGGGAGACGTAACGGCCGATGCCATCGTGGGTCATTCCCCGCTCCACCTTCACGCCGGTCTGGGGGACGTCGGCGAACTTGAGGGTGTTGTTGGGGTCGGTGAAGATGGCTTCGGACAGGTCGCTGCCCACCTTGTTCTCGTCAATGTCGAAGGCTGCGACGACTTCGATGTCCTCGATCCGGTAGCCGCCGACGGTGTTGTGCATCAGGCCGGAAACGTCTGCGTCCTGAGGGATTTCCACGTACTTGTGGAGGCCCTGGACCAGAGAAGAGGCGCAGTTGCCCACGCCTATGATGGCTACGTTGATTTTGCCCACTAGGTGGCTCCTTTGTCTTTACTCCGCTTTGCCCAATAGCGGGGGCGCCCCTCAGGCCCTGCGCCCGGGTTGTCCCGGCCTTGCGACGGGCAGTCCGGGAGGACGGTTGCCAACCGGATTCGGCGACCCGCCAAATTTATGCCGCCCGATTGTATCAACGGGCGGCCCTTGCCTACAAGTTTCACTGTTACCGACTGCGGCGTGTGCGCTACGGTCGAGACCGGGTTGAAACGGCCTTTCGGGTTGGAATGGACTTTCGGGTTGGAATGGACTTTTGGCAGTTATTCAGTGTTTTTCTGCCTCTCGTGTTATCTGCCTCTCGTGTTACTCGAAGAAGCGGATGATGGCCGTGCGGTCGTCGTAGCGGAATCGCACGCCCAACTTTTCCGGCACGCGGCCTTCCACGAGGCGCCCGGCGATGATCTCCTCGATACGGCCGGTCGCTTCTTCGGGTGTCGATGAACTGCGGACGATATCGGCAAGCTCATCGATGTCCATGTTATCGGTCACGCCGTCGGTGGCCAGGACCAGCCTGGTGCCGGGCTGGATGTCAACGTCGCGGCGGGCCATTTCTCCCAAGGAATCGGCAGCGCCCACGGCACGGGCGACGCCCACGTGGAGGAATCCGCCGGTGCGGCCGGCAAGGCGTTCGTGGGAATCCGGGGTTACGAGGACGACGGGGCTGTCGCCGGCGGCGGCTATGCAGAGCTTGCCTTCGCGGTAGAGGGCCACAGAAACCGTGGTCAGGAGGAACCGGCCACCCCCGACGGCGAAAAATTCCTCGTTTGTGGCGTTGATGGTAGTGGCGATGTCGTCGATGCTGTCGGAACCGCTCTCGGCAAGGGCCTCTCGCAGCTCGCGGCTGGCCTCGGCGCCGCCGTGGCCGGTAACGCCGTCCATGACCACGTCGAGAAAGTCACCGTTGCCCAGGTCGCGAGTCAGCAGACTGTCTTCGCCATGAGCGGAGTTGTCCTGCAGCGTTGAAAATGTGCTGGCAACCATGGAATTGTCCTTTGTTTGTCTCCCTTGAATTTTGGGCTTGAAATTTTGGGCTTGAGATTATGGGCCTGCCGAGGCCCGCCAGTTGTTCGATTTGAAATATCAGGCTGGGCCTAGCCTGCGAAAACCGCCAGCTCGGATTCTGCGTCGAACTTAAACTTGGTCCAGTAGTCGGCGCGAAGCCAGTCCAGCGCTTCTCTCCAGGCGGCCGTTGCTTCCCCGATACCTGGCAGGGATTCGTTGCGCGCCGATATGGCGGCCAGGTAACCGTTCAGGTCCGCCCTGAACTGGTTGTAGTCAGTGTAGGCCCGGTCTCCGATTTTTTCCAGAATGGTCTCACCGGCAGAGGCCACAGCGTCGCCAGCGCTCATCAGATCGCGGCGCATCTCGTTGAGTTCCTGCTGGACGTTGACTATGGGTCTAACACCGCGGGCATCGCGGTAGCCGGCCGGGTCCTGGGGTGGCTCTTCGGGCGTTGTGTAGAACTTCAGCAACTCCAGGCAAGCGTCGTTGACATCGAGGGGCGGACGACCGCGGGGCGCCGGGTCGTCGACGCCTGCCAATGCGCCGGAGTCGATGACCTGGATTTGGCCGGCGCCGGGCTGAAGGAACACGTTCTGGGGCCGCATGTCCATCAGGATGTACCCGGACTGCAGGTATGCCTGCTCCAGATCCAGCAACCGGTTGTGGACCGGGAAAGGCGGGTTTCCTGACGGCTGCACCAGGGGGAACATGGCGAAGAGGTTCTGCCCGGCGGCGATGGGGACTCCGGTGAAGCGGGACATCATATCGCCCAAGAGGGGAATTCCGGGAGCCCTTCCCTGGACGAAAACGGTATAGGGTTCGCCAAGGTCGTCGCCGAAATACCCGTCGTGGATCTCTGAGTCGGTGTAGCCCAGAAGCGGGGCCAGCAGACCATCGGCGTCGCCCGCGCGGTCGTAGGCCTCCAGCAGCCGTCCGGTGCGGGCCTCGATTGCGAGGTGTTGCTTGCGGCTGATTGCCTGGGGCACCGGGCGTTTCAGGGCGACCTCTGCACCGGTTTCCCGGTCGATGGCAGCGCGCACGTCGTAATCGGCGCCCGTGCCCAGGCGGCCGGTGATTTCGTAGCGCTGGAGGTCAACCTTCGTTATCAACGAAGGCCTCCGGCCAGATCAGGGAACATGTTGGGTGTTGAGGTGTTCATTTTACGAAATACGATGTGCAAGGCGAAAAAATGTTACGACGGAGACTGAGCATTTGCAACCGGGGACAGGGGTCCAACAGGGCCATTTAGAAATAAAATCAAAAGTAAGGGAGTCTCGGAAATCATCCTTTTCACGGCCAATTCCCCAAAGGAATTCACCCCCATCGTAACCTCACCACTGGCTTTGCACCAAAAGTGGTCAAAGATTTAGACTTTTGGTGCAACTAGCGATTCTGCATCAGAAGTTTCTTATGAGAGGTTGTGAAGAATGTTGGCGATTGGTTCTGATACAGTGAACAATTTGATTAATGAGGTAAAGGTCTGGAAAAACAAAATTTGGCATGAGACCGCTACCGGATACGCAATGGATTTTGACTCCAAATACAACATTTCCGTCAGTACAGAAGGCCCAATTCCCGTCTTAACAATGGAATCAAAAGGCCCGCGACCTGATTGGGGACGTGGCATTGATTTGGAAGGTTGGGCATTCAACAGTGCTGGTGAACCGCAATTTTGGGTTGCCACACTATTGGATGCCGTATCAAATGGCGAGATTCCCGTTGATGATACCGTCAAGAAAACTTTTGAGCTTATGGGGGAATTGGACGAAAAATGTCAAGGGGATGAGATGGAATATCGCCGTTTAGTGGAGGATGTTCGGTTTGGCAGGTATGTCTCCTAGACGGCAAAGATTCCAGCACTTGCCGATTGCCAAATTCGGCGCAACTATTTTGTGATTTGAAATACTGACTTTTAGTGCAGAATCACGACTTTTGGTGCAACCGGCAATTTTGATGCAAAGCCCCTAGGGGGTGTCGTCAAAATATTGGCAGGGTGGTAAATTGCTGGAAATAGGGAGAGTGTGGAGTGTGAGAGTATGACGGCAGCGCACCGGCGCCATGATATGTCCGATGACGTTTGGAAGCGGTTGAGGGCGCATCTGCCTGGGGGAGAGGGCAAGAGAGGCCGACCGGCCCAAGACAACCGCCGCTTTATCGACGGCGTCTGCTGGGCCCTGCGCAGCGGCGCGCCTTGGCGCGATTTGCCCCCGGACTACGGCGACTGGAAGAACACGCACCGCCGCTTCTACCGCTGGCGGGACCGGGGCGAGTGGGCCAAGCTGCTGGAGGCGGTGATGGATGACCCTGATTTCGAGTGGCTGATGATTGACGCCAGCTACATCAAGGCCCATCCCCACAGCGCCGAAGCCCGGGGCGGAAGCCAAGGGATAGCCCGCACAAAAGGGGGCTGAACAGCAAGCTGCACTTGGCTGTGGACTCTCACGGGATGCCGGTCAGGCTGGCGGTGACCGAGGGTACGGTTGCCGACTGTTCCCAGGCTTTGCCTCTGATTGAGGGTATCGAAGCGGAGTGCCTGCTGGCGGACAGGGCCTATGACACCAATGAAATCATAGACACCGTCCGGGGGTTGGGAATTGACCCGGTGATACCACCCAAGAGCAACCGTAGGGAAAAGCGGGACTATGACCGGGCGCTGTACAAGCTGCGGCACCTGGTGGAGAACGGATTTCTGGAATTCAAGCAGTGGCGCGGTGTGGCGACCCGTTATCCCAAGAGAACGGCGTCGTACTTGGCCATATGCCAACTCCGGGCTGTGATGATCTGGAGCAAACTCTTTTGACGACACCCCCTAGCCCCTAGCCCCTGAGAGAGAAGGGACTTTTGAGATAGTTTATTAGTTGTCAAACGGAGCGCAGCGAGGGGTTTTCTTTCCATTAGCCAGAATCTTGGCTCCGGTCGGCGCGAAGCCTTTTGGGTAGATGGGGCTTTGGATTCCTGCTCCCCGATTTCAGGAGGACAAGCTTCGCTGGAATGACTAATTGTGCGAGCCCGAGGTAAAGACAATTGAAAGGCCATGGGGAGTGCACGGTAGCGGCCGCTGACCTAGTTTTCGCCGCCTGGGGCGCGGTATCCGAGGGTCACCCACTCTTCTTTTGGCCATTCCAATTCAGGGGTGAAGCCGAGGGCGAAGACCGCGTCGTCCACTTCCGGGCGCTGAGTGGCCAGGAGACCTGACGCGACCAGAGTCCCACCGGGGCGCAGGGCCTGGAGGATGAAGGGAGAACGGTCGGCGACGCCCCTTGCGGAAATGTTTGCCACGGCCAGGTCAATGCTGTCGGCGGCGGCAAAGGGGTGGGGAACCGAGCCCTTTGCCAGGGTAATTCTGTCCTGGAGCCGCAGCTTTCGGAAGTTCTGCCTGGCCGCAGAAACTGCCTGACCGTCGATGTCGAGAGCCACAACGGAGGCCGCGCCAAGCTTCAACGCGGTGATGGAGAGAATGCCGGATCCTGAGCCTAGGTCGAGTACCCGCATGTTGGGTTGCACCAGGTCTTCCAGGGCCTCCATGCAGGTGTAGGTGGTGGGATGGTAGCCGGTGCCGAAGGCGATTCCGGGATCCAGTTCGATGACGACCCGGCCGTCGGCTTGGCCCTGTTCCAATTCGACCCATGACGGTTTGATGATCAATCGATTGCCGACCGGGAGGGCGCCATAGTGCTCTTTCCAGTTGTTCTGCCAGTCTTCCCCGTCGTCGAGATCGCGGACCTGCAGCTCTCCGAGGTCTCCCACGGAACTAACGAGGCGGACCCCAACATCTATGCGAGCCAGTCGCTGCTGTGAGGCAGATTCGAGGTAGGTCCGGAGCATGACCATACCCGCCCCCTGCGGCTCGGTGCTCAATCCCCTGCCGTATCGGCTGAAGAGGTAGGAGACAGGCTCTACAAACTCGTGGGGGACGGAAATGCTCAGTTCTTTCCAGGACATGGGAACTCCAAGGCAAAAAATCCGGAGATTGGGACACCGACTGTCACGCGGATTCACCGCGAGGCCCAGAGAGGACTACCGGCCTTACTTCGCAGGAGGCAAAAGCCAAAAGGCGCAAAGGCAAAAGGCGCAAGGGGGGTCCTTTAAAAGGCGTCCTTGATTCGGTCGAAAAGTCCCTTGTCGGCAGAATCATCAGCGGCGCTTTCCGATTCAGGTGGGGTCTCATTTGCTTCTTTTGCCGCCTGCTTACGGGACCGTTTTCGACCCGGGGAGGATTCTTTTCTGGAAGGCTTGTCGCCATTGAAAGACCGCGCCAGTTCCTCCATGAGTTCACGCTGGTGGGTGTTGAGCGAATTGGGAACCCGCACGTCGACCATAACGCGCAGGTCGCCGCGACGGTTGGAATGCAGGTGAGGCACACCCTTGTTGCGGATTCGAAATTCGGCGCCGGGCTGAGTGCCCTCGGGCAGCTTCAGTTCTTCTTCGAACCCGTCGATAGTGGGGATCGTCTTGTCCACGCCCAGAGCCGCTTCGGCGACGTTCAGGGGCAGGGTATAGAGAATGTCAGTGCCGTCGCGCCTGAAGAAGTGGTGCTCCCGGACGTCCACGGCGACGTAGAGGTTGCCAGAGCCGCCGCCGTCGCTGCCTGCGTCGCCCTCGCCGCTGAGGCGCACCTGCATCCCGCCCTCCACGCCGCCGGGGATCTTGACCTCGATCTTGCGTTTCCGTCGTTCGCGGCCCGCCGCCCGGCAGTTGTTGCAGGGGGTGCCGATGACGCTGCCCCGGCCACGGCAACTGGGACAAGCCACGACCTGGGTGAACTGGCCGAATACGCTGCGCTGGGAACGTCTCATCTGTCCGGCGCCCCGGCAGTCGGCACAGGCGTCGACAGAAGAACCGGGCTCGTTGCCTGCCCCGTTGCACTGGTGGCAGACTTCGAGGCGGTTGATTTCGACGTCGCGGCTGGCACCGAAGACCGACTCCTCGAAGGTCAGAGTCACCTGCTGCTGGAGGTCTCCGCCGCGACGGGGCTGCCTACCGGCCCGAGAGGAGGCATCGCCGAAGAAGGAGTCGAAAATGTCGCCGAAGCCGCCGAAAACATCGAAGCCTTCAAAGGGGCTACCGCCTGCCTGAGCGCCAGCGCCGACACCTGCCTTGCCAAACCTGTCGTACTGAGCTCTTTTCTTATTGTCCGACAGCACCTGATAGGCTTCGTTAATTTCCTTAAACTTCTCTTCGGCGTCGGCGTTCTTGTTGCGGTCAGGATGGAATTCCATGGCCTTCCTGCGGAAGGCCCGGCGAATTTCCTCATCGCTCGCGTTGCGGGCGACTCCTAACACGGAGTAAAAGTCCTGGTCTGCCATCAGCAATCACTCGAAATTAGCGGCAAAATTGAAGGGCGCACCTCTACCTATTGTAGTGGAGGGCCAACAGACGCTCAAGGGCAGCCGGCGTGGCAATCAGGGTATTCCGGCTAGTAAAAGCCCCTTTTGCGCTGAGCTTGTTGGTGGACCGTCCGTTCGCGGTTCGACGGGCTCACCATGAACGGACTGGGAACGGACTGGGAACGGACTGGGAACGGACTGGGAACGGACTGGGAACGGACTGGGAACGGACTGGGAACGGACTGGGAACGGACTGGGAACGGACTGGGAACGGACTGGGAACGGACTGGGAACGGACTGGGAACGGACTGGGAACGGACTGGGAACGGACTGGGAACGGACTGGGAACGGACTGGGAACGGACTGGGAACGGACTGGGAACGGACTGGGAACGGACTGGGAACGGACTGGGAACGGACTGGGAACGGACTGGGAACGGACTGGGAACGGACTGGGAACGGACTGGGAACGGACTGGGAACGGACTGGGAACGGACTGGGAACGGACTGGGAACGGACTGGGAACGGACTGGGAACGGACTGGGAACGGACTGGGAACGGACTGGGAACGGACTGGGAACGGACTGGGAACGGACTGGGAACGGACTGGGAACGGACTGGGAACGGACTGGGAACGGACTGGGAACGGACTGGGAACGGACTGGGAACGGACTGGGAACGGACTGGGAACGGACTGGGAACGGACTGGGAACGGACTGGGAACGGACTGGGAACGGACTGGGAACGGACTGGGAACGGACTGGGAACGGACTGGGAACGGACTGGGAACGGACTGGGAACGGACTGGGAACGGACTGGGAACGGACTGGCGTCGTGCAGGGAAAAACCGTAAGGCCCGAGGGTGGCAATTTGCGACCTGCGTAGCCAGAATTTGCGACCCGCGTAGATAGTTAACATAAGTATAAACAGATTCCGTTCTCCTTGACGCTTCAATGGCTGCTCGCTATGATTCAGATAAGGAGTGAAAATCCAAAAGCCCGAAGGGGTATTGCTCCGATAAGGGCGTAAAAGGCGGAAAGGGAAAGGTGATATGACCACAGTTATCATCGCTGTTCTCGCCGTCCTCGCGGCCCTTGGTGCAGGGATTGCAACTTGGCTAGTACTCCGGCAGCGCGTGCAGGCGAACCGCTTGGCGCTGGCCAACGAAACGGCCGGAGGCCTGACGGCGCAAGCACAGGAGGAAAGCAGGACCATCCTCCTGGGAGCGCAGGAAGAAGCCCTCAAGCTCAGGAACGAGGCAGAGTCGGAAGTCAAGGAACAACGCCGGGAGCTCACCCGCCTGGAAGACAGGCACATGCAGCGGGAAGAGCAACTTGAGCGCAAGCTAGAGACCCAAGAACAACGGCAGGCCGAACTGGCCGAACGTGAAACGCATATCGAAGATGCTCGCAAGGAGATCGACGGACTAAAGGCCGAACAGACCAAAGCCCTGGAGAGGATTGCCGGCCTTACAGTCGACGAGGCACGAGATACGGTCGTGAGACGGGGCGAGGAGGACGCCAAACACGATCTGGCGCGCCGCTACTACGAGCTCGAACGTGAATACAAAGAGCGGGCCGATGAAAACGCCCGCAAGATTATTGCCGTTGCCATCAACCGGCTCGCCTCAGACGTGGTTTCGGAAAGCACCACATCCGTGGTATCCCTGCCCAATGATGAGATGAAAGGCCGTCTCATCGGTCGCGAAGGACGCAACATCAGGACCCTGGAATCTCTAACCGGGGTTGACGTCATTATTGACGACACCCCAGAAGCAGTGACGGTGTCCTGCTTCGATCCCGTGAGACGGGAAGTCGCCCGGTTGTCGCTAGAAAAGCTGGTCTCGGATGGGCGCATTCAGCCTGCCCGAATCGAAGACATGGTGAACCGGGCCCAGCACGAAATCGATCAGACGATAATGAAGGCCGGCGAACAGGCCACCTTCGAAGTTGGAGTCAGTGGGCTGGACCGGGAACTGATCAGGCTGCTCGGTCAGCTCAAGTACCGCTACAGCTACGGCGAGAACGTGCTGCAGCATTCTATCGAAGTCGGGTTGCTGGCTGGCATGCTGGCGGCTGAAGCCGGGGCCAATGTACAGGTGGCCAAGGTTGGAGGTCTGCTCCACGATATCGGCAAGGCGCTGACGCATGAAGTTTCGGGGCCGCATGCCGAGATCGGGGCGGAAATTGCCAAGCGGCACGGCATCAACCACAGTTCGTACAGAGGCATCTTGGAGCACCACTGGGACGAACACGAGACAGTGGAGTCGTTCCTGGTGGCTGCCGCGGACGCCATCAGCGCAGCTCGGCCCGGCGCACGCAAGGAGTCGCTGGAGCAGTACGTCAAACGCCTGCGGGAGTTGGAAGGCGTAGCCGCCAGCTTCGAAGGCGTGGAGCGGACGTTCGCCATCCAGGCTGGGCGCGAAGTCCGGGTTATGGTCAAACCGGAGGACATGGACGACGTGAAGTCGGCCTCCCTGGCCCGGAACATCGCCAGGAAGGTAGAAGAAGACCTGGTATTCCCGGGCCAGATCAAGGTAACGGTGATACGGGAAACACGCAGCGTGGAGTTTGCCAGGTAGTCATTGGAAGAGACGGCCGCGCTGCCGGATTCAATTCACAAGGCCCACCCGCCGATCCGCCCGGCACAAGTGGGGCCGGAATAGACCAGCTGTAAGGACTCAGGAGCGGGAACGCCCCGGCTGCTGAGTCCTTTTTTCGACAATCTCCAAAAATCAGGGATACCGAATTCGGACACAAGGAACAACGCATTTGCGCATCCTCATGATAGGTGACGTTATTGGCAGCCCAGGCCGGGAAGCGGTGCGCCGTATCCTTCCCGGTTTGCGGGAGGAAATGGCCATAGACCTGGTCATCGCCAACGGTGAAAACGCGGCCGGGGGTTTCGGGTTAACCGTCGATACAGCCTCCGAATTGCTGGATTCCGGAGTGGACGTGCTCACTTCCGGGAACCACATCTGGGACAAGAGAGAATTCATTCCGTACATGGACGATGTTGAGGGTGAGGGCCTGCCGGTGGTAAGGCCGGCGAACTATCCCAGCGCGCCGGGCGTCGGCGTGATTCGTCGCAGGGGCGCGACGGTGGTCAACCTGATGGGACGTGTGTTCATGGCCAATTTGGACTGTCCGTTCCGAACCGTTGACCGCCTGCTGGAAGAGATAAGGGGCGAAGAAGACTCTTCGGTCATTATCGTGGACTTTCACGCGGAGGCCACATCGGAAAAGCAAGCGATGGGGTGGTACCTGGACGGCCGGGTAAGCGGGGTGTTCGGGACGCATACCCACGTAGGGACCATCGATGCGCGCATACTGCCCGGCGGGACGGCGTACCTGACAGACGTGGGGATGACCGGGCCGATGGACTCCGTGATCGGCAGCGATACGCGGGCTGTGCTGGAGCGGTTCCTGACGGCCATGCCGCAACGACTGGAAGTAGCCAAGGGCCCCTGCACTTTCAATTCGGTGCTGGTGGAAGTTGATGAGGAGACCGGCTGCTCCACTCGACTGGAACGCGTCGACAGGACGACCGGCTGAGATGAGCGCAGTAGTAGACCTTCACCTCCACACGCTGGCTTCCGACGGGCGGTTGACGCCCACCGAGTTGGTGCAACTGATCGCGCGACAGGGACTGCAAACCGTGGCGATCACAGACCATGATACGACGGACGGGCTGGCAGAGGCATACGAAGCGGCCAAGGAATTTCCGGACCTGCGAATCATTCCCGGCATAGAGCTGAGCGCCG
Organism: Dehalococcoidia bacterium; assembly: GCA_965222025.1. GTDB lineage: Bacteria > Chloroflexota > Dehalococcoidia > Lucifugimonadales > UBA3495 > VXOI01. The sequence goes on along the minus strand of CBDCTI010000008.1, from coordinate 493,198 downwards.
ACGTGCCTGGGGACGAAGTCCACGTTCTCGGGTACTTCATCGACCCGGATGACAGCGAGTTGCAGGAGGAGCTTCTGAGGTTTCGCCAAGGCCGAGTGGACCGTGCGAAGACCATGGTGGAGAAGCTGGACCAACTTGGAATCCACCTGGAGTGGGAGCGAGTGCAGCACTTCGCCGGCGACGGAGCGGTGGGACGTCCGCATGTCGCGCTGGCCATGGTCGAGGCCGGGTACTGCGATGAACCGAAGGACGCCTTCCCGGAATACCTGGGCCGGAATGGACTGGCATACGTGGAGCGTTCCAAGCTGACCCCTGCGGAAGCCGTGGTCATGATCAGGCGGGCGGGCGGTGCAGCCGTGCTGGCGCATCCCGCTTACATGAACGACATGGACGCAGGGATCGCCAACCTGGCAGGTATCGGGCTTTCCGGCATGGAAGTCCACTACGCCAATTACCGGGACGATACGATAAGGCAACTGGCGCGGCTGGCCCGGGAGTACGAACTGATTCCATGCGGGGGCAGTGACTACCATGGGCTCGGCAACAAGGGTGAGTTGCTGCCGGGAGAGAAGGGTCCTCCTATGGAATCAGTTGACCTTCTCGAAGCTGCGGCCCTGGCGATTCGTGAAGCAGACGCTTCCTAGGTATTGGCACCTTTCCCTCATACAGACCTCAGGTTGCCGAATTAGTCGATGGAAATTGTCGCCCTATATGTGGCCGCTTATCTCCTGGGGTCTGTTCCGACCGCTTACCTGATCGGCAGGCTGGTAAAGCACATTGACATCAGGGAGTACGGGAGCGGGAACGTCGGCGGCGGGAACGTCATACAGCACGTGGGGAAGAAGTGGTTTGTACCCCAGATGGTCTCCGATCTACTAATCAAGGGGGCCGGCACGATCTGGTTTTCGGTGTACGTGGCTGGCGTCGACTGGAATTCGCCCCTGCTGATGGGGCCGCCGCTACTGGTTCTGACCGGCAACAACTGGTCGCCATTCCTGAAATTTCAGGGCGGCCGGGGGCTGGGGATAGCGGCAGGAGCGCTGCTGGCGTTCTCTCCCGTGATCCTGGCAATTGTCCTCGTGGTCTATTTCGGAGGATACGTGCTGGCGAAGGCGGCGGGTGTGTGGGCCCTGACGGCGTTGCTGTTGCTGCCGGTGCTGTTCTTCGTTTTTCCGCCGGGACTCAAGATGGTTGATGGTCTGACGGCGGTGTGGTTTTCACTGGGAATTCTCGGGTTGATAGTTCTGAAGCGGCTGTCGTCCAACTGGACACCGCTACCCGCCGATATTTCCCGGAGAAGGGTTTTCTTCAATCGACTGGTGCTTGACCGGGACGTGGACGACCGGGCGAAGTGGGTGGGACGTATTCCGGGCGCGGCCGACTGAACGGTCGCCCGACAGGAGCAGGGCATGGCGACGGATCCGCAGGGGTTGGGTCAAGATGCCGGGGCCGGTTACTGCAACTGGCACCCCGACACTGAGACGAGGCTATTTTGCGGCCAATGCGGAAAGAGCATGTGCACGCAGTGCATGGTACAGGTGCCCGTGGGTATCCGATGCCGAGAGTGCGGCCGGCCTGAGAGACTGCCTACGTACGACGTGCAGCCGGCGTATCTACTTCGCGCTGCGGGTGTTGGCGCGGGTGTGTCCATCGTGGGAGGGGTGCTTTGGTTGGGGCTGAACGCAACTCTTGGCTGGGTGCCCTTCGTCTCTTCGATTTTAGGGCTTGCGATAGCCTACGCAATCGGTGAGCTCATCAGCAGGGCGGTAAACCGAAAGAGAGGAGTTGCGCTGGCGTGGATTGCCGGGGGGGCGATGGTGGTTGCCTATATTATCTCCGGCGGCCTATTCCAACTTTTCAGCAGCAGCTTCATCAACGTGCTGTTCAGCCTGCTGTTCCTGGGCATTGCCGTTTACACGGCCGCAGGCAGGTTGCGCTGACCTGGACTTCGGGAGCCCAGGGGCAAAGGGGTATCTGAAGGCGTATTAGTCCTCATCCAGGACTAGCGCATCCGACTCGTTGATACCCAGTTCCTCGCGCAGTTGCCTGACGGTGTCTCGGATGACGCTGGCCTGGAAGCCGCGTCTTTCCAGGAAGGCCCCGACCCGTCGATCGAAAGTAGCGCGGTCCTTGCCGGCCTGCCGCGTGGCATAGCGCAGGGCTGCGCGATGGGCTGCCGACCGGGAGTCGAAGTCCTGCAGGGCGTCTTCGATGATCTCGCCGGAGACGCCCTTCTGTTTCAGTTCCGAGGCGATCATGCGCTGGCTGCGGGGGTTCCTGCGTTCCCGGCTTTCCCGCCACTGCTGGGCGTAGGCCAAGTCATTCAGAAGGCCTTCTGCCTCCAGCGTGGCTACTGTCTGCTCTGACAGATCGGCACCGAACCGCTTGCTCAGCCGTTGCTTCATTTCGGCCACGGTACGTGGTCTCAGGGCCAGAAGGTGCAGTGCGGCGCCCCTGGCCCCAGCCAGATTGGCACGGCTCAAGGTGCCGGAGGGTTCGGTGGTGGAGTCGTGGTGCATGGCGGTACCTTGCGGGCCCGGATTGTGCGGGGCTGATCATTACGACCAGCCCCGCGTGACGCTACTCGAGCGTGGTGGGCTCGGAGCCGTTCAGGGAGGGAGCGCTGCCGAAGGGCTGGGTGTCGTCGTTTTCGTCAATTTCCGGCTCAGGGGCGGGCTCGGCTTGGTCGCCGCTGGCGCGGATGCGGTTTTCGACCGAATCAGCGATTTCGGGGTGCTGGAGCAGGAATTCCTTGGCGTTCTCACGTCCTTGGCCGAGGCGGGTTTCGCCGTAGGAATAGAATGCGCCAGATTTCTTGACGATCCCCTTGGCTGAGCCTATCTCCAGCAGGTCGCCCACCCTGCTGATGCCCTGGTTGAACATGATGTCGAACTCGGCGACGCGGAAGGGGGCAGCAACCTTGTTTTTCACCACCCGGGCTCGAACGCGGTTGCCGATGATTTCCGATCCCTGCTTGATGGACTCGACGCGGCGCAGGTCGATGCGTACCGAGCTGTAGAACTTGAGGGCCCGCCCGCCGGGAGTTACCTCGGGACTGCCATAGGTCACGCCAACCTTTTCGCGGAGCTGATTGATGAAGACCACCGCGGTCTTGGACTTATGGATGTTGCTGGTCAGTTTACGCAGGGCCTGGGACATCAGGCGCGCCTGCAGGCCGACGTGAGTGTCTCCCATGTCGCCTTCGATCTCAGCTTGCGGAACCAGCGCGGCGACGCTGTCCACAACGATGGCGTCGATGGCGCCGCTTCGAACCAACTGCTCGGTGATGTCCAGGGCCTGTTCGGCGCTGTCGGGCTGGGCGATGAGTAATTCGTTCAGGTCAAGGCCACATTTGCCGGCATAGGTGGGGTCGAGGGCGTGCTCGACGTCGATGTACGCGGCGACTCCGCCAGCCTTCTGGGTCTCGGACATGAGGTGGATGGCGAGAGTGGACTTACCGGCGGACTCTGCACCGAAGATCTCGGTTACCCTGCCACGGGGGATGCCTCCCGTGCCCAATGCCAGGTCAACTGCCAAGGACCCGGTGGAGATGGACTCAGTAGTGAGGGAATTACTGAGTTCGCCGAGGCGCATGACAGCGCCCTTGCCGTGGTCCTTTTCGATGCTGCTGAGAGCGATGTCCAGCGCTGCTTTCTTATCGTTCCCCATTTTTTCTTTCTTCATCACCCGGCACCTGCCTCCCGTTTGAATGAGTCAAGGCTAACATTTGTTCTAAAGAATTGGCAACAGGCAATTGTCATCAATTTAAAAAACAAACAATTTGGCTGCCCGTTACTGTAAACGGAAAGATAACGACAAGAGTAGGCGGGGACCGCCAGACCGGGCCAACTGGCCCGGAGCTAGAACTCTCAAGTACCACCCTTGAAGCCGATGGTAATCACACCGCCATCGACGATGACCGGGGTTACTCGCTCACCCTTGGTCAGGGCCAGCAGGTCCGGTATCTTTTCTTCTTCTTTCGACAGGTCGACTTCGACGTAGGCCACCTTGCGCTTGCGGTAGTCCATCTTCGCGGCGGCGGAAAAGGCGCAGTCAGGATGGGTATAGAGAATAACGTCGCTGGCTTGTGTCACTTCGCACCCCTGCCAGATTCTGCCTCCATGGGCAGTCCGGCCAGTTGACTTAACGAAATTGTACGCGTGACCGCCCTTCAGTTCAACGCGAGAGTTCAACGCGAGGGAAAGGAGTCTGGCATATCCGCGGAGGGTGGAGTCCACGCTGGCGGCGGGGTGGTGGTATGCTAGAAACTAACGTAATCGACGCGTCAGACCCCGGACGCTGGCAAGGCCACCTATGGATTCCTCAAGAAAAGAACCGGTAATCAAGACAGTCGCGGCGTTGCTGGAAGAATTTTCGGTTGGCGTTGGCCGAATAACTCCCGGCCCGCGAGGCTCCCGGCTGAGCGGTGAGCCGCGTGTCCTGCTTGAAGCGGCTATGGAATCGCTGAGCAGCGAGGAGATCCGCGACCACGCCCTAGTATACGGGAATGGCTGCTACGCACTGGGGCGCCACGATGAAGCGTCAGTCGCGTATGGCAGGGTGCTGGAACTCAGCCCTTCGGACGTCGAGGCGCGCTTCAACCTGGGCCTAGTCCGTTTGCGCCTGCGCCAGCCGGAAATTGCGGTCCAAGAGTTCACCGAGGCGCTGGTGAGATCGCCGCAGCTTGCCGAGGCTTACTACCAGAGAGGTAACGCCTACGACGACCTGGACGACGTGGAACAGGCGCTGGAGGACTACTCGCGCGCCATTGATCTGGCCCCGGACTATATCCAGCCGATGTACAACAGAGGCATAGTGCTGGCGGGGGTGGGTCGACACCAAGAGGCAGTGGCGCAGTTTGACCGGGTGATCGCCCGGAGGCCCGATATAGGGAATGCCCACCTCAACAAGGGGGCCTCCCTTGATGAGCTGGGGCTCCATGAAGAGGCCATCGGGAGTTACAGCCGAGCAGTGGATTTGAACCGGGACGATCCGCGGCCTCTCTTCAATCGCGCCCGGACCTGCTACTACCTGGGACGACTGCAAGAGGCGCTGAACGATTACTCGGACGTCATCAGGCTTGACCCGGAGGATGCCGAGGCCTTCAACAACCGAGGGCTGGCCCATGACGCGCTGGGTGACTACGATTCGGCCGTAGCGGATTATGAGCAAGCGCTGGCAGTCCGTTCAGACTTTGCCGAAGCCCACAGCAACAAGGGGGCGGTCCTCGAAGCCCAAGGAGAGGTAGAGGCGGCCCTTGAGTCGTATCATGCCGCGCTGGAGTCCAACCCGAGGCTGGGTTCGGCCCACTACAACGCCGCGCGGGTGTATTCGCAACTGGGTGAAGTGGAGAACTGCCTGAGGCACCTGGACAGCCTCGTATCACTGGCCCCTGAGCTGGCGGAGGACGCCGCGCAGGACGAGCACCTGGGATGGGCGTTGCGTCTTCGTGAGTTGAGGGATTCGAGGGAACCCGACTCGCCAACGGGCTAATCCGTGCCGGAGATTTCCTGGGGCAAGTCCGGATCCGCTTCCAAATCTTCGATTTCGGACTGCTGGTCCATGGAATGAAGTCGATGCCGCACGATCGTGCTTCGGACCAGCACGAGCACGGCGAGCACGGTCATTCCGGAGACCAGCTCCCTCTCTATATCGCGAGAAATGCCCGGCTCGATGTCGAACGCCAGGGCCAGTCCCAGCATCAGACCGAACCCGGTGCAGATACCCCAGGAAGACCTGAGGTAGTGATTTCGCATCAACAGGACCGTTGCCACGCCTACGACGGCGGCAAGGACCGTGAGCACTGGCAATAGGGCGACGCTGACTCCTATCAGGGGAGTCATCGCGTCTCCGCCGCGGAATGAGGAGAAAACTGAGGCCCAGTGGCCCACGACGGCTGCGGCTGCGGCCACCAGGGTCAGAGGAGCCTCGATACCCAGAGCCCAGGCCACAGCAACGGCGGCGGTACCCTTTCCGACGTCTCCGATGAAGACCAGCAGCGCGGTGCGCCGGCCCACGTTCCAGAACACGTTGGCCGTGCCAGCCAGCGTGGTGCCGGTGCTGAAGATGTCCACACCCTTGACGTAACGACTGATCCACTGGGCGAAAGGGATCGCGCCCAGCAGGTAGCCGATCACACCGGATGCGACGAGCTGCAGTATCTCCATGGAAAAATCCATCGCGAGGAGTGCTTCAGGGGTGAGATGGCGTTTTCGACGCCATGCCTGTTTAGACATTTCGCCAAGACAAATATAGCAGTCTGCCAGCGCTCGTGGTAGCGAACGAGGGTATTGATTGCGAATGTGTGTTCTCTGAGGGCGATTTGCTGTCCAGAATTCGTTACAACGGATGGCTCCCGGCGGGTCGTCGAGTATACTCTAGGGGTTGCTGCCATCTGGCGGATTCCACTCTCGGGACGCCTGCGAGGGCGGTCCCGTTGGGGACCTAAAACAATGACTTCACCTGCTGCCGCCGGCCCTCTGGCCGGCATGGTAACCCTGGACCTGACCCAGATCCTTGCCGGCCCCATGTGCACGATGGTTCTGGCCGACATGGGATCCGACGTCATCAAAATCGAGAAGCCCAATGGGGGAGACGACAACCGCAGGATGGGACCCCCGTTCATCAAGGACTGGTCGGCCGGGTTCATGGCCGTCAACCGAAACAAGCGCAGCCTGGCGCTGGACCTTCGTGAAGAACGCGGGAGACAGGTTTTCCGGCGAATGGTGGAGGGGGCCGACGTGGTGGTGGAGAACTTCCGCCCCGGCGTAATGGAACGGCTGGGTCTCGCGTACGAAGAACTGGCGAAGATCAAGTCAAGCCTTGTCTACTGCACCATATCGGGCTTCGGCAGCACCGGTCCGGCGCGAAACCGGGGCGGATTTGACCTGGTGGCCCAGGGGGTCAGCGGGCTTATGAGCATCACCGGCCATCCCAACTCCCCGCCCGCAAAGGTCGGCGTTCCGATCACCGACCTCACGGCCGGCTTGTTCGGCGCCAATGGAATCATGGCGGCCTACATCCATGCCCTGAAGACCGGTGAAGGCCAGATGGTGGATACGTCGCTGTTGGAAGCGGGCGTGGCGTACACCGTCTGGGAGTCGTCGGTCTACTTTGCAGAAGGCGAGATACCGGGCCCCCTGGGGTCCGCCCACCGGGTCTCTGCCCCGTACCAGGCCCTGCGCACCAAGGACGGCTACTTTAACCTGGGGGCCGCGACGCAGCCCACCTGGGAGCAGCTATGCCGCGCCATTGGCCAGGAGGACCTGATGGAGGACCTGCGGTTCAAGAACCCCTGGGACCGCAAAGCGCGGGAAGAGGAGCTGGCGGCACTGCTGGAAGAGACGTTCTCGACGCAGGATACCGAGCACTGGCTGCAACTTCTGGACGAAGCCGGAGTGGTTGCGGGGCCGATCTACAACATGGAGCAGGTGTACCAGGACCCGCAGGTGCTGGCACGGGAAATGCTGGTGGACATGGACGATCCCGACCTAGGGACGATCCACAACATCGGGGTGCCGGTCAAGCTTTCCGGAACGCCGGGGAGCATCCGCAGGCGCGCCCCGGCGCTGGGGGAGCACTCTGCCGAGATCCTGCTGGAACGGGGCTTCAGCCAGGAAGAGGTGGACAGCTTGCTTGGCGAAGGGGTGATCCTGGCAAACCAGGGCAGCGGGAGCCGCAGGTAGCTGAAGCGACCGGGGGGCTACTCTTCGCCGAAGAAGCGGCGGCGGTCGGTTTCTCCCAGTGATTCGCCGGGGCCGCTGAGGAAGGTGTCGGGGTTTCGGGTGCGATCTTCGCGCCAGCTGCGCATCGCCCGGGAGCGAGTTGCTTCTGCTTCGGGGCCGGTGTCCATCAGCAACTGGGTCTGCCAGTTCTCCATGGCGTGCACCACTCTGAAGTGTTGCTTGCGCGCCTCGGCATACGCCTTTCCGGCGGCGTCCCAGTCCTCCGCGGCCAGCAGCTGTTCCTTGAGCATCCTGGCGTCCCTGAGGGCCATGGAGAGGCCCTGGCCCCAGGTGGGGTCGGTGTTGGCGGCGGCATCGCCCAGGAGGGCTACGCCATCGCGGTAGGCTGAGTCCGTCCAGGTCGTGCGCCCGTCGAAGGTGGCAAGCGGGCCGGCGGGGGTGGCCTTCTCGTAGACTTCCGCCGGAACGCCGGAGGCGACGCACTGGTCCAGGACCTGCCGCAGGTCATCCGGGCCACCGTAGCGCTTGGCGCTCCCCACGGCATAGCACAGGTAGACGCGGGCCTTCCCCGGCCCTTGGGGGAAATTCAGGATGAAGTGGCCTTTCTCTGTGTCCAGCCAGGCGTGGGTGGCGTCGTCGGACAGGGCCACGCCTTCCATCAGCACGCCGGAAACCAGATTGCGCTCGGGGTCGCGCCGGGTCTCAAAACCGGCCCATCCCCGGGTGGGCGATCCGCGACCGTCGGCCCCTGCGATCATGCGCGCGGAGATTTGCGCGGCCACTCCGTTTCGCTCCGCAGAGACGGTGGGATGGACGGGCCCGCTCCGGGTTGACAGGCCGGTGACTCTCGCGCCCCGCCAGACGTCTGCTCCGCATTCTTCGGCGTGGTCCAACAGGGCGGTCTGGAGCACCGGATGGTAGCAGGCCATCACCGGTTCCTGGACGCGGGTGGTGCGGGCCAGGTCTCGATGGCCGGAGCGGTCAGGGCCCACGTAGGAGTCCCAGAAGGGCAGCGGGTTGGCCCCAGCGCGTTCCAAGACTGTGTCCAGCCCCAGCAGGCGGGCCTCGGCGACACCCCAGGGCATGACTGCCTCGCCACGAACGCGGTCGCGGAAGGTTTCCTCGGCCTCAAGCACCAGGGTGCGGGCTCCGGAGGAGGCCATGCCAGCGGCGAGAGCCGAGCCCCCGACACCGCCGCCGATGATTATGAGGTCGTATTCGTTGCTCAAGGGTGTCTACCCGTGGCCTGGCAGGACTAGGGAGCAGTCCGCCACGGCAGGCCGTCAGTGGCGGCGAGGAAGCCGTCGATGAGGACCGGGCTGGAGCAGATGACACTGGGGGTGAACAGGCCGGCCTCGTTGCCCTGCCGGTCGACGATGCGTCCTCCTGCTTCCTTGGCGATGATCAGGCCAGCAGCGATATCCCAGGGTGCCAGCGAGTGGTGGAAGAACAGGTCGACCCGTCCGGAGGCGGCGTAGGCGACGCCGAGGCCGGCGGACCCCATGAGCCGTACGCTGTACATTCCGGGCCAGAGCGAGCGGAGCATGTCCAGGGCCAGCCCCGCTTTCTCGTCGACGTAGCCCAAGTCGCAGCTCAGGAGACAGCGGGACAGATCGGTGGTCTGGGATACGGAGATGGGATCGCCGTTCAGGAAGGCGCCCTGCCCCTTCGCGGCGGTGAAGGTCTCCTCGCGGACGGGGTCGTAGGTGACGCCGGCGATGATCTCGTCGTTTTCTGCTAAAGCTGCAATGGTGCAGAAGTGGGGGATGCTGTGGGCGTAGTTTCGTGTGCCGTCCAACGGGTCCACCACCCAGCGGTAGGGGGATGAACCGGCGACCGGCTGGGATTCCTCGGCCAGGATGCCAAAGTCCGGGAAGGCACCGGTGAGGATTTCCAGCACCGCCTTCTCGGCTGCGATGTCTATGTCGGTGACGATGTCGGCGCGGCCCTTGAAAGTAATCTGCTTGTCGGAGTCCCACCCGTTGCGGATGATCTCCCCTGCTGTCCGTGTGGCCTCAAGGGCGACATCCATAGCACTGCGCCCGTCGGCGGTTACCGGCAGGGCGCCTTTCGAATTTGCGGTCATTTTCCCCAGCTCGTATTTGGAATTGATGGTGGAGTTGCAGCAACCCTGAATTGCCGAAACAAGAGCGGCAGTCCCGGCTCAGGCTTGCGGGATCACTTCCAGGCGATAAAGTTTGCGCCTGCCGAGAAGATCTGGTTCTGGCTTCCCAATTGCACCGTTTGAGCCTCATTCAGGGCGATCCAGTAAATGTTCTTGACTGCCAGTTCGGTAAGAGGGCCCACATCGCTGGCTTCGGGGACGGTCTCACCGGGGGGAAGGGGCAATTTGTCCGGCGCAAAGGTCCCGCTGTGATCGTACACGGACCATTGCTTGGTCCGGTTGTCGAAGTAGGCGACCCACAGCAGGTTATCTCCCAATGGAGCCAGGTCCCTGGCTATAGGCAGTTCGGGCGCGGGAGTGGGTTCAGTCGTTGCCGTTGGCTCGGGCGTGGATGTGGGTTCCGGCGTCGCCGTTGACTCGGGGGCCTCGGTTGCCGTTGGCTCAGGAGTTGACGTGGGGTCAGGTGCGTCCGTTGGCTCGGGAGCACTGGTAGGCTCCTCCGGCGCTGGGGTGTTTGTAGGAACAGGCTGGGGCGTCGGAACCGGAGTCGGTGCCGCAGTTGGCGCTGAAGTGGCGGCGGGCACTTCGGTTGGTGGGATGGTCGGCTGAGTGGTGGCGACGGGGGCCGATGTGTTAGCGGGCTCGGGCGTATCCGAACCACAGGCCACAATGGTCAAGGCCAGGATACCAAGGCACAAGAGGACAGCAAGTTGTTTCATGTTTCCTCATTAGCAGTTTATCGGAAGTCGATGGGGCCTAACGCCGGGCGAGCCCCATTTTTTCGTACACTTCCTCGATGGTGCGGGCTGCGATTTCGCGCGCACGCCTGCCGCCTTCTTCCAGGATATCGCGGACGTAGTCGGGCCTGGACTCGTACTCCCGGCGGCGTTCCCGCAGCGGCTCGAGAAATTCGTTGATGCTGCCGGCCAGCTGGCGCTTGCAGTCGACGCAGCCCCGCGCCGCAGTGGTGCACTCGTCATAGACGGCGCTCAAGGACTGGGCGGGGCTGAACATCCGGTGCATGTCATATACGTTGCAGACTTCGGGCCGGCCCGGAATGCTACGCGTGGTGCGCTGCGGGTCGGTGAAAGCCGTCATCACCCGCTTGGCGGTGTCCTCAGGGCTGGCGGCGAGGTCGAGGTGGTTATCGAGGGTCTTGGACATTTTGGCCTGGCCATCGAGTCCAACCAGCAGGGGCGATTCCGTCAGCTTGGCCTGGGGTTCAGGGAAGGTCTCACCAAAGAGGTTGTTGAAGCGCCGGGCGATTTCCCTGGAGAGCTCAATGTGGGGTACCTGGTCCCGGCCCACCGGAACGGTATCGGCCTTGTACAGGATGATGTCGGCGGTCTGTAACACGGGGTAACCGACGAGACCGTAGTTGACCGTTTCTTCAGTTTCGTCCATCTGGCGGACTTTTTCCTTGAAGGTAGGCACCCGGGTCAGCCAGCCCAGCGGGGTTACCATGCTGAGCAGCGTGTGAAGGGTCATCACCTCGGGGACCTGCGACTGGACAAAGACGATGCTGCGCTTGGGGTCGATGCCGGCGGCGAGCCAGTCGAGGATCATGTCCTCAATGTTGGACTGGATTGCGGCTGTGTCTGACTCTGACTCAACAGTGGTCAGGGCGTGGATGTCCACAGCGCAATAGATGCAGTCGTAGTCATCCTGCAGGGCGACCCAATTCTGCAGCGCGCCGATGTAGTTCCCCAAGTGCAGCATCCCGGTGGGCCGCATACCTGAGAAGATCACGCCCTGCTTTCCGCCGTTGTTCGATGAGGTCATTTTCGCAGTCCAAATTCAGGCTCAAGATGACCGGAAACAGGCTTCAATCTATCATCGCCCGACGGGCGGCGCAATCCGCTTTCCCCCACCCTACAGGTCAGACCACTTGAAGTGCCTGGAGATGAGGCGGTAGAAACCCCAGCCAAAGTTTCGGGCATGGACCGCCCCGTAGGCCTGCCATCGTTCCAGTTCCACCTCGGCCTCGGGATGAATGCGGTCGCCGGGTACCAGAGTGGGCAGGACGTCCTCGCTGTCACATTCGTAGAGGGCCAGGTACCTGGGGCCGGTGTTGAAATCCCGGAGCGCGGGATGGTCGAGCCTCCTGAACCGGGCGCCGCAAGAGTAGCCTGGGACGCTCACAACGCCGGGGAGGTGGGACTCAGTGTACCAGCGGTCCCATTCCGCCTCATGGTCGGGGTCGACGTCTGCGGTCACCACGCTGAGGGGCCGGTCGGATATCAGGAGGGGGTCGCGCAGGGGGGCGCCGGCGGTTTGTTCATAGACGTTTGCAACGTGGTCGCTGATTCCCCGGAGGGTGCTGAACACCGAGTACTCTGACGCGGCGATGGGGTGCAGGTCCGGCCCGCCGAACTGCAAGAGCGACGGCAGGTCGTCAGCGCTGCGGATGCCGTACAGAGCGGTGAAGCGAGTGCCGCCATCCAGATTCACATAACGCTGGGCCCACTGATAGCCGGGGATCTTGAGCAGGTTCGGCAGGTGACTGTTGTACCAGAGGGTGAAGGGCTCGAGGTGCTCTCTTGCGCAGGTCGCCTGGACCATGAGCAACAGATTTGACTCAGACACCGTCGACCTCCTTGGCTGCCAATCCCTCCAGCAGGCCGCCGCTGTATGCTGGATCTTCCAGGCCTCGTTGCATGCCGCGAAGATAGCCGATCTGCCCGCCGTGCTGGTTGAACTCCCACAGCAGCTGCTGGCACATGTTTGCCAGAGTCATGTTGCCACCCCGAGGGTTGGCGACTGATTTCTGGCTGAATTCGTCTTCGGTGCGAGTGGACAGGTATTCCTTCGCCGATTCCAGGGCAGCCTTGGCGTATGCCAGCGAAGCTGCCGCGTCAGGCGTGTGAAAGTCCCGGAGCTGTCCGGGGGTGTAGCCGTAGCCGGTGTCGTTGGGGTCGTTGATCTCCTGCCCCAGTTTCTCTGCCCAGCCCTGTTCCCACAGCTGTGGGGTACGCCGCAGCCTGGCATGGACCCACCGGTCCAGGGTCCGCGCGTAGTGCCATACCAGGAAGCCAATGGAAGAGCACTCGGGCGTGGGCATCCACTGCATCTCTTCGGGGGTCAGGCCTTCGACCGACCGGACCATGGCGTTGTAGTGTTGATCCAGACACCCGGTGACGAATTCACTTAGCTGCATGTGGTCCTCATCTCGGCTGTGGTCCGTGGATATCGCAAGGGATATCCATGAAGAAAGGCCACGCCTGCGTCGGCGTGGCCGGTAGTTCGGTTCACGGAGAGGAACAGGGTGGCAGGTCAGTCCTCTTGGTCTGACTCACTTTCCAGCCTCCCCCCCAACTCGCTGAGGAAGGCCTCGATTTCTGGCGACAGGGTGGTGGATGACTCGTCTTCACCGGACGCCGCCGCTGCTGATTCCGCGAGGAGTTGGGAGTCGTAGTACTGCTCCATCTGCTGGATCAGGGTCTTCAACTCCGAGTTACGGTCGACCGTGGAGTTCAGCTCGCGGTATTGCCGCTGTCCCCGGCGCACGGGTGCCAGATCCGGAGGGATATTGTCGTAGACGGAAGAGAGGACCTCGATCATGCGGGAGGTGCCCGCGTAGTCCTCTTCCAACTGCACATACTGGGGCAGATGGACCATGAAGTTGATGGTCTCGATTTCGTCTTTTTCGATGCCCTCGGAAAGGAGGTTCATGATGGTGGTGGGACCCTGATAGGTGCTCTGCTGAAGTTTGAAGTTCGGAACCGAGCGTTTCTGCTCCACTGATCCCAGAGACCCGGTCACCAGAAGCGGGCGGGTGTGCGGGACTGCGTCGTACATTGCGCCGACCCGGCAGTAACGCTTAACACCGAAGTGGCGCACGACTTCCAAGATGGAGTCGGTGTAGTCCTCGCCGTTGGAATGCGGCTCCAGCAGGTGCAAGAACAGGTAGTCGGGGCCGTTTTCAGTGGTGGCGTACCTGATGGTGCTGTTGGGTATCTTGACCTGCCGGGCACCGTCCACGAACCGCATGTTGGGCCGGTACCTGGTGAAATCGAAGAAAGTGCCGGGGCGATGGAGCCGTCCCAGCTCCTTCGAGCCCATGAACCGCTCCAGCCGGTTGAGGGTAAGGGTACCCACGCTGCCCACGTCCACCCAAGGGCGGATCATGGCGAAAGCATGGGGGTCCCGTAGCTCGGGGACCGGGTCAACTAATTCAAAAGCACCTAATCGCATGGCCTCATATTGCCAGAATGATTCGCGATTTTCAACCCTGAAAGGTCGAGGGGGAGCCCGTCGGGGCTGCTATTGCTACTGGTTGAGGAGGGAATCAGCGGAGCCCATTCCCTCCAGCGCAAGCCCATATCCCAGGAGATCCTGCATGAGCCGCTTGATGTACTGGGTGGTTGCGACCCGGGTGTAACGAAGAACGAGGTCAGACTTCTCAGCCACTTGGCTGGCCAACTCCCAAGCCCGTGGCAGAAGCGCATCGGGAGAGTGGACCTCGCTGACCAGACCCAGCGACAGGGCCTCCTGAGCACCGATGGACTGGCCGGTCAGGAGGAAATAACGGCCGCGATTCGCTCCCAGCAGCATGGGATATACGATGTGAACGCCGTCGCCCGGAACCAGGTTGCTCATGAAGTGGCCGGAGTCCTGAAAGGCGGCGGACTCGGAGGCCAGAACGATATCGCAGAGCAGCGGAATCTCCGAGTGGCGCAGAGCAGGGCCATTCACGGCGGCAATCATGGGGACTTCGATATCCAACAGATTGCCGAGGAGTTTCTTTCCTTCCCAATAGGTGCGGTCCCACTCCCGTGGTGCCCGCTTGGGAGCGCCCGCTGCGGTGCCCTGGGGCCCGGAGAAGGTGTCGCCGGTGCCGGTGACGATGATGACCCGGTTCTCCCGATCGCTGCCGACGTCGGCGAAAGCCCTGGGGAATTCCTCGTGCGGCCCTCCGCTCCACTGCAACGGCCCGCCGTTGGTGTGGAAGGTCATCTGGAGAATTCCGTCCCGGCGTTCGAAACGGATGTTGTCGTAATTGCCCGAATACTGGTCCAGGGAAGCCACATCGCCCTCCCGCCTTGTGGGATGGCGAGAGTCTATACCCCGGCCACATAGGGGTCAACGTGAACCCCGAAGGAGCTGCCGTGAAGCCGGGTTGCCCGGGCTCCGAAGGCGGGAGCGGAGGCTGTGGGTGTGAGACCAGAGCAGGGGCGCCTGAAGCAGACGCCCCTTGGTCGCTGATCTGCCGAACCTGGCTAGCCGGTGCTGGCCATTTCGTGTTCAGGCTGGGACTCGCCGATGGGCTGGGGCTCCCGCTGGACCACGGTGTTCTTCAGGAAGGTAGCGGCCTTTGCGCCGGAACTCTCCCTGGAGTTGACGTGTTCCATGACGAAGGTGGAGACGTCGCGGTGCAGCGAGTCGTTCATGTTGCAGTTGCGCAGAAGATCGAAACCAGGGTCCATTTCTTCCAGCATCTGCTTGACGCGGGCGTCTCCGTGCCGGGCGGCGAGGGCATAGGCCAGGCCGCGAGGGTCGCGGTCGTACTGCCGCTGTTCCTCGCCGACTTCCTCCAACTCGATGTCGTAGTCAACCCGGTCTACGATGGAGAGGGCTTCGGAGGCCCTGCGCCGGCGGGTGTTGACGTCCTTCATCGCGGCGAACAGCGCGGCGACGGCCTGGGAGGCGCTGTCCAGGAGGGAGGGGATTTCCACCTGTCGCACGCTGGCGGCTTCGATCATTTGCTTGGCCTCAGCCAGCGACTGCTCCCTGCGGCGCAGGCTGTCCTCGAATTTGGCAGCTCTTTCTCTTTTCACTCTAAGGTCCTCGGCTTCTCCGGCGAGGGGCTGTAGGCGCGCCAGCTCCCGCTCCGCCATCTCGGCCTGCTTGAGCCGCTGTTGCATGGATTCGTCGAACTCGATGGGCATGGCAAACACTCCTCAGACTAAGATGATTTACGGAAGGCGCACACTTCAGTCCATTGGCAAAAGGAAATAGTAATGGCCATTGGGCTGTTCGTTCCTGTTCCCTGGCTCGATGCAACGGGCGGGCCGGCCTGGCGCAAGGCTAGCTTTGGACAAACCTGGACAGTCGAGCTTCGGGTTGGTGCGGCTCAAGGCCGCGGAAGTTGCATACCCCCGTGTAATCTATTGAAGCCCCGGCCTACATAGGCCATCGGGGCAAGTTGGGCCGAAATCAGGCGATCCGGCGCGTTGGCTGCCCATTAGGGCAGGAATAGTGCGTAACGGTTTTCCCGTTGCGGGCTCTACTATAACCTGCGCGCCGCAATTGCAACCCCATTCTTGGGCACGAATTTTAACTATTTTTTAAATTTTGACCAAAACTTCATCCAGTATGTTGGGGCGAGGGATGGTCTTCCTGCCTGCTGCTGCAATCTCCCCGGTGGGTGTATCCTTGGATCGAGCCTTTCAAGCCAAGCCTATCCTGCCAAGTCTATCCTGCGCGAGGAAAGGGAGATTCAGGTCAGGGTATGACGGAGGCGGCGCAGCTTCCGATGAAGGGTGGGCGGGCCAATTTAGAGCGACTCTGAGGAGGATGAACATGCCCCGGGCGGCTTTTGTTTACGACGACATGATGTGGCGCCACGAGCTGCGGGGCGACCACCCCATGCGCCCGGTCAGGCTGCGCTACACTTACGAACTCCTCCAGGGATATGGGGCGTTCGACAACGAGGATGCGAGACTCATAACGCCGCGATCCGCATCCGAGGAGGAACTCGGATGGCTGCATACGCCCGAATACGTGGCGGCCGTGAGGCGGCTCAGTGCAGGTGAGGGTGCGCATGAGGCCCAGCGGTTCAACTTCAGCCTTCAGGGCGACAACCCGTACTATCACGGGATGTACGAGGCGGCCACCTTAAGCTCGGGGGCGACGCTGGTGGCTGCTGAGATGGTGGTGAGCGGCGAGGTGGACGCGGCGTTCAACATCTCCGGAGGGTTGCATCATGCCGCCGCGGGACATGCCTCTGGGTTCTGCGTGTTCAACGACCCGGCGCTGGCCATTCACTACTTTCTTCGCAGTGGGAAACGGGTGGTCTACGTTGACGTCGACGCCCATCACGGGGATGGCGTGCAGGAGGCGTTTTACGGAGATGAACGAGTGCTGACCATCTCAGTGCACGAGTCCGGCCGCTACCTGTTTCCCGGCACTGGGTTCGTGAGCGAGTTGGGGCAAGGGGATGCCCGGGGCTACTCGGTCAATCTGCCTCTGTTTCCCTACACCGGCGACGAGGTGTACCTGGATTCATTCCGCCAGATAGTGCCGCCGTTGATCCGGGCCTTCGCGCCCGACGTGCTGGTCACCCAGCTCGGGATAGACAGCTATCACTCCGATCCGTTGACCCACTTGCACCTGACCACCTCCGGGTTTGTCGAGGTTTTGAAGGAATTCGCCGCTCTTGGCCTTCCCTGGCTGGCAATGGGCGGAGGGGGATACGACCTGATGGCCGTGGCGCGGGCCTGGACGCTTGCATACGGTGAAATGCTGGGCGTCGAGTGGCCCGACACTCTCCCGAGGGGATTTTCCCTGGAGCATGGTATCGGGCACCTCAGGGACAGTGACGTACCCGAAGTGCCGTCCAACCTTCGGCTGGACATCCGGCGCCACGCCGGCGAGACCGTTGCGGCATTGAAGGAGCAGGTATTTCCGGTGCATGGACTGGTCTAGACGGACGGTGATTTTTCAAATCAGGGATTCGCCGAATAGCATGCAAAACTTAAGGGGACGGCATCAAGCCGTCCCCTTTTGAAGCTCAACGGGTTTCGGTGGGTGTTAGCGGGTGTTGACCGGCAACCTAGTTCACTCGCTGCTGTGGATTGATCAGGTCCTTGGCTTCGTCGCCAACCTTTGCCTCAATGCTGTCTCGCAACGTGGAGAAGATTGACTTGTTGATGGCGGACATCAGCCATTCTTCACAGTTCGGGTCAGCCTGGTAGCTGTCTTTCAGCGCGATCAGGCGCTGCATAAGGCTCAGATAGTGATGCTGCAGCGGCGTGAGGTCGCGTTCGAAACCCTCAATCCGCCACTGGCTGATTTCGTGCCCACCAATGGCAGGAGTGAAATCGCCCACCGGATCTTCATCCCTTACTAGTTCTCTGTCTGCTCGTTCTGGTTGCACGTTCATGAGATCACCATCCGCTTTTAACCAATTGATACCAGAGTGGTTCCCCACTTTATGTCTTGGTTAAAGGACTATTATATCAGAGCCTGTTGCTTGGTAGAAATCGCTTCCGAAGCATCGCGGAGACTGTTTTCCTGCACATTTCCGGTTACGGGGGAGTGGTACCCCCTGGAGAAGCGGTGCCACTCCCGCGCCCTCGCTGTCAGCTGCAACTGCGATTGTGACTATACCTCGCGGTACTCGCCTTCGACAGTGCCCTCGTCATCCGGGGGCCCTGCGTCCGTTGCGTCGGGGCCAGCGGCGCCTGGTCCGGGGCCGGCATTCTGGCTGTATACGACCTCGCCCAGGCGTTGCAGGGCTGCGTTCAGCTCGTTGATGGCAGTCTGCATCTCGGGCACATTGCCCGAGGCGGAGGCGGCCTTGAGAGCATCAATCTTGCTCTGGACTTCCGACCGGAGTTCCTGAGGGACGGTCTCGGCGTTGTCGTTGAGCAGCTTTTCGGCTTGGTAAACCATGGAATCCGCCTGGTTGCGGGTGTCCACCTCGGCCCGGCGGCGCTGGTCGTCGGCCTCGTACTGACGGGCATCATCCACCATCCGATCGATGTCGCCCTTGTCCATGCCGGAACCGGACTGGATGACGATGCGCTGCTCCTTGCCCGTGCCCTTGTCCTGGGCTGAAACGCTCAGGATGCCGTTGGCGTCGATGTCGAAGGTCACATCGATCTGGGGGATCCCCCTCGGGGCCGGGATGATGCCGTCGAGCATGAACCGGCCGATGGACTTGTTGTCCCCGGCCATGGCACGCTCGCCCTGGAGCACATGGATGTCGACCGTGGTCTGACTGTCGGCGGCCGTGGTAAACGTCTCGTTCTTCTTGGTAGGTATGGTGGTGTTGCGTGTGATGAGAGTGGTCATCACTCCGCCGAGCGTCTCCAGTCCAAGGGTCAGAGGGGTTACGTCGAGGAGGACGATATCTCCGACCTCGCCGGCCAACACGCCAGCCTGGATTGCCGCGCCCAGTGCCACCGCCTCATCGGGGTTGACGTTCCTGTTTGGCTCCTTGCCGAAAATCTGCTTGACCTTTTCCTGTACCGCAGGCATTCGGGACATGCCACCGACCACGATCACTTCGTCAATCTGGCTGGCGCTGAGTCCAGAGTCGGCCAGAGCCCGCTCACATGGCCCGGCGGTGCGGTCGATAAGCTGGGTCACCAGTTGCTCAAACCGGCCACGGGTAAGGGACTTGACGAGGTGCTGGGGCCCGCTGGCATCTGCGGTGATGAACGGCAGGTTGATTTCCGTCTCCACCACGCTGGAGAGCTCGACCTTGGCCCGCTCGGCCGCGTCCCGCAGGCGCTGCAAGGCCATGCGATCAGTGGACAGGTCGATGCCTGTCTCCCGACGAAACTCTGTGATCAGCCATTCGAGTATGGCCTGGTCGAAGTCGTCGCCACCCAGGAATGTGTCGCCGTTGGTGGACTTGACCTCGAAGACGCCTTCGCCCATCTGCAGGATGGTGATATCGAAGGTGCCGCCGCCCAAGTCAAACACGGCGATGTTGGCGTCGATGAGCGTCTTGTCCAAGCCGTAGGCCAGGGATGAGGCCGTGGGCTCGTTGATGATGCGCAGAACCTCCAGGCCCGCGATGGTGCCAGCGTCCTTGGTGGCCTGACGCTGGGAGTCGTTGAAGTAGGCAGGGACCGTGATGACGGCCTGGGTGATGTGTTCTCCCAGCTTCGCCTCTGCGTCCTGCTTGATCTTCTGCAGCACAAATGACGAAATCTGGGGCGGTGCATAGCTATCCTCGCCCATTTTGACGTGGGCGGCGCCGTTGGGCCCCTGGACTACCAGGTAGGGCAGCTTGGCGGTGGCGCTCTGCACCTCCGGGTCGTCGTAGCGGCGGCCCATGAGGCGCTTGACGGAAAACAAGGTATTCTCCGGGTTTGTAACCGCTTGGCGTTTGGCCACCTGGCCTACATAACGCTCGCCGGTACGAGTGTTCAGCGCCACGACGGACGGCGTGAGGCGGGCGCCCTCAGCGTTTTCGACAACACCCGGTTCACCAGCTTCAATAACTGCAGCGACCGAGTTGGTGGTCCCCAGGTCTATGCCCAAGACTTTAGGCATCGTTTCTCTCCTTAAAATGTCACTCTTCTATAGTGGTCTGAATCTTTTAACCGAGTGGCTGTGGCATCCCGTCAGCCCGAGTCCGACGCCGCGCCCTAAGGCTCTCTTGCCACTATTACCTGGGCTGGGCGCAAGAGGCGGTCATGGAGCCGGTAGCCAGCCCTTACCAACTGGACCACATGGTCCGGAGGCTGGGTGGTGGACTCCTGGTATGCAAGGGCCTCGTGCTCATTGGGGTCGAAAGGATGTCCGACGGCCCCGTCGATCAGGCTGACGCCCCGCATTTCCATCCGGCGCTTCATTTCCCTGACTGCCAGCTTTACGCCCTCGCCCCACTGGTCGGAGACATCGGCGCCCAGGGCGAGCTCCAGGCCTTCAATGGCCGGAAGCAGGTCTAGGAGCAGGTCTTCGTCGCGGTACTTTGCGGCAGTGGACCGCTGTTCAGCGAACCGGCGCCGTTCGGTCTGCAACTCAGCTTCCTTGTACCGGACTTCGTTGCGAAACTTTTCAGCTTCTGTCTCGGCGGCTTCGAGCCGTTCTGTAAGGGCGGCCACTTTTAACTCCGGTGCCAATCGGGTGAAGTCCACTTCACCCTCTGTTTCTTCGCCGCCACTGGCGGCATCGCCGGTTGCGTCCCGGCAGCTTTCTTCCCTATCTTCCATGGGTTCCTGGTTCTGTTCGTCAGGCATCAGTATTTCCTGAGAGAGTTTCCTGGTCGTGCCAGGATGCGTTTCACCGGTCAACCGGAAGGTTAAGGCTCTGGAACAGCAGGTCCAGTTCTTCGGCGACCGCCTCACCGGCTTCGGGGCCCAACCGCGCCGTGAGGCGCTGCTTCATGGTGAGCAGGTTCTGGACGGTTGCCAGGACGAACTCAACGCCCGCGAGGTTCAGACCCATTTCGTCGGAAAGGTGGCGGATCAGCCGGAGCTTTCGAATGTCTTCCGTCGAGTATAGACGCAGCATTCCCAGAGTTCTACCGGGCCGGATAAGCCCCAACCGCTCGTACTTTCTGAGCGTCTGCGGATGCATGTCCAGTATCCGGGCAGCAACGCTGATGATGTAAACGCCTTCCATGGCAATGACGGCATCGCCCTCATCGACTGCGCTTGCGGCCTGTGGCTCCGGCGCACCCGAAGTGCCGGGCTCGGTCAGAGAGGTAGTGGTCGGTCGCGACGGCATTTCCTGTCCCGGTAAGGCACCTGGATCGTTTTGCTGCCGGGTCTGGATTCGCCGTTGCTGGGTCATACTGCTGCTCCCAAATCATTGACCTGTGTTAGTATGTATGATAGCGTCTGATACGAATCGTGTCAACTCTAATGTCTCATACCAAATAAGAATCCATTATTCAAACGTGGGCGTAGTAGTTCATAACAACCGAGGATAAAGTCCCGTCCGCTCACTGCCGGCTCGTGCACTGGCGGAGGGCACCAGCCCCGGTTTTAACAGGAGATGAAGGGAACAGGCCGCGTCGGGCGGCGGTCCAAATGCCGGCGTTGCTCCAAAGGAAGGAGTCGGGCGTCGCGCAGGGAGAGGAGGTGTCCAATGATCTACTTCGGTGCGTGTCCCAAATGCCAAGGCGACCTGACGCTGAACCGGGACGGCTACGGCAGCTTCTTCAGTTGCCTGCAGTGCGGACTCATGCATGACGTCGACAGCAAACCGGCGGCGGTGGCGAGGCGCAAGCCCATGGTGCCGGCCTGGCTCACTGATGAGGAGCCCCTGGCGAAGGCGGCGTAGCCTCCTTTTCAACTCTCTCAGCTCTAACCCTCGCAGCATGCCAATTAATTGGGGCGGCCATCCGGCCGCCCCTTTTCTTTGGTCTTAAAGCTCTGCCACGGGGCAGGTCTGAACGGAATTCCCGAGCCGTTGAGAGGAAGAAGCAATCCTCGGGTAATTTTACCGCGGGGAAAAATTACCGCGGGAAAAATTACCGGGCCAACTCGGGCCAGAACCGCTCCTCCTTCCACGGGTCGCCGTTGTTGTGGTAGCCGCGCTGCTCCCAGAAGCCTGGGGCGTCCTCGGCCATGAGTTCAATGCCGTTGACCCACTTGGCGCTCTTCCACCCGTAGAGGCTGGGGACGATCAGACGAAGTGGCCATCCGTGGCTCTTGCCGATGGGCTCACCGGCCTGCTTGTGGGCCAGGAACCCCTCTTCAAGGGCCAGGTCCAGCGGCACGTTGGTGTTGTAGCCGCCGAAGCAGTGGGCCATCAAGTACCGACTTTCCATCGAAACGCCTGCCAGGGACAGCAGGTCGGCCACTGCCACGCCCTCCCAGGTCTGGTCCAGCGCGCTCCACTGGGTGACGCAGTGGAAATCGGCGGCCAGCACCTTCCAGGGGAGGGCGGAGAATCCCTGCCAGTCGAGAGTGATCTCCTTCTCGACCAGGCCGAACACCCTAAACTGCCACGAGTCGATGTCGACCTTGGGCTCCGGGCCGTAGGTGAGCACCGGGAACTTGGTGGTTAGAAACTGGCCCGGAGGAACGCGTTCGCCGTGGCCTTGGTCGGGTGCTGTCTTAACCTGGTCAGGACGCTTCAAGCCCCACCTCACGTTAGGGAAGAGTTTGGACAACATAAGATTGCTTCGTCCTTACGGGGTAACTCGGACCCTGCCGGCCGCGCCGTCGCCGATGCTGCCGATCACCGCGCGGGTGGCAACGTCCCGAGCTTCCAGCGCGTCCAGCAGCCGTGACAGTCGCTCTTCCGGGACCGAAATCATCAGCCCGCCGGAGGTCTGGGCGTCGCACAGGAGAAGCTTGTCGTTGTCGGAGACCGCGTCGTCCCAGTCGACATAATCCTCGACGCCCGCCTGGTTGCGGTGGGTTCCGCCGGGGGCGACACCCTGGGCCAGCAATTCGGCAACACCGGGCAGGACCGGTGCCTTGGAGACGCTCACGTGCGCGCTGACACCGCTGGCCTTGAGCATACCGGTCAGATGGCCCATGAGGCCGAAGCCGGTGATATCGGTACAGGCGTTGACGCCGACCTCGATCATGGCCTCGGATGCGGCGCGGTTCAGGGCGGCCATGGTCTCCACCGCCGTCTCGACCGAGCCGGGTGGCGCAACGCCGGCCTTGCAGCCGGTGGTCACGATGCCGGTGCCGAGAGGCTTGGTGAGAACGAGGACATCGCCGGGGCGAGCGCCCGCGTTGGTGACCTGCCTTCCGGGCTCGACGAGACCGACTACGGAGAGGCCATACTTGGGCTCGTTGTCGTCGACGGTGTGGCCGCCGACGATGAGGCAGTTGGCCTCGGCGGCCTTGTCGTATCCGCCGCGCAGCACGTCGCCCAGCATCTCGCCGGCGAGGGCGGCCGGGAAGCCGACGACGTTGAGGGCCACCAGCGGGCGGCCGCCCATGGCGTAGACGTCGCTGAGGGAGTTGGCGGCGGCCACCGAGCCGAACTCGTAGGGATCGTCGGTGATGGGCGTGAAGAAGTCTACCGTCAGGACCAGGCCGATCCGGTCGTCGAGGCGGTAAACGGCGGCGTCGTCGCCGGTGGACGATCCCACCAGGAGGTCGGGATGTTCAACCATAGGAAGTTTGCTTAGGACCTTCACGAGGTCCTGCTGGCTGAGCTTGGCTGCTCAACCGGCGCAGTGGGAAAGCTCGGTCAGGCGGACCGGTGCGTTTACCATTGGCGCGCTCCTGTGCTCAGGATGTTGCGGGCATTATAGCGCAGGGCGGCGGTGGGGGGTGGGCGTGGGGGTGGTGTGGGTCCTCTGCCCTAACCTTTCATTAACTGCTGCTAGATATACCACTGGATGACTGAGAATTGGATCGGTTGTTGATTTTGTAGGTAGTGGGTGCACTATATCCCTGCTTTTCTAGACCAAAGCCAAGGTGGGATGTACATATTTACGTGCTGCAGTCAGGATGGCTTAACGCGGGTGGATTTTCTCCCCCTCCCCCGGAAGGTAAGGAAACTATGTGCATTTCACCTTGATTTTAGCTTAGGTAGCGATTGTGGGATTCGGGTCCCCCAATTAGTCGCCTCCAAAAATGTCGTCAAGCAATTCTTGGTAGACGTCCTCCGTTTCACGAAGAGCGCGTGCCAGATGTGAGGAGGCAAACTCTCGGGGGCTTCTGCCTGGCCGCGATAGTCCTTCCGCCTTTCGGATTACTTCAAAAAACCCTTGGAGAGAATAATTGGACTTCATATCATCTTCCATAGGGTTCTTGAAGGGATATTCAGTTAGGACATTTTCAATTGTGCTCTCGCATGCACCGACATTCAGCAGCGCTTTGCGGATAACTTTCTTGTCCCAAAGATAGTTTTCTATTTCTCTTCGACGTAGCACTCGAATACCTTGACTTATTTGCTCGGCGCGAGAAGGCTCTGGCATGTCGTCTCGATCGATTAGCCGCATTACTTTGGCACCTGGAATAACTGCTTCAATAAGTACTACTATGTCCTTTTTCTCGACTTCAGTATAGCTGCCACGCCCAACGAAAAGGGTGTCTGGATGAGAATCCTCGAATATATTATTGTATATTTTGGCATCCGTACGTTCGGTACCCTCACACAAAACCACACAGTTAGGTGCTATCAAGCCTGCTAAATCTTCTTGTAGGACATCATACATTTTTCGAAAAAAAGACTGATTTGGCTTAGTAGGAGTCAGTACGATAGTTTCATCAAAATTTTGTTCAGAAAAATCCAAAAAGCATACATCGTTCCCTCTCCTTCCGAACTCCATAGCCCTTCTGACAAATCCTGTAGAGTGAGTAGCGATCCAAAGCTGGCTTGGCGACGGAATTAGTTTCAGCATGGCCTCCAAGAGCCTTCCGTGTATCGCAGACGCGACGTGAGACTCGGGTTCGTCAATGCAATATACGGCATCTTGGTACTCGACTCTCTTCACAAAAATATCCAATAGTAGGTCAAATGCGGCTTTTTCTCCTCCTGACAGGTTCTTGTAGTGAAAATCTTCTGTGCTACCTTCTTTAAATCGAAAAGCTCCCGAATCAATTCCAGAGCCGAAATCCTGAAGACCGAGAATCGGTTTGTCAAATAGCTGTTCCAACGCTACTCTAATTTCCCCAAGGGTCTCCTGTCTGAACTGTCCCAATGACTTGTTGCTGGGTTCACTTTTGAGGGCACCGTACAATGCGCTACGCCCTAATCTATTGAAATTGTCTGACACTGCTTGGTCTTGGTCGATTATTCTGTGGAATCTTGGGGTCTCATATGAAGGTTTGGTCGGCTCTAAGTTAGTATTTGAAAAGTCTGACTCATGTCTATAAGGAGAGCGAATACTAAATATTCTGGACCAATCTTCAACGCTACTGTCCGTCTCGATGATCACCGAATTCGCCACTTGAATAGTAGTAGACAGGTTGGTTGCTTCAAATTCATCCTTGAGGAGATAACCTGCGAATTGAGTGTCCCTAAGATTCCAGTTATTCCTGGCAGAATGAGATTTCAGGAGAAAAGCATCAAATACTGAAGACTTACCTGAACCATTGGGCCCGAGTAGTACAACTAGTCGAGACGATGCAGGGATTTCCTCGATGCGAAGGTCTGTGAATCGCTTGTAGTTTTTTAGATGGACACTGGTTATCCGCATATATCACCCGAGACCCAACAAACGAGTATTTTAAGTGCATATAACAATATGCAACAACTAGTATACGACAAGTGGTCGGAATTGCAGAACGAGACGTACCCTCTCGCAGGGTGAGGGACGAAGGGACAAGGCTTCTGGATTCCGGCTTCCGACGGAATGACAGGTGCGGGCGGAAGGGTGCCCGGGGATGCCCAGTGGTGGCGGGTGATACATAAGGTGGCACGGTATCTACTGAAGTGATAAAGTAGCGCCGATGTAGTCTAGGGTTCTTGGGGAGTTGGATGCCGGGGTTTATTTCCAACTACAAGGCTGTCGTTCACTCGAAGGAGCGCCGCGAGGTGCTCATGGCGATGACGGGCGGCCAGTTGCTGGTGCAGCTCTCCAGCCTGCCAGTGACCCTGGCCCTCCCCAGCATCGCCCGGGACTTCGGCTACTCCGTCGACGCCGCCGCTTGGATCGTCATCGCCAACCTGCTGGTGCTGGGAAGCACGGTATTTCTTGGTGCCAGGCTGGGCGACCGCTTCGGTCATCCCCGGGTCTTCTTCCTAGGCATCATTATCGTCACCCTCGGTGCCGTGGGCATCGTTGCCGCCCAGGACCTGACCCAGGTGATTGTTCTGAGAGGCCTGCAGGGGTTCGGCGCCGGGTTGATACACGGCAACGGGAACGCCATGCTGGCCTTCGCCTTCCCGCCGGGAGAGCGGGGCCGGGCCTATGCCTTCCCCATTACTGGCTCCCGTATCGGCACATTCATCGGCGTAGCCTTCTTCGGAGTCCTTCTCCAGTTCGCCAACTGGGACTCCTTCGCCGGATGGCGCTTGGTGTTCCTGACGATGTTGCCCATCGGGCTGATTGTCATCAAGTCGTGCCTGCCGGTGGTGCGGCGCAACAACGAGGCCATCGTCGACAAAGAAAACCCCATTGACTACGTCGGCGCCATACTGCTGGTGGCCGTGTCTGCGGTGTTCATCCTGTCGGGTAGCCATCTGCACGGGGGTGAGGAATCATACACTTCGTCCGATGCGCTTACCTATCACCTGCCGATGCACGGGCTGACCATCGCCCTGCTGGTGGTGTTCATCTTCGTGGAGCGGCGGGTGGCGCATCCCTTCGTGGAGTTCCAGCATTTCCGCCACAAGTACTTCACGCTGACGATCATTTCCAACGTGATGTTCCACCTCTCGATGATGGCGACCATGATCCTGGTGCCAATAATGATCGAAGAGGGGTTGGGCAAGTCGCCGATATTCGTTACGTATGTGCTCTTGCCGCACCAGTCCTTCGGCATCTGGCTGCCTGCCATTGCGGGGTTCATCCACGACAAGTTCAACCCGCGACTGCTGCGGACGGCGTGCATGCTGTCCATTGCGTCGGGCTTCGTGCTGCTGGCCCTGTTCGCCGGGACGATCTCTATCTGGTTGCTGCCGCTCCTGTTGTTCCCGATTTCCGTGGGGACCAACATCTTCAACACGGTGAATAACGCCACGGTGATGAGCACATTGCCCACCGAGAATCGCGGCTTTGCCTCAGGGGTGCTGGAAACCACCCGCGACATGGGACACGCCACGGGCGCGACCATATCCTCCTTCATTGTGGCGCTGATCGTCCCGGCGACCATCGGGCTGATGCTGCCCGCCGAGTCGCAGCGGCTGCACTTGGAGGGGTTCCAGGTCTCGGCGCTGGCGGTGGTGGGAATCATGACGGCGGGCGCGATCATCGCCGCCTTCCATCGCCCCTACAAGCCGCCGGCCACGCCAACATCCGGCGGTGGCCAGCAGGCGCAGGCCGGAGCCGCAGCCGACTGATAGATTCACAAGCGGCAATGGGTTAGAAACGAGCAGGGGCGCACAATCGTGCGCCCCTCAATTATTGGCAGGGAATCCGTTCAGTTAGATGTTAAGCATGACGAAGCGGCCTGTCTCGGCCTGGTAGTAGTAGGTCTTGCCGTCTTCGATCTTGACGCCGACGAGGGAATAGGAGATGTGGGATTCGGCGTAGTGATCGAGGATGCGGACATTGCGCCACTGGTCCTCGCCCATGGTGACCATGACCTTCTCGAGGTCGAGCTGGGCCTGTTCCTTCTCCGTTGCCATAGCTGTCTCCGTTCTGGGTGATTTCACCTTCCGAACATCGACAGATTCAGCTTCTCATATTGCTGAGGAAAGGCTGAGGAGGAACGGACGGCGCGCTGTGATGGACACCGTTCGTCCTTCGACAAGCTCAGGATGAACGGTGTCGCGGTGCTCAGGATGGACGGTGTCGTGTTGCTTGGGATGGACACCGTTCGTCCTTCGACAAGCTCAGGATGAATGGTGTCGCGGTGCCCGGGATGACGGGTGTCGTGTTGCTTGGTATGGACACCGTTCGTCCTTCGACGAGCTCAGGATGAACGGTGTCGCGGTGCTCAGGATGAACGGTGTCGCGGTGCTCAGGATGAACGGTGTCGCGGTGCTCAGGATGAACGGTGTCGCGGTGCTCAGGATGAACGGTGTCGCGGTGCTCGGGATGCCGTGTGTCGTGTTGCTTGGGATGGACGGTGTCACGGGTTGCGCTAGCCTTCCCGCACGTATTTGTCGATGGCGTCGGGGACGCCGGCGAGGTAGATGTCGCCGCGGGAGTCGATCCAGCTGCCGTGGCCGGAGCCGCGGCAGTCGAAGCGGGCGAGGACGCCGCCCGACGGGTCGACGATGCTGATGCGCGCGGAGCCGCCGTTCACAGTGCCCTCGCTGACCAGGAAGTTGCCCTCGGGATCGCGGGAGATATCCATGGGCCGCTGGATGTCGTCCCAGAACTCGATGAACTCGCCGTTCAGGGTGAAGAGCTGGATGCGGTGGTTCTCACGGTCGCAGACGATGATGCGGTCGCCGTCGATGATCAGGCTGTGGGGCAGGTGGAAGTGGTTGGCCTCTGACTTGCCGGGCTCGCCCCAGGACTGGATGAGCTCGCCCTCGGAGGTGAAGCGGTGGACGCGGGAGTTGCGGTAGCCGTCGGCCACGTAGAGCTCGCCGGAGGGCGAGGGGACCAGCTCGGCGGGGTAGTTGAACGGGCCGGCGGCGCGGGGGACGAGGTCGCCAGCGACCTCGCAGCCGGTGTCGGAGTGGCGCCCGTGGCGGCCGAGCATCTGGACGGGCTTGCCGTCGAGGGTGTAGACGAGGCAGGTGGAGGCGTCGCGGTCGGTGACGTAGACGACGTCGTCCTCAATGTAGAAGCCGTGGGCGAAGAGGAAGGAGCCGTTGCCCCAGGAATCCTGGAGGTTGCCGTCGCGGTCGAAGATGAGGACGGGCGGCTCCTTACGCTGGAAGGCGTAGACGAGGTCCTGGGAGTCGGTGGCGATGGCCGAGACCATGGCGAAGGTCTCGCCCTCGGGCAGCTTGGCCCAGTTTTCCTGGACGGAGTAGGTGTAGTGGCCGGAGCCAAGGGTGGTCATGTGTTGAGCCTCCTGTGGGGGGTTGGGGTGTAGGGGTATTGTACACGGATGATAGGGGAAGCGGTTCGGCTTGCTAAAGACGTTGGCGATAGGTCTCGGTGATGGATCTTGCCGATTCGTCGAGGCCGGGGAAAAGGGCGGGAAGTCTTGATCTATCACGCAACAATAGAAATAGCTAGTGAAAGTTTCTTAATAATGGCGGCAAGCTCGGATACACTTGAGTCAGATACTATGAGCCGTTGCCCTTTGGCGAATCGACAATCTTTTGCACGTTCAATATACTCTTGGTCGACAATGCCATCTTGGTGTTCCAGCAGATGGCGCTGCTGGAAGAACATGTTTAACTTTTGGTATTCTGAATCACTCAGAATCTCAGTGTACCCTTTAGAAGTCGCACTTTGCCAAATGGTATTCGATTCCTCCAGTCTCTGAAAAATATTGCGGCGTAAAGTAAACTGCCCTGAATTTGCCAGTTTGGAAAAGCACGATTCTGCATATTTGTGGAAATAAGCAACAATTTTACACAAGCTATTCTCGAGAATTTGCCTAATCGAATCCTCCGCAACATTCTCATCTTGGAGATTGGTAAGGGCTTGGCGTATAGACGGAAGGGCTTCAATAGTTTTTGATACCGTCTCTATGGACTTCATAAACGTTTCAAAAATGTTGTTGTAACCGCAAGCAGGGCAGAAATAGGCAATTCCAATAGAAGAATACCTACATTTGCATTCCACACACTGAAACTCCTGTGTCATGACGAAAGTGGCTGAGGCTGGTATTGCCACAGGTAAGCGGTTCGGACGATGGGACATCGTGATATTGACTAATCCGCTTTTCTTACGCCTAGAGTTGAACCTGCTCGTATCGCGCTGTAGGGCCTTTCCTATTGTTTTCTGAACGTGAGCATTGGCTAGCGATCTGTGGTATTCGGATTGCTCAGGTGTATTCCATTGTGTGCAATCTGCCTCATGTCGACAAAGCGGACAGAATACTACTTCGTCACGAACTGTATTCTTCCAATCTTCAAACATTAGCTTGAAACGAGTTCCGCAGTCTTCAAATGGACAATAACGATCGATATATCCTTTATCGTCTAATTCTATCTCCGCAGGAACTTCATTGGAACCTTCCAATTTGCGTAGCTCTCGAATTAGATTGTCGAACATGCCACTCCGCATTGTCTCAAATCTTGAATTACTAAACTTAACATATGTCACGTGAGGCTGTGGCGCAAGTGGTAACCGGCTGCATACAAACAGAAATCCGGCACACCTTGGCTCAGCGCGCCGGAATACTCCGAGATTTGAAGGTTACGGCTTAGGGCAATTGGGGGTAAGTTCAGCGAGAAAACACTCAGGAACGTACCGTGTCCCACTGCTGGGGGAACGTGCCCAGCAGGGGGGAGACGGTGCCGATGATGTCGCGGTCGACGTTCGCGACGGTGGGGTGGGCGTACATGCCCATGGTGGCGTCTAGCTCGTCGCGGAGTACTTCGAGGCTATGGGTTGTGCTCGCGGGTTTCGACATTGTTGGCCGAATTCTTGGTTGGCGCTGGCTTAGGGCCTGGGGGTTTGCCTGACTTGTCTGCTTTGGGCGGAGCGACCCTGGGGACGCCACCTCGGGTGTGAATGGGAGGCGGTTCCTGCGGTGCGTTGCGGAGTGGATTTCTGAATGCCAAGCGTACGACTCCTGTGTCGCAGAGTATCAATTATTGGCATCAATTATATCATGCGTCGATGTGGTGCCCCAGCCTTGAGGGATTGCTGGTCGCTTTGAATTGTACATATAGGTTTCCACGAGAACTGTTCGAATTCCTGTGGCTACAATAAATTCACAGGTCTCTTGATTGGATTCTCCTGGTTCCACAATGAGGTCATTCCTGCTCCATTCTCTTGGAGCCTCGTCAATTGTCGGCCATTGAAAGTCTCGATTGTTGTGATCTACGAATACGTCGGCATACAACCTTTCAATTTCCTCGTCTGATGAAGGGGAAATTGCCTGGAGACGAAAATAGCCCTCTCGGAAATCGACCCGTACTTTGGAGCTATTATGCAGCGTAGCGGTCACGAAGATGTGGATGTAGCTGTCGCTAATAGCCCGGTGAGTGAAAGTCTGAGTGATCGTAATGTGGGGCGCAAATTCCCGGAAGAGCTGCAGCTTTACCCCTGCGAATATTCCACCAGCGAGGATAGCCACAGAGGTCACGGACGCTTGAACTATTCTTGCGAGATTGCTTGCTACTCCAAGATCCGGCAACCAAATATAGAATGCGAGGGAAAGAGCAACAAGCAAGGAGACCAGTCCGAACAGAAACGAGGTGGTTCTCAGCATTTGCTCCCCTCAGGATTGCGGCGAAAGGGCCAGCTTGTTTAACAAGTCAGCGCAGACCCATTGTCATCAGACAATGCGTCCAGATGCAAGGGCCAACTGTCATCAAATCCGCGTGGGGCTGGTCCGGGCTCTGGCAGGGAAGAGGAGTCCTGGTTCAGAAAACTCCGGTCGTAGGAAGGGCCATTGGCCCCTAGACCTCGCTGTCAGGGGCCAATGGAACCGGTGAATCCGGAAAGTAACTATCGCCTGCCACATTCTATTGGCTGGCGCGATTACCTCGATTCAACTCACTTGTCCAACGAATACACCGTTCTCAGTAGCGGAAGATGTCCTGTTGCTGGGGGAACATGCCTAGGAGGGGGGAGACGGTGCCTATGATGTCGCGGTCGATGTCGGCTAAGGTGGGGCGGCCGCACATGCCCATGGTGGCGTCGAGCTCGTCTCGGAGCATTTCGAGGACTGACGTGAGGCCCGCTTCTCCGTCTACGGCCAGGCCCCAGAAGAGTGGGCGGCCGATGAGGACGGCGCGGGCGCCGAGGGCGAGGGCCTTGACGATGTCGGTGCCGCGGCGGATGCCGCCGTCCATGTAGACCTCTATGTTGCCGTTGGCGGCCTCGACGACCTCGGGCAAGACCTCGATGGTGGTGAAGGTGGTGTCGAGGTAGCGGGTGCCGTGGTTGGAGACGATGACGGCCTTGGCACCGTTGTCGGCGGCGTGGCGACCGTCCTCGCCGACCATGACGCCCTTGATGACCACGGGCAGGCTCTGGGCGGCGGCCAGCCAGTCTACATCGGCCCAGGTGGCGCCGGGATCTCGGATGTCCATCACGCCGGCCGGGGCGTCGGCGGCGAAGCGCCAGGAGTGCTCGGAAAGGTCGATCTTGTTGTAGTTGGGCGAAGGCGCGCCGACGTAGTCGTTGCGGATGTTGCGTTCGCGCTTGGGCTTGATCTTGGCGTCGACGGTGATGCAGAGGGCGGAGTAGCCGGCCTCGGCGGCGCGGGCGGCCATCTCGAGGGTCAGTCCGCGGTCCTTGAAGAAGTACTGCTGGAACCACAGCGGGCCGGACGCGGCGCTGGCGACGTCCTCCATGGTGCGGGCGGCGTGGGAGCTGACTACCATCACGGTGTCGGCGGCTCCGGCGGCGCGGGCGGTGGCCAGCTCGGCGTCGGGGTGGGCCGCCTCGTGGTTGCCGGCGGGGTCGAGCATCACGGGGAAGCTGATGCGCTGGCCCAGCACGGTGGTGCTGAGATCGCGATCGCTGATGTCGGTCAACATCTTGGGACGCAGCTGGATGCTGTCGAGGACGGCGCGGGTGCGCCTGAGGGTGATCTCGTCGGTGGCCGCGCCGGCGATGAAGTCGTAGTGTCCCTGGTCCAGCTTCTCGCGGGCGATGGCTTCGTATTCAAAGATGTTTACCGGGTCGTTGGCCATGGTACTTCCTCCTGTGATTGCCGGTGTCGGCGGTGGAGGGAGTCTACGGCGGGGGGAGTTCGGGCGTCAAATTGCGGGTTCGAGCCTTCCGTCGCTTCGCAATTGCTCTACAAGCATCCCGGTCACTCCGGCGAATTCAACAGGCTGTCGCGTAATATATTCGACGAAAGCCTGTCTTTCCGTGACAGGGAATTCTTGCAAATCGGCAACGAAATGCCTAGTACTCTGTCAACTTTGATGTTGAAAGTCCTTCGGTAATCCGGCCAATAGCCCTATAGTGGTCGGGATGAAGTGTTGACGGTGGGGGTGGCGGTGATGGTGCGTGATAAGTACGCCGTGCGGCTGGTGCCGGAACAACGGGAAGAACTCCAGAATCTGATTCGGGTTGGGAAAAGCTCGGCCCGAGTCACGGCCAGGGCGCGGATTCTGCTCAAGAGCGACGACGGTTGGGCCGCTCCCCGGGTGGCCGAAGCCTTGGACGTGGCGCTGGGCACCGTGTACCAGATCAAGCGCCGCTTTACGGAGGCGGGGTTGGACGGGGCCCTGTGGGACCGGCGCCAGGTCAACCGGCGCCGGAAGTTGGACGACAGGGGCGAGGCCCACCTCATCGCTCTGGCCTGCAGTTCGGCGCCGGAAGGCCATGACCACTGGACCCTGCGCCTTTTGGCTGGGAAGGTGGTGGAGTTGGGGTTGGCGACCTCCATCTCCCACGAGGGGGTTCGCCGGCGGCTGAAAAAAACGCGCTCAAGCCCTGGCAAAAGAAAGAGTGGTGCATCCCCAGGGTGAGCGCCGACTTCGTGGCCCACATGGAGGAAGTACTGGACCTGTACGCCGAACCCTATGACCCCCAGCGGCCGGTGGTCTGCTTTGACGAGACCTCCACCCAATTGCTGGCCGAAACCCGGGCGCCGATGCCACCCCGGCCGGGACGCCCCCAGCGGCAGGACTACGAGTACCGGCGGGAGGGGACCCGCAATCTGTTCCTGGCCTGTGAACCCCTGGCGGGGTGGCGCCATGTGGCGGTGACCCAGCGGCGCACCATGCAGGACTTCGCCCAGCAGATGCGCTGGCTGGTGGATGAAGCCTATCCAGAGGTTGAGGTGGTGCGGGTGGTTCTGGACAACCTGAACACCCACCGCGCGGCGTCCCTGTACGAGACGTTCCCGGCGACCGAGGCCCGGCGGATCGCGAAACGGTTGGAGTTCCACTACACGCCCAAGCACGGCAGTTGGCTGAACATGGCGGAAATCGAGTTCAGCGTGCTGTCCCGCTCCTGCCTGAAGCAGCGGCTCCCCGACGAAGATGCTCTCGGGAGGGAAGTCCAGGCACTGGTGCGGGAGCGCAACGCCGCCCGAGTTGGTATCAACTGGCGGTTCAAAACCCAGGAGGCCCGAACCAAACTTCACCGCCTTTACCCTTTTGATTCCAAAGTTGACTGAGTACTAGTCCATTGTAAACAGTAATACATCACGTCTAGCGCGTTTAACCCCAAATCTTCTATTGTTTGAATGGCTCTCTGACGAGCGGTCTCAGAGAGACCGGTTCTGGGAGTTATTTCTCCGGTTACAGACTTGTAATCGACATAGCGCTCCGGCCGTTCATCGGGTTCTGGTGCACAGGGATCTACATATCCGACATCTGGCCATTTGTTCTGTTTATGTTTGGTGTTACATCGGCTGCAACTGAATACCCAGTTGGACCACTCATAGGCCAAATGCGGGAAGCAGGAGAGAGGGCGGAAGTGGTCAACGGTGGGGGAGCGGTAGAAGGCCTCACTATTGTCATCACTTTCCTTATAAAAGCTATAAAGGCTATTGCCTTCGATTGTATCTACACCTGTTTCCCTTGCACCCGTATCACATTTCAGTTCACAGTACCAACAAATTTCATTGCTTCTCTCTGCCAGTATTGGACGAAACCGCCCCCAATAGTGGTCGGAAGGGCGTTCGCCAACTCCTCTGCAATTATTATTGGCCGGGAAATGTTCTATCCATCTTTTTGTGTACCGTTTATAACAAGACACTTCTAGAGGCTCCGGCCCTCGGTCGATCCAGCGCACCTGATTATCCTCCGTCTTGCGACAAATCAGACTGACGCGAGCGTATGAATTCCCTTATCATGTCCGCGTAGCGCTCGCGGTGGGCTTCGATAGGACCTCCCTTTGTCATTAAATCGTGGCCTATTTGATTGCGCAGTTCTTCTAGTTCGGTTTCTTCCGAGGCAGTTAGCATTGCCTTCGCCCGAAGCTGACGCAATCGCTCAATACGGTCTGCCGTTAGCTGGTCGGTCGGCTCATCAACTCCCATCGCATTTCGCAGAATCTCGTCGGCGGTCCAGCCGATGATGTCCTTGGTGTTGGTGGTGACGGATACGCGCCCTGCTTCCTCGCGTTTCAGCATATGGACTTGGCCGACATCCAGACCGGCCACTACGAAGGGCGAATGTGTGGTGGCGAATATCTGCAACCCCGGGAAATGCTCCTTCAGAGCAGGGATTACGCGACGCTGCCAAGTGGGGTGCAGATGGTTCTCGATTTCGTCTATGAGAAGGATGGCCGACCTTTTCTTCCAATCTGCTTCCCAATTGTAATGGCCAGCTAACATGAGGGCGAGCGTCAAGGTCCAGGATAAAGCATTTTGGGTTCCCAAACTCAGATCGTCATAACGTATTGTATCGAGAGATATTTTGTCCTGATCTTGTTCCAGCGAATGTCCGTCTTTCGAGATAAGAGGCCTGGGATAGAAAGTTTCACCTGCAAGAACTTGACGGAGCAGGGAGCAATCAAGCGATATGGTTGTATTAGACAATATCTCTGGACATATGCTCGCAAAACATTCGCGAACAACAGTAAGAAGTTCGTTGAGATCCTTGTCCGAGGGGATTCTTGCAAAATTATGCGCAGCAATGTCTGGTCCTACTGGCCCATAGGCCATGAAGGTGGCGGAGGAATTTGGGGAAGTGAGGTGGACCCGGAAAACTGGACAGTTGGTTAAGTGGGAATCCTGCTCCTAAACTACGGACAGCGACAGCTGTTGATGAGGAGCGGGAAATGTCCACAGAGCGGAGAAAGCACAGCCCGGCCTTCAAGGCGAAAGTTGCACTGGAGGCAATGAAGGGCGAACAGACGGTGGCCGAGTTGGCCGCCCGGTTCGAGGTCCACCCCAACCAGATTCAGACTTGGAAGAAGGCCTTAGTGGATGGCGCGGCCGCTATCTTCGGCCAAGGCAACGGGACCAATAAGGGCAAGGAGCAGAAGAACAAGAACAACGACGCCCTGGTGGCTCGCCTGTACCAGCAGATCGGCCAGCTCAAGGTGGAGCGGGATTTCTTGGAGGAAAGGTCCGGTCCATGACCCCAGCACAGCGGCGTGAGCTGACCGACCGGCAACATCGGCACCTGTCCATAGTGCGGCAATGCCAGCTGATGGGTGTCAGCCGCTCCAGCCTCTACTACCGTCCCAAGGGGACACCCCTGGGGGACCTGTCCCTGATGCAGGCCATGGACCGCCAGTACCTGGAAACCCCTTTCTACGGTTCCAGGCGGATGAAGGCTTCGCTGGAGCGGCAGGGCATGCCGGTAAGCCGGAAGCGGGTGCAGCGGCTCATGAGACTGATGGGACTGCGGGCTATCTACCGGCAGCCTCGCACCAGCCAACCAGCGGCGGGACACTGGGTCTATCCCTACCTGCTGAGGGATCTGACGATCACCCGGGCGAACCAGGTGTGGGCGGCTGACATCACCTACCTGCCCATGGCCCGGGGATTCCTGTACCTGGTGGCCATCATGGACTGGCACAGCCGATACGTGGTGGCTTGGGGGTTGTCCAACACTCTGGAGACCGGCTTTTGTGCCGAGGCCCTGACCGAGGCCCTCGGCCAAGGAAGGCCCGACGTATTCAACACCGACCAGGGAAGCCAGTTCACCAGCCGCGAGTTCACGCAGATACTCCAGGATCACTCGGTGAAGATCAGCATGGATGGCAGGGGCAGGTACCAGGACAACATATTAGTCGAGCGGCTATGGAGGACAGTGAAGTACGAGGAGGTCTACCTGAAGGCCTACGCCAACGGCCTTGAGGCCCGCCGAGGGCTGCGAGAGTACTTCCGGTTCTACAACCACCGGAGGCCGCATCAGGCCCTGGGCTACCGTACGCCGGCGGAGGTCTTCCACGGCGAGCCTGTAGAAGAGGAGCTGAAGGAAAGGAGGTGCCCGGACCAACGGGTCTTGGTATCATACGAAGGAGTGCAGGAGTCCCACTTAATTGTGGCTTAATCCTGTCCAACCAATGGGGTCCACCTCAAAGCTCTCATCTCACTCAAAAGAAGCACTTGCGTATTATTCCAACCAAGCCATCGCTGCCAAGGTTCGCTTTCTTCATATTCCAGATTACTTTCATCTGTATAGAAAGGGGTTCGGCTGGCAGATACATTCATGAGTGGCACTTCCGTAATTTCTCCACCCTCAGCATACCGGTTGTCGGACGATAACCAATTGTCGCTTAAGCGCAGAGCACACGTCCCATCTGCAGGGGCACCCGTAAGAAGAGTCTTAGGAGCAATTGGCGGAACCCTATTTTGTGTGCCTTCCTCTTCAATTAATTGTGTGCCCTCCTCTTCACCTATTTGTATATTTTCTTCTTCACACTCTTCATTTAATTTGCACTCAAAGTGTTTCCGGTAGAGTTTGTATTCCTCTTCGCTGAGTCTGCTCACTGCTCCAGCCTCTTCATCCTCAGCCTCAGGCAAAAACCAGCGGCAGTCATCGAGGGGGTTACTGAACCAGTAATATAATCCTCGTAAAATGGTGCTCTTGCCAGTGCCATTTGGGCCAACAAACAAGTTCACTCGGTCGTTACACTCCAAATCTACGCGATTGCCTATTCCCAGTGCATGGAAATTACTCAATTGGATTGATTCAATATGCACTGCAACTCCACTACGGTTGGTTTGTAGAAATGTAATATGAACTATCGATCCTTCAGGAGGCTGGATTATGGTAGTTTTGTCGCAGGAATTCAAGGAGTTACAACCAATGAGCGACTACAACATTTTTGAGCTGGGGAATTTGCGGCTGCAGGGTGGGGCTACGCTGCGGGGGGCGTGGTTGGGTTACAAGACTTATGGGGTGCTGAACGCGGCTAAGGACAATGCGATTGTGTTCCCTACGTTCTTTGGGGGGCAGCACTACCAGAACGAGAATATTATCGGGGCGGGGCAGGCGCTGGACCCGGAAAAGTACTTCATCATTGTGCCGAACATGATGGGGAACGGACTTTCGTCGTCGCCATCGAACACGCCGATGCCGTACGACCGGGGGCGGTTCCCGTGGGTGTCGCTGTACGACAACGTGGCCAGCCAGCATCGACTGGTGACCGAGCTGTTCGGCATCGAGCGGATTGCGCTGGTGGTGGGCTGGTCCATGGGGGCGCAGCAGACGTACCAGTGGGGCGCGCTGTACCCGGACATGGTGGAGCGGATCGCGCCCATCTGCGGGTCGGCGCGGACGGCGCGGCACAACTTCGTGTTCCTGGAGGGTGTGAAGGCGGCGCTGACGGCAGACGACGCCTGGGCCAACGGCTTCTACGACACACCGCCTTACAAAGGGCTGCGAGCCATGGGGCGGGTCTACGCCGGGTGGGCGGTGTCGCAGGCCTTTTACAGGGAAGAGGTGTATCTGGACATCGGGTACTCGTCGCTGGAGGACTATCTGGTGGCCTTCTGGGAGGGTCGGCGTCTGTTTGCCGACGCCAACGACCTGCTGTCCATGCTCAGGACGTGGCAGAATGGGGACATCAGCCTCAACGAGAAGTACAACGGCGACTTCGCCAAGGCTCTGGGAGCCATCAAGGCGCGGGCCATCGTGATACCGGGGCGGACCGACCTGTACTTCCCGCCCGAGGACAACGAGACCGAAGTGTCGATGATGCGCAACGCCGAGCTGCGGCCCATCGAGAGCATCTGGGGCCACCTGGCCGGCGGTCCCGGCTTCAACCCGCCAGACGCGGCGTTCGTGGACGCGGCGCTGCGGGAACTGCTGGCGAGCTGAGGAGAGGGCGCGGATGGCGGACCTGAAATACGAAAGATTCACCGAGGGCCACTACGCTGTCTTCACCATGGACCGTCCCGACCGCCTAAACGCGCAGGGGGCGCAGATGCGGGAAGAGCTGCGGCTGGCGCTGGCAGAGTTTTCCCACGACCCCGAGATGCGGGTGGGCATCGTGACCGGCGCGGGCCGGGCGTTCTCGGCAGGGGCCGACCTGCGGGAGATGGCTGAGGGCGCCGGAAGCGTCCGAGCCAGCCAGACCGACGAGGAAAGAATCGAGACCTACCGGGGCAATCAGCCGTTCGGACGGAACCCCAAGCCGTTCATCGCCGCGGTCAACGGGCTGGCTATCGGCGCCGGGATGGAGCGGGCTGCTGACTGCGACATCCGGATTGCGTCCACAGAGGCCTACTTCGGGCTGTTCGAGGTCAAGCGGGGCATCATGGCCAACTACGGCATCAATCACCTGGCCCGGCTGATGCCTTTCGGCGAGGCCATGTACCTGATGCTGACGGGCGACACGCTGAGCGCCGTACAGGCGCACCGGCTCGGCTTCGTTCACGAGGTGATGGAGCCGGACGCGCTGTTGCCACGCGCGGTTGAGATCG
This sequence comes from Dehalococcoidia bacterium, assembly GCA_965222025.1. Taxonomy (GTDB): domain Bacteria; phylum Chloroflexota; class Dehalococcoidia; order Lucifugimonadales; family UBA3495; genus VXOI01. The sequence continues at coordinate 453,749 of CBDCTI010000008.1, read as the reverse complement.
CCGAGATGATCGGGGCAAATGCGCCGCTGGCAGTGCAGGGGACGAAGACGGTGGCCCAGTTCTGGCGTCGCTACGGACTGGAGGAGTCCTACCGTCTCAACGCCTCTGTGGGCCACCGTGTGCTGAACTCTGAGGACGCTCGAGAGGGCCCAAAGGCCTTCGCCGAGAAGCGTCCGCCGGAGTGGACCGGGCGGTAGGTGCTACGCCACCGGGGACCGATCTTTCTGAGCTTGTCGAAGGAAAGGCTGAAGTAGCAGAGGCGACAAGAAGCGAACCCGTCGGTGGTGCGACGGCTTACCCAGACTGATTCCGTGCGACTTTGCATTCGTTCTGAGCGATTTTCCAAGGAGCATGAGACGGGGGTTGGTCGCATTGCTGGCTGCCGACGAGTTCCGTATAAAGAGAAATCCGTTCGTGGTTCGACGGGCTCACCATGAACGGACTTCGGCCTTGGCGTGTTCCGCGTAAAGAGAAATCCGTTCGCGGTTCGACGGGCTCACCATGAACGGACTTCAGCCTTGGCGTGTTCCGCGTAAAGAGAAATCCGTTCGTGCTTCGACGGGCTCACCATGAACGGACTTCAGCCTTGACGTGTTCCGCGTAAAGAGAAATCCGTTCGTGGTTCGACAGGCTCACCATGAACGGACTTCAGCCTTGACGTGTTCCGCGTAAAGAGAAATCCGTTCGTGGTTCGACAGGCTCACCATGAACGGACTTCAGCCTTGACGTGTTCCGCGTAAAGAGAAATCCGTTCGTGGTTCGACGGGCTCACCATGAACGGACTTCGGCCTTAGCGTGTTCCGCGTAAAGAGAAATCCGTTCGTGGTTCGACGGGCTCACCATGAACGGACTTCGGGGGTCGCGGCGAAAATGAGGCGTTAGTCGTCGGCGGGAGTGGCGGCGGGCTCGCGGGGTGGGGATTCTACCAGTTCGTAGAGGGTGCTGCGGGCGCGGATCTGTTCGTCCCAGCCGCGGACGCGGAGGTCGATCATCAGGCCGTCGGGGCCCTTGTACTTGCGGTTGGCGCGGCTGCTGCCGGGGCACTCGGTGGCACCGTGCTCGGTTACGGTGTCGACGGCGTCGTCGAGGTCGTCCACGTAGAAGCCGATGTGGTGCACGCCCTTGACCGTGGAGGAGCCCTCGCCCAGGTTGGGGGCGTCTTCCGTCCCCATCTTCAGGATGGCGAAGTAGATGTAGCCGTCGGTGAGCCAGACGCCCTCCGCTCCTCCGTCGGGGGAGCGGCGCAGTTCGTCGAGTCCGAAGCAGGTCTTGTACCACTCGGCGGTGGCCACGGGGTCTTCAGTGTGCAGCGCGATGTGCTTGATTCGCGGGGCCATAGCTTCCTCCTGACTCTAAATCCTGACTCTGAATCTTGCCGTTCTTAAACCTTGCCGACCAGTGATTTGAGTGCGTCGTAAGTGCGCTGGGACGACTCGGGTTCTCCGGCTATGTCGAAAATGTTGGCGACGAAGTCGGAGGCGCCTCCTTCGGCGAAGGTCTCCAGCTGACGTTTGAGCGAGGACTCGTTGCCGACCACCGCAACCTCGGCCGGACTTTCCACGCCCTCGATGTCCAGAACGCGACGGTAGTTCACCAGATCTCCGTAGCGGCCGTAGGACTCGGCTGCCGTGTGGCGCCCAGCGGTCTCGTTGTCAGTGACAGCCGTGGGGAGGCCGACGCAGACCCTTGGCTCGCCGCGGCCGCTGTTTTCAGCCGAACGCCGGATGCGCGGCGCGATGTGCGTCTCGATGGTGCGGGGACCGGCCATCCAGGTTACCGTGCCGTCGGCCAGCTGCCCGGCGAGGCGCAGCATCTGGGGGGCCAGCGCCGAGACCAGGATCGGGCACGGCGGTCGCTCCAGTGCGGCCAGCTCCAGGTTGCAGTTGAAGAACTCGCCGTTGAACTGGACCGCGCCCTCCTCGAGCAGAGGGCGCATCACCGAGAGGTACTCGCGGGTGTGGAGCGCCGGGCGGTCGTATGGGATGCCGAAGCCATCTTCAATTCCCGGCCGGTGGGACGGGCCGATGCCAAGGATGAACCGTCCGCTGGTGGCAGTGGCGGTGGTAAGCGCCTGCTGGGCAAGCGCGGCCGGGTGACGCGGGTATGTGGGAACGACGCCCACACCGAGTTCGATACGGCTGGTCTGCATTCCGGCCAAGGCCAGGGTGGTCAGCGCATCGTACCCGCGAGCCGAGATGTGGGGGATCCAGAAGCTGTCGAACCCGTCATCCTCGGCCTGCTTGATGCGGGCCAGCAGGTCGTCCAAGGTCATGAGGTCGGCGACCGACGCGCCGACGAATATTCCGATTCGCATGGGCTATCTCCCAGGCTGCTGCCCCTCCGTAGTGGGAGAGGATCAGGGAATGGGCGTTACCGGCAGGGCGCCTCAGATGCCCATGGCGTCGAGGCCGACTCGCGACAGGTCTTCGTCGGACTGGCCGCTGGGGTAGCCGCCGACGCCAATGCCGCCCAGGATCACGCCGTCCTTCATGATGACGACTCCGCCTGTCCCATAGGTCATCATGGGATCGCCCTGGTCGGCGATGTTGCGACCCTGGCCGTGCAGGCGGCTGGCGTTCTCTCCGGAATCCAGGCCCATCAGGGCCGAGGTGTGGGCCTTGCGGAGGGCGTGGCGACGGCTGAAGATGCGGAGGTTGTCCATTGTCAGGTAGGCGAGCAGGTTGCCTGCGCTGTCGACGATGGCCATCGCCACCGGTTCGTTGGGAGTTTCCATCGCCTTGTTCACCATCGCAGACATGGCGGCCTGGACTTGGGCCATTGTGGGAGCGGACATAAAGCCTCCGAAAAATTCAATCTTGATGCGCCCAGCGGGCGGCAGGGCGATTATACATAGTTCGGCCCTCTTCCGTTTGAGCATTCCTGGGATTTCCGGTAGCCTGAACCCGGACACTGCCCCTACCTGCTTTACTCTTGCAATGAATTGAGCAGGCCGCAGGAGATTGACATGACAACCCCGCTGGAAACGTGGCTGGAACTGACCATCGAGGATCCCATTGAGCCGGATATGCCCATACTCGACCCGCATCATCACTTTTGGGAGCGAGAGGGCGACACCTACCTGCTGGACCAGTTGCTGGGAGACACGGGGGCGGGACATCGGGTGAACCAGACAGTGTTTGTCGAGTGCCACTCGATGTACCGTACAGACGGGCCGGCGGAAATGCGGTCAGTGGGCGAGGTGGAGTTCGTCGAGGGCATCGCCGCCGCCAACGCCCTTCGACAGGCTCAGGATGACGGGGGTGCCGGGACGGCGGTGGCCGCGGGCATCGTGGGTAACGCCGACCTGATGCTGGGCGACGCCGTACAGCCGGTGCTGGAGGCCTTGGCCGAGGCGGGCAAGGGGCGCTTTCGTGGCATTCGCTGTACCGCGGCGTGGGATGCCAGCCCGGAAATTACGACGGCCCGCGCTAACTCCGCCGGGATGCTGGCCGAGGCCAACTTCCGCAAGGGGCTGGCGTGGCTGGAGCGCATGGGACTGTCCTTCGACTGCATCGTCTATCACCCGCAACTGCCGGAAGTGGCCGACATGGCGAGGGTGTTTCCCGACCTGACCATCATCCTGAATCACGTCGGGCGGCCGCTGGGGATCGGGCCCTACGCTGGTCGGCGGGAGGAGCTGATGCCGGAGTGGCGGCAGGGTATAGACGCGGTCGCCGAGTGCCCCAACGTGGTGGTAAAGGTGGGCGGGCTGGGCAATCCGATCAGCGGATTCGACTGGCACCAGCGCTCCTTCCCGCCGGGGTCGGGAGAGATTGCGACGGCTGCCGCCCCCTACTACCTGTACTGCATCGAGAAGTTCGGGGCAGACCGGTGCATGTTCGAGAGCAACTTCCCGGTGGACAAGCAGTCGTGCTCGTACACCGTCTGCTGGAACGCCTTCAAGCGCCTGGCTCGCGATTTCTCGGCGACGGAGCAGGCCAACCTGTTCCACAACACCGCGGCGAGGGCGTACAAGTTGCCGGAGGTTTAGAGCCGGAGATCCAGAGGGACTTTGGAGGCGGATCGGAGGCAAAGAAAATGGTGGCAATGAATGCCACTATTTATTTGTCCAGCTACGGCCAACAATGTCCGGTTGAGTGTACTGCAATGGTCCATTTTAAAGCTACAATTACCCAATTATTGTCTATTGACGTTCACTGATGTGCGCTGTAAACTACCTACAATAGTGGTAACACAAGTGGTAACGAGTGGGCAGAAATGGAGCGACCGAAGCGTCTATCAGCGACCTTTTGCAAGACGATCAACACTCTCGGGCGGTATGGTGAGAAGCGTGGTGGCAACGGCCTATCTCTTCTGGTAAGACAGTCGGCTAACGGCGGTGTGACGAAGTCTTGGACGCAACGGTTGAGACTGAACGGCCAGCCGATTGATCTAGGGTTGGGGCCCTATCCCGTCGTCCCCCTTGCCGATGCCCGGGCTCTGGCATTTGAAAATACCCGTGCCGTCGCGGATGGCGCCGATCCCAGGGTGAAGCCGCAGCTGGCGCCGACATTTTCCCAAGCATCGGAGCAGGCCGTCGAAGTGCTGCGGGCAGGCTGGAAGAACGAGCGCACAGAAAGAATAATGCGTGAGCGCCTGGCCAAGTATGTCCTGCCCTATATCGGCCAGCGTCAGATCAACGCCATTACACCCGCCGATGTGCTGGACTTTCTGGTGCCTTTGACCATAGAAACGCCGGCCACCGGCGTAAAGGTCAAGTCAGTGCTGAATCAAGTCTTCAAGTGGGCAATTGCCCAAGGCCATCGGACGGATAACCCAGCCGATGCGAGTATCAACCAGGCGTTGCCCAAGTTGACATCCAGGAAACACTACAAAGCCCTAGCGCATTCGCAAGTTGGGACGGCACTCCAAATCGTCCGGGAGTCTACCGCTTGGCCCGGCACTAAATTGGCTTTCGAGTTTCTGGTACTGACGGCAACCCGATCTGGCGAGGTCCGCAACGCGGATTGGAGCGAGATCGACCTAGACGCCCGTACTTGGACCGTACCGGCCAGACGAATGAAGGCGGGACGTGAGCATCGCATTCCGTTGAGCGATGCGGCCCTGGACGTGCTGGAAGCCGCCCGAGTTCTGTCAGACGACGAGGGCCTGTTATTTCCCAGTCTCAGGGGCAAGCCGATGACCGATAGCACAATGTCTAAGATGCTGCGGGAAAACGGGATAGAGGCGAATCCCCACGGCTTCCGGTCCAGTTTCAGGGATTGGTGCGCCGAACAGAACATTGACCGGCAAGTTGCTGAAGCCGCCCTAGCCCACGCGGTAGGTAACGCTACTGAAGCGGCCTATCTGCGATCCGATATGTTCGAGTTGCGTCGCCGCGCGATGGTGGATTGGGGCGCGTATGTGTCGAAACAGGTGGAGGAGTGGGGCTTGAAATCTTCCTGAGCTTTATGGTAAGATAGAAATAGCCATTTTGCCCAAAAGGGCCTGAGCGAATTTCGCGGGGCCGTTTTGGTTTTTTTTTGCCCCGCTCCAGAGGCGGAAAGTGAATCAGTTACTCACAGTCAAGAATGTGCTGGCCATCGTCGGGATCAGTCGGAGCGGCTTGTACAAAAAAATCGCCAGCGGAGAATTTCCGGCGCCGGTTGCAATCGGTCAACGTTCTGTTAGGTTTCGGCAGGAGGACGTGCAGGCCTGGATCGACCGCCTCCAGGCGAAGAAATCTAGCTAATGCCGGTCTCACGGGACACCGGCGAAAGGGATGGCCGGTTGCCAGTCGCGGGACTTCTTGAACAGGTTCCCGAGAATTGGCCTACGATCTTCCAGCGCCTCGATTGGGTAAATTACGTCGCCCAAGCCTTTGAACTTTCTTGCCAAGAAACGATGATCCTGATTCGCATTGTGCGACGGGCTGGCAACCGGTCACAGGCGTGTTGGGAATCACAGGACACGATGGCCCGTGAAGGGAGGATGCACAGGGTTACGGCTGGCAAGGCACTCACTCGCCTTCGGGATCTCGGCTTGATTCACAAGGTCGCTCGTTACCACGACGCGGGGCACTCAGATGCCCACGTACCGATCTTCGAAACTGCCCATTTGCAGCCCACGGCTACAAACGAGGTTCGGGCGCAAAACACCCCGACTCACGGTCCCATTTGTAGCCCTGAGTTACACCATTTGCAGCCCACGACTCCACAAAAGAAAGTGAAAGGAATTAGTGACCTTGATATAGAAGGCTCCGGTAATTCTAAGAATGCAGAGAACAAAGGAGTTTCTATCAACGTATCTAATTCCTTTCATATGCAGCCTACGGCTACAAATGGAGCGGACATTACGGAGTGTGAGGTCTGCGGCCTGCCCTGGACCGTCGATCCCCTTAGACATAGAAGAGGGATCCGGCGCGGGCTCCGGGACTTCATCTGCAATGAATGCTGGGATGCTCAGGTTAGCGTTGCTCAGGAAGGACAGCAGAATTAGGGGTCGATGAGCGAAAATGGCTTTAATCCGGTTTCAGGGTGGTTGAACTGCCTGAAAGGCAAAGGACACCCTGAAGAATTCAGCAGCGAGTGAAAGTCAATGTACGATTTCGTGTTGGATGACTCTGAAGTCCGGTGCGGGCACTGGTGGTTCATTACTTGCGAGTTCGGCGGGCAAGGGTTGGCTGATTGAGAATGGTGGCCTGACCCCAAGAATCGGCCCAGAATCAATGTTGGGTTTCTGGGCAAAATGGGATATGAGAAATGCCCAAGAGAAAACACACGGCCGAGGAAAACATCAACAAGTTCAGGGAGGCTGAGGTGATCATCGCCCCGGGCAGCACTGCCGTAGGGCCGCACGCCACATCGGCGTCTCGGAGCAGACCTTCTACCGGTGGCAGACGCATAAAGCAACTGGAGACGGAGAACAACCGGCTCAAGCGCGCGGTAGCCGAATTCACACTGGACAACCAGATACTCGGGGAGGCGGCTGAGGGAAACTCCTTGAGCCCCACCCGTAGCCGTTTCTTTGTCCAGCGCGTTGGGTTGCTGCTGGGGGTGTCGGAACGGCGGGCCCGCAAGGCGCTGGAGCATCCCCGCTCCACCCAGCGCCATCAGCCGCAGGTCCGGTACGACAAGAAGGCCCTGACCAACGACATCGTGGGATGGGCCACCCGGTTCGGCCGGTATAGTTACCGCCGGATAACTGTCCGGCTCAGGGGCGCCGGGTGGTAGGTAAACCACAAGCGGGTGGAACGGATCTGGCGACGGGAGGGGTTGAAGGTGCCGCCAGGCAGCCCAGACGAGGGCGGCTGTGACTGAACGACGGGTCCTGTGTAAATCTGGGACCGGAGAGGAAAAACCACGTATGGGCCTATAGTTTCGTACATACCAGGACCAGGTACGGCCGTCCGGAGTGTCTTCTGACTGTCATTCATGAGTATACCCGGGAGTGCCTGACCATCAGGGCAGAATACAGCATCCGGGCGGCGGATGTGATAGGGACCCTCGCTGGCTAGGGAGTACCCGAAGACATCCGCTCGGATCACGTCCCGGATTTGACCGCCAAGGCCATGCGACAGTGGCTGGCCAACGCGGGAGCAAAGACCTTGCACATCGAGCCCGGATCTCCATGGGAAAACGGATATGTGGCGAGTTTCAACGGAAAGCTGAGGGACGAACTCTTGAACCAGGAAGTGTTCTACACGCTGCTGGAGGTGCAGGTGCTGACCGGGCAGTACCGGCAATCGTATCAGGCCACACAGCTCCCTGGGCTACCGGCCTCCGGCGACGGAGACCATTCTGCCTGCGGGCACTGTCCCGGCGCTGGTCGGGCTAACAACGATGATATGCCCGGGCCATCTGAGCTTGGGTCTGACCGCCGGGCTAACTGGCTGAAAGCCTTCTCTATGATCTGTCGACTCAGCCTCAGAGTGGCCCACACAGCGTCAACGGCTGTGGGAGCAGGGACCTGATAGGAGGCTGGCCTCAAGCCCCGTCGCAGTTTTGTCCGCTCACCCGGCCGACATGCCATACTTCAGGAGGTCGCCGTGACTGTGGTCGCCGATGTCGATGCCAAACAGAATGGCCAGGGGTCATCGGAGTGGAAACACACCAAGACCAGCACGTGGCCGTAGCCATCAATCGGCATGGTGCTCGTTTGGGGGAATGCCATGCGCCGGCGAATAGCAACGGATACGGGGGTCTCGAACAGTGGTCCCGAAGTTTGGGAGAGGTCCACGCCTATGGGATCGAGGGCACGGGCTCCTATGGTGCCGGATTCGCCAGGTTCCTGACCAGCCTGGGCTACACCGTGGTCGAGGTCAACCGGCCTGACCGCGCAGTCTGCTACCGGAAAGGGAAGAGCGACCCTACCGACGCCGAGTCGGCAGCGCGGGCTGTGCTAGCCGGAGTAGCCGGAGCCACCCCCAAATCCGGCGAAGGCGAAGTTGAAATGATCCGCATGCTGCAGAGTGCCAGAGACTCCGCGGTCAAGGCTCGCACCCAGGCCGTGAACCAGATGAAGGCCCTCGACGTTACAGCTTCAGTTCAACTCCGCGAAATCCTAAATGGTCTCAGCACCACCCCCCCTCACCTCTCACTGCAGGAGCTTTCGTCCTGGTAGCCTGAAGGATCCGGTAACAGCGGCCAAGTACACTCTTCGCTCCCTCGCCTGTCGTTACCTTCAACTCGGAAAAGAGAGTCGCTAACTGGAGATGAAGCTAGAACAGCTCCCCCGGCAAGTATCTCCGAACCTGGTTAGTATCTTTGGGGTGGGACCCGACACAGCGGCGAGAATCCTGCTTGCTGCCGGCAGCAACCCTGAACGCCTGCATTCCCAGGCCGCCTTCGCCGCGCTATGCGGGGTCAGCCCCACTCCCGCCTCCTCCGGCAGGACCAACCGGCACCGGCGCAACCGTAGAGGCGGCCGCCAGGCCAATGCGGCCCTCCATCGCATCGTTCTGGTCAGGCTTCGCTACGATTTCCGCACCAAGGTATACCTGAACCGCCGCACCGCAGAGGGACTGAGCAAAAGTGAGATTATCCGGTGCCTCAAACGATATGTCGCCAGGGAGGTCTTCCGAGTGCTGCAGAACCATGGTCCGACAGCCCAGCCTAATCCTTGAAGTCTATAGGAACACCATAGGACGTGGTACGACCACAGGAGGCGGATCACCCGCAGCTCAGAGTTGGCCGGACGGCCATCCCTGCCGAAAGGGGACGAATTTGAGCATAGCCAGAATTCCGGCCGCCGTAGCATCACGCCGCCATGCCAGAACCGGGGGCCAGCGAAAGATGAGGGCAACCCCCGCGGTCCGGTCGTTTTACCAACGTCTGCTAGCGGCTGACAAGCCTCAATAGCTGGCGCTCATCGCTTGTAGGCGTAAGCTGCTAGCCATACTTAACAGCATTGTAAAGACCGGGAGGCCTTGGAATCCGACCTTCGTTAATTTTTGACCTCAATCACGGTTGCTGCTTTCTTCGTGAGAACTGCCGCTCTACTCCGGTCACCCTCATCCGGAAGTCCAGCATCTGCTTACTCACTTCGAATTCATCGCACGCCGCTTCCGTTGGGGAGTTCCTGGAACGCAGCCTCACTAGGGCCTCTCTGGGCAACAACAAGGCACCCGCCAACCAATTGGCCTCTTCCTCAGCATCCTCGTTGAAGCCCCTTAAGGCTAAGTTCTCCTGCCCGGCGAAAAACATAGTGCTTGGTTCATGGCCTAGCAACAGGTGAGCCAATTCGTGCATCACGTCACTGGAATAGCGCCCACGCCGGTGGTTTGGATTCAAGATAATGGCATCCGTGCCAGCCGCGGATACGGTTATGGCGGACCAAGACTCGGGATCGTTGTGCACCAGTTGCGTGACGTCTTCCGGAGCTAGCCCAAGGTCTTCGACGGACCAGAGATATACTCCCAGGTAGGACGCTAGCTGTTCAGCCGGCAGGGGTGTAACTGGGTCCAAGCCCAGCTCCGTTCGCAGCGACCGAGACATCTCTTCGCAGCGTGTTTTAAAGCCCCTCTCCATCCACCTTTCCCACCCTTCCAGGAGCATCATGCAGCATCAGCTGCGCCCTCAATATGGCATTGGCCAAGGCACTCGCGGTATTCGGGTCGATCTCTCGGTGTGCCTTTAGGTGCGCGACAGCAACATGGGTAGGGGCCGTTTCTGCTGCCTGGGGTTTAATGTCTAAGAGCGTGGCCGGGTCTAACCCCAGCCAGCGGCATAGTTTCCCGAAGGTTTGGAGGTCGGGCATTTTGCCTGACTCGATGCGAGAGAGCGTCGGCGCGCTGGTCCCAATTTCACTCGCCACCGTCCGAAGTCCTCGAGAACCCCGCTTTTCACGGACAATGGTTCCCAGATTTTGTAGCGTGACTTTAACCAAATGCGCCTCCTGTACCACGGATAAAACAGTATCTTGACAATGTTACTAACGGTAGGATACCGTAAACGTAACTCAAGTAAGACGCTGTTTCACTCGTGATTAATGAATCATAGCCAAGAACCGCATCACAGTCAATGGCGCTCTTTGGGGGCCTAATCAGGGCTGGATGAGCACTCCAACAAACAAGAAAAAAGGCTTCAGCATTCTAGCCGTGGACGGAGGCGGAACAAGAGGCATTTATGCCGCCCAAATCCTTTCCAGGGTCGAAGAGGCTCTGGGGCGAAGTGTCAAAGATTGTTTTGAACTGCTTGCTGGGACGAGCACGGGGTCCATCATTGCCGGAGCTGCAGCGGCAGGAATATCGATGGAGGAAGTGGTGGGGCTATTCGAGAGGGAGTCGCCGCGCATCTTTAGGAAAGCGCGATTCCCTTCGCGCATTTTCGCGTTCTTACGTAGCAGGTATTCCAGGGAGCCTCTAGAAAAGGTACTCCATGAATACATACCACAAAGCGTCCTTCGGGATATATCAGCTCCATTGATGATCACGAGCGCGGATATCTCCACGGGCGGAGTTCATGTCTTCAAGTCCCGCTATTTGGCTGACCTCGGAGAACCTTACGAAAGGGACGGGGATGTGCTGCTCAGAGATGCCATTCTTGCCTCCTGCGCAGCACCGACCTATTTCGACCCCAAAGCAGTTGGGCCATATCTTCTGACGGATGGTGGCCTTTGGGCCAACAATCCGTCAATCATCGCGTTGACCGAGGCTATATCCAAATTCAGAAAGAGGGTAGAGGAGGTAAGAATCTTTTCTATAGGCACCGGACACACGAAAACCATGTACACAAAACGGAGTTCTTGGGGCCTCCTGACCGGATGGGGAGGGAACAAGCTGGTTTCCTACACTCTAGGGCTTCAATCCCAGGCTTCGACGAACATGGCAAAGCTGATCTTGGGTGACCGATACCTGCGTCTTGACCCAGAGATTGACAGCTGGGAATTGGACGACACCAGGCACCTCGCTAACTTAAAAGCCCTCGCCGAGAGGGATTTCACATACCAATCCAAACCGATCTTGCACCATATAAGGAGAGATAAAGAATGAAACGCGTAGAAGACTTCAACGAGTTCCTGTCCGACCATGTGAACATCAACCAATCCCGTTTGGATAAGTTGAACGACCATGTGGCGGCCGTGACAACGCATTTGAGCCGGCACTTGGAGTCGTATGGGAAAGTTGAACGCCAAGGTTCCTACGCTTTGCGGACGATCATCAAGCCGAAGGACAATCGGGAGTACGACGCGGACGTGCTGCTCTTCATGAAGTACCGGCCGGGCAAGAAACCGGCCGACTACATCAACGAGGCCTATAACTGCCTCATGGAACACGGGACATACAAAAACATGGTGCACAGAAGGACCCGGTGCGTGATGGTGGATTACGCCGGGGATTTCCACTTGGACATCGTCCCTTGTGTCGAGATCAACGGCCAACGCCACATCTGCAACAGCAAGACCAACCAGTTCGAAATCACGGACGGAACCGGCTATCGGGACTGGTTCAACGGGAAGACCCAGATCACCAACGGCAACCTCAAGCGAGTTACCAGGTTGCTGAAGTACATGAGGGACCACAAAGGTAACTTCACTGCGCCTTCAATTCTCCTCACCACTCTCATCGGAATGAGCGTGCAGGACAACGAAGGCGATGCCAATTTCAAGACTGTCCCGGATACGCTGAAGACCGTCTGCAACCGCATTAACGCTTTCTTGCAGGCCAACCCCTTGAAGCCGGAAATACGCAACCCGGTGTTGAGCCAAGAGACTTTCACCCGGCATTGGGATCAGAACAAGTACCGCAACTTCCGGGAAAAGTTCGAGATCTACACCGCCCAGGTAAACGACGCCTTGAATGAGACCGATCCTCAGAAAAGCGTTCAGAAGTGGAGGAAGCTATTCGGGGACGACTTCGGCAAGTCCAAGCCCAAGAACAACGGGGCACCTGCCACCGCAGCGATGGGCGCCACGGCCGTGACGCCGAGGAAGCCTTACGCGAAATGAACCTGCGAGACACCGACCTCGAATGGCTGGCGTCTAACTTCCCGGAGTTGGCCTATGTTCCGAAAGATCGGAGCATACTCGGGGAACTTCGTTTCTGCGCCGCATTTGACCGAGACTCCGGCCAGTTGAAGTTGGGGGATACCGAGGAGCACAGGGCAATCGGCGCCTTCCTTTGCGATGCGTTCAAGGTCAGGCTGGACTTGGGTCACGCAGAGGTCAAAGCGTGGCCCAAGGTTTATGAAGTCGGAGGCCGGCGTTTCGATATTGGGGAGCGAAACCTGTGCGGGTTGATTGATCTGCACTTTTACGATGATGGGGCTTGTTGCCTGACTCTCAGCTTCTCCGAAGGAAGAAATCCGCCCCTGCAACGCTTTATACTGGGACTGGTGATACCCTTCTTTTACCGTCTGTCCTACACTGACCGCTATGGATTGACCGCCGCCAGAAATGACCTGTGGGGAGAGTATTCCCACGGTGATCCTGGTTTACGTGAGTACCTACATGAGATGCTACGGATTGCTGGCAATAGTCCCAACAGAAACCGGCCTTGCCCTTGCGGGAGTGGATCGAAATACAAACGTTGCCATCTAGATGAGGTAGAGGAAGTTAAGCGCCGCATATCAAGGCAGCGGCTCTTCGCCGACCGGGGACAGGCTATGACGTCACCCACCGCCAATTAAACGTTATCGTGCCTCGAAGCGACCTTCGGCACGGGCCGCCATTGGACTTCGCAGGCTGGCTTGTCATGGACGTTCGCAAGCTGGACTTTGTACAAAAGCCAGTACCCATAAACCAGTTACGATAGAATTGGTGCGCCGCCAACTGCGGATGTTGTCCTAGGGCTTTTCAATGTCTAGGTGCGACAGCGACAGTGAAAAAGTCCCAGCCGCCCTATAGGACCGCCTCGCGGATATGCCCACCTAACGCGGCTCGAATGTACAAAGTCCAGGCAAGGGCTTGTTGAAAAAATCCATCCGAGGACTAGCGTCTAAGGTAGTGAGACGAATATCGTCTTTACTATTTGAGCATTATTGTCATTGGTCAACATTACTTTTCGACTTTCGACGACGTTGAAGACCCGTTTCTCCTCAACGTTCAGTGGAGCCAACTTTTTCAACAAACCCTTCCCAATGCCCTTGACAAAAGCTACCGTTCCGCGAACCGGCCACCACCGCCAAAGCTTGTGGTTTCGCCGAAGGTGTCTCCGAACAGGTTCTGCCAAAGTTTGATGGATTTCTCACTCCATGGTTCGGCTTTCGCTTTGTTGGCGGTGCGCGCGTAGGCTTGCACTCGGTTCCTAAAATTGGCGTACCTCCGCTGGTCCCAGTGGCGGTTGAAGTTCTCCGTCGGCAACACCGGATTCTTTATCTCCGGCATATTGGGGTGCTGCTGCAGGTACCCGTTCATCCGGGTTAAGACAGTCTCAACTGTGTCGGCAACCGTGCTCACGGCCTCAGTTCCTGCATCGGACGACTTGATGGTATCGCCGGCAAGGGTGGTCAGCAAAATCGACTTGGCGGTGAAACCGTTTCTGTGGTCCCGGAGGTATTTGAGCAACCTGACCACTCGCTTCAGATTGCCGCCGGTGATGCGATTGCGCTCGTTGAACCAGTCGCGGTATCCGGTGCCGTCAGTTTGTTCGAATTGGTTGTCAACCTTGTTGCAGATGTAGTGCCTACCGCCGCTAGTCACACATGGGACTACATCAAGATGAAAGTCTCCGGCGTAGTCTATGGTGACGCATCGAGTCTTGAGCCTGAGCTTGTCGGCGTAGTTCTTGTTACCTTGCAGCGTCTTGAAAACCTCGTTGACGAAGTCTTCGGGTTCCCACTTGGGATTCTGCTTCATCATAATCAGAATGTCGGCATCGTACTCGTTGTTGTCGTCCACTGGCTTGACGTACGTGCCTAGAGCATATGAACCTTGCCATTCCATCTTCTGGTATCCGGCCAGGCTGTCCTTGAAGTAGTCGTCCACCGCGCCGACGCTGGTTTCCAATTGATCCAGCCGACTCTGACTAAGGTTCACTTCATCCCTGAGGAATTTAATGAATGGGCTGTGTCCAGTTGAGTTGGGATAGGGCGGCTTAGCCTCGAACGTAAGGACCTCATGGGCCGGCTGGACGTCACTGGCCCACATACGCCCGTTGTAGAGATCCACCCAGAAGGGGATGACCGGGCTAACCGGGTCCTGCCGGCTATGCCGTTGCGAAACCTCGCGCAAAAATGCTTCGACTTCAGAGGCGGCGGCTGAGTCAAATATCTCCGGATCGCGTGCCACGGGATCCCTTTCTTCATCAGCACGAGTCAGATGACAGTCAATCGCTTCCAGAATCCAGGAATTAAGACTCTTCCTGCTGATCCTGGCGGCTCCAGAAACGGCACGATGTGTCTCTGGTTCCATGCGCAGTACGACCCGTCCGGAGAAGGGCTTGTCCGGGACTCGCCCTCTCTCTTCACAGATTTTGAGGTACTCTCCGACCGAGGCTCTGAAGGCCTGCTCCAGTTCGTCCACGGACTTGCCCTGAAAGGTGATCACGTCGCGCGTATCAATCACCTCTCCATGAAGGAGGCCCACCTCTTCGTCGAAGGTCACAACTGCGTGGTACCCGTTATATTCCATCTGCCTGCCCCCTTTTAGCTGGGCCTGATCCCAACTTGCTCCAAGAATCTGCGCAGCGACGCCACAGCACCCTTGTCGATCTCGTTGCCCGGATGAGGCCGGTGCAACAATATGAACTCATCGTTGAGGAACACAGCAGTCATCGAACCTCCGCGCTCCTCAATCTCCGCCCCACAGGCTTGCAGCAACGCCAAGGCATCGTCCCACCTTATGCCCGACGGGGTGGGATGGCGGAAAATCGCGGCCAGCGTCTGCTGGTGTTCCTTTCGCATAGAATTACAGTATCATTATATGATACTGCTGGGCAAATAGCTTTGCCAACGCGTCAACACCGACGAAAATTTGACCGACTTTCGCTGTCGTCCTACAACGATGCCGTCAGTTAAGGTGGCAGGCGAAATTGTCAGTCCGCGTAGTCAGAAAACGGCTTCGAATGGAACTGGCCCGCTGCGAACACATCCAACGCCGAGAGAACGCCATCGCCGTAAGCAACAGCGGTACCGTCAAGGCCCACTTGGCCTTGAGGTTGGGACAGGCTGCCGCCCAACTCGCTCCTGAGGTTATTCACAACGGTGCGCACCGTCAACGCTGCCCCATCCTGCTCCTGTAACGTCGCCACCCTGACCGATTTACTGGAGAGGTTCCGTTTGCTTGTGGTGTATGGACAACCCGACCCTCGTGATCCGTACGGTCGCAGTTTCTCCCTTCAGTTCTATTGGATGGCTAGTTCTATGCACCAGCAAGCGCTTCAGCCTCTCGGTTCTACCTCATACACCACAAGCAAACGGAGTCATTCCACAAGCTCCGCGACGACGCGTCGTATAATCGAGTTGTTTTCTTCCAGTTCCACCCACTCGATCTCCCTTGTCGTCAAACACACCGCCGAATAGTAACTGGCCTTCTCGCTACGCCGCAGACTGCGGACTCTACCAACGCCGGTTAACCCTTCAGTACCCACTTGCCCTGAAGCTCGGTATCCACCCGGAAATGAGCCTCGTAGGCAAAGAGAATCTTGGCTTCGGACCCCCGCGCTCCCTCCGTCAGGGCGGCGTACTCCGCCACGAAAGACTCCCTCTTCCTTTCGTCGGCCTTGACCAATCGGTTCTTGGGACGCTTCAGCACAAATCCCAACCAACGCAGATAGTTCAGGCAACCACTGCGTCTCAGGTTGATGCCGAATCGCTCCGAGACAAACTGATGAACTACCTTTCAGTTCCAGTTGCCGAGTTCGGCCACAGCCATGGCAGACAGTTCCTGCGCCGCCGCCTTCAACTCCGCCTGCTGCGTCTCGCCAAGGGCGGGCGGGAACCTCCGGTGTCTGCTCGAATATCAAGGCGGCGGCCCATCGTCCAATGGTGCGAAGGTCCCGTCCCAAGGCTTGCGCCGCACCCGAAGCCGTCCATCCTTGGGCTAGCACCAGATGGCGTGCATCGTTCCCGCTCCCTGGGTGTTGGCGCCAGAAAAAGCCGCCGGTGAAGATCGCTGACATCCATCTGCCATTGTTCCAGAAACCGGGCTATCTGCCTCACACCACCACCAGCCCTCCCAGACCCCATAACCGGCTAACCCGGTGGCCCGCAAATTTACCGCATTACCCTGCGCATTTCGCTTTGGCTTTGGCTTTGGTTTAGGATGTCAGGTGTCGGCTGGAGACTATCACCACTGTAAGCAGGGAGGAGAAATGCCCACTTTCGAAGAGGGATTCTCGGCGGCGGAGAGTGCTGCAGATACTGTGCTCGCGTGCTTGAACGACGCCGTTAGAATCACCAGGCAACTGCGGAAATCGAGCCAGGAAGGCAACATCGCTGCGGTCCGGAGGCACAGTGAAAGACTAGGCGCCATGATCAGCCGGATTGGCCAGGAGATCAACAACGCATCTTCAGCATGGCCCTTCACGGCCGACGAGGAGCGGGAATACCTTGAGGAAGACTACAACGAAGAACTCAAAGACGTGGCGCAAAGAAAGGGCCTGCAGGTCTTTGAACGGGATGGGAGGATAATTGCTCATCCCTCCGTGGTGAGGGTGGTGCCAGTAGATCGGGCTGTGCTCATCGGCCGCCGGCAATCCTCGACAATACGGCCGTCGAAGTTGGTCGCTGATCTGGTGAAGTTGCAGAAGAGCCCGCCCAGATTTCGCCCTCAACCTTTTCTGGAATCACTGTACGAGGCTTACTTGGCCCTTGCCCAAGCAGATACGTCGGACCGGTTGAAGCTGGGGGAAGTGGGTCAGGTGGTCCGGTTGGACCGTATGTACAACCTCTTCACAGGGCTTCCTGGGAGCAAAAGGGATTTCAGCCTGCTGGACTTTGGCCGAGATCTCTACGCCCTGAGGGAGAGCGGGGTCAGGGAAGTAAGGACGGGTGCCAGAGTGTCATTCCCAGCCTCCACGGGTACCAGGGGCACCCAAGGCGTGATTTCCTTTGTTGGTCCCTCCGGAGAGACCGAGTTGTTCTACGGGGTCCAGTTTACGGGAGTGCGGCAATGACCAACATTCTCCCATTGCAGGAATGGCTGCAAATCATCAAGGACGAATATCTGGACGGTTTCGTCAACGAGGGAGGATCGTCCATCAAGTTCGCTGTGCCCGGCGGGAATGGCCTGTCACCCCTGTTGAAGAGCCGGTTCTCTTCGATGGCTGAAGATCTGGGATACCTGGTGGTGGGTGTGGACGGAGGGCAAACCCGGGTCCACATGCTCCAGGAGATATTCTTCCGAATTGCCGAACAGGTCGACTGGCGATTGCTCTCCCGCCGGGTAATTCTTCGACTGGCCTCCGAGGCAGGGTACCGGACGGACACGGTGGAAATCACGGACGACAGCCCGGTCCTGGAGGCAATTAGCAAGGCCAGTGATGTAGATGAAAGTATGATAGGGTTGGAGTTGCGGAATGCTATCTTCCAGTTCCTTACTCGTAACGCCAGCATGTCCAGGGACTTCAGGGTGGCCATGACCCAGCTGTGCCTAACCGAAATGGGGACCGGAAGCCAGAATCAGGAAGCGGTTCCATTGATAGAGTGGCTGACCGGCGTAAACCGGCGGGTGTCCAACGTCCGGCGCTATTCCATCTACAACAGCATAGTTCGGACCAACGCGCGGCATTTCCTGGAGTCCCTGCTTCACTGGATGCGCCTTGTCGGTTACTCGGGGACCTGTGTCATCTTGGACAGTGAACGAGTGCCTCTGAGGAGAAATCCTCGGGACGGACTCCGTTTCTACTCCCGGTCTGCGGTAATGGACCACTACGAGCTCCTCCGTGAACTTATTGACAGCACTGACCGTCTGAATGGTCTGTTGATGGTTGTCCTGGCCGGTGAGGAGTTCCTGGATGATGACCGAGGGGGCAAAGGGTTCTTCATTTATCAGGCCCTGAGAAGCAGGATTGCCGATGAAGTGAGAGCCCGGAGCCATGGCAACCCGATGGCTACCCTGGTCCGCCTGTCAGACGGGCCCGCTCTGGAGTCGCTAGGATGATGAGATCTACCGGCAGGTCCAGGCTCAACAGCCGGCGGGCGTTGGAAGCCCTGCGGAACGGGGTTCCCAACAGCGATGCCGTAGCGGTTCTTGGATGCAATCAGCCAGTGGTTGAACGGGAATTCAAAGCCATGCTGGACCGGGTCGCGGACGATGGGGAAGGGCCTGATTCAGGGTCGGGCATGTTGGTTGCCGGGGATTTTGGAACCGGTAAATCCCACCTGCTGGGTTACCTTGAAACCCAGGCACTGGCCCGGAACTTCGTGTGCAGCAGGGTGGTTGTGAGCAAGGAAACGCCCCTGTTTGACATGGACAAGATGTTCCGGGCCGCTGTGGAAAACGGCAAGGTTCCTGGGGTTACCGGGCAGATGGTGGAGGAAATCACCCAAAGGCTGGATTACAACTCTCAGGGATACGCGGATTTCTTTGTGTGGGCCAACCAGGAGAACAACGGGTTACACCGGATACTGCCCGCAACTCTCATGGTTCACGAAAAAGACAATGACACCGAGTTGCTGAACGAGATAAACAGATTTTGGTCGGGAGATCGCATTCAACTCAAGAGCGTGAGGGACGGCCTCAGGCACATCGGTCAGAATCAGGCATATCAATTCCGGGCCCCGTCGGCCCGGGACATGCCTCCCCAGAAATTCAGGTTCGTCCTGGAGCTCATCAAAGCAGCAGGCTATATGGGATGGGTTGTTCTGGTGGATGAGATAGAACTGGTCGCCAACTACAGCGTCCTGCAGAGGGCCCGTTCCTATGCAGAGCTCACCCGTTGGATGGGGCAGGCGACTGAAGAACGTTACCCCGGCCTGGCCGTCGTTGGTACCTTGACCGCAGATTTCGCCTCTGTCGTGCTGGATGACAAAGAGGACCGTGACAAGGCAGTTCCAAGACTCAGGGCCAGGGGCCGTGATGTCGACCTCCTGACCGCCGCCAGGGCTGAAACTGGGATGCGGCTCTTGGAACGGGGAGTTCGGAATCTCGACGAGCCTGACGAAAAGATGCTTCTCAGCCTCTATCACCAACTCAAAGCGATCCATTCCGAGGCATATGAATGGGATGTGCCGGACATCCGCGATGATACCAGGCGCGGCGGACAGGGCACAATTCGGTCGTATGTAAGGCGATGGATAAACGAGTGGGATCTGCGCCGACTCTACCCTGACTCCGAGCCAGAGATCGAGGAAACAGAGCTGACGTTCAGCTATGAAGAAGACCCCACTCTGGAGCAGGCGCACTCCGAAGATTCTGCGTCCTCAACGGAAGAGCGTTCAACCTAACCGAATCAAGGGTAACTGCCTTGCCTGTGCCCTTCCAGGACATCGCTTCCGGGGTTGCCCCTGTGAGAATTGCCTACCTTCGCTTCGTAAAGGAGGCCGAGAGTAAGGGAATCAGAGGCTGCATGTTAGTCATTTCCCAACAGGGAGACCCACTGGAGTTCTGTTTTACCAGGGTGGACCTGCCCTCCGGCTCACTGTGGAACCAAGGTGTGGCGGTCCGCCGGGCGGTCACGGAGCTGACCAAGGCTTTGTTCCAAGCCGTCAGACTTCAACCCGACGTGGTTTTCTGCTTGTCCTTCGAGACCCCACAGGAGGTGTTCTCGGAGGATATTGACGCTCAGGTGCCGGTGTGCTGTGTCTCGTCCAGCGCCGATGGCGATTTGCCCGAGTCAGTTTGCGATCTTCGCAAAGGAAAGCTGGTTTCTCTGTACTGGAAAAAAGAGCTTGACTCGGGGGATTCCAGGGCAGGTCCGGTGAGCCAATACCTAGAGTCTCGCGACCACCTGCTGGAACCCTTCGAACGGGCGGGTCTGGGATTGGAAGAGGCTTACTCCCACCCATGATGCTAAAGAGCTGGCTTCGCAGAGTTGGGATCAACAGCCTAAGGAGGCTCGTGCGTAGTCGGAGGAAGATCGATGGGGAGGAGGTGGATTCCTCACCTGCGACTTCGGCCGCTCCAGTGTGTGTGGCCTTCCCGGTTGCCTTCCAACAGCTTCCAGATCCCGTGTCCCAAACATTCATTGGTGGCGTGGGTCCTGTCGACACCGTGAGCTCGTTTCTGTTCGGTGGCCTGCCAGGCACTTCGGTGAACCCCAGCTCGACATACCAGGTGGTGGAGGGCGAGCCATCGCCCGACTATGGCGGGTTCCGACCGCCTGAAGGCCTGCCGCCGGACCGGTTGCGTGACCGGCTCTGGAGGGTTCTGGCTTCGTCGGGTCCAGTCCTGTCGCCCGGGCCTGATTCTACGGTTGAATGGCCTGGTGAGCTGATGGCTTTCCAGCTGGACGGGGTGAAGATCCTGATTGAAAGCCAGCGCCTTCTCCTAGCCGATGACATGGGTTTGGGCAAGACTGTTCAGGTGATCGCTGCGCTGCGACTTCTCTTCCTGAAAGGAGAAATCTCCACTGCTTTGGTGATCGCTCCTGCCAGCATATTGGATCAATGGCGACGAGAACTTCTCAAATGGGCACCGGACCTACGGGCGATGGTGATTCGGGGGGCACCATCTGACAGGGGCTGGCAATGGGCCACCCCGGTGCACGTGGCCATTGTGAGCTACGAAACACTCCGGGCTGACTCTGGCGGAAGTGGCTACTCACCGGTGGGTCTAAAAACCTGGGACGTGGTTGTCGCCGACGAGGCCCAGCGTATCAAAAACCGCAATACCATCAGCCAGGCAGTGAAGGGGCTGAAGCGACACCGTACCTGGGCTCTCACCGGCACGCCATTGGAGAACAGCGAAGAGGAACTGGCCTCGATCATGGAGTTCGTCGATTCGGGAGGACCGGATTCCCCCAGGAGATTCACGCCAGGACCGGCTCTCCGGCAACGGCATCAAGAACTGCAGCTGCGTCGCAAGAAGATGGACGTGCTGGACGACCTGCCGCCGAAGACCATCACGAAGCTATCGGTCGAACTGTGGCCAGCCCAGCGACGGAGCTACGACAGGGCGGAAATAGAGGGGATCGTCCACCTGAAAGAACTTGGCAGAGACGTGCGGGTGCAGCACGTTTTGGAGTTGATTTCGCGGCTGAAACAGATCTGCAATGCGGACCCGGAGACCGGGGAGTCGAGCAAGTTCGAGGACATCTACCAGAGAATGGAAGCCCTGGCGGCCGAAGGCAACCGAGCGATCGTGTTTTCCCAGTACACCAGGGCGGGGTTCGGCGTGGAGGCCCTAGCAGAGGCACTCCGAGAATTCCTCCCACTGACCTTTACCGGTTCCCATTCTCTGGAAGAGAGACGGGAAATCATCGAACAGTTTCGCCGGAACGAGCGTCACAAGGTGCTGGTTCTGTCACTGCGTGCCGGCGGCCTGGGTCTGAATCTGCAGGAGGCGTCCTACGTGTTCCACTTGGACCGTTGGTGGAACCCCGCAGTGGAAAGGCAGGCCGAGGACCGGAGCCATCGTTTCGGACAAACTGTTCCCGTTCACGTCTTCAAATATGCATGTGCTGACACTATCGAGGACCGCATAGACCTGGTGCTGGAGCAGAAGCAGAAACTGTTCGACGAGTTGGTGGATGACGTGTCCATAGACTTGGCCAGAGTTCTCACTGCCCGGGAACTATTTGGACTGTTCGGACTGGAAGTCCCTGCAGGGATGGGCCGGGAAGCGGCCAAGTAACACGTAGCATCCCCGTGGGAGCGCAGCTGGGTCAATCTGAAATTTGTCCTTGCTCCGTGCCGAGGCTGTGATTTCCACCCGACTCTCTACCGGTCGACTCGTTGGATGGTCCAGCGGCTGACCTCCAGGCGCTGGGCCAGTTCCCGCTGGCTCACTCCCTTCGACCGCTCCGCCCGGATTTACTCCCGTTGCTGCTCGGTCAGGGTAGGCCGTCGGTCGGGGAAACGGCATTCGGCCGACACCTTCGCCTGGCCCGCGACCGTGCGATCCCTGATCGAGTTCCGACACCCCTCGCTGAAAGCGAGCGACGTGGCGAACTGGAGCTTGCCGGTGGCCGTCGATGTGTCGAAGTCTTCCACAGAGACCGGAACTCCACTCTCGCCCGGTGCAGGCCTCGATCACCTGCAGCCCGCAGGTCAGCCCCCGGGAGAGCCGGTCGATGTGGGTGACCACCAGGGTGTCGCCGGCGACCACCAGGTCCAGGAGCTCCAGAAGGTCGCCGCGGTCGTCCTTGGCCCCGCTGGCCTCCTCGGCCCGGATGTTGCCCATAGCACAGCCGGCGCGGACCAGCCCGCTCCACCTGCAGGTCGAGATTCTTGTCCTCGGACTCTCTCACCGAGACCCTGGCCTAGCCGTACAGCGTCATCCCACCACAGCCCTGGCTGGAATACCTGAAGGTGTTGACGGTCTACGATTCGGTCACCTGCTAACTGGTCAGCGAACATGTCATCCCTATGAGGGATGTAACGTTGAACCAGCAGGAACAGGCAAGGATTCAAGTACTCAACAGCGTTCTGGAATACCAGCTTCCCATCGCCCAGGCTGCCGGGATCATGGGAGTGAGTGAACGCCACACCAAGCGTCTCCTCGCGGCTTACCGCAGGAACGGTGCCGCCGCACTGGCCCATGGGAACCGAGGCCGAAGACCTCACAACGCCGTCCCTGAGACGGCCGCCGCTGCCGTGGTGAAGCTGGCCAGCAACGGCTACGCCCGGGCAAGCCACAGCCACTTCACCGAGTTGTTGCGGGAGCGCGAGGGCATCGACCTGAGCCGCCCCACGGTGCGCCGGATTCTGGTCAAGGCCGGCATCGGCAGTCCTCGCAGCCGCCGCTCCCAGCAGCACCGTTTCCGGCGCAGGCGCATGCCACAGGAGGGCATGCTGGTGCAGATTGACGGCAGCCAGCACCCCTGGCTGGAGGGCCGGGGACCGAAGCTGACGCTGCTCATCGCCGTGGACGACGCCACCGGCACCGTGGCCCAAGCCGATTTCCGCACCGGCGAGGACACCCGCGGCTACCTGATGCTCCTGGAGGGCCTGGTCCGTCAGTGGGGAATCCCCCTGGCCCTCTACAGCGACCGCCACGCTGCCTTCAAGTACAACGCCCGTCAGAAGCCGGTGCCTGTTGAAACCACCCACCAGTTCGCTAGGGTGATGCGGGAGCTGGGCATCCAGCAGATATTCGCACTCTCTCCGCAGGCAAAGGGACGGGTGGAGCGGATGCTGGAAACCTTCCAGGACCGGCTGGTAACCGAACTGCGCCTTGCCAAGGCCGGCACCGTCGACCAAGCCAAGGAGGTCCTCCAGGAGTTTCTGCCCAAGATCAACGCCCACTTCGCGGTCGCGGCCGAGCAGCCCGAGACTGCCTACCGCCCGGTGCCGGCCGAGCTGTCTCTGACCGAGACCATCTGCATCAAGGACACCCGCAAGGTGGCCCGGGACAACACGGTGAAGTACCACTGGCGGGTCCTGCAGTTGCTGCCTGGACAGGAACGCCCCAGCTATGCCGGTCTCCGGGTGGACGTCATGGAACGGGCCGACGGGTAGCTGATGATCAGGTACCAGGGGGAGGCCGTGGATTATCAGGAGGGGCCGCCGCCCTCCTCAGCGCTGTGGAGCGCAGCCAACGCCTGCTTCCCCGGCCCGGAACAGCAGGAGGGCGCCGATGGGGTGGTCAACAGCCACCTGAACGAGGCTCAACAAGAACGCCTGGCCGCCCTTGAATCGTCAGAATCGTCCGATGTTATCGCCGATGACAACGAGGCCAACGACGAAGACGTAGCCACCGGGGGCAGAGGTGGGAAGACAAAGCCAGTTCGCCACCAGTTGCGCCGGACGCCCACGGAAACCCAGCAGGCTCGCTGGGAGGCGGTACAACAGGCCAAGGAGCAGGGGCTTTCCCTCCGGGCCATCGCCCGGAAGCTGGGCATGGACCGAAACACCGCCGGAAAGTACGCCCTGGCGGAGACTCCGCCTACAAAGAAACTCAGTGCAAACGAGCGTGCCAAAGCAGAGACCCTGGCCGGATCACCAACCTCCGACGACTAAACCGGGTGACATATTCGCTTTTCATTCAAGGGGACACAATCGCTGGACAACAACACTCTCCCTGAGGTGTCGACCTTGTACCGCCACTGGGGTTCTCCGGACAGGCCGGCCAAGGCATTTATCCCGTTACCCATGTAGACCACATTGCCTGCAGCGGGGGTAATAGACGCGGACCAGGAATCGTGCCGCCATTTGACCGTGCCTGTACGGGCGTCGGCTGCATAAAAGAAGGTGCCGTCTTCGGTGAAATAGGAAAAGTGAAGGAAAGTGCTTTCACCAATACGCAAGGGGCTGGAAAGGTTGGAAATGCTCCCGTTGCGGTCCATTTCCAGTTCCCAAATGATTGTTCCACTCTCTAGGTCAAGGGAATACACGGTGCCGGCACTCGTTAACGGACCTATGCTGTTGGACGCTGTTAGGTAGATGACGTTGTGATGGACCAGCGGGACAGGAGTTGCGAGCTTGTCAGATTGGAACCGCCACCTGAGCATTCCGGTATCCCTGTCCACTGCGTCCAGGTAGCCCGGAGCGTAGCCTATGAGCAATAGATCTCCATGCGGGTACGGGCCGCTAACTACAGGCCCTCCCCAAGAATCCCCGCCGGCGAATGAAACCGGAAGCTTTAGCCCGAATCCACCGATGGGAGGCGTGAATGCTGGGCAAATTGGGATGAGGGAGCCTGCAAGGGAGAAAGCCTGGGCTTCATTGGACCGATGTGACCCCGCGAGGGTTTTCAGTAGCCGCACCGGACCTGGAGAGCGGTCTATGGAGGCTGGGAATCGCGTGATAGTGAGATCGGACGCAGCAGGATGCACTCGCGGGCGGGGCGGACGCGAGTTTGGAGGTGTTGGGGCGGTTGCGGACAGCGCCGTCAGGCGGGGAGTGGAATGGCTCGCAGCCGGGCCAGGGCGCTGCTGAACTGGGTTTCCCAGGGCCAATGCTTGGGAAGATGCAAAGTGAGGCGGCGCGCCGAGCGGGTGGTCCGTCCCGCCAGGGCGAAGAACCGACGCCGGAGGGTCTTGGTGGTCACGATCTGCTCGCGCAAGCCGATGCGGGCCGTCCAGCGGGCCAGGTTGTGGGCCATCACCTGTACCGCCAGCCAAGCGCCGTTGGCGGCGAATCGGCCGGACGGCAGGTGGTTCAGCCCGACGCCGTACTTGAGGTCCCGGATGGCGTTCTCGATCTCGGCGTGGCGGCGGTGGTCGGCCTCCAGCTCCAGGGTCTCCCCGTCCCGGTCGGTGATGAATCCGTGATAGCTGTAGGTGGCGAAGAGGGCCAGTTGGGAACCGGGCGTGGGCTTCACACGCCGGACGATGAGCCGCACCGGCGCGGCGCCGGCCTCACTCTCAAAGGGAGTGTAGGTGGTCTCGGCCACATCGGCGGCGCCGTCCATCCAGTATGGGATGGGCGTCCAATCCGTCTCGGGTATGGCCTCGATGAGATTGCGCAGGCTTTTGTGCTGGCGGATGGTGATGGAGTAGCGGACATCCATCTTGCGGCAGACGGCGACGATGGCGTGGGCATAGAAGCCGCTGTCGGCCCGCACCGTGAGTCGGCCCCTGGCGCCGGCGTAGCGCACCCGTCCCACCGTCTCGCGCAGGAAGTGGGCGGCGCCCCGAACAGTGTTGGCCCGGCCCTCGCGCAGCCGGGACATCAACACGTCGCCGGTGCCGGCGGCCACGGCCAACAGCGGGTGATAGCCCCGCTTGCCGGTATAGCCGTGGTGTCGCGCCCCCTCCTTGGCCAGTCCGTAGGTCTCGCAGATGGTGGAGTCCAGATCGATGGTGAACGGCGCGTCGCCGGGTCCCGCCCCGGCGGCCCAGGCCCGGGCCAGCAGTTCCCGGATCACCCGGTCCAGCTGACGGACATGGCCCCAGCGGAAGCTGCGCAGGAAGGTGCCCAGGGTGGATGGCGCCTTGACCCTACAGTCGAGAACACCGGCCGTCCCACCGGCGCGCAGCGCATCGGCGTCGTCGATGCAATCGCCGCCAGCCAGGGCAGAGGCGACCAGGGTCATCATCTTGTCGCCGGCGTTGGCCCGGCCCGGCGCGCTGCCGAGATTGAGGTGATGGTCTACGAGTTCCCCCAGGCCCAGGTGTTGGGCGAGAGTGGCCGGCAGGAGCAGGCCGGCATTGGCCACCAGACGGTGGTCGTCAAAGACGATGCGAATACGGTCGGGATGGTTGCGTGGTAGCATCAATTGGGTGCTCCTTTTCTGGGGTCGGTTTCCTTTCTCGAAAACCATTATCCCAGATTCAGAGGAGCACCCTTTGACCACTTCAGGTCGCTAACCTGACGTCCTCTATCGGTGGATTCGGGTTTAGTTGCCACAGTTTCCGTCCAGTTCCTTTGTCTAGGGCGACAAGCTCCGTGTCCTTGTAGTATTTCGACGTCAGGTAAATGTGGTCTCCATCAACTACTAAACCAAAGCCAAGGTGGGATGTGCATTTGCCGGAGGCTGAGAATCGGTCCGGGAGGCTCGCAGGAGCGCCTCACCCCGTGACTGCAAGACTGTCCGGCACCGCCGTCTCACCTCGTCTTTGCGGCTGGCCAGTCCGGCAAGGAATTTGCCGACCTTTTCCTGCACCGCCTCCCTGCTTCCCAAGCACAGATTGCCGGTGGCCTCCTCTCTCGCCCAACCCCAGATCGCCTCATCCCCGTTGAAGTCCGGGCTGTACCCCGGCAGGTTCACCAACCTCAACTCCAGCCCAGGCGTCCTGAGGTACTCCCGCATCGCCTCCCCACGGTGGGCCGGGGCGTTGTCCCAGATGACCCGCATCGGCTCAGGGTGTTTTCCCCTCAGTTGCTTCAGGAAGTCAACCGAGGTCCCGGCGTTGCTGTTCCCCTGCAACTCCATCCACTCCACCTCACCCGTCTCCAGGCACACCGCCGAATAATAGCTGGCCTTCTCCCCATACCGCGGACTGGTCGAGTCCACCAGAGCAGCCTCTCCTCTCAGCACCCACTTGCCCCGCAACTCTGCATCGGCCCGGAAGTGGGCCTCATCGGCGAAGAATATCCTGGCTCCGGTCCGTTGGGCCTCCTCCCTCAGGGCGGCATACTCCGCCACGAAGGCCTCCCGCTTGCCCTCATCCGCCTTGAGCAGACGCTTCTTGGGCCGCTTGAAGGCAAATCCCAACCGGTGCAGCCAGTTCAGACAACTGCTGCGGCTCAAACTGACCCCGAACCGTCCCAAGACAAACTGCCGGACTCCTTTCCAATACCAGTTGGCCAGTTCGATGCCCGCCTCAGCGGGCGGTTGCCCTACCGCCCCTTTCAACTCCGCCTGCTGCGTCTCGTCAAGGACGGGGGGGAACCACCGGTCTGCTCAAATATCAAGGCCGCTGGCCCTCCCTCGCCGAAAACCGAAGCCCACCGTCCTATGGTGTGGGGGTCCCGCTCCAGCGCCTCCGCCGTGGCCGTTGCTGTCCAGCCCTGCGCCAAGAGCCAGATGGCGTACCACCGCTCCCGCTCCCTGGGTGTGGGCGCCAGAATCATCCGCCGGCGCAAATCCTTGACCCCCATCTGCCATTGTTCCAGAGACCGGTCTATCTCCCTCACACCCATCACCAACCCCCCGTTACTCCTGAGACCAGCTAACCCAGTTCCCTCACAAATTTACCCTATGCGTCTGCGTATTTCACCTTGGCTTTGGTTTAGGTTAGCGGGCCTCTCTATAAGCGTGGACCACAAGACAGTAGCATTCCGTTCGGGATCTCCCGCGCGGATGGGCAGGCTCACTGACCTGTCATTGTTACCTTGGCTCGAGTCCAGTTCATTGCCTGCGACTCTGACTTGTAGCCGAAACTCTCTTGTGAAGTTGGACGGTAGGACCGATATGTTCCCTGTAGCGGTCTGGCCGGCTGCCAGGTAACCCAGATCGCAGCTCTCATCCGAGCAGTTGCCCTCGTCGACAGTTGCAGTGATTGTGTGGTCTCTGCCGTATATCACGATGGAGGTGTTGGCCGAGTCAAGGGGGCCGTGGTTGGTTACAGCAAAGTGGAGCACGGTCTCCTTCCCTAATTCCGCTGCGGATGCCGCTGGTTCTATCGTGATTCCCAAGTCCGCCTGGGGCCTAGGCGTCGGCGTAGGAATCGGCGTGGCCGTGGGTGTCGGAGTGTAAGTTGCAGTAGGGGTAGGCGTAGGCATCGTTGTTGGAGTGGGAGTGGCCGTTGGAGCGGGAGGCAGAGTGCTTGTAGGTGTTGGCGTAGGCGTTGACGTCGGCTCCGATGTCGGAGTTGCGGACGGCGTGAGAGTCTGCGTTACGGTGGAGACGGGCGTGGTCGTCGGCTCCAGAGCCGCGGTGGGTACCGGCGTTTGCGTGGGTGTGTCAGCAACAGCCTGGGTTGCTGCCGATTGCGCCCCAGTGGTCGGCTCGGGCGTCGCAGCCAGAGCGCCTGTATCCGTGGGTGTCGCAGGGACAACGGTGGCCACTACCGGAGACGTCTGCTCCCCGCCGCAGGCTGCTAGGGCAGTCACGGCTGACAGGAACAACAGCAGCACCGGCGCAGCCATCCCTGCTCCGTTCGACCGGCCCAATAACGATTTCATGGCGCCATTCTCCGCATCCAGCACGGTGGAGTCAATGATCCGGCCGGTTTCCCGCTTGGCGTCCGATTCGACTCCGCCGGTGCTGTTGGCTGGGTGTGCCCCGTGGAAACCCCAATGGCAAAAACCCCCGCCTGGGAGAGAGGGCCCAAGCCACAGTCCAGCGGACGGGGGGTAATTGCCCTTCGAAAGCAACCTGTTTGTCTTCGGTCGTTAACAGTTGGCAGACGGGTCCGTTCTGCCCACCGGGTTACGTCCGACGGTCAGAAGACCGGTTTTGCGAACCGCATCTTCAGCGTTCAACGGCCCTTTCCGGTGTGCGAGTCTATGTTCAGGACTACCTGGGTGCAGGGACTTTCCCGCACCGCAACCAGGATAAAAGTTGACGTTGAACACCCTGCGCGCATGTCCGACCCCGCTGGGCTGTTGTTGTAATATTGGGGAAATGGCCAGAAAAGTGTCGGTCAAATGCGCCATCGCTGGCTGCCACTACCAGCGGAAGATGACCCTCGCCGAACGCGAGGAACTGAGGCGATTGGGACGGGATAACAACGCCGCGGCGGGCCTCGTATGCCCGTGCCACGTGAAGGCCGCCTTCAACTTCGAATTCGACGATATCGACATCGATGTCCCGCTCGAGGAACTCCTGGTCGAGGCGTCCAAGGAAACACCCCGTTGGCGCGTGATGTTGACCCCGCTGCCGGGGCCGGCTGGTGAGCCGGATAGCCAGTCCGTTCCAAGGCGGGGAGACAGGGTTGTCTAGCAGCCCGTCCGAGAAACGGGGTTGGTGAGCCGTTGGGGGTATGATGGTACGGAGCATCAGACGATCGGAGCGGTCAATGAGCAAGACCTACCTTCCCTACGACCCGGACCAGCAGTTGCTGCTGCCGGCGGCCCTCCAGGAATGGCTGCCGCCGGAGCACTTGGCCTACTTCATCTCCGACGTTGCGGACCAGTTGGACCTCTCGGACATCACCGCCCGCTACGAGCAGGAGAGGCGGGGCGGCCCGCCCTACCATCCCAGGATGATGGTGAAGGTGCTGCTCTACGGCTACTGCACCGGCGTGGCCTCCTCACGTCGCATCGCCCAGAGGCTGCACGAGGACATCGCCTACCGGGTGCTGGCGGCCAACAACACGCCGGACTTCCGCACCGTCTCCGACTTCCGAAAGGACCATCTGGAGGCGTTGGGGGAATTGTTCCTGCAGGTGCTGGAGTTGTGCCAGCAGGCAGGACTGGTAAAGCTGGGGCACGTGGCGCTGGACGGGACCAAGGTGAGGGCCAATGCCTCAAAGCACAAGGCGATGAGCTACGGGCGGATGAAGGAGAAGGAAGCGCGGTTGCAGGCCGAGGTGGACGAGTTGCTCCGCAAGGCGCAGGAGGTGGACGAGGAGGAGGACCGCCGGTACGGGAAGGACAGGCGTGGGGATGAGTTGCCGGAGGAACTGGCCTTCCGGGAGGGACGGTTGCGGAAGATAAGGGAGGCCAAGGCGGCGCTGGAGGCCGAGGCCCTGGCGGATGCGGAGCAGGCTGAGTCCGAGGGACGCAATCATCTCGGGGTGCCTGATGACAAGGCGCAGCGGAACTTCACCGACCCGGACTCCCGGATCATGCCCGGCCCGGGAGGGAGGGACTTCCAG
Organism: Dehalococcoidia bacterium; assembly: GCA_965222025.1. Taxonomy (GTDB): domain Bacteria; phylum Chloroflexota; class Dehalococcoidia; order Lucifugimonadales; family UBA3495; genus VXOI01. The sequence continues at coordinate 423,121 of CBDCTI010000008.1, read as the reverse complement.
CAGTCCTACAACTGCCAGGCGGTGGTGGACAGCGAGCATCAGGTGATCGTGGCGGCCTGTGCCACCGATCAGCCCTCGGACAAGGATCAGGCCGTGAGCATGATTGAGGAGGCCATCCTGAACGTGGGCACAGTCCCAAAGGAAGTCTCCGCCGACGCCGGATACTACTCGGCCAAGGCGGTGGAGGAACTCTACGCCCTGGGAGTGGACCCGTTCGTCGCGCCGGAGAGGACCCGCCACGGCTGGGTGCCGCCACCGGCGCCCCGTGGCCGCATACCGAAGGGGCTGTCAGCCAAGGACCGGATGCGGCGCAAGCTGCGGACGAAACGGGGCAGGGAACGCTACGCGCTTCGGATGGAGACGGTGGAACCGGTATTCGGGCAGATCAAGCAGGGCCGGGGCTTCCGGCAGTTCCTGCTGCGGGGTCTGGCTAAGGTGAACCGGGAGTGGCTGATCATCTGCGCCGGCCACAACCTGCTGAAGCTGTTCCGGTATGGGGCCGGGATGTTCGTCAAGGCGAGGGGAAAAGGCGCCACTGGGAACGACAGGGAGACGCGCCGGTCCATGGGCAGTGGGATTTTCAAGCGACAATCCGCAGGTGCCTACCCGCACCCCGCCAGAACCGTTGTCGCAGGGTAGTCCCGGCTGACCGACACCGCCAGTCGGTCAATCCTCAGACGGGCTGCTAGTCCACCCGTGGCGGCTCGTAGCTCCCGGGAGAATTCAGGCAAGTTCAGAGTGCAATGACCGGCTGGTCTGGCCGGTTTTGTAGCCGTATCCGGCGGGAGAGTTTCTTTTGGCTATAATCCTGGCAGCCTTCGGAACAGGAGCCTTCGATTATGGCCACACCCCCCGCATCCGTTGAAATCTACTGCTTGAAGTGCCGGGCCAAGACCGGCTCAAGGGATGTTGAACAGGTAACAATGAAGAACGGACGTCCCGCCCTGCGCGCTGTTTGCACTGTGTGCGGCACAGGCAAGTACCGCATCGGCTCCGCCGGATGAGCCCGGGCGCCTGGCGGGACTCCGGCTACATCCGTCGCGTGTGGCGCGTCAGGGAGCGCAACCCCTGCTCCGGGAAATGCCGGGTGTGGTATCGCCGGCCCAGGGCTTTCAGCGGCCTAAAGGAGGCCGAGCCGCTCGAAACCACCTTCAGGGAACGTCATCCCGCTTCCTGTGTCCGTCCCCGAAAGCCGAGCCCCGAGCATCGAGTTGCGCTCCCCGGGACGGTCGTTGCGCACCGCCATGGTCAGCGCCCGCCGGCTTCCGACAACCACGACCAGCCTCCTCCCCCTGGTGATCGCGGTGTACAGCAGGTTGCGCTGCAGCATCGGGTAATGTTGCGTCAGAAGCGGAACCACCACCGCGGGAAACTCGCTCCCCTGGGCCCGGTGTACGGTCATTGCGAAGGAGGGCTGTAGTTCGTCGAGTTCCGAGAAATCATAGTCCACGCCGGTTTCCTCGAAGCTCACCGCGACCCGGCCGTCGGCGTGGCCAACAGCCACCTGAACGTGGCTCAACGTGAACGCCTCTCCGCATTGGAATCGGAATCGGTTGCCAAGGAGGCGGCGGAGGGCCAGCGCGGAAAGGGGAAGCCAGTTTGCCACCGGTTGCATCGGACCCCCACGTCAACCCAGCAGGCCCGCTGGGAGGCTGTACAGCTGGCCAAGGAGCTGGGATTCTCCATCCGGGCCATCGCCCGAAACCTGGGGATGGCCAAGAACACTGCGAAGAAGTACGCCGTGGCAGACGCTCCACCCACCAAGAAACTCAGCGCCAAGGAGCGAGCCAAGGCAGAGGGCCTGGCCGTACCGCTAGCGGCCACCGACTAAACCAGGGGACATATTCGCTTTTCAAAAGGAGGGACATAATCGCTGGGCAACAACACATTTACAACATTTCCAGGACCCTAAGAGCCGGATAAAGCTAGGTCCGGTGGACACCGATCCCGGTGGGGCCAGAAGGGACACACCAGACTTTCCTTTCTCAGCTACATGGAGGGAGACATGAACGGAAAAACACTGGTAGCAGCGCTGTTCACCGCGGGACTGATCCTTGGGGTTGCCTGTCAGAGTCAATCTGTTCCCGCGAGCACCCCTGTGCAAGCCCCCACATCGGCGCGTCAAGTAGCCGTTCCGAATACGGAAAAGCCCAACTCTTCGACTTCCACACCAGTTGCAACCACGGCATCAACGCGAATGCCTCATGGCACGGCTACTCCTGTACCCGCGCCATTTCTTACTCCAGAAAAAGTTGATCCTACCCCTCTACCAACACCATTTCCGACTAGAATGACAGCTTACCCTACTCATGTGCCCTTGGCCTTTACTGACGATGCTCCACTCCACGAGGCAGCCTTCTACGGCGACGTCAATTCAGTCGAAGAACTGTTGGTCCAAGGGGAATACGTCAACTACGTGGCAGACGTTGAATTTGCCGAGTCAGGTCAAGTCTTGCGTGAAGTTACACCCCTACATCTGGCAGCCTGGAACAATACTCCCGAAGTTGTTGAGCTATTGCTGGAATGGGAGGGAAATCCCGAGGCGATGAGCTACGACTACGGTCCCGTTGTCGGGCAAGTGCCTCGCTATATTCCTCCAGATGGCGGGACCCCCGCGACCTTTGCAGCCACACTTAATTTGAGTCCGATCGTTTTGAAGTTATTTCTAATGTGGGGTGCGGATGTAAAAGCCGTAGACGAAGATAAACGAACGCTATTGCACCACGCGGCAGCCTACAACCCATCCTCAGGAGTGATCCTAGAACTGATAGTTGATGGCTCCGACATCAACGCCAGAGATCTTTTCGGAGATACTCCACTGCATCGTGCGGCAGAGTACAACACACAATGGAAGGTAACCTACATGCTGTTGGCGAAAGGTTCAAACATCGCAGAAAAGAACGGCGCTGGGAGGACGCCCCTTCATCTGGCTGCGATGACGAATCCGGAACCAGCGGTTACCAAGCTGCTGCTGGATCGCGGTGCGGACTTGGAAGAGCGGGATGAACGGGGACTTACGCCACTGCATAATGCTGCGTGGAATCGGGAGCCGCTGGTTGTCAAGATGCTGCTCGACCGAGGAGCCAACATAAAGACCCTGGATGAAGAGGGGAACACGCCTTTGTTCTACGCAGTACACGGCTTCTCAACCCCAGATGTGCTGTCTTTGCTCTTGGACCGGGGCGCCGATATTGAGGCCAAGAACCAGCAGGGTATGTGGCCCTTGCGCCAAGCGGTAGAAGGAGGAGACTCAGCAAGCCACGGGGACGTATATCTGGCGCTGGCTGCTGTTCTGCTGAACCGTGGCGCCAACACTGAAAGGAGAGACGCTGGCGGAAACACAGTCCTACACATAGCTGCCGAAGAAGATATCCCGAGGATGTTTAGCTTGCTCGTAGAACTGGGAGCGAACCTCAATGCCAAGAATGCCGACGGTGAAACGCCTTGCCAAGTGGCCCGGAATCATATGACCGACTCTAGTCTCCTAATCCGCTTCTGTCCCACCTAAACCAAACAGCCTGTCTCAAAAATTGGAGTGTACGCTTAGCGGAGACGCTGTGAGAGGAGTCGAGAGGGCGCTGCTTCGAGACATGCCCCGTGAGCAGGCTTGGCTGTTGCCGCCGTCCCTCGATGAGTTATTGCCGTTGGACCATCCTGCCCGTTTCGTGGCCGAGTTCGTCGACGCTTTGGACCGCGAGGACTGGAAGGAACTCGGCGTGGCGATAGAAGGCGACTCGCTGGGAGCGCCGGCCTATCATCCCCGGGCACTGCTGAGCGTCTGGCTGTATGGCTTCATAACTGGAATTCGCTCCAGCCGCAAGCTGGAGGCGGCTTGCCGGGACCAGATACCCTAATTGGCCCAGGCAACTGTCCGGGTTCTACCGTTAGGGAACGCGGCGACCCCTGCTATTGGTCGGTCTACCATGACCCAGATGCTACCGGTCTGCCGCGCTCCGGACCGCCACATATGAGCTATTGTCGCGGGCCTAAGTCAGGATACAAGATGCTGCCACGAAACAATCCCGACCGTATCCGCATCGTCTTTGACGACCACCGCCTGGTGGCCAATGCCGGCCTGCTCCTGCCGGCCACCCTCGCCCAACACCTGGGCTTGCGGGAACTCGTTGACCGTCACCTCGACCTCGGCGGTGCTCCGGGGCGGGCCAACACGGGGGACAAGCTGCTGACGCTGGTCGCCTCCGCCCTGGCGGGCAGCGACTGCATCGACGACGCCGATGCGCTGCGTGCCGGTGGGACGGTCGGTGTTCTCGGCTGCGTGGTCAAGGCGCTATCCACCCTCGGGACCTTCCTGCGCAGCTTTCGCTGGGGGCACGTCCGTCAACTCGACCGCGTGAGCCGCCAGTTGCTGGCAAGCGCATGGAAGGCCGGGGCAGGACCCGGCGATGCGCCTTTGACCATCGACCTGGATTCGACTATCTGCGAGACCTCCCCACTAACCAATGTCGTCACGCGGCAATCGGCGCGTCAGGGGGTGCGTTGTCCCGCGTCAACTATTGTTGCCGAAAAGTCGTCGATTAGTTTTGCCGGTTCACCTCCTCTGCTTGGCTCCGCTGCTGGGCTGCGTCAGTCCGGTAGCTGGGGACGTCAAACTCGAGGATGACGGAGTGGTGCACCACCCGGTCGATGGCCGCGGCGGTGGCCATGGGGTTGGCAAAGATGCGCTCCCACTCGGAGAAGACCAGGTTTGACGTTATGCCCAGGGACCTCCTTTCGTAGCGTTCGGCGATAAGGGTGAAGAGCACCTCGGACTCCTCAGCCCCCTGGGGCAGATAGCCCAGGTCGTCCAGAAGCAGGAAGTCGAAGTTGTCCAGCTTGCGGAGCCGGCGGGGCAGGTCCAGGTCTCGCTTGGCGGTGAGGAGTTCCTGCACCAGGCGGTAGGCTGGGGCAAAGAGGACGGAGTGGCCGGCTTCCACCAGCCGGTGGCCCAGGGCGCACAGGGCGTGGGTCTTGCCAGTGCCGGGCAGTCCGAAGGCCAGGACGTTGACACCGTGCTCCAGGAAACTGCCCTGGGCCAGATGGTCCAGTTGCTGACGCAGCGCCAAGGGCATCCGGTGATGCTCGAAGGTTTCCCAGGTCTTGCCCGTGGGGAGCCTGGACGACTGACGCAACCGATTGATGCGTCGCTGGCGGCGATCGTCGGCTTCCTGTTCCAGCACCTCAAGGAAGATGGGCAGTGCTTCGCCGTGGCCAGAGGCGGTGAAACGGTCCACCGACTGGGCGCCCATGGTGGGCAGCTTGAATTGGTGGCACAGCTGGCCGATACGTTCCTGCACGACTCTGGTGTCGGTGTTAATCATCCACACACCGCCGCCACCGCCATACTGCTGGTGAGCAGGCGTCGTAGATTTTCAGGTCCGGCTGCCCGGACCTGGGTGTAGTCGAAGGGCTCACCCGCCTCCAGCAGCAACGACAGGGCGCTGTCCACCGTGGCTTCCATGGTTGTGGCCGCAAGGTGCAGGATCCGCACGTACTCCACGTCGGCACGCTTGCCGCGCCACTCCTTGAGCGCGTCGTAGGCCAGCCGGAAGGGCATGGTGGGAAACAGCTGCTCCCGGAAGCGGTAGTGAGCGAAGGCTCCGGGCTTGCGCACCAGCGAGCCGATGACATGGCGGTAATTGACGTTGGCCTCCCCTGCGCCACATACCCGTGCCATGCCCTCCACCAGGTGGCCCTTGTAGTACACTTCCATCCAGTCGGAGTACAGACGGATCTGCACTTCCTTACCGATGAGACGGGAGGGGACGCTGTAGCTATGTCCCGCTACCTGGATGGTGCACCACCGGCGCACCTTGGACTGGTAGTTGACGTATTCCGGCATGGGAGCTGGTGGCAGGGGCCGTAGGCAAGCCATTTCCTGCTCCAGCTTCCCCCGCACCAGGCGATTGCGCTTCTCGACCATCTGCTGGACGAAGCCGGCGTAATCGTCGGCGGTGTGGAAATCGCGGCTGCCGCGCAGGATGAGGGCCTGGTCCACGGCATCCTTGAGGCGATAATGTCCCTGCTCGGCGACGCCGTTTTCATGGCTCTGGCCACGATTGATGCGGGTGGAGCGCAGGTCGTAGTGGTCCAGGAGAGCGGCGTAATTGTCGTTCAGTGCGCGGCCGCGGCTGCGGCGCATCTCGTGGGTGGCGGCAGAGGTATTGTCGCTGCGCACCACCTCCGGGACACCGCCCAAAGCCCAGAGGGCGGCCTGCAGTCCCTGCTGCAATGCCAGGAAGGTCTCGCTGGCAGCGACCTCGGCGTAGCGCCACCCCGAGTGGCTGAGAATCATCTGGAACAGCAGATGGGTATGGGGCTGTCCGGCGACGGTCACCCTGAGTTCCCCGCAGTGGGTGAAGTCGAACTGGGCCTCGCGCCCCGGCAGATGCTCCTGTGGGAAGTACACCTCCCGATCCGGACCGTGGAGCGCCCTCCAATCCTGTAATCGTCGTTGCTTTCAGCTTGCCCGCTGGATCACCTTGGAACAGGGGCGGGGTCTCCTCCTCCCAAATCCCGTCGAATGGGTCGGGCCGGGTGCGCCACCAGCGATCCTGGCCGGTCTCCGACGGCAACGGGCCGCTCTGCCACTTGCGTGCCGGTCGCACGCTCATCCCAGACATGGCCGCCGCCGTCTCCTGAGTTCTTCCTTTCATAAGTCTCTGCCTCAGTAGCCTGACTTGTCGGTCCTTGATCAATCCGGCACCTCCGTGCCGGAGGGTTTGCCTCATCTCGACCGGCAAAAATAGTCGACGCTACCGGCATTCCTTATTGTCGTTAATCAAGGCATTCAAGAAAGACAACAGGCTGACAGGAACGGCGGAACAATGGAGCCACCGGCGATTCTGAACAAACCTGCACAACAAATGGCGAATAAAAAACATTTATTGTGCAAAGCCCCCCGCCGGATGCGGCGGCAGGACCGGCCAGACCCTTCAGTTTTTGCACTCTGAACTTGACAGGATTCTCCCGGGAGCTACGAGCCGGCGTGGAGGGACTAGATAACCCTGTCTCCGCACCCTGTCATGGCCTGTTCGTCCAGCTCACCCACCGCCCCCGGCAGGGGGGTCAGCATCACGCGCCAACGGGGAGTTTCCTTGGACGCCTCGACCATAAGTTCCCCCAGCGGGACATCGATGTCGATATCGTCGAATTCAAAGTTGAAGGCGGCCTTCACGTGGGCCGGGCATACGAGGCCCGCCGTGGCGTTATCCTCCCGTCCCACCCGCCTCAGTTTCTCGCGTTCGGCAAGGGTCATCCTAAGCCGTCGGTGGCAGCCGGCAATGGCGAATTTGATCTGGACCTTTCTGGGCATTTCCCCAATATTACAACGACAGCTCAAGGAGGGGGCGGGGATGCGCGCAGGGTGTTCAGCGTCAACTTTTATCCTGGTTGCGGCGTGGGAACAATCCCTGCGCCCAAGTAGTCCTGGGGATAGACTCCCACACCGGAAAGGGCCGTTGAACGCTGAAAATGCGGTTCGCACAACCGGTCTTGCGTTGAGCCGACGTAACCTGGGGAGCAGAACGACCCCGTCTGCCAACTGCTGACGACCGAAGGCAAGCTGGATATTTTCAATGGCAATAACCACCCGTTCGCTGGACTGTGGCTTGGGCCTCCTCCCCCTGGCGGGTGTTTTTTTGCCCGAATGTCCACCTAGCCCTGCCGGGCAGCCCGCCCCGGGTCCTCCATGCGCCGGCGATCCCGCTCCCTGGGCAACTGAGCCGTCGTACAAGCCAGGCTGAGCCAGGTTGAGCCGGTTGAGCCAGGAAGACCAGAGGACCACGGCAAAAGCGGCAAAGGGCGGATAGTAAGCCAGGGAGATGAAACGCCGGAATCCGCCGCCCATGCCGATGCCCGTGGTGCCGGGGTAATGTTCGCAGCACCCATGAGGAACATCCAGCGCCACGAGCGGGCCTGTCGGTCAGTAGCCGGTGGTGCACCAGGCCGTTGACCACCCCCAACAGCACGGGTATGGCCAGGAATTCGTTGTCCCCGGGGTACCAGAAGCCGGGCCGGTAGGCCAGCAGGAAGACACCAGCCAGCCAGATGAACCAGCGGCCCCAGACGGAAACCGTTGCGGCATACCGGACCACGTCCGGGTCGGACAGGGCGGCCGGCGCAACCCCAAAGCCGTATGGGTCCCATGCCTGCCCTCAGCAAGCCCAGGCTCCCGGTCCCGAGTCGCCTGCCCGGATGCGCTCTGATATTGCAGACCGAATGCCTCCGCCTCCAGCAGCGCAATCCCGCGGCGTCTACCACGCTCAGGGGCCACCAGAGCACACTGCATCAATCGGAATAGGAAAAGTGCTCGCTCAACATTGGGTAGAAGAGAAAGGCCAAATTTTCCCTTTTCACCTAGCGAAACACCGGAGGGGCATGCGTCACTTTAGGAGCGTACCCAAAGAGGGACGGCTCACCCGTTTGACAAACAGCGGACGTCATTTTGTTCCGCAGGTCCGGGACGACGAGCAGGCCCTCACCAACGACATCTCAATCCGAACGAGGTCAAGAATGAATGCGAACCGCGGAAGCCTGCTGAGGAAGCCGGGACTAACCCTCGGGGTGCTGATTATCTCAGCCTTGGTCGCGCTGTTCTGGATTTCCGGCATCCTCAACCCTGCGCCGGTTGCTGCCGACGATGCCACGTTCTACCTGGACTGCCCCACCACGGAGGTCCCCGAGGGCGGATCGGTGGACGTGTACCTGGTCCGGGTGACCGACCACGAGCACGACGACTCTTTCGGCGCCCACTGGTATACCCAGGTCAGGAGCGCCGTCGGTGCCGACTTCTATGGTTTTCACGGCAATTTCTATTCGTCCACCGAAGAGGAGCAGCTTACTGGCCGCTCCGCGCGTGCCATTGTGACCAGACAAGACGGCCTGGCCGAGGGCAACGAGTATTTCGAGGTGTCCATAGACAGACCTACCGGTGCTTTGGCAGAGAACCAGCCCAGTAATTGCAACATCATCATCATAGACGACGACGATCCGAGAATCACGGAGGTTGAAGTAACCTCGTCCCCGGCCTGGGACGACACCTACGGCGTGGGCGAGACCATCGAGATCTCCGCCACCTTCAACGTTCCAGTTGAAGTGGACGGCAATCCGGCCCTGGGCATGTGGGCCGGTGGCTGGAAGGCGGCCAACTATCTTCGCGATTCTGGGTCAGACACCCTGGTGTTCGGCTACACGGTCCAGCCAGACGATCGTGATAACGATGGCATCAGTATGGACGGCGGCTACCAGGACGGGAACGGCACCTGGCACAACTTCGTCAACCACACTGCCGTCACCGCTGAGGGAACCGACATAGTGGCCTTTCGGACCTATGCCGGCCTACCCGTCCAGCCGGGCCATAAGATTGACGGCAGCCTGCTCCCCTACGGGACCACCACTGCGATTACATCCACCCCGGCCAGCGGCGATACCTACCGGCATGGTGAGACCATATCTTTCTCCATCGTTTTCAGCGCGCCGCTGGAGGTGGAGGGAAGCCCGCAACTGAACCTGCGGGTGGGAGACGTTGGTATGGGGCAGAGAGGCGCCAGGCTCGAGGGAGGGTCCGGCACCACCGCCCTGTTGTTCGGATATACGGTGGCGCCGCATGACCTGGATATAGACGGCGTGACAATCCTGGGAACCGCGATGGAAACCGGTGGAATCATTGACGCCGTCACAATCCTGGAAACCTCGAGACGAACCATCGGAATCCCGGGCCTGGGCGGCGATGGAACCATCAAGGTCAAGGGCACCAATACGGTGGTGACTCCAATCTTCAGCGGCCTTCTGGATCAGGCCGGCCACAAGATGGACGGCCGGCCGTACCCCCAGTCTATTTCCATAACATCCTCTCCTGCCGCTGAGTCCGACACCTACGGCCTGGACGAGGTGATTCAGGTCAGTGTCCAGTTTGACCAGAACGTGACCGCCGGAGCCGATGCCGCCGTCATCCTGCAAATCGGCTCCGATTCCAACAATAGCCGTGCTACATACGCCTCAGGCAACGGCACTGACACCCTGGTGTTCGAGTACACCGTTGAAAGCGGCGACACAGATGGTGACGGCATAAGCGGCTATCTTCCCCACGGCCATGACATCAAGGCCACCGGAACGGACGCGCTCTACCAACCCGGGGCGGGGGAGGACCGGAACGCGATGACCCTGGGGGTGGATGCCAACCACAAGGTTGAGGGGAGTCCTACGGGCTCGGACACAACCGCCCCAACCATTTCGTCGGTTGCCATTACCTCCGATCCGGGTGACGACGATATCTATGGGTTGGGAGACTCCATAGAGGTCACGGTAACCTTCAGCGAGGACGTGACCGTCACCGGAACGCCGCAGCTGGAGCTGGACTTCGACGGTACAGCCAAGACTGCGGACTATAACAGCACTGCCGGCACTGCGGTGGTCTTCAGCTACACCGTGGCTCAGGACGAGAGCGACGCGGACGGCATCGCCATCGGCGCCGACAATTTGACCCTGAACGGCGGCACCATCAAGGACGAGGCCGAGAACGACGCCACCCTGACCCACACTGCCGTGGCCGAGGACTCCGGCCACAAGGTGGACGGCTCGGACACCACCGCACCGACTATCTCGTCCCTGTCATTCACCAGTGATCCCGGCAGCGACAGGACCTACGGCACCGGCGACACCGTCCAGGTAACGGTGACCTTCAGCGAGAATGTGACCGTTACCGGCACCCCGCAGCTGGAACTGAACATGTCCAATTCGGCAAACCGGCAGGCCGGTTACAGCAGCAGCAACAGCAGCGGGGCCGATGTGGCGTTCGAATACACGGTTGCGGTGGGCGACAGGGCGAGTGACGGCCTGGAAATCCGGGCCGACAAGCTGACGCTGAACGACGGCACCATCCGGGACGCCTCGGGCAACGACGCCACGCTGACGCACTCGAACTATTTTGTTGCCTCCAATCACTTCGTGAACGGCATCGGCGGCGTGTAAGACATCCGGCGGCGCCGGAATGGTGGCGCCTCTGCCCCGTATTGAGGCATTTCCGCCGTGAGGGCCGGCTACGGTCCTCACGGTAGTTCTGATGAGATGCTTTCACGGACACCAGAACTGAAGGAGAAAGGCGGACGCCCTATGATTGACCGGAAGCTCAGGACCCTGGCGCTGGCGGCTCTGCTCCTGTTGGTCCCCATCCTGCTGGCCGCCTGCGGCGATGACGACACGGACGCCGGTGCGGGGCTGACCCGCGAGGAAGTGGAGGAGATCGTGCGCTCGGAGGCGGCCACGTCCACCACGGCGCCTGAACCCACGGGCCTGACCCGCGCCGAGGTGGAAGCGGCGATTCAGGCGGCCATGGCCCAGATGCCCGAACCGTCCGTCAGCAACGCCCAGATCGAGGTGGCCCTGCAGCAGATCATGGCTGCGATTCCCGAACCCGGCCTGACCCAGGCCGATGTGGAAACTGCCATCCAGGCGGCCATGGCGGACCTGCCGCAATCCGAGCCCGGGCTTACCGCCGACGAGGCCAGGACATTGGCCCAGTACGCGGTGGCAACCGCTCCCACGAAGACTTCGCCTGCCGAGTACACCAGGTTCTTCGTGAACAACGCCATCAGCAGGTACGAAATAGAGGGCCGGGAAGCCACTCTGGCCCACTACAGACGGGTCGAGAGCATCGACGGTCAGTGGTACGTATTCGTCGTGGATGAGAACGACCTGGTCATCGCCCATCCCGACGGGAGCCTGGTCGGTCTGGACCTCAAGGGCCCGCTGGGCACCGACGCCAACGGCTACAACTTCGGCCAGGAGATGCTGTCCGCCGGCGAGGAGGGCAGGTGGGTCTCCTACGTGTACGGGAATCCGGAAATCAGGTCCATCGGCAACGATTTCGGCGAGTTGCAACTCAAGAATGCCTGGGTGGTGCGGCACGATGGACTGCTGTTGGGCTCCGGCTGGTACGTCGACGCCGACGAATTCACCAAGTCCTTTGTGGCGGCCGCCGTGAGCAAGTTCCGCGAGGTGGGGCTGGAGGGGACCGTGGAATATTTCACAGGCTCGGAGGAGAGTGAATTTTCCGGCCTGGCACCGGCCATCGACTACTACAACAGCCTGGAGTCGGTTGAGGGGGAATGGTCCGCGTTCATAGTGGACGGCAGCGGCAGGATCGTCGATCACCACGACAAGGAACTGGTGGGAAGGGACATGGAAGACCTGTTCGGCGTGGCCATGTTCGAGGCCAGCCCGGAGGGCAACTGGGTGACCACGGAGTCCCTGCGCATCTGGGTGGTCGAGCACGACGGGCTGGTGTTCGGTTCCGGCTGGCACCAGGACCAGCAGGGCAGCTAGCTCGGTATGGGCTGCCAAATCTCAGTATCCGGAGAGGAAATGATCAGGTGCGCCACAGCGACTTGCGCAAACGCTTGCCGGACGCCACGCACACAGCAATGGGTCTGCCGCCAACCACGGGTCAAAGCCTGAGTCCCGGCGACAGCTGGCCGGCAACGTTGCGACAGGGCGCCGGTAACGACCGGGCGCGGGGCAAGGAGCTCCAGCAGCGTGTCCTGGGACCTCCGGATGAAAATCCCATTTGGGGCATGATCCAAGCAGCCAGCCCTACTGGCCAGATAGGGAACGAGCAAGAATCGGGACACCCTGGCAGTGCTGAGGAGAGCGGGACGTGGCGACCTGAGCCATGAGCGATGCCAGCGGCCGGGATCCGCCATATGGTCGCTGGCGGCGACGCGGCGATGGACCGCGAAACCGGCAGGATCATCGTGACCATGCCCCGCTGAACCCGTGACGCCGGACCTGTCCGGCACGGAGCAGAGCGGAGGAGAGCTATGACGGCCAATGAGGAGTTGGCAGAGAAAGTTGAAGTCCTTTGCAGGGAAAGCCTTCAGCGGGAATTCGGAGACTCCATCATATTCGGACCCATCATCGCCGAGCCGGTCGAACGCGGCGAGGGAAGAGCCACCCTCACAGTGACCATCCTCTACGAGGGCGATTCCCGGGACCTGGACGCCGGGAGAGCCGCTGCAACCCTGAACGCCGCCGTGAGGTCGCTGCTGGAACTGGGACTCCAGGCGCTGCCGGAGTGGTCCTTCGTCCCGGAACACGAGCATTCGCCCTGCGGGAGGATGCGGGGGGTAGCACCGTAGCAGGGACTGTGCCCGGAATCCAGTGGACAGTTACGTGTACCGTGTGGAGCAGGCCATCACGCTAGTACGGAACTTGCCGGCACCGGACAGGCGCCTGGTTCCCCGCTTTCTGCCGGTGCGGATGGAGATAGAGAACCCGGTGTCCCCTGGGCTCCCCGCTTCCCCAGCTGCCGCTCCGAATCCACCGGTCCTCATTTCCCGTCTCACCGGGAGGGTTGCGATGTCCGCAGTCCTGAATGCACCGGCCCCTTCCGCTGGAGTTCGACCGGTTCCTTTCAGTCCCGCGGGCGTATCTCCAGGAGACTGTGAATATGAGCGTCAAAGCTGACCCGGCCCCGGCCAACGACCCCCGGGGACCATTCGCAACCGCCGGTCAGCCCCGCTGCTTCAACAGGTCGTTCCTTTCCAGGAAATCAAGCATGGCGCTGATGCAGGCAGCCGGGTATTCCAGCGGAAGAAAGTGGCTGGAATCCGGTATGAAGTCGTAGTTGATCTGGATCATCGTACCGAGGTCCGAGGCTGGCATGAACGAGAATGGTGTGGTTGGGTCGCTTCCGATCACCTGCACAGGGCAGTTCCCCACATCATAGGTCTCGGGACGCCAGGCGAAGAGATACTCGTAAATCTGGGCTTCGTACCCAGGTGGGCAACAAAGCTCAAAGCCCGCAGGAGTCGACCGGAGCGTTGTCCAGGCAATCAGGTCGGGGACCTCGGGCAGAACCAATTGAAAAGCCTTGGAGCGCCTGATGTTATCGGCGAGTTCGGCCCTGCTGTCGAAGTGCGCCTGCCGCTTTCTGGCCCTGTGCGCCACGCTATCGCCCAGTTTCCAGAGGTAACTTTCGGGGTGCGCCAGGTGGCTGACAGGAGGGTCGAACAGCACAAGGGCGGCGAACCCGCCGGCCTCCTCTTGATGCAGCGGGGACACCACGGCCGACAGGGAATGGAACACCCCGATGAGGGGTTCTGGGCCGAACCGGGCGCCTATACTCTCGACAATGAGCCTGCTGTCCCGCACGAAGTTGGGAATGTTGTGGTGCAGCCGGTCGCCGACGGGGTTCCATCCGTGATTCCGTATGTCGTAGATGAAGAGATCGAACCGGTCTGTCAGCCCGGACCACAGCGGGTGATAGAGGTCCGCGGCAAGCCCGTTGCCGTGGCTGAAGAGAATGCGCGGACCGTCGGGGTTTCCGTGTCGTCGCACGACGATCACCTCGCCGTCGCGCATGGTGAGTTTCATGGTTGCGGATGGCGACGGAATGCCAATCATAAGTCTCTCCATTTCACCGCTGGCCGAACTGCCGGATGCTGCGCGCCCATCCTGCGGCAGACCTGGGACACAGGGGCGCACTCCTCCGCCTGGCGCAGGTCCAGGTTAGCCCGCTCCGGGGTGAACCGGGTATCTCTCATCAAAACGGTCCTCCAAGTTTCAGGCTTAGGATCACCCCATAGAACTCGCATTCCGGCCGGTCCGGGATTCGGTGAGCGGATCACCTCGGCCGTGGTCATCCGGTAGCCGGTAGCCGGCACCCGGCCCGGCGAAGATGCAGACGGGGTTGTGCGCTCCTCGCCCAGCCTGCGGCGGAGCCGCCCCGGGTGAGTGCGAAGTCCCCGCAGACCGTGGCTCATTGGGACCCCGGATCCCTCACGGCGGCCGGCGCGGTTCATTGGCCCTCCGGCACCGGGTGGGAGTCAGCGCCCGCCGCGACCTCATCCAGCAGGCCGCCCCGCACGGCCCAGACCACGAGTTCCTGCTTCGTCCCGATGCCCAGCTTGTCCTGTATGCGGTAGAGGGTGTTCCGGACGGTCACCGTGCTGTTGCCCCTCTCCTCGGCGATCTGGGCGTAGGACCTACCGCTGGCGAACAGCGCCAGTGTCTCCCGCTCCAGCGCCGTCAGCTTGTGCCGGTTCTGACGGGAGGCGAGCCCGCGCTCCCCGCGAATCATCGCGAAGACCTGTCTCACCGACTCCTCGGGAATTCGCAGCCGGCCCTCGGCCACGTCCACAACGGCTCCCACCAGCTCCTCAGGCCGCGAGTACTTCTGAAGGTAGCCCGTCGCGCCGGCGGCGATGGCCTCGATCACCGCATCCTCCTCGGTCGAGGCCGTCAGCATCATGACCCGCGTGCCGGGCAGGAGCTCCAGGATCTCCCGGCAGGCATCAATGCCGTCCTTGCGCGGCATCATCACGTCCATGACGATGACCTCCGGCTTCAGCTCCCCGGCGGTAATGACCGCCTCCTCTCCATCGCCGGCCTGTCCCACCACCTCGAGGCGGCCCGATGCTCCCAGCACCTCGGTCAGGCCACTCCTCATTACGGGATGGTCATCCACCACCATCACCCTGATCCGGCCTGCTGCTGACATCCTGTACTCCTCCTTCATTCGCCTCCCGGTGCATCCGTTTCCCGGGGAGCCGTCTCCCGGGGAACCAGGCAGGTGATGGTCGTGCCTCCCCCCCTGACGCTCTCAACCAAGAGCGTTCCGCCCATTCGCTCAGCGTCCGCCGTCATCCCGCCGAAGCCCCGGCCGAGTGCGGCATAGCCGTCGGGAAGACCCACCCCGTCGTCCGAGACGGAGAGCGTGGTCCGGCCGGCCTCGAAGCACAGGGCGACCTCGACCCTGCCGGGCCGGGCGTGCAGGAGGGCGTTGGTCAACGCGTTGTGCGCGATGGAGAAGAGGCGGGTCCGGGTTTCCGTCGCCAGAGGGGGCTCGGTCCCCGACTGGGACATCCCGGCGGGGACGCCGGTGATCTTCTCAAATGTGGCGCAGTGCGACCACAGGACCCGTCCCAGGTCCCGGCCCTCCAGGATGTGGCCCGCGTCGATGGGCCCCCGCACCTCCCACATGGCCGAGTTTGACAGCGCGTAGGTCGCGTCCAGGGCGGCCACCAGTTCCTCGTTGGATTCGCCGGCCAGTTCCCGGGCCCGGTGAATCCCCAGGCCGATCATGTAGGCGGTCTGGGCGGTGGTGTCGTGAATCGTCTGGGAGAGCTCGATGCGTTCCCGCCGCAGCTCCCGCTCCCTGGACACCGAATTCCGCCACCTGATGCGTTCGAACCGGGCTATGAAACCGATGCCCAGCACGATGGTATACATCATCACCAGCCTGGCCAGCAGCACCTTCTCGTTGCCTGCGCCCAGGTCGAGACCGGAGCCCACGCTCAGGCACACGACGGCGTAGGCAACAGCGACCGCCGTGGTCCAGGCGAGGCTGAGCCAGAAGGACGAGAAGGCCACGGCGAAAACGGCGAGGGTCGGATAGTAGGCCAGGAATATGAAGCTCCTGAATCCGCCGCCGATGACGACGCCGGCGGTGACCAGGGCAATGTCCGCGGTGCTGAGGAGCAGCATCCAGCGCCAGGTCACGGACCTGTTGGTGAGTAGCCTGAGGTGCACCAGGCCGTTGAGCACCCCCAGCAGCACGGGTATGGCCAGGAATTCGATGTCCTGGGGATACCAGAAGCCCGGCCGGCCGGTAGGCCAGCAGGAAGGCACCGGCCAGCCAGATGAACCAGCGGCCCCAGACAGAGACACTGGCCGCGTACCGGACCACGTTCGGGTCGGACAGGACGCCCGGCGCAGCCCAGTGCCGTATGGCATCCACGCCGGCCCTCAGCAAGCCGGGGCTCCCGGTCCCGAGCCGCCTGCCCGGATGCGCTCTGACATTGCAGCCCGAATCCCTCCGCCTCCAGCCGCGCAATCCCGCAGCGTTCATCACAGACAACTTACATCTGTTGTTCAGGGGCTACCAGAGCAAACTGGACCAATCGGACTAGGGGGTGTCGTCAAAGTGAGAGTGTGATAATAAGCTGATATTGCAATTAGTGCAGCAGGATTGGGCAATGCCAGCAGTAGCCGTAGCCCCGGCGCACCGGCGCCACGATATTTCAGACCGGGTATGGGAAATCTTGGAACCCCTTCTCCCCGGCGGCAAGGGCAAGACAGGCCGGCCGGCCCAAGATAACCGCCGTTTCATCAACGCCGTGTTCTGGATTTTGCGCACCGGCGCCCCCTGGCGGGATCTGCCCCCGGACTACGGGGACTGGAAGAACACCCACCGCCGCTTCTGCCGCTGGCGGGACCGGAACGTCTGGGCCGGGCTGCTGGAGGCGGTGATGGATGACCCTGATTATGAATGGCTGATGATTGACGCCAGCTACATCAAGGCCCATCCCCACAGCGCCGGGGCCCGGGGCGGCAACCAAGCCATTGCCCGCACAAAAGGGGGCTCAACAGCAAGCTGCACCTGGCGGTGGACTCCCAGGAATGCCGGTAAGGCTGGCGGTGACCGCAGGCACTGTGGCTGACTGCTCCCAAGCGCTGCCCCTGATTGAGGGCATCAAGGCGGAACACCTGCTGGCGGACAAAGCCTATGACACCAATGAAATCGTGGCCGGGGCCTCGGCCCGAGGGATGAATCCGGTGATACCGCCCAAGAGCAACCGGAAGGAAAAGCGGGACTACGACCGGGCGCTGTACAAGTTGCGGCATTTGGTGGAGAACGGTTTCTTGGAGTTCAAGCAGTGGCGGGGAGTGGCGACCCGGTATGCCAAGAACTCCCTTTCTTACCTGGCCATCTGCCAGATTCGGGCCATGGCGATTTGGACTAAATTACTTTGACGACACCCCCTAGGGTGTTCACCGCCATCCTAGCCCTGTCGGCAGTCGTAATCCTGGCCTGCGCCCAGGATCCGGCGCCCAGCTCCACCCAGGCCCCTACCGAGTCTCTCGAGCCGACTGCTGCGACCCCCCACGACAACGCCCGTGCCGATGCCCACAGTGGACCGGGAACGTGTTGAGGAGCCGCCGATAGGACCGGGAGCAGAGATTGGGAAAGGGTACCCGTACTCTTTATACGTCCACTGCGGCGTCCGCGACGCCTACTTCGATGGGCGGCGTTGGATGGCCGACCCAATGCTGGGCAACTACAATCCACCGCCGGGTTGGACTGCCGACGATAGCCGGGGCGTCATGGAGCTGGTCAGAGAAGACCTGGTCGTATTCAAATCCGTAAGCGGCCGAACGATCAAGTTCATACCCTGGCCTTCCGATGTGGAATGGACGGGGTGCTATTAGCGCATATAGACAGGGGAAGGTTCGCTATGGGATGCCTTGGTCGGACAATGGCAGTGCGAGGGCCTCTGTGGAGTCTGAAGAGATAGTGGAAAAGTGACGCCGGCGCAGGACTATGTCGCTTCTGAAACCCGTCGTCTTGGTACTGGCCACCCTGGCACTAGCGGCTTGCACGACTTCCGGGGGCTTTCTTCGCTTGACCTGACCCCCGAAAACTGGCCCAGGACAGATGATAGGATCTTGGTCAAATGACTTTCCCCCACGAGCCAAGAGCTGGGCCTTCCGCCCAAAACAGACCATCGCCCGCCTCTACGGACCGACTCCCTGACTTTACAATCGCCTTGCTACTAAACTAAAGCCAAGGTGGGATGTACATTTAAGTGGCGATGGTGATCAGCTGGGTTGCGCGGGTGAATCCCTCTCATCCGTACTTGGAGAATGACCCGGCTCCGTCGTTTGACCCCCACCATTTGCGCATTTCACCTTGGCTTTAGTTTAGCCTCCAAGTTGGTGGACGTGATTGCCTAATTATGGCGACGGTATGCTGACCTGCGGTTAACCAGTTCGCTGGAGCCAGTGTTCAACTAGGTTAGGTTAAAGACCTATGGAGTTCTACCATGAAGTGGAGGGGCAGTGATCCTAAATCTAATTGGGGCGATTGCGTGTAGCTGTGCAGGTGGGGAGCGTCTGAGGCGCTGGGCGCTGTCCATAGGGCCTCTGTTCGTGGTTTTGGTAGGGATACTCTTCTTCACCAGCCCCTCGGCGGCCCTCGCCCAAGAACCCTTGCCCATCAGTGTCGAGGTGGAAGTCGGTTTTGACGGCAACGCGCGGATTGGTAACTGGACTCCCGTAGCCGTACAGATGGAGAACCAGGGTAGCGACTTCGCCGGAGAGGTCCACGTATTGGGCATGCGAGACCAGTCCGTCCGGTACGTTGCTGACATAGTTCTCCCCAGGAACAGCCGGAAGCGTCTAACCCTCTATGTGCCCTACCTAACCCCTACGCCCAGGCTGTACGTTGAGTTGGTCTCCGGTGGAAAGGCGGTGGCCAGCCTGGAGACACGGGTCAACCTCGTCGGCGAGACCGATCTTTTCGTGGGCGTCGTCGGACAGCGAACCGGCGCCTGGAACCTCCTGACCACTCTGGACCTCCCCGGCGAGTCGCGAGAAGTTGTGGTGGCGGCCATCTCTCCCGACTCCTTCCCCCAGCGTACTGAGGGGCTGGACGCGTTTGACGTCATCGTGCTGGGGGACGCCGACGTCCAGGCGCTCTCGTCTGAGATGCTGGACACCCTGGAGGGTTGGGTGGCAGGCGGGGGCACTCTTGTCCTGCCGGGGGGGCCACAGGAGGGGATAAATTTGAGGGGCCTGCCAGGGCAACTTATGCCGGTTGTCATTGCCGGTTCGACGGAGCTGGAGAACACTTCGGCTCTGGAGCGGTTGGGTCAAGAACCTTTCCCTTCGACATATCCTCTCCGGGTCATAGTTTCGCGGGCCGTGTCGGGACGCGTTCTGGCGCAAGAGGGGGAAGTACCGCTGGTTGTACTGAGCCGATACGGCCAGGGCGGCGTGCTTTTCCTGGCCTTCGATCCGGCGGCGCAGCCCCTGGCCGGCTGGGCGGGGATGCCCCAGATGTTGAGGGGGTTGTTGTTCCAGTCGTTGCCACCCTCCCTCATCCTCTCCGACCAATCTCAGCGAGGTGACCCCCGAGGGGCGATGCTCCAGGGGGGTTACTCTTCGTACAACGCCGTGGTCAACCTGCCCGCTCTGGAGTTACCGTCCATCAACCTGCTGTTGGGACTGATTGCCAGTTACATAGTGCTGGCGGGGCCCGTAAGCTATGTGGCGCTGCGTCGGCTGAGGCGCCCGGGGCTGATGTGGGTTACCATCCCCGTGTTGGTGCTTCTATTTTCAGGGAGCGCTTACTTTCTTGCGGTGCGAGCCAAGGGAACTGATGTACAGGGGAGCGCTGTGACCGTCATCCAGTTGGCGGACGATACGAGCTGGGCTCAGGTCCGGCGGACGGTGGGAGTGATGGCCCCCGGCCAGGGCGACTACCGGGTGGTGGATTCTGGCAGAGCCCTGACCGCATCGTGGGACGGCGGTGGCGGGAGCTTTGGCGGAAGCGGTAGAAGCTCCGACGACATTGGAGTCAGGATTCGCAATCTAGAGGGAAAAAGCGAGCTTGAGCTGCTCAGGATGGAACAGTGGACTATGCGTAGCCATATGAGCTACGGAGTCCAGCGGGTGGAGGAAGCGTTGTCGTATGATCTGCACACAGATGGGGAGCGTCTGAAAGGCACAGTCACGAACGAAAGCCCCACGGCTTTGAAGCAGGTTCTGCTGTTCACCGGCGGCCCGGTGGAGGACTTGGGCGCCCTGCGGCCGGGCGATACCGCCACTGTTGACATCCCCCTGTTAGCATCTGCCGGTGGTTCACCAGGCTGGCGGGGACAACTGGGCCAGGTTGGAAGCTCTTCACGCAGCGACCCCAATGAACGCAGACAGCAGGGCCACCTCCGTGATCTGGCCGAGGAGGCTCTGGAATCCTTCTACGCCGATTCACCCGGGGGGTTGTCACACCCAATCGTTGCCTGGACTGACGAAATCCCCATGGGAATCACCGTCAACGAGGTGGAGGCTGCCGGTCCGTCACTAACCCTCTTCGTGAAACCGGTGGCACCAAGAATCCAGGGGAGCTTCTCCCTACCCGGCGGCCTGCTCCTGGGCCGGGTCGTGAACGTCGAAGGTCAGGTATCTGGGGAGGGGCCTGGGGAGGTCGTCCTCGGTTCGGGAAGTGCAATTACGTTCCAGTTTGAATTGCCCTCGGACGTGCGGGAAATCGAGCGCGTCGCCCTCTACGTGCCCTTCGGGGGAGGATTATCACCTACGGCGCAGGGTGTCGAAGTCCTGGCATACCATTGGGAGGATGACACCTGGGAGCCACGAGGCCTGGAGAGTGACTTTCCCCAGACCCAGTCCTCAACCGTAGGGAGACCATCATCCCGGAACACCGGAGCATATCCACCGCGCCAAGGCTTGGCTGTCTTCAACCTGACACACTACGGGTACGGGCTGGACCAGGCGCTAATAAGAGAATTGTTCGACGATGGAGGAACCACCGGCTACGTTTCCGCCGCCGGGCTTGTGCGCATTAAACTGGTCATCAGAGAAGGGTTTTGGGGGGCGCCGTCCTTGATTTTGGAGGGTTTGGCCCGTGAGTAGTGAAAGCGGCATCGCCGTTCAGGGGCTGGAAAAGGATTACGGCCGGCTGGCGGCCCTCAACGGGGTGAGCTTCTCCGTGCCGAGGGGCAGTATCTACGGCTTCCTGGGTCCCAATGGGGCGGGGAAGACGACTACCCTACGCATCCTGGCGACACTGCTCCGGCCCACCGGAGGTCAGGCGTGGGTTGCTGGGGAGGACGTAACCCGCCATGCCGCCGAGGCTAGAAGACACATTGGGTATATGCCTGATTTCTTCGGCGTGTACGACGACCTGACGGTACGGGAGTACTTGGAGTTCTACGCTCAGGCCCACGGGGTGCCCAGAGTCCGGTGGCCCAAGACCATAGCCGACCTGCTGGAACTGGTGGATCTGGGATACAAACGAGACGAGTTCGTCGAGACTCTATCCCGGGGGATGAAGCAGCGTCTGGGTCTGACCCGCTGCCTGGTTCACGACCCCGAAGTGCTGCTCCTGGACGAGCCTGCGTCGGGCCTGGACCCGCGAGCCAGGGTGGAGATGCGGGAGATTCTGAAGGAAATAGCCGGCATGGGGAAGGCGGTGCTGATCAGTTCCCACATCTTGCCGGAATTGGAAGACCTGTCCACGGAGGTGGGCATCATCCACCGAGGCCGCATGGTTGCCTCGGGCACCGTGAAGAGCATTCTCGCCCAGTTGGGGGGCAGTCGGGTACTGGAGGCGCGGACTCTGGACAAGGCGGAGCAGGCCGGCTTCATCCTGGAGGGCTTGCCCGGGGTGAGCGACGTGGAAATCCTGGGTGAGGAAGGTCTGGTGCGCGCTGCCTGTGCGGCCGATTCCGCTGGACAGGCGGCCATCCTTAGAACGCTGGTGGAGGCCGGGATTCCTGTGGTCAGCTTCAACGCTGTCCAGGAATTAGAGGATCTGTTCCTGGCGCTGACCGAGGAGGAAGGTGGCGAATGATTGAGACGTTGTTCCGCAACCTTGCCGTTCTTGCCAAGGAGCTGCGGACCCGAATGCGCGGGCGTCGTGCCGCCGTCGTAATCACCGCATACTTGCTGCTTCTTTCCGCTCTCGGCGGCATGATGCTTTATTCTCAACTGCAAGAATTGCGGTCGGGTTTGAACCCGGTTAGGGCAGCCTCTGTGGGGCAACAACTTTTCGGCACTCTGTCCCAGGTCCAACTGTTCCTGGTGATTTTCATTGTCCCGGGTCTGACGGGACCGGCCATTGCCGGAGAGCGAGACCGGCAAACCCTGGAGCTGTTATTGAGCACCCAGGTGTCCTCCCTTTGGATAGTCCTGGGAAAGCTACTGGCTTCCCTCTCCTACGTGTTCCTGTTGATGGTGGCGTCGCTGCCGCTGTTCAGCCTGGTTTTCCTGTTCGGTGGGGTATCGCCAGGTCAGGTAGCGCTGGCCTTCGTGATTTCCCTGGTTTCGGCTCTCACCCTGGGCGCCATCGGGGTGTTCCTCTCCGTGTTGATACGGCGCGGGCCCACGGCCACGGTGATTGCCTACGCCGTAACCTTCATGCTCCTGATTGGGACGCCGCTGCTGACCGTCTTCCTTTTCCTGGCAGCAGATGACGCGATGGATGACTCGCCCTTACTAGTCCTTCCGCTGGTGCTCAATCCACTGGCAGCGTTGGCCTCTGCCACGCTGGCGTCCGTCTTTGACGGCGTGCCACTGCTGGGGACGCCTGCCCCGGGAACCGGGGACTGGCTGGCTCTGTGGCACATCAGCATGATCGTGGACGCCGTCTTATTCTTCGTGTTTCTGTCCCTGGCTGCAATGATGCTGCGACCGGGAGTTTCCTGGTCCGTGAGGCTCCGTCTGGTCCGGCCCGCCGAGGGTCGGCGGTGAAGTCTCCAGGATACGGGGCTGCCGACCTGCGAGGAGCAATCAGCCCGTGGCGCAAGCGGCTCGTGCTAAAGGCCACGGTAAAATGGGCAACCTGGGGACTCGGCGCCGGCCTGGGGATTGCCGTCAGCCTGATGGCCGTGGCCCGTTTTGTACCGTGGCCGGATGTGCTCATGTGGGGCGCCTTCGCTACTGCGGCTTCGACAACGACTGGGTTGGTGTACGGTTTACTCCACACACCCTCCTTTGAGTCAGTAGCAAGACAAGCAGACCACCTTCTGGCTCTCTCCGACCGGCTGGGGACGGCATGGGAATTGCGCGATTCCAACTCCACCTTTGCAGTCCTGCAACGTCAGAACGCGTTGGACCTTGCCAGGGGACGGGACCCCGCTGCAACGGTACGCATCCGGCCCGGGCGTAGCCACTTTCTGCCCATTCTAGTCGGCCTCGTACTGATCGGGCTTCTCATGACCGTACCCAACCCCATGAACCTCGTCATACAGCAGCGAGAACAGTTACAGCAGCAACTGGCTCAGGCCAGGGAGGAGATTCAGAAAACTCAGGAAGAGGCGACCCGGCCAGGCTCGTCTCTGAGTGCTGAAGAGCGGGCCAACTTGGAGGAGGTGCTGGAGAAGCTAAAGGGAACTCTCAGAGAGGCTGAAACTGCACCAGAGGCACTGGCCGCACTCTCCGAGGCTGAAGAGAAGGTCAAGTTGTTAAGGGAGCCGAAAATCGGCCAGGACAAAGCGTTGCAGAATGTTGGAGCAATTCTGACCGCTTCGCCTACTACCGAGGCTCTGGGGCAGACGCTCCTCACAATGGACGAAGCGGCTCTACTCAATGCCATAGAAGCTCTGGCGGAACAGATGAATTCTATGAGCGAGGGTGAGCTCCAAGATTTGGCGGCTGCCCTCCAGCAGGCGGCCAATGCCGCCACCGGGAATGAAGCCCTGGCCGGCTCTCTAAGGCAGGCCTCACGGGCCATTGCCTCCGGTGACCAAGAGGCTGCCCTAGGAGACTTGGCGGACAGGCTGGCGTCGCTTCGGGAGGGGGTGGAAGCCTTGAAGACCATTGAGCGGACGCAGGCCGTCCTGCGAAGCGCTCGCTCGGTCGTCAGCGGCGTTGCTTTGGTTCAGGCCCCCGGCGGCCTGGCCGCCGGTGAAGACCAACAGGACGGTGGAGGCTCCGTATCGGGAGCAGGTCAGGGTGGTAAGGACGGCAATAGTGATGGCACGGGAGAAGGTGGACCAGGTGGAGAGGGCAACAGGGGTTCTGGTCCCGGTGGCGGCTCGGGCGGAAGCGGCGCGGGTAACCAACTGGGGGACCGCCAGGGAGACGCGACCGGCAGACTTCTCACCGAAGGGCAGACTGTTTTCGTACCGAGCCACGGCCCGGGAGTTTCCACGGAGGTGCGGACGCGCCCTGGCCAAGGAATCGCTCCTGGAAGGCTACGCCCGTATAACGAAGTCCTGGGAGAGTACGCGGAGCAGGCCCGAGAGCATATGGAACGAAGCCCGGTGCCCCAAGGCCATAAGGACCTGGTGCGCCGCTATTTTGCGGAGCTGGAGCAATAGGCTAAGACCGCAATGGTAATCGGTAAAGGGAATACCCCCTTGCCGGCGAGATCCCCATATCCCTGGCAAGGTTGGATGGAGTAGGCTCTCGATGGACGGGAGCATCACTCTGAACCCTGGCTTAGTTCTGGAAGTCATATACCTTAGGAGCGCCCGAATGGACCAATCTCAAGGGGAAACGGCGGTCGGCGAGGAGGACGTTGCCGAATTCATCGAGACCGCGCGGCGTTTGGAGGAGGAGATTGGCCGTGTCATCGTGGGCCAACGACAGGTTGTGCGGGACGTCGTCATCGCCCTCTTATCTGGGGGGCACGTCCTGCTTGAGGGCGTACCCGGCCTGGGCAAGACTCTGCTGATCCGCACCCTTGGAGAGGCGCTGAAACTCTCGTTCTCCCGCATTCAGTTCACCCCTGACCTGATGCCCGCGGATATCGTTGGTACCAACGTACTCACTGAAAACGAACAGGGACGGCGTTCCTTCCAATTCCAACAGGGCCCCATTCTTGCCAACCTGGTGCTGGCCGACGAAATCAACCGGGCTACACCCAAGACCCAATCGGCCTTGCTGGAGGCCATGCAGGAGGGCACGGTGAGCGTGGGTAACGCTACTCGGGCGCTGCCCTCACCTTTCTTCGTAATGGCGACCCAAAACCCGATAGAAATGGAGGGGACGTACACCCTTCCTGAAGCGCAGCTTGACAGGTTTTTCTTCAAGGTGCTGGTGCCCTTTCCAAACCGTGAGGACCTAGGCGAGATTTTGCGGCGCACCATTCGTTTCGAACCTGAGCACGCCAATCCCGTGGCCGATGGTCCCGCATTGATTGACATGATTCATTTGGCGAGAGCGGTTCCCATAGCCTCGTATGTGCAGGAGTACGCGCTGGCCCTGGTCTTGGCCACCCATCCTGAGCGAGAAGAAGCGCCAGATCCGGTGAGGCAATACGTTCGCTACGGGGCCAGCCCGAGGGGACTTCAAGCCCTGGTCATAGGGGGCCAGGTGCGGGCTCTACTGGAGGGGCGGTATAACCTGTCGAGAGATGACCTGCAAGCAGTGGCCCATCCCGCTTTGCGCCACCGACTCATCCTTAACTTCGAGGCTCAAGCGGAGGGCGTTGCGGCGGACCGGATTATCGAGCAGATCCTGGAGGCGGTGCCGCCGGAAGGGGCCTGAAGCCCGGCGACTTTGAGACTCAAAGGGGACCAAGGAGGGGGCGCGGATAACTTCCCCAGGGCTGCTCGGTTCCAGTGGTCCAACCGCCTTGAAATGATGGATATTGGAGCTGGAGTATCATGCTTGAACGCCGCCTCCCAAGTATTGCCGGGCAATCATGCCAATCTCGGCTCACTCCTCATTTTGAAGGTGTTCGCCTGCGAAGTTCTGTTGACGATCCCCCGTTATTCCCGCTTGCGCGGGAATCTAAACTAAACCCGAATCCACCGATGGGAGGCGTGAATGCTGGGCAAATTGGGATGAGGGAGCCTGCAAGGGAGAAAGCCTGGGCTTCATTGGACCGATGTGACCCCGCGGAGGGTTTTCAGTAGCCGCACCGGACCTGGAGAGCGGTCTATGGAGGCTGGGAATCGCGTGATAGTGAGATCGGACGCAGCAGGATGCACTCGCGGGCGGGGCGGACGCGAGTTTGGAGGTGTTGGGGCGGTTGCGGACAGCGCCGTCAGGCGGGGAGTGGAATGGCTCGCAGCCGGGCCAGGGCGCTGCTGAACTGGGTTTCCCAGGGCCAATGCTTGGGAAGATGCAAAGTGAGGCGGCGCGCCGAGCGGGTGGTCCGTCCCGCCAGGGCGAAGAACCGACGCCGGAGGGTCTTGGTGGTCACGATCTGCTCGCGCAAGCCGATGCGGGCCGTCCAGCGGGCCAGGTTGTGGGCCATCACCTGTACCGCCAGCCAAGCGCCGTTGGCGGCGAATCGGCCGGACGGCAGGTGGTTCAGCCCGACGCCGTACTTGAGGTCCCGGATGGCGTTCTCGATCTCGGCGTGGCGGCGGTGGTCGGCCTCCAGCTCCAGGGTCTCCCCGTCCCGGTCGGTGATGAATCCGTGATAGCTGTAGGTGGCGAAGAGGGCCAGTTGGGAACCGGGCGTGGGCTTCACACGCCGGACGATGAGCCGCACCGGCGCGGCGCCGGCCTCACTCTCAAAGGGAGTGTAGGTGGTCTCGGCCACATCGGCGGCGCCGTCCATCCAGTATGGGATGGGCGTCCAATCCGTCTCGGGTATGGCCTCGATGAGATTGCGCAGGCTTTTGTGCTGGCGGATGGTGATGGAGTAGCGGACATCCATCTTGCGGCAGACGGCGACGATGGCGTGGGCATAGAAGCCGCTGTCGGCCCGCACCGTGAGTCGGCCCCTGGCGCCGGCGTAGCGCACCCGTCCCACCGTCTCGCGCAGGAAGTGGGCGGCGCCCCGAACAGTGTTGGCCCGGCCCTCGCGCAGCCGGGACATCAACACGTCGCCGGTGCCGGCGGCCACGGCCAACAGCGGGTGATAGCCCCGCTTGCCGGTATAGCCGTGGTGTCGCGCCCCCTCCTTGGCCAGTCCGTAGGTCTCGCAGATGGTGGAGTCCAGATCGATGGTGAACGGCGCGTCGCCGGGTCCCGCCCCGGCGGCCCAGGCCCGGGCCAGCAGTTCCCGGATCACCCGGTCCAGCTGACGGACATGGCCCCAGCGGAAGCTGCGCAGGAAGGTGCCCAGGGTGGATGGCGCCTTGACCCTACAGTCGAGAACACCGGCCGTCCCACCGGCGCGCAGCGCATCGGCGTCGTCGATGCAATCGCCGCCAGCCAGGGCAGAGGCGACCAGGGTCATCATCTTGTCGCCGGCGTTGGCCCGGCCCGGCGCGCTGCCGAGATTGAGGTGATGGTCTACGAGTTCCCCCAGGCCCAGGTGTTGGGCGAGAGTGGCCGGCAGGAGCAGGCCGGCATTGGCCACCAGACGGTGGTCGTCAAAGACGATGCGAATACGGTCGGGATGGTTGCGTGGTAGCATCAATTGGGTGCTCCTTTTCTGGGGTCGGTTTCCTTTCTCGAAAACCATTATCCCAGATTCAGAGGAGCACCCTTTGACCACTTCAGGTCGCTAACCTGACGTCCTCTATCGGTGGATTCGGGCTAAAGTCAAGATGGGATGTACATTTAAGTGGCGATGATGATCAGCTGGGTTATGCCGGTGAATCCCTCTCATCCGTACTTGGAGAATGACCCGGCTCCGTCGTTTGCCCCCACCATCTGCGCATTTCACCTTGGCTTTAGTTTAGATGCGCCAGCCCTCAGTCAAATTTTCTCCCATTTGCAGTCCTTGATTCCCGTCTTCGCGGAATTGACGAAGCGTGGGGGTAGTAGCCATATATATCAAATTTAAATACAACTTGGTCAGCCATTGGGAAGCCCGAACTGAGAATTGGCTTTTGTTCACCGGCCCATATTAGAAAGCGCTCTGCCTACTCCAGACGGAATCGCTTCTGCGGCTGCTTATTATCCCGATGAGACGGCAGATCCCAAAACCGGCGAAATAAGGTCAGCTATGGTTAGAAGGACGAGTCTGTTCACTCCGGAGTTTTTGCACAAGCTGGAGGCCCTGGGGCTGGCCACACGGCAAAGTCTTGCCGGGCCTGGCACTGGTCCCCGGCGCTCGCCAAGGCTAGGAATGTCAGTGGAGTTCTCAGACTTCCGCAACTACGCACCGGGAGATGACTACCGCCGCATTGACTGGAACGCCTACGCCCGCTTGGAGCGCTTGTTCCTGCGTCTCTACCGTGCTGAGGAGAACCTGACCGTCTCGCTGCTGCTGGACACTTCCCGCTCCATGGCCTGGGGCGAACCTTCGAAATTTGACCTTGCCTGCCGGGTGGCCGGCGCCCTGGCCTACCTGGCGCTGCTGAGGTACGACCGGGTAGGAGTCTTTGCTCTGGGCGGCGACCTCAGGGACCATCTACCGGCCGCAGGGTGCAGGGCCCATGTCTGGAAGGTATGGGAATTCCTGGAACAACTTCAGATACTGGACACAACCGACCTTGGAGGGGCCCTTTCTTCCTTTGCTTCGCGCTACTGCCGGCGTCCCGGACTCTCCGTACTTGTAACTGACCTGCTGACCGACAGCGACTGGCGAGCCGGCCTGCAGACATTAGTGGCTGCACGTCAGGAGGCAATCGTACTCCAAATCCTGGCGCCTGAAGAAATAACCCCGGAGGTAACGGGTCACTGGCAAATGGTTGACGATGAAGACGGCACGTCGCTGGAAGTCACCCTGACTCCCAGGACCCTCCAGGCGTACCGAGACCGTCTCAGCGCCTACACACGGGAGGTGGCTTCTTTCTGCCACGCTCATGGTATCTCCTTCGTACAGTTGCGAAGCGACCTTCTTATCGATGATGCCGTTTTTCGTCTGCTGCGGCGGGCGCAGATCTTGGCCTAGGATTTGACGTTGGGCTTCCTCGCTCCCTCCGCACTGTTCTTCGGCCTGCTGGCCATTCCCGTACTTGCCCTGTACCTGTTGCGGGTGAGGGGGCGGGAGCGGCGTGTCTCCAGCACCTTCCTCTGGAGACACGTAGTCCATGACATAGAGGCGAACACTCTATGGCAGCGGCTACGGCCCAGCCTGTTGCTTTTTCTACAGCTTCTGGCCCTGGCCGCTCTGGTCTTTGCGTTGGCCGGTCCGTACTTCCTGCGCGCTAGCGGCATCGAGGGGGACCTGATTCTGGTGCTGGACGCCTCGGCCAGTATGCAGGCCTCTGACGTTTCCCCCTCTCGCTTCGGGCAAGCTCGGCAAGAGGCGCTTGGACTAATAGACCAACTTCCTCAATCCAACCTGGCTACGGTGATACGGATGGGCGACGTCCCGGAGGTCCTGGTGGCACAAAGCCAGGACAGAGGAAGAGTGCGCCGTACCATTGTGGAGGCCCGGCCAACGGCGGGTGGCGCTGACCTGGACTCCGCCCTTTCACTGGCGGCATCGGTCGTCCGTGAAGAGCGACCGGCAAAGGTGGTTGTGCTAAGCGACGGAAACGCCTCCAGCCTTCAGCCCCTGGGTCCGCTGCCATTTGACCTTCAATTCGAGCCGGTGGGCACTTTGCATGGCAATCTGGCTATTGCCGCCTTCTCCATTCGGCGCACGGAGACAGGGACGCAGGGGCTGGCCCGTGTCGCGAACTACGGCCCTGACGCTCGCGCAGTTTCTCTGCATCTATACGCCGGCGGCTTGCTCTACGACGTCAGAGAGTTGGAGGTGGGCGGTGGCGGCGACCGGACCGTGAGTTGGTCCTCACTACCGGAGGCGACAGTGCTGGAGGCGCGACTGGTCCCTGGAGACGCCTTCGCCTTGGACGACCGAGCGTGGGCCACCGGCGGCTCCGGTTACGGGGCGCGAGTACTCTTGGTCAGCACGGGCAACCGCTTCCTGGAAAAGTCTTTGTCTCTGCAACCAGGGCTCCAGGTCACCAAGGCTGCGCCAGAGGCATTTTCTTCGGAAAAAGGCTTTGACCTTTGGGTCTTCGACGGTTTTCTCCCCCCTGCTTTCCCCAATGGCGCCGCGTTAGTCCTGGACCCGCCTGCGGGCAGCGCCGCATGGGTGTCGGCGACGCCTGTTCCTGTGCAGGGGATTCGGCCCAGCGGCGACGAGATCCTCCGTTACGTGGACTTGTCGAACGTACATGTCCGGGAGGCGGTCCCATTACGGCCCCCGCCGGAGGCGCGGGTCCTTCTGGACTCAGACCAGGGACCTTTGCTGGCAGCGTGGGAAGAGCCTAACCGCAGAATCGTCGCATTCGCCTTCGATCTGCACGACTCGGACCTGGCGCTTCAGCCAGCCTTCCCGATTCTTACGCAAGAACTGACCCGCTGGTTGTTGCCTGGGATAAGCGAGGGTCTGGTTGTACGGCCCGGTGCCACTATCGAGGTCCCCATACCTCCAGAATCAGAGGCCGCGTGGGTGGAGACGCCCAGCGGACAGCGGATACAGGTGGCTCCACCGTTCCCAGCGCCGCCTTTCACTGTGGAAGAAGTGGGACCATACCGGGTAATCCGTGAGACCCCAGAAGGAGAGAAGGTTGGCTACTTCATAGCCAACTTGTTTGACCCTGTAGAGTCCGCTATCGGTCCTTCAGAGTTACCCATTTTGGAATCACAGCAGAAGCCAGCAGCAGGGTCGGACCTGGTCCCCTGGGAGCTGGCCTCCTGGTTAGCCCTGGCTGTCTTGGTTATCCTGGGAGTGGAATGGCACGTGTATAGCCGTGGGTATTAGCTTCGAACAACCGTTGGCGCTCCTGCTCTTGGCTCCCGCGTTGGGCAGTGTCCTCTACCTGTGGCGTCAATCAAGGCGGGGAAGGGAGGGCATGCGTGGCCGACTCATTCCAGCGTTCAGAATGCTGCTCGTTACGCTTTTGGTTGTGGCGTTGGCTATTCCCGCCGTTCGCTATACGGTCGACCGGCAGGCTGTGGTATTTGTTGCTGATCTTTCAGACAGCGTTGCGCAGCAACGCACTCAGGTTGAAGAGTTCGTCTGGCAAGCAATGGAGGCAAGAGGGTCAGACGATAAAGCAGGCGTCGTCGCTTTCGGACGCGACGCCTTGGTGGAGTGGCCCGTTACCGGAAAGGGAGGATTTCGGGAGTTCCAGTCGGAGGTCCGCGCCGACAACACCGACCTTGCCGACGGGCTTCGCCTGGCTGCCGCGTTGCTGCCTCCCAACGCCCGCCAGCGCATCGTGGTCATCTCCGACGGACAGGAAAATCTGGGCGACGCGTTGGAACAGGCACGATTTCTCCGGGCGCAGGGAGTTCAAGTGGATGTTGCCCGATTGGAAGGGCCTTCGGGCCCTGAGGTATTGGTGGCCTCGGTGATTGCCCCCTCTTCAGCCAATATAGGAGAGCGGGTCCCGGTTGAAGTCACGGTCGGCAGCGCCGGGGTGGCTGGCGCCACTTTGCAAGTGTCGCTGGATGGAGCGGTAGTTGCAGCCAGGCAGGTTACCCTTGAGCCCGGAGAGACTCGGTTCTCATTTGACGTGGGTATCGACCGTCCGGGGTTTCATACCATCCGTGCGACCGTGGACAGTGAGACCGACACCCGCTTCAGAAACAACCGGGCCGATGCCTTCGTCAACGTTCTCGGCTCTCCCTCGGTTCTGGTGGTGGAAGATAGGAAGGGTGCAGCAAAGAACGTCTCCGAGGCCCTGGAGGCCACGAGCCTTCATGTTGAATTGATACCGACGACGCTGTTCCCCGAGTTCCTGGAGGAGTTGGGTATGTACTCAGGCATTGTTCTGGTCGATGTGCCCGCCTGGTCCATGGGCCAGAGCAAGATGGAAGTGATTCGCGCGGCTGTCCGCGACCTGGGGAAGGGCCTCCTCGTGGTGGGAGGCCCTCATAGCTTCACCATGGGCGACTACCGGGACACGCCCCTGGAGGATGTGTTACCAGTCTTCTCCCAAGTCCCAGAGCGCGAGGAGACAGGCAGGGTGGCGCTGGGGCTGATCATCGACAAGTCCGGCAGTATGTCCGGTCCAGGCTCGGACGGCATCTCCAAAGTGGAGATGGCTAAAGAAGCGGCCCACCTCAGCTTGGAGGAACTGGAGCCCTCTGACCTCGCGGGAGTGGTGGCCTTTGATGCTAGCAACTGGTGGCTGGCACCCATGGGCGAAATCGGAAACGCAGCGCACCTGAAAGAGATGCAGCAATCTATCGGCAGGTTGATATCCAACGGCGGCACCGATATCTACCCTGCACTGGTCACTGGCTACCAAGGTCTGGCCAATACCGCGGCGCCCCGCAGACACATGGTCCTGCTTACGGATGGCATCTCGACGGATGGCAACTACCTGAGGCTCCTGTCGGACCTTAATGGAGAAGGTATCACTCTGTCCACCATAGGCGTTGGGCTGGATGTAGATGCCGGTCTCCTCCGGTGGCTGGCAGAGGAAGGAGGGGGACGCTTCTACTCTACCGACCGGGCACGGGACATCCCGACAATCCTGACCAATGAGACCCGCCTTGCCGCCCGCAACGCCATTATTGAGGAGCCGACTACCACCCTGGTGGTGGGGAATAGCCCGGTACTGCGGTCCACTGGAGGCGAGTTCCCCACGCTGGACGGCTACGTGACCACTCTGCCAAAGAACACGGGTCACGTTGTGCTGGTGTCTCACAGGGGAGACCCACTACTCGCCCAGTGGCAGTCCGGTCTGGGGCGGACCATAGCCTGGACCAGCGACAGCGAGGGCCGGTGGACGGGAACCCTCAATGCGTGGAGGAGGGCGCCCGTCTTCTGGTCGGCGTTGGTGGACTGGACCCTCCCCCCGGAGGATGTGGCGTTCCAGATGGAGGGCGAGGTGAAGGCAGGTGTGGCTTCGTTACTTGTCGAAGGAGAAGCACAAGAGGACGCACGGCTTTCGGCGCGCATCGTAGGGCCACAGTTAGAGGCGATGGAGGTCCCCTTGGTGGCCACGGCGCTGGAACGTTTCGAAGCAGAATTTCCAGCCAACGAGCAAGGCTCGTACCTAATACAGATCGTAGAAGAGACGTCTGAGGGGGAACTGCGCTCCACTACCGCGGGTCTGGTAGTACCCTACTCGCCCGAGTACAGGGAGCTGGAGGGAAGCACCGACTTGCTGGAGCGTCTCGCAGCCATTACCGGAGGTAAAGTGATAAACAGCCCGTCCGAGTCTTTTGGCCCGGGGCTGCCGCCAGCCTATGGGGATGTGCCACTAGCCTGGTGGCTGTTGATGGCCGTCGCCATCCTCCTGCCGTTGGACATTGCATTGCGCCGCCTGAACCTGTCCCATAGCGAGGCATGGACCTGGCTCTTGACAGCTAAGGCATGGATGCGCAGGGGCCGCGTCTCGCTGGAACAGGAGGCTGTGTCGCCCGTGCTTGAAAACTTGCGTCAGCGCAGGGCCGGTCGGCCTAGACTAAACATTAGCGACGCAAGCCAGCGAGAATTGACCGCGACCGATCCCCCGGTACCACTGGGTGGCCAAATTACCAAGCCCGAGGAAGGGGGTGCCGGAACTAGGAAGAGGGTACCCAGTGGCCTGGAGCAAGACTTTGAGGGGACCGAGTCTACGACGGAGCGCTGGCTGCGGGCCAAGCGCCGTGGGAGAACCAGATAGGTCGTGTCCGAGTCCCACTCGTTGTCAATAACGGGCGTCAATGGCGCTGAGAAGTTGGGCCATCGTGGTGTTGACGTTCAGGGGAAAGGTCCTCGCTAACTGGCCCAACTTCTCGGCGCCATTGACAGTTCACCGCTTGCCCGTAAGAACGTACAGGGCTGAAATATCGCATCTCACCTTCAGGGAGGACGAAACCGTCATAGTTCGTGAGATCCGACAGTACCCCAACGACGAGCGGGCAGTAGCAAGTGCCGTCCGGCTGAAGGATGAACCGCCAGCGGGCCTCGGAGATTGGATTCAGAAGGGTAGCTATGTATTCTCGGAGGCCGCAGTCTCTGACGAGGAGGGACTCAAGTTAATCGGGTGGGATTGACCGAACCAAGATGGAGCCTGGTTCCATCTCTGAGAGCGCCAGAGAATAACCGTGGAGGCTAATTGAACAGGCTGATCAAAATTGTATTGACCAGAACGTGGCCGCTTGCCATGGCATTGGTGGTGTTTGCCGTAGCCTGTGGGTCGGAGGTCAGGCCGACGGAGTCGCCGCCCACTGGGATCCCCGCGTCACCGACCACCGGGGCACCCACGACTGAGGCGACGGAGACGGCGATGCCAACGGCTTTGCCCACAGAGACTTCGCCGACGGAGGCGACAGAACGGTCTACGCGGCCAGCGGCAACGCCGACGGTTGCGCCGCCCACCGAGACCCCTGCGGAGCCGACTGCAACCGCTGAGCCGACTGGTGTGGCGGCAGGGCCTCAGCCAACCGCCGCCCCCCCGACGGAAGCGCCTCTAACCGAGAGGCCGCCGTTGCCGACCGTGGACGTTCCGGCGGGGCACCCAGCGGCGGTGCTGGCCCTGTTGCCGGATTCCATGATGTACGCCTATATCAATCTGGAAACGGTGTCGCAGAGGCCGGACCTGATGGAGCACGTTGAGTTTCAACTGGCCCACTTTGTGAGCCTGGACGAGCTGCCCTTCGTCGAGGAGCTGCTGGTGTCGGTGGGCGCGGATGCTCTGCTTCTCTCGACCCCGTTCCGCACCTACCAGTGGGCAATCGTTCTGCGGGGCGAATTTACGCGGCTTTCCGATGCGCTGCATACGTCCGCCGAGTCCGGTGGCGGGCTTTCCGTAGGCATCATTGACACCCACCGCGAAATCGACATTTATGCCTTGGTCAGGAACAAGATTTCGGGATACGAGTCCGAGATTTACCTGACGGTGCTGGACGCGGAAACGCTGGCGGCAAGCCCGGACGCGGACGCGATCCGGGAAATGATCGACCGGCACAATGACGGGGGGCAACTGCCGAAGGGTCTGGCCGCAATGGTGGAGGACTGGGGTCTGTCTGATTTCCTGGAGGCCTTCCCCAGCGAGGGCTTCGACGAGCAGGGCAGCCCGATAGCCGCCTCCAGAATCTTTGCCTTTCACGTCAAGCTGGCGGACGGGTCGACCACAACATTTCGAGCCCTGCAACAATTCGATGACGAGGAGCGGGCGGCCGCCGCGGCGGCCTGGCTGAACGAACAGGATGAGCCTAGGTGGCGGAGCATTGGCTGGGGCAGCAGCGCGACGATCGACGAGTGGCAGCACAGGGGCGCCACGGTGTACGGCGAGGTCGTGTTGCCCGACGAGGATTTGCCTGGGTGGTGCAGGGGAACTAGCCGGGGCTATGGCGCTTGAAGTCCCGGGGCTTTTCTGGGCATTTCCCCAATATTACAACGGCAGATCAAGGAAGGGGTCTCGGGGATGCGAGCAGGGTGAGGGATTGGCGAGGCGTCACGGCCAAAGGGCTGGTCTACGCCGCATCTGATGGACCTGCATCGGGGCGGAGCAAGAAGGTGGAATTGGCCTTGGTTGGAGTGGGAAATAAGAGCTGGAATTTCGGTAACATTCTCTGGTGAGTCGACAGGACAGGCCAGACTTATTGGCGATGATCATTACAATTATCGCGCATTGTGAAGGCAAGGCCCGTGGGCAGTTTCCGGGCCTCCTTAGAGCTCTCAGGGCGAAGGCCAGACCAGCTTGTCGGCCAGGGTCTGCTGGAAGGGATCAGCGTACAATTTTACGCACGGGGTTACTGGAAGAGCCTGTGTTGAGTGGTGGGAGCGGAGGGTCTGGGCGGCTCCGGCCGGGGGAGCTTCTTTCGCCGTCCGCCGTAGAAGGGGTTGAGAGCCTTGGCCATGATGTCCGCGGCGCACGAACTGCAATAAGCGCCGGCGTCGGCGACATGATCGCAGGACCTGCACTTGGCGTTCGCCATGACCGAAGCTCGACTTTACGCAAAATCCAGGAAAAGTAATGGATGACATCACCTTTGTGCGTAGCCACTGGTGGTTGGTGTCGGAGGGTTTTTCACTATCGACCGCCAACTCCGATGTACAGAAACTCCCCGCCACTCTGTACCATCGTATTGCAGATTCCCTCGCTTATGCCGCTTAAAATGCGTAAAGTCCAGGCAAGGTGGAGATTGTCAGCCCGGAACTGGAGCCGGGGCAGACGGTGGACGTGGTGGTGGGTTCAACTGACTATTACACGAAGTACGGGATGGGTCGGGGGCGTAAACTAAACTAAAGCCAAGGTGAAATGCGCAGATGGTGGGGGGCAAACGACGGAGCCGGGTCATTCTCCAAGTACGGATGAAAGGGATTCACCCGCACAACCCATCTGAATCACCATCGCCACTTAAATGTACATCCCACCTTGGCTTTAGTTTAGGAGGGCCTGAACATCGGAGGAGATAGGGCATGAAATCACTGGACAGGATTACCTTCGATCCCGCCGTGATGGGGGGCAAGGCGTGCGTCCGCGGCATGCGCGTAACGGCCGGTACGGTGGTGGGGCTGTTGGCGGCCGGCCGCTCACGTGCTGAGATACTTCAAGCATATCCATATCTTGAGGAGGAAGACATCAGCCAGTGCCTAGCCTACGCGGCCTGGAGGCTGGAGGAACGCGAAGTTCCTCTTTACGCGCCATGAGGCTGAAATTCCTCGTTGACATGAACCTGTCACCCCAATGGGTGCCCGTCCTGCGGAAGCACGGGTGGCAGGCAGTGCATTGGTCCACCCTCGGAGATCCGGGAGCCAGCGACAAAGACATCATGGATTGGGCGAGGGATCACCAATACGTCGTGTTCACCCACGACCTGGACTTCGGCACCATGCTGGCGCTCTCGCACGAAGCGGGGCCGAGTGTGCTACAGGTCCGCACGGAAGACACTCTGCCGGACTATCTGGAAGAGCCGGTTATTGCCGCTCTCAATCAGCATGAAGCCGACTTGTCCGCTGGGGCCCTGGTCGTGGTTGACGAGAGCCGAAGCCGGGTTCGAGTGTTGCCGATATGAGACCACGTCCCGCGCGTTGCCATTCAAGGAGGACGCCAGCGATGCAAAAGGCGCTGCACAAACGTACGACGGTACAGCCGGGCGGCAAGGCGGCGATTGCACTGGTGGAGGGAATCAAATGAGAATCGGCGGCGTGGATTTCCCGGAGCCGTTGCTGAACGCCCTGCGCGACGGGCGGCTGGTGGTCTTCGCTGGCGTCTCCATGGGGCCGCACCCCACTCAGACCTAAACCGAAGCCAAGGTGAAATGCGCAGGGTAATGCGGTAAATTTGGGGGGACTGGGTTAGCCAGCTATGGGGTCTGGGAGGGGATGTCGATGGGCGTGAGGCAAATTGACCGGTTTCTCGAACAATGGCAAATGGATGCCAGGGATCTACACCGGCGGCTATTCTGGCGCCGGCACCCAGGGAGCGGGAACGATGGCACGCCATCTGGCTCCTGGCCCAAGGCTGGACAGCTTCGGGTGCGGCGCAAGCTTTGGGACGGGATACTCACACCATTGGACGATGGGCCGCCGCCTTTGGCGAGGGTGGGCCTGCCGCCTTGATTTTCGAGCAGTCCGGGGGTTCCCCCCCCCCCCGCCCTCTGCGAGGCGCAGCAGGCGGAGTTGAGGGCGGCGGTGCAGGAACTGCCTGCCATGGCCGGCATCGAACTCGCCAACTGGAATTGGAGGGTGGTTCGTCAGTTTGTCTTGGAGCGTTTTGGCATCGGCCTAAGCCGCAGTGGTTGCCTGAACTACCTGCACCGTTTGGGGTTTGCCTTCAAGCGGCCCAAGAAGCGTCTGCTCAAGGCTGATGGGGCCAAGCGGCAGTCCTTCGTGGCGGAGTACGCCGCCCTGACGGAGGAGGCACGGCGGTCCGGGGCCAGGATTTTCTTCACCGACGAAGCCCACTTCCGGGCGGACGCCGAACTGCGGGGCAAGTGGGTGCTGAGAGGAGAACCTGCTCTGGTGGACTCGACCAGCCCGCGTTACGGCGAGAAGGCCAGCTACTACTCGGCGGTGTGCCTGGAAACTGGAGAGGTGGAGTGGATGGAACTGGAGTGTAACAGCAATTCAGGCACCTCGGCGGCATTCCTGTCCCAGTTGCGGCAGGGGCGCGCCGGGCCACTGAGGGTCATCTGGGACAACGCGCCGGCGCATAGGGGCGAGGCGGTGCGGGAGTACCTGCGGACGCCGGGTCTGGAGTTGCGACTGGTGGACCTGCCGGGGTACAGCCCGGATTTCAACGCCGATGAGGCTGTCTGGGGGTGGGCGAGAGAGGAGGCCACTGGCAATCTGTGTCTGGGAAGCAGAGAGGCAGTGCAGGAGAGGGTCGGCAAATTCCTGGCCGGGCTGACCAGCCGGAAAGACGAGGTGAGACGGCGCTGCCGGGCGGTCTTGCAATCAAGGGCCGAATCACTCCTGCGAGACTCCCGTCCGGAATCACCACACCCGGCAAATGCGCATCCCGCCTTGGCTTCGGTTTAGGTCCCGCGGACCGTAGGACGTGGGCCAATTGGTGAACAGGGCGGCCAGGTCCGGGTGCAGCGGAACGGTCCGGCCCCTGCCGCCCTTGCCGCTGCGGACCAGCAGGGAGTTGGCCGTGACGTCTATGTCCCGCCATTCCAGAGCCACGGTCTCACCGACACGCAGCCCAGATCGCCACATGATGAGCGCCGCCACCCGGGTGCGGCGAAGCCCCAGGGCCGCCAGGGAGTCCAAGAGCCGCTCGACCTGTTGGGGGTTCCAGTAGTGGGGAATCATATGGGAACTTTTGGTGTAAAAGTTCCCATATGATCAAATTCCGAGGCGGCCCGCAAGGTTGAACATGCTGTCCCGGCAGCGCGCCGAGGGCCGCCAGGCGGCCCGAAATCGGATCAAGACGGTCTGCGAGGGCCGGTTTCAGTAGACCCTACCGTCCTCCCGGCGAAAGCCGGGACCCAGGAATGCTAGGGGGTGTCGTCAAAGTGAGAGTGTGATAATAAGCTGATATTGCAATTAGTGCAGCAGGATTGGGCAATGCCAGCAGTAGCCGTAGCCCCGGCGCACCGGCGCCACGATATTTCAGACCGGGTATGGGAAATCTTGGAACCCCTTCTCCCCGGCGGCAAGGGCAAGACAGGCCGGCCGGCCCAAGATAACCGCCGTTTCATCAACGCCGTGTTCTGGATTTTGCGCACCGGCGCCCCCTGGCGGGATCTGCCCCCGGACTACGGGGACTGGAAGAACACCCACCGCCGCTTCTGCCGCTGGCGGGACCGGAACGTCTGGGCCGGGCTGCTGGAGGCGGTGATGGATGACCCTGATTATGAATGGCTGATGATTGACGCCAGCTACATCAAGGCCCATCCCCACAGCGCCGGGGCCCGGGGCGGCAACCAAGCCATTGCCCGCACAAAAGGGGGCTCAACAGCAAGCTGCACCTGGCGGTGGACTCCCAGGAATGCCGGTAAGGCTGGCGGTGACCGCAGGCACTGTGGCTGACTGCTCCCAAGCGCTGCCCCTGATTGAGGGCATCAAGGCGGAACACCTGCTGGCGGACAAAGCCTATGACACCAATGAAATCGTGGCCGGGGCCTCGGCCCGAGGGATGAATCCGGTGATACCGCCCAAGAGCAACCGGAAGGAAAAGCGGGACTACGACCGGGCGCTGTACAAGTTGCGGCATTTGGTGGAGAACGGTTTCTTGGAGTTCAAGCAGTGGCGGGGAGTGGCGACCCGGTATGCCAAGAACTCCCTTTCTTACCTGGCCATCTGCCAGATTCGGGCCATGGCGATTTGGACTAAATTACTTTGACGACACCCCCTAGTGGATCTGATCAGACTCCGGCCGACAACTGACGCAAGGGGTCGTCCGGACACCGTGGCCCGGAGTGTTGGCCGCGGGCCACACTTGGCGCACAGCCCGGCGGCCACCGGGGAGCAGGGGCGGCGGGTTCCTCGCTGGTGTGGCCGACATCGTGGTGCTCGACATCGCCGGGGACGGAGGCAGCAGCGGGGCGGCAGTGGCTTCAGCTCCGTTAGCTTAACCAACCGTCCTCTCGCTTACGTACGCTCAACGGAACCGGCCCCTGTGCGAGCCGCAATTGCGGCCCGGCCTCCAGGGGGCCGATTTATTTTTAGTCAGTGGCGCCAGGCGTTCCAGCCACGCTCCTCACGCGCACCCTGATGGTTTCCTGGACCAGGCCGCTCTCGGAATTCTCCCGCAGCATGTGCGCCGGTCCGGTGAGCTCATTAATACTACCGTCCCCGGACTGAGCGGCCGCATTGCGCATCACCTCGAGGAACTTGCCGCCTGTGTCGCAGGGCCAGCCCTCGACAGGGGCAACGACCCTGGCCAAATGGTCTGCGGCAGTCCATCCGCTCTCTGACGCTTGACGCAGATTCCCAGCCAATAGGCCTGGTCCAGGAACTCGTGGGCCTGGGCGGCCACCTCACCAGTGTTCTTCATGATCATATTGTTCCTCGCCATGAAAATACCCGCCATGAAAATACCCGCCCGAATGATGATGGCCGGCGACGGGCCGCCAGCGCGACAGCCTGCTGTCAGGGGTCTGGGCCGCCCGCCAGCGCATGCCCTCGCCGGTCTGGACGGGCAAAATGCGGAATTTCAGGGCCGGACGGGTAATTCACCACCTCCAGGAAAACAAGGCCCTCAAAACGCATTCTGAGGGACCGGTTTCCCTGGAGTCCCCGCCGACCGGCACCGTATCCGCCCGTTTCAGCCCGGTTTCCCGGTGATCGCCCCTTCGGACCCGCGGCCAGCTCAGCGCCGCACTACCCGCCCCAGCGCCCCGAGGACCCGGCCCACGAGGGACTGGCGCCGCAGCGGAGTCTCCACCATCTCCGCAGCAGGCTCGGGCAGCCGACACCGGCCGGACCCACGGGCATGGACCTCGTCGACAGCGCACCAGAGAGATGGCGGCGGCGGTCGTCCAGCTTGGCCAGGCAGGCCCTGCAGACCGGAACCTTGTGGGTTGTCAATAGCAACTTGCCGCAACCGGGTGAATTCCAGCCGGCCATGGACATTTCTCATCGGCGATAGCTGAAAAAACATACCATCTTGACTCAATAAGAAGTGAAATAACCTTCCCGCTGGGAAGGTGGGGCCAACCGGAGGCCCTCACGTCATGCCGCCGAAGGGAGTGCCCCTGGGAAAGACCACGCCACCGTTCGGAAGACGCTCCATGACAGCCAAGGAGGACCAGAGACCCGATGACCATGACAAGGGAAGCCATCATCAGCCCAAACGGGGTGTGTCGCCACCCTCTGCGCCGCACGTTCAACTCCAACCTCGGCCAGGTGTCCCGCGTCAACTTTTCTTGCCGAATCCCATTGCCTCACCGCAGAGTGTTACCGGAATTCCAGGTTCTGATTCCTGTTCTGACCAAAACTGATCGGCCTCTAAAACGCTGTTCCAGCCAAGGTCCATCGGAGGCAGAGCAGAACAGTCTATTGGACATGGCGCCGCGCCAGTTATTCGCCCTGCACTGGACAATGCGTTAGAGAGTTGCTGGGCGGCCACGTCGGCGTTGACACAGATCGACCTCCAGACCCGACGCCGGCAGGGGATGGCGGTGGCGGTGGCCCTGCAACCCTGCTGACCCTGGCCTCGCCCATCCTGACCTGCCTGGACGCCGGGTACACGCCGGCTGCCACTGCGCGGCTGGCAGGCCAGCCGGAGAACAGGGAGAGGACGTGGCGAAAGCGGGGGCATTGGAAAGAACGGCCCGAACCGGTCTAGGGAGGCAGACGATACAAAACCACTAACATGTAAGTAAATGTATGTGGCGTGGAGGCTGATATCAATAACAGACACACCCACCCCTCTCTAGGTTCGAGACAGCTTTGCGGAGCTTGGAAATAGTTAACCAAGCTCTGAATGCCACTTGCGCCTCTCCGTCCGGCGTGCCGCGAGCACCATTTCAGGCAAGCGCGGCGCAGATCAGCGATCTTCCGACGGTGTCAACGCCGCAAACAAAAATGACGCCGTTACCGGCGCCGATGAAAGAACGGAATCGACGGGCGCACTACGCGACCGCGTCCATGCTGTAATCGCTGCCCACGA
The DNA here is from genome assembly GCA_965222025.1 of Dehalococcoidia bacterium. GTDB lineage: Bacteria > Chloroflexota > Dehalococcoidia > Lucifugimonadales > UBA3495 > VXOI01. The sequence goes on along the minus strand of CBDCTI010000008.1, from coordinate 380,786 downwards.
TGGGAAGGTAGATCCGCAGCGTCACTTGCACATTGGCGTGCCCCAACCAAGAGCTGACCACATTCAGCGGCACCCCGCCGGCCACCAACCAGTGCCGGGCGGCACTGTGCCTCAGGCTGTGAGCGCCAGCGCGCCGCTGCCCGGTCCCCGGCGACTCCTCACCCAGGCCCGCCCATTCGATCCCATCGCCGATGTGCCGGAGCGCCGTCCGCATGCTGAGCGGTACCAGCTTGTCCAGCGGCGACCCGTTCGCCGGCCAGTTCGCAAACAACTGCACCAGATCAGGGTGCAGCCGCACGGTGCGGGCCCGCCGGCTCTTCGACTTCCGGACGAGCAGCGTCGCCGGATCCCCCGAATAGTCGAGATCGCGCCATTCCAGCTCGAGGACCTCGGAGACCCGCAGGCCAGTGCGCCACATGATGAGCGCCGCGGTGCGGGCCTGGTGCCTGTTGTGGGACGCCAGCGCGTCCAGAAGGCGCTTGACCTGATCGGCCGTCCAGTAGTGAGGAACATCCATGATGGCAGAGTACATCAACCCCAACTCTGCCAAAAGGGGCGACTGTCATCAATTTCACCCCTCGTGGACACTGCCCTCGAGCGCCAGCAGTGGCAGACTTTGATCCAAACTCTGCCACCGGCAACGCCGCGGCCGCATCAGAGGCGGACGGCGGCAAAATGTTTCAGCCGCATACCCCGTCCGAAGCGGTTCTCAGGGCACACCGGACCAGCGACTTTTTGCGTTTCCGAAAGTATGGAGCTAAACCGCTCCCAGCAATGGGGTCAACTCCGCTAGGGGGCAGAATCATACACTAAGCCCGCCAGTCGAACAGGGTTGCCCCAAGGGCTAGCCAACGCCATTGGCGCTCCTCCGCAACACCCTCCCGGGCAGAGCCCCAGTGTGCTCTGCCTCATCAATGACCACCTCCCCGTTCACCACCACCGTCGAGATGCCCGTGGCGTATTGGTGGGGGTCGTCGTAGGTGGCCACCTCCGCTACGGTGTCCGGATCGAAGACCGTGACGTCGGCCCAGTTGCCCTCTTCCAAGGTGCCCCGATCCACCAACCGCAGGGCCGCCGCCGACCCACCAGTCATCTTGTGGACGGCGGTGTGCAGAGGCATCAGGCCCAGGTCACGGACGTAGTGGCCGAGGACTCGGACGAAGGTGCCGTAGAAGCGCGGGTGCGGCTTCCCCTGGCCGGTGATGCCGTAGGGCGCCAATGAGTTTCCGTCGGAGCCCACCAGAACCATGGGCGAGCGCAGGATCTCCTGCACGTCCTCTTCCGCCATCGAGGTGACCACGATGCGGGTATGCCCCTTGTCTGCCAAGAGGATGTCGCAGGCGGCGTCCAGCTGATCGATGCCCCTGGCCTCGGCCACTTGGCCCACCGTCTGGCCAGCCAGCTCGGGCATCTCGGGGCTGATGGCGATGCGAACGGCGTGCCATGATTCGACTCGCCCGAAATTGTTGAGCCCGTCCTGCAGGATCTCACCCCTTATGCGCTCCCTTGCCTCGCCGTCCCGCAGTCGCCCGAGCATGGGCTCCACTCCTCCCTCCTGCACCCAGACGGGGAGCAGGTTGCGCAAGGGGTTGGTGCCTGCAGTGTAGGGATATTGATCGCAGAACAGGTCGATGCCCCGTTCCCTAGCATCGCTGATGATCGACAGCAGCGACGGCACGTCGCCCCAGTTGTCCGTGCCCGAGAGCTTCAGGTGGGCGATCTGCACCCGCACTCCGGCACTCTGGCCGATGCCAATGGCCTCGCGTACTGCCTCGAACACATGGTTGGCCTCGTCGCGGATGTGAGAGGCATAGGTGGCGCCGTGCTGGCGCAAGACACCTGCCAAGGCCAGCAACTCTTCGCTTTGGGCATAGTTGCCCGGCGCAGTGAACAGCCCGGTGGACATGCCCAGGGCGCCCGCCTCCAGGCCCTCGGCCAGGAGTTGCTGCATATGTGACAGCTCGCTGGCAGTGGGGTCTCGCGCCTCCAAACCCATGGCCATCAGGCGCAGGGTCGCGTGGCCCACCTGCGTCACCGTGTTCACCGAGGTGGCAGGGAAGCCGTCCAAGTACTGGGCAAAAGTGCGCGGCTCGTAGTCCAGCCAAGGAGCCCCAGCCCTCAGGTAGTCCTGAAGGGCCTCGGCCTTGCCAGGCAACACAGGCGCAGTGGAGTAGCCGCAGTTGCCCACCACCTCCGTGGTGACCCCCTGACGGATCTTGCTCTCGGCCAGCGGGTTCAGGGGAAGGGTGAAGTCGGAGTGGGTGTGGATGTCGATGAAACCCGGAGCGACGATCTGTCCCGAGGCATTGATCTCCCGTTGCGCCTCTCGGTCATCGCAGTCTCCCACGGCAGTGATGCGTCCATTTCTGATGGCAACGTCCGCCCGCCGCGCCGGCGCCCCATTCCCGTCAATCACCTGTCCACCACGGATCAATAGGTCTTCCATCCTCTGCTCCTCGAAATCAGGTCCGATGGCCGGTGAGTCTACCGCCAGTTACGAGCCGGCTAACAGCTCCTAAACTAGGCGCCGCTTGCGGCAGGGACCGATTCGGACGTCACACCGTCCGACGGCATGGGGACAGTTTACGCCAGAACCGCCTCGTCCTCCACGATCTCAATATCCCTTGCGAAGTTGCGGATGAGAGCTTTCCGATCCGGGAAGGTGCCTTCCTAGCAGCCCGTCTGAGGATTGACCGACTGGCGGTGTCGGTCAGCCGGGACTACCCTGCGACAACGGTTCTGGCGGGGTGCGGGTAGGCACCTGCGGATTGTCGCTTGAAAATCCCACTGCCCATGGACCGGCGCGTCTCCCTGTCGTTCCCAGTGGCGCCTTTTCCCCTCGCCTTGACGAACATCCCGGCCCCATACCGGAACAGCTTCAGCAGGTTGTGGCCGGCGCAGATGATCAGCCACTCCCGGTTCACCTTAGCCAGACCCCGCAGCAGGAACTGCCGGAAGCCCCGGCCCTGCTTGATCTGCCCGAATACCGGTTCCACCGTCTCCATCCGAAGCGCGTAGCGTTCCCTGCCCCGTTTCGTCCGCAGCTTGCGCCGCATCCGGTCCTTGGCTGACAGCCCCTTCGGTATGCGGCCACGGGGCGCCGGTGGCGGCACCCAGCCGTGGCGGGTCCTCTCCGGCGCGACGAACGGGTCCACTCCCAGGGCGTAGAGTTCCTCCACCGCCTTGGCCGAGTAGTATCCGGCGTCGGCGGAGACTTCCTTTGGGACTGTGCCCACGTTCAGGATGGCCTCCTCAATCATGCTCACGGCCTGATCCTTGTCCGAGGGCTGATCGGTGGCACAGGCCGCCACGATCACCTGATGCTCGCTGTCCACCACCGCCTGGCAGTTGTAGGACTGCTGGAAGTCCCTCCCTCCCGGGCCGGGCATGATCCGGGAGTCCGGGTCGGTGAAGTTCCGCTGCGCCTTGTCATCAGGCACCCCGAGATGATTGCGTCCCTCGGACTCAGCCTGCTCCGCATCCGCCAGGGCCTCGGCCTCCAGCGCCGCCTTGGCCTCCCTTATCTTCCGCAACCGTCCCTCCCGGAAGGCCAGTTCCTCCGGCAACTCATCCCCACGCCTGTCCTTCCCGTACCGGCGGTCCTCCTCCTCGTCCACCTCCTGCGCCTTGCGGAGCAACTCGTCCACCTCGGCCTGCAACCGCGCTTCCTTCTCCTTCATCCGCCCGTAGCTCATCGCCTTGTGCTTTGAGGCATTGGCCCTCACCTTGGTCCCGTCCAGCGCCACGTGCCCCAGCTTTACCAGTCCTGCCTGCTGGCACAACTCCAGCACCTGCAGGAACAATTCCCCCAACGCCTCCAGATGGTCCTTTCGGAAGTCGGAGACGGTGCGGAAGTCCGGCGTGTTGTTCGCCGCCAGCACCCGGTAGGCGATGTCCTCGTGCAGCCTCTGGGCGATGCGACGTGAGGAGGCCACGCCGGTGCAGTAGCCGTAGAGCAGCACCTTCACCATCATCCTGGGATGGTAGGGCGGGCCGCCCCGCCTCTCCTGCTCGTAGCGGGCGGTGATGTCCGAGAGGTCCAACTGGTCCGCAACGTCGGAGATGAAGTAGGCCAAGTGCTCCGGCGGCAGCCATTCCTGGAGGGCCGCCGGCAGCAGCAACTGCTGGTCCGGGTCGTAGGGAAGGTAGGTCTTGCTCATTGACCGCTCCGATCGTCTGATGCTCCGTACCATCATACCCCCAACGGCTCACCAACCCCGTTTCTCGGACGGGCTGCTAGAGGAACTCCCGGAGGTCGGCCACATGCTCCTTGATCTCCCTGCTGGCGGGCAGCCTCGCCCGCCGCTGCAGCCCAGCAGCGGGGCAAGGCAGAGTGGGTGAACCGGCAAGAAAAGTAGACGCCAGATCGGCAAGAATTCTTGGCTCGGGACACCAGTCGTATATGCCAGATGCAAGGGTGTCCTGAGTTTGATATCCAGCGAAAAGACCCTGGAACCCACTCCCCGAATGATTGACTAGATGGCGCGACTCTTCGAGACGACGGGGGAGGTATATTCTTTGGGGACGAGAATCGCTCAAATACGTCGGGAAATTCTCCGCAACGCAGTTGTTCGGGATACTTTCCAAGCGGTAGAGACCACCTGAGGGAGACCCCATGCCGCTGACCAGCCAGGAACTGCAGAGCAAGCTGTCGCAGGCCGCTGACATTCTGCGGGGGCAGATCGACTCGGCCGACTACAAGAACTACATATTCTCCATCCTCTTCCTCAAGCGGCTTTCCGACCGTTTCGACGAGGAGGTGGAGAGCGCGGTGTCCACGAGGGGAGTGCCACTGGAGACGGCCCTGACCGATCCCGACGAGCATGAGTTCTTCGTGCCGGATGACGCCCGATGGAACAACATTACCGGCAAGGCCATGGGCCTCGGCGAGGCGCTTAACGTGGCCAGCCACGCCGTCGAAGACGCCAACACCGGCCGACTCGACGGCGTGCTGACGGCCGTCAACTGGAACGACGAGCAGAAGCTGGGCAGCCCGGTCAACCGCGAGAGCCTCATCCGGCAACTCCTCAACCACTTCGCCGGGCTGGACCTCAGCGACGCCAACCTCCGCGACGGGCAGGTCGACGCCGGCAACGTGCTCGGCGATGCCTACGAATATCTCATTTACCAGTTCGCCGACGACTCCGGCAAGAAGGGCGGCGAGTTCTACACACCCTGCGAGGTCGTGCGGCTCATCGTCGAGCTGCTGGAGCCGCGGGAGCGGATGCGGATCTGCGACCCCACGGCCGGGTCCTGCGGAATGCTGATCTACGCCGCCCAGTACGTGCAGGAGCAGGGCGGCGACATCCGCAACCTGGTGCTGCACGGGCAGGAACGCAACCTGGGCACCCTGGCCATCGGCAAGCTGAACCTGCTGCTCCACGGCCTGCGGTCGGCTCGGCTGGAGGCCGGCGACGTCATCGCCGAGCCGGGGCTGGTGGATTCGGAGGGACGGCTGTTGTCCTACGACCGGGTCATCGCCAATCCGCCCTTCAGCCTGAAGAACTGGGGCCACGACTACGCCCCCGGCGACCCCAACCACCGCTTCGATCACTACGGGGCCATCCCGCCCAAGACCAGGGGCGATCTGGCCTTCCTTCTGCATATGCTGGCGGTAACCAACGCCCAGGGCCGGGTGGGCGTGGTGATGCCTCACGGCGTCCTGTTCCGGGGCGGCGCCGAGGGCAAGATCCGCGAGGGCATCATCAAGGCCGACTTGTTCGAGGCGGTCATCGGCCTGGCCCCCAACCTGTTCTTCGGGGCCAGCATCCCCGTCGCCATCTGCGTGCTGAACCGCGACAAACCCGCCGAGCGGCGCGGCAGGGTGCTGTTCGTGGACGCGGCCCAGCCGGGTTACTTCCGCGCCGAGCGGGCCCATAACTTCCTCGACCGGGAGCACATCGCCAGCATCGTCGCGGCCTACCACGCCTTCGAGGACGTGGAGCGTTTCGACCATGTGGCCGACCTGGCCGAGATAGAGGGCAACGACTTCAACCTGAACATCAGCCGCTACGTGGACGCCACCGAGCCAGTGGAGACGCTGTCCGTGGGCGAGGCGCTGGCGCAGTTGCGGGAGGCCGAGCGCCGCCGCGACGAGGCCACCGCCCGCATGGACGCGCTGCTGGCGGAGCTGGGATACCAACGGTAAAATATGACCATAGGCTTGACCATGGTTGCATTTAAATAAGTTGGATCTGAGCGGCCGCAAAAGGAAGGAATGTCCAAATGACTACGGAGCAGGGAAGCCCCAATGGCCCCCGGACAATCAAGGCCTCCGAGTTCAAGGCTAAGTGCCTGAAGCTGATGGACGAGGTCGCCGAGAACGGTGAGGAAATCGTCATCACCAAGAACGGGAAGCCGGTGGCCAAGCTCACTGCCTACAGGGAGCGGCCAAAGACTTTCTTCGTAGACGACACCGAGCGATTCCCCTGGATAAAGGAGGTCAGTGAAGCCTTGGACCAGGGCGAAGGCGCTGATGTGGTGTGGGAGGCGGAACTTGGCCTGATCGACGGCAAACCATGTTGATGGTTGACACCCACGCCTTGCTCTGGTCTAGGCGCCGCTCTTCCCCCATGGGGCCGGGCGCCATGGAGGCCATCGATGCCGCATTGCAGGAGGACGACCTAGCCGTTTCTGCCTTCACTTTTTGGGAAGTAGCGATGCTCCGGGCCAAGGACCGGTTGGATTCTCCGGCAGATGTGGCAACCTGGCGCCGGGAACTCCTGGGCCAGGGCCTGATCGAGATTCCGGTCGACGGCGACATCGGCATCCGCGCCAACGCCCTCGCTGACTTCCACTCCGACCCCGCCGACCGCATCATCGTCGCCACCGCGCTGGGCGGCCACCGGCTGGTGACAGCAGACGAGCGGATCCTCGCCTGGGGCGGCAGCCTCCACCGCCTGGACGCGAGGCAGTGATGACAGCCACGACAGAGACGCCCAGCACCCTACCGATCCCCGAAGGCTGGCGGAGCGTGCGGCTTGACGATCATTTGGCTCAATGCAGAAATGGTCTAGCCAGCTGAAAGACATGACGTTGCCTGAAATTCGAGAGCAGAAAGACATAGTGGCGGTACTCGGACGTGTGAGCGCTGCGGCCGAAGTTGCCCGGGAAGGACGTGACCGCTTACGATTGCTTAAGGAATCGACCGCTGACAGCCTGCTCAACGGGCGGTAAAGGATGCAACCCTGAGAGGTCAAAAGTGGCGAAATCGCGGATTCACTCTGTAGCTGACGAATTGATCCGGAAATCACGCGAGGCTGCCCTCAGCGCGGTCCAGACATTCAACAACCCGCTGACTACCTTCAAAACGGAAACATTCATCGTATTAATGGTAATTGCTTGGACGTACCTCCTGCACGCCTACTATAGGCGAGAAGGCGTTGAATACAGATTCTTTGAAAAAAAGGGCAAGCGGCGCAGTTTCGACAGAACTAAATCAGGAGCTTACAAATTCTGGGAACTAGAACGTTGCCTGAACGAAAAAAAGTGTCCTTTGGACGGCCCCACCAAGAGTAACCTTAGGTTTTTGACAGGGTTGCGGCACGAAATTGAACACCATCGTCCTGCCGGGCTTGACGACCAGTTCTCTGGACGCTACTTGGCGTGTTGCCTGAATTATGAACGTTACATATGTCAGTTATTCGGAGAGAGACAGTCCCTCGGAGAAAACGCCACATTCACCCTCCAATTTCGCGACCTTAACGCTACCAGGCCGCCAATTGAATCCTCCGCGCCGTTACCGTCAAATGTCGCCAAGTATCTCCAAGAGTTCGACGCTGAACTAGCAGACGAGGACATTGGCTCGCCGTATTTTCGAAGGCGCTTTTTGTTCGTTCCAGTAACTGTCAACAAGCAAGCCCAAGCGGATACAATGATAGAGTTCGTGCCCTTTGACTCAGAACTAAGTGTTTCAATCAATGAAGCATACCAACAAGTAATGCTCAAGGAAGTCGAACGACCGAAATATATACCTAGCCAAATCGTCCAGCAAATGCGAGAAGAAGGGTACTCGAAATTCAACATGCACCACCACACTTTGCTTTGGAAGTCAGTTGATGCTAAGAACCTCGGAAAAGGTTACGGCGTGATGGTAGCCGGTGCCTGGTACTGGTATGAGCGTTGGGTGGAAGAAGTACGCCGGCACTGTTCGGACAATAAAGGAATCTACAAATCAGCCGATGCGGAACTGGTAGCGTGACCACCCCCGCGACACTCAACGAGTTCAGTTAGGCCGAGGGACTATGAACCGAGATGAAATCCTCGACACTCTCCGGGCCCACAAGCCTGTCCTTGCCGAACGCTTCGGCGTGAGCGGGCTGGCCCTGTTCGGCTCCTTCGCCCGCGGCCAAGCCACCGAGTTGAGCGACGTGGACATCCTGGTAACCTTCGACCGTCCGGCTACTTCCAAGTCCTACTTCGGGGTGCAGTTCTACATCGAAGACCTGCTGGGGCGACGGGTTGACCTGGTGACCAACAAGGCTCTGCGTTCCGAGTTCCGCCCCTACGTGGAGCGGGAATGTATGTATGTGTGAGCATTTCGAAGATGCTCGGAGTTGGATCCTGTATATCGAGGACATGATCGAATTCGGCGAACGGGTCTTGTCCTACAACGAGGGACTGGACCAGCACAATTTCCTTGCAGATAGGCGTACCTACGACGCCAGGTTGCGCAACATTGAATTGATTGGAGAGGCGGCGTCGCACGTCCCTGAATATGTGCGCGAAGCGCATCCAGACATTCCGTGGCGTAGAATTGTCGGAACCAGGAACCGCGTAGCTCACGGTTACTTGGGTATAGATGACGACGTTGTATGGGACATCATCCAAACCGATGTCCAGGACCTGTTGCCCCGGTTGCGGACGATGCTGGAGGACGCCCAAAGCGAAGAGCCATGACCACCCCCTCCGCGCTCAACGAGTACAGCCAGGCCGAGTAGCCCGCCCGCGTCCTGCTGGAGCGGCTGGGGTGGACCTACGTGCCGCGGGAGGCGCTGGCGGCGGAGAGCAGCGGGGAGCGCGAGGTACTGCTGAAGGGGCGGCTGAGGGACGCCCTGCTGCGTCTCAACGAATGGCTGACCGAGGAGCAGGCGGAGCGGGCCATCTTCGAGCTGGAACACGTCAACGAGGTCGGGATCGCCCGCAACCAGAAGATCCACGAGTACCTGACCTTCGGCCTGCCCCTCACCGTCAACACCCCGCGCGGGCAGCACACCCGCAACGTCCGCTTCTTCGACTTCGACAACCCCGAGGGCGGGCTCAACGAGTTCATCGTCACCACCCAGTTCCGGGTGCGGCGAGGCAATGAGAAGAGCGACACCGAGGACGACGAGCGGATGATCAAGCCCGACCTGGCTCTGTTCGTCAACGGCATCCCGCTGGTGGTTATGGAGGCAAAGTCGCCGTCGCTTCTGGACGTTTGGAAGTCCCAGGCGGTGCGCCAGCTTCGCCGCTACCAGGAGGCTGGGCCGGAGTGGCACGGCACCGGCGCCCCCGAGCTGTTCCACTACAACCTGCTCTGCGTCGCCCACTGCGGGGCCGCCGCGGCCTGTGCCGCGATGGGCGCGCCGGAGAACGCCTACTTCGAGTGGAAGTCGGTGGTGGCTCCGTTCTCCGACGACGAGGTCCAGGAGCGGTTCGGCGTGGAGCCGCAGGGCCAAGCGCAGCTCATCGTGGGGATGCTGGCCCCGGCGACGCTGCTGGACATCCTGCGCGACTTCGTAGTTTACGAGCCGGAGCAGGGCCGGGTGGTCAAGAAGCTGCCTCGCTACCAGCAGTACCGCGCGGTCAAGTCGGCCATGCGCCGCATCCTCTCGGAAACCAAGGCCGACGAGCGGGGCGGCGTGGTCTGGCACACCCAGGGGTCGGGCAAGTCGCTGACCATGCTGTGGCTGGCCACCAAGATCCGACGCGAGCCGCGCCTGGCCAACGCCGACATCGTGGTGGTCACCGACCGCACGCAGCTGGACAAGCAGATCTCCGACACCTTCCGACGCTGCGGCTTCCCGGCCCCGGAACGCATGGACCGCTCCAGGCCTGAGCCGGAGGAGCACCGCGCCCGCCGTCGACGAGAGACGCCCGACCGCGCTCAACCCCTCAACCTCCAGACCGTCCTGCGACAGGGCGGCGGCCGAACGGTGATGACCACCATCCAGAAGTTCCAGGAGGCGCTGTCTGCGACCGACGGCAAGCTGGACGTGCTCAACGACTCCGGCAACGTGTTCATCATGGTGGACGAGGCCCACCGCACCCAGTACGGCGTGCTGGGCGGCCTGATGTCGCGGGCCCTGCCCAACGCGGTGATGATCGGCTTCACCGGCACGCCCATCGACAAGGGCTTTGGCCGCAGCACTATGAAACGGTTCGGGCCGCTCATCGACTCCTACACCATCCCGCAGTCGGTGTCAGACGGCGCCACGGTGCCCATCTGGTACGAGGCCCGCCTGCCGGAACTGCACATCGAGGGGCCGAACACCCTGGACAAGCTCTTCGACGCCATGTTCGGCGAGGAAACGGACAGTGTGCGCGAGGAGATTCGCCGCCGGTACGCCAACCGGGAGACGGTGGCCGAGGCCATGGAGCGCATCCAGATGATCGCCCTGGACATCGCCCAGCACTTCATGGACAAGGTGCGCCCGAACGGCTTCAAGGCCCAGGTGGTCGCCCCCAGCCGGGCCGCCGCCCTGCGCTACACTGAGCAGCTGAGGAGCTTTGGTCTCAGCGCCTACCCGATCATCACCACCGGCCACAACGACGGTCCCGAGTTCCAGGTCGCGAGGGAGATTCCCCACGATCAAATAATCAACGATTTCAAGAATGCGGACGGCGAGCCGGAGGTGCTAGTCGTGGTCGACATGCTGCTCACCGGCTTCGACGCGCCGGTGGAGCAGGTGCTCTACCTGGACCGCCCGCTGCGGGAGCATGGCCTGCTCCAGGCCATCGCCCTCGTCAACCGCCGCTTCTCCCACGAAAAGGACGGCACACCTACGGAAAAGACCCACGGCCTCGTGGTGGACTACTGCGGCATCTCTCACGATCTGGAGCAGGCGCTGGCCAGCTTCGAGTGGGAGGATGTCCAAGACACCATGCAGGCGCTGGAGGAGGACCCAGCCACGGTCATCGAAGCTGCGGCCGTCAGGGCCGAGTCCCACTTCAGAGGTCTGGACCTGACCGACACCTGGGCCTGCGTCCTCCTGTTCGCGCCGGACGCCCACACCGAGGGCAACTACAAGGCCGACCTGTATGAGCGGTTCAACTTCGACTACCGCCAGTTCTCTCGCCTGATGGACCGCCTGCTCCCAGACCCGCGAGGGCTGCCCTACGTCGACCGGCTGGCCCGGCTCACCCTGATCCGCTCTTACGTCCGCGCCCATTTCCTCCGCGAAAACGCCGGCGTGAACTGGACGGACATCGGCGCAAAGGTCAAGCAACTCATAGACCAGCGCATCAGCGCCGACGTGCGCGAGATGATGCAGCCGGTCTCCATCCTCGACCAGGACTTCGACGAAAAGATCGCCCACCTGCCCCACGCCGAGGCCCGAGCCTCGGTCATGGAGCACGCCATTCGCGCCCAGATTCACGAGCGGCTGGAACAGAACCCAGTCTTCTACGAGCGACTCTCCCAGCGCCTCGCCCGTATCATCGAGCAGATGCGCTCCCAGCTCATCGACGCCGCCGAAGCCTACCGGCAGATGGCGGAGCTGCAGAGGGAAGTTCACGGCGAGGCCAACGTCGCCGCCCGCCACGGCCTTTCACCGATGTCCCTGGCCATCTACGAAATCCTGCAGGAACCGTCCGGCGATGAGGAAGAGGAGCGGCAGGTCCGACAGGACGCCGGCTCTTACGTCGTCGACGTGGACTCTGGTATGAAGGATGTCGCCCTGGAGGTCGAGAGAGTGTTGACGGCTCACTCCGTGATCGAGTGGCAGACCAATGAAGACGTCCAGCGGCAGATGCGACGTGACGTGAAGGGCAGCCTCCGCGCCATCGGTATGTATAGCGAATCCCAGATGGATGAGCTCGCCAACCTGATTGTGCAGGTCGCCAAGAGCAGAGTGTAGCGTGGTTGAACGCAGGCAGGTCCGGTTCGGCGACGCCACCATCGAATACGATGTCCAGCGAAGCGACCGTCGCAAGAAGACCGTGCAGATAACGATGGACGGTGGCCGCGTCCTGGTGGCCTCACCCTTAGACACTCCGGACTCAAAACTAGAAGCCATCGTCCGCAAGAGGGCACCCTGGATCCTGCGTCAGGCATCGGACCCTGCTCTTCAGGCACCACGAAAACGCTTTGTCAGCGGCGAAACCCTTCCCTACATGGGCCGCAACGTTCGCCTGATCGTCGAGCCTGCCGACTTGCAAGCTCCCGAAGTCAGGTTCGACCACTGGAGCTTTCGAATCGCCGTGCCCGTCACGTTGGACGAAAGCAAACGCTACGACGAGATCAGAAAGGCAATCGTTCCGTGGTACCGACGCCGCGCTGAGCAGCGTATATCACGGTCCGTGGAGCTATGGCGGAAGAGAATGGGTTGGCCAGAAAAGCCCGAGGTGCTAATCCGCGACCAGCGCCAGCGCTGGGGCAGCTGCGCCCCTGACGGCACCCTCCGCTTTAATTGGCGTGTCGTTATGCTGGAACCTGACCTCGCTGAGTACGTTGTCGTTCACGAGTTGGCCCACCTCAAGGTCGGCGGCCATTCCGCGAAATATTGGGCGCTGGTCTCCGGCCTCCTCCCCGACGCTCAACAACGCCGCCAACGGCTCCGGGAGTCAGGTAGGCTGCTACCTCTGTAGAAACTCCCAGAGGTGTCAATGGGACACCTCCCAGGCCCAAGCAGCCCCGTTATCCGTCCCCGAATGCGGTCGGCGCTATCTCTTCAAGGTTCCAGGTGCAGATCCGGCGAATGCTGCTGGAGGGCAACCCGGTTATCGTGGCGATGCGGCCCCAAGAGAGGCCGTCCCGCTGGCGCATGGTCTGTATCTCCTCGGCCCGCTTCCGGCTGACCCCCTTGCGCCGCCCAAGGTGCTTGCCCGTGGCCTTTACCCGCTCCAGCCCCGCCAGCGTCCGCTCCCGGGCCAGGTCGCGCTCCATCTCGGCGAAGACAATGGCCAAGTGCAGCATCGCCCGGCCCATGGCGCTGTCCTGATCAATGGACTCCCGGAGACTGATGACCTCGACGCCTCTCTCTCGCAGCCAGCCCAGAAGCTCCAGCACCTCGGTCAGCGACTGGCCAAGGCGGTCCAGCGCCGCCACCTTCACGCAATCGCCCGGCTGGAGGGCGCCCTTCAGGCGACTCAGACCCGGCCGGTTCCAAGAGGCTTCGCTCCCCACATCCTCATAGACCTGCTCGCAGTCGGCCAACACCCGGCGCTGGTTCTCCAGATTGTTGGCGTCGGCGTCGCTGGCCACAGACATGCGGGCGCATCCAAAGGCCTTCCAATCATTTTTCGCTGGCCCACGGTTCTGGCATGGCGGCGCGATACTGCTTCAGGCGGAGTTCTGGCTATGCTCAAATTAATCCTTTTATGACAGGCTTGGCCGGGCGGCCGGCTCGCATCTGCGGGCTATGTAGACCACATTATGCAGTCCGTGTACGATTCCATCCTTACTATTCCCGGTGAGGCAACGGGAAAAGCAAGACTAATTGTCGTGGATCACCTATCCCGCGCTTGGCAGATCTACACTTCGAGGTCTTCAGTTAGTGCAGCGAGGGGAGTTCCATCCTGGCCACGACCATCCTGCCGATCAACCAATAGACCGGGGTCTTCGACTCATAGGATGCCACCGGCGCGCTGCGGGACCGTCTGCACCCACCACGTCCACATCCTGGAAATGAACGGCGAGAGTTACCGGCTCAACTCAAGCGCAGCCGGGAGAACGTCGCCTCCCAAGCTCCAGACGATCGCGAGGAAGAATAGGGCGCACCATCAATGCTGTCTCTTCCTTCTCCTTCAACGTCTCCACTCCGACCGATTTACTGCCGTCAGTCATCACGTCAGTGGTAAACAATCTCGCTGCCCCAGTGGCCCAATATCTCGGCGCCATTGATGTTGATGGTCTACGATTTAGTCCGTAGTTAACTATTCAGCAAAAATGATGCTCCTATAGATGTCAAGCCGCGCATTGGGCTGCGGTAGCAGGTTTCTGTAAAGCGGAGAAGACTTCCCGAGCGACATAGCGTTTCAGGCAGCGGATGACCTCGGTCTTGCTCAGTCCCTCTCCAGTGCGTCGACGCATGTACGCCTTGGCCCATGGCAACCGGGGCCGACGACCCCACAACGCTATCCCGGAGTCCCAATCCTCAGAAGTGGTGAAACTGGCCAGCACTCACTACGCGGGAACAAACCACACTCACCTTACGGGACTCCTGCGAGAACAAGAAGGTATTGATCTGAGCCGTCCCACCGTGCGCCGCATTCTAGTCAGGGCTGGCATCGGCAGCCCGCGCAGACGCCGCCCTCAACAGCACAGGGTGCGCCGCCGGCGCATGCCCCAAGAGGGAATGCTCTTGCAGATCAACGGCAGCCATCACCACTGGCTCGGGGAGAAATGCCCCAGGTTTACGCTACTGTTGAGAGTGGACGATGCCACCGGGACCGTGCCCGTCGCCCTGTTCTCCAAGGAGTAGGATACTCGGAGTTACCTCCTGCTCATGAGCGGCCTGATCAGAGAGCACGGAATAACCTTGGCCCTCTACAGCGACCGCCACCCGGTCTTCAAGTTCACCGGCGATCTCAGCGAATACCCAGCAGGTCCCACCCAGTTCGCCCGCGCCATGGAGGAACTGGGAATTCAGCAGATTTTCGCCAGATCACCCCAGGCCAAGGGCCGGGTAGAACGCGCCGCGGGCACCTTCCAGGACCGTCTGGTAACCGAGCTCAGGCTGTCCGGGGCTGCCACCATCGATGAGGCCAACGACGTCCTGCGCAGTTTCCTGTCCCGCTTCAATCAGAAATTCGGAGTGCCGGCAGAGGAATCGACTCCAGCCTATCGTCCCCTGGACCAGTCTCTGTCCTTGGAACATGTCCTTTGCTTCAAGCACTCCCGCAAGGTGGCCAGAGACAACACCGTCAAGTACAACACGCGAACGCTCCAATTGCTGTCTGGTACGGATCGCCCCAGCTACGCCGGATTGCAGGTGGAAATACACGAGAACCCGGACGGCCCGATATCCGTGCAATATTCGGGGCAGGCCATCTCCATCCAGGAGGCACCGCCGCGTCCGGGTCTGCTCAGGGCAGCTGCCCCTCGTGCACAAGGATGCGGCGAGGGCCAATTCAACGGCCGCTGGCAAGAGAGCCTGGCAACTCTGGAAACAGGAAATGTCGACCGGCCCCGGAGGACACGCAAATCCAGAGCGAAACTGAACAGACAGCCCACCCCTCGTCAGAGGACCATATGGAAATCCGTCCAGGCGGCTAAACTCAGGGGCCTGTCCCTTCGGGCGATAGCCCGGGAACTGGGCATCCATAGGGAGACCGCTAAAAAGTAAGCCCTGGTCGACAGCCCGCCGGTGAGGCGCACAGCCACTGCGACCCTGGCACAGCAGCCCGATCGCGTGCCGACCACCTAATCGGACATTTTCGCTGACCAATTGGGCGGACATTTTCGCTGGACATCAACATCAGGTCACGTCCATTCCGCTCATGTCGTCCCAAATCTGCGGAAGTGGTAACGTAAGTGGTAATGACTCTCTATTAGGGGTTATTTTGTATCTGGGGGTAGTGGCAACGACTGGGCTCGAACCAGTGACCTAGCGCTTATGAAGCGCCCGCTCTGCCGCTGAGCTACGTTGCCACCGAGGGGTCATCCGGCCAGCCGCCAGGATGCAACCCGGTTAATCCATGTTATTCGTGGGCAGTTTGCGATGTCAATTGTCCAAACCGCTCGGTTCGGCTTCTTTGAAGGTGGATGGGCCGTCACGGTCTTCGTAGCGTTTACGCCATCGCTCCGGGGACTCGGCTGACAGCACTGACGCGGCGGCCAGTAAGGGAGCAACTATGCTGTAGACGATGGCTATCGTGTAGCTTTCCCAGAGATCAAAAACCAGGCCGGCAACGACGGGTCCAGCTAGAGCGCCCAGCCCTACCCCGAAATACAACACGCCGATGATGCCGCTGACGGCCCGGGTGCCGAAGTAGTCGGCCATCACGGAGGGCGCTAAGGCCACCGACCCGCCCCAGAACAACCCCACCAGTACGGCAAAGGTGCCTAGGCCTATAAATCCGTCGGATGCGAGCCAGACCAGGCAGCTCACCCCCACACCTCCGAAGGAGAGCCCCAGTCCCCTCCAGCGCCCGATCCGGTCTGCTCCCGCTCCAATGGCGAACCTCCCCACAGCGCTGCCGACGCCCAGGAGGCTCAGCAGAGTCGCCGCCGTCTGGGGAGAGATGCCCTTGTCCTGGGCGTAGGGAACGAGGTGAGCTATGGGAGTGAACTGCCCCAGTGATGCGAGGAGGAATCCCAACAACAGCAGGAAGAACGGGCGAGAACGGACGGCCGAGGCGAGCGGCACTCCCAGTGCAGCTGCAGGCGCTGTCTTCGACTGCCGGGCGTCGTCAGAAGGGTTCGTTACGAGCAAGCCGGCTGCGCCGCCAGCTACTACTACGACAGCCCCGATTAAGAGGAAGGCCGGTCTCCAGTCCAGTTGGGCGATTAACAAGGCCCCTACCGGGGGAACTATCAGCGTGCCGACACCGATTCCCGAAACGGCGATGCCGGAGGCCAGACCGCGCCTACGGTCGAACCATTTTTGAACCGCGCCCACCGCCGGAACGTAAGCCATGCCGACGCCGCCCCCGATGCAGATTGCGAAGGCAGCCTGAACGTGCCACAGGGCCTGGGCGAGGCTGGCAAGAATGAGGCCGCAGCCAACGAGCGCAGTTCCTCCAGCCACCAGCACCCGCGGCCCCAGGCGGTCGGCCAGAGTCCCGGTCAGTGGGCCGATGCTGAACAGGGTAAGTATGGCCAGCGAGAAGGCAGCCGATACGGCGGCTCGCGAGGCACCGAAGTGGTCCTGCAAGGGCGTAAAAAACGTTCCAAATGAGTAGGCACTTCCAAATCCCATTGTCAGGATGAGGAATGTGCCAACGACCGCAACCCATCCGTTGGGGGACTCTTCTCCGGGAATGCTCTTCATTTTTTCAAAGCCATCGCCGATTGGGTTGGTGGTATTCCACACGGGTTATCGGCGGGTGTCAATTTGTTGGCTTTGTATTCAGAGGCGTAATAAAATGCGCCGCAATGTCGGATGCAAGCCCAGGCCCCCAAGAACTCCTGGAGAGAACCGCCGCCCTGTTAAGCAAGGCGGTGGTGGAGATGGCCGTTCAGTTGCGCCCCTTCCCGGCATTCATGGGAATGACTTCGCTGCAGGCGATCGAGCTTGAGCCACCGCATGAGTCAAGGAACGAGTGGGGGTGCGTGGTGGTAATACCCGATGGGGAGATCTGCGAGCTGGAACTGGAGGTCATTCCGGGCCCCGCTGGCCCCACTGATGTGGACCAGGTAGAGAAGTACAAGCCGCTGGAACTGTCGGTGGTGGACTACATACACTTCGCGGCCGTCGCCCTGCGAGCATTGGGGAAGGAACTGGAGAGGCGCCGATGAGGTCAGGCTTTCCAGCCTATCGTTGGAACCAGCCGCTGCTCCACCGGATCAACGGCCAATAGACCAGTTTCCAGTGCGACGACGCCCAGGAGATTGGGTTCGCCTTCGCGCCCAAAGGAAACCGGCGTGAAGAAAGTTTGTCCTTCCAATCGAACCAGAGTGTCGCACACCTCGTCGTCAATTACGCTCCCGTCGGCCAGGCGAACCTGCATCGTACGTTGCGGTGATACGCCCAGTCGCCTAAGCACATCTCCCGGGACGGTGGTAAAAGTGGCTCCGGTGTCTACCATAACTTCCATAGGCTCAAACCGCTGCCCGCTCATGTTGCCGACATCAATGGTGACGTAAATCGCGCCCACGATTGTCTCCTAGTCCTCATCCCCGAGGTCGATGTCGCCGCTGCGGCCGCCGCTCTTGTGTACCAGGCGGACTCCCTCGATTCTGATGCCGCGGTCGACGGCCTTGCACATGTCGTAGAGAGTGAGGGCGGCGACGGAAACGGCGGTCATGGCCTCCATCTCGACACCGGTGCGGGCCGTGGTGCGCGCTGTGGCGACGATGTTGATGCGACTATGCTCCTCGTCCAATTCCAAGTCAACGTCTATCTTGTCGATGGGCAGCGGGTGGCAGAGGGGGATGAGTTCGGAGGTCTTCTTGGCGCCCATAATGCCGGCAACCTGGGCGATGGTAAGCACGTCGCCCTTCTTCATCAGCCCCTCGCGGATCAGGCGCGCTGTCTCCGGCTGGATGGAGACGTGGCCGCGCGCGATTGCCTCGCGGCTTGTGACGTCCTTGGCGCCGACGTCAACCATGCTGGCGCGGCCCTGCTCGTCGAGGTGGGTCAGGTGTTGCTGTGGCGGGGTTGTCATTTTCGTCCCTTCTTTGGAGACTCGTATCCCTCGTCCCTGGGGAGATCCGGCCTGTTGGCAGCGCCTACCGCCAGCTTGTCGGCGCGAACGTTGCCAGCGTTGCCGGCGTGCCCGCGCACCCACCGCAGCTCCACGTCATGCTTTTCCAGGGCTGCGAGGAGCCGTTCCCACAGGTCGGGGTTTACGGCGCGCTCTCTCTTATTCCGCATCCAGCCGTTGGCTTTCCACCGCTTGGCCCAGCCCTTTTCGATGGCGTCTACTACATACCGCGAGTCGCTGAAAACCGTAACCATGCAGGGTTCCGTCAGTGCTTCCAGGCCTACGATTACGGCGAGGATCTCCATGCGGTTGTTGGTGGTGCGCCTGAAACCGCCCGACAGTTCCTTCTCCTGAGCCCGGAAGTCGAGAATGGCCGCGTAGCCACCCGGCCCAGGATTGCCAAGGCACGAACCGTCGGTGTGTATGGTCACCTCTTTCCGGGTGGACATGGTGCCACTCTCGGCCATTACTACCCGCCGATCTGGTACATCTCGACCTTGGCGGGGCGCGGCATGTCGGGCGTGGCGGCAGCACGCTCCTCGGAGTAGCGGTCGGTGCGCAGGGTCCAGACGCGTGCCATGAGATCGCGCAGTTCATCGTCGGTGGCGCCGTCGCGCATGGGGTCGCGAAGGCTGGTGCCGCGGGTTGCGAAAAGGCAGGTGAATATCTGCCCGTCGGTGGAGAGGCGAAGGCGGGTGCAGGCGCCACAGAAGGGACGAGTCACTGACGCGATGACGCCTATCTCCCCGCTGCCGTCGCGGTAGAGATAGCGCTCGGCCACTTCGCCCGAGTAGTTGCTGGGGGCCGGCTCCAGCGGCATCTCGGCGTCGATTCGGGCGACGATTTCTTCGGCGGAGACGACCTCGTCAAGCTTCCAGCCATTGCGGTTGCCCACGTCCATGTACTCTATGAACCGCACGATGTGGCCTGTGCCCTTGAAGTGGCGGGCCAGGTCGACAACGGTGTGGTCGTTTACGTTCCGCTGCACCACGGCGTTGATCTTGATGGGGGTGAGACCGACGTCGGCAGCGGCCTCGATGGCGTGCAGGACGCGGCGGGCCCCGAAGCCCCGGCCGTTCATCTGCTTGAAAACGTCGTCGTCGACACTGTCGAGGCTGACGGTGATGCGGTGCAGCCCGGCATCCTTGAGCTGCTGGGCTTGCTGGGCCATCAGGTAGCCGTTGGTTGTAAGGGTGACGTCGGTGATGCCTTCGATGGTGACGACTTGCGAAATCAGCTCGGGTAGATCGGTCCGCAGAAGCGGCTCACCGCCGGTGATGCGGACCTTGGTTACGCCGAACTCCGAAAACAGCCTGGTCAGCCGGCTGATTTCCTCGAAGGTCAGAATTTCCTCCCGCGGCAGAAACTGGTAAGCCTCGCCGAAGATTTCGGCTGGCATGCAGTAGGGACAGCGGAAGTTGCAGCGGTCGGTGACCGAGATACGCAGGTCCCGCATGGACCTGCCCATTGTGTCGACTACATTAGGAAACATAACAGTTTGGGCCAACGTGTGGGGTGGGTTCAGGTAGCCTTGCGGGTAGCTTTTGCAAGTGCGTTCATCGCACGGACGGCAGCGTTTCCCCGGTGGCTGACCTGGTTCTTTTCCTCCAGCGACAACTGGGCCACGGTACGTTTGAAGGAGGGGAGATAGACCACGGGGTCATAGCCGAAGCCGTCGTCGCCGATTGGTTCGTATTGTACCATTCCGGCGACAGAGCCAACTACGGAAACGAGGAGCTCGGGCGGGTAATCCGCATGTGCAGGCGGGCTGACGACGTTGACGACGCACCGAAAGCGGGCCGTTCGCCTCTCTCGCGGTACACCCTGCAGGTTTCGGAGCAGCAGGGCCACACGGTCCGAGTCAGAATTACAGGCGTCGCCTCCGTAGCGTGCGGACTGTACGCCCGGCTCGCCTCCGAGGGCGTCGACCTCCAGCCCTGAGTCGTCGGCGAGGGTGAGCATGCCGCTGAGGGCGGCGTAACCCGAGGCCTTGAGCCAGGCGTTCTCTGCGAAAGTCGTTCCGGTTTCCTCAACCTCGTCGGTGATGCCAACGTCTCTAAGGGAAACCAACTCGTAGGGGGCGTCCTTCAGAAGACCCTGATACTCCCGCAGCTTGCCGGAGTTGCCGGTGGCGACCAGGAGGCGCGGCTTGCCGGTCATAGCACTCCCCGCTCTTTCAGCCCGGCCAGCTCCGAATCTCCGAGGCCGAGCCACGAGCCGTAGATGGTGGAGTTGTGCTCACCGACGGTGGGGCCGGCGTGTTCCACCACTCCCGGAGTCTCGCTGAACTTGGGGACGATGCCCAGCATTCGGGTGTGCCCGAGTTCAGGGTCATCGATCTCGATGATGTCCTCACGGGCCTGGTAGTGGGGGTCTTCGACGATGTCAGCCGCCCCATAGACCGGGCCGACCACGCCGCCGGCGGGTATGAGCTGGTCCAGAGTTTCCTGGAGGGTGCGCTCACCGAGCCAGGCGTTTAGTTCGTCGTTGAGTTCATCGCGATTTTCGATGCGCGAGGCGTTGTCAGCGAATTCGGGACGGTCGATCAGGTCAGGCATGCCCATGGCCCGGGCGAGTCCCTCGAAGGTGCTCTGCGAGGTGGCCGAGAGCCCCATCCATCGCTCGTCGCCGGTGCGATACAGGCTGCGCGGGGCGGCGTCGGGGAAGTTGTTGCCCACCCGCTCGCGGTTGATTCCCAGCAGGTCGAACATGGTTACGTGGGGTATGCACAGGCGGAACAGGGGCTCGAACAAGGAGACGTCTACCACCTGTCCCTTGCCGGAGCCGCTTACGTCGCGATGATAGAGGGCCATCATGCCGGACATTGCGCCGAAGACACCTGCCACCTCGTCGGCCAGCGGAACCGGCGGCAGCACCGGCGAGGTGTCCTGGAAGCCGGTCATGCCGACGTAGCCGCTCATGCACTCCGCAATGGTGCCGAAGCCGGGGCGCTCCCTGTAGGGTCCGGTCTGTCCAAAGCCCGAATAGCGCAGCATGACCAGACCGGGATTTGCCTCCAGAAGTTCGTCCGGCCCGAGGCCCCAGCGCTCCATCACGCCGGGGCGGAAGCCTTCGATCAGCACGTCTGCCCGGGATGCCAGGTCCTTGAGGATTCCTTGGCCCTCGGGGTTGCCGAGGTTGAGGGTGATGGACTTCTTGTTGCGGGAGTGCACCTTCCACCACAGGGAGACGCCGTTCGCAAAGGGACCCCAATTGCGCAGGGGATCTCCCGTGCCGGGGCGTTCCACCTTCACGACCTCGGCGCCGAAATCCGCCATGAGGCTGCTGGCGGTGCCGCCGGCCACGATCATCGAGAGGTCCAGCACTCGCAGCCCGACCAGTGGGCCCTTTCCGGCATTCTGATTTGCGTTGGTCAATTGTGACCCCTGTACAGCACGATTTGATTTCGCGGGATAATCTTACCATTCCCCAGGCTCCATTCTGGCCTTTATTCTGGCTCGGAAGCCCGGCTCAACCAGCGGCCAGCGGGAAATGATGACGTTTTCCGATGCAGTCCAATACCTGTTTTCTGATATAATCGGCGCGATGTTTTTGGACGATTACCTGAGGCAGTACGGGCTCATCGCCATCTTCTGCGTGGTGGCCGTGGCTGTCCCTCTCAGCATGCTCGTAATGTCGTGGGGAGCTTCTCGTGTCGGCTTGCGGCCGCGCAAACCCAGCGAAGTGAAGTCCGAGACATACGAGTGCGGAATGGAGGCGATAGGGGGACACTGGAGCCTGTTCAACTTCCGTTACTACATGTTTGCCATACTCTTCGTCATATTCGACGTAGAAGTTATCTTCCTGTATCCATGGGCGACCAAGTTCCTCAAGCTGGAACTCTTCGCGTTGATCGAGATGGCGGTGTTTGTGGGGATCCTGCTGGTGGGCTGGGCATACGCATGGCGCAAGCGCGACCTGGAATGGAGCTAGATAACCGCCGATGATGCACCCGTATGAGGTCGGAGAGTCCCTCCAGTCCCGCACATGGGAATTGGACCGCAATGAAGGCCGCGTGGTCCAGGAGATGAAGGACAACTCGCCGGAGCCATTGGCTGAGCCCATTATTGAAGTCCCCGACGACCTGAAGAGCAATCTGATGGTCACGTCCATCGACGCCTTGGTCAACTGGGGACGAAAGTCCTCGGCATGGCCAGTGACCTTTGGTCTTGCCTGCTGTGCCTTCGAGATGATCGCCAGCAGCATGGGCCGGTTTGACATCGCCCGTTTCGGAATGGAAGCGTTCCGGGCCTCGCCGCGCCAAGCGGACCTTCTCATAATTGCCGGAACGGTAACCTGGAAGATGGCGCCACCGATACGCCGCATCTACGAGCAGATGGCCGAGCCCAAGTGGGTGATCTCCATGGGCGTCTGCGCCACCAGTGGCGGTCCTTATTACGGCAGCTACAGCGTGGTGCCGGGCGTGGACCACATCATTCCGGTGGACGTCTACGTACCGGGCTGTCCGCCCCGACCGGACGCCCTTCTCTACGGCATCATGGCGCTACATGAGAAGATCAAGCGATACCGTAATGTGCCACCCGGTTCCCTGCGTTCGATGATCAGCGGCGGCCCCAAGGGCGACGCCGCGCCCGGAGACCTGTGATGGCATTGGCCCAACTCTCCGGGTCTGATCTGGCGCAACGGGTGAATGAAGCGGCGCCAGGCTCGGTGGACAACTGGAATGACGACACCCTTTGGATCAAACCATCCTCGATCTCCAATGTGGCATCATTTCTGTACCGGGACGAAGAGCTGGACTTCCAGTACCTGAACGCAATTTCTGCGATTGACTATATCGGGCATTTTGAACTGGTCTACCACCTGACTTCATTCCGCAGGGGCCACAAGGCGACGGTGAAGGCGCGTCTTGCAGGCCGGGAAGACCTGTCAGCCCCCTCCGTGTACCACCTTTGGCGAGGCGCGGACTTCCAGGAACGGGAAATCTGGGACCTGATGGGTATCCAGTTCGACGGCCATCCCAATATGAAGCGCATCATGCTCTGGGAGGGTTTCCAGGGACACCCGCTGCGCAAGGACTTCCTGGGATGATCCGCTCGACAGGCTCAGGACAGGCCATCCGAACCGAGCCGATGACCGTCAACATCGGCCCGCAACATCCGAGTACGCACGGCGTGTTTCGGCTCAGGGTCACGTTCGACGGAGAGGAGATCCTGCAGGTTGAGCCGATTTTCGGCTACCTGCACCGGGGAACCGAAAAGCTGGCCGAGGAACGCAACTACACACAGGTCGTAACACTCACAGACCGGCTGGACTACGTATCCTCCATGATCAACAACCAGGCTTACTGCCTGGCGGTGGAGAAACTGCTGGGCGCCGAAGTGCCCATGCGGGGCAAGTACCTGCGGACGCTGGCGGCCGAATTGCAGCGCATAGCCTCCCACCTGATGGGCATCGGCTTCATTATCCAGGACCTGGGCGCACTGGGCACACCACTGATGTACTGCTTCCGCTCCCGCGAGCGCATCCTCGACCTGTTCGAGATGCTGTGCGGCGCCCGCATTACCGTCAGCTACATGCGCCCTGGCGGCGTATTCTTCGACACCCCTCCCGAGTTCTGGCCTGCTCTCGACCAATTCCTCATTGACTTCGAGGAGGAATTCGGAGAGTTGGAACAGCTTCTGATGGAAAACGAAATCGTTATGGTGCGCACGCGGGGCATAAGCCCGTTGCCGCTGGATGTTGCCATAAACTGCTCTGTCAGCGGGCCAGTGCTCCGGGCCAGCGGGCTGGAGTGGGACTGGCGCAAGGTCGAGCCCTACGACGCTTACGATCTGGTGGAGTTCGATGTCCCGACCGCTGCAAATGGCGACAATTACGACCGCTTCTGGGTGAGAATCCAGGAAATTCGCCAGAGTGTGCGGATCGTCCGCCAGTGCGCGGAACAGATCGAGCCGGGGCCGGTGCGCTCCGAGGTGCCGCTGGTCCTGCGTCCCCAACCCGGCGCCGAAGCATACGGTCGCGTGGAGGCTTCCAAGGGGGAGCTGGCCTTCTACCTGATCAGCGACGGTGGTATCAGCCCGTACCGCTGCAAGATACGCTCTCCATCGCTACTGAACCTGACGGCCACCGAGCACCTGCTGGTCGGCTGGAAGCTGGCGGACATGATTGTGACCCTGGGAAGCGTGGATATCAACATGGGTGAAGTCGACCGGTGAACTGTTCGATCGGCCCGGACAACATCCTCTACCAGACGGCATTGTTCCGCGAGATCTACAATTTCGTGGGACAGGTCCTGCCGTGCTGGCTTTCCTTCTTCGTTGCCGGCTTCGTTATCATCCTCATTCTGGTGAATGCCGTTCTGCTGGGCGCGGCGGGGTTCTCCTGGCTGGAGCGACGGCTAATCGGCAAGTTCCAGAACCGGCTCGGCCCGAACCGCTGGGGGCCCTTCGGCCTGCTCCAGCCCATCGCCGACCTGATCAAACTGCTATTCAAGGAAGACCTGACTCCCGGCACCGCCGACAAGATAGTCTTCTTCCTAGTGCCCATCGGCATGGTGGCGCCGGTGATATTGGTGATGGCCGTGGTGCCGTTCGCGAAAAACACGGCCCTGGCCAACCTGAACGTCGGGGTGCTGTATATACTGGCGGTCACCTCGGTAACCTCCATCGCCATCTTCATGGCCGGCTGGTCTTCGAACAACCGGTTCGCGCTGTTCGGGGCGGCCCGCGGTGTTGCTGTGTTGATCAGCTACGAAGTGCCGGTGGTGGTGTCGCTGCTGGGAGTGGTCATGGTGGCGGGATCCATGTCGCTTGCCGACGTGGTCACGGCTCAGACCCTGCCCTTCATCATCGTGCAGCCGCTGGCCTTCTTCGTGTTCGTCGCCGGTACCACTGCCGAGCTGAACCGTACTCCCTTCGACATGGCAGAAGCAGAATCGGAACTGATCGCCGGCTATCACATCGAGTACAGCGGCATAAAGTTCGCCATGATCCAGGCAGCCGAGTTTGGCGGTGTGATGGCGTCCTCGGCTGTGATTACGACCCTGTTCCTCAGCGGCTGGGAAGGTCCGGTTGACCAATGGCTGGGATGGCTGTGGTTCCTTCTGAAGACGATCGCCGTTGCGTCCATCTTCATCTGGGTGCGTGCCACATTCCCGCGCCTGCGAATCGACCAGCTGCTGGCCTTTGCCTGGAAGTTCCTGCTTCCTGCCAGCCTGATCAACCTGCTGGCCACCTCTCTCGAGGTCTACTTCCTGCGCGACGCCGAGGGTGTGCTCACCCGGGGCGATCTGGGGATAATGACGGGAATCAACGTTGCCTTGTTCGTGGCCTGCGTGTTCATTTTCGGTACCATGGTACGTGAGAAGGTGCGCCCCGCAGTGTTGGGTCGCGCGCCGACACTCCCGCGTGGAGTGACGATCGTGGAGGGGGACTAACCATGTACGGGCTTGCGATGGTAAAGGGCCTCATGGTGACCCTCAAGAACCTCACCAAGAAGCCTTTCACGGTACAGTACCCCGAGGAGAGGCTGGAACAGCACCCGCGCTTCCGGGGTGAAGAATTCGTGTGGTACGAGGAACGCTGCACGGGCTGTGCCTCTTGTGCCAAGTACTGTCCGCTGGGAATAATCAAGATCGTGACCAGCCCCAGCGAGACTGCCCCCGCCCAGGGAGACAAGTACCTGCTGGAAGAGTTCGACATTCAGATTAACCGCTGCATGTTCTGTGGCCTGTGCGTCGAAGCCTGTCCTTATGATGCTTTGTTCATGGGCAGCGGATTCGAGCAGGGGCGCTACTCGCGAAAGGACATGGTCATCACCATCGACGAACTGCGCCAGGCCGACAAGCGCCCAAGCACGTTCTTCCGCCCGCAGCTGGAGGCCCAGGAGTATGACCCCCGCGCCGGTCAGCCGCTGGACTGGCAGCAGGTGGGCCGCGAGTCGTGGCAGTGGCACCAGCGGGAAAAGGCCGGAATGCGAATCAGCAGGCCGACGCCCCAGGACGGCGACGCCAACTCCGAGGACGCCGCCTAGATGCTTTTCCAGGACGTCGTCTTCTGGCTCCTTTCCGTTGTGGCCGTGGGCTGTGCTCTGGGAGTGGTCCTGGTCAGAGACCTGTTCCGCGCCGCCCTGCTGTTGGTGGCGGTGTTCATTGCAGTCGGCGGCTACTTCGTGCTGCTGAACGCTGAATTCCTGGCGGTAGTACAGGTGCTCATTTACGCGGGCGCCATAGCCGTTCTGATAATCTTCGCCGTGATGCTGACGCGGGACGTGCAGCAGGGTAACCAGCCCAACAAACTGCAGATTCCTGCCGGGTTCCTTGCCGCGTTGCTGCTGGCGGCCCTGGTGGTGGTGGCTATCGACACGCAGTGGAACTTCCTGCCTGAAGAGGAGCGCCAGAGCGTCGAGCTTGTGCAGACCTCCGCTGTGACCGCCATACCCACCGAGGCGCTGGAGGAGGCGGGGATCACCGGGGCGGCGGAACAGGAGGCCATACAGAGCGCCGGACTGGCGGACCTGCTGATTGGGAAGTACGTTCTGCCCTTCGAGGCCGTTTCGGTGCTGCTTCTGGCGGCGCTCATCGGGGCGCTTGCCTTGGTACGACCAAGGGCCAACACACCCAACCCGCGTATGTCGGGTTCGGACGCGGACTAGCCGGCGATGTCCTTCGAAGCATTTCTCATAGTTTCGGCGGTGCTCTTCTGCATCGGGCTGTATGGGTCGCTGGCCCGCCGCAACGTGCTGGCCGTGTTGATGTCCATCGAGCTGATGTTCAACGCAGTGAATGTGACGCTGGTGGCAATGGCCAAGTACCTGGCCCCTGCGAACTTGCAGGAGAGTATCTCCTCCGCCCTGACCGGGCAGGTATTCGCGGTGTTCATCATCACGGTGGCGGCGGCGGAGATTGCCTTGGGGCTTGGCATCGTGTTTGCCATGTACCGTACCAACGAATCGGTGGACCTCACCGAGGCCGCCCAGATGCGAAACTAGGCCGCTCGAAATATGTGGGTAGAGTTCAGAAAGGCGTCGAACCTGATGCTGGCAGAGATGTGGAAAGAGGTCCTCGAGGGCGAGGGCCTGCCGACCCACATACTCCCTGAAGGCGACATCCTTGACTGGAGCGAACGGGTGCCGTTCAACATCTATGTCCCCAAGGGGCGGGAACACGTGGCCGAGGAGATCCTGAGGAAACTGTAGATGGTCACCGAAGCCGCCGTTTGGGCGATATTCCTGCTCCCCCTGGGCTCCTTTGTCCTCATTGCCCTGGTCATTCGGCCATTCCTGAACCGCTGGCCGGTGCTTGCTGCCGGAAGCACCATCGGGACGCTGATTGCCAGCACAGTTCTGGCTATCATCACGCTTCGTTCAGTAATCGTCCACCACGAAGTCGTATTCGAGACTTGGGACTGGCTGTCCTTCGGTGGCGCGACCATTCAAATGGGTCTGCTGGTCGACCCGCTAACCGCCGTCATGCTGGTCGTGGTGACCTCCGTCAGCCTGCTGATACAGGTCTACTCCGTGGGTTATATGCGGGGCGACCCGGGATTCGCCCGGTACTTCGCCTACATGTCCCTGTTCACCGCGTCGATGCTCGGTCTGACACTCTCCAGCAACATCGTGCAGCTCTATGCCTTCTGGGAGTTGGTGGGCGTTTCGTCGTACCTGCTCATCGGGTTCTGGCACGAGCGGCCCTCGGCTGCGGCGGCGGCCAAGAAGGCCTTCATCATCACCCGAATCGGCGACGTGGGCTTCTTGATAGCAATCCTGTACCTGTTCTTGAGGGCCGATGACTTCGCCGCCATGGGCCTCAACGCATTCCACATCCCCGACATCTGGCAGGCGGCCCAGCCGGTTGCCGCCGGGGCTGCCGTGCTGGGTGGGGCGGCGTTGACGTGGATGGCGCTGGGCATCTTCGCCGGGGCTGCGGGCAAGTCGGGGCAGTTCCCGCTTCACGCCTGGCTGCCCGACGCCATGGAAGGCCCGACGCCCGTGAGCGCGCTGATCCACGCCGCTACGATGGTGGCCGCGGGCGTGTTCCTGGTGGCCCGTTTCTTCCCGGTGTTCCAGCAGTCCGACACCGCCATGGCCGTGGTGGCAATTATTGGCGCTTTCACGGCGCTGATGGCCGCAACCATGGGCCTGGTGATGAATGACATAAAGCGGGTGATGGCCTACTCGACGGTCAGCCAGCTTGGCTACATGATGGCCGCGCTGGGTCTGGGGGCCTACGCCCCGGCCATCTTCCACCTGTTGACTCACGCGGTATTCAAGGCGCTGCTGTTCCTCGGAGCAGGCAGCGTCAACCAAGCCAGCGGCACCTTCGACATGCGGTACATGGGCGGGCTGCGGCGGTACATGCCGGCCACCTACCTGCTGGTAGTCATTGCGGGGTTGAGCCTTATAGGCATCATCCCGCTGGCCGGGTTCTGGAGCAAGGATGAGATCCTGCTGGCAGCGTTCGACGGCAACAGCCACTTCGCCGACTGGATCAACATTGTGGTCTTTGTGGGTCTGATCGCCGGTGTCGTGCTGACGGCCTTCTACACCGTTCGGATGGTGATGCTCACCTTCTACGGGGACTTCCGGGGCGGTGTCGACCAGGAGAACGCAGACCTGGCCGCCGAAGGCCATAGCGTTCCAGCCCATGCTGGTGCACATGACGACGGTGATGAAGAGGACGGACACCACGGCGGGGTGCACCTTGCCGAGTCGCCCTGGGTGATGGTGGCTCCGATGGCAGTGCTGGGCGTGGGGGCGGTGGTCGCCGGATTCGTTATCAACCCACAGTGGATAAATTTCCTCGGAGTTTCGGTGCATTGGGTCACCGGCTTCGTCGCTGATGGCCTGCTGGTCGCAACCGGCGGCGAGGGCCACGCCGATCTGCCTGACTTCAGTTGGGCCATGGCGGGTATCTCCACCGCTGCTGCCGTGGGTGGGTCCCTGCTGGGCTTGGCCGTGTACGGGCTGCGGAAAGACCAGGCGAGGGAGCCTCTGCGGATCCTGGGCCCGGTGCATACACTGCTGTCACAGAAATTTTACGTGGACCACCTTTACGAGGGCCTGATCGTACGGCGAGCTTTCTATCGCTTCTTCGCCGGACTCACCAACTGGCTGGACCGACGGCTGGTGG
The DNA here is from genome assembly GCA_965222025.1 of Dehalococcoidia bacterium. Lineage (GTDB taxonomy): Bacteria > Chloroflexota > Dehalococcoidia > Lucifugimonadales > UBA3495 > VXOI01. The sequence goes on along the minus strand of CBDCTI010000008.1, from coordinate 351,184 downwards.
ACGGAGTGGTCGATTTCGTCGGATGGTTTTTCCGAAACATCGGGACAGCAGTGGCCCGGCTCCAGACGGGGCAGGCCCAGGCCTACGCCACCGGCGTGGCGCTGGGGTCTTTGCTGATTATTCTCGGCTTCCTGCTGGCTTCATAGGCCGGAATGCTGGCGTACGGGGGCGAATAGCAATTTCAAATGGCGACTGAGTTCAACGGACTTCTGACGGCAACGGTGTTCCTGCCAGCGGTGGGAGCGGTGCTGATGCTGTTGCTGCGCGGCAACAAGGTAATTCGCGGCGCGGCAGTGGCCATCGTCGTCGCCGACCTCGTGCTGGCGCTGCTGGTCTTTTCCCTCTTCGACCGGAGTGAAGACGCGGCCAGCTTCCAGTTCGTCGACCACTTCGCCTGGATACCGGATGTCGGCCTGAAAGCCTCCTACCTTCTGGCCGTGGACGGCCTCTCGGCTCCGCTGGTTGCACTGACCGGGCTGCTGGGACTGTGCGCCGTCCTGGCGTCCTGGCATATAACGTTTCGGGTGAAGGAGTACTTCTTCTGGCTGCTGCTGCTACAGGCGGCAGTGATGGGAGTGTTCACGTCCCTGGACCTGCTGCTCTTCTTCCTCTTCTGGGAGCTGGAATTGGTGCCGATGTACATGCTCATCTCCATCTGGGGGACTGGGCGAAAAGAATACTCGGCGATGAAATTCCTCATATTTACCATCCTGGGCAGCGCCTTCATGCTGGTGGCCATCGTCGCCGTGTTCCTCACGCCAGATGTCGGCACCTTCAACCTGATCGAACTATCGGGCCCCGGAGCCATTCTGACCTCCGCGGCGACGCTGCTACCGCTGGCCTGGATCTTCTGGCTGTTCTTCGTTGCATTTGCCGTGAAGCTGCCCACCTGGCCGCTGCATACCTGGCTGCCCGACGCCCACACCGACGCGCCCACTGCCGCCAGCGTGATGCTGGCTGGCGTGCTTCTGAAGATGGGCGGCTACGGCCTGCTGCGCATAAACGTGGGTCTGTTCCCTGAGCAGTCGTGGGAGTTCGCCTGGGTGCTGGTGGCCCTGGGTGTGATCAGCGTGCTGTACGGGGCCGTTGTGACAATGCGCCAGACCGACCTGAAGCGCCTTATCGCTTACTCCAGCGTCAGCCACATGGGCCTGGTGATGCTGGGGATAGGCTCGGTGGGCGTGGCCGGCGGCAGCTTGACCATCACCGGCCTGAGCGGTGCAGCGATGCAGCTTTTCACCCACGGCACCATCACGGGTCTGCTGTTCCTGGCCGTGGGGATCGTGTACGAAAAGACCCACACCCGCTACATCCCCGACCTCGGGGGATTGGCGGGACGGATGCCACTCGTAGCTGCGGCGATGCTGATTGCCGGGCTGGCCTCGCTGGGGCTGCCCGGGCTCAGCGGCTTCGTGTCAGAGCTGCTGGTGTTTCTGGGCGCATTCCGGGCCTACGACTGGCCCACGGTGCTGGCCGTGCTGGGCATCATTCTGGCTGCCGGATACATATTGTGGATGATGGAGCGCACTTTCTTTGGAGCGCGACGCGAGCGCTTCGCAGATCTGACTGACGCCTCGCTAGTGGAGGCCGTGCCATTGGCCCTGATGGTGGTATGCATTATCGGCATCGGCGTGTACCCCGCCCTTCTCACTGACATGTTCGACTCGGCCCTGGAACCGATGGTCCGGGCCATCAATGGCGGCTAGCCGCGAATGAACGCCCACGACCTTTACGTCATATCGCCCTACTTGGCCATGGCCGGCGCGGCGACAATCGTCATCATTTTCGATCTCGTCCTGCCCCGCAGGCTGGGTGGGATGCTGCCATACTTGGCCTTCCTTCTGCTTGCTGGGCCCTTCGTCCTGAGCCTCTACCAGTTCTACGATCTCGGGCAGGCCAGCAACCTGGTGCGCGGCGGGTCCGGAGGGGAAGCCAGTATTCTCCTGGGCAGCCTGTCAGTGGACCGCTTCGCCCTGTTCTTCAACTTCCTGGTCACCGGCTCCTCGGCTCTGGTAGTGCTGGCCTCGACCGAGTACGTGAAGCTGATGCCGCGTTTCCGTGGCGAATATTTCGGCCTGCTCCTCTTCTCAGCGACGGGCATGATGATGCTGGCCGCCGCCACCGAACTGATCACCATCTATGTGTCCCTCGAACTCACCACCCTGCCACTTGCGGCTCTCGCCGCCTTCCTGATGAGCGGTCGCTCCAGCGAGGCAGGGGTGAAGTTCCTCATCATAGGGGCCATCAGCTCGGCGCTCTTGCTGTACGGTATGGCCCTGGTCTTCGGCTTCACCGGCAGCACGCAGCTCTCCGAGATCTCGGCCGCCGTGGGCAATGCTGGAGGCGACATCGCCTTCGGCAACTGGGCGTTGCTGGTGGGCGTCGTGCTGTTGGTGGCCGGGTTCGGCTTCAAAATCTCGGCCGCGCCCTTTCAGATGTGGGTGCCCGACGTTTATGAGGGAGCTCCCACTCCCGTCGTCGCCTTCCTGTCAGTGGCCAGCAAGGCCGCTGGATTCGCGGTGCTGTTCCGGGTGCTGTTTACCGGCTTCTTCGATGTGTCGCTGGACTGGGCCATCCTGATGGCCGCCCTGGCGGCGGCATCCATGACTATCGGCAACGTGGTGGCCATTGCGCAGAGCAACATCCGGCGCCTCTTCGGCTACAGCACAATCGCCCATGCCGGGTACCTGCTGGTGGGCGTCGCAGCCGGAGTGCAGGCAGGCAGCCTGCCGGACGCCCCGGTGTTCGCGTCCATAGGCCCCGATAGCGTCCTGTTCTACCTGGTGGCCTACACCGCAGCCAACCTGACCGCGTTCTTCGCCATTGCTGCCATCGGCGAGCGCGTGGGCAGCGACCGCATCGGCGACTACGCCGGTCTCGTGACTCGCTCACCCGCCCTGGCGATTACCTTGGCGCTGGCCCTGATTGCACTGATCGGCGTTCCCCCCACGGGCATTTTCATTGCCAAGCTCTACGTGTTCACTGCGGCCGTGGACAGCGGCCTGGCCTGGCTGGCCGTCATCGGCGTCGTCAACAGCGCGGTGTCGGCCTACTACTACGTTCGGATCATCCGGATCATGTTCCTGCAGCAGCCGCCAGTGGTGACCGGGGCGCCGCCGTCCCGCAACCCGACGCCCTGGGCCGCGATGTCGGTTTCCGCTGCGGTACTGCTGTTCCTTGGCGTAGCGCCCGGTTTCGTAATGGAAGCGGCCGGCGCTGCAGTAAGGGCCCTGGGAGTATAGAGATCAGCGGGGTTTGTACTCCGGTAAACGACGTTTTGTGCCGTGATATTATCGCCGTGCATCTCGAGTCTTTGCACGCAGCAGAAACAGGACACCTCAACTAAAAAAATCCTGGGCCGTTGGTCGGAGGCAAACCGGTATGGACCCCAATACTACGGCTGCTGTTCGGGATATCTTCGTCATAGTGGCTGCGGGCGCTTTCGCCGCGCTGTGTATCACTGTCGTTGCCCTTGTTTTCAAGCTTTACCTACCCCTCCGGGAGACCGTTTCTAACGTCGCCAGGACATCGGAAAACCTCAGCCGAATCACGACCGATCTGTCTGCTATGTCGGAAGAAACTTCCAGCAACATCGCCGAGACTTCACGAAACGCAGTGATCATCTCCGAGAACCTTAAGCAGGGTAGCGAAGACTTGTCGGATACCGTGCGCACCGCCGGGGGGACCGCCAAGAGCGTCGGTGTCGCTGCCGACTCCGTTAAAGAAATAGCCGACATCGTGGCCCGGATGGGATCGATGGGAATTGCTGGTGGTGGAACCTCTGGACTTGCACCGCTGCTGCGGATTGTCAGGGGCCTGTTCGGGGGCAGCCGCAGGAAAAACGACGGGGGCGTGCAGCAGGACTCATAGGCGGTAGTTCCTCCTCCTGCTACACTAGCCGCGGTTTGAAACAGCAAAGGACGCCATGAAAAACGTCGGGATCATCTACAACAACCGCATCCCCGAGGCGCTCGACCTCAGTATGGCCATCCTGCACGAGTTGCATTTCCCAGAAGGGAGTTGGTACTCTCCCGCCGAAAATCTTGAGTCACTGGCTCCCCGGGCGGAAGGCACCGATCTGGTCGTCACTGTAGGAGGCGACGGCACAATACTGCGAGCTGTGCGGTTCACCGCCCCCGCCGGCATCCCGATTGTCGGCATCAACATGGGGCGGCTTGGGTTCATGACGGAATTGACCGTCGATGAGGCCATGCCCCAGCTTCCCGGCTACCTCAACGGCAATTACCGGGTCGACGAACGCAACATGCTCCAAGCGACCGTCACCCAGGGAGGCTCTACCATCAGTCAGGGCCCCTACCACGCCCTGAACGACTTCGTGGTTGCCCGCGGGGCTGCTTCCCGCGTGGTCTCAATTGCCGGCACCATCGATGGCGCCCAAGTCTCCACCTTCCGGGCAGATGGGCTGATACTGTCCACGGCCACCGGCAGCACCGGCTACAATCTAGCCGTCGGCGGCCCGATACTCGATCCGGAATCCGACGCCCTGGTGCTGAAGACTGTTGCGGCCCACATGGGACTGACCGCGGCGCTGGTTCTCAGGTCCGGAGCCGAGGTCTCTCTGCAGCTGGAGGGCCTTCAGCCAGCTGTCCTGAGCGTGGACGGTTTCGAGGACTACGACCTCCAACCCGGAGACCGGGTTGACCTGTCCCAGAGCCCTTACAAGGCCACTTTTCTGCGGGCTAATCCTCCGTCCTATTTCTTCGGCACCCTCACACGCCGCCTCGGGTTCAGCATCCGGGGCCTGTAGGAGATACCCATTTTGGCTGATACCGATACCGATTCATCGCCCATCCAGTTCGAGAACACGGTCGAGACTTCCCGGCCCTATGATGGGCGCATCTTCAGCGTGCGTGTTGACACGGTCGAACTGCCCAGCGGCCGGCGCACCATCCGCGAGGTGGCGGAGCATTCGGACGCCGTCTGCATGATACCCATCGACGATGACGGCAACGTCCTTTTGGTGCGCCAATATCGCAAGCCTACAGAGTCGTCGCTGCTGGAGGCCCCGGCGGGCGGAGTCGAGTCGGGCGAAGTCTCAGAGGACACCGTGCTCCGCGAACTGCAAGAGGAAGTGGGATATGCCGCCTCCAACCTGCGGCACCTCGCCAGCTTCTGGGTCGCTCCAGGCTGGGCCACGGAGCGGATGCATGCCTATCTGGCGACCGGTCTGACGCCGTCCAAGCTGTCTGCGGACGACGATGAAAACATCCAAGTGGTGCGTATACCCTTCGCAGACGCCGTTGCGATGATACATACTGGAGAGATCCACGACGGCAAGACCATTGCATCGCTGCTGCTGGCGCAACCCCTGTTGGCGAACCTGTGATGCTGCGAAGCGGCCATGAATTTTGTCGAGGCGAGATACTAGTATTACAACGACAGTTCAAGGCGGGATAGTCCGAGATGCGCGCAAAGCAGACCGGCGCTTGGCGTGGGAGCGACTGGCTCGCTCGTTGCTACACTGCGTCTGCTTCAGCCACAGTAGCAACTCCTCCGGCCCGAACCACTCCCGGGGCAGCATCTCCCGCACCACCCGGTAGACCTGAGGACGGGTGATCCGGGGCATCTTTTTCCCCCCAAGCCTGTTGTAGGCTCAGCAGGAAGGCTCCGCCCAGCAGGCACAGGGCCACGTGATGATGCCAGCCCGCCCAGGTGCGGGTCTCATATTCGTCCAGCCCCACGTCCCCCTTTCCCGTCTCAAACTCCGTTTCTATGCGCCACCTGGAACCGCCCACGTATGCCAGGGTCTCCAACGGCGTATCCTCCGGAGCATTGGAAAGGTAGTAGCGGGGCTCGCTGCCGTCCAGGTTCCGGCGGTAGACGGCCCAGTGGATTTCTCCGGGCTTCCTTTTGCTGCTGGGCCGCACCCGCTGGGCGCTGAATGTATAGCTCCTCGGCCCCTGGCTCCCCTGGGCCACCGTGATCTCCTGCCAGGCATCCTCCGGCAATTCGCCACTGCGCTCCCCCATCGTGCGCCGCTGTCCGGCCACCAGCCTGGGCTTGGGAGGCCCACCCCGTCCCTGGTAGACCGGAGTGTCCACTCGGGCTCCACCGGCCACACTGTAAAGGCCTCTGGAACGTCCAGGACGTAGTGCATTCCCAAGGTCGCCAACCCGTTGCGGAAGGACGGCGACACGCCGAAGGCGTCGTCTGCGGCGACCCATCCGGCCCTCAGATGGCCCAACTCTACTGTCCGCTCCAGCATCTCCAAAGCCAGTCCCGTCTTCGACCGGTAGCTCCGTCGCTCCCCCGGAATCCCAGCCGCAGCACAACGGTCCTCGTCCGAGGTCCAGCTCTCCGGCAGATAAAGGCGCTTGTCCACCAGGGACCGGCCCAACGGGCTCACGTAGGCCAAGAACATCCCCGCTGGCAGTTGGCCACCTTGCCCAGCCGGCCGCAGTACTGCCGGGCCACTCCCGCCGACTTCCTACCCTGCTTGGGAAAGTCGCTGCCGTCCAGGACCTACACCCCCTCAGGATGCTCCAGCCGGGTTCCCAGGTACTCCTCCAGCCGCCCTATAACCGCGTCATCGTCCCAGGGAGAGTCGGGAGAAACCGCTGCATCCCCCGGGCGGACTCAGGAACCGTCTCCGATAGATTCTCGGCGTTGCGCCGCTCCCCGGATTGCACCAGCAGGGCTTGCAGATAATGGCCGCTGCGCTCCCGGGTCTCCCGGCGGCCAAACAGCCCAGCGAAGTAAGCGTGAAACCCCTGAAAGTCCTGATATATCTGCTCGAAAGCTGCCGCATCCACTTCCCTACCTCACCCGACCAAGCCTTCCCCAACCTCCCAGTGATCTTATCACGCCAACTGTCGTTGTAATACTAGACCAGAGAAGCTAATTGATACAACCCAAAACTACTAGATATTCACCCAGTAGTCATAGTCTTCAGTAATTTTGGCGGCGGCGATCATGTTAGGGGAGAGCCACGATCACGAGCACCACGCCGGCGAACAAATTCACGATCCCCACGAGTGCGACGACCACGAACACCACGCCGAGGAGCACGCTGTGTCCAGCGCCTAGGTATACCCCATTTCAGTGCCGTTAACCGAGACCTGTTCTATAAGAACGGGTCTCTTGGTATTTACTCCTAATTTTTGATGGTCCCATCTTCGCCGTCACGGACAGTCAGCGTCCTATTTGTGGTATATTATTCGCCGGTTTAGCGAGGTCACATTGGAGGAAATGGGTCAACATGCTCGAGCATGATGTCCTGGTAATTGGCGCTGGTCTTGCCGGTATGCGGGCGGCCATAGCGGCCCGCGCCAGCGGCGCGACAACGGCGATTATCAGCAAAGTTCATCCCGTCCGCAGCCACTCCAACGCAGCCCAGGGTGGTATCAATGCGGCCCTCACAGACCGCGGCGACGACTGGGAAGACCACGCCTACGACACGGTCAAGGGCAGCGACTTCCTCGGCGACCAGGACGCCATCGAGGTGATGTGCAGTTCCGCTGGACGTGCCCTGATAGACATGGAGCACTTCGGCGTTACTTTCAACCGCGACGATGAGGGTTACCTGGGCACCCGCGCGTTCGGCGGGCAGCGCCGGGCCCGTACCTTCTTTGTCGGCGACTTCACCGGCCAGGCTCTGCTCCACGTCATGTTTGAGCAGCTCATCAAGTCCGGCGTCCGCCGTTACGAAGAGTGGTTCGTAACGTCCCTCATCATTGAGGACAGCCAGGTCTGCGGCGTGATGGCTCTTGAGATCCGCACCGGGCAGGTCTACGCCATCCGGGCCAAGACCGTTATCTTCGCCACCGGCGGGTTGGGCCGCGTGTTCGAACCCAGCACCAACGCCCTGATCGTGACCGGCGACGGGATGGCCCTGGCATACAACGCCGGCGCCGAGCTGATGGATATGGAGATGGTCCAGTACCATCCCACCACCCTGGCCGCCAGTGGCGTGCTGATCTCCGAGGCCGCCCGTGGCGAGGGCGCCTACCTGCTGGACAAAGACGGCAACCGCTTCATGCAGAAGTATGCCCCCAATATGATGGAGCTTGCCTCCCGCGACGTGGTCTCCCGGTCAGAGCAGACGGAGATCAACGCAGGCAACGGAATCAACGGATGCGTCATGCTGGACTGCCGCCACCTTGGCGAGGCCCTGATCATGGAGAAGCTCAGCCAGATTCGTGAGATTGGCATCGATCTGGTGGGCGTTGACATGATCAAGGAGCCCATTCCCATCCGACCCGGCATGCACTACATCATGGGCGGAATCAGGACCAACATTGACGGCCAGACCAACCTCCCCGGGGTCTACGCCGCCGGCGAGTGTGCCTGCGTCAGCGTTCACGGTGGTAACCGCCTGGGGGCCAACTCCCTGCTGGACACCATCGTATTCGGCGAGCGCTCCGGCAACCACGCCGCCGAGGCAGCCCGCAGCGTCGACTACGTCGAATTCAACGTTGAGCAGGCCGTCAGGAAGGAAGAAAAGCGAATACAGGGGCTTCTCGACCGCCCGGCCAACGGAGACCGAATCGCCAGCATCAGGCTGGGAATGGGCGAGTCCATGAACCGAAACCTGGCTGTGTACCGCAATCAGGAAGGAATGGAAGAGACCCTGGGAGATTTGGAACAGCTCCAGGAACGTTTCAAGACCGTTCCAGTGGAAAACAAGGGCAAGGTGTTCAACACAGACCTCGTTTTCGCTCTCGAGCTTGGCTTCATGCTCGACGTCGCTCCGAGCGTCGTGGTCAGCGCCATCGACCGCAAGGACAGCCGGGGTGCCCAGGCGCGCACCGACTACCCCAACCGCGACGACGAAAACTGGATGAAGCACTTGGTCTGTTCAAAAGGCGAGACCGGCCCTGAAGTCTCTTACGCACCCGTCAGCATCACCAAGTGGGAACCGGAAGAGCGGAAGTACTAGGACAGGAAGGGAAGCAACCTATGAACGTCACCATCAAGGTGAGGCGCCAGGACCCCGAGGCGGAAAACACAGCTCCTTTCTGGCAAGACTACTCGCTGGAAATCGAAAACAACGCCACCGTCCTCGACGTCCTTATCAAGATCAGGGAGGACATGGACGGCACCCTCAGCCTTCGTTGCTCCTGCCGCAGCTCCATCTGCGGCTCATGCGCCATGCGCATCAACGGGCACGCGGGGCTGGCCTGCAAGACCCAGGCGGTCATGGAGCTCCAGGAAGGCGATGTTATCGAGGTTGAGCCCGCGGGCAATATGCCGGTAATCAAGGACCTCGTGGTCAACTTCGACCTCTTCTGGGACAAGATCATGGAGGTCCAGCCTTACCTGCAGCCCCAGGGACCGGAGCCTGAGCAGGAATACGTAGTTTCCAACGAGGCAATGCGCCACCTGTCCAGCGTCACCGCCTGCATCATGTGTGGTGCCTGCGTGTCCGACTGCACGGTGATGGAAGTTGACCCGTCCTTCCTCGGCCCGGCTGCCTTGGCCAAGGCCTACAGGTTTACGGCGGACCCCCGTGACGGCGACGATGAGGGCGTGTCCAGGGAGCGTCTGGAGCAGCTGAACGCCCCGTCTGGCATCTGGGACTGCACCCGCTGTCTCGAGTGCGTCCAGGCCTGCCCCAAGGGGGTTGCCCCGATGGAGCGCATCATGGCCATGCGCGACCAGGCGATCGAGGCGGGCTTCCACAACACCAACGGCGCACGGCACACCGAGGCTTTCTCCGAGTCAGTTGAACAGACGGGCACGCTGGACGAGTTGAAGCTGGTCCCGAAGTCGCTGGGCATGACCAACATCCAGGGCCTGCTGAACTACGCCCCCGTGGCTTTCCAGGCGCTTACCCACGGCAAGATGCCACCCCTGATGCACAAGAAGATTGACGGCATCGAGAATGTGCGCCGTATCTTCGAGAAGGTGGACGAAACGGAACGCTAGGACCCGCGTTCCCCGACACCCGGCGACAAACTTCTGAAGGGAGACCAGAATTGAGGTACGCTTTCTTTCCCGGCTGCGTTTCTCGGGGCGGCTGTCCCGAGCTGTATCCGGCAGCGGTGCTGATCTGCAAGCGGCTTGGCATCGATTTGTGGGAGATGCAGGGCGCCTCCTGCACCGGCGCGGGAGTCCTGCAGGAAAAGAACCAACTGCTGGGCGATACCCTGAATGCCCGCACTTTCGCCATGGCCGAGTACTGGGACCTGCCCATCATGACCATCTGCAGCACCTGCCAGGGCGTCATGAGCCAGGCCAACCATCGACTGCGCGACCCTGAGTATCGGGCGAAGGTGAACAGCTACCTGGCGGAAGAGGGCCTGGAATACAAGGGCAACGCCAACCCCAAGCACCTCCTGTGGATACTGGTTGAGGACTACGGGCTCGACAAGCTGGCCGAGCTCATCACCCGGCCGCTCCACGGCGTAAGGCTCGCTCCCTTCTACGGCTGCTACCTAGTCCGTCCCACGGACGCCTTGGAGTTCGCCGACAACCCGGACCGCCAGGACTCGCTGGAGAAGCTGATCGAAATCCTCGGGGCCACAGTGGTGGACTTTTCCGGCAAGACCCGTTGCTGTGGCTTCCCCATACTCACCATCAACGAGCGGAACTCGCTGGCCATGGTGGGCAAACACACCAGCGAGGCCAAGGACCTTGGCGCTGACGCCATGATAACCCCCTGCCCGCTGTGCCACCTCAACCTGGACAGCTTCCAGCCCAAGGCCGCGGCACAGGCAGGTCGTGAAATTGGCCTGCCCATCCTGCACATGCCCCAGGCCATCGGACTGGCCATGGGCATCCCTTCCTCGGAGCTGGGCCTCCGGCGCCACATCGTCAATACCCGCCCGCTGTTCACCAACCTGGCTCCCGCCGGAGCTGCCCACTAGGGCGGTAGGAGCAGGCGCGACAACGCCATTACAGAGGCCGCCGAGGACCGGCGGCCTCTTCTCTTGGAAACCAATCCGTCTCCCTGACATCTACAACCAATGAGGACCCACATGCAGGATCGAGCTACCACAATTCTCGAATTCCCCGAAGACTGGCAGTCCGCCCTGGCCATCGTGGCCCACCCCGACGACCTCGAATACGGCGCCGCCAGCGCGGTCGCCAAGTGGACGGCGCAGGGCAAGAAGGTGACCTACGTAATGGTTTCGCGAGGCGAGGCCGGTATCGATACCCTGCACCCATCGGAAACCGGACCACTGCGTTCGCAGGAGGAGATCAATGCGGCCCAGGCGGTGGGGGTGGACACCGTGGAGTTCCTCGACCACGCTGACGGCGTGATCGAGTATGGCCTGCCCCTGCGTCATGACATCAGCCGCGCCATCCGCAGGCATCGGCCTGACGTCATCCTGACCCTCAGCCACCACCTGCAGTTTCCATCCGGCCACCTGAACCAGGCCGACCACCGGCACGCTGGCCTCGCTGTCTTCGACGCCGCACGCGACGCCGCCAACCGATGGATCTTCACTGAACTGCTGGACGAGGGCATTGAGCCATGGAACGGCGTGCGGTTCGTTGCCGTCTTCGGCCCCAGCAACGCCACCCACGGCATAGACGTATCCGGCTACTGGGAGCAGGGCATGGAGTCGCTGCGCCAGCACAGGGCATACCTGGAATACCTGGGAGACGAAACCACCGCCAGGACATTCAAATTCCTGACCGCGCACGCCGAAGAAGCCGGCCAGGCCATCAGCTGCGAACACGCCGTGCTCGCGGAACTCGTCCTGATCAACGAACCGTTTGGCGACTAGGCGGACACGTCCCTCAGACAGTAGGCCAACCCCGGCACAACGTCCTCGCCGTCCAAGAAGTCGTCCTCTGTCAGACTTCTGACGTCATTGACAGCGCGATACACCATCGCCGTGCGTGTAGCCGGGTATAGGACCCAGATGAAACTTACCCCCGCCCAAAACCAGTCCTAAACCTTCTCTCGTACCTCGCGTTGAGAGTCCCCGGGTGAGACTACTTCTACGACCAAGTCGGGAACTATACCGATAAACCCGACCGGCAGTTCGTCAACGTCTATCCGCGCCGAACTCACGAAAGCCACATCTGGAGCGCGAACAGTGTCGGGGTTGCGGTTGATGATGAACCCTGTCTCTGCGGCGAAAACGCGTCCGAGATCCCTCAGTCGCACGTGGACGTTCAGAAACGTTCCAGCGTTCATGGTGGCCCCGCCGTGGCGTCCCCCAGCAGGGCCCATTTCGTACACCTTACCTTTGACTAATTCCATCCGCCGCCCACTGGAGGCAAGACGCTCAAGATCCTCGGCAGTGAACAGCTCTTTCAGCGTACGAACGGTGCTACCCCTGCAGCGTTGGCACGACCTGCCGATAGGCTTCGATGGTGCGCTCAACGTCCTCATCGGTGTGGACGGCTGACGGGTAGTACTTCTGACCGCCCTTCAGCACTCCCCGCTCCAGCAGGCCGGAGTTGAGTCGGGCCAGCATCGCCCCGTCTCCGGTGAGAGTGTCGCGGTAGTTTGCAACCTGGCGGTCCGTGAAGCAGAAGTCGAAGACCGCCTCCTCGCCGCAGAACTGAACCGGGATACCGTGCTCCTCGCACAATTCTTCCATCGCATGCCGTAGCGCGGCCCCGGCGCCGTGGACGCGCTTGTAGGCATCCGGATCGTCGCGCAGGACTTCCAGCGTGGCAAGCCCCGCGGCGCAGGCCACCGGGTTCCCGTTGAGCGTACCAACCTGACCCACGAAGGTGTCGCTGTCCGCCTCTCCCCGGTCGTAGACCGACATGATGTCGTCGCGGCCCAGCACTGCGGCCAGCGGATAGCCACCGCCCATTATCTTGCCCACCGTGCAGAGGTCGGGCGTCACCCCGTAGTATTCCTGCGCCCCGCCGTAGGCCAGCCTGAAACTGGTCACGACCTCATCGAAAATGAGGGGTATCCCATACCGGGTCGCCATGTCCCGCAGCCCCTGCAGGAAGCCGGGCTGAGGCGCAATGATGCGTTGCATCGGCTCCACGATAATCGCCGCGATCTCTTCGTGATGCGCCCGCAGGATGGCCTCGGTGGTTGACAGGTCGTTGAACGGGGCAATGACCATCAGGTCTGCGATGGCCTTGGGTATGCCCCCGCTGTTGGCCTCTGATTGCGGGAATTCCAGCGACGCGCTGGGGAAAACGCTCATCATGGCGTAGTCGCTGCTGCCGTGGTAGCCGCCTTCGAACTTCAGCACCTTCTCCCTGCCGGTGAAGGCGCGGCTGATGCGCATGGCCTGGAAGCAGGCGTCGGTGCCGCTGGTGGTGAAGCGCACCTTGTCGGCGCAGGGGATGGCCTCGACGAGCTGCTCGGCCAGCATCACTGCCTTGTCGTTGTTGGCGAAGAACGTGCTGCCCTGCTCCACGGCCTTGATGACCGCCTCCACGACGTGCGGATGGGCATGGCCCAGCAGCATCGGGCCGCTGCCCATCAGCCAGTCGACGTACTCATTGCCGCTGACATCCCAGACCTTGGAACCCTTGCCGCCCGCGACCAGAAAGTCCTGCTCCGGAATGAAATGGAGGTTGCCGGTGTTGCCGCCTGGCAGGTAGCGGCCTGCCTTTTCCAGCAGGCTACGTTCGTCGTCGGTGCGATTGGGCATGGCAAGCCTCCAGATATCTGAATAGTGGCTTCAATGAATCCCTTGATGATTGCAAGGAACCGCTTTCGATTATACTCCGAAGATAAACATAAAAAGGCCCGGATTGCATCAGCAACCGGGCCCTTTCAGTCGAAGTATATTCTGGAGCGTGCGATTCTTAGGTAGACGCCTTTGCCCGGCTCATCACATCCACCAGCTCCTGGACGCTGTCGGCGGAGCTTTGCAGGGCAGCCTGCTCTTCGGGGGTGAGTCGGATTTCTATCACCTGCTCCATTCCGCCAGCTCCCAGCTTGACCGGTACGCCAACGCAGAGGCCGTTGATCCCGTACTCGCCCTGAAGATAGGCACAGGCTGGCAGGATGCGTTTCTTGTCCAGTAGCACTGCCTCCACCATCTGGGTTATGGCCGCCGAGGGCGCGTAGTAGGCGCTGCCTTCCTTTAGGAGCTGCACGATCTCGCCGCCGCCCTGCCGGGTGCGCCGAACCAGCTGGTCCACCTTCTCCGCGGCCATCAGCTCGCCTATGGGGATGCCGCCCACGGTTGTGAAGCGGACCAGGGGCACCATGTCGTCGCCGTGTCCGCCCAGCACGTAAGCGTGTACGTCCTCAACCGACACGTTCAGTTCCTGCGCGATGAATGTACGGAAGCGGGCGGTGTCCAGTACGCCGGCCATGCCGAAGACGCGTTCCCGAGGGAACCCGCTGGCCTGGTAGATGTTCTGCACCATGGCGTCCAGCGGGTTGGTGACCGGGATGATGATGCAGTTTGGCGAGTATCTGACCACCTGCTCGGTGACAGAGTTGGTGATTCGCATGTTGGTCAGCAGCAGATCGTCGCGGCTCATCCCAGGCCGGCGGGCAATTCCCGCAGTGATGACCACCACGTCGGAATTGGCCGTCTCCTCGTAACCGTTGCTGCCGGTAATGAGGGCGTCGGTGCCAATGACCGGCCCGGATTCCAGCATGTCCAGGGACTTGCCCTGGGGCAAGTCTTCGACAATGTCGACTATCACCACGTCGGCGTAGCCCAGTTGGTGTATCCGCTGTGCGGTGGTTGCGCCGACGTTGCCCGCGCCGACTACGGTTACCTTGCTTCGCATTGGCTGGCTCTTCCTCCAATATGGGGCAGCCCAAGCTTGATGCTGCCACTGATTAGCAGAGGGGAATCCCTATGACTCCCCTCTTGATGGACTGATGTTGTTATCCCTGCGACCGCAACCCTTCAGCCTGAATAGGATGCTTCAAGCGGTCCGTCATTTGCTAGAGGGCATCCAGAATCGCATTCAGAGTCGTGCTCGGACGCATGGCCTTTGCGGCCATCCCGTCATCGGGGATGTAATAGCCGCCGATATCAACGGGCTGCCCCTGGCATTCAATCAGCTCTTGGGCAATCTTCTCCTCGTCGTCGGCCATCTCCTGGGCCACTTTGGTGAAGCGGGCTTGAAACTCGGCGTCCTTGGTCTGCTTCGCCAGCGCCTGCGCCCAGTACATCCCGAGGTAGAAATGACTGCCCCGGGTGTCCAGCTCGTTCACCCGCCGAGACGGAGCCTTGCGCTGTTCCAGGTGCTCTCCGATCGCTTCGTCGAGAGTGTCTGCCAAGACCTGGGCCCTGTCATTCTTGTACACTTGGGCGCAATGTTCGAAGGACGCGACGAGGGCGCAGAATTCACCAAGGGAATCCCATCGCAAATGGCCCTCCTCCAGGAACTGCTGGACGTGCCTGGGGGCCGACCCGCCGGCGCCAGTCTCGAACATCCCGCCGCCCTTGAGCAGGGGAACGACCGAGAGCATCTTGGCGCTGGTGCCCAGTTCCAGAATGGGGAACAGGTCTGTCAGATAGTCCCGCAAGACGTTGCCCGTCACCGAGATGGTGTCCTGCCCGGCCCGGCTCCGCTCCATCGAGACCTTGATCGCGTCGATGGGAGCCAGAATGCGAATGTCCAACCCGGTCGTGTCATGATCGGGCAGATATTGGTTTACCTTCTTGATCAATTCAGCGTCATGAGCACGGTCCTTGTCCAGCCAGAAAATGGCCAGATTGCCGGTGAGCCTAGCCCGGTTCGCCCCGAGCCCGACCCAGTCCCTGATCGCTGCGTCCTTGGTCTGGCACATCCGGAAGATGTCGCCCTCTCCGACGCTCTGTTCCATCAGGGTCTCCCCGGACGCGTCCACTACGCGAATCGTCCCGTTGCCTGGGGCGGTGAAGGTCTTGTCATGGGATCCGTATTCTTCGGCCGCCTGGGCCATCAGGCCGACGTTGGCGACGCTGCCGATGGTGGACGGGTCATACGCCCCGTGCTCCTTGCAGTCCTCAATCACTGCTTGGTACAGCCTCGAGTAGGAGCGGTCGGGAATCATCGCGACCGTGTCGTGGAGCTCGTTGTCGGGACCCCAGGCGCGGCCTCCATCCCGGATGATCACCGGCATGCTGGCGTCAATGATCGTATCGCTCGGCACGTGCAGGTTGGTGATGCCCCGGTTGGAGTTCACCATGTACAGTTCCGGCCGCGCGTTGTAAACCGCTTCGACATCGGCCTCGATTTCCGCTCGCTTGGCCTCCGGCAGGCCCCGAACCTTGGTGAGGAGCTCGGCCACGCCATTGTCGGGATCAACCCCAACCTCCGCCAATGCAGCCCCGTGCTTGGCGAACACGTCCTCGTAGTACACAGACACGAGGTGGCCGAAAATTATCGGATCGGAGATGCGCATCATGGTTGTCTTCACGTGGAGCGAGAGGAGCACGCTCTCGGCCTTGGCCTTTTCTATTTCCTCCTCATAGAAAGCGCGTAACTCCCTTACGCTCATCGCGGCGCAATCTATTATTTCATCGGCCACCAACGAGATCCCCGACTTCAGCGGAGTCACGCTGCCGTCGCCAGCCACGAACTCGATCGCCGCCGAACCCGACGCCCCGACCGTCAGCGCCTTCTCGCTGCCGTAGAAGTCCCCGCTTTCCATGAACGCGACGCGGGTCTTGGATACTTCCGGCCAGTCCTGCATCATTCGATGGGGATTTCGCTTGCCGTGCTCCTTCACCGAGTTCGACGACCGGCGGTCCGAGTTCCCTTGCCGCAGGACAGGGTTTACCGCACTGCCCAGCACCCGGGAATAGCGGGTCCGGATCTCGCGCTCTTCGTCGTTAGAGGCGACGTCGGGGTAATCAGGAACGTTGTATCCCTTGCTCTGTAGTTCAGCGATCGCCCCCTTCATCTGGGGAATGGAGGCGCTGATATTGGGCAGTTTGATGATATTCGCCCCGGGGTCCTCGGTCAGCTCGCCCAGCATGGTCAGGTAATCGGGAATCCTTTGATCTTCCGTCAGCCATTCCGAGAAATTGGCGATGATGCGGCCAGTCAGCGAGATATCCCAGGTCTCCAGTTCAATGCCAGACCCCTTGGTATAGGCCTGTAGAACCGGCAGCAACGAGTGCGTGGCCAAGGCCGGAGCCTCGTCAATTTTGGTATAGATGATCTTGGCCGCTTCTGGCATTTTCTTCTCCTCAATAAATAAGCTTCACTGGCTGGTACGGGTCGTTGGGAGACGCTGCTCAAGTGACCCGGGCACGAGATATGCGCGCCAACATCGCGCCACAGTCAGTGATAGATAACGTCGTCAAGGCCCCGAGGGCGCGGTCAACAGGCCCCAAATATAGGGCGTAAATTCGACAAAATTATACATCCGAAGCGTGGAAGACGGTAGCCCTGTTTCGTAATGAGGGGCGTCCCGCCTTGGCCATGGCCACGTCCGGGAATCTTGACTATTCACGTTTTGGCGACGGTGTTCAAACCCGCACTTGAAGAGAGCAATCCACCAGCAGAGGAATGCGAATTGAAGGCTATTGCACGATTGTATAGACTGTTGCCGGATTGCGGGCGAGGTGCGGAGGCAGCAGGGAGCGATGCCTGGGCGTGGAACACAGGTCTCTTCACGGCTCGAGTTGTGCAAAAAAAGACTGGTTCACGCACTTGGCAGTGGAAATCCCGAGATGCAAGAGTGGCAGTTCACCCCGCCGGCAGTGGCTCTCAGGACCTTGCTGATAGCGGGCTTACTCTACCCTGTGATGGCGGTCTTCTCTCGCCGCCGGACTCTCGGACTGGAGAACCTGCGGTCGCTGGAGGGACCGGTCATATTTGCCGCCAACCATCTCAGTGTCGCCGACAACCCGGCTGTGCTCCTAGCCCTCCCCTGGCGATGGCGACTTCGGGTGGCCACAGCTGCTTCGAGGGAGGTCATGCAGGGCCGCGGGAGGATACAGAGCTTCTTCGCAGCCTTGATCAGCAACGGGTTTCTGTTCTCTCAGACCGGCTCCTTGAGGAGCAGCCTGGACTATTGCGGCAAACTCACCGCGGCTGGCTGGTCTATCCTGTATTTTCCAGAGGGGGTCCGGTCGGACGATGGGTCGCTGGGGCCGTTCAGGCCCGGAGTCGGCCTGCTGGCGACAGGACTGGGAATTCCGGTGGTGCCGGTCCATATCAAGGGAACGGATACTGTGATCGCCAAGGGCGGCAGCCGCCCTCACAGAGGAAGCATAGAGGTCAGATTCGGAAGGTCCACTCGTTTTGAGCCCGATACGGAGTACGATGTCGCCGCTGAGGCCATCCGGGACGCCGTGGCCGCCCTTTCTGAGCAGGAGATAACTTGACAGCGACCGAGGGCGACAGCCGTACCAGCGGAGAAAGGCTTTAAGTGGTTGAGGGAGGACAGGAAACAGGCATTCGACTGCCGTTGCTCAACAAGATGCTGCTCGCCTCTGACCATGTCGGTCTGCAGGCGATCCAGTACTTCCGGCAGACCTGGATGCTCTTTTTCCTGGTCCCGCCAATGGATGAGGGCATCGCCAGAGTACCAGATGTCCTGGTCCTGGGCATTGATGTTGACGCCCGGGTTTTTGCCGGCGTCCTGATTTTCGCAGGGCGATTCGTGGACGCATTCACGGACCCGCTCATTGGATGGTGGAGCGACCGCACTAGGAGCCGCTGGGGAAGGAGGATTCCCTTCATTCTTTTCAGCACTCCGTTTTACGCCCTGTTTGGCGCTCTTGTGTGGTACCTGCCCGCACAGGAAGCCAGCATCTGGAACGCAATCTACTTCGTTGTCGTCCTGGAGCTGTTCTTCATCGCCGCCACCATGTCCAGCGGCGCTCTGGAGGCCCTGCTACCCGAGGTAACCCGCGGGGCTGCGGACCGGACGAACCTCGTGGGCCTGATCTACGTGTTTGCAATATTCGGAGCAGGGATTGGCCTGGCCGGCAGTGGAGCCCTGATTGATGAGTTCGGATACCAGGTGGTTGGGATCATTCTGGCAATTGTCGCCTTTGTATTCCGATACCTTTCCCTGTCGGCGATCTGGAAATACGCACCAAGGGATACCGTGCCCGCCAGGGTGGATTTCTTCAGGGGTATGAAGGAAACGCTGCGAAACCCGCAGTTCGTATACTACCTGCCCACTTTCGTAATGTTCACCACCGGCGTTGGAATCCTGCTGGGGTGGATGCCATTTTTCGCGTCGGAGCTTCTGCAGGCCGAGGAGGAGGGCAGGACCGCCGGCCTCATATCAACCGTGGTGATCATAGGGGCCGTCATAAGCGGCCTGGCGTTCTGGTGGGCGCTGATCCGCCTGACTCTCAGCAAGCGGCGCGCTTACGGCGTCTGCCTGATCGCCAGCGGCGTCCTCTTCCCGTTGCTGGGCGTCGTGGGCCTGATCCCTGTGGGTAGCCTGATCACCCAGGGCTTGCTGTTCGCCCTCATTGCCGGCCTTCCCATGTCTGCTGTTTTCATGCTGCCCAAGGGCTTTACCGCGGACATCGCCGACTACGACGCCATGATCACCGGGGAGCGACGGGAGGCGATGTTCTACGCCACGCAGAATTTCTTCGAGAAAATCACCTTCGCGCTGCCCCCCGCTCTGCTGAGCCTGATCCTGCTGCTGGGCGACACTACGGAAGACCCCCTGGGCATTCGCATGGCGCCGGTTTTGGCGGGAGTGCTGGCAATCACAGGAATGGCGCTATGGCACCGCTACAAGCTGCCCGACAACGTGAGCCGGGAGACGGTAGCGGAGGCGGGCCTTCTGCCGACCCGGCCCGCCGCAGGCACCGCAGACTAGATGAGGGTCTACGGGGAGAGTTTGGGTCTCAGGGATTAGACAGTCAGCTGAGCGGCCAGCGCCTCCGGTTCCGTCACCGGCAACTGGCAGGCATAGTTCTCGCAGACGTAGGCCGTTGGCTTCCCGTCGACCATACCGCGGCCATCAAGCAGAGGCAGTCCTGAGCCGGACGCGGCTGCCTCGCTGTCGGCCCCCACCAGCACCCGGTTGGCAAGATAGCGGCCGTTGACCGTCCGTAGCAGGTCGGCGGTTGCCGGATCGGATGATGGCCCGATGACTGCAACTTCCTTGGGTGTCGACAGGTAGAAGTCCAGTGCAGCCAGCCAGCGCCCCGTACCGGCTGGGGCACGGCCCATCAGCTCGGCCAGGGTCCGCAACGGGGTGACGGCCTTGGCGGCATAGTCCTCATTGCCGGTTACAACCGACAGCCGCAACAGGAGGTCCGATGCAACCGAGCCGCCGCAGGGCTGGGCGTTGTCGAACACGTCCCTGGGCCTGATTACCAGCTCCTCGTGATCCCGACCAGTGTCGTAGAAGGCGCCTGACGGTTCGTCCCAGAACAGTACAATCATCTCGTCGGCCAACTCCACGGCGGCGTCCAGCCACCTGCGCTCGAGGGTGGCCTCGTAGAGGGCCAGGAGGCCGTCGGCGACGAATGAGTAGTCTTCGAGGAACCCTGGCAGCTTGGCCTGCCCCACCCTGTACGTGCGCAGCAGCAGACCTTCAGGATGCAGTGCCGTGAGCAAGAACTCCGCATTCCTGGCCGCGGCGTCTAGGTAGTCCTGCCGCTCCAATGCTGCCCCGGCCTCTGCGAAGGCACGCAGCATCAAGCCGTTCCATGACGCCAGGGCCTTGTCGTCCAGCAGGGGATGCTCCCGCTTTTCCCGCTCCAGCCAGAGGGCCTGCTTGCCCCTCTGGATAGCGTCTACCAGACGCTCCAGGGAGACACCCTGCCTCTCCGCGAAGTCTGCGGCCTTGACCGAAATGTTGAGAATGTTCTTGCCCTCAAAATTGCCCCGGTGCGTGACGCCGAAGAAGCCGTTGAACAGGGCAGCTTCCTCTGTCCCCAGGGCGGCCTCGATCTCATCCGGCGACCAGACGAAGAACTTTCCCTCCTCGCCCTCACTGTCTGCATCGGTGGCCGAGAAAAATCCGCCGTGGTCCCCGGTCATTTCCCGCAGCACATAATCCAGTGTTTCTTCGCAGATGCGGCGGTAAAGGGCGCGTCCTGTGGCCAACCAGGCGTGCAGGTAGAGGCGAGCCAGCAGGGCGTTGTCATAGAGCATCTTTTCGAAGTGCGGGACCAGCCAGAAGGTGTCGGTGGAGTAACGGTGGAATCCCCCGCCGATCTGGTCGTAAATGCCCCCGCGGGCCATTTTTTCCAGGGTCAGGTTCAGCATCGAAAGAGCGCGGTCGTTGTGGCCGTGGGCGTGGTAGCGGAGCAGAATTTCCAGGGTCATCGACTGGGGGAACTTGGGCGCGGAGCCTACCCCGCCGTTCTGGTAGTCGAAGTTGGTGGCCAACTGGTTGTAGGCATTGTGCAGGATGCTTTCGTCAAGCACGCCGGTGCCGCGGGGCATCGTTGCGGCGCGGCCCATCTGCTCCGTCAACTGCCCCGTAACCCGCTGGATTTCCGAGTTGCTGTTGCGGTAAGCGTGCGCGACCGTCTCCAGCAAGCGGGGGAACCCGGGCATGTTGTGACGGTCCACAGGCGGGAAGTAGGTGCCGCCATAGAAGGGCTTGCAGTCCGGTGTAAGGAAGACCGTCATCGGCCAGCCGCCGCTGCCCGTCAGCATCTGCACCGCCTCCATGTAGACGGCGTCCAGGTCCGGCCGCTCCTCGCGGTCGACCTTGATGCTTACGAAGTGCAGGTTCATTAGCTCGGCGATCTCATCGTTTTCGAAGGACTCCCGCTCCATCACATGGCACCAGTGGCAGGCCGAATACCCGATGCTGAGCAGGATGGGCTTGTCTTCGTCGCGGGCCCGCGCCAGTGCCTCATCCCCCCACGGATACCAGTCCACGGGGTTGTTGGCA
This sequence comes from Dehalococcoidia bacterium, assembly GCA_965222025.1. Taxonomy (GTDB): domain Bacteria; phylum Chloroflexota; class Dehalococcoidia; order Lucifugimonadales; family UBA3495; genus VXOI01. The sequence goes on along the minus strand of CBDCTI010000008.1, from coordinate 329,499 downwards.
TGCTGTAGCAGGTAGGGGCTGGTCTCGTCAATCAGCCTGTTGGGCATGAGGCCTCATCTTCTTCGGCTCGGGCCGAGATTTGCGATTCTCGTAGGGACAAAGCGACGCTGGCCAAAATGACGCAGCGGACCCAGGTCTTGTTGGGTTCACCGGGCGGCTCGTGGAATGGAGGATTGGGATTTTCTCGCTAGTGTTTCTCAACCGGTGTGGTGGCGCATGAACTCATTTTCACCATCCGCGCGGCTCAGACAAAGCCGCTTGTTCAATCAGGCAATTACCGGCCGGGCCAAACTTCGCATTACTTCCCGTTCTCTTTCCCCATCAGCTCCACAAATTCCTCCAGCGGCATGGCTCCCAGGTCGCCGCCGTCGCGGCTGCGCACGGCCACGGCACCGGCCTCGGCCTCGCGGTCGCCGACCACCAGCATGTACGGGGCTTTCTGTAGTTGGGCCGTGCGGATTTTCTGGTTCATCCGCTCGTTGCGGCTATCGACTTCGGCGCGGAATCCGCCACCCGCCAGTTGCGCCAGCACGCTCTCCGCGTACTCGGCGTGGCGGTCGGCGATGGGGATGACCACGGCCTGCACTGGGGCCAGCCAGACCGGGAAGGCGCCGCCGTAGTGCTCGATCAGCACGCCCAGGAACCGTTCCATGGAGCCCAGTATTGCGCGGTGAACCATGTATGGCCGGCTGCGGCCGCCCTGGTCGTCCTGGTACGTCAGGTCGAAGCGGTCGGGCAGATTGAAGTCGAACTGGACCGTGGTGCACTGCCAGGCCCGGCCAAGCGCGTCGGTGATGTTGATGTCGATCTTGGGGCCGTAGAAGGCGCCCCCGCCCTCGTCCACGGTAAAGGGAAGGCCACGCGCCTCCAGGGCGCCCTGCAGCGACTTGGTGGCGTGCTCCCATATCTCTAGGTCGCCAACGTATTTCTCGGGCCGGGTGGACAGCGCGATGCTGTAGTCGGAAAAGCCGAAGGCCTCCAGCAGCTCAAAGGTGAGCTCCAGCACGCCGCCGACTTCGTCCTCCACCTGCTCGGGACGGCAGAAGATGTGGGCATCGTCTTGCGTAAAGCCTCGCACCCGCATCAGCCCGTGCAGTACACCGCTCCGCTCATACCGGTACACTGTGCCCAGCTCGGCGAACCGGAGCGGCAACTCGCGATAGCTGCGCAGGGCCGACCGGTAAATCGTGATGTGGAAGGGGCAGTTCATCGGCTTGAGGTAGTATTCCTGCTCGTCGACTTCCACTGGCGAGAACATTCCGTCGCGGTAGAAGTCCAGGTGCCCGCTGGTCTGCCATAGTGCGGCACGCCCGATGTGCGGCGAATACACCACGTCGTAGCCGCGCCGGTAGTGAATGTCCTTCCAGTAGTCCTCGATCAGGGAGCGGACCCGGCCACCCTTGGGGTGCCACACGACCAGTCCCGGACCAATTTCCTCGTGGATCGTGTATAGGCCCAGTTGCCTCCCCAAGGTACGGTGGTCACGCCTCTCCGCCTCTTCCAGGCGGGCGAGGTGGCTGTCCAACTCGTCCTGCGAATCGAAGGCGGTGCCATAGATGCGCTGCAGCATGGGGCGCTTCTCGTCGCCTCGCCAGTAAGCACCAGCGACGCTGAGTAGCTTCATCGCCGGGATCTCGGCGGTGCTGCCGACGTGCGGCCCTTGGCACAGGTCAACAAACCCGTTGTGGCGGTAGATGGAAATGACCGCCGATTCGTCCAGGCCCTCGATAAGCTCCAGCTTGTACGGTTGTTCCGCAAAGAGACTCTGTGCCTCCTCGCGACTCAGTTCCTCCCGCTCGAAAGGGAAACCTCCCGAGATGGCTTCTCGCATCATCGATTCGATGCTTTCCATGTCCTCGGGAGTGAATGGCCGGGAGACGTCAAAATCGTAGTAGAACCCATCCCGGGTGGGCGGACCGATGCCCATCTTGGCCTCTGGGAACAGTTTCAGGACTGCGTCGGCCATCACGTGGGCCGCGGAGTGCCTCATGGCGTGCCGGTGGGCATGGGCTTCGCTGACGCTGCCGGAGTCCAGGGAGCCATGGTCAAGCATCGTTCGATCCTGCGCCGACAGGGCCAGCGCAAATAGGAATAAGTGTCCGATTCATTATAGCCCAACCCCTTCGCATTGTTCCGGCGGGGCGAGATATAATGGCAACGGCCAATTCATTCAACCCGCGGGAGCGCCAATGGCCACAAAACAGGATCTGGAAGCCTTTGTATCGTCGGTAACCTTCCCCGAAGACTTTGATCAATTCTGGGGCGGGATTCTATCGGGACTGGCCGATATGCCGTTGGAAGCCACGGCAACACCAGACCCCTTGCGCAGCAACGAGGACGTCAACGTCCATCAGGCCACGTATCGCAGCCTGGACGGGCTTGAGATCTTCGGCTGGTACAGCGTTCCGACAGCAGGCGACGGGCCCTTTCCGGCGATTCTCGTCCTGCCGGGGTACAAGTCAGAGCCGGCACTGCGCCGGGACTGGGGACGCAGGGGTGTGGCCGTGCTCTCCGTCGCCGTGCGCGGCAAGTTGCCGAGCAGCGCCCAATTCAACCCCGGTTATCCCGGCCTCTTGACCAGCGGAATCGAGAGCCGGGACACCTACAGCTACCGGGGAGTCATCTCCGACTGTTCCAGGGGCGTCGACTTCCTGCTGTCGAGGCCTGAAATCGATTCTCAGAGGATCTTCTGCTGCGGAAGCAGCCAGGGAGGCGGCCTTACGCTGGCAACTGCCGGCCTCCGGCCTGAGATCATTGGCGGTGTATCCGGATATCCCTTCCTGTGCAGCTACCCGGAATCGATGCGAATGTTGCGCTCCTATCCGTATGATGAGCTGTCCTGCTACCTCCGCGCCCACCCGGACCGCGAGGCCCAGATGCTGGAGACCCTGCGCTACTACGACGGCGTCAACTTTGCCACCCGCATCAATTGCCCGATGGTGGTGGGTATCGCGCTGGAAGACGAGGTCTGCCCTCCCGAGACCAGCTATGCTGCCTACGATCGGCTGGCTGGGGAGAAGGAACTCTGGCTCTTCCCTGAGTCAGGCCACGGCAACGCCCACGACTATCCGAGGCAGGAAGCGGAATGGCTGGAGAAGCGCATCGCTGCCTCTGCATCCGAGGTGGTCAAGACATGACTCCTGCCGGATTCTGGGAAAGGACCGAGGCGCAGTTGGCCGAAACGCCGCTGGACCTGTCGGCCACCCGGGACTCGTTCTATTCGCAGCCCGAATGGGACGTTTACAGGGTCAACTACAACACCACCGGAGGGCATCGCCTGTTCGCGTGGTTGTCGGTACCCAAGGGACTGGAAGGTCCGTTGCCTGCACTGCTGCGTATGCCCGACTACGCCAGCGTGCACGACATAATCTACACTTCCCTTCGCCACCGGGCGGTGGTGATGAACGCCACGCACCGGGGACAGAGGAACAGCGACGGGGGCTACCGGGCCAGCTATCCCGGTCTGCTCACCGACGGCATCGCCGAGGGAGAATCCTGGGCGATACTGGGCGCCTATGCCGACGCCCTGCGAGCGATGGACGTCCTTTTGGCCCAGGACATTGCCGCAGTCCGACAACTCGCACTCTGGGGAGCCGGATTCGGAGGAAGCCTCGCGCTGGCCGCCGCTTCCCGCCGCTCCCGGATCGGGTCTGTGGCCGCTGACACACCGATGCCGTTGGGGCATCCGTCGGCGCTGGATTCGGGGCCAGGATACCCGCTGGGCGAGGTTGGAGACTTCCTGAGGGCCTACCCCGAACGGCGGAGCGACGTTGAGGCGACGCTGGGTTTGCTGGACCCGCTGGGAGACGCAGGGAGGGTTGCAGTTCCTGTGCTCTTGAGTGCTGGCCGTTTCGACCGCTCCATGTGTCCCCTCGCCTTCACCGAGGCCCTGGCCGGGGCCCTGCCCGACTGCGATCTGAGGCTCTACGAGGGGGCGGCAGAAGGGGGCGGACACATTCACGCCGTTGCGCGCACAGCTTGGCTGGCCGAACGCCTCGGCATAGAATTGATTGACTAAGACTCTGGATATTCGGGAGAGATTTCTGCTATGGAACAGCTTCGGCAAAACCTGGAAGCCCTGTCTCAGGAAGTAGCGACCGTGGTGGAGCGTCTTTGACCTCCCTACCAAAGAAGCTGCCATAGCAGAATTGGAAAAGGAGTCTGCCGAGCCGGACTTCTGGAACGACCACCAGCAGGCCCAGCGCAAGATGCAGCAGATGGGACGCCTGCGGGATAGCGTGACGCTTTGGCGGGGCATGGAATTCCGCTGCCGCGATTTGCTCGACCTGACCGACTTGGCCATTGATGAGGGAGACTCCTCTCTGGAGGAGCAGCTCGAAGCCGATGCCGCTGCCTTGGCTGCGGAACTGGAGCGCGAAGAGGTCAAGCTGACGCTCTCCGGCCCTTACGACGAGCGGTCCGCGATTATAAGCATTCACTCCGGGGCCGGAGGCACCGACTCTCACGACTGGGCCCAGATGTTGCTGCAGATGTACTCCGGGTGGGCCGAGTCTGGCAAGCGGCCCCTGGAAGTGCTGGATCTGTCCTATGGCGACGAGGCGGGCCTGCGTAGCGGAATCCTTGAGGTCGGCGGAGACCACGCCTTCGGATACCTCAGCGCCGAACAGGGCGTTCACAGGCTGGTCAGGCTGTCTCCCTACGACCCCAACCACCTTCGGCACACTTCCTTCGCCAACGTCGAGATCCTGCCAACGGTGGAGAGCGAGTCCGACATCGAGATTCGCCCTGAAGACATCAAGATGGACACCTTCCGGTCAAGTGGGCCAGGCGGGCAGAACGTCCAGAAGGTCGCGTCGGCCGTGCGATTGACCCACCTGCCGTCCGGGGTCGTCGTTTCCTGTCAGACCGAGCGCTCGCAGCACCAGAACCGGGAGTACGCCATGCGCATCCTGCGGGCACGGCTGCTGAAGCGGCAGGACAACGAGAGGGCAGAGGAATTGGCCAAGCTCCGCGGCGAGCGGACCAACCCCGAGTGGGGCCACCAGATTCGCAGCTACGTCCTGCATCCCTACAAGTCAGTCAAGGACCACCGAACCAACCTGCAAAGCACCAACCCCGACGAAGTGTTGGGCGGCGGCATTGACCCGTTCATTGAGGCATATCTGATGCACCGGCTGGGGGATGGAGAGTAAGCATCGGGGATACCCACGTTTTCTACAGGCGAAATGGACCTGGAATAGGCAAGGGGCGGTCATTTGACCGCCCCTTGCCTATTCCAAGCCCACAGAGGTTAACAGTTGCCGAGCAGGTGCCCCATACGCAGCTTCTTGGTGATGAGGTAGTTGCGGTTCTCGTCATTGACCGAGGCTTCCAGGGGGATACGGTCCTGGATTTCCAGCCCGAACCCTGAGAGCCCTACGACCTTGCCGGGATTGTTGGTGAGGAGGCGCAATTTGGAGACTCCCAGGTCGAGGAGTATCTGCGCTCCTGCCTCGTAGTGCCGCATGTCTGCGTCGAATCCCAACGTCTTGTTGGCTTCAATCGTATCTAGACCGTCGTCCTGGAGGGAGTAGGCCTTTATCTTGTTGTGCAGGCCGATTCCGCGTCCTTCCTGCCGCATGTACAGAAGCACGCCGCACCCCTCTTCGGACAGGGTCTTCAGCGCCAACTCCACCTGCTCGCCACAGTCGCAACGCAGGCTGCCGAAAACGTCACCGGTTAGACATTCGCTATGGATCCGGACAAGCACCGCATCGTCGGGATTCCATTCACCCTTGGTCAGCGCGATGTGCTCGCCCTGGTCAAAATAGCTACGGTAACCGATGGCCTTGAACTCCCCGTAACGAGTCGGCAGCCGCGTTTCCGCAACACGTTCAATCAGCCGCTCGGTGTGGCGGCGGTGGGCAACAATCTGCGCGATGCTGAGGATCTTGAGGTCATGTTCCTCTGCGAAATCCTCCAGTTCTGGAAGGCGCGACATCGAGCCGTCTTCGTTCATCATCTCGCAGACAATGCCCGCCGGGTACATACCAGCCAGGTTGCAAAGGTCCACGATTGCTTCGGTGTGTCCGGCACGGGCCAACACGCCACCCGGATGATAGCGAAGCGGGAACAGATGGCCGGGCCGCGTGAAGTCTTCGGGGTCAGCCGCAGGATCGATCATTGCCTGGACGGTGGCAGCGCGGTCGTACGCGGATATCCCCGTCGTGGTTCCGATCTTGTAGTCCACAGAAACGGTGAAGGCAGTCTGGTCCTTTCTGCCGGCGTTCTGGCTGATCATCAGCGGCATCTGTAATTCGTCCAGCCGCTCCCCGATCATGGGCATACAAAGTAGACCCCGGGCATACTTCACAATGAAGTTGATCGCCTCCGGGGTCACTGTGTCTGCCGGCATCACGAGGTCTCCCTCGTTCTCCCGGTCTTCGTCGTCAACTACAATCAGCAGTTTGCCCGCTTTTAGGTCGTCCAGTGCCTCTTCCAGACTACACAGGGGCATAATCCAGTCCTCTTCCTGCCCTTGGTTACCTCCGCACACGCTCACCGTTTCAGCAGGTTTTCCACGTACTTGGCAAGAATGTCGGCTTCCAAGTTTACCCTTGCACCGACTGATAGTGTTTCCAAGTTAGTATTACGGAGTGTATATGGTATCACAGCCAGCGTGAACGAGGAAGTGCCTACTTTTACCACGGTCAAACTTATGCCGTCAACAGCGATGAAGCCCTTCTCGACTATGTAGGGCATTAGCCGTTTGGGTGCGCGTACACCGAAGATAATAGAGTCCCCATCCTCTTTCGTAGACGTAATCCGGCCCGTTCCGTCCACATGCCCTTGCACGATATGACCGCCCATCCGGTCGCTGGCCGACAGGGCGCGTTCCAGATTTACGGTGCCCCCGGAAGTCAGATCTCCCAAAGAAGTGCGGCGCATCGTTTCCGGCGACAGGTCCACCGCGAACTCGTCCGTAGACAGCGACACGGCGGTGAGGCAGGCCCCGTTGACCGAGATGCTGTCCCCCAGCTTGAGGTCGGACATCACTTTTTCGGCCCGAACGGTCATGCCGTTCTCACTGATGCTGAGAACTGAGCCTACTTCTTCGACAATTCCGGTGAACATGGATTCTCCTCGGGGTGTCAGGCTGCCTTGATACTTGTCCCGTTGGCCTCAGGAGTAGCTGGGCCGGGGTGTTTGTCAGCTTGCCAGTCTCGGGTACCCGGTTATCAGCCAGTCTTCGCCGATTTGCTGGAACGAGGTTCTCTCGAGGCGGTTGGCGTGGGCCATCAGCTCCGCGCCGACCCCTTCGACGGGCGATGCGGCGTCAATGCCGCCAATGATAACCGGGGCTACGAACGCCTGGACCTTGTCGACCAGACCGTCGTCAAACAGCGAGCCCAGGGTCTTTCCCCCGCCTTCCACCAGAAGGTTGACCACTCCGCGCTGGCCCAGGTCCGCCAGCACCGCAACGGGATTTACCAGGCCTTCGCGGGTGGCGCTCACAGGCACGACGTCTGCCCCGGCCCGCATGAGGCCCCCAACATTAGCCGCCGGCGCCGCTTCGGTGGTGTACACCAGTGTCTGGCCCGGCTGGCGCAGCAACTGGGACCTCACGGGCATTCTGCACTGGCTGTCCAGGGTCACTCGTATGGGCTGTCGTGGCAGCGGAAGACCATCGTCCCCGCGGGCGGTCAATAGTGGATCGTCTGCCAGGACTGTGTTTGCCCCCACCATAATGGCGTCTGTCTCACGACGCATCTGCTGGACAAGCCCCCGCGCCGCTGGTCCGGTTACCCATTTGGAGTCCCCGCTGCTGGTTGCGATCTTGCCATCCAGGCTCATGGCGAACTTGGCGAGCACGAACGGCAGGCCCGTGCTGATGTGCTTGCCGAATCCCTCATAGAGCTGCGCTCCCTCTTCACGCGCCTTGGATCCTTCGGGCAGCAGGGCAACCTGCAGGCCAGCATTGCGCAATTCCGCGATGCCGTTCCCGGCCACCAACGGGTTGGGGTCGCTGACAGCCACCACGGCTTCGGACACGCCTGCCTCAATGAGTGCACCTGTGCAAGGGGGAGTGCGGCCCCAGTGGCAGCAAGGTTCGAGGGTAACGTAAAGGGTGGCGCCACGGGCCAGTGATCCCGCTTCCCTGAGGGCCATCACCTCGGCGTGAGCCTCTCCCGGCGGCTGGGTGGCGCCCCGGCCCACGATCTTCCCGTCCCTGGCCAGTACCGCGCCCACGGCCGGGTTGGGGCTGGTGGAACCCAGGGCGCCCCTGGCCAGCTCGATAGCCTGGGCCATGTAGTCCATCACGATGCCCAGTCAGGCATCGTTTCCGACCCCGTCCGGGTCGGAGAATTCGCGGGAGAAGCGGCTCGCCGTGGGTTCCGTCTGGCCTTGATACTTGCTGCCCAACTCCGCCGACCCATACAGCCGGTCCGCTGGTGTAGTCAGGCGCAGATAGGAAATTTGCCCGATCTTCATCCCGTAATAGAGCGTGATGGGCAGGCGGGAAAGGTTGCTCAGCTCGAGGGTCAGGTGTCCCTTCCAGCCAGGGTCGACGAACCCGGCGGTGGAATGGATGACTAGCCCTATGCGGCCCAGGCTGCTCTTGCCTTCCAGGCGCGCCACGAGATCATTGGGCAACTCGATATTCTCCAGGGTGCTGCCCAGCACGAACTCGCCCGGGTGGAGGATGAAGGGGTACTGATCACTGATTTCGACGATCTCCGTAAGGTCGTCCAAGCCCTTCTTGACGTCTACGTATGGAACCCGGGAGTTGGAAAAAACGAGAATCTTGCGGTCCAGGCGAAGGTCGACGCTTGCCGGCTGGATGTCTGACGGGTCGAGCGGGTCAATTACGATGCGGCCCTTGACCAGCTCATCTTTGATCGTCCTGTCGCTCAGTACCATTCTGCTACGCCGGCATCTAAATCCGGCTTTCTCCAGCCCCTGCAATTTTGCAGAATTCTAGCAACGCCCCTCGGTCCCGGCAAGCTGCTGTCCGACCGGCCCACCTGGGTCCTGCAATTTGCGGCCCCGATCAGTTGCTCTCCTGGGTGGCCTCAGGAGTCTCTTCCACAGATGCCTCAGTTGGGGCCTCCGTCTGCTCAGGCACGGCGGTTCCCTCCGGTTCCGGCGCCGCATGGCCTGCGACCAGGAAGACTCCCTGAACCGTGGTGGAGAATTCCAGCTTCCCTCCGGCGATGGAGGTGGCGGCTCCGCCAAAGTCCGCCGAGGCGGCCTCCGCGCGGGCGTAGAGCGGCTGCGGCGGGGCCACGTACGCTGACCCCTCGTTGACGTAGACGAGACGGCCCAGCTCCACCTCTGACAGCTCGGCCAGCATGACGGCCTTGCGCTTGAGATCCGCCACGGCGTTTGCCCTTGCCTCATCGTGCACAGGCTGCGGGTCGTCGATGTCAAACCTGATGCCGTTGATTCGCACGAGGTCGCCTGCAGATGCGGTCACGCTATCTAAAACGGTACCGGCGCTGCTGAGGGTGCGGATCTTGACCGTTGCCTGGTTGGTAACTGAATACCCGATCAGACGGCTCTCCCACACCTTGTAGCAGGTCCGTTCCTCTATGCTCTTCAGTTCTCCTTCCGTATCTTCCTCTGCCTCCTCCGCATCGTCGCAACGTTCTATTTCCACGCTCTGGTACCGCGGACTGATGTTGAAGTAGCTGGTTTGGATATCGTTCAAAGAGACACCGGCGTTTGTCAGGACCCCCATCACTCCGCTCATTGCGTCCGCAGCACTCGACCGGGCCTCGGCGGCGGTGTCCTCGACTGACTCGACTCCCAACGAAATGACCGCAATGTCGGGAGCCGCGCTGGCCCTGCCGGTGCCGCTGACCCAGATACCCGAAGGCCCGTCGTAGGGGATGCCGGAGTCGCCGTCAGATTCATCTGCAGCACTCATCTGCATTGCCCCGTCGCTGTCGGTGTTTTCGTCGGGTCCCTCGGCGCCTGCAAGGGTCACCCATCCGACGGTGACAATCGCAACGAGAGCCAGCAACGCCAGCACGAGGTATATCTGGCTGCGTCCTGTCAACATGGTCATGGGGAGTCTCCTGTGAGGGCCGGAAATGGCCGGTGGCGTCTATCCTTGGAAGTTAACGCGCCCGTCCAGCAGGGCCCGCGCCATGACGAACTTGTGGATCTCCGACGTTCCGCCGCCGATGCGGGCGTGGCGCAGGAGGTGGTACCAGTGTGCGATGGGCAGGTCCATGGTCTCGCCCGTCCCGCCGAAAACCTGCATTATCTTGTCGATGCTGCGGTGGCCCCACTCGCCGGCGCAGTACTTGATCATGGACGCCTCTACGCGCACGTCGTCGCCTGCATCGGCGCGGGCGGCGGCCTCGCGGGTGGCTGCCCGGAGGGTCATGATGTCGATGTATACGTCGGTCAGCATCCACTGGATGGCCTGGCGGTCAGCAATGGGCCTGCCGTAGGTTACCCGCTGCTTGGCCCACAATATGGCCATCTCCAGCGCCCGGCTCAGGATGCCCAGGGCCATGGAGCCTCGTAGAAGGCGGTCGTGGTGGACCAGCCACTTCTGGCCCAGACTGAAGCCTCGCCCGATCTCACCGAGCACCTTGGTCTGCGGCACCCGCACGTTGTCCAGATGTATGGTGTGCTGCTGGTTCTTGGTCGGGTTGATCCAGATGCGGATTGGATCGAAAGACAGACCGGGACTGGGGTTGTCGACGATGAACATCGTGATCCCGCCCCTCTGCCGCAGCTCCGGATCAGTAACCGCCTGTACCAGGATGTAATCGGCGCTTGCGGCCCCCGATATGAACGTCTTGGTCCCGTTCAGCACCCAGTCATCGCCGTCCAGCACCGCGCGGGTCTGCATCATCCCGCCGGGGTCCGATCCCGCCTCCGGCTCGGTCTGCCCGAATGCGTAGTGCATCTCTCCCCGAACTGATGGCAGCAGGTATTCCTGCTCCTGTTCGGCGGTGCAATTGCCGATCATCATCATCGGCACCGGCGAGGTCGGGAGCTGCACGATACTCTTGTGCACTTCTTCGTCCAGAACGACGTGGCCAAGTGCGCCCATGCCGCCGCCGCCGTACTCCTCGGGCACGAAGGAAGTGTAGATGCCGGTATCCTTGGAGATCTGGTTCAACCGCCCCCACTTCTCGGGGGACAGTGTTCCCAGTATTCCCTGCAGCGCCTCGGCGATGCCCCGCGGCGCGCCTTCATCGTCAACTCCTTCCTGCGTGGGATTCGCTAGGTACTCCGCCTCCAGTGGGTAACATTCATCCCGGACTATCTGGCGGATGGTGAGTTTAAGGGCCTCCAGTTCGGGGGGCAGGCCAGCCTCCGCTGCGACCATGCTTCTGTCTCCTGAACGAACTTTGTGCGGATGTTTACGTTGGAAAAGGCGCGAGAGGCCCCGCGCCTTTGTCCAATAGGTATCACAACTACATCGGTATCGGTATCAGTGGAAGGGGCAGACGAACTTGAAAGCCGACACCGCGGTGTTGTCCCCCTCTCCCCCGACACTCTGCTGCACCGACGCGGAGTTGCTGCTCGCTTCCCCCAGAGCTGTGAACCCGAGGGAGACGAACGACAGGGTGAGGAAGGCAATCACCACGAATGCGGCGATTTTTGCCTTCACACGACGGTCGATGCGGAATGTTGAATCAATCATGACGCTGCTTACTGCCACAATTCTATAACGCGCGGCCCTTGGATGCCACTCAGGTTGCCGGTCGCGACTGTGAGTCGAAGCGGCGTCGTTCACCGGGGGAACATCCTTATTCACCCATGCTAGAATATTTGGCGGCACATCCGGCGAGGCGGACATCGATGCAGTTCCGAAACCTTCCCAGCGTGGACAGCGTTCTTGCCACCCCCGGGGTGGCGGAGGCCGTCGCCGCCTTTGACCGCGAATGGATCGTCGAACTGGTTCGTCGCGAGCTCGACGAGGCCCGCGACCGTATACGCAAGGGGGAAGAGGCTTCAGACGCCGGGGAAGTAGCGTCTCTCGTGTGCCAACGCGTCGATGGGGCTGTTCGAGCCGAGCCGCGTCGGGTGATCAACGCCACTGGCGTGGTCATTCACACCAACCTGGGCCGGGCTCCGCTGAGCCGCGCCGCCAGAAAGGCAGCGGAAGAGGCAGCGGCCGGGTACTCCAACCTCGAATTCGACCTGGAGGCGGGACGCAGGGGCTCCCGGCAGGCGCAGCTGGAGTCGTTGCTGCGCCAGATTACCGGTGCCGAGGCGGCCCTGGCGGTTAACAACAACGCTTCTGCGGTGCTGCTGGGGCTGTTGGCCCTGGCCGCTGGCCGGGAGGTCATCGTCTCCCGCGCCGAGGCCGTTGAGATCGGCGGGGGTTTCCGGGTGCCTGACGTGCTGCGCCAGAGCGGAGCGACCCTGGTGGACGTCGGCACAACCAACCGTACATACCTTCGCGACTACGAGAGTGCGACCACCACCGACACCGCCGCATACCTGAAGGTCCACGCCAGCAACTTCCGCGTGGAGGGCTTCACAGCGGAAGTGGGGGCGCAGGAGTTGGCGGAACTGGGCGACAGGTTGGGCGTTGCTGTCCTGCACGACGTCGGCAGTGGCAGCCTGCTCCCCACGGAGAAGTACGGGTTGGCCCATGAGCCGATGCCGCAGGAGAGCATACGCGCCGGCATGGGGCTGGTCTTCTTCTCCGGCGACAAGCTGCTGGGCGGTCCGCAGGCAGGCATTGTCGCCGGCCGCCGTGAGCTGGTGTCCAAACTGGCTCGGCATCCCCTGGCACGCGCGGTGCGTATCGACAAGCTCAGCCTGGCCAGCCTGACCGCAACCCTGGTCCATTACCTCAAGGGCGAGGCGGAACAGGAGGTGCCGGTCTGGCGCATGATTTCAGCCAGCCCGGATGACATCAGGGAGCGGGCATGTCGCTGGCAGTCGCAGCTTTCGGGACCATACACGGTCAGCGAAACGCGCTCGGCCGTCGGGGGCGGCAGCCTGCCGGGTGAGACGCTCCCATCCTGGGCCCTTAGGCTGGACGCATTTGCGCTGCCCGGAGGCGCGGACGCTGTGATGCGCCGCTTGCGCCAGGGCCGTCCGCCGGTTGTGGCCCGGGTCGAGGACGAGTCGGTGCTCTTCGACCCCCGCACCGTGGGGCCGGATGAGGACGCCGAGCTGCTGGATGCGCTTCGGGAGCTGGCTGATTAGGCTCCCGCCCAGTTTGAGATTCCCACTAAGGTCGGAATACCGGAGCATTGGCACAGAATGACTGACTTTCTCTTGGTGCATGGTGCTGGACAGGGTTCCTGGATCTGGAGCAAGGTCTGGGGCAGGATGACGGCGCCCGTGGAGCACCCTCCCACGCTCCACAAGCCTCGCAGGGCCAACCGTGTGCATCCCATCGACCTGCCGGGCCACGGGCCCGACGCCAAGGGCGACACGGCAGCCGTGCGGCTGGACGAGTGCATAGAAGCGATAACCCGCGAGGTGGAACAGAAGCAGTTGCGAGACCTGGTGATGGTCGGGCACGGCATATCTGCGGGTATCGTGCTTCAGGCGGCCGCTGCCCTGCCCACTCCGCCGAAGCGCGTGGCCATCGTCGGCGGAATCGTCCCCGATGGGCAGCGGTCATTTCTCAGCACCTGTTCCGGGAATGTACGTACCGGTTTTAAGTTGTTGTCCATGCTCAGCTCGCTATCCGGCAAGGAGTTCCGGTTTCCTTATCCCTTTATCAACCGCTACCTCTGCAACTCCATGGAGGCCATGGAGATCGTCCAGATTATTGGCTTCTTTGGCCCGCTGCCCACTCGTCTGCTGAACTCCCGGCTTGCGCTGGAGGCTGAACTGCCAGCGCCGCTGTCGTCCATCGTGTTGACGCAGGACAAGGTTGTCACGGCGCAGGCTCAAAGGCGAACGGCGGAGCGTCTGAACTGCGACGATGTCGTTGAGATTGACGCCTGCCACATGGGAGCCTGGCAGCGGCCGGAGGCGGTGGCTGACGCCCTGCTCAGGTACGCCTGAAGTATTTCCAGTAGCGAGAAATACCAAGACGGGCCGGAGAATTCTCCGGCCCGTCTTGGTTTGTACCGAGTGGGTAGTCTCGGCTGTGTGCCCTGTTACCAACCGGGACGGCGGCGTCCGCAGCCGTCACAGAATACGTCCCGCAACGGGCCGTTTTCGTGCCCACAGTGTTCGCAGGTCCAAACGGTCAACATCGTCCAAGTCAGCATAAAAATCACCTCAGCGATTTCCTCACTACTTTCTCGCCCGCCGGTTCGATGAATTCCGGCAGGTGGCGATACTCAGTTGATTCCTAGTGGCTGTGCCCGTGGTGGTCGTGTTGTTCCTCCTCTTCGGGAGTGATGAGAGAGTAGGTTGTCAGGATCATGCCGGCCACACTGGACGCGTTCTCCAGGGCCGAGCGAGAGACCTTGGTTGGGTCGATGATGCCCCGTTCCACCAAATCGGCGTAGTCGCCACGGGCGGCGTCGTAGCCGAAGTTCCGTTCGCTGCTGTTGCGAACCTCCTGCACCACGACGGCGGGTTCTCCACCGGAGTTGCGGGCAATGATGCGGATTGGCTCTTCCAGTGCTTCCTTCAGGATGGTCCGGCCCACCGCCTCGTCACCATTGAGGTTGACGCCGTCCAGCACGTGCAGGGCACGGAGATAGGCCACTCCGCCGCCGGGCACGATGCCCTCTTCGACGGCTGCGCGTGTGGCTGCCAGCGCATCTTCGACGCGCGCCTTGCGGTTCTTCAGCTCGGGCTCTGTGGGAGCGCCGACCTTGATGACCGCAACGCCGCCAGACAGCTTGGCCAGCCTCTCCTGGAGCTTTTCTTTGTCGTATTCGGAGGTGGTCTCTTCAATCAACACCCGGATCTGGTCGATCCGGCCCTTGATCATCTGCTCTTCGCCAACGCCGCCGACTATGGTTGTGCGGTCCTTGGTGGTTTCGATGCGGCGGGCCTGCCCGAGGTCGGCCACCGTGGCCTGGTCAAGGCGGCGGCCCCGTTCCTCAGAAACAACCTCGGCACCTGTGAGGATTGCTATGTCTTCAAGCATGGCCTTGCGGCGGTCGCCGAATCCCGGCGCCTTGACGGCCAGGCAGTTGACGGTGCCGCGCAGTTTGTTTACCACCAGCACGGCCAAAGCCTCGCTTTCCACGTCCTCGGCGATGACCACCAGGTTGCGGGTGACCTGTAGTGCGCTCTCCACAACCGGCACCAGCTCGGCGGCGGAGGAAATCTTCTTGTCGGTGACCAGGATGTGAGGGTTCTCGATTACGGACTCCATCCGCTCCGGGTTGGTGACGAAGTAGGGGCTGATGTAGCCCCGGTCGAAGTTCATACCCTCGACGTACTCGGTCTCCGACTCGATGCCCTTGCCTTCCTCGATGGTGACTACGCCCTCGGCTCCGACCTGTTCCAGGACATCGGCCAGCATGTCGCCGATCTCGGCGTCGTTGGCCGAAATGGTGGCCACCTGGGCCATCTGGTCGCGGCCAGCAACGGTCGTGGAGATACCGGCTAATTCCTTCACCAAGGCGGCAACGCACTTGTCGAGGCCGCGCTTGATGGCCATTGGGTCCGCTCCCGCGGCTACGTTCTTCATGCCCAGGCGGACAATGGTGTGGGCCAGCACGGTGGCGGTGGTGGTGCCGTCGCCCGCGACGTCATTGGTCTTGCTGGCAGCTTCCTTTATAAGCTGGGCGCCCATGTTCTCGAAGGACTCGGGCAGCTCAACCTCTTTGGCGATGGTGACGCCGTCGTTGGTGATCACCGGCGCGCCCCACTTCTTCTCCAGGGCCACGTTCCGCCCCTTGGGCCCCAGGGTGCGCCCGACGGCATTGGACACCGTCGAGATGCCGCTTAACAGGGCCTGCTGCGCGGCTTGGTCGCTGATAATATGCTTTGCTGGCATTCCTCTCCTCTCCTACTTAACTGAACGCTCAATTCGAGATAAGTGGAATACGAAATTTCCGCAACTTTAAGAATAAGTCTGCCTCAGCCGCCGGTCAAGCGCAGTGCTGGGTTTGTTGCGGGGTCGGGCTTGATAAGGATTACTGCAAAGGAACTCAAACCCTGAGTGTCCATTCATCCTGAGCATGTCGTCATCCCGAGCTCGTCGTCATCCTGAGCATGTCGTCATCCTGAACCAGCCGTCATCCCGAGCTCGTCGTCATCCTGAACCAGCCGTCATCCCGAGCTCGTCGTCATCCTGGAATCGCCGTCATCCTGAGCTTGTCGAAGGATGCCCGTCCAACCTGCCGATGGTTCGACAGGCCCACAATGAAGTGGCTGAAGAGGACTTTGCAATCGTCCCGCGGGTTTAACCGAAAATCAATGGCCGTAACCCATGACCCTGCAACGCCAGCATTCTGCCCCGTCGCTGCAGGTGGCCGGGGAGTTGTGGGGAGTGTGAAACGTGAGAAGACCTGATCAGCAGCTCGTGCCTCGAAAAACCCATACACAGTATCGTAATTGTTTTCGCATGCTTGACAAGCATAACTAGTATCTGTATGCTGTATATGCAGTTGATATTACATATGCGAACTAACCGGCAGGGCAGCAAAACGGCCCGCCGGATGGGAGAAACTCACGGAGGTGCGAACCATGTCTAAGAAAGCAAAGATCGGAGTTGCCCTGGGAGCTGCCGCGCTGGCCTTGGCCGCTTACGGAGGCTTTCGGCACTGGCGTCGGTCTCGAGCCAGGTAACGTAACTCAACAGCGGAGCAGTTCCGCCCGGCGAGCGTCCTCGGAGAGAGACCTCGCTGAGAGTGCAGAACTCAAACCACGCTGAGGCCATCAGGCGCGCGGAAGCGCCGAGAGAGAGGAGTCCCCCGAACAGTGGACTCCTCTCTTTTTGTCTGGATCCCCCCGACGGGGAGCATCCGCCCCGACGGGGAACACCCGGCGTTCGCTCGTTCCTCCCCTAGACATGCCGCGTGTTAGACTCGCCTCATGACCAGCCGTCAGCAATTTGTCGCCGACCTCCACATACATTCCCGCTTCGCCTACGCCTGCAGCAAGAACCTCAACCTGCCCGCCATAGCGGATATGGCAAGGATCAAGGGCATCGAACTCCTCGCCACCGGCGACTTCACTCACCCCGCTTGGCTGGCAGAGTTGGAAGCGAACCTGACGGAAGTAGACGGAGGCACCTTCCAACACGGCGGCGTCAATTTCGTACTTGGGACCGAGGTCAGTTGCGTATACAAGCAGGGCGGGCGGTCCCGTCGTCTGCACCTGCTTCTGTTCCTTTCGTCGATGCAGGCGGTAAAGCGTTTCAACGCGGAACTCGCCAACCGCGGCGTCAAGCTGGAAGGCGACGGGCGTCCCTCGGTGAGAATGTCGGCGGCTGACCTCACGTCGCTGGCCCTCGGCGTAGATGCCAGGGCCATCGTGATACCCGCCCACATCTGGACCCCGTGGTACGGGATGCTGGGATCGGTGTCCGGCTTCGACAGCCTCGAAGAGTGCTTCGCCGACCTGTCGCCCCTCGTGAAGGCGGTGGAGACTGGCCTGTCCAGCGACCCGGCCATGAACTGGGGGGTCCCCGGCCTGCAAGGGCGGGCCATCGTGTCCTTCTCTGACGCCCATTCCCTGCCCAACCTGGGACGGGAACTGACTGTGTTCCAAGGCAAGCCGACATACCAGGGACTAGAGGATGCCCTGGAGCGAAACACCATCTCACATACCGTCGAGTTCTACCCGGAGGAAGGGAAATACCACTACAACGGTCACCGCAACTGCGGCGTGAGGCAGTCCCCCGAAGAGACCGGGACGCAGGACAACACGCGGTGTCCGGCCTGTGGACGCCCGATGACCCTGGGTGTACTGCACCGTGTCCGGTCCCTTTCGCCTACTGCCGCGGACGGTGAGGCAGGGGCAACTGTCATGGGAGCCGACGGCCGCATCACTTCCCCTGACGGACTCCCGCCGTTCCTGCGCCTGGTACCACTTGAGGAACTGCTGTCCGAAGCCCTCGGCGTGGGCCGGCGGAGCAAGCGGGTGGCAAACGCTTACCAGAAGCTGTGTGCAGAACTGGGAGGAGAACTGGCCGTCCTGTCCGAGTCGGGCGAGGTCGACATCCGTGCGGTGGCCGGCGAGAGAGTCGCAGAAGCCGTCGTCAGGGCCAGGACCGGCCAGGTGGAGCTTCAGCCTGGGTTTGACGGGCAGTATGGGACGGTGCGTGTCTGGTCTTGACCGATTTCCGGCAAGCGTTCCCGCCATTGGCGGGGCGGCTGCGAAGATGAGGCCGGTCGCCGGACTGGACGCCGGGGCGACTCGGGCATTTTCGCGTTCGCCGCGGGCACCCTTGTGCTACAATTCACGCATTCCGCGCAGGCTTTTCACGGCCTGCCGACGTGCTCGGAAAGATTCGGTTTGACGCAGCAACTCCCCGTCTACCTGCGCCGTATGCAGAGGCAGGACGTCACCGAGGTCCTGGAGATTGAAAGAGAGGCGTTTTCCCCCATGTGGGCGAGTTCTCCTTTCAAGCGAGACCTCCAAAACAAGCGGGCGTGTTACCTTGTCGCCTGCTTCGATTCCGAAGACTCAGACGAGGCCCCCGCGCCAGAGCCCGAAGTTTCAGAAATCCCCGAAACGACCGAGCGCTCTTGGCTGTTTCGCCTGGCAGACCGCTTCGGGTTCGGGGGAGCTCCGCCCGAGGAGCCGGTGGTCGAGACCTACGCCGTCGCCGGGTACGTCAGCGTGTGGTACCAGGGCGATGAGGCACACATCACCGAAATCGCCGTCCGGGGGACGCTCCGTGGCAACGGCATCGGTGAGTTGCTGCTGATCGGCTCCCTCAGGGAGGCCGTGGCCTACGGGTCCCTCGTCATGACCCTTGAAGCCAGGGTATCCAATTTTATCGCCCAGCGCCTCTACGAAAAATACAGCTTCAAGTCCGTTGGCATAAGAAAGGGCTATTACTCCGACAATCGGGAGGACGCGGTGATCATGACCACGACGCCTATCGGATCGGAGGAGTACGGCCGGATGTTCCAGGACCTCCAAGAGGCCTGGGAGTCTCGCTGGGGCCCCATTACGATGCTCCCCTGAAGCGGGTACGAAAAGGTATCCGCAGCGCCAGACGACAGACGCGAATTCAATTTGACCGTAGCGGAATGTGGTTGATAGAATGACTCTCATTGTGCCTCGGCCACGGCCGAGCAGTTTTGTGTGGGCAAGCGAGACTGTCCCCGGCCCGTTCTCGATGCCGCGAGTAGGTTCCTAGGGCGAATGTTGGTCATCGGTCTGACGGGTGGCATCGGCACCGGCAAGAGCGAGGCTGCCCGGCACATGGTGTCCTTGGGCGCAAAGCTGATCGATGCCGACGTCGTTGGCCACGAGGCCTATACACCCCATGCCGAGGCTTGGCGTAGGGTGGTGGAGGCCTTCGGTGACGGTATCCTTGGGGCGAACAACGAGATTGACCGCCGCGCCCTGGGGGCAATTGTCTTCTCAGACCCGGACCAGATGTCCCGCCTGAACGGCATCATGCATCCGCTGATGGCCGGAATGGTGCAGGAAAAGATCGACGGTTTCCGTGGACACGGGGCCGAGGTAGTGGTGGTGGAGGCCGCCCTTCTTTTCGAGGCCGGATGGAATTCCTTGGTGCAGGAAGTCTGGGTGACCGACTCTCCGGAGGAAACGGTAATTCAGAGGTTGTCACTGCGCAACGGCATGTCGGAAGAGGAGGCCAGGAAGAGAGTTTCCTCCCAGATGGGACGGGAAGAGCGGTTGAGCCGCGCTGATATCGTTATCGACAATTCGTCGGATGTGGAATCCATGCGCAAGGCTATCGACGAGTTTTGGGGAACCAGAGTAAAAGAAAGGATCGAGCAGACATAATGGTAGAAGCCGCAGAGCAAGAAAAACAACATTACAGTGAGTACGCGATCGAGGAGTTCCTGGTTCGGGCCGAGCCGTACTATCGCGCCGTTGGCGACGAGATGGAGCTGTTTGCCGCGGCTTACCAGCAACACATTCCCGTGTTGCTCAAGGGGCCGACCGGTTGTGGCAAGACTCGTTTCGTTGAATACATGGCCTGGAAGCTGGGTCGCCCCCTGACCGTTATAAAGGATCAGTCCAATGGCGGCGGCGCAGGCGCAGCCCAGGACGTGCAGGAAGTCCATGAAGGGGAGGTTCGCGTTCCCCTGGTCACCATCGCCTGCCACGAAGACCTCACCGCCAGCGACCTTGTGGGACGCTACCTGCTGGATGCCCAGGGCACGCGCTGGATCGACGGCCCCATGACCCGCGCCGTCAAGGCAGGGGCGATCCTGTACCTGGACGAGGTTGTTGAGGCACGGAAGGACACGACCGTGCTGATTCACCCACTCACAGACCACCGCCGCATTCTGCCGGTGGAGAAGACTGGGTCCATAATCGAGGCCGACGACCGGTTCCTGCTCTGCATTTCCTACAACCCCGGCTATCAGAGTGCGCTGAAGGACCTGAAGCACAGCACCCGTCAGCGGTTCATCTCCATCGAGTTCTACTACCCGCCCCGGGAAATAGAGCGGGAGATCATCCAGTCGGAAAGCGGCTGTACCGAAGAACAGGCCGACTCTCTGGCCAAGCTGGGCGAAAAGATCCGCAATCTGGAAGATCACGGGCTGCAGGAAGGAGCCAGCACCCGGCTCCTGATCTACGCTGGCCGTCTCATTTCCGAAGGCATTGCTCCTCGCCGCGCCTGCCAGGTGGCGATCGTCTGGACGCTGACCGACGATCCCGAACTCCAGCGCAGCCTGGAAGAGGTCACTTCCTCGATTTTCGAGTAGGCGCTGTCGGACGAGCAACTTCAGAGCAAAGAATCCTGGAGCGGGAGCGTAAGCAGTCCTGACGCCTCCGGAACTAATCAAGCGGGCGCTGGCTAACCGGACCACAGAAAGGGTGGCCGGCGATGACCTGACGCCCGCAGCCGTTATGGTGCTGCTGTATCCCAAGGACGGAGACTTCTGTGTTCTGCTTAACAAGCGGTCCCAGGAAGTTGAGCACCA
Organism: Dehalococcoidia bacterium; assembly: GCA_965222025.1. Classification (GTDB taxonomy): domain Bacteria; phylum Chloroflexota; class Dehalococcoidia; order Lucifugimonadales; family UBA3495; genus VXOI01. Next base: position 308,569 of record CBDCTI010000008.1, on the reverse strand, counting down.
CAAGGGGGAGATCTCCTTCCCGGGTGGATCGAGAGACCCCGAAGACCGCGATACACTGGACACCGCCCTGCGAGAAACCGAGGAGGAAATGGGCATTCGCCGGGATGACATAATAGTCCTCGGCGAAATGGATGAAGTGGCCACCCGCTCCCAGTTTCGAGTGAATGTGTTCGCGGGAACCATCGGCCACCCTTACGAGTTTCGCCCCAGCGCTGATGAGATCGCCGAAATCGTCGAGTTTCCCGTCAGCGCCTTGCGGGACCCCGCCAGTCTGCGGGTCGAGACCCACTGGCAGGCGGACGGTCCTTCCACGGTCTATTCATATGCCCACGGAAAGCACCTTGTGTTCGGTGCAACTGCAAGAATCCTCCAGCAATTCCTGCAACTTTTGAAGGACGGGCTGGAAAGCGAGGGTCCGAGTTGACAAGTAGCGCTCCAACACCCGAGATAGAACAGGAACTGGGAAAGCTGCCTCCGGCAGTGCTGGAAGCCTATCAGGAGGCCATCGGGCCGGTGACTTCGGCCTTCGGGCCCGACGAGGTCGTGCTCTGGGCCAAGGAAGGCGTTTCCATAGGCTCGCAGACCATCCGGTCTTGGGAAGCGGCCATCGAGTACTACAAGGTCAGCCCCGAGGTCTGCCGCTTCCTTTCGTTCCCTTCATTTATGCAGTGGGCCCGTTGTGGCACCTACCTGGCCCAGGACTCACCCACGCTGGCAGTGTCCTTCTTCAAGTCCAGCGTCGCAATCGTGCCGAACCTTCGCCCGCAGTACATCCCCCGCTGGGCCGGCCTGGGCCGCAGCCTGTACAAGGGGACCTGGAAGTCCAGCACCTTGGCCGCCAAGTTTTTCGAGGTGTCTCCGGAACTGGTGCGCACCCTTCCGTTCTGGGACGTGGAGGTCTTCGCGTCGCTTATCGAGGCACTGTCCTACAAGTCCTACGACGTCGCCAGCGAGTGCCTGACGCTCGGCAAGGACGTGCTGCCCGGCATGGGCCGCGAGCGGGAGCCCTTCCTGGCGATGACCCGCGCCCTGATAGACAGTAGCTGGCGCGAGGTCAAGACCTGCCTGGAGCTGGTGCCGCGGGCCTTGCAGCACGTGGACGAGGCCCAGACCGGTCGCTTCCTGAAGCTGGGCGAGCGGCTGGCCAAGGTCGGCCTCCGCGACACCTCGCGCTTCCTGGCCGATGGCACCCAAGCCCTGGGGCGAGTGCCGCAGGGTAACCAGGGCTACATCCTCGACCTGTGCGACCAGTTGGTAGCAGTGGCCCCCGAAGCCGTCCCTCCCTTCCTGCGCAGCCTAGACAGTGTGCTGACCCGCATCACCGTCAGCCAGCTGGACACCTGGTACCAGCACGGCATGCGGTTGTTGCAGGAGAACCCGGAGAGCGGCATCGCTTTCTTCAAGATCGAGTCCAATACCTCCGAACAGATGCTGGAAACCCTCTCATCAAGCCTGGAGCTGGACCGGGTCAAGGGCATCCTGCGCCTCTACTGCCGCGCGCTGTCCGGCGCTGGCATAGAGATCATGAACACCCAGGAGTTGGTGCGCCGCAACATTGGCTGGGTCGATGAGGACACCGCTTCCACTGACGGGTCAAAGGTTTTCCTGCCGCCCGTCGTTGACCATTATTCCAACAAGCAGGACAACTTCTCCTGGTTCAAGGTGGTCTCCACCCACCAGGTCAGCCACTTGGAGTTCGGCAGTTTCGAGTACCTGTTCGAAAAGCCGGCGACCCAGTTCGAAGATCGCCGCCACGTTTTGGAAGAGGAAATCAATGCCAAGCTCGCCGAAGAGCTCGCCCGTCGCCAGGCCATGGTCGAACTGGCCCGTGAGATGGCCGGCGGTGAGTCCGACGTTGAGGTTTCCTTCGTCGAGATGAGACCGGATGGTTCCTCGTCGGCGATGCAGGAAGGCATGATGCCGGACAGCCCCGGTTCCATGCGGGCCTACACCGACATCGGGCGTTTCCTCGCCTTGTTCGAGAACGGCAAGCTGGCCTTCGACCTGTTTACCGTGCTCGAGGACTGCCGGCTCGACTACCGCATCAAGGTCGAGTACCCAGGCATCAGCCGGGCCGCATCCCGCGTCCAGACCGAGACGCTGGAGAAGCGTCCACAGATCGAGCAGATGCCCCTGCAGCAGGCCATGGTCGAGTTACTCATCTATATGAGCCTGGAGCAGTTTACCGACCTGCCTGTCCCCGAAGAATACGAAGAGGTCGCGGTGATGCTGTCCCGCATCCTGCACCAGCTTCGCACCGCCGATGCAAACGTGGAGGACACGGCCGAGGCCACCCTCCGCGCCTACGAGATCATCTCCCGCCTGCCCAACCAGCAGGAAGAAGAGGAGGGCTGGGAAGACCAGGATCTGGAGGAGCCCGGAGACTTCGACGAGGAAGAGTTTCAGGACCTAGTCGACCGCCTGCAGGCCGATATGGACCAGCGCGGCGAAGGCCAGGAGGGCGACGACTCCTACGAATCTCCCGAACCCGTGGACTACCGCGGCGACTTCAAGCCCGAGATGGTTCAGCTCCTCACTCGACTTCAGGCAGACAGCGGCGAAGAGGGCGAGGCCCAGCCCATGACCCAGGAGATGCTGGAGCAGCTTCTCCAGGACAGCGACGAGCTGGAGCTGGACGCCGAGCAGGGCGACATTAGCGACGCCATGACCACCTTCGCCCAGAACATCATGAAGGAGGCCGGTGCTCCGCCGCCCAACTCCCAGCCCGGACAGGGCTACGGTCCCCTGCTCAACGACGACGAGCAGGGCGGCGAGCTGGAGGCCCGCGAGCCTCAGACCTTCCTCTACGACGAGTGGGACTTCCGCGCCAACGACTACAAACCACGCTGGTGCATCGTCAAGGAGAAGATGGTCGAAGAGGGCGACATAAACTTCTACCAGGACGCCCTGAAGAACTACAACTCGCTCTCCAACCACATCCGGCGGCAGTTCGAGCTGATCATGCCGGAGAGCATGCGCAAGACCTACCGGCTCATCGACGGCGAAGACCTCGACCTCAACGCCACGCTCGAGGCCTGGGTCGACCTGAAGATGAACATCCCGCCGGACGACAAGATCTACTGGCACCGCAACCGGAACCGCCGCGACGTCGCCGTGGTGTTCCTGCTGGACATGAGCGCGTCCACCGCCGAGGCCATCGACGAGGGCCGTCAGATGGTGGACGACCGCGACGCGCCCGACGATCCGGTGGAGTACATGGTCTGGCTCCGCCGCCGCCGCGAGGGACTGGTGCGTCGCAACTACAAGCGCATCATCGACCTCGAAAAAGAGAGCACCGCTCTGCTGGTGAATGCCCTGGAGTCCATCGGCGACACCTACGGCATATACGGTTTCTCCGGCTATGGCCGCGAGAACGTCGAGTTCTACGTGATCAAGGACATCACCGAAAACTTCGGCGACAAGGTCAAGCGGCGCATCGACAAGATCACCCCGCTCCACGCCACCCGCATGGGCGCGGCCATACGCCACGCCATCACCAAGCTGGAAAACCAGGACGCCCACACCAAGATAATGTTCCTGGTCAGCGACGGTCGGCCCCAGGACCGGGGCTACAGCCGCGAGGGCGTGGAGAAGGAATACGCTGTCCACGACACCCACATGGCCCTGATTGAGGCCCGCAACCTTGGGATCACCCCGTTCTGCCTCACGGTGGACAAGGCGGGCCATGATTATCTCAAGAGCATGTGCGGCGACATGGGCTACGAGGTTCTCGGCGACATCTGGGCCCTCCCGGAGCGCCTGCCCCTGCTCTACCGCGAGCTAACCGCCCGCCGCTTCGCCCGCCGCTAACGCCACCGCCGCTGGAGCGGCAGACCACCGGAAACAAAAGGCCCGCCCCGATGACTCGGGGCGGGCCTCAGTTCGGCTATCGATGTTCTGGGATTCTTATCTCAACGGCCAGGCTTCGATAGCCAATTCTGCGAGTCTCTCTTGTCTGTTCTCGATTTCTGCCGGTCCCCATTCTGATTCAGACGAAATTTCTTTCGTTAGTTCGTAGCTCGATGATGCGAAAATCTCCCTTTTATCCTCGAAGGGAGCATTACCAAGTTCTGAGTTTGAGGTATTTCGAAGCAATGCCATGTTGCCCAGCCGCTTGTAATATGTAGAATGAATTGCTGGTTCGATACCCTGCCAATTCTCTCCAGGCCGTTGGGGCAATACATGCTCCAGTGTAATCACAGTCTCTTCGTTTGGCACCCATTCTGGTTCTGATTCACTCTGGCAAGTAGACTCTAGAGATCGCAAATAGTACCTAGCTACTCTGTGATTCGTCAATGTGAAGTTTCGAAATGCTACTTGAAATCTGGAATCGTTGGGCAATACTGGCTCCAATAGTTCGGTGAGCTTGTCTGCAGTATTTACCTCCCCATCTGTGACTCTTTTTGCGGCTGTGCCAATCGCCGTCTCAACTCCTCCTGACCTTGCGCCACCAGTAGTTAGCCAACGTGCGGACCACGACACAAAACGACCGAATGAAACCTCCGTTTCTTTGGCCGAGAAATTGCGGAGCACAGACAGCATTAGTGGCCGCAATGGGGCCACGGGAAGTGTTAAAAGATCATCGATATAGCGTCTTATTTTGACGTTGTAATTCAACCATCGACCACTCGTGGGCATGTGGAGCGCCACATAATCTTCGGCAGTGGAGCTTAATGAATCGAGAAATTGAATGGCAGAGACTCTGCCAACTACATGACCTCGTACTCTTTCCAGAACATCTCTTTCACGTACTGGTCCATAGTTGGAGATCAGGAGGTGTCTCAGGAATGTTATGGTCGCCTCATCGTCATTCAAGACATCGAGCGATCCATTCATTGAAGACCAACGGTCTTGGGCTTCAGTGATTCGAGCATCAGCCTGCGAGAAAAGATAATTCTTGACCAAGTCTGACTGAGAAACCCTTAGACCTCGATCATTAAGGGTTTCGAACATCAAATAGGCGTTCATATCGTCAGGGACTTTAAGAGCAATTACTTGAGCAGAGTTTTCCAGGAAATTTACCCACCGATTCAAGAAGTCATCCTTGGTAGGCTCGCTCAGTGGGCTCAATATGTTCTCGACGTGCTGCTGAGCAATTTCCGCTGCTCTGTCGATGAGTTGATGAGAAATCTGAGTAGCGGATAAATTTTGTCTAGCCTCCTGATCAGGAAGCTCAAGCACACGCCTGCTGAAAAACTCGTGGTCAGTTACATTCAACCGTAGAACGGGGTCGCTTTCTCTCGTTTCTCTGACGAATGTCCGTAAGAAAGCCTGCAAGTCGGCGACCATCTCAGAATCGTTCTTGTGGAAGAAATAGTCCCTAATGGCAGCGAAGAGAATGCTGGTTGTCGCTAGTCTTTGTTGACCATCAGCGATTTCCAGCCGGCCGTCGCTGCCATTTGTCAATACAAGAACGCCCAAGAAGTATGCTTGTTTGCCAGACGAGATTGCTCCGGCTAAATCCTGGTAGAGCTCTTCTACGTGCCGTTCCTCCCATGAGTACTCCCTCTGGTTGAGCGGAACCTTCAATCGGTTCCGCTTCAATACCGTGCCTATTCCAAGCAGTTCGAAATCCATTTGATTCGCAAATGATCCCGCCATCTCGCTTGGTCACCTCAAAGACTTCTTGTAATGAATGTAGCACGCCACGAAAGCTAGTACCACTTTGGCATAGATTATCTTTGTCGTAGTCTTGGGTAGGGGCAGTTCCACTCAGCAACGGTCGCAATTTGCTGCCCAGCGGCACCGACAACTATGCCTCTTACTCCCCCGGCTTCACGCCCTCGAAGTGCCTGCGTGGGTTTGCGACCATCATCTGGTCCACCGCGGCCTCCGACACCCCAAGCTCCTGCAGCTTCGGGATGAACGCCCGGCTCAGCCACAGGAAGCCGTCGGGGTTCTCGTCGCGGAGTGGAAAACCCGACGTCCCCAGGCGCGACAACACCACGTTCCAGTCATGGGACAGCATCATGTTGGACGTGATCCCCTCGTCCAGCAGGTTCTTCAGGTACTCGGCCCTCTGCTCCCACGGTGGCAGGTGCGGCCGTCCCAGCGGGTTGTTGATGTCCCAGCCCAGCCACACGCCCAGGCGGGCCAGCTCCCGGTGATAGTCCGGGTCCAGCGTCTGGTTGATGTGGCCCACGTAGATATTCTGCGGCTCCACGCCTTCCTCCGTCAGGATCTGCACCTGCCTCTCGCCCACGCGCGACATCGGCGGCGTGTGCGTCGTGATGGGGACTCCGGTGCGCAGGTGAGTGCGGGCCGAGGCGCGCAGCATCAGCTCTTCGTGGTCGGTGATGGGGTCGCTGGTGGCAACCTTGATGATCCCGGCCTTTATGCCGGTGCCGTCGATCCCCTCCTCGATCTCCCGCACCCACAGGTCGGCGATGAACTCCTTGTCGCGCCACCAAAAGCTGCGCGGAATGTCCAGCCAGCAGCCGGTGCAGCAGACGAAGTTGACGCCGGTCTCCTGCGAGACTTCTTTCATCAGAGCCACATCGCGGCCCAGGTCCATGGGGGAAACCTCGACCACGGTGTCCACGCCGCCCGCCTTGGCCTTCGAGAAGTCCTCCAGCGCCATTTCCAGCGCCCGGTCGCGCAGCTCCAACTCGCCGTAGCTGATGCGGATTCCGGCCGATGAGTCGATCAGGTGCTCGTGGGGCAGGGTGAAGCCCATTTCGGAAGAATCGATGGTGCCGAGTACAGTGTTTACGGTAGCCATATCAGACCTCCAGCCTTCGCCGGGCCGTGTGGTTGCGGTCAGGTTTCTGCCGATTATACTGGCATCGCCTAGTCATCCGGTAGCCGGACAATTTGGGGGAAGGAAATGGCGCTGCATTTCACCGAAGAGGAACTCAAGTCCCGTCGCGACCGGGTCGTAGCCGAGCTGCAGGCCAGCGGACTGGCCGCGCTGCTGATATTCCGGCAAGAGAGCATGTATTACCTGACCGGCTACGACACCACCGGCTACTCCCAGTTCCAGTGCCTCTATCTCGGGGCCGACGGCCAGCTTGTGCTGCTCACGCGGTCGGCCGACCTGCGCCAGGCGCGGCTGACATCGGTCGTCGAGGACATCCGCATCTGGGTGGACCGGGCCGGCGTCAACCCCGGCGACGACCTATGGGCCATCCTGGAGGAGCGGGGCTGCCGCGGCCGGAAGGTCGGCGTGGAGCTGGAGGCATGGGGCCTCACGGGCAAGCGCTGGGAGTACGTCCGCGGCGCCATGGAGGGCAAGTGCCAATGGGAAGACCAGTCGGAGCTTGTCAGCCGCCTGCGCCTGGTCAAGAGCGACGCAGAGATCGAGTACGTGCGTAAAGCCGCCGCACTTTGCGACGAGGCCTGGCTAGCCGCCCAGCGCACGGCCCAGGCGGGCACGCCGGAGCAGGACGTGCTGGCTGCCATGACCTCCGCGGTCTTTGCGGGAGGCGGCGACTACACGGCGACGCGGTTCATCATCGGGTCAGACGAGAACGCCCTGATGGTCCGTAACTTTACCGGATACCGCACTCTCGGCGAAAACGACCAGCTGCAACTGGAGTTCGGAGGCGCCTACCGCCACTACCACTCATGCTCGATGCGCACCATCCTCACCGGCGAACCCGACCCGAAGCACGTCGCGATGCACGCCGCTTGCGCCGCAGCCCTGCAGGCCTGCAAGGACGCCTGCCGCCCCGGTGCCACCTTCGGTGACATCTTCAGCGCCCACGCCGACGCCATGGACCGCGAGGGCTTCGGCGACCACAAGCTCAACGCCTGTGGCTACAGCCTGGGCGCCCTCTACCCGCCCACCTGGATGGACTGGCCCATGATCTACCGCGACAACCCGGTGGTCATCGAGCCCAACATGGTCATCTTCATGCACATGATCCTGCTGGACTGGGACAACAAGCTAGCCATGTCCGTAGGTGACACCGTCGTAACCACCGCAGAAGGCTGCGAAACCCTGACCCAGCTAGGCCAGGGCCTGGTGGTGAACTGACGTTAGAATTCCATTTTTGCAGTCTGAGAGAGAAGGAAACAGATATTGGCAAGGGTACTGTCGCTAAAACTCATTAACGGTGAAGAACGAACCATTCCGCTCGAACCTGGTAGGCCCCTCTACCTGGTTGGCCCAAATGGATCAGGCAAGTCTGCCCTCATTCAGCACGCCGTTACGTCGCTAGGCGCAGACGGCGTTCGCCGGCTATCTGCGCACCGACAGACCCATTTGGAAAATGCATTCATCAGCATGACGGCGCGAGACACTAGGCAATTTTTTCGAGACCTTGAGAGCCAAGAGGCAAATCCACAATATCGTTGGAGGGAATATGATGCTCAGAGTCGCTTGTCGTCTGTCTTGTTCGATTTAACGGCAAAAGACAACGAACAAGCCCGCCTTATCAGAGACCTAATGAGGGCTGGCGATAGAGCGGAGGCCACTAGGATAACTAGCAGTGAAAAGACCCCTTTCGAAACAATTAACGAACTGCTCAAAACCGCGGCGTTGAAGGTTTCTATAGAATATTCACGTAGTGAACAGATTCTGGCACGACATGGAGACGTGAGCGAACCGTTTGACATGGCGCAAATGTCCGACGGCGAACGCAATGCCGTCTTGCTTGCCGCCGAGGTCCTGACAGTCGCTGACGGCATGGTCTTGCTTATCGACGAACCGGAGCGCCATCTCCACCGCTCGATTATCGAGCCATTGTTGTCAGCGTTGTTTGCTGAAAGGCCGGACTGTCCATTCATTATTTCTACCCACGAGATCGGGTTGCCACTCGCAAGCCCGGACTCCCAGGTGTTGATCCTGAGGTCATGTAGGTGGAACGGCGACAGAGCGGAAGCTTGGGACGCCACATTGTTGGAGGGATATGTCGATCTGCCTGAGGATCTTAAGCGCGCGATTCTCGGTTCTAGGCGCAGGATTTTGTTCGTGGAGGGGGAATCGCAAAGCTTGGACATGCAGCTCTATACAGTGCTGTTTCAAGATATATCAGTATATCCAGTGGGGGATTGCGATCAAGTAATTAGGTCTGTGGAGGGCCTGAGCAATTCTAAACATATGCACGAAGTTGCAGCATACGGCCTAATTGATGCCGACAACCGTAAAGGCGACGAAATTGTCAAATTATCGAAGAAAGGGATATTCGCTCTGACCGGCTATTCCGTGGAGTCTATCTACTACTGTGCGGACGCCGTTGAGGCTTTAGCAAAGCAGCAAGGTGAGATTCTTGGTGGGGATGCCAAGGATCTGACGGAAGCCGCTAGGTACGGAGCGTTGGCTTCACTGAAAGATTCGGGTGTGCCAGAGAGGATGGCCGCTCGACGCTGCGAACGCGAGGTACGACAGAAGGCACAGAGTCAAATGCCGAACTGGGAGACCATTCAGAGTGACTCAATTCAGCCAATACACGTAGACGCGCAGCAATTGTTCAAGGAGGAATTGGAGCGCTTCAACACCCTCTTGGCGAAAGGCGACCTTGAAGGAATCATAGCTCGTTACCCGGTAAGGCACACAAATGCGTTTGCTGCGATAGAGAAAGCCTTGGAAATCTCCAAGAACCATTATCGTAGGGCGTTGATCTCCAAAATCAGACGCGACTTAGAATTAGCTGAGAAGCTGAGATATAGGGTTGAACCGCTTGCGTCCGTTATTGCACAAGGCAACTAAACAACATATTTCGGCTCTCCGCTGGCAGGCGGCCCTTCACTCCCCAGCATCCACCAGCTTGCGCAGCTCGATCAGCGCCTGGTTGCTGATTCGGCGCTTGATGGTGATGCGCCGCGGCGGCACCCGAAGCTCAAGCTCCTTGATCACCTGCGGCCCAGCGCTGGTGGCGCGGGCTATGGCTACGTAGGCCAGCCCCATGGGCCGCCCATCCAGCTCAGCGGGACCGGGCTCACCGGTAATGCCGATTCCGTAATCGGCGCCCATCTGCATCAGCGCCGCCGATGCCATTGCATTGGCCGCCTCCTGGCTCACCGCCCCGTGATTCTCCATCAGCGCCGGCGGAACGCCCGACGCCGCCAGCGACTCAGCGCCGAAGGCCACGATGCCGCCGCGGAAGTGCCGCTGCGCCTCGTTGGCTTCGGTGATGGCGTTTGTCAGGAACCCGCCGGTGCAGTACTCCATCACCGCCAGCGTCTTGCCCCGCGACTGCAGCGCCAGCGCGATGGCCTGCTCCGGTGTCTCGTCGTCGTACCCCCAGATGTACTCGCCGAGCCGGTCCTTCACAGCCTGCTCCACCGGCTCGATCATGCCGCGCGCCATGGTCTCGTCGGCGGCGCGGGCTATCACCCGCAGGTGGATGCCGTCGGCCTTTGAGTAGATGCCCAGGTAGGGGTTCTCGTGGCCGAAATACTCCGACATTATCTCGTCCACCGCTGCCTCGCCCAGGCCCATGGTCTTGATGTTGCGGGTGATGGTCACTTCCTCGGTGACCAGTTCCCGCAGGCGCGGCTCCACGTGGTCGCGGAACATCGACTGCATCTCCACCGGCGGCCCAGGCATGATGATGATCATCTTTCCGTCGCGCTCGGCCCACCAGCCCGGGGCCGTGCCGTTGCGATTGGGTATGAACTCGGCCGACGGGATCAGCCAGGCCTGCTTGATGTTGTGGGAAGGCATGTCCTGGCCGCGATTGCGGAAGTACTGTCGCAGATCTTCGACCTGCGTCTCCTGGACCGCTGGCGTCTCGCCGAAGGCTGCCGCCACCGCCTCTCGCGTCAGATCGTCCTGCGTCGGCCCCAGACCGCCCGTGGTGAAGATGACATCGGAGCGCTCCAGCCCCTTCTCAAAGGCGTGGGTCAGCTGACCCAGGTCGTCGCCCACCAGCGTCACCCACTGCAGCGTGATGCCCAGCGGAGGCAGCCGGGTGGCTATCCATCCTGCGTTTGTGTCGTTCAGTTCGCCCATCAGCAGCTCGGTGCCGATGCCCATGATTTCGGCCTTCACGTTGTGCCTCCGCCGGTCTGACTTGCCTGTCGGAAAAACAGGTTTAAAAATTAGGTATAAATGGCAGGGGCGCACCCGCGTGCGCCCCTGTATTGTCGTTGGAGAATCCGGGCTAGTTGCTGGATTCGCCCTCGCTGCTGCCCTGCGAATCGCTCTCTCCGCTGGTCCCGGGAGGCTCCCAGTCTGGATGGGACAGGGGGTCGGTTGCTAGCAACTCGATTCCTTCCAGGCGCGACTTCGCCATGGAATAAAGTGTCTCGTCGGTACTGTTGGCCGTCCGGGCATACCAGGTGTCGCTTCCCGGCGGCCCTTTGGCCAGCTGCATCTCCACCGGGTCCTGCCCCCTCCTGGCGATCACCACGCGCACGTCAGGCGGCACGAAGCCCAGCTCCTCCAGCCGTTCTTCTTCCCTGTCTTGCAGGCGCTGCTCCACGACCGTGTCGATGTATGGGGCCGCCAAGCGGCTCAGCCACACGAACCACTCCACGGCAACGGGCGGTGAGACCAGGGGGTCCACGGGCGGTTCGCCGGTGTGGACCAGCCAGAGATCGTTTTCCAGGAAGTAGACCGCTGTCTTGTCTTCGACTTGGACTTCAACCACCCAGATCTGGGGTAGCTCAATATCGAAGAGCCTTCCGTACGGCGGTTCCAGGGCCAGTCGGTTCACCACGTCCGCCCACACCGACGGAACGGTGAACAGCGCCTCGTCGCCCACCAGCCGGGCGTACTGGTTACTGCCGTCCGGTGTCGGAATTCCCATGTGAAACTCGAAGGTGTTCCCTGCCCAGTCTGCTACCCGGACGATGGACTCCGGGGGGTCAAGACCGTACTGGGCGGCATCATCGATGGTCTCTTTTAATCCCCGGTTGACGCGCGGCCCGCTGAGCAACAACGGAGTACCGCCCCACTTCTGCTGGAAGACCGGGACGTCCGGGTCCCCCTTGATCATCCACTGGTGGCTCCCGGAGTCTCTCTCATATTTCGCATTCTGCCCGTCGTGTATCACTTCGATGAAGGTTATTTCGGTTTCATCGATGCGGAAGAGCCACGGCTCATCGGTGTCCGGCTCAGGCCGAAAAACCACGTCGGTGAATTCGATGATGGCCCACGTGGCCCCGATCATCACTGCCATGACGGCCAACAGGATAGTCAGGCGAACGTTCATGCTTCCGGCCGCCCCGGCCCTATCTCCTCAGCCACCAGACAAGCCCCGCCGCCAGCGCCATGAGGCCCGGCAGGAACAGCCACGATGAGAAGCGCACGAAGTCGTACTCGTTGCGGTCCAGGTTGAACTCCCGGAAGGCGAAGGCCTTGGGACGGATGGACACCAGCGAGTAGTCCCCCAGCAGGTAGTTGGTGGAGTTTACGAACATGTCCAGCCCGCTGCCCCGGCCAATGTTGCTGTTGGAGACGAAGTCGGCGTCCCCCAAGGCCAGGATCAGCGAGATGTCCGAGTCCTCAGCCCCGCCCTGGGGAATCTCCATTCCGACCTTGCCCACCGACCGCATCAGCATGGCCGGGGTGAAGGGCCCGCCCGGGTCGGCGGATTCGCCCTCCGTGATCGGGTCGTCGCGATCAGGGTCGGCGATCAGGTAGCTGTTGGGCGAGGTGACCGACAGGGCCAGCGGCAGCCGCGCTCCGTCTCCGATCGGAAGAGGAGTGAGCGCCGCGGCGTCCGGCATGAACACTTTCTGCAGCTGCTGCCCCTCGGGCGCCACGATCTCGAATGCGGCCTCGAAAGCACTGTTGATGGCCGCCTCGTTCTGGCCCAGCACCAGCAGGTTGAAGTTCAGGATGTTGTTGAAGTCCATGTTCAGCGCCAGCGTCTGCGGCAGACCCGGCACCGAGCTGTCCAGGTCGCGGACGTACCCCGACAGCATGACAATGCCCCACTGCACCAGGAACTCCCGCCAGGAATTCGGCGTGTCCGGCTCCCCCAGGAATATCATGCTGCCGTTTTCGCGCCTTCGGGTGCCGTCGGCGTTCCGCCCCAGCAGGTACAGGTCCAGCGCCTGCGCGTGCGGGATCGGCAGGTCCGACGTTGGCGCGGCCACCACCAGCAGCGCCGCGTCATCGGGCACGGATACCTCGGTTGCGTTGCGGGACCAGACCAGGCTGCTGGCCAGGTAGTTCTCCTGCTCCAACGACTGCCCCAGCAGCGCGTAGCCGTCTCCCGAGCCGCTGTCGATATTCCGCTCGCCATGCCCCGCCAGGAAGTAGATTGTCTTCTGTTCTTGGCCCGTGGCCACGTACAGGCTGGTGACCAGGTCCTGCTCCAGTTGCCCGAACGCGATGTCGGTGGGCTGGAACCAGTCGAACGTGCTGGTCTCCAGGTTCTCGACCACCACAGTCTCGCTGACAAAGTCGATGGGCCGCGCCCCGAAGTAGGCCGACACGCGCCCCGGCTCTAGGTCTGGGTCGATTATCTCGTAGGAGAATCGCCCCGACCGCGCTTCGAATTCCTCCAGCGTATCCACAACCCGGTTCCGCCTAGCCGCAACCTCGGCGCTGGGCGTGTCCTCCAGGGCCTTGTAGAACGCAGTGGCCCGTATGTCATGCTGCAGCCCGTCCAGCAGGTCCTTCGTCCGTTCCGACAGGCTGAACTGGTTGGTCGCCGTAACGTCCACCCGCTGCGTGTTCTCGAAGGATATGAAGTTGAGAACGATGACAATACCGGTGAAAGCCGCCAGCAGGATCAGCGTGTTGATGCCATATCGCCCGGTGCGGCTGAGGAAGGCCGCCACCACCGTGCTGATGTATGCCGCGCCGACCAGCGCGATGAGGCCGCCCCCGATGGCTATGTCGATGTAGCCGTACAGCCGCATCGAGCTGACGAAGGCCACCACGACGATGCCCGTAACCAGCCCGATGATGCCCGCGATCAGCAGCGGCGCCCCGAAAATGCCGATGGCGTCGAGGGCCGGTTCGGCCAGGGAGATCAGCGGACGGGAAGAGGCCTCTTCCTCGACTTCCGCCTCCTCGGGAGCACTCTCCTCAGCAGATTCCGGTGTCGCTGTCTGGTCCTGGGGTTGCCGGCGCCGGCGCCTCCTGCGCCAGTCTCGGGGCCCTTCGTCTCCCTGGTTCGCCTGCGGAGGAGTGGCCATCTAGCGCCACCGCCTGGATTCCAGCGCGCGCACCGACAGGAAGAGGAAGAAGGTGATAACGCTGACGAAGTACACGATGTGCTTGGTGTCGATCACGCCGCGGTCGAAATCGTCGAAATGGCTCTTCATCCCCATCTCTCCGATGATCTCGCCCGGTATGCCGCCCACGGCGCCAAAGGCCAGGTCCGCGAAGAACAGGGCCAGCAGGATCCCCATGGCCACCACTGCCGCCACGATCTGGTTGTTCGTCAACGTCGAGGTCAGCAGTCCAACTGCCAGCGCCGCCGCGCCGTACAGCGCAAGGCCAAGGTAGCCGGCATAGATGGGGCCCGGGTCCGGACTGGCAAACACGAAAAGCAGGATGACGTAGAAGCCCGACATGGTCAGCAGCGCCAGGAAAAACACCACGCTGGCCAAGTACTTGCCGATGATTATCTCCCAGTCCCGCACCGGCGAGGTCAGCAGGAGCTCGATCGTCCCCAGCTTCGCCTCTTCGGCAATCAGACGCATGGTCAGCGCCGGGGCCAGCAGGATGAAGATGATCACCGAGCCCTGGAAGAAGGGGCTCAGGGTGGCTTCGGGAAACGGGTCTCCCAGGTCACGGGAAAAGAAGAACCCGGTGAGTGCCAGGAATATCAGCCCGACTATGTACGCCGTGGGACTGAGGAAAAAGATCTGGATTTCCTTCCAGGCCACTGCCCGGACGGTTCGCATCGTTACAGGTCCTCCTGGGTGGTCAGGCGTAGGAAGATCTCTTCCAGGCTCATGCCCATCAGCTGCATGCCCCTCAGGCTCCAGCCGTTGCTGATCACCGCCCGCGAGATTTCGTCGCGCAGATCACGGCCCGGCTGCGCCTGGATGATATACGTATGCCGCCCTTGCATGTTGCGATGGTTCACTCCGACGACACCTTCGATCTGCTGCAGCACCGGCAGCACCTCGGCCGACGGCCCCCCGACCTCTACTTCCAGCCGGTCGACGCCCTGAAGGCCCTGCGCCAGGTTCTGTGGCGTGTCCTCCGCGACTATCCGCCCCTCATGGATGATGAGCACCCGTTCGCAGATCATGCTCACTTCGGGCAGGATGTGGCTGCTCAGCACCACCGTCTGCTCCCGGCCCAGCTCCTGGATCAGGCTGCGGGTCTCCACCACCTGGATCGGGTCGATGCCGATGGTCGGCTCATCCAGTACCAGCACTTCCGGCTCGTGGATGATCGCCTGCGCGATTCCCACGCGCTGCCGGAAGCCCTTGGAGAGCTTGCCTATCTGCGTCTTCCGGTAGTCGCCAAGGCGGCAGACGTCGATCACTTCTCCCAGCCGGGCCTTGATGCGCGAGCCGGACATGCCTCGCAGCGTTCCCATGTACTTCAGGTAGTTGGTGACCGTCATGTCGGTGTAGAGGGGCACCGTCTCCGGCAGGTAGCCGACCCGGCGGCGCACCTCCATCGACTTCTCCACCACGTCGTATCCGTCCAGGCTCACCGAGCCGCGGGTGGGGGGCAGAAATCCGGTGAGGATGCGCATGGTCGTCGTCTTCCCCGCGCCGTTGGGCCCCAGGAATCCGAGCACCTCGCCCTTGCGCACGTCGAAGTTAACGTCCTGAATGGCCGGATACGGCCCGTAGTAGTGGGTGACGTCGTTGGCTTCGATCATTGTTGGCTGCACGGAACTACCTGCCTGGGCCAGCTGCGCCGGGGAGTGAAAAAGGCGCGCGAAGATGGATGGCGTTCGTATTTACGTGGATCGCGTGCCCCGAATCCGTCATTCCCTCAAAAGCGGGAATCCACGCGGGAATGACCACGGGGGTAAATGCTTATATCGACTACCTGATTGGCAACTCTGTCGCAGAGGTCGCTAGGTTTGTACTGGAACGCGACAAATGATATTGTATACAACTGGTTTTGCCAACTATCCCTACCTCACGTTGTCTTCACTTTCAAGACCGTGCCTGGAGGTGTGATGCACCTGGTAATTGACGGATTCGCCGGAAATACTACCAAAATGTGGGACGAAGGCCTTGTCCGTCAGTTCTTGACCGATTATCCCGATGCCCTCGAAATGACCCGGATCACCGAGCCTCGCGTTCTGGTATACGACGCGCCCAAGCCGGAGGATTCAGGAGTTTCCGGTTTCGTCATAATCGCCGAGAGCCATATCAGTATCCACACCTTTCCCAAAAAAAGCTACGTTAATATCGACATCTTCTCCTGTCGGCCTTTTGACCACGACAAAGCCCTCGAGGATGCCAGGAGGCTCTTCGACCTGGAGGATACCAAGTCCTGGCTCCTCGACCGCGGTCTCGAATGGTTGGACGAAGGCCAGGGCATCTTGGAGTCCCAGGCGCAGCGGAGCGCGCTGGAAAACGGTAGTACGCATGACGGCGCGGACGAAGGGCTGGAGATAAGCCGCCCCAGTTTCCGCCGTGTCTGACCAGACACGAGGTTACGGCTCGAGGCCTTACTGGGTCTACCCCAGTTTTCTGTCCCTCACGCCGCAGCAGTCGGCTCTCGAGACTGCTCGCGTCGTGCTCCTTCCTGTCCCCTACGACAGCACCACCTCCTACCGCGGCGGCGCCCGCGACGGCCCCGCCGGCATCATCGCCGCCTCCGCCCAGATGGAGGACTACGACCTCGAACTGGACCTCGACGTAGCCGGGCTGGGCATCCACACCATGCCCGCCCTTGAACCCCACATGGGCGGCCCCGAGCAGATGGCTGCACACGTTCGTTATGCCGTGGCCGCCTGCATCGCCACGGGCGCGGTCGTCGGTGTTCTGGGCGGCGAGCACTCCCTGACCGCTGGGAGCGTGCAGGCCCACGTAGACGCTTTCCCCTCCCTCAGTGTCCTCTACCTCGACGCCCACGCCGACTTGCGAGACGAATATCAGGGCACGCAGTGGGGCCACGCCTCCGGTGCCCGTCGCGTGTTCGACCTCTGCCCGGTTGCGCTGGCCGGAGTGAGAAGCCTTTCGCTGGAGGAGCGGGACTTCATTCGCGAGAAAAACATCCCCTACTGGCCCAGCCCCGAAGATGCCAGTCCGCTGCCCGCTGACGACATCATCGCCGTCCTGGGGGACGACGTATACGTAAGCGTCGACCTGGACGTCTTTGACCCTTCCATGATGTCCGCCGTCGGGACCCCGGAGCCGGGCGGCCTCAACTGGAACCAGGTCGTTTCTCTGCTCCGGCGAGTCGGCGAGTCCAGGAACATCGTCGGCTTTGATGTCTGCGAACTCTCCCCCGGCGAGGGCCCGACTGCCTGCACCTACGCCGCCGCCCGCCTGGTCGGAAAGCTCGCCGCCTACGCCACCTCCCTCCCTCGCTGACCCCGCAACACCAACCCCGTCCTCCCTCCCTCGCTGACCCCGTAACACCAGCCCTGTCCTCCGTCCCACGCTTCCTCCACCCGAGTCAACGGTCCCGCCGCTGACCCACTCCCCATGACAGGACGATTGCAAAGTCGTTCCAGCACACAAACCGCTGGGCCTGGGCTTGGTCCTGGCTTTGGCTCTGGCTCTGGCTCTGGCTCTGGCTCTGAGCTTGGTCCTAAGCATTGCCCTGAGCTTGGTCTTGAGCATCGTCCTGAGCTTGGTCTTGGGCATTGCCCTGAGCTTGGTCTTGAGCAGTGCCGTGAGCCTGGCCCTGAGCCTGGCCCTGACCATTATCCTGAGCTTGTCGAAGGACGGATGATCAGAATCCCCCACTGGTTCTATAAGCTCACAGTCAACGGACTCACGGCGACCTTGCAATCGCCCAGGGTCTTTTGGTTTTTTCCGGCACGACGCCAGTCCGTTCATGGTGAGCCCGTCGAACCACGAACGGACGGTTGATCAACAATCTTAGTGCAAATGGAGTTTTTATAATCGAAAGACCCTGCGCCACTTACACCATCCCCTTGACTGGGCTATCCAGTCGCCGGTATTCTTGAATATATATTTAGCACAAATAGTCGGAAATTAATAAACGAAACATCAGACCTACCGGACGCACTCAACACACCCGCATGGGAACCTAACGAAATGGCCGGAAATGGCCGGAAATGGCCGAGAATGGCTGGGAGTGGCCGGAAAAACAAAAATTTATCCGCACGCTGGCCCTGAAATTGTCGAGGGCCACATCGCCAGTGGCGCAGCTTCCGAAGGGCGAATTAGAGTGAAAATGCTCGGCGTTACAAGGAATCTCAAACCCCAGCCAACCGTCTTCCCGGCCAAGCTTGTCCTCAAGAAAGCGGGGAGCTGTAATCCAGAACCCTCGCCTTCCCGGGCACCCCACCGGACGAACACAACACCCTGTGTGGGAACCCACGAAATGGCCGGGAATGGCCGCAAATGGCCGGAAAAACAAAAATTTTCTCCGCACGCTGGCCCTGAACTTGTCGAAGGTCACACCGCCAGTGGCGCAGTCTCCGAAGGGCGAAATAGAGTGAAAATGCTCCGGGCAACAAGGAATTTCAAACCCCAGCCAACCGTCATTCCAGCGAAGCTTGTCCTCGTGAAAAACGGGCAGCTGAAATCCAGAACCCCCGGTCTCCCTTGGCTCCCCGGCAACCCACCGGCCGCACCCAGCTTCCTATGCAGGACACTACGAAATGGCCGAAACAACACTCTTGAACCAAGAAAGAAGGCTTGGTAGAGAGCCTCCCGGAGAGCACTACCCGCCGATTTGATATGCTAGAAGTGGAACTTCGGACTAAAGGAACCTTCTGAACGAATGAGCAAGTCCCTCCGGCTGGGAAGCGTGTTTGGAATCCCGGTCGAAATCAACATAACCTGGGTTATCGTCTTCCTGGTCTTCAGCTATCTGCTGGTGAACCGGTTCGACGCCTCGAACCTGAGATGGTCGGTGACACAGCAGTGGATCGTTGCCCTTATTACCGTGGCCCTGTTCTTCCTTTCGGTACTGGCGCATGAACTGTCTCACAGCCTGGTGGCGGTGAGCCGCGGCATTCGCGTCAGGGGGATAACTCTGTTCATATTCGGGGGCGTGTCCCACCTTGAGAGGGAGCCGGACAGTCCATCGGAAGAGTTCCTGATATCCGTGGTCGGACCCATCACCAGCATTGCTGTGGCAGTAATAGCAGGAGCGCTGGTCGTCTGGTTGAATCCGGGGAATTGGATCTGGCCCGTCCGAAACGCTTCTCCGATCGTCATGGTGGCTTTTATACTGGCTTGGTTGAATCTGACCGTTGGCATTTTTAACATGCTGCCGGGCTTCCCGCTGGATGGCGGACGCGTGCTGAGGGCAGCTGTCTGGGCGGGTTCCGGCAGCTACCTGCTTGCCACCAAGGTTGCCGCCCGATGTGGCCAGGGCGTGGGGCTGATGATGATGGGGGGAGGAATCTTCTATATCGTTGCGTGGGATAATTGGGTAGACGGGATATGGGCGGTAATTATTGGCGCATTCCTCCTGTCGGTGGCCACCAGCAGCTACCCGAAGCAGCCTTAGCATGACTCGCAGTTTTGCTGTGCTAAAATACCGGCACGATTTCAGCCCACTGGCTGGCAGCGGATAAGATGGCGCAGAACCAGGCTCCCGACGGTATCGTATACATGGACCACGCAGGCACCACCCCACTGGCGCCCGAAGTGCTGCGCGCTATGACGCCCTATTTCACCCAGCTCTTCGGCAATCCTTCCAGCATTCACACCGTGGGCCAGCAGGCCCGCTACGCACTGGACGAGGCGCGAGAGCGTGTCGCCCGTGTGCTGAATTGCCGCCCCCGCGAGGTCGTGTTCACCGGCAGCGGCACCGAGTCCGACAATGCCGCCATCGTCGGCGTCGCCACAGCGCTGCAGGAGACCGGCAACCACATCATCACCTCCAGCGTGGAACACCACGCCATCCTGCACACCTGCCAGCACCTTGAGTCCCAGGGCTTCGATGTCACCTACCTGCCAGTTGATGCCAACGGCATCGTCCAGCCCGAGGTGGTCAGCAGGGCCATTACTGGGAAGACAACCCTGGTTTCCATAATGTACGCCAACAACGAGATTGGCGTGATCAACCCCATTCCGGATATCGCTGCCGCCGTAAGGGAGCGGGCCGCTGAGCTGTCCCGCACCATCCTGCTGCACACCGACGCTGTCCAGGCCGCGGGGTATTTGGACTTGGACGTCAGAAAGCTGGGCATCGACCTGCTCAGCCTCTCCGGCCACAAGTTCCACGGCCCCAAGGGCACCGGGGTGCTGTTCATACGACGCGGCGCGCCCTTCCTGCCCTACATCCTCGGCGGCGGACAGGAACGCGAGCGACGCTCCGGTACCGAGAACATCCCCGGCATCGTGGGCCTTTCGGTAGCCCTCGAGGCCGCGGATTCCCTGCGCGAAGAGAACAGCCGGAACTGCGCCGCCCTGCGCGATCGCATCATCGAGCAGGTGATCGAGCGCGTGCCGGGAACGCGACTCAACGGCCACCCCACCATGAGGCTGCCCAACAACGCCAATTTCTCCTTCTCCGGGGTGGAGGGAGAGCCGATACTTTTGGGATTGGACATGGCAGGAATCGCCGCCTCCAGCGGCAGCGCCTGTAGCTCCGGGTCGCTGGAGCCGTCGCACGTGCTGCTGGCCCTGGGACAGTCCGCCGAGGTGGCAAGGGGCAGCCTTCGCCTGACCCTCGGCAAAGACAATACTGAAGAACAAGTGGACTACCTGCTGGAAGTACTGCCCGACCTCGTCGAGCGTCTGCGACAGTTGCCCAGCCTCACCACAGCGGGATCTTGATTTCGACAGGCAGGGAAAGGGGAAGTAGCCCGGTCGCCGCAGCACCGGGACATCGCATCAGGCCTCCTGGAGGGATGGCTATTTTCCTCTTGGTGGTGTTCCTGTTCCCCTTGGTGCTGCTTGCCTGTTCGCAGGATTCCGCCTCCCTCGGTCAGTACCGCCAGGGGCGAACACTTCACTTCAGCGTTGTTAGCCTCGAGCGCACCCCAGAGCTCCGCTACGCCACCATTGACCCGGAGGGCGTCGTCCGCAAGTGGAGCCTCTCTGCCTCCTCAGACGACAAGGAGCTGGTTCTGGTGAGGGCGCGAGTCGAAAACCACACCGCCATCAGCGCCATTATCAACGTCGATAGGACGGCCGCCCAGTTGCGGGACTTCACCAACGCCACTTATCTTCCCCTTTCCGTCACGGAGTCGGTCTGGCAGGACTTCCGGGGCCAACCCGAGGCCTTGGTGAGGATGGACCTGGGCCAGTGCTTCGACGGCACCCGCGCCTTGGTCAGCCAGGGTTCCTCGGTTAAATGGCAGAGCGAGTACGACGATAACCAGTACATCGCCTTCCCGGACTCTTCGGTCGGTATTGGCGCGGGCGGCAGGGCCGACATCGGCCCAGGCCAGTCCATTGCTCACACCTTCAGCGAGGCTGCAGAGTACGAGTATTCCTGCGGAGCGGACGGTGCCCCTGAATCACTGGCCGGGCTTAGGGTCGTGGTTCCTGAAGTCAGCAACGACTACATCGACCGTTCGACTCTCTTCATCCAGGGGTCCTTCGAGTTGCAGAAGGGCCATGGCCTTGACGGATACCTGGTGTTCGAGGCCCCCGTCGGCACCGAGTTCCGCGACATCAGGTGGCGCGCCGGCGACTCCATCACCTTCCGCTTCTAGCCAGGGGCCAGGGGATCCGCCTCTTGCAGGTGAAGCCTGGGGGAGAAGGTAAGGACGAGGGCCGGGTCCATTGTTGCAGCGACTAGCCGGACTCGTGATACACGCCGGGCGGCGAGGCCAGGGGCCTCGCCCGCAGCCGCGCATCTGGCGGCGCCTCTTTCACATAGTTGCCGGCTCCACCATTCCCATCGTCGGCATCCTCGCCCCGGAGCGCGAATTCCTTATCGGCCTCGCCGTGGTCGCTGCCGGGGCAGTCCTCCTGGACCTCTCCCGCTTCAGCCTCGGCCCCCTGAACCGCCTCTACCTGCGTTGGATGGCCCCGCTCCTCAAGAGCGACGAAGACGCGCGCCTGACCGGCGCCACCCACATGCTCATAGCGGCCACCCTGGTCTTCTGGCTGTTTGGAAGGGAAGTGGGCGTCCCCGTGATGTTCTTCCTGTCGCTGGGCGATCCGGTGGCAGCCATCGTTGGCAGACGCGCTCCGGGGCCGCGCATCATGGACAAGTCCCCGGTGGGAACCGCGGCCTTCGCCGCCACTGGAGCGGCCGTAGCGGCACTGCTCATCGCCACCGGAGCAATCGGGCATCACTGGGGGTTGTGGGCCGGTGCAGCGATTGCGGCCCTCGTCGAGCTGCCCGGCATTCCGCCCGACGACAACCTGACAATACCTCTGATCGCTGGGACGGCCATGTGGGCCATGGGAATGTGACGTCGGTCGTTCCACCGGCATCATGCCTGGGATGGTCGGCTAGAGCTAAGTGGCAGCCCCATCGAACCGCACCGTATTGGCCTGCTCCCGCTGGAATCGCAGGTACGCGCTGCGCGACATCGCCGCCTTGTGCGACGCCTTCACTTCCTTGGCCTGCCTCGCGCCGTCGTACAGCAGGTCGATCACCGACATGGCCATTATCTTTGCTGGGGTGACCACTGCGGACTCATAGTCAGTGATGACGTAGCTCTTGCTGTGGCCGGGCCCCGTCGCCCCGCCAGTGTAGGGGTGAATCGCGGGTATGAGCTGCGACAGGTCTCCCATGTCGGTCGAGCCGCCCCTGTTCCGCCCTGCAGGCATTACCATGGTGGCATTCTCCCCCACAACCTCGGCGGCGTTGCGGCGGAAAACATCCTGAAGCCGTCCGTCGTTGCGCATCGGCAGGTAGCCGGGAATGGTGGTGATCTCCACCTGCGCACCAACTGCCAGCGCGCCGGACTTGAAACAGCGGTCAACGATTTGAGAGTTCTTGACAACCACCTGGGGCGTGGAAGAACGCACCCTCCATTCCAGTTTGACTTCCGCCGGCACCGCGTTGACCGCCTCGCCGCCCTTGGTCATGATGCCGTGGATCCGGACCGTGTCCTCGGCCCGGTGGGTCTCTCGCGTAGCGTTGATGGCCTGAAGGGCAAAGGAGGCGGCGTTCAGGGCATTGACGCCCCTGTGAGGTGAGCTTCCGGCATGGGCGCCGACACCGATATAGCGTACGTACTTCACCACGTGGCCGTTGCTGGTGCCCCCGATGGCAAACTTCCGCTCCCCCATGTCGCTGGCAGTGTGGCACATCATGGCGACGTCGACGTCGTCGAACTTGCCCAGGCGGATTAGTTCCTGCTTGCCGCCGAGAAATTCCAGCTTCTTCTGCGCCCGTAGCTCCAGGCGCTGCTCGACTTCAATGAACTCCTCGGCGGGCACTGCGAATGGAACGATCTCGCCGCTCAGCTGCGCCAGCACTTCCGGAGTCTGAAGTCCCAGGGTCGCGCCCAGCATCATGCCCAGCTGGCAGTGGTGGCCACAGGCGTGGGCCGCTCCCGTTTCCGGGTCCGCGTGGGGGTGCTCGGTAACTACCAGCGAGTCCAGCTCGCCGATGATGGCGACCTTCGGACCTGACCCAGCGCCACCCGGAAGCCGTCCCTTGATGCCCGTTAGAGCCAGGCCGGTCTCGTGCGGGATCTGCATCTCGCTGAATTTCTGCGCTACCAGGCCAGCCGTGCGGTGTTCACGGAAGCCTGCCTCGGGATGGGAAAGTGCCTGCTGAGCGACGCTTATGATTTCCTTCTTGCGTTTCTCAATGGTCTCACAGGCCAGTCGCTTCAGCTCTTCGAGAGTCAACATAATTAAGCGCCCTTGAAGGTTTCTTCCTTGGCGAGGCTGCGCATGAGTTTCAGGTACTCGGTGCGGGTCATTTCCGGCCTGTGGTTGGACACGATGTGGCCGCCCACCTGAGCGCCGTCTGCCAGCAGGTCGATGGCGGTGCAGGCCAGCGCCTTGGCGGCAGTGACCAGCGCCAGACCGTAGTCCTGCACAACATAGTCCGCACCGTGGCCGATGCCAGTGGCCCCACCCACGTAGGGATGAATCGCCGGCAGTAGTTGGCTAATGTCCCCCATATCGGTGGACCCGCCCCGGCGCTGCACATGTCCCGTGTTGTCCTCGCCGACCAGTTGGTGAGCGTTGGCCCGGAACACATCGTTGAACGCCGAGTCCTGGCGTAGTGGCAGGTAACCCGGGATGGTCTGGATCACCACGTCGCCCCCCACCGCCATGGCCCCGGCCTTGAGGGCACGGTCGACCTTGGTGTTGGCATCCATGATGGCGTCCAGATTTCGGCCCCGAACGAAGGTCTCCATCCGCACATCGGCAGGAACCGCGCTGACCGCCTCGCCGCCCTTGGTGATAATCGGGTGCACGCGGATACTGTCCTCGTCCCGGAAGGTCTCGCGGTTGTGGTGTATGGCCGAAAGCGCCAGGGAGGCCGCGTTCAGGGCGTTGATGCCCAGGTGTGGGGCTCCGCCCGCGTGTGCCCCCTTGCCGATGAACTGGATCTTCTTCGCCAGGGTGCCATTGTTTTCTCCGCTGATGCAGAGCTGCTTCTCGTCGGGATTGGAGGTGGTGTGGCACATCATGGCGAGATCGATGTCGTCGAACTCTCCCAGTTTCACCAGCTCCGGCTTCCCGCCAAGGAACTCCAGCTTCCCCTGGCGGCGGAGGGAGTCGCGATATTCGATCTCGATGTACTCCTCTGCCGGGACCGCCATGAAGGCAAGCCGCCCACTGAGGCACTCCAGCACGTCGGTCTGCATCAGAGCCATCGCCGCCCCAAGCATCATGCCGATCTGGCAGTGATGCCCGCAGGCGTGGGCAGCACCGGTCTGCCCGTCGGCGTGGGGATGCTCGCTAACGATCAGGGAGTCCAGCTCCCCCAGGATCGCCAGCGCCGGACCGGGACTGCCGCCGATAAGGTCGGCTCGGACCCCGGTGAGGGCCAGCCCGACTCGCGAGGGCATGCCCATCTCGGCAAACTTTCCTGCGACCAGCCGTGCCGTCTTGGTTTCCCTGAATCCAGGCTCGGGATTCGCGAGTATGGTCTTGGAAAGGGAGACCAGCTCTTCGGCCTTCGAGTCGATGGTCTCCATGGCTCTGCGCTTGAGTTCTTCCCGGGAAGGTGCTGAAGTTCCGGAGGTGGACATCTAAGGTGCTCCCCGTTGGCGAACTGTCGATTTTGGGTGTTACGATGGGACTACGGACGGGGACGTCTTTACATGGAACGTCAACACCGCGGTTCGCTGGCCTTGTTCCCGATTGTAGCACGATACCGTGCCGGGAACGCCACCGTACCGCGATGTATTCTCGGCGCACACCGTGGCTTAAGGCGCGGTGTGGGCGGTCCTTTGCGGCGGCGCAGACCAGTACGGTTGTGGCAGGGAGAACGATATGAAAATAGTCATTGCTCCCCAGGGCTTTAAGGCAGGAATCCCAGGCCTCCAGGCAGCGCAGGCAATTGCCCGGGGGGTTATCGCGGCAGTCCCTGATGCCGAAACCGTGCTTGCCCCCGTGGCAGATGGTGGCGACGGCACTCTGCATGCCCTGGTCGATGGCACAGGTGGCCAAGTTTTTACCAGCATGGTCTCCGGGCCGCTCGGGCCACAACTGGAGGCCCTGTGGGGTGTGATGGGGGATGGCAGGACCGCCGTCGTGGAGATGGCGCTGGCGTCCGGATTGGCGCTGGTCCCTCAGCGCCGCCGGAACCCACGGCTCACCACGACCGCTGGCACCGGAGAAATCATCAGGGAGGCACTGGACACAGGTTACACTCGCATCATCGTAGGACTCGGGGGCAGCGCGACCAATGACGGCGGCGCAGGCATGGCCGTTGCGTTGGGGGCGCGCCTCATGGACTCCGAGGGTCGACCCTTACCCCCCGGCGGCAGTGCCCTGGCCCGCTTGGATCGCATCGATGTCAGCGGTCTGCATCCTCGGTTGGGCCAAGCGACGATTATCGCCGCCACAGACGTCACCAATCCGTTGTGCGGTCCTGAAGGAGCATCGGCCATTTTCGGCCCTCAGAAGGGAGCCAACGCTGAGATGGTGCGGGAGTTGGACGCTGCACTGGCGAATTACGCTAGAGTCGTGTCCCGCGATGTGGGGAGCGACGTCTCCGACGTGCCGGGGGCAGGTGCAGCCGGGGGCCTCGGAGCTGGGCTCATGGCGTTCACGGGCGCCACGCTCCAGTCGGGCATTGACATGGTCTGTGAGGTATTGGGCTTCGACGCTCTGCTTCAGGGCGCCGACCTCGTTATTACCGGCGAAGGTAGGGCCGACCGATCTACCATCTTCAACAAGGCCCCCGTTGGCGTGGCGCGACTCGCCAGTGCTCATGGGGTCCCCACCGTGCTGCTGGCTGGCAGCCTCGGCCCGGGCCACGAGGAACTGTACGGGCACAATGTCGCTTCGATAATCTGTATCGCTGACAGGCCCATGAACTTCGAAGCGTCCCTCTCCCGTAGCGCCGAACTCCTGGAGAGTGCCGCCGAGCGCACCATGCGCCTCATCCTGGCCGGTAAAAGAATGTCGCAGTAGACCTAGGCAGGGGCTTCCGCAATTACCCTCAGCCCATCCGCTCCTTGACGAACTCAACTACCAGGTTCGACAGGTCGATTGAGCGGTCGGCGTCCACCTCGTCGAAGGCCTCGGAGCTGGTGCCGCTGGGCAGGAACTCCGGGTATCGTGTGATGTAGTGGTACTTGTCCAGTTGCCGTGCCTCGCTCTTCACCGTATCGAACATCATGTCGAAGAGCTTGGCGTCCTCACACAGGTCCAGCAACGAATGCCCCCAGACATCCTCCACCCGCCTGTGATACAGGTAAGCCTTGACGGCCTTCTCGGCGGCTTGCTGCCCCTGGAAGCAGGCAAGGTTGTGCCTGCCGTTGTCCCGCAGGAACCGGGCGTCATCCAGGTCTTTCTCGGCCTGTCGCAGCCAACGGGCCCCCTCGGACAGGTAATCAGGCATTGAATATCTCCCTTCCCTCGTTGATGGCCCGCCTAAGCGCTGGCAGCGTGTCCTTTAGCTCTTCGAATTCCTCTGGCGTGTAGACCTGGGTGTCGATCTCAACGGAGCTGCCCAAATGGTAGGAAAAGAAGTCTGACCTTCGGCCAAATGGCCGGTCCGTGTCGTGCACTACGATGAGCTCGATCCGGCTCTCCGGTGTGAACTCCCCCGCGGCGACCTCCCCGGTAAGGATGACCTTCTCCACACCCAGCATGGGCAGGGTCTCCTGGATGCTTTCCAGCTCCCGCTCCAGCATCTGTTTGCGAAACTGGGCAAAGCCCACGCGCATCGGCATATGAGAACCCCTGGTGAACGACTTAATTATGCCCTCAATACAAAAGGGCGGATCACTCGATAAGTATCATGTGGACCGCTTTCGGCCCGTGGACTCCCTGCACGATGGTCATCTCGATATCTGCAGTACGGCTGGGACCCGTGATGAAGTTCAGGTAGCTTCCCATCTCGCCGCCCCGCTGCTTGTACTCCAGCCGCCGCAGCAGGAACAGGTCGTGGAGGGTTTCCAGCACTTCTTCGGGCCGCACTAACGCGATGTGAACCGGCGGTACCAGCGATACCAGCCGGGACAGGCCGCGGCGGGGCAGGATCACCAGCGATCCCGTTTCGGCCAGGGCATAGTCCGTGCCTGTCAGGCCCGCGTCGGCATGGCGCATCTCCTCCCGGAGTTGCGCTCGCGGCGACTCTTGGCCTTGGACGATGGGAGTGATCGAGACACCCCGGGCCGTTAAAGCTGTATCCACCGGCACGCCATCGAACACCGGTTGTCCCGACCGGACGACCCGGCTGGCACCGATTTCGCTAACAATCGAGTCAACCGTCCCGACGGCGGCTTCCACACCCGATACCCGGTGAACATTCCACCCTCCTTTCCCGGCCATGTCTGCCAGCCTGTCCAGCAACCGCGGCCGATTCTCGCGTAGGCGTGCTTCTAGCTCGGCCGCTCGCGATTCAAGCTCCGGCAGTTCCTCTCCAAGCCGGTGATACGGTTCGAACGGAGGTCCCTCCCCCCGTCCCAGCGCCTCCCGCACCGACCGTAGGAAGGTGTCCTTTCCCGTCCCCGGCATTCCTCCAGGGTTAGCGGCCGCCACTGCTTCCCCTGTCCTTCCCACCCTGGCTCAATTCGTCCTTCCAGACGTCCCGGAAAGACTTTTCCGGCAACATCGGTAGGTCCCGGGCCCGCGTCCACTTCGAGAGGAGGGGCAGCGGCGCGCGGCTGATCCAGCCGCGGTTCTTGGGCATTCCTGGCATAAGCTTCTGCGCTATCCGCCCCAACTTCGCGGCAAAGGACATCCGGCCCGGACTCCGCATGAGCCGCGCGAATGCACTCGCCGCGAACCGCTCCGACCCAGACGACGCCCGTTCCTGCGGGTCCTCGCTCTCGGCGGTACGATGACGCAACTCCAGGAGCATGCGCGGGATGTTGATTTTGACCGGGCAGGCCTCGCGACAGGCGCCGCACAGACTGGAAGCCTGCGGCAGCATCTTCGATTCCTTCAGGCCGGTCAGCATCGGCGACACCACCGCGCCGATGGGTCCGGGGTACACCCAGCCGTAGGCATGCCCGCCTACGCGCTGATAGACGGGGCAGATGTTCAGGCACGCCCCGCAGCGGATGCAGTACAGTGCCTCCCTCAGCTTGGGATCGCGCAGCATCCGCAAGCGCCCGTTGTCCACAAGTATGAGGTGGAACTCCTCCGGGCCGTCCTCGTCGTCATCGCGCCGCGGGCCCGTGATCATGCTCACGTAGCTGGAAATGCGCTGCCCGGTGGCCGAGCGGGGCAGCAGCCGGAGAAAGATGGCCAGGTCCTGCATCGACGGAATCACCTTCTCCATGCCGGTGATGCCGATGTGCATCCGGGGTGCCGACGTGCAGAGCCGGCCGTTCCCCTCGTTGGTAACGATCACCAGCGTGCCCGTCTCCGCCACCACGAAGTTGGCCCCGCTGATTCCCAGATCGGCCTCCATGAACTTGTCCCGCAGCGCCACCCGCGCTGCGGCCGCCATGCGCTCAATGTCCTCGTCGTAGGGCAGGCCCAGCTTCTCGGCGAACAGCTCCGCCACGTCTTCCTTGGACTTGTGCAGCGCTGGCGCCACCAGATGCGACGGCGCCTCCCCCGCCAGCTGGATGATGTACTCGCCGAGGTCCGTCTCGTAGACGTCGACCCCCTGCGACTCCAGTACATCGTTGAGACCCAGCTCCTCCGAAACCATGCTCTTGCTCTTCGTGGCGACCTTCACGCCTCGACTCTCAGCGAGATGGCTGACGATGGCGTTGGCCTCCGCCGAGTCGACGGCGAAGTGGACCTGTCCCCCAGCGGCCGTGACGTTGTCGTGGAGCAACTCCAGGTAGTAGTCCAGGTGGTCGAGGGTGTGGATCTTGATCTCTCGGGCCTCTTCACGCCACTCTTCCCACGCCTCGGGCGTTACTTCCTCGATGGCGTTCCGGCGCGCCACGTCGAAACCAGAGCCGACGCGGTCCAGCGCTCGCCGAAGTTGTGGGTTGAGCATCGCCGAGGCCGAAGCCGTGGCAAATTCACTTGTCTTTACTTCAGGCATAATGTCATTCCCTCACAGGGGCGGGTTTGAACCACGCCACGGGTCTCGACCCTGTCTCGGCCCCGTCCTGAGCCTGTCGAAGGGCCCCGTCTCCCGCGCCAGGAAATCAGGGAAATCCCGGAATCAAGCAAATAAAAGTCCAAGCGTATCCCTGTCGTCATTCCCCGTCCAGCACCTGCGCTATGTGTCGTATCTGGACTCCAGGCGCTTCCCGTCGCAGGGCCCCGCCGATGTGCATCAGGCAACTCATGTCGCACGAAACCAACGTGTCCGCCCCCGACTCCCGGACGCTGGCCACCTTGTCCGCCAGCATGCCCTCTGATATGTGCGGCAGCTTCACCGAGAAGCTCCCGCCAAACCCGCAGCAGGTCTCTACGTTCCCAAGCTCCTTCACTTCCAGGCCCCCCACCGTCCGCAGCAGCGACTGTGGAGCGTCCCCCACCTCCAGCTCTCGCAGCAGGTGGCACCCTGGGTGGAACACCGCGGACCCGGCGCCCTTTGCCTCCGCGCCGTTCACTCCCAGCACCTTCACGAGGTACTCTGAGAACTCGTACACCTTCGCCGAAAACGCCTCCGCCTTGGGAAGCATTACCGGATCATCTTCGAACAGGTCCAGGTAGAACACCCGCATCATCGCCGCGCACGACCCCGACGGCACCACGACGTGGACGCTCTCTTCGAACTCTTCCAGCGTCTTTACCGCCAGCTCTCGTGCCTCCCGCCTGAATCCCGAGTTGTACACCGCCTGCCCGCAGCAGGTCTGGCCCTCCGGAAACCCCACCGCGACTCCATGACGCCTCAGCACCCGAACCACGCTCACTCCGACTTCAGGAAACAACTGGTCTACGACGCACGTTACGAAGAGGTCCGCCCTTGTTTGTTTCCTTTCTGCCATCCGGACTCCTTGTGTAGTACGCTGAGCCTACCAGACCCCATCCTTGCTGGCAACGAAGCCCCCACCGTCGCCCATTCATTGACACCCCCACCGGGCCGAACCTAGACTCGCCCCAACTCTCACCGGAGGCCGACCCTATGCCCGACTCAGTGGAAGTAGCCATCATTGGCGGCGGCGTGATGGGATGCGCTATAGCCTGGCAACTCGCCAAGCGGGGAGTATCTTGCGCGCTGGTCGAGAGGAACTCGTTCGCCTCCGGCGCCTCGGGAGCCACCGCGGGAGTGGTCGGCCCCCTCTGGCACCTCAACCCCGACGATCCCGCCATGCTCCGCCTCGGAATGCGCAGCCTCGAGCTTTTCCCTCAGTGGGCCGAGGAGTTGGCCGACGCCGGCGTCAATCCAGAGTTCCAGCAGAACGGGGTGATGAAACTGGCTTTCACCGATGATGAAGTCGAAGAGCTGACCGGCCTCTTCGGTTGGCAGGCCTCACTGGACGCGGGCGTGCGGTGGCTGGAAAGGCAGGAAATCCTTGAGCGGGAGCCGGAAATCAACCCGGAAGTCCTCGCCGCCGTCTTCTCCCCCAGGGAGGGGTGCATCCGTGGTCAGCGATTCTGCGACTCTCTTACCCACGCCGCAGGGAGATCGGGCGCTCGGCTCTATCAGGGCGTTGAAGTGACCGGACTGATCCATGGTGGTAGCAGCGTGACCGGAATAAAGACCACCGCGGGCGACATAACGGCGGGCCAGGTCGTCCTGGCCGCCGGCCCCTGGAGCGGCATCGGCGGAAGGTGGTCCGCTCCCGGCGGCCCCTTGGACCTGCCCGTGCGCGGCGTCAAGGGCCAGCGAATCCTCCTACGCCGCCCCGGCCGCATGCCCAAGGCGCCGGTCCGCAACTCAGCCGTATACGTCGTACCCCGGTTGGACGGCAACATCCTGGTGGCCTCAACGCGGGAGGAAGGACGCTCCGACCAGACGCTCACCGCTGAGGGCGTCTCCTCGCTGATATCCAATGCCTTGCTGTCCTTCCCATCCCTGGCCGACGCCGCCTTCGTTTCCGGTCGTGCCGGCGTCCGACCAGCCACCCCCGACGGGCTTCCCATCATAGGCCCCGTTCCCGGCATTGACGGCCTCACGATCGCCACCGGCCACGACGCCGTCGGCATGATGCTGAGCCCCGGAACGGCTGAGCTCGTTGTCCAGCACCTGCTCGACGGCGTCACCGAACCCCTCCGTCACTTCAGCGCTGGACGATTTACATAACATCTGCCCTTCACTCCGATTCGCGCTCCTTCAAAGAAACGACAGCCGAGCCCCAGTAAACCAGTCGAAAAGGAAAAGACCCGTTCTTTGCCGGCATTCCCAGCGGGAAACGGGTCTTGAACAATACTCTGGTAGTAGCCGGTTAAGCCGACAGCACCACGTCCACGATGGCGACGCTGCCCGCGTCGACCGCCGCCTGCGCCTCTTCCAGCGCCCCGCGCAGCCGCTCCGGGTTCTCCACGCGCTCTCCGTGCCCGCCGAATGGCTTGGCCAGCTCAGAGTAGTCCGGCCCAGGGATGTGCACCCCGTGGTAAATCCCCGTCTCCACGGCCGTGCCCTTGGGATAGAAGGAATGGTGCAGGCTCTTCATCGTGGCGTAGCTGGCATTGTTGAAAACCACGATCAGGATGGGCAGGTTGCTTTCTCGTGCCACCCCCAGGCTCTGCGTGATCGGGTTGTACAGGAACGAACCGTCTCCTATCAGTGCCGTTACCGGACGGTCCGGGGCGGCCAGCTTCGCGCCCAGCGTGATGCCAAGTCCCTGTCCCAGCCCGCCGGCGGGACGAAGATAAGAAAGCGGATTGTCCCAAGCGACGCGCCGCAGAATCTGGGCGCGGTGCAAGATCGTCTCGTCGACGAAAACGGTGTTGGACGGCAGCGTCTCGCTGATCGTGTTGCAGAGGAATCCCGGGTCGATCGGGGAGGCCGAGCTGGCTGAGGGGTCAAGAGCCCTGTACCGTTCCCATACGGGGTTGGGCCCGTTGGCTTCAAACGGAGCCGCCCCGACGCTGCGTTGCCTGACCGCCGCGTCCAGCGCAGCCAGGGCCACCGGCAACGATCCCTCCAGGTAGAAGTCGGCCTGCAGGTCCTGGTGGACCATGTACTCCTTGATCGGGTATTCGTCGATAACCACCACCGTCGCTGACGGCCCGGCACTGGGTGGATACCACGGTGCGCGGTTGCCGACGACCAGGAACAGGTCGAATCGGTCCATCTCCCGCTTGAGGTCGTAACCATGGTGCAGCGGATGGCTCTTGGGGAAATTGTTGTACGTTGGCCCCTCGGCCTCGAACACCGGAATCCCCCGCGACTCGGCCAGCGACACCAGCGCGTTGAACCCCGCTGCGGTACGGCCGGCCGAATCAGCCACGATCACCGGGTGGTCGGCGCGGCAGAGCATCTCGGCCACCCGCTCAACTGCGGAGGGATCAGGATGGCCGACCGGCGCCCCAGGACGGTGCTTCAGTGGCTGGCTGGGCTTCCACTCCTCCAGCATCGTCTCGATGGGTACGTTCAGAAACGCTGGCCCCATGGGCGTACGCTGGGCCAGTTCCCCGGCGCGGGCAACGGTCTCGTAAAGCGTCTGCGCGCTGGTGATCCGGCTGCTCCACTTGGTAAAGGGCTCCACCAAGCGGTTCGGTCCCCCAACGATGCTGAGGTTGCGCAGCCACTGTGGCCCCGGGTCCATCTCCGCCACCTCGCCGTATGTGGTCGACTCTCCGGAGCAGACCAGCATCGGCACTTCGCTCTGGTAGGCCCCGTGGATGCCCATAGAACCCTGCAGCACGCCCACTCCGGCGTGCAGCAGCACTGCCTGCATCCGCCCCGTCATGCGCGTGTAGCCCGACGCCATCGCCACCGCCAGCGTCTCGTGCCAGCAGTTGATGTAGGTCGGTCCGGGCTGCTCATTCACCTTCTGGCGGGCCAGTGCCTCCCATACTGACGGCCATTCTGACCCAGGTGAGGAGATGATGTAGTCGATGTCCAGGTTCCGCAAAGCCTCGAGGATGGCATCTCCGCCGTCCAGCCGGTCAGTCATGGAAATTCTCCCTTTCTCAACCCGGTGTAACCCAGGTATTCTATTCAACCCGTAGCAACCCGTTTAGACCCGTAGCAACTCGTTTTAACCCGTAACAACTCGTTTAGACCCGGTACAACCCGTTTTAACCCTTAGCAACTCGTTTAGACCCGGTGCAACCCGGTCTTAAGCCCCGTCTTTCACCCAGCGACACTCCGGCTGGTGCCCGTGCCCGCCCCCGTCCACGCACGTGCAAGGATGGTCTTCGCGCAACCGGTATCCGCTGTATTCGAGGAACGCCTGGAATCCGGGGTAAAACCCCTCGCCCTCGTCGATCGTGTCAAAGCCGGCCTGGAAGGCCTCCCGTAGTTCTTCGTGGGTGGGCAACATCCCGTCTCCTTCAAACACGGCAGCAGTTACTTCCCGGGCAGCACTTCGGCGATGTCCTGGGCGAAGATCATGTCCTCTGTCCCCACTAGGTCGGGGTCCTCCGGCGACGTCAGGTACTTGGCGAACACCCACACCCCATCCTTGGGATTGCCCACCACCTCCGCCGTCGCCCCATTGATGGTCGAGATCGTCGCCCCTTCGTCGATGGTTATCAGGTTGATAACTTCTGCCATCGGTACTCTCCTCTGCCGCTCATCCTGCGCCTGTGCCGCTCATGCTGCGCCTGTCGAAGTATTGAGTCCTGCGCCTGCACCGCCGCTCACCCCAGGCCTGTCCTACCGCTCATCCTGAGCCTATCGAAGGACTGAGCCATGCGCCTGCACCGTTCATCCTGCGCCTGTCCTACCGCTCATCCTGAGCTTGTCGAAGGACTGTGCCCTGCACCTCTCCGCCAAAAAGCCGCAGGTGCGCAATATCTCCAGGAATAGTCAGAAGAAAAACGTCAGGTTCTTTGCCAGCAGCACGTTCTGGTCCAGGATCACCTTGCGCTGCGCGATCTTCCAGCCGCCGTCCTCTCTCCGCAACACGTCCTCGCGTTTCCCGATGAGGAAGTCCGTCTCCGTCTCCACCCGGTTCCGGTAGATCAGGAACCGGCACTTCAGCGCCACTTCAGCGGCATCCTCCGCCGACGGCCTTGCCTCCAGTAGCTGCACGTTCGAGACCATGTGGCAGATGCGTGACAGCGGCTCCTCGGCCCAGTGCACGCCTGTCAGAATCTGACTGACGCGACGCTCCAGCGTGTCCTTGCCCTCGTCGAACCAGTTGATGTCTTGGCCCTCGCGGGTGAACTCCCGGTCCAGCTCTCCGAACTTGACGTTGCGCCGCATCGGCATCCAGTACCGTATGTCTTCCGTGAGCAACTCCAGCCACTCGGCGAAACGTCGCTCATCCAGCAGCTCTGCCTCCTGGTACAGGAACTCCTCCACCTCGTTCTTCAGCAGCATCCGCGCCACGCCTGATTCCACCGTAGTCATACCAGTCCTCTCCGCTCATCTCGGGCTAGTCGCTCATCCTGAGCTTGTCGAAGGACGCCCCCACGGTGGTCATGATCAGTTCCCCGCGGCGACCGCCGCGCCGCTGCCGCTCATCCTGAGCTTGTCGAAGGAGGCGCGGTTGGCGTGACCGTTCCCGGTCCGCCACGTCGCCAGCGCGTCCCAGTCCTTCGCGGTCAGGAACTCGGCCCACCGCGCGTAGAAGCCCCGCTGGTTCTGCTCTGCCGCCTTGGCCACGGTCACGTTCCGGATCTGCCCAGGCAACTCCAGGCCGTCGGTGTCGAAGGGAGGCGCCTCGTGTCCCAGACCCATCTGATAGTTGTAGGGATAGCGCCGCGCGATCGCCCCCCGGCTGGCGTTGTGGGCGTAATTCCAGTTCTCCATGTCATCCTGCTCGGTCAGGCCGGCAGGGCCGGAGTAGCTGATGTAGTACTTCCGCAGAAATTCCTTCACTTCCGCTGGCGCGTCCTTGTCCACCAAGAACCACCGCCAGGCTTCGTGGCTTTGCGGAGTGCGCGGGTGCCAAACGGCAATCGTCCGCGGCTGCCGCGGCAAATACGAGAAGTTGGGGAACAGCGTTCCGGGCCCCGGAATGAACCGCGCCCACTGGCCGTAATTCCTGCGCCGTTCATTCTCGCAGTGAGTGAAATAGTCCGACACGATCTTCGAGTGCTGGTAGGCAGGGATGGGAGAGTCGTCAGGTCGCAGGAAGCTGATGGTGCCGTGCCCGCGCTCGGGGAAGGAGAAATCCAGCGCGGTCGCTCCGACGCGCTCCTGAGTGTCCCGGCGTCCGCTGCCACTGGGGCCTACGCCCGCCAGGTCTACGGAGCGGTGGCTGATGTTGTGGTACCGGTCCCCGACAAAGTTCTCTGAAGGGAACTTCCAGTTGCAGGGAATCACCCACTTCTCAATGCCACCGAACACCTCGGTCTCGCCGCCAGCCCCGTCCCATGTGTCCAGCAGAAAGTCCAGGTAGGTCTTGTACCCGCCCAGGTACTCCTCGAACGACGGGGCGTCTTTGTCCCAGTTGGCCCAGACAGTCCCTTTGTAGACGCACAGGTGCGGCACTTCAATCAGGCCCCACTGCGACTTGTCCAGCTCACCCTTGTAAGCGTCCTTGAAATATGGAACGCCCACCAGCTTGCCGTCGGTGGCAAAGCTCCAGCCATGGTAGGGACAGCTGAAGACGGGAGTGTTCCCCTCGTCGTAGCGGCACACCTTCATACCACGGTGCGTGCAGGAGTTGAGGAATACATGCACCCCGCCCTCGCGGTCCCGGCACATGATCACCGACTCCTCGCCCATGCAGGAGACGAAGTAGTCGCCCGGCTTCGGTATCTGCGACACGTGCCCCACGAAAAGCCATGCCCGTGCGAACAGCTGCTCCTGTTCTTGGGCGTAGATTTCTTCGTTGACGAAAATCTCGCGGCTCACGGTGCCGGCGGCAAGATCCACCATGCCGCCCAGCGAAATGTTGCCGTTCGTATGGCCGTTCTGCATCGTCTCCTCCCCTGTTTGCTGATGTGCGGGTTCGCCGGTTATCCGTTTCCGCGCAGTTCGGCGCTGGCCAGCTGTTCCAGGATGCGGGCGACCGCCGGATAGCCGTCCTGCCCCATGCCCAGCGCCTGCGCCCTCTGGAACATGTCGTCCGCTATGGCGCCAATGGACGCGGGTGCCTGCGATTCCCGCGCCAGTTCGCATGCAAGATGAATGTCCTTGGCGACGATGTCCAGCGTCCCGTTAGACGCAAAGCTGCGGTCCAGGATTACATCGGTGGAACGGTTCAACACACCGCTGGAACCTGCGCTGACAGGGATGATCTTCGCCAATATGTCCAGGTCTATGCCCGCCTTGGCGCCGATAAGCATGCCTTCGACTCCTGCGATGAAGGCGCAGTAACCCAAGTACTGGGTGACCAGCTTGGCGATGCAGCCCGACGCGGTCGCGCCCACATAGAAGACGTCGCGCCCCATGGACTCCAGCAATGGCCGGTGCTTCTCGAAGACCGCTGGGTCTCCGCCCACCATCATGGTCATCGCCGGCGGACGTCCGCTGACCGGCGAGTCCAGCATATCGACCCCGCGCCGGCTGCACTCTTCGGCAAGCCGCCGTATCATTGACGGCGCGTTGGTCGTGGTGTCGATCCAGGCCCCACCCCGCGGCAGCCCGGCCAGGATCCCGGTTTCTTCGTCCATCACCACCCGCTCGGCCTCCGTCGGCCCCGGAAGCGACGTGAACACCACGCCAGCCGCCTCTGCCACCGCCCTCGGGCTCTCGGCCCAGTGGGCCCCCAGTTCGCAGAGGTTTGTGGTGGCCTCCCGGCGAACGTCGTACACCGTAACGGTATGCCCGGCGTCCAGCAGGCAGCGGGCCATGGGATTCCCCATGGTCCCTGTGCCTATGTATCCAACGTCCATCTATAGCTCCCGGGAATTTTCCTTATAGAGTGACATACCTCGGCGCTTAGTCGTTCGATTCGTTTCGAACTACCAGTAGGGATGAAGAGAGTCAGCGACTCAGGAGTGAGTCTCGTCGATGCGTACGATTTCGGCTTGCATGACAGCCACAGATTGTAGGATCCGCTGCAGCAACTCATCTCTCTGCCTCTGATCCTCTTCCATCAGTCGGTTGTCCTCTTCCACCCGTCGCTGGTTTTCTTCCATGCGTCGCTGGTTTTCTTCCACCCGTCGCTGGTTTTCTTCCATGCGTCGCTGGTTTTCTTCCATGCGTCGCTGGTCTTCTTCCATGCGTCGCTGGTTTTCCTCCATTCTCAGTTGCCTGCCTTCCAGCCGACGCTGGGTCGACTCCATCAACTGGGCCAGGGTGGTGGATATTTGTGCAAAGTCTTCCAGGTTCCTGATTCGTTGTTCCATCAGCAACTCTCGGTGCGAGAACTGGACCCCCGGCTACATAAATCTACGCCCGAAATGGACTCCGGGCGTAGACTGGACAGTACCCCTTTTCCCTAGTCCGCGGCAGCAGGCTGCGGAACGGGCCGGTGACCCCAGATGCTGCCCTTCTCGTGACGCACCACCTGCCAGGTGGTGTCGTCCACCGTGCGGGCGCCCCAGCCGTACTCCACGTCGAACCCCGACGGAGTCTTCATGTAGAACGACGTCATGTGGTCGTTGGTGTGCCGCCCCAGGCCGCGAGTGAGGCTGATGTCGGAGTCCAGCACCATGTCGTAGGTCGCACCCACGTCGTTCATGCCCTCCGTCTGCACCATGAAGTGGTTCAGCTTCTTGGTGTTGCGGCCCTTGGCCTCGATGATGGCCAGGGTGTGGTGCCTCGGGTTGCAGTGGAAGAACACCAGGTTCCGGATGTAGTCGCTGATCTTCATGCCCAGCACATCCCGGTAGAAGGCCACAGCTTTGTCCAGGTCCTCCACGTGATAAACCACATGGCCCAGGCCCTGCTCGCCGGTGACGAATCCGCTTATGGGACGAGGAGAGTTGAACGGGTTGTCGAAGCTCACCGGCGGGCCGTAGTAGACCTCGGTTGGGGTGCCGTCGGGGTCTTCGAACTTGATCAGCCCCTCGACCCTGCGCCCCTTGGCCTCATCGGGAGTTCCTATGGAAACCTCGATGCCCGCTTCCCGCAGCTGTTCCGCCATCTCGCCCAGCGCTGCTTGGTCGGTTACCTGGAAGCCGACGAACTCGACATCGTCCTTCCCCGTGGGGCTGACGATGAACCGGTGGGAGTACTCGTCCATCCGCATCGTCAGGACGCCGTCGGAGTCCACGCCGTTCGACTGCAGACCCAGGACCTCGGTCCCGAAGTGCTCCCACTCCTCGATGTTGCTGGCGCTGATACCGATGTAGCCTAGTTGGGTAACATTTGCCATGATCCCTCCCCTGATTTGAGTCTGTTAGCTTGCCCGAGAAATCCTGGACTCATGCCCCTCCTTCTTGGGAGGGTGCATCGAATCCCTACTTGGCGTCCATCATCTTCACCCAGCCGGAGTAGAAGCCCCGCGCGTTCTCCTCGCAGATGCCCGTGGTGAGCGTCCCCGGCAGGTCCACGTCCTCCACCAGGTGACCGATACCCATCTGGTAGTTGTAGGGCTTCCGCCGCGCGATCGCCCCCCGGCTCGCCTTGTGGGCGTAGTTCCAGTTCTCCATGTCGTCCTGCTCGGTCATCCCGCCGGGGCCGGAGTAGCGGATGTAGTAGTGCCGCAACACGTCCTTCACCTCTTCCGGCGTGTCCTTGTCCACCAGGAACCACCGCCACGCCTCCGTCAGGTTCGGCCCGCGGGGGTGCCAGACGGCGATGGAGCGCGGCTGCCGGGCCAGGTACGACATGTTCGGAAACACCGTCCCCACAACGCCCAGCAGGTTCGTCTTCCCGTCAAGGCGACGGCGGCGCTCTGCCTCCATGAACCGGAAGTACTCCCCGACGTCGGCCGTGTTCTGGAACGTCGAGACCTGCGGCGTCTCGGGCGGGAACAGCTCCACCACTGCGGCGTGGCCCCGCTTCGGCATCGTCACGTTGATGCGGCGCCCCGCCTGGTACTCGGCGTAGTCGCGCCGCCCCAGCCCGCTGGGGCCGATGCCCACCATGTCCACCGACCGGTGGCTGATGTTGTGGTAGCCGTCCCCGGCAAAGTTCTCGGCGGCGAACTTCCAGTTGTTCGGCATCGTCCACTTCTGGACCCCGCCCAGGATCTCCGACCCGCCCTCGCTGCCGTCCCGGCCGTCCATCAGCAGGTCGAGATACATGGTGAAGTCGCCCAGGTATTCGTGGAACGACGGCCCGTGCTTGTCCCACGACGCCCAGATGCCGCCCTTGTAGTTGTACATCTGAGGCACTTCGATCAGGCCCCACTGCGACTTGTCCAGCCCGCCCTTGTAGGCATCCTTGAAGTAGGGTACTCCCACCAGCTTCCCGTCGGTCGCGAAGCTCCAGCCGTGGTAGGGGCAACTGAACACCGGCGTGTTCCCCTCGTCGTAGCGGCAGACCTTCATCCCCCGGTGCGTGCACGAGTTCAGGAATACGTGAATCCCGCCCTCACGGTCCCGGCAGAGAATCACCGACTCCTCGCCCATGCTGGAAACGAAGTAATCGCCCGGTTTGGGGATCTGTGTCTCGTGCCCCACGAACAGCCAGGCCTTGGAGAAGACCTGCTCCTGTTCCTGCGCGTAGATCTCCTCGTTCACGAAGATCTCGCGGCTGATCAGCCCCCCGTCGAGGTCAACGATACTGCCCAGGGTACTGCTCGTAGTAGTCGCCATGAAGCACACTCCCAGCCGAGTTTGCACACGCTTTCAGCCGACCCGAATTATACACGACGGCGCGGTGGCATAGCACCGCGCTTCCTTCACGCATCCGAACCGTCACCCCCTGCCTCTCCCGTCATCGCTGCGAATGCAGGGAGCTAGCACCCGGCTCCCCGAGCCATCAACCGTTGCTATAGTCCTGCACCCTTGGATTCAGGAGAGCATTGCGGTACCCTGCCCTGCTCGCAGCAGTTGTTGACAGCGGGTAGACTAAAGATACGATAAACGATGAAATATGAATGGGACGAGAGCAAGCGGCAAAGCAACTTGCAAAACCACGGGGTAGATTTTTCAGACATCAATTTCTTTGATTGGGAAACGGCAAACACCATTTCCAGTGACAGGCGAGGTGAAACCCGGTTCGTATCCATAGGTTACGTGAGAGACCGTCTTCTGTTAGCGGTATATACAGTCCGTGGCGAGAGTATCCGAATAATCAGCATGCGAGACCCGAGCCATAGGGAAAGGGAACGATATGAACGAGCCCGCTGACCTGAGCGATTGGACATTCGACGAAATCGCTGAGAAGTACGGTAGGGAAGCTGCAATCCAGGCCGGCATCGCCGCTGACCTCGACACCTGGGAGCTAACAGAAGACGACTTTGCCCAGATGCGCCCCGCTAGCGAAGTCCATCCGGAATTGGTTGAGTCCTGGCGTGCCGCTCAGGTCAAGCAGGACCCAGCCTTTAAGAACCAGCTCTATTTCGGCGACAACCTCGACATCCTGCGCAACCACATCCCAGACGCCAGCGTCGACCTGATCTACCTCGACCCGCCCTTTAACTCCAACGCCAACTACAATGTCCTCTTCCAGGAAAAGGGCGGCCAGCAGTCCGCCGCCCAGATTACCGCCTTCGAGGACACCTGGCAGTGGAGCCTGGAGTCTGAGATCGCCTACCAGGACGTGGTCACTAACGCCACCGGCAAACTGCCGGCCCTGCTCCAGGCCATGCGCCAGTTTCTCGGCACCAACGACATGATGGCCTACCTCACCATGATGGCCCAGCGCATGGTCGAGCTACACCGCGTCCTCAAGAACACCGGCAGCATCTACCTCCACTGCGACCCCACCGCCAGCCACTACCTCAAGCTGCTCATGGACTCGGTGTTCGGGAGAGACTTGTTCAAAGCGGAAATTACTTGGCAACGCACGTCCACTCACAACGACTCCACCGATTTCGCTAATGTCAGCGACAGCATTTTGTTTTACAGCAACAGCGCCATCAACTCTGACGCCGTTCGCATTCAGTTAGATCCGAGTTACATTAAGAGTCATTACGGAAATTCGGACGCACGGGGCGCCTATCGCACCGACAACCTCACTGGCCCCGGACTATCGCAAGGAGAAAGCGGTAAGCCGTGGCGTGGGTATGACCCCGGATCCATCGGACGCTGCTGGTCCGTTCCCAGAACCGGGAAATATGCGTCTTGGATTGATGAAAACATTATTCCTGGATACAAGAGCACCGTCAGCGTAATGGCGCGCCTTGACGCCCTTGACCAAGCAAATTTGATTTACCACACTCCACAAGGGCAAGTTCCTCAACTTAAACGCTACTTGGACGCCAACCCAGGGCAAGTACCCAGCAATATTTGGGTCGACATCCCGCCTATTAATTCTCAGGCCAAAGAACGTCTCGGCTACCCCACGCAAAAGCCCGAGGCTCTGCTGGAGCGTATCGTCCGCGCCAGCAGCAACGAGGGCGACGTGGTGCTGGACCCCTTCTGCGGCTGCGGCACCGCCATCGCCGCCGCCGAGCGCCTCAACCGCCGCTGGATTGGCATCGACATCACCCACATCGCCATCACTCTCATCCGCCACCGCCTCCACGACACATTCAAGGGCGACATCAGGCCCTACGAGGTCCTCGGCCAGCCCCAGGACATCGCCAGCGCCCAGGCCCTGGCCTCCGACAGCGAGAACTCCGGCCGCTACCAGTTCGAGTGGTGGGCCCTCGGCCTCGTTGACGCCCGACCGGCCCGGGACCGCAAGAAAGGCGCCGACTCCGGTATCGACGGCTACATCAACTTTTTCGATGACAACAGCGGCAAGGCCAAGCGCATCGTCGCCCAGGTTAAGAGTGGCAACGTAACCCGCAACCAGGTGGCTACACTCAAGGGCGACATGGAGCGCGAGAAGGCCGAAATCGGCTTGTTCATCACCCTCAAGCCGCCCACCGGCCCTATGGAATCCGAGGCAGTCTCCGCCGGGTTCTACACTCCGGAGCACTACCCGGATAGCCACTATCCCCGCATCCAGATACTAACCATCGCGGAACTTCTGGCCGGCAAGCAGGTCCAGTATCCGCGCGTTGCCCCAGAGGCCACGTTCCAGCGAGCCCCGCGCCGTCGCCGCGCCGCCGGAACCCAACCCAACCTTGTCTAGGGTGCGCCGAGCCCTCTGTCCACGGCGGCAAGGCTAGGCCCAAAGAGGCCACGTACGTAGAACAGAGCAGGAGCGATCGCACGGTGCACAACGCTTTTTTCGACCGGTCGTTCAGGCCATGATTGTCAAATACTTCGAAAGCACGGACACCCTCTATATCGAGCTCTACCAGGCAGATGTGGAGGATACCCGTGACTGGGATGAAAATACCCTCCTGGACCTGGATGGCGAAGGTCGCCTCTGCGCTATAACCATCGAACACGCCAGTGAACGCATGGGGAAGCCGGAACTGTCCTTCGAGCAGATTCCCTCCTGACGCCGGGTTGCGCCGAGCCCTCCGTCTACGGCGGCAAAGCACGGCCCAAGGACGCCAAGTACGTCGAGTAGGCCACGTCATGTGACAAAAAACCGCCCGTCCAGCAACAGACGGGCGGCGTATCATTCCCAGGGTTTGCGCGGTTAAGTTTCCCCTACGGCCTCGCCACCGCCAGGCACTTGCTCGAGTTGTGCACGTAGGTCTGCTGGAACTCCACGATCTCCGGCGTCCGCTGCAACTCGCTCAGCACCCCCGCCAGGCACATCCAGTTCAGCATCTCCTGCTGCCCCGCGTCTTCTATGTCCGCAGTCGTCAGCTTCCGCCACGCCTCGAAGTCGCCGGCCTTAAGCTCCTCGAACCGCTTCCGGTCCGACTCCACGTCGCAGTGGAGCCACCAGTTCTTCTCCGTCAGGAACGCGTGCGACCAGCTCGACGATGCGATCAGCGCCACCCGCCACGGGCTCTCCTGTAGCGCCCGCGCCGTTGCGGCCCCCAGCTCCATGCACCGCTTCGGCGACGGGCCCGGCGGGTCCAGCGGCGCCTCCACCCCGTTCACCGTCGTCGGGTTCGCCCCGCCCCGGTTACGGATTACCCGGCTCCCGTAGCAGTTGACCGCGAACGGTATCACCGGGTAGTCGAACCCGGTCCGGTCATAGTCCAGGTACAGCAGCGTGTTCAGGAACGCATGCCCCAGTCCCTGTTCGTGCAGCGGCTTGTAGGCGTAGGCCACGTCGAAGCCCTCATCGATCAGCGCCCCCGTCAGGTACCGCGCCGACGGGTGCCCCTTGTACGTGAAGGTCTTCTCCGCCGGCTCGTCCCACACGTTGGGACGCGTCGCTCCGCTGTTCATCGCGAACGGGCGGCTTTCGTATTCCTCGTGGGCCATGATGCAGAAGGCCGGGATGATGTCTTCCCGGAAGTTCTCGTACTGGTCGTCGCCCCACACCAGCACCACGTCCGGTTTGAAGGCGTCCAACTCCGCCCGCACCTTGCGGAACCCCGCCACCAGCTTCTCCCGCTGGTACAGCGCCGAGGTGTATCCCTCGTCGTCTCCCCATTCCTTCCGCATGGCCTCCGGCCAGTTCTCCG
Organism: Dehalococcoidia bacterium; assembly: GCA_965222025.1. Taxonomy (GTDB): domain Bacteria; phylum Chloroflexota; class Dehalococcoidia; order Lucifugimonadales; family UBA3495; genus VXOI01. Next base: position 264,575 of record CBDCTI010000008.1, on the reverse strand, counting down.
GGTTCTTCCGCTCGCTGGGAATGCGGTCGTTCCTCAGCGCCCGCGTCAGCGAGTAGTTCTTCACCTCGTCCGGCGTGATAAGAGAAGGTGAATGCGTAACGCCCAGACCCAGAATCTCTGCCATGTTCCGCCTCCTAGCAGCTATGAGGATGCTTTTGCGCGATTATACCCCGGAATTACCGGTCTGGTAGTCGTATGGATTCAATAAGTTCCTGGTCGAAACGGTAGTGCTCGTCCACCTCTTCCAAGAGATCACGGTGAGGGGTCCCGCCGTGATACAGGCTGACGATTACCCCTTCGCTCTTCGCGGCAGCGATGGCAGGTATGAAATCGCTGTCGTCCGCAATCAGGATGGCTTGCTGTATGTGCCCGTCTGCCGATAGCTTGACCAGGTCGACGGCCAGCAGGATATCCACTCTCTTCTGCTCGTAGATCGGTAAGCCGTCTTCCCGATAACTGCGCATTTCCGTGCGTCCCAGCTGCACCGTATATCTTGGCAAAAGCCTCAGTGCTGAAAAAAACTGGCGCCTTCGCGCCAGGAAGTTTCTTTCTTCCTCTGAAGGAGAATTGCTTTGGTGGGGCAGGGAGGAATAGACATAGGTTCTCAGCAGGCTTGTTCCCTGCGACAACTTGGGAGGCAACAGCCTGTAGTCGATGCGCGCGCCGGGAAACTCGTCCCTCACCAGCCGGTACAGATATGCTTCGTCAATGAAAATCGCGCTTCTTTCCGCCATTCTGTACTCCTGCAAAAAGGAAATGGGGCCGTTCGTAACGACCCCATTTCATGTCGCCTGACGTGAGCGACCGTATCGAGGCGGGCCGACGCCAAGGAAACAAGACTATTTCAGTTTTGCATCCGGTCTTTCCAGGGGTAAAACCACGCAGACAGGGTCAGTCGATTATCGGCAAACCCGTTGGCCCTGAGCCCCTCGAAGGGTCGTTCGTTCGTTGGCCCTTGTATCTTGGATATGGACGTGGCAGACCGCGTAGTCCTGGGTCTTGAAGACCGTAGCTCAGCTGGGTCGTCGCGTCCTGCCTGCTCGGAGCCCGAACAGTTGACTGGGCCGCAGAGCCCGGATAAGCCCGAATCCACCGATAGAGGACGTCAGGTTAGCGACCTGAAGTGGTCAAAGGGTGCTCCTCTGAATCTGGGATAATGGTTTTCGAGAAAGGAAACCGACCCCAGAAAAGGAGCACCCAATTGATGCTACCACGCAACCATCCCGACCGTATTCGCATCGTCTTTGACGACCACCGTCTGGTGGCCAATGCCGGCCTGCTCCTGCCGGCCACTCTCGCCCAACACCTGGGCCTGGGGGAACTCGTAGACCATCACCTCAATCTCGGCAGCGCGCCGGGCCGGGCCAACGCCGGCGACAAGATGATGACCCTGGTCGCCTCTGCCCTGGCTGGCGGCGATTGCATCGACGACGCCGATGCGCTGCGCGCCGGTGGGACGGCCGGTGTTCTCGACTGTAGGGTCAAGGCGCCATCCACCCTGGGCACCTTCCTGCGCAGCTTCCGCTGGGGCCATGTCCGTCAGCTGGACCGGGTGATCCGGGAACTGCTGGCCCGGGCCTGGGCCGCCGGGGCGGGACCCGGCGACGCGCCGTTCACCATCGATCTGGACTCCACCATCTGCGAGACCTACGGACTGGCCAAGGAGGGGGCGCGACACCACGGCTATACCGGCAAGCGGGGCTATCACCCGCTGTTGGCCGTGGCCGCCGGCACCGGCGACGTGTTGATGTCCCGGCTGCGCGAGGGCCGGGCCAACACTGTTCGGGGCGCCGCCCACTTCCTGCGCGAGACGGTGGGACGGGTGCGCTACGCCGGCGCCAGGGGCCGACTCACGGTGCGGGCCGACAGCGGCTTCTATGCCCACGCCATCGTCGCCGTCTGCCGCAAGATGGATGTCCGCTACTCCATCACCATCCGCCAGCACAAAAGCCTGCGCAATCTCATCGAGGCCATACCCGAGACGGATTGGACGCCCATCCCATACTGGATGGACGGCGCCGCCGATGTGGCCGAGACCACCTACACTCCCTTTGAGAGTGAGGCCGGCGCCGCGCCGGTGCGGCTCATCGTCCGGCGTGTGAAGCCCACGCCCGGTTCCCAACTGGCCCTCTTCGCCACCTACAGCTATCACGGATTCATCACCGACCGGGACGGGGAGACCCTGGAGCTGGAGGCCGACCACCGCCGCCACGCCGAGATCGAGAACGCCATCCGGGACCTCAAGTACGGCGTCGGGCTGAACCACCTGCCGTCCGGCCGATTCGCCGCCAACGGCGCTTGGCTGGCGGTACAGGTGATGGCCCACAACCTGGCCCGCTGGACGGCCCGCATCGGCTTGCGCGAGCAGATCGTGACCACCAAGACCCTCCGGCGTCGGTTCTTCGCCCTGGCGGGACGGACCACCTGCTCGGCGCGCCGCCTCACTTTGCATCTTCCCAAGCATTGGCCCTGGGAAACCCAGTTCAGCAGCGCCCTGGCCCGGCTGCGAGCCATTCCACTCCCCGCCTGACGGCGCTGTCCGCAACCGCCCCAACACCTCCAAACTCGCGTCCGCCCCGCCCGCGAGTGCATCCTGCTGCGTCCGATCTCACTATCACGCGATTCCCAGCCTCCATAGACCGCTCTCCAGGTCCGGTGCGGCTACTGAAAACCCTCGCGGGGTCACATCGGTCCAATGGAGCCCAGGCTTTCTCCCTTGCAGGCTCCCTCATCCCAATTTGCCCAGCATTCACGCCTCCCATCGGTGGATTCGGGATAAGGCAAGGCTGGGCCAGAGTTGGTGAACATTTGCAGGGAGGTGCTGAATGCAGGAAGTCCAGTTGTTTGTTGGCATAGATGTCTCCCAGGAGCGCCTGGATGTGGCGGTGCGTCCCACCGGTGAGGTGTGGCAGGTCTCCCATGATTCCCAGGGCATCGGCGAGGTGGTGGAGCATTTGGAGAAACTGATGCCCCAACTGGTGGTGCTGGAGGCTACCGGCGGAGTGGAAATGACCCTGGCAGGGGAACTGGTTGCCTCCGGGCTGCCTGTAGCCGTGGTCAACCCCAGGCAGGTGCGGAACTTCGCCCGTGCTGCCGGGAAGCTGGCCAAGACCGATGCCCTGGACGCCCGAGTGTTGGCCCACTTCGCCGAGGCAATGCGCCCTGCCACCAGGCCACTGCCGGATGCCGGCACCCAGGAGATGGCAGCACTGGTGGCCCGGCGACGCCAACTGGTGGAAATGATCACCTGGAAATGATCACCGCAGAGAAAAACCGGCTCCGAACCGCCGCCCGGCGTATACGCCCCAAGGTTGAGGAGCACATCCGCTGGTTGTCCGCTGGTTGGAGGAGAACCTGGCGGACTTGGACCGGGATCTGGGAGACCTCATACGCTCCTCCCCAATCTGGAGGGACAAGGACGAACTCCTCCGGAGCACTCCGGGAGTGGGGCCTGTTCTGTCCATGACACTCTTGTCCGACCTTCCGGAACTGGGCGCCTTGAACCGTGGTGAGATGATTAGATTGCCGCCCTGGTCGGCGTGGCGCCCTTCAACCGCGACAGCGGCACACTGAGGGGAAAACGCAAAGTGTGGGGTGGGTGCGCCCAGGTGCGAGCCGCCCTGTACATGGCAGCCTTGGTGTCCACCCGGATTCAACCCGGTTCAACCCGGTCCTCCGGGCCTTTTACCACCGGCTGTGCGCGGCAGGCAAACCCAAGAAAGTGGCCCTCACCGCCTGTATGCGCAAGCTCCTGACCATACTCAATCTCATGGTCAGGCAAAATCGCCATTGGAACCCCGGACCCCAAAACTCTTGACATCAAAGACAGTTGCTGAGCTTGTCGAAGGGTCGTTCGTTCGTTGGCCCTGAGCCCGTCGAAGGGTCGTTCGTTCATGGTTCGACAAACTAACCACCAACGGACCGGCAAGAATGGCCAGGCTTGTAATCGATAATCGAATCACCCTGACCACGCAGATCTCCCGCATGGCAAACCACGCAGACCCCCCGCAGGGCAGGGCCATCGCCCTCGGGAGAATTGATGACATTTGCCGCTTGCCTGCCCTTGGGATACCCGCGTACCATTGTGGTATGACATCTGCTGCACGCACCTGTTCCGACCCCTTTTGTCTGTGTCGCCTTCGGCACGAGGCCTGCCGGTACTCCGGAAAATGGACATGGGACGAAATGGGACGAATTGGTGCCGGGACTGAAAATTTCTGCTGAAAGATCTCAGAATAGCGGGCTGTCAGCTTTGAATCTGGCCCCACCTGCCGACGAAATGGGAAAAACCAGGAAAATACGGGATACGGTAGGAAAAATCCCGCCCCGTCTCTCCCACGAGCAGTCCTCCCTCATGTGCCCCCTGTGATCCAGTCCAACCGCGCGTCCCTAAATTCAACACCCCTGACCGGGAACCACTTCATACAGCCCGGAAGCTCCGGCAGCCCCAATAGACGCGGTAGCCCATTACCCCCTCCAACTTGCCCGCCCATCCCTCAGCAGCGATAATTACGCCCGATATTTCGAGCGTAAATTACCCCCGCACCACAGGAGGAAGCAGATGGACTGGGGAATGGCCAACCGATTGGCGCAGCTGATTCAATCCGACGGGAAGTGCATGTTCCTTCCCGTCGACCACGGCTACTTCCAGGGCCCCACCCGCAACCTCGAGCGGCCCGGCGAGACCATCGCGCCGCTGATGCCCTACGCCGACGCCCTCTTCGCCACCCGCGGCGTGGTTCGCTCCGTCGTCGACCCTGCCGACACCAAGCCGCTGATCCTCCGCGTCTCCGGCGGCACCAGCATGACCGCTGGCGACCTGGCCGACGAGGACGTCACCACCTCCATGGAAGACGCCATCCGCCTCAACGTCTCCGCAGTCGGCATCTCCGTGTTCGTCGGCTCCGAATACCAGAAGCAGTCCATCCTCAACCTCGGCAAGCTGGTCGACGAGGGCGAGCGCTACGGCATCCCGGTCATGGCCGTTACCGCCGTGGGACGCGAGCTCGACCAGCGCGACTCCCGCTACCTCGCCATGGCCTGCCGCATCTGCGCCGAGATGGGCGCCAAGGTGGTCAAGACCTACTGGTGCGACGACGGCTTCGACCGCGTGGTCGACGGCTGCCCCGTCCCCGTCGTCATGGCCGGCGGACCCAGGGCCGACACCGAGCGCGAGGTCCTCGAGTTCGTCCACGACGGCATGCAGAACGGCGCCATCGGCATCAACCTCGGCCGCAACATCTGGCAGAGCCCCCACCCCGTCCCCATGATCCGGTCCCTCCGGCACATCGTCCACGGCAACGGCACCGTCGACGAGGCAGTCGAGATCTTCGACTCCGTCCGCGCCGGGACCGCCGAGCTGGTCGGTGTGCCCGACTAGATGGTTCCAGCAGCGGCTGCGCTAAGCAAGCAGACTAACCCGGGAAGGTAGGCCACCATGCGCGTAGCGATGTACTACAACAATAATGACGTGCGCATCGAGGAGATGCCGCAGCCCGAGATCGGGCCCGGCGAGCTGCTGCTCAAAATCGAGGCCAGCAGCATCTGTGGCAGCGACGTCATGGAGTGGTACCGCATCCAGCGCGCCCCCGTCGTCCTGGGCCACGAGGTAGCCGGCTCTGTGGCTGAAGTGGGGGCTGGCGTCTCCCAGTTTCGGGAAGGCGACCGGCTGGTCGTAACCCACCACGTCCCCTGCAATGCCTGCCGCTACTGCCTCAACGGCAGCCACACCGTGTGCGACACCCTGCGTGCCACCAACTACGACCCCGGCGGCTTCTGCGAGTACGTCCGTCTCCCCGCCATCAACGTCGACCGCGGCGCCATCTCCATCCCCGACGGCGTGCCCTTCGACGAAGCCTCGGTCGCCGAGCCTCTGGCCTGCGTCTACCGGGGCCAGAAGCGGGCCAACATCCAGCCGGGACAGACAGTGCTGGTACTCGGCAGCGGCCTCGCCGGGATGCTTCACATAAACTTGGCCCGTGCCCTCGGTGCTGGCCGCATCGTCTCCACCGACCTCTCCGACTTCCGCCTCTCCGCCGCCCGAAAGCTGGGCGCGGACGAAACCCTGCGGGCCGACGAATTCACCCCCGACCGTCTGCGCGAGGCCAACGACGGTCATTTGGCGAACTTGGTCATCGTCGCCACCGGCGCCCGGCCAGCGCTGCTACAGGCGCTGGATTCCGTGGACCGGGACGGTACCGTGCTGTTCTACGCCCCCACCGAGCCAGGTGTCGAGATACCGGTGTCGATCAACGACGTCTTCTTCCGGAACGGGGCCACCCTCACCACCACCTACGCCGCCGCCCCCGGCGACCTGACCACCGCCCTCGATCTCATCGCCTCGGGCCGCGTCCAGATCGGCGACATGATCTCCCATCGCCTGCCCCTGGCAGAAACCGGTCTCGGCTTCCAGCTAACCGCCGGTGCCTCCGACTCCCTCAAGGTGGTCATCGAACCCCAACGGTAACCGGTGAAATTCGCGTACTTCCGCCCTGATCTGAGTGTTGGAAGACTCCAGGAATGGTCTTTCCGGGAGCCTCCCTGCCGGTCAGATCAGGCCTTGTTCACCTCACCTTCGGGGGGCCACGGTAATTCATCGGTCGGATCATTTGCTCATCCGGATTGACAGCGCGAGAGAAGGAAGATGAATCGCCAAGAAAACGAAACTGAAAAGCTGGAGCGCCAGCGGAGAGCCATAGCGGACCTTCGGCTGGAACAGGGAGCAGATGAGGAGGCCCACTGGGAAGTGATCCGCGAGGCAGCCCACAGGGCCACCAGGGACAACTGGCCCGAGATGCCCGAAGGCCAACGCCAGATGGTAGTAGCGGCAGTCGTTGGACTCACCGCGATCAACTACCAATTGTCGGTCTTTAGGAACGGCTGGGCCACCGGCCAGAACTCGGAGAGAATTCAGTTAAACCCGGAAATCGCCGGACCCAGGATCCTCGATAGGGCCTACGCAACAGCGGAAGCGGACACCGTCAGGATGAGAAGCCTGGCAGAAGGCAGGTCCAGCCAGTTCGAAGAGCGTCCCAGCTTGGAGGACAGGCTCCGTCGCTACCTGCCTTCCCTCGACTAGAAATACTGCGGCCCAATCGTCGCCAACCACCTCTGCAACCAATAGGAATGGCACCCCGGGACACAGTATTCGAGACCGTCTGGGGACACAGATTTCCGTCGCTTTCCGGGGTTGCCTAGGCCGAGCAGATGCTGTGTTGAAACTCTCCCCCTCGGACGCATGGACGATGCTGGCCTGCCCGGCGCCCGTTTCGGCTCAGAACGCGCAGTACAGGAATTCGGTGCCCGATGCAACGGCACACTATGGCACCGACCGGATTGTCAAATCGATCGCCTTGAATGGAGGGCTGTACTGCCAACCGAGCCGCTTGACGGGCGTTCCCCACACTGTACAATCAAGCCCACTATCGCCCGCCCCGCGGGAAAATCGCAAGGCTGGGCGCGACAGCGGAGGTGGTTATGGAGCTTGGATTGTTCCTTGAATTCCCTGTAAGGGAAGGCTCCACGGAGAACAAGGCATTCAAGGAGTCCTTTGCGCTGGTCGACCAGGCCGAGGACCTTGGCGTGCCCTCGGTCTGGATGGCTGAGTACCACTTCAACCCCGGCAGAGTTCTGGCCAGTCCCGTAACTATACTGAGCGCAATCGCGGCCCGCACACAGAACATCCGCATCGGCACGGCGGTGCTGTTGCTGCCGTTGGCCAACCCGATCCGCGTTGCCGAGGAAATCGCCACCCTCGATCAGATCAGCGACGGGCGCGTGGAGTTCGGCGTCGGTCGCGGCACCTTCCCCAACGTTCACGAGGGATTCGGCGTTCCCTTTGAGGAGAGCCGGGGCCGCTTTGAAGAGGGCATGGAGATCATCATCAAGGCCTGGACCACCGACACCTTCTCCTTCGAGGGCGACCATTTCCACCTCCCTGAGATCTCGGTCAACCCTAAGCCCTTCCAGCAGCCGCACCCGCCTGTCCGGGTGGGCGTAACCTCTGCCGAGAGTTTCCCCATTCTCGGTCGCATGGGTTACAACATCCTCATCAACCCATCCCGGGTCTTCACTCTCCCCGAGCTCAAACCTTCCATCAGGGAGTATCGGGACGCCTGGAAGGCCGCTGGACACGAGGGCGAAGGCAAAGTCGGCCTCCGCATTCCCGTCTATCTGTCCCACGACCCGCTAAAGGCCCACGAGGAGCCAATGGAGAGTGCCCTCTTCTCCATGGAGCGGCTCTCCGACCGCGTTGCCAGCTACGCGGGACATCTGGGCACCCTTGGCGACTGGGGTGCTCAGGCCGAACGGGTTCGCCGCATGACCTATGACGACTGGGTTCGCGATAAAGTGGCCTACGGCACTGCCGACGCGGTTGCAGAGAAACTGAACACTCTGGGTGAAGATCTAGGGCTTGACCAGGTCATGTTCGAGATTAACTTCGGCAACCAGATCCCTCTGGAAAACCAGGCCAACAGCCTGCGGTTGATGATGGAGAAAGTCGCGCCGAACCTGGCCTGATCTGGACTGTCCCGCACCACCTGGCTCCTCGGAAAAGGAGTCTCCAACGATACGGCGAGCCCTTTCCTCTGAGAGCAAAGGGTCGCGGCGAGGGCGATATGAGTTGCGAAGCGTTTGAGTCCGGTACCAAGGTCGAGTGCATCGTCGAAATGCCAGTGCGGGTGAATATGGGCGCCCCAGTGGAGGGCGCCGGGCACATGATCCAGGTGGGCGACATCGGCGAGATTACCACCGTCCGTCGCACCGGCGCCGGCCTCCACTGGCTGGTCATCAGGTGGGAGCGCCTGGGTCGCACCTTTAACCTCAATCCCGACCAGTTCGATAGGGTCAAGATCGCCGGCTAGTCGGGGTTCACCACTGCATCCCCGGCTCCCGTTCTTGCAGCATCTCACCGAACAGGGTCAGCACCTGGTCGATGCTCAGAATCACGATCGCCGCCCCTTCCATTTCGGGGTCGCCTATCAGGCCCGACTCGGCCAGTTGACGGGTGTAGTCGTCGTATTCGTCGCTCGACCGCACCACGGTAGCGGTGCACCGGAACTTCCAGCCGGTGTCTTCCGTGACGTTCCGGAATAGCACAATGACCTTCGGATTCTCTTCGATGTGCTCCAGCGGCTGCCGCCTGGTTCGGTCCCGGTAGACGAAGGTCGAGTCGTCCACCGCCAGCACCGTCCCGATGTATCCTGCGTTGGGTGTCCCATCAGTGGACGCAGTGGCCACGATGCAGGGGAAACCGGCCTCCCTCGCGTGGTTGACCAGCCGCTTCATATCGTCGGTCAGCTGTATCACGCTTGTCCTCCTAATTTCCGGCGGCCTGCTCGGCCGGCCGGCGCAGGGCCACCCCGGTCTCCGAGGCCTCCACCGTCCGGCGGTCCAGCTGAAGCCCGAACCCATCAGCCAGGCGAGTCAGGTAGTTGAAGATGCCCACGATGTGCCCCACTTCCAGCAGCGCCACGTCGTCAAACCCCAAGTCCCTCAGCGGCTGCCAGTCCGCTTCCACCATACGCGTGGGCGTGGCGCTGAGCTTCTCGGCCACTGTGCACAGTGCTAGCTCGCGCGGCGTAAGCGTGTCCAGCTCGCGCCATCGGCGGTGCGTCACGGCCTCTACGATGGTCGGGTCCCCGTCCTCAGCACGCAGAAACTCTGCGTGAGAGACCGTTCAATACTGGCAGTCCTGGGCCGCCGCGGCCACCGCAGCCACCATCTCCCTCTCTAGTCGGTTCAGCTTGCCGGGGCCGAACATCACCTCTCGGTACAGGGCGCCGAACATCGGCCCGATGGCCTTGTGCGTCGCCTGGAGCCGTCCCATGGCCGGCAGGTACCCGAAGTCGTAGTTGCCGGCCCGCTTGCCGGGCGGCAGGCTCGAGCGCAGCTCATCCTCGGTGGGTATGGCGACCCAGGCCTCGCGAGTATTTTCTTGGCCGGACATGGTTGCTCCTCCTGGGGAGATGAGGCTATTCTAATCCAATGAAGCGCATCCTGGTCACCGGCGCAGCCGGACAGCTTGGCTCCGAGTTGATCCCCGCCCTGCGGGAGAGGTACGGCAACGTCAACGTCGTCGCCGCTCGCCACAACAGCCCGCTCACGGAGGAGGTGGCTGGCTCAGGCCCCTCGACTCAGGTCGACGTCACTGACCAGGCCTCCGTGGAACGCGCCATCTCCGACTTTGGTATCGACTCCCTATACCACTTGGGATCCCTGCTCTCAGTGATGGCCGAGGCCAATCGCCCTCTGGGTCACCGTGTGAACATAATCGGCCTGCTAAACGTCCTGGAAGCTGCCGCTGCGGCCGGTCTCGATCGTGTGATCATCCCCAGTTCCATAGCCGCCTTCGGTATCGACACGCCCCACGACAACACCCCAAATGAGACGCTGCAACGGCCCACGTCTCTCTACGGCATATCCAAGGTGTTCGGCGAACTGATGGGCAATTACTTCTTCGAGCGCGTGGGACTGGACGTCCGCGGCGTCCGTCTGCCCGGCGTGGTCAGCTGGAAGGTGGAGCCCGGCGGCGGCACCACCGATTACGCCGTCGACGCCTTCTACGGCGCCATCCGCGACGGCCGCTACATCTGCTACCTGCGCCCCGGCACCTACTTGCCCATGATGTACGTTCCCGACGCCATTAAGGCCCTGATCGAGGTCGCCGAGGCCGACATCGCCACCCTCGGGCACCACGCCGACTACAACGTCAACTCCATGAGCTTCGAGCCGACGGAACTTGCCGAGGCCATCCGCAGCCGCTTTCCCGGCTTCGAGATGGACTTCGATGTAGATCCCCTCCGCCAGTACATCGCGGACTCTTGGCCCAACTCCCTCGACGACACCGCCGCCCGCGAGGAGTGGAACTGGCGCCCAGACTTCGGCCTGGAGGCGATGGTCGACGACATGTACGAGAACCTCTCCCGCAAGTTGAAGGGCTGACGAACGCCAGGGGGGGCGCCGTCAGACGCCCCCGCTATGCTCTTCTCCCCTACCGGAGTTCAGTAGGGGATAGTCCAGGACTCTGAGAACGCCAATGCGCAGGTGCTGTGGCTGCGGGCGTCCCTCTGCCTTGGCCATGGGCGCCCCGGCGCCTGCTTCCCGTTCAGCGTGATCCGCGCTCCGTTGGCCGGAATCAGCACTGTAGCGACGCCGTGAGGACGCTCCGGGTTGGAGCCCGGGAAGCTGTGGCTCATGAACGGCTCTCCCAGGTCATACCACGTGAGCGCTAGCTCCTCGCCGGGGGCGCTGGCCGACTCAGTCCAGAAGGACCGCAGGTCGCCGGAACTCCGGAAGCTGGCCTCGGTCGCGGGTATCTCCAGGTTGCCGAAGGTGGCGTTGATCTTTCCCTGGATCTCGCCCTGCAGCCACCGGGTCATCTGTATATTGTCCGTGTAGATCCGGGGCTCGTTGTTGGTCAGCTCGCTCCGCAGGAACAGTACGCACCCTGGCCCGCCCGGCGAGAACAGGATGCGCCAGAAGCTGGCGTCGCTTGTGACCGGGCCGTCGTCGGTGGCACTGAGGCGGATGTAGGGGTTCTCGCCCGTAAGCAGCAGTCTGTTGGGATCGATCGGGCTGGCGGTAGTCATAACGCACTTCCTTTAATTTATTCCCTCTGCCTGAGCGGGAGGGTTAAGGTGGGGGTGTACCTGGCCCGGTAGCAGCAATTGGCCTATTGCGCCGTCAAACCGCCGTCGATTACCAGCTCGCTGCCGGTCATGAACGACGCCTCGTCCGAGGCAAGGAACAATACGCCGTAAGCAATGTCCTCCGGCTGGCCGACGCGACCCATGGGGTGCCGCGCTGTCGACTCTTCCCGACCGGACTCGGTGTTCAGCATGATCGGCAAAGTCATGGGCGATTCGATTACCCCTGGGTGCACCGAGTTACATCGAATGTTGTCTCGGGCGTACTGGATGGCGGTGGACTTGGTCAGGAGCCGTACCGCGCCCTTGCTGGCTGTGTACGCCGAGGTGCGCCCGCCAACTAGCCCGGCGATCGATGAGATGTTGACGATGTACCCTCCGCCGGCGTCGCGCATGGCCGGGATCGCCGCCTTGGTGCCGAGAAAGACTCCCTTTGCGTTGATGTCCATCACCAGGTCCCACTCCTCGACGCTTGTGTCCTCCACATTGTTGATCCGGGCGATGCCCGCGTTGTTAACTAGGATGTCCAGCTTGCCGAACCGGCTCACCGCCGTGGACACCGCCGCCTCCCAAGCCGTTTCCTCGGTAACGTCGAGCCGCACGAAGACGCATTCGCCGCCGCTCTCGTTGATTGCCGCCTCCGTCTGTCGGCCTTCATCTTCAAGAACGTCCCCGATTACCACTTTTGCCCCTTCCTGTGCGAACATCCGCGCTTCCGTCGCGCCCATGCCCCTGGCTCCCCCACTGATCAGGGCAACCTTGCCTTCCAATCTCATTCCAAGTGCTCCTGACGATAGATTACCGCGTTAGACTTCGGCCTATTGTAATGCCTTCGCCACTTCATCGGGCCGCCCGTCTGCCAATCAAACTGGGAGCGCGCCAGAGGGTATTGAGTTACAATTCGTCAAAGGCTTGGTAACGGGAGGCGCAGCCATGGCAAGTCAAAACCGTTGGCGGCTCAAGGGCGAATACTTTGAGAGTTGCAACTGCGAAGTCCTCTGTCCCTGCATCGTACGCGGCACTAACATCGAACCGACCGAGGGTCACTGCGACGTAGCTCTGGCCTTTCACATCGAAGAGGGAGATCTGAACGGTGTATCCCTGGGCGGCCTGAACTTCGTCGCTGCCAATTACACCCCTGGACCCATGGCGGCCGGCGGCTGGACTTCGGCGCTGTACATCGACGAACGGGCTGATGAATCTCAGCGCGATGCCCTGGGGCAGATCCTTTCCGGTTCCATGGGCGGCCCTGCTGAACGTTGGCGTGCGATGACCGAGAACTTCATGGGAATACGCTACCTGCCCATCGAATTTAGCGTCGAGGGGAAGGTTCATTCGGTAAATGTGCCTGACGTAATGGACTTCAGCGTCGAACCCATACAGATCCCGGGCCGAGACGACGCCATGCTTCTGGCCAACACCGGCCACGGGGTCAACCGCGACCTCTACCTCGCCCGCGGCGTTCGCGCCGAATACACCGACCATGGAATGGTGTGGGATAACACCGGCAAGAATGGCCATTACGCTCCCTTTGATTGGAACTGGCCCTGATGCCCGCATCGTAAAACATAAATCACAACTCTCCGGTTCGCTCACTCTTCCAGATAGCCCGCCCCATCGTCAACGGGGCGGGCTCTACCTATAACCGCGCCCTGATTGCGAAGAAACGCCACTACGTTCACCGATTAATTCGTATGGTAAATCCTTTTCATACAAGGGAGCGTCGAAACGAGAAAATGTCTGGACATAGCCAGCGCTGATACGAGGTAATCAGCTATATCAACGGCCCCCTGACTTCGTGGCCTTCCAGCCACAACGTCATCCACTAGGAAGTCTGGGCGACGATCCCGACCGACCTTCAGGAGATTTTTAAGGAAGAGGCCGCCAAGATGGAGCTGGAGTCGTTACAGCGTGGCGGCATCCAGAACGAGCTGGGCCTGCAGAAAAATATCGACGCCGGCCTGGAATACATTGAATTTGGCCCCGACATGCGTGCCCCCAACGATAATGCTGTGATGACCGAGGTGGTACCCATCTGAGTCGACCGCGTTGGGGGGCCCGACGCTCCCTTCGTGGAGGTCTTCGACCGGGCGATCGCCCCCGTGGCGGGCATCACCATCGAGGCAGACGGCACCACCATCAGCAGCAAGTAATCTGCAGGCCTTCCGGTAACTGAACAGGCTTCGCAACGAAACGCTCCTGGAACTATCAGGGCCGGGAGCGTTTTCCCGTATAATGCGCGGCATGTTACGGATGGCTCTCCTGTTCTTGGCGGCAGTTGTGCTTATTGGATGCGCCGGCTCATCCGTTGCGGACGCCACGGCGACCACTGCCCCCACTTCGTCTTCTACGGCCACACGCAAGCCCACCTCCACACCGTACCCAACCCCCACTCCGTATCCTTCGCCCACACTGATACAGCCCTTTATCGGCTCGGAGGCCCTTGACTTCGCCTTCGAGTTGTTCCAGGGCGCTTCGACAGGCTCAGTATGGGAGCAACTGGCGCTAGATGGGATGGGAAGGCAGGAGCTACGATTGGACGATTTGAAGGGCACGCCGATTGTCCTGAACTTCTGGGCTAGGTTCTGCACCCCCTGCTGGACGGAGATGCCCGAATTGCAGGACTTCTACGAAGAACACGGTGACGAGGTGGTGCTGCTTGGCATTGACCTGGGCCAGTTCACAGGTCTCGGATCCCCCAAGGATGCCAGCAGACTGTTGGGCTCATTGGGCGTTACATACCCTGCCGGATACACCGATGACGGGGAAGTGGTAAAGGGCTACAGAGTCCAGGCAATGCCCACGACCATATTTATAACTGCGGAAGGCGAGATATACCGGGCCTGGTCCGGTTCAATCGACCGGGAAACGGTGGAGGCAATAGTCGCGGGAATGCTGGGGCAGGAGTAACACGCATCGCCACACAGAAGTTGAAAGCAGGCGAAAGGGAGATAAACAAGCCTCTTTTTCTTGCCGTTCTCCTGCTTGCCATTTTCGGCACCATGAACGCGGTCCAGATGTTGCCTGCTCTCTTGGTAGAGATTGCGTCTGACCTGGAGATCTCAGTTGCGGTGGCCGGCCAGCTTGCTACTGCGACCTTCGCTGCGTGGGGCATCTCAGTGGTGTCGGTGGGGCCACTGTCAGACTCTTTGGGCCGACGTCCGGTTGCCCTTGCAGGAATGCTCCTGCTGGTCGGATCGCTGGTAGCCTCCGCATTTGCTCCGAATATAGAAGTATTTATCCTGATGAGGATACTGACAGGTCTCGGTGGAGGGGCTCTTCCACCAAACGCGGTGGGCGTTGTCGCCGACGTAATATCTCCGGCCAAGAGGGCCCAGGCCGTTGGCGCCCTGCTGGCGGTCGGCATGCTGACTTCAGCCGTGAGCGTGCCGGCGGTAGCGCTGCTGGCGGGCTGGGGCGGCTGGAGGTTGACCTTCCTCTTGTCCGGCTTGCTTCTTGCGGCCGGGTTTGTGACGAACTTGATCTGGTTTCCCAGAGACAGGAAGGAACGAGTTCGGAACTTCGTCTTCTTTTCCCGCTATTGGTCGCTCCTGGCTATGAACTTTTTCCGGGTGGCGCTCACGGTAAACGTGACCCAGCGCGTAGCCTACTGGGGAATTGTCAGTTTCTTCGCGGCATTTCTGATTAATACCTACGATGTGAGCCTGGGCTTCGTGGCCCTTCCCTTGGCTATAACCGCCATAGGGCAGGTTATCGGAAGCTACGCCTCAGGCTTCATTGCGACGAAAAAATATCGAGCAGCGCTTGTCGCAACGACAACTGCTGCAGGAGGAGTCTGTGGTTTCCTGTTCTTTGTCCTCGATCTGAACATTTGGGTGGCGGTGGGGCTGGCCGCGATGGGCTCTGGACTGTTGAGCGTGACCTTCCCTGCCCTGGTTGCGGCAAGTACCGAGTACTCAGGAGATTCCAAGGCCACCGGCGTGGGCCTAATGGGGCTTAGCCCGAATCCACCGATAGAGGACGTCAGGTTAGCGACCTGAAGTGGTCAAAGGGTGCTCCTCTGAATCTGGGATAATGGTTTTCGAGAAAGGAAACCGACCCCAGAAAAGGAGCACCCAATTGATGCTACCACGCAACCATCCCGACCGTATTCGCATTGTCTTTGACGACCACCGTCTGGTGGCCAATGCCGGCCTGCTCCTGCCGGCCACTCTCGCCCAACACCTGGGCCTGGGGGAACTCGTAGACCATCACCTCAATCTCGGCAGCGCGCCGGGCCGGGCCAACGCCGGCGACAAGATGATGACCCTGGTCGCCTCTGCCCTGGCTGGCGGCGATTGCATCGACGACGCCGATGCGCTGCGCGCCGGTGGGACGGCCGGTGTTCTCGACTGTAGGGTCAAGGCGCCATCCACCCTGGGCACCTTCCTGCGCAGCTTCCGCTGGGGCCATGTCCGTCAGCTGGACCGGGTGATCCGGGAACTGCTGGCCCGGGCCTGGGCCGCCGGGGCGGGACCCGGCGACGCGCCGTTCACCATCGATTTGGACTCCACCATCTGCGAGACCTACGGACTGGCCAAGGAGGGGGCGCGACACCACGGCTATACCGGCAAGCGGGGCTATCACCCGCTGTTGGCCGTGGCCGCCGGCACCGGCGACGTGTTGATGTCCCGGCTGCGCGAGGGCCGGGCCAACACTGTTCGGGGCGCCGCCCACTTCCTGCGCGAGACGGTGGGACGGGTGCGCTACGCCGGCGCCAGGGGCCGACTCACGGTGCGGGCCGACAGCGGCTTCTATGCCCACGCCATCGTCGCCGTCTGCCGCAAGATGGATGTCCGCTACTCCATCACCATCCGCCAGCACAAAAGCCTGCGCAATCTCATCGAGGCCATACCCGAGACGGATTGGACGCCCATCCCATACTGGATGGACGGCGCCGCCGATGTGGCCGAGACCACCTACACTCCCTTTGAGAGTGAGGCCGGCGCCGCGCCGGTGCGGCTCATCGTCCGGCGTGTGAAGCCCACGCCCGGTTCCCAACTGGCCCTCTTCGCCACCTACAGCTATCACGGATTCATCACCGACCGGGACGGGGAGACCCTGGAGCTGGAGGCCGACCACCGCCGCCACGCCGAGATCGAGAACGCCATCCGGGACCTCAAGTACGGCGTCGGGCTGAACCACCTGCCGTCCGGCCGATTCGCCGCCAACGGCGCTTGGCTGGCGGTACAGGTGATGGCCCACAACCTGGCCCGCTGGACGGCCCGCATCGGCTTGCGCGAGCAGATCGTGACCACCAAGACCCTCCGGCGTCGGTTCTTCGCCCTGGCGGGACGGACCACCCGCTCGGCGCGCCGCCTCACTTTGCATCTTCCCAAGCATTGGCCCTGGGAAACCCAGTTCAGCAGCGCCCTGGCCCGGCTGCGAGCCATTCCACTCCCCGCCTGACGGCGCTGTCCGCAACCGCCCCAACACCTCCAAACTCGCGTCCGCCCCGCCCGCGAGTGCATCCTGCTGCGTCCGATCTCACTATCACGCGATTCCCAGCCTCCATAGACCGCTCTCCAGGTCCGGTGCGGCTACTGAAAACCCTCCGCGGGGTCACATCGGTCCAATGAAGCCCAGGCTTTCTCCCTTGCAGGCTCCCTCATCCCAATTTGCCCAGCATTCACACCTCCCATCGGTGGATTCGGGCTTAGTAACCAGTCCGGAGGCATGTTTGGTGCCGGGTTGTCAGGCGCTTTGCTGGCGAGTACGGGCTATGAGGGTGTAGGGTATCTTTGCCTGGGGCTGACGGTGGTAAGCGCGCTGCTCTGTACCTTGTTCGCCAAGCACCTTCGCATGGGTGGAGGTTGACTCGCTCGGGAAAGGAGAATTGCGGCCCCGTCATAGCAAGTCAAAACCGGGCAAGTCAAAACCGGGCCGACCGATCGCCAATTGGGATATTGTTACTGGACTGAACGGTTAGTGAAGGAGTAAGGGTATCGTCACAGCAATTAGGCAAGAAGGCGGACGCCAGGTCAACAAGCCATTGTTCCTGGCCATAATTTCGGCTGCCCTTATTGCAGCCCAGCTTGCCATGCTGGCCATCCCCCCAGTGCTGGTCCCTTTGGCGGAGAACCTGGACGTTTCGCTAGCCGTTGCCGGGCAGGTCGTAACCGTAACCTTTGCGGCCTGGGCCGTTTCGGTCATATTGTGCGGGCCCCTCTCCGATTCACTGGGCCGGCGACCAATGGCCCTCCTGGGGCTTTTCCTGCTGGCCGTATCCACAATCGCCACCGCGTTTGCGCCGAACATAGAAGTCATGCTGGCAGTCCGGATACTCACCGGACTGGGAGGAGGCATGGTCCCGCCAAACAGCGTGGCAGCGGTTTCGGAAGTCGTATCTCCAGAGAGGCGGGCCCAAGCGGTGGGCAGTCTCATGGCAATCAACATCTTCGGACTGTCGATCGGCGTCCCTCTACTCGCTCTCCTGGCCGAATGGCTCGGGTGGCAAGCGGCCATTGTTGCCACGGGTCTGACGTTGACATTGGCCCTGGTATTGAACTGGATATGGTTCCCTGCCGACAGCGGGGCTCGGGTCCGCGATTTCACTTTCATCTCCAGGTACAGAGAACTGCTGTCCATGGGTTTCTTCCGGGCTGCCGTGTTCGTGATGTTGACCCAGCGTATCGCTTACTGGACCATGGTCAGCTACCTTGCTGCATTCCTGATCCAGACCTTTGGATTGAGCGTGGGGGCGACGGCCATTCCGCTGGCGTGTTCCGCAGCGGGGCAGGTGGTGGGGAGCTACTCTGCCGGATTGATCGCCACGAGAAAGCAGCGGACCGCGTTTGTTGCCGCGACGACGCTGGTGGGCGGACTCTGCGGGCTCATCTTCTTCTCAATGCCGATTGGCTACTGGATGGCGGTTGTGTTGGGTGCGGTTGGAACGGGGTTGCTGAGCGTGACCTTCCCGACCCTGGTTGCCATAAGCTATGAGTACTCCGGGAGATCAAGGGCGACGGGGATCGGCCTGATAGGGGTGGGAAACCAGTCTGGAGGTGCTGCCGGGGCAGCAATGGCAGGAGCATTGCTGGCCGGAGTGGGATTTGGGGGAGTCGGTTACATGTGCCTGGCCGTAGCGGCCATTAGCGCGATGGTGGCGGTGTCCTTCATGAGGCAGCCGCCACTGCAGCAGAGTTAGACCGGCCGAAGTAGTGGCGGGAGTGCGAGGGAGTCGAACCCACCTACCCCGCTTCTAACGAGGCATAACGGTTTTGAAGACCGCAAGGGCCACCGGGCCCCATCCACTCCCATATTCGAGCTGTTGAAGTATCTATGCTCCGGTGCAGGGCATTCGCTCGGGATCGCCGGGTCCGGCCTCTCTCTGAACCGGGGACACTTTTCATTGAAGGTGCGCAGCAGCCGAGAGTATAAATCACTCTCAGCTTGTTTGATACCACGTCGAGAACCAAGGCATGCTGGTTGAAGGGCTCAAGTCGGCCGTTGCTTCGTTCGAGGAAGCAACGCCGCGAACGCTCCGATAAGACCTCCACTCCGGAAGGCACTTGGCGGCAGGCCCGAAGAAAGTTCCCTTGGGCCATGAATTGCAACAACAGAGGCGCAGTCTGGCATCTCACCGACTGCGCCTCGCACTTGTGACAGTATCTGGAAGAAAGTCGCGTTCGGCCCTCTGCCCTAGCTCCCGAGAACGGCGTCGATCTTCTTTTTCAGAGCACCCTTGGGCACTGCGCCAACTATCTGGTCCACGGGCTGGCCGTTCTTGAAGAAAATCAGCGCGGGGATGCTGCGTACGCCGTACTGCATGGCAACGTTGGGGCTGCTGTCCACGTCCAGCTTGCCGACGGTCAGTTTGCCGTCGTATTCAACCGCCATGTCATGCACCGACGGGGCGATCATCTTGCACGGGCCGCACCATTCGGCCCAGAAGTCGACCATGACCGGCACATCTGACTTCAGTACTTCTGAGTCCCAATTCTGATCGGTCACTTCGATGGGCTCTGCCATTACCTTCCTCCGGAAACGTCATCCGCTGTCGTAATCTCGCGCGGCGTTCCGATGGCGACCGGGACTCGCGCGCAGCGAAATCATGGGGTGGTCAATTACAGTTTAATTCCGGCGCATGGGCTGGTCAACCGGCAACTGTCACCGGGCAGCGTCCCGCCCAGGGCCGTCTGCTCCAAACGAACATAGAGGGCGCGGCGCCATGTCGACCCGGGGCTGCTCAACGCCCTGGAGAAGTTGCGGGAAAATCTTCGATTTTCCGGCCATTTCCGGCCAAAATCGGCCACTTCCGGCCATATCTGACAAGTCCTTCAGGGGCGGGCAAACTACCCCACTGGGGATCCCGGGCTACCGCTGCAGTCGCGGGAGTTCTCCAGGCCAGGATTTTCCTCGACTTGAGGGCTCGGTGCCGTGTCGACCCGGGGCTGCTAAACGCGCTGGAGAAGTTGCGTGAAAATTTCGTTTTTCCGGCCATTTCCGGCCAAAATCGGCCACTTCCGGCCATTTGGGCCCTTGGGGTGCCGCAGGAAAGACACTGGGTCCGCATTACCTGCCCGCCTTACCTGATTCGAATATATGTACTATACTTAGCATCAAGTTTACCTTGGACCGGATGATGGAATCAAGGGGTTGGTGTCGCCAACAGCGGTCCACTTCAGGAGTTCGAGTACCAGGAAGCCGTCTTGGTGTGGCGTGAGAGGCGAGTCGTAAACTCGCCCGCGCGGGATGCATTCCACCTGAATTGGAAAACCGGCGAACACCAGGACTGCGAGTATGGACTGCCCCTGGACCGCAAGGACTGGGCAACATAACGCTTACCTTCTTGGTAACATAACGGCGGTTTGCCTGCCTTACAGTGCAATCGCGGTTAATCTTTCTGGAGAGCACAATGCTCGATTTCAATCGCTACGAATGGCTCAGCTTCGACTGCTACGGCACCCTGGTCGACTGGGAAACAGGCATCTCCGAGGCAGTCGCCAAGGTCTTTGCCGCGCACAGAGTGCGCAAGACCAGGTCAGAGATCCTGGCCCTGTTCGCCGCCGCCGAACCTAAGGTCCAGATGTCGCCAGAATTCCTCGAGTACCGCCGGGTGCTGCACGATGTGATGGAAATCATGGCCTGGGGAGCCGGTGTTCGCCTGCGCCCGGGTGAAGCAGGTTCCCTTGCCGATTCGTTGCCAAGATGGCCAGTCTTCCTGGACGCAGCAGAGGCGCTGAGAGGCCTGAAGGAGCGGTACAAGCTGGCTGTCGTCTCCAACGTGGACGATGACCTGTTTGCTGGGTCCGCGGAAGTTCTGGGTGTTGATTTCGACGCCGTTATCACGTCCCAGCAGGCCGGGCGTTACAAGCCGGACCTGCGTAACTTCGAAATTACCCGCGAACGGATGGGCGTCGAGAGCGGGAAGTGGCTGCACGTGGGTGAGAGCCTGTTCCACGACATAGGTCCAGCCAACCGGCTGGATATAGATTCAGTCTGGGTAAGGCGACCCGACCGCGGCGGCGGGACCCGCGCTACCGATGCGGTGCCTTCGCTCGAGGTACCCGACCTCTCCGCCCTGTATCTGTTGGCGGCGGGAGAACAGTAGGAGCCGTGCCGCACGGGTAGAGGTTTTATGCCGGGCTGCCCGACCTGACCGGGGTCACATGCCAGCCTGCACCGCCTGTACTATAATCGGAACGCAAATTCGGGTTGTCGGGTTGCAGCTCAGTCCGGCAGCGACAGAGGTGAAGAATGGAGACTGTAGGGTTTATCGGTTTAGGCAACATGGGCGGTGGCATGGCCGGAAACATCCAGAAGGCCGGCTACCCCATGGTGGTGTTCGACTTGCGCGAAGAGGCCACCCGTCCCTTCCTGGAAGGCGGGGCGCGGCTGGGCAACTCCCCGGCAGACGTCGCTGAACGCTGCGACGTGACGCTGACTTCGTTGCCCGGCCCCCGGGAGGTTGAGTCGGTGGCCATGGGTGCCGAGGGGATCCTGGAGGGCATCAAGCCTGGCTCGGTTTACATTGACCTGTCCACCAGCAGGCCCACGCTCATCCGGGAGCTGGAGGTCAAGTTCCGGGCCAAGGGTGTGCATGTGCTTGACGCGCCCGTAAGCGGCGGCAAGTCGGGTGCCCAGAGCCGCAACCTGGCCGTAATGGTTGGCGGAGAGAAGGACATATTCGATCGCATCAAGCCAGTTCTGGACGCCTTCGGCGACAAGGTGTTCTACGCCGGCGAGATTGGGGCGGGGTCGGTGGCAAAGCTGGTGCACAACATGATCGGCCATGGTGTACGACAGGCCATTGCGGAGGGGCTGACCCTCGGCGTCAAGGCCGGGGTCGATCCCGAGCCGCTATGGGAGTGCATCCGCCGCGGCTCCCTGGGCCGGATGAACGTGCTCCACGAGGGCGTAGTCCGCACGCTGTTCCGTGGCGAGTACGAGCCGCCCAGCTTCGCGCTGGAACTGGCGCGGAAGGACATCGGGCTGGCCACCGACCTGGGGCGGGAGTTCAACGTGCCCATGCCCGTGGCCAACCTGGCGGAGCAGATCGCCATCGAGGCCATGAACCGAGGCTGGGGCGGGATGGACAGCTCGGTCACCATTCGCCTGCAGGAGGAGACTTCGGGGGTCGAAGTGCGAGCGCCCCACGTCGACCCGGCCCGCGCGGCCCGCTTCATCACCACCCACCCCGATGCGGAGTAACCTTTAGCCCAGGCTCCTCGAGAATCCGCATATAGAAAAAATCCGCGCGTCCGAGCAAACCCCGGACGCGCGGATTTCCTGCTTGGCTGAGATATTGGCGTTCAGTCTCTCAGGTGATTCAGCATGGCCAGTGGGGTGGTGGCCAGCAGTCCAGCGTCCACGGGCATGACGATGCCCGATACCCAGCGGGACTCGTTGCTGGCTAGGAACACCGCCGCCCAGGCGATGTCCCACGCATCCCCCTCTGTGCCCAGCGGGCCGGCCCGCCGGCGCAGGTCGCGGGTCTCGTCGGGCATGGTGCCGGCCACCATCGGCGTATAGATGTGGCCGGGTGCGATGCAGTTGACCCTGATGTTCTCGCGCCCGTGGGTCACCGCCATCGTGGTCGTCAACCCCACGACGCCCGCTTTGGACGTTGCGTAAGGCACGGCCGCACCCCCGCTGCCAGCGCGCAGACCGGCGATGGAGGAAACGTTGATGATTGAGCCACCTCCGCTCTCGGTCATGCGGGGTATGGCGTGCTTGCTCGTGAGCATCATCGACTTCAGGTTGACGTTGAGCACACGGTCCCAGTGGTCTTCGTCCACCTCGACAACGCTGCCGCTTCCCAATATTCCGACATTGTTGAACAGGATGTGAAGGCCCCCGTACTGCTGGACTGCGGCCTCCACCATGGCGCGGCATTCCTCGGAACTGGTGACGTCGCCTTCGAACGCCGACGCCTCTCCGCCCTCCTCCCGGATGGCCGACAGGGTCTCTTCCGCTTGGTGCAGGGACCGGTCCACCAGCAGGACCCTGGCCCCCCCCGGGCGAACAGTGTGGCAGTGGCCTTGCCCGTTCCCACGCCGGGGCCGCTGGAGCCGGCCCCCGTAACGATGGCAACCTTGCCTTCAAGCCTGAATTGTGGTCGTTGCATCTCGCCTCCAAGTCCTGACCTGGCATTTCAGCAGTTGCTGGACGGTAGCGGCGAAGGCAAAAAATAACCGCGCCGCCTGTGAATAATAGCAGGCGGCGCGGTATGAAGCTCTTTGGCTTTGTCTATGCGTTAACTGGGGAGCCTGGCCCTACCGTTCTCCGGCGTGTGCACCAGTTCCTCGTCGGACTCCTCGAAGTGGCCGTATGCGAGGCGCAAGGCGACGTCACCGGAGGTGTTCCAGACCTGGCGCAGGTCGTCGTCGATGAGTTCGATTACGGAGGGTCGGACGCCGGAGTTCTGGCCGATGTCTGGATAGAGTTTCCAGGACTCCTTCCTGACGGCCTCCATCCTGGCGCTTCGGTTGCCGTTCTCCCCGCGGCGTTCCTCGAAGTGCCACGAGTACCAGGCGTTGACCATATCCCGGAAGATGGCCAGGTCAGACAGGGAAGCCCCCACGGTGGACATCTGGACTTCAAAGCGATGGTTGCTGCTGGGATGGCCCTCCACAGCCGCGAACCGTCGCCCCCCGCCGAGGCCTCGCATGACGGAGTCATGCAGCGCCTGGGATGTGATGCCGACGCCGGAGGCCGAGTCCACATGGCCCAGCCGGAACTCTCCGACCCGCCACATTTTCTCTTCCATCGCCGCGGCGCCCATGCGCATCTCGACGAGCAGTTCGCCAAGCTCCTCTCCGGAGCGCGATCCGGCGGATATCAGGGACAGGAAACCGTCGTCTATGGCCACGGTGTCCTTGATCTTGACCGCCGTGGCTTCGGCGAGCAGGTTCTCCAGTTCCAGGATGTCCACGCGGTCGGAGCCGTAAACGGGCTTGCCGCCCAGGGACTGATGCACTTGCTGGCAGACGTCCATCAGCTCCATGTTGCTGAGCTGGAACCGGTTGAGAATCCGGGAGGCGATCTCCTGGGCCTGGACGCCCGACACCAGGTTCTTCACCGTGGGGTCGTCGTTGTCGAAGGTCCAGTATTCGGGATCGGTGACCTCGCGGAAGAGTCTTCCGCCACCAACGGACTCGCGGCGCAACTGGTTGACTGTGTCAGTCCAGGAAGCCGAGTAGTCGCCGATCTCTTCCAGCAGGTGCGCGATAACTTCGCCGACGCGGTTGAGGCACAGGACCTCCAGCCACTCGTCGGTCTCCATCTGCCAGCGCGTCAGCCTCTTGCGACGCTCGCTGGGGCTGACGTCCAGCTCGCTGTGCGCGGGCTCCGAGACGACCGGCATGTCCCGCTGGACGACGCGGTCAGCCATCGACGCCCAACGCCGCACTGGCGGTTCCTGGTCGGGGGAGAGGATCAGGTTCTGCAGGAACATCCCCTGCAGTCGATTGGAGATCCCCTCGGTCAGTTCGTTGCGCTTTACGTCGGCGATGGTGTTGGCGCGGGCCAACTCCGTCCGCACGTCGCTGTTGGCCTCCATGGCCATGCGGTCGCTGATGTTGCCCTCAGGGCGAAGCCGCTCGAAGATGGACGAGAGCGCCCTTTCCACGTCGCCGAGCACGTCGTGGAAGGAGCCCAGCATCTGGTTGTATGCATCCCTCGCTCCTCCGGAGCCCCCGGACCGCGCTGACTGGATGAAGCCCAGCGGGTCTACCGGAGACGGGAGGACGCTGCTCATCTGGCTGAAGGACGGCCTGTTCCTGCGTATCTTTAGTCGTGGCATATTACCCTCCCTCCTGCTACAGCCTGCTTCGCCACTGATTCTGTAAGTACTGTTTGGCGGTTTGGGTAAAGAAACCGTCGAGCAGCCCAATTTCCCGGGAGCTTATAGAACCGAACCGCGCGTCTTCCTGACTGTTGGCCTCTCGCATCGTTTCGTGGAAGCGGGCCCACCAGTCCTGGCCGGTTCCAAAGGCATCGGCCACCAAGTCCTCAAGTACTCTTGCGATGTGGTTCCGTTGCACCGGCAAGGAGTCCTTGGGAGAGCGGTGCAGCAGGCATACGTCAAAATGAGGCCCGATGGACTCGATTCGTTTATCGGGATAAACGGTAATCGTAAAGGTGTCGCTGCCAGTGTACTCACCTCGTCCCACCTGCACTCCGGTGATGGAGCGGAGGAACTGCAGAATCGAGTAGGCGTTGCGTAGCTGCAGCGGATAAGTGTTTTCAGGATCGCGGGACATGCCTCGCTGTGGGAGCAGCAGGTGCAGGACCACGCTGAAGTTGTACGCCGTGCCCCGCACTTCCGAGAGGGCTGCCAACAGTACCGGCAGTGCGCCCACGGTACCGCCACCGAGGAAGGCGACGATGTGAATGCGAAGGTACGTTATGCCCTCATAATAGGGGCAGATCTGTTCGATCGTGGAGTCGAGGTGGCCGCGGATGTCACTGTAGTTGAAACGGCCGGCAACACCGGCGTTGGCCAAGGTACCTAGCGCACCCTCGCGGGACAGGCTGAGGAACTTCAGCTCGGGCACACACTCCGTAATCCAGGGACGCATGTCCCGTAGGTTGGAAAAGTGAGGCAAGACCAGCGGGATGAAGCGGGCGCCCCTGGAGATTTCCCCGCGCGTGGCTTCTCGCGTGTCCATATAAAGGAAGGCGAGATTCTTGCGGTCTTCAAAGCTCCAGCTTTCAGAGTTCGATTCCAGCTTGCGGACAATCTGGCAACTGGTGGAGCCCAGACCGATCACCATGGAGGGCGAAACTATACGCGGCACGCCGCTGTTGGCGCTCAATCTGACCATGTTGGGGTCGTTTGTCGATGTTACCATTCCCGCTCCTCGGACACATGGTGCGCCCATAGTTGCATGATTCTAGAGTATGTTAGAAAGTTAGTATTTGTCAAATAACATAATCAATGTTTTAGTGAAAAATCCGTGAGAAAATGATACCCAAAGTTCCACAACTTGCGCACAATAGCTATGAAAACTGAGAGTCCATTTGTGTTACCTATTGGGTCGGGTAACACGATAATGGGATACCTTTAAAGCTGGGCGCAGACGTTATTCTGGGGCCGATGTGCTACCAAATATGGCGTATCTGATACATCTGCGCCGGTGAGCTAAAATTCACAACGAACCGTCTATGCTGATGTCAAGCAGCCCAGGCCTGCCGCTCTCGAACATCCGTCGGGCCGCCGGTGCGATCTGAGCCGGATCGGTTATTTTCTCGCTGGCGACACCCAGCCCCTGGGCCACCGCTGACAGGTCCAGCGGGTTTGCGAAATTCATTCCGGTGTATTCGCTGACCCTCTCTTCTTCGTTCAGCATCCTCTTAAGATAGATGTCCATGTTGACTTTGAGGATGCGGTATGCCCGGTTGTTGCAGATGGCATAGACCACCGGAATGTTGAATGTGGCGGCAGTCCACAGGGCCTGCACCGTGTACATCGAAGCCCCGTCCCCGACAACGGCGAGCACCGGTCTGTCGGGCTTGGCAAGCTTCAGTCCCAGCGCCCCGGGCATTGCCCATCCCAGCGCGCCGCCCTGTATGCCGAAGAACGTTCCCGGCTCGTCGAAGTCGAACTCCTGCATCATGGCCGGACGCGAGGTGACCGCTTCGTCCGCCACGATGGTCCCCGGCGGCACCGCCGCGGCCAGCTCGTGCATCATTCGCTCGACGGCCATCGGGTTGTTGTCCCATCTCTGCCGCAGGCGCTCCTGATAGTCCTCCCGGGCGCGTCGCCTGCGTTCGCCCAGTTCCGCCATCCGCGTCGCGGCGGCTTCCTTGGCGGGCCCGGACATGTCCTGCTCCAGTGCGTCAGCCAACTCGGCGAGGCCAGCGGCGGGGTCCGAGAACACGCCGACCTCCGTTGGATAGCTCTTCTCCACCTCCTGCGTCGCGCTATCAAGGTGGACTAGCTTCGTTGTGGGATCGAGCAGCGGGACGTCCACGTACAGGAAGGAAGAGAAGACGTTCGCGCCGACGGCCAGCGCGACGTCAGCGCCCGACAGCAGCCGGCGAGTCGCCGGGCTGCTGGTGTTGAGCATTCCGGACCACAGCGGGTGGCTGGTGGGGAAATTCACCTCGGAGAAGGATGCGGCGAAGACTCTTGCTCCAAGCCGCTCCGCCACCTGCACCATCTGATCCACCCCGCCCGACTGGGCTATGCGGTCGCCGATGATGATGACTGGATTCTCGGCCTGCGACAACAGTCGGGAGGCCTGCTCCAGCGCGTCCCTGTCGGGACGAATCCGATGATATCCATGGCTGGAGCCAATGATGTCCACCTCCGCCTGAACGTCCATGGTGTCCCACGGGAAGGAAAGGAAGCTCGGGCCGGTGGGTGGCGTCTTGGCCTCGTTGAAGGCACGGCGCACCGCCGCCGGGATGTCTGCGGCGTGATGAATTTCGTGGCTCCACTTGGTGTACTGCCGCGTCATCTGCACGAGGTCACCGGAGAGGGTGGGCTCGCTGAGCAGCATCCTAGTGTCCGAGTTGCCGGCGGTGAGGACCACGGGCGTGCCCCCGCGGTAGGCGTTGTACAGTGCGCTGATGCCGTTGGCCAGACCGCCCGCGATGTGGATGTTGGCGAAGGCCGGGCGGCCCGTAGCCCTGGCATATCCGTCGGCCATGCCCACCGCGGTGCCTTCCTGCAGTGCCTGGATGTACTTCACCTCGGGAAATTCCTGAAGGGCGTCCATCAATGGGGTCTCGCTGGTCCCGGGGTTGCCGAAGATGTACTCGCAACCTTCAGCGATCAACATTCGAACGAGGGCTTCCTTGCCGGTCATGACTGGCATTTCGCCACCTGCCTTGCGTTATATGTGAACGGGTCTATTTCGAAAAAGGGAAAATGTGCTGGCAGTCTTCAGGTGGAGGTGTAGGTCATCCACTCCAGCAGGTTGTCGTCCGGGTCGCGGGCGTAGAGGCTGAGAGAGGGCACCTGGCCGAAACCCCTCCCTCCCTTTCGAGGCACCGGCCCAAGGATGACTTCGACCTCCGCATCGGCCAGCCACTTCTGGCACTCTTCGACGGTCCCCTCCCAGACGAAGCAGATGTCGCCGCACCCTGGTAGTGCCGTGGGGCCGCGCAGCCCGGCGACGTATCCTTCAGGGTGAACGTTAATCTTCGAGTCGCCCACCTGTATCGAAAAAATGTTGGCCTTGCCGGCACGCCATTCTTCCTCGTCGTTGATGGTGAATCCCAGCCGCTTGTAGAAGGCAATTAGCCGTTCGGCGTTGGTCGTCGGCATGGCGATATGGTCGATGGAAACGGTTGACATAAAGGACCCCCGAGGCGGAGTAAACCCCTCCAATCATATCTACAGGCAGGAACGCTGGCAAGCGAGGAGGGGCGCCTATGAGAGGCCGGAATATGCCCGGTACCAGTCGCTGGAAAATACGCAATCGGGGTCGTACGACTCCTTGTGGGACAGGAAGTCGTCGAACTGAGGGTAGCACCGTCGGAGCTGCTCCGCGGTGGCGAAGCGGTTGTAGGTCAGGAAGTAGCTGCCGCCCAGGTCTGCGGCCAAGTCGATCAGGGCCCGGAGGTCATCGGCAACCTTACCAGTTCCTTGTTCGGTGTGCTCAAAGTGAAGGTTGAACACGATGCAGGCGAAGGGTTGCCGTGCCCAGTTGAGAAAGGTCTCTTCGTCCCGTTCTATGACGCGGACTGTGCCGTAGATTACGTTTGCCTCGCGCTTTCTGAGTTCACCAGCAGCGGCGTCCATGAATTCAGCAAGTGTCGATAGAGGGACATAGACCTCCGTTATTGTCTCGCTGCACTTTGAGCCGTGGTACAGCCGCTGGTCGAGGTCCCGGTGGTAGTGGTCGATGTACATGCTTAACTGGAACGAGTCGCTGTCGTATGTCTGCCCGTCGGTCCGCCGGTAAAAGCCCGAGTATTCCTCGAAGGCCCGAGATTTGTCGGAATGGGACAGGTAAAGCAGGCGCAGCCAGTCCTGCTCCGTGAGCAGCAGGCGAGGTGGCTCGAGGCTACCAGCTTCCTCGTCGGGGACCGGACGGTAGCAAGACATCACCCCCTGGTTCAGAAATCCAGGGGATGACTCGTCCGTCATGTACTGAAAGTCGCCGTAGGTAAATCCGTCTTTAATGCGGGCGGCGAACCGGGAGGCCACTTTGTCCACCGTCGTAACCTCAACCGTACGGCGGAGGTAATGCGCTGGCATCAGGCGGAGAGTGGCTGAATAGATTACCCCGAATAGTCCGTAACCCCCGATGACCAGACTGAACAACTCCCTGTTTTCCTTCCTGCTGCATTGCATCAGGGAGCCGTCCGGGCCCACCACTTCAAGGGACTCCACGTCCTGCACGATCGGAGCGTAGGTGAGGCCCCGCCCATGCCCGTTGGCCGCCAGCGCTCCGCCTATGCTCAGCCGGTCGGCGCCCGTCTGCTTCTGCACGATGCTCCATCGACGGGGTGCATTCTGCTGCAGCCTGCGGAGCTCGTTTACCAACTCGTCCCAGAGGATGCCAGCTTCAACCTTCACAAGACCGCGCCCGGCATCCAGGGACAGAATCCGATTCAGTCCAGCGGTGCTCAGGAGCACGCCGTCGGAGAGGAATTGCTGTCCGCCCATGGAGTGCTGTCCGCCCGCAACGCAGAGGCTGCCTCCGGACCCCCGGACCCCCGCTACGGCTTGCTGAAGCGCGGACAGCGTGTCGGGAGTTTCGACACGACGGACCCTGGTGGAGTTGAGCTGCGAGTGAATGTCATTGAAGAAGAGACTGGAGGAAGTAGACATGAGTACCACAGGATTGGAGTGAACACCCGGATTCCGCGGTGCCCACCTTGGGCCGAGAGCCTCTGCTGGTCAGTAAGCGGAAGGCGACCATAGCCGGGCTACCGAGGGCAAATGCGCCGATTACAAGGTAACAGGCTGGTCAATTGTGGGTGCAAGGATTGCGAGTGCAAGGATAGAGCCTCGACCCTTCGGGTCTCACTCCACAGGCGACAGGAATGATGCACAGGAAATGGCCTGCGAGAGCGCCAGAATGGCGGAGGCCAACTCTGAAGGGGTGCCCGCCCTAACCGTCATCTGGCCGTCCACGATCCCCACACCGAATCGCTCCAGAAGGTCCCCGGGTGGGAATCCTCCACTGGTCTCGGCCTTGAAGGGTTCGACTTCGGCTATGAGGAATCCGCTATCCTCGTTCATGACCTGCAACCCAATCGGAGTACCGTCGGCCATCAACAGGGGAGTCCGCACAAGGGCTACGTTGTCGGACCGCGTCACCGAGAACAGTTCGGGAAGCTGTGCAGTAATCGCCTCCCTGACATCGGATGCAGTTCCCGCAAAGGCTTGCGCAATCTCAACATCGGCCTGGGCCTGGGCTGCCACCCACCTGATACGGTCCAGGGTCTGCCGATGTCCCCGCTCTGCCTCCTGCCATGAGTCATATCTTTGCGAGTATTCCAGGAGCGGCTCGTAAAACGGGAGTCCAAAAGCTGAGGTGCCGAAGGGCCCGGAGGACCGGTTCTCTGGCATTACTGAAAAAGTGGTCCGTACAATTACGTTCTCGACGGTGTCCTGGCCGACTATTGCTCTCTTCGTAACGTCGTTGTTCACCCGCCACAACGCGTATTGAGCAGCGGTCACTTCAACGGTGTTCAGGTGCTCATCGATAATCCGGTAGACAACATGGTCATGCTCCTGGGGCAGTTCCAGTCTCCTTGCCAGGTTGCGGAAACGATTCAACATGGCTGGTGCTCCGTGACTCCAGACTTAATCCGAAGAGGCAGATTAAATTGCCGGGAAATTCAGCTTGGCGTTGCCCCGGCTACATAAAAATTAGTCCAGCCCCGAGCCATTGGAAGTTATCTCAAAACGTGGCGAGACAACCTGCCCCGTCTTTCCTGCGAAATCAGGAAGCCAGATCCCCATCGGCCCTGAAAATCGGAGAACCATCAACGCTCCCCTAGCCGACATATCCGCCAATAACTTGCCTTCGACTCCATCTGGGGCGGGAATCTGCCACCTGGGATAGCTTTTGGTGGCATTTCAGGCTGGTGTTCCGCTAGAGCAGTGCGTTTTAAGATAGTTAATTAGAAGTACTTCTATGACATTTTCGAGCTATATAGACGATCTTAATGGTGCCAATATAGTGCCAAGTATGGACTAATAGACCACTGGTTATGCTACAACATTTCTTCACATTTTTGTGAAGAAACGCCAAGAGCAACTTTCGTCAGCCGGCCGTCATCTAAATTGGCGATTCAGGCCAACGGGAGAATACCAGGGAGAAACTTCACAGAAGAAATTTGCCGCACCAATCGCGCGGTCCACCTTGCCGCCTGCAACCCAGCCCCCGACGCCGGAATACGTCCGCTCACAGGTCCGTCTCAGCAGCACCGCAACGGTGCATGGCACCTGGCTTGCACCTGGTTTGCATTTGGTTTACACATGGTTTGTACTTGGTTTGCACCTGGTTTTCACTTGGTTTCATGGGCCGCACCACGTCGACACATCGCTGTGGTAGGCTATTGCAGTTGAGCTGATTCCCGGTTTGGAGACGGAGTATGTTTGACCTTTTTCTCCGCAATGGGCGCGTCATAGATGGCACCGGACAGACCTGGTTTCGCGGTGGAATCGGCATTTCGGGAGACACCGTAACCGTCGTTCGTTCCGGCGAGAGTGACGTGGAGGCTGGAAGAACCATCGACGTGAACGGCAGCGTCATCTGCCCAGGCTTCATCGACATGCACTCCCACTCCGACCTGGTGTTGCTGTCCAACCCGCAACACCAGGTAAAGCTACGCCAGGGAGTGACCACCGAACTGATGGGGATGGACGGCCTGTCCTACGCCCCGTCCTCACCTGAAAAGCTGGAGCAACTCCTTTACTACCTCGCCGCGGTGAACGGCATGCCTCCCGCCGACGTCCGCTGGGGCTCGGTGCGGGAATACCTCGACCTTTTCGACAACCGGGTGGCCTGCAATGTGGCATTCATGGCGCCCCACGCGGCCATACGAGTCGAGGCCATGGGCTGGGAGGACCGTCTCCCCACCGAGCCAGAGCTCGCCCGCATGCGCCAGCTCGTCCGCGAGGCCATGCAGGACGGCGCCTTCGGATTCGCCACTGGCCTTACCTACCCGCCCGGTGCCTACAGCGACACCAACGAACTGGTATCGGTAAGCGAGGCCGTCGCCGACCTGGGTGGCATCTACATGACCCACGCCCGCTACTCCCTCGGCGACCGCCTGCTCGACCCCTTCCGCGAGGCCATCGAAATCGGGCGCCGTGCCGGCGTTCCGGTCCACATATCCCACTACCACAACCCCGTCGACGGCATGGGCGAGCGCATGGTGGGGCTGGTGGATGAGGGCCGCAACTTCGGCGTCGACGTTACCTTCGACCAGTACCCCTACGCCGCCGCCTCGACCGTTCTTCACTCCCTCCTGCCCTACTGGGTGCACGCCGGAGGGCCCTCGGCCCTGGTGGGTCGCATCCGGCAACAGGCAGTCCGGGACGAGATCGGCGACGCCGTAGAGCCCATGTGGGGACTGACGCTCGACCACTACATCTTCAGCAACGTCCCGAAGAACAAGGAGTGGGAGGGTCGATCCCTTGGCGACCTGGCCCGGCACCAGGGCAAGCGAATGGTGGACGCCATTTGCGACCTGCTGATCGAGGAAAACCTGGAAGTCGCCTTCGTGGCCCGCACCGGCAACGCCGACAACATCCGTACCATCGTGCGCCACCCGGCCCAGATGGTCGGCTCCGACGGCATCATGACCGGCGACATGCCCAACCCGCGCACCTACGGCACCTTCCCCTACGTCCTTGGGCAGCTCAGCCGGGACGAGGGCCTGTTCCGCCTGGAAGACGCCGTGCGCAAGATGACCTCCGCCCCCGCCCAGCGCCTGAATCTCCAGGACCGGGGCATCCTCCGTGACGGCATGAAGGCCGATATGGTCGTCTTCAATCCCGATACCGTGAAGGCCAACTCCACATTTGAAGAGCCCAAACAGTACCCCGACGGCATCTCCCACGTCTTGGTAAACGGCACCCTCGTCGTGGATAATGGTACCCACACCGGTGCCCTCCCAGGCCGCGCCCTGCGCTCCCAATGAAGTGCGGCTGACCACTCTTAGAGGGCTGAAACATTGGAAAGTGGCGGAGGTTTCATGCCTTACGACCCAGACTTGCCCTTGCAAAGAAACATCCACGCCGTAGTCAGAAAGTATGATGGATACTACGTGGCCACTTGCCTTGAGGTTTCCGCAGTCACTGACGGTCGCACTCTTGACGAAACGGCGGTTAGATTGCAGGAGGTCGTTTGCCTGCTGTTGGAAGGAGAAGATCCTGCTAAATTTGGACTGGTTGCCAACCCGGGCATAACGATTATCTATCAGATGGAAACCGCCGAAGTTGCCGCGGCTTAGGAGACTTTCAAGCAATCAGGTAATCGCCATACTCAGACGCTTTGGATTCGAGGTCTATTCGCAACGTGGAAGTCACATCAAGATGGTAGGAACAGCCCCTGATGGTGGGGACCTACCAGTGATGGTGCCACGCAATAGACAGATTCCCATAGGTACGCTTCACAATATTTATCGCATAGCATGCCAGTACGTTCCCGAAGAGGACCTGACGCCCCACTTCTACACCGACTAACCCGGAGGCCCCATGGACTTTGAACCGCGTTACACCCCCGAACAGGAAGAGTTTCGCCGCGAGGTCAACGACTGGCTGAAGCAGCATGTCCCCGACGGCATGGAGCACCCGGCTGACCCCGCCGACCTGACCTGGGACCAGTACCAGCTGCGCCGCGACCTCGGCCGCGAGCTGGGCGACAAGGGCTGGCTCTGGCCCACCGCGCCCAGGGAGTACGGCGGCGGCGGCCTCGACGTCGACAGCGCCGTTGTAATCGAGGAGGAAATCGATTCATTCGGCCTGACCCTGCCGCCCTACTACGATTCCGGCGGTCGCCTCGGCGGAAACTCCATCCTCGTCTGGGGTTCTGAAGAGCAGAAGATGTCCTTCCTGCCGTCCATCTTCACCGGCCGCATCCGCACGTGGCAGCTCCTGTCCGAACCCGAGGCGGGCTCCGACCTAGCCAACGTGAAGACCACTGCCATCCGCGACGGCGACGAGTACGTCCTAAACGGCCAGAAGATCTTCGTGGGCAGCGACCACGGCTGCGACTACATGTGGACCATCACGGTCACAGATCCCGAGGCCAAGCGCCACGAGAATCTGGGCTGGTTCATGGTACCGTCCCACCTGAACGGCATCACCATCCAGCCCATGGACCTGCTGATCTCCGGCGGCGAGTCCGGGGCGGGTTCCGGCGTCAAGCAGACCGTCTACTTCGACAACGTACGCGTCCCCGCCTTCAACCTTATCGGAGCCGAGAACGAGGGCTGGAAGGTTGCTACCACACACCTGGAGCTGGAGCACGGCACCGGCGGCCGTATCGGCCGCAACTGGCTGGTCGACCGGCTCTTCGACCACTGTCGCACCACCGAGCGCCGCGGCGAGCCGATGACCAGCGACCCGGACGTTCGCGACCGCCTCATCGACGTATACATTGAGGGCGAGGTCGTCCGTTTGCTCAATCTGCGCAACTACTGGATGCGCCACAGCGGAGCCAACGTAACCTACGAGGGCCCGCAGGCTTCCTACGTGCGCAAGACATCCGGCCTGCGGATGTCCCAGGCAATGCTGGACATCCTTGGCCCGGCCGGCCTGACCCACGATAAGGAACTGGGCGCCGCAGACGGCCACATGGAGGCCCACTCCCGTGCCGGCATCGTCGCCATCCACCCCGGTGGCACCACCGACATCCAGAAGGTCATCATGGCCCGACGCATCGGCATCGGCCGCGAGGTCCGCGAACGCGCCGGCGCCCTTGGCTAGCCGCCATCGGCATCCGCAGGGGCGCACTCCCGTGCCTGCCGAAGGACATGCGCTCCTACGCCATCCGTAATTCCAGCGAAAGCGGGAATCCACGGGACCAGCAGCGTAAAGATTAAGAAAGATCAAAACCAACTGCATCATCGCAGGACCCAGAGGACTGAAATGGACCTTTCCCTCACCCCCGAACAGGAAATGCTGAAGGCGGCGGCCCGTCGCCTCGTGTCGCAGGAATACCCCAAGGAGACGCTGCTGCAGATCGCGTCCCCCGACGAGACCACCCCGCTGGAACCGTGGGGCCAGTTGGCCGCCACCGGCTGGCTGGGCATCCTCATCCCCGAGCAGTACGGCGGCGAGGGAGGCTCCTTCACCGACGCCGGTGTGCTCTTCGAGGAACTGGGCCGCGGTCCCGTCCCCGGCCCGCACCTGACCTCCGCCGTCCTGTCCGCCCTTACGATCCTGGAGGGCGGGACTGAGGAGCAGAAGCGGGACTGGCTTCCCCAGATCGCCAGCGGCCAGATGCGCCTGGTCCCTGCCATAACCGAGCGCGACTACGGGTGGGACGAGCGTGACGTCCGTCTCACAGCACAGGTCGACGGCGACGGCCTGCGCCTCAACGGCTCCAAGGCCTACGTGTTCGACGGCGAGTCCGCCAGCCACTACTTGGTCGCAGTCCGCTCCGAGGAGACCGAGCATGTGGGCCTTGTTGTGGTCCCCGCCGATGCCAGCGGCGTCCAGTCTCGTGGCCTGCCCGGCTTCGCCTGGAATCTGGCCGAGGTGCGCTTCGACAACGCCTCCGCCGACTCCACCAACGTCCTCGGCGGCAGCGTCGCCGGGGGCTGGGCCGCGTGGCACCGCGCCGTCGCCAAGGCCATTCCCGTCATCGGCGCCTACCAGGTCGGCGGCTGCCAGGCCGTCTACGAGGTCTCCGTCGACTACAGCCGCACCCGCATCCAGTTCGGCACCCCCATCGGCCGCTTCCAGCGCGTCCAGGACCAGGTCATCGCCCTCGTCAACCACCTCGACGCAGCCCGCTGGACCACCTACGAGGCCCTCTGGAAGCTCGACGTCGGCCGCGACGCTGCCGGCAGCACCAGCCTGGCCGCTGCCGTAGCCAGCGAGGGCTACTACGAGGCCTGCAACTACGCCCACGAGGTCCACGCCGGTGTCGGCAGCATGACCGAGTATGGCCTCACCCTGCACACCGCCGCCTCACGCACCCTATACCACTTCCTAGGCGACCCCAAACAGCACAAGCGCGAGCTGGCGGCAGCGTTGGGGCTGTAGGGGCGGCACTCCACCACCCGGAGACACGCCAAGGCCCGTTCATGGTGAGCCTGTCGAACCACGAACGGGCCTAATCATTCCCCCTATTCCTGGAGGGGGAGGGTTGGGTGAGAGCCTCCCCTTCCGCCTCTTGAAGGTAACGGCACGAGTCAGTTAGATTCCTCGGACCGATACAACCCTGGCATGACGCTTCATGTCTGATACCTAGTGAAGACTCAGCAACATTGCTGACCCTTCGCATTCTTTCCGTATGTGGATCTGTCCACTATCGAACTCTCATCACCCAAGGCCGATCATTGCCCCCATAGTATTCCAAGCCTGGACGTATGCTGTCGTAGCGCCGTTTAAAGTAGGCATCACGTTCGAGGTCCCTCCCTGCACTAAGCCGTAAGCCGCCAACCCTACAATTGCAGCCACGTGTAAGGCTAGGGCGTAACGTATTGCCGAGGCCGTGACTGCTCTCGACATTCTAAGGGCTTTGCTCTCCTCGCGCGGCGCTGTCGAACGGCCCACATTTGTTCTGGCGCGAGCGACAGGACGAGCGCCCGCCACTGACTGGTCGACGGCTTCCGCAGCTCGGCGTTGTGATGTTGTGCGGGGGCTCGACTGTCCTCCACCTGGGCGGGTTGGCTTGTTCTTACCCCGCTTGTTTTGGTCATCCTTAGTAGGCTTTTGGTTTTCGGCAACGCGCCTGTCGTATTCCGCGACCCGTCGTTCTTCTTCCTTAGAGGTCTCAACCCGTCGCCGTTCCTCATTGCATCGGTAGCAAGTGCAGGCGGGAGGGTGGTATCCACGGACCCCGTCTCCTCCCCAATCGCCGTAGTTGGGTATCTTGAGCGGCAATTCGCACCTTCCATAGCTTGTTTAGTCGTATGTGTTGGGACGGAGTAGGTCGTAAAAAATCGAATATTGGGAGATTATCTCAGTGTCGCCGTCAACTTGTCCCCACAGTACCACAGTGTAGACGCCTGGGCCTTGTGCTGCTAGTAATCGGCTTAGACTTACATTTATCTGGAATTCTTCACCGTCGATCCTCCATGTTGATGCAGTGAACGCTTGCATGACCGCTGGGATATTTCCCAAGAATTGGCTTGCTTGGTAAGCCTGCTGCCAATGCAGGTTAGCTTCGTTATGGGAGCGAGGTGCAGGCGCATCACGAGGTACTTCGTATGGATTCGGACATGCGGTATAAGTTGTTGACAACGTATCTTTGGGGTAGTACGAATTCCCCGTAAGTGGTTTACGCACGTAGGCGACGGGCTTACCGGAACCATAGCAATATGTTCTTGACAGCTGGCCACCGGTCAGAGGTTGAGGAGGCGGATCGAAAAATATCTGGACGGGGATGGTGTTTCCTAGGCCGAACTGAGCCTCGTTTTTTGTCTTGCCGTCCAGTCTTAACTCGCTTCCGTCAAACGTGGGCAGTGCCGCGTATTCAACGTAATCACCCTCAAAATGCTGCACCCCTTTGATGTTGTATTTGTCCCAGGCCAGACCGATATTCACCTTCTTGTGCTTCTTCTCCAATATGTTGCGGCGATGGCCAGGGCTGCTCATCCAGCCCGCCATAGTATCCTTTATTTCTGTTCTGATACTTGAGAGACCACTGTACCCATCTGCTGCCGTTATGCAGTAGTCGCTCCCGCTGCCGTTTCCACCATTAGATTGGTAGCTTCCAGCGAGACTGTAGCGCATATAGGGCTTCAATCCATCGTTTCCCCAGTGAGAGGAGTAGCAACCTGCCAAGGAGGACTCAGCGTGCAATTGGGCCGCACTATTGTCACCGAGTTCCACGGCTGGGATGCCTACCCTCTCACGCTCCAAATTAATTAGCTCCAACATATAGAGTTTCTCGTTCATGTGCCTAAGGTGAGGAACGGGATTGGGTGTTGGTGTTGGTGTCGACGTCGGCCTTGGTGTCGACGTCGGCCTTGGTGTCGGCGTCGGTGTTGGTGTCGGTGTCGGCGTCGGTGTTGGTGTCGGTGTTGGTGTCGGTGTCGGCTCTAACATTGCGGTGGGAACCGCAGTGTTCGTGGGCTCAGTCATTGCGACAGATTTTGATTGAGTCGTGGGTACTAAGGTGGACGGATTTTCCCCATTTCGGTTGATGGGCACATCAGTGACAGCGGCGGCATGTGTACTATCTGACCCAGGAAGTTTGCCAGCTGTCGACGGAACCTGTGTAGGTGCCGATTCATTTAGAGTTTCATTCTGAGAGAGGGATAGATCTTGAAAGTTCGAGTTGACAGGGGCAATCACAGCCGTGTACGCCTGATATCCGGGCCAAGCAAATAAAGCCACGACCGCCAACAGCACGAGCAATTTACCTCGAATGCCTAGTTCCTTACTTGGCAAACAACGATCTCCTTAGCTCCATTTATCGCAGATTATAATGTTAGATCGCTTGTTCGATGGCGCCGGCAACTGATAGCACAGCGACTTGCCTCCGCCAGTGGGCATGAGTGCGAAGGTGTCCCTCACCGCCCCATCATCGACCGCGGGTCCGTCTCATCGGCTGACGAAGGCGTTGACCTTTCCGCCCGCCGAGCGGACCGCCACGCCAGCCGCACCAGGCGGATCTCATCGTAGGTGAATCGCCCCTCCAACTCATCCCACACCGGCCGCAGCGGATTGTCGCCCATGAGCCGGAACACTGCCTCGATTTCCGCGCGATGCTCGGCGGGCGGCAGCAGGTGCGACCACTCGACAGCAACTCCCTCCTCGACCACTCGTTCCAGGTGCCCCAGGATGGTGCCTGCGGTCATGCTGCGGGCCTCTGCTACTTCCTCCAGCGATGCGCCCTCGGATATGAGTTGTCCCGTTTCCCGGTAAGACTGATTTACAATCCTCGGTGCCTTGGCGGCAGCCGTGCCTCTGCCGGCGACCGCGGGCGCGTCTGGCCATCCCCGCTCCCGGGCGTAGGCGTTGATGCGTTCCAGGAACGGCCCGCCCAGGTCCTCCAGCTTCGCCCGGCCTACGCCGGAGACTCCAGAGAACTCGGCGGGCGTTCGAGGCACCTTGCGTGCCATGTCCTGCAGGCTGCGGTTGCCGAAGACCACATACGCCGGAACACCTCGCTGGTCGGCGATCTCCCTGCGTAGGGCCGACAGTGCGTCGTACAGGCCAAGGTCGTATGCATCGACTGAGTCCCGGCTACCCTGGCGGTCCGCATCGGCCACCTGCCTCCTCTGCACCGGTCGGGAAAGCGCCAGGGTCTCCCGCTTCCTCAGGAACTCCCGGCCCCGCACGGTGACCGACAGCGTCGGAAATTCACCGTCGGATACGGCCAGCATCCCTTCTCGCTTCAGGTCCTCCACAAGGTCCCGCAACTCATCTCGCGATGTATCCGCTGCGATGCCATGCACCGATAGCTGGTCATGGCCCTGCTTGAGAACCCTTTCCGAGCGGCTGCCCCGCATTACATCCATGACATGAGCCGCCCCGAACCGCTCCCCCGTGCGGATGACCGCCGAGAGCAATTTCTGTGCGATTTCGGTGGCGTCGTACTGTTCCTGCGGCTCGACGCAGTTGTCGCAGGCACCGCAATTCCCTTCGGGCCATTCCTCTCCCAGGTACTGAAGGACGAATCCTCGCCTGCAGCCCCGCAGGTTGCACAGGGAAATCACCTGCTCCAGACGCCACCGGGCCCGTCTTTGCTCTTCCGCGTCTTCGACCTGGTTGATGAAGAACTCCTGCCTGGACTTGTCGGCATAGGAGTAGAAAAGAACACATTCCGAAGGAAGACCGTCCCGGCCGGCCCGCCCCGTCTCCTGGTAATAGCTCTCTATGCTCTTGGGCAGGTCGTAGTGGACGACTACCCGAACATCAGGCTTGTTGATACCCATCCCGAAGGCGATGGTCGCTACGACTACGGGGGTCCGGTCGCGGATGAACCGCTCTTGGGTGGCCTTTCGTGTCTCTGCGCCGAGGCCGGCGTGGTATGCCTCTGCGACAATGCCTTGTTCTGTCAGCGTCTGTGCAATGTCCTCGGACGCCTTGCGAGAGCCACAGTAGATGATGGCGGATTCGCCTTGGTACTTCTTGAGCAGGCCCAGCATCCCGGAAAGATCGCGGTCCTTCGGAATTATTGAATAGCTCAGGTTGGGACGGTTGAAGCTGGAGATGAAGACCTGTGGGTCTCTCAAACCGAGCTGCGACAGAATGTCTGCCCGCACCTGTGGCGTGGCTGTGGCGGTCAACGCAATGACCGGCACATTGGGGCAAACGCGGCGCAGTTCGGACAGCTGACGGTAGGCGGGCCGGAAGTCGTGGCCCCACTCGGACACGCAGTGCGCCTCGTCTATGGCGATCAGCGAGACGTCCAGCGACTGGAGAATTTCGGCGAATCGTGGCTCCGTTGCCCGTTCGGGAGCCACGTACAGCAGCTTGATTTCCCCGGCACGCACTTCGCGCACCACCTGCGCCAGTTCCGCGCGGGTCTGCGTGCTGTTGACGAACCCCGCAGGAATCCTGTTGGCCTCCAGGGCGTCCACCTGGTCCTTCATCAGCGCGATCAGGGGCGAGACAACCAGTGTTAGTCCCGGCAGCGCCAGTGCCGGCAATTGGTAGCAGAGGGACTTCCCGCCGCCGGTGGGCATCAGCGCGAAGGTGTCGCGCCCCGCCATCACGGAAGCAATGATTTCTTCCTGCAGCGGAAAGAATTCATCGTAGCCAAAGTGAGTCTTTAGCAGATCCAGCACGGCAACATTTTCCTGCGTGGCTGTTTCCTGCGCAACCAATGACTGTCATGGCCATAGAGGGAAGACACATTTCCGCTCCTTGTATTGTCCTACCGCTGACACCAGACCCTTGCCAAACCTACAGTTGCCGGGCTACCATTGAATTGAGAACAAATATTCCATATGAGAACCAGGAACCATCGTCCGCCAATCGACTCACATTCCCTCCGGGAACCCCAATCACAACCCAAATGGGAAGGATGGGACAGAATGGAACCGGAATGGAAAAATCCGTCGGATTGGAGAGTTCTCAGATAGGGTAAAGCTCGATTTTGGGAGAATATGGGAAAATACGGAACTGGGTGGGAGACATTCTGTCCGGATTTTCCCACGGAGACGCCGGTTTCCCGTCGCAGGTCCTCCTGACTTCATCAGCCTTGTCGGATTCTTCGCTCAGCCGTAATATCTCGCCGGCTTGGTGCGGTGGCCCCGTGGTGCCCACTCCCGCGGTTGCAACCCTGCCGCCCCATACATAGAATGCCCTCATCCAGCCCGAACGTCGGGCGGCTCAAAGTGGTGAGAGAGGGCGCTAGTTGGTCTCCCGAGCACTGCCCCCCGGATTGGTCTACCACCCGGCTGACATAACGGCCTACGACGTCGCCGTCAGTGGCTACAACGGGGACCCAGTCCCTGCCTACGTGGCCCGCCCGTCCGCGGAGGGCCCGCATCCCGGCCTGCTCCTCGTCCATGGCATCCACGGTTACGAGGAGCACATGAAGGACATGGCCCGACGCTTCGCCGCCCTGGGCTACGCCGCCATCGTCCCCGCCCTCTACAGCCGCGACGGGTTCCTGACCGTGATCGAACACGCGGACATGGACCTGGCCCGCGACGCCCTGAACGCCCGCCCCAACGCCCAGACCATCGGCGACCTGCAGGGCGGCCTCGACTTTCTGCGCGCCAGTCCTCACGTCGGCGACCGCATCGGGCTCGTCGGCTTCTGCTCCGGCGGCCGCATCGGTCTCGTCTTTGCCAGCAGCCGGGCTTCAGGAGCAGGACAGGTCGACGTGTTCGTCAACTTCTACTCCAACGGCCTGTTCCAGCCCACCGAGGTCAACCCGACGTCGCCGGGGGAGCTGGCCGCGCACCTCGACTGCCCCATGCTCGGCCTGTTCGGCGACGACGACACCAACCCCTCCCCCGTAGACGTCGCCCGCCTGCGCGAGGTACTGGAGCAGTCAGGCAAGACCTTCGAGTTCGTGAGCTACCAACGAGCTGGGCACGCATTCATGTCCGACACCCGCGAGAGCTACCGCCCCGAGGCTGCCCACATGGCCTGGGGACGCTGCCTCGAATGGCTGTCCCGTTACCTGAAACCGTGAGCGCCCGAGTCTGAACAGGTCTGAACAGGGAGACGATCAAATGAAGAACGGCTACCGCGTTATCGACATCGACACCCACGTGAACCCCAGCCTCGACACCCTGGTCAAGTACGTCAACCCCAGCTTCCGGCCCCGGCTGGATGAGCTGAAGCCCTACATCCGCACCGTAGGCGGATACAACGCCCTTAGCATCGCGTCCATCCCCTTCGATCGCTTCCCCGGTGAGGCCCCCAGTGGCGATGACCAGGCCGCAGTCGCCGGCGGGCGCGGCGCGCTGGAAGGCCGCGTCACCCGGAACTCGGGACACCACCGCGTCGACCCGCAGAAGGGCGTCAGCGACGAGAACGCTGCTGGCCGGTTGGCCGATATGGACCTGGAGGGCCGCGACGTTGACGTAATCATCCCCGGCACCTGGGCCAACGGCCTCACCGGCATCGAGGATGTCACCTTGGCCGAGGGCCTGTACTCCGCCTACCACCGCTACATGCGCGAGTACTGCAGCGCCGACCCTGAGCGGCTCCGCAGCATCGTCCTCGCCCCAGCCGCCGACATCGAGTGGTCGGTTGCCGAAATCAAGGCAGTGTCGAAGGAGAAATGGCCGGTCGCGGTGGCGATCATCCTCCCGGAGGGAATGCCCATCGACCATCCCGCCGTCGACCCGCTGTTCGAAGTGCTGAACGAGGAGCACCTGCCTATCCTGCACCACAGCTTCACCTTCGAGCCGCCCTACTTCCCCGGTTACCGAGACATGTGGGGCAACATCGCCGTAGCCCGCACCGCCGCTCACCCCTGGGGCGCCGCCCGCCTACTGTCCTACCTGATCGTCGGGAAGGTCTTTGATCGCTTCCCCAACCTGAATGCTGGCGCCGCCGAGGTGGGCCACGGGTGGCTTCCCCACTGGCTGATACGGCTCGAGGAGATGTGCAACTACGTCTCCGGCACCACACCCCAGACCGACTACAAGCCCATCGAGTACGCCCAGATGGGCCGGTTCCGCTGCGGTGCCGAGCCCTTCGAAGGCGCTGCCATGACCAAGGCCTGCATAGACCTGCTGGGCACCGAGGCCCTGATGCATCAGTCCGACTATCCCCACGGCGAGGCCCACTTCCCCGACACCGCCGAGATGGTCATCAACTGGCCCTTCTGGCAGGATCTCGGCGACGAGGCCCTGGTCAAGCACATGTCAGGCAACGCCGAAGCCCTACTGCGGCTCACCTAGCCAGGGCACGTCCCTCAAATGCGTAGGGGCGGGTTTCAAACCCGCCCCTACAATCATCAACACCGGGTCCAACACCAGGTCGCCAGCTACGCGCAGGCGTCTCGAACGGCCTGCGATACCTCGGCCAGTCGGGCGTTGTTCTTGTCGGCGCCACGGAAACCGTTGGTGATGTATCCCACGGCCAGCCCCGTGTCGAGGTCGGCCCAGCCGATGGAGGTGCCGGCACCGCCGTGCCCGAAGGTGTGCATCGGGTCGCTGGTAGGCTTGCCCATACGTTCATCGTTGAGCGCAAATCCCAGGGCCCGTTGGGCGAACAGTTCCAGAGACCGGTCGATGCCCTCGACCTGCATCGTGATGCCCTCGGCGACAGTCTCCGGACGCAGCACGGTGGCGCCGTCCAGAGTGCCCTTGCGCTCCATCGCCGCGTAGAAGCGGGCGAGGTCTCCGGCTGAAGCGATGCCGTTGGCGCCGGGGCATATGACCCGGTGTACCTCGGGCTTGTCAAACACACCCGCGTATCCGTTGGTATCGGCGTCCTGTTCCATCAGGTGGATCCGCGACACCTGGTCCTCCAGTTCCTCGGGCAGGCCTACGTAGGTGTCCTCCATCTGCAGTGGACGGGCCAGGTCCTCGGCAATGAACCGGTCGAAGGTCCGGCCATCGATGCGACGTACTAGCTCCGCGATGACCCAGCCGTAGTTGATGGGATGGTACGACAGGGTGGATCCCGGCGTGAACTTGGGCGTGGCCCGCTCCAACGCGGCGCAGACCAAGCTCCAATCGTGCCAGTCGGTCCACGGTAGGTCGGCGGGGGTATCGGGGAAGCCGCCCTGATGGCTCAGCAGGTGGCGGATGGTTACCGCCTCCTTCCCGTTCTGGCCGAACTCAGGCCAGAACTTCGCCACAGGGTCGTCCCACTCCAGGCGGCCACGCTCCTTGAGCATGTAGACACAGGCCCCTGCCAGAGGCT
Organism: Dehalococcoidia bacterium; assembly: GCA_965222025.1. Taxonomy (GTDB): domain Bacteria; phylum Chloroflexota; class Dehalococcoidia; order Lucifugimonadales; family UBA3495; genus VXOI01. Next base: position 220,043 of record CBDCTI010000008.1, on the reverse strand, counting down.
TGGTGGAGGAGAACAAAACGAACATCGTCTTGTCGTCGACCCGGCGGCCGCTGTTGCTGTCCGCGACGCCGCCGTGGATGTCCAGCACCAGGCTGCCGTAGCGATACACAGCGAGCCCGGCGCCAGGGTGTAGCCCCTCGGAGATCTGGCGATTGAAGATCTGCTTCACCTTCTCCAGCCCTGCCGGGTTCATTGATACGGTTTCGGGCGTAGTAAGCGTGGCCATAAGTCTCCCTCTCTCGTTCGGATGACTGACTGGATAAGACTGTCTCTAGGATCGCCGCGTTCCGGAAGTCGTTACCTTCCGCGCCAGACCGGAGCGCGCTTCTCGGCGAAGGCTCGCACTCCTTCCTGCGCATCCTCGGAGGCCAGCACTTCGTCGCGCTTCTTCTGCGCGTATGCCACCCGGTCCTCCAGGCCCATTTCGCTGCCCTTTACGGACGCCTCCTTGATGGCGGCCAGGGCCAGAGGGGCATTGGCGGTTATCTTGCGGGCCATTTCCTCAGCGCGCGGCATCACCTCTTCAGGTTCGACAACGTAGTTGACCAACATCAGTTCCAACGCCTTCTGCGCGTCGACAAACTCGCCAGTGAACAGGAACTCGAAGGCCACGTTGCGCGGCACGACCTGCGATAACAGCGCCGGCCCGCTGACCGACGAGATGCCCCGCTTGGCCTGGGGCCACCCGAACTGGGCATTGGTAGACGCGATGCGGATGTCGCTGCCCAGTGCGATGCCGCAGCCCTGGGCCAGGCAGACGCCGTTGATGGCCGAAATGATCGGCTTCCAAATCTTCGATTGCTCGACATAAAGGTCCCCCGTTGTGGGGCCTTCGTTGGCTCGGGCGCTGGCCATGGCCACCAGGTCGTGGCCCGTGGAGAATGCCCTCCCGGCGCCGGTAACAATGGCGCAGCGCACCTCGTCGCTGTTTCTCACATCCTGGAAGGCGTCCCACAGCAGTTCCCGCATCTCCGGGTTGATGGCATTCAGCTTCTCCGGACGGTTCAGAGTAATGTAGGCGATGCCTTCCTTAACCTCGTAGATGACTTCTCTTTCGGTCAACTCCGGTCCTCCTCAGATAATACGGGACCCGGTGGGCTTGGTCCCGATGACGCCGTTGGCATCCAGGGCATCGATTTCCTTGCAGGTAAGTCCCAGCAGCCCGCCGAAAATTTCGCGGTTGTGCTGCCCCAGGGTGGGAGACGGCCAGCGCACTTCTCCCGGGGTGCCGCTCATCTTCCATGGCAGGCCGGGGTATTGCTTGGGGCCAACTTGCGGATGGTCCACGGTGACGAACGTGCCGCGCTCGGCGTAGTGCCTGTCTTCCAGCAGGTCTGGCCCTCGCAGCACCGGCCCTGCAGGAACGCCGGCGGCCTGCAGACGCTCGGCCAGGTCAAAGGCGTCCAGACCTCGAGTCCACTTGCCGATGATTGCATCCAGCTCGTCCTGGTGCGCCATCCGGGACTCGGCCATGGTGAAGCGAGCATCCTCTGCCAATGCCGGCGCATTCATAACTGTTACCAGGCCACGCCACTCCGCTTCGTTGGTCGCGGCAATGGTTATCCACCGGTCATCGCCCGCGCACGGGTAGGTGTTGCATGGGGCGTACCACTTGGAGCGGTTGCCGATGCGGTCCGGCTCCTGCCCTGTCATCTGGTAGGCGAGCAGCTCGCCGCCCATGAAGGCGACTGCGGACTCCTGCTGTGACACGTCGATGTACATGCCCTTGCCGGTCTTGCGACGGCGGCGCAATGCTGCCAGCAGCACCCCGGCGGCGTGGGAACCGGTAATCGGGTCGCCGTGGTTGATTCCCGACTTCATCGGCCCATCGTCTGGGTACCCGGTCAGGTGGGCCATCCCCGAAAGCTGTTCCTGACCGATACCGTAGCCGAGGTAGCCCTTCCAAGGTCCGGTGTTTCCGAAGGCGGGCATCGATACGTAGATCAAGTCGGGACGGTGTTTCCGCAGCGCCGCGTAATCGTAGCCCAGCCGCTCCAGGCTGCCATGCCGGAAGTTTTCAATCAGAACGTCGCTGATGGACACCAGCCGTTCAAAGACGCGGCGTCCTTCTTCATTGGTCAGTTCCAGCGTGATGCCGTACTTGGACATATGCAGGCAGTTGAACCAGCCGTTGCGATTCCATGGCTCTTCCCCCGGCTCGCCGTCGGGATAAGCGGCGATGCCCCGCGCTGGACTGACCGGCCCTCGGTGGGAGTCGTACACGCTGAGCGACTCCATCTTGATTATTTCTGCGCCCAAGTCGGCCATCAGCTTGGTGCAGTACGGCCCAGCCCAGATTCGGGACAGGTCCAGCACCCGGTAGTTTTTGAGCGGTTGATTGGCAGGGGAGGGCATTTTAGGTCAACTCTTCGATGTGGCGCCGTTCTCGAAAACCACTCCGGACACAGTTAAGTCCCTGATCCTGGAGGAGTCGCAGGCCAGCCAATCGACCAGCACAGGCGTGGTGTGCTCACCATACAGAGGGGCGCGTCGGAACACCCAGGCATCCGCGTCAGCCTCGCAGGTTACCGGCGCACCGGGGTAAGACAGTTCTCCCGCCACCGGATGGTCAAGCTTCACGAAATAATCGCGGGCGACCAGTTGCTCCATCTCCAGGATGTCCTTCATGGTGGCAACGAAGCTGAAACCCAGACCGCTTTCCTGCCCTGCCTTGAAAATATCCACCTTGTCGTGATCGATAAGCCAAGGCAGCATCAGCGCATCCACTTCGTCTGCGTGCTCCTGGCGCCCCCGCCTTGAGGCAAAGCGTTGGTCGGAAAGTTCTTCGCGTTCCATGATGCGCGCCACCTCGGGCCAGCGATGGTCCGGTCCGGCGATAATGCCCACATGCCCGTCGGCGCAGGGATAGATGCCCCAGGCAGCACGCCCATAGCCACGATTGCCGACCCGGGTGTACTCCTGTCCGGAATAGCTGTACTGCATCAACGCGTTTTCAAGGATGTTGGTGGCATATTCCGCGATGGACACGTCGATTTGTTGTCCCGCCCCGGTTTCCTCGGCATGCATCAGGGCGGCCATGGTGGCCGCGAAGGCATTCTGACCAGCCCCGAGCTGGGCCAGGGGTGCCCCCTCTTTAAGCGGCTCCTGGTCCGGCTCGCCGGTGATGTTCATCAGTCCGCCCATGGCATACAGCACAGCCTCCGCGCCTCGCCAGTCGCGGTAGGGACCGGTCTGACCGAAGTTGCTGATAGACGTTATCACCAGCGCCGGGTTGGCCCTGTGGAGTTCATCGAGTCCGAGCCCAAGTCTGTCGAGGGTTCCCGGAGAAGAATTCTCGACAAGAATGTCGGCCTTGCCTGCCAAGTCCAGCGCTATCTCGCGGCCATGCTCGGTCTTGAGGTCCAGCGCGATGCCGCGCTTGCCGGCATTCAGGTACAGGTGCCAGGCTCCGTCCTCTATTGGCGTCTCGTGGGTGTAGTTGCGAGACAGGTTTGGGCGGGAGGCAAACGGCCCCAGTTGGCGCACCGGATCCCCGGCAGGCGGGCGCTCCACCTTGACGACGTCCGCGCCCAGGCCAGCCATCAGGCGAGTGCAATAGGGGCCGGCAACATAGTGGGTCAGGTCTAGAACCCTGACGCCTTCCAGCAATCCAGACATGCTGAGATTGTGGCACTGCCCATAATCTATTGCAACTGGAGAACGAATCCCACCTCTTGTGTTATTCTGCTGCCTAATCAAGGGTTGGAGTGATTTACCGATGGAACGCCCCATTTTTCAGCCAGTCGGCACCCCTGTGGAGGAGATCGATACTCCGGCGCTGGTGGTTGACCTGGACTTGATGGAGCGAAATATTCAGTCCTACCACAGCTACTTCTCCGCAACCTCGGCAACGGTTCGTCCCGTTGTAACCAGCCATCTCTGCCCGCAGATTGCGCGCCGCCAGTCGGCCGCTCCGGCCAGCAGAGGCATCGCGGCCACCACTCTGGGAGAAGCGGAAGTATTCGTTTCATCTGGATTCGATGATGTGCTGGTAGCCAACCAGGTGGTAACCGAAGCCAAGATCCGTCGCCTTTGCGCCCTGGCCTTCCAGGCGAAAGTGAGCGTCGCGGTCGATAGTGCCGCCAATGTCGCCCAGCTTTCGCGGGCAGCCGAAGCAGGGGGCGTTAACCTGGGAGTGCTAGTGGAGATAGAGGCAGGAATGGGCCGTTGCGGCGTATCTCCTGACGCCGAAGCAGTTGCATTGGCCCGCGCGGTAACCGACGCAGAAGGGCTGGACTTCAGGGGAATCATGGCTACCGTTCCCGGCCCCATGGGGGATGAACAGGAGTCCCACTCCCGACAGACGCGGGAGAACCTGCAGGTCGCCCTGGATGCCAAGGACCTGATGGAAAGCGCGGGGCTGTCTGTGCCTGAGTTGAGTGTGGGCGGGGCCCACTGCTCGGCGGTTGTCGCAGACCTGCCGGGCATCACCGAGGTCCGGGCTGGGCGCTATCCGCTGATGGACGTCCGGTTGCAGTCTCATTTACCTGAACTCTCCCTGGCCGCGGTGGTGCTGGCAACAGTTATAAGCCACCCGGTTGCGGGGCTGGCCGTTCTCGATGCTGGACACAAAGCCACCGGCCCGGACCATGGCCGACCTGTCCTACAGGGCGTCGACGGAGGCCTGGCGGCCCGGTTCAGTGCTGAGCATGGCATCGTGGAACTGGAAGGTGGCGCTGTGGATAATTTGAAGCCAGGTCAAAAGGCACGTCTGGCCCCTTGGGAGTTGGCCGCTACCGTCAACCAATATGACTACATCCGCGCCGTCCGCGACGGCAAACTGGAGGGCTACTGGCCGCTGTCTGCCCGCGGCCGCTTTTCGTAGCACAGCATCGCCAAGACCAGTAATGACGACGTTGCATTAGGAGCTACAAGCATGATTGACAGCCAGACACCCCTACCCGGCACTCCGATGGAGGAACTGGACACGCCCTGCCTCGTGCTGGATCTGAACGCGCTTGACAACAATATAGACGTCATCGCCGACTACTACCGCGACCGATCCAGCAAGCTGCGCGGCCACAGCAAGAACCACAAGACCCCGGCCATCGCGCTGCGGCAGATACGCCGCGGTGGCACCGTCGGAGGGGTCTGCGCCGCCAAGGTCGCTGAGGCCGAGGTCATGGTGCATGGCGGCGTCCCCAGCGTCTTCATCACCAGCGAGGTGGTGGGAGACCTGAAAATCCGCCGTCTCTGCTCATTGGCCGGTCAGGCAGAGGTCATGGTGGCATGCGACAGCGCCGACAACGCTCGCGCCCTTTCGCTGGAGGCTGCAGCCCAGGGCGTGGACCTTGGGGTGGTCATAGAGCTGGAGACCGGCATGAAGCGGTGCGGAGTCCAGGAGATTCATCATGGAGTGTCCTTGGCACACGAGATTGACTCCCTGCCCGGCATAAGCTTCAAGGGAATCATGAGCCACCAGGTTATCCCCACCATGCCCGACCGAGAGGACCGGGTGATCGAGGGTAACAGGGTTATCAAGGGTGTCATCGACCTTAAGGACGCAGTTGTCGAGTCAGGCCTTCCCGTGGAAATCGTCTCCACTGGCGAGACCTGGAGCTATGACGTCGCCGGTGAAATTGACGGGGTGACCGAAGTCCAGGGTGGCAGCTATCTCCTGATGGAGACGCACTACAGCTACATGACCGAGTTCAGCTATGCTGCAAAAATACTGACCACCATCATTAGCACGCCCCGACCCGGGGTAGCCATAGGTGATGCAGGCTCGCGATCTGTCGGCTCTTTGCGCGGCTTTCCAGAGGTGGATGGTCGGCCAGGGGTGGAAGTTGAATCGATGGACGGCGACCACGCTGTTTTCAGGCTTACCGATGGTACGTCACTGCAAGTGGGAGAACAGCTTCTGCTCATTCCTGGCCAGCAGGATGCCATGGTGAGCCGGTGGGATCGCTTCGTCGGCCTGCGGGGCAGGAAGGTCGAAGCAGTCTGGGACATCCAGGCCCGCGGCTGCCACAACTAAGGAACTATCTCAAAAGTAATGGAGTCTCGGTAGTCATCCATTTCAGGGTCAGTTCCCCAGTGAGATTCATTCCCATCCCAACCTTCCCCCTTAGGGAGAAGGGACTTTTGATATAGCGTCTAGGGGCCGAACCTGCGCCAACAGAGACCCGCCAGCGCCAAAAAGCAGGAAAACAGGATCAAATGCCGAACCCTGTTGTCCATTTCGAGATAAGTTGCATAAACACCGAGGGGTAGCAGCAGTTTTACGCGTCGCTGTATGACTGGGAGATAACACCCACTGGCGATGAATGGAACTACGGCCTGGTACAGCACTCAGAGGGCGGGGTCGGGGGTGGCATATCCCAGTCCAGCGACGACCCGCCCAAGCCGTCAATCACCTTCTACGTTAAGGTCGACGATCTCCAAGCCTACCAGGACAAGGCGGTCAGCCTGGGTGGCACTCAGGCCATGCCCCCAATGGACATGGAAGTCAACGGCAGCAAGTTCTCCATTGCAGGATTCATTGACCCGGAGGGCAATTTCATCGGTCTCTTCAAGCATCAACAGGACTAGAAAAAGGGAGGCGGAGCGGCCTAACAGGCCGTCTGCCTCCCCTCTGTATTCACCCCACGGGAGCGCGACACCCTAATTTTGCTTTCACCGATGCTTGCTTACGGGGTCGGTCCGAACTCTGTAGTTTTCATCAAGTAGGTGTTCTGCGCGGCAATAACGCCGCGAACTCGGGGGATATATGCGCCGCCCCACTCGGGGTCTGCGGCAACCGCGGCCTTCGCTTCCCCCATGTGTTTGACGTTGTCAAAGGCCCAGATGTGTACTACCTGGTTCAAGTCTCCTAGATCGCTGTAGAACCAGCCCGCGAGCTTGACGCCGTGCCGCTGGCGTATGGGCAGGGCCACTTCTTCGACTGCTGGCATGTAGGTGGAAAGTCCGCCGGGATTCAGGGTGTACTGCCGGAAGTCGAAGACCATGTCGTTCTTGCGCTTGTACTCCGGCGTGCCCTCCTCGGCGATGGGGCCGCGCACGGGGTAGGTGGGCGCGAAGGCGGGCGACATCATCAACCAGGTCTTTTGTGATTCGACCAAAGGCTGCGCCCGGGGTACATACTTGCCGCTCCAGTCGGGGTCGCTATAGACCGCGGCCTTTTGCGCGTTCAGGTGCTCCAGGTCCTGGTAGCCCCAGATGTGCACCACCTGGTTCAGCGCGCCCACGTCGCTCCAGTACCAACCGGACAGGGCCACGTCGTGGTTCTGTCGGATGGGCAGACCCACTTCCTTGACGCCGGCCCGATAGTCGGGCGTGGCTCCGGGTTTTAGGGTATACATCCTGAAATCGTAGATCATGTTCAGCCTCCGGTATGCTTCTTGATAAATTCGCCAGCCTGGGCAATTGCCTGTTTTCCTTCCGGCAATATGGGGGCAAAAAGGGGCCAGACATGGATCATGTCGTCCCAGACATCCATCTGCACCTTCACTCCGGCCTCGCGCGCGACTCCAGCAAGGCGCGTGGAGTCGTCCAGCAACACCTCCGCGTCACCCACCTGGATCAACAACGGCGGCAAACCACGCAGGTCGGCGTACAGCGGCGCGGCCAGCGGTGCCCTGGGATCGGCACCACCGAGATAGGTCTTGGCTGAGAGGAGCAATCCCTCCCTCACGATCATGGGGTCAGCCTCCGCCCTGGTCTCCATGGACTCACCCAGTCCCTCCATATCCACCCACGGGGATACACAGACTCCCGCGGCAGGTACCGGCAGCCCCAGATAGCGAATCTGCACCAGCGCCGCCACTGTCAGGCCACCGCCGGCGGAGTCCCCGGCAAGGGCAATCCTGGACGGGTCGTAGCCCTCGCTCAGCAGCCAGCGGTAGGAGGCCACAGCGTCCTCCACGGGCGCAGGGAATGGGTGCTCAGGTGCGAGGCGGTAGTCCAGCGACAGCACCCTGGCCTCGGAATCCCTGGACAGGTGCGTCAGCATTGGCCGGTGGGTTCTGGGCGATCCGATAATGTAGCCGCCGCCGTGAAAATACAGGACAACCCTGCTGTCCGATGCGCCGTCGGCCGCTACCCATTCCGCCGTGACGCCTCCGGCGTTCACCCGCCTGTAAGTGGCCGGGACGCCGATGTTGAATTCGTCGACCATCTTTTCAAACGACCGGCGCCCGCCCTCGGTCGCGCCCTGGGACTCGTCGATTTCACGAGACTGGACCAATGCGATTACCTGGTCCAATTCCTGCGACTTGGCCATAGTTACGCCTCCAGCATTTTCTTCAAGGTTCTTGCGCTGCTGTGGGGAGCCGACAGGACAGGTACGGGCGAGACCTTCTGCAGGCGCTCGAGTGCCGTGGCGAAGGAGAACTGGCTGAGGAGCACCACGTCCACTTCTTTCGCGAGAGACAAGGTTTCGTCTTCCAGCCGGTTCTCGAAGGCCGATTGGCCGCCTTCCCGCAGAACCTGGATGAGGTCGGTCGCGAGCCTTTGCGTTATATGAATTTCGACCCCGGCTTCCTGTGCCCCCAGCTTCAGGTAATACTCCGAGTCGGACATCGTGGCTTCATTGGTGGCGATCACGCCGACACGAGGACCTGCGGCTACAGCGTCCGACATCACCGGACCGTAGGAGGACACCAGTGGAACGTCCACCAGATCGCGAGCGGAATCCACGACCGGGGCGTACACCGAACAGGCCAAGCCAATTGCGTCGGCCCTGTTATCCTGGCAGTAGCAGATGAGATCGCTCATGCGACGCCGAAGGCTGGGCGTTATGCTACCGGGAAAGTCAATGAGGAGTCCCTCGTCCAGCAAGTTGATCACCTCGGCCTCGGGGAACTCGTCCTTGAAGGCCAGTCGCACCGGGGGGATGGACTCGGCCAGGGCGTGGATCATCACGACGCGCATTGCGGCTCTCCTCCCTCGTTAATTGAGGATCCCGATAACTTCGCCGTCGGGGTTGACGTCCATGTCCAGTGCCCGAGGGCGGGAGGGCAGGCCCGGAAGTGTCTCAATGCGCCCGGCCAGGGCGTAGAGGAATCCTGCGCCTACCGAGGCCCGCAGGTCGTTGATGGGGAAGGTGTAGCCCTGTGGGCGGTTTCGGAGGGTGGGGTCGTGGGAGATGGAGAGGTGCGTCTTGGCCATGCAGATGGGCAGGCCCCCCCAGCCCTGCGATTCGAAGTATCGCAACTGGTTCGTTGCCTGTGTGGACCAGGACACATCGGCGGCTCCGTAGACTTTCTGTGCCAAGGCCAGTGCCTTCTCCTGCGCCGTGGCTTCCAGGGGGTAGGCGTAGGTGATTTTGCTTTCGGCCTTGGTGGCAGTCACCACGGCCTGCGCCAATTCCTCGGCGCCTGCGCCGCCCTGAGCGTATCCGTCGCACTCCACGGCAGCGGTGGCTCCGGCTTCTAGGGCGATGTCGCGTACCGCCGCCAGCTCTTCCGGACTGTCTGTGCCGAAGCGGTTGATGGCGACCACGCAAGGAAGGCCGAAACTGGTGACTATCCCGACGTGATGGGCCAGATTTGGACCGCCAGCGATGACCCGGGCCTTGTCGGGCTTATTCAGATCGCGACGCGGCATTCTTCCATGCCACTTCAGGGCACGGGCAGAGGCCACCAACACCGCTGCGCTGGGCAGCAGTCCGCTCTGGCGCGTCTTGATGTGCATGAACTTTTCGAATCCCAGGTCGGAGGCGAAGCCCGCTTCGGTTATGACGTAGTCTGCGTAGCCGAGGGCCAGTTTGTCCGCCAGGATTGAACTGCAGCCATGGGCGATGTTGCCGAAGGGGCCGGCATGGACGAGGCAAGGCTGGCCCTCAAGCGTCTGCACGAGGTTGGGCATGACCGTCTGGTGTAGCAGCGTCAACAGCGCGCCCTGTACGCCCAGTTGCGCTACGGTTACGGGACTGCCGTCCCGAGTGGCCCCGACGACAATGCGGGAGATGCGCTCCCGGAGATCGTCTGGCCCGTCGGCCAGCGCCAGAATGGCCATGATTTCCGAGGCGGATACGATGTCGAATCTCGCCTCGCGCAGGGGACCGTACCCCGTGCCGCCAACGCCTGCGATCACCTGCCGCAAGCCGCGATCCGAGGCGTCGGTCACTCGCGACCACTGGATGCCTGACGGGTCGAAGTCAGGAATGGCGTGGCGAAACACGGCGTTGTCCACCAGCGCGGCAAGCAGGTTGTGCGCCGAGGCCACAGCGTGGGCGTCGCCGGTGAAGTGAATATTTATCTCATCTTCAGGGACTATGCGGGCATTCCCGCCGCCGGTTCCGCCACCTTTGATGCCGAAGATCGGCCCCAGGGTAGGCTCCCGAAGGTTGACCGTAACGTTATGGCCCAGCCGTCCCATTCCCTGGGTCAACCCGATAGCCGTGGTGGTCTTCCCCTCACCAGCTGGCGTTGGAGTAATGCCGGTAACCACGACCAACTTGCCCTGGCTGGCGGCTCCGTCTCTTATCGCGTCAAGAGAGATCTTTGCCTTGTAATGGCCATAGGGCAGCACGTGTTCGGACTTGAAGCCCAGGGAGTCCGCAATCTTGGCGATGGTCTGCACGTTTATCTCCTGGCTCATCGAGAGATAGCGGCATAAAGCCACCATACTTTATCACTCTACGGCGTGGCCGTTGGCGTCAACGACGGTGCCTCTGTTTCCGGTGGTTCGATTTCCAAGTCATCCAGCCTGGCCCGCTGTTCGGCTTCCCGTTCTGCTTGCACCACGAGTTGCCGCTCTACTTCGTCGTTGTGGGCGATGATGGCGTCGGTGATGGCGGCGTTGATTTCCTGCAACCGGCGTATCTCTTCGGCCTTGGCTACCACGCTGGCCTTGAACTCGGCGGCGTTGGCTTCGATCTCGGTCAGGTATTGGTTGGTGATGGTTGCACGGGCCTCGGCGCCTGTCTGCTTTTCCACAACCACTTCCTGCCAGATGCCGATGATGATTTTCTCCCGCTCAAGCTGCTCGATTAGGGCTTGCGTTTTGGCGAGTTCGGTCTCGCGCACTATCCGCAGGGCTTCGCGGGCCGCCTCGGTTTCCAGTCGTTGCCTTTCAGCTTCGGCGGCGGCTTGTATGGCAGTGCGCTCCTGCGCCACACGTTCCGCCTCAACCTGCTGGCGGGTCTCTTCCAGCTTGGCCTCGTTCTCGAGGCGTTGCTTGATTCCTGCCAAGCAGTCGTTCATTAACAGGTTGAAGTCGTTGACGTTAGCGGGAATTGGGAGCCACGGCGAAATATCATTCAAACTGCGAGTCTTGCCACTAAGATTGAGCCTCAAAGCATCAAAGTCGGCAGGAGAGTTGCCATACCAATAAGAAGACGTCCCGTTGTTATGCCATATAGGCTTTTCGCCGACACTATCATCAAGAGTGTGCAAGTACCCCACGTTCAATTCTATTGACTCCGGTCTGAAAATGGCATATTGAGTATAGCCCCAACGTTCAAGTCTCCATGTGTCTGGCTCTCCATTAGCCCCAATGACAGCTAGGTCGATTTGTATTCCATGCAAGTTGACTTCGATATTATCTTTCTCTGCGGTGCCGTTGAATGGGCTGAGGGTAAGCTGTTCGCGGCAGGAGTTGCCCTCAGCATTCCCCATCACCGCGTATTCCACGGTGGTAATTTGGTGAGCCCGAAAGTCCCACTTGCAATCGCTGTTAATGTTGCCGGCGACTTCTCGGTCTTCGGGAGCACAGGTGTCGGGTCGCTCGGCGAAGGCTACGTGCGCCGCAGTAAACACCACCAGGAGCAGTGCGACAGTCAGCAACGGATAACTTATTAGCCGCAATATCATCGCCTAGTTCCCTCCGGTGAGGTCCACGCCGGTGGCCTTGCTTGCGGCGCAGGCGCTGTACCGGATGGCGGCTTGGCCGTACCACTCGGCTTCGCCTTCGGAGCCTGGAGCGGGAACCGGGTCGCCCGCTTCGACGGCGCACTCGGCCAGGATTTGCGGGCTGGACTGAAGGTCAGCTATCTGCTGTTCGAGTTGCTGGTGATGGGCCGGGCTGATGTCCCGCAGGGCAGGGTCGTCGGTCGGTTGCGGCGTCGGTTGGTCGGATGCCGAGGTGTTGGAACCGGAAGGAGCGGCTTGCGTATTGGTAGTCTGTTCGTTGGTTACGATGCCGGTTCCCGGCGGCTGCGTATATGTAGGATAGGGCGTATAAGTCGGGTAGGGCTGCGCTTGGCCGCCGTCATCGGCTGCTTGCTCCCCGGCACAAGCCATTGCTGCTGACAGAAGCAGAGTCAGCAAGGTTATAGTTGCCAGTATCTTTTGCATGGGTAGTTTCTTTCCTGCAATCCCACGGCGTGTTACCCGCCCAACTCCGCCTCTAACCGGCTAATATCCTGTTCGCTCAGGTTGAAATACTTGGCATCGGGATGATGGAATACCAAGGCGGAGACAGTGGACTCCGGGTCCATCATGTAGCCGTCGGTCAACTCAACGTCCAAGTGGTTGGAGACCTCCAGCAGCCGGAAAAGCTGCTCCTGGTCCTCAAGCCGGGGACACGCGGGGTATCCAAAAGAGTAGCGCCGCCCGCGGTACTGGGTGCGGAACAACTCGTATGGGGTGATTCTCGCCGGGTCGCCAACGCCCCACATCTGCCGTAACTGCTGGTGAAGTAATTCAGCGAAGCCCTCGGCGCTCTCCAATGCCAGGGCCTGCAGAATGTGCGAATCCAAGAATTTGCCCTCAGAGATCCATCGGGTAGCCAGTTCTCTCACCCCTGGGCCGATGCTTGTCACGAACATGCCCACGTAATCCATGCCTTCCAGCCCGCTGCCGGCCGGGGCCGGACCGGGGAGCACGTAATCGGAGAGGCATATGCCTTCACGCTGCGACTGACGGCCAAAATAGAAGCGCTCCAGCACCTGCGAGCCGTCCTGGGAGTAGATCAGCAGCCACTGACCATCGGAGCGGCATGGGAAGAACTTGAACACGGCGTTGGCGGCGATATCGCTGCGTGCCAGCGCCAAGTCCTCTACCCGACGCACCGAGTCCCGCAGGTCGATTGCAGGCTGCTCCCCCGCGGCGAGGTCTTCGGCGAAACGGCCCTTGTAGCCCAGATGGCGGACATAGAGCATCTGCGGGTTGATGTACCCAAAGATGTCCTCCAGGTTGTAGTCGCTCAGGACATGGAGGCGCAGGTCGGGCGGGTTAGGAATGGGGAAGTCATGGCGAACCTTAGCCGGCGGAACGTCCTGGCCAGCACCGTCAGCGCTCTTCTTCCTGCTGTCGTCTTCCAGCATTGCCTCGGTCTCGGCGTCTAGCTCGACGGACAAACGCGCCCGCTCGTCGGCCTCTTGGATGGTGTTGGCCAGAGCCAGACCGGTCATCGCGTCCGAGGCGTAAGCCACCAGCCCGCCGTACTCCGGGGCAATACGCAGCCGGGTGAAGCGGTTGGACAGGGCCGCCCCGCCAACCAGCACCGGTACCGACACCCCGTCGGTTCGGAAGTCGCGGACCGTCTCGACCATCATCTGGGCCGACTTCACCAGCAGGCCGGAAAGGCCGATGATGTCCGGGTTGTGTGCATGGAAGGCAGCGATTAGGTCCTGAGGTGGCACCTTTATGCCAAGGTTGATGACATCGTACCCGTTGTTGGACATGATGATCTCAACCAGGTTCTTGCCGATGTCGTGGACGTCGCCTTTGACAGTGGCCAGGACCACCCGACCCTTGATGGCATTTTCAACCCGCTCCATATGCGGCTCAAGGTGGGTGACGGAGAACTTCATCGACTCTGCCGACTGCAGTACCTCGGCGACAATCAACTGATTGGCGTTGAACTGCCTCCCCACTTCAGTCATGCCGTCCATTAGCGGACCGTTGATGATCTCCAGCGGCGTCCTGCCCTGGAGGGCCTCATCGAGGTCCTGGGCAAGCCCTTCCTTGGTGCCCTCGATGATGGCAAGGGCCAACCGCTCGTCCAGCGGCAGGCTTCGGCGTTCTTCGTTTGTGGCTGCTGGGGGTTTATCGCGGAAGTGCGCCGCGAAAGCTGCCACCGGGTCCTCTCCCCGGTACCAGATGAGGTCCTCGGCCAGCCTGCGCTCGTCCTCCGGGATGGCGGCGTAGCGCATCATAAGCTCAGAGTTCACGATGGCCATGTCCAGTCCCGCCTGTACGCAGTGGTACAGGAACACCGAGTTAAGCACCTCGCGCCCGGCGACGGGCAGGCCAAAAGACACGTTGGAGATGCCTAGCACGGTTTTGCACTTGGGCAGGGCCTCCTTGATCAACCGTACGCCCTCCACGGTCTCGGCGCCTGAGCCTATGTAGTTGGCGTCGCCGGTCCCGACTGGGAAGACCAGAGGATCGAAGATCAGGTCTTCCTCGGGCACCCCGTACTTTTCGGAAAGCAACTTGGCGGATCGAAGGGCGACCTCCAGCTTACGCTCCCTGGTGATTGCCTGGGCCTGCTTCTTGTCGTCGTCGATGCAACCGACGACCAGAGCCGCACCGTAGCGGCGAGCCATCGGAACGACGGCCTGGAAACGTTCCTCACCGTCCTCCAGGTTCACCGAGTTGATGATGGCCTTGCCCTGAAGTCGCTTGAGTGACAGCTCAATGACCGCGGGGTCGGTTGAGTCGATCATTATTGGCGTCTTGACCTTCTTGCTGACCAAGTCAAGAAACTCCGCAACGTCGGCGGCCTCGTCGCGGTCCGGGTCCTGCAGGCACACGTCCAGAATGTGCGCACCGTTTCGGGCCTGCCTGCGACCAATTTCGGCGGCTTCCTCGAACTTGCCTTCGTTGATCAGGCGACGGAAGCGACGGCTGCCCAGAACGTTGGTGCGTTCTCCTACCACGGCGGGTCGAAGTTGCTCATCGATCAGCAGTGCGTCGATACCAGAAACGCGGGTTTCGGCAGACTCGACGACTGGGCGCGGCGGCTTGCCCATCGCAGTTTCACCCAGCAGGTGGATGTGGCCGTTTTCGGTGCCGCAGCAGCCTCCGACCAGGTTGACCCAGCCAGAATCGACGAACCGCCCCAGCGTTTGAGCCATGGCCTCCGGGCTCTCGTTGTACTTGCCGTCCTCGTCGGGCATCCCGGCGTTGGGGACGCACGCCACGGGGAACCGCGAAATGGAAGCCAGTGTACGGATGTGGTCGGTCATGAAGGCGGGACCAGTGGCGCAGTTGATGCCGATCCACAGCAGGTCGCGGTGGGCCAGGGAGACATAAAGCGCCTCGACGTCCTGTCCTGCCAGCAGCGTTCCCATGGGCTCCACCGTGCCCTGAACTGCCACGGGTACCTCGCGGTCCAGTTCAGCGAGGGCACGGTCGATGCCTTCCAGTCCGGCCTTGATGTTCAACGTGTCCTGTCCCGTCTCAAGAAGAAGGACATCCACGCCGCCCTCGATTAAGCCAGCAGCCTGCTCCTGGTAGTTGTCTACCAACTCGTCGAAGGTCACACCCCCGGTCACAGAGATGGTCTTCGTAGTAGGACCCATGGACCCGGCGACGAAGCGGGGCTTCTCCGGAGTGGTAGCGGCGTCGGCCATATCACGGGCCAGTTCCGCAGCTACTCGGTTCAGGCGGCGCGCCTCGTGGGCGAGGTCATACTCGGAGAGGACAATTGCGGTGGAACCGAAGGTGTCTGTCTCGATGATGTCTGCGCCGGCGTCAAGGTGGCCCTTGTGTATGCTCTCAATGACGTCCGGGCGGGTGAGGACTAGGTGCTCGTTGCAGCCCTCGTATTCTATGCCTCCAAAGTCGTCGGGGCCAAGATCGAAGGATTGGATTGCCGTGCCCATCGCGCCGTCGACCACAAGGATGCGTTCGCTTAGCGCGGACTTCAGGGCTGTGATACGTTCGTTTGAATCCATAAATTAGCAAACCATAGTGGGAAGTTTCCCAGCTCAGCCAGATCCCTTTCACATCACAACACCTCAGTCTACTGAGCTTGCGTTTGTCCAGATATTAGAGCAATTCGTTCGCCACTATACCCCGAACCACGAGTTCAGGGCCGGGCGGTTCTGCTCCAGCCAGCGAATATTCAGCCTCATGCGCTCAAGGGCTTGCCGGATAGTGCGCTCGGCAGCCGGGGCGGGGTTCTCGGTGAAGAAATTCTCCACGTCGGCCATTTGCCCCTCAGTTGTGAAGCTGTTGACGATTGACACCAGCCGCATTAGTCCGAACCCGCCACCACCATAGCGCCGGTCGAACTCAGCCCAGTTGCTCTTGACGAATTCCCAGGCAGTTTCGCGTCCCTTCGGATTGGCAGCGACGCTGGCGACGACCGTGATGGTGTCCTGCGACCGAACGCGGGATGTCAGTGAACTTTCCAGCGTTTCGTTGAGTAGGGCCACGTCCTGGAATCGGGACATCGCCAACAGGAGCCGAATCTTCTCCTCTTGCAGGCTGGCCCTCGTTTCCAGATCCCAGAGATGGTTGAAGGTTGTGCGGTCGCCTGCCTGCGCGGCCAGGCTGAACACAATACCGCGCAGGTCCGGATGCACGGCATCGGAGTTTTCAAGGTATTGACGGAACAGGTCGGAAGCCTGGGCCAACGTGTCCTCGTCGCCGTAACTTCCAGCCTGCCCGAGCGTCGTTGAGCGCAGCAGCGAGTCCAGGTGGCCATCTTGTGGTCGGGGTGTCCACCCGGCGCGACGCGCCGCAGGGCCGAAGAGCTCTCGCCCGAACCGCTGGTATGCGGGATGCACCGGCTCCCCGGATATAAGCTGCTCAATGTCCCGGAGGTTGGACGCCAGATCGCTCCACACCGACGCGTCGGTCTCGCCGGAATACGAGCCCGCAAGCTCGAGGAACTGGGTCACTGGTAGCAGTCCGGCGCGGGAAAGCGCGTAGGCGTCATTTTGTATGCCCAGCCGGTCGGTGGCAGGCAGTTCGCGCCCGCTAACGGCAGGGGCCAAGCGTTGCCAGTCTTCGCTGGTGTAGTTCACACGGAAAAACCCCGTCTGGCCCGCGTTCACCTTGTACCAGTCTTCGGACGGGTTGGGAACGGGTACGGTGATTACGGCTTCCTTGTTGTCCATCACCGTCGATGCTGAGGTCGCTCCGGGGGCGCTAACGCTGACCGGCACCTGCCAGACCTCTGGATTGGGTTCCTCTTCGCCCAACAGGTGATCATAAACAAATCGTTCCTGGGACAGCGAGACCATCACGCCGTCCGGCCTGCGGTCGGCCTCGATCTGAAGGACCGGATAGCCCGTCTGCTTGACCCAAGAATCCATGATACTGGTGACCGGCATGCCAGACTCTTCTTCGAGCGCCGACCACAGGTCCTGTGTGCGGGCATTGCCGTATTCGTTGGCCTTCAGGTATCGGTACAGTCCCTTCTGGAAGATATCGGGGGTGAGGAAGTTTTCCAGCATGCGCAACACCGAGCCACCTTTGCTGTAGCTTATGGCGTCGAAGAGCTGGCTCACCTCTGCTGGATTCTTGACCTCTTGCTCGATGGGGTGGGAATTCTTCAGGCCGTCCAGGCTCAGTGCGCGATTGGTGTCCATGTTGACGAACTGCGTCCACATCTCCCAGTCTGGGAAGAGCCAGTCCACGGCCTTGGTGCCCATCCACGAGGCGAAGCTCTCGTTGAGCCACAGGTCATCCCACCACTCCATCGTAACCAGGTCGCCGAACCACATGTGCGCCATCTCGTGGGCCACAACTTCGGCGACGCGCTGTCGCGTTCCGGCCGAGGAGTTCTCCGGGTCGACCAGCAGGGCGGTCTCGCGGTAGGTGACACATCCCCAATTCTCCATTGCTCCAGCGGCGAAGTCAGGGATAGCGATGTGGTCCAGCTTGGGGAGCGGATAGGGTATGCCAAAGTATTCGTTGAAGTAGCCCAGCAGTTTCACCGAAGTATCCAGGGCGAACCCGGCCTGGTTCTCTTTACCCCGTGTGGTCCAGACGCCCACTTTCGTGCCGCCTGCGGCGGGGGCTTCAACAGACACCAGGTCGCCGACCACAAAGGCCAGCAAGTAGGTGGACATTATGGGGGTTTCGGCGAACCTTACGGACTTCATGCCGGGTGCCGGGATCGACTCTTCCACAATAGGAGTGTTGGAGACGGCCTGAAGGATGTCGTTAAACACCAAAGTGACATCGAAGACCGCCTTCTGCGCCGGCTCGTCCCAGCAAGGGAAGGCTCGCCGTGCGTCGGTAGCTTCGAACTGCGTCGTTGCCAGGTACTTGGTCTGCCCCTCTGTGTCCTGGTATTCGGACCGATAGAAGCCCACCAGCCGGTCGTTTAAGATGCCGGTGAACTTCATATAAAGCTGAGCGGGGCCTTGTGCCAGGGTCTGCCCAAAGTCCAGCGTGACCGTCTCGGTGTCTTCATTCAGGGATAGGGAATGCACCGGAATGGACGAGCCGTTATGCCTGAGCACTACGTCCGTGATTTCCAGTTCCGCCGCGTTCAGCTTGATGCGGGCAGTTGGAACAGCAATGTCTATATCGACGGTCTGCTCCCCCACGAACGCAAACGTTTCAAGGTCGGGTCGCAGGGTCATGCTGTACTTGCTGGGCTTTACGTTGGCGGGCAGTACAACTGCATCAGCAGAAGGCATGTAACAGTCCTCTTCAGTAACCACCATTCGGCAATGGCGGGCGCACGCAATGGCTAGATTGCAAGCTTGCGGTTGCTGCTTCTGGCTCCAACTGGCGGAGCACCTGCAGGGCTATTCAGTTTAACACGAAAGTCGACTAGGCCTATCTGGCAGAAACATTTCTTGGCCAGGGACTAACCGCTTTTGAAGCATTTGGAACAGCAGCGATGCCCTGCGGCCCCACACGGTCGAGACCGTCTGGATGATATAATACCGTCCGGTTTTGGCCGTCCACATCCCATCCTTGTCGCGCCAACAGGCAAGGCGCGATCAGGGCGTTCAGGAGAGATCTGATGCCCCCTAAGACAATGTTTGAGAAAATCTGGGACGCTCACGTGGTCCACGAGGAACCGGGCGAACCCACGGTTATCTATATCGACCTGCACCTTGTTCACGAAGTGACTTCCCCTCAGGCATTCGACGGGCTGCGGATGGCTGGCCGGCGCGTACGACGAACTGACCTGACTGTGGCTACGGCCGACCACAACACCCCCACGTGGGATTTGTCGCTACCGGTTACCGACGAAATCTCCAAGGCGCAATTGGACGCCCTTACCAGCAATTGTGAGGAGTTCGGAGTAACGCTTTACGACCGCTTCAGCCCGATGCAGGGCATCGTGCACATAATCGGCCCCGATCTTGGATACACGCAGCCAGGAAAGACTATAGTCTGCGGCGACAGCCACACCTCCACTCACGGCGCTCTTGGCGCCTTGGCCGTTGGAATCGGTACTTCCGAGGTGGAGCACGTGCTGGCCACTCAGACGCTGAGGCAATTCAAGCCTCGCACAATGGAGGTACGGGTTGACGGCAACCTCCCGCCCGGAGTGACCGGCAAGGACATCATTCTCGGCGTCATTGGTCGAATCGGCGTGAATGGCGGTACCGGTCACGTTATCGAATATACGGGCGAAGCCATCCGCGCTCTTTCCATGGATGGCCGAATGACCGTATGCAACATGAGCATCGAGGCCGGAGCGCGAGCAGGCATGATAGCTCCCGACGAGACCACCTTCGAATACGTCCGCGGGAGGCAGTTCGCGCCTCAGGGAGCCGACTTCGACGCCGCAGTGGAGCGTTGGAAAGAACTACCTACCGATCCTGGCGCTGGCTACGACAAGACTGAAGTTTTTGACGCGTCCTCGATGGAACCGTACGTGACCTGGGGTACCAACCCAGGAATGGTTGCGCCCATCAGTGGACAGGTCCCCGACCCTGCTTCCTTCGAAGAAGCGACCGAGCGGGAGGCCGCTACCCGTGCGTTGCAGTATATGGACCTCAGACCGGGGACCCCAATTCAGGACATCAAGATTGACCGCATCTTCGTGGGCGCCTGCACCAATGCCCGCCTGGAAGACCTCCGAGCAGCAGCTGAAGTTGTCAAGGGGCGCAAGGTACATGCCGATGTCTACGCGATGGTGGTACCTGGCTCTGCAAAGATCAAGCGCGAGGCTGAGGAAGAAGGACTGGACCGTATATTTACCGAGGCAGGACTAGACTGGCGGGTAGCCGGCTGCTCCATGTGTCTCGGAATGAACCCTGACATACTATCGCCCGGGCAGCGTTGCGCCGCCACTTCCAACAGGAATTTCGAGGGACGCCAAGGTAAGGGCGGCCGCACCCACCTAGTGAGTCCGGCCATGGCTGCGGCAGCTGCCGTAGCCGGCCACTTCGTAGATGTACGCGACCTGTAGTCCCGAGCCTGGGGTTGTTTGTAGGCCCGTCAAGCGTGATGCGAGAAATTCGCCTGCTGTATAAATCAGGCACGTAGATTGATTACCGTGTCTTAGTCGCATCCAGCCAAGCCCGACAGCTGGCCATGCTATCAGGGAATTTGCCAAGTAAATGAGGCATTTCATATCAGGGAGGACCTAATGGATCCCTTTGTCAGATTAACCGGCGTGGTGGCCCCGCTGGACAGGGTCAACATCGACACTGATCAGATAATTCCAGCGATTTTTTTGAAGCGCATCGAGCGCACGGGTTTTGAGGACTGCCTGTTCTTTTCCTGGCGTTTCAACGAAGACGGCAGTACCAAGGATGACTTCGTGCTTAACCAGGCTGATTACAAAAATGCCAGCGTACTTGTGGCGGGACACAACTTCGGTTGCGGCTCTTCCCGAGAGCATGCTCCATGGGCGCTGAGGGACTACGGAATTCGATGCATCATTGCGCCCAGCTTCGCGGACATCTTCTACAACAACTGTTTCAAAAACGGTGTTTTGCCTCTCCGCATGTCTGAGGAAGACGTTCGCACAATCATGGAGAAGGCCACGACCAATCCCGGCGTCAATCTAACCGTTGACCTTGAAGGCCAACGAGTGACAACAGAAGACGAAGATATTTCCATCCCCTTTGAGGTTGATGCGGCACGCCGCCACAATTTGCTGAACGGCCTGGATGATATTGGCCTCACGCTACAGCTTGAAGACAAGATCTCAGCCTTTGAGGCGACCATAGGGCTCTAGTCGGCTGGTCAATTCGGATCAAAAGCCCCCTGTTTATCAGGGGGCTTTTCTGGTTTAAGGGTGTCCGTTTCTCGCGCTTGAAAAAACTTAGTTTAATTTTTAGAAAGTTCCAAATACATATTTCCCGCAATATCGAAGGACCATTTCGATCTGCTCTTGTATTTTACATAAACATTATGCTATGTTTCGTCAAACAGATAATCAGTTGTTTACTCCAGCCTTTACTACTCAGGCCCACGGATGTCCACAGATAGACTTATAGACAGCCAGGAACGTTCCGGAGCGCTGGCCGCTAGCCCTACCGAGGTGGACTTTGCCCTCAATGCTCGGGCTGCAGCAGCATCTGCGCGGAAAGTTAGGCAGCGTTCCGTTTACCTCTTTCCTGCATACAGTTTCACTGTCGCCTTGGACATCGCCCGCAGGGTGGAGGAAAGCGGCGGAGGAACACTAATAGAGGAAACACTGGCTCTAGACTTGGGCCTGTCCGCCAAGAGCAGCGGATTTCGCCTCAAGAGCCTGTCCGCCCGGCAGTTTCAACTGGTGAGCAAAAAGGGAAAGACTCTGACATCTACGCCCGTGGCAAAGGCCATCCTGAAGCCCACGAGTAACGAAGACGCCCAACGCGGATTTTGCCAGTCTTTCTTGGCGATCCCATTGTTTCGAGCGGTGGCCAGTCGCTATGGCGGCCAGAGGCTGCCAGACAGCCAGACACTCCGCAACGTGTTGGAGCGAGAATTTCACGTCGAGCACGCGAGGGTGCAACAGGCCGAGAGGATGCTGCTCGACTCAGCCAGGGACACCCAGCTGCTCAAACACGAGGGTGACGGCACCTACCTGAATGTGCCCGAATACGCTCTGGAAGCACTGGAGGACTCTAACGACTTTGGAGCAGGATCTGTTGATAATTTCGGTGGCTTGGCAACTGGCCACAGTAATTCGGCGTTCCCATCGGCCGGCTCTGCAGCGCAAGGGAATGTATTCTTTTTCACCCTGGACGAGATAGGACAGTTAAGTGGAGAAGACTTCGAGACTGTCTGGCGCGCGATCGGAATTTTAGTGAAGTCTCGCGGACGCAGAATCGCGATGGAGCAGGGCATCGATTGGGCTGCCGACTGACGAAGACTCCCTTCCGAGCAGCTACCATAAGTTCACATAGATCGCATTTTAACGATCGATAGCAGTTATTCCGTTGCCGGAAACGGAAAGGACTGTGAAACTTGTTCCTGAAAGTCGGTTTCGTACCGCAGCATCCGCCCCTGACGTACCTGCTCATCCAGCGATGGACGCCGAACTGGACGAGGGTCGTCTGGTGCATAACCTATGACTCCCACTTTCTCCAGCCGCTCGATTTCCGTGGCCGACATCCCTAACAAATCTTTCAAGACAAAGCCGTTGTGCTCGCCCATGAGCGGCGCCGCTTTGGGCGCTACGGCGGGCGTCTCGGACAGCCGCCAAGGACGGGACGCGTAAGGCAATGGTGGCATCCCCGTACTGGTGTGATGATTCACCATTTCATAGAATCCTCTCGCCCGGAGATGGTCGTTAAAGAGCAAGTCCTTGCTGTCAAGAACGGCGCCCGCTGGCACGCCAACCGCCTGTAGGGACTCCATTAGCCGGTGAGCGTCCCACTCAGCAGTAGCGACACCCAGCATCTCATCCAGTTCCTTATGGTTTTGTAGGCGTCCCAACTCGCTCGAGAAACGAATGTCGTCTTTCCAATCCGCTCGGCCAAGCAAGTCGCACAGAGCCAGCCATTCAGAATCATCGGCGATTGCGATAACGATCCACCTGTCCGCTCCAGCGCAGGGATAACACCCGTGGGGGGCCATTACGGGGTCGGCGTTCCCAATTCGTGTCGGAGCCCTGCCGTTTGCGGAGAAGTCCAGCAGGGCTTCGGGAATCGTCGCCGCTGCTGCTTGGGTCTGAGAGACGTCGATGAATTGCCCCTGTCCTGTCCTTATCCGGTGCATCAGGGCTGCCATGATGGCAAAGACTGTGTGCTCCCCTGCGGTGTAATCCACATAAGGAATTTCCGCCATCACCGGCGGGCCGCCCGCGTAACCGGTAGTGAAGGCCAGCCCTGAGGCACCCTCTGTGGCAGGACCGGTTGCGCCGAAATTCGCCCACGGGCCGTCAAACCCGTAGCCTGTTGAAGACACCATGATGATGTCAGGTTTAATGCGGCGTAAGTCAGAATACGCCAGTCCGAAGTTGTTGATCACGCGCGGAGTGAAGTTTTCGGCGAAAACGTCGCTGATTTCGATCAATCGCTTCAGGATTTCCAGCCCTTCCGGGCGACCTAAATCCAAGGTGATGCCCAGCTTGTTGCGGTTCTGCTCGTAGAAGTTCGCACCGCGGTTCCAGAACTCGCCTTCCACTTCGTTCAGGTAGACGGAGTCGCTTCTGTAACTCTCAAGTCGTCCAGTGGACTCCAAGCGAATCACCTGCGCCCCCATGTCGGCCAGCAGCTTAATGGCGAAGGGAATGGCGATTAGCTGGCCCATCTCCACGATTCTGACGCCATACAAAGGTCCGGCTGAGTTCATCCTGCTCCCTTAACGACCATCCAGTCTATTATCCCCTAAATGATTCCCTGGGAGCGGAGTTCCGTCAGTTGGCCTACTGAAAAGCCCAGGCACCCTCCCAGGACTTCCGTGTTGTGTTGTCCTGCGGAGGGGGCCGGATCGCCTGTTTCCCACGGCGTGGACTGAAGGGTAAAGGGAGCCCCGGGGAACGCCACTTTCCCCATGATCGGATGATCCACGTCCTCGAAGAAGCCTCGATGAGCAAATTGAGGATCTTCCATGGCTTCCTCGGGAGTCTGGATGACGCCGAAAATGAAGCGGCGTTGGTGGGAGCCATAGAACATGTCGTACTTGTTTTGGCGTATGAAATACTCATCCAGGATTCGCCCCAGTTCCTCGGCGTTTGCCAGCCTTGCAGAGGGGGTGCTGAAGCGTTCGTCATCCAGTTCCGGCAGGTCCAGGAATTCGGCGTACATGCTCCAGTTCAGCCCAGCGCCCAGGCCTGGGTTGGGCAGGAGATATCCGTCAGCCGTGGCGCGGAGGCGCTGCAGGTCGCCACTGTGGTTCGGTTGACGTCGCCGTATTGCTCCTGTGTAAGTGTAGTTGTTTACGACGTCCCTCAGACCCGACGCCACAGCTTCCTGAATCGAGACGTCCACACGCTGGCCTTGGCCACCGGCTCGTCCGCCAGTAATGCGCTGATGGTAAAGCGCCATCAGGGCGGCGGAGGCCGCGTCCGTCCCCGCCTTGAACTGGGCCTGGTTGAAGGCATGCTTCAGAGGCTCACGGTCATAGCCTCCAAAGATGTACATTAGCCCGCCTAGCGCGTACTCCACGATGTCCGTAGCCTTGTAGTTGCGGTACGGCCCGGTCTGTCCAAAGTTGGAGATAGACACCATCACGAGGTGGGGTGCTATCCCTCGAAGAGTCTCGTAGTCCAGTCCCAGCGACGGCATCACCCGTGGCGCATAGTTTTCTACAAGAATGTCACTCTCTTGCAGAAGTGAACGCAAGATGTCACGGCCCGCTTCCGACTTAAGGTTCAGAGTCAGGCTACGTTTGCCAACGTTCAGGTATGCGAAGGGAAGGCTTGAGTCCGGACCAGGTTCGTCGCGAAAGAAGGGAGCCATGCGGCGCCCGCTCTCGCCTCCCGGTGGCTCTATCTTGAGTACGTCGGCCCCTAACCCAGCCAACAGCCTCGTGCAGTAAGGGCCGGCTATGCGGTGTGTAAGGTCGAGTACGCTGACGCCTTCAAGGGCAGCGGTCATGAATCGCAGGTGTCTCCGAGTCTAGGTGAGGGGCGCGCTTGATACGTTTAGGCATCTCGGTAAAGGGAAGCATCCAGTCCCAGATCAGACCGTCCTACGATCTCGAGACATCGCTCCAAATTGGGAGGCATGAGCGTCGAAGTGCGTACGTCCCGATACAGTCGCTCCAGAGGTATTCGCTTGTGCGCACTGCGGCCTCCTGCTATCTGAATCGCTTTAGACGTAACGTCCAACGAGGCGACTGTAGCCAGATATTTAGCACGAGCCGCCAACACCGCTCTCTCCGTCGCGGTGGCCCCCGGCCTTTTGGAGGCCGACGCATGAAGAACTCGCCGAGCGCCCTCCAGTTCCAACGTCATCTCGGCAAAGGTTCGCTGCACCGTAATGCTCTCGGCTATAGGCTCCGGGTCTGGGGCAAAAGCCTGGGTCTTGGAAAACTCGCGGGTGAAGTCCAGTGCCGCCTTCGCGGCCCCGATATAGACGGCAGCGAATCCTAGGCCGAAACCCTGCGTTACACCGGTACGAGGGGCCTCTCCCGGACGTCCAAGCAAGGCGTCTGGGCCGACAGTGCAATTGTTCAGGTTCATGGCGGGGCTGACTGTGGCCCTCATGCCCAGGGTGTCCCAGTCCCCAATCTGCTCAATGCCGGGTGAGTCGTGAGGCAGCAGCGCCAACCACTGCGACTCCAGTGGATCGTCCGCCCCCGAACTGCAGTGAATCATGTAACGGTGGGCGCCCCCAGACATGGTGCAGAAGTGTTTCACTCCGTTGATCACATAGGCACCGTTCTGTGGAGCGATGGTGGTTAGCCGCATGGCCGTACCGCCGCGTGTCTCCGGCTCGCTGCCCCAACTGCCGAACAGCTTTCCTTCCTCCACCACTTCACGGAAGTAGGTCGCCTTCTGCTCCTCGCTGCTTAGAGCGTCGATAAACCGTGTGACGGTGGAATGCATGTGGACCGTCATCCCCGTATTGGTGCACCCGGATGCCAGCCTCTCCACTATCTTGATGTAGGTGAGCATATCGAGCTCAAGGCCGCCGAACCTCTGCGGTATACCCATGGCCAACATCCCGTGTCGCCATACGTCGTGCCAACTCTCCACGGGGTGTATGCCTCTGCGTCGTAGAGCCCCGCGCGAGGGGCAAGGCACTCGTGCGCCAGTCGATCGGCAGCAGCCACAAGTCCGTCGGTGTCCACCACTGCCACCTGTTCAGTTGTTTTGCGGTCGACGGCCAATGTTCGGGCTCTCCCGGTCATCGATTTATGTGTGAGATCACTCGGATAAGGTTAAGGAGGTTGCTATTGCCTTACTCTCCCGGATAGGTGAGGCGCAGGAGGGTGTGGCGGCGGTTTGTAGTGTAGGGACGGACCTGCTCTGGCCATCGGCCCAGCTCCACCGCATCTCCCCAAGCCGCCGAAGTCAAGACTTCGGGCGACTCTATTTCATATACGGCGTGGAAACGCGGGCGGCCGTCGGGCGACATGGTGCGCACCTCGCCGCCGATCATCACTTTGAATGCCTCGGCCTCGTAGCGGGTGATTTCTCCGACGCCCTGCACCTTACCCAGTTCCGGGCAGTGCTCGATGTTGTAAACCTCGTTGAACAGGGCTTCCTTTGCCGGATCAACGTCCATGCTTGCTACAAACAGGTATTTCGAGTGCGCCATTCATTCATCTCCTGCCCAACTTGCATCAATGCTGGGGCGCACAGCCAGCCGCCCCCATAAGCCTGCGGGAATGGCCTGTCTAGAAAGGACGCCGGTGAGACGCTTCGGTCTCAATACTGGTGATGAACTCCAGGAGCACAGCACGGCCTTCCTGTTCGGTCACCCTGCGAGCCCGTGTGAAGGCTGCGGAGATCTCGTTCGGGTCTTCAATTCGCTCGGCGTAGCCGCCCATCGCTCGCCCCATGTCGGCGTAGTTGCCGCCCAAATCTCGAGTATTGTACAAACGATGGGAATCCGCCATGGCGTGTACTTCGGCGGCCATGTGGGAGTTGTTCAACACCACGGTGATGACGGGGATGTTAGAGCGGACCGCTGTCTCAAAATCCAGCCCCACCATGCCGAATGCCGCGTCGCCCATGAAGTTGACGCATACCTTGTCCGGCTGGGCCAACTTGGCCCCGATCACCAGCCCCAATCCGGTGCCCAGGCCGTGCGACTTGCCCCAGCCAATGTACGTGCGCGGACCATTCGAGCGGTAGAAAGGCACTATCTGGTCCCTCGGGCTGCCCGAGTCGTGAGTTACGATGGCCTCTTCCGGCGGAATCGTGTGCATGAAATCCCAGATGACGCGATAAGGGGAAATTGGCCGGGAATCGTCGGTGAGCTTGTGCTTCCAGGCCTCGATGAAGGCGTGGCGCTCGTTGGCCACTTCTGCGGCGGTGTTGCTGCCCTTGCGACTGTCGCCGACGATGTCGCGGCAGGCATCGATCATCTGGCGAAGGACCAGCTTGGCGTCCCCGACTATCGGAAAGTCAATGTTGTAGTCCTTGTTGATGTCTGCCGCGTCGTTGGTGGAATGGATCATGGTCTTGCCCGGAGGGATGGTCATGACCATATTGTGGCGTGTAAAACTTGTTCCGATCCCGAAAACGACGTCCGAGCGGCGCATGAAGTTCACCACAGTCGAAGACGAGGTCAGGGCTGCCGAACCCAGCGCCAGGGGATGGGTCTCCGAAAAGGCGCTCTTGCCAAGAAGCGTGGTGGTCACCGGCACCTGCAACAGTTCAGCCAGTTCCCGCAGTTCATCAGTGGCCTTGGCGTACATAACGCCCTGTCCGGCCAGGATCACGGGATTGCTAGCCGAGCAGAGGGCGCGGGCTGCGGCCTCAACGTCTCCCGGGTCGCCCTGCGAAGCCGTGCGGCGGCTGGGCACGTAGTAAAAAAACTCCTCGGATACATCTTCCACTGCGATGTCGGCCGGAATCTCCACCGCCACCGGACCCGGCCGCCCCTGTCGCAGCGCGGCGAAGGCCCGGCGCATGATCTCTGACGTGCGGTTGGGGGTGTTCACCTGCTCGACGCTTTTTGTGATGGAGGCGTAGCTCTGCAGGGAGCTGTAAAGGGGATTGACGCCCTGCCTGTCGCTTGGATGGCCCAGCGGCAGCAACAGCATCGGCGTTGAGTCTGAGTAAGCAGTAGCGGCACCGGAATACGCATTTTCTGCGCCCGGTCCGTATTGCATGGCGAACACGCCCATCTTGTCGCCATCGGTGGTACGGCTATAGCCGTCAGCAATGCCCAGTCCTACGCGCTCCTGTCGGCAGATAATGGGCCTGATACCCGCTTCTGCGCAGGACTCTATGACCGATGTGGTCGGGAAGCACGGCAGGTACTCCACCCCTTCCCGCTTCAGTATCTCGGCAATGGCGTCAACAGTTTTCACCGGTGACCTCCTTCAGTCAGTGACTCGCAAACTGCGTGAGAGTATACCACCGTATTCGGAGGTCAGTAGGAAGCAAAAATGCCGTCGCCGCGAGTGGAAGGTGCCGTTTATCCGGAAGTATGCTCCGAGGCTATACGGTCGGCTTGCGGCCTTAGGACGGCGTAGAGGAAGTCGTTGGCGGGCGTAGGAGTTCCCGTGTGTCGCGCCAAGCGGATTAACGCTCCGGTCAGCCCCTCCAGCTCTACTGGCCGGCCTTCGGTGAAATCCTTTGCCATTGAGGCCCGTCCCTGCGCGGGGAAACGGTCGAGGGAGTTCATCGCCCAGTCCAAAGAGTCGTCCATTATCGGCGCTCCGCTGGCCCGGCCCACCTCCAACGCCTCTTCTATTGCCTGCTGGATCAATGCTCGGGTTGCCGGGATGGTGCGCATCTCCTCGTACACGCAGTTTGCGGCGGAGCAGACGGCGGCTGATCCGGCTATGTAGGCGAATTTCTTCCACAGCATGCCGGTCATGTTCTCGTGTAGCTCGATACGCCATCCGGCATCTACGAATTCCCTGTACAGCCTCTCTCCTCGTTCTGTGATGCCGACCGCGATCTCACCGAACCCGGCGGTCCCTGGCCCGCCCTGAGTGACAGTTCCTGGCTCGGAGATTCGGCCTTCCATGAAGGCGGAACCGATCATAACCGGTTTTTTCCCAAGGGCCTCGGCCAGCTGTTCTCCGTTGTCGATGCCGTTCTGCAGAGTCAACACCACTGTGTCCGGGCCAACCATGGGCGGCAGCGAAGCGATGGCGCCGCCGTTGTGGTGCATTTTGACCGTGAACAAAATAAGATCCTGCACGCCAGCATCGGCGGAATCCTCCACACCGCGCCCTGGGGCATGGAAGTCTCCATCGTTCTGGCTTTCAACCTGCAGCCCGCCGTTGCGGCGGATGGATTCGAGGTGCGCGCCGCGGGCGACGTACGTGACGTCATGCCCTGCACGGGCCAGCAAGCCTCCAAAATAACCGCCGACGCCGCCGGCACCAACGACTGCCGCTTTCATGACAAGAGCCTCCGCTGAAATGTTATGCCCCCAACCTGACCCTCTCCCGTGGACCACTGAATCGCCAGGAAAGGGATACGACAGCTAGGAAGTGGCTACGGGGTACCCGTAGTCTTCCCGCAGATCGCGTTTGAGCACCTTGCCCATCACGTTGCGTGGAAGTTCGTCAACAAACACCACCGAACGTGGGCGCTTGAATCCGGCAAGCCTCTCCCGGCAGTACTCGATGATATCGTCCTCGGTGGCGGGCTCACCTTCGCCGCTTCCGGCGGGTGCGCCGCTGAGGACACGAACGACAAGGGCCCTGATCTCCTCGCCCCATTCCAGGTCGGGTACACCGATGACGGCGGCGTCATCGATCTGAGGATGGGACAGCAATACCTGCTCCACTTCTTCGGGGGAGACCATCTCTCCGCCGCGCTTGATAAAGTCCTTGGAGCGGCCGGCAAGATAGATGTATCCGTCCCCGTCTTTGTAGCCCAAGTCGCCTGTGTAGACCCAACCCGATCGAAGTGTTTCTCTCGTGGCGGCGTCTTCCTGCCAGTAGCCCGCCATCATCCGGGGACCACGCGCAACGATTTCGCCCGTTTCTCCGACGGCGGTGGCCTGCCCGTCGTCGTCTACAATTTCGACTTCAACGTCATCCAAGGGCTTGCCGATCGAGGTCAGCCGACGCAGCTTGGTCTCAATCTCCTTAGGAGAGCCTTCCAGAATGTGGTCCTCCGGGGGAAGCATCGTGATGGTGGAGGCCGTCTCCGTCTGGCCGAATGCGTTAATGAAGCTGGCGCCCGGGAATTTCTGGATTGCCTGCCGGATGACTTCCAGGGGCATAGGCGCCGCGCCATAAGTGATAACGTCAAGGGAGGACAGGTCATACTCGCCGAACTTCGGGTGGTCCATCAGTTGCTTTAGCATCGTGGGCACCAGCATGGCCCGATTCGCCCGATACTCTGCCACCAGTTCCATCCATTCGACCGGCTCAAATTGCCGCATGATTACCTGTGTGCGGCCGGCATACACGGCCGTCAAGGCTGCCTGCAAACCTGCGATATGGTAGTAGGGTACTGTTACAAGATTCGTTTCTTCCACGTCTGGGTCTGCGGGAGTTACGGTGGACAAGATGTATGACGCGAAACTGTCGTGGGTGAGCATGACGCCCTTGGGGGCGCTGGTTGTGCCCGAGGTAAACATGATCACTGTCGTGTCATTGTCGTCTGCCTCGGGAAAGTGGAGCTGCTCTGGGGATGCGGCCCTCAGCAACTGCTCGTAGCTGGTCAGTCCGGTCGTAGTTCCGGCGTCAAGGATGATCACTCGGTCCGGAGGCATCCCAAAGAGTTCTTCCTCTCCCAGCAGCTCCAGATAGCGCTCGCCTATGAAGAGACAAGCGGGTTGAGCGATGGTGAGCATCTGGTGCAGCTCTTCGGTCTTGGCCCGGAAGTTGATCGGGACGTAGGTTGCATCAAGCTGGGCGGCAGCGAAGTAGATCTCTATACTCCGATGACTGTTCACTTGCATCGTTGCCACCCGATCGCCCGGATGCACTTCTAGCTCCGCAAGCGCGTTGGCAAGTCGGTTGACCCGCTGCGAAATCTGGCTGTAGGTGAACTCTCGCCCGTCGAAGATCATCGCCGTGCGATCTGGGACTATGGCCTCCGCTATGGTCAGCAGCTCGTTAGTATTCATCGCTTCGTAAAGGCGTCACTCCTCCATCATAAAGCATGGGGTTCGTATGAACGGAAAATCCAATTCTAGCCTAGCTGAAATACGAGAGTGTTACGAGACGCTTCTCCAACTCCAGTGATTCGTCCAGGGGCATGTCTCCACCCACACGAAGCGCTCTCTTGAGGAAGGACACCGTAAGAGGGTCGGCCATCGCCAACAGTCTGGTAGTCTCCCATGCCTCCCCTAACAGCCTTTCCGGTGGTGTCAGGCGAGTAACCAGCCCAATACGCAAAGCCTCTTGCGCGCTAAACCGTCTCCCCGTCAGCAGCAGGTCCAGTGCCTGGGACTCCCCTGCTTGGCGCGGTATGGTCTGTGTGCCACCCGCTGCGGGAATCATTCCCAGCCGCACCTCCGGCATGGCAAAGAGCGTGTCGTCAGTGGCAAATTTCAGGTCGCACAGCAAAGCTATTTCGAGCCCGGATCCGATGCAGTAGCCATGTGCGGCGACGACTATCGGTTTCTCTAGGTTGATGAGCTGCCCCCAGACATCCCGCTCCCAGCGCACGTTTCGTGCAACTACCTGTGAAGGTGCGGAGCCGAACTCGCTCAAGTCGGCACCTGCACAGAATCCCCTTCCTTGGCCGGTGATGAGGAGAGCAAGTACATCTGGGTCGTCACTCACTGCATCCAGTGCCTGCGAAAAGTCATCCCTCATTTGGACGTTGTAGGCATTCAGGACTGAAGGACGGTCGAGTGAAACGTGGGCGACCGGCCCTTCTTTTTCATAGATGAGGGTCTCGAAGGGACGCAACTGGACTAACTGGTGCTGACCCTGGCTGGATATGCTGCCCGATCGTACAGTTCCTTTAGGTCGATCTCGGTGTATCTCAGACCTATGTTTTCCAGGTTATGAGCGTCGCTGACCTCGGTCAGAATCAGGCCGTGCGACTCTGCCTTCTCCCTCACATGTGGCTTTCTAATGTGCCAGTTGTGGATGTAGTTGTCGATTTCGATAGCGTGGATATCTTGCTCAATGATGATATCTGGGGAGTAGTAACCTGGATGGCAGTAGGTCCTGAATACCCCACCATCCTGACCATCCATGGGAGGCAGAAACAACTCGGCCACCTGGTACTCAGCGAAAGGGTTTTGTTCTGGGCGGACTTCGATTTCCCAGCCGGGGATAATGACTACTTCGCCGGGGAAATGTTGCTCCACCAGTTCGCGAAATTCAATTGACCAGTCCTTGTTGTGGTGGTCCGTAATCCCAATCCCATCGATACCCGCAGCCTTGATTTGGCGCACCACCTTCTCGGCGATCTCCAAAGATGGCGGCTGAAAATTGAAGGCTTCCCACACGTGAGTATGGAGGTCCAGCTTGAGCTTCAAGTTATTCTCCTGCGAGTGCCCTGCTTGCTGCCAGTTGAACTTTACCCGAGTATGGTGAGTTTACTCCCCTGTAAACTCCGGGAACCGCCGTTCGAGAAATGACGAGATGCCTTCCGCCCGGTCGGCTGTACTCTGTAGGATGATGTTCAGGTCCGCTTCAAGCCCCAGCGCTTGTCCTAGCGTCAAATCCGCGCCTGAAGAGATTGCTTCCTTTACATAGCGGGCTCCAAGCGGGCTTCCTTCCAGGATATTGTTTGCCAACTCCCGCGTTAGCTCCAGCACGTCTTCTCCCGGACCGGTGACACGATTGACTAGTCCGATGGCAAGGGCCTCTTCGGCAGTGACCCGTCGTCCTGTGAGCAGCATGTCCTTGGCCCAAGCCGGCCCAACCTGCCGGGGCAGCCGCTGCGTTCCTCCGTCAAAAGGTATCGTTCCGGTCGCAGGGAACGAGAAGCCGAGGGTGATTCCGGAAGCCGCGAGCCGCAGATCACCAGCCAGGGCAATCTCCAGGCCGTGATCCGTTGCGTCCCCATTCAAGGCTACCAGCACCGGCATCGGCAATGAGGAGACCGACGTAGCTGCCCGCAGGCCACTTAATGCTGCGGGGCTTGAAGGCACTTCCCGGCCGGTGGAAAAAACTGCCCCGTTTCCGGTCAATATTACCACTCGTACGCTGCGGTCCGCGGACAACTCCCCGCACACTTCCCTGAGATATGCCGCCATCGTCGCGTCTAACGAATTCCCCTCTCGGGGACGGTTCAGAGAAACGGTTACAATAGGGCCATCGCCAGACACTATTACCGGGGAGTTAGCGATCTCAGGCCTCTCTCTATCGGTATTGTTTGGATGGATTATCGGGGAGAACTTCGGGCCAAATCGTACCTGTTAAGCAATTCTTGACAAGCCAAATTGCCTTGATTACCATAGATTAGCACTCTTGCGTAATGAGTGCTAATTGCCAGTTCAAATTGCCGGGCCAAGACTAAACTTCCCGGCTAAACAGAGGAGGCCTCGGTGGCGAATTTTCAGCCTATGGGCGAACGTGTGGTAGTGAAACCCAGTGAGGGGGAGCAGACCACGAAAGGGGGTATTTTCCTACCCGACACAGCCAAGGAAAAGCCTCAGGAAGGCGAAGTGATAGCGGTGGGCCCGGGCCGTGTCAGCGATGACGGAACACGCATCGCTATGGACGTTGCCAAGGGCGACCGGGTTATCTACTCCAAGTTTGCCGGTACCGAGTACAAGGACGGCGACGACGAGTATCTCATCCTGCGGGAGAGTGACATCCTGGCAAAGCTGTCCTAATTCTGGTGCTGGGCCGGCGACCCCGATGTAAATCGGGGCGTCTGTCCGGCCGGTAGATCGACGCCTGTAAATATTAAGGAGGAATGGATGCCAGCAAAGAAGCTTACTTATTCGGAGGACGCGCGCAAGTCCCTCCGCACCGGTATCGACATTCTCGCCGATTCCGTGAAGATCACTCTCGGCCCCAAGGGCCGCAACGTAGTCCTCGATAAGTCCTTTGGCCCGCCCCAGGTGTGCAGCGACGGCGTAACCATCGCCAAGGAAATTGAGCTCCCCGACTCCTTCGAGAACATGGGCGCCCAGCTTCTTAAAGAAGCCGCCACCAAGACCAACGACGCAGCTGGCGATGGCACCACCACCTCGGTCGTGCTCGCCCAGGCCATCATCACCGACGGCTTCAAGAACGTAACTGCCGGTGCCAACCCCATGGCCATCAAGCGCGGTATCGAGCGCGCCGTTGCGGCTGTGGTCGGCGAACTGCACGGCATGTCGCAGTCCGTTGAGACCCGCGAGCGCATCGGCCAGGTGGCCAGCCTTTCCGCCCACGAGGAAGCCATCGGCGAGACCATCGCCGAAGCCATGGAGAAGGTCGGCAAGGACGGCGTCATCACCGTCGAGGAGTCCAAGGGTCTGGCCGACGAGATCGAGTACGTGGAAGGGATGCAGGTCGACCGCGGCTACATCTCTCCCTACTTCATTACCAACCCCGACCGGATGGAGTCGGTCCTCGAGGACCCCACCATCATCATCACCGACAAGAAGATTTCCGCCGTCGCGGACCTGCTCCCGGCGCTGGAAAAGCTGCTGCAGATCGGCCGCAAGAACGTCGTCATCGTCGCTGAGGACGTGGACGGCGAGGCCCTGGCCACCATCGTGGTCAACAAGCTGCGCGGCACTCTCAACGCTCTGGCCGTTAAGGCCCCTGGCTTCGGCGACCGCCGCAAGGCCATGCTGGAAGACATCGCCATCCTGACCGGTGGCACCGTCATCAGCGAGGAGACCGGACGCAAGCTGGACTCCGCCACCATCGAGGACTTTGGTCAGGCTCGTCGGATTACCGCCACCAAGGACGAAACCACCGTCGTCGAGGGCCACGGATCTGAAGAAGCCATTCAGGCTCGCATCACTCAGATCAAGGCGCAGATCGAAGACACCACCTCCGAGTTCGACCGCGAGAAGCTGCAGGAGCGGATGGCCAAGCTGTCCGGCGGTGTCGCGGTAATCAAGGTCGGAGCGGCCACCGAGATCGAGCTCAAGGAACGCAAGGCGCGTGTCGAAGACGCCCTTTCGGCCACCCGTTCCGCCGTCGAGGAAGGCATCGTCCCCGGAGGCGGCGTGGCCTTGGTTCGCGCCCAGCGGGCATTGGACAACGTCGGTGAAATGCCTTTGGACGAGCGAGTCGGCGTGGACATCATCCGCCGTTCCCTCGAGCAGCCCCTTAAACTCATCGCCGAGAACGCCGGGTTCGAAGGCGCAGTTGTGCTCAATGAGGTCAAGCAGCAGGCCGACGACTACGGTTATGACGCCGAGGTCGGAGAATATGGCCCAATGCTCGAGAGGGGTATCGTTGACCCGGCCAAGGTCACTCGCTCGGCTTTGCAGAACGCGGCCAGCGTCGCGGCTATGGTTCTTACCACCGAATCCATGATCTCCGAGATTCCCCAGCAGCAGCCCGCCATGCCCGCCATGCCTCCGGGTGGCGGAATGGACTTCTAGTTCAGCCGGAAATCTCAGCGTACCAACGGGCCGCCTCACCACCGGTGGGGCGGCTTTCTTTTGCCTGCTTTAGGCCACGCAAAATGGGATTACGTTGGTATAATGCGATGCGCTTGGCGAGGCTACCACGTATGAGAGCGAAGAACGGGTGGAGGTAGCAGGATGCTTTGAATGGTGATCGCGGCGGCTGGAGCCGCAACTGCAGGTGTTGTTGCCCTCGCAGGAAGACTCGGCATAGGCGACAAGAAGAAGGAAAACGGAACTGCAAACACAAGTGCTGGCCAACCTGAACCAACGGCAACAGTGTCAACGAATTAGGTGGGCCAATCGTGAGCACAGAATTGGTTTCGAGACTAGACAAGAGATATGAGTCGGCTCAGGCTGCTCTGACAGAACTGGGCGATGGGGCGTCAGTCCTGGTAGGTGGATTCGCTGGGCATGGTTTACCCGAAACCCTGTTGCGGGCCGTCGTCGAGTCTGGCATCGGTAGGCTGACCATAATTTGCCAAGGACTCGGAGCGCCCGTTCCTGCTCGCTTCGGACTAAACAACCTGGTTGATGCCGGGCTCGTTCGAAAAATCATTTCTCCTCTTCCTTTCGACCCTCGCGTTGGTGGGCCTGTCAGAGATCGATGGGAAGCGGGTGATCTGGAATTGGAAGTCCAGCCTGCGGGAGTTCTAACCGAGAGAATCCGGGCCGGTGGAGCCGGGATCGGAGGTATCTTCACGCCCGTAGGCGGTGGAACTCGATTCGCCAAAGACCTCGAGGTCCGCGAGATCAACGGCCGTAACCATGTATTCCAGCCCTCGCTCAAGGCTGATTTCGCATTGCTGCGCGCCACTGTCGCTGATACGTTGGGCAACCTTGTCTACACGGGCACGCAGCGCAATTGGAACCCAATAATGGCTATGGCCGCTCGAGTGGCAGTTGCCGAAATCGACGAAATCGTGGACTCTGGTCAACTGGATCCTGAGCGAGTGATAACCCCCGCCATTTTTGTGCAACGTCTGGTGTTGAATAACTCTTAGGCTTACCCAACCCCTCCAAATAATCCTCAGAGAGCGGATATGCCCAGCGCAAGATTGGACTCAAAGAGCATGGCACGCCGCGCTTCGCAGGAAATCAATGGCGGAGATACGGTCGCCATAGGTTCTGGCCTTCCCGCAGAGATCCCTTCCACTTTACCTACCGAAAGTGCCGTATGGTTCCTTTCCGAGAGTGGAGTGGTTGGCTATGGCGTCGGTGGCAGTGGCTCTGTAGTTGATGCTGAAGGCACAACTACCTCTGTACTCCCGGGCGGGACAGTCGTCGGTGCCGGCGACGTAGCGGCAATGCTGGCCGGAGGGCACGTTGGACTGGCGTTTGTCGAAGCGGCGCAGGTGAGCGCGACCGGTGATTTCGTGCACTGGACCACTGCCGAAACTCCTGGCCTGAACGCCCCCGGCTTTGCGATCGACTTG
This sequence comes from Dehalococcoidia bacterium, assembly GCA_965222025.1. GTDB lineage: Bacteria > Chloroflexota > Dehalococcoidia > Lucifugimonadales > UBA3495 > VXOI01. The sequence goes on along the minus strand of CBDCTI010000008.1, from coordinate 183,281 downwards.
GCATCTGGAGCGCGACGACTCGTCGCGATTATGCATCTAACTGGCAACAACGGAAGCCCCAACATCCTGGAACGCTGCGATCTGCCCATAGACGGCACAGCCTGTGTGTCCCTGATTGTTACTGACGTAGGGGTCATACGAGTTGGCGATAATGGCTTTCAACTGACGGAAATTGCGCCCGGATGGATCGCAGATGACGTAATCGCTTTGGTGGGACCCCGTCTATCGGTGTCTGGCAGCCTACGCCAGATGTCCTTCGATCCCCCGGTTTTGAAATGGCCTGACAAGGTCTATGGCAACGCTGCCGCCGCTATCCACGATGTGCCCGACGGAGCAATCGTCAACGTCGATGGCTTCGGGGGACCGGGCGGAATGGCCCACTACCTCATGACCGCCCTCCGGGACCTCGGAGCCAAGGGCCTCACCATGATCAGCAACACCGCCGGTATCGCACGTGTTGCCCGCTTCGGTGTTCCTGAAGGCTTGACGGCCATCGACCACACTATCCTGGTTGAGAATGGGCAGGTGGCTAAGGCCATTGCCTCATACCCGGTTTCCCCTTCGATCAATCGGCCAACCGCCTTCGAACGGGCCTACCAGGAGGGAGAGTCGGATTTGGAAGTGTCTCCCCAGGGAACTCTGGCTGAGCGACTGCGCTCTGGTGGCGCCGGAGTCGGTGCGTTCTTCACCCCTACCGCCGTAGGCACGCTGCTGGGAGAAGGAAAGGAAGTACGCGAAATAGGCGGCAGGGACTATGTGCTCGAGCAACGTATTCTGGCCGACTTCTGTATCATCCGTGGCCACAAGGCCGACACTCTTGGCAACATGGTCTACAAGGGAACGTCGCGCAACTTTAATCCGGTAATGGCTACCGCAGCGCGCGTTACCGTGGTGGAGGTTGACGAAATTGTTGAACCCGGGGAGCTGGACCCGGAAGAGATCGTGACGCCAGGATTGTTCGTCGACCGCATAGTTAAGCGACCCGCAGACTTCTCCCCCTATATGGACGTGTAGGCCATTTGAGGAGCCCCACATGGCAGTTGACATGGAAGAACTGGCTGAAAAAGAGCGCCTTCCCCGCGAAATCATCGCCATGCGGGTGGCCAAGGAACTGCCCGACGGCTCCTACGTGAACCTCGGCATAGGCATACCCACGCTGGTCTCCAGCTTTGTGCCCGATGGTCGGACCGTCTTCTACCACAGCGAGAGCGGCATCCTGAACTGCGGTCCGCTGGCCGAGGAAGGAGAAGAGGACATCGATCTCATCAACGCCGGTGGGCAGTTCCTGGAGGCTGTTGCCGGTATGTCCTTCTTTGATTCCTCTCACGCCTTCGCCATGATTCGAGGCGGCCACGTTGACGTAACAGTCCTTGGCTCCCACCAGGTCTCGGCCAAGGGAGACCTCGCCAACTGGATGCTGCCCCAGCGCGGGGTCGGCAACGTTGGCGGTGCCATGGACCTTGCCGCCGGAGCCAGCGGTGTCATCGTGGCCATGGAGCACACGGACCGGCAGAACAACCCTAAGATAGTCGAGGAATGTACATTCCCCGTAACCGGACACGGTTGCGTCTACCTGATAGTCACCGACCTCGCGGTTATCGAGCGCACGGATGATGGCTTGGTCCTCAAGGAAGTGGCCCCCGGTTGGACCCCTGAAGAAGTCCAGGCCCTCACCGGCGCCAAACTCATAATCGCCGCCGACGTCAAGGAGTTCGAGCTGTAAAGGGATTTACTCCCAGACCTCACTCTTAGGCTGGATGCGGACGAATCTAAGGCATACTACAGTAGTCCGCAATTCGGAATCGTACATGCCCGTAAGGGAAAGGCGATTCGCAGCCATCTCAATTCCCAATGGTCCGGCCTAGGTACCACTCCCGCCAGTGTCGTCCTTCCGAGTGCCCTTCATTCTGGTAAAACGCCCCCTTCCTCCGGCGGGCCTCAACTACGCAGACATCGCCGGAACGGTGAATAGGGAGTCAGAGATTTCGTCATCTATTGGGGTGTTTCTCCCGAATATTGCAGCCAGCGTTGTCGATCGAAGCTCCGCCATTAGTTCTGCATTTGCCAGGAAAAATGGGTCGTTTTCGTACCAGAAGCGGTCACCATTCCTGAGGCGCTCGAACTGGTCGGAGATGATAACCTGGAAGGTTTCGCCCACAATAGCATCGGTAACATGGTCCACTGCAAGGCCCCCAATCCAGAGATCAAGGTCTCCAATTTCGTCGTAGAGCTCTTCCAACGTCTCCTGCACATCCGTATCGGAGGAGACTTCTGAGAACGAGGGAACAGGAGACAGTCCATAAGCCCTTCGCACGTTGTTGTAGTCCCCGATTCCATGGTCCCGTCCCCGCTGTATGTTGAGAGCCGCAAGGTCCGTCCCCCGCCCTCCACTTTCCCTGAATAGCAGGTTGCGGGCCTCGTCCACTATCAACAGGTCAACTTCCTGTGCCTGTTGGGAAGCCAACCCTCGCAGGAACTCCGAAATCCCTCTTTCCTCAATTGCCGAAGGGTTGAAAAAGGCGTCTGTCAGGGCGACGTCCACTTCGCTCCCACTTGAGCTCACGTGGAGGAGGCTGGACGGCAGCATCGTATGGCCGACACGAAATGCCGACGCCGAAAACTCGTTGGCGATGGTCGGGTCAACGCTTGAATCGTAACCTCCGTAGGGATCAATCGCGTCAGTGCCCAGCAACTTGGGCAGAAACTCGTTAAATGTGATCACTTGCACCTGTGCCCCGACAATCTTGCGGGCCATCTCATAGATTTCGTTGCCGCTCAGCCCGGGATGAGTTTCAGCAATTTCGTCGGCAAGCCTGTTGTGTTCCCTTACAAAGAGCGTGTGCATTGCGGTCAGACCAGCCTGTTCGTTGGCCCTGACGTCGCCTGCCAGGAACAGGTCTGTCCGCTGGTTTCCCCCGTCGTTCTCCAGCCCCATGGTGTTGTACATGAGGAACCGACCGTTCGCGGAAGTCCTCAGCTTGCCGGTGCCATCGTTGGTCCGGAGGGCTCGAGCGCGTTGAACATCCGAACCGTAGACCTGAGAGGCATCAATAAAGGCGGTGATTGTGTTGATCTGTTCCCTCGGATTGTCGGCCCCCATCCCTGTGTCTGAGTCGTATTCGGATCTGGAAAATGACAAGGCTCTTTGCCCATTACCAGAGGGGTCAAAAGTCGAGTCACCCGAGGGAACCGGTATGTTCAGCTGTTCGGCCGGGAACCCCGGTGGCGTGAGGCTGATGTCATGGTCCAGGAATTGGCCCCACTGCCATAGAATGTCGCTCGCCATATCGCTGTTCGGGATAGAATGGTCTTGGTCCTGCGCGGCGTTGCTTATGGCGCGGGCATCTGGTAGCCACGTCGGTGGTTGCGCCACCCTGTCCATGTAGGAAACGGTGGCCATCCGAAGAAGATCAGACCCGACCGTGCCCCATGTCCTGTGCCTGATATTGTTGCCCCTTCCATCGCTGGATCTTGCTCGGAACGACGGAGGGAATTGGCGCAGCTCAACTTCCACCGTATCGTTGATTTCCCAGTCTAATTCTGTGCCGTACCAGAAAAACTGCCGGTTGTTGACTTGCCCAGATGCGAGGCTGAACGTCGATTCGCCCAGCACAAGGAACAAGCAGTCCTCATCCTTGGTGAGGCCCGGTGAAACTTCGAAACTCACGTTACTCGAGTCATAAAAGTCCCCGGATTCAAGCACGATGTTGGTAACTGTATGGGTCGTTCCTCTCCAGGTGAACTCTCTGTTTGTGAGTCCGCCAGCCTCATCTTCGGAAAAAGTGCTAAAGCCGAGGAATCCCCCGTTGCTGCCAACGGTCATCGTTGCGGATAATATCTCCCTATAGTGGATGGTCAGGTCGGTGCTGGTGTGCCCTCCCGCAGCTATGCCCACCGGAAATTCCCCAAAGGCGATGCTTATGCTACCCCGGTCTCCCTCAAATCCATTTTCAACCAGCGTGACCTTGAAGCTCTTTTGAGTCTCGCCAGCAATGAAATTCAGGCTATCCGGAATGCCTGCAACATCCTCGACGCCTATTCCACTACCGTAAGTAACTGAGATTGGAATCGCAACATTGCGACCCGGTTCTGGTTTCAAACTCACGGCGACTTCCGCCGCCGCTAATTCAGTAACCGTATAGCTTGCTTCTTCGAACGAAATTGTTCCGACACCGGGAATGACGCGCGCCTCGGGTACTCCGGTCAGCAGGTCTCCATTCTCAGTGCAGATGCCGCTGGAACTGCATGTTCTGTTCGGTATGAGGCGAAAGGTCATCGGACCTTCAGCCGTTGCATTGAGAACGAAGATATATAGCTTCTCTGTCCCTCCATTTTCGGATTGAACGCTAAGCCCGAATCCACCGATAGAGGACGTCAGGTTAGCGACCTGAAGTGGTCAAAGGGTGCTCCTCTGAATCTGGGATAATGGTTTTCGAGAAAGGAAACCGACCCCAGAAAAGGAGCACCCAATTGATGCTACCACGCAACCATCCCGACCGTATTCGCATTGTCTTTGACGACCACCGTCTGGTGGCCAATGCCGGCCTGCTCCTGCCGGCCACTCTCGCCCAACACCTGGGCCTGGGGGAACTCGTAGACCATCACCTCAATCTCGGCAGCGCGCCGGGCCGGGCCAACGCCGGCGACAAGATGATGACCCTGGTCGCCTCTGCCCTGGCTGGCGGCGATTGCATCGACGACGCCGATGCGCTGCGCGCCGGTGGGACGGCCGGTGTTCTCGACTGTAGGGTCAAGGCGCCATCCACCCTGGGCACCTTCCTGCGCAGCTTCCGCTGGGGCCATGTCCGTCAGCTGGACCGGGTGATCCGGGAACTGCTGGCCCGGGCCTGGGCCGCCGGGGCGGGACCCGGCGACGCGCCGTTCACCATCGATTTGGACTCCACCATCTGCGAGACCTACGGACTGGCCAAGGAGGGGGCGCGACACCACGGCTATACCGGCAAGCGGGGCTATCACCCGCTGTTGGCCGTGGCCGCCGGCACCGGCGACGTGTTGATGTCCCGGCTGCGCGAGGGCCGGGCCAACACTGTTCGGGGCGCCGCCCACTTCCTGCGCGAGACGGTGGGACGGGTGCGCTACGCCGGCGCCAGGGGCCGACTCACGGTGCGGGCCGACAGCGGCTTCTATGCCCACGCCATCGTCGCCGTCTGCCGCAAGATGGATGTCCGCTACTCCATCACCATCCGCCAGCACAAAAGCCTGCGCAATCTCATCGAGGCCATACCCGAGACGGATTGGACGCCCATCCCATACTGGATGGACGGCGCCGCCGATGTGGCCGAGACCACCTACACTCCCTTTGAGAGTGAGGCCGGCGCCGCGCCGGTGCGGCTCATCGTCCGGCGTGTGAAGCCCACGCCCGGTTCCCAACTGGCCCTCTTCGCCACCTACAGCTATCACGGATTCATCACCGACCGGGACGGGGAGACCCTGGAGCTGGAGGCCGACCACCGCCGCCACGCCGAGATCGAGAACGCCATCCGGGACCTCAAGTACGGCGTCGGGCTGAACCACCTGCCGTCCGGCCGATTCGCCGCCAACGGCGCTTGGCTGGCGGTACAGGTGATGGCCCACAACCTGGCCCGCTGGACGGCCCGCATCGGCTTGCGCGAGCAGATCGTGACCACCAAGACCCTCCGGCGTCGGTTCTTCGCCCTGGCGGGACGGACCACCCGCTCGGCGCGCCGCCTCACTTTGCATCTTCCCAAGCATTGGCCCTGGGAAACCCAGTTCAGCAGCGCCCTGGCCCGGCTGCGAGCCATTCCACTCCCCGCCTGACGGCGCTGTCCGCAACCGCCCCAACACCTCCAAACTCGCGTCCGCCCCGCCCGCGAGTGCATCCTGCTGCGTCCGATCTCACTATCACGCGATTCCCAGCCTCCATAGACCGCTCTCCAGGTCCGGTGCGGCTACTGAAAACCCTCGCGGGGTCACATCGGTCCAATGGAGCCCAGGCTTTCTCCCTTGCAGGCTCCCTCATCCCAATTTGCCCAGCATTCACGCCTCCCATCGGTGGATTCGGGCTAAAGGTGAGGACATCGCTAACCCGCCCGCCAGTAACTTGGACCGACGGAGTTTCCTGGCTAAAGTCCGCGACCGGCCGGTTGAAGGTGACCACCAGTCGGCTAACTGAGGAAGGGCCAGTGTGGAACGGGGAATTTTGATCGCTTTCTGGAAATTCCGCTGCCAGTGTATCGCTGGACTGGGCTAGGGCGGATCCAAGTAGCAGTGAGGCGGGAATGGCAATCACTACTGCGACCAGTATTGGAAGGTACAGACCTGTGGGGAAGCGCAAAACATAGCCTCTTAAGGACCTCTATAGAATGCATATGCAATAGTCAGGAGGCCTTTGCCCTAGTACTCTGTCAACTTTGATGTTGAAAGTCCTTCGGTAATCCGGCCAATAGCCCTATAGTGGTCGGGATGAAGTGTTGACGGTGGGGGTGGCGGTGATGGTGCGTGATAAGTACGCCGTGCGGCTGGTGCCGGAACAACGGGAAGAACTCCAGAATCTGATTCGGGTTGGGAAAAGCTCGGCCCGAGTCACGGCCAGGGCGCGGATTCTGCTCAAGAGCGACGACGGTTGGGCCGCTCCCCGGGTGGCCGAAGCCTTGGACGTGGCGCTGGGCACCGTGTACCAGATCAAGCGCCGCTTTACGGAGGCGGGGTTGGACGGGGCCCTGTGGGACCGGCGCCAGGTCAACCGGCGCCGGAAGTTGGACGACAGGGGCGAGGCCCACCTCATCGCTCTGGCCTGCAGTTCGGCGCCGGAAGGCCATGACCACTGGACCCTGCGCCTTTTGGCTGGGAAGGTGGTGGAGTTGGGGTTGGCGACCTCCATCTCCCACGAGGGGGTTCGCCGGCGGCTGAAAAAAACGCGCTCAAGCCCTGGCAAAAGAAAGAGTGGTGCATCCCCAGGGTGAGCGCCGACTTCGTGGCCCACATGGAGGAAGTACTGGACCTGTACGCCGAACCCTATGACCCCCAGCGGCCGGTGGTCTGCTTTGACGAGACCTCCACCCAATTGCTGGCCGAAACCCGGGCGCCGATGCCACCCCGGCCGGGACGCCCCCAGCGGCAGGACTACGAGTACCGGCGGGAGGGGACCCGCAATCTGTTCCTGGCCTGTGAACCCCTGGCGGGGTGGCGCCATGTGGCGGTGACCCAGCGGCGCACCATGCAGGACTTCGCCCAGCAGATGCGCTGGCTGGTGGATGAAGCCTATCCAGAGGTTGAGGTGGTGCGGGTGGTTCTGGACAACCTGAACACCCACCGCGCGGCGTCCCTGTACGAGACGTTCCCGGCGACCGAGGCCCGGCGGATCGCGAAACGGTTGGAGTTCCACTACACGCCCAAGCACGGCAGTTGGCTGAACATGGCGGAAATCGAGTTCAGCGTGCTGTCCCGCTCCTGCCTGAAGCAGCGGCTCCCCGACGAAGATGCTCTCGGGAGGGAAGTCCAGGCACTGGTGCGGGAGCGCAACGCCGCCCGAGTTGGTATCAACTGGCGGTTCAAAACCCAGGAGGCCCGAACCAAACTTCACCGCCTTTACCCTTTTGATTCCAAAGTTGACTGAGTACTAGTTGGGGTGATGTTTCGGAGACAGAAGCTGGCTTAGTCCTCTAGGACAAGCAGGGGGCCTAATACCCTTGGTCTAACATGCAAAATAGGCTGCAACGACCTTGACCAATTAAATGGCGAGATGCACTGAGATAACTCGCTCCTTAGTAATTGTGTCCAGCTGGGATGCCGCCATTGGAGAGAATCTGGCAGACTAAAATCTCAACGGTCCTCCAGTGCGGGCCCGGTGCGACTTAAGCAGGTTGGTACCTGGCTGAGGGTAAGATGTTAGCTGGAGTGATATTTGTCTCCCCAGCCTCCGCTTATACGTAATTCTAGCGATTCGAACCACGCTGACAACAATTGATGACGCAAATGTATATCCGCTTTGTTACCGAAATTTTGCGAAAGTGTTTCCATTTACGACCAATCTTTGAGTTTCATAGAGTTTTTGCAGCTTTGAACTGAGTATTGAGCGCAGCCCCGACGGCCTTCTATAGCACTCACATTCCGTTTTCACCTTCAAAGTAATTCACTCTTTGAATTCACAAATTAATTACCTACAGAACTAAACAATCTCAAACTACTGCTGACTTACGTGAATCCGGTGTGAAAGATTCGGTGAAATGTTGTGAATGGGACTTGCGGAGGTTCGACATAGGTCAAGTTGGAGGAATTCGTGCTGACTCTTTGAACACCGCAATTGTCGATGAGTCCCATTAGCGTAGGCCTGCCCTCGTTTGACACCCAAAATCGCCTGCTGATAGCATGACCGCTTAAGGGTTCGGGAGAGAAATTGTGGTCGGAATCGCGGCTTTTGGGGCCTACATACCCCGGTACCGTCTCGGGGCCTCCACTGAAGGTTGGGGCTCGAGGGCGGAACGGTCTGTAGCCAACTTCGATGAGGACAGCGTCACTATGGGAGTTGCCGCTGGCCTCGATTGCTTGGCCGGACGCGACCGTCTGGAAATTGACGGACTGCTGTTCGCCACTACTACTCCACCCTACGCCGAGAAAGGGTGTGCCTCTATCGTCGCCAACGCCCTCGACCTGCGTCGCGACATATTTACTGCCGACATAACAGACGTCCTCCGCTCCGGAACTGCCGCCCTCAAGCAGGCCCTGGACTCGGTGGCCGCAGGTTCGGCGTCTCAGGTTCTCGTCATCGCCAGCGACAACCGGCAAGGTGCCCCAAGGGGAGACGCCGAACGAAACTGCGGCGACGGCGCCGCTGCATTTGTCGTTTCACGGGAGAGCACAGTCGCCGAGCTCGAAGGCTCCTACAGCATCTCCGAAAACATGATGGACGTCTGGCGTAGCGCCGGCGACCCGTTCGTGCGGTCTTGGGAGGACAGGTTCGCTATAGAAGAGGGTCTGGAGCGTATCCTGAGCGACGCTATCGGCGGATTCATGGAGCGATGTGGAATCTCGGCGCGTGACGTGGACAGGCTGGCCCTCTATGCGCCCGACGGTCGCCGCCATGCCCAGTTGGGGCGCCAGATGGGATTCACGCCGGAGCAACTGCAGGATGGAATGTTTGGGCGTCTGGGCAACACGGGAGCTGCTTTTGTTCCCATGCTTTTGGCGGCCGCATTGGAAGACGCCGCTCCTGGGCAACTAATCGTGGCCGCATCGTATGGGGACGGCAGCGACGTCATGGGATTCAGGACAACCAAACTCGCCGGAAGCGGACGGTCTGGCAACGGGGTCAGTGGCTATCTGGATTCAGGACGGGCGCTGGACAGCTACGAGACATACGCCCGTTGGCGCGACGTGTGGCTCACCGATGCGGCCTCGCGACGCCCCCAGGCCCAGTCTCCATCGGTGTCGGCGCTTTGGCGGGAAGGCGACAAGAACATTCGCTTCTATGGCGCAACCTGCAACAGTTGCGGCTTTCTGCAGTACCCGCCGCAACGCGTTTGCGTGAAGTGCCGGGCCCGCGACGACTCCACTCCCGTTCGTCTCAGCGACCGTCCCGGCAAGGTGTTCACCTACTCCATGGACTACCTCGCCGGTACCACCGACACGCCCCTGGTCGTAACCGTTGTGGACTTCGACGGTGGTGGCCGCGTTCTGTGCATGATGACCGACCGCGAGTTGGACGAGGTTCACGTCGACATGCCTGTCGGAATGAGCTTCCGCAAGCTCCGCGTCGTCAATGGCATCCACAACTATTACTGGAAGGCAGTTCCCCAGCGCATATCGGCCGGCCAGCCGGTGCCCGCTAGTTGAACACAGGATTCGCAACAGGACAGAGGTTGTTATGAGGGGAATCAAGGATCGGGTTGCCATCATCGGCATGGGTTGCACCAAGTTCGGAGAGAGGTGGGATGCCAGCTCCGCCGACCTGATGGTGGAGGCAGCCTACGAGGCCTACGAGGACGCGGGCATTGACGGCGACGACATACAGGCGGCCTGGTTGGGCACCGTATCCTCATTCCGCACCGGGCAGCCCTTGGCCGACGCGTTGAAGCTGGACTACATTCCCATCACCCGCGTCGAAAACGCCTGCGCCACAGCTACTGATGCCTTTCGCAACGCCTGCTATGCCGTCGCTGCCGGGGTGTACGACATCGTTTTGGCCCTTGGGGTGGAAAAATTGAAGGACTCCGGGTTCTCTGGTTTGGCGGTGCCCGAAGCACCGGGCTCCGACGTCAACCCTCCGGTACCGCCGCCCTCGCAGTTCGCGCTGGCTGCCACTCGCTATTTCCACGAGTACGGCATCTCCTTTGAGCAAGGAAAACAGACTCTGGCTCAGATCGCATCCAAGAATCATCACAATGGCACCATGAGTCCCAAGGCCCACTTTCAGAGGGAGGTCAGCGCCGAGCAGGTGGCCAACGCTCCCATGGTTGCTTGGCCACTAGGCTTGTTCGATTGCTGTGGTGTCAGCGATGGGGCCGCCGCCGCCATAATCACCACTCCTGAGATCGCCAAGTCTTTCCGCGATGATTACATCCTCGTTAAGGGTATCGGGCTCTCTGTCGGCGCCTTCGGTATCATGCGAAATGACTGGGACTTCACTCACTTCCCTGAGAGTGTCCGGGCCAGCCAGGCGGCCTACCAGGAGGCTGGCATCAGTGATCCCCGCCGCGAGATCGACATGGCGATGGTCCACGACTGCTTCACCATCACAGAACTGATCATCTATGAAGATCTTGGGTTCAGCCCCAGGGGGCGGGCCAGTTCAGACGTAGAAGCGGGCACATTCACCCTTGAAGGTGAGTTGCCGGTCAACACTGACGGTGGCCTGAAGTGTTTTGGCCATCCCATTGGGGCCAGTGGCATACGCATGATCTACGAGGTCTACAAGCAGCTCCAGGGAAAGGCCGGAGATCGGCAGCTTCAGAAAGCGGATCTGGGCCTCACTCACAACCTGGGTGGCCGCCCCGGTTCCTTCACCTGCTCGGTTGCCCTGTTCGGTACCCGGGACTGACCCCCGCTTTAGTTCGAGTAGCCCCGAGAACACGGTCAGCCGCGCCTCATCTAAAGAGGCGCGGCCTTTCTTTGTGTCCCGCACCATAAAGTGGCTGGTGGAGTTATGGCCTTCATCCAGAGATCCCGTGTCTTGAATTCCCTGCGTGACGTACAAGACAGCATCCTTCCCCGGTGTTCTGGCACTTGCAGGTTTGGGTTTCAATCCTGCCCCTACGCTACGCAAGAATGACCCTCCCAGGCCCCACAACCCAAGCCGCAACGCCTTTCTTTCACCAAATATACTTCACATAATCTAAAATTTGGCTTAAAATTACTCCAAAACGTATTGCCGGTTGTGGTGCCCGACTGATATAACCGACATTACATAAACGGGAGTGGGGTGGGCAGTGGTTGTGTCCGAGTATCCGGCCATAGACTCCGGCCATTTCTCCGATGGGGAAAAGAAGCGCGCGGTACTCATTACCGGGCGCGGTACAGATATCGCCTTCAACCTCGATGAAGATGCCCCGGTGGAGCAACTCGCCCAGGAACTGACTTCCCAGTTGGCTGGTCAGAGTTCGCTCTACTCCAGGGGCGGCATCAGTGTGAACACTGGTAGCCGCACCCTGTCCGAGGAAGAAGAAACCGAGATTCGCCGTATCTTCAAGGAGAAATCAGGTCTGAAGATCTCGCGGTTCGTGTCCAATGCAGGAGAGACCTTCTCCCCTGAAGAAGCCGTTTTCGAAGATCCACCGCCTCCCCTGCCGAAGTTTGAATCTGTTCCCGTAACCCAGCTCTCCACCGCAGACCTGGCCCGCGTGCTTAGTGGCCTGTCCCCTCAGAGTGAACGCAGCCGAAGCGGGGGCATGGTTATCCGCTCTACCGTACGCTCCGGAGAATCCGTACGTCACGCCGGTGACCTCGTGGTTCTTGGGGACGTCAACCCGGGCTCCGAAATAGTCGCTGATGGCGACATAGTAGTGATGGGGACCCTGAAGGGACCTTGCCACGCGGGTGCCTCTGGAGACGAGAAAGCCGCCATCATCGCGCTGGAAATCGCTTCTCCTTGCCTGCGAATCGGAAGCTGTGAGGCCATGGCACAGAACGTATCTCGAGAGGACGGCACAACAAGGCGTGGTCGCAACTCCAAGGATTGCCAACCAAAGATCGCCTACGTCAAGAGGAAGTCAATATACGTCTCGCCATTTGCAGGACGCTTCGCCAGAAATATGAAAGGGGTACCTTATGAAGGGTAGGACTATCGTCATAACCTCGGGCAAGGGTGGGGTTGGCAAGACCACCGCCACCGCCAACCTTGGCACTGCGCTGGCCATGCGCGGTCATCGAGTGGTGGTCATCGATACCGACATAGGCCTGCGCAATCTTGACGTGATCATGGGCTTGGAGAACCGCATCGTCTACGACCTGGTCAACGTTGTGGAAGGAAAATGTCGGCTCCGGCAGGCCATGATTCAGGATAAGCATAAGCTCGACCTGTACTTGATCCCAGCGGCGCAGACCCGCGAAAAAGACAGCGTCAGTCCGGAGCAGTTGAAGTCCCTCTGCGCTGAGCTCGAGGACGAATTCGATTACATACTTATAGACTGTCCCGCCGGAATCGAGCAGGGATTCAAGAATGCCGTCGCTGCTGCCGGGGAAGCCATAATCGTAACGACTCCCGAGGTCTCGGCTATTCGCGACGCCGACCGAGTCATCGGATTGCTGGAAGCCACCGGACTCCACCGACCCAAGCTGATCATCAATCGCATCTCCGCCGAAATGGTGAAGCGGGGCGACATGATGGGCCAGGAGGATGTTGAGGCTCTCTTGGCCGTCGAAGTTATCGGCCTGGTTCTTGCTGACGAGCGAACCGTTTCAGCAGCCAACAGGGGGATACCGGCGGTGCATGACGACCGCTCCAGCGCTGGAGCAGCTTTCATACGCATCGCGGCCCGGATTGACGGCGAAGAGGTGCCGTTGAAGGAAATCGAGCCCCGTCCCGGAATGTTCAATCGCCTCCGGGACATGGTGGGCATCAAGGGGAGGGCTTACTCCCATGCGTGAACTGATGCGTTGGCTATTTGGGCTGGCCGATCGGGGCAGCGAGAGTTCCAGCGACGTGGCCCGGCAACGCATGCGTCTGGTGCTCATCCAGGACCGGATCGATCTGTCTCCTGAGAAGATGGAGCAGATGAAGCGCGAGATTTGGGAAGTTGTTTCCCGATATATGGTAGTGGACGAAGACTTCAAGGAATTTGAGGTTCGCCGACTGGACGAGTTGGTTATGCTTGTGTCCAACATTGAAGTCAAAGACTTGAGCGCCCTGATGTCCGCTCGGGCCACGTAGGCCGGAGTCCCCATGGCACTTGTGCTCGTCAACTGCAATCTCATCGACTGCATGGCGGAAGGCGTCCGGCCCGGCGCCTCCGTGGCGGTCGACGCTGGCCGGATAGTTGCCGTTAGTGACGGCGCGAATGCTGAGTCTGTCCGCCGCAGCGACCACGACGAAGTAATAGACATCGCGGGCGCATATCTGCTTCCCGGTCTCTGGGACGTCCACATCCACCCGGAATACCCCAACCCTCCAGGAACCACTGTCGCCCAGCTGACCGCCTCTTTCGGCCAGAACCTCGTCAGCGGCATGACGGAAGCAGGCGTGACTTCGGTGCGGTGCTGCGGCGCGGGCCACTTCATGGATGTGGCCTGGAAGAGGGCCTTCGAATCGCCGACAGGACCGGCCGGGCCAAACGTGTTTGCCTCCGGTAATTTCTTGACCACCACAGGCGGCCATTTCCTCACCTCAGGACACGCCCGGGAGTGCGACGGTCCTTACGGGTTTGTCGAAGCGATCCGTGAGCAGATCAAGAACGGTGTTGACCATATCAAGCTCAACCTTTCCGGCGGCATCATGGGACCCCACTGGGACCGCCACCTCGATTCCTTCCTCCTTCCTCAGGAAATCGAAGCGGCCTTCTCCGTTTGCCACCAGCGCTCCATGCCCGTAACTGCCCACGCCACCAACCCCGACGCCGTGAAGGCGGCTATCCGCCTGGGTGCCCACAGCGTCGAACATGGCTATGTCCAGGATGAGGACTGCATCACTGGCTTCCTAGATAGCGAGACCTGGTATGTACCTACCCTCGGCATCACCCACCTCACACCCAGCCAGGCTGACAACCAGTGGGAAAGGGCATATGTTGAACGACGGGCCCTGCCTCAGGACCTGATCCGCCGAGCAGACGCCGCCATGGAACAACACCGGAGCTGGTTCCAGACTGCCCTGAACGCCGGTGTCAAGATGGCCCTCGGCTCAGACGTGCAGCCCCTGCGGGAGTCTGCCCTCTTGGAGTTGGGTCTATGGGTGAAGGATGGCGCGACTCCCTGGCAGGCCCTCATTGCCGCCACCAGGAACGCGGCAGACCTGTGTGGGGTTAGTCCGGAACTGGGCACGCTGGAAGCGGGGAAACGGGCAGACATGATCGTTGTCTCCGGTAACCCCCTTGAAGACATCCAGAATCTCCGCAACCTCCAAATGGTCTTCAAGGACGGACGCTTGGTCGCCGACCACCGCCGCTAACCCATCGCTGATTCCGGTTTGCCTCTCCTCAAATCTCCGTTCTATACTTGCGCCCTGACTGGCATCCCAGCGTGAGCGAGAATACGATCGCGGGAATCTCAATTTGAGGAGGCCGGAAATGCCCGGCAACAAGCTGACTATCGGCAACGTCGAGATTACTTCCCTATCCGACGGGCTTTTGGAATTCGATCTCTGCAATTTCTTCCCCGCTATTCCGGAGGAGGACTGGCACGGCCACGAAGGTCACCTCAGCCCCAGCGGAGGCGTTCGTTTCAACTTGGCATGCTTCGTTATCCGCTCTGACGGTCACACCATCGCGGTGGATACCGGCCTTGGCCCCAAGCCCACTCCGGAAACCCCGTGGGGCGAACTGCTGAACGACTTCACGGCCCACGGTATTAAGCCCGAAGACGTTGATATGGTGGTGATGACCCACGCTCATCGTGATCACATCGGCTGGAACGTGGTGTCGCAGGACGGCAAATACGTACCCACCTTCCCCAACGCCCGCTACTACGTTAGCGCCAGAGACTGGGAGGCGTGCCACGACCCGGAATTGATTGAGACCCGATTCCCCAACGCGCCCGAGTGTGTCTGGCCGTTGGAGGACTTGGGCGTGCTGGAGCTGATGGAGGGTGAGCACCAGCTGACCAGTGAGCTCACCATGCTGCCAACGCCGGGACACACCCCTGGCCACATGAGCATCAACATCGCCTCCCAGGGCGAGCACGGTCTGGTGCTGGGCGACGTTCTTCACAACACCGTCCAGATCGAGAACACGGACTGGGTCTCCCGTGCCGACATCGACCCCGACACCACCCGCGTAACCCGCCGCAATCTCATGGAGCGCCTCGAGCGCGAGGGCATCCCCATCGCGGCGGTTCATCTGGCATCCCCTGGCTTCGGCCGCATAGTAAGGACGGAAGGCCGGCGCTACTGGCAGGCCATTTAGAAATTGTCTCAGTCGGCGGCTGACTTGCTAGAGGTCACACCCCCTCGGCGGGAGGCGCTGGTTGCCTCCCGCATCTCATTCAATTTTACTGACAGTCGCCTCTTGCTAGGTTCCACGACGCCCGATGCCCAGATGCGTTGTGATAGTGGACCTGTAAGCCACCCAACGTATCCTTTGATTTGCGTACCGTTCCAATTTGGGTGGGTTGGCCTGTAAGGGCGGGTTTCAAGACCGCCCGACTGAAATGCATCATCAGAATGGATAGACGCTTCCATGCGCCGGGCGAATAATTTGATGAAAGTTGCCCGTAGCCAGGGCGCGCTCCTTCCTGCTAACCTGAACCTATGGTGCCTTCGCCATGGCTCAGTCCGCGAAGATTGAAAATGAGAACGTATGGAACGGAATGGGATTCTTTTGGAAGGTCTCCCAATATCAACTGGGCCCCGACCCTGAACCACGTCCGTCGCTGCAGGCTTTCGAGAGGCCGCTGCCCAGGGACAGGGATCAGATTTCTTGACATAATGGCCGGTTTTGGCCGGAAATGGCCGGAAAATCAATTTTTTCTGGTCCTTGAAAAACGAGTGAACGCAAAACGGCAGGTGGGGACCGTGGGCCTACGGTGGCGATTCTACCCGGGCGGTCGAGCCCGGGAGCACCAGATAGCAGGCCGCGGGGGCGGGTTGCAGGTCTATATCCGTAGAGAGCAGGCAACTTGGGAAAAAGCGCGACCATTGATCTGCCGTCACTCGACGACGCGGGTATGGCTGAAAATTGCAGATAATATCCCAGAATGTCCGGACGAATGAATTTACCGCACACGGACAGCTTTCAGCACCTCTATACGAAAAGTGAGACCAAGGAAACCTCTGGCTCTTTGTCTTGGGTCAGCCAAAGCAGACATCGAGTGAACCGCGCTGGCTTTGTGTGTTGCCGGACCGTGGGCCATAGTCGATGAGTGTTACCGATTTCGGGGCGCTGGTTGTCTGAGAAAAAACCCCAATCCTCTCGAGGGAAAGTCGGATTCAGACTGCTACTGGGAGTTGAATCATCATGGCAAAGAATGGATTCAAGATCATTGACGCCGAGCTGCACGTAATGGAGCCCGTTGACCTCTGGGAAAAGTACATTGACTCGGAGTTCAAAGACCGGGCGCCACGTCGGCTAAACGAACGCCGCTGGGACATACGCACCGTTGTGGAAGGCGACGTAATGGCCAGCATGACCGACTACAACTGGCCGGCTCGCAGCACCGAAGAGGAAGAAACGCTGGCGGAGCGGTACGCGGAGGAAATTGCCGCCAACTTCGACCCGGCGTCCCAGGTCAGGGCCATGGATAGAGAGGGCTTGGACTTGGCGGTGCTGTACCCGACTTCAGGCATGTACATCACGGCCCGCAACGGTATGGACCCGCGGTTTGCCGAGGCCGCCTGCCGTGCCTACAACAACTGGCTCTATGACTACATACAGGCTGCCGATCCGTCCCGGATGTTCGGCGCGGCAGCTCTTTCTCCTCACGATGTGGAAACGGCAGTCATCGAGGCCCGTCGCTGCGTAAAAGAGTTGGGGTTCAAGTCGGTTTTCCTTCGTCCCAACATGTACAACAACCGGTCATGGCACGACCCGCACTACGACCCTTTGTGGACAGAAGTCCAGGACCTCGACGTCCCGGTGGGCTTTCATGAGACCACCGGCTCCCGGATGCCCGCCGCCGGGGCCGACCGCTTTCCCGATGACCTGGGCATCGCCCACATCGCCACACATTCCGTGGAACAGATGATGTGCTGTATGGACATTATCATGGGCGGAGTGATGGAACGTTTCCCCAGGCTGCAGTTCGCCTTCCTGGAAGGCCAGTGCGGCTGGCTGCCCTTTTGGTTGGGCCGCATGGACGAACACTACGAATGGCGGCATCCCTACGGTGAGATGCAGCACCTCAAAATGCTTCCTTCGCAATACTTCAACCGGCAGGGCTATGCGGCGGTTGAGTGCGAGGAAGTGTTCGTGTCCCACGTGGTGGAGGCCGTTGGTGACGAGAGGCTGCTGACCACCAGTGACTATCCCCACGGAGATGCCAAATACCCCCACACCACCGAGACGTTCCTGGAACTGCCGCTGTCCGATGAGAGCAAGCGGCGTATCCTGTGGGACAACCCGGCCCGGCTCTACAAGCTCTAGCCCCAGAATATTGGCCGATGTGGAGGAAAAGCCGGGGAGTGCCATGCAAACCGGGTTTTCCCGATTCCCTCCAGTGCTTGGCCACGGTGGAGTAGCAACCTATGCGTATTGGGTTCATAGGAACCGGAAACATCGGCACCCCCATGGCAGCCAGCGTTTTGGGGGCTGGCCATGAGCTGGTAGTGCATGACATTCACCGGGAGAAGACCAGGCCGTTGGTTGACCAAGGGGCGCTGTGGGCCGACTCGCCGGCTGATGTTGCTGCACAGTGCGACATAATATGCAGCTGCCTTACCGGGCCCACGGAGATGGAGCCGGTAACCCTGGGACCGGGAGGCATCCTGGAAG
Organism: Dehalococcoidia bacterium; assembly: GCA_965222025.1. Taxonomy (GTDB): domain Bacteria; phylum Chloroflexota; class Dehalococcoidia; order Lucifugimonadales; family UBA3495; genus VXOI01. The sequence continues at coordinate 165,231 of CBDCTI010000008.1, read as the reverse complement.
GGGCTCGGGCAGGCTCTGTTTACATTGACCACACCACCAACTCCCCCCTGTTGGCCCGGCGGGTGCACAGCCTATTCGCGGAGAAAGGGGTCGGCATGCTCGACGCCCCGATCAGCGGCGGAGTGGAAGGAGCCAGGGTGCGCGACCTCCTAGTGATGGTCGGGGGAGACGAGCCGACTTTCCAGCGGTGCTTGCCCGTGCTGGAAGCCATCGGCGAACGCGTGATGTATAACCGGAGACATCGGCTCCGGGTGCATCTGTAAAATCATGCACAACACCGCCGTCTTCTGCGCTGACATGGCCATGACCGAGTGCTGGACTCTGGCCATCAAGTCGGGCGTGCCTGCCGAGACCATCGTCGAGGTATTCCGCAACGGGGCCATCGGCAGGATGAGCAATCTGTCAGGTAGGTTGCCCGACACCCTATTCAAGGGTGATTTTGAAGCCCGGTTCGCTCTAAAGACCGCTGACAAAGACCTGCGCCTCGGGGAAGAGCTGGCCGAAGCCTACGAAGTGCCCATGCCTTTGGCGGAGATCTGCCGCGATCTATACGCCCAGGCCATGACCCGTGGCTGGGAGGAGTACGACAGCTCTATTGTGCTGACCCTGCAGGAGGAGCGCGCGGGTGTCCAAGTGCGGCTGGGAGGAGGGGACGGGGCTTAGCGCAACTCAGCTACCGCCTCAACCTCCACCAGAAAGTCGGGGTCCGCCAGCCCGGCCACCACGACAGTGGTGCTCGTGGGGCGGCCTTCCTCCGGCAGAAGTGTCATCCTGACCTCGCGAATCTTGCCCAGGTTCTCGGATCCGACGACGTAGGTTGTCGTCTTCACGATGTCCTGGAGCGTTCCGCCCGCGGCCTTCACCGCAGTTTCCAGATTGGCCCATACGTGCCTGATCTGCGCAGCCGCGTCGCCTACGTGCACTGCTTTCCCGTCTTGTCCACGCGGCACCTGCCCGGATATGTACACAGTGCTGCCGACTTTGACTATGTGGTTGTAGAGATTTGCCGGCGGGGGGGCGATTCCCGGAGGATTGATGTACTCTCGTTCCATTCGAATTCTCCTCGGCTGAATATGCAATCGGGTCATTCTTGACCGCCTGCGCTATGATAGCAACCGCCAGGGAGTACTGGAGTAAATTAAAGGGCCCAATCCGGGAGTGAGCATGCAGGCGTTAGTTGGCGGAACAATGATTGACGGTCGCGGCGGCGACCCGATATCGGACTCCACGGTCCTCATTGGCGACGACGGGCGAGTCGTGGCCGCCGGGCCAAGAGCGGCGGTCGAACTGCCCGACGGCGTTCAACAGCTGGACATAACGGGCCACACCGTAATGCCCGGCCTTATTGACTGCCACGATCACCTGGCGTCGTTCACTTACGACCTGATGAGCCGCTGGGGAATGACAGAGCCCCGGAGCACTCGCACCCTGCGGATAGCACGGGTCATTGAGGACACGCTGCAGTCCGGCTACACCACAATACGAGACTGTGGCTGGTTGGAGGCTGGCTTCCGCGTGGCCGTGGATGAAGGCCTGATAACTGGCCCTCGCCTATTGGTGGCGGCGGGGCCCCTCGGTCCCACCCATAGCGTTCAGGACCGGCCCACCTTCTCCGGCCATCGCCGCTACGAGATGCCCGACCCTAGCATTCCCTACGGAGTGGCCGACGGCGAGGCCGAAATCCGCGCTGCCGTTCGCGAGAACGCCCTTGTCGGCGCCGATCTCATCAAGGTCTTTCAGACTGGCTTCGGCCGGGCCACCCACCTCGGCACAGATGCCTGCTACGAGCTTGAAGAACTGAAGACCCTTGTGGCCGAGTCCCACGCCCAGGGGCGCCAGGTGGCCTGTCATGCCGTCGGCGGTCAGGGATTACGCACGGCAGTGGAGGCCAGAGTCGACTCCATCGAGCACGGTTGCTACCTCGATCTGGACCACGATCTGCTTCGCATGATGGCTGACAACAACATCTCCCTCGTGCCAACGCTTACCGTATTCGCACACCACTCGGCCGAGGGTAACCCGGTGGCCCAGGTGGAAGCCCGCGAGTTTCGGGAACATCACATAGAAACGGTGCAGCAAGCGATGCGCTATGGTGTGCGCGTGGTCGCCGGTACAGACGCGGGCGGCTGGTTCCACGGAAACAACGCCGTAGAGCTGGACATGCTGGTCGACGCCGGGATGTCGCCAATGCAGGCTATCGTTGCCGGAACCAGTGAGGCGGCCACATGCTGCGGACTGAGGCCGAACCTGGGAACCTTGGAGGCAGGGAAGCTGGCCGACCTGATCGTGGTGGACGGGGATCCACTGGGCGACATTACCGTCCTGCAGGAGCGGGAAAGGGTGAAAGTCGTGATGAAGGAAGGCAAAATCTACCGAGACCTGCTCTAAATAAACGGATAACGCAGGGGCCCACAACCGTGCGCCCCAACTGCCGCCGATGGAACGAGGTAATAATCATCCCTCCCACCTGAAGCGGCTGTACAGCCCGTGCTTGCCCTGCTCTTCCCACGAGATTGTCTCGTCTCTGATGGTCTGGTTGGAGCGAGCAAGGGTGTGTACGTTGCCGTGGATCACGTTGCGCAAGTTGGTGATTGTCACCAGACCCTCGCGGTCGGCGCCACGGATTGCCTGCACTTCCAGCAGCACCTGGTCAGACGCACGCAGGGTACGTGAAGTCGCGTCGATGGTAATTTCCAGGGGAAATCTGCGCACTGCGGTCAGCTGTCCGCCACGATAGAACTGCCCCAGTATTTCCCAGGGCCCACCGGCCTCTCCGCTGAAGATGGCCCGGAGCGCTTCCCCTTGGTCTTCGCTGGCAGAGGCATCGATGTACAGAACCGAAGTCCAGTCCCCGTCAGCCATAGTCGGTCCGGGCGAATGGACGAAAATCACCGCGCCCAGTCCGGCCAGTCTGGCTTCCCCGAACTGCCCATCCTCGAAATACGCTCCCCAGATGGCGTCGCAGAATCCATTGGTGGGGGGCTGACGGAAGCTGATGTGGCACGGGCAGAGCAGGTTGCAATTGCATCCCTCGAAGAGGTCCCCCTCCGCCCACCATGATCGATTCACTGGTGCAAATCTCCTGGTGCGCCGAAATCACTCGGCAAAATTTTGGGGCGCACAACGGTGCGCCCCTGACAGCAACGACCAACCAGTGCGATCAGCTAGAACATCGTGCTGTCGGTGATGGCTTCGCCGCTGACGATGGACTTCAAACGGTTGCGGAAGTCGAACAGTTTCTGATCGTCCTCGGGCGTGGAGGGCTCTCCACGGCGGGACTCAAGGTGCCCAATGAGGTCCTCGAGGGCTGCGTTTTCGCGGGTCCCACTGGGGATCTTGAAGAATTCCGCATTGAAGGTGGGCAGTTCGCCGGGGCCGAAGTAGCCTGTGGCGTACCTCCCGGTGTTTTCTTTGTGCAGGGTGTAGCCTTCGAGGTCGTGGGTTCCCTTGCCCAGAACCTGACCGGTTTGGGCGTAGTATTCCATCGCGTTCTTGGCGCCGTACTTGTTGATTGGGCAGACCTTCATGCAGATGGCACAGCCCTCGTATCGCGACATAACAGGGCGGCAGCGCTTGTAGATCAGCTTGTTCTTTTCCACACCGCGCCACCATATCTTTTCACGCATCAGGGCGCGGCCCGGGCACCGGTTGACACACACCTGGCAGACCTGGCAGAAAGCGTGGAAGCCATAATCGACCGGCTCGTCGTAGGTCACAGGTGCGTCGGTAGTGATGATCTGCAGGCGGCAGCGGGCCCCAGCGTGAGGGGTCAGCAGCTGGCCGTTTGCTCCCAGCTGGCCCAGGCCAGCGGCCACGAACATGGGGATTGTGGCGGCGCTGTGGTTGCTGGGCCCGTGAACCTGAGCTCCGTAGCCCAGGGAGCGGATGAAGTCGACCATCTCCAGTCCCATGGGGGCCTGGATCTCATAGGTCCCGTAGTGGCCGTGCTCGGCTGCCATGCTCGGGGCACTCTGCGTTTCTTCGAAATCCTGCTCCAGGGCCAGGCAGATGGCATTGCCGAACTTAACGTGGCTCTTCCGGTCCTGGTAAATGTAGCGGGAGTCGTGGGCGGTGAATCCAATTTCCAGGTAGCCCATCTCGCGGGCCTTGGTGCGAATCAACTCGGTAACGTCTTCGCCCGTTGGGGTTCCAGTGGGAGGCAGATCGCCGGAGCGGTTCATCAGCGGATAGTACTGCTCCATGACGGCTTGGTGCTCGTGGTGGTATTGTTGCATTTCCTCGGTGCCGACGGTGGGTGCCCACTCGGTGTCGGCCGCGTGCTCCACCTGCTGGCGCTGCAGCGGATATTCCCGGCTGTAGAAGTCAACGTCCTTCACGTTCATAGGAATGCCGGGGACGGTCTCCAATTCTTCTGGCACTGGAATTTCAACCGGGTCGTCACCTTGGCGTCGACCTGGGCGCACTACGACGTGACCAATTTTTAACATAGCGGGACTCCTCCTAATTCAAACCGGTAGTGCTCTCATGGAAACGGGGGGACTCGCGCGATTGTGCAATAAGCACTCTGGGTTGTCAATTCGCCGCACTGGCACGAGTCGGGCGAACACAATTGGCTGGCTAAATTCCGTGGCTGCACAGGTCTTCGAGTAGAGCTATCCGGGAGAGGCGGCCCTGCGGATGGCGGTGGGTGCCAAAGGGAGAGAATTTTCCCAAGCTCGTCCCGCTTTTTCCCATTGCGCCCCAACCTTCCCAAAATCCGGGCTCCGGCATATCTGGGGTGACCCCGTGGGACAAATTTTTTCGATTTCCGTCCCATTTTTCCCCACTGCTGTTTTTGCTGCTTTTATGCAGATGGGGCCGTCCGTGCCCCTGTGGTTTTCGAATTGCGTCGGGCCAGATGCAGGGAAGCCTGCGGAGGCATCAAGAGATGATAAATGAAATATATGATCACATTCTCCCGGAGTGTCAAGAGGCCTGGCAAGCGGCAAATGTCACCGATCATCGTATCGATTCGGGCTTTCGATAAAGGGCACATCACCAGGGACTTCCTTAGAGGTGCCTTCGGACCCGCGCCCGAGGGATGCAACCCCCCCGAACCTGAGCCAACCGTATGAGACCATGAGACTACTCCCCGGAAACCGTCTCATGATGTTTAATTTTTCTCATTTCCTCTGTCCGAGCAGGACCTCAAGGCTATCGCAGTGGTCCGGGAGACCGGGAACGAGACGTGGGACTGCACAAGAGTCTCATGTGCTCTCATTTTCGGTGTTGAGAAAGGCACCCGGCCTGGCAGCAGAGTATTTAGAACGTATACTCTACAATATAATAGGCGAACTCACAGTGGCTGGCAAAAGCGAGGGGTCACAGGTGGCGGTCCGATTCAGATAGTCGAGTTCGGGAACATCGTCCCGCCGCTCAAGAGGCGCGATGTGAGGCGGACAGGTGTGCGCCCACACAGGGCAACAAACCACCTAAACGGGAACGCTACGTGGAGGTGGTGAGCGCCCTCAAATTTTAGGACGCAACCGGTTTGCCGTGCTTATGCTGGCGGGCTTATCATGTTCCTTATCTATTTGATCAGTTGAACGGCGCTCCACTGGCTCATCGCGTGGTGCCCGTCAGGAGTTCGGATCTTATGGCAGAAGAGGCTGGAGGGGGGGTATCCGAGAAGGAAAGGATGCCCATAAGTGCCATTTTCGCCCTTGAAGAGCTGTTGACCTCCGATTGCCGGGCTGCGGTCATTGGTCGCGTGCTCCATGAATTCCCCAACCTGTCCGAGCCAGCCCGGCAGGCCCTGCGCACGGCCGTTAACGGCGAGGTTATACCAGCCAGTGGCAGCTTTCGTCGTGGACAGGCCGGAAGAGCGTTAGACGGCATGCGAACGATCCTGCAGGAGCCAATGGAGTCTGGAATCCGCAGATCCAACAATTTGGCTTCCGCTGTGCTCAAGTGCTGGGTGGACTCCCATCCTTTCCTGGCAAAAGAGTCCAAGGAGTTCTTGGAAGAAAGGGAGGTACCAGTATCAGGACCCGACCTTCCTGTGAAAAAGTTTTGCGGCACGTGGCCGATGGAAAAGCTCCGGTTTGAGCAGGATGCATTTTCGCGGGCGCATGAGGGCTACAAACCAGGCGACGTTGCACTGATGTTGTGCTATTTGACAGGGAACTTTCCTTTGCAGCCTGATCCTGCAGGTTCAGCCCAGGAAGGAAGCGCTACACTTTCCGAGGCATTTTCATTCTTGCAGAGTCTTCCCGCCACGTCACCAATGTGGGAAGGAGTGGTACCCAATTTTGTTGCATCGGTATCCAGGCTGATGGAAGACAAAGCGGCGCAACTTCGATGGGCCGCTGATTTTGACGAGAGTATTCTGATTCTGAATAACGAGTTCGGCGAATTGCTGGCCTTCTTTGAGCAGGATACCCATGAATGGTCAGCAGAAAGGGTATCACGTCAGGCTGACACCTCCGCTGCTCTGGGACTTGTCGCGCATCTCCGTACCTTGCTGGTCGAATATAAAGAGGTACACGAAATGGCGTCCGGCATCAGCGAAGAGCGGGAACGCAGCCAGAAGAGGGCGACGCTTCAGGCATCAATCCTGGACACCCTAAAGGACGTTGTCGCCCTGATGACCGAAGACCCCGGGGAAATGCACGGTGAGGAGTCTGCTCTGCAGAGTGCGGCTCAAGACGCCAGGGCAACTGTGGTTCCTGATCCTGTCGGCCCCGCGCTTGATTTACCTCGGTCTACAGCGATTCTGACCGCGACAGACAAGGACGCCATACAGACAAGTTCCCTTCAAGAAGCTCAGCGCGTCATCAAGGTTGCCAGTGAGGGTCAGGTAATCGCCGGTCAGGATGCCGTCGGCGCAGCGGAGTATGAATCCCTTCGTACGGAGAACACCGGACTGCGGGACGGGTCAAGTGCGCTCCTGTCTGCAAATCAGGACTTGCGGGATGAAATAGAAGCCCTGAAGACGGAACTGTTCAGCAGCCAGGAGCGGGAAGAGTCCTGGCGCATGGCTTACCGGTCAGCGAAAGAAGGTACCACTGAAGTAGTGCATGCTGCGGAACCGAGTGTGAACAGTGTCCATGAAGCCGTGGAGATTGCCAAGAGTCGATTCCGTCAGGAATTGCTGTTCGCACCGAACTCTGAATCCAACGTAGACGGCAATCCCTTTATAGACCCAGCAAAGGTATGGGAAGCGCTGCAATGGCTGGCCAACACTTACTACCCTTCGAAGATGGGCCGGCTACGGGTGACCGACTTCGACCAGTCGATCAAGGAAGCCTGTGGCTGGTGGTACAAGGGCGACCAGGGCGAGACCACTGTCTCCAAGTTTGAAAAGTCCTACACCACTCGGGTGGACGGAAAGAGGTACACCCTCGTCGAACATATCGGGAAGGGAACGACCTTCGACGCGCGGTACACTATTCGGATCGCTTTCGACTGGGACCGGGGAAAGCGCCAGGTTATAGTGGGATACATTGGCCGTCACCAGCAGACAGATGCCAGCTAGTGCCAGCTAGGCAGTTAGCCGCCCCGGTATGAGTTCCTCGCCTGCACCATAGCTCGCATCTTCGCCTCCGCGACGCTGGCCGACGCTACAGGGTTGTCGGCGAAGGTAGCGAAGCCGCAGTCGGGCGTCAACAGGACGCGTTCCTCCCCGAAGAGGTCTACGGCGCGGGCAATCCTGCGACGCACATCGTCAATCAGCTCTACCTCGTCGAGCTTCTGGTTGACTACCCCGACCCCCACACGCTTATTGTCGGGGATCTCCCGAAGTATCTCATCTTCCCCGGCCCGTTCGGTGCAGAGTTCAAGGAACAGCGTTCCCACCTCAGCCCGCTTCAGGGCTCCCAGCAGGGGCCGATAGTCTCCGGCCAGGGCTGCAGTCTCGTCCTTGGTCCAGTTTCCCCTGCAGACGTGCAATCCCAAACGCTCCGCCGGGAGGCCCCGCACCGTTTCGTTCAGCAGGTCTGAGGCGAAATGCAATTCCGGTTCAGGTTCCAGCCTTTCACCCAGCGCTCCGCACATAAAGGTGCGGTTCTGGCTTGAAGACCCAAAGACAACCTCGCTGAGCACGGGTTCGTCGAATTGCACCAGTGAAATCCCTGACGCCAGCAAGAAGTGTAGTTCCTCTCTGAGCACCCGAACCACGTCCCGAGCCAGATCCTCTCGAGTGTCGTAGGGCCGGTCCGTGAGGCAGTCCATCCACATGGTGCGGGTGAGAAGATACGGGCCAGGCAGTGCCACCTTGATGGGCAGATTGGTACAGTTTCTGGCGAATTCAAACTCATGGACCGACAGAGGCCTGCTGCGCCCCAGACTACCGTAGACCACAGGGTGCCTGACCTCGGCCGCAGGAACATCCAATGCACGCAGTTCCTGCTCGAATTCCTCCGGGTCGTCCACCATGGCCGTCAGGTCGCTGAGGGGAATGAGCTGGCAGTTGTCTGAGGTGGACCCCATTGGTTGGACAGGATTAAGCCACAATTAAGTGGGACTCCTGCACTCCTTCGTATGATACCAAGACCCGTTGGTCCGGGCACCTCCTTTCCTTCAGCTCCTCTTCTACAGGCTCGCCGTGGAAGACCTCCGCCGGCGTACGGTAGCCCAGGGCCTGATGCGGCCTCCGGTGGTTGTAGAACCGGAAGTACTCTCGCAGCCCTCGGCGGGCCTCAAGGCCGTTGGCGTAGGCCTTCAGGTAGACCTCCTCGTACTTCACTGTCCTCCATAGCCGCTCGACTAATATGTTGTCCTGGTACCTGCCCCTGCCATCCATGCTGATCTTCACCGAGTGATCCTGGAGTATCTGCGTGAACTCGCGGCTGGTGAACTGGCTTCCCTGGTCGGTGTTGAATACGTCGGGCCTTCCTTGGCCGAGGGCCTCGGTCAGGGCCTCGGCACAAAAGCCGGTCTCCAGAGTGTTGGACAACCCCCAAGCCACCACGTATCGGCTGTGCCAGTCCATGATGGCCACCAGGTACAGGAATCCCCGGGCCATGGGCAGGTAGGTGATGTCAGCCGCCCACACCTGGTTCGCCCGGGTGATCGTCAGATCCCTCAGCAGGTAGGGATAGACCCAGTGTCCCGCCGCTGGTTGGCTGGTGCGAGGCTGCCGGTAGATAGCCCGCAGTCCCATCAGTCTCATGAGCCGCTGCACCCGCTTCCGGCTTACCGGCATGCCCTGCCGCTCCAGCGAAGCCTTCATCCGCCTGGAACCGTAGAAAGGGGTTTCCAGGTACTGGCGGTCCATGGCCTGCATCAGGGACAGGTCCCCCAGGGGTGTCCCCTTGGGACGGTAGTAGAGGCTGGAGCGGCTGACACCCATCAGCTGGCATTGCCGCACTATGGACAGGTGCCGATGTTGCCGGTCGGTCAGCTCACGCCGCTGTGCTGGGGTCATGGACCGGACCTTTCCTCCAAGAAATCCCGCTCCACCTTGAGCTGGCCGATCTGCTGGTACAGGCGAGCCACCAGGGCGTCGTTGTTCTTGTTCTTCTGCTCCTTGCCCTTATTGGTCCCGTTGCCTTGGCCGAAGATAGCGGCCGCGCCATCCACTAAGGCCTTCTTCCAAGTCTGAATCTGGTTGGGGTGGACCTCGAACCGGGCGGCCAACTCGGCCACCGTCTGTTCGCCCTTCATTGCCTCCAGTGCAACTTTCGCCTTGAAGGCCGGGCTGTGCTTTCTCCGCTCTGTGGACATTTCCCGCTCCTCATCAACAGCTGTCGCTGTCCGTAGTTTAGGAGCAGGATTCCCACTTAACCAACTGTCCAGTTTTCCGGGTCCACCTCAGTCCAGCATCCCCCCCACGAAGCTGGCATAGCTGTCCCGGCGCTGCTCGCCGTCCGTAAGTACGTCCGCGCCCGCACGAACCTGTGCATCCAGGCAGAGTCGGACCGCGTCATCCGCGGTGGTCTGGAAGTCCGCCTCGTCAAGCCTGCCCTCGAGACGATCGTGGATTGCTTGAAGCATCCATCGTGGGCGCGGCCAGCTTCCGATGCCCATTACGGACAGCGGGGGAATCTTGGGGGCCAGCGTCGGGCCAGGAAGGGAGTTCGGGATCGTAACCGGCACTTTGATCTGCTGTGCAAATGAAACAGTGGTGGTTTTCACCTGTGCTGGCGTGCGCACGACGAATGATCCCTTGCTGACCAGGAAGCTACGTTGGCGGCCGTCCCGTGTCCAAGACACCAGCTCGTTCTTGGTCAGCCTACACCAGGCCGGAAGCTCGACTTCAACCGTTGAGTCGATGGATAGGATTTCCAGTAGGCCACCGGGTTCCAGGGGATCGATGTGCCTGCGAATCAGTAGCAGCAGTCCGCCACCGCAGTCCAGGTCTCCTCCATCGAAGCTGACGTTCGGTTGATAGTCGTGTCGTTCTACCGGGTCCATTGATCGCGCCTCAGGATGCAAGTGTAGAGGGGTAACCTAATAAGAGGGGTAGCCTAGTAAGTGATGCAGGGTGTGCCCCCGGAGAGAAATTCCACCAGCACAGCGCCTCCTACGATACGCGAGCCCTCTACCAGGTTTTCTTCGTCCAGACCGCGTTTGCGGAAACAAGGGGCGCAGATAAGAATGGAGCCTCCGGCTTCGGCGAAGTTGCCCATGAGTTCCCGGAGAGGCAGAAACCCATCTTCGTGCACATCATCGGAATATCCTTTCTGGGAAAGTCGGACACCTTCGGTGCTTAGGAATACTACGGCATCCTTCTCAGAGCCCAGAGCCGCGTTGGCGATCACGAAAGCAACTGTCGCCTTGTCAGTGTCATTCTTGGCACAGGTGAGGTTTACGCAAAACTTATCTGCCATTGATTGGTTTCCTCCAAGAAGGCTATTAGAAATAGGTAGAAAGGACTAATCAGAGTACGCTAGGTGGCCTTGGCTTCAATCCAATAATGTGGATGATCTGCGCGAAGAAGTCGGCGGCCCGTCATGCGGCACCACGCCGGGAGGTCTTCAGGGGCACCGAGGTCGTAAGAGGTCAGCCTAAGGACGTCGCCAGGGTTGAGCTTTCTCATGCGCTGGCGGAGCAGAATTATCACCTCTCCGCAGCCCATGTGGCCTGCATCCCATTCATCTGCGGGAAGGGGAAGTTGACTCTCAGGGAGACCGAACTGGTCAGTTGTGAAGGATGACTCAGGCACCGAGTCACCTGCTTCTCTGGTCAGTCTGGGCCAATATTCCAGGGACATCACCGAACGTTGAGAGCATCGTAGTTGACCGTCTCTGGAAATTGTCGACCGTCGCGGCTGAAGCGGTACCCAATATCCCTAAGTCCCGGTAGGAGTGGGCGGTGCAGGACTCGAACCTGCGACCCCCTGCGTGTAAAGCAGGTGCTCTAACCGGCTGAGCTAACCACCCTCATACGTTTCTATCATAGTATCGGTACCGAGATTCGTAAAGTCTCGCGTCAACATTCGCAGCAGCTTCATATGTCCTATAATCCGAGCAGATAGCGGGACTACTTTCCATAAAGAAGGGGGTACAACGGATGTCTCAAAAGCAACGCCTGATCTACGTGGGAATGCACGACGGGGTGTGTGCCGTGAGCAGTGAAGATGGGGGAAAGACCTGGCGGCAGGGGCCGCAGACGTCGTTGCCCCATGCTGCGGCAAGGCTCACGGTCAGCCCGATAAACCGGCAGCGGGCCTGGCTTGCTGCCTACGAGGCTGGAGTATATAGAACCGATGATGGAGGCGACACCTGGACGCGCGCCGATACCTATCCCTCGGATTACGCTCACAGCGTGCTGGCTGATCCTTCAAGCGCGGACTCCGTGTACGTGGGCAGCGAGCCCGCGGCACTGTTCCGTTCGGACGACGGCGGGTCCAGCTGGGCGGAATGTGCCGGCTTTCGCGCTGTCCCCGAGTCTGACAACTGGGGTTTCCACGCCCCAACCAGGGACTCCCACATACGTGATCTGGTGGTATCTCCCGTCGACTCCGATCTCCTGTTCGCCGGGATCGAAGTGGGCGGGGTGGTGCGGTCCAGTGATGGAGGGAACAGTTGGCAGCAGATGCCGGGACTGGACGACGATATTCACTGCCTGCACCTTGGCACTGATCGCGCCCGGCGCGTCTACGCTGCCACGGCCAGTGCTCCCTATCGGAGTAGCGATGGCGGAGACAACTGGGAGAAGATAAACGACGGACTGGCTCGACGTTACACCCTACATATAGCCGCCGCCCCCGATGACGCCGACCAGGTGCTGGTGACCGTCTCCGAGAACGCCAGGCGCAAAGCCCCGCAGTTCTACCGCTCCACAGACGGCGGGCAGACCTGGCAACTGGTTCAGGGCTTGGGAGAAGGCGAAGAGCCAGAGTCAATGGTGGTGGCCTTCGAGTGGGACCCCGCATCGCCGAACGATGTCTACGCAGGCACCGACGGCGGCCAGCTTTACCACAGTGGCGACCGCGGTGAGACCTGGGAGCAGTTGCCGGTTGCGCTGCCATCGGTTGCGGTCGGCGCGCTGGCGGTGGCGGGCTAGCCAGACATAACCGAGAGTATCGGCAACGCATCGGCTAGCCTGGTGCCACGATCGCGGCAGGATGCTTACAGCTAACATAACACTCCCGCGCCCTTGTGGTGGGAAAGAGCGCGGGAGTGTCGTTTCTGCCGGAAAAGTGGGTCTGCTACCGGCCCCTGAATTCCGGTGTGCGCTTCTCGAGGAAGGCACGGCGGGCTTCCTCGGCATCGTCTGAGCCGTTGAGAATGCCGCCGGCGTTGGATGTGAGGACCATCGTGTTCTCGAGGCTGCTGTCCATGGCCGTGCGCATGATGCGCTTGCTGATCCACTGAACCATGGGTGGGGTACGCATGATGCGGCCGCAGAGATCGCGGGTGGTCTGCTCCAGCTCATCGCTCGAAACCAGGTAGTTCAATAGTCCCCAGTCATAGGCACGTTGCGCGTCGAGATGGCCAGTGTAGGCGAACTCGAGGGCGCGGCCCAGCCCCGCCATCCTGGGCAGGTAGTAGCTGCCGCCGTTCTCGATGATCTGGCCAAGCTGCTGATAGCCGATGAATCGGGTGTTCTCGCAACCGACGCGGATGTCGCAGTGCAAGGCCATGTCCATGCCGGAGCCCACGGCGGGGCCGTTGATCATGGCGATGGTGGGTTTCCGGATCAGCGAGATGTCGCGGTGGAGGTGGGTGAAGCCGTGGAAGAAATGCTGCCGTGCGGCGTCGGGGCCCTCTTCGGTGCCCCGGTTGCCCACGAAGTTATCGCCCGTTGATGATGGGTCGTTGTCGCGGCGCATGTCGGCCCCGGAACAGAAGCCGCGTCCCACGCCGGTAAGGACGATGACGCGAATATTGGGGTCATCGTCGCCGGCGCGCATGTACTCTCCGACTTTGGCGACGGTTCCGTTCTCTTGGGAGTTGCCGATGAGGGCGTTCATGCGCTCGGGGCGGTTGAACTTGATCCAGAGGATTCCCGAATCCTCCGGCTCGTAGAGCAGGTAATCGACCAGTTTGGGGCCTTTTCCGGTCCCACCCATTTCCAGAGGACTCTCGTTGGCCACGATTCGACTTCTCCTATTCCGGCAGGTGTTGTCTATGGCTTGAAGCTGATCAGGTGCATGCCGGAGTCGATCATTATGGTCTCGCCGGTGATGTGCCTGGCGGCTTCCAGCAGCCAGACCACCGTCTCGGCCACGCTCTCGGCAGTTGGGGCCTCCTGGAGCGGCACCTGACTCTCGAAACTCTCGAACAGCCTCTTCACTCCCTCTTCACCCAAGCCGCCGCCCCACCAGCGTGTGGGAACGGGCCCAGGACAGACGGCGTTGACCCGAATCTCCGGGGCCAGCGACCGAGCTAGACCTATCGTCATAGCATTCAAGGCCGACTTGGAGGCGGCGTAGGCGATGGAACTGCCGCCGCCGGTAATCGCCGAAATGGACGAGACGTTGACGATTGAGCCCTCGCCCTGGGCCTTCAGTTGGGGAGTTACTGCCCGGATCATCTGGTAGGCGCCGACCACGTTGACAGCGTAGATGTTGAGGAAGTCCTCGCCGGACAATGACTCGAGGTCGGCAGCGCTGGCGAACTTCGAGGACCCGGCATTGTTGACCAGTCCGTCGATGCGGCCCCACTTCTCCAGGGCCGCTGCGGCCATCCGGCGGCAGTCCGCGTCCTCGGCGACGTTGCCTTTACATAAGACCGTGTCTCCGCCCAAGTCGCGACAGGCCTGGGCCGTCTCCTTGGCCTCGGCCTCACTCTTCGTGTAATTGATGACCACCCGGGCGCCCTTGGACGCAGCGACGCGGGCTGTGGCGGCGCCCAGCCCGGTGGCGGAGCCGGTGACAATGATCACGGAACCGTCGAGTTTGACCATAGCATCTCCGAAGGTGCCCGGAAGGGGTCCGGGCGCGACAGCAATGAAGTAATATGGCGGTAACGGGGCCATACGGCCTGCGGCGGCAGTATAGCACGGGCTATTCCCGCGCTCACCTCACCTCGCTTTCGAGGGATGGACCGTATTCAGGAGGATGCCATGGCTGCGACCATTGGGGCAGGGGACTTCAGATACGAATACCAGCCGGGCTGGGCCAGGCTGATGAGCGGCATGTCGTTTCAGGGACTCAGCGGAGTGGCAGTAGACTCCACTGACCATGTGTATGTGTTTCAGCGGCAGGGCCCTGCGGTAGTCAGGTTGGACCGCAGCGGCCAAGTGCAGGGTGTGTGGCAAAGACGGGACGGCGTGCCGGCCGATGCCCACCACATCCATGTCGGGCCGGACGACACGGTGTACCTGACTGATCGGGACGCGCACCAGGTGCTGATGTACGACACCAGCGGCAGGCCACTCGGCTCGCTGGGGACTCGCGACCAAGCGGCGATGCAGGCGCCTTTCAACCATCCGGCCGACGTGTGTGTGGCGCCGTCGGGTGAGCTGTACGTCGCCGATGGCTACGGCAACTCCAGCGTCCATCGTTTCAGCGCGACCGGAGATTACATAAGCAGTTTCGGGAGCCCGGGCAGCGGGCCGGGGCAGTTCCGGGTGCCGCACAGCGTGCGGGTGTCGCAAGACGGACGGGTCTTCGTTGCAGACAGGGAGAACCACCGGGTGCAGGTATTCTCGGGGGATGGCGAGTTCCTGACGGAGTGGACCGACTTCAAATGTCCGATGGGGGTGCACATCGATGCGGCGCAGGTGGTGTACGTAACCGACCAGATACCGCGCATCAGCATGTATTCGCTGGATGGGGAGTTGCTGGCCCGGGGGCGGACCTTTGAGGGGGCGCATCAGGTGTATACAGACTCGGAAGGCAGCATCTACGGCGTGGATACCGCCAACCAGCGGGTGCAGAAGTTCGTGAAGCTGTAGCTGGTCTCTCACTCGCGCGGGAGAGCGGCCAATTCCTTGGGGCTGGCAGGAAGCCGGTGGCTGCCCTGCCTGACATAATGCAGGTCTGGTCTGGAACTCTGGAGACCAGTTCAGGGGAGCAAATAAGTGGTGCGCTTGGCGAGATTCGAACTCACGACCTCTGCCTCCGCAGGGCAGCGCTCTATCCGCTGAGCTACAAGCGCACGATGGTTGCCGCGGGACTGGTTACTGGTGGTGCCGAGGGAGGGATTTGAACCCACACATCCGAAAGGATACTGCGCCCTGAACGCAGCGCGTCTGCCGTTCCGCCACCTCGGCTCAAGGAGTCCGGGCAACGGCCCGGTTCTGTGGTCCCTGCGACATGGTGGGCGATGGAGGACTTGAACCTCCGACCTCCTCGGTGTGAACGAGGCGCTCTGACCAACTGAGCTAACCGCCCGCGCTCGGGACAGTATTCAATTATAGGGAAGGCCCTGCCGCTGGCGCAACCCTGCGGAAGCTTCCTGGCAGCGGGCTCCTTCTGACCGGTCTGATCTCCGTCCCGGGGATTCCTTGAAGCTCTCAATGACTTAGCTCCCTCCACGGTCGTTGGCTGGGGGGCAAAAATTTTGTTTTTCCGGCCATTTCCGGCCAAAAGCGGCCATTTCCGGCCATTTGAGTGAGGTTTGACCCTGCGGGCGAGGTAGAGGGCCAAAGTTTGAAAAACTCCATTTTCCTGGTCATTTCCGGACAAGACCGGCCATTTGCTCTAGGCTCGGCCCTGCAGGCACGTAGAGGGCGAAAGCTCAAAAAATCCCATTTTCCGGCCATTTCCGGCCAACAGCGGCCATTTCCGGCCATTTCGGTGAGGTTCGACCCTGCGGGCGAGGTAGAAGGCGAAAGTTTGAAAAATTCCATTTTCTCGGTCATTTCCGGACAAGACCAGCCATTTGCCCGAGGTTCGGCTCCGCAGGCAGGGTAGAGGGCGAAAGCTCAAAAAATCCCATTTTCCGACCATTTGCGGCCAACAGCGGCCATTTCCGGCCATTTGAGTGAGGTTCGACCCTGCGGGCGAGGTAGAAGGCGAAAATCTCGAATTATTTGTTTTTCCGGTCATAGCCATGAATGTAAGCCCTTGTCATCTTCAGCTAGAGGCCTGTCTTGGCCCTTCGTCCCCCCAAAGTGTTGCATGCTGTCGCTTTAGCCTCTTGGTGACGGATCAATGCTGAACATAATGGATTGCCGCATATTCAGGGTAGCGCGGCGGGATGCATCCCCGCTATGGGCAACTGTCATCAAAATCGCGCGGGGCGAAGCACCAGGCGCGGCAGGTGCGCGATACCGCGCTGGGGAAACTACGCGGATTTCCGACGGGCCAGGGTTTTCGGAATCCGGGAGGCCGAAGTAACGGAGACGGGAGGGCGGGGACCGAGATCCCTCTAGTGCTGGGCTGGCAAGCCCGTGGGGCGGAGAGGAGGGATGGGAGTGCAGGCGGATGCGAACCACTGTATACGAGATATTATGTCGAGTAGGCCCAAAATGCTGGTACGGCGCTACATAACGTATGTTGTGCGAACCAACCTGTCGGACGATTTATGTCGGGTGAATTCCCCGGTGAGCCTCTAGGGGTTCCAACGATCAGCAGCTTGCAAGCCGAATGCCCCTGCCAATTGAGGCGGCGGTTCCCTATCTACGGAATTGCCGTAGTAAGTGGGTGATTCAGCAGGTCATCGATTAGTTCCAGCCCAGCCGCCGAGTAGAATTGAAGCAGGTCCAAACTGAGGTTCCCATTATAGAAGTGTCCATGCAAGCGTGCGACGATGGGGAACCTGGGCGACAGGGAAAGCAAATCTGGGCGGGTGGCGTCCATCCATTCGAGCACGGGTCTCCGTCTGAGAGGCCTTCCACCACGTACCAAACCGTAGTGAAGCGCGACGGCCCTGGTCAATTGGTCCACCGCTCCCCAGAGCAACTCGCCGGCGGCAACAGGATTCACGGAGTCCATTATGTAGACTGAGGTATCCCGATAGCCGCGCGCGGAGTCACGGAGCTGGGACGGGGTCATCCTTTTCCTGCCCGTACCCCACAACGCGATGGACCAGTTCGCGCACAATCTGCCTGCCATTCAATAGATCGCCGTAGTCCAGATCGTGAAACTGGGCGTTGTCGTGGAGGGCGCAAGCGGCCGCTAGGGCGTTGAAGTGCCAGCCCTCGGTGCCATGATCCAGGTCTAGCCGATTGGCAAGGGAGTGGAGTCCCTCTTCATCCTCGATCGGGGTATAGCGAGCCTTGGCCAGAGACTTCATGGCACAACTTACTGCCTGATAGAGGAACACCGCGCCTTCATCGTTATTGCCTGCATCGAACTCCCTGTCGGAGAGTGAGAGGTAGTTGTAGGCAGCTTGCTGATCACTTTTGCCATCCGACATGACGGGCCGTCCCCTTTTGAATCAGGATCCTTCAAGAGTTCCACCGGGCCTTTCAGGGCGGCCAGCCAAAGGCACCGGCAGCCTTTGAGCTACGAGGTTCCCAAGGACTGCCTTCAGCCCGGGCGAGGGGGTCAGTAAGCACTATAAGGAATTGGCCTGCCGCGGACGGCCATTGGAATACTAACCCAGCCTACCGCCAGCCTTGGGCGTATTCTTCGGTCATCAGGAGGGGGCCGTCCAGGTTGACGAGTTGGTCTTCGATCTCGGCGAGGAGATGGTCGAGGTTCCAGCCTTTGGCTGCTGAGACCAGGACTCCGTCGGCGGCGTCTTTCTGCCAGCCGGGGCCGAGGGGGAGGGAGTCCGGGTCTGCCAACTGGCCGGACGATACAGGGTTGTCGGTGAGCAGGTCCATCTTGTTTATGACAAGCAGGCGTGGGCGGTCGCCGAGTCCCAGCTCGTCGAGGGTTTGTTCCACGACCTCGGTCTGCTCGGGGGCCTTGGGGTGGGAGACGTCGATGACGTGGAGCAGCACGTCGGCGCGGTCCAGCTCGTCCAGGGTGGCGCGGAAGGCGGCGATGACGTTGTGCGAGAGCTTCTGGATGAAGCCCACGGTGTCGCTGAGGAGCAGCGGGGCGCCCGAGGGCAGGCGGATGCGGCGGGTGACCGGGTCAAGAGTGGAGAAGAGCTGGTTGGCGGCCAAGGACGCCTCACCGTTAGTTCCGGCCTGGACCAGTGCGTTGAAGAGGGTGCTCTTGCCGGCGTTGGTGTAGCCGACCAGCGTGGCCATGGGGATGGCCGACTTCTTGCGCCGGTCCATGTGCAGGGTGCGGCGTTGGCGCACGCCGTCAAGCTCGGAGCGTATCTTCTGCAGACGACGTCGGACGAGGCGGCGGTCGGTTTCGATCTGGGTCTCGCCGGGGCCGCGGGTGCCGATGCCGCCGCCGAGGCGCTCGAGGTGGGACCACTGGCCGGCGAGGCGTGGCAGCAGGTACTCGTGCTGGGCCAGCTCGACCTGCAGCTTGCCCTCGTAGGTGGAGGCGTGGCGGCCGAAGACGTCGAGAATCAGCGCGGTCCGGTCAATTATCTTGATCTCGCTCTGCTCGCCGCTGCGGGTGAAGGACCGAGGGGACAGGATGGCCTCGAGGTTGCGCTGCTGGGTGGGGGTGAGCTCATCGTCGAAGATCACCACATCGGCGGAAAGTTCCTTGGCGAGATCACCCAACTCCTCCACCTTGCCCTTGCCGATGTAGGTTGGTGTGAGGCGGTCGGCGCGCTGGTGAAGGGTGCCGACGACCTGGGCTCCCGCCGACTCGGTGAGGTGGCGGAGCTCACCCAATGTGTCTTCCAGCGACCAGGGGTCATCGCGGCCCTTCAGTTCGACGGCGACGAGGATGGCGCGCTCCGGCTCGAGTGTTACGTCAACCAGCCTCTGAGACCGCTTTTCCTTGCGGCGAGAGTCGTTGTTGCCTTGGTGTGTCTTCGATTTTGCGATGCGGCTAACCTCCCTGCGGGGCGGGGATTGTCCAGCCCTCGATGCGCTGGCAGCCCTTCTCCACCTGCTCGTCGGGGGTAGTCAGGGACAGGCGGATGTAGCCCTCGCCGTAGCGGCCGTAGCTGGAGCCGGGGGTGACCACCACGTCCAGGTCCTCCAGCAGACTCTGGGCGAACTCGGCGGAGGTAAATCCCTCGGGGACGCGGGACCAGACGTAGAGGCTGGCACGTGGCACCTCGACCTCCATCCCTGCGGCGCGGCATGCCTGCACCACGCGGTCGCGGCGCCACTGGTAGGTGGCGACGTTGTCGTCGACGCAGTCTTGCGGGCCGGTTAGGGCCTCCATGGCCATCTCCTGGACGGCCTGGGGGACGCCTGAGTCCAGGTTGGCCTTGATCTGGAACAGGGCCTTGATCATGTCGGCGTTGCCCACGGCCATGCCGATGCGCCAGCCGGTCATGTTGTAGGTCTTGGAGAGGGAGTGAAACTCGATGCCGATGTCCTTGGCGCCGTCCATTTCCATGTAGCTCATGGCGCGGTAGCCGTCGTAGCCGACCTCGCTGTAGGCGGCGTCGTGGAGCAGCGCGATGTCGTTCTCGCGGCAGAAGGCCATGGCGGAGGCGAAATCCTCGGCGCTGGCGACGGCGCTGGTGGGGTTGTTGGGGTAGTTCAGCCACATGACCTTGGCGGCGCGGGCCACGTCGGCGGAGATGGCGTCGAGCTCGGGGAGCCATCCGTTGCGCTCGTACAGGGGCATGATGTGGCTCTCGGCGCCGGCGAACATGGTGCCGACGCCGTAGACCGGGTAGGCCGGGTCAGGTACCAGGGCGATGTCGCCGGGGTCGAGGAAGCAGAAGGCGGCGTGTCCGATGCCCTCCTTGGCACCTATGAGGGGCAAGACCTCAGTGTCAGGGTCAAGCTTCACCCCGAAGCGGTTTTCGTACCACTCGGCGATGGCGCGGCGCACCTCAGGAAGCCCGTCGGTCTCCGGATAGCGGTGGTTGGGCGGGTACTGGGACGCGGTAAGCAGCCGGTCGATGATGGGTTGAGGCGTGGGTATGTCGGGGTCGCCGATGCCGAAGGTGACGACGTCGGCGCCGGCGGCCCGCTTGGCCGCGATGATGCGGGAGATCTCGACGAAGGGATAGGGGGCCAGCTTGCCCAAGCGTTCAGAAAATTGCATCTTTGCGGCCTCTGTAGAAATTCGGAGTCAAGAGTCGGTTTGTTGACATTGGACTGGACGAACGTAGTTGTGCTTTACCTGAGCAGGGGGCCGAAAACGTCGGCTACTGGGAGTTGGAAGCCGGGTAGAACCTCGGTGCGGAGGGTGTCATACATGCCGTAGGTGGCCAGCGTATCGACGCGGTCAGGCGTAATGCGCAACACCTGTATCGTGCGGTCTGGGAAGCTGGACAGCCAGCATTCCGGTACGCCGATGCTCTGGTAGTCCGCCAGCCTCTCTTCGATATCACGAGCCGTGTTGCTTGGAGATAGGACTTCGACTACCAACAGCGGAGGAGACTCCAAGAATCCACGCCCTGCTAAGTCAGCAGGACTGGTGATACCAGTCAGTTCCGCATTAACCACCAGGATATCGGGCTGGCGGACACGAAGAGGGTTCCTGCGTACGAGCACGTCATAGGGCGCTGTCAAGGAAATGCCCAACCCAGTGTCGGTCAAGAACAGGTCCAGTGCACCGAAAATCACTCGGACTTGCCACGGGTGTTCGCCAAATGGGCTGGGGGGCATGTGCAAGACTCCGTCGACTACCTCACAGCGCTGCTTTGTTTCCGGCAGCGCCTGCCACTCCTCGAACGTGAGCCTCTTGGTGCGGGCGGTGGTCATCAGGCGGCCCATTCGCCGGTGAAGACTTCGGTGGCGGGGCCCTCCATCATGACCTCTCCGTGGCCGTCCCACTGGATGTGGAGAGTACCGCCGGGGAGGGTTACGTCGACCTCGTCGCCGCAGTGGCCGGAGAGGCGGGCTGCCACGGCGATAGCGCAGGCGCCGGTGCCACAGGCGAGGGTCTCGCCGCTGCCGCGCTCCCAGACGCGGGCGGTCAGCTTGCCGGGGGCGTCGACGTTGACGATCTCGAAGTTGACCCGGCGGGGGAACATCTCGTGGTGTTCGACCCTGGGGCCGACGGTGAGCAGCGGGAAGTCGGCGACTGGCTGGTCGATGAAGGTGATGGCGTGGGGGTTGCCCATGGAGACGAAGCTGAGGGGCAGGTCGTGGCCGTCCATGCTGAAGGGGTATGCCAGCACCGGCCCTTCGGCGAGCGCAGGGCCAGCGCCTTCCAGCGTAACCGGGACCTCGGCGGGGGCGAGGATGGGCGCGCCCATGGCGACGCGGGCGCCGGTGATGCGGGGGCCTTCCCAGGTGGGGGCAACGGTGCGGATGCCGGCCAGGGTCTCTACGGTCAGGCCGTTGCTGGAGGGGGCGGCGATGTCGCGCTCGATGGCGTACTTAGCGAAGCAGCGGATGCCGTTGCCGCACATCTCGCCCTGGGAGCCGTCGGCGTTGAACATCACCATCTTCAGGTCGGCGACATCGGAGTCAGCGATGAGGATGAGGCCGTCGCTGCCGATGCCGAAATGGCGGTCGCTCATCCTGCGGGAGAGCTCAGCCCAGTCCTGTTGTTGGTGGCGGGCGTCGATGCAAACGTAGTCGTTGCCGGCGCCTTCCATCTTGGTGAATTGCATGGCCCTGGCTCCTGGAATCCCCCGTTGCTTCTGCTGATTTGGCGTCTATTTTGCCGCTGGATAGTCCGGCTCATTGTATCACAGGGGCCTTCGAATTCAGGTAGCCGGAGACGGCCCGGGCGGCCTGCTCCACCAGCGTTGCGTCTTCGGCGTCGAGCCAGTGGATGCGGGGGTCGGCGAGTTTGAACCAAGCGTACTGGCGGCGGGCGAGGCGGTGCGTCTGGGTCTTTGTCCTGTCGATTGCCTCTTCGAGGGAGAGTGTTCCTTCCAGGTACTGGCCCAGCTCGCGGTAGCCGGGGCTGTTCAGTGGACCATCCTGAAGATTATGTCCGGCGGCCAGCAGGGTTTCGACCTCTTCCAGGAAGCCTTCGGCTACCATGCGGTCGACTCGTTGGTCGATGCGGCGGTAGAGGGCGTCGCGAGTCATCGTCAGGCCGATGACAAGGGCATTGGTGGACTCCACGGTAGCGGTCGGTTGCATCTCCGACGGGAGGCGGCCGGTGAGGTGGTGGATTTCGAGGGCGCGGATGACGCGGCGGACATTGCGGGGGTCGAGGGCGGCGGCGCGGGCCGGATCGATGGCTGCCAGCCTTCGGTGAAGGACGTCAGCGCCCAACTCTTCCGCCTCGGCCTCGAGATCGGCGCGGAACTGTGGGTCTGGCGGGACGGCGGGTACCCTCTGGCCCTCTGCCAAGGCCCAGACGTACTGGCCGGTGCCGCCGCAGACGATGGGGAGGCGCCCCCCCAGGTTGCGGACATCGCGGATGGCGCCGTTGGCGTGGGTGAGGAAGAGGCTGAGGCCGAAGGGTTCGGGGGGGTCGAGGATGTCGACGAGGTGGTGGGGCGCGGCGGACTGCTCCGTTGCGGTGGGCTTGGCGGTGCCGATGGTCATGCCCCGGTAGACCTGGCGGCTGTCGGCGTTGATGATCTCGCCACTGAAGTGCTGGGCCAGCTCAACCGCCAGCGTGGTCTTGCCGACGGCGGTGGGGCCGACGACGCAGACGAGGGGCTCGGCGGTGGGCGACGGGGGTGTAAGTGAGTTCAAAGGAGGGCCATCGCGGGCCGTTCATTTGGGTGGTGGCGAAACTTAACTTGTGCCCTTATTGCTCCCGTTTGGCCTCCATGGTGTTAACCTCTTCGATGCTGCGGGCAACACGAACTTTCTGACCCCGCCATGTTTCCACCAAATAGTCTGGAAAGTCCTCATAGGATTCTACCGGCACGCAAAGGTCCGAAAGTTGAGTGCCAGCCGGCGTAAATTCTGCTCGACCGAAGGAAATGGGCTTGTCGCTCGACAGAAATAGGTGTTCGTTTCCAATCATGTATGCGGCAAATTTGAGGCTGGGTTGATTGATGACATATCCTATAGCGATGTATCGCACAAGTCCTAACCAATCAAGGCGCGCGAGGGAATCGAAATTGATCCCCCCTGTCCGTGTATACCCGGTGCGCGTCGTCAAGCACCGTCAACTTCGACGATGCAAAAGCCCTCTTGAAGCCATGGAGCCTTTGACCAACGTACACGGGGTTGACGGGTATTAGACGGAAATCTGCTAAGGTACGGAACAGATGGGCATCCGCTGGCTCTAAATCCGACAACACATTCACGGTTTTTCGAGAATATGAGCCTGGGTTATTGGCCTCTGCTGCCAACAATTGCGCCCAGAGGCCGGCCATTTCGTCATTTGAACAGGTGCGGGCTTTGTCTTTGAAGTTGGCTGCCCAATCGTCATCAATCTGAGAGGGATCAGCGCCTTCGACCAACTGGGCTTCCGCCATTTGGACTATTCTGGCCAGATTGATGAAGTTCATCTTGCCGCCACAGGAGATGAGTGCTTCCAAGACATCCGGATTCATTGGGTAGGAATCAATGTAACTGGCAAGCCGCCCTGCCAGCGAGCGCTGAATTAGTGCCTGCGTGTCGGCATCGGCTTGGCGGCGCGTATACCAAGGACCATACACCTTCGAAGCCAGATCGATTGCGGCCTTACCAAACTTTAGACCCTCTCTTACTTCACTCATGCAGTAAACCCAAGGGTTAGAAACGCCACGCCGCGTACTTCGTAGTGCAGTGTGTCTCCATATGTGAGTGGAAGTTCAATTGGTGAGTAAGTAGGATTCCGACAGGGGGCCATCATCACCAGGTAGGCCATCATGGCGTTGCGGCCGATGAACTGGCGGAAGGCGGTAATCATGTCCTTGACCGCCTGAGGAACGGCGGGGTTGCCGATTATGTCCTGTTCGTAAGTTAGCTCGGTCTCCTGGGTCCACTCCCAGGTGTCGGTGAAGGAGCGGATCTGGGCGGGGGACTCCTCGCCGGTCTTCTCGCGGAAGAGGACGTTGTAGGAGGCGTTGGAGTTGAAGGGCGGATCGAGATAGACCAGGTCCACGGACTCGTCGGCGACGTGCTCGCGCAGGACGGCCAGGTTGTCGCCGTAAAAGAGCGCGTTGGGCATCACCCGCTCTCGCCCGCCAGCCGCTCGCAGTCCCTTATGTAATCGGCGGTGTTGTGGATGTCGTGGATGAGGAGGTAGACGGGATCCACGTTGCCTTCCAACACTGCACCCTCGTAGATATCGTGGGAAATCACTCCGTAGCGGCCCTTGACGGGTTTCAAGTCTTGATTCGCCTCCTGATCCTCCCACAACAAACGTAAGAGGCGGTCGTAGGTCCAGTCATCGTCGTCGGCCTGGGGATCAACGCCAGTTCTTGCCAATATCAGGGCATTGGTAGCAGTTAAGGCAGCGGTCCATGTTTGTTCGGCCGACTTGCGAAGCATCCCTCGATCCCAGAGCCTGGTTGCCTCGTCCAAGACACTGATGGCCTGCTCGTAGGCATCGTGAGCCTCGGCGAACATTGCGGCCACCCTTTTTGTATCCAGCATACTTGACTCCCCGTGGATCAGGATTGGGCCAGCACGGTTGCGTCTTGAATATATTGTGCCGTCTGTCGAATCAACTGGCTAATGGCAACTTCAGGCACAGAGTCTCCCAAATAGAAGCACTTGGCGTGCAGGTCTCGCACGGCCTCTATGTACCGTTCCCGAAGTTCCGCAATTGCCGGATCTTCGTGTGCCAGTACCCTCATTCTCCCGGAAGTCTGTCCGGTACCGGTTGGTTCGCGGCCAGTGCGGGCGAGGATGAGTGCATCGGTGGCCCGCTTGGTGGCGCCCCAAGCCGCCTCGGCCGCCACGCGGCGCCTGCCGAGTTCGAGGATTTCGAAGGCCTCTGAGTAGAGGGCCCAGGAATCGGCGAAAATGGCCTGGATTGGGCTGGGTTGCTGAGAGGGTTCCACACTTCGATTCTAGCACGGAGGCAGGGGGGGTCCCTGCAACTGCCATAACCCGCGGCCAGTGGGCCCGACTCAAGCGGATTCGGCTACCATTTGGCGTCGGCGATGGCGGCGGCAATCTGGAGGAACTGGTCGGCCTGGAGGCTGGCGCCGCCGACGAGGGCGCCGTGGATGCTGGGCTGGGCGGCGAAGGCGGCGGCGTTGCCGGGGTTGACGCTTCCGCCGTAGAGCAGGGGGACCGAATCGGCATCGTCGCCGAAGAGGTCGCGGAGGGCGTCGCGCATGGGACCGCCCATGATTTCCTCGGCGATATCCGGGGTGGCGGCCTGCCCGGTGCCGATGGCCCAAATGGGTTCATAGGCGAGCACCAAATCCGTTATGTCGTCCACGTCGGCCACTCCAGCCAACACCTGGCCTTCCACCACGTCGGCGGCGAGGCCATTCTCCCGTTGCGCGAGGGTCTCGCCAACGCAGACGATGGGGCGCAGTCCTGCGGCGAGGGCAGCGCGCACCTTGCGGTTGACCGTCTCGTCGGTCTCGGCAAAAAGCTGGCGCCGTTCGGAGTGGCCAAGGATCACGTACTGGCAGAGGCTTCGCAGCATCTCGGGAGAGACCTCGCCGGTGTAGGCGCCGGACGACTCGAAGTGCATGTTCTGCGCGCCCACGAGGACGGGAGTGCCGGACACCGCTTGCTGCACGGCTGCGAGGGAGATGAACGGCGGACAGAGGATCAGTTCAGCGTCGCCGGCCTCTGAGGCTCCCGTTGCGACGCCAGACGCCAAGGCAGCAGCCTCATCCAGCGTTGTGTTCATCTTCCAGTTACCGGCGACTATGCAGTGGGGCATGGCTCTTCCTACCTGTGGTAGACGTGTTGTGCAAGAAATTACCCGCCCAGATTCTAATGGAGAGAGGAATACCGACTACTAGGTGTTACGGGCCGTATTTCGCCATCTTTCCGGCGTGGGACATGCCCAGCAGCATGACGTTGGTGGCGGGAATGCTGCCGATGGAGCCTTGGCGGCAGGCCCGCTCGTCGAAGGAGGGAACGCCCTCGCCGCGGGTCATCCAGGAATTCAACATGAAGGGAACCGGGTGCCAGCTGTGTCCGGCGGTGATGGCCGGGGTGGCGTGGTCGCCCGCGACCATGAAGACGTCGGGCTCAAGCTCCCGGATCGCCGGGATCAGCGGGTCCAGCTCCTCGAGGCAACGCACCTTGGCGTCGAAGTCGCCGTCCTCTCCGGCGGCGTCGGCGGGTTTGTAGTGGATGAAGAAAAAGTCGTGGGCGTCGAAGTTCTGTCGCATGGTCTCCACTTCGTCGGAGAAGTGGCGCCCGGTGGGGATGACCTTCATGCCGGCCACGGTGGCCAGGCCGCGATACATGGGGTAGGCGGCGATGGCGGCTGGGCTCATGCGGTAGACCTCGCCCATGGGCGGCAGGCTGGGCACCTGGGCGAAGCCGCGCAGCAGCAGCATGTTGGCGCGGTCCTCCTCGGACATGAGCTGGGCCGCCTTCTCCACGAACTGGTTGACCAGTTCGGCGGTCCGCTGTGCGCCAGGGTCGAGGGCGCGGACGGACAGGGCGGGGACGCCGGTAATCTGCGGGTCGGTCTCGGTGACGGACTCGGACAAACCCTCGCCACGCAGCCGCAACACGAAGCGATAGTCCTGTACCGGGAAGACGTCGACCTGAACGCCCTCGAGCTCGATGCGGTCCAGCCGCTCACAGATGGGGGTGCTCAGCTCGGTGGGGATGCGGCCGGCGCGGCGGTCGACCAGCAGGCCGTCGGCGTCGACGGTGCAGAAGTTACCGCGGGCGGCCACGTCGCCGGGCTGCAGCTCGACGTCGATGCCCAGGGCCTCCAGGGCGCCGCGACCGATCATGTGCTTCAGCGGGTCGTAGCCGAAGAGCGCCAGGTGGCCGGGGCCGCTGCCTGGGGCGACGCCGGGAAGCACCGGGGTGGTCATGCCGCAGGCGCTGACCTGGGCCATGGCGTCGAGGTTGGGGATGTTGGCGGTCTCAAGCTCGGAGAGGCCGGTGTCGGGGTGGGCCAGTCCGCCCAGGCCGTCAACGACCAGCAGGACCATCTTGGAGGAAGTATTGATGTAGCAATCACGAAGCTCTGCTATGTCAATCATGGGGTCTCCTTCTTATGCCTGGCACGGAAAACGGATAAGAAAAAGGGAGGATTTCGTTGGATTCAGGGGCAAGTTTTCAGGCGTCGGGAAGGGCCGCTATGCCTGGGAGTTCGATGCCGCCGAGGAACTCCAGCGACGCGCCGCCGCCGGTGGAGACGTGAGTCATTTCGTCCATCAGGCCCAGGGCTTCTACAGTCTCGGCCGTGGAGCCACCGCCGACCACGCTGGTCATGCCGGGGGAGCCGGCGATGGCCTGGGCGACGACGCGGGTGCCCTCGCTGAAGCGGGGCATCTCGAAGACGCCCATGGGGCCGTTCCAGATCACCGTGCGGCACTCCCGGAGCGCGCGGGCGAACTGATCTGCTGCGGAGGGGGCGATGTCCATGATGACGCCACCTTCGGGGACGCTGTCCGCGGGGGTGACCTGCACTTCGGCGGGGTCGGCGGCGAACTCGCTGGCGACGACGACCTCGGCGGGCAGGTGCACTTTTATGCCGCGTTTGTCTGCGGCGTCCAGCATATCGCTGGCGAACTGCAGCCGGTCCTCCTCGACCTGCGACGCGCCGACGGCGTGGCCCTGGGCCTTGAGGAAGGTTACGCACATGCCGCCGCCGATGAACAGGTGGTCCAGCTTGTCCATCATGTTCTCGAGAATCAGGATCTTGTCGCTGACCTTGGCCCCGCCCATCAGGGCGGCCAACGGCTTTTCCGGCGACTCGAGGGCCCGTCCCATGGAGATGATTTCCTTCTCCACCAGGAATCCCATGGCTGAGGGCAGGTACTCGGTTACGCCGACCGTGGAGGCGTGGGCGCGGTGGGCCACGGCGAAGGCGTCCATGACGAAGAAGTCGGCGAGCCTCGCCAGGGACTGGGCGAAGGCGGGATCGTTGGCCTCCTCGCCGGCGTCGAAGCGCAGGTTCTCGAGGAGGACGACATCGCCGGCGCTCATGGCGCCGACGGCGGCTTCGACGTTGGAGCCGGTTACCTCGGGCAGGCTCTTCACCGGGTGGTCGAGGAGGAATGCCAGGCGGTCGCCGATGGGCGCGAGGCGGAAGGCCTCGTCAACCTTGCCGCGGGGCCTTCCGAGGTGGGAGCACAAGATAGTGAGGCAGCCCTGGTCGATGAGGTGGCGGATGGTCGGCAGCGTGGCACGCAGGCGCTGGTCGTAGCCGGCGATGGCCTCGATGCCCTGCTCGATGGGAACGTTGAAGTCCACGCGGACCAGTACCCGTTTGCCCGCTACGTCCAATTGCGACAGACTGCGCTTAACCACCTGTGCCGTGCCTCCGTGTCTATTCGTTACGTCAAATTGAGGAGGTGCCGAAAGTCGTTACCGGCTCCCGCTGAGGGCCCACTGGCCGAGTTCGTTGATTAGTTCCATCCCATCCGGGGAGACGACGCTGGAAACTGCCGCGAGACTCTCCTCGACCATTTGGGCCGCGCGGCTCTCGGCGGATGCGCGGGCGCCGGTCTCCTCGAGGATTGCCACGAGGCGGGTGGCGTCTTCGGGCTCCAGCACTCGCTTCATGTAGATGGAGCCCAGCTCCCGCTTGGCGGAGAGGCTGCCGTGCTCGAGGGCGTGGATGACGGGAAGGCTCTTCTTCTTGGAGATAACGTTGCTGGCGGTCATGCCGTCGCCGCGCTCTCCCCACAGGTCGCCGATGTCCCGGGCGATCTGCCAGGCGGTACCCAGACTCGCGCCGAAGTCATACACTGCGTCGCATTGGGCGTCATCAGCGGCAGCGGCCAGCGCGCCCGCCTCGGCGGCGGCGCCTGCGAGGGCCCCGGCCTTGCGGTTGACCATGTTGAGGTAGGCCGCGTCGGTGACCATCAACTGATCCTGGAATTCCAGGTCCATGTACTGGCCCTCGCAGAGCCTGAGACAGGCGGAGTCGAGGGACCGGACTGCTCTGAGGACACGTTCAGGGGGCGTGCCACGCTGGGTCAGGCGCATTATGGTGGTGCGCCCCAGGGCGTGCAAGCCGTCGCCGGCGTTGATGGCCTGGGCCGGGCCCCACACCCACCAGATGCTCGGGCGGTCGACGGACTCAGCGCGGCCGACCTGCACCTCGCCGTGGACCAAGGTGAAGTGATGCACCAGCTCAACTCCCGCCGCAGCAGGCAGGGCCTGGCGGTAGTCGGCGCCGAGGGCCTCGCAACAGGCCAGGGCCAACGCGCCCTGGAAGTGCAGCGGCGGGGCGCCATCCTGAGGGATGCCATCCTGATCGACCCACCCAAGATGGTAGCGGAGGATGTTGTAGAGGAACCCGTCGCGCCCCTCGAAGACGGCGCGCAGTTCTTCATCCACGGCTCTCTGGTATTCGTCGTACCTCGTGATCATGGGTACTAATTTAATGGCTGTCCAAGAGGGCCGCAATGTCCGCGAACGGGATGGCGCCCTCTCTTATCAGTTTCGGAGTACCGCTGCTGAGGTCCACGATGGTTGAGGCCGTGCCAGCGGGGGCGGGACCAGCGTCGACGATGGCGTCTACCCGGTCTCCCACCTGGGCTCTGAGTTCCTCGATGGTACGTGGGTCCGGCCAGCCGCTGATGTTGGCGCTGGTGCCTGTGATGGGGCGACCGAGGAGACGGGACAATTCGCGGGGAACGGGGTGGCCCGGCACGCGGACGGCCACTGTGCTCCCGCCAGCGGTCAGTCTGGGCGGCAACGAGGGGTCTCGATCCAATATGAGAGTCAGAGGCCCGGGCCAGTGTGCTTCTGCAAGGGCGATGGCTTGGCGAGGAACATCGCGGACTACCGAGGGAAGTTGGTCCGCGTCGGCCAGAAGTACCGGGAGCGCCATGCCTTCGGAGCGCTCCTTGATGGCGAAGACCCGCTCGATGGCCTCCGCGTTGAAGGCATCGGCCGCCAGCCCGTAGAGTGTGTCGGTGGGAATGGCTACGACGCCGCCCCGCAGCAGACAGCTTGCGGCGGTTGCCAGGTTATGTTGGGTGGATGCGGCCGGGTTTCCTTTTTCGGAGGCGGTCAATTGCATTCCGCAAGCGCAGGTTTGGACCAGAAAATTGCGCGTGTGAGTATATCAGACTCGGACGCGAAGGCGTTTGAATGTCCAAGTGTCCCGCAGGGTCGCTCGATTGTCCCTCCTCTTGGCCCGTCTGGGTCCGTCTGGGTCTGTCATTCTGGGAATGCGAAGAATCTCACTTGGGATGAAGGGACCATTTCTCCCGCTCAGGACGACCACCTAAGAGACTTTGCAATCATGCTGCTCGGTCGGTGGAGTCGAACCGAAACTGACGATTTCGGGTGGAAGACGATTTCGGGTGGAAATGGAAGGAGGGTCAAGAATTGTCGCGCTTTGGGGGAGAATTCAAGGAACGAGTAGGAGCGTAGATCGTAGCCCGGCGCACTTCGGTTGACACTCCAAAGGCGCAAGTTTAACCTGAACCATCATGGCAGAATCAGTTGACTCCCGACGGTTGAAGATCACCAGCGACGACGGAACGGAAGGCACCCTCATCGGCTTTCGGTGCAGGGAATGCAGCGTGTCGGTATTCGGTCCGGCCACCTTCTGCCAGTCCTGTACTTCTTTTGAGTTGGAGCCCGTGGACCTCGGTCGCGAGGGTACCCTTTTCAGCTACACCATCGTGCGTATTCCCCCCGCCGGGTGGCCGGGCGAGGTCCCCTACGCCCTCGGGCAGGTGGAGTTGCCGTCGGGGCCGCAGGTGTTGGCGGAAGTGGTTGATTGCGAGCACTCCGACCTCGCTATCGGTATGCCGGTCGAGCTGTCGATACAGGCGGTGCCGGCACAGGAGGGCGGCGCCGACAAGCTGGTCTACAAGTGGCGTCCGGCGACCCGAGTCGATTCCTCGCCCTGATCCCGTTCTCCAGATAGAGGAGAATGCCCTCCTTGATCGTTCGGGTATGTTTAGGAAGCAGCAATGCTGTTGCGGAGGTCCAGATAGTGGCGGAACTACGTCCAGGGCGTGAGGTGGTGGTTGCGGGCGTTGGCCTGCACCCCTTCGGACGCTTTCCCGACAAGGACATGGGCGACATGGCACTGGAGGCGGTGGTCGAATCGCTGAAGGATGCCGGGGTGCGGTGGAAGGACATTCCCATCGCCTATTTCGGCCACGTCTATTACCACGGGATGTCGCTGGGCGAGACCACGCTGTCCAAGCTGGGGCTGACCGGCGTCCCCATCGTCAACGTGGAGAACGCCTGCTCCAGCGGCTCCACAGCCTTCTGGCAGGCGTACTGGGGAATTACGACGGGCATCTATGACATGGCGTTGGCATTCGGGGCGGAGAAGGTGCCCCGCGGCCCGGTGACCGTCACGCCCGAAGACTCTCCTGAGCGCTACATCGGCGGCGACCACATGATGGCGGGATATGCCCTGCGCGCCCGGCGTTACATGGAAGAGACGGGAGCCCCCGCTACGGCCCTGGCTCAGATTTCCGTCAAGGCGCGGCAGAACGCGACTCTGAATCCATATGCGCACCGGAAGGACACCTATTCCCTGGAAGAGGTGCTTCAGTCCCGTATGGTCTCCGATCCGCTGACCCTCTTCCAGTGCTGTCCCACCAGTGAGGGCGCGGCTGCGGCGGTGCTGTGCGCCCGGGAATCGCTGTCGGATTACGGCATTGACGCCTCGCGGGCCGTGTCCATCGCTGCGGCGGTTCTGACATCCGGCGAGTACAACGGACGGGGCGCGGACCACTCGGCCTTCAGCCCCTATCGCACGGAACCGGCTGCCCTGCAGGCCTATGAGATGAGTGGGCTGGGTCCGGAGGACGTCGACCTGTGCCAGGTGCATGATGCTGCCACCATCGGGGAGCTGCAGCAGATCGAATCTCTGCACCTCGTTCCCTTCGGAGAGGCCTGGCAGGCCACGGTGGCGGGCCGCACCGGCCTGAGCGGCGATATTCCTACCAACACCGATGGCGGGCTGCTGGCCATGGGGCACCCCTTCGGAGCGTCGGGCATTCGGATGATCCACGAGACGGTGACGCAACTACGGGGCGAGGCCGGCCCCAGGCAGGTATCCCGTGCCCGGGTCGGTGTTGCGCAGTGCTCCGGGGCCGGGGACGTCACCACCGTCCACATACTCAAGAAGTAGGCACGGACCCTCCGTCCAGAACACGGAGGGCCCGTTCATTCAAGTCCAGGTCGAGACTGTCGAGCCATGCCAACCTACGTGATACTGGCCGCGATGAAGGGAAGGTTCGTCTCCGACTTCGGCAATACCTACGACAACTTCCAGATGATGGGCTACGTCACTCGCCCGCAGGGTGGTACGCCCTCTGAAGCAGTGGCAGCCTTCTTTGACCAGCCGCCTTACCCAATCCAGTGGCAGGACATCGAGTACCTATGGGCGGAGCTTCTACATGAGAACCCGGACAACGCCCACTATGGGGACTACGACCGCATTTATGTCGAGTCGCTCAGAGAGCGCTGGGAACGGGGCTGAAAAAGGAAACGCCCGTCCTGCCTTGGTGGCGGAACGGGCGGCTTTGCATCTCCATTGAACCGGGTGGCTGACTTTCGGTCCCGTTGGGACAGAGAAGCCCAATGGCCAAGATGCTAATCGGCGGCTTCGCGCAACTTGCTGAAGTCAGACCGGAACCCCTCTGCCAGGGCCCGACGGTCGGTTCCGTGGAGCACGAACCTCGCGCCCTGCTCAATCCAGTAGGTAGACAGGTCAGGCGTCTGGTGATGCACCAGCGTCGCGATGCCCTTGGCCTCGGACTTGTCGATGACCTTCTTGACCGTCTCCCTGTACTCCGCGCGGTCGTACTGGTCAGGATGGCCCAGGGAGATGCTCATGTCGTTGGGGCCGACGAAGATGCCGTCGATGCCTGGGACTTCCAGGATGGCGTCGAGGTTATTGACTGCGGCAACGCTCTCTATGCCGATGATGGCGATGCTGTTGCGGTTGCGGTCTTCCAGGTAGGCTCGGGTGGCATCGCTGACGTGCTCCCCGGTCTCCACTACGCGATCGACTGCCTCGCCCTTGAGCGGTCGCCACTTGGCGGCGGCAATCACCTCCCTCACCTGCTCCACTGTCTCGCAGTAAGGGGCCAGCACGCCCTGGGCCCCGGCATCCATGGCCATGGTGACGTAGTGGGAGCCTGGGATGGGAATGCGGACGATGGGCACAACGCCGCTGGTGTTGAACATGGTCAAGTAGTCGCCCAGCTCAGCGCGGCTGCGGGGGTTGTGCTCAGTGTCGATAACCGCATAGTCGATGCCCACTCCGGCCAGCACGGGAACCCAGCGGGGGCTGTGCCCGTGGGTGATCATCGTACCGAAGACCCTGCCGCCTTCTTTCAGTACCTGCTTGAGTTCTGCGCCGTTCATTTTATCCTCTCGAAATTATCCTCTCCGATATGGGAGAGGGTAGTAGTGTGGTTGGTAGTTGACGCTAAGCCCGCGCTCGCTGGTTGATGGTGAGTATGTTCTGGCAGAACTGGGCGGTGGCCATTATGTCGGGAATGACCACGTACTCGTTGACGGTGTGCATCTCGTTGGTTGCCATGCCGACGACCACGCACTCCACCCCGTTGAGCCGCATGGCGTTGGCGTCGGTACCGCCGCCGGAGGGGTGAATGTTCGGCTGGAGGGACATGGTCCTGAGCTGGTTGGTTACCATCTGAACGATGGCCTCGTTAGGATCGAGAAGGTACATCTGGAACATCATCTCGATCTCTTCCCGGATGGTGGCGTCCCGGTACTTCTCCCGGGCCTTGCGCAGCGTCTCGGCAACCTGAATGCGCAGGAGGTCTATGGTCTCGGTGTTGTGGCTCCGGAACTCCCCACCAAAGCTGGCTTCCACCGGCACGGCGTTGCGCACGGTGCCGCCGGTGATCAGGCCCACGTTGAAGGTGGTCTCTTCGTCCAGCCTGCCCTGGGGAAGATCGTTGATGATCTCAGTGGCGATACGGATGGCAGAAAGGCCTTTCTCGGGCTCCACGCCGGCGTGGGCGCCACGACCTGTAACGTTCACGTCAAACCGCATGTAGGTGGGACTGGCGCCGGTTATGGTGTTGACCGGACCGTTGCCGTCGAAGACAACGGCATCACGGCAGCGGATCATCGAGTAGTCTAGGTTGGCCGCGCCGACCAAGCCGATCTCCTCGCCGCGGGTCATCACCACCTGCACGGGACGGCGGAGGCCGCCGTCCTGCGCTATGCTTTCCAGGCCCTCGAGAATTGCTGCCACGCCTGCCTTGCAGTCGCCGCCGAGGATTGTGGTGCCGTCGGACACGATGCGGTCGCCAAGCACCTCGGGCTTGATGCCGCGGCCCGGCTCGACAGTGTCCATGTGAGCCGACAGCATCAGCGGGTCTGCGCCCTCCTCCGAGGCGATCAGGTTACCGTGAGCGTCCCGCTCCACGGTGAAGCCCAGCGTTTCCAGCCGCCCGGTCAGGTGCCGAGCGACCTCTTCCTCTTCATCAGACGGGCTGTCGATCTTGACCAACTCGCAGAAGGAGTTGACCAAACGCTCCTGGTCTATCATTGGGTACCTCCAGCCATTCAGGCGTTCGTTTCGGCGGTTATGTTTTTTATGGCGTCTTCTGGCAAGGTTGGAAAAGCCGCCCCAGCCGAGGTTGCAGCGTATTATACATTAGCATTTGGCTGCAGCCGCTCGCGGCAGAGTTGTGGGCGAGTGGTCAAAGCCAGAGGTACCGGGACATTGGACGAAGTGATGAAAACAGCACCAGGGAGCGAGAATCCTGATCCGGAGGCAATGGCCGCTACTGCCGGGTTGGAGGCTATTACCGAAGAAATTATCTCCTGCCGCAAGTGCACCCGTCTGGTGGGCCATCGCGAGGCAATCGGGGAGAAAAAGCGCGCTTCCTATGTGAATTGGGACTACTGGGCCAAGCCCGTGCCGAGCTTCGGTGATCCGAATGCCGCACTGATGGTGCTGGGCCTCGCTCCTGCGGCCCACGGAGGCAACCGCACGGGGCGCGTGTTTACCGGGGACGCATCGGCTACTTTTCTTATTAAAGCGATGCACGAGGCGGGGCTGGCCAATCAGCCGGTCTCCGATCACCGGGACGACGGGTTGGTGTACACGGGCGTGTACGTCTGTGCCGCGGTGCGCTGCGTTCCGCCCCAGGACCGCCCGACCCCAGAGGAGCAGCGGACGTGCCTGCCTTACCTTGCCCGAGAGATGCGCCTGCTGCCCAACCTGCGGGTGGTTCTTGCCCTTGGGCTGATCGCCTTCCAGGCAGCGCTAAGGGCGATGTCCGAGGTTGCTGGAAGCCGGCTGCGGGCGAAGTTCCAGCACGGGGAAGTGTACGGTCTGGGTCCGGGATTGCCGCTGCTGGTAGCCTGCTACCATCCGAGCCCGCGAAACACGAACACGGGGAGACTCTCGATGGAACAGTTGGTAGAGACTCTGATGATGGCGAAGAGGACGGGCGAAGAGGAACCAAGAGAGAAGAGCTGGTAGGGCGTAGGGGATTCGAACCCCTGATCTCCGCCTTGAGAGGGCGGTGTCCTGGGCCGCTAGACGAACGCCCCACCTGAACGATGGCTGGATCCCTGGCCCATCAGAATCCAGCGATAGAAATATAGCAAACGGCCATTGACCTGTAAAGTCTGGCCGAATTCAGGAGACTTGGATGGAAGTCGGTAAGTTCCCGCCTGAGTTGCTGGAGAGGCTGCTCAAGTCCGCAGATCTGTCAGACTCGAGGGTCCTTCTTGGCCCCAGGGTCGGAGAAGACGCAGCAGCCCTGGACTTCGGAGACCGGGTGCTGATAGCCAAGAGCGACCCGGTCACCTTGGCGACGGAGCGGGCCGGGTGGTACGCGGTACAGGTCTGTGCCAACGACGTAGCCTGCACCGGTGCCACGCCCCGCTGGTTCTTGGCCACGCTGCTCGCGCCGCAATGGTTCACGCCCGATGATGCCACGCGGATGTTCGAGGACGTGCTGGCTGGCTGCCGGGAACTGGGAGTAACCCTCATTGGTGGCCACAGTGAAGTGACGGAGGGAATCCAGCGGCCGATCGTAATGGGTACGATGCTGGGAGAGGTTGAACGCGACCGGCTGATAACCACGGGGGGTGCACAGGAGGGAGACAGCATTGTCATTACCAAAGGGCTTGCCATCGAGGGTACTGCACTTCTCGCGCGGGACCGTTCTGACGACCTGAGAAGAGCAGGGCTTTCAGAGAAGGTAATTGAAAAGGCAGCATCGCTACTCGACTCACCGGGAATAAGTGTACTGGCTGACGCCAGGATTTGTGTAACGGATGGCTCAGTACATTCTTTGCATGACATCACCGAAGGAGGACTGATTACCGCATTACACGAGGTGGCGTCGGCGTCGGGCTTGGGGATCGCCATCGAGGAGGACAGTGTTCCGGTCCTACCCGAAACCGCTGAAGTGTGTAACGCGCTGGAGATACACCCAATGGGCCTGCTGGCGTCCGGGTCGTTAGTGGCCACGCTGCCGGCCCCTGAAGCGCCAAAACTGTTGCACAGGCTGGAGCGCGCAGGTATAGATGCATGGGAAATCGGCCAGATGCTACCCGCAGAGGAAGGCAAAATTTTGTTTACGCGACTAGGAGAGGAAGTACCGTTACCTGTTTTCCCAAGGGATGAGCTGGCCAGGTATTTCTCGAGAGAGTGAAAATCAGGCGCGAGGATGAATCCTGGAAGAAAATGTAACGCCCCGAAGAGTCTCGCTCCTCGGGGCGCTGGCCGTACGATGTGCAGTAGAAGTGCACTAATACACTTTATGTTTCCTACCAGACTCCCGTGCGATGGCTGTTACCTTATTTATTTCCGGTACACTTCCAGGGATTCGGCGAGTCTATCAGCGGTTATGTTAGCTCCAGTTACTGTAACGGACACCTTCTTTCCCTTCAGTCGCTCGGCGTGCTTTACGGCACCAGCGAGGGCGGTTGCGCCAGCAGGCTCCGCGAGGGTGTGGGCCTTTTCCACCAGCAGCCCGATGGCCCTGCGGATGTCGTCGTCGCTGACCAGGAGGAAGTCGTCCAGCATCTCCCCCATGATGCGCTGAGGGAGCTCGTAGCCTGACTTGGTCGCCACGCCTTCGGCGAAGGTATTCATAGGAGCGTCGACCAGCTCCCCCTGTTTCCACGAAAGATAAGCGGCGGGGGCCGCTTCGGACTGGACCGCGATGACCTGAATGCCAGGGTCGATGGCCTTTGCTACGACACAGGCGCCCGAGATGCCGGATCCGCCTCCCAGGGGAAGCATCATTACGTCAACATCCGGCAAGTCTTCGATGATTTCCAGCGAGGCCGTGCCGACGCCAGCGATTAGGAGCGGTTCATTCACAGCGTGGACGTAACGATACCCCTCCTCGCGGGCCAGGCGCTCGCAGTAATTGCGGGCGTCGTCGAATGTTTCGCCGTGGAAGATGAGCTCTGCGCCGAGGGAGCGCATCCCAGCGACCTTGACGGGGTTGGCGTTTTCGGGCAGTCCGATGAGGACCCGTACCCCGAACTCTCTTGCGGCGCTGGCGATGGACTGTCCGTGGTTGCCGGTGGAAGAAGTGATCAGGCCGCGCTGTTTCTCATCTTCGCTCAAGTTGGAGAGCAGATTGATGCCGCCCCTGGATTTGAATGCCCCGAGAGGAAGGTGTTCCTCGTGCTTGATGTACACCTCGGCGTCGAGGAACTCGCTGAGACCCATTGAGTAATGCAGGGGGGTACGCTGGAAATATGGAGTGATGGTCTGTCTGGCACGGTACACGTCGCGGATTGTCGGCACCTGCATCGCCTTCCTCTTGCCACATTTTGAGACTGACTATGAGCTTATGGCCAGTCTGGAGGGGTGTCAATCAGGGACGCGATGGCCCCGTCGCCGCTGTATGCCCGGAAAAACCGAATGGCTTGATTATGTCCAATATCGAGCGAGTTTCGAGCGAGTTTATTGTTGCTGAACGAATAATGGTGGCATCGAGGACGACTGTGGAAGGGCGCCGCCACGACTTTCGTGGAAGTCGGCAGTTCTCTAAATGTTTCTTAAATGCGTTTAGGAAAACATTCGGACAGTACTTGACACTATGCCTAGCCCATGATACCTTACTGACACATTGTCGAAGACCACTGTGCAGGCCGGCTAAGGAGGGACGCCGTGGCGCGAAAAACTAAGCTGATGCTGCGTGTAGAAAAGGATTACGACAAAGAGCTTGAGCGTTTGCTGCCAGAGAAAGTGAACCAGCTCGGACTCTCTGCTACCGCCGAAGAACTTGGTGTCAGCAAGGCCACGTTGGGTTACTGGCTTCTAAAGCTCGGTATAAGTGTAAGGCGAATTGCTGTCTCCCCCGATGAAGTAGTAGAGGTAAAGAAGATCGGTTAGATTCGAATCATGCTCCTCGTCTGAACCGAAAAAACCGCCCACGATTGTGGGCGGTTTTCGTTTCTGAGACCTGAAAAGCTCGTAGCAAAGTGTCAATCATTCCCGCGCCTCAGGGGCGAGCTTGGATCCGAACTATCCTTGGAAGATGTCCTCCGGCAGGAAGGCTGAGACAGTGACGTTGGGCAGGTCAACGGCGTTGCTGATCTTCAGGTCAACCGCTACGCTGCAGATGATGTAGGCTTGCTCGCGGGTCCAGCCCCTTTCCTGTAGCAGCTCGATCATGTTGACCAGCGCGTTCCGGGCCGCCAAGGTCAGGTCTTCCCCTTCCTGGACACCGTCGTCGCGGATGGGCATGCCCATTGTGGCGATGAAATTGCGTGGCGCCGCCCATTCCGGTGGCAGGAAGTAGCCTGGGTGGGCGTATCGAGGCCAGCGGATGTTATGTCGCGCTGCCTCCCCTTTGTGCACGTGGAATCGCACCACTGCACTCGCTCCCATTTCGATGGCCGTAATGCAGCACTCAGAATCGCCCTGGGCGAAGTGACCGTCGCCGCAAGAGTACAGGGCACCTGGGACGTTTACGGGAATGAGGAGCCGTGAGCCCTTGGTCAGCTGCTTGGCGTCCACGTTGCCGCAGTTTTCCCTCGGGGGCAGTGTCCGCAATCCCTCGTTGGCGATGGCGCCGCCTGCGGGAATCGCGTCTTCGGGGTCGGGGGGCGCGGCCGTGCCGCCTCGCCGTACTAGGTCAGCCTCCCGCTGTGCCCAGGCCGCCATCTGCTCCCTGGAAGGAGCAATGCCCGCGGTGCCCATGAACGAGCCGTCCGGGATGCGAACGCCAGGGAGCTGCTCCGAAGTTGCCCATCCGTCCTTGATCTGCCAATTGACGAAATAAGGCTCCTGAAACAGGTCTCGCAGGAAACCCGCGCCGGGACGGTTGCGGGTCCACCCGTATGGCTGGGCAATGACATCTACGTACTCGATCTCCAGGAGGTCTCCGGGCTCCGCACCGGCAATGTAAACGGGGCCGGTCAGCGGGTGGGAGACTTTGGTGTCGAAGCGGTCGAAGTCGGCCACGGTAACTGCCGGGTGCATCTGGCCATCGGAAGCATCCCTGGTTTCCAGCAGCACCTCTTCGCCGGGGGCCGCTTCCAGGATAGGTGTTATGTCAGGGTGCCAGCGGTTATGCCCCTTTCCAGGCTCTTCCTTCAGCCGCTTGTTGCGATCAATTTCTATGCTCTTCACTGGCGATCTCCTCTAGTGTGCGTAGGAACTCACGCATTGAAGCGGCGCTACCGTCTTGCAATGCGTTATCAAGCCTCCAGGGACCGTCTAGGCGTTCGGAAAAAATGCCCATCCTGTAGCCGACGTCCGTTGTAGTACACCTGAAGGTACAGAATTTCCATTCAGTGTCAACGATCATGATGTCCCGCCATGCCCAGCCGTCACCTTCGTCATGGCTGATCAGGAAGAGCGGGTTGGCTCCCCAGTGGGGTACCCCGGTGCTGCAGATGATGGAGTTCCGCGCCGAATAAAACTGGGTGGAGTCCAAATTGCGAGAATCGATGATGGTATTCCATCGACTGCCGTCTCGCAGTCTCAGGTCATCGTAACGAGAGCAAAACAGACCTCGATTCGCTGCCTGGCGAAGAATAGACAAGGCGACTGTGACTGGGATTGTCCAAAACCCTGCATCCGCAGAACTGTAAAACCTCCTGGATTTGGCTGGAGTCGAAGGATATCGAGTTCGCCAACTCAGGCAGTAGTACGGCATTGGGTGCTGATCAAGCCTAATCTGGAGTTTTAACTCAACCGGTAGCCCATCGTGTTCGACGCTAACACGATCAACTTCCTTGTACTTTGCTACCATTTCGGCCTCGACGGATGACCTGACAAGAAGTACACAGCCACGATCCGGGTCAAAGACAAAGGCCGAGTCCCCTCTACAACGTCCAATCCTCTGGGGTCTCAGGCGTCGGCATTGGTCGGATGGTGACCTCCACAAGGGCGGCCTGCCCGTTCTCAGTCGCTGCAATTGCCCGGCGGAAGGCGTTCTGCAAGTCTGTCGGGTCTTCCACCCTCTCTGAGTATGCCCCCAGTCCCTGGGCAACCAACGAGAAGTTCCCGCCAAGCTCGGCCATGGTGGGCGGCGCTGCGTTGTCCCGGGACATGGCCATAAGCCCGCCGCCGGTGCCGCCGTTGTTGAGCACTACCGTCAGCGTGGGCAGTCCCATGCGGACTGCGGTCTCCAGCTCCATGCCCACCATGCCGAAGGACGCGTCTCCCAGCACGTTGAACACCAGGTGGTCGGGGCGGCCCAGCTTCACACCGATAGCGGCAGCCATCGACCATCCCATCGCTGCCATGCCGCCCATGCCGATGTAGTTGCGCGGGCGGGTCGCTGGCCAGAATGGGGAGACGTAACCCCGGCTGCCGCCTGCATCGTGAAGTGCAATTGTGCGGTCCGGGTCGACCACCTTGAGGAGTTCCTGAACGACTCGGTAACCGTTGGTGGGAACTGACTCGTCGTTGAAGGTGGACTCCCATTCTCCTATCCACTTGGCCTTGGCTTCCTGAATCTCTGCGACGATTTCCTCGCGCCTGGACGCCGAGGGCGGGCCTCCCGGTCCCATGCGATCGCGCACCGCATCGATGAGGCTGCGCAGGGCCAGCTTGGCGTCGGCCAGGATGGGGACGTCGGCCTGGTAAATCTTGTTGAGGTCCCCGGGGTCTGCGTTTATGTGAATCAGGCTGACGCCTTCGGGGATGGGCCGGCCATCGGTGGCGTTGGGAAGTCGGAAGGAGTTGCCGACGGCCAGAACGGCGTCCGCCCTTCGGTTCATGATTAACGCCGCACCCGAGGCGTACCTGCTCTTCGGATACACACCCCCGCCCACGGACAGCGGATGATTCTCGGGGAAAGCGCCCTTGCCCACTAGGGTACTGGCCACTGGCATTCCCATCAGTTCGGCGAGTTCCAACGCCTCGTCCCATGCCTCCGCGGCCAGCACCCCGCCGCCCACGTTCATGATGGGGAAGTCGGCGTTGAGCAATATTTCGGCGGCTCGGTCTATGTCTCCTGCGTCCGGCGCGGCGCGTCGACCGGGACCGACGGGTTCGTAGTTCAGCAGTTCGTCGGGCGCCTCGGACATCAAAACGTCCTGCGGCATCTCCAGCACCACCGGTCCAGGCGAGGCGGAGCGGAGGTTGGTGAAGGCGCGGCGCATGATGGTGGGTATGTCCTCGATGCGGGACATGGTGCCCTTCCATTTGACGAAATTGTCGAAAATGCTGGAAGGGACTTCCTGTTGAATCTCGCGGCCCATGCTGCCCAAGGGGTGCTGACCCATGAGGAGCAGCACGGGTATGTTGTCTGCGTAGGCTCCCGCTATGCCGGTCAGTGTGTTGGTTGCCCCAGGTCCTGTGCCAGTCAGCGCGACACCGACCTGCCCGGTGGCGCGGGCGTAGCCATCGGCGATTTCCACGCCCATGCGTTCGTGGCGGGTGGAGAATACCGTGATCTGAGATGAGGCCCGGAGCGCGGGCCACAACGGTGCCTCGCCCCCGCCAGCAAATCCGGATATGTATCGGACGCCTTCTTTCTCCAGGGCATGTATAACTGCGTCGCCGCCTCTCATGGGTTCTCTCCCGCTATGGCGATTATGTCTTCGTGGGTCGCGATCCCGGCCAGGAACTCGATCCTGGGCAGGGTCGCCAGAATGGGCCGATAATACGCCCGCCCCTGTTGGCGGTCAAGGAATTCGACCTTTGAGCGCCATCATGGCAGTTTCCTTGACCGCCTATTTGGGCAAGGTTATCATCCGAAACATGGGCGGTGGGCAATGTCCCTTCGCCCTCCTTTTAATATTGATCACATATTTGAAGTCAGCATGGCGGGTCCAGCAGGAGGTCGAATGCCGACAGCAAGCGAAATGATAGTGCAGACCCTGGAAGAGGCGGGCGTTGAGTACGTCTTCGGTATACCTGGGGGCGGGACCGGACAGATTTTCCAACTCCTGTACGGGCGTGAGGACAGGATCAAGACCATTCTCGTGCGCCACGAGCAGGTCGCAGCGATCATGGCAGATGCCTACGGGCGGGCGACCGGTAAGCCTGCGGTTGTGATGGGACAAGGGCTGTTCATTGGCTCCAACGCCTCATTCGGCATCATGGAGGCCATGCTGAGCAGTTCGCCGATGCTGGTACTGACCGACACCTCGGACGGCGGATCGGCGCAGCGTCCCGCCAACCAGTCGGGCGCAGGCGAATACGGCAGCATCGACCTCCCCAACATATTCAAGTCCATGAGCAAGTACACGGCCCTGGCTGCCAGCCCCAAGGAGGCGGTGCTGGCAACCCAGTTGGCGATCAAGCACGCCGTCAGCGGTCGCCCTGGCCCGTCTTCGGTGGTGATGCGATCGGCGGCCATCGGCGGAGAGGTCGACGTGGAGGCTCCGCCATTCATCCACAACGCTGCTGGGTTCCTGAACACCGCCAAGCCGCAGAGCGCTCCGACGGACGTTCAAAAAGTGATGGATATATTGTCTCAGTCGCGCCGTCCGGTGCTGGTTGCCGGAAACGGCGTGCACGTGTCGCAGGCCCACCAACAACTGCAGGAGTTGGCCGAAATCTGGGGAATGCCCGTCGCTACCTCTTATAAAGGGAAGAGCGCCATCGCCGAGACTCACCCGTTATCAGTGGGAATGGTCGGGACCTATGGCCAGGCCGTCGCCAACCGGGTGGTTGGAGAGGCCGACACCGTTATCGTGGTAGGCGCGCTGTTGCGCTCGCAAGAGACGGTCCGCGAGCGCCCCGACATCTTTGATCCCCGGCGCCAGCGGGTGGTGCAGATCGATATCGACGAACGAAACGCCGGCTGGAGCTTTCCAGTGGAGATTGGGCTGGTCGGCGACGCGGGCAGCATCCTGAATCAACTGGTGGCGGCCTCAAAGGAATTGGCCCAGTCCAGCGTTGGGCAGCGGAGCGAGTGGACGTCATCAATGTCTGGTCGCAAGGACGCCATGGCGTTCTACGACGATCCCGAGATGCACAAGGAAAGTTCGCCGGTGACACCGCAGCGTCTGGTTTCGATACTTAACGAGACGTCCGATCCGTCGACGGTTTACGCGCTGGACGCGGGGAACAACAGGACCTGGATGGCCCACCTCTACAAGGCCCAGCAGGCGGGTACCTTCTACTGCCCCGGCGGCACGGCTGGTATGGGATGGGCGCTGCCTGCAGCCGTGGCCCTGAAGCTGGTGTACCCGGACCGCCCGGTTACAGCCGTAACAGGAGACGGTGGTTTCATGATGACCGTCAACGCCCTTTCGACAGCAATGCAGTACGACCTTCCAATGACCTGTGTCGTATTCAACGACAACGCGCTGGGGATGGTGCTGGACCACCAGCCTCGCGGCCAGGAGATCGCCTCGGAGTTCTACCCGACGGATAATGCCGCCATCGCCCGCGG
The DNA here is from genome assembly GCA_965222025.1 of Dehalococcoidia bacterium. Lineage (GTDB taxonomy): Bacteria > Chloroflexota > Dehalococcoidia > Lucifugimonadales > UBA3495 > VXOI01. The sequence goes on along the minus strand of CBDCTI010000008.1, from coordinate 121,144 downwards.
CTTCGGTTGCTTCGGGGTTCACGTGGAGGACTCACGCGATCTGCCCGACGCCCTGCGGGAGGCGCAGGCTTCGGGACTGCCTGCAGTTGTGGACGTTGCCGTCGACCGCGGACCCAGCCCTGACGACTGGCGAGCCGACGCCCGCCGCTCTGGCGAGACGTAGGCGAAAAGGCATTCGGAATCATCCTTATCCTGGATAATGAATCGACCTTGGGTTGGAGACTATCCAATGGCGGGATTACTGGAAGGCAGAATTTCGTTGGTGACCGGTGCCGCATCGGGTATCGGTCGGGCTGCGTCGCTGGTAATGGCTCGGGAAGGGGCCACCGTCGCGTCGTGTCGGATGTCAACGCGGACGGTGCGGAAGAGACCCTCAGCGCCATTAAGGAGGCAGGTGGGGACGGGATGTTTGTTCATGCCGACGTTTCCCGCCCTGATGATGTGTCGGCCCTGATCGGGCAGGTTGTGGCGGCGTACGGGAGGCTGGACTGCGCCTACAACAACGCCGGCGTCGAGGGATTCATGGCCGGGCGACTCCACGAGTATCCCGAAGACCAGTGGGACCGGCTGATTGACGTCAACGTCAAGGGCGTCTGGCTGTGCCTCAAGCACGAGATACCTCAGATGATGCAGCAGGGTGGCGGAGCAATCGTCAACACCGCGTCGGCCGCCGGTTTAGTGGGATCGCGGCGGCTGTCGGCCTACGTGGCCAGCAAGCATACGGTGGTGGGGCTGACCAAGGCCGCTGCACTGGAATACGCTCGCGACGGCATACGCGTGAACGCGGTATGTCCCGGAATCATCGACACCCCCATGGTGCGACGGCTTATTGGCGGGCGCGAGGCGGATTACGAGTCCAGCATTCCCGCGAGGCAACCCATCGGTCGGCTGGGTACGCCCGAGGAAATTGCTGAGTCTGTCACATGGCTGTGCTCTGACGCCGCATCGCTGGTAACCGGCCTAGCCATGGCCGTTGACGGCGGCTTCACCGCGCAGTAGTCGGCTACTCTGGAGAGCCCGAGGCCGTTCTGTTGGACTGTCTATGGGGCCGATGATAGTATAGGGCCGGGCCGGACAGTGACTGGCCCTTCCTATTTGGCTGCGGCTTGGCCCCCCGCTCGTCTGATCCCAAAACAGTTCGGCCAACTGACTGCCTCGTGCTCGGAGGATTGCTTGCCCGAGATGCTGGAAATCCTGGACTTGCCGGAAACCGGACAGCTACAGCTTTCAGTCATTGACGATTCCGGCAATCGCGAAAGTGCCCCGCCTTTCCCATTCCCCTTCCCGCTGACGGACGCCGAGCTTCAGGAGATTGGGTGGCTGTTCACCGGATACTCGGCTAATCCTTTTGGTGACTCTCGACAGCGGGCCGAGGGGGTAGAGACAGGGCTACGGGCCCTGGGCAGGCTTCTCCTTGAGATCGTCTTTCGCTCCGGTGGAGCCCCAGTGAACGCGTTGGAACTCATGGGCGCGGACTCCGGCAGTGATTTCCGATTTTCGATAGTTTCCTCTAGGCCCGAGTTCCTGGCACTGCCATGGGAGCTTGCCAACAGTCCGGAAGCAGGCTTCATCGTCAACGGCGCTGGAGCTGTGACGCGCCAATTGGTTTCCCAGGAACAGCTGGCGGTTTTCCCCGGCGTCGACATTTCCCAGTCGCTGTTCAACGTACTGATGGTATGTCCACCCAGCAGCGAGGGCATTGCTACCGAGACCCTGGCCACAATGGAGTCCCTGGACGTCGAGGTGTCTTTGGACTGCCTGCGGCCAGCGTCGGTGGAGGCGCTGGAGGCACACCTGTCTGGTCGGGCGGGACATTATCATCTGCTGCACCTCGACGGGATCGCTGTCGAGGAAGATGGCGCGGCCCTTGCCGGAATCGGTTCCCTGGAGCGCGTGGCGCGAGTTGTTGCAGAGTCAGGCATCCCCGTAGTCCTGCTCACCTGCTCCGCTCCGGACTACTATCATGTCGCCACTGAAGTCCTGCTGAAGGGTGGGGTGCCGGAAGTAGCGGTACTGCCCGCTCCTTTGGGCGGTTCAGGACGTAAGCTCTTCGCCGATGCTTTCTTCACGGGAATCGCCCGTGGGGACGGGGCGGATGGCGCGGTGGCCGCCGCGCGGCGCGCCATGATGGAGCACCCGCATCGGCCCTCTGCTGCTGGTCCGATGGTGTCTTGGGACTGGATTACTCCGACAGTCTACCGGTCGGCAATTTACGAGCCTGTGTCGGTCAAACCGGAAGAACCGGAGCCGGTCATCCCCGGTATGCTTCCTGCTACGCCGGAGGCTCCGGCGCGGGAGCTTCCGCGCGGGGGCCCCTATGGGCTGATTGGCCGGCGACGCGAGGTGCTGGAATTGGAGCGTGCCCTCGATTCCAATTCCATAGTCCTATTCAGCGGTTCCGTTGGCGTCGGCAAGTCGGAGGTCTCCTTAGGGCTTGCGGCATGGTTGGAAAAGAGCGGAGGCCGACCCGAAGGCGTATTTCATACCAACTTCGATGTCGGGGCGGGGCTGGACAAGGCCCTGCACGAAATCGGCACCGCCCTCGCTGGCCTGGAGTTCGGCGACCTGTCAGCCGTGGCACGGCGAAGGTGGCTGGTGGAATACCTTCGCGAGCACCAGACCCTGCTAGTGTGGGACAGCGTCGAGAACCTCGCAGGCTTCCCAGCTGCCGGGACGGGATTGCTGGAAGACGCCGAACTCAAGGAACTGAACGAGTTTCTGACCGAGCTGGGTGCCGAGGGCGGTCAGACCAGTGTGCTCCTGGTGAGCCGTCGCAGCGAGGAAGCTTGGCTGTCGACACCCCACGGGAGCTACTTGCTGGAAGGACTCTCCGGCATGGACCGGGTGGAGTTTGCCACCCGCCTCATGGAGGAAACCAGTGTCGACCCGGCCCGCTTGGGACCTGAGTTCATCGAGCTGATGGACTTGGTAGAGGGCCATCCGCTGGCCATGGAAATGGCGGTTCCCCTGATCAAGGACGTGCCGGCCTCGGTTTTGTTGACGGAGCTGCGGCGGGAAGTCGAGGCCTACCAGCCTAGCCCCGGCGAGGACGGTCGGCCGGCCTACCTGACGGCCCTGATGGAACATGCCTTCGGACGGATGCCGCGCCGTAGCCGGACACACCTGCCCTTCCTGTCGCTGTTCCGCAATCGCGTGATGATGGACATTCTCACCCATATCACGCAGGAAGACGCCTACCGTTCGGTGATGGGCGAACAGTTGGGATGGGGAGCATGTCGCACGCTACTCCGGTCGGCTCGAACCGGCGGATTCCTGGAACCCATAACTCCCAGCGTCTATCAGATTCACCCCTCCCTGGGATGGTTCTACGGGCGAGCCCTGTACCGACAACTTCCGGCTGCTAGGGTGGCGGAGCTGGAGGCGGAGTTTGTACGTGTGTACGCCGACACCGCTGACTACTTCATGGAGACTCTTTACGAAAACCAGGATGCGGGCACCCAGGCCATCCTGGCCGAAGAGGGCAACCTGACGCAGGCCCTGGGGCTCTCGCTGGAGGCGGGGCAGTGGGACAACGCCCAACTGCTCACCCAGCCGCTGGCCCAGGTCTATCGGATGCAGAAGCGTTACCCGGAACTGCGCCGGTTACGGAGGCAGTTGCTGGACGTCACAGGGGCGACGGCCGGAGAGGCCGAGACCAACGGCGCAACCGACCTGTGGCTGTACCTGCTGGGTACGGAGGCGTCCGAATGCATCGAGACCAACGAGCTGGACCGCGCCGATCACCTGAACCGGCAGTTGCTGGAGTACTTCACGTCCCGGTCGGACGCTGAAGAAGACCCGCGATCCGCGGCTGTCTACCACCAGATGGGCGAAGTGGCGCTGAAGCGTTGGCGTCTCGACGAGGCCGAGGACTGGTATTCCAGGTCCCTTGCGATCACCGAAAGCGGCGAAGACCGGGCTCCCGTCGCCGACGACTACTACGGAATGGGGCTGGTCCGACAGTACCAGAGACGGTACACCGACGCCCGCGAATGGTTCTCCAAGTCTCTCGACATCCACCAGCGGCTGGAAGACGTCGAGGAGATGGTCAAGGACTACCGTTCGCTGGGATTGTGCGCCCAATTCCGTTTCGAATATCAGGAAGCCGAGAGCTGGTACCATCGGGCCCGTGAAATTCTGGAAGAAGCCCGGGACGAAGAAACTTCCGTGGTGGTCTATCACGCCCTAGGCACGGTCGCGCACGCCCAGTTCCAGTTCGACGACGCCGAGAACTGGTACAAGCAGGCCCTGACACTGAGCGACCGGATGGGCAACGAGGCGCAGATGGCGGTGGAGTTCCACTACCTGGGCTTGCTGGAGCAGGGCCGCCAGCTGTTCCCCGAGGACGCGGAGCACTGGTACACCCTGGCACTGGAGAAGTACGAGAAGCTGGGAGACTGGCGCAGTGCTGGAGACGAGTGCCGCCAGCTAGGCGTGCTGTTCCACGAGCAAAAGAAGCTGGAAGAGGCCGAAAGCTGGTATCACCGTGCCAGGGAGATTTTCGAGGAGATCAACGACGTCAGCCGTACCGCCCGCACCTACGGTCAGCTGGGGATGGCCGCCGAAGACCGCGATGATATCGAAGGTGCCTTGACCTGGGCCGCCCGCACCTACCAACTGGCAACGGAAAACTACCTGCCCGTCATTGCCCAGTCTCGCGTCCACTTGGCCCGACTGCGCGAAAAGCATGGCGCCGCCGCCTTCGCAGACTGGTGGCGCAATTTTGCTGGCGAAGAGCCGCCCGATGATCTGGACGCCGGGGAAGAAGTGATCCTGTAGCGTAGGCATCCCGACCCCGGCTCGGGGTTTTTCGGTGAAATGTCGAGGTCTTAAGGTTAATGGACTATCTAGGTGAATTTGCGTTTTGCTTATACGGAGCTTCCGAATCAGAAATAGCTCAAGCAGAAAGTGAAATTGGAAAATTCTTGTTGCGCTGGCAAAATCTAGAACTTAATCTTAGAATACTTGTTCTTAGAAGGGGTAACTTTGAATCGCCTTCCTTGCCGCTTTATGACCGAGGCGGGCGATTTGTGAGTGCAATAAGGACTGCTGTACTCGATCACGACAAGTCGCTTTATGACAGCCTGTACCGGCTGAATAACTTTCGTAACCTGATTGTTCATGGTGTGGTTCAAACCTTAGGTGCGGAAGATCCACAACGAAGGCTGGTGTTCGTTCATCAGGATGTGTGGGCAGTTCAAGGGATCCAGGAAGAACTGCGCGAGTGGGAAAGTTCCTTCTCCTCTACAATTTCGAAGGAAGAAGAGAATTGGGTAGAGAGAATTTCCTTACATCTATATTTGAGCGATCTCCCCAAAGTTCGTCAGGAACTCATTGAAGTCAATCGAAACGTTCAGAATCTTTTAGCGATTACGAAGAAGGGAGGATATAAATGAGCGTTGGAGTCTCCACACCGTTGCCGGCGTATACCGTTGACCCGGCATTCATGGCGAAGACAGCGGAAGACCTTGGTTTCGAGTCCATCTGGTACGCTGAGCATCCAGCCGTACCGGTCAAAAGCAACAGCCCCTTCCCGGCCACTGGCGGCGAGGTACCTTGGACGTATTCTCACTTCACCGACCCTTACATCGCCCTGGCTCGTGCCTCCGGCGCCACCAGCACTATCAAGCTGGGCACGGGCATCACCCTGGTTCCTGAGCGCAATCCCTTGCTGCTGGCCAAGGAGATCGCAAGCCTTGACAGGTTCAGCGGCGGACGCTTCCTGTTCGGGATAGGCACCGGTTGGCTGCGTGAGGAGACGGAGATTTTTGGCGGCGACTTCGAGCACCGCTGGACGCAGACCCGCGAGGCCCTGGAAGTAATGAAGGAACTCTGGACCAAGGACGAGGCCGAATACCACGGAAAATATTTCAACTTCCCGCCGGTCAAGTCCTATCCCAAGCCTGCCCAGCAGCCGCACCCGCCCATCATCATCGGAGGCATGGCCCGCAACGTGCTGCGTCGGATCGTCTCCCACGCCGACGGATGGCTCCCCAATCGGGTCACTCCGGCAGAGGTCGAAGACAGTCGCAAGCGCCTGGATGCCATGGCCGAAGAAGTGGGACGCGACCCCAAGTCCATCACAATCAGCGTGTATGGTCAGCCGGCCGACGGTGACTTGGTGCGTTCCTATCTGAACGCCGGCGCTGACCGCGTAGTCGTGCGTCCGGACCACGTCGCCAACGATTACGAGATGGGCAAGCAGTTGGAGCGTATGGCCGAGGCGGTTCTTAGATAGAGAGCTGTTGACGCCTGGATCCTGTTTGTTTTCGGCAGGGGCAGGGTAAGGAGGGACTGATGGACCGCACGACCGAGATGCTAAGCAGCTTCACCTGCGGCCTTACCTATGAAGAGCTGGGGCCATCGGTCGTGGAGCAGGTGAAGCGTACCGTGGTGGACACCATGGGATGCGCCATCGGCGGCTACGATTCCGAGCCTGCCTGGATAGCACGTTCCTTGGCACAAGGAATCTGCGGCGACCTGCCGTCGCGCATCCTCGGGTCTGCACATAACTCCACGCCTGAACTGGCGGCCTTTGCCAACGGCGTGGCGGTGCGCTATCTCGACTGCAACGACTCCTACTTCTCTCCGGGGGGAGGCCATCCGAGCGACATGATTCCTGCCGTGCTCGCCGTGGCAGCACCGCTGCATAGTGACGGGCGAACGGCGATAACTGCCATAGCCCTGGCCTACGAGGTGTTCTGCCGGTTATCCGATGAGGTCGTTGCTGGCGACCTTGGTTGGGACCAAGGAATCTTCAGTGTCATCGGCGCGGTCTGCGGCGTCTCCAAGGTGATGGGACTCAGCAGAGAACAGACGGCCAACGCCATCTCTTTGGCCGTATCGTCCCAGCTTCCACTAGGAGTGACCCGCACCGGTGAACTGTCAATGTGGAAAGGATGCGCCACCGCCAGCGCCTCGAAGTCCGCGGTCTTCGCCGCCCAACTGGCGGCCAAGGGCATGAGCGGCCCCGGCGAGCCATTCGAGGGACGGTGCGGCCTGTGGGAACAGGCGGTGGGGAAGCAGGTTGAAGTTCCAGAGTTCCCGTTGGGCGACCGGCGCGGCACCGACGACCCGTTCCGCATCACGCGCACCATCTTCAAGGCCTTCCCTTCACAGATCCATACCCAAGCTCCCATAGGTCTGGCTCTGCAGCTTCGGGACGAGCTGCCGCTGGACCAGATCGGTACCATCCACATAGACACCTACAAGGTCGCCGCCAGTACTGCATCCAGCGAGCCGGAAAAATGGGACCCCAAGACTCGGGAGACGGCAGATCACAGCATCCCGTGGCTGGTGTCCCAGGCCTTGCTCGAGGGTTCAGTCACTCCCGGAAGCTTTACCGGCGACCGCATCGCCAACCCGGCGCTGCGCGACATTATGTCGCGAATGGCCCTTTCGGAAGAGCCTGATTACACCGCCCGATACCCCGGCGAGTACAATTGCCGCATCACCATTACGGGGAGAGGTGGAGAAGCGCATACCGCCCGCACCTCTTGGCCGAAGGGTCATCGCAGCAACCCGATGAGCGATGCTGAGGTCGAGGAGAAGTTCCGGAGCTTCGCCGGCGTAGAGCTCACCTCCGACCAATGCCACCGCGCTCTGGAGACCATCTGGGGACTGGACAATTTGCCTACCCTGGACCCTCTGTTTGACAGTCTCACGATCCAGCGGTGACCTGGCCGCCTGCGGCTTCCGCCCCGATCATCACCCGAACCGGCAGGCAGGCAGATGAGCGAGTTCGACGGCACCGATAACGACAGTACTGACTTTCGCCGCGAATTCGAGCGGATGGTTGCCAGCCCGGAGGAAGATCTGGACTTGGGCCGGACCGCTCTGCTGGTGGCTGGAGAGGAATACCCGGAGCTGGACGTCCAGGCCAACCTGGCCATCCTTGACCAGTTCGCTGAAGTGGTGAACAAACGGGCTCCCGCAGATTTGCCTCCGGAAGAGCGCGCCCTGCATATCGGCCGTTATCTGTTTGGGGAACTGGGTTATAGAGGCAATTCCGCCGACTACTACAGTCCCGACAACAGCTATTTCAACCGGGTTCTGGAGACACGGACCGGAATTCCCATTACTCTCTCACTTCTTTTCCTTGAAGTGGCCCGACGAATCGGGATACGCTGCAGGGGAGTGGGTATGCCGGGACATTTCCTGGTCGGACTTGAAGGAGAGGAAGTCTACTTCGATCCCTTCAATGGGGGAGTGTCCTTAAGCCCCGTTGACTGCCAGGACCTGGCCGAGAGGCTGTTCGGCCAGCGGCTTTCCTGGAATGACGGATACCTGGCCCCTTGCACGAAGTACGAATTCCTCTTTCGCCTGCTCAACAACCTGAAGGTCGTGTACGAGCGGACCGGGGCACCAGAGAAAGCAGCCTCCGCGATCCAGCGCATGATCCTGGTCAACCCGGACGCAAAGGACCTGCATAAAGACCTTGCAGCCATGCAGTTCCAGCAGCAGCAGTACCGAGCATCCATTGTCAGCTTGGAAACGTATCTCCGCGAAGCGAACGATGCCAGGGACGCATCGGACGTCAAGTCGTGGGTCCAGTCCATTCGCGACACGCTCAACCGCCTCAACTGATCCTACCGTGAAGAATCCGGATTGTCGGTGACTTTCGTATACCGTGAGTGAAGAAGAGTTGGCGGCCCAGCGTCCGCTTCGCAGCGAGCGCTATTCAGGCCAGCAGTCGGGAGGTAGTGGGGAGACCGATCCGGAAGGACCGGACGACCGGCAGTTGCTGCAACGTATCGTAGACAAGGACAGGGATGCTCTGGATATTCTCTACGGCCGGTATGCAACTCCCGTCTACTCCCTGGCCCTGCATATGCTGAAGCAACCGCCGCTGGCCGAAGAGGTCACCCAGGATGTTTTCCTCAACATTTGGCTGAAGGCGGTCAGCTTCAACGCCGAGCGAGGGCAGCCGCGCTCCTGGATCATGAGTGTGGCGCATCACCGGGTGATCGACGTTGTTCGGTCCCGTCGCCGTACAACTACGATGACCGATCCGGAGGGCTACGAGACGCTGGAGCGTATTCCGTCCGGCGGCGCCTCGGTCGAGAGCCAGGTGCAGCAGAACCTGGACCGGGAACGCATCATGCGAGCACTCGCCACCCTTCCGGAAGCACAGAGAGAGGTGATCCTGCTGGCCTATTTCGAGGGATTCTCCCAGTCTGAAATGGCGGAACGACTGGAACTCCCGCTGGGCACCATCAAGACCAGGGTCCGGCTTGCCATGCAGAAACTTCGCGCAGTACTGCAGGAAGATGACGACTAATAGACTACAGGCTCAGCACCCATACGAACTGCTGGAGGCGTTCGCGCTGGACGCGCTCGATCCGGCGGAGGAACAGGCGGTCATCGACCACCTGGAGTGGTGCGCGAATTGCGATGCCATCGTCAACGACAACCTGCGGGTGGCGACAGCCCTCGCTCAGTCGGTTGAACACCAGGCACCGCCAGATGGGCTGCGGGCATCGATTCTGGACGTCGTGGGCTCGCCTTCGGTCGGCATACCACAGCCAAGGGTATCGGTATCAGTAACCTCCAGGAGGCCTCCCCGTAGCTGGTCAAGGGTATCAGCGGTCTTTTCCGGTCGGTGGGTCCGCATGCTGGCCCCGGCTACGACCGCGCTTGCAGCGGCTTTCATAGCTGTTGCCATCGTCCTCAACCTCCAAATGGCTGGAGATTTGGACGAAGTACAGGCGGAGAACTCCCAGCTGCAGCAGCAGCTTGACCAGGGCATGGCCACCACCACCGCCCTGGCCAGGTCATCGGAGAGGGTGTCCCAGATGCAGAGCAGTCTGCAGCAGTGGCAGCAGGCAGGTCATACCTTGGCGCAGCCAGCGGATCAGATCATCGAGATGAGAGCCGTTCAGCCGGGAATGGAGTCGGGAAGGTTGTTGTGTACTTCGGAGGACTGCTCTGCCGGTGTGCTCCTGGTTTCGGGCCTGATGGCGCCGCAGCCCGATTCGGTCTACCATGTGTGGCTCACTCGCGGTGGCCAGTTGTATTGGGTCGGAGAGATAGACGCCAACGAGAGGGGCGGGGGCCTCCTACCCGTACCTTCGAGTGCGCAGGACTCGCTTTCCTACTTTGACTCGATCCTGGTGACCAGGGGCATGGGCGTTGCCGCCGCGCTGTCGGCCCCAGCCAATTCTGCGGAACGGGAGCAGGCGACAGCCAACATGGTGGGAGACATGGTACTTGTGGCCTCGCTGAAGTAACCTGGTACTACTCCGACCCAGTCCACGAACCCTGCAAAGGCGCCGCCGAACGATCTTGGCCCTCTTTATGAGCACTGGTATACTCGCCATAACCGCCATGGAGTTATGTCAAATGGCCCCTGCCCACGACCTAGCCTGCGACATCTGCGGAGCGCAGATGATCGAGCAGAAGTGCAAGATCCGCTGTCCCAACTGCGGTTACACCCGGGACTGCTCCGACCCGTAGGACGAGTTGCCTCTCATGTCTGCATCAGTGCTCGTCCTGTATGATGCCAAGGGACGGAGCATCGAAAGCATGGCGCGGTCCGTGGGCCAGGGTGTGGATGCTACTGGACTGGCGACTGCGTCCGTCAAGACCGTTGATGACACGTCCCGGAATGACTTGATCGCCGCCGACGGGCTGATCTTGGGCTCACCCAACTGGAGCGGCATCACCGGCACCTTCAAGCAATGGCTGGACGACCAGGGCGATCTGTGGGAAGAAAGGGCACTGGCCGGTCGGCCCGGCGCCGCATTCACCACGGGTACGGGACGGCACTCCGGTCTGGAGACCACCCTCCGGCAGCTCATGCACTGGATGCTCGCCTGCGGGATGGTCATCGTTGGCCTGCCGTGGTCGGAACGGATGCGTGTCTCCGGGTCCTACTACGGAGCGACCGCCGCAGGAAGCGTAACGGATGACGACCTCGTCCAGGCCCGTGAGCTGGGAGCGCGGATGGCCAGTTTCACCGCGCGCCTCAGGGACTTCTAGACCCGAAGTGTTAGGTAGTCGAACAACCGCAGGTGCTTCTCTTTCGCAAGCTCTAGGGCCACAGTCATCGGCTCGCGTATGGACTCGTGGGCCATTTTGGAGGTCCGCAGTTTGAACATATGGTAACACTCCCTCAGGTTCAGCTTCGAAACCAAACGTTGTTCGTGGGCGTGAGTAACCGCGTATTGCGCCACACTACGTAGAGAATCTACGGCATAAAGCATATGGAAAATTCGATCTGATTCGCGGATTGCACTTACAAAAAGCTTTTCTAAACCGGCTTTGGATATTATTTCAGGCGTCGATGCTCCGTGGTTTACAGTCAGGGGTTGCGGAAGATAGGTCTGCATTCGGTGCCTTTTAAACTCCCTAAACGCACCGTAGTCGAGAGATATCTCAAAAGTGTAATCGACTACCTCCAGCTCGCGCGGCGGCGCATCGTGTGGTCCGATTTCGCTCAGGAAGCTATTGATTGTTTTAATTCGCTCTTCATGAGTCATATTTCCCGCGTTCTTCCAAAGTTCCTGATAGGTCATGCTTGTTGACCTGTATAGAAACGCAGCGACCAATTTCTCCTCAGCTTGCTCATCCCAGTGAACTAGGCGCACCTTGAAGGAAGTGTTCTGGTCCTCTGGTGAAGGGGCTATAGAATCGGCTATCCTACGTTGAACGTTGGGTCGTTGTGCTAAGGAATTAACCCTCTCTGCGTATTTGATCAGCGTTGGAGTAACTCTTCTCCCCTCTTCGCGGATATCCTTACCAAGCTGCCTCTCTTCATCGAGTTCTGATGACATTAACTTGGATATCGCGTGTTCAAGGGTCCGGGCGTTTGCAGTTACGCCTACATTGGTCAGCGTTGCTGCAGGAAGCACAGCGCGACATGCGTCTGTAGCCATTCTGCGCAAACTAAGGTCATAGACTGCATTCCTTTCATGTGGGCTCTGTGGGTGAACGCGTCGTAAGTATGCCTCACATCCTTCGATTAGATCTTTGTAAACACCGAAAATGTATCCGCAAGTTTCAACATATTTCGTGCGAAGTGATTGATGAGCATCCAACTCTGTAGGAACATGGAAGAAACCGGGGTCCATCACTTGGTAGCGGGACGATTTCTCGGTATAAGACGCCAGTCGGTTATCCTCTAGGCCATCACAGGCCAAACGCGAAACATTCTCGACAGCTAGGTGAACCACGGCGTGCTCGGCGACGGAGGCGTGGCCATATCCCAGGACCCAACGTTCGTGGAAGTCGGCAGCTTTATCTAGGCTCACTTCATTAGCAATTTCAGAAAATGCTTGTGGACGACGAGAGGTCATAGCGAAAACGACTGCGATCTGCTCTTCCGAAAGGTCACGGGCGTTTAATGGATAGACGTGGCGGGAAAGTGGCGCGCCGGGGTCATCTATCTCATTTGCCTTGGAAGGATTAGGCGGACGGTCTTCAGGTGGATCCTGACCAGTTTGATCAGCGTCTGAGAAGAGGGGAATCTGGTGAGACGACGATTCTGGTTGATTGGACTGCGGAGAATTCAAAATGCCCGCCAAGTTGCGTTGGCTACCGCCAGCATATCGTCAGATAGACCCCTTTCAGGAAAGTAGAAGACGAGAACCCGCTGGAATTCATCCTTCCCCCAGGCCCAAGCCTCGGCTGGAACATCTTTGGGGAACGTCGTAGGCCTTGCACGGTCAGAAAGAGGAGAGATACCATACTCAACAACAGGGCTTCTTGCGGCCCGGGAAATGAGCCACAAACGCCTACGAGGTATCTTATTTGAGTTCTGTATTCCGTACCTAGCTGTTTTCCCGAATGAATGTTGAAGCTTGTGCCCCTCTGAATCCGAAGTTGCTAGCTTCCAGATCGTCATGTGGCACGTTTCGGGAGCCAGGCTGACAAGCCGACTAGCCGTTGCCTGTACTGACGTGTCATATCTGCGGCTCAGACTCCGAAGTCCTTCCAAAGACCAACCTACTTGAGAGGCGTCAGTTGAAAAAGCGGTGCAAGGCATAAGTATTTCGGCCGCTATTTGATTACAGAGTCGCTCTTCCTCGTCTAACCTGTCTCGCTTTCGATGCTTTCGAATAGCGTTTGAATAATCGCCAAAACCTTCACGATGCAGTAGCAAATGCGCCAACTCATGGGCAAGGGAAAAGCGTTGCCTAACTACCTCGGCACGCGTCTTGGCGTCATTGAGGATAATCCTGTACCCTTCGTCAGCCCTCACCAACATTGCGTCGGAGTCGATAGGCTTCTTTTCAATAGAAATCGCTCCCCACTGCTTCGCTAATTCCGCGAGATCAGTTCGAGGAGAAAGCGAGTCCAAGGAGTATGTCTGCCTAACAGACTTCAAACGGCTACTAGACGAAGTCATGACCTACCAGATTGAATACTTCCATTTCTACCGGCAATTGCGACTCAAATATGTATTGCTGCGCTAGCTTGTCCACCTCCGCGTCAGTTAGATTGCCATAGCGATAATCGGTACCGCTGATCCTTTCAGCAATGTCCTTGACCATCGGCGGATACTTAGTAGATAGTCCAACTCGCCTTACTACTTGCCTGAACTCGTCTTCCAAATCCCAATTCGTTTCCGGCCATGGAAATTCGAAGGCGTGGTCAATCGCCTTCCTGTCATCGTTACTGGGAGGTAGACCATTTAGCAGGGTGTCGAATCGCTGTCTAGAAAAACTAGGATGAACTTCCCTGCCCCGAGCTACTATTTCATTCCTTACTTCATTGCTGCGAAGTTTCCAATCGGGACCGAATCTCCCCACTATCTCATCGTTCAGAACGTCGCTGAACCTTATTTCGTTCACAACTTCACATCCAATTCCCATTGAAATATTATTTCTAGACCAGGGCGCCGAATCCGTCGGGTATGGCCACCTCGACGAGGTGAGTCTTGCCGGAGGAGATAGCGGCGTCAAGGGCCGGGCCGAGCTCCGCCACCGTGGAGACTCGGGTGGCGCCAAAACCGTAGGAGTCGAAGAGCTTGGCGAAGTCCGGATTGACCAGGTCGGTGGCGAATAGACGGTCGCCGAAGCGGGACTTCTGGTATCCCTTCAATACACCCCACGCGCTGTCGTTGAACATCAGGATGACTGGGTGAATGCCGTACTGGGCGGCGGTTGCCAACTCCTGGAAATTGTACTGGAAGCCGCCGTCGCCGGTGATGCAGACCACGGGGCTGTCGGGCTTGCCCACCTTCGCCCCCAGGCCCGCCGGGAAGGCGAACCCCAGGCCGGCCCAGCCGTGGGGGTGCATGTACAGCCTGGGGCCGTTTATCTGCAGGCAGCGGGAGGCGCGGCTGGCGGGTACCGTCGGGTCCAGCGAGAATATAGTATCGCTCGGTGCAGCTTCGCGGACGGCTTCGAAGGCCCGCAGCTCGTTGCCCCATTTCTCCTGCAGGTTGCGGTGGATGTCAGCCTTTACCGATGAGATTTCATCCCGGTAAGACCGCCCTTTGCTGACGTCGCTGTCGCCGATGGCGTCGAGCCACTGCCCTGCCACGGCCTGCGAGTTGGCGACGATTGGCACGGTTGCGCCGTAGTTCTTGCCTATTGAATCGCCGTCCAGCAGCACATGCACAATGTTGTCCGGTAGCTTCAGCTGGACACCAGTGGTCGAGCGATGGGGCATGATGGAGCCGAGGATTACGACCGCGTCGCAGGTGGACAGCCAGGCCTGGACCGGGTTCTCGCTCCAGATGCGGCCGCCAAGCATCGTGCCCAGAGAGAGCGGGTGGTCTTCAGGGAACGCACCCTTGGCGCCGTCGGAGGTCACTACAGGCGCGCCCAGTGCCTCGGCCAGGCGCATAATCTCATCGGTCCCGCCCAGCATCTGGACTTCTTCGCCGACCACGATGGCGGGCCGCTTGGCCTTGAGGAGCATCTGCAGCCCCTGCTCCACCATAGCCGGATCGCCCTTCGGGATTCCGGCGTCTCGTGGACCCAGTATCTCCACGTCGGCGCTGTTGCCCAGCAGGTCGGTAGGCAGTTCCAGCTCTATGGGCCTGGGGCGGCGGTTCTGGAACCGCTGGAAGGCCTCCATCAGGTTGTCGGGGATGGACTCGACCTCGCCGATCATGGCGTTCCAGTCGGTGACCGATTCGAACATCCGAAGCTGGTCTTTCGTCTCATGGGTGGTATTGCGCCCCTGCCCGAGGAATTCGCTCTCCACATTGGTAGTAACCTGCAGCAGGGGAGAGCCGGAGAAGTAGGCCTCGCCCATGGCGCCGATGGAGTCGGCGGCGCCGGGACCTGTGCTGGTGATCAGGACTCCGGGCTTGCCGGTGGCACGAGCGTATCCGTCGGCCATGAAGCCGCAACCCAGTTCCAGCCGGCCGCCGATGAAGCGCAGGTTGTCCTGCTGGTCGTAAAGGGCGTCGAAAAGGTCCAGGTTATGTATGCTGATGATGCCGAAGACAGTGTCCACACCCTGGGCCTTCAGGGACTCAGTAATGGCCTGACCGCCGGTCAAGTTGGGCACGGCAGAACTCCTCGCTTAATAGATCTATTTCCCTGAGTTCGCACCGAACTAGAGCAGCAAACTGACGGGCTTTTCCAGCAGGCGCTTGATTTCCATCAGGAACTGGGCGGCTTCCGCTCCGTCGGCGACACGGTGATCGACGGAAAGGGTGGCTTTCATGATCTCGGCAATGGCCAGCTGGCCGTCGCGGGCCACTGGCTGCTCCTTCACCGCGCCCACCGCGAGGATGGCGGCGTGAGGCGGGTAGATGATGGCGGTGAAGCTATCCACGTCAAACATGCCGAGGTTACTGACGCTATAGGTTGTACCTGCGTACTCTTCGGCCTGCAGCGCCCCGTTGTTGGCGCGGTCTACCAGGTCGCGGCTCGCTGCTGCGATCTGGGCCAGGCTCCTGGTCTCACATTGCGGAATGCCGGGAACGATGAGCCCCGACTCCAGCGCGATGGCGATGCCCACGTTGATTGACGGGTTCATCTGCAGGTAATCGCCCCGGAAGAAGGAGTTGAACTTGGGATGCTTTCCGATGGCCAAGGCCGATGCCTTCACGATCAGGTCGTTGACGCTGACGCGGCTGGAGGAAGGCAGTTCGTCGTTGATGTCCCGCCGCAGGGCCATGGCCGAGGTCATGTCGATGTCGGCGGCCACGTAGAAGTGAGGCGCCTCCCGCTTGCTGTCGGAGGTCACCCGGGCGATGGTCTGGCGCATTCGCGACAGGTCGGCGTGCTCGGCACCGGCGGGGGCTGGCCCTGGGTCCGCGGCTGGAACGGGGGCAGGTTCGGGCTCAGGCGAGGCAGCGGCGAGAGCGGCTACGGCAGCGTTTATGTCGACTTCGACGACCCGTCCTCCGGGGCCAGTGCCGGTTACGGCGGCGAGATCGACGCCCTGTTCGCGGGCCAATCGACGAGCCAGTGGCGAAGCCATCACCCGTCCGGCCTCTGCTGCGGTACGCGCAGTATCGGCAGCGGACAGCACGTCGGCCTCGACGATGCGGCCGCCGGGGCCGCTCCCGGAGATGGCGGCAAGATCGACACCGCGCTCACGGGCGAGACGCCTGGCGATGGGCGATGCGCGGACCTCGCCCGCCGGTTCAGAGGCAGCCGCGGCCACGGGAGCGGTAGCAGCCGCAGCAGGGGCCGGCTCTGCAGCGGGTGCGGGGGCCGATTCAGCTGGACCGCCCACGTCGTCGGGCAGTACCTCGTCGGCACCGCCAATGATGGCAATCAGGTTTCCGACGGGGATGGCTTCCCCTTCGCCGGCAACGATGCGCCGGAGCACTCCGCCGGTAGTTGGCTTGAACTCCACCACCGCCTTGTCGGTCTCAATCTCGGCGATGACCTCGTTGGCGACCACTTCGTCGCCTTCCTGCTTTATCCAGCGAACGACGGTGCCCTCGCGCATGTCGTAGCCCAACTGCGGCATCACTATGGAAGTGGCCAACGCTGCCCCCTGTCCCTCTGAATGCAGGTCCCGATTGACCGGATTCAGGGGTCGGAATTCTTGCTAGATATTAAAGCAAGCGGCATAGGGCGGCAACCACGAAGCCGGACGGGGTCAAGGCTATCGTATTTGGATAAAGGCTTCCTGGTCGGGATGTTGAATTGAGGGGCACAAGGCGGAACTGGATTACAGG
Source organism: Dehalococcoidia bacterium (assembly GCA_965222025.1). Lineage (GTDB taxonomy): Bacteria > Chloroflexota > Dehalococcoidia > Lucifugimonadales > UBA3495 > VXOI01. Next base: position 104,049 of record CBDCTI010000008.1, on the reverse strand, counting down.
AGGCACATGACGAAAGACAGCTCGTGGGAGAGGCGGGATGGAATTTTTCCCAGCGCATCCCATTTTTTCCCGATACTTCCCATTTCGTCGGCAGGTCGGGCCGAATTCAAAGCTGACAGCACGTTATCCGGAGATCGTTGAACAGAGAATTTCAGATCCCGGCCCATTTCATCCCGTTTCGTCCCATGTCCGCTTTCGGCAGTACCGGCATGCCTCACGCGGAAGGCGACCCAGACAAAAGGGACCAGAATAAGCGTGTTCAGCAGCTGCCATACCTAAATGGTACGTGGGCATCACAAGGGCAGGCAAGGGGCAAGTGTCATCAAATCTCCCAAATGCGATTGCCCTGGGGACGGGGTCGCGATTCCATGCAGGTGGAGTGCTCTCTACGGGAATGGGTCTACTACCCGGGTCTGCGTCGTGCCAGGTCAATGTTCCGCAACTCAATCACCGAAATGGAATCGCCACCCTCCAGCCCACGCCCCTGCTAGCCGTTTGGAGTTCTTGGGGCCCCAAAGTCTCGGTTTTCCGATCGTTCGCGGCCATTTCCATTCAATTGTGCCCGGAAATGCGAGCCCCGCCCCTGGCAGAGCCCCTATGACGGGACTGCGGCGACGGACTTGGTCAGGAGGCGAGGCCCGGTTAGGAGTGAGATACCTTCAAGAGAGTCCCGCTTCCTCCCATTTACATCCATTGCGATTGATCCGCGGCAAACGCACCGCACATTCACGTTAGCAGGGCGGAGCGCGTTCTCGCTACGGCCAACTGCCATCAAACTTTTCGCCCGGTGGACAGAGGTGTCCACCCCTTTTGCTCTCTTGGTGGTGTGTTTCACTCCGGGCGGGGTTCAAGCCTGGTGCGTACAAGGGCAAACGGCAAACCGCCTGAATTGAAACGGTACAGCGGGGCGGACGGCACCCGGCGTTGGCCAGATGAGAAAAGGGAGCGCCATGCGGCACTCCCTCCAAAGGCTTGGTTGGTTTGGGCGGGATGCTACATCATGCGCTGGATGATGCGCTGTGCCTGCTCTTCCGACAGGCCCAGGGGACGCTTGGCAAGAGGGCCATCCTTGGCCAGTACGGGCTCAGCCTGCACCAGGGAGACAGACTCCTTCTGGAAGAACAGGCCGGTGTAGATCTCATCGCCCCACTGAAGGGCGCGCTCACAGGCGGTCTTCCAGTCTGCCGGGTCGTGTCCCTCGTCCTCCAGCTTCTTGATCCTTTCCTTGAAGAACTGGTGGGTGTTATCGAGGTTGAAGGTAACGCACGGGCTAAACACGTCGATGAGCGAGAAGCCCTTGTGCTGGACGCCCTGCTTGATCAGGTCGGTCAGATGCCGGACGTCGCCGCTGTAGCCACGGGCCACGAAGGTGGCGCCGTTCATGATGGCGGAGGTGATGGGATTGACCGGCGTCTCTACGCTTCCGAAGGGAGTGCTCTTGGTACTCATGCCGTAGCTGCTGGTGGGAGAGACCTGGCCCGTTGTCAGGCCGTAGATCTGGTTGTTCATCACGATGTACGTGACATCGATGTTGCGGCGGGCGGAGTGGGCGAAGTGGTTGCCCCCGATGCCGTATCCATCGCCGTCGCCGCCGGTCACGAAGACGGTCAGGTCGTGGTTGGCCAGCTTCGCGCCTGTGGCCACCGCGAGAGAGCGCCCATGCAGCGTGTGCATCCCGTAGGAGTTGAAGTAGCCCGGCAGGTTGGACGAGCAGCCTATTCCGCTGATCGTCAGGATCTCGTGGGGCTGCAGACCCAGTTCGGCGCAACTGCGCTGCAGGGCGTTAAGAACGCCGAAGTCCCCGCACCCGGGACACCAGTCGGGATCTACCTGGCCTTTATAATCCCTGGCTGTCAGCTGGATTTCCGTCTTGCCGTTAGCCACACCTACGGTTGCCATCGATTCACCTCTTTGGTCAAGACTTGCGGCTCAAGCCGCGGCCCGAAGGGGGAGATTCCAAATTGAAGCCCACTGGCTTCTAGACCATCACTTCCTGGTAAGGGACGTAGCGGGCGGTCTTCTCCGCCACCTGCTCCATAACACCGTCGGCGATATGGTGCGGCATGAAGGGCTCGCCGTCGTACTTGCGAATGTGCCCGTGGGCGGCGAATCCGGTCTCACTGCGCAGGTAGCGGGCGAACTGGCCCGAGTAGCTGTTCTCGACGATGATGACCTTCTTGGCGCTGGTCAGAATCCGGTTCACATGGTCAGCGTGGAAAGGTACTATCCACTTGATCCCCAACTGGTTGGCCTTTATTCCCTTTTCCGCCAGCTGGCCGATGGCTTCCTTGATCGCCCCGTGCGTGGAACCCCAGCCTACCAGCGTTACCTCGGCATCTTCTGCTCCCTCCAGTTCGGGGGCAGCGATCAGATCGAGGACGCCCTGCATCTTTCGGCCGCGCTTCTCAACCATCATGCGGCGCTTGTGCGGGTTGGTGAACTCGTCGCTGATGAGCGTCGAGTCTTCATCGTGCTCGTCGGTGGCGACCACGTGAACGTAGCCCTCGAGGCCCGGCATGGCGCGGGGGGAAATGCCGGTATCGGTGTTCTCGTAGCGCTTGTAACCATTGGGAGACACTGGCTCACTGATCAGCTGACCGCGGTCGATGACCGGGTGCATGTTTATGGAGTCCGGGTCCACGCTATATCGGCCCTCGGAGATAAGCAGGTCGGAAAGCAGTATCCCTGGGCACTGAAGCTTGTCAGTGAGATTGAACAGTTCCGGCATGGTGTTGAAGGCGTCCAGAGAGTCCCGGGGTGCGGCGACCAACCGTTCGTAGTCGCCCTGGCTGGCCCCCAGTACCTGCCAGAGGTCGCCCTGTTCCGTCTTCGTGGGAACGCCTGTGGAAGGTCCCGCGCGTTGCACGTCGATGTACACCACCGGAATCTCCATCATGCTGGCGGCCCCGACCGCCTCTGTCATCAGAGCGAATCCGCCGCCGGAGGTGGCGCACATGGAGCGCACGCCGGTATGGGCCGCGCCGATCACCATGTTGGAAACACTGATTTCGTCCTCCACCTGGCGTACCATTATGCCCAAGTTGCGGGCGTTGGAGGCCATCCAGTGCAGGACGCCGGAGGCGGGGCTCATAGGGTAGGCGGCATAGAACTTCACTCCCGCCGCGGCGCCTCCCATGGCGATGGCATCGTTTCCGGACCATACCGCCAGCGGCTTGCCGCCTTCGGGCAATGGCTGGGCGTAGGGGCGGAAGTTGGTCTCAGAGTACTCAAAACCGGCTCGGGCCACTTCTACGTTCTGCTCCACCACCTGTTCGCCCTGCCGCGCGAAACGCAGCCTGAGGCTGTCCTCGAGAACCAGGAAGTCCACGCCCATCAGGGATGTGACGGCTCCCATGGCAACGGTATTCTGTATCAGGCGGTTGCGGCTCTGAGTGAGCTCGCCCACGGGGATGGGACACAGGTCGCCCCCGTTGGACTCTCCCGCCTTTATGGAGTCGCTGTTATAAAGGACGCGCCCTCCAGGCCCGATGAGCCGTTGATGGCGGTCCATGGTGTCCTGGTTCAGGCAGAGCAGGAGGTCCAGCTTGTCGCCGTGGGTGAAAATCTCCTCGTCGCATATGCGCAGTGTGAGGAAGATATGGCCACCGCGGATGATGGACTGGTAGGCGTTGTAGGTGCTGAGATGAAGTCCACGCCGGACGATGATGCGGGCGAAAATGTCACCGGGCGTGGCAATACCCTGGCCTGCCTCGCCGCCGATGCCCATTGCGAAATCGTACGTGCCCAATGCCATCTAAAACGCTCCTGCAATCACTCTTTCGTCACCGGGAGCCAGATGCCGCGACGACTCAGAGTGTATCCAGTTTGGATTCAGGCCTGCCTCAGTATACCGCCGCTCCCCAACGCAGACAAACTATTTTGCTGAATGCGTCAAAATACGTCAGAGTTTCTACGAATACTTTTAGACGCAACTTGAGGAACTGGCGTGGCCCCGAGGGCTCACATATGTACCGCCTTGCCCTGCGCTGACAGCGCCGCCTCCTTCAGCATTTCGGACAGCGACGGATGGGGGTGGACGGTCCATCCCAGTTCCAGCGTTGTGCCTTCCAGCATCCGCGTCATCGACAATTCGCCCAGCAACTCGGTCACTTCCGGGCCGATCATGTGGCCGCCCAGCAGCTCTCCGTACCGGGAATCCACCACCAGCTTCACCATGCCCTCAGTCTCGCCCATGGCGAGAGCCTTGCCGTTGGCCAGAGCGTTGAAAGTTCCCACACTGACGTCATAGCCCTGCTCGCGGGCCTGGGCCTCGGTGAGTCCGAAGCTGGCTATCTGTGGGTTGCAGTAGGTGGTGCGAGGCATGTGGACGTAGTCCATAGGCTGCGGCTCCATGCCCATGATGTGCTCGACCGCAGTGACCGCCTGGGCCGACGCCACGTGGGCCAGCGGCATCTTACCAGTCACGTCCCCGATGGCGTACACACCGGGGGCCGTCGTGGAAAGGAAATCGTCGACCACGACCCCGGCGCGCTCCACTGATACGCCTGCAGCTTCCAGCCCCATGTCTTCCACGTTGGGCTGCACCCCGATGGCCACGAGCACCATGCCGGTGTCGATGGTCTGGGACGCCCCGCCCTGCTCCACGGTAACCGCCACCCCGTCGGGCCGGGGTTGCACTCCCGTAACCCCCGCTCCGGTCATGATGTTCATTCCCAGCGACTTGAACGACTTCTCTAGTTGAGCGCTGATATCCTCGTCCTCGTTGGGGACCAGCCGGGGCAGCAGCTCGACTATGGTGACCTCCACGCCGTACATGGCGTAGATGTAGGCGAATTCCACGCCGATGGCCCCGCCGCCCACTATGACCATCGACGAAGGGAGATCTGTGAGTACGATGGATTCGCGGCTGGTGATGATCTTGTTGCCGTCGACCGGCAGTGACGGGATGGTGCGAGGTCGTGAGCCGGTGGCTATGACAATGTTCTTCGCGTCGATGACGTCACCGCTGGGTTCAACTGTCACGCGGTTGGGACCAGCTAGACGGCCGGTGCCTTCAACATGGTCGACACCATTCTTGCGAAGCAGGTAGCGTACGCCCCTCGTGTTCCGGTTCACCACGCGGCGGCTGCGGGACATCGCAACCTCATAGTCGGCGTGGAATCCGTCGAACTTCAGGCCGAACTCTTCGGCCCGGCGAACGTATGAGACTATCTCGGCGTTCTTGAGCAGGGCCTTGGTGGGGATGCACCCCCAGTTCAGGCAGGTACCGCCCAGCGCTTCCCTCTCTATAACCGCCGCCTTCAGGCCTAGTTGTGCGGCGCGAATCGCGGCAACATATCCGCCGGGTCCCGAGCCGATTACCACCAGATCGTAGCTAGATTCCATCCCATCCTCGGCAAACCCACGGTCCATATGGCGCGGGCTCATCACTGTCAGAGTGCTGTCGATTATATCGGCGCCCTTTCTTCAGGCACAATATCGTCTGGGTTCAATTATATTTACTCCCTCACCGGCAACCAATCGCGGCAACTTCGGGGCCCCGGTCAATTTGTTTGGTTACTGCGTTTCTGTTACCATGAACGGCAGTCTCAGGAATCAAATCTGCGAGGAACGACATGCGTCTTGGGCCATTGGGGATATGGGAAATCCTGGCCATACTCGTAGTCATCCTCCTTATCTTCGGCGCCAGGAGACTTCCGGAGATCGGCTCCTCCATGGGCAAGGGCATACGCACGTTCAAGAGCGCACTCTTGGGCGAGGACGACAAGCCCAGGCCGGAAGACCAGCAGGCAGCCGCAAAGAGCAACGATGACCGCAGCCCCTACTAGGGGTTTACCGCAGAACCTAACAAGATAAAGGAACCGGCAATCTGCCGGTTCCTTTCTTTTTCTACTGCCAATGACGCAACCCAGCTTACTGTTGCGCGATGGCAGCCTCCGCTTTGCGGCGGCCCCGTCCTGCGATCTTCGCCAGCAGGACGCCTATTTCATAGAGGACCAGCAGCGGCCCCGCCACAAGCGCCTGGTTCACTGGATCGAAGGTGGGTGTGATGATTGCCCCCAGGATGAACGCGAGCACCACCCAGACCCTGCGGAAGCGGGAGAGTTGCCTCGCCGACACGATGCCCAGTTGCGCCAGCATGAACATCACGAGCGGTGTCTCAAAGGCCACCCCCATCCAGAAGAGCAGCCGCACCATCAGGTTGACGAAGTTGCTGATTCTGATCAGCGGCTGGGCAACGTCGCTGAACCCCAGGAGGAATCGAAGGGCGGGCGGGGTAAGCACGTAGTAGGCGAAAGCCACTCCGGCTGCAAACGCAAGAAGCGCAGCAGGCAGGAACATGAAGAGGTAGCGGCGTTCCCTTCCGGTGAGTCCTGGGGCCACGAACATCACCACCTGGTACATCACCACTGGCAGAGCCAGAACGAACCCGGCGACGAATGACACCTTCACAGCAGTTGTGAGGAGCTCGGTGACCTCGATGAAGACCAGTTCAATGCTCTGCCCGGTCTGCAGGTCGTAGGCGGGGCGCGACAGGAACTCGATGATCTGCTTGTAGAAGACGAAGGAGGCCGCGCTGCCGGCCAGGACGGCGATAACGCAGATGAGCACACGCCTGCGAAGCTCCCGCAGGTGCTCCATCAGTTGCAGTTCGCGGGCCATCAGGACCTTGGGGAGGACCCGCCGGGGTCAGGTGGCGGGTCGCCGGTAGCCGCGGCCTCGGAGTCCGGCAGGTCTGGCCGCGAGGGTACTCCCGGCGGAGGCTGCTGTGCGTGGGTGCGCTGCCCTTCCTCAGCGGTAATTGCGTCGGTGACGTCGGTGAAGGAGCGACGCAGGTCCCCCATCACTTTTCCGCTCCGGCGGGCCATGTCTATCGACTTCACTGGCCCCACCACCAGGAATGCCACAAGCAGGATGACCACCAACTCCATGAAACCGATGCCCATGAAGTTCATGGCAGTGGTCCAGCGTTCGCCCGGGTGGGACAGTCCGGGCCGCACTCGGCCGATTCGGGCAGTAGCCAGCCGTCGGGAGCCACCCAGCCCAAGTCTCCCAGCAGTTCAGGCAGTAGGCAGGTGGGCAGTCCGACGATGTTGTGGTAACAGCCCTCCCACCCGGAAGCGGGACGGAATTGCGTGTCCTGCACGGCGTATGCCCCCGCCTTGTCCCTCGGGGTGCCGGTAGCGATGCTGGCTTCGATTTCCTCGTCAGTGTAGTTTCGGAGAGTGATCTGTGACGTCATGCTGACCGTACGCGACCTCCCCGTCCCGGCATTGACGACCGTCAGGCCAGTGGATACGTGGTGGGTCGTGCCCCGCAGCCGACGCAGTATGGCTCGTGCCTCGTTGTCATCCACCGGCTTCCCCAGCGACTCGCCCAGGTGCACCACCGTGCTGTCGGCGCCAATGACAAAACCGTCGGCCAGGGTGGAGGAGATCTTCAGTGCCTTGTCGCGGGAGAGCCGCTCCACCATCTCCCGGGGTGTCTCTTGCGGGAGAGGGTCTTCGGGAACGTCAGCCGGCTGAATGGAGAACTGGAACCCCAGGACGTGCATCAGTTCGCGCCGACGGGGCGATGCTGAAGCCAATACCAATTCCGCGGGCGCGACCCGGTCCGCTCTCCGCAGCAACGCGACACACTCCACGTGATGGGTCTGCGGGAACATGTCTATCGGCACCACACGATCTATCTCGTAGCCTCCACCGCACAGGACTTTCAGGTCCCGGGCCAGCGTCTCGGCATCGCACGAAACGTAGGCCACTCGCGGTGGCGCCAGCTCTATCAGGCTGACCAGCGCCTGTGGCTGGCAACCGGAGCGTGGCGGGTCCAGCACAACAGCGTCGGGCTTTACCTGCAACTCCCCCAGCACACTTTCGGCGCGCCCAAGGGTGAACTCTACGTTGGGAAACGCAGCGGAGTTTTCCTTGGCGTCGGCCACCGCGGCGGACGATTCTTCTATGGCGACGACCTTTTTCACGTGCGGAGCGAGCAGTACGGCAAACGTTCCCACGCCGGTGTAGGCGTCCACCAGCACGTCGTTTTCGCCCAGCTCCAGCCCACTGCGTACTACCTCGGCCGCCCGAGCGGCCTGTTCGACGTTGACTTGGAAGAACGAAGGTGACGAAACGAAGAACCGGCTACCCCCGATGGTTTCTACGTAGCGCTTCTGTCCAGTGTCCACCGTAACCTCGGGGTTGAACAGCTGAGGCTGCACCAGGTATTCGTTAGAGGTGTCAGCCCCAGAACCACCGGCCCTAATGGACAGCTGCGTCGTCTCTTGACATCGGTCCTGCAGTCCCTCCAGCACGGTGTTGACGCTGGGGCGCATGATCATGCAGCGATCGACGCGCACGAAGCGTCGCGTCTCCCGGTTAACGAATCCCAGTGATCCCTCCCGGCTGACGGTGAAGCGGGCGTGGTTCCGGTAGCCGTAGCCGTTGGACGAAGGGAGCACATCAGAGACCGCCACCCCAACAAGCCCGCCCACGCGCGCCAGTGCGTCGATCACCTTGTCTCGCTTGACGGAAAGCTGCGCGGCGTAATCCAGGTGCTGCCACTGGCACCCGGTGCATTCGCCGAAGTACTGGCACAGGGGCTCGACCCTGTCCGGGGAGGCCTGCAGTACTTCCACTACGGTTGCCGATGCGTACTTCCGGTGGACGCGGACTATCTCGGCGTTCACCCGCTCGCCCGGAATGCCTCCGAAAACGAACACGGGAGACCCGTCGTGCGATGCCATGGCCTCCCCGAGCCTGCCCCACGATTCGAGAGTAAGCTCAAGCCGGTCGCCGGGGCGGAGTGGAGGACGATCAGACGCGACGGCAGGACCGCCGGGTTGAGGGAGATGTTCTGCGGAATCCATTCTTCGTAACACTATACAGCCAAGCCCAAAATGATTCCAACGACCGGAATAGTTGGCGGATTACCCGGGTTCCACGCAGCCCGGCTCCTTTTGAGGCCGGAGCAAATTTCGGCTACACTTGCGCCGCTATCGCAAGCCTACCCATCCCGCCGCCAGGCTCTTTGAGGTGCTCAGTGCTGTTTCCGACTCCCGATACCGACCGGCTGCTGTACAACCTGGACCACGAGCTGCCCTCGCTGTGCGCCTACGTGTTCAGCCACCCGAACATGGTGGAGGTGGCAGGTGTGGCTGGCATGGACGCCTTCATGGCGGACATGATGTTCACCGCCCACGACTGGGATAACATCGCCCACCTCATTCGCGCCGCACGTGGCACCGGCATCTCGCCCCTGATTCGCGTGCAGGCGTTCCCTTGGGCGACCGGTACCGACCGCCGCACCGTCTCCGACGCCGCCCGCGCCCTGGCGTTGGGGGCAACCGCCGTAACCGTGTCCGTCGGTTCCAAGGAAGAAGTGCAGGAGCTTATGGGCCTGCGGGACGACTGGCACCGCCTCATTCACATCCGGCGCTTCAACACCGCCGAGGAGTTTCCGGAGTTCAATGAGAAGACCCGTCAGGGGACACTCGTCGTCCCTACGGTGGAGAGCGAGGGAGGCCTCCGAGACCTCGACGAAATCCTCGCCATCGATGGCATTCGCCTAGTCTGGCTGGCCGCGGGCGACATCACCAAGATACTGGGAGTGCCCTTCAAGTACGATGACCCCAAGGTGATGCGGCTGCTGGAGAATGCGGTCAAGACCGGCGAGAAGCACGGCGCTGCCATCATGTACAACATGGGCCTGGATTCGCCGGACTTCGACGCCATGGCCGATTCGGCGAAGCGGTACTTCGACGTGGGAGTCCGTGTTGTGGGCCTTGGCGCGATGGAGTGGCACATGCAGATGGCCCTGCAGCACATCCGCCGCCGGGCCATCGGGTGAGCATTTTTGCCAGGTCGTAGGGGCGGGTTTGAAACCCGCCCCTACGACCTGGCGGCCTTGAATAGATAGTCCAGATCAGGCAAATAGCCAGTCGGGGACCGAACGACCCTGGGCACCGGCGCCGCGGGCCAGCGAGTCCTTTAGCACGCCAATGCGCGAGCGGAAGGGATGCACCTGGTTGCGCTCGTGCGTCACGCCCAGCCCGACGAGGAACATCAGGCTCTTCCCTGCTGCGTGGGGCGAGAAGAACGCCGTCACCGCATCGTCGTAGAACGTCATCCCTGTGGCGCCCAACCCCATGGCATGGGTGGAGAGATACATTCGCCCGCCAATGATGCCTGCTTCGAGCTGGGCCACCCGGTAACCCCGGTTACCGAACCGGGACAGGATGCCATCTAAGTCGGCCAAGAAGAAGGCAACGGCGCTGCTGTCCGCTCCCAACGCCTGCTCGAAGCACAGATGCCCGGCTTCCTCCCGGAACTCCCCTTCCTTCAGCAACTCCAATTCACCCTTCGCCGGGGAATAGAAGTAGGTTCCTGGAGCTATCCCTTCCGCCGCGTTTACGATCAGGTAAGTGTCGATCAGACTGCCGCCGTAATCCGCGGAAATCGGCGAGGTCGACGCGGCAAGCAGCGCCTCCAGCCGCCCGATTGGCATCGGCTCCCGGGCGAACCGCCGCGTGGAGCCGCGATGGGCGATGGTGGCCCCCAGCGGCGCCGACTCCGGCCACCCTTCCCCGCGGCCTTCCCGCTTGGGAGTGGAAACTCGCCACGCGGCGGCCTCCGCCGTTTCTCCAATGGATGACCCCTCGTGCAGCGCGCGCGTCTCCGGGTACTCGGTGCGCCGCTCCACGCCCAGTTCGCCGCCTTCCGCGGCGCCGGAGTGTTCAACGGCGGCTGGTGAGTCAGACCCACTTCCTATGGAAATCAGGCAGAAAGACGCCTCGCTGCTCGATTCCAGTCCCAGCAGGGCATCAACCTCCGTGTCAACGAACCCGGCCACGATCTCCGCAGGCTGACCCAGGGCATTGGCCGTGGCGGTCATGTTGGCCAGGATGGTGCCGTTATCCCAGTAGCAGTAACGGTACCCCCGCTCCCGGTACTTCCACGCACTGCGCCAGAACACACAGGAGCATACGATGGTAGCCGGGGCGGCGGCGATGGCCGGATGGACGGCCGAAGCGTCGGCCAGGTTCCCTCGGTAGTCGCCGGAGCGCAGACAGGATAGCGAATTTGCCGCAGGACTATAGTGGTAGACGCCAGCGTCCAGTCCGGGAAGGTCGCCGCACACCACGTACAGCTCGATGGGATACAGCGCGCCGGCGGAGGCGGCGGCCCTGTAGTGCACCTCGCCAGCGGAACGCAGGGTGCTGCGGCGAATCAGCCCGGCGGAGTAGTGCAGCAATTGCGCTAGCGCCGCCAAATCCAGCGGCCCCTGTGGGGGTGACATCACGCCGCCCACGGCCGGTAGCGTGGGCGCCTCCGGCGAGGGCATCTCCGACGGTAGAGCCACAGTCGGGAGGCCTGGATAGGACTTGTACAGGGGCGGCTTGTTCGCCAGGCTGATGTAGCTGAGCTTGGTGGCGTCGTGGAAGCTGCGCGCCGCGGTGGTATCGCTGTTGGGCATGATTTCCGCCCCTGATTTCCGTTCGTGCTAGATGATGCCCTTGTACTGGGGAGCGCGCTTCTCGACGAAGGCGCGGGCCGCCTCGGCATGGTCGGGATGCCGCGCGCTGCGGGCCTCCAGCGACAGGCCGAGATCGAGGGCCTGGTTCAGGTCGTTCCAGACCTTCTTGTTGATGGCATGCTTGGTGCCCCGAATGGCCAGCGTCGGGCCGTCGGCCAGCCGCTGGGCCAATTCCATCACCGTGTCCATCAGTTCGTCGTGGGGCACCACCCGGTTGACCAGCCCGATACGCTCGGCCTCGGCGGCGTCAATTATGTCGCCTGTCATCAGCAGTTCCTTGGCCTTTGCGACCCCCACCAGCAACGGCCAGATGACCGCGCCGCCGTCTCCGGCCACCAGACCGGCCCGTACGTGGGTGTCGCCGATGCGCGCTTGGTCGGAGGCGTAGATGACATCGCAGAACAGCGCCAGCGTTGCGCCAAGACCTGCCGCCACCCCGTTCAGGGCGCATATGACGGGCTGTTCGACCCACAGGATGTTTTGGATGATGCGCCGCCCGCTGGGCGAGATGGCCCCGATGGGCCGGTCCTGCAGCGCTATGGCACCGCCCCGCTCATCCATGGCTCGAACATCACCGCCGGAGCAGAAGCCGCGGCCCGCGCCGGTCAGCACTACGGCACTGACGTCAGGGTCGCGTCCCACTTGGTAGAAGGCGTCCTCAATCTCGTGGTGCATCACCTCGTTTACCGCGTTCAGGCTCTCCGGGCGGTTGAGGGTGATGGTCAGGACATTGCCGGCCCGCTCCACGATCAGTGTCTCGTATTGGTAGTCAGGCATGGTTCCTCGGACGCTCCGAAAGGCTAGGTGTTGCCCATCGCGATGATCTCGTCGAATTCCTCTTTCGTTACCGGCTGAATAGACAGCCGCTGTCCCTTGCGGATAAGCAGCATATCCTTGAGACTCGGGTTGCCCTTGACCGCCTGCAGCGTAACGGGGTTGGCCAGGCGCTCATCGGCCTGGATTTCCACCACCGTCCAGACTGTCTCGCCCGGGCTGCTCTTGGGGTCGTAGTGCTTGTCGGTGGGATCCCAGGCCGTGGCGTCTGGGTAGGCCTCCCTGACTATCCGGGCGGTGCCGACGACGGCAGTGGGCTTGGAGCTGCTGTGGTAGAAAAGCACCCGGTCGCCCACCTTCATGTCGTCGCGCATGAAGTTCCGGGCCTGGTAGTTGCGCACGCCGTCCCACTCCGCCGTCTGGTTCTCTTCGTTCAGCAGGTCGTCGAAGGAATATGCGGACGGTTCCGACTTGAACAGCCAGTATTTCGGTTCAGCCATCATGCACCTCCGGTGGCGGTTGCGCCCTCACCCTGACCCTCTCCTTGGGGAATAAGGAACTCTATCGCAGCCGGATTCCCGCCGCCTCCCGGTCGTAGCAGCCCTCGATCAGGTCCTCGCGCTCCTGTCGCAGCACGTCCTTGCGCACTCGCAGGCTGGGGGTGCGGGGCAGCTCGTCGCGGACCTCCCAGTAACGGGGCACCTTGAAGTAGGCCAGGTGTTCGGCGCACCAGTAGACAACCTCCTCGGGGTTTACCGTGGAGCCCTCGCGAGGCGTCACGTACGCCTTGACTTCGTCCTCTCCCAGCTCCGAGGGCACGGCGACCACGGCGCAGTCCAAGACGTTGGGGTTGGCCTTGATGACATTCTCCACTTCTTGGGAGGAGATGTTCTCCCCGCGGCGGCGGATGATGTCCTTCTTGCGGTCGACGAAGTACAGGAAACCGTCTTCGTCCAGCCAGCCCAGGTCGCCGGTGTAGAGCCAGCCGTCGCGCAGGGTCTCGCGGTTCTGCTCGTCGTTGCGCCAGTAGCCCGGCATCACCGCAGGGTTCTTGATGGTGATCTCGCCGACCGTGTTGGGGCCGACGTGCACGCCGGTCTCTGCGTCGGCGATGCGGATGGTGTTTTCGAAGCGCGGGTCGGGGTGCTGGCGCCCTCGGCCGGAGGAGCCGGAGCGCCGGTCTTCACGGATGGCCTCGATGGTGCCGTAGCAGGTCTCGGTCATCCCGAAGCCGACGATGATGTCGGTGGCGAATCGATCCTGGAACTCGGCCAGGAACTCAAGCGAGAAAGACGGCGAGCCGTAGAACAGCCGAACGGTGTTGTCGGCGTCGTCTGGTTGCTCGGGGTTCTTGGCCAGCACCGGCATCATCATGCCGATGAAGTTGACCACCGTCGCCTGGGCCTCCCGCACCTGTCCCCAGAACCGGGACGCGCTGAAGCGGTCGACGATGACCAGCGTAGCGCCGGCGGCCAGGGCACCCATGGTGGAGTAGTACTGGATGTTGGCGTGGTAGAAGGGAAGGCAGGTAAAGAAACGGTCGTCCGGGGTGGCCTGCGTCCAGTACCTGAAGCCCTGCCCGGCGGCAGCGTACATGCGGTGGGTGACCATGACGCCCTTGGGGTTGCCGGTGGTGCCGGAGGTGTAGACCAGCATGGACACGTCGTCGGGCGACACCTCGGGGCGGTCGGCCAGCGGCACGGCGCGGTTGAAAGCCTCGCTGAACGACGTCCATCCGTCGCCGGCCGGTTCGTCGCCCCGCAGGATGCGGTGGCGGATGCTCGGGGCCAGGTCGGCGGCGGCACCGGCGACGTCGGCCAGCGACGGATCGGTGACCAGCGCCACGGCCTCTGCGTTATTCAGGATGTAGGCGGTCTCGTCGCGGCGGTAGGCGGTGTTGATGGGTACGCTGATGGCGCCCAGTTCAGACAGCCCAAACCAGCAGTACAGGTACTCGATTGCGTTGGGCATGAACAGGCAGACCCGGTCACCGTGCCGCACGCCCATCCCGCGGAACATGGCGGCTGTCCGCAGCACGCTCTCGCGAACCTCGCGGTAGGAGTAGGAGGCGCCGCCGATTTCCACGAAGGTCTTGCCGGGATCTGCCTCGGTAATGCGGTCAAGCACCCGCCCGATGGTGGTCTCCCATGGTAGCGTCGCCTCGGTTTCCGCGGTGGCCTTCAGTGCGCTCATTCTTAGCCCGCCGGTGGAGTTGTCTCGGCGGTCAAGCTACCACGCACGTGGGGGGTGGTCAACTGAGGGGGGGACCACTCCAATCCCTCATACATAGAAGCGCCCTCAAGGCCGAGGTCCGTTTATGAAGAAACCTGAGCCTGTCGTAGGATCGAACCACGAAGGAGCCTGCCCCAACGCCAGCCGAACTCGGAAAATCGCGGCAATCCAGGATTCAAACTAATCCCAATTCAGATAACTCCGGTGTCACTTGTCGCATTCCAAGTCATATTCAAAGTTTTGAACGTTGTCCTAAAGTTCTAAACGATTCTGTTTTCCTTTGCGGGGTAGTCTATAGCGGTGTTTTCTAGCAGACCGTCGCCGTGGTCCGAAAGTCTGGTTTTTTCCGAGCCACCGGAGGCATCCTTCTGCCCATCTGCTAGTCTGACTTAGCAAGACCGCAAATGCCCTATGTCCGAATAGGGCATGTTCAACCGACGGTGTAATTCAACGGGTAGGCATCCTGTCAGTATGAGGTTACTCCCTAGGCGGTTCTCTTGGAGCTCCAATACAACGAGACTATCCAAGTTTGCCAATTCTCGAGGTACCTCTCCATGCAGATGGTTGTGGCTGAGATAGAGATAGTTCAGCCCGGAGAGATTGCCTAATTCCGCTGGTATCTGTCCTCTCAAATTGTTTGCCTTGAGGTTTAAGTTTGTGAGACTGGGCAAATTTCCAAGTTCAGCCGGTATGTTTCCAGCTAACCCATTACCACTAAGATCGAGAGATTCCAAGGACTTAAGGTTACCTAATTCTCTGGGCATTTCTCCCCACAAGCTCTCACTCCTTAAGTCCAAACTCGTCAATGCAGTTAAGTGGCCTATCTCTGGTGGCAATCCTCCTCTCAAGCCGTTAGTCAGATAGGTTTCCCCAGTGAAGTCGTTGTAATAGGCGGAATATTCTGAATCAGCGAGGCTGTAACGGCGAACCCATTCTCCGAATTCCAACCCTATGACACGGCCCTCGTCGTCGGTGGTAACGCCGTACCATTCCCCAATTGGCTTGTCGCTCAGCCAGTTGGTTTTCTTTCTCCAGTCCTCCCCATCCAAGGCCTCGAATATAGCAATCAAGGCTTCCCTGTCCGTCTCTCGAGAACCCGACAAGGGAGTGGGTGCATCACCAGCCACGGGCGCCGGCGTGGGCGAAGGAGTCGGTTTGGGGGATGGGTCCGGCGAGGCCGTCGCATCGTCGGGTGCAGGCACACCCGTCGTCGGCTCCGCCTGCTCGCCAGCACAGGCGATTGCGAGCAGGACTGCGAGAGCCGTAACCAGCAGGACCAAGAATGACCTCATGCAACTCTCCCGATGATGGGGGAATGTAGGCATGGGTTGGAGTGATGTCAATCGCCGCGCGGTCCGAATATCCTGAATGGAGCCTCGTAGGATGCCGCCGGCCCGCTACAAGATATGGTATGCCAGGGGAAATCCCGGTTATAATAGCGTCCTGCTTCCAGGCTGATACGTGCGGTGTAGAATATGTGGGGAGCCTGTATCCCGAGGCTGAACTCTTCTCGCCACAGGAGGCCCACCACGACTACGCCCAAGCTACCGATGGGCCGAAGGGTTGCCGCCAGCGACGACCTTGAAGTTTCCGCTTACCTGGAGATTGCCAGCGGCGCCGAGGCCGAGTCCGAAGGCGCTTCCAGGCAGGTCAACGAGGGCATCGCGGTCATCGACTTCGGCTCCCAGTACAGCCACCTAATCGCCCGGCGAGTCCGCGAGCTCAAGGTCTACTCCGAGATCGCCAACCCGTCCGACCCGTGGGAGAAGGTGGAGCGGATCAACCCCAAGGGCATCATCCTCTCTGGCGGCCCCGCCAGCGTATACGATGAGGGTGCGCCGCGTATTCCCGATTGGGTCTTTGAGCGGAAGATTCCCGTCCTCGGCATCTGCTATGGAATGCAGGCGCTGGTGAACCAGCTCGGCGGAACGGTGGCCCGGGGCCTGAAGCAGGAGTTCGGCCACGCCACCCTCCACCAGGACAGCCCCTCGGCCGGATGGGGTCTGCCCGGCGGCCGGCCGCCCCTGTTCCACGACCTGCCGACGTCGCTGCAGGTGTGGATGAGCCACGGCGACCGCGTCGAGTCGCTGCCACCGGGGTTCTCGAGCCTTGCCTTCACAGAGAACTCTCCGGTTGCCGCCATCGGCAACGGCCGCGATATGTTCGGCCTGCAGTTCCACCCGGAGGTGAACCACACGCCCCTGGGCAAGGACATCCTCGAGAACTTCCTGTTCCGCATCTGCGAATGCGAGGGAACCTGGACCCCCGGCAACGTGGCCTCCGATGCCATCGCTCGCATTCGCGAGCAGGTCGGCGACGGAAGCGTCATCTGCGCCCTGTCCGGCGGCGTGGATTCGGCCGTAACCGCTGCCCTCCTGCACCGCGCCATCGGCGACCAACTCACCTGCATCTTCGTCAACAACGGCCTTCTCAGGTTGGAAGAAGCCGAGCGTGTCCAGGCCACCTTCAAGCGCGGCATGGGATTGAACCTGGCCTACGTCGACGCCTCCGAGCGCTTCGTTACCAAGCTGGCGGGAGTCATTGACCCCGAGACCAAGCGCAAAGTAATCGGCGAGGAATTCATACGGGTCTTCGAAGAGGCCGCTTCTGGCCTGGGAGAGGTTGAGTTCTTGGCCCAGGGCACCCTTTACCCCGACGTGATCGAGAGTGAGGCGCCGGCCAATTCCCCGGCCGGAGCGCCCCTGTCGGCCCGCATCAAGACCCACCACAACGTCGGTGGCCTCCCCGAGAACATGAAGCTACAGCTCGTCGAGCCGCTGCGCTACCTGTTCAAGGACGAGGTCCGCGAAGTGGGCCTGGAACTGGGCCTCCCCAACGACATGGTCTACCGCCAGCCCTTCCCAGGCCCAGGCCTGGCCATCCGAGTCATCGGCGAGGTCACTCAGGAGAAGCTGGATATGCTCCGCGCCTGCGACTGGATCGTCATCGACGAGATCAAGGGCGCCGACCTGTACAACCGCGTCTGGCAGAGCTTTGCCGTCCTCAGCGACAGCCGCACCGTGGGCGTCCAGGGCGACTACCGCACCTACGGCTACGTCTGCGCCATCCGTTGTGTGACCAGCGAGGACGCCATGACCGCCGACTGGGTGCGCCTGCCCTACGAGGTGCTGTCCCGCATCTCCAACCGCATAGTCAACGAGGTTCCGGGCGTCAACAGGGTGGTCTACGACATTACCAGCAAACCTCCGGGAACCATCGAATGGGAGTAGCTGCTCCCGCATTCCGGCCCTGTCCAGGGAACCACAGGCCGTGAACGTCCTCGTCGTGGGTAACGGCGCCCGTGAGCACGCCCTCGCCTGGCGCATCAGCCGCAGCCCGTCGCTGACCCGGCTTTGGGTAGCACCGGGCAACTACGGCACCGGACGCATCGCCACGAACCTGGGCGTAGGCGCCGGGACTGTCGACGACTACGTGCGGGAGGCAAGGGATGTCTCAGCGGATCTCGTGATGGTCGGCCCTGAGGCTCCGCTGGCGCAGGGCCTCGCCGACAAGCTGATTGAGCTGGGCATCCCGGTCTTTGGCCCCACAAGGGCCGCCGCGAAGCTGGAGTCCAGCAAGAGTTTCGCTCGAGATGTGATTCACTCGGCCGGAGTGCCCGGCCCGGATTTCGCTGTCTTCACCGAAGAGTCGGAGGCCCTGGAATTTCTGAGCCGCAACCCCGGTCCCCGCGTGGTCAAGGCCGACGGCTTGGCCGCCGGGAAGGGCGTCGCGGTTTGTGGCGACGAAGCTCAGGCCGCTTCTGCTGTCCGCGCATGCATTTCGGGGCGAGCTTTCGGCGAGGCAGGAGCGACGGTACTGCTGGAGGAGCGCCTGGAGGGCCACGAGGTCAGCGTCTTCGCCTTCAGCGACGGCGAGCACGTTTCACCCCTCGTCGCTGCCTGCGACTACAAGCGGCTGGGCGACGGAGACGTCGGCCCCAACACCGGCGGCATGGGCAGCTTCTCGCCGCCTGGGTTCTGGACTCCAGACCTCTGCTCCAAGGTTGAAAAAAATATCATCCGTCCTGTCATCGCCGAGATGGCCAATCGCGGAACGCCCTACCGCGGAGTGCTCTACGCCGGCCTGATGCTTACAGCCCAGGGCCCGAAGGTGCTGGAGTTCAACTGCCGCTTCGGCGACCCGGAAACCCAGACCCTCATGCCTCGCCTCGTCTCCGATCCGCTGGAGCTCATGCTCGCCTGCGCCCAGGGTGGCTTGGGTAAGCTCAACGCGTGCTGGGAGGACCGTAGCTACGTGGGCGTGGTGATGGCGTCCGACGGCTATCCAGACCAGTACGATACCGGGATGGAGATCCAGGGCCTGGAAGAACTCGAATCTGAAGACGCCCTGGTTTTCACCGCCGGCGTCGCCGAGGGGCCCACTGGCCGTCCCGTAACCTCAGGCGGCCGCGTTCTCACGGTGGCCTCCGGTGGCAACAGCATCGCCGAAGCGCGGGGACTGGCTTACGCGCGCCTCGCTGGAATCACCTTTCCGGGTGCCGGGTGGCGCGGCGACATCGGGCTAGGCAGGTAAGGTCCGAGGGATGACTACCGGCACCAGCCCCGCCGAGTTGCGTCGCCTGTACGACGAGTCAACCGATTCCGGTACGACAAGTCCATACCGCAAGCGCCGTTGGGAGAAGGCCGCCGAGTTCGCTTCTTGGCTCGAGGAGGACGCCCTGCCTTCGCTGGAACCCGGGCAGGCGCTTCGGCTCTACCGGGCCTCGGGTGGGCGCGACGCTGCAGGGTTCAGCGTCAACCCGATCGAGGAGGTCAGGGACAGCCTAGACTTCCTCTTATATGATACTATCAAGCTCGAAGGCCGCTTCGACGAATGCGTCAACGATGGCGGGGCTTACAAGCTCGCCGGAGCGGGAAAGGAGTTCGTTTCCTGGCTCCTTTGCCTCCGCAATCCTTATCTGTTCGCCGTTTGGAACTCCAACGCGGAACGGATGTTGCGCCGCATGGGCGCTTACTCCGATGCAATGAAGCGCGGTCCCGTCGGCATCCGGTACCTCGACCTGCTTGAAGCGTTGGCGTGGGTGCGGGGCCAGGCTGGATTTCCGGACTTCATTGAGGTCGACGTAGCCGCCTTTCTATCCGTCAGGCCCGGACGCAGGGAACCACAGTCGTTACAACCACAGTCGTTACAAGGATAGGACTCAGGAGCAGGGAAATGCCCTGGCGCGAATCACTTCAGCAACTTAAGGGAGAACTTTCCGGCGTCCGAGTTGCTCGTCTCGAGCGATTGGAGGCCTTCGAAAAGCAGGTCTCCGCCGAGCGCGATGAACTGTTGGCCAGGCAGGACTCACTGGACATCTCCACCCTCCTTAAGGACATGAACGACATCCTGCTCGATGCACAGGGAGAAGTCGAGACCACCGTCGAGTGGGAAACGGGAGAGGACGAAGAGCCCCTCGGGTTGGACGATGACGCCGCCGATGTCATCATCACGGCCCTCTCGTGGAATGAGGGCGAGGAGTTGGAGATCGTCGTCGAACTGGTGATGCTCGACGAGGGCATCTCGCTGATGGTCAACGGCGTCCAGATTCGCCAGGACCGCGACGCCCTGGAGCGGGCACTGCTGAGCGCCTTCCGGGACCAGCTCGAAATCTAGCCGCCGGGTTGTTTGCAGCCAAGAGTATCCCCAGACGGCGGCTGCAGGTGTTATCATTGGCGTCGATGCCGCTGACTTGTGATAATGTTCACTAACTGGCATCACGCCCTTGGATTGAAAGGACTGATTGGGAGGAATTCAAGCCATGATTGGAGGCTTTAACCGGAGGCTGCCGTGCCGCTGGTAGGAGTCGTGATGGGAAGCGCGTCTGATGAACCCGTTGTAAAGGATACCGTTCAGACGCTTGAACAGTTGGGAATCGACTACGAAGTTCGCATTATGTCGGCCCACCGGACCCCGGAACGGGTTGCGGAGTACGCACAGCAGGCCAGGGATCGGGGCATCCAGGTGCTGATCGCCGCGGCCGGTGGCTCCGCAGCACTTGGTGGCGCACTCGCCGCTTGGTCCACTCTCCCGGTTATCGGTATTCCATTGGCATCCAGCGACTTGAAGGGTATAGACGCTCTGATGTCTACTGCCCAGATGCCCCCGGGAATCCCGGTGGCCGCCATGGCCGTCGGTTCTTGGGGCGCCCGCAACGCCGCTTTCTTCGCCGCCCAAATCCTGGGTCTTCAGCACCCCGAAATCAGGCAAGCGTATGACGACTACCGGCGCGAACTCCGCGAACGGTAAACTTTCCCCGGCATTTCTCACTGACTTCGACGATACCGCCGCCGTTCAGAACGTGGCGGAGTTGCTGCTTAACAGGTTCGGCGATCCCACGTGGACCGACGTCCGGCAGCAGTTTCGCGACGGTAAGATGAACCTGAAGGAGTATCAGGAGATCACCTTCAGGAATATCCGCGGCGATCGTTCCTCGATGCAGCATTACGTGCGCGAACACGCCACCCTGCGTCCCTATTTCAACGAGCTGCATTACTTCTGTCGAAGCAACGATATCCCGCTGGCGGTGGTCAGCCAGGGTCTGGATTTCTACATCTCTGCCTTGCTCGAGCGCGACGGATACCGGGACGTCCCCATATATGCTGTTAACACCAGCTTCGAGCAGGGTCGTATCTCCTACCACTATAACCACGTGCCCCCAGGCAAGGAGAGTCAGGGTAACTCCAAGGCCCTGATCGTCCAGCAGTACCAGGAACGGGGATATTATGTCGTCTTCGCTGGCGACGGGGCCTCCGATCAAGAGGCTTCCCAGCAGGCGGACATGGTTTTCGCTCACCGGACGCTGGCCCGCTTCTGCGAAACCGAAGGAATCGATTACCAGCCTTTCAGGGACTTCAAGTCCATCCTGCTCAAGGTGCGCGAACTTCATTTGAACGGCTCGGCTTCAGGCTGACGCCGACACATCACCACACGGGGCCCGGACTGTGATCGACCGATATTCTCGCCCCGCAATGAAGCGGGTATGGTCTGACGACAACAAGTACGAGAAATGGCTGGCCGTTGAGTTGGCCGTCTGCGAAGCCTGGTGCGAAGAGGGTGTGATCCCCCCTGAGGACATGGCCCTCCTGAGCGCCGCCGAGTATGACGCGCAGCGCATGGATGAGATCTTCCAGACGACCCGCCACGATGTTACTGCCTTCATTTCCTCCATAACCGGCTCAATGGGCCCTGAGGGTCGCTGGCTTCACCTGGGCCTGACCTCCAGCGACATGCTCGACACCGGGCTGGACCTTCAATTGGTCGAAGCGAGCCGTCTTCTGCTGGACGAAGTTGACGGCGCCATCGCAGCCCTCTCCGAGCAGGCGTTGCGACACAAGGACACCCTGATGATGGGCCGAACCCATGGTGTCCACGCCGAGCCGATGACCCTTGGCTTGAAGCTGGCCCTGTGGTGGGACGAGATGCGCCGCCAGCGTGAGCGCCTTGAAGCAGCCTTGGAAACCGTCCGGGTGGGCAAGATCTCCGGGGCCGTGGGTACCCATGCCACGGTGTCCCCGGCCGTGGAAGAGCGAGTCTGCCAGCAGCTTGGCCTCAAGGTGGCCGGTGTCTCCAATCAGGTCATACAGAGGGACCGTTACGCCCACTTCGTTACCACCCTGGCCCTCATCGCCGCGTCGCTGGAGAAGTTCGCCACGGAGATCCGCTCCCTGCAGCGTACCGAGATCCACGAGCTTGAGGAGCCCTTCGGCCACGGCCAGACCGGGTCCTCCTCCATGCCCCACAAGCGCAACCCCGAGCTGGCCGAGCGCATCTGCGGCCTGGCCCGGCTCATCAGGGGCCACTCCGTCACGGCGCTGGAGAACGTGGCCCTGTGGGGTGAGCGAGACATCAGCCACTCGTCTGCCGAACGCATCATCCTGCCCGACTCCTGTCTCGCCCTCGACTACATCCTGAGTATCTTCACCCGAATCATCGAGGGTCTGACGGTGTTCCCGGAGCGGATGTACCAGAACATCGAGAGCAGCAGGGGCCTGATTTTCAGCCAGAGGGCCCTGCTGGAACTGGTGGACAAGGGCCTCTCCCGCGAGGACGCCTACAAGATCGTGCAGTCAAACGCCGCCCGATGCTGGGATGAGGGGCGCGACTTCCGCGATTTGCTCAAGTCCGATCCCGCCGTCGCCGCGTATATGACGGCGGCGGAGCTGGAGGGCCTCTTCGATTACGGTTACTACACCCGTTACGTCGACGACACTTTCCGGCGACTCGGCTTGCTGCCTGCCGCAGTTGGCAGCGTGGTGTAGAGCGACTTGTCGGTCCCCTCTCGCGTAATTTCCAATCCTTAGACCATAGCCAGAGGACACGGAATGATCATCGAAACCCCCCTGCCTGGACGCATGCACCGGGGAAAGGTGCGCGATACCTACGACCTCGGTGGCGGTCGCCTGTTCATGGTGGCCACCGACCGTATTTCCGCCTTCGACGTGGTTCTGCCCACGGGGATCCCCGACAAGGGCCTGGTGCTCAACCGCATTTCCGCCTTCTGGTTCAACAGGACCGGGCACATCGTGCCCAACCACCTAATTTGCCTCGCCGACTCGCCCGAGGCCGCCGGCTACTTGGCTGGCGGCAACGGCTCAGGTATCAGCGAGCCCGTCCCGGCGGAGGTTGCCCAGCAGGCCATGGTGGTCAAACGGGCCGAACGCATCGACATCGAATGCATCGTGCGCGGCTACATCACCGGGTCGGCCTGGGGCGAGTATCGCCGCCAGGGAACTGTGCAAGGAATGGAGATGCCGGCCGGAATGGTGGAGGGGCAGCCTTTCCCGGAACCGCTGTTCACGCCCACCACAAAGGCGGAAGAGGGGCACGACGAGAACATATCCCCCCAGCAGGTCGTGGACATGGTTGGTGCCGACATGGCCACCAGGCTGGAGGAGACCAGCAAGGCCGTCTACCAGTTCGCCAACGACTATGCCAGGGAAAGGGGTATCATCCTCGCCGATACCAAGATGGAGTTTGGCATCCTGGATGGCGAGCTGATCCTGATCGACGAGTTGTTGACCCCCGACTCAAGCCGCTTCTGGGACGCCGAGGGATACGCCCCAGGGAAGTCCCAGCCCAACTACGACAAGCAGTTCGTGCGCGACTGGCTGGACGACCAGGGATGGGACCACGAACCCCCTGCTCCCGAATTGCCCAGCGACGTCACGGCCCGCACCACCGAGCGCTACCGCGAAGCCTACGTTCGGCTGACCGGCGAAGACCTGTAAACGCCCTCGGCCGGAATCCCTGGGACGGAGATACCCATTGCCCGAATCTAGACACCGCCGCAACCGCAAGCCACGTAACCTCGAGATACCGAGTACCTCGCGGAGGAGCGGCACCAACAAATTCATCCTAGTAATATCAATCGTTATCGCCGTGCTGGTCATTGGCAGCTTTGCGGCCGTCCCCATTTTCCAGAGCATCGGGGGACCCGGTGAGATTACTTTCGGCTCTGCCGCTGCCTATGTCGACGGCGTAGGACAGAATCAGGAAGTCATGCGGACCAAGGCCCATGTCGACCTGGACAGCGACAACGATAACGATTTCGTGGCCTACAGCACGACGCCTCCCACCTCGGGAGACCACTGGAGTGTTCCCCAGCGCTGCGGTTTCTTCACCGACCCCGTGCCCGACGAGCAGGTCGTCCACAACCTGGAGCACTCCAACATCATCATCAGCTACAATCTGCCCAACCAGGATGACGTTGATGCGCTGAAGAACGTATTCGATGACCTGGACGAAGGCTGGCGGGCCCATTTCACCGTGGCCAGGCCCTACGACCAGATAGCCTCGGGCCAGGTGGCTCTGTCCGCCTGGGGTGTGCTCGACATCATGGATGGAGTGGACAAGGATCGTATCGAGCGGTTCTTCGAGCATTACGTCGGCAGGCTGGGACCGGAAGGGGCGATCTCGTGTCGTGGCGCGCAAACCAGCATGCCCGGTACCGGATAGATGAGCCCCGGGTTCGTCGAATTTACCCGAACCAGCGATTGGAAAGAGAACCGATTCCCCCATGACCTACGTTGCCAAGATATACGTAACCCTCAAGCCAGCGGTGAGCGACCCGGCCGGCCAGACCGTGCTGGCCGCCTTGCGCCGCATGGGGCATGGTTCAGCCGAGGACGCCCGCATCGGCAAGTACTTGGAAATACGAATCAGCGGGAACGGAGACGAGGTCCGCGATTCAGTTGACCGGATGTGCCGCGACCTGCTGTCCAACCCGGTGATTGAGGACTACCGCTTCGAGCTTGAGGAAATCGCTTCCGCATAGTCCACGCTAACAGGAGCCCCGAAACGTCCAGAACGGGAGGGGAATATCATGACTCACATCTACGCAGGAGCTGAAACCAGCGGGCTTTACCGCCTGTCGCCCGGCAGTGAGCAATGGGAAGAGCTGACCAACGGCCTTCCCGAATCGCCATCTGTCTGTGGCATGGCAATCCACCCGGAAAAGCCCGAGGTAGTCTTCGCCGGCACCCAGGATGGCCCCTACCGCAGTCTCGATCACGGCAACTCCTGGGAGCGGATGGACTATCCCCGGGTTGCCCCACCGGTCTGGAGCTTCATGTTCCGTCCCGGCGACCCCACGGTGATGTACCTCGGCACCGCGCCCGGCGAGATCTTCCGCAGCAACGACGGTGGCGAAAAATGGGCGCGCCTCGCCGCGGCCAACATGGGTTCCAACGAAGTGTCCATGTCCTTCCCCACCCGTGTCATCGCCCTCACCGCTGACCCCAACTTCCCCGACGAGATGTACGCCGCTCTTGAAGTAGCTGGCGTCATCCGAAGTTCCGACGGCGGCGACTCGTGGGAGGAGATCACCGGCAGTCTCGCCCCCAGTGAGGACACCCTCGACCTGCACGGCGTCCAGTGCGCCGCCGCTCTGCCCCACACCGTCTTCATCACCACCCGCCAGGGCCCCTTCATCGGCCCCGACCGCGGCTCCGAGTGGGTCCCCGTGGAGTTCGGCCAGTTCTCCGAGGTAACCTACACCCGCGACCTGAAAGCGGCCCCTCATGACCCTAACATGCTCTACGTCTCCATAGGAGCGGCCGCCCGCAGCAACACCGGGGCGCTGTACCGCAGCCGCGACCTGTTCAAGACCTTCGAGCGAGTCGACCGGGGCATTACCGCCAACTCGACAATGATGTCCGTTTCGGTGGACCCGCGCGCCCCGTCCAACATCGCCTGCGCTGCCCGCGATGGCCAGGTCTTCCGCACCGCCGACGAAGGCGCCTCATGGACCAGCCATCCGCTCCCTGCTAAGGCCCTGGAAGTCCGGGCCATTGCCGCGGGGTAATCGCGGAGCCAATCGGGAGACCCGAACCTTGGGGGCGCACAGCCGTGCGCCCCTGTGCATTGCCCAATGATTAGAGACTTCAACGGCGGGGATGGGGTTGGAAGCATCGTCAAGCCCGAAATGCAACGCCGAAGTGAGCGGCACGCCGCTCCTCGAACTGCGTGGCATCACCAGGACCTTCCCCGGCGTCATCGCGAATGACAGCATCGACCTGACGGTGCATCGGGGAGAAATTCACGCCGTCCTGGGAGAGAACGGCTCCGGCAAGAGCACCCTGATGAAGGTGATCTACGGCTACCACGCCCCCGACGCAGGCACTGTCTCCATCGACGGCCAGCCCGTCCGCCTCGGCTCCCCCGCCTCAGGCCGCCGCCTCGGCGTTGGCATGGTCTTCCAGGACTTCTCGCTCATCCCGGCCCTGTCCGTCGTTGAGAACGTCGCACTGTTCCTGCCTGGGCAGGGCCGCCTGCTCCGCCGCAGGCAACTGGTACGCAGAATCCAGCAGTTCGCCGATGAGTACGGCCTCGAAATCGACCCCAACCGGCGCGTGGACGACCTCTCCCTCGGCGAACGTCAGCGCGTCGAACTGATCAAGCTGCTGCTCGCCGAGGCCCGCCTCCTCATATTCGACGAGCCCACCAGCGTCCTCGCGCCGCACGAGGTTGACGGCTTGTTCCGGGTATTCGCTGCCCTTAGGGAGAACGGCTACTCCATCCTGTTCATCACCCACAAGGTGCGGGAAGCCCTCGCCGTCGCCGACCAGGTCACCGTCCTGCGCCACGGCCGGGTGGAGGTGAACGCCCCCCGAAGCGACTTTGATGCCGAGAGCCTTGTAGCCGCGATGGTCGGCTCAGAGTCCCGGACGGACCACCTGACCCACAGCCGCTCCCTGCCAACGGGAGAAGTCGCCCTTGAGTTCCGCAACGTCAGCACCGGTCTCGGCCCAGGTGGACGGGTCCTTGACGAGGTCAGCTTCCAGGTCCGCGAGGGTGAGATCGTCGGAGTGGCCGGAGTCGCCGGCAACGGCCAGCGTGTCCTCGGCGAGGCTCTGCTAGGAATCGAGACGGTGGGCAGCGGACATATACTCCTGCACGGTCGACCCTTGTACCGGCACACCCCGGCCGAAGTCCTTCAACGCGGAGTCTCCGTCATTTCCGAAGACCCCCTCGCCGATGCCATGGTCCCCGAGATGCGCGTCGACGAAAACCTGCTGCTGTCCGGACTCGCCAGGGGCTCTGCCGAAGGGTTCTGGCTGGACCGCAGCGCGATCACCTGCATCGCTGAGCAGGTCCGTTCCACCTTTCCCCTGGCAATGGCTGACTCGGCGTCCAGGGTTCGGCACCTCTCCGGCGGCAACGTCCAGAGGGTCCTGCTGGCTGGCGAACTGGGGCAGGGAGCCCGCGTCTTTCTCGCTTACTACCCCACTCGAGGCTTGGACGTGGTGAGTGCCGAGTCGACCCGCAGCCTGCTGTTGCAGCAGCGGGACGAAGGCGCAGCCACCCTGCTCGTTTCGGAAGATCTCGACGAGCTAATTGTCCTAAGCGACCGGCTGCTGGTGATGTTTCGTGGCCGCGTCGTCGGCGAGTTCACGCCCGCCGAGGCCTCCGTCCGGGAGATTGGCCTGCTGATGACCGGGCACGCTGTACCCGCCAAAACCCGATGAGCTTGCCCAGGCTCATCCGCGCTGGCTCCATGTCTTCCAGGCTGCAGACCCTGTCCGAGGCTTGGACGTCGTCGTCCCGGCCCGTGCTGGGCGTGCTGCTGGCCCTCGTTGTTTTTGCCGTTTTCCTGGCCGCCTCGGGGCGTGATCCCATCGAGTCCCTCGCCAGGGCTTGGGACGGCGTCATCGGAAGCACCCTTGGCCTCAGCGAGGTCGGCGTCACCATGATCCCGCTGTTGCTCACTGCCCTCGCCACGGCCATTCCGACACGCGTGGGGCTGGTGAACGTCGGCGGCGAGGGTCAGCTCTACATCGGCGCCCTGACTGCCACGGGGGTGGCTCTCTTCTTCCCAGTGGGCCAGATCTGGCTCATGCTCCCCGTGATGGCCTTGGCGGGCTGCGCCGGCGGTGGCCTCTGGGCGGCGGTGGCCGCCCTGCTGCGCCGGTGGCGTGGCGTCAACGAGGTCATATCCACCCTCCTTGCCAACTACATCGCCATCCTGGTGGTAAACGTCTTCGTATTCGGCCCCTGGAAGAACCCCGAGGGCCTGGGATACCCGTACACCACGCCCTTTGACGTCGCCGCCATCTTCCCTGCCATCGCCGGGACGCGCTTCCACTGGGGTTTCCTGGCCCCTCTGGTCGCGCTGATCGTCTGCTACGTCATTCTCACCCGAACCGTCTGGGGCTTCAAGATGCGCGCTGTCGGCGGCAACCCCGACGCGGCCCGACGCCGCGGCATCGCCGTCGACCGCTACGTCATTGCCGCAATGATCGCCGGCGGCGGGCTGGCCGGTCTGGCGGGTATGGTTGAGGTGGCCGGCATCCACCACGACCTCCGTCCCGGCATCTCCGACAATCTCGGATACCTCGGACTGCTGGCCAGCTGGCTGGCCGGCCACAATCCCGTCGTCATCGTCGCCGCCTGCTTCCTCATCGCCGTGTTCCTTGTCGCTGGCGACGTGCTTCAACTGGCCGTGGGTTTGCCTTCAGCCGCCGGCCTTGTCCTTATCGGACTGGCCCTGTTTTTCGTGCTTGGACTGCGCCGCGTCGAGCGGAGGGCGCTGTGACCACCTTCTGGCTGGTGATCAGCGGTAGTCTGACCGGCGCGGTCGGTCCCGGCGTCTCCGTGCTCTACGCCGTTTACGGCGAGCTTATCACCGAGCGGGCCGGCCGCATCAACCTCGGCATGGAAGGCTGTCTGTTGATGGGGGCCTGCTTCGGATTCCTCACCACCGTGGAGACTGGCTCGGCGGGCATCGGGGTCATCGCGGGTATGGTCGCTGGAGGACTGGCAGCCCTCATCCACGCCTACCTGGTCATCTATCGCGACACCAACCAGCTGGCGACCGGCCTGGCGCTGACGCTCTTCGCCAGCGGCGTGACTGCCTACGTGGGCCGCGATTACGTTGACAGCATCATCAAGGGTCTCAACGTCATTTCAATTCCCGGACTCTCCGGCATACCCGTGCTGGGACAGGCTTTGTTCCAGCAGGACATCCTCGCCTACGCCGCCTATGCGCTGGGGCCGCTCATCTGGTTCGTGCTCCAGTACACCCGCTGGGGCCTGAGCCTCCGGGCTGTGGGCGAGAGCACCACGGTGGCCTTCGCTGCGGGACGCAACCCGGCCGTGCTTCAGATGATCGCCATCGTGCTGGGCGGAGCCCTGGCAGGTCTAGGCGGAGCCCAGCTCTCCATCGGCCTGACCCACACCTGGTCCGAGGGCATGACTGCCGGACGCGGCTTCATCGCCGTCGCCCTCGTCATCTTCGGCCTGTGGTCGCCGCTGAGGGGCATGTTGGGCGCCTTCCTCTTCGGCGGGGCCGTCGGTTTGCAACTGCAGCTTCAGGCCCTCGGCGCTCCGGTGTCGCCTTTCCTGCTGGACATGCTGCCCTACGTCCTGACTCTCGGCGTGCTGACCATCTGGACCGGCGCCGCAGACCGCGCTATGCCCGAGGGACTGAAGGGGATCCTCCGCACCGGCTGATCGGCCCCCCTGACAATCTCTCCCTGACCTTGGGCCTGCCAAACACCTACCCTGGAACCAACCGTTATTGCAGCGGAAGCTGAAACCCAGAACCTCTGTCCCCGTAGGCGGAAATGAACGAGAATGTTCGGTAATGCCCGGAAAAACAGGAATTTTCGCCCCGAAAGATTCGTCGTTCCCACGAAGCCTGTCCTTGACTCGATTGGGGTGTGGGATTCCACTGGGGTGCCCTCCGCACTGGGGTGTCTGCCTTTTAGGAAAAGCTCCATATGGACCACCAGGTTCGGTGCGCTGTCTATATGTCACCCGGACGTTGCAATCGTGCCGGGCCTACGGTATTTTATGGGTCGATACTAACCGGTCGGGTTGATACGGTGATCATCTACAACTGCGCCATTCAGGAAGGCGTCATACCGGAAGATCAGCGCGAGATTCTGAGCGCCCGCTTGGTCGAGATCGGCGGCCAAATACTCGGGATACCCGTCGACGACATTACCGTGGACTACGAGGTGATCCCCCACGGCTTCGGTTTCCGGGGAGGGGAGATTTCCTCCTCCTCTGCCGTCAGGAGCCGCATTCCCGACGGTTTTTCTCAAGAGAAGCGCGTCGAGTTCATGCAGGCGGTTCAGGATATGTGGATCGAAGTCACCGGTCAGACCACCGCTGAACTGGTGGTCGGCGCCGCCGACGCCAGCTATCAAAGCTACCCGGATTAACCAAGAAAACCAAAGGCCGGAGAGTGGCAGTGCCTATCTATCGCTTTAAGGTCCCGCGGGACTCGGTCCCCTTCGAGCAGCGCGAGAAGATCGCGGAGGACGTCACGGACATCCACTGCGGCTCAACCCTCGCCCCCCGGCACTTCGTCCACGTCTTCTTCGACGAGCAGCCGGAAGGCTCCTCGGACTATCCGACCCGCTACTACCTCGACGCCATAAACCGCGCTGGCCGCCCGCAGGAAGTCAAGGACAAGCTGCTGAACGACCTGATGAACGCCTTCGTGAAGCATGCCGGCGTGCCCCGCGACCAGATCAGCGGCCGCTTGGGAGAGACTCAAGCTGCCTGGGTCATGGAAGGCGGCGTCGTGCTGCCAGAGCCCGGTCAGGAGACCGCCGAATGGTACGCTGAAGTAACCGCAGACTAGATTGATAGAGGAACTAGAAACTTGCTGCCAGGACTGATCGCCAGGTTTCGCCTCCCCAATCTCGCAGTCCTGACGGCAGCGTTGGCCGTCCTTGTCACTGCGCTGGTTGCCTGTAGCGAAGCCCCTACTCCGACACCCACTTCGGCCCCACCTGCTCCTTCAACGCCGTCCTTGGCTGCTCCATCCATGGAACAATTGGGCGGCGGCTCGCCTCAGGCGTTTATGGATGTATTCGAGCAGGGCAGGGCCGGCAGTTCCTTCAGGCCTACCGGCGAGTTCGCTGCCGCCGCAGAGCCCATGGCCGAAGGCGAGAAGCTGAAGGTTGGCGTCATCTTCGTCGGTTCCCAGAGGGATCTCGGATGGAACCAAGCCGCCTCCGCTGGCGCCGACTACGTCGAGCAGGTACTCCCTGACGTCGAAGTCCTTCGCGCCGAGAACATACCCGAGACCGTCCAGGTCCAGGCCGTCGCCGAGCAGATGATCCGCGACGGCGCCACAATCGTCATTCCCACCAGCTTTGGCCACTCCGACCCCACCAAGGCCATCATCGACAAGCACCCCGAAGTGATGTTCCTCCACTTGGGAGACCTCCAGATCTTCGAGAATTACGGATCCTTCTTTGCCAACATCTGGCAGCTTGAGTACGCCGCGGGACGCGCTGCCGGTAAGACCACCAAGAGCAACCAGCTGGGCTTCATTGCAGCCTTCCCCATCCCGTCCAGCCTGCTCAACATCAACGCCTTCCACCTGGGAGCCCTTTCGATCAATCCTGACGTGAAGACCACCGTCGTCTTCACCAGCGATTGGTGCGACCCTGCCAAGCAGGTCACGGCCGTCAACACCATGACCGACGCGGGCGTGGACGTCCTCTCGCTGCAGCAGGACTGCACAAAGACGGTGGTTGAGGCCGCAGAAAGGGAAGGCGTGTGGGTCACCGGCTTCCACTACGACGCCAGCGCCGCCGCACCCAACTACTGGATCACCGGGGCCACCTGGAACTGGGGTCCCATCATGGCCCAGATAATCCACGAGATCCGCACAGGGGTCTACCAGAGCTCGGTGAAACTGGCTGGCATAGAGGCCGGATGGGCCAGGCTCGCCCCCTTCGGCAGCGCTGTGCCCGATGATACAAAGACCCTGGTGCTCGACACCGTGGAGGGCCTCCGCGACGGTACCATCCAGCCCTTCACCGGCCCCATCTACGATCAGGACGGCACCGTTCGCATAGCCGATGGCGAGACCGCCACCGACGAGTACCTCCAGGGCATAGACTGGCTCGTCCAGGGCATAGTGGGCCGCACCAACTAGCCCGACCGCCCGAACACCATACGAATAGGCCCGTTCACCCCTTGGCTAGCCAAGGGGTGAACGGGCCTTCGCAATGCTTATCGCCCAGGCCGGCTACCCGTACCTAGCATGAGGCCCCGGCCAGGGTCGCCCGGCTCGGGTCCCCGGAGAGCCTACGCCGTCTCGATCTGGCTTGCAGCCTCCAGCCCCAGCTCCTCCACCGCCATCTCCCGCATACGGAATTTCTGGATCTTTCCGGTTACCGTCATCGGGAACTCCGTCGCTACCTTGACGTAGCGGGGGATTTTGTAGTGGGCTATCTTACCCCTGCAGAACTCACGGAACTCGTCGGGCTCGGCTGTCTCCCCCGGCTTAAGGATCACCCAGGCCATCACCTCCTCGACGAAGCGCTCGTCGGGCACGCCGATCACCTGGACGTCCGAGACCTTGGGGTGGGTGTACAGGAACTCCTCGACCTCCCGTGGGTACACGTTCTCTCCGCCACGGATGATCATGTCCTTCAGCCGCCCTGTGATCTTGTAGTACCCGTCCTCGTCCACGGTGGCCAGGTCGCCGGTGTGCAGCCAGCCCTCATCGTCTATCGCTGAGGCTGTCGCCTCTGGCATGTTGTAGTAGCCCCGCATGACCATGGAACTGCGGGCCTGCAGCTCCCCCTGCACGTCGGGCCCCAGTACCTCCCCGGTCTCGGGGTCGGCAATTCGCGCCTCAACCCCCGGCAGCACCTTACCCACCGTCGAGACCCGGCGCTCGATCGAGTCGGAGGTCAGGGTCTGGGTGATAACCGGAGAGTGCTCGGTCTGGCCATAGGCGATGGTCATCTGGTGTGCGCCCATCCGGTCTATGACCTGCCGCATCACCTCGATGGGGCAGGGCGAGCCGGCCATGATGCCGGTGCGAAGCGACGACACGTCGAACTTGACGAACTCGGCGTGGTCCAGCTGCGCAATGAACATCGTGGGCACCCCATAGAGGGCAGTGCAGCGCTCGCGCTCCAGTGCCTGCAGCGTCTTGAGAGCATCGAAGTGCTCAGAAGCGATGATGATCGCCGATCCGTGGGTGATGCAGCCCAGGTTGCCCATCACGCACCCGAAGCAGTGATAGAAGGGCACCGGCACGCACAGTCGGTCGACCTCGGTGAGCTCGATGGCGTCGCCCACGTACAGGCCGTTGGACACCAGGTTGTGGTGGGTCAGCATCGCGCCCTTTGGGTTGCCGGTGGTGCCCGAGGTGTACTGGATGTTGATCGGACCGTCAGGCCTGCACTCGGCCTGCCGCGCCGCCAGCTGCTCGGCAGTGACTTCCGCGTGCCGAGCGACCAACTCCTCCCACGACCACATCCCTGGCGGCGTCGCAGCCTCCTGATCGTCGTGGGGCGGAATGTATATGACGTTCCGAAGGAAGGGGAAGCGCCCGCTCCTCAACTCTCCCGGGTGGGAGTCCCTGATCTCCGGGACCACCTCGTTGACCATCCCGGCGTAGTCGGAGTTGCGAAATCTACCGATGAGAATCAGGGCGTTGGCCTCCGACTGCTCCAGCACGTAGGCCAGTTCGTGGGTACGGTAGGCCGGGTTCACGTTGACCATCACGGCCCCGATCTTGGCGGTGGCGAACTGGGTTAGCACCCATTCTGAGTAGTTGGTAGCCCAGATGCCCACATGCTGTCCGTGTTGTATGCCCATGGCCATCAACCCCCGGGCCACGCGCTCCACCTCGTCGCGGAAGCCAGAGTAGCTGTACCTCTCGCCTGTTTCGGCATTCACCAGTGCATCCCGCTCGGCGAAGCGCTCCACCTGCCGGTCCAGCATATCGCCGATGGTGCTGTGTGGGTCTACGCCGCTTGCAGACTGGACCTCGTTTACGCTTTCAGCCATGACCTGCCCCTATCTCCGTGGAAATTTGGCCAACATTGGTTGATGTATTCTTGGTTGTGCCGGGGATCCAATTGCCTGATTATACTTTACCGGCGGGATGGCACAATTGCTGCTGCTGGTTGGATGGTCGGGTGTACAATTGCTCCGATCCTGACCCCAAGACTGGAGTAAACGGCAGGCGGAATGAGACTTACCACGACTGAAGTTCGCACCAACGTAGACGCCACGACCGGTGCCAAGATGGACATGGCCGTCACTGTCGGCGTTGTCCGGAAAAGTTTTCGCACGGGCGTTGCAGCCCGTCCTGTTGCCAACCCAAGACTGACTGAGGGTCTCGCATATCAGTGCCAGTATCAATTCCTCAACGAACTGGAGCCCTCGGAAGTCGTCGTTGGCCACAAGGTGGCATTGACCACCAAGGCCTCCCGCGACCACCTGGGTGTCCACGAGCCGTGCTACGGCCACATCCTCGACCGCTGCGTCTACCCCAGCGACTCTGAAGTGCCCATAGGAAATCTCACCGCCCCGCACATCGAGGCCGAGATCGCCTTCGTACTGGGCGAGGACCTGCGCGGCCCCGGGGTTACCTCGGTCGACGTCATGCGGGCAACGCGAGGCGTTCTGCCTTCCCTTGAGCTGGTGGACCTGAAGGTCCAGGGCGAGGGCATCAGCGCCAATGACGTCATAATCCACAACGCCCTTCACGGAGGGCTGGTTGTCGGTTCTCGCCTGTGCCCAATGGACGGCCTGGACCTGCAGTATGAAGGCGTCACTGTGGAGTTCAATGGCGAGCTTCACGGGTCAGGCACAGGCTTCGAGGTCATGGGCAATCCAATCAATCCCGTTGTATGGCTCGCCAACAAGCTATCCGAATTCGGCGATTACCTGCGGGCTGACGAGACCATCATCTCCGGTTCGATGGTCACGCCAGCCGAATTGAAGCCGGGAGATTTCGTTAAGGTCACCTATTCCCGGATGGGGACTGTGGGAGCGAGATTTGTGGAATAGGCCGAGCG
The DNA here is from genome assembly GCA_965222025.1 of Dehalococcoidia bacterium. GTDB lineage: Bacteria > Chloroflexota > Dehalococcoidia > Lucifugimonadales > UBA3495 > VXOI01. Next base: position 69,265 of record CBDCTI010000008.1, on the reverse strand, counting down.
GCCAAACGGCCTCGGCGGACCCGCTCATGTTGATGCCCCCGGATAGAGGGAGATGGAAGAGAGGACGGAATGAGTTGGGAATTTGAACTGGTTGCTGGACCCTACGGCGGAACCACGGAAGGCCCGGTCTGGGACGGGCGGGCGCTCCTCTTCACTGATATCCCCAACAGCCGGATCATGCGCTACGACCCCGATACCGGAGAATGCACCGAGTGGGCGACCGGGACCAACGGGACGAACGGCCTGAACTTTGACGCACAAGGCAATCTGTACGGCTGCTCCGGTGGCGGGCGGCAAATCCTGCAATTCAACTCCGACGGCTCGTTTGCCGCATTGCCCCACCTGCTGGAGGGCAAGAGGCACAACCGCCCCAACGACCTCGCCATCGACCGCAAGGGGCGAATCTGGTTCACGGACCCGGCAGGCCAGATTCCTCCTGAAGAAAGGGAACTGGACCACGCGTCGATCCTCCGCTTCGACCCCGACCCCAATGTGGAAGGCGGCTGGACGCTGCGGCGGATGACGCTCGACACCTGGGCGCCCAACGGCATCCTGCTCTCGCAGGACGAGCGGACACTCTACGTCGTGCAAAGTGATTACGAGGGCACTCGAGACCTGCGAGCATATCCCCTGCAGTCCGACGACTCCTTGGGCGAGCCTCTGGTCTTGCACGAGTTTGGTCGGGACTTTCGGGGAGTCCACAGAGGCCTGGATGGCATGTGCCTCGACGTGGATGGAAACATCATCGCCGCTGGGGGATGGCGACAGGCCGGGCCTGGTCCGTTGATCCACGTTTTCGCCCCGTCCGGTCGAATAATTGAGACTCATCCGGTGCCAGCCGACTGGCCCACCAACTGCGCCTTCGGAGGAAGGGCCTTGGATACCCTCTATGTGACCACGAGAGGTGGACACCTCTTCCGGGTTAATAACACCGGACACAGGGGTTGGATTCTCTACCCTCTCTAGAAGAAATGCCTACGGGGAATACTGCGCTTCAGCGCACCCAAGCTACAGCGCACAATCGTTTATCATTATGTAAATGTTTGTAAATGAGGCAAGGAGATATTTATGGCAACTGACCAGGCCAGCGCACCGTCGGCCGCTAGCGAATTCGATGTCATCGGTACCCGGCCCATCAGACACGACGGTCCAGACAAAGTGACCGGGCGCGCCCGGTACGCTGCCGACATCCATCCGCCGGGTTGGCTGGTGGGCAAGATTCTGCGAAGCCCTCACGCCCATGCGGTAATCAAGGGCATTGACGCCTCACGCGCCCTGGCGATCCCGGGTGTCAAGGCCGTCATCACCGCTGGGGACCTCCCGGATGTTTCCGCCGAAATTATTGATCAGGAAGAAGGGTCTACGGTCAACTATGGGTTCTACAGCCGCAACGTGATGGCCCGCGAGAAAGCTCTGTATTGCGGCCACGCCATCGCCGCCGTGGCTGCCACGTCCGCGGCGGCGGCGGACGCGGCGCTGGAGGCGCTTGATGTGGACTACGAAATCCTGCAGCCGGTGCTCAGCGCTGACGACGCTATGCGCGATGACGCCCCCGTCCTTCACGATCGGTTGGTAACCCTCTCCAATCCCAACATGCGGCAGGGAGGATGGGGCGAATCGGGTAAGCCCAGCAATGTTTCCAACCGGTTCGAGTTCCGCTTGGGAGACCCGGATGCCGGATTTGCCCAAGCCGACATCGTCGTGGAGCGAGAGTTCAGCACCAAGGCTGTCCACCAGGGCTACATCGAGCCCCATTCGGCAACGGCTCAGTGGAGCACCGACGGCAGCGTAACCATCTGGGCCAGCAGTCAGGGCCACTTCGCCCTGCGAGACCACACGGCGGCCATCCTGGGCCTGAGTGTGTCGCGGGTCAAGGTCATACCCATGGAGATCGGCGGCGGGTTCGGGGGCAAGGGCCAGGGCGGCTGCTACCTCGAGCCGGTCGTTGCGGCCCTCTCCCGGAAGTGCGGACAAGCGGTGAAGATCTCCATGACCCGCGGCGAGGTATTCGAGGGCACGGGCCCGACTTCTGCCAGCCACATCCGCGCCAAGCTGGGCGCCACCCGAGAGGGAAAGCTGATCGCGGCCGACTGCACGTTGGTGTACGAGGCTGGAGCGTTTCCCGGCTCGCCCGTGCCTTCAGGCTGCCGGACCATGCTGGCTCCCTATGAAGTGCCCAACAGCTACATTGAGGGCATCGACGTGGTGGTCAACTCCCAGAAGGCGGCGGCCTACCGTGCGCCGGGATCCCCGACGGCCGCGTTTGCCGCCGAGTCGGTGATCGACGAGATCTGCGACCAGCTGGGGATGGACCCGGTGGAGTTCCGGTTGCTCAATGCTGCCAAAGAGGGTTCTCGCCAGCCCACAGGTCCGGTGTTCCGCAAGATCGGCTTCGTGGAGACGCTGCAGGCCGCGCAGGAGCACCCGCATCTGGCCGAGCCGCTTACCGGGCCTAACAGGGGCCGGGGCGTGGCTGCCGGGGCGTGGTTCAACAGCTCAGGCCCGGCCAGCGCCGTCGCTAGCGTCAACCCTGATGGCACTGTGAGCTTGGTGGAGGGCTCGCCGGACATCGGCGGTTCCCGCGCTGTAATGGCCATGCAGGTGGCCGAAGTGCTGGGGATCCCGGTGGAGACGATAAAGCCTTCGGTGGTGGACACCGACTCCATCGGCTACAGCTCTGGGGCAGGCGGCAGCGGGGTCACCTTCAAGATGGGCACGGCTTGCCACGACGCAGCCCAGGACATCAAGCAGCAGATGATCGAACGCGCGGCACGCATCTGGGACGTCTCCGCCGACGACGTGGAGTACAACAAGGGCGTGCTGTCGCACAGGCAGGACCCTGAGCTCAGCATTACCTTCCAGGCCCTGGCGCCGCGGCTGAACGGAACTGGCGGGCCCATCGTGGGCCGGGCGACGGTCAACCCCGGCGGCGTCGGAAACGCCTTTGGCCTGCACATCGTGGACGTGGAAGTTGACCCTGACACCGGCAAGGTGGACATACTGCGATACACGGCTATCCAGGACGCCGGACGGGCCATCCACCCTAGCTACGTCGAAGGCCAGGTCCAGGGGGGCGTGGTGCAGGGCATTGGCTGGGCGCTGAACGAGGAATACTACGTCAATGACCAGGGCAGAATGCTGAACTCCAGCTTCCTGGACTACCGGATGCCCACGGCGCTTGACCTGCCGATGATCGACACCGTCATCGTTGAGGTGCCCAACCCCGGCCATCCCTACGGCGTTCGAGGTACGGGCGAAGTGCCGCTGGTGCCACCCCTGGCAGCGGTTGCCAACGCCATTTCCCGTGCCACGGGGAAACGGCTGACCGACCTACCCATGACCCCGGGCCGCATCCTGGAGGCACTGGGCGCTTTGGAATAACGTCTCCCGGTGCCTGAAGGCGCCTCACCGCAGCGCCCCAGGATACCTCTATCATCGCTACCACAGGGCCGACCGTTGCCTCCGCCAATATGCGGAGGCAACGGTCGGCCCACTCTTTTCCTCGCTGATCCGCACGCCTGCTTGCTTCAAGACTAGCCCACCTACGGAGTTGCATAGATCCGTTGAATGCATAGTATCGTAATTAATAATAACTAGTATCAGGAGGTGAGAAGCAACAACCCGAGGCGAGCCAAGACCTTTGGAGGGAGGAAGATGAAGAAGGTATCCATATCGTTAGCGCTTGTCGGCCTGGTTGTCCTGGCGGCGCTGTTGTTCGGAAGCCTGCTCAGCGCAGACGAGCGCGACGATGAGATGATGGTCGAGGTCGCCATCACAAACCTCACCCGCGGGCAGATAATGTCTCCGGTTTTCGTAGCAAGGCACGACTCCGGGGCCGGATCGCTCTACGCCCTCGGCGAACGCTCCAGCACCGCCATGGCAAAGATGGCAGAGGATGCCGACGCGTCCGGGCTGCTGGATGCTTGGGACCCGGACGAAAACCACAGCGTCAGCGAAGCCCGCGTCGTGGCCCTGAATGACGGGCCCATCCCGCCGGGGGAAACTGTCAGGATGAGCTTCGATATCGATGACGGAAAGAAGTATCTGTCCTTCGCCAGCATGTTGGTGTCCACCAACGACGCCTTCATCGGCGCCAATCACCTGGACGTCTCCAAGTCGCGCGCCATCATGCTGAGCGCCTACGATTCGGGCAGCGAGGCCAACAGCGAGGACTGCGCCTACATCCCTGGGCCGCCTTGCGGCAACCACGCACACGACCGCGCAAGGTCTGAGGGATTCGTCCACGTCCACGCCGGCATCCACGGCGGCAATGGCTCCGACCTGGACCCTGCTACGCACGACTGGCGGGACCCGGTTGCCCGCTTGTCCATCAAGACCTGGAAGGTCAGCCGCTAGCGGAGCAGTTTCATCGGATTCGAACACCATCAGAACCGGAGCACTGATCTGATGAAAAGGCCGGGGGAGGGTAATTGCGCCCTCCCCCGGCCTCGCATTTGTGTTTTTCGTTGTTTATGTCTGCTTACGGGCTATCCGATTATGTTTACTCAGGGGGTCCTCTGGAACGGGTCGGTCAACTCAAGCTCTTCGCCGATCTCTCGAAGGGCGGGCAGGACTTCCTGGCCCATCAGCTCCAAACAACGCATGGTGTCCTCGTGGCTGATGGTGCCGTCGTTGGTCCAGATGGACAGGATGCCGGGGCGCATGATCGACAACACCTCACGGAGCTGCCGGATGACCGTCTCCGGGCTGCCGATGATCCAGCGGTGGGAGTCCAGGATCGAGTCGTAGGCAGCGGTGTCCAGCCCCCCAACGCGGAAGGGGTCTGATCGGATCTGCTCCCGGATGCGGAGGTAGCGGGGGTCCTGGCTGGCGCTGGCGTAGCCCACCGGCGACTGGTAGTCGCGAGGCAGCGGGATCCGCCCCTGGCCAATATTGCCGGTCATATAGCCCTTGCCCACCTCACGGGCCTTCTCGTCAGTGTCCTGCACGTGGATACGAACGAGGTAGCCCAGGTGCTCGGGTCCCGGCTCGTAGCCCACCTGCCGGGCGTTCTCGGCGTAGATTTCCTTCATGTCCTGGGTAGACTGCACGTCGGTTTCCAGGAAGATGTAGGGGTAGCGGTGCTCGGCGCACCAGACCAGCGTCTCCGGGCTGCCTGTGCCGGGAATCCACACCGGCGGATGAGGCTTCTGCATGGGAACCTGGAAGGGGTTGACCACCCGGAAGTGGTAATGCTTACCCTCCCATCGCCAGGGCCCGGGCTCGGTCCAGGTTTTCATGACGAGATCATGGGCTTCCTCAAAGCGTTCCCGGTTGAACAGCGGGTTGGTGTTGGTGGCCAGGCTCTCCACGCCTGTCCCGCGCACGAAGCCGGATACCAGGCGCCCGCCGGAGATCATGTCGATCTCGGCCAGCTCCTCAGCCAGGCGGATGGGGTTGTCAAAGATTGGCAGCGGGTTTCCCAGCAGAACGATTTTGGGTTTTTTCGTGATACGGGCGAGAATCGCAGCCTCGAGATTCATGGTCGCGCCGAGGCAGGTGGGCGTGTTGTGGTGCTCGTTGAGCATCAGGCCGTCGAAGCCCACTTCCTCCGAGTATTCGTACTCATCGAGGTACATGTTGTAAAGCTGCGAGCCGCGCTGGGGGTCAAAGTTGCTGTTGGAGAAGGTGAGACGCACGGCGTTGTTTGGGCTGTTGTGGACGTCCTCCTCGGTGTAGTCCATGTAGGCGCGCTCGGTAAACCGCATCAGGAACATGGATGCCCTCCTCAGTTATGACTGCCGGTAGCGGGTACGCTAGAAGGGACGGGGTGGAAACACGCGGCGGTAGACGCCCGGAGAGCCGGACGCGTGACCGTAGGCGCCGCCAATGTACTGGTTCATGGTGTCCTGGGTGCGCTGCTTTTCCCATGCCAGCGATTCTGGCACCTTCTCGTGCTCAAACTCGTACATTGTGAGGTACTTGGGGCCACCCTCGACGGCATGGTAGCGGCGGACGAACAGACAGCCAGGAATCTGGAGGTTAGCAGGGGTGCGCACGGTGTCGTAGTACTCGTTGTACTTTGCCTCCAGGCTGGCTGGAACGTCCATGCGTCCAATCTGCAGCGCCGGGGCCATGCCGCGACCCACGGTGTCGAGATCATCGCCGCCCTCGGGGTAGATCTGGCTGTACACGTTGCGGACATAGCCACGTCCTATCGTGCCAGGCCCCATGCGCTGGGTCCACGGAGTGGGATTGTTGCTCATTTGCAGGTATTCGTCAGTATGCAGCGCGTCCTCCGATTCCAACTCGTAGACGGCGAGATACCGTGGACCTCCCTTGAGGGCCTCATAGCGAGCGGCGTCCAGGAAGCCGGGGGCGCTGAGGCGTTCGGGAACGTGTTCCTCGTTATACCAGCGGTTGAATTCCGCGTCGTGCTCGATGTCCACGTCAACGTAGACCATGAGCAATGCCGTGCCTTTCTTTCGGACCATAGTCCCTCCTGAAATCCCCCTAACGTTAAGGCAGGGGCAAATCCCGCTAGTTGTCGGTGGTCTCGAAGCACAGATAAGCGTACCGGAGGAAGATTCCACCACGGGGCTCGGCCAGTGGCCCATTGGCGCAAAGGATGGCGATGACGTATGTTGCGCCCGGCTCGGCGGTGGTAGCCAGTTCCACGCGCTGTGGGGCATTGAGGCCGGGGATGCTTCCGGTGGTACGGTCAATCTGGCCGTTGACCCAGACCTCGCCGTAGTTGTCGGCGTTGGTCTCGAACCAGAGGCGGGCACCGGCCACGGGCATGCCGCTGACCGATTCAGGAAGTTCCACGGCGATGCGGTACCAGGCGAAGGTGAAGCCCACTGACAGGCTCTGCCGGACGTTGTCGCAGACTTCCCAGCCAGAGTCATCGTAATCGGCCAACCGGGCCGGGGTGGCAAGGATTTGGGCGGTCAGGCCCTCATTGGGCTCACCGGGAACCAGTCCGGTAGCCACACGCCACTGGCCCTTAACCTGGGCACGGTCGGACGCGTCGTTCAAGTCCAGAGCCACTCGGGGCATAGCACTCCTCCGGAGGGTTGAATACGCGGCGATTATAGCCCCAGGCACCTCATGTTGGACACCGGACAGGAAGAGACTGAAAGGGGAAGGCGGCGTTGTCCTGCCAGGCCTCCTCAGGCCAATTTCAGAGACGGGCCGGGCAAAGCTCCTGATCCCCGCAGTAATTCCCTGCACTTCCGGAGACAGGGGATAACCGTCCTGAAGGAAAGATGGGTATCAAAGGCATCTCATTTCGTTTCATTTCACCGGATTCAGGGCTGATCGAGGGATGTTGAGTGAGGGGGAAGAGAATTTAAAACCCATGCCATTCGATTCCTTTCTATCTCCATTCTTTGCGGACTGGATTGCGACTAATGCCATCACATTCGGGTCAGCAGGGCGGAACGCGTTCTCGCTACGGGCAACCGGCATCAGACTTTTCGCCCGGCGCAGGGGGGTGGCCACCCCTTTTGCCCTGTTGGTGGTAAATTTGGAGCGACGGTGGGGTCTAAGCACCCATGCAGGGGCATGCCACATGAGTCGGAACAGCACTGCGTTACGTGCCCTTCTTGGAGGAAAGTGGTTTTCGCCGCTACGGGGCGATGCCGTACAATATCTGAAATTATTGAACGCTACATGTCTCCCAGGATCTCTGGGAAGGAGGAAAGCAGATGGATGTATACCAGTGCATCAGGTCGCGGCTGACGGTGCGCAGCTTCAAGCCTGACCCGGTCCCCGAAGGAGTGGTGCGGCGGATGCTGCAGGCAGCTCGCTGGTCGCCAAGTGCCCGTAACCGGCAGCCGTGGCACTTCATCGTCATTCGCAGCCGCGATACCCTTGACCAGATCGGTGGCATCGCATCGTCCGGCGGATTCATCGGCGGCGCGCCCATGGCGGTGGCCGTGGTGATGGACCGCGGAGGGCGACCGGAGTTCGACGCGGGGCGTTCCCTGCAGCACATGGAGCTGGCCGCCTGGGCCGAAGGCGTAGGTGGCTGTGTGGCCGGGGTGCGAGGGGAGGAGAACGACAAGGTCAAGGAACTGCTGGGAATTCCCGAAGACAAAGAGCTGGTAACAGTCGTGGCGTTCGGATATCCCACGGAAGAAGCCGTCGCCGGAACAAAGGTACGGAAGAGAATTCCGGAAATCGCCCATAGCGAGCGCTTCGGCCAAAGCTACGTGGGCTAACTTCAACCAAAGCCGGGGGTCAAGTCATGCGTCTGGAAAACAAGGTTGCCATCATCACCGGCGCCGCTGCCGGCGTCGAGGGCCAGCTGATGGGCTTCGGCGGTGCCGCAGCCCGGATGTTCGTGCGCGAGGGCGCCAAGGTGATGATCACTGATATTAAAGTCGACATGGGGGGAGCCACTGCTGCCCAGATTCGGGAGAACGGAGGCGACGCTTTCTTCATGGCCCACGACGTTACCGACGAGCAGCGGTGGCTGGAAGTAATTGCCGAGACCGTTTCCCGTTACGGCAAGCTGGATGTGCTGGTGAACAACGCGGGTACCGGCGCCCGGCTGACCGTGGAGGACACCAGTGTTGCCGACTGGGACGGCCAGATGAACGTTCACGCCAAGGGTGTGTTCCTCGGCACCAAGCACGCCATACCGGAGATGCGGAAAGTGGGCGGCGGTTCGATCATCAACGTTTCTTCGATTTACGGGTTGGTGGGAAGCCCCACCTCGACTGCCTATCACGCTGCCAAGGGAGCCAGCCGGATTTTCACCAAGTCGGCGGCGGTGCAGTACGCGGCTGAGAACATCCGGGTGAACTCCGTCCACCCGGGATACTGCTGGACGCCGCTGACCGACCCGGGCTACTCCGGCGAAGGGGGACGTCGCGAATGGTCGCTGGAGCGCATCCCGTTGGGTCGGCTGGGCAACGCTGACGACATCGCCCACGGCATTGTGTACCTGGCTTCGGACGAGTCTTCATTCGTAACGGGCGCGGAGCTTGTGATCGACGGGGGCACGACCGCCCAGTAGGCCGCGCCAGGTTTAAGGATACCCATTCGGATACTCTTGGAGGATACCCATGACCGCCTCGCCGGCACCAGCCAGCCAGCCGCAGGAGCCGTGGCCCACGCTCCGGGCACTCCCCCGGTCGTTCTTCAACGCTCCCCTATGTGAGGACATCGAGCAGTTGGAAGCCGACGTGGCCTTTATCGGCGTTCCCTTCGATCAAGGGACGCTTGGCAGGCCCGGCGCGAGGTTCGGCCCCGATGCACTGAGGGACGCACCCCGGGCCTACTCGTATTCCGATCCATATGGGGTCCAGGGCGAGGCCGACGGATTTTTCGACATCGACGCCGGGGACGAACTGCTGCGCGGCATAAAGATGGCCGACTGCGGCAACGTTCCTATAGTCCCGTCCGAGGTCGTGGGAAACTTCGACCGGATCACCCGGGCAGTCGAGCTGGCGGTGGGCCGCGGGGCTTTTCCTGCAGTGGTGGGCGGAGACCATGCAATCACCTTCCCCGTAGTGCGCGGGCTGTCCAGGTTTGCCCCGCTGAACATCGTTCACTTCGACGCGCACCTCGACTACACCCACGATGTTCAGGACGCGCTGTATACCCATGCCAGCCCCATACGGCGTTGCCGGGAGCTGGAGTTTGTGGGCCACATTACGTCGGTGGGCATTCGCTCGGCAAGGCGCATCCCTTACGAGGAGGCGCTGCGCGACGGCAGCCTGATCATCAGTGGCAGACAGTTCCGCGAGCTCGGCCCGAGAGCCGTCGTGGACCTGATTCCGGCGGCGGAGAACCTGTACGTCACCTTTGACGTGGACGTGCTTGACCCCAGCCAGGCACCGGGGACGGGCACGCCGGAGACCGGGGGACTGTTCTATCAGGAGGCGCGAGACTGCCTTCTGGCGTTGCTGGAAAAGTCCAACCTCGTCGCTTTCGACATCGTTGAGGTGGCCCCTCCCTACGACAGCTCGCAACTGACGGTGCAGGTGGCGGCAAGGCTGATGCAGGATATGCTGGCGGCACGATTTCCTTCAAGGTAGCGAGGCGAACGTTCCGATTGGTGGCTGCGGAGCAGTATATTCGTTGACTGAAGGGTTCCACTCACGGTAAGGGTAGCATCATGATACGCCGCGGACCTCCTTCAGAAGAGGAATACGGTCGGGCCACCAACCCGGAGCGATTCCAGGTACTGCATACGGCCATGTTGGACCTGCTGGCCCGGATGGAGGCAGAATTCGACGTCCATCGTGAGGACAGGTATGGAATCGACGGGAAACTGGAACGGCACCTGGAACTTGAGCGTCCCAGCGCAAGAATGACCCCCTCAGACCCCGAAGCGGCGCAGTTGGCGGTGGCTTTTACGAGCTTTCCAGGCCTGCTCATTCGATTTGGACTGTGGTGGGAGGAGATCCTTCCGGTATGCGGCTGCGACGCCTGCGACGAAAATGGAGAGAGGCTGGTTGAGGAACTGAGGGAACTAGTGGAAAACGTTACCGCCGGCAGGTTCCGGGAGAGCTATGACCCTCGTAGGCGCTGGATGGAAGGAGAAATCTGGGGGGCTACTGGAGGGAAGCGTGGGCGGCGTGGCCGCGGAGCGGAGGATCTTTCGGATTACAAGTCCATCATCTGGAAACCGTGGCCCCGCTGGGAACCTGGAACCACCCGGTCGCCGGATATTTCGTAGGGGCGACTGCCATAGTCGCCCCTACACCGTTAGGGCCTGAAGGCACAAGAGCCTCAGGATGCTACATCGGCCACGGCGCAACTCTCACTAGCTGGGCGACCAGTTGTAGACGCGCGCCAGGGTGCCACCCATCAGTATTTCGCGATCAGAGGCGGTGAGCCGGTCGGTGACTCGGAAGGAATCGACCCCCTGCTCATAGTTTAGGAGCCTGACGGCCCGGGTCCAGTCGGTGCCCCAGAGGCAGCGGTCGAGGCCATAGGCGTCGAATATGCGGCCTAGGGGTTCCCAGATGTCCGGGTAGGGGAACGGCTCGTGGGAGAGGGTGCAGGCGCCGGAGATCTTGATCACGACGTTGTCCAGCTCCGCCAGCGAGAGCACGTTGGGCAGGTCGGCGAAGGGTTCCGGCGGCGCGGGTGGAACGAAGGGCTGGGCCAGGCCCACGTGATCGATGATTACCTGGGTGTCGGGATTCCGACGAGCCAGTTCCTTCAGTAACGGCAGCTTGCCTGCGGCCATCACGTTAACCGGAACGCCGGCGCGAGCGCAGGCAGCGAAGATGTTGTTCAGACCGGGGTGGTCGCCTTCAGCCTCAATGGCTCCCAGCATAACGCGGCAACCGACGACGCCGGTGGTCCCAGTCCACTCCGCAACGTCCTCGTCAATGCTGTCGGATTCCGGGTCAAAGGGCCTGACCAAGCCGAACTTCGTTGGGTGCTGCGCGTACACTTCCAGGCAGTAGCTCGGGTCGTAGCCGTAGAGCGAGAAGGGCGAGATCAGTATCGCGCCGTCAACTCTCACTGAACCCATTGCCGTGATCATGTCGTCGCCGGTGACCTGTTCCGGACCCTCAAGATGCCCTCGCCAGGGTCGAGCAGGGGTATTTCGTTCGTAGCAATGTACTTGGCAGTCAATCGTGGGCATCGTCATTCCTCCATGCCGGTCGCGGTTATTGGAAAGTGCATGCGGATGAGCCCAAATGCCCTCCGCACGATCTAATCGGACCCCATGCCTTTGAGGGCTTCCTTCACCTCACGTTGGAGTGTCTGGAAGACCTCTCCCACACTTCCCCGAGCGTCAACCGTCACGAAGTTGTGCTGGTCCGCCAGATTCCGGAACTCCTCGATAAGCGCGCCCTGGTAGCGCATGAAATTGTCATACAAGTCGGGCCCGCGGAGGAAGTCTTCACCCGATTCCCAGTGGTCCAATTGGCGCACTGAGAGTACTCGCGGCAGGAGGTGTTCCACATCGACGTCGAGGAAAAGCACGCGATCGGGCACAACGGCGAACTCGAATACATCGTTCAGCCATCCCACCGGAACGCCGCGCACCCGTGCCCTGGCGATTATGGAGAAAATGTACCGGTCAACGAGGGCGACCATGCCAGTACGAAGGGCAGGTACGATGCTCTTTTCCAGGCGGTCCCAGAAATCTGTTGCATAGAAGAGATTGAGGGTGAGAGCGTCCAGCGTGTTGCCGCGCATGGCCCGGTCAATACCCGAGGCGGCCAATTCGGAGCGGCGGAATCCGGTGACCAGTACGGCAAAGCCCTCCGCCTCCAGCCACTCCCGCAGCATGGCGATCTGGGTGGAGCGGCCTACTCCATCGGTGCCCTCGACAACGATGAGGCGACCCGGTATGGGCTCATTACCCATGCCCGGTGGAATGTGGCCGTAAAAGCTCATCGTGGTCATAAAGTCGCTCCCGCCATGAGTCTGTCCAGTTTGGGCGTCTTAAGATTGCTAGCGGATCACATCCGTCTCTGTCAGCCTCCGGCGGGGAGGATCAGTGATGTAACGGCCGGTCAGTCCAGCGCCTCCCAGGGCCTCGGGCACGCTTTGTCCGCGCAACTCCATGACGTCTTCGATAAGGGGCTCCACATAGCGACGGACCTGTTGCTGTTGCACAGCTATGGGCTGGGTGGCGTCAATCGTCAACAGCCCGAACTCTTCAGTCATCCCTTCGTATTCGTCCAGAATTTTGCTCTGGAAGTAGCGGAAAGATTCTTCGCGGTCGTTGGAAAAGCCGATGTCCTGCCCGGCCTCATAGAACTTGATCTCTTCCCGGCCCGCCCGGACCCGTTCCATGGAGACGTCCAGCGGGACTTTGAAATACAGAGCTAGCGTCGGTTGGACGGCAAAAGAGTAGATGCGGCGCACCCAGTCGGGGTTCACACCCCGGACTGCGTCGCGAGCGAACGCGGTGTACACGTAGCGGTCGGCCAGCACGGTAGCGCCGGCACGCAGGGCTGGCAGAATTTGCGCGTGGACCCGGCTGGCGAAGTCGGCAGCGTGGATCAGGCTGAAGGACATCGGTGTGAGCAACTCGTTTACCTTTGCCTGTTTGGTTGTGCGCTTAACGATTGGTGAAGAGTTCCACTCGGTGAAAACAGTCACCAGGTTGCGGCTGCGCAGCCACTTTTGCAGGAGGTCGATCTGAGTGCTCTTGCCGGAACCGTCGATTCCCTCGACGATTATCAGAGTACCCGGATACTCGCTATCGTCGGGGTGATCTCCGTAGCGCTCACCCATCCTGTATGCCAGATTCCGTTCAAGAGTGGCCATGGCTCTCTCCGCAAAATCAAAATTTTTCTTGGGGCGCGCCGTGGAAACGAATTTGGTCTTCCACGTTGCCCAGTGGTGCTCAGACGTTTCGCCTACGGCTACGGTGTACCAGCCGCGAGTAAGTTAGCCGGACCCGTTGAAACCTGAATTCTACGAACCTTGCGAGGATTGTACCAGTTGACGCCCTCTTTGCCACCATTGTGGGTCGGCAGGGTACCGGGGTGGCGTGCATCGTCAAGGTAGGGTAGAGCACTGCAAGTCGAGCCGGAATACGTCGGGACTCACCTGTCGGAATTCTATTGAAGTGGTTTGCATTGGCAAGTGAACAATGGAAGTTTTACTGGTCAGAGGATTGCAAAAGGCGCAAGTTTCAAGGAAAGGCTGACGACATGTCGGTGTCAGGCAGACAGGTTTCTTCACAGTAAAGGCGCGGGCGCTCGATTTCGTGTGGTATTCGGGGTGTCTCATACCAACAGGCCTCGTTGTTGTCGAGTATTAATTGATACCAGTTTCCTCGATTGTAGAGGCTATAGTTGGCCTCGAATGTCTATATCATGGCTCTATGTTTATGATTTGTGCTCAAATTGGATGTTCGCATAAATCTACTAAAATCTAGAGCTAAAAGGACGGGCAATTAGCTCTGCAGAGTGGGTTCTTTTATGGTACTGTCTATTCTGTGCCAACACATTTTGATACGGCCATGCGCGTGACCTTGAGTAGAAAGATTTTCCAGTAGTGCATGGTCGAATAGTTTTCAAAAATGGCCGAGCGGGTGGGAGGCAACGAAACTATTGGACGAACAGAAGAGGAGTTCGGAGAGGAGCTTCATTGGTATAGTTCCCCGAATGTTTTGACCAACCGTGATCCCACTTTGCGAAGTCTGTCATACGGGTGGTATTCGAGCCATTACGGCTTAAGCCACGACGTCTAGTAAGCGGATTTGCCAGGATGGATGGAACTAGTTACTGCTTCGTATGCGGCGCACTTGTGGGAAAGGACTCTTCGAATACAGTGGTGGAGGTGAGGGGGATCGAACCCCTGGCCCCCTGCTTGCAAAGCAGGTGCTCTCCCGCTGAGCTACACCCCCGATTGTCACGGTCGTTCAGCCCGTTTAATTCCTATTCCATTCTATCGTCGCTTCTACTGACCGGCAACAAGAGACAGGGAACTGATTCATTCCAGGTCTCTTGTTTAGTTCTTTTCCAAGTATGTTATCTAACGGTCCTGTATTGCGAGAGCGTCTCTCGAATGACCGAACAGTTCCACGACTCGTCTAGCACGTTCTTCAATTAGATCGCCGGCTCCTTGGCAAGAGGCATAAACGCCGGTGGCGCCGATTTCTCTGGGTATATTCACCTCTTCTTCCTCCTTAGAGAAGTAAGAGAGCGTTCTGCCTCTTATATCCAGGATTCTCTCAAATTCCGAGGGATGTCGCTCCTGCATCACGGAGCACACTCCCACCAGAAGATCGGGCCAGGACGAAACCTCCTGGGTCTCACCCTCAAAGGAGAAAGAAGCCGGCCTCCTCCTCGCCCCGCCGGTCCGAGAACCGGAGGAAGTGGCTTCATCCTGGGCCGAGACCAGAAGGTCGGAACGATTTTCGACGAGAAATCTGCGCACGAACCGGTTTTCTGGCTTGTCCCCCGTCTTTTGCTCCGCCGCCGTGGCCACCAATTCGATTAGTCCTTCATCGAAGCCCCAGACTACCTGGCGCCAACCATCAATTATCGCCCGCCTGGTAGTTTCATCCCTGCTGCGGTCCTGGAGAGTCCGCTCCGCTGACCGGAGCGCTTGTCCGGTGGCAACCCGGTCCTTGGAAAGGAATCGGTGTATCTCGTCGGCAGAAGTCTCGGGATCTCCGGTCAAGTCCAAGGTGCAGAACCGGTGCTCTTTCTGGGGGCCTTCCTCTGATTTGAAAAACAGGAGCCAGTTATTGCCGTTGGTCAGCGCGCCGAGAGAAACGTTTTCCTTGGCGCAACTTGTCATCAGTTGTCGTTCGAATCGTTCGCTTTCCAGGTTGTCTTCAATGGACTTGACTTCGACCAACACCCTCGGAGTTGGTGCCTCCCTAGAACGAGAGGATGGAGAGGACTTGAGAGCGAAATCCACTCTCGTGTTTCCGCTGCGGAATTCTGGTTCGACTTCTGAAAGGTCAAACGGATTCCATCCTGCGGCACTCAATAACCTGAGCACAACACCCTGCTTCACGGCAGTAGAACCCAAGTTTCCCAAAGCGGGAATGCTGTTGATGTCTGATATCGCCTGAATGATTTCGTCACGACGACTGGCTCTGGGCATATATTTACCATTCCCTTCCAGTAGTGAGGATTCGAGCTGGGCGAAAACATGCGCTCAATTCGAAACGAATCAGCCCTGATTATAATGTAGGCTGTCAATAATGCAATTCCAGAATACTGTGAAAATCTACAGGATGCGGAAATTACCCAGTAGAAGGAGTGATTTGCTAGAGGCTCAAGCGGTGCCGGGGATTTGGGTGTTCCAGAACGGCACGGTTTACCAAGTTGTCAGGCATCTTGCCGTTGATCACACTCACAACTTCTGCAGCTGCCCGTAGCTCCAGTTCCAGGGTGGACTCTTGAGAAAAGAAGGCGACATGAGGGGTGATGATAATGTTGTCCAGAGACAGCAACGGGTGATCCTGTGGCGGCACACTGTCGACCATAACATCGAGTCCCGCCCCAGCAATGACACGATCTTGTAACGCATTGTAAAGCGCGATTTCGTCTATCAATGGTCCGCGGGCCGCATTAATCAGAAAGGCCTCGGGCTTCATCATTTCCAGTTCAGCGCGGCCAATGAGGTCACGGGTGCTCTCGGTTAAGGGTGTGTGTAGGGTGACAAAGTCTGACTCTTGCAACAACGTCGCAAGGTCGACCAGCCTCCCTCCTGAAGACTCAACGGTCTCTGAGGGAACCACAGGGTCCGCAGCCAGGACGTTCATTCCAAAAGCGCGAGCCTTGAGAGCCACGGCCTGGCCTATACGACCATACCCTACAATGCCGATGGTCTTGCCGCGCAGCCTCATCATGCGCATTGTCAAAGGTTGGCTGCCCCAGCCGTGCTCTTTGACTGAACGGTCGAACAGGGCGATCTTGCGATTCCAGGCATGAAGCAAGGCCATGACGTGGTCAGAAACTTCATCGACGCAGTAGTCGGGAACGTAGGTGACCGCTATGCCCAGCTCGGTGGCGGTGCTCACCGCAATGTTATCCACTCCAACTCCGAAACGTCCGATAACGACGCACTGCTCCGCGGCGCGCACCACGTTCTCTGTTACTTGAGCGAAGCAGGTCATGATGGCGTCTGCGTCTCGAGCCAGCTCTACGAGCGTTCCCTCCTCACCATCAGGGGCAACCACAACTTCAGCTCCGCCTGCTTCAAGGACGGCGCTTTCCGGGTCGGTTGAAGGCCATACATGGTCTGTAATGAGTACTTTCCAAGCCATTGGCCTTCCTCCGGCAAATATTCTACGGGGGTGATACCCGGTCAGGCCGCGCCTGAATTCGGGACGATGTCCCGAGGCATAGGCTTGAACATGCAACCTTCCACAAAAATATCAAAGAAGTCGGGCGTGGTCTCCAGTTCGATATGCTCGACGTTTCTGACCAGCGCTTCGGCACGCTGCCGCAGTTCCCGCGAGAGCAGCATCAGGGTCGCGCCTTCGAGCGCCGCGTTTCCTACCGGCGCGACTTTTTCGGATGGAAAGTCGGCAATGAATCCAATTCCGACAGCGTTGGCGACGTTCAAATAGTTGGCGAATCCCCCTGCGAGGTACAGGCGCGAGATCCCTGACACCGGCAATCCATAGCGACGCAAGGTAATGAATTGTCCGCAGAAGTTTGCGGACTTGGCTTGGGAGAGAGCGCTGATATCGGCCCTGGACAGGCCCATACGCCGCTCCGGCTCAAAAACAAACTCAGCAGACCCGTCGGCGAAGGCACCCAGCTCGTTCATGATTTCGTTGGCGCGGAGTTCGTAGAGAAGATCGACCAGCCCCGACCCACAGATCCCCTGGACCTCCGCGCCGCCGATGGTGGAGACCTCGGCCCGTCCGTCGCGGATGCGCACCGACTCCACCGCCCCGTCGTAGCCGGGCATGCCGTACGTCACCTCTCCACCCTCGAAGGCCGGGCCGGCGGGGCATGACGCTGCAACCATGCCATGCCGGTTCCCGATGACCACTTCTGTGTTGGTGCCCACGTCGACTAGCATTACAGGCTCTTCCTGCTCGTCCATGCCGATGGCGAGAAGCCCGGCGGCAACGTCCGCCCCTACGTGGCAGCCAATTATGGGGCCACCGTAAACGTGGGCCCTCGGGAATATTCGTAAGCCCATGGCCTGGGCATTTGAACTGAGCGCTGTTCCGGTTCGTTCTCCGGAGTCGCAGTTGATCTCAATCGTAGATTTGTAGGGTTTGACGCCTATTGGCTGGACGTCGATGCCAAAGGTCAGGTCGCGCATTGTCGGGTTTCCCACCAGCACTACTTCGTAAATCTGGCGGCGGTGAGCATCGACCTGCCGGATCAATTCACCGATTTCAAAATTTATCCCCGAGATTATCGCGTGCCTAAGCTCGCCCCGGGTTCTCCCTACGTCGTAGGAAATTCGGTTCATGACGTCGCTCCCCCCGAATTTCTGGGGGTTCTCAAATGAGGACGTAGCGATGACCTCCCCGGATTCCAGGTCGACTAGGTTCATTGCCACAGTCGTGGTTCCAATATCGGCTGCCAGCCCCAGCATCCGGCCCCGGTAGGTGTCCGATGGCTGGCCACCGATCGTTACCTCATCACCATCGCGCCGGACACACGGGTCAAGTTTGACCTCCCGTCGTATCCCCTCGGTTAGGATGCGGGGCTGGCGGCGCAGTCCACTGAACTCTATGGTCTGGGTTGGATCGGCAACGATGGCTTGACAGGCAAGTCTGAAGTTGCCGGAGAGGAAATACTCGTCGCGGGATTGGGGAAACAGGCCCTCCATCCCGCTGTGGACCTCCACGATACATTCGTGGCAACTCCCTCCCCTGCCGCAGGACGTGGGCAGGCGTACCCGCAGGAAGTCTGCGTAGTCGAAGAGGGACTTTCCGCGGTGGGACTGGACCTCGTGTCCGTTGAGAATCACTGGCATGGCAGCATTGTACCAAACCTAAAGGGGGGGGGTTCTTCGGGAGAGGTGCAGTCACCGCAGCCGCCAACCATTTGGGGAATGAGACTGACTATTGGGGCTCGGGCATTTCCCACGCCGACCGATAGTCGAGGTTGTCGTCCCCGGTGCAAGGGAACTGCTCGTCGGGAAGCACTGAGCGGTCTTGGTTTCGGCATCCGAACTGCGCGGTGCAGCGGTCCTGGGCGTTCTTGTAGGGGCAACGATAGGTTGAAACCACGTTCACCGTTTCCGAGATGTCGCGGAATATTTCCGTTAGGCGCTCCACGCTGCGGCGGTAGCGTTCGGGGTCGAACTTTTGGAAATCGCCGGCCACCGGGCTACCCTGCCACCGCTGCCGTTTCAACGCCGGGCTGACCAACGAACTCCTTGGCCAGGTCCACGCAGGCCATGGCGTCCTTGCCGTAGCCATCGGCACCCATGTCGTCGGCAAACTCCTGGGAAAGCGGGGCGCCGCCGACCATTATTCTTACTTCGCCGCGGAGACCTGCCTCTTCGAACGCCTCGATGGTGCGCCCCATGTTGGGCATGGTGGTGGTCAGCAGGGCCGACATGCCGAGAATGTCCGCCTCCTTTTCTACCACTTCGTCGATGAACTCGTCCGGTTGGGTGTCCACGCCAAGGTCGTGTACCACGAACCCTGCGCCCCGCAGCATCATGATGCAGAGGTTCTTGCCTATGTCGTGAAGGTCCCCCTTTACGGTGCCGATGACCACCGTGCCGATGGGCTCCACGCCAGACGCCGACAGGATGGGTTCTACGTGGGCCATCCCTGCCTTCATGGCCCGGGCCGCCACCAGAACTTCCGGGACGAAGATTATGTTGTCCCGGAACTTAATACCCACAATCGCCATGCCAGCTATGAGTCCGTCGTCCATGATGGTGTTGGCGGAGAAACCGTCATCCAGGGCCTGCCTTGTCAACCGGTCAACTTCACCGTTCTGGCCGATGATCAGTTGATATGAGATCTCTTGCATCAGCGGGTCGGCTCCGTCCCACAGCGTCCGGATATGGCGCTGCTCGTCGGGGTTTTCGACGAATGCCAGTTCCGTTTCCAGTCCCTCGTGAACGACGGGCATATGATTTACCTCTGGTGAAAGCTGCTTAGATACGACGGGCGTTGCGGGTCTCTTCGACCGGACCTAGCTGCTGTGTTCCGCGGTCCAGTCCTTAACCGCTTGGGGGATGGCCATCAGGTTTTCAATCTTGGTGGCCAGTGGCACCGCGCATTCCGGCGCGATCATCTGCACTCCCGCGTCGAGGCACCGGTATACCTCCCGGCGGACTTGCTCGGGCCCCCGGGCGTAGAGAGTCTCAGGGTTGTTTATGTTGCCCACCAGCCCTATGCCGCCATCCACCGCGGCCATGGCCTCGTGCGGGTCATTTTTGGAATCAAAGTGAAAAGAAGCCATTCCGGTCTGCGCGATATAGGGCATCCGGTCAATGGTCTTGCCGCAGATGTGGAGTATAAGAGGCACCTTCAGCCGCTCCGCCATCTCTGCGTGGATATCCTGCAGGAAACGCCTGTAGTAATCGCCGCTGACCAGATCCCCGGTCGCGTGGTCCGGGAAGGTCAGGGCGTCGGCCCCTGCGTCGATCTGGGCCTCGCCAAACAGCACCGAGAGTTCCTTGAGCTTGTGCATGGCCCGCATGGTTTCGTCCGGGTTGTCCACAGTCCCGAGCAGGAAGGGCTCCACGCCGAAGACGTGGTAACCCAGCGTCCACGGCCCCATGGTCTTCCCGATGATGGCGACCTCGTCGCCGAACTCGGCTTTAAGCTGACGTATGGAGCCAGTGATGGCCAGCATGTCGCGGTGCTCAAGAATCCCCGGCGGAATGTGTACATCGTCGGCCGATTTCCAGATGGGACGGTACATACGGACGGTGGGCCAGTTGTCCTTGTCCTCCCACTGCATCTCGCAGCCCAGCGCCGACGACTCCTGGATAATGCTGAAATAGGGCATGATGGAGTCGAAACCCAGTTCGGTGTAACCGGTTGCTGCCAAACGTGCCGCCAATTCCGGGTCCTGGCAGGCCTGCGGGAAAGGCGCGTCCACCAGGTCCATCAACTCAACGGTAGCAACGTTGGTCGGGTTCGCAACTGGCGTCCGGTCCACCGGCTGCCGGTTCAAGGCCGCCATCGTGCGCTCCCGGGGCGTCATTGTCTCAACAAAAGCCATGGTTGCGCCTCCTTCAGCATATCCTCGGTGGTTTGATCTTGGGTTGCCACTATGCTGGTTCTTTGGGTTGCGTTGTCTGGCAGTTGCTACGTCTGAGCCCACTCTTGCTCAATATGTTTAGCGAAGTTGTATCGGGTGCCGCCGCTCTTGACGTCAGTCAAGTATTCCCCAGGGCTGGTTGAAATCTCCAAGTCAATTGCGCCTTTATCCTTCCGCACCCTGGAGGTCCTATCAGGACTCGAAATCGACCACGGCTCAATTCGCAACCAAACTAGGCCACTGTCGTACTCTTTTGCCAATAGGATGTGTAGTTCACTATCGAACCTTTCCGCATTTATGTTGAGCCACCAGACTGGTTTCGAGGCATTTACATTGGAGAAGCTCGTATTTCGGTGGATCAATAATCTGTGGCCCAAATGTACGTTGACTATAGCCATGGCCCTTCGCTTGTCCATGAATACCGCTAAGTTTGCGAGAAGCCCAGCGTGCCCGTGGTCATCTGGCCGCGCAGGGCCTCGGCGGCCATCATGGTCTCTACGCTGGATATGTTGCGGGAGTAGGGCATCAGCACTCGCATGAGGGCATCGTGGGCCATACCGCAGGAGAACGCCACACCGGTCTCGCCCACCTGTTCCATCTCGCCGTAGCGTGCGAATCCGGCCAGCACCATCCGCAGCCGCATGGCCGCGTTCCGGGCCTCACCGTCCAGTGACACGTTGTAGACTGCGCGGTCGTCGTCGCTTTCAGTCTTCGACAGGTCGGCGTGGATGGTGAGGGCGGACTTGGAGTCCTGGACGGAAAGCGCGCCCTGTGGCGGTGCGTAGTCAGAAGCCTTGCCAACGGCCTGCGACATTACGAAGCGGAGGGTGCGCTGGTGCAAGTGCCCGCACGGGAATCGCACCTGATTGTAGGTGCTACCGACCTGCTCCATGCCACCCAGGGCGATCAGCTGGTCGCGGATCTCGCGAATTCGGTCTACGACACCCTCGCGCTGGCTGTAGGTCCAGATGCTACAGACGCCTTCCTTCACGTAGAGCCCCACGCTGATGTCGTGAAATCGCTTGTCGAGAGGTACCAGTTCCAGGCACTGGCCGTAGCGTTCGATTACCTCCGCTGGCCGAAGCCTGCCCTGTGCAGTCGCCATGATGCCTCCTATCGCCCGACCGCCGCAGCCAGGGCACGGATGTGGTCCGGGCCGGTGCCGCAGCAGCCTCCGATTATGTTCACCCCCAACTCGGCCAGTTCCCTGAAGCGCTCGGCCATGTACTCGGGAGTTTCCGGGTAGACGATTTCGCCAGCCCGCATTGCGGGGATACCGGCGTTGGAATGGATCAGAAGGAATCCGTCGGTCTCCGCCCGCATGCGACGGGCGATGTCCACCATGTTATCGATACCGTTGCCGCAGTTGGAGCCAACCACGTGGGCCCCGGCCTCCTGCATGGTGTTGACGGCCCGCTCCGGAGTGACGCCCATCATCGTGAAGAATCCGCGGGGCCCTTTGTCGAAGACCATTGTCGCCATTACGACCAGGTCCGTATTTTCACGAGCGGCCCGTACGGCCAGCGTCGCCTCCTCGACTGCGGTCATGGTCTCCACCACCACACCGTCGGCGCCCCCGGCTTCCAGCGCCTTGATTTGATTGGCAAACGCGTCGTACATTTGGCTTTCCGACACAGGTCCCAGGGGCTCCAGGAACTCTCCGGTCGGGCCGACGGAGCCGATCACGAAACTGCCGTCAGGCGCCTGGCTGCTGGCGTGTTCGGCGGCGGACCGGTTGAACTCGGCAACTCGCTCGCCGTACCCGTATTTCTTCTGCATGAAGATGCTGCCGCCGAAGGAGTTGGTCAGAACCATGTCCGAACCGGCCTCGAAGTACTGACGGGCCATTTCGCGAACCACCTCGGGATGGCTGGCGTTGAACTCCTCCGGGCAGCCACCCGGTTCAAGACCGTGCTGCTGCAGGAAGGTGCCCGTGGCGCCGTCGGATATCAACAGTTCGCCACTCTTCAAACGCTCCAATAGCGCATTTGGCCCGGTTCTGTTGGTCATACGCTCGCTAGATAGCTGAAATTGCGTTCTGATTGGCATTGTATGCGCCTCGAATTTGCGCCGCAACAGCGACAACGCACATGCAATGGCACTGTGCGCTCTTCGCGCTCTATGGTTAAATGACCCCTGTACGGTCCGACTAAATGCGCAAATCAGGAGGCGGCCCCCAATGGCCAGCTATCTTTCGCACCTTGAATGCACCATCTGCGGCGCCGAGTATCCGGCGGGGCGACTCTCCGGGATTAGCCCCTGTTGCGAAAAAGTGCTCTACGCCCGCTATGACCTGGCCAGAATCCGCGCGGAGGTAGACCGTGACCGCCTGGCCGAGCGGGCGAGCAATATGTGGCGGTTCGCCGAACTCCTGCCGGTCGACGACCCGGACAACATCGTGACCCTCGGCGAGGGCGGCACGCCCCTGATGCCCGTGAAGAACCTGGAAGAGAAGCTGGGCGTCTCTAATCTTTACGTCAAAGAGGAGGGGCTCAACCCCACCGGCACCTTCAAGGCGCGGGGAATTTCCGCCGCCATCTCGAAGGGCCTCGAGCTTGGCGCCACCGGGTTCACCATGCCGTCGGCAGGTAACGCGGCTGGGGCCGCCGCTGCCTACTGTGCCCGCGCCGGGCTGACGGCCAAGGTCTTCATGCCCCAGGACGCCCCGGACTCAAACAAGAAGGAATGCTTGGTGGCCGGGTCGGAGCTTAACCTCGTCGACGGCCTCATAGGAGACGCAGGCCGGCAAGCCGTTGCGGTGGCCCAGGAACAGGGCCTGTTCGACCTGTCGACCCTCAAGGAGCCCTATCGCGCCGAAGGCAAGAAGTCCATGGGCCTCGAGCTGGCGATGCAGTTTGGCTGGCGAATGCCAGAGGCGATCATCTACCCAGCCGGAGGCGGCACCGGGATCATCGGGATGCACAAGGGATTTCTGGAGTTGCTGGAACTGGGCTGGATAGAGGGAGACCTGCCCAAGTTCATAGCGGTGCAGGCCGAGGGATGCCAGCCCATAGTCAGGGCCTTCAACGAAGGCAAGAACACCGCCGAGCCATGGCAGAACGCATCCACTGTCGCCGACGGCCTGCGCGTTCCCGGCCCCTTTGCCGACTACCTGATGCTCAAGGCCATCAGAGAGACCGGTGGCACGGCAATTGCGATCTCGGACGCCGACATGGTCGCTGCCATGTACGAACTGGCCACCGCTGAGGGCATCTTCGCCTGCCCCGAAGGCGCGGCCACGCTGGTCGGTTACAAGCGTTTGATTGACGAAGGATTCCTCCGCCGCGACGAGACCACGGTGCTGTTCAACACCGGGTCAGGATACAAGTATCTGCAGTTGATCGAGGGCGTCAGCGGCTGAGCTCTCACCTCCAAATTATTCGACAGGGTCGCCGCGAGCGAGTTATCATAACCGGAAATTTTCAGGACGAAATTTTCGGCTATTTCTTCGCCGGAATCAGGAGCGTAACATGCGTCGTGTTGCCATCGTTTCACCCGTCCGCACTGCCGTCGGTAACTTTGGAGGCATCCTGCGGGACGTCTCCGCCGCCGAGTTGGCAAGCACTGTAATCAAGGAAACCCTTGACCGCTCCGGGGTGGACCCGGCCAGGATTGACGACGTCATCCTCGGCCACGGCTATCCCAGCGGCGAAAACCCCGCCATCGGCCGCTTGGCTGCGCTCAAGGCCGGTCTGCCCATCGAGGTGCCCGGCTACCAGCTTGACCGCCGCTGCTCCTCCGGCCTGCAGGCCATCCTGAACGCCAGCATGTTGGTGCAGACCGAAAACGCCGACGTGGTCCTCGCGGGCGGCGTGGAGAGCATGAGCGGCGCTGAATTCTACAATAACGAGTCCCGCTGGGGCGCCCGCTACGGCTCTGTTACGTTCCACGACCGCCTCGCCCGTGCCCGCGTCACCATTTCTCCGGACGAGCGCTTCGGTCCCATCCCCGGCGGCATGGTGGAGACGGCTGAGAATCTGGCCCGCGAGTACGAAATCGCCCGCCAGGAGCAGGACGAGTACGCCCTGCGCAGCCACCAGCGAGCGGTCGCCGCCCAGAGCGAAGGCCGCTTCGACTCGGAAATCGTTGCCATTCCCGTGCCACAACGCCGCGGCGACCCCTTGCCTTTCGAAATAGATGAGGGCCCGCGCGCCGACACCAACATGGAGACCCTAGCCCGCCTGCGCCCTGTCATGCGCGACGGCACCGTCTCGGCCGGAAACGCCAGCAGCCAGAACGACGCCGCCTCGGTGTGCCTGGTGGTTGGCGAGGACAAACTGGAAGAGCTGGGGCTTACTCCCATGGCCTACCTCCGCGGCTGGGCCGTCACCGGCTGCCACCCCGCCACCATGGGCATCGGCCCGGTGCCGGCGGTGAACAAGGTCATGTCCAAGATCGGTCTGTCCCTCGAGGACATGGACCTGATAGAGCTGAACGAGGCCTTCGCCGCCCAGGTGCTGGCCGTGCTTCGTGAGTGGAAGCTGCCCCACGAAGACAACCTGAACGTCAACGGCTCCGGCATCTCGCTGGGCCATCCCATCGCCGCCACCGGCGCCCGCATCCTGACCACACTGCTGCACGAGATGGTTCGCCGCAACGTACAGTTCGGCCTCGAGACCATGTGTGTAGGCGGCGGGCAGGGCGTGGCGGCCGTCTTCGAGCGCGAGTAGCGTTCACCCCGCGAGTAGCGGTTCACCCCGAGAGTGGCGGTTCGCCCCGCGAGTAGCGGTTCACCCCGCGAGTAGCGGTTCACCCCGAGAGTGGCGGTTCGCCCCGCGAGTAGCGGTTCACCCCGAGAGTGGCGGTTCGCCCAGCGAGTAGCGGTTCGCCTGACGAAGCCGGTCCATTCCGTCCATCCTGAGCTTGTCGAAGGAAGGCGGAATGAGTCAATCCAAACACCGGAGAACAGAGATGGCAAGCAACCAGGACATTCCTGATGTATTGGTTATCGGGGCTGGGGCTTCAGGCGCAGCGTTGGTCTGGAGTTTGGCCGAGGCGGGAATCAACGTCTTGTGTCTGGAACAGGGCGACTGGGTAGCGCGTGACGCCTTTCCGGCGACCAACGCCGACAGCCAGTTGCACTGGCAGACCGACTTCCACCCAGACCCGAGCGTGCGTCGGCTGCCGCAGGACTACCCGGTCAACAGCGAAGCCTCGCCCATCGCGCCCTACATGTACAACGCCGTGGGCGGCAGCACGGTCCACTACGGTTCGCACTACCCACGCTTCCATCCCTCGGACTTCCGCGTGCGGACGCTGGACGGCGTGGCCGACGACTGGCCGCTGACCTACGATGAGCTGGAGCCATACTTCGACCTGAACGACCGCATGATGGGCGTGTCCGGCCTCCGGGGCGACCCTGCCTACCCGCCCAAGCCTGAGCGGCCCTGTCCTCCGCTGTCCATACGGCCCGGTGGTGAGGTCTTGGCGAAGGGCTTTGACAAGCTGGGATGGCACTGGTGGACGGCTGACACCGCCATCTCGTCGGTCACTTACGATGGCCGCGAGCCTGACTCTGGCGGTTACCTGCGCTCACTGGCCAGCACCGACCTCACCTACTGGCCCAGAGCCCTTGAGCTTGGCGCGCAGCTCAAGACCAACGCGAGGGTCCGGGAAATCCTGGTCGACAGCACCGGCAAGGCCACCGGCGTCCTGTTCTACGACGCCGACGGCAACCTGGTCGAGCAGAAGGCAAGGGCAGTTGTGATGGCCTGCAACGGCATCGGCACGCCCCGCTTGCTGCTCAACTCCACGTCGCCCTTGTTCCCCGAGGGCTTGGCCAACAGTAGCGGGCTGGTGGGCAAGTGCCTGATGCACCACCCCGCTGGCGTGGTGGTTGGTGTGTTCGACGAGTGGCTGGGCACCGAGGACGGCTTCCCTCGCGGCAGCACCATGCTCAGCCAGGAATTCTACGAGACCGACATCAGCCGTGGCTTCGTGCGCGGCTACGACCTGCAGATCCTGGCCCTCGGCGGTTCGCCGCTGCCCACCGCTCTCGGCGGGCTCCTGGGCGAGCGTATTCCGTGGGGCCAGGGACACCACCAGGCCTTCGACGAGCGCTTCGGACACACCGTCGGCATCACCATCATGACCGAGGACCTGCCTGAAGAGCACAACCTCATTGCCCTTGATCCTGATGAGACCGACAGCAGCGGCATTCCGGCTGCCAAGGTGGAATACACCGTCAGCGAGAACACCAACCGCATGCTGGACCACGGTGTTGAGAGAGCCAAGGAAGTCATGGAGGCTGCCGGCGCCAAGCAGATACTCACCTCTCGCTTGCGCCGCAACGCCGGCTGGCACTTGCTGGGAACGGCCCGGATGGGTGACGATCCCCGCGACTCGGTGGTCGACCGCTGGGGCCGCTGCCATGACGTTCCCAACATGTTCATCGTTGACGGCAGCATCTTCACCACCAGTGCCTGCATCAATCCCACATCGACCATCCAGGCCCTGGCCCTCCGCACCGCCGACTATCTCAAGGGCGAGGGGCGGGACTCCATCCGTTAGCGACACAGACGGAAAAGGACCATTTCCGGGTTCATCGGATGAACACGTAGGGGCGGGTTTCGAACCCGCCCCTACAATGGGAATGGGCAATTTCCCTGCCCCTCTCAGATCGAGGAAAACGCTGCAGCGAAATGGAGGACCGCTATGCCAAGAAGCGTACATTCCGACATCTATGCTGATGACGCTGACCGGGCCAGTAAGTTCTAAGAGCACCGTTTAGGCTGGGAAATTGCCAAGTGGGATGGCCCGCCTCAGATGGACTACCGGCTGGTGACGACCGGAGGGGACGGCCCTGGCATAGATGGCGGCATCACCCGACGCCTCCGGGTGGCTTGGCTGGCGTCAAATACGTGGACGTGGAGTCTATCGACGAGTACCTCGAGAAGGTGCAGGCAGCCGGTGGCAGCGTCGTGCAACCCAGAATACCCATCCCCGGGCATGATACTTCGACATCTGCCAGGATACAGAGGGCAACCCGCTGGGGTTCTTCTCCCGGGGTAGGATACATCGCCACCTGTCAGGATACAGAGGGCAACCCGCTGGGGTTCTTCTCCCGGGGTAGGATACATCGCCACCTGTCAGGATACAGAGGGCAACCCGCTGGGGTTCTTCTCCCGGGGTAGGATACATCGCCACCTGCCAGGATACAGAGGGCAACCCGCCGGGGTTCTTCCAGACAGACGAAAACGCGTCCTACTGACCGCCTTAAAACGGTGAGTTTCAGAGACGATTTTCGAACTGGGCTTACGCATCGACACCTCAGAATCAGCGGCCCTTGCTGGAGCAGGGGCCGCATCATTTTTCCTGGCAGATAGGGCTCACTCCGTCAGGGGCCGGGTCCTCAACACCTTGCCCTGAAGGCCCTGGTTAATCTGCAGGCGTTCATTGGCATGTGGACTTTTGCTGACATTTGGCGCTTGCCAAGCCTCATGACACCCTACTATCATGAACCCTGTGCCCATTACAGAACATTTGGTCCCTAGCCACAGGCCGACGCTCACGCGCTGGGCTGGAAAAGTGCGGTGGGACGGAATGGGACGGAATGGTACCGAAATCAAAAAATACAGCGTACTTTCAGCTTTGAATCCGGCAAAACGTTCCTAAGTGAGCAAGCAAACTGGGAAAAAATGGAAAAAATGGGAACGGGTGGGAAAAATTCAGTCCTATTGTTCCCAGGATACAAACTCCGAGGAATGCAACCTTGTGGGTTGACGGTTTTTCCCCGATACGGAAGCGCTGGCGCTTTTTCTGGGACCGCTGCAGTTCCTAGGTGCCTTCGTCCTGCTGTCCGCCGCTCGTCGTTTTAAGGCCTGCTAAGAATCCCACCTATGGGGGAGACCTGTAGTCGTCGCAGAGATGGAAATCGAAAGGCTCTGGGTCGGCTGGCTCTCCCGTTGACACCCCAATAGGGCGGGCTTACGATTATCCCGCCCGCCGCCCGATCATTGCCTGTGCGGCCCGGTAAATCCGCTAGAAAAGGATGTTGAAAATGCCAGAAGTTTATGGCGAAGGTGACTTTCGGTACGAATTCGTCGAGGACTGGGCCAAGCTCCCCGACGGCTCTAATTTCCAGGAATGCCCCGGCGTAGCGTGCGATTCCAACGACAACGTTTTCGTTCTGACTCGCGGCAAGAATCCAATCATGGTCTTCGACCGCGACGGCAACTATATGCGCTCCTTCGGCGAGGGCCTGTTCAGCGATAACCGCACCCACGGCCTCTACATCGGACACGATGACTCGGTGCTCGCCGCCGACGATGGCATCCACACCATCCAGAAGTTCAGCGCCAACGGCGAGAAGGTCTGGGAGCTGGGCGACCGCAACAACCCGGCCCCGCGCTGGAGTGGCGAGCCCTTCAACCGCCCCACCTCCGCCGCCACCAGGCCCAGCAACGGCGACATCTATGTCTCCGACGGCTACGGCAACTCCCGCGTCCACGTCTACAGCAGCGATCTCGAGTACAAGTTCTCCTGGGGCGAGCCCGGCATCGACGCCAGCCAGTTCATCCGTCCCCACAACATCGCCTTCGACAGCAACGACCGCGTCTATGTCGTGGACCGCGAAGCCCACCGCATCCAGATTTTTGACGCCGAGGGCAAATTCATAACCATGTGGAGCAACATCCACCGCCCCGACTCCATGGTCCTCTGGGGCGAGCACATCTACGTCGGCGAGCTCAACGGCATGGGCGGCGTCGACGATGCCCCCGGCCTCGGCCACCGCGTCAGCATCTACGACCTCGACGGCAACCGCGTCTGCATGTTCGGAGACAAGAATGAAGGGGAGGGAGGAGGCCAGTTCATAGCCCCCCACGGCATCGCCGTCGACTCCCACGGCGACATCTACGTCGCCGAGGTCTCCTACACCATCCGCGGCCAGCACATGAACCCGCCCCGCGAGCTCCGCTCCCTCTCCAAGTACCGCCGCGTGTAGGCGAAACAACGGCATAGGCGCGCCGTTGGCTTCAACGGCGCGCGGTTAGTCCGGACCCCGAAAGAGGTCAACGATGGTAAATGTAGAAGTTTTCGTTGCGGCTTTTTCGGCCCTGGCGGCGATATTCGCCGGGGCGTTCTACTGGATTCTCTCAGAATTCCGAACTGTGAAACAGGATATACAAGCCGTACGGAATCAAAGTCTGCAAGAAAATCGCGCGCTACGGGATGAACTGCGCCAAGAAATCAGAGACAACACGCAGCGGATTCTAGATGCCATTTACTTACCGCCACGACCCCGACGGCACGGTAGCGCTCCGTCCACCCACTCAGCAAGCAGCGGACTGAGTCTCTAAACCATGACCACACCCAACCTCGCAAAAATCGAGCGGGTCGACCTGCGCGAAGCCTGGCCCAATGAGGCCCGGGATTTCACGCCGTGGCTCGCGGCCAACATCGCTGAGCTGGGCGAAGCGCTGGGGATGGATTTGGAGTTACAGGAAACGGAAGCGGCAGTAGGCAGCTATTCACTGGACTTGCTGGCAACGGACATAAACACCAACCGCCCAGTAATCATAGAGAACCAACTCGAAACTACTAACCATGACCATTTGGGCAAGTTGCTCACCTACGCCGCCGGGTACGACGCCGGGGTAGTTGTGTGGCTGACGCGAAATTTCCGCGACGAACATCGGCAGACGTTGGACTGGCTCAATCAACGCACTGATAAAGACACGCAGTTTTTCGGGGTTGCCGTCGAGCTGTGGCGTATTGGAGATTCCGTACTCGCGCCGCACTTCAGTGTTGTAGCAACTCCCAACGGTTGGCGAAAAAGAGCTATTGCCAATAAGAAGGCTATTACCAGTTTGAGCACCACAGAATCTGCCAGAACTACAGGCAATGCTGAAAAGCGCCGGGATTTCTTCCAGTCCCTAGTAGATACGCTTCGCGAAGAACACAGTTTCACTAACACCGACAAAGTAGGACCAAAAACAAGTAATTGGTGGAAATTTCCCTCAGGTCGAAGTGGCATTACTTACAGAGCGTTTTTAGGACAGAAACCAGCCGGAGCCGGGGTTGACGTTTATATCGATGGTAAAAGTAGCAACTGGAACAAGCAGCTTCTGGACAAACTGGAAAGGTGCAAGGAGAAAATCGAATTCGAGCTTGGAACGCTCGACTGGCAGCGTCTGGATAACCGCAAGGTTTGCCGGATAACGACTACCTGGCCTGGCATCGTTGACTTCGATGACGTCGCGCTCGAAGAAATACGTGACTGGATGGTCAAAAACCTGCTTAAATTTAAGCAAGTTTTCGACCTCAAACTCGGGGAGCTAGTCGGGTAAAACCCCACACAGGAGCAACCAACCATTGAGTGAAATTGGCGAAACCACAACCGTCCAGTGGGACAGCGCGCTGGAGGCCATCGAACGCTGCTACGAACTCGGCTGGACCGACGGCTTGCCCGTTGTGCCACCTACCGAGGCGCGAGTCGCGGAGTTCATCGAGCGCACGGGACGCCCGTCCATCGAAGTTGTCGGTGAGTTGCCGGAGCGGAGGCGCGAAATCACAGTGGGCAAGGTAGCGGCCAACGCCGTGATGGCGGGCTGTCTGCCAGAGTACATGCCCGTGGTGCTGACCGCCACCCAGGCCATGCTCGACCCGGTGTTCAACCTAGTCGGCCCGTCCTCCAGCATGGGCGGCGCCGCCATCCTGACCATCGTCAACGGGCCAGTGGTTAGAGAGCTGAACATTAACGCCCGCAACAACCTGTTCGGGCCAGGCAACCGCGCCAACGCCACCATCGGGCGGGCTATTCGCCTCATCCTGATGAACGCCTGCGCCGCCATCCCTGGTGTCTTCGACCGCAGCGTCATCGGGCACCCAGGCAAGTACACCTACTGCATCGCGGAGGCGGAAACAGAGACGCATTGGACACCTCTCCACGTCGAGCGCGGTCTCCAGGCGGAGCAGAGTGCCGTCACAGTGTTCGCGTGCGAGTCCCCTCGCCAGGTGCGCTCCGTGGGCCGCCCTGAGCCGATACTGCTGGCCATTTCCGACGTCGCTTCAACCCTTGGTACCAACATGTCCACTTCCGGCTCGGTGGGAGAAACTGGCACCGGTGTGCGCCAGGGTCAGATCGTGGTCACCATCGCCGGAAACTCGGGTCTGTGGAAGGACTGGACCAAGGAACAGGTCCGCGACTTCATATTCCAGCGCGCACATCGTACCGTAGCTGAGTTGAAACAGGCCCATGTCTTGGCCGGCGACCCGGAATCGGGCGACGATTCGACTCCTGTGCCGCTGATCCCCGAACCATCGGACATTCTCTTGGTCTTCGCTGGCGGCGAGGAAGCAAACATGTCGTCGGTCATTCCCAGTTGGGGACCCAAGGTGGGCAGCACAGCGGTTACCAGGGTGATAAACTGACGGGAATATTCTCAGGATTACGTGCGCACTCTCGAGTTAGAGCAACCCCACCGATAGGAGAGAGCTATGGTCCAGACCAATGAGCATGTGTTGGTTAACCCGGTCACGCAGCCGGTGATTGCCCCGTTCAACGGGGCTCCGCGCCTGGCTAGTCTGGCCGGTACAAGGCTGGGGTTGATCGACGACAGCAAGCGCAACGCTGACGTCCTGTTGGAGGAGCTGGCGGACCTGTTGCGCACGCGCTACGAGATCGCCAGCGTCAAATGGCACCGTAAGCCCAGTGCCTCCCGACCGGCCGACCCTTCCGCCATCGCAGAACTGGCGGAAGAGTGTGATTCCGTCATCATTGCGATAGGTGATTGAGGATCCTGCAGCGCGTGCAGTGTGCACGACGGAATTCACGTGGAGAACGCTGGCATCCCCTCGGCCACCATCTGCACCGACCGCTTTGTCCCGACGGCCACCGGAATGGCGCGCATGTGGGGAGCGGCTGACTACCCGACTATCTATACCGAGCACCCCATAGAGAACCTCAGCCGCGAGACCCTGCGGGCCCGCGCCGAGCAGCTTGCGCCACTGGTGGTGCAGGTCCTGACCGGCGAAGGCTAGACTACCTTCCATCTAAGGTGAACTGAGGGGCGAGATCTTGCTCGGCCCTTTTTGTCTAGTCGGAGCTTGGCAAAGGCGCTGGAAGGACTTTCCCTTACCCACGTTGCCAGCTCCCTGCACTAGGTGAGCGAGGCGTCTCTGGTTATTGGGCCAGTTGCCTGCGCAATTCGGGTGGCAACAGGTTGGGTATGGTGTCTTCGATCGGGTAGGATTCGTCGCAGGTACTGCAGTAGAGGGTGCCGGTGAATATCTCGTCGCCCTCCTCTGCTTCCACCGTCAGTTGCAACTCTCCCTTGCAGACCGGGCAGGCCAGTATCTCCATAAGGTCCTTCTTCAACTCACGCCTCTCGCTCGAGTATGGTGCCCCCGCTAGCTGACAAGGGCGTCTTCAAACAGCGCGTCCAGCACGTCGGACAACCCAATCACCACGAATCCGACAACCAGCAGTGCTACCGGGCTGGTGAGGCGGTGGAAGACGCGCTGAGTCAAGCTGTCGCCGGTGTCCCGCTGCTCTCCGTAGTCCCCTCTGCGTATGTATCGCACCACGTAGAACATGAACAGCGCCAGAACGATCTTCGCCACCAGTACTGCCATGTAGGGGATGGTTGCAGCCTCGCTGGTCAGCCGCGCCACCGACAGGATCGCACCGGTAAGCAGCAGCACCGCTATCGCCGTTGTTACCAGCCCGCGGAACTCGTCACGGATGGCCGCTCCCGTATTCGGAGGCAGGCCCTGCGATCTCCGGATGGCCGGGCGCAGGACCATCAGGTAGAAGACTCCGCCCCCAACCCAGGACACTGCCGCCAGGGCATGCCCCCACCTGATGATCACCAGTATCCAGTCTAAGACGCCCATCACTCACCAGGTCAGTTATGCCCTGCTTGGTTTCAGGTTACTCGTCGCCCTTCAGCCTTCCAGCAGTTCCCGTACGATGCCGATGATACCTTCCGCGTCCAGGGTGCTAACATAGGTCTCGGCAACTCTGCCTCCGCGGTCGATAAACCACGTGGTCGGGTAGTACTCGATCTCGTATGCCGAGGCGATGGTTTCCTTTCGGTCCGTGGCAAAGACGAAAGACAGGCCCAACTCTTCCACGAAGTCCCGCGCTCTCTGCTCCGTGTCAAAGCCCCGTGGGACGAACAGCCCCAGGAAGGTCACCTGCTCCTCGTCCAATTCTTCCCAGGCGCGCTGAAACTCGGGCATTTCGTCGCGGCAGGGCGGGCAGCTGGGATACCAGAAGTTGATAACCACCACGTTGTTTTTGTACTGCTCCGACAGCCGGAATTGCTCCCTGTCGAAGGTCGGCACCTCGAAGTCCGGAGCCTTGGCACCTCCATCACAAGCAACCACGAGCGTGAGCAGTAGAACTAGGGTCAGGAATCTCAGGCCCGTTGAGCGATGACGGAAAGGCATGAATGGCTGAAGGCTCGACAGCATCGAAAGCCCTCGCATTCTATATCCGGAATGCTGCCCTTTCAACGCTGGTGGTGCGGATCCCAGAGTCTCTTGGATTGTCCTTCCTCTTGGCCCGCCAGGGCCTGTCATTCTTAGCAAGGCGCAGAATCGCACCTACACCGGAGGCACATTTCGCTGTGTATTTGGCCGCAAGCAAATGACCCTGGTGAGGTCCCGCCTTGACTGTACGGGCCTGGCAACTAAAATCGGGGCAGCATTGGATATCGTTCAATTCTACGGAGGTTGAAAATGAGACTGGAGAACAAGGTGGCGCTGATCAGTGGTGGCGCCAGAGGAATGGGAGCGGTGGAGGCAAAGCTCTTTGTCCATGAGGGCGCCAAGGTCGTCATAGGCGACGTTCTTGAGGACGAGGGACGTCGCACCGAAGCCGAGATCAATGAGTCTGGGGGGGAGTGCGCCTTCGTGCGCCTCGACGTCACCAGCGAGGAGTCGTGGCGGTCGGCGGTGAGCGAGGCGGTCAGCCGTTTCGGCAAACTGGACATCCTGGTCAACAACGCCGGCATCTATCGCACCCACAACGTGACTGAGACCTCCGCCGAAGAATGGGACCAGGTCATGGACATCAACGCAAAGGGGGTGTTCCTCGGCACCAAGGCTGCCATCCCCGCCTTGCGGGACAGCGGCGGCGGCTCCATCGTCAACATATCGTCGGTGGCCGGGCTGGTTGGAAACCTTATGTCGTCTGCCTACACAGCATCTAAGGGAGCTGTGCGGCTGTTCACCAAGTCCACCGCTATTCAGTATGCCCGGGACGGCATTCGCTGCAATTCGGTCCATCCTGGCACCATCCAAACAGATATGACTGCGCCCCTGCTGGCGGATGATGGATACCGGCAGGACCGCATCAGCCGCACACCCATAGGGCGGCTGGGGACTGCCGAGGATGTGGCCTACGGCGTGCTGTTCCTAGCGTCGGACGAGGCCTCCTTCATGACCGGGTCGGAGTTGGTCATCGATGGCGGCCGAACGGCCGAGTAACCGCGTCGCCCAACGTCGAGCTTGTCGAACTCTTAGGGGCGCACTGCTGTGCGCCCCTAAGAGTTCAAAAGCGGGATTCGCAGCGATGTGTCCGAGACAGTGGTTCCCGTCTGCTAGCGGCCCAAGGTGTAGCCGTCGCGTCGGGGGTCGGCGCCGCCGCTGAGGCCGCCGCGCTGCTGGTCGACGTGCACGGCGCAGAGGCAGCCCATGCGTGGGGTGAAGTCGTCCCAGACCTCGACGTTGTGGCCGAGGCTGGAAAGTTCTGAGACCACGTTTGAGTCCATGCGTCCTTCTACGCCAACGAGTCCGGGATGATAGGCGTGGGGCCAGAAGGAGTTGGGGAAGCTCCAGGTCGAGAACCTGGGGGCCTCCACGGCCTGCTGGATGTCCATGCCGAACTCCACCACGTTGAGGAAGAGCTGCACCATGGACTGCGGCTGCACGTCGCCGCCCGGGGTGCCGAAGGGCATCAGGGGCTTGCCGTTCCGCATTGCCATCGCGGGGTTAGGGGTGAGCCGGGGCCGCTTGCCGGGCTCGAGGGCGCTGGGGTGCTCGGGGTCTAGCCATGTCTGGGAGCCCCGCGAGGAGGCAATGAACCCAAGACCGGGGATGATGGGAGAAGTACCGAAGCTGTCACTGGGAGTGGCCGAGAAGGCGTTGCCCCAGCGGTCCACGACACAGGCGTAGCTGGTATCGGCGGGCAGACCGCCGGCAACGGCTTCGGGGCGAGCCGGGTGGCCGTTCCTGGCCATACCCTGGTGAGGCCACGGGTCTCCGGCGACGGGCATCTCGGAGGTGGCTTGGCGAGGGTTGATGGCCGCGCGGCGCTCTGCGGCATAGGAATCGGACAGGAGACCCTCAAGCGGCACGTTCACGAAGTCGGGGTCCCCGTAGTAAGCCTCACGGTCGCCGAAAGCCAGCTTCAGGGCCTCTATCACTGTGTGGGCGTAGGCCGCGCTGTTGTGCCCCATGCCCAGGAGGTCGAAGCCTTCCAAGATCTGTAGCGCCTGGAGATTGACTGGTCCCTGGCACCACGGGCCGCAGGCAAAGACCTCAATCCCCTTGTAGTCGATGGAAGGAGGCGTGTCCACGCCGACGCTGAACTCTGCCATGTCGGACATGGACAGGAGACCGCCTTCGCCGCGAACGAAATTGACTATCTCCTCGGCGATTTCGCCCTTGTAGAAGAAGTCGCGGGCGGCCTGCAGGGCCGATTCCCTGCCCTGGTCGGCGTGGGACCGCTCTACCTCGATGAGGCGGCGGAAGGTGCGGGCCAAGTCTTTCTGGACCAGGATGTCGCCGATGTCGGGCCTCTTCCCATCGGGGAAGAAGATTGCGGCGGTGGAGGGCCATCGGCCATCGCCGTCAGAGTCGCCGATTAGCGAGTCGCCGGTACGGGCAAGCGCTGACTGCAGCGTCGCCGGAATAGGGAAGCCGTCCTCGGCCAATTCGAGAGAAGGCGTCACCACCTGCTCAAAGGTCATAGTCCCGTAGAGCTTCAGCGCGGTGAGCCAGGCGTCGGCTGCCGACGGCGTAACCGTGCGCAACACCCCGGGCGGAAGCTCACCGCCTTGGTGTTTTTTGAAGTACTCGATGCTGGCTTCCTTTGGCCAACGACCCAGTCCACTGATGGAGACGGTGCTGGCGCTGGCGGCGTCGTGGATGATGATTGGAGCGACACCGCCGAAGCCGGTCCACTGTGGCAGGGTTACGTTGATGGCGATGCCAGCTGCAACCCCGGCGTCGGTGGCGTTGCCGCCCTGCTCCAGGATGCGATAGGCGGCGGCGGTCGCCAGGTAGTGGCCACTTGATACCATGTGCTTTGCGCCTGTGACCAAGGGCCGGTAAGTCCTGATTCCAAGGGCCACGTTTCACCCCCGATGCGTAGTTTCGGTGCAGTTGGGATGGCGCAATCCCAAGTTGTCGTGCGCCAAGTCGATTGAAAGGTATGATATGAGCGGGGTATGGGAGTGTCAACAAAGCCGGTCCCGGCGATCATGTCCGTTGATTGCTGCCGATTCCAAAGTGAAGGATCCTC
This sequence comes from Dehalococcoidia bacterium, assembly GCA_965222025.1. Classification (GTDB taxonomy): domain Bacteria; phylum Chloroflexota; class Dehalococcoidia; order Lucifugimonadales; family UBA3495; genus VXOI01. Next base: position 32,197 of record CBDCTI010000008.1, on the reverse strand, counting down.
CTGCGAGGGTGAGATTCTTCGCTGCGCTCATGATGGCACGGCTCAACACGCTGGAAGAAGCGACAATTGAATGACCAGGGTTTCGGTGAGACTCTTCTGAACAATGATTTGTCTGATTGAGGGATGGTCAGGACTGATAAAGGGAGGGTAGCCGGGACCTTGGCGGTGGTTTTCGGACTGTGTACGGTTGAATTTGCCCACACCAAGGGACGGGAGTACACGATGCTGATTGAAGTAGAAGTTTCCTCGGGGGCCAACAGCCCGCTGGACCTGCACCGAATGTTCGACCTGCTGGATGATCCCAGGCCGGTATCGAGGGTGAACGCCCCGGACCCGCAGGGAGAGGACGTGTGGTGCGACGTGATCGGGTGGAACGGCAGTGGCCCGTGCCAGGCGCTGGCCGCCTTGGCGGAGGACTCGGGTGAGGGCGTCGTGCTCCTGGTCTATGGTGGCGACGAGGGGCTGCGCCTCCGTGCGGCCGGAGCTACTGGCGAGTGGGACCTGACCGATAGCGGTCAATGGGGAGAGGCCTGTCTCATGCTGGACAAGGACGCCCGAATAGAGTAGCCCGCGGGGTGCCGTTCTAGAACCCCTGCGCGGACAACTCTCTTACCAGTGAATTGAGGGCGCTCTCATATCCACTGCGGAAATCCATCGATTCGCCCTTTCGGAGGCTGCTGCAGAGGCGGTCCTGCCGTTCGTAGAACAACTCCCCGAAGCCCAATGAGACCAGTGGCGCGACTGCTCCCTGTCCGGTCGTGCGGACCAACTCGGCGAAGTAACGGCTGGTGAGTGGGTTTTCGAGGGCCGCATCGGTGCAGAGCAGGGCCAGGCGGTCGTAGTAGACGGTATGGTCGAACGATGCCTCTCCGGTGTTCAGCGCGTCTTCGTCGTCGGCGTAGAGCGCCCAGGCCGGGATGTGGGCCTCGGACAGGTCCTTGCAAAGCCGCTCCGCCAGTTTTGATTCCTCCATTGAGCTGATCACCAAGACGGTCGGGTATGTCCTCCGTTCTCCCGTGAGAACGTCCTGCACGGCGATCAGTGGTTCGGCCACACCAGCGCCCTCGAGAAAGACACGGGGAATCCTGCCGCCGGAACGAGCGAGGGTGTCCAAAGAAATGGTGCTCGGCGCGCCGTGGAGCATGGAGTCCAAGCCGATGACCGTCCTCAGGTCGCAGTTGGCGAAGAGAGTTCCTCCGGCCACCGCGCGGTGCAGGATGGAGCTCTCGAAATCAGACTTGATGATCCTGGCGCCACGCAGGTCAGCCCCGGTCAGGTTGGTCATCAACAGCGAGGTGCTGGTCAGGGTCGCGCCACGCAGGTTGGCTTGACTCAAATTGGCCCAGGAAAAGTCGGCGCCGGTCAGGTTGGCCCCGCTGAGGTCAGCCCTTTCCAGGTCAGCGTAGGACAGGCCGGCATAGGAAAGGTCTGCGCCCTTCAAAAAGGCGTGGCGCAGAGTCCCGTTGGCAAGATTGGCGCGAGTGAGGGAGCAGCCCACCATCTGCGTCCCAATCATGGTTGCGCGCGGCAGGCTGGCCCGGAAGAGGTGGGCGTTGGTCAGGTTGGCCCCGGAGAGGTCCGACATGCGGAAGTCTCCGCCGGTGAGGTCGGCGCCGCTCAGGTCATCGTGCCGGAGGTCGGCGCTGGGCAGCTTGATGCCGCTGAGGAACGCGCCCTCCAGGTCGAGGGTGGGCCGGCCGTAATTGAACTCGGGGGTGAAGGTCTCGCTGGCGGCACGGTCTTCCAGGCGATAGCCCAAGTCGAACCGTGGAACGCGGTCGTTGGGGCTGCGGAAGGTGAGTTCCCGCCACCTGGCGATGGCACTGGCCCCCGAGCGGACTAGGCTGACGTGGTCTGGGTCTGCCAACCGCTATACCTCCAGACCGTCATCAACGCCAAGGCTGCCAGACAATCCGGCGTAGGGAACAGGGCAACCGCGATTTCGTATTGCCTGCGGAGCCAAGGTCTGATCTACTCTCGTCCGGCGAAGGCTGGCATAACCTCGCGGGAGAAGATTTCCAGCTGGTTGCTCAACTCGTGCCAAGGCATGCCCTCGGGCCACTGCAGGACCACATCCTCCAGGCCCGGGTATTTTTCTTCCAACTCCCGGAAGGTCTCGATGAACACCTCGGGCGGCCCGCAGATCCAGGCCTTCTGCTGCACACCGTCCTCCACCGTTGGCGTGCGTGCCGGAGCGCCTGGGGTACCCCACATGCGGCCTTCCTCGTCGGTGTAGCGCACCAGGCCGAAGGGGGCGAACCACTTGTAACGCTCGTCGTGGAAGGGCCTGACCCGGTCCACCGCTTCTTCGACGGTGTCTCCGAGGAAGAAACCAAAACCGAGAGCCATGTCCTGGCCCAGAGTCAGATCACGGCCAACTTCACCAGCTGCCTTCTGGTAGGAGCCGAAGAACTGCTCGACAATCTTTTCGCCGCTGAGGGCGGTCATTCCCTTTATGCCTCTTTTCGCAATGAACTCGATAGTGCGGCCGCTGGTGACTGGCTGCCAGACATCTACAGGGAGGTTCAAGGGACGGGGCACCAAGGTGATGTCCTTCAGTTGGTAGCCGCGATAGGGGACGTCAGGAGGAATCTGGTAGTACTTTCCGTGGTGGCTGAAGGACTCCTCGTTGAAGGCCTTCATGATGATGTCGACCTGCTCTTCGAACAGCTCCCGGTTCGCGTCCTGATCGAGCAGGGGCGCACCAAAGGTCTCGACTTCACGGGTCTGGTAGCCACGGCCGATGCCGAAGACCAGGCGCCCCCCGGTCAGCACATCGCCCATAGCGAAGTCCTCGGCAAGCCTCAGAGGGTGCCACATGGGGACGATATTAAAGGCGGCGCCGAATTTCAGGTTCTTTGTGTGGGCGGCCAGGTGAACTCCGAGGAGCGTGAGATTCGGGATGCACTCGTAGCCCTCGCGCTGGAAGTGGTGCTCGGCGGCCCAGAGGCAGTGGTAGCCGGACTCGTCCATCTGCTTGGCCAGGGCCATGGCGTGATCGAGGGACTGCGTCAACTGCCTGTTGGAATAACGGCGTCCGTCGGGGTCGCGCCCGTTGGCGCCCACATCGTCTAGGTCAATCTGACCGACATACAAAACTGAGAAACGCTTGATCATCTGCCCGACTCGAAAAGTATGAGTTGCTAAGGATTTCCTGCACAGCCAATAAGTATAGCATGCTGAAAACGGTCAACCGCTCACGGCCACTCCGCGCTGCAGCAGCCCGGCGATCTGTTCCTGGTCGTACCCGAGGGAGGTCAGGACTTCCCCTGTGTGCTGCCCAGTGACGCTGCCCGCGTGGCGGACCTTGCCGGGAGTTTCGGATAGGTGAAAGGGGATGCCAGGCTGGGTCACCTTGCCATCGGTGGCACTGGGCGCTTCCAGCTGCACGACCATGCCACGCTCCAGGGCCTGAGGGTCGCCTAGGGCTTCATCGAGGTCGTAGACCTTGCCGACGGATATGTTGGCGTCCTTGAGAGCCTCGAACCACTCATCGCGGGTCTTGGTGAGGAAGATCGCCTCCAGGGTGTGGGCGATTTCTGCCCTCTTCTCTTCACCGGCCTGCTGGTGGGGGATCAGATCCTCGCGGCCGATGGCGCGGCAGAGGTTCTCCCAGAACCAGGGCTCGATGGCGGCGACGGAAAAATACTTGTCATCGGCGGTTCGGTAGACGTTGTAGAAGGGTGAACCGCCGTTGAGGCGATTGGCGCCCCGGGTGGCCTTGAACCCTTGCGAGAGCGAATCACCGATCATGCCGCAGAGCATGTACAACACCCCCTCGGTCATGGCGATGTCGATGTATTGGCCCTGTCCTGTTTTCTCGCGAGCCATCAGAGCGGCGAGGATTCCCACAGCGCCGCACAGTCCACCGCCGGCGTAGTCGGCGATGAGGTTGAGCGGGATCACCGGCTTGCCGCCGGGCGAGTCGCCTATCAGGCCAAGAGCACCGGCGAATGAGATGTAGTTTATGTCGTGTCCGGCCATCTGGGAGTAGGGGCCGGTCTGGCCGTAGCCTGAGACCGAGCAGTAGATGGTGCGGGGGTTGATTTCCTTTACCTGACGGTAGCCGACGCCAAGCCGGTCGACCACACCGGGGCGGAAGCCTTCGACGACCACATCGGCTTCGGTGGCGAGTTTGCGGAATACTTCCAGGGCGTCGGGCTCCTTGAGGTTCAGCGCAATGCTACGCTTGTTGCGCTGCAGGGCGTTGAAGGCAGCGTGGCGGGGTTCGTCCTCGGGACCCTCGATGCCTGCGACGATGCGTTCGTAGGCGGCACGGGTCTCGTCCATTGGCCGTTCGATCATGAGTACGTCTGCGCCGAGGTCGGCGAGGATCATCGTGGCGAACATGCCGGGGGCGTTGCGGCAGAAGTCTAGGACTTTGATTCCTTCCAGCGCCATCATGAGGCAGCCCTCCTGTTTCAGGTCGCAAGGGCGATTATAGACAGACTGCGGTGCTTTCCGTACCCCCCTTGCAAGCTGCAGCGAGGGTAGTCGAGGTTCCGTGCAAGATGCACAACGCCGCACTATAATCCGCGCAGATTATCCCAAAGGGTGAGGAGAGCGTTATGGATCTTGGGCTGCAAGGCAGAGTAGCCATGATTACCGGAGGCAGCCACGGCCTGGGGAAGCAGGCTGCGGGGGCGCTAGGGCGCGAGGGGTGCAAGGTCGCCATATGCGCCCGGGGCACAGAACAGTTGGATGAGACCCGTTCGGAATTAGCTGAAGCAGGGATAGAGGTCATTGCGGTACAGGCCGACGTTACCAATAATGACGACCTGATGCGCTTCCACGATAAGACGAAGTCCGCGCTGGGCGAGGTGGACATCCTGGTCAACAACGTGGGCGGGCGTCGGGGCGCTGTCGACTTCCAGGAAACCGGCATGGAGCGTTTCCGCGAAGGGATGGAGGTCAACCTGTTCAGCGCGGTGGCGCTGGTCGCACTTGTGCTTCCCCACATGAGGGAGCAGAAGTGGGGGCGGATCATTAGCATCTCGTCCATCTATGGCCGGGAATACGGCGGGTCGGTGGACTACATGACGGGCAAGGCGGCGCTGATCGCGTTCTCCAAGCACCTGGCGCTGAACCTTATCAGCGAGAACGTGCTGGTCAACTGCATTGCGCCCGGCTCCATCGACTTTCCTGGCAGCACGTGGGACAGGTTCCAGCAGAACAACTCGCCCGAGGTGGTGGACGAGTTCATAGCCCGCAATCTTCCGGCCGGGAAATTCGGGTGGCCTGAGCCCATCGGCGAGACGGTGGCCTTCCTTGCTTCGGACCGCGCCGACCTCATCACAGGCACCTGCCTCAACGTCGACGGCGGGCAGTCGCGCTCGCTGTTCTAAGGATGCCAGCGGTAGCACAGCTGAACAAATTTGGGGCGCACAGGAATGCGCCCCTACAATTTTCTTAATCCGAGGCGGATCGGCGTTACAGCGACCTGACGAACTCCTGCCAAGTCCGCACGCATAGTTCCGGCGCTGAATGCTGGACGTAGCCGCTGGTCCCCGGTATGACGCGAAGACGCCCGTTTGGGAGCAGCTTTGCCATGCCGGTGGTGCGGTCCGGGTTGGCGAGGGCGTTCTGCTCTGAGGCCAGTACCAGCGCAGGCGTCTTGATCCTGGCGAGGTCGTTGGTTAGATCTTGCTGGGCCAGGTAGGCCAGTGTTTCTATGACCACCCTAGCCTGGGTCTGCGCCATCTGGTTTATGTACCACTCCTGGTGCGCTAAGTCTGAGTCGCCGCTCTCCAAGCGACGTTCCGAGGTGCGGCGCACCCAAGCATCAATGCCTTCATCCTTTACGAGGTTGTAGGAATCGAGGTAGGTCGGGTTGCCCACGAACTTGTAGGGCGACGTGCAGGTGGTCACCGACAGCAGCCGCTCCGGGTACTCCGAAGCGAATTTGAGTGAAATGGTGCCGCCTACTGTTTCTCCGATGAGATGGACCCGGTCGAGTTCCAGGTGGTCCAGGAGGCCTCGAAGATCGGCGGCAAAGTTGCTCAAGGACCAGTCGTAGCCCTCCGGAGGCACCGTGGAACGTCCGAATCCGCGTGCCTCCAGTCGCACCACCCGGTACTGTCGGGCCAGCAGGGGCACCCAGGCGTACCACAGCCGCGCGTTCTTTGCGTTGCCGTGGTGCAGAACTACAGTGTCTGAACTACGCCATGGATCGGTGAAGTCGTCGTCTTCGTAGAACATCTCCAGGGTATCGTCAATTCGGGCAAGGGGCATGGTCAGCCTCCCGTCGGGGCCAGGGACAAAATGAGAATGCGTTGCCACCCTCCTGCCAACTCTGCGCTACAGGGCTGGGCCATTTAATCGTCCGCCCAGAGCGCGGCGAAGGCTCTCTCTGTCTTGAGCAAGACTCTTCGCTTGGCCCACAATGACATGGCTCAACGCGCAGAAAGAAGCGACTATTGGATGACCTTGTGCTAGAGGAAGAAGGGTGCTGCGCCAGGGAATCCCTGCTGGAAGAATCCCTAGTCGACTATGGGAATCGCCACCGAGACGCGGGGCTTGTCGCCGTGGACGGCAGTAGTATGGCCGCGTCCAGTCAGATCATCGGCCAGCAGCACGTCGCCGGAGTTGAAGATGCGCTTGGTGCCGTCGCCCAGGCCGATCTCCGTCTGTCCTTCCAGCGTTATGACGTACTGGCGGCGCGGGGCGGGATGCCAGTCGATGAAGTTGCCTGGCTGGGTGCGACTGAAGGTGATACTGTTGGCGTTCTGGGCCGCGGTGCGCTCGGCGTTCTGCACCGCCTCGAAGGGCAGGTCCAGTTCCTCGAAATGCGACTCGCCGTCGTCACCGGTATAAATCCTGACTACCTGCATGTCAGCCTCAGCCCGGGGAGAGTTGCAACGGTGGCATCCCGGACGCCGGAATCATAATTCGGCACTAATCCAGCGTCAATTTTGATGGGTCGCTAAGGAGATCGAGCCCGTCGGGCAAAGGTCGACCAGACAGCAATCTGAACAAACAGGGTTGGTCTTCTGGCAGATCACCTTGGCGTGTTTATCCAGGAGCGCGTGAAACTCGTTGAAGAGAGGCGTTTCGGCCGGGAGGTTGTCCTGAAACAGCGCCTGGTAGCGCCTGTAACCGGGATTTCGCCCCGCTGGGGCCAGGCCCATGCGGTCCAGAATGCGGCGGGTGTAGCTGTCGATGACGAAAGAGGGCTTTTCTGCGGCATAGACGATGATGTCATCTGCGGTCTCCTCGCCAATGCCGTGAATGGAGAGCAGCTCTTCGCGAAGTGGAGGTACGTCCTGCCGGAACATCTCATCGAGATCGCCGTCGTAATGCTGCAGAACGTGAAGAGCGAAAGCCTGTAGCTTCCTTGCCTTGGCGTTGTAGTAGCCAGATGACCGGATGGTTGACCCCAGTTCCTGCTCGGGAAATTCTGCTATGGCTTCGAATGACCAGCAACCAGCGGCACGCATGGAAGCCAGGGCCTTCTCGACGTTTATCCAGGCGGTGGACTGGGTGAGGATTGCTCCGACGATCACTTCGAATCCGCTCTCGCCGGGCCACCATTCCTGCGGGCCATAGCGTTCGTACAGCCTCCCGTAGACTTCCAGCAGGAGCCGAGAAAGGTCAATTGTGCAACTTCCCGTCATTTCGAGGACTGCCAGGAAAGCATGGAGTGGAATTCGATGATGGGCAACTGTTGGTCAAGCCGTACTTCATGCTGAGTGACGACACAGTTGTAAGCGTACGGATCCACCCCGTTGGAAACGGCGAACTGGAAAGCCTCGGCAAGAGTCGGGTCTGCCGGCTGGTTGGCGGCGAAAGCCACGGCGTCGGGACGTTGCACCACAAACACCACGGCGGCCCTGTGGCCCGCGTGGACCGCTTCAACGAGAGTGTTGAGGTGCTTGGCGCCCCGGATGGTCGGGGAGTCTGGAAACAAACCGACGCCATTTTTTATGAGGGTAACGGACTTCACTTCCACGTAGCGCCTCGTTCCGTTCGTTTCCAACAGCAGATCGAAGCGGCTCTCGCCGAAGGTGGACTCCCGGACGATAGAGGCGGCGGCATCCGCCCAATCGAGAACCCCGCCGGCAACCGCCTCCGCGACCAGGGCGTTGGGCAGGCGGGCGTCGGCAGAGACCATGACCCCGTGCGCCTGCACCAGGGAGAGGTCGTAAGCCGTCTTGCGACCGGCACCGGGCGCGGGTTTCAACCATACGGAGGCGCCGGGCACGAAGAGTTCATGCAGACGTCCAGAGTTGGCGACATGCACTCCCGTTTCCCGGCCCTCCAATTCCACCGCTGCCAGAAATCGGTTGACTCGCCTGAGGAATCGCGTCTCGACGAGGTCGTATCCGAGATGCACCGATACTCCTAGGTCGCGCCCTTGCGTCGAGCGGCCCTAATGGTAACAATGGACTGGTTGCCGAGCAAACTGGACCGGTGCCAGATGAGCATTTTCGTAGAGAGAATCAAACAGGCCTGTGAAGCCTCTGAAAGCCTGCTTTGCGTTGGACTCGACCCGGACCCCGCCCTGATGCCTGTACCGGACGCAGCTGACTTCAACCGGGCCATCGTCGACGCTACCGCGCGGTTTGCCTGCGCCTACAAGCCCAATCTCGCCTTCTACGAAGCGCTCGGAGTGCCGGGACTTTTGGCCCTAGAACGCACGATCGACCACATTCGGAGCGCAGCGCCCGACGCGGTGGTCATTGGAGACGCGAAGCGAGGTGACATCGGGCCTTCGGCTAAGGCATACGCCAAGGCGATGTTCGACGTTTGGGGATTCGATGCGGTCACAGTGAATGCGTGGGGAGGAAGCGACTCGATAGAGCCCTTCCTGGAGGATGAGGCGAAGGGGGTGTTCGTCTGGTGCCGGGGTTCCAACCCTGGATCAGGAGACTTCCAGGATCTCCGGATTGCGGGGCAGGACGCGCAGATGCGGCTATACGAGAGAATGGCAAGTGCCTGCCAGCAATGGAACACCCGAGGCAACGTCGGGTTGGTTGTGGGGGCCACCGTTCCGGAACAATTGGCGGCCGTTCGTGGACTCTGCCCTGCCCTGCCCCTCCTGGTGCCTGGGGTGGGAGCGCAGGGCGGGGACCTGGAGGCTGCAGTTCGAGCAGGCGCTGACGACCGTGGCCGACTGGCGCTGGTCAATTCCTCGCGGGGCATTTCATACGCTTCCAAGGAAGCGGACTACGCCGAGGCGGCCGGTGAGGCGGCCCGACGGCTCCGGAATGACATCAACGCGGTCTTGGAAAAGGACGGCAGGGGTTGGCTTTAGAGCTGAAGATCGGAGACGTGGTCAGGCTCAAAAAGCCGCATCCCTGCGGGGAGTTTATGTGGACGGTAACTCGCCTTGGGGCCGACATCGGGCTGGTGTGCCGCACGTGCGGGCGCTACGTGATGATCCCGCGCGCCCAGCTGGCGAGACGCATCCGGCGGGTGGTCCCGGCGGACGCTGGCTAGGCGTCGTCAATTATGGGCATAGTGGGACGTGTCGCCACGGGTGCGGGCTGATCCCAGAGTTCCGCGTGGTAGCCGCTCATGTAGTTGGTCATCATCTGGTTGAAATTACGGACTCCCTGCCCTACAAACTTGCCCTTCAGAGTGCAGACTCCGATCACAGACCTTGGGAAGAGGTGATCGAGCCGGACCACACCCACGTGGTTGTAGTCTTCGGGGCGCATGGCGAAATCGACTGCCACAGCCAGCCCCATCCCGATTTCCACGTACCTTTTGATAGACTCGATGTTGTCCAGAGAAAGCACCACGTCGCCAGTGAGACCCTGGGCCCGCAGCTCCTGATCGACATGCCGGCGCAGCAGGCTTTCCTGGCCGGGGAGGATCAAGGGGAAGGCCACGACGTCTTCTAGGGTGACGTCCGTGCGGCCGATCAGAGGGTGGCCCGGAGGGGTCATCAGGACCGCGTTGTACTCGAAGAGCTCCTGGAACTCCAAAGTAGGGTCATCCGGCGGCGGAGGCGAACAGAAGGCCATGTCAATTTCGCCGGACCGCACCAGCTGGATAAGGGGATCGTAGGGTCGGGCCAGAAGCCGTATACGAATGTCAGGATACTCTTCGCGGAAGGCTTGGATACCCTTGGGGAGATGGTGGGCGATCAGGTCCGGATAGGCGCCGACGATGAATGAGCCACGCCGGTCTGCGTAGTCCATTTGCCGTTTCAGGACCTCAATAGAGGTCACCACAGGTGTGACCAGTTCAAGGAGTGTGATGCCTTCGGAAGTCAGTTGGATTGGGCGCTTGATGCGGTCAAACAGGGTGATACCGAATTCGCTCTCCAGCTTACGCAGATGGGTGGTTACCGTTGGCTGCCCCAGTTCAAGCGTCCTGGCAGCCTTTGAGACGCTGCGCAGCCGCGCCACGTGATAAAAGCTCACGAGTTCTCGTAGTTCCATTAATCAGCCCCCGGAAACGCCCGCTAATACTTCGATACAATATATCATACAGTATCCCTTGACAAAATAAGAGGCAAAAATCAAGAATGGGGTGTGTTCTTGGCAATGCGAGATGTAACCGCCGTCATGGTATCGGCAAGACCGACTTCTCCGTCATGGCAGGCAGCGCCTTCAGGTTGACAGTATGCCATTCGTGATAACTGAGCCCTGCATTGGCGTGAAGGACGCGACCTGCATCGAGGTTTGTCCCGTCGATTGCATCAACACCACCGACGATGATGAGCAGTATTTCATCGATCCAGTCACCTGCATCGATTGCGCGTACTGCGAGTCGGTTTGTCCGGTTAACGCCATTTTTGACGAATTCAGGGTTCCAGCCGACCAGCGCCAGTTTATAGCGAAGAACAGGGACTTCTACAAAAAGAAGTAGCGAGCCTTGGATACGGATTCCACTCCTTTCCTGCCTATCAGCGGTTCGCAGATCTGTGGTGGGATGCGCCGGGCGGCGCCGGGCTGTTGTCTTTTTGAACGGGCTGGCGTGGTTCTGGGCGCCCCGGTTTCCTTTCCTTCTCTCGATAATTCTATTTGTCTGTGCCTTTCTGAGCCATCGGCGCCAGACCTTCCTTTCATCCCAATGCCAATTGATTCGGAGGTTCGCCTGTCATGACTTTGTTTCTACGTGACGCGGATGTGGCCCAGTGCGTGACCATGGAGGGGATGCTCGGGGCTATCGAAAACATGCAGAACCAGTACGGCCAAGGTGAAGCTTATAACCTGGGCCGTCGGAAGATAATTGCCGAATCAGGGATGCTATCGGTAATGGGAGGTGGACTGTTCTACGATGGGGTACTGGGAGTAAAGACGTACACTGTAGTGCGGGGCTCCTATTCGTTCCAAGTCAGCCTCTACGACGCGGCTACTGGCGAACTCCTGCTCTACACGCAGGCCAACCGATTGGGGCAGCTGCGGACCGGTGCCACAACGGGAGTCGCCGTGAAGCACCTTGCCAAAGGGGGTGCGGTGGAGGTGGGAATCATTGGCACCGGTGGCCAGGCCCCCACCCAGCTGCAGGCGGTAGGCAGTGTTCGGGACGTCGCCGGGGTGAAGGCCTACAGCCGCAACCCGGAGCGCCGCACTGAGTTTGCCTCGCGAATGACGGAAGGCCTCGGCGTGCAGGTCAAGGCTACCGACGACAACGAAGATGCGGTTCGGGACTGCGATATCGTCATCGGAATAGCGGCCACCATGGAGCCGGTGGTGCAAGGGAACTGGTTGAAGCCGGGGGCTACCGTCATCGGCGCCGGCCCGACCACTTGGCGCGCCGCCGAGGTGGACGAGGATACGTTGACCAAGGCGGACAAGCTGTTCGTTGATTCTTTGGACCAAGCCCCCATTGAGGCGGGGGATATCGCTGCGGCGGTGGACAAGGGCATCTTGAACTGGGGCCAATTGTTCGAACTGCGTCACGCTGTCAGCGGAGCGGTCTCAGGGCGGGACAACGATTCGCAGATAGTCTACGCCAAGCTGATGGGGACCGGTGTGGCCGACGTGGCCGCTGCCAAGCTGGCCTACGAATGCGCAAGGGAGCAGGGTCTGGGCACGGAGATGGACTGGTAGGTAATTGCGATCGCTCCCGAAGAATCGAAATCATTAGGGAGTGAGCAATTACAGCAGTTCCCGGAACTGGTCCACGGTAAGACCGGCTTTCGATACTATCCGTCCATAGTTACTGCCTTGAACTGGTTGTTCCCATGGATGTGCAATCGAAGTGAATCGTTACCCATCGTAGAGTGCTTTCCTAGTTTGGCCATAAGAAAGCCTGTTTTTTCCAGTGCCCGGACGGCTCGCTGATGGCTTATTCCTGTCCGGAGGGCATTGATTAGGCCATTGACCCTACTTCTTGCGGTTCCGCTTGCTCCATTCCTTCCGAGCTCACTTCCACTTCACCCAAGGAAATGTGGAGGATGTACTCCTCCTGAGCATCTGTCGCCATCGTTTCTCTGGTCTCTATCCTTGCCGCTTCCATAAACTCGCGAATAGGAGACTGCGTATTGTCCTGGGCTTCCTAGGAGGTGTCACCCTCGCTGATGAACCCATTTGGCCCAGTACAGAAAACTGTAAATCCCACTTCGCTTTCATGAAGGAGAACTTTGAATTTCATGGTCTCCCCCTCCGGTAAGCCTGCCCTGCGGCCAGGCTTACCCCCGGCTACTTCCAGGACAACAGTCAGTCAGTCGCCGTTCAGGTAGTCGCGGGTGGTGCCAATGGCGTAGGCGGAGTTGCCTGTGAGCAGGCTCTCCACGGCCGCACGGGCGGTGTCGAGGGACGTGAAGCATGGGATCTGACGCTCGACGGCGGAGCGCCTAATGTGAAAGCCGTCACGCAGCACCTCACTTACGCCAGAGATGGTGTTAATCACCGCTTCCACGCTGCCGTCGTTGATTACGTCCACCACGTTGGGGTGGCCCTCCCGCAGCTTCTTGGTGGTCATGGTTACCGGAATGCCCATTGCCTCGATCATGGCCGCCGTGCCCTCGGTAGCATAGAGACGGCACCCGGCCCGGTTCAGGCCCTGGACCAATGACACCGCTTCGGCCTTGTGCTGGTCTGCGATGGACAACAGGACGCCGATTCCCGCACGCAGGTTCAGCCTTGCCGCCAGAAGTGCCTTGGTGAGGGCTGCGGAGAAGTTGTAGTCGATGCCCATCACTTCGCCGGTGGACTTCATCTCGGGGCCAAGATGCCAGTCAACACCCACGAGTTTGCCCATCGAGAAGACCGGAGCCTTGACTCCCACCAGACCCTGGCGTGGCCACAGGCCCGTGGGGAACCCCTCTTCCTTGATTTTATATCCGAGCATCACCCGCGTGGCCAGGCGGGCCACAGGCACCCCGGTGACCTTGGATATGAAGGGAATGGTGCGGCTGCCACGGGGGTTGACCTCCAGCACGTAGACTGCGGTGGCCTCCTCGTCGGCGTGTGGAGCCTGGGGGCTGCGATATGCTGCGCCGCCGTGAATCACGAATTGCACGTTCATCAGTCCCCGCACGCCCAGCGCCAGTCCGATGCGGGTGGTGTAGTCAACGATAGTGTTCACTTCGGACTCGGTGAGGTTGAGACCGGGATAGATTGCCATTGAGTCGCCGCTATGAACTCCCGCGCGTTCTACGTGCTCCATCACCCCAGGAATCAGTACGTCCTCACCGTCGCAGATGGCGTCTACCTCGCATTCCTTGCCCTCCATGTAGCGATCGATGAGCACCGGCTTGAGGGGAGACATGTCTGTGGCGGCAGTGAGATAGCGAATTAATTCGGTGGCGTTTTGGACGATTTCCATGGCGCGTCCACCCAGCACATAGCTGGGGCGCACGACTGCAGGGTAGCCGATGTTCTGGGCCACTTGAAGGGCTTCACTCACGGACGTCACGGCCGCCCCTGGTGGCTGAGGGATGCCCAGGCGAGACAGGAAGTCTTCGAACTTTTGCCTGTCGGAGGCTATGTCGATGGCCTCGGCACTGGAACCCAGGATCGGCATTCCTGCCTGGGACAGTGCCTGTGAGAGGTCGATAGCAGTCTGGCCGCCGAACTGCACGAGGGACGCCGGAGGAAGATAGGCGCCGTCGTCGCCCATTTCGTTATCGATGATGTCGCGTACTGATTCCTCATCCAGCGGTTCGAAATACAGCCGGTCGCTGGAGTCGAAGTCGGTGGAAACAGTCTCCGGATTGGAATTTACCATGATGCTGCGCACGCCTGCCTCTGACAGGGCGATTGCTGCGTGGACACTGCAATAGTCGAACTCGATCCCCTGTCCAATGCGGATGGGGCCGCTGCCGATAACGAGCGCCTTCTGTCCTTCAAGGGGCAGCGCCTCATTCTCCTCATCATAGGTGCTGTAGTAGTAGGGTGTTACCGCATCGAACTCGGCGGCGCAGGTGTCCACGGTCTTGTAAACCGGGCGGAGGCCCCACTGTTTGCGCAGGTTGCGCACCTGTTCCGGAAGCATATCGGCCAGGGTTCCTATCTGGATGTCAGAGAACCCGATCCGCTTCGATTGGTGCAGCAACTCTGGAGTCAGCTCCTCGGAAAGAAGCCGCCGTTCCATCTTGACGATGCGTTCGAGGGCTGTGAGGAACCAGGGATCGAACAAGGTGCGCTCCACCAGTTGGCCAATGGTGAATCCTCTCCTAAGAGCGGCCATGATTGCCCACAGGCGCATGTCGTTGGGGCCCAGCGGAAGCTCGTCCGACGTGGCCCCGTTACCCGAACGCCATTGAGGGTCCTCCCACAGTAGGGACCGCCCGCTCAACTCCAGCGAACGGGCTCCCTTCTGCATGGCGGCTTCAAAGGAGCGGTCGATGACCATGATCTCTCCGGTGGCCTTCATCTGCGTCGTGGTCCGACGGTCACCGTGGGGGAACTTGTCAAAGGGCCAACGGGGAATCTTGACCACGCAGTAGTCCAGGGCGGGCTCGAAGGCTGCCTTAGTGCGGCCGGTTACTGCGTTGTCGATCTCATCCAGACGCCGTCCAATAGCAATCTTGGCGGCCACGCGAGCGATCGGATAGCCGGTCGCTTTGCTGGCGAGGGCTGAGCTGCGGCTGACGCGTGGGTTCACCTCGATCACGTAGTAGGGGGAGTCTTCCTGCCACTGGTGCCCGATGATCCCTGCAACACTGGGATGGGGCTGCAGCGCAAACTGCACGTTGCAACCGCCTTCGATTCCCAGTCCCCGTATGATCTTCAGGCTTGCGGAGCGCAGCATCTGGTACTCTTTGTCGGTAAGGGTCTGGCTGGGTGCGACCACGATGCTGTCGCCCGTGTGTACTCCCATGGGGTCCAGGTTTTCCATGTTGCAAATGGTGATGCAGTTGTCTGCTCCGTCGCGGACCACCTCGTACTCGATTTCCTTCCAACCCACAAGGGACCGCTCGAGAAGGATTTGCGAAATGGGGCTGGCGGACAGGCCCGCCTGGACGATGGCCTCAAACTCCTCTTCGGTGGTGGCAATTCCGCCTCCGCTTCCTCCAAGGGTGTAGGCAGGACGAATGACGAGGGGGAGGCCCATGTGGGAAGCTGCCTCCCGGGCCTCTTCCATTGTAAGAACCGAGATGTTTTCGGGTTCCGGTTCGCCGATTTCGTGCAGGAACGTGCGAAAGAAGTCCCGGTCCTCGGAGCGGCGTATTGTGTCCAGGGACGTGCCCAGGAGCCGGACGTCGTAGCGTTCCAGCACCCCGGCATCGGCCAAGGACACCGCCATGTTCAGGCCGGTCTGTCCGCCCAGGGTGGGCAAAAGTCCGTCAGGTCGCTCCCTCGCAATGATTCTTTCCAGAACCTCGACGGTGAGCGGTTCGATGTAGACATGGTCTGCAATACCCTGGTCAGTCATAATGGTGGCCGGATTAGAGTTGACCAGGACAGTTTCAACGCCCTCCTCACGCAGTGCCTTGCAGGCCTGCGTACCGGCGTAGTCAAACTCTGCGGCCTGTCCTATCACGATGGGACCGGAACCAATTACCAGAACTTTTCGCGGCTTATCCGTAGTTAGGCCTCCCTATTGGCGGTTTTCGCCCCATTGTCCCCAAAACCAGGGCGCGCTTTGATCTTTATTATATGTAAAGCCCGGTTTTTGCAAACCGGGCTTTCGTGTGCTGGAACCAAAATTGGGGTCCAGCGGCCTGGCCCGCTAGACCTTTGGCAAAATGCCGGGAAGATCAATCAGGTTTCGATCGTACAAAGAGTTCAGCAGCTGGAACACGAAGGCTCCAAAGAGCTTTCCGTCCCAATCGGCCGCGTCCGGGCCGGGCACCGTCTGCTCGGTCCTGGGCGGTACTGTGATTGTAATGGTGTTGTCCCTGTTTACTGTAACCTCCATCCGTCCCAAGGAATGCAGAGGTTGCTGGCGTGGTTGACCCAGGGGAAAGGCGCTCACCATGAAAATCCACTGGCGCCCGATCTCTCCCCGCCCGGGAGTTACCGTGAATCCGAAATCACCACATGAATAGCGGGGGACCTCTTCGTCCAAGATAGAGGTCATCTCCGCGAAATCTACCTCCACTTCCACATCCACCCCCCCTTCCAGCAAAACCATGGAAAAAGAAGACATGAGAAAATTCCTCCGGAAGGTTGCGCTATGCGCTGCTCAGGGGGAAACATCCGGCCCTGCTCAGAACCGCGATTGGCCCTGGAGCCGGATGTTTGCGATAGCCACCTCCTTTGAAAACATTGAGTTTCTTGCTCTGGTCACGATTTGAATTCCTCCATCATTTGAAGGAAGCGGTCGAAAAGATATTCGTTGTCCCTGGGGCCTGGCGAAGCTTCCGAGTGGTACTGGATGGTAAAGACCGGCAAGTCCCGGTGCGTCAGTCCTTCAACGGTGTCGTCGTTCAGGTTGATATGTGAGACTTCCAATCCCGGAGGCAAGGAGTCGGCCCGAACGGCATAGCCGTGATTTTGTGCGGTGATATAGACCCTGCCGTCAGAGAGGTCCCTTACCGGATGATTGCCACCCCGGTGCCCGAACTTCAGCTTGAAAGTTTCCGCTCCCAGCGCCCTGGCAACGATCTGATGCCCCAGGCAGATACCCATCACCGGAACCTTGCCCAGGATTTTCCGGGCGTTATCGACCACGTAGTCCAGCAATTGCGGGTCGCCCGGACCTGGCGAGAACAGCACTCCCGATGGCTGGAGGGAGAGCAGGTCATCGGCCGAAATGTCTGCCGGGACGACCCTTACTTCACAGCCTCGCCGGGTCAGCTCACGCAAAATATTGTATTTAAGGCCGCAGTCGGATACCAGCACCCGGTAGGGCCTTTCCTCACCGTTTTGGTGCTTATCGCCCCATTCATAGCCCGTTGTGGCGCCAACGGTTCGGACGTGGTCTAGCTCTCCGTAGTTCGGGGCGCCGCTCAACCGGGCCCTGCCGGCCTCGGGGTCTGCGGCGATAGCACCCATCATGACCCCGCTGGACCGAAGCCGTCGGGTAATTGCCCGGGTATCGACTCCGCCGATTCCGGGGATGCCTTCGCTCTCAAGGAACTGGTGTATGGTGCGCTCGCTGGCGCCGTGGCTGGGCATATCGCAGTGCTCGCGGACGATCAGGCCGCTTACCTGGATTCGCTTTGACTCGAAGTCGGCTTTGTTGATGCCGTAGTTGCCCACCAACGGGTAGGTGAGGGTCACCAGCTGCCCCGCATAGGAAGGGTCGGTCAGCACTTCCTGATAGCCGGTCATGGTGGTGTTGAAGACCACTTCGCCTACGGCGGAATCGATGGCCCCGAAGCCATAACCTCGATGAACTGATCCGTCTTCCAGGACGAGACAAGCTGCTGGCAACTTAATTCACCACCCTGAAGGAAGGCTGATCGGTGGCCTGAAGCTGAATATGCGACGCCCGGTGACAAGGCCGAGAATTATGCTGATTCATTGGCTTCCTGAATGCGCAACTTTGGAGATTGGAAAACGATTCGCCCTCCCATGATCGTGGCCATTGTGCAGCCCTTCAGCGTGGTCCCTTCTAGGGGAGTGTTCCTGCCCTTGGAGGCGAACTGGGCGGTATCGACCGTCCATTCCGCTTCTGGATCGAACAGGACAATGTCTGCGGGAGTACCGGGCTCCAGAGTGGCCAGTGGGGCATATTCCGAACCCAGAATCCTTGCAGGTCCGACCGTCAGGCGCTCGATTAGCACCGAGAGGGGAATCTGACCCGTGTGTACTGGCTGGAGAGCAGATCCCAGGGCAGTCTCCAGAACGCTGATGCCGAAGGCGGCATCCTGGTAAGTGACCTGCTTGCTGGCAACGTCGTGGGGAGCGTGGTCGGTGGCGATGCAATCTATGGTCCCGTCCGCCAGTGCTTCGACCAGTGTGTCGGCGTCTAGGCGTCCCCGCAGTGGCGGGTAGACCTTGGTAGAAGTGTCGTATGCCCACTCGCTTCGGCCCGCTCCGTTCCCCTGGGAACCTAGGGCCCATTCGTCTGTAATGGTCAGGTGGTGAGGACAGACCTCTGCGGTAACATTCAGGCCAAGGTCTTTCGCCCGCCGCAAGAGCGGGACGCTGCCAGCAGTGCTGAGGTGTGCCACGTGCAGTCGCCCTCCGGTGGCCTGGGCCAGCGCGATGTCGCGGGCGATCATGGCGTCTTCGGCGGCGGGAGGGATCCCCTGCAGCCCGAGGCGTGTTGCAACCGCTCCTTCTGCCATCACTCCCTCTCCACTTAGGTGAAAGTCCTGGCAGTGATTGCTCACCGGCCGACCCAGATCTGCGCTGTACGTCAGCGCCATTCGCATCAAGTTGGGGTCGTGGACGGGGTCGCCATCGTCACTGAAGGCTACGGAGCCCGAAGCGGCCAGTTCTTCCAGGTCTGCGAGTTCCTTACCCTGCCGCCCGCGTGTTACGCAGCCGATGGGGAGAATCCGGACGATCCCCTTCTCCCGCGCACGAGAGAGGACGAACTCCACCACCGACTCGGAATCGATCGGGGGGTCGGTATTTGGCATGCAGCAGAGGGTCGTGAAACCACCGCGAGCGGCTGCATCCGAGCCGGTGGCGATAGTCTCCTTGTATTCGAATCCAGGCTCCCTGAGATGGGCGTGCAGGTCTATAAATCCGGGGCAGGCCACGAGACCCTCCCCGTCGACTACCGTACAGCCGTCAGGGACTGCCTCGATGGAAGTCTCCAATGCGGCTATGAGGCCGCCAGAGAACAGAATGTCGCCGACAAAGTCTTTACTGCGGGCCGGATCGATCAAACGGGCCCGGCGAACCAGGACCGGGCGCATGGGTTCCGCGCCCATCATTCTTGATCACCGGCGTTGAGTTGATACAGGACCGCCATACGAACCGCCACTCCGGCCGTAACTTGCTCTTCGATTGCCGAGCGGCTGCCATGGGCAAGTCCCGAGCTGATCTCGATGCCTTCGTTCATGGGCCCGGGGTGCATGACCAGCACATCTGGCTTGGCGCGGGAGAGCCGGGCGTCGTTCACCTGCCATCGCCTGATGTACTCTCGGATGCTGGGGAGGAAGCCGCCGCGCTGTCGCTCCGACTGGAGCCGGAGGGCCATCACGACGTCAGCGTCTTCCACTGCCCTATCAAGGTCGGTATCCACTTCTACCAGTGTGGCCAGGCCGCTGCCTCTTTCGCTTTCTTCCCGGTTTATGAAGTCCAGAGGCATCAGCGTCGGCGGTCCCGAAAGGACTACGCGGGCGCCCATTTTGGCAAATCCCCAGATGCCCGAGCGAACCACGCGGCTGTGAAGCACATCGCCGACAATCACGACCTTCAGGCCCCCGATGCACCCCAGGCGGGACTGAACGGTGTAGAGATCCAGCAGCGCCTGCGTGGGGTGGGCATGTAGCCCGTCTCCCGCGTTGACCACGCTGACGCGCTCCAGGTTGCGGGCAAGGAAGTTTGGCGCCCCTGAGTGCGGATGCCGCACTACCAGAGTGTCCACGCCCATGGCCTGCAGCGTCAGGCCTGTATTGAGCAGCGACTCGCCCTTGTCGGTGCTGCTGCCGGAGGCGCTCATGTTGATAACGTCGGCGCTCAGAACCTTGCCGGCTTCCTCGAAGGAAATGCGCGTGCGGGTGCTGGCCTCGTAGAAGAGCGTAACGATGACCTTGCCGCGCAGGGCTGGCACTTTCTTGATGTCCCGGCCGAGCACCTCTGCCATGCCGTGGGCGGACGCCAGGGTGGCGGTCAGCTCCTCCCTAGAATAGTCGTCGAGATCCAGGACGTGACGGCGCGGAGGCAGGCCGTCGGCCTGGACTGCCCGCCCGGTCAAGTTCTCTTCCATGATATGAGGCAGAGTCATCTTACTGGTCTCATGTGCCTCCGTAAGGTTCAGGCAAACCTATTCGCCGCCCGCACCCACAGCCTGAGATTCCCTGAGTTCAGGCTCCGAAATTTCATCTGCGAAATCTTCGGGGCGCAGCAGGACAACCTCGTCAAGGCCGTCAATTTCATCTAGGCGAACGGCGACAATTTCATTGCGGGAGGTGGGAATGTTCCTGCCCACGTAGTCGGCTCTGATGGGGAGTTCTCGATGACCGCGGTCGATCATGACTGCAAGCTGTACCTGCGTGGGCCTACCGTAGTCGTTGAGGGCGTCCAGAGCCGCGCGGATGGTACGGCCGGTGTACAGCACATCGTCTACCAGCACCACCTTCTGTCCCTGAATGCTGACGGGCAGATTGGTGCGATGTACCCGCACCCGGGGACGCTTGCGTTCCCGAAGATCGTCGCGGTACAGATTGATGTCCAGGGAACCGACGGGGACAACTGTCCCCTCGAACCCGGCCAGCCTGGCCGAAAGACGCTGGGCCATGGGCACGCCGCGCCGCTGGATGCCGACTAGCAGCAGCTCTTCGGCGCCGCGGTTTCGTTCCAGGATTTCATGTGCGATGCGCGACAGCGCGCGTCCCATGCCTTCCTGGTTCATGATCTGCCGTTCAGCCATTCCGGGGATTCCCCCTTCCGGCATGACCAGTCTCCTGTAAATTCGTTGATTCTTTTGTAGCCGGCCTGGATCGAGGGGAAACAAAAACCCCTCGCAGGCGAGGGGCAAGGGGGGCGCGGTATCGCCCGGCATGGTTACGCATACCGGCACTATACCCGCGGACGCCCTACTTTGCCAGCCTCACTGGACTGCCTTAAAAGTCTGACCGCCCGGCTGCAATTTGGGCACAGCCATATGGAATAATCAATTGTCTCATTATCTTATCAGAAAATTCCTGACACGAGAAGAACTGCTCTAAGTGGGAGACGATTCCAAAAGTCCGTGAAACCCCAGACCCACCCTTACTTGAGGACAAAACGAGGCCCCGGCTACCTCACTTGCGGGTGAGGTAGCCGGGGTCATACGTGTACACAAGCCGCCCCTTGGAAGCAGTCCCGGCCACTAGGGAGGCAAGGGCCTTGGTTCGTTGAACGGGTGCCGGTTCGGCTGAGTTTGGTTCCTCGCCGGGGCGTTGCTCTGAGATTGTCTGGCTTGTCCATCCTTCTGGAACAGCTTGGGATGTCGGATGAGGATCTTCCTCGTAGGGTGAAAGTTCCTCAGTGAGCGTACCTACCCGCCAACCGGTCAATGGCCGTCTCAGCGTCCGGTAACCCTTCCCTGTCGAACACCAGGTGGAACACTCCCTTGGCGGGCCCGTCGTTGATGGTCATCTTGCCTGCGTTGAAGGTCTCTTCGAGGGCCGCGAATAACCGCTCCTTGTATTCGGTGTCGTCGTTTCCCTTGAGGTGCTCTCCTTTAGTCTCGAACACCAATACGCTGGGCTTGCCATCCTTTTCGCCACCCATAGCCACGAAGTCAGGCCAGACCCTATCACGGCGCCAGCCTCGTAGGTAATATTCCCCATGCTGTCTGACGGCGATACGGTGCCACCAGCGAAGCGCCTTCTGCTCGTCGAGGTAGAAGGCAAACTTCCGCTCCAGGTCGTTGTAGTCCCGGTCGAAAACCGGCTCGAAAAGGCTCAACTGGACTGACTTGCCATAGCGTTGCAGCAGCACGTCACTGTCCGCGACCAGTATCTCGTAGCTCTTGCGCATTTGGTGGTTACGGTCTGTGGCCTCCAGGTCAAAGCGGATGTCTCCTGACCTGAGCTTGGAGCGGAAGACCTTCTCTGCCTGCTTGTCCATGGCACTGGCCACGTGCTCCCGCAGTTGGGAGGCCAGCGCAGAGCGCTGCCGGTAGATTCCGCTGTCACCCTCACCCGCATCCCTCATCCGTTGCACCAGTTCCTGGACTATGCGGGCTGCCTGGAACGGGTTGGGCAGGATGTCGGAGACGCGGCGGGCGTACCACGAAATCCTGACGCTTTCATCGACGAACACCTCCTGAGGACGGTGGAAAGTGGCCGAGGCACCTCCTCCTCCCAGGTCCACGGTCGCGCTGGACTCTTGCGGCCGGTCCGGGTGCGCGCTCTGGAGGTCTGGCGAGCCAATCGCGTTCACATCGATTCCAGGGAGGATATGTCTCTGGTAGTCCAGTTCCTCCCATTCGCCGCCTGTTTTCTTGTGCAACACCTTGGGGAGGAAAATCTCCGAGTCCCTGAACTCCTCCCTGCGATTGATCATGACGGTCTTGAACGTCGTCGCCTGACTGGTATGTACATCGTCGTCAAGGTCGCCCATCCCCTCCTGTTCCAGCGCGTCCTTCACGTATTGAACCGCATCGCTGACATCGGTGCTCTGACAGTAGACATAGCACTGGTCCAGCGCCTCCCGGTACGTAAGCCGCGCGTGGGGCTGGCGCATCACCCGTCCCACCAGCTGGGTGATGGCCCGCTTTGCGCTGGTGTTGTCCAGCATCACCAGCAGGTAGGCGAAGGGGCAGTCCCAGCCCTCCATAAGCGCCGCCTTGGTGATGATCCATCTCACGGAGGAAAATTCGGACAGCAGGTCTACGCCGTCCAACTCGTGGCTGGTGCTGGATTGGACGGCCACCGACTCGGCGGGAACTCCCATGTTCTGCGTCAGGTATCCCCGCACATCTTCGGAATGAATGCGCTCGCCGTCACGCTGGTCATTGCCGGTGCGCTCAACCCGCACCACTGCAATGGGGCGTATGTAACGCCCCTCACTGTTCTGCAGGGAGACTGCCTCGTTGTCCAGCTCCTCCAGCTTGGCATGGGCCTGACCCAGGGTGTGATGCCAGTCGGTGTTGGAGAATGAGGTGACCTGGACCGGCAGTTTGATCATCTCCTCGGTCTTCAGATCCTGCCCGGCGACATCCACCAGCAGGTTGCTCCTGGCGGCGCTGGGTGTGGCCGACAGTTCGATTACCAGGCTCGGGTTGAGGCGATTGACAGACTCTACGAACTCGTCGCTGTCTTTCCCCTGCTGGCCGTAGGCCTTGTGCGCCTCATCCAGCACGATCACCGGGTGCACCATCTTGAACACGTTGAACAGGCTCTGCGCCACTGGACGGTCGGCGGCTGGCGGTTCCAGGTCGGGGTATTCGTTGCGCAGCCGGGCATCTCCCAGTACGTCGTCGTTATCGGGGAAGAAGGACATGTATCGTCCGGAGTCCTGAAACATTTTCAGGAACTCCTTGTTGTTCTTCCGGTTGGCCGATTGCAAGGAGATGAGCATCACGCAGAGGTAATGCTCCACGTCGCCAGCGGTGAACGGGTCGTCCTTTTCCAGCACCTTGACGCTCCCCCCGCTGCCATGCTCCAGCATCTGCCGGTAGGGGTGCTGCTTGTCCCACAGATTCTCCTTGGTCTGCCGATAGATGGCGTTGCTGGGAACCATCCACAGCACCAGGCCGCTGTTCCAGTTCAGGCACTTCAGTGCCGCCGCACCCAGCAGCGTCTTGCCTCCGCCGGTGGGCACCTTGAAACAGACGTGGGGTATGGGGAACCCGGCGGCGGCGGTACGATCAACGTAGGGTCGGGAGCCGTGGGCGACCTCTCCGACTTGCGCCAGCTTTGTCCAAGCAGACTTGGGGTAGTTACGGACTTCGCCGGGTACCGGTCTCCCCCGACTCTCGTAGTAGGCCAGGTCTTCCAGCGATTCGTTTCGAGCGTGGTCCAAGGCGCTGCTCCACCGGGTAAAGGCGTCCAGAGTGCGGGTCTGATAGTCCTTCAGCTCCATCGCCCGCCCCTAGCCCTGCCGGTGCAGTTCGTAGGGAATTTGGCAAAAGGTGATTCCCAAGGGTTCGAGGAACCGCTGGCCCATGTACTTGTCTGAGGCGAACACCACCGCCTTCCGGCCCGCGTCGTGAATGCGCTGGACCTGCTCTGCATTCAAGATCGACTCGTTGCTGCGCAGCCATTCAATGTCGGGGCGGTACAGCAGGTAGTAATCCGTGTCGCCGTTGCTGTAGAACAGGCCATCGTCGTTCTTTGCCTTCAACTCTCCATTGAGCGAGAGACCTGATGCAGTGTGCAGCAGGTAGGATGCCAGTTCCGAGAACCCCGGCAGTGCCTCGCCGGTCAGCATCCCCTCCACGTCGATGGGCTCGCCGAGAGTGCAGTAGGTGAACGCGCCACCCAGTCCTTCCTTCAGCGATGCATCCTTGGCGCCGGGCACACCGTTGATGACGCGGCGAACCCGCTCGGCGGTGATGCTGTCGGCGTAGTCCTCGCATTCCACGAGGATGAACTTGCGGTTCCCGCCATCCTCCTTGTTCAGGCCAAGTACTGCGTGGGCGGTGGTACCGCTTCCCGCGAAGGAATCCAATATGACGTCATCTTTATCTGTGAGCCAGTTGATCATCCTCATTACGAGCTCTATGTGCTTTTCGTGAGGGAATTCCGTGAACCTCCCAGCTGTACGTAGATCCATCCAAACGTCTGAAAGGATACGGTAGTTTCTGGGGGGAACGTAGTATTGTACTGTGCCTTCGAGGTCAAGCCGTACAAAATCCAAACTTCGGCCCTCTCCTTGGTTGATAAGGCCGTAATAGTTGTCAAGCGTCCACTCAGACGCATACATCTCCCTGTAGGTTTCATAGTTCTGGACAGCTAAACGAGCGCGCTCTTCAGACCAGCGCCATTGGCCACCCTTTGGATGGATTCCAAATAGTTCATAACGCATGGTGGGGCGCTCTGTTCCACGCCAGAAGGTGTCCCACTTTCCGGGTGATTCATCCTCCGCTTCGGAAGTGAGCTTAGGCATTCGCAGGTTGTTCGACTTGCTGTAAAGCAATAAGGTGTCGTGGCCTGTTGCAAGCGCGTCAATGGTATCAAATTGTGATTGTACGTTCTTCGTACCCCTACGAATGATCAGGCTATTCTTGAAGCACTCCTCTCCGAAAATCTCGTCCATCATCATGCGAAGATGGTGCTGCTCGTTGTCGTCGATGGAGACAAAGATGACTCCGTCGTCGGCCAGCAGCTCCCTGAGCAGGTGTAGGCGGGGCCACATCATGCAGAGCCACTTGTCGTGGCGTTCCAGGTCTTCCCCGTCCACAGGGCCGTTGGCCTTCAGCCACTCGCGCATCAAGAGGCTGTTCACGTTGTCGTTGTAGACCCAGCCCTCGTTGCCGGTGTTGTAGGGCGGATCGATGTAGATGCACTTGACCCGACCGGCGTAGCGGGGGAGCAGTGCCTTGAGCGCGTTAAGGTTGTCGCCGTGAATGATCAGGTTGTCGTCGGCGTCCGCCGGATTCACGGACTTGTCAGCGTCAGCAACCAGCGGCCGGTAGGGCACGGTGAGGTGGTGGGCATAGATGTGCTGCTTGCCCTTGAATTCCAGCGTCGGCATTTACGGCTCCCAAGAGGCAATGTTGCCGCCGATGATAGCAGAGCCGAGAAACCGCGTGTCAAACTAAACCCAACAGAGGATGCTGCCGAACGGTGTGGCGCTGCTCCCTGGGGCGTGCGAGGTTGTCCTCCAGGATCCGGTCGATGACGCCGGTGTAGGGCTCCAGCTTTGGCCTTCTGGGCGGAGTCTGTCGCCGGTATCCTGGGGGCCCCGAAATGGGCAAGCCAGTAGTTGACCTCAGCAATGTCCCCAGCAAAACCCCCAGTACTCCCCAGTGGTCCCTTGGCGTCGAGATCAATAGCTCCTCGAAGATGCGTGTGAGTCTCGATGATCAGACTGACTTACAGGAATTCCCCAACCACACCGCCCAATTGCTCGGACGGGCTGACAGACCCTTGGAGGCGGTAGCGGAAATGATATCCGGTTACCTAGCCATCCAAGTGGGCAGCGCTGTCAACTGCTCGCCGCTAACTATGGAGTCCCAACACGCATCAATCTTATATTTTTGAACTGCCCCAAAGCCGCCCGCGCCAATGCCGTTGCCTGATAAGCCAGTGTGCTCATGGTCAGGTGCGTCGTGATCCGCCTGATGTTCAGGGCGGTGTGGCTCTCCAGACCTCTGGACCGCTTCAGGCTGCTGAATAGCCGCTCCACCCACTGCCGTTTTTTGTAGTGCATGGTCCACTCCGGTGACTGCCGCGCCACGATGCCGATTATCCGCAGATTCTCCATCGGATCTTCCCACACATCGGTATCGCAGTATTGCCACGCGCCATTCGACTTGGGCTTCAGGTGGCAACCGGAGGAAATGCAGCGGAAGAGGTGATGCCCCGTCTCCGGGTCAGTGCGGATGTACGCCATGGGCACCCCGCCCATGCAGGTCGGGCAGCCCAAGACGTTGTTGTACACGGGCGAGTTCTTGTTCTTATCAGTCTCTCGGATATGGATGATCGGGACGGTGCCCCGCTCCACGCTGTACCGGTGATTCTTTTCCGAGTCATAGCCACGGTCGGCAATCAGGTACTTGGGATCCAGCCAGGGCAGCCTGTCCATGGCCTTGTCCATGACTCTTGGGAGCATTGTCGAGTCGCTGGTGCTGCCCGGCGTGACCCTGAACGCCAGCGGGATGCCATAGTCGGCGTCGGCTACCATGTGCATCTTGTAGCCGAAGAAGTATTCCGTACCCTCCTCCTTCGCCTTGGCACTGTGTTTAACCCCCCACTTTGCGTCGTGGTCCCTGACGTGCTTGCGGTTGGGGTTGGCAAAGGACTCAACGCTGGTGGAGTCAATGGCTACTGACGCGCCCAGACCCGGGAGGAGTTCTTTGAGCTTGGTGGTCAGGGTGTCAAGAATGTCGTCCACCGCGGACTGGAACTCGCTCAGGCGGGAGTGGAAGCGGCTCCAGGTGGGGGCGGCGGGCACCGTGCCGTCAAAGCCGCACACCTCGCGCAGGCGTCGGTCGGACTCCAAGTATTCGATCAACACGACGTTGTAGGGGATGTTCAGGAGATATTTGCAGAGCCACCCCCGCCACATGGCGCGAACCGGGAAGGGAGGGCGTCCCGTGCGCCCGTGTTTGGCTGGCGGTGGCTTCAGGGCCTCAAGTAAATTTGTGTCGTCTATCCCGTCCAGGATGGTACAAATGAATGATTTGGCTTTTGGGGAAGTTGACAGGCCGGCAATCTTCCCTCTACGATCCAAAGGTGCCATGGGAGGGGGCCACCTCCTTGGCCGAGGAAGCCGCCTGTGCTTGTGGAAGAGAGTGGGCGGCTTCCGGCTATTTGGGGGAACCTCGCTGAGTTTTCAGGGTTAGGGATTGTTCACCTCCTCGCTGAGGTTTGCGGAATCAACACTGTCTGTACTCTCGTTGTCCTGGACATCGCTGGCGGAATCTGGGGAACTGTGGAAGCCGTTACCCAGATATCGGAATGTCCCGAGACGCACCTTTTCGAAGAGTTCGGGATGTTCCCGGAGCACCTTCCCCATGGAGGTTCGCTGATTCTGTATAGTGGAGGTTGTCACTCCTGCCCTGTTCAGATACCTAGCAACCTGAGTGATATTTAGAAGTTTGCCCTCGTCCCTGATTGCTAGGCCTATCCTGGACATACGATCGAGCAGATTAGATGCGTCCTGCACGATGGAGACGTCCAACTCGCTCAGGTCGATGTCTAATTTGTTTTCGTCAACCTCCTGCGAAATAGAGGTCCCCTGGCAATGCGTGGCATCTGTAGCCGCGTTCTCTATGACGGCACCCTGGACAGACAGATTCTCTAAAGGCGCCCGCTCCACTTCTTCAAGCTCTCCATCGACCTCCTCTAGAACTTCCACAAAGACACGCTTCTTGGCAGTCAGCGCCTCGATCTCGTAGTCGATATCGGAGACCAACTTCCTTAGGAACTTAATCGTTTCGGGCGTGGCCTGTACGGGGTCCACAAAATCGCCCGTATGCTCGGAACTAGATTTCATATACTCCTCCACGGTGGTCTTGACAGCCCTAGTAGGTACTTTTATAGGATTCGCCTATAGCAAAGGGGCAACGCCCGAAGGGCGCGGCGCCGGACCTTACAAAACCAAAACTCTCGGGTCAAGGAATTGGGGTTTCCAGAACCGAAGCTAAACGGTGCTTGGTTCTGGCCTATCCTCCCAAAAGTCTGTTCCAAAGAATCAAGCCCTTGGGAGCTGGAATCTGAAGGACTGAATTAAGGGCCTCCTATAAACTTGGGGTGTGGTTTTGGGCTGATGATCAGGACGTTCGCTTTGGTCGGTAGGACGTCCTGATTTCTATTCTAGCGTGACCCTAACCTAGTCCGCAAGGGGACGGACTACACATGCAATACTACTAGGTATGAATTCGGTGTGCTGGGGCCTCATCTTGAAGAGTCCCGTATCCTAGTGGGGGTGCATGGGGTAAGCCACTAGGTTGCCTACTTATGTGAATTTCTCTTCCCTTTACGGTGCCGGTCGTGCCGGTCAACGGCAAACATCAACAAAGCCCCCGCCAGAAGACTGGCGAGGGCTTTGTTGACTTCTTGGGACAAAACCGCAGGGTTAGCCGGAGTGGTTCTTCTCGTAAGCGGCTAGGGCATTCAGGAATTCATCTTCCGCCCTATCCTGGGCCACAATGCGGGCCTCTCTTGCGGCATCGACCGCGTCGTCGAAGGCGTCATTGGCTTCGTCCAAGACCTTCAGGAACTGGCCCCCTAGGTCCAGTAAGTCATCAGGGCCGACCTCAACACCCGCCGCTCGGCGGAAGTCCGCAAGCCACGACTTGTGGATCATCAGTCGTTCTGGGCTGGCCTGACCCTGTTGCCTAATGATCCGTTCGAACCTCCAGTCGTAGACCCGGACCACCCATCCTTCGCCGAAGGAACTGGGCAGGTCATAGCCCAACCGTTCGCAGATAGGGCGGAATGGCAGCCAATCTCCGCGCTCTGACTTGGGAATCATGGGCAGGTCGAATCGGTCGTGCTTCGGGTATTGTTCAACATCGGGGTTGTGCCTGTTGGGGTTGGTTGCCATGGATTGGGCTACCTCCTTGGTGCTTTTGTACCTACAACATATTGTACGACACGGACGAAGTGAACGTAAACAGGGAAGTGTCAGCCCGGGATAAAATCATTTGCCCCACTCCATCAACCGTGTCAACATCAGTTCATCTTGGCCGATTTTTGTCATGGTGCTCTGGGAAGCGTGGCAGCGATACGAGGATCGCTTGCAGCCGCTTTTCGCCGAGAATTTGGTTCCGCCCTTGATTGATGGCACCAAGTCTCTGCGGGCACGAACCCAGCTCTCCAGAAGATGGCTGAGAGGCCTCAGCCTATTCCAGAAAACGTTTCTCTTGTCTTCTGTCTTAGCAATCCTGAGTCTGGCGGCAGTAATGGCCTGGGAGAGTGGTGCGTTCTTTGCTGGCTGGTCACAATGCCCTGACTGGGTCGCCAGTCCGCTCTCGATCTGGTTCATATGGACTAGTGGCATATACACGTGGCGGGGCGTGAGGGCTGTGGTTGCCCGAGCTCGCCGTGTCATCGCATAGACGATGTTCGTGGGACCCTGTCTAACGCCGACCCAAGGATAAAGGCCCGCCTGAATATTCAGGCGGGTCTCTTCTACCCGATGCCTGTTGGAGACCAACATAGTTCCTCGGGCTCAGATTAATATTCACCAGTCGCCAGCGCACCTCCGCACACCTCAGGGGCCGGACATGCTCATTCCGCGATATGGTCAGAGATCGCCTGACGACGGTACTCCTCCAAGGAGGGCAACTTCATCGGTGTCATATACGCCACCATCGACCCGCATGGGTCCTCGAATGTTCCTTGGTACATCTTTGGTCGATCCCCGTCGGTCTCCGAGACCTTGGCGCGTAACACCCGTTTTTTCGAGGCATTCAGTTTGGCCTTCTTCCGCCGATTGTCGCTCTAGGGCATTGGCCGCTCTGGTCGTTGGAAATTCGGAGGTTCTAGCATAGGCCCGCATATGACAATATTATCTTCACTGATAATCTAGCTTCTGCTATGGTGAATTTATACCATAATTGTCAAAGCGACTCCGTGTTGGACTATACCGAGTCCTGGATCGAATATAGGGGGACACCAATTGACGACCAACCATCCAAAGAGGCGAACGTTCTACAGCTTCCACTTCGACAACGATGCTTGGAGAGCGGGACAAGTACGCAACATCGGTACTACTGAGCACGATGAACCCGTTTCTGACAACTCTTGGGAACAGGTCAAACGCGGTGGCGATGCCGCCATTGAGAGGTGGATCAATGACCAGATGAGCACCAGGTCTTGCGTCATTGTTTTAATCGGCTCACAGACAGCAAGTCGGAAGTGGATAGATTACGAGATCAGAAAGGCTTGGAATGACAGGAAGGGGCTATTCGGCATTTACATTCACAGGCTTATGGATCAGAACCGCCAAGCATCTCAGAAGGGGGCGAATCCCTTTGCAAACGTTCGATTGCAGAATGGTAGAATTCTTGACCAGTATGTGGCCGCCTACGACCCTCCCTATATGAACAGCCAAGACGTGTACGGCTACATAAAGGACCGTCTTGAGGGATGGGTTGAAGATGCCATAAAGAATCGTCGCCAGTAGAATTGATGGTGGTCGATCAGAGGACTGGAGGTTGCTGCGTGTCAATGGGTAAGGAACAGGAACGGCGACTAATGGAGTTGCTTTCCAAGTTGGCCGCTCGGGAGGCTGGAGAACCCGTCCCCAACCCGCTAGGGTCAATGTTTAGGATGCCGGACTTTGGTGGTCAGGAACACACCGACGCCAAAACGTTGGTCTATCTGGGTTGGATTCGTTCTCGCCGAGGGTTCACAGACGTTACGAACTCTTGGTCAGCTGAAGGCATCTTTGCCTTTGACTTGACCGACGATGGAAGGGCCGCCCTAGAAGAATGGAACTCGTCGGTCAACACTGAAATAGGCCACAGCGAGGATGGACAGATAATGCGGACCCGCCCTCGAGTCATGGTGATCCACGGCAGTAACGATGGGCGAGTGCCTAGGGTTGTTGAGGACATCAGGCTATGGTGTTTCGAGAACGGTATGGATGCCTACAAAGCAGCTGATCTCCCTAACTCCGGTCGCTTTGTCAATGACAAGATAGATAACACCATAAACAACGCGGACTTTTATGTCGTGATCCTCACCGCAGACGAGGAACTAACGACCGGGGCGTTTCGCCCACGCCCCAACGCAATGATTGAGATGGGCCGCGTACTTGCCGTTAACCCTAGCCGAGTTTGCGTGCTAAAGGATGACAAGGTGGAAATGCCGTCCGATTACAGAGGTTTAGTTACGGAACCGCTGGACAATTGGCAATCAGTGTTGCAAAGAGAACTCAGGGAAGCTGGCTTGTTGTGACTTCCGATTTCGGTTCCTCCGCCGTCCAGTCCCACCTAGAGATGCTGCAGGGAGTAATCCAGCGTATGGCGGAGAATAGCCGTTCCTGTAAGCTGTGGAGTATTACTGCGTTGTCTGCCGTGATTTTTCTGGCCGCCAGAACCGGAGTCGCTTGGCACACCTTGATTGCCTTGATTCCGGTGTCACTTTTCTTCCTGTTGGACGTTTACTATCTGTCCCTTGAACGGCGATTTCGAGGCTCGTATGAATGCATGCTCAAAAAGTTGCGAACTGGCACTTATGGGCCAGACGATGCTTACGAAATCACTCCGATAGATTTCTCCATCGGTATACTGGCGAAGTGTTTACGATCGCCGTCGGTGTGGCTTTATTATCCTCCTGCTCTCATTGTGGCAGTAATGGTTTTCGTCGCCCAGTGCCTCTTGGGAATGGGGGCTGACTAGCCAATGGAATTGAGATGACGACCAGCGACTCAGGGAAGCTGAATATGGGAGGGGTGGATGCCATCAAAAGCATCACTCTCAGCTCACCTAGTGAACGAACAGCGAGGCAAACCAACTACCTGGATGCCTGCCTAACGGCTTTAGCGCATCAACCCGCCCAATGGTACGGCTATCAAGACTGGGGGAAGGGAGGTCCCGTCGCGTTCTTGGCAAAGAGTGGGATAGAGTTCACCCCCCACTCGACTCCATCCCTGTGCGGCGTTTTTGGTACGACGGT
>CBDCTI010000007.1:0-788151 GCA_965222025.1 Dehalococcoidia bacterium | reverse complement strand
GGTGGATTCGGGCCAAGCCTGTTGTAGGCTCAGCAGGAAGGCTCCGCCCAGCACAAACTCCGTTTCTATGCGCCACCTGGAACCGCCCACGTATGCCAGGGTCTCCAACGGCGTATCCTCCGGAGCATTGGAAAGGTAGTAGCGGGGCTCGCTGCCGTCCAGGTTCCGGCGGTAGACGGCCCAGTGGATTTCTCCGGGCTTCCTTTTGCTGCTGGGCCGCACCCGCTGGGCGCTGAATGTATAGCTCCTCGGCCCCTGGCTCCCCTGGGCCACCGTGATCTCCTGCCAGGCATCCTCCGGCAATTCGCCACTGCGCTCCCCCATCGTGCGCCGCTGTCCGGCCACCAGCCTGGGCTTGGGAGGCCCACCCCGTCCCCGGTAGACCGGAGTGGTCCACTCGGGCTCCACCGGCCACACTGTAAAGGCCTCTGGAACGTCCAGGACGTAGTGCATTCCCAAGGTCGCCAACCCGTTGCGGAAGGACGGCGACACGCCGAAGGCGTCGTCTGCCGCGACCCATCCGGCCCTCAGATGGCCCAACTCTACTGTCCGCTCCAGCATCTCCAAAGCCAGTCCCGTCTTCGACCGGTAGCTCCGTCGCTCCCCCGGAATCCCAGCCGCAGCACAACGGTCCTCGTCCGAGGTCCAGCTCTCCGGCAGATAAAGGCGCTTGTCCACCAGGGACCGGCCCAACGGGCTTACGTAGGCCAAGAACATCCCCGCCTGGCAGTTGGCCACCTTGCCCAGCCGGCCGCAGTACTGCCGGGCCACTCCCGCCGACTTCCTACCCTGCTTGGGAAAGTCGCTGCCGTCCAGGACCTACACCCCCTCAGGATGCTCCAGCCGGGTTCCCAGGTACTCCTCCAGCCGCCCTATAACCGCCTCATCGTCCCAGGGAGAGTCGGTGAGAAACCGCTGCATCCCCCGGGCGGACTCAGGAACCGTCTCCGATAGATTCTCGGCGTTGCGCCGCTCCCCGGATTGCACCAGCAGGGCTTGCAGATAATGGCCGCTGCGCTCCCGCGTCTCCCGGCGGCCAAACAGCCCAGCGAAGTAAGCGTGAAACCCCTGAAAGTCCTGATATATCTGCTCGAAAGCTGCCGCATCCACTTCCCTACCTCACCCGACCAAGCCTTCCCCAACCTCCCAGTGATCTTATCACGCCAACTGTCGTTGTAATACTAGCAGCCCGTCCGAGGAATAGCTGTCTAGCAAGGATCCAAATGGAACCAGCCGAGGGCCACCGCCCTGGTGCGGGGCAGACAGGTGTACCCTGGCGGCAGCTGGAATATCCTGCGGGTTGCAGTTCCGTGCCAGTCCCGGTTGTTTCCAGCGGGTCCTGTGGCCCTGGCCTTGCCAGGCTTCCCCCGCCCAAAGCGGAACAGTTTCAGCAGGTTGCGGCCGGTGCAGATGAGCAGCCACTCCCGGTTCACCTTCTCCAGGCCCCACAGGAGGAATTGCCGGAAGCCCCGGCCCTGCTTGATCTGGCCGAACACCGGTTCAACCGCCTCCGTACGTAGGGTGTAGCGTTCCCGACCTCGTTTCGTCCGCAGCTTGCGGCGCATCCAGCACGTGAGGGGGACGTTCGGAGTCTTAGCCCGAATCCACCGATGGGAGGCGTGAATGCTGGGCAAATTGGGATGAGGGAGCCTGCAAGGGAGAAAGCCTGGGCTCCATTGGACCGATGTGACCCCGCGAGGGTTTTCAGTAGCCGCACCGGACCTGGAGAGCGGTCTATGGAGGCTGGGAATCGCGTGATAGTGAGATCGGACGCAGCAGGATGCACTCGCGGGCGGGGCGGACGCGAGTTTGGAGGTGTTGGGGCGGTTGCGGACAGCGCCGTCAGGCGGGGAGTGGAATGGCTCGCAGCCGGGCCAGGGCGCTGCTGAACTGGGTTTCCCAGGGCCAATGCTTGGGAAGATGCAAAGTGAGGCGGCGCGCCGAGCGGGTGGTCCGTCCCGCCAGGGCGAAGAACCGACGCCGGAGGGTCTTGGTGGTCACGATCTGCTCGCGCAAGCCGATGCGGGCCGTCCAGCGGGCCAGGTTGTGGGCCATCACCTGTACCGCCAGCCAAGCGCCGTTGGCGGCGAATCGGCCGGACGGCAGGTGGTTCAGCCCGACGCCGTACTTGAGGTCCCGGATGGCGTTCTCGATCTCGGCGTGGCGGCGGTGGTCGGCCTCCAGCTCCAGGGTCTCCCCGTCCCGGTCGGTGATGAATCCGTGATAGCTGTAGGTGGCGAAGAGGGCCAGTTGGGAACCGGGCGTGGGCTTCACACGCCGGACGATGAGCCGCACCGGCGCGGCGCCGGCCTCACTCTCAAAGGGAGTGTAGGTGGTCTCGGCCACATCGGCGGCGCCGTCCATCCAGTATGGGATGGGCGTCCAATCCGTCTCGGGTATGGCCTCGATGAGATTGCGCAGGCTTTTGTGCTGGCGGATGGTGATGGAGTAGCGGACATCCATCTTGCGGCAGACGGCGACGATGGCGTGGGCATAGAAGCCGCTGTCGGCCCGCACCGTGAGTCGGCCCCTGGCGCCGGCGTAGCGCACCCGTCCCACCGTCTCGCGCAGGAAGTGGGCGGCGCCCCGAACAGTGTTGGCCCGGCCCTCGCGCAGCCGGGACATCAACACGTCGCCGGTGCCGGCGGCCACGGCCAACAGCGGGTGATAGCCCCGCTTGCCGGTATAGCCGTGGTGTCGCGCCCCCTCCTTGGCCAGTCCGTAGGTCTCGCAGATGGTGGAGTCCAGATCGATGGTGAACGGCGCGTCGCCGGGTCCCGCCCCGGCGGCCTAGGCCCGGGCCAGCAGTTCCCGGATCACCCGGTCCAGCTGACGGACATGGCCCCAGCGGAAGCTGCGCAGGAAGGTGCCCAGGGTGGATGGCGCCTTGACCCTACAGTCGAGAACACCGGCCGTCCCACCGGCGCGCAGCGCATCGGCGTCGTCGATGCAATCGCCGCCAGCCAGGGCAGAGGCGACCAGGGTCATCATCTTGTCGCCGGCGTTGGCCCGGCCCGGCGCGCTGCCGAGATTGAGGTGATGGTCTACGAGTTCCCCCAGGCCCAGGTGTTGGGCGAGAGTGGCCGGCAGGAGCAGGCCGGCATTGGCCACCAGACGGTGGTCGTCAAAGACGATGCGAATACGGTCGGGATGGTTGCGTGGTAGCATCAATTGGGTGCTCCTTTTCTGGGGTCGGTTTCCTTTCTCGAAAACCATTATCCCAGATTCAGAGGAGCACCCTTTGACCACTTCAGGTCGCTAACCTGACGTCCTCTATCGGTGGATTCGGGCTTAGAGCGGAGGGCCTGCAAGGTTCTGGGGCAGTACCGCTCGACCCAGCGTCATGAGCCGTTGGTCCGGGATGACGAGCAGGCTCTCACCAATGATACCGCGGGGTTGGCCACCCGGTTCGGGCTCTACGGGTACCGGCGGATCACCCGATGCTCCAGCGTAGTGGTTGGACGGTGAACCACAAACGTGTGGATCGTATCTGGCGGCGGGCGGGGCTCAAGGTACCGGCCAAGCAGCCCAGGAGAGAACGGCTTTGGCTGAACGACGGGTGGTGCGTCAGGCTGATTCCTGACAGGAGAAACCATCTGTGGGCCTATGACTTCGCCCACATCAGGACTTGGGACGGCCGGGCGGTGCGGCTGCTGACCGTCATAGACGAGTACACCAAGGAGTGCTTGGCTATTCGGGCATGCGCAGCATCCGGTCCTCGGACGTCATCGAAACCCTCGCCGAGCCGATTACATCCAGAGTAGTGCCGGAACACGTCCGCTCGGACGACAGACCCAAGTTCACTGCCAAGGTTGTAAGTGAGCGGCTCGGGAAGGTGGGAGCAAAGACGCCGTACATCGAACCCGGGTCGCCGTGGGAGAACGGATACGTGGAGAGCTTCAACGGCAAGCTGAGGGACGAGTTGCTGGACCGGGAGGTCTTCCATACGCTGCTGGAGAGGCGGGTGCTGACCGAGCAATACCGGCAGACCTACAACCGAATCAGGCCACACAGCTCCCTTGGCTACAGGCCACCAGCGCCGGAGACCATCCTGCCCACCAACCTTGTCTCAGAACTGGTGGGACTCTCATAGAAAGTGGTGCAACCACTGGGGGCAGGTCACCCTGTACAAGCGCTACTCGACCATAGCAGTGGCGTGGGGGGCAGTTCGCAATCAAATCCGGCTAGAAATGGCACAGGTATAATGGATTTCGGGGATTTTGGATCCCTCAGATAGTGTTAGTGGCGGAGGGAGTGGGATTCGAACCCACGATACAGTCGCCTGCATAACGGTTTTCAAGACCGCCGCCATCGTCCACTCGGCCATCCCTCCGCTAGGGTTGGCGGCGCTTCTATTGTAGCCTCACTGGGGCCGGCCGCGAAACTGTTGCGGAATCCCAGCGCCAGCGAAAGGCGCGAATTTAGCCACTGGTCCCCCTTTCAAATGAATCTCTGCGGCAAACCCTCTGTCAGTTTGGGCGCTGGACCTACTCGAACAGGAATCCACGCACCACGCGGCTGTAGCGCTGGTACAGCAGACCGCCAGCCAGGAGCAGCAGGCCGAGCGCCAAGAAGGCGATCACCCGGAATTCCTGCTCCAGCAGCCGGGAATCGAAAGCGAACAGCTTTATGACCGGGGCCGCCAGCAAGGCGAGGCCTGCCAGGCGGACCCAGCGCCAGCGGCGGGCCACGCCCAACGTGATCATCGCGGCAGCATAGACCGCCCACAAAAGGCTCAGCCCCAGGCTCGCCAGGTTTTCGCTCACCTCCGGGGACAGGTCAAAGCGCCCGCTGTCTGCTGATGCGATGATCTCAGCGGAAAGAAGCCACAGCGTGGCAAGGTTCGCCAAGAGCAGCAACGCCGGGAAGGTCGCCTTCAGCTCGATCTCGCTCACCTGGAATGGCATGTTGGGGGTGTGGCGGCGCTCCAGCAACGCTGCCAAATACAGGGTCACGATGCCTCCGGCAAAGGCCAGAAACCTCCAGTTCCAGGCCGGGAGGAAGGTCTCCAGGTCCAAATCGAAGGTGTCCCAGGCCAGAAGTCTTATCACTGTCGCGGCCAGCAGACCGTAGGCGAACCAGCGTATCTCCCGCATCCTGATGGCAAAGGCCAGCCACAGGAAAAACATCGACTCAACCATCCACCCCACAGCGATCCAGATGCCCTCGACCTGGGTTGGAATGAGAACGGCGGCAAAGATGGCGGAGCGCAGGGCAAAAGCCGGAACTGCCACCTGCTCCCTGGCGTCGAGGTCGTTGCGCCGCAAATGGAGGAGCCAGCCGGCCAACGCGGGCAAAATAACCGCTGCCGCAAAGCTGAGCAGGTACTCGTTGAAGAAGGGTGTGAGGTCCCTGCCCAGGGCATCTGGCGTGTCCTCGGCCAGGAGCCACAAGGCCGAGACGACGAACATGACATAGCCAAACCAGCGTAGCTCCCGCATTCGTGTCGGGAAGGACATCCACACCAGGACCAGCCCCTCCAGGCCCCAGGCAACACTGATCCACGGGCCGCCCAGCACTATCGGGACTGCAATTACCGCGAAGACGGTGGCAAGTCCCGCCGAGAACACCGACAGATTGAACTGCTCCTCTCCTCTCAGGCGGCAGCCGACGGCCAGAAGGACGTGGAAAACGGCTGCGGCGACGGCGAAAGCTCCCCTCCAGGGCCAGTAGGCGTCGGCAATGAGCGCGTAGCTGAAGCCGTAATAGGCCCCGGCGTTCAAGGTGATCAGAGCCAGGTCGAACAACCGGCCTGGCCGCTTCCAAACCAGGTTGAAGACCACAGTAGCGGAGACGAAGATAAGAAAAATGACGGAGATGCCGATCAGGGCCAAGCCCTCAGGCGGATCCAATTCCTCTTGCCAGAACTGGAAGAGGACCAGGGAACCGATCAAGGCCAGCAGGGTGAACCAGCGCCAGTTTCTGAAGCTGGCCAAGGCCAGCACTCCGACGTCCAGCACCAACACGTAGGCCAGCAGCAGGCGCTGGTCGGGCAGCTTTTCCTGAAGCAGCAAAGGCGTGGCGAATCCGCTGAGGATGGTGATAACGGCGATGGCCACCGCCTCCTGGCGCAGCGAAAGGGCGGCTCCTGCGATGGTGATGAGCGAGAAGGAGCCAAATGCCGTCCAGGGCGAAATCAGTTCGTACAGTGCGAACGCGCCGTACACGGACACGTAGAGAATAGCCAGGCCGCCGCCCGTCACGGTCTGGGCCCATGGGGCGTAGCGCTTGCGCCAGTATTCGCCGGCAGCGAGCAGGGCCAGTCCGGCGGCGACGCCCAGGATTACCCGCTCCACCTCACCGAGCCAGCCCCGGTCGATGGCGAGGCTGATGAAGAAGGCGACCCCCAGGATCAGCGCGACAATTCCGATGCGTGCCAGCCAGTTGCCGCCGACGAGCCATTCCCAATTCCAGTTGGCGAAATCAACTGAAGTCAGTTGGGGCGGGCCGATGCCCCCTCTGTCGTTCCGGGCTTCCTGGGCGGATGGTGCAGGCCTTTGCGGTTCGGGCCGACCTTGCGCAGGGGGGTCGATGGCCTGCCTGGTTCTCGCAGGGGCTGTTGGCACGGCGCCAGCCAGCGGGGGCTCAGGCATGGCCTCCGGCTGCGACGCCGGTGCCACTCCTGCTTGGGGCCGCCTAGAGACGGGAGCGACGGGGCGGGCCCTCTCGATATCCTCCAGGCGCAGCGACAACCGGGCCAGCTCACCTGTCATTGAGTTGATCGTGGCCCGCAGCTCACGCAGTTCAGCATCCGTGGACGGGTCGGAACCGGGGGCAGGCGGGGCGGCCGCTTCCGCCGCCTCCGAGTCCTCGTCAGGGCGATGGGCCGGGTCGGGCGTCCCGCACCACTGGCAGAACCGGTCGCTGGAGGCTACCGGCCGGTCGCAGTTGCGGCAGGTCAAGAGGGGTTATCCATTGTTGGCCCTTTGCTCGTCAATCTTAGCTAGCCCGGGAATTCAATCCAGAGTTCAAGGCTATCGCATTAGAAAACTTTGAGCCATGTAGTCCTCATTTCTGGCATTCATCGCCAGTGATCTCTGGCACAACCGCCGCCAAATCGAGGCAATCCATAAGCCCTTTACCCGAGTTTTGCGGCTGACAGTTGCACCCTGAGTCTCAATGACGGCTTCAAGGGTTTAAATGTGATGGCTCCCTGCGGGTGCCCCAGGGCTTGGCATTTGGATGGAGGGCTTCCGAGTCGGGGTGTCGAATTCTGAGATACAAGGCGGGACTAGGCCACAGGGGGCCCATGCCGAAAGACTGCTCGTGGGAGAGAGGGGACGGAATTTTTCCCATCGGGTCCCATTTTTTCCCGTATTCTCCCATTTCGTCGGCAGGTCGGGCCAGATTCAAAGCTGAAAGCCCGCTATCCGGAGGTCGTCGAGCGGAGAATTTTCAGTTCCCGTACCATTTTGTCCCATTCGTCCCATTCGTCCCTTGTTCGCTTTCTGGATTACCGGCACGCCTCACACCGAAGGCGACGCAGACACAAGGGACCGGAGCAGGTGCGCTCAGCAGCTATCATACCAAAATGGTACGCGGATATCACAAGGGCAGACAAGGGGCAAATGTCATCAAATCTCCAAAATGCAATAGCCTCGGATCCGGGGCCTGTGTTTACAAACGGTGGGAGTGGTTTGCTATAATAGTTGCACAACATGCCTTGGGTTTCGCCCATTCGGCAGTGTTGCGAGCGGAAGTGGCTCAGTGGTAGAGCACCTCCTTGCCAAGGAGGGGGTCGCGAGTTCAAATCTCGTCTTCCGCTCCATTCCCCTGTTTCAAAGCTGAATCGCTGTCCTACGCCCAAGATTGGTGACATTTTGGCGCCCTGGACGGGAAATCTGGCACTTCGGCGCGGATGTGAACATGGCGAATCTTGTTTCCTTCGGCGTCTTGGTCCTGGTCCTATCCCTGCTGGCGGTGGCCGCGCCGTTGGCCGTCCTGGGCCAGGCCAGCAACAGCTCGCAGGGCGCCGCCTGCCTCGACAAGGACGGCGATGACCTGGTTGGCATCGCGGAGCTGTTCGACGTGATCGACGCCTACTTTGGCCAGACGCCCTGGAGCGAGCTGTGCCCGGCCCCGCCGGCCCCGGATCCAACGCCGACCCCGGAGCCAACGCCGACAGCCACGCCCACGCCAACTCCTACGCCCACGTCGGACCTCGTTGACCTGGCCACCACCGACACGGCGAACTTGTGGATCAGTTTGAGCCAGAACCCTGACCGTGCCGATTATCTGCGGGTCTGGGCAGACACGGCTTTCGATGTCGGGGCTTTTGACTTGGACATCTTTGTCGATGGTACCGAGTACTGCAACCCTAGCAGGATGTATGCCGACGAGGGCTGGTATGAGATGCGCTGCGGCTCCGAGGAAAAACTGCATACCGACGTCGACGGGGTCTCGGTCCAGACGTCGGACTATCCTGACGTACTCGAGGATCTCCGCTGCGGGCGCAACTACCGATCCATTGCAGATGAAACGATCTTCGCCTGCGTGTGGCGGAGCACCCCGGTTGTCGACGCGCTCGCGATGTACGACGACAACGACGATGGCCAGATCAGTTGCGCTGAGGCTCGGGCCCATGGAATCGCGCCGGTCCACCGAGGCCACCCGGCCTATCCGTATATGGACGACGCGGACAACGACGGCGTGGTTTGCGAGAGCTAGTCCGGCTTCATTGCCAGCACCTCCGTACCGTGGCGGTTACCAGGTAGCCGAGGGCGTAATCGAAGCAGTCCATTCCGACGGTGTCTATCTTGCCTTGCTGCTGCTTCCGCCAGCCGCTGCCGAACTGATAGGCCCAGCCGCCGGTCAGCAGCGCCCAGATACGTTTTAGCACACCAAGCTCCACCCAGCACTGGAAGGTCCTGTGGCAGCACTGGCGTACAGGAGACGTTCCCGCACCTCGGGCTCTGGGTCGAGGTGGCCGTGGCGCTTCATGGACTCTACCAGGTGGGGCAACGCTGCCTTCAGGAGCTTCCCGCAGATGCGGTCCTAAGCTTCCCAAACCAAGATCGCCGACTCACGTACCGCCACGTCGTAGATCCGTCTTCCCCTGACTGCGCCAACCTCCTCCATTCCGTCTTCAGAAAGGGACAGCAACTTGATGCCATGCTTGCGGTAATGGCCGATGGCCGCGATGAACTCGTCGAAGACCGGCTCTTATCTTTTCGGGACGACGCCCGGTAACGGTCCCGTATCGCTGCCGGCAACCCCCGTTTCGCCATCTTGCTCATGCCTCCCGCCACACCAATGCCTCCCAAATTTTCGGTAGCATTTTATTTGGGGCAATTACTTCCTAAAAGTAACGTTTTTAGTGAGGCAACGCTCCGCCCGCCAACCGGTCCCCGATAAACCTCGTGAAATCGGGGCCCGAGGCTGACCGAATGCCATTTTCGCCGTACACCGACACCGCTATCAGGTCATCTTAAGCTGGTTACCAACACGAGGGGCCTCTCACTTAGGTCCGATTAAGCCCTGTATGGCTACCTGGACCACCCTACTCCAAGTTGTTCTCCGTCAAGTGCGGGTTGCAATCCATACGACATGATGGGAACCTCCTTTGCGTTTGCTTCCACCATTCGCGCGCACCTTGACTTCATCAACTGCGAATCCGGCACGGCGCAACTGTCTGACGAATGCCGGATGAGGTCCGGCAGACCAAACCGCCAATTTACCGCCGCCCCGTAAGGCAGCGTAGGTGGAGGCCAGCCCCGAATTGCTGTAGAGCCAATCGTTGCTATCTCGGACTATCGCCTCCGGCCCATTGTCAACATCAAGCATGATGGAATCGTAGGAGCCTCTGGCAGTCTGAATCAACTGGGCAACATCGGTTTCGTGGAGCTCAACTCGTCCGTCGTCAAGTGGTCGGCCGGCAAGATCGGCAAGCACGCCCCTGTTCCATTCAACCACGGCTGGCACCAGCTCTGCGACCACCACCTGGGCACCCTCGCCGAGGATGTCCAGCGCCGTTCTTACTGAGAATCCCATGCCAAGACCGCCAATCAGAACGCGGGCCCTCGGATGTGTTGCCAGGTCTTGACACCCCAGTTTGGCCATAGCTTCTTCTGACCCGTAGGTACGGCTGTTCATGAGTTCCCAATTATCCGCTTTGATTGAGAACTCAGAACCACGTCGGGACAGAACGAGTTCTGCCCCTCCGCCAGGGGTTTGTGCCCGGCCAAGCAAATGCCAGGGATTCATTGATGCCTCGCGTAACCGAGATTTGTGCTACCCGACTAAGCATATAGAACCCCACGCCCCTGAGCGAGTGGCAGGATGTGTATGTCAGGGGGAACCGTCGAAGAGGGTGAGCCAGCGGAAGTTGGAGTTGGCCAAGCGTCTGGAGGTCAGCCACGGCGGAGTACCTGACTCCTCTCCGGGAACACTGCCAACGCCACCATGAGCCACGTCCACGGTCCACCTCACCGGTCAACACAACAGCACCCTGAAAGCGCTGGGCATCGCCACGGCGGGTGCACGATGCGCAGGCGCTACTCACGCTTTACGGCGCGCCTGACTGTCGCAGGCGATACGCCGAAGGACCTGGCGACGTGCCGCTGGCTACCATCTCGACGACCACGGCCTCCTGTTCCGCGGATAACCGGCGAGGAGCGCCCAGTTTCTTTCCGTCCGCCTTCGCCTTCTCCAAACCCGCCTTGGTATGGCGGCGGATGGACACCAGTTCCCGGTCGGACGCCCAGCCAGCGAATCCGGCCAGAGTGTAGCCCAAGAACGACTCAGGCGAATCGGGGTTGGCACCCAGGTATTGGGCCCAGGACTGTTCGTTATCGGCAAGACTGCGAATCTTCACACCGCGCCGTTGCAGGTCGTGGATGTTGCCCATGGTGTCCGGCCAGCGCCGCCCGATGCGGTCTATGGACACCACAACCAGGGTGTCGCCCTGGGCCAGCCGGGAGTCCAGAGAGTGCCTGCCACGCCGGCTGTTGTTCCCGTAAGTTCCGGAGACGCCGACGTCCTGGTAGATGTGAGAAAGGGCCACGCCGGCGGCCAGCAACTGCTGGCGCTGGGTTTCCGGGTCGCTGCCCGCCAGCTCGGAGACTCTGGGCCGGCTGGTGCAGACGCAGCCGTAGGTCTCGGCCATCGCTTTCCCCCAACCGGTGCGAATGCTCTATACCTTTGTGACCCACACCAGAACAAGCCGAAGGGAGCAACTTGTGGCCCAGTGTCACAAACGCGCGTTTGTGAACCACCCTGCCAGGGGCGCCGCGGCGTCGCCAGATTCGTCTACAACCGCATGACCGCCAACGACCAAGCCGAGGACAACGGCACACGGCCAGTTCATCCTGGCAATGTAACCACGGCTACTCATTTGGAGTACCCCTTTGAAATCTACCGGCAGCCTGCCAGCCCGTTCGTGGTTCGACAGGCTCACCACAAACGGCTATTCGAAAAAAACGTGGCAATCGAAAGAACCCGATCGACCTTGTCTGAAAAGCTGATGGGTCGTTGAGCGGTGTCGTCCACCGTAGCAATTTCGATTGATGAGTGTGGCGCGGAGCAGCACGGAACGGGATGAAAGACAGAGCGAATGGCAACTGCCCTGGCGGCTATGGACTAGGCACCCGTACCGTCACAGTCAGGGAACGGGCCGATGACCGGGTACGCCATATGCGCCAGAAGGTACGCAGGTTGAAGGCGGTTGCCAGCATTCTCCATTCCACGGAAACGTTCGCCAGGCCCTTCGACGCGAATCCTCTGGCACCCAACTCCCAGGGCGCGTGCCTGAATCAGGTTCTTGGTGCACACTCCGAAGCTGGGACATGCACGGCAGACCTCTGCAGAGCCCGGGTATAGAAGCACTCCTGCCTTGTTGTCCCGTATGAAGCGGGCGAAGGTCAATCTCTGACCCACAATGGCTCAGCAGCTGTGTCTCTCGGACGGACTGCAAGTTGGCGCCAAGCTATCTCGGGCATTATATTTGAATTGATGATTGCCCTTCTTGAAGCAAAATCCCTTACCAAGCGGTACGGGTCCATCTTGGCCCTGGACGCCGTGGATTTCCAGGTCGGCGAAGGCATAACCGGGCTGCTGGGGCCCAACGGGGCGGGAAAGAGCACCGCAATCAAACTGTCCCTGGGGCTGATCAGGCCCACGTCCGGTTCCGCGGAGGTCATGGGGCGGCGGCCCTACGACTCGCCGGAGGTGCGGGAGCGACTGGGCTATATGCCGGAGCACGACTGTCTGCCACCGACGGCCAGCGCCGCCGAGTTCCTCTCCCACATGGCCCAGGTTTCCGGCCTCCCTCCGGCCCAGGCCCGCACCCGCGCCGCCGATATACTCCGGCACGTTGGCCTGGAGGAGGAGCGTTACCGCCCCATAGGGCAGTACTCCACCGGAATGAAGCAGCGGGTGAAGCTGGGCCAGGCCCTGGTCCACGACCCCGTCCTGGTGCTGCTGGATGAGCCGACCGCTGGTCTCGACCCCGCTGGGCGCGAGGACATGCTGCGGCT
This sequence comes from Dehalococcoidia bacterium, assembly GCA_965222025.1. Lineage (GTDB taxonomy): Bacteria > Chloroflexota > Dehalococcoidia > Lucifugimonadales > UBA3495 > VXOI01. The sequence continues at coordinate 775,678 of CBDCTI010000007.1, read as the reverse complement.
GGTGCGCCGCACCGGGCGGGAGTTCGGCATCAGTATCATCCTCTCCTCTCACCTGATGAACGATGTCGAGAGCACCTGCGACCGCATAATTGTCCTGGAGGGCGGCAGAGTGACCGAGGAAGGAACGGTCGCCGGGTTCACCGCCGACACCGAGGTGATCGTCCTCGACGTGGATGACAAGCGAGAGGAAGTCGCCACTGCGCTGGCCGCCAGGGGAATAAATGTGACCCTGGAGGGGCCTTCCATGACAGTGGAATTGCAGTCCGAGGGCCAGTACGACGACATTCGGGATGCGGTGGCGGAAACGGGCGCGCGCCTGCGCCGGATGAGTCCACGCCGCCGCCAGCTCGCCGAAATCTTCCGGGCGGCCCGATGACCGGACCCCGATGACTCCTCAAACGGGCCGCCAGCCCGGCGCCGAGGTCTTCGATCTTAGCTACCGGCACTACGAGGGTCTCCGGGAGGGGAGGGCGAGAGCCCGCCGGGCGATATATGTCAACGGGCTGCGGACGGCACTGGGCCTCGGCCGCGGAACGATGGCAAAGGTGCTCGCCATCCTGATGTTCGGCGCCGCGATGGTGCCCGCAGTGATCATGGCGGTCGTCGCGTCGTTGCTGGAGCCCTTGGCTGACACGCTGTCCTCTCATGCCGACTACTATGAATTGGTCTCGCTGGTGCTGTTCCTGTTCGCCGCCATCATCGGGCCGGAGCTGCTTTGTCCCGACCGTCGCGACGGCGTCATTCACCTGTACTTGGTTCGCTCCATTACGCCCACCGACTACGTTGCCGCCCGCTGGCTGGCGCTGTTTACAGTGACCATCGCCCTCGTATATTCGGGACAGTTGGTGCTCTGGATCGGGCTGGTGCTGTCCGCATCAGATCCTGCGGAGTATCTCCGCGAAAACTGGCTGGACATTCCGCGCATCCTGGGCGCGGGGCTGGTGGTGGCCGTTTTCCTGGCCACGGCGCCGCTGGCGGTGGCCGCGTTCACCGACCGGCGGGCCTATGCCGCCGCCTTCGTGATAGGTCTGTTCATCATCAGCGCCACGGTTTCCGGAGCGCTCACCGCTTGTTCCGAATCGGGCGAGTTCGGCCAATGCGAGCAACGAGTCACAGGTGGTGCGGCAAAATGGCTGTCGCTGGTCAGCGTGGGAGAGGCGCCAACCAGGGTCAACGACATCATATTCGGTAAGGACGATCCCGGCTTTGGCAACGACGAGAGCGGCATTTCTACCGAGCTCCCGCGTCCCGTGCCGGTGCTCTGGTTCGCCCTGCTGACCTGCGGCCTCGGGGCCCTGCTCTGGAGACGCTATGAGAGGATAGCCGCTTGAGTGCGCCCGGACCCGTGATCGAAGTCGACAACGTCTCCAAGTGGTACGGCGACGTGGTGGCGGTGAACGGCATCTCGGTGCAGGTATTCCCCGGCATTACCGGGCTGCTCGGCCCCAACGGCGCAGGCAAGACCACCCTGCTGCACCTGATCACCGGGCTGGCAGCCTGCTCCGAAGGGTCGGTTTCGGTGCTGGGAGAGCCTTCGAGGAACAATCCCGAGCTTTACCGGCGGCTCGGCGTGATGACCGAGAAAGAGGGGGTCTACGGCTTCCTCACTGGGCGACAGTTCCTCGAATCTACGGCGAAGATGCACGGCCTGTCTCCCATCGCCCCCGCCGTGGACGGAGCGCTGGAGATCGTGGGGATGGCCGACGCGCAGTCCCGCAGGCTCGGCGGTTACTCCCGCGGGATGCGCCAGCGGATGCGCTTGGCGGCGGCGCTGGTACACGACCCGGAGGTGCTGATACTGGACGAACCACTGAGCGGCACCGACCCGCGACAACGCCTGGAGTTTCACGCTGCAATGGTCCGCTTCGCCGAACAGGGCCGCACCGTACTGGTGTCGTCCCACATCCTGGAGGAGGTCGAGCTGCTGGCGGACAGCATCGTGCTGATGGTCAGCGGCAAGCTCGCCGCCGCCGGCGACATACGGGCCATCCGGGAGAAGCTGGACGAGCAGGCTTACCATGTGCGGATCGTGACCGATTCCCCCCGCCCGCTGGCCGCGGCGCTGATTAACCTGGATGAAGTCGATTCGGTGAACCTCGGCCCGGACAGCGACCTGGTCGTCCTGAGCCGGAACGTCGGAGTGCTGCAGGAGGCAATCCCCCGAGTGGCCCGTGAGTTGGGTGCGCGACTTTTCCGGGTTGAACCACTGGACGAGTCGCTGGAAAGCATCTTCGGCTACGTGGTCGAGCGCTAGATGGGGGAAGTGTTCCGGCTGTCCATCCGGCAGCTGACCGGGCCAATGCGCCTCGGCCTGATTCTGCTGCTTTCCACCCTGCCCGTCGCCCTGGCCGCGATTCTCGCCGTGACGGCCGGCGGAGAAGGAATCAGACGCGACGAATTCGTAAACGTCATGCTGAGCGGGCTGCTGGTCGCCGGAGTGCTGCCTATCGCCGTCATGACCCTCGGAACCGCCGCCTTCGGCAACGAGCTGGAGGACGGTACCCTGGGCAACCTGACATTGATGCCGCTGGCCCGTTGGCAGATCGTCCTGCCCAAGCTGCTGGCCACCTTAACCATCTCCGTCCCAATGATCATCGCCAGCGGGGTGGCGACGTCTCTCATCGGAATCGGTTTCGAAGTGCGGCCCACGCTCTCAGTGGCCATTGCCCTGCTGCTGGGGGTTGCGGCGTACTCGGCCATCTTCACCTGGGCCGGCCTGGTGACCAGCAGGGCACTGGCGGTGGCCCTGCTGTACGTCATCCTCTGGGAGGGCATCATTGGCTCGCTCATCAGGGGCGTGGGCTACCTGAGCGTCCGGGGCTACACCCTGGCCATCATGCACGGGCTGGACTCCGCGGCCTTCGAGGCGTTCGGCGATCGGGTGATCGCGCTTCCGGCAGCCATCGTGGGAGCGTTGCTTGTGGCCGCGGCGTTCTACGGGCTGGCCGTGTGGCGGCTGACCCGCATGGACGTGCCTTGACGCTACAGCGGCACAGGCAAGACCCCTGCCCCTTTGAGTCGGCCTCTGGTAGCCTGCCAGCGGGTGAGAGTTGGTGGGCGTCCCCACGGCCGCAGCACTGGTGTACCAACTGATGCAGGCCAAGGACGAAAGACGCCTGCTGAGTCTGTGGAAGCAACTGTCGCGGCTCAACCTGCTGATCATCGACGAACTGGGCTTCGTGTCCCTGCCCCGCACCGGGACCGAATTGCCCTTCGAGGTCTTCAGTTAGCGCTACGAACGGGGCTACGAGCGGGACTCCACAATGGTGCCCAACAACCTTCTCTTCAACGAGTGGCCTGAGGTCTTTTGGCTCGGAGCGCCTCACTGGCGCGCTGTTGGACCGGCTCACCTTGCCCTCTTCCACATCCTGGAGATGAACGGCGACAGCTACCGCCTCAGTGCAGTAAAGAGGCCTTCTAACTCTCCTGAGCGGTTGTACCACTTGCTATGTTAACCCGACCATCACTGGCACGGGGACTGTGGGTAAGATGGTTTCCGGCGCCGGAGGCCTGTAGCCGAGGGAACTGTGGGGCCTGATCCGGTCGTAGATCTGGCGATACCGTTAGGTCAGCACCCGCACCTCCAGCAGCGTATGGAAGACCTCCCGGGCCAGCAACTCGTCCCTCAGCTTGCCGTTGGAGCTCTCCTGGGGCCTCTGGACATTCAGCTCACCGACAGTTGGTTCTTGCCCATTGTGGACATAGAACCTAATATTCCGCCTGAGTGAGGACCTTGACCTGTTATGTTGAGAGGTAAATGTTCTGCTCACAGAAGGAGTTGTTATGCCCGGACCTTGGAAGTTCTTCTGGCTACCGGCGCTGGGAATTTTGACTTCGTCCTGACTCTCACTGCCTGCGGCGTAGATTTGTCCTTCACAGTGCAGTCTTCCGACGAGCCCGAACTGCCCGATACCACCGGTGCGTCCATGCGGGCCTACCTGAATGCAGTCGACTACCAGAACAACGATGACTGGAAGTTGTGGCCTGGAACCACTTCGATGTATCAGGGCGATGACCCCCACGGCGCAAAGCTGACCACACGCCTCAACCCTGCTGCCTTCAATGCCATTGGTGGCACCATGCCCGACGGCGCCATCATCGTCAAGGAAAATTACAACTCGGCGGGCGAATTACCCCGAATCCACCGATAGAGGACGTCAGGTTAGCGACCTGAAGTGGTCAAAGGGTGCTCCTCTGAATCTGGGATAATGGTTTTCGAGAAAGGAAACCGACCCCAGAAAAGGAGCACCCAATTGATGCTACCACGCAACCATCCCGACCGTATTCGCATCGTCTTTGACGACCACCGTCTGGTGGCCAATGCCGGCCTGCTCCTGCCGGCCACTCTCGCCCAACACCTGGGCCTGGGGGAACTCGTAGACCATCACCTCAATCTCGGCAGCGCGCCGGGCCGGGCCAACGCCGGCGACAAGATGATGACCCTGGTCGCCTCTGCCCTGGCTGGCGGCGATTGCATCGACGACGCCGATGCGCTGCGCGCCGGTGGGACGGCCGGTGTTCTCGACTGTAGGGTCAAGGCGCCATCCACCCTGGGCACCTTCCTGCGCAGCTTCCGCTGGGGCCATGTCCGTCAGCTGGACCGGGTGATCCGGGAACTGCTGGCCCGGGCCTGGGCCGCCGGGGCGGGACCCGGCGACGCGCCGTTCACCATCGATCTGGACTCCACCATCTGCGAGACCTACGGACTGGCCAAGGAGGGGGCGCGACACCACGGCTATACCGGCAAGCGGGGCTATCACCCGCTGTTGGCCGTGGCCGCCGGCACCGGCGACGTGTTGATGTCCCGGCTGCGCGAGGGCCGGGCCAACACTGTTCGGGGCGCCGCCCACTTCCTGCGCGAGACGGTGGGACGGGTGCGCTACGCCGGCGCCAGGGGCCGACTCACGGTGCGGGCCGACAGCGGCTTCTATGCCCACGCCATCGTCGCCGTCTGCCGCAAGATGGATGTCCGCTACTCCATCACCATCCGCCAGCACAAAAGCCTGCGCAATCTCATCGAGGCCATACCCGAGACGGATTGGACGCCCATCCCATACTGGATGGACGGCGCCGCCGATGTGGCCGAGACCACCTACACTCCCTTTGAGAGTGAGGCCGGCGCCGCGCCGGTGCGGCTCATCGTCCGGCGTGTGAAGCCCACGCCCGGTTCCCAACTGGCCCTCTTCGCCACCTACAGCTATCACGGATTCATCACCGACCGGGACGGGGAGACCCTGGAGCTGGAGGCCGACCACCGCCGCCACGCCGAGATCGAGAACGCCATCCGGGACCTCAAGTACGGCGTCGGGCTGAACCACCTGCCGTCCGGCCGATTCGCCGCCAACGGCGCTTGGCTGGCGGTACAGGTGATGGCCCACAACCTGGCCCGCTGGACGGCCCGCATCGGCTTGCGCGAGCAGATCGTGACCACCAAGACCTTCCGGCGTCGGTTCTTCGCCCTGGCGGGACGGACCACCCGCTCGGCGCGCCGCCTCACTTTGCATCTTCCCAAGCATTGGCCCTGGGAAACCCAGTTCAGCAGCGCCCTGGCCCGGCTGCGAGCCATTCCACTCCCCGCCTGACGGCGCTGTCCGCAACCGCCCCAACACCTCCAAACTCGCGTCCGCCCCGCCCGCGAGTGCATCCTGCTGCGTCCGATCTCACTATCACGCGATTCCCAGCCTCCATAGACCGCTCTCCAGGTCCGGTGCGGCTACTGAAAACCCTCGCGGGGTCACATCGGTCCAATGGAGCCCAGGCTTTCTCCCTTGCAGGCTCCCTCATCCCAATTTGCCCAGCATTCACGCCTCCCATCGGTGGATTCGGGATTAGGAGCCACCACCGTTATGTACAAGAAGTCTGATTAGAATCCCGAACACAGTGACTGGTTCTGGGTCAAGGAACTGGCCGACGGCACCTTTGAAAAGGAAGGCAAAGTGACGGGTTGCCAAGATCGCCACGTAGACGGCACTGACTACGTTTGGGGGCCGCAACAGTAGGACGCTGAATGTCCACAGGCCCTAATACTACAGTTGCAGAACAATAATGGGTAGAATTGAGGCATTCCGGCGGTGGTGAGGTGAGGTGGTGGTTTTTGTTGGGAGAGATGAGGTGGGGGAGGTCGTCCGGTGGGCTGAGGGTATCGAACGGGTACACGAGTGCATAGCGGGGCGGTTCCGGCGTCCCGAACCACGTCGACGTTCGCTGGCCTATTTGAAAGGACTGCTCAGTCCAGTGGAGCGCAAGAACGGGTGGCAACTGGCGGAGCAGGCCGGGGACGCCACACCCTATGGGGTGCAGCATCTGCTGTCAACCTAGCAGCCCGTCCGAGAAACGGGGTTGGTGAGCCGTTGGGGGTATGATGGTACGGAGCATCAGACGATCGGAGCGGTCAATGAGCAAGACCTACCTTCCCTACGACCCGGACCAGCAGTTGCTGCTGCCGGCGGCCCTCCAGGAATGGCTGCCGCCGGAGCACTTGGCCTACTTCATCTCCGACGTTGCGGACCAGTTGGACCTCTCGGACATCACCGCCCGCTACGAGCAGGAGAGGCGGGGCGGCCCGCCCTACCATCCCAGGATGATGGTGAAGGTGCTGCTCTACGGCTACTGCACCGGCGTGGCCTCCTCACGTCGCATCGCCCAGAGGCTGCACGAGGACATCGCCTACCGGGTGCTGGCGGCGAACAACACGCCGGACTTCCGCACCGTCTCCGACTTCCGAAAGGACCATCTGGAGGCGTTGGGGGAATTGTTCCTGCAGGTGCTGGAGTTGTGCCAGCAGGCAGGACTGGTAAAGCTGGGGCACGTGGCGCTGGACGGGACCAAGGTGAGGGCCAATGCCTCAAAGCACAAGGCGATGAGCTACGGGCGGATGAAGGAGAAGGAAGCGCGGTTGCAGGCCGAGGTGGACGAGTTGCTCCGCAAGGCGCAGGAGGTGGACGAGGAGGAGGACCGCCGGTACGGGAAGGACAGGCGTGGGGATGAGTTGCCGGAGGAACTGGCCTTCCGGGAGGGACGGTTGCGGAAGATAAGGGAGGCCAAGGCGGCGCTGGAGGCCGAGGCCCTGGCGGATGCGGAGCAGGCTGAGTCCGAGGGACGCAATCATCTCGGGGTGCCTGATGACAAGGCGCAGCGGAACTTCACCGACCCGGACTCCCGGATCATGCCCGGCCCGGGAGGGAGGGACTTCCAGCAGTCCTACAACTGCCAGGCGGTGGTGGACAGCGAGCATCAGGTGATCGTGGCGGCCTGTGCCACCGATCAGCCCTCGGACAAGGATCAGGCCGTGAGCATGATTGAGGAGGCCATCCTGAACGTGGGCACAGTCCCAAAGGAAGTCTCCGCCGACGCCGGATACTACTCGGCCAAGGCGGTGGAGGAACTCTACGCCCTGGGAGTGGACCCGTTCGTCGCGCCGGAGAGGACCCGCCACGGCTGGGTGCCGCCACCGGCGCCCCGTGGCCGCATACCGAAGGGGCTGTCAGCCAAGGACCGGATGCGGCGCAAGCTGCGGACGAAACGGGGCAGGGAACGCTACGCGCTTCGGATGGAGACGGTGGAACCGGTATTCGGGCAGATCAAGCAGGGCCGGGGCTTCCGGCAGTTCCTGCTGCGGGGTCTGGCTAAGGTGAACCGGGAGTGGCTGATCATCTGCGCCGGCCACAACCTGCTGAAGCTGTTCCGGTATGGGGCCGGGATGTTCGTCAAGGCGAGGGGAAAAGGCGCCACTGGGAACGACAGGGAGACGCGCCGGTCCATGGGCAGTGGGATTTTCAAGCGACAATCCGCAGGTGCCTACCCGCACCCCGCCAGAACCGTTGTCGCAGGGTAGTCCCGGCTGACCGACACCGCCAGTCGGTCAATCCTCAGACGGGCTGCTAGATCTGGGACGCGGACCTGGTTCGCGATGATCTCAGGGACTACGTGGTGGAGCATCTGGCCGCCGCTGACGGGGTGCTGGTGGTGGACGAGATGGGGTTTCTGAAGAAGGGTACCAAGTCGGTGGGAGTGCAGCGGCAGTACAGTGGGACGGCGGGTCGGATAGAGAACTGCCAGATAGGAGTATTCCTGACCTACGCCACCAGGGATGGCAGAGTCCTGCTGGACCGGGAGCTGTACCTGCCCCAGGTATGGGCCGAGGATGGGGAACGCCGTGGGGAGGCTGGGGTGCCGGAGGGAGTGGCCTTCCGGACCAAGGCACAACTGGCCCAGGGGATGGTGGAACGGGCGGTAGAAGGGGGAGTTCCCTTCGGCTGGGTTGCTGGGGACACGGTTTACGGCAGTGACCGTAAATTGCGGCGGTGGCTGGAGCAGCGGGAAATACCCCATGTACTGGCCATCAAGAGCAACGAGAAGCTGTGGGCCTGGACGGAGGAAGGGCCGAGACAGGTGCGGGCGGACCGGTTGGCGTCGCAGGTGGATGAATCGGGTTGGGTCCGGCTCAGCGCGGGAAACGGGGCCAAGGGTCCCCGGGTCTACGACTGGACCTGGGTGGAGATCCGGCCTTTGAGAGAGCCTGGCAAGGGGTACTGGCTTTTGGTTCGCCGCAGCATTGCCCAGCCCGAAGAGCTTGCCTGGTACGTCTGCTTCGGCCCAGCGGAGACAAGCCTGGCGGAACTGGTGAGGGTGGCAGGTATTCGGTGGACCATTGAAGAGTGTTTTGAGGAGGCCAAGGGGCAGGTGGGGCTGGACCAGTATGAAGTGCGCAAATGGGAGGGCTGGCACCGGCATATCACTCTGGCCATGCTGGCCCACGCCTATCTGGCGGTAGTCCGGCAACAGGCCAACGCAGGTTGCGGCGGAAAAAAGGGGGAGAGCCGGAGTGGGATGAATCCCTGATACCGTTGACGGTTCCCGAGGTACGCCGACTACTGTACCGGTTGATCTGGCAGCCCAGGCCATCGGCCAAATCGGTGCTGGCGTGGTCTCGTTGGAGACGGCGCCACCAGGCCAGGGCCCGCCGCTGCCATTACCAACGGCGCCTGAATCACCTCAGCCTATATATGCGACTGTAGTACTAAAGAGTCTCGACATTCAAGTCGCCTGAATCCTGAGTCGAGAGGAGTCCAATGAGCAAAAGCCGCGTCAGCTCCGCCCTAGCCGCCCTCGTGGGGCTCTTCCTCGTGGTTGCCCTCGTCGCTTGTCGGGGGGAGACCACAGCCTCGCAAGCTTCCACCCTAACTGCCACTATGAAGCCTACGGGCGCAATTCCTGAGGGAACCCACGAGTCCGTAACCGAAGACCTCCTAGAGGCTCACAGGGTCGAGCCGTACTTGGTCGGCAACTTGCTGTTCATCGCCCACTGGGACGACGATGCCAAGCACTGGCTCGTCTATGACGTCGCCGGGGGTTTCACCCCGGACCAGTTGTCGTCGCCGCCCGGGGTGGCCGTTCCGCTTAATCCAGAAATTGGAATGCTCAACAAGCTGGAGCAAGGAAAGCTCTATAACTTCCAGGTGCGCTCAGACCAGATCGTCAACATCGTTGAGGGTGACATCGGTGACTGGTACTTCAACGCCGGCGCCAACTTCTTCGAATGGCGGCGATGAATGTCCACAGGCCCTAGCCTGTGTGCTTCCTTTTGGCCACGTCTAACCCCCATTCTGTCCGGAATCCTAACAATGATCCCGGATCGGCTTTCGGGGTCAGGTCAACCCCAGGTTTTGAAGATTACCCAGCTCTGAGGGAATTACTCTGCCAATGGCGTTGCTATTCAGGGCCAGCCGGACCAACTCCGACATCTGGGCCAGTTCTATTGGAATTTCCCCTGCCAGGTTATTCTCCCCCAATAGTACCCTCACGGCGCGTTCAGCTTTGTCTGTCGATATGCCCAGTCACTCACCCAAGGGCTCGTCGCTCAACCAGTTGTCATTTCGTTCCCGCTGTTCTCCATTGGCGGCCGCGTACAAAGCGGCCAGCGCGGCGGCGTCGCTTGGATGATGCGGTTCACTGCACACTGGGATATCAACCTCAGCGATCGTTCCTTGCAGGACATCAGAAACGCAGCCACTTAAGAATTCTCTGAACAAGTCGGGTGGGATGTGGCATAGTAGGGATGAACCAGACGGTGCGTGTTGAGGGAGTGAAGGCAAATGGACCAGCCGACTCTTTCCGCCCCCCGGTCGTGGCCGAGGGAAGGCTCTGGAGTACCAGGGCAAGAAGCGCAAGACCCTGCCCTCGAGCCCCATCGGGGGTACGCTACCGGGGTTTTGCGAAGAACATGGAGCGGCTGGCGCTGCTGTTCGGGCTAGGACCTGCTGACGGCGGAGGGTCGACTGGGGGCGTAGTGCGCGTTGTTACGGGGCAATGGCGGTCTCAGGGCTGCATCAAGTCCCCAACGGCCCAGTCAGGGGCGAAACGCAAGGGGCTTAGTGCTGGCCGGCAAGCCCTCCGGATCGCAGTCCTCACCCCCTTCTCCGCTCCGTCAAACTCAAACCAGACCAAAACATCCTTGTTCAGAGGATTTCTATGACTATTGAAAACGAATTTGCTAACACTGAATACTTGGCCGACCCGGCCTGGCTGCAAGCCCACCGCAACGACCCGGACCTGGTAATTGTTGACCTGGACGTCGAAGCGGGCTACCTGCGCGGCCATATCCCCGGCGCCCTTTTCCTGGATAACAACTACGAGCGCAACCCGGAAACGGGCTGGGTGGATACCATGCCACCCGACCGGTTCGCCGCCGTTTGCCAGGCCCTGGGCATCGGCGACGATACCCTGGTGGTGGCCTGCGACAACAACATGAGCCTCCACGCCGCCCGCTTCTGGTGGACTCTGAGCTACTACGGCCACCGCCGCGTCGGGGTGCTGGACGGCGGCTGGCGGCGCTGGGTTACCGAGGGCGGCGCCGTCTCCGTCGACCGCGCTGCTCCCCGCGCCGGGGCGGTGTTTACGCCGCAGGTTGACCCATCCCTGATTGTTGGCTACGACGAGGTGCGGGCCGGCTGCAGCATCGGCGGCGCCAACTCCGACGACACAGTCATCTGGGACACCCGTACCGCGGCCGAATACGCCGGCGCCGTCAGCCCCAACAAGCGGGCCGGCCACGTGGCCGGTGCATCCCACCTGGACTGGATGGACCTGATGGACCGGTCCACCCACCGCTTCAAATCCCCGGGGGAAATGCGGCAACTGCTGACCGCCACCGGAATCACCCCCGACAAGGCCGTCTTTGCCTATTGACAGGCGGGCCTCCGTGCGGCGCACGGCGTGTTTCTGCTGAACCTGCTGGGCTACCAGCGGGCCCGCAACTACGACGGTTCCATGTACGAATGGGCCAACCTGGAGGAGTCCGAAGCGCCCATGGCAGCCACAGACTGAATTAACCCCGATGGACCGGACTTGCAGGATAAAGCAATACCACTGAGTTCTGTCCATCCCTACAACAGCCTCAGCGTCTCCGGTTGCTGCTGGTCCGACCCTTCCTCGGCGGTTGGAGCCTGCGCCAGTGCTTGGTTCCGCCGGGTCCGGCGCCTGGGCGGGGGAGAGGGTCTCTCGTGGGCCGGGTACATGGGTTCGTCCTCCCACCTGGCCCTCGCCCTCGCCCTCGCCCTCTCGATCACCACCGGGATCTCCTGAGCCAGCCCTGGCAGGTCCAGGCCGTCGAAGGACTCGACGTGCGGGTCGGACGAGGGCTGTTGCACTCCGATGGTGGATCTGCCCCCCTCAATCGACACGACGATTTTCAGCCCCTCCAGTGAGACGGCCGGGCCTTCGGCGTAATCAGGACCTTCCGATACCTGTGCGACCTCGTCGTTGGTGTCCGGTCCATCGACAACTGCGACAGCTGCACCGTCCACGTCATCGCCGAACAGGTTGACCTCGCCGCTCCGGGTGGCCAGCCCGTCCAAGAATTTGTCAACCCGATCCTGCACAGCCGCCCTGCTGCCCAAGCACAGATTGCCGGTGGCCGCCTCTCTCGCCCAGCCTCAGATGGCCTGATGGACGTTGAAGTCCGTCTCACGCTCCATTTTTATACCCTTCGTTTTTCCTGCCTCAGCAACCTCCCTCACCCTTACCCTCGCAGCAGCATGTCGTGCAGTAGCCCGCGTCTGGTCTGACAGGGCTGACGCAGTGGCTGCAGACCAGATGGAAGGTGTTGGCCGCGGGCGCTCCCCGGCCGCACCACTGGCAATATCCGCTGGTAACGCTGTTCAGTTGTCCGCAATCGGGGCAGACGGCCCTGGGATAGTTGCGCCGCAACCGGAACGGCGACACCCGCTGGGCCCACCTGAACCGGCTCAGAGTCCACACGAGTCCCACGGCAACCACGAAAAGCAGTAGCAGCACGCTGGCCGACGACTGGGTTAGCACGAGGATGTTGAAGACGCCGTGCACCACGGCTGCAACGGCCAGGCCCCCCACCAGCCACCAGCCGCGCCCGCGCCTGTCACGCTGCACCTGCATCCCGAGGGCGAGACCCCAGAAACTGCCGAAGATCACGTGGGCCAGGGTGCTCAGCGGGGCGCGGCCCACCATCACTTCGGGGCCATACTGGAGGATGTAGACGAGGTTTTCCAGCGAGGCGAAGCCCAGGCTGGCCGCCACGGCGTACACCAGGCCATCGCGCGGCTCATCGAAGTAGAGAGAACGGAACGGCCCCAGCCTGACCGCCAGGAATTTGCTGGTCTCCTCCACCGGCCCGACCACGAAGAGCATGGCCAAGGCGGCCGCCGCCAGGCCTGCCCCCGAATCGATCTCGACACCATCAAGGAAGGCGAACTCAAGGGCGGCGGCAGGGAGAGTGGACAGCATTCCCAAGGCAAAGGCAATCGCCAGCAGGCGCCTCGGTTTGGGCCGATAGGTGCGACCCCGCACGAAGAACCAGAGCCAGAACAGCCCCGGCGCCAGAGCGAGCAGGGCATAGCCCAGCAACACCAAAACGCCGCTCTCTCAGCCTAACGCTTGACGACTACGGTGTCGCAGATGTGGTCGTGCAATCCGCGCTTGTCGCTGCTGAACGCGATCATCAGGTAACCGATGCCCAGGATAAGCGCGGAAATGCCGCTGGCCACATGACGGCCAAGAGCGCGCAGGCCACTGACCTTTGTGCCGTCCACCCGCAGCACGTACAGCCCCAGCGCCCGCTTGCCGACGGTGGTGGAGAACACCGACACCCCCCCGGTGTAGTAGATGGCGCCCACGATGGCCATGATGCTGTCCGCCCGTGTCCAGAAGGCATCGCTGGAATAGTAGGCTTCAATGGAGGTGCCGGGCAGGGCCGTCAGCAAAGCCAGGTGCACGATGACCATAACGACCGTGTCGATGAACCACGCCAGCAGGCGTATCCAGAAGCCCGCCGGCTTCCCCAGGTCCCCGACTGTGGCGACCGCTGCGCGTGCCCCAGCGCCGCCGAATTCTTCCAGCGGAAGACCGCAGGAGTAGCAGAACGTCGTCCTCGCGTCATTGACGGCATGGCAGCGCGGGCAGGAAAGGGAAGCAGGCGGCGCCGCAACAATGGCTGCTGGCGCTCCCAGCCCAGAGCCGCAGGAGTGGCAGAAGCGGCTGTCCGCCTCGTTTTGCGACCCACAGCTGGAACAGGTCAAAGGCAACCGGGTACCGCAGGAAACGCAGAAGTTGGCCGACCCTTCAGCCGTCTTACCACAGTTGGGACAGTTGCTCATCCGCAGTCTCTACTGAATCCGCCTTCCACCCGCACCGTTACCTTCTCTGGAGTCGCCGCGGGTTCGCTGGCAGCAGGCTGACCTACAGCTGCACCACCATCTGCAGCTCGTTGGTGGGCTTGCACAGGGCCTCGAAGGCGTCCTGGATTCCCTCCAGCGGCACGAAGTTGGTGGACGTCAGCATGTGGTCCACCGAGACCCTGCCGGTGCGCATGAGCTCCAGGGCGATGCGCCAGTCCTCGGGCGCGGTGCCGAAGGAAGACTGCATCCGCACCTCCCGCGCCATCCAGTTGGGCGGCAGCACGGCGGTGGGCTCCCAGGCGATGGCCAGCATCACGACCTGCCCGCCCTTGGCGCACAGGTCCAGCGCCTGCTCCATGGTTGACGGAGCGGCTGCGCACTCGAAGACGACCTGCGGCCCACCACCGCCGGTGAGTTCCATCACCCGCGCTTCCAGGTCGCCGTCCAGCGGATTGATCACGGCATCCGCTCCCAGCCGTCGGGCGGCCTCGGCTCGTCCCGGCGCCGGTTCCGACACTATAACCGTGGTCGCACCGGCAGCCCGGGCCGTCTGCATGCAAAGCAGTCCGATGGGGCCGGCACCCAGCACCACCACGGCGTCGCCGAGCTTGACGTCCGAGAGTCGGGCGGCGTGTACGGTCACGGCGCAGGGCTCGGTCAGCGCCGCCTGCTCGTCGGTAACGTCGTCGGGGACCGGTGTGAACTCCCATTCGTCCATCAGGACGTATTCGGCGTAACCCAGCTGACGGGCGTTGTGCTGGAACCCCATGGTCCGGTAGTTGAACCGGGGGTTTGCCCTTGGTCCGGGCGGCGTACCCGCTGGAGGACGTCCGCCGCCACCTACGACGCGGTCACCGTTACTCACGCGGGTAACGCCCTCGCCAACGTCCACGATGGTGCCTGCGAACTCGTGCCCAAGCACCGTTCCGGGCTTCGCGATGTCGTACAGGAAGGCGTGAACGTCGGTTCCGCAGATGGCGGCGTACCTGACCTTCATCACCGCCTGCCCCGCGCCGGGCACGGGATCTGGAACGTCTTCGACCTGCAGCACCTGCTCGCCCTTGTAGACTGCTGCGCGCATCTGCTACCTCACATTCTCTGGCTGCCTGGAATATATTCAGTATAGCTGTTTGCCCGCAGGCGCTACCTGTTTTCCCATGCCTTTTCCCGCGCCGGTTGGCGGGTGCTTCGCGGCCCCCAGGCTATTCTCTCGCATTACACATTCTGTCCCTCCGGCGTTAAACTTGCAGCCAAAGCGCAGGGGTTCTCTGAAGGAGGTTAGCTGATGAATTCACTGGGACGGGTCGCCATCGTAACGGGCGCTGGCTCCGGCGTGGGTCGGGCCTCCGCGCTGGCGCTGCTGCACGACGGCTATTCGGTGGCGCTGGCAGGGCGCAGGATCGAGACGCTGGAGGCCACCCTGGAAGAAGTGGGGGCCGAAGCGGAGGAGGCGAGGGATCGGGCCATCGCCGTAACTGCCGACGTCGGCAGCCCCGAATCGGTGAGCGAGCTGTTCTCCCGGACCAGAGAGGCATTCGGCGGGCGGCTGGACGTGCTGTTCAACAACGCGGGCACCTCGTCGCCCCCGGTGAACATGGAGGACCTGACCTTCGAGCAGTGGATAAACGTGGTCAACGCAAATCTGACCGGCACCTTCCTCTGCACCCAGGAGGCCTTCAGGATCATGAGGGACCAGGACCCCATGGGCGGCCGCATCATCAATAACGGCTCCATCTCTGCCTACGTGCCGCGCCCCAACACCGCGCCCTACACCGCCACCAAGCACGGCGTGATGGGGCTGACGAAGTCCACCTCCCTCGACGGGCGCAAGTACAACATCGCCTGCAGCCAGATCGACATCGGCAACGCCGCCACCGAGATGACCGCTCCCATGGAGCGCGGCATCCTGCAGCCCACCGGCGACGTCATTCCCGAGCCTCGCTTCGACGTGGCCCACGTTGCGGATCAGGTGCTCTACATCGCCAACCTGCCCCTCGATACGAATATTCAGTTCATGACGATCATGGCCACCAAGATGCCCTACATCGGAAGGGGGTGATTCACCATGCCTGTGATCGAAGCCGGAGATTTCAGGTTCGAGGTTGACGAGGGCTGGGGTAACTTGCCCGACGGGATGCGCGCGGGCGTCGTGACCGGCGTGGTGGCTGACTCGCAGGACCGGGTCTATGTCTGCCAGCAGCAACAGGACCCGCCCGTGCTGGTATTCGACCGGAACGGCAACTTCCTGGACTCATGGGGGACCGGTTACGTCGTGGAGCCCCATACGATGTACATGGGACCCGACGACGTGATCTACCTTGCTGACCGGGGCGCTCATGTCGCGATGAAGCTGACGGTGAGCGGGGAGGTCCTGCTCGAGGTCGGCAACCGGGGCCAGCCCTCGGATACCGGATGCTTCGAGGACGAGGGAATCGTGCTGCGGGCGGGCGGCCCGTTCAACCGTCCCACCCGGCTGTCGCCTTCGCCGTCGGGGGACCTGTACGCATCCGATGGCTACCGTAACTGCCGCGTCCACCGCTTCGCCGCCGACGGGCAGTTCATCGCATCCTGGGGACGGCCCGACGGCGACGGCCCGGGAGCGTTCTTCTCGCCCCACTGCCTCTGGGTGGACGGCGAGGGCTTGGTCTACGTCTGCGACCGCAAGAACAACCGCATCCAGATTTTCGGCCCCGAGGGAGAGTTCGTCACCCAGTGGAACAATGTGCAACTCCCCACGGACCTGCACATCGGGCGGGACGGCCTGTTCTACCTGGCCGAGCGTGAGAGCGGCGAGGCCACCGAGAACCTGCTCACCGTTCGCGACGGCTCCGGCACCGTCCTGGCCAGCTGGACCACCCCGCGCAGCCACCAGATCTGGCCCGACGCCCATGGCGACATCTACCTTGTCAGCGGCGGGGCAACGGACGCGTCCAGGGGCCTGGGAACCAAGTACGTCAGGGTGCGGTAGTGGTCGAATAGTTTTGTATTGATGGCTATGGTTTTTTCACCCTCCGGTAGAAGCGATATAGCCCAAGGGTTGCAGTACATTCTCGCCCGCGAAGTCAGACCACGATTCGAAGCCGGTGGAACCGCTCCAATCCAGGTGGTTTGCACCTGTATCGGCGGATTTCAAGCCCGCCCCGATTGGAACACGCCACCAAATCGGTTAGACATCTTGGTGCGCCGGGCGCAAATTTTGATGACAGCCGCCCGTAGCGAGGGCGCGTTCGTTATTGATATCCTTGATGCGATGTGTCTTTGCAGCGGGTCAGATTTCCAGGATGAGATGTGGGTTTTCAGCGGTTCCAATTTCCAGGGCCAATGGCCGGATTTGGCCGAAAATGGCCGGAAATGGCCGGAAAAACAAAAATTTTCTTACCCTCAGCCAACATGAGAACCCAAGGGTAAACAGGGAGTGTGGTCCGGAAGGAGGCGATTCCATTTCGGTTGTCGAGTCCGGGAAAGTCAACCAGCAGCGACGCAGGCGCGGGGAGCAGTTCCATCCTCGGAGAAAGCAAGCCATCTGGAATGGAACGCGCCCAGGGCAGTTGGAATACTAGCCTGCGGCGGAGGATGACCTTACAATGGCTTGAAGCTAGCAATCCCAGATTCATGTGCCTGTGGTTCGCCGGTTGATGGAAAGACCAGCGGCGCTGGCCGATCTGGGGATCATCCTTCCCAGATTTATTCCCCAGGAGGAAGACATGGTGGAACAACTAGCCCGCCCCAAGGACCAGGTGGAAGTTTACTGGTTTTCCGAGCAACCCCAGGGCTACGTCGGCGACGCCCAATTGGAGCAATTCGACTCGGGACGCCTGGGATTCCCCAATACCTTCTTTGATCCGGACAAGGCCCACATCCTCTACAACGAGTACCACGACCAGTATGCGCTGGCCGACGAAGTTGGTTTCGATGGGATCATGACCAACGAACACCACGCCGCCTACTGGTGCGGAAAGCCTGCGGTCAACCTGGACGCCGCCGTTATCGCCAAGATAACCAAGCGGGCCAAGATCGCCATCCTGGGCAATGTCATTGCCGTCAACGACCCCATTCGAATGGCCGAAGAGATTGCCATGCTGGACTGCTACTCCGGCGGCAGGATCATCTCCGGCTTCGTTCGGGGCGGCGCGGTGGAGACCCTTCAGGCCGGCATCGACCCCACGGAAAACCGGGAACGGTTCGAAGAGGCCCACGACCTGATTGTGAAATGCTGGACCCAGCCGGGCCCCTTCCGGTACGAGGGCAAGTACTACCAATACCGGGCGGTCAATCCCTGGGTGTTGCCCATGCAGAGCCCCCGTCCCGACATCTGGTTCCCCGGCACTGGAAGCCCGGAAAGCGTGGTTTGGGCGGCGAAAAACGGCCATCCATACATGAACCTGGGCGCGGTGATGGAAACCACCGAATGGCTCAAGCAAATCTACATCGACACCGCCCTGGAAAACGGATACCAGCCCGGACCGGAGCACTTCGGTTACCTGCTGAAAGTTCTCGTTGCCGACACCGAGGAGAAGGCCGATGAGATTGGGCGAAATTTCGTGTGGACCGAGGGACACCGCCAGCGCGGTCCCCGGGAGCACGTGGACCCGCCCGGCTACCAGTCCCGCCAGGCCCTGCAGATCAAGCGCAGCCGCCCCACCGGGGTTTTCGCCGGCAACGCGGGAGATCCCCAGTCCTACGACCTCCAGAAGGACGCCAAGACCATCATCGTCGGCACGCCGGACACGGTGATCGAACAGCTGACCTGGGTGGTGGAGAAGCTCAACCCCGGCTACCTGTTGATCTACGGTAACGAGGGCCCCATGACCCACCCGGACTGCATGCGGTCCATCGAGCTCCTGGGCAAGGAAGTGATTCCCGCCCTCAAGGAGATACAGCTACAACCGTACGAGGTCGACTAGCGGACTACCCTTCTCTTGCCTCTCCCTCCGGGGGGAGGTTGAGGTGGGGGCGCTATTGGACTTTCCCTCTCCCGAAGAGAGAGGCTGAGGGCGTACCCCGTGAGGGTGGAATGTCAGAAATACGTAGGGGCGGGTTTCAAACCCGCCCCTACACGATTCGTAGCACCTGGATTGGAAAGCCATCAGCGCCGCGTCAGCGTGAAGTGCAGCGTCTTCAGCCTGACCCGCGAACCGTGAGCTGCGAGAGCAGCCGTCGGGACGCGTCGGCAACCTCAGCGACAGCGGCATCGAAGGCCTCGGCGTTGGCCTTCGAAGGCTGCCGGTAGCCGCTGATCTTGCGCACGAACTGCAGCGCCGCGGCCTCCACCTAGGCGCCGGTGGCGGGGGCATCAGCGTTGCGCAGGACCTTGATGCTGCGGCACATCAGCGGCCTCCCTGGTTGTTGGTTGGCGGAACGGGCCGGTACTTGTCCCCTTCCTCGCGACTGATACGGCCCGAGGCCATCAGCCACATGCGGGCGATCTCCGGCCCCATGAACTTGAAGGTGCGGCGCAGCTCCGAGGCCAGCGGCGGGTACTCGTGGCCCTCCAGCGTCTCGTAGAACCAGTTGCAGAACCCGCCGTGCTCGTCGCGGATGGCCTGCACCCGGCGGGCATTCTCGATGACCCCTTCGATCTTCAGGCGGTTGCGGACGATGCCGCCGTCCTCCCGCAGGCGCTCCACGTCGTCCGGGCCCATTGCTGCCACGGCATCGATCTTCCAGCCCGCAAATGCGTTCCGGAAGGCATCGCGCTTGTCCAGAATCATCTTCCAGGTCAGCCCCGCCTGGAAGACCTGCAGGCTCATCACTTCGAACAGCGCGTCATCGTCAGTGGCTCGCCGCCCCCAGATTTCGTTGACGTACCACTCCCGCAACGGGTCGGGTGGCGCCTCTGGATCAGGGATGGATTCGTGGGGCATGGGGCCTCCGGGGGGATACACCTCCACCCTGACCCTCCCCTGATGGGGAGGGAATTGGGTGAGAGGGGGTTGCTGGTTGGAGTCCGGTTAAGGGTTATCTGATGACGGCCTAGCGGGGCACGATGGGTAGCGTGACGTGCGACGGATGCTCCGAGTCGTGCAGGATGGTCTGGACTGCCGGCTTCAGCTCGGTATCCTCGGCGATCACGCCTCCGGTGTTGGTGTTGCGGTCGAAGCGGGGGAAGTTGCTGCTGGACACCTCCAGCCGGATGCGATGTCCCGCCTTGAACACATTGCTGGTGGCCAACAGATCGATGCCGTAGCAGTAGGCCCGCCCTGGCTCCAGTAGCGAAGGAGTGGACATCGATTCCCTGTACCGAGCACGAATGATGCCGTCGGTCAGGTTGCGCGCACACCCGTCCTCGCATACGTCCACAAGCTTGGCGGTGAAATCGGTGTCGGTTGCCGACGTTGCGGCCCACAGCGTAACCATGATGGGCCCGGTGACCTCCACGTCCCGGTCCAATACCGGCGTCGAATACACCAGCACGTCGGGCCGCTCCTCGATCTCGTTCTGGTCGAAGGCACCGCTGGTTGCGAAATGCGGATTGCAGCAGAGCTGACCGCCCCGCGTCGGTGTGGGGTTGGCCGGGTTGTACAGGAACACGTCGGGAGCCTCGTCGGCGGGCGGCACCGGGCTGAGTTCCCCGTCCCCGTGCCGGGTGTTGGCATTGCCGCCGCTGCGGATGTAGTAGTTGGTGTCCTGGGCACGCGCCAGCGGCCACTCGTTTTCGTCGCGCCAAACGTCGTCGCCCATGACGAAGATCTTCACCGGCGGCTCGTCCAGCATGCCTGTGTCCTCGCCGTTGAGCCAGTGCTGGAACCACCGCAGGTGAATTTCGTCCATTCCCAGTGCCATCGCATCGGCCGCAACGCCGAAGTAGTGGCTGCCGGCCATGCTGGCCCCACGCGAGCTGTGCTGCCACGGGCCGATGATCAGCTTCTGGCCGTTCCGGGCCTCCGCGGTCGCCGCGTTCTCCCTCATTCCCAGGTAGTTGCGGATGGTTCCGCGAAGGAAGATGTCGTACCAGCCGCCGATGTTCAGTGCCGGCACGTTAAGATTGGAGTGCTGGTCCTCGATGCAGAGCTTCTTCCAGTAGTCGTCAAAGCTGGGGTGCTTGAGCCAGTCGTAGTAGTAATCAGCCAGCCCCTTGTCGAGGTGCGGCAACTCCTTCAGTGGCAGGTGCCGGAGAGCTTCGGTCATGCCATCAACCGACTTGACCAGTTCGGCCTGGCGGGCCTGGGGGATGCTCTTGACGCCGGAGTGAGTCTTGAAGTTGGCCAGGGTGAGTTGCAGCAGGGTCCAGGAAACGTTGAAGCCCAGCTCGAAGGCCCCTCCCTGGTAGGTCCAGCCGTTGTGGTAGTTGGAGGCAGTGACGTTGGGCGCGATGGCCGTGAGGTGGGGCGGTCGACTGGTGGCGCACAGCCACTGTGTAGCGCCGACGTAGGAAGCGCCTATCATGCCGATCTTGCCGCTGGACCACGGCAGTGCGGCGGCCCACTCCACCGTGTCGTAGCCGTCGTTGATGTCGTCGACAAAGCAGTAGAACTCGCCGCCCGAGGTGTAGCGCCCCCGGGTGTCCTGAATGACAAGGGCGAACCCGGCCTTGGCTGCCTTCATCGGGTCCAGCATCTGCGAGGCCAGGGCGGCCGACTTGTCGTAGGGAGTGCGCTGCAGGAGGGTGGGGTAGGGGCCGGGACCATCGGGACGGTACACGTCAGCGTAGAGCGTAGTCCCATCGCGCATTGTGGCGGCCACGTTGGTTTCCACCTTCAGCGAAACCGAGTCTGGCATGGCTCTCCCTCCATTTCTCGTTTGACTTTGGGTCTAACGCCGATGTGGCGGTTTTGGTCGCCACTCTTCATCCGCTCTCAGGCAAAGTGCGGCATGACCTTCTCCGCGAACAGGTCCATCTGCCGGTACAGCCCGTCGGGGTCTGGGGACAGGAAACCGAGGTTGACGTGTTCCACACCGGCTTCGATCTTCACTTCCATTTCGCGGGCGCAATCGTCGGGGGTACCCGCGACGCACAGGGCCCTGGTGATGTCCTCGGCGCTGCGATCAGCGGTGACGTATCGCTCCCCCACGTTGCGCACTGCCAGGCCGAGGGCCTCGTCGCCGTCAAGGGAAATGGCGGTCGGCTGGTTGAGGCCCCAGTGGAACCCGTCCAGCTCGCGGTCGGCTTCGGCGGCGAACTGGCGCACCATGTCGTTGCTTGCCTTGATGCGGCGGTTGGTGAACAGGTACGGATACCAACCCTCCCCGCGAATGGCCGCACGGCGCATGGCAGCCTCGCTGCGGCCCGACACCCAGATGGGCGGATACGGCTTTTGGACGGGCTGGGGCAGCAGCGTGACGTCGTCGAAATCGAAGAAACGATCGTGGTGCGAGACGTGCTCCTCGGTCCACAGGCGCTTCATCACGTCCAGCATCTCGTCGGTGCGCCGTCCCCGGGTCCGGATGGATATACCAAGAGCGTCGAACTCAACCTGGGTGCCGCGTTGTCCGCTGATTCCGATGCCGAGGTCCAGCCTTCCGCCGGATACCTGATCCACGCTGGCCACCAGTTTCGCCAGAATCACGGGATGGTACAGCGGCACGATGACGATGCCAGTCATGATGCGGATGTTCCTCGTCGCGCCGGCCGCCGCCGCCATGGCCGGCAGATTCAGCACTGTAGGGCGCGGCGGGTTGCCATCCATCACATGCTCGCCCATGGTAACGCGCTCGAATCCCAGCTCTTCCGCGCGCCGTGCGAAGGCCGGGACGTCCCAGTAGTCCTCCACGCTCAGACTGCATCCGAAGGAGATGTTGCCGCCGCTCATGCCGAATCTCCTTTACATTCACTCAGGCCTATATTCACTCAGAACCGTAGCGCCCCAATTCTACCACCGCAGTGGTACCTGCGATAAAATCGCTAGTCATGGATGAGAACACAACACAGGACATGCTTGGGAAGAACTGCCTGGTCACCGGGGCCAGCGACGGCATCGGCTACGTGGCTGCCCGGGACCTGGCCCGCAAGGGCGCACGGGTGATCGTCGTTGGCCGAAACGTCATCAAGACGGACGCCGCGGTGAACCGGATCATCGAGGAAACCGGCAACGACAACGTCAATTACATGCTCGCAGACCTTTCGTCACAAGAGGACGTCCGGCGGCTGGCCCAGGGCGTCCGGGAGCAGTTGCCCTCCTTGGACGTGCTGCTGAACAACGCAGGGGCCATTTTCCTGTCCAGCCAGCGCAGCGTGGATGGGTTGGAAATGACCTTTGCCCTGAATCACATGAGCTATTTTCTGCTTACCATCCTGCTGCTGGACATTCTGAGGGACTCGGCTCCGTCCCGGATCATCAATGTTTCCTCATCTTCCCACGGCTCTCCGGGCAAGTTCGTGCTGGAGGACCTGCCCCAGGCGGGAAACAACCGAGGGTACAAGGCCTACGGGCGTTCCAAGCTCTGCAACCTGCTTTTCACCTACGAGCTGGCACGGCGGGTGGAGGGCACAGGCGTCTCCGTAAACGCCCTGCATCCCGGGCTGGTGCGCACTAACATCGCGAGGAACAACGGTCTGCTGGGACGTATGGTCAACTTTTTCATCGGCGCCCGAGGGGTAACGGCCGACCGCGGCGCCGAGACCATGGTCTACCTGGCATCGTCCGACGAAGTCGAGGGCGTGACTGGCAAGTACTTCATAGGGTGCAAGGCCGTCCAGTCGTCCCGGCTGAGCTACGACCGCGACCTGGCCGGGGGACTGTGGGAACTCAGCGAACGGCTTTTTGTGAGTGGCGGCGAGCAGTTGGCAACCTGATTCAGGGGCCATGATTTGTTTTGTACGGGATGGGCGCACGGACGTCGACGCGGCGCATATCGCGAGGATAGCGGTCAACCAATCAGCGAGGAGTTTCTACGATGAAGAGACCGGTTGAGTTTTACAGCGAGGGATTCAAGCTGCAGGGGGACGTCTACACTCCCGATGATCTGGCCCCCGGGGAGCAGCGTGGAGCGGTGCTCCTGTGCCACGGCTACACCGGCGTGAAGGACCTGTACCTGCCCGACAATGCCCGCGTTCTCAACCAGGCAGGTTACGTCGTCATGACCTTCGACTATAAGGGTTGGGGCCAGAGCGAGGGCGTTTCGCCCCTGCGACTCGTCCCCCACAGCCGCGTCTCCGACGTGCAGGCCGCCATGACCTACCTCGGCGAGCAGCCCGAGGTGGACGAGGAACGCATCGGGATTTACGGCACGAGCTACGGCGGGGCCACTGTCGTCTGGACCGCCGCGATCGACCAGCGCGCCAAGTGCGTCGTCAGCGTGGTTGGCATCGGCCACGGCACGCGCTGGATGAGCCGGGTGCGGCGCATGGACGAGTGGTTCGACCTGCTCGATCGCTCCAAGGCTGACCGCATCCAGCGCGCCATGACCGGCAAGTCGGAGATGATTGAGCGCGGCGAGATCCTGCTACCTGACCGCCAGTCTGCAGCCCTGGCAGCGGCGCAGCGGGCCAACAATCCCAACGCCGTCATGACCATACCCGTCGAATACATCGACGACACCCTGGGCTTCAACCCGGAATGGGTGGTCGGCCACATCTCGCCCCGGCCGGTCCTGTTCATCACCAGCGATCAGGACCGCTTGGTGCCGCCCGAGGAGTCGGAGCAACTCTACGCCCATGCCGGCGAGCCAAAGAAGCTGGTGATGCTGAATGGCGTTGGCCACTACGAGGTCTACGAGGAGCCGGCCTTTTCGCAGGTCATGAAGCACACCCTGGACTGGTACCAGCAGTACCTGCCCGCCAGGTGCTAAACTGGGATTTTCCAGGGGAAGCAATTGCCCCCGCCCAAGCGGGGAGACAGGAGGTGATTCGGATGTCGAACAAGGGATTCTCGCACATCGGCCTCTCCACCCATGACCTGGACGCCACCCGCGACTTCTACGAGAACGTGCTCGGCTTTGAGGTCGTGCGCTGCGATGTCATCAAGATCCGGCAGGGCGGTCACATCCGGCACATGTTTGTGGACTGCGGCCGCGACCAGCTAATAGCATTCATGGAGCCCAACGGCATACCGGGCCTGCCCGATGACTTCGATACCGGTATCAATCGCGGGCTGGGCATTCCCGGCGTCTTCTACCACTTCGCCTTCGAGGCCGGGAGCATGGATGCTCTCAACGCCAAACGCGAGGAGCTGAGGGGCAAGGGTGTGCAAGTGAGCGACATCGTGGACCACGAGTGGGCCATGTCAATCTACTTCAGCGACCCCAACGGCATCTCGCTGGAATACTGCTTCCTGACTCGCGACGTGGGCACGCTGGACGACATAATCTTCCAGGAACGGTTCGAGCGATCCATTGTCATCCGGAACGGCGAGCCGGTCTTCGTTCGCGAAGTCCAGCCCGACCCGCTGGAAGCGGTGCTGGCCGACGACTAGCGAAGCTACGGGAGAAAACTGAGGGCCTCCTGATTGTTCAAGAGGCCCTCCACACCCTTAGCCAGTGGGCTTTGACGTTGGCGACTGGGACCCTCCTGACATAGCCGACTTTTTTCATCGAGAAAGGCTCCCCGATAATCGGAAGGCGGAGATCCGTAGTTCTTTCCCGGTACTGGATGGGAACGCGTGGGCCGATTGTGGACAAATGCACGCCGCAAGGTCCTTTCCCGGCCATCAAGTGCTTCATGGCAGTCAGGACTCCTATTCGCCAATCGTTATCCGGCGTATTTCCCCACTGATTTCCCGCTCAATCAAATCAAGAACGTATTTGTGCGGCGTTTCCATCCCGGCCGCAGGGCTAAATCCGTGAAGCTCTTCCGGTATGTGTTCGCCCGTGAGTGCCTCGCGGATTATTTCATCTTCCCACCACCGTCGTGCCTGAGAGTCGACCTCATAGCGCAGGATCCCGACTGGACGTACGGACAGTATGCGGAACGAGTCGGACAAGAGCCAAAGACGGCGCGGAACATAGGGCTCGTGTTCCTTGCACTGACCTATCTCATGGAACCGGTCTATGTCTCGATCCAGTGCGGCTTTGGCTTTGATGTAGTTCGGGTTAGCCAACAGTGCAGTATCGGAGATACTGCCGTGGGTTATGTCGATGTGGAACATGGCAGGGCAGTCGATGTCCTTGATTTCTTGAACTGCCTCCCATAGTGCTTGAGCGGACTTTACTCGGATCTCACTGCTCTTGGCCTGTTCCTCCGGCCTCACGCTTTGATCAACGGTCACTATGTTCGAGTTTCCCTTAATGCCGCCAAAATCGATGGCACGGTTATTGTTAGACCTGTCGCGGCGAAACCACTTGAAGATAAGGGTTGGCTTGAGACTGCCCAAGAATCCGCCCATTCAGCACTCTCCTAATAGCTGCCGTCTGTTGACAGCGGCCTGTGCACAACTCGAGGCCCGACCGTCAATCCAGTCGGGGGCCTCCGTCATTGCCCTTGTTGTTGCTGTCCATGCGGAGACTAGGCCGCTAGCCTCGTCGCGGAGCCGGGACTCAGAAAGCCATGACCGGGTGTTGCCCCCCAGGCCACTTCTAAAACCGAGGGCCGTGGTCTTCCGACCAAGGCCCTCGCATACCCAATTCGACGAGAAATGGTGAAAACGGGCCATCAGTCTGGGATCTTCTTCACTTCGATGGTTCCGTCCGGTCTCGTGTGTATCGCCACCCGAGGATTCCAAGGCCAGCCCCGACCAGTACGGACAATCCTGGTGTGACAGGTTGGAAAATCCTTACTCCTCGCGAATTCAACTGCGGCCTTCGTGAATCCGATTTCGGCGGAAAACCGGTCCATACTTCTACTCTTCGGGACTGTAAAAGACCACATCGCCAGTATCGTCTTTCACTGCCCACACCGTTACACCGGGGAGATCCACGGTGTAGGGTTGGTTCACCGCGTTGGCCGAAGGGTCGATCACCAGCCCACCGTCTTGTGTTGAATGTATGGGCCGCCTCGATAGGACGTTGCCTATGTCCATAAAAGACGTCCTCATAGGGATACCGGCACAGCTGACCATCAATGGCCTTTCTGCACTGACTCCCACTGTTCGAACATCCATGTATGTATGCTGGTCCACCGGCAGTACCACGTTTGATTGCGCTTCTGCTTTGGCATAATCCCAAAAAGACGTCAATCCGTAGACTTCAGGCTCTCCCAACGTGGCGGTACTGTGTTCCTCTGGTTTAGAAGTAGCGGGCATTAGCTCCTCTCTAAGTCACAGGCTGGCAACGATTTCTACCCTGTTGCTTACGAGCAGAAATGGACTCCCGTCAGGATGGAATAGATCGTTCCCGTCCGCATCAACGACTTGGCTGATACGGGATGTGATCACTCTGACGCGCACTACTCGACCATTTATTAGTTTGTATTGGTTCCAGTCCTCTTTTATAGTCTCATAGTCCAGCTCGTAGGCATCGACCTCTTCTGAACCTAGCGGCATCTTAACAATGCGAGGCATATCTGGTTTCTCCATTCAACGCTACCTGTCTGTCTCTGTTTACCTAAATATAATGACCTCAGTAGGGAGTTGACTACCACTCAACTCCCCTACCTTCAGGCAAGGGCGAGTTTGGGTTTTGCACAAGTGGTTTCATCCAAAGTCAGTTGATCTGCGGGCAACCCCCCGCTAGGCTGGAGTTACCCGGCCCCTTGACTTTTGAGCGCGTTTTTCGACTTTTAGGTGCGGTGCCACTTGTTCACCAAAGCCCTGTTAATGGGTGTGTAAACCGTATAATTACCAGTTGGAAGCCGGGGAACCATCTGGACAAGGTCAGAACCGACTCTGGGTTGCGATTCTGATACATGAGCTGCTCTACCTATTTTGAGCCACTTTACCGATTTTTGAGCCAAACAGCCATTTATGATTCAGAGTCGGGGCTACTCTCTGCAGGTCGTTCCTGTGGACGGCGACTGAGCCACTGGCTCGCTACCCTGTGCGGCCGGTCAGCCGGCCCCGACGACTCTGACGCGGTGGTTGTTGCTGTCAGCGATGAAGATGTTGCCGGCAGCGTCCACTTCGACCCCGTGAGGGCGGTCCATTGCAGCGGTGGTGGCCCGGTTGCCGTCTCCGCCGCCACCGAGGCGTCCACCGGCGACGGTGGTGACGATCCCCGTTTCCCTGTCGACGCGCCGGATGGAGTGGTTCTCGGTGTCGACCACCAGCAGGTTGCCACCGTGGTCGCAGCGGATGGCCTTGGGCCCTCCCCAGGTGGCTTCCAGCGCCGGTCCTCCGTCGCCGTCGTAGCCGAACTCACCAGTGCCGGCCAGCGTGTGCATCACTCCGTTGGTGTCCACCATGCGGACGCCGTTGCCCTCGCGCTCGGCGATGTAGGTGTTTCCCGCTCCGTCCATGCACACCGCCCGAGCGCCCAGGATGCTGGCCTCCAGGGCCGAGCGGCCGTCGCCGGCCCGCTCCTTGGCGCCGTTTCCCGCGAAAGTGGCGATGACTCCTGACGACAGGTTCAGGCGCCGGACGCGCTGGTCCTGGATGTCGGCGATCAGCAGCCCGCCCCGTCCGTCGAGGAAGCAGTCGTTGGGTTCTCGCAACTGGGCGATGGTGGCGCGCCCGCCGTCGCCGCTGTAGCCTGGCTCCCCAGTGCCCACAACGGTCCTGATGATGCCCGTGACCGCCTCGATCTTGCGGATCACAAAATTCAGCCGGTCGACGACGTAAATATCTCCGTTGGTGTCGACCTGAAGCGAATAGGGTTGGTTGAAGGTAGCCTGTGTCGCCGGCCCGCCGTCACCCGAGTAGCCTTGCTCCCCGGTACCTGCGATGGTGACGATGGCCCCTGTATCCCAATACACCCGGCGGATACAGTGATTCATGGCCTCGGCTATGTACAGATTGCCGGCGGCGTCGAAGGCGCACATGAACGGCTCGCTCATCCGGGCCACGGTCGCTAGTCCTCCGTCTCCCGAGTATCCCCGTTCGCCCGTCCCCGCAATGGTCGTGATCACGCCTGCTTCGTAAGTCATGACTGAGAGCCTCGCGCTCGTAGTTCGAATCCAGATGCCAATGAGTCCGGGCTGACTGTACCGGAAGATACCGTCTAACCCCGCGTCAAACGCCTCAAGCGGTTTTGCTGGTCCCGGCTGGCCGGAGTAAAGGACGGAGCAGGCACGGTGCGGATCCGCTCCAACTCTAGACGGAGGTTCCTCACGTCGCTCAGGTAAATCTCCACGACGTCATTTTCCAGCCAGTCTTCATAAAAATTTACGTGCAGGGCCTGAGCTGTTCCGAACAAACTAACCAGGTCCGGGCGGTTCTGCTCATCTGCTACCTGCTTGGCGATGTCTACTATGAGCGAGTGACCGCCGTGATGCCAGCCGCGCCCCTGGGCGATGGCCTTGAGGGCCTGAGCTACCGCACCCCAACCCTTTTCCGACGCCTGGATGTTGTTTCCCATGCGCAGGTAGTTGTCGGCTTCGGTGATGCACCAGCGGCTCAATTCTGCGTACTTGTTGGATTCCTGGGCGTTCGGGTCCATTCTCTCGATCCCCTGGCCAAGGTTAGCGAGGGCTACTGTCCAGTCCCCGTCTCCTGATTGTACCAGTCGAGTATTTCGCTGCCGGTCATGAACACCACGCCCTCGAAGCGGCTGATGTAGTCGAAGATGGCGTCGTAGTATTTGATGCGATGCGCCGCGCCGGTGATGTACGGGTGCGTGGAGATGCACATTACCCGCGCGCTGTCGGCCCCCTCTCGGTACAGGGTGTCGAAGTGGTCCTTGGCCCGCTCGAACAGCTCCGGCGAGCGGTGGTTCTGGATCAGGTAAATGGGTATGTCGTTCAGCTCCACGGTGTAGGGCAAGGCCACCATCCGTCCCGATTTGACGATCATTTCGTAGGGCTGGTCATCGTTGCACCAGTCGGCGATATACTCGAGACCCTCTTCGGCCAGCACGTCCGGCGTGTCGAAGGTCTCGGCCAGTCCGGGCCCCATCCAGCCGCGCGGTGCCGTCCCCGTGGCCTCGACGATGGTGTCGATGGTGCGCCGAATGACCGCCCGTTCGTCCGGTTCACGGTTGATCACCCGCTGGATGAACCCATGGGCAAGCATCTCCCAGCCAGACTTCACACACTCTTCCACCAGCATCGGGTAGCTGAGACAGACGGAAGCGTTGAGGCTGACCGTGGCCCGGATGCCGTACTTGTCTAGCACCTGCTTGAAGCGCCAGAAGCCGACCCGCAGGCCGTAGTCGAACCAGCCGAAGTTGGGGATGTCGGGAAGCGTCGTGACACCCTGCGGCGTCGGCAGCACGGTGCGGGCCATCGGCTCGTTGATGTCCCACTCCTCCACGTTGATCACCGGCCACACGGCGACCCGGGCGTTGTTGGGCAGCTTCAGCGGCGGGCGATGGAAAATGGGCGAAAACTCGGCTCGGGGGTTGGCCATGACTGCCTCCTTCTGCTGGGCTTAAGGGTAGATTGCCCAGGGTTATCTCGGGTTGTCCGAATTCACTTCCCAGCGTGCCCCGCCGCCTGGGATATCGTAGACTCGGAAACGCCAGTTCATATGGGGGCTGCTCAAGGGATACACCATGGTATAGGACTCCTCGCGAAATCCTGTCCTGTCGTCGGATTTGACATCCTCGGCCGTTCGCGAAAACCGCCTCCATATCTGCCAGCCAGCTCCCGGGTCCTTCAGAATCAGGAACGCGGGAATACTGGCGTCTGCCTCTTCCTGTGCCGGTATAGCCCCGAGGGTCAGTGGATTGCAAGTGGCGGAGTGAGCATCCAGGTCATCCACGGTCAAGCCCTCGTCGTGCAGAGGCCGGCCTGAGGGGCCGCGGTCGACGGAGTTCCAGCGGGCGCTGATGTTTCCGTCCCTGAGCGGCTGCATGATCATTCTCACGGACTCTTGCCCGACCATCGGATAGGTTCCTTCCCTGATCTCCACTACGCGAAAGTTCACACCGATGTAGTCATCAAAATTGCCGCTTGTGCCAGTAACGGCGTGGTAAATCTCTGCACAGGTACAGAACGTTGCGTCAGGGTAGTTGTTTGTCCCGAATATGTCAGTGGAAATCACGAAACCCGCGACAGCTTCGATCCCCTTTCGAGCCCATTCCTCCAGCGGAAGCCCGGCGGGATCATCAGACCATCTCACTATCTGGTCAACCAGAATCCTGGCTCCTCTTTGCCGATTCGGGAGAACCAAGCAGGTTCGACATACGGCGAATGCGAATCGCCCGAAACGGCCAAAAATCAGGAATACTGACAGGTTACGGCGAGGTGCCGAATACCAGGGTAGGGGGCGATTCTACTTGGCCCGCCAACTAGTGTCCAGCAGAACCAAAGGAACCTACGAGCCGCCGTAGACCTCGGTGTCAGGGGCGAACGCGGCCCAGGCGAACCAGAAGTGGTTGCCGTGCACAACGGGCGTCAGCGCCTGTCCCGCCAACGGCCCCGAGATGCCTTGACCCAGCACGTTCCAGGACGACCCCGTCTGGTCGTCGACGAAACCGTCGTCCTCGGCGCGGAAGGTCAGCGTCTGCCCGTCCAGGACGGATTCGAACACACCTGTCGAGCCAACGTCTCTCGAGTCCGCGATCCGCGATCCGTCCAGCGCCGAGGCAGTTCCGGGTTGAAACAGCACCACTATGGCAGGCGCTTCTGGAGGATAGTTGACGACCCGCTCCTGCTCCAGTGTCAAGAATGGGAACGCCAGGGCCTGACCCTCCAGCACGAGGGCCGCCACTCGCTCCATGGGGAGCAGGCGCTCGTCGGGGCGGCCCCGGAACAGGAACGGCGACTGGTCGGCCCGGTCGTAGCCGCTGTATGGGTTGCGCCCGTAGTCCCGATTATGGCCGGTCTCTCGCGACAGCACGTCGGCATCGGGGAACGCCGCCTTGAAATCACCCCACGAAACGATCTGCGCCGGCAGGAGGTCGAGCTGGTAGCCGGCGTATGCGCCAACTATGCCCTCCCCAGTCAGCTGCTGCCACCAGCTTTCCGTCTGCCGGTCCCACATGACTAGGTCGCTGTTTCGCAGGTTTCCCGATACGCCAAAGTCCAGAACCTCGTCACCTGCCCTCCGGTCGAAGGCGACGGCCGAATTGCACAGCGGGCAGAATGTGACCGACACCGGCACGCCGCCAAGCGTGTCGTTCGCAATCTCGTGCCAGGTCAGGATTGCCAGTGGGTAACCGCGGGCGACGTCGTTTATCTCGAGCGCCACCACCGGCTGCACGTCCTCAAGCCAGGTGTCGGCGTCCGCTATGCTCTCGAACTGCGGGTCGTCCAGCGGAGGAATGCCGTCACGAGGCACGCCGCCTGACAGGAACTCGTCGTACGGCACCGTGTGCAGGCTGAAGTCCGTCAGCCAGTTTCCGGTCCTGAACCGGGCGGCATCGAGCGCGTTCTGGAAGTCAGGATCCGGCACGACCATCGGCGCTGGCCCTCCCGGATCGGCGGATACAGTTAGCAACGGCTCAAGGGTCGCCACCGGCTCCGGCGACGCGGTCGGGACTACCTGCTGAGGGGCATCAGAAGGTGGCGCCGCCGTGGCTGGCTGCTCGGCGGCGGGAGACGTCGCCGAGGGGGTATCGGTGGGTTCTACGGCCCTGGTGGCGATTGGCACGGGGGCCGCAGTGCTTGTGGGCGCGGTCTCCTCTGCGCCGCAGGCCAGCGACAGCATGACAGTCAATGCCAGCAACGCGGAAAGCAGGAGAAGGAGACGGCGTTTCCGGCTAAAAGAGATTGCTGCGTCCAACTGTCAGCCAATAGAAGACGATGTAGGCTCCGGCGATCACCATGAATGCGGAGGCAATGGGCTGGATGTACGGCAGGGCCCGGCGCATCATGCGCACCATCGCACCCTTGAAGATGGCCATCCCCAGGGTCATAACCATGATCACCAGCCCCATACCGAAGGCATACAGGAAGAAATTGCCCACCACCTGCAACAGTGAGTCCGTGGCGCTTCCGATGCCCACCACGGCGATGAAGATGGGCAGCGTGCAACTCAGCGACGCGGTCCCGTAAGACAGGCCAAAGGTGAAGAAGCTTTTGATGCTGACGGTGTTGGGATTGCCCAGCCGGTCAGCAGCGCGGGCAGCAATGCCCGTGTACAGCTTGCCGCCCGCCACCATCCAGGCGCCCGTTCCCACCAGCGCGGCGCCGATTATCAAACCCAGCCACGGCAACAGGTCGCTGATGAACGACGCAGAGAGGCCCACGGCGCCGCCGACGACACCGAATAGCAGGATGAATCCGGCCGATACTGCGCCGCCGACCACCAGTCCGCGGAGAATCGCGGCCACCGGGCCGGGCCGTTCTTCCTCCGACAGGTTGGAGCCCAGGTACAGCCCTAGGTACGCCGGAAGCATCGCGAAGCCGCACGGGTTTACCGCAGAGGCCATCCCGGCGGCGAAGGCGAAGAGCGCGGTCCCACCGATCAGGCCGCCAAGGAACTCCTGCGAGTTCCCGGACAGCTTGCCCTCTATGAACAAGTTGATCGGGTCTATTCCGCTCCCGCTGCCTACGGCCAGCGCTCCGGCGATGGCAATGGCCAGCGCGGCTCCGGCCACCACGAAAGTAACCAGCCAGGTGCGGGCCTGGCTCTCTTTCAGTGCTGAAATTGCTGCAATCATTACTTAGAAATACGCCGCCGTCCGGCAGTTGGATTCTAGGGAATGGACCATATTTACCTTTCAGGAATGCTCACCAAGGGAATTGGTGAACAACGGGGCGACACCAGGGTTTCCCTGCTGCAGCGTACGTTGTTCGTTGTCACCGGAACGGTTGCGGGTCGTAGATGCCGGGCAGGGCCAGCCCGGCAAACTCTCCGGGATGCAGTACCTCGGCCAGTCCTTCCAGCACGTCCACCACCCGCGGGCCATGGCGACTGGGGATGCGTCCGTCGAAGACGAAGGCTCGCTCGCTTCGCACCGCCGGCAGGTCTTCCCAGCCTGGCAACACCGTCAGCTTGTCCCTCGCCTCCTGCCATGAGCGTTCCGGGCCGAAGGCGCAGGGCATGATCATCAGATATTCCGGGGCATATCCCCGGACTTCTTCCCAAGACAGTTCCCGGGAGTGCCCGCGGGGGATCGCCAGACCTTCCTTTCCACCGGCCATTTCCGATATCTCCGGCAGCCACTGCCCGGTGTTGCGCAACGGGTCGAGCCAGTCGAGGCACACCACCCGCGGCCTCTCTGCATTGGAGGGAACGCTGCCTGTTACCCGCCGGATCCTCCCCTCCAGCGATTCCCGCAGTTCCGTGCCCCTTTCCGGGACGCCCGCCGCGTTTGCAATGTTGGCGATGTTTTGCAGGATGTCATCGACCCCGCTGGGACGGATGGTCAGAATCTCCGGCTCATAGTCCAAAACCTTGGCTGCCGTCTCGAACACCGACCCGCTGGCAATGGCGCAGACCTCGCACAGCTCCTGGGTGATGATCAGGTCGGGGCGCAGGCTTGCCAGCAGATCCTCATCGATCCAGTACATTGGGTTGTTGTTGGCGCGGGCCTGCTGCACCAGCGCGTCTATCTCCCCGCTGTCCAAATGCTTAACATCTCGCAGGCTGTGGCTGACTACTGGATGGGTCGCCGCCTCATCCGGGTAGTCGCAGGCGTACGAGACGCCCACCAGGTCTTCGCCCAGGCCTAGGGCGAACACGATCTCCGTGGCGCTGGGAAGCAACGAGCAGATACGCATGGGCTGCACCAAATTCAACGAATCAAGGCCAGTATAATTCTGCGCCTCATTGCCGTACAGGTCTGCTCTTGAAATCGACGGCCATCCAACTCACGTGGTTTAAAAGTCGCCGGTGTTCCGTTTGCTTATAGGGGATTGGGAGTTTCCGCACTTCTAACCTTCTGTTCACACGGGTAGCATCGCTCGTAATACCAGAGTTCTATTCCCATGTATCTCTCTCTGGCGGTAATCACCCCGCGACAGTCCTTGCAGTGCCTGTGTTCCCTTTGTTGACCTACTCCACAACCGATATGGCAACAAAAGCACTGCCTGTAGGACCCTATGATTCTGACTCCGCATGCACAGTGCCGGTGAAGGTTTCCATCAGGGTCGCAGTCTTTACAAATAGGACAGTAACAGGACGGACTTAATGTAGAAAGACAGTGTCCGCCCTCGCAACGCTTGTGGGGCAGCGGTTCCCAGTGGTTGGAGCAGGTGCGTTGGCCGCAGTCGTGGCAAAGGCCCTTGTCGTGTTCGCATGGCCCTCCATGAACCAGCACCGTCATATTGAAACTGGTTCTCACACGGTTAATGTCGTTGTCGCCAACTACTCGTAGTTCAACTATAGGCACCTGAAGGTGCCTAGCTAACTGTTGTACTTCAGCCTCGGGTGGGTGCGTATGAACCACTTCCAAAAAGAATGTCGGATGCCCCTCTTTGTCAAATCCCGTTATATCTGGCCGTTTGTTCGCAACCACTTTTTCTAGTTCAATCCTACAGGTTTTCTTCAGTAGATTGCCGTGATGCCGGCATTCGCACTGTTGGCAAAGCCAGCGTATTGCTAGGGGATTACCCCCTCCCTCAGGCAGTTTTCCAATCGCTGGTAAAGGAGCCACTTGCACGTTGCGTGCAGGATTCCTTCGCAGGCCCCTTTGGATTCGCTGTGGGAAAAATGGTGGGCTCGTTCCTTCCCTGCATTCTTGGCAATCAACGTCCTCCCGCAATCCGGGCAATTGAGATTGCAGGCCAATCCGGTAGCCACGTCGTCCACATGGACTGCAATCCCAGCGGCAGGGTCGAACACCGTCAGAATTTTCACCTCGTTATTCATGCCCATCCCCTACAAGCAAACGGAACCGTCGCCGGAGCTCCGGCCCGGGCATCACGGCGCCATCGCCACCCCAGACCGTCACATTTGCCGAAGCAGTATTGCGCCGAAGGGCCATTGGCAACAATTGGATACGCAACCGGAGGAAGGCCACGGGTGCAGGGAAATGTCGCAAGCGCCCCAGCCCCGTTTCATTGACAAGGGAGCCGCGAATGGTGTATCAATCTATTGCTTATACCCATCTGCCGCAGGCAACGCAGGGGGCCGCGTCAGACGTGGCTTGGCCCCAGCTTAGGAGGAGGAAAATGCCCGACACTTTTTACGCTAGGGTTAGCAATTTTCTGTCCGACCCTCGGGATCGCTTCATCGCAGTCGGGGAGTCGGCGGATGAAGTCCTAGGGAAGATGAACGAATACCTGACCAGTGAAGCCGCGGTGGCTCGGTACGGTGCCATCGACCCGAAGGAGCTGGAACAGAACATTCGCACCTGCATATTCAAGAAAGGCACCAAGAACATCCACAACCGTGCTCCGGACACCCGTTACTACCATGAGCCGCCGCCCCACGAATAATCTGAGGGACGACGTCTAACTCGCAACCCCGTTGACCCCGCATCCCCCGAGCGGGGTCTTTTCTTTGTGCAATTTTTCCACCATGGGGACGGCCAGGTCAGAGCGGCCGTTTCGCCGGTATCCCAGCACGGCGCGGGTAGCGCTCCGGGGTTGGCCCAACTTTGTCGAAGCAGGCAACCACCCGGTCGTCGTTTAGGCTCGGCAATGTCACAGGGAGCACGCCTGCGGCCGTGCCACCCAGCTCCGCCAGCGCCGATTCTGCCTCCGCCAGTTCCGATTCCATCCCGCCGTGTTTCAGGGCGAGGGTACGGCCTCCGACCTCCTCCGTTTCCAAAGGAAGACGGCAAAACGGCAGCGAGTACTCCAGCAGAAGCGACATCCTCGCGACGCCTCGCACCAGTGCCAGATCGAAGGCCTCGCGCATCTCAGGCAGCCTGGCCAGTGATTCGGCCCGCCCGTTGTGAACGGCAACGCCATCCAGTTCGAGAGCCGCGATGAGGTGTTCGAGGAATGCAGTTTTCTTCCCAACCGATTCGATCAGGTGCAGTTCAAGGTCGGGGAAGGCCAGCTTGAGCGGCAGTCCGGGGAATCCGGCACCGGTGCCGATGTCTACGACCCTGCTTATCCGCGACAGGTCCGGCAGGACAGAGGACGAACTTTCCCGATAGGGAAGAGTGGCCGTCAGGGAGTCGAGAAAGTGCTTTGCCTGGGTCTCCTCGTACCCTGATATGGAAGTGAGGTTGGCCCTCTGGTTCCAATCGGTCAGTTCCTCGTAGTACACCTCAAACTTGTCGAGCTGGGATTCCGATAGCCCTATTCCCAAGCGGTTGGCACCCTCTGACAGTAGGGCCATGCGAGGGCTTTTTCTGGAAGTCATAGCTGCATTATGGCGCAATTGACACGATATTTGGGGGGCCGTAGAATTGCCGGTGTTCGGAATTCTCGAATGCGCAAGCATTGGAAGGCGTAAGATGGCGACAAAAGCTTACCTGTTGGTGGAGACCGCCGTAGGGAAGACGAGAGAGGTGGCCACGACGCTTACTGGCCTGCCGGGAATTGCGACAGTTGACGTCGTTACCGGCCCCTACGACATTATTGCAATGGTAAACGCAGACGATATTTCGATCGTGGGGGACCTGGTCACCGGGCACATCCACACCGTCGAAGGCGTAGTACGTACCGTTACCTGTGTCGCGGTGGGCGGATAGCCCGCCCGGGCTATCCGTTCCAATTGCCCTCTTCACCCTCTTGACTCCCAGGGAGTGCCGTTTTGGACTTTAAGTTTACCCCTGAAGACGAGACTTTTCGCCGGGACCTCAGGACCTTCCTGGAAACCGAGCTACCTCAGACCTGGGAAGGCGGCGGGCGTTACCCCGAGGAAGACGACTGGGACCTGACCCGTGTCATCCGGCGCAAGATGGCTGACCGTGGCTGGCTCACCATGCACTGGCCTGAGGAATACGGCGGTCAGGGCGCTTCGCCGGTAAAGTCGGCGATATTCAACGAGGAGATCGCCTACCTGCGGGCCCCGGGACGAGACATCTTCGGCGTCAGGATGCTTGGTCCAACGTTGATGATTCACGGCTCCGAAGAACAGAAACGCACCCACCTGCCCCTTGTGGCCCGTGGCGAAGTGCAGTGGTGCCAGGGTTACAGCGAACCCGAGTCCGGCTCCGACCTGGCCTCCCTTAGCACCCGCGCCATCAGGGATGGGGACGACCTCGTAATCAATGGAGGCAAGATCTGGACCACGCTGGCCCATCGCGCTGATTGGATCATGCTACTGACCCGCACCGATCCGGACGCTCCCAAGCACCGGGGCATCAGTTTCGTGCTGGTGGACATGAAATCTCCGGGCGTAACCGTTCGGCCCATCATCAACATGGCGGGAGGTCATGAGTTCAACCAGGTGCTGTTTGACAATGTTCGCGTGCCGCGCGCCAACGTGGTGGGCGAGGAAGACCGGGGCTGGTATGTAGCAGTTACGCTGCTGGACTTCGAGCGTTCGGGCATCGATTACTCGGCCAATGCCCGTCGGTTGCTGGACGACGTGCGGGAATACGCTACCGAGACCAAGCGCAATGGGCAAGCCATCATGGACGTTCCGTGGGTGCGCAGCCTGATGGCCGACCGCTACATCGAGTGCGAAGTTGCCCGGCTGATTGCTTACAACGTGGCCTACATGCAGGGGCAGGGCTTGGTGCCAACTCGCGAGGCCTCGATGAGCAAGGTTTTTGGCAGCGAAACCCTCCGAAGGGTTACCGAGGCGGCCATGGACGTTCTCGGACTATACGGGACGCTGGGGCGCGAGGAGAAATGGGCGCCATTGCGCGGTCGCGTCCAGGAACATTGGATGTTGAGCTTCTCCGGCACCATCGCTGCGGGTACTTCCGAGGTGCAGCGGAACATCATTGCCGGACGTGGCCTGGGGCTGCCGCGAGGATAGTCCGCCGGGCTCGAATCTGCCTCGAGAACAAGAGAGCGCAGGGGCACTTCGGTGCCGACTGCGCTCATTTTTTGGCTGCCGGGAGGCCTTATGCGGCGCGGGTCCGTTCGTCGGTGCTCATCGCTCCCTGAGTCACTTCGCGGCAGCGTTGCATGATGCGGAAAATGGTGCGGGGCGTGATTGAGAAGCGCTCTGCGGTTTCATGAATGCTGAGGCACTCCTGCTGCATGGCGCGCATGATCCTGAAGTCTCGGGCCAGGCGCCGGTTTCGCTGGTACCACTTCGGGTCGTCGTATCTGCACCGGGGAAGCGGGCAATCGAGGCACGAATCTGAAACTTCACAGCCATTATCATCATAGTGATAAAATTCCGAAGCGTCTTCCTGCGGTTCTGGTTCGGACCGAGTAGCGACGGATTCCGGGCGCGAGGCCATCAACGTAACCATATCAATCTCCCAAACACCTGTTCTATAACTACATGCCCAATTTAGAACATTGGTGCATGCCAAGTCAATGGTTTTAGAACCAATTTCGCGGAAATGTTCTAATCAGAAAACCCAAGTTCTGGATCTCCGGAGGACCGATGACCGAATACGAGACCATGACCTACGAGCGCAAGGACAGAATCGCCTACATCATGTTCAATCGTCCGCAGTCGCTGAACGCGGTGAACCGCCAGTTCGAGGACGACCTGCACGAAGCACTTCTGGAGTTCGACACGGACGACGAGGCGTGGGTTGGGATCATCCACGGAGCGGGTCGCGCCTTTTGCGCCGGGGCGGACATCCGGCAGCGTTTTGTGGAAATGACGCCGCAGGAAAGCGCCCGGCGGGAACGGGGACCAAACCCGGAGGGTTACCTGGGCCGCACCGTCAACTGGAAGCCGGTCATTGCTGCTGTGCATGGGTACGCCCTGGGCGCTGGCATCGTCATCGCCGCCGAGTGCGACATGATCGTTGCTTCTGAAGACGCCCGGTTCGGAATTACCGAGACCAAGCGAGGGCTGGCCGGCGGCAGGATATGGGCCAAGGTCAACGCCTTCATGCCCTCGAAGATCGCCAGCGAGATGGTGATTACCGGGGAACCTGTCGAAGCCGCCGAATTGTACCGTCTGGGGCTGATCAACCGGCTGGTGCCCAACGGCTTCCACCTGTCGGCCGCAGAGGGGCTGGCCGAGAAAGTGTTGAAGACGCCACCGCTGTCGGCGAGGATCGGCGTGAAGCTAACGCGGCGCCAGTGGGTGCAGGCCGGAGCGGAAGCCGACATGCAGACGCTGCCGCTGAAGCTCCACCTGAGCGAGGACTTCAAGGAGGCGAGCCGCTCTTTCGTTGAAAAACGTCCGCCGGAATACAGGGCGCGGTAGGGCACATATGAAAACCCCCTCCATACGAGAGGGGGTTTTGATTTGCGGCGTGGGATTCAGCGAGAATCTGAGGGTAACGACTGTGGCCTAACCTTCCGCTTCCACCTGCTGCATCCCGTAGGGTGACTTGCCGATCACCATGCCGTTGTCCAACTGCACCACAGCCTTCAGGTTGTGGAAGAACAGGAAGGACCGCAGGTCAATCTGCATGCTGACCACGTGGCGGGACAGTTCGGGAAGCGTGAACACGTCCACCCCGTTAATCCGATGGCTCTCGTACTCCGAGGTGTCTCTCCGGTGCACTCTGGTATCGACCGATACCTCCACAGCGCAGCCCGCTCAAGACGAGTGCTGGAGCAGGTCTACCGCGATACTTCCCCCTTTGTTCTGGATGTGGTCTGACGCCATCTGGCTAAGTACTATTTCCATATCTACGTCCCAATTCAGGTGGATGGACCGACCGGAGCCTTCGTTCTTGCTCCAGATATTAACAGCGAGTTTATCGCCGCGACGCTGGCGGGGTGGACGGGCCTGCGCTGTTGCAGGCGCAATGCCGATTCGCGGCAGAGGAACTCAAGGACTGCCTGGCTCAGATTTTCGTTGGCGATGTGTTGCAGTTCCT
Organism: Dehalococcoidia bacterium; assembly: GCA_965222025.1. Classification (GTDB taxonomy): domain Bacteria; phylum Chloroflexota; class Dehalococcoidia; order Lucifugimonadales; family UBA3495; genus VXOI01. The sequence continues at coordinate 735,365 of CBDCTI010000007.1, read as the reverse complement.
GCTGGTAGGGGTAAGACTTGACCTTGCGTGGCTCCAGCTTGTCGGCGATGAACACGAGGAAGCCCAGGTCAGTCAGGCTGGGGTGGCCAGTAGTGTGCCAGCGGACCGCTGCTAGAATCTCCTCGTCGTGCAGGCCGTCCTCGTGCTCGAGCAACTCGGCGCCCACTGGCCCGTGCAGTGTGACAGGTGCCAGCCGTTCGATATCCAGCGTAGACATGCCGAAACGGTCTGCCAGCCGCAGGATTTCCTTCTTCTTGGCGGCGCGGGCGACATCGTGGCCCAGAATTGCCAGTTCAGCCCTTTCCTCGTCGATGCCGTGGCGGGCCGCCAGTTCAAGCCCCACATCCCTGGTGCGGAAGATGTGGGCACGCAGCTTGTCTGGCAACGACTCGAATCGCTCCGCGAACCTGTCGTTGGCAATTCTATGGACCGGGCTCGCGGTCATCCCATGTCACCTAGTTGCCTGCCACCGAGCAGGTGCACGTGGGGATGGGCTATGGTCTGGCTGGCGTCGGGGCCCTGGTTCAGCACCAGGCGGTAGCCGCTGAGGGTCGCGTTTTCTCGGCGAGCCATCTCCTCCGCAACGACGAACAAGTGCCCCATGATGGGAACCTGTCCCGGCCCTACGTAGGCCAGTGATGCAATGTGCATGTTAGGAATGATCAGCAGGTGAACCGGAGCCTTGGGGCTGAGGTCCTTGACCACGAAGCAACGCTCGTCGCGGTACAGCACGTCCGGGTTGGCCGAATCGCGGGCGATGGAGCAGAAAATGCACGGGTTGGTGGCGGTTGTCATCGGAGGCTGTCTCCCTGAATCAGTCGCCAGCGATGCTCGCCATCGCCAGTTCCTTATGATAGTTGGTGTCGCCGTAACTGAGCTCCTGGACCTTGGCCCGGCGAGTGTACAACTGAAGGTCGTGCTCCTTGGTGAAACCAATGGCCCCGTGGCACTGGTGCGCAGTGGCGCAGACGCGGCGATATGCCTGGCTGATCCAGGCTTTCGCTATCGAAATCTCCCGCTGGGCTGGCAGGCCTTCAGCCAGCATCCAGGCCGCCTGGTAGGCGACGCCCCGGCAGCCTTCCACGTCGGTGGCCATCTGGGCGCAGTGATGCTGTACAGCCTGGAAGCTGCCGACCGGCCGACCGAACTGCGTGCGCTGCTTGACGTATTCGACCGTCATGTCCAGCACAGCGGTGGCTCCGCCCAGCATTGTGACGCAGTGGCCGGTAACTGCGCGCTGAATGGCCCGCTCGGAAATGGGCCAGCCGCCATTGACTTCTCCCAGAACTGCACTGGCCGGCAGCCGGACGTTTCTCAGGGCTACCTCGAACTGCCGCTCGGAGCCGATAGTATTGATGGGTGAAATCTCCAGACCTTCCATCCTGGCAGGGACGAGGAACAGGGTGATTCTCTCAGCGGGGTCGCCGTCCTGCTGTGTGCGAGCCGCGACGATGATGACGTCAGCGACGTGGGCGTCCGGAACGAAGAGCTTGGTCCCGTTGAGGGCGTAGCCGTTGCCGTCGGCTGTCGCGGTGGTCTCGACGCCCCAGGCATCGTAGGTGGCCGAGGCTTCGGTGACCGCCAGCGTCATCAGACCGCTGCCGTCGCAGACGCGGCTGAGTAGGTCGTCTTTCTGCGCGTCGCTGCCAGCGTCCAAGATGGTCAGGCCGCCAAGAACGACCGTAGAAAAGTAGGGGCTGGGAGCGAGAGCGCGGCCGATCTCTTCCAGCAGGACTGCCAAGTCGAGGAAGTCGCCGCCGGTGCCTCCGTAGACCTCGGGAAAGGGAACGCCGGCCCAGCCGAGAGACGCCATCTGGCGCCAGAGCTCGTCGGAATAGCCGTGCTGGTCCTCCTCCATCTCACGCACCAGCGTGGTGGGGCACTCCCGCGTCAGGAACTCCTGCGCGCTGGTCCTCAGCATCTGCTGGATTTCAGTATGGCCCAGGTCCATCTCGTTGCCTCTGCGATTTCAATTGCGCTCAACGCCCCGGCGGGTGTCATCTGCCGGGGCGTTGTCAGTATAGTTGATACGTGGGTGCCGCTCAATAAGAGTTCTGTGGCAGGATAAAACTAGCGGGGAATGTTGCCGTTACCAAATCTGCCCAGTGGCAATACAGGGGTCAATCGCTCATTTACCGAATCGGTGGCCAGGTGCGCCGCCTCCAATGTTGTGGCACCCAGTAGAGGACTGCTCCCTGCAGCAGCGAAAATCACGGGCGCGATCACTTCCATTCCTTCCAATGTGAAGGTGGCGTACCCGAAAGGCATATTGACTACCCAGTCGTCGGCGAAGGCAAATCCGCGAGTTTCCGTTGGCCTGACGTTGACGCCTTCCAGTATGTCTTCCGGAATGAAGCTATGAACCGAGCCGGTATCAGCTAGGGCCTCTACCTCAGCAAAGGAGGTCTTTGTTAAGTCACCAACTCGCATCGAAACACTGAGCGTACCCATAACCTAGACCTCAGCAACGACCTCCACCGGTGTGTTGCGGGCGACGATGATCTCCATCACTTCATCGCTGTCGTTGACCGGTTGGTGGGCTGCTTCTGCCGGAACGTATATGAAGTCGCCAGGGCCAATGGAGAGCGGGTTGTCCAGCTTGTCTCCCACGAGGAAGCGGCCGTGGCCCTTGACCACGTAGATGGCGGACTCGCAGTTGACATGGTAGTGAGGGCTGGAGGCACAGTGCGGCGGGATGGTGGCGATGGCAAGATGTATGCCCGTCGAGCCGGTCAGGGCCTCAGACACACCTGCCAGACGGGTCATCGCCCCGGATTGTATTTCGACCTCCAGTCCGTCGGGGTGTATTACTTTGCATTCCGCCATGGCGGCCTCCTGAGTTTGGGGGAAAGTGTAGGCGTCAGATGCTGCGGACGAATGAGTCGAGCCGTTCGATGGCTTTCCTGATGTTCTCCTGTGAGTTGGCGTAGGACAGCCGCACGTAGCCGTCGCCGTATTGACCGAAGGCGGAGCCGGAAAGCAGGGCCACACCGGCTTCCTGCATCGCCCGGTCCTCGAACTCGCGGCTGGACAGCCCGGTGTCATCGATGCTGGGGAAGGCGTAGAAAGCGCCCTCGGGCTCGGGGCAACGGATTCCGGGAATGCTGCGCAGGCCGTCAGTGATCAGTCGGCGGCGGGCGGCGAACTCCGCGGCCATAGCCTCCACTTGGTCGCGAGGGCCTTCTAGGGCGGCGATGCCAGCCTTCTGGGTGAAAGTGGCGGCGCAGGACACGCTGTTTACTGCCAGGCGAACGACGTGAGGCACCAGCTCCGGAGGCATGATTCCGTAGCCGAGGCGCCAGCCGGTCATCGCGTAGCTCTTGGAGAACCCGTCGAGGATGATAGTGCGCTCTTCCATGCCCGGGATGGAGGCGATGCTGAAATGCTCGCCGGTGTAAAGGATGTCCTTGTAGATCTCGTCGGCCATGACGCACAGGTTGGGGTAGGCCATAACCAGGTCCGCGATTGTGCGCAGTTCGCTCTCCGACAGGGCTGAGCCACAGGGGTTCTCAGGGGTGTTCAGGATGACCAGCCGGGTCTGGTCAGTGATCTGAGAGGCCAGCAAGTCGAGGTCAGGATGGTAGCCCGTAGACTCGAGGAGCTGCATTGGCACGGGAGTGCAGCCGGTGAACCGGATCATCGATTCGTAAATGGGGAACCCGGGATTGGGGTAGATGACCTCCACGCCCGGTTCACCCAGCGCCAGCAGCACGTAGAACATGATCGGCTTGGCGCCCGGTGTTACCACCACGTTTTCCGGCTCGGTGTTCGTCCCACGCACCTCGCGGCTGTTGCGGGCGATGGCTTCCCTCAGCTCCGGCAGGCCGGCGGTAGGCCCGTAGTGAGTGAACCCGTCGCTGATGGCCGCCATGCCAGCGTCGATGATGTGCCGGGGCGTGTCGAAGTCGGGCTCGCCGATTTCGAGGTGGATTATTTCCCGTCCCTGAGCTTCCAGGGCGCGGGCCTTGGCCAGGACCTCGAAGGCGCTCTCGGTCCCAAGGTCGTGCATTCGGGCGGCGACGGTCATCTGTCCTCCGAGTCTAGCCGCAGGGGCTTCAGAGATTACTGGTGCGTTCGGTCAGTCCGGCTGCGCCTGGTTCTGCGTGCGGACGGGCAAGCCGTAGATGCTTATGAACCCGGCGGCTGCCGCGTGGTCAAACTGGTCCTGCCGGTCGTAGGTGGCAAGGCCGTAGTTATACAGGGCCCGCGGGGCCTGACGTCCCACCACGGTGCAGCTTCCCTTGTGCAGCCTCAGACGCACTTCGCCGGTGACGTGCCGCTGGGTGCTCTGGACGTAGGCGTCAAGGTCGGCACGGTGCGCGGTAAACCACAAGCCGTTATAAATCACGTCGGAATATTCCTGAGCGATCCGTGCCTTGGTGCGCGCCTGCTCCTTGCTGAGCGTCATGGTCTCGAGAGCACTGTGAGCCGAGTGCAAAATTATTGCGGCAGGGCATTCGTAAATTTCTCGGGACTTGATGCCGACCAGGCGGTTCTCAATATGGTCGACTCTTCCCACGCCGTTGTCGCCGCCGATGGCGTTGAGGTGGCTGATCAGGTCGACGCCGCCCATCGTCTCGCCGTTGATGGCGATTGGGACGCCGCGTTCGAACCCTATCTCCAGGTACAGCGGCTCATCGGGGCTCCCGGCTGCGGACTTCGTCCAGAGGTAGGCGTCCTCGGGCGGCTCCAGCCAAGGATCCTCGAGTTCACCCGCCTCCACGCTGCGACCCCACAGATTCTCGTCGGTGGAGAAGCGGCTCGCCCGGGTGTTGATGGGCAGGTTGCGGGCGAGGCCGTACTCTATCTCGTCGTCACGGCTCATGCCCCAGTCCCGGATAGGGGCGATGACTCTCAAATCAGGATCAAGGGCAGTTACGCCCACCTCGATGCGCACCTGGTCGTTGCCTTTGCCCGTGCAACCGTGGGCCACTGCGTAGGCCCCGTGCTCCCGTGCTGCTTCGACCAGGTAGCGGGCTATGAGCGGGCGTCCCAAAGCGGTGGCAAGGGGATACTCGCCTTCGTAGACCGTTCCGGCCTGTAGGCTGGGGTAGAGGAACTCGTCCACCAGCGTCTGCCGTCCGTCTACGATAACGGCCTCGACCGCGCCGATGGAGAGCGCACGTTGCCGGGCAAACTCAAGGTCAACCATGCCCAGGTCTATGGTCAGGGTCACGATATCGGCGCCGTATTTTTCCTTCAGCCACGGCACCGCGACCGTGGTGTCCAGCCCGCCGCTGTAGGCGAGCACGATTCTGTCGTTTGGCATCTGGAATCTACCTGCGCTTGTCTGGATAGTTATAGGGCTGCGAGAAAGTCGTCAACCGATACTTGTGCGTTCTTCAATATCTTGTAGGTCATGTTAGGGTGCAAATCTCTGCCGCCGTGATCAGGGACAACGGCTGTTCGGCCATCGGAGCTCCGCATGATCACATGGCTACCCCTTTGCCGCATACGTTGAAATCCCAACCTTTGCAAAACTCCAATAACTTCTCTAGCACGGACGACCGGGAGCCGAGGCATGGTCCTTAGACCTCGACTTCGACCTCGACCTTATGGATTCCCACAATTTCTGTCGGATATTCCGAATCATCAAAGTCCAACATGTCATCCAGACAGAGCAGTATAACTTCCTTAATATTGTGCATCAGTTCGTCGAGTGTATACCCATAGCTGTGGCAGCCCTTCAATTGAGGAACATCACCGATATAGCATCCGTCTTCGACTTTCTCAATTACGACATAAAACTCTCGCTTTGCCATAGCAACCTCTTGATCACGATTTCAGGAGAGAATCCTGTCGATGATTTGGCGGTAAATGGCAGGGGCGCACCGCGATGCGCCCCTATCGCCAGCGCTTCGGTTGCCCGATGACGCTAAATCTTGGACAGGGCTGTGCTCAAGCGCTCAGCAGCTTCGTCGATCTCTTCGCGCGTCACAGTGAGCGGAGGCATGAAGCGGACGGTGTTGGGTCGAGGGCCATTGAGCAGCAGACCAGCCTCGTTCGAGTTTGCCAGTACCTGCGGTGAGATGGTGTCTTCGAAGTCCATGGCGGCCAGCAGGCCCTTGCCGCGTACTTCCGTTACGAAGGAAAAGCGGTCCTTGACCTCGTTCAGCCTACCCAGCAGGTAGGGCTCCATCTCCTTGACCTGTCCCGGGATATCGTTCTCGATCAGGAACTTGGTACCGGCATAGCCCGCCGCTGTGGTCAGGGCGTTTCCGCCAAATGTGGAGCCGTGGTCGCCCGGCACCAGGGCCTGGCAGTGGGCCTTGGACAGGAAGGCGCCAATGGGAACGCCGTAGCCCAGTCCTTTCGCCAGCGTCATCACGTCGGGCTCTGCGCCGTATTCCTGGTAGCCGAACAGGCTGCCCAATCGGCCCATGCCGGTCTGGACCTCGTCCAGGATCAGCAGTATTCCCTGGCTGTCGCACCACTGGCGCAGCCGCGGCAGATAGTCGTCGTCTGGAATGATGACCCCAGCTTCGCCCTGCACCGGCTCTACCATTACGGCGGCGGTGCGCTCGGTGGTGGCGCTTATGACAGCCTCTACGTCGTTGTAGTCGACGTGCACGAAGCCCGGCAGAAGTGGCGCGAAGTTCTCCTGGTAGTGGGGCTGACCGGTGGCGGCCACAGTGGCCTGGGTGCGCCCGTGGAAGGAGTTGAAGGCGGTTATGATCTCGTAGGCGCCGTCGCGGTTGAGCTTGCCATAGCGGCGAGCCAGCTTCATTGCGCCCTCGACTGCCTCGGCGCCGCTGTTGCCGAAGAAGACCAGGTCGAGGCAGCTGTTCTCGATAAGCGTCTCGGCGAGCTGCAGCTGCGGCACGGTGTAGAACTGGTTGGAGGTCTGAATCAGCGTGCCAGCCTGCTCGGCAATGGCCTGCGTGATGGTCGGGTGGCTGTGCCCCAGCTGGTTTACCGCCCAGCCTGCGACAAAGTCAAGGTACTGTTTTCCGTCGGCGTCCCAGACCTCGGTGCCCTCGCCCCGGACGATGACCACCGGCTGGCGGCGAACCGTCTGGGCGTAATATTTCTTTTCTACATCGATCCAGTCGCTGCTGATGCTCATGGCGAGTCCTCTACTTCAAATTGCCCTTTGAATGCTGCTTGATTATCGCATACCCAACGAAATCTTTCACACGATAGATGGCAGTGGCACCTCGGGTGAACAGCGCGGCGAGGGTTGGGCGCACCGGTACCGAACTACGGTCGGAGAGGACGGCCCGCGATGATTGTAGTACCCGTGGCGCGGCCCTGCACGCAGTCGATCAGGGCGTCGGGATGTCGACCGTCGATGATGTTGGCGACGGCGCCGCCTTCGAGGCCGCGCAGGCAGGCCTGCAGCTTTGGGATCATACCGCCGCCGGCTACTCCGGAGTTCAGGAGCATGTTGGCCCTGCGCTGGTCGAGACGGGTAATGACCCGCCCCCCGCCATCCATTACCCCGGCTACGTCCGTAAGGAATACGAGCCGCTCAGCCTGCAGTTCGCGGGCCAGCTCACCCGCCACCGTGTCGCCGTTGATATTCAGCGGCATTCCAGCGTTATCAGAGCCGTCGAACTTGTGGACTCCCAGGGGGGCGATCATCGGGATGTAGCCTGAATCCAGCAGGGCACGGATGGGGCCCGTGTCCACCTGCTGAATATCTCCGACATAGCCAAGTTCGGGGTTCGCGATTCCGCAAGTCAGCATGCAGTTGTCGATGCCGCTAAGACCGATGCACTTGCCGCCCAGTTGTTCCATGAGCGAAACCAGCTCCTTGTTGATAAGGCCACCTAGGACTGCCACCACGATCTCCAGGCTCTCTGAGTCCGTGACCCGCAATCCTCCGACGAAATGCGGCGCAATACCCTGGCGCTGCATCCATCGCGAAATCACGTTGCCGCCGCCATGTACGACAACGACCTCCGTGCCCTCACGCTGGAGTGCTACGAGATCCATTAGCGTGGTGTCGTGGCTTCCCAGGGTACTGCCGCCGATTTTCACTACGATGGACAGGGGTGCGCTCCTGCTGATAGGGATTCCTGAAAAGAGAAATCCGCAGAGAAATCGAGTATATTGCTAGCTTCTCTGCGGGTCGTGAACTGTTGCAGGCTGGACTGGTCTGGCGGCCTAGGTGGTATAGGCGCTGTTGATTACCACGTATTCCTCGGTCAGGTCGCAGCCCCAGGCAGTCGCCTCACCGTCGGCCAGGTTGAGGGCGATGCGGAAGGTTACTTCGTCGCCCCGCATCAGGGCCACTACAGCGTCACGGTGGAACGGCACCGGTCTGCCTGCTTCCATGATGCAGACGCCATTGATGTAAAGGTCAATTTTCCCCTCTACAGCCTCTGCCTGGCTGCGGCCCAGGGCGGCCAGCAGGCGTCCCCAGTTGGGGTCGGCGCCGTAAACTGCCGACTTCACCAGCAGCGAAGACGCGATGGTCCGGGCCGCGACACGAGCGTCCTCGTTGTTGCGGGCGCCTGTTACCTCGACAGCGAGCAGGTGAGTCGCTCCCTCGCCGTCCCGAGCCAACTTGCGAGTCAACTGTACGCAGACGTCCAGCAGGCCAGCCTTCAGGGTATCTGCCTCTGGTGTACCGGCGGTGATGACCGGGTTGCCGGCCGCACCATTGGCCAATACAACCAAGGAATCATTGGTGCTGCTGTCGCCGTCGACGGTCAACATGTTCAGCGAATAGTCCGCCACCACGGGGAGCATCTCGCGCAGTAGACCCTGGTCAACTGCGGCGTCCGTTGCCACGAAGCACAGCATGGTTGCCATGTTGGGGTGAATCATACCTGACCCCTTGGCGACGCCGCCGATGCGTACTTCGGTGCCTCCGATATCCATGCTGACCCCCACTTCTTTCGGGTGGGTGTCGGTGGTCATCATGGCTCGCGCCAATGGGTTGCCGCCAGAGTCTGACAACTCGACCTGCTCGACGCCCGACCTGATGAGCGTCATGGGCAATTCAACGCCGATCACCCCGGTGCTGAAGACCAGCACTTCCTCGGGCCTCACGCCCATGGAGCCGGAGGCAATCGCTGCCATTTCCTTGGCATCGATGTAACCCTGCTCGCCCACGCCCGCGTTGGCGATACCAGAATTGACGACGAGGCCCCGAATGGGTTGCCCACCGGCCAGGGTTTCCCGGTTAACGGTTACCGACGGCGAGACTATGCTGCTCTTGGTAAAGACGCCGGCAGCAGCGCACGGGGTCTCGGACAGGAGCATGCCGACGTCCATCTTGTCGTCGGAGTAAGTCTTGATGCCGGCGTAGGTACCGCCGGCCCGGAACCCCCGGGCTGTCGTGATGGTTCCGCCGTCAACCTGGGTGATCGCGCCGGGCATGGGCTCACGTCCTCTCTTGCGATTTCAAACGTTTTGGGCCGACTTGTGCGGCAACGAAGTATACCATACGAAGGTGCGGTTTCAGCTATGGAGACGCCTTTGCGATAGCTTTGCTCCGGCAATATACTTGACCTGCGGGAAGGCCGTCCGATGCGGCGGTCAGCAGGTGCCACTACCAACCGCCGACAGCTGTTGAAAAGGTGATTTTATGGCGATAGTGCAAGCGTTTCGAGGGTTGCGCTACAACCCGTCTGTAGTCGATGACATGGGCGCAGTGCTGTGTCCGCCATACGACATGATCACGCCCTCCGTCCAGCAGGCACTGATGGAACGTCATTCCCTGAACGTCATCCACCTTGAGGCCGGGGAAGGATTGGACTGGTCCGCGGACCCGGAGGGCCGGTACGCCGAGACTACCGGGCGTTTCGAGGAATGGCTCCGCGATGGGGTGCTGCGCCGGGACGTAGAGCCCGGATACTACCTGATGCGCCACGGGTTCACCCTGGGCGGTCAGAAGCGATCCCGTTTGGGGCTGATAGCCTGCGTGGGGATCGAGGATTACGAGACCCGTCAGGTTCTGCCCCATGAGTTCACCGAGGCCCCGGCTATCCGGGACCGGGTCAAGCTCATGGAGTCAGTTTCTGCCAATATCAGCCCTATCATGTCCCTCTACCGCGACGCCGGCAACGAACTGGGACCGCTGTTCCGGTGTGTGATGGCCAGCGCGCCGGAAGTTGACGCCCTGGGCGAGTTCGGCTCTGACACCACCATGTGGCGCATCGCCGACCCGGACGACGTGTCCGCCATAGCCAACTTCTTCTCGTCGCGCCCGGTGTTCCTGGCTGACGGCCATCATCGTTACGAGGCGTCGCGCCACTACCAGACCGACCGCCACGCCGAAGGCGTCGACGGTCCGGCACGGGCGCACAACTACGTGATGATGACTCTTATAGCCTTCGACGATCCCGGCTTGGTAGTCCTTCCGTACCACCGGAATCTGAGCGGTCTGAGCGATGCGCAACTGGAGCGAGTGAGGGCCCGCTTGTCCGAAGTCTTCGAGGCCGAATCCGTGGGGGACATGTCCGCGGACGGGATCGTGGCGCTGGTGGAGGAGCGAGGCCGCGCCGGGCGGGTGATGGCTGCTCTCGGGGCCGACGGCGCTCAATTGCTCACCCTGCGGCCGTCAGCAATCGGCGACGACTGGGGCGCAATGGCCGTCTCGGAAGCGTGGGTGCTGGAGGAAAAGATTCTGCGTCCGGAGTTGGGAGACGCTACCCTGCAACACTTGGGATTCCTACATGACCACAGTGAGGCTGCCGAGGGCGTGGCCGACGGGTCGCTGCAGATGGCCTTCCTGATGAAACCCTTCCCAATGGATGCCTTCGAAGACATCGTGGGTCAGGGGCAGCGCCTGCCTCGCAAGTCCACCTTCTTCTACCCCAAGCTTCCCACGGGGCTGGTGATCAACCGGATCGACGGCGAGATATAGTTCCAGATTTGCCCAGCCAAAACCGGTTCGCTAAATGTGAAGGGGCGCACAGCTGTGCGCCCCTTCGGTTATGCTCTCTGACGCCGGACGATATTGCTCAGCTCCGCTCCTCGTAGCGGGCGGTGATCGCCTGCTCGGCGCGCTTGCCCTGAACGGCAATGAAATCCTCGAGGCGGCGAATGTCCGCTATCGTTGCCTCGTCCGGGGATACAACGCGCTTTAGATCCGCCAGCGTGGTGCGTGCCTCGTCCACCTGCTTCAGAACAATCAGTGCTTCAAGCTCCTGCTGGGCCGAGGCCTTGATCTGCAGCAGCCTTCGGCGTACTCCCTCGGAATTCACCAACCGCTCCTCGATCTCCCCCATGGCCGCCAGAGAAGCATCAAGGCTCGCCTGTCCATACATTGCCTGGCGTGGCACGCGCCGCAGTTGCTGCCGGAACTGGCTGATCTGCGCGTCCAACTGCCCTTCCTTGTTCTCCATCTCTGCCAGGCCAATCCTCAGGTTGGCCATGGCCTTTTCCAGTTGGGATTCTACATTCATAGCTAACCGTATACGGACTTTGTATCTGGCCAATCAACTTATACCACACTACGGACAAAGAGAAGCGCCGCACTGCGGTCTACGGCGCTTGCTGGAGGATCGGCCACGTCTGGGCGGTCGTGGCTATTTTCGTGGGCGCTTGATCTTGGATGCCGTCATCGGGTTGCCGCCGCTGTCAGCCCTGCCCCACGGCGCGGCCTCTTCCTCAGTTGGTTGCCGGGGCGGGCTGTCCCAATCGGCCCCGCAAGCACGGCAGTATGAATCGTAAGTGCGATGCCCGAAATTGCATTTCCAGCATGTCAGTGCCGACGCCAAGGTTTCCACCATGTCGCCCTCCGTTCAGGTTCAGGTGCTATCGCGTCCATAGTCTGCGCTGGAGGCCGTTTTCCGGCGTTTCCGCCCCTTACCCGTAGTCCTTGCACCTTTCCGCAGTGTTTGAGACCTTTGGCGGATCGTGTGCTTTCGTACCCCCGTCAACCGCGAGAGGCTGTCCCACGTTCCAGGTCGCGCCGCCTCAGTGTGGTCATTGGTGCAGGCGCGGATGATCGCGTCCAGGTCCGGGTTACTCATTGCTGGCCATCGGCATAGTCAGCCCAGCGGTTGCCATGGCGTCGGCCAGCGGTAGCCCAGCTGTTACGAGCTGGCCCACGCTCCGCGTCCGCGTCTGAATGTCAGTGCTCCGAATCTCGCCCCACGATAGGCCAATGGCCATGTCCAGTTTCAGCCGTAGCTCCGCCTCTACCTTGCGCCCCAAGGCGGCAACCACGCCCAACGCGAGGCGGTTTGCTTCCCGTAGGCTCGCCGCTTGTCCGCCAGCGGCAAACAGCATCGGAGAATAACCACACGCTGCATAAACTTCGGCGCTGGCGTGTTCGGCCAGTTCAACCATGCTGGCAGGCGGGTTTGCCCCGACACGCATCGGCTTGCCGTTCACGTCGCCGCCGCCGGGTGCGCCGCCCCAGTCTCCAGTCTCCAGTAACGCAACCTTGCCCTGCATGTCCTTTAGGTCCGCCCGCAATCTAACCAGTGTCGGATCGTCTCCAGGGACAGGCAGCCCCAAGAGTGCGCCCCGAGGCCCCGAGGATTCATCCGCCAGCGCCGATACGGTTTCACTTGAGAGACGCCCGGATTCATAGGCGACGGCCAGCGGCGAACGGCCCCGCCAAGGCTGGGCAGGGTCAACGCCATACTTGAAATGCAACACGCCCGCCGCCGGTACGCCGATCTGGGTCCAGGTGTGAGACGGCCCGCCGATAGTCACCCTGTAATACCACCGCCTACTGTCTGGCGGCCCGTCAACGTCATACGATTGCGCCGGCCACAATGCCAGCCCGTCCGAAGTGTCAATCAGGCAAACCAGCTCGCCGCGCCGTATCAGTTCCCGGCCTACGACTTCCAGCAGGTCCGGGGTGATCGCGCTGGTGAACATATCCGGCCCGTCAACGTCCGCAGCGGCAAAGCTACGGCCCGTGATACCTGCTGCGGCCTCAAGCGCCGCCGTCGCCTGAACGCTGGCGAGGGAACGGCCACCAGACGCCCCGCCCCGCGCAATCAGGGCGGCAAGTATCAGGTCCGATTCATGCCGCACTTCAGCCTTGTCTTGATTCCATGGCCATTTCATGTTGCCGTCTGCGCCTCCCTCGAACATTCCAGGTCAAGCCAACGCCGCCGCAGATCGCCAAAGCGCCCCACGTATTCGGAGACGTTCGTAACGGTGTAGGAAAGCGCCAATTCGTCCGTGAGTTCGATACTGGTAACGGGCGCAAGGGCAAGCTCCTCAAACCAGCGAACGCGGAAAACGCGGTCAGAATCCAGCCGCGCCCCGCCCGTCTCCAGGACACGGGCAACGGAAATATCCAGGGCGGTAGCGAAAACCGGATATTCTTCCAGATCGCCCGGTACTAGCTGCCCGGCTTGGTTGAAGTCGTCGGGACCGCGTACCCCGATGGTGATTGGGCGGTCAAGTGGCAAGGTTCACCCTATCCTTTGGGCCATTCCAGGATGATCCCAACTGGCCCGGTAGGCCAGCGTATTTGAGTACCATCGCCGCCGTTAGGCCAAAGTATCCGCGTGATTGCGTCAATCTACCTCCGGGGTGTCGCCGCCGCTCAAGCCCAGCCGATGATCTCTGTATGGCAACAACACGCTTGCCGCGCCGGAATTCCGCAAGACGTTGCTGAAACGGGTGTCAGCACTGGCAAACGGGCGGTCATAGATGTAGCCCGCCATCATAAACACCGCCTGGTTATGCACGGTGTCCGTTGCGTCGGGCGCATGGTGGGTGACGGCCTCGGTGGCGTAGGCCAGCAATTCGTCAGTTTCGTCCAGTTCGGCCTGAGTGCGCCCCAGCCGTAGCCGTTGCGCCAGTTGCGCCCGCGTGATCGTTACAGCCATAGGTGCATTCTCCGGTTGGTTGTCTGGCCCTCGTGGCGCACTTCCAGGTCAGTAGCGTAAGCGCCACGGTCCACAACAGACGCCCGCACCAAACGCGCCCGCGATATGACGCGCAACCCATTTCTGCGGGATTCCTTCTCACTCCGAAATTCAATGCTCATGCCAGTGGCAACGCCGCCCTTTACCAGCGCCCGCGCCTCACGCCCCCATACGCCGTCAACCAACGGAGTGTCAATGGAGAGTGTGCCATTGGCGTCGCGCACGGGGTAGGCCCGCGCTGCCAGCGATGATCTGACATGCTGAACGTCAATCGGGATTCCCTCGTTTTCATCCCAACGGAGCGCCCCACGGGTGAAGAGTTCGGGGCGGTCGCGGGCAGGTACGCCCTCGGTCAAGAGTGTGGCTATCAGGCGCCCCGCACTCTCGCGGGTTTCATCCTCAGCAAACCGGAGTTCACAAAGTAAGCGGTCCACTACGCCCCCTCTTATGCCAGCGTTCCACGGCCCGGCGGCATTGATCCGACGTTGCGCCGTTCGGCCCCTGCAGGTTGGATATGGCAATGTCGTAATCAACGGTAACGATTCGTTCAACGGCGCCCGGCCCCAGCTCGTTTAGCAGGAACGCCCGGCGGTCCAGGTCGCTATCTGAGTTGGTGGTAATCACCCGTATGCCCCGCGCCACGCTGGCGGTGATCGCGGCCCTCCGCAGATATTCGGCCAGCCTCAAGGCATGGGCGTCGGATTCTCGGCGTTCGGGATAGCGGCCGTCCGGTTGACGCTCTATGCCCAGCAACGCCGCGTACAGGGGTTGGATTTCCGCGATGATCGCAGGTTCGTTAGAGGCGGCGAGTTCTTGCCGCGCCGCCTCCGATTTCCCTAATCCTGCGCTACCGCTGATTAGCAGGTTGGGCATTACGCTACCTGGACAACACGCCGCTGGAATCCATCGGCCCTCAGCAGCTTTCGGGCGGTCATCAAGTAAATCCAGATAATTAGCTCGCCTGTGCTAGCTGCCGATATGTCATCGAAAACCACCTCGGCTCCCATCCACAGCGGGTTGGAGAAGTCGCGGCGCATGCCCTTGCGGACAATGACAACCTGATCGTTGGTGGCGGCGGCGGGAACGTGCGAGCTGGTCATGACGCCCCCGGAATCGCGCATCAGGGCGGCCAGGGCGGTCATGTCGCTGCTGTTGCCCCGGTAGACGCTGGCGGCATGGTTGTAGCCTTCAGCGCCGTACAGGATTTTGACATCGCTGGACATCATCGCGTATGAGCCATCGATGGTCATGTTGTCGAACAGGAAACCGTAGTGAGTGGCAAAGGTCGCCGTTGCTGCGGCGTCGCCGCTCCGCGCGGTCAACCCTGCGGTCCCTAGTATTACAACGACGCTTCTTCGATTTGGTCAGTTTTTGGCCGGAAATCGCTTCGCGAAAGGCAAGGCCGCAAGGCTGTCACGGGCGTGGGCAGGTCGCTATGAAGAGGTACTCAGGGTCCCTTTCTTGCGAAGCGTCGTTGTAATACTAGCAGCCCGTCGGTAGCGTGATTCAGGTTGGCGCCGTCCAGGGCGCTCATGACAGAGTCGTTGAGATTGTCGCGCAACGCCGATTCCAGTTCCATGAATTTGGCGGCGTCCTCGCGTTGCCAGCGAAATGACGCCTGCAGGCGGCTGGCCTGTAAATTGGTAACTGTGAAGCTTCCGGTCGATTCCGCAGCGGCCGCGCCCTCGGCTGGCGAATGGACGGTTGCCGACGTGTCGATGATCGGAATTTGGTAGGTCCCAACGGCCACACTCGGCTGGTCGATGTCCAGGAACGCCGAAACGCTGCCCGGAAAGACTGCCCGCACAACGGGTTGCTGATTGCCCTGGGCGTCGCCGGTGATGGTGGCAGCGGCCCGCTGTTCGGTAGCGAAAAGGCTCAGCGGAATATAGTTGCCGTCCATTCCGAGATGGTCTAGCAGTTCCTTGGTTGCGCCGGTCGGCTGGCGGCCCCGCCGTGCGCCGTCGAATATCTCGCCAAGGCTGGCCCGCTGTTCAAGCGCCTGGAGCTGGTTATCCTCGGTGCGGGTTTCAATCCGCTGCTGTTCCGTCTCGGTGATTACCAGCGCCCGCATCCGGGTTTCGTTGGCCTGGAATTCGGCGGTAAGGCTGTCCATTTCCGAACGCGCCTCAGCCTCCGGAGAGTCAGCGCCCGAAAGCTCGCTGAGGCGCTGCCGTATAGTAGATTGCCGAAGCTCTAGGGTCTGACGGGGTGTCATGGGCGTTGGCCTCCAAAAAGGTTTACGCCCATTATACCTAATACGAATTATTCCAAATCGTTATACTACCGTTTGCGCCAGACGCTCCGCTACCAGCGCCCGCCAGCCGTCGCGGGCCGGATCGGGGCGGGTGTTCTGTTCCCGCGTGAGCTGGATATGACACCCACGGCAGAGAATGGTCAGATTGTCCAGGGCGTAGGGTTTTCCGCCGTGGTCAAGTGGCTGGATATGGTGGCACTCGTTCCCGAATTTCCCGCAGGTCGTACAGGTCCAGTTGCAGCGTTCCAAGGTGGCCCGCCGCGCCCGTCGCCATAGCCGCCGGGTTAGGGCAGCATGATTCCTGCTTCCTGCCAATTCAGCCCGCCAATCCCAAATAAATGCCCGCGCTACGCTCGGGTTGCCGCTCTGCCAGCCCCACGGCCAGGATTCCAGCCGCCGCAGCATCATCCCGCGCGTTCAGGCGCCGCCCGCCTTCGCTGCCCTTGGCTAACTTGGCATTGCCCGCCGGATCAATCAGGGTCCGCGCCTCAGACATTGCCGCCGTCAGCAGCAGCGACGGAACAGGCGTAACCTTCCCCTCCAGACAAGCGCGGGTGAACAGCCGTACATCCTCGCCGCCGTCTTTGAATCCCATGCCCCGCAGGTCCAAGCGCCCGCCGCCAATGCCGAGGCCCTTCAGGGCGTCTTTCAGTTCCGCCTCGCGCCAACGGTCAGACGCTACCAGCTTGGGTTGCCCAAAGCGGTCAAGCGCAGCGGCCAGTAGCCCGCCCACGTCGGCGGCGTTCTCGCCAAGGGTCAGCAGTTCGCCGCGACGGGCGCACTCGGCATACAGTGGCCCCACGCCGTCCTGTAACCCGCGCTCTGCCAGTGTGGGCAGCGACGGGAACGCCGCCAGACACTCCAGGCGCCCCGTATCAGGCCAGTAGGCAGCAACGGCCGATTGTGCGGCGCTGGTGCCAAGGTCAACGCCCCAAAAGCATTTGCCTATCCGCTCCGCCGGCCCCTCGATCTCGCGCCACACTTCCACGGGCAGCAGCATTTGGCGCACGGTATCAGACACGCCGAGATTCAGCCGCAACGCCTTGAATGACGCCAGCCGCGCCGGGTCTTTCTTTGCCGCCGCCGCCTCGCGCCGGATGGTGGCCTCCAGGTCTGGCAGTTGCGACAGCCCCGGATTCGCCTTAACCCACGTCTTGCGCTGGAATGGCGGATCATCGGGCGCCGCCGCGTGAATCTGTGCATAGCCCACGCCGCCATTCAGGTAACGCTCAAACGGGTGTTCAGGACTCGCCGCCCGTGTGCCTATCCAGAACGCCCGCGAGTCGGGAATCTTACCCCGCGACGTTTCCAGCGCCGCCAGCATCGAATCAATCTGGCCCGGTGGCCATTGCGCCAATTCATCGCCAATCAGCAGCCGAGGCGCCGCCCCGTGAAGTCGTTTGGGATCGCTGCCCATGACCTTCAGCATCGCGCCCGTTCGGGTGTCTGTCAGCGTCGCACGGTTGGCGCTGTCTTGCATCCTGAAGCGCCCCTTGACGCCCACGCCGTCGCGGTCCAGGACGGGTTGCAACAGCCGCAGTACATGCCGCCAGCATATGAGGCCCTGATCGAAACTGGAGGCGATGATTAGGGATTCGGCGTTAGGTTCCGCCAGTGGCCCGTCAACACACGCCGCCGCCAGCGCCGCGATAAAAGTTGTCTTGCCAGCGCCGCGAGAAACTGACAGCGCCGAATCGTCCGGTTGCCCGAACGCGCCCCGTAGGAATCTGCGTTGCCACGGAAAGAGGCGGAACGGCTGGCCCGCAAACCGGCCCTGCGGAATCACCAGCCCGCCGATATACGCCTCTAGTTTTTTCGCCATAGTTTGTTTCACGTAGACTCCCGACAGCGCTGACACGCCCCCCTAGACTTTCCGCAGCAGGGTTCCCTTGGGCTAGACCGCGGTGTCGTCTTCCCCACCGTATTTGGTAACTACTTTTTCCCAGTGTGGTGCGAGACTTTCGTTTAATTGGTCGCGTTGCTGTTGCTGCCGCCTTTGTTCCGCTTCTACTGCCTGCCTGTGTCCTGCGTATCGCCGCTCCACACTGTCTATCACACGAAGAATGTCAGCGGACAGTGTGTTGTTATCCCAATTCCACCGGCCACTTACGTCCCAGCGGATTACCGCAAAAGTGCGCGCCTCGGGATCGTGGTCGGCTGGAGCCTTTAGTTCGATGTGAAACCCTCCCTGCTCCTCGTCTACTCGATGAATTGACAATCCGCTTTCGGTTCTCATTCTCTCACCTCCATTCATATACGTTTACGTGTCCCCCCTAAAGGGTGGGACACGGGACACGTTAATTATGAACGTGTCCGGGACACAGTGGGACACGTTGGACACGTTCATTGATTAGCCTATCTTGAGATGGTGTAGACATACCCGCGCCCGTCTTTCACCCGCTCAATCATACCCGCCTATAGCAGTTCCTCGCGGGCAGCGTCAATGTCCTTTGCCCGCTTGCCCTTCAGCAGTTCCCGCAGGGCGCGACTGCCCTTGACGCCTTCAGCGCCCGCGCCCTCCAGGGCGTCCATCAATTCGATCTGGAGGTCTTCCCCTTCATCCTTGGCGTTGGGCAGGTCAACGCGCCAGTCCAATGTAGGCCCATCCCATTCAGCGGTTATGGTGGCGGCTGTGCCGTTCAGTGTCGCCGGTAGCTGGCCCTGCCTATCCTTGTGTACGGTCAAGTGGATATGCCCGCCCTGCTGCCCATTCCAGGGCGTACCGTGCGCGTAGAGTGCAGCCCCGTCGATTCGGGCTAACTTGGCTTGGCTGCCGATCCCGCCCCTTGGCCTATCCTTTCGCTGTTTCGGAACGTGATCAAGCAATAGGACGGTATGGCCCGCGTTCCACCACGGGTTGATAAAGGCGTTCAGCCAAGCGGCCACGTCCGCTCCGTCGCTGGGGCAGCCGAATGACGTTGCCGAATCAATCACCATGAGGCCCGGCCCGTCGCCGCCGTCCAGGAACGCCAGCGCCGACGGGTTGGCCTGAACGTCGCCGGTAATCCACTTCAGGTTAGGGTGTCCTATCAGGTCCGTAGCCCTCAGCAGTTGGAGGCGCTTTGCCAGCGTTGACGCCCGATCCTCGGAATCCCACCAGATAACACGCCGCCCGGCCCGTAGCTGCCCAATGACTACCATTTGCGCCGTCCAGGTCTTGCCTACCGCCGCCTCACCGTACAGGGTATTGAAACGGCCTTCATACAGCAGCGTTGCTCCGTCTGTGCGCTCAAACGCCGATGGCAGGCGTTCAACGTCCAGTAGGGATACTTCCTGCTCGAAGTCGGCAAGGGTAAGGCCCACGGGCGCCCCATCGCCATCCGTACGGGGCGCCCATACCCGCGCCTCACGGTCCGCAATCTCTTGTTCCTTGACGGCCAGCCAACGGTCATCAATCGCCCCTTGACGCTGTTCCCGTCGCTGTTCAGCCGACACTCTGATTTTGTACACGGGCGCAGACGCCAGCCGTTCGGCGTCGCGGCGTTCCTTGGCTGCTTTGGCCTCTGCGGCCCGTTGGCTGGCGAGTGTATCGGCCTCTGCCCGTTCAGCGTCCCATTGCGCCTGTTTGCGGGCGGCTGCGGCCTCACACTGGCACATCCGCCATAGGTCGGCGGTGAACAGGTAAGGCTTGCCCTTCAGGTCTACCAGCGCCGCTCCGCAGTCGGGGCATATCGATGTTTTGGCAGCGCCCATATACCGCTGTTCCTTTGCTGCCTTTTCCCGCTCACGCTCCGCTAACTGTTCCCGATACGCAGCCATATCAGGGCAGGGGCAGGCCAGCGAATCGGCCACCATTTTTCCGCATCCGGCGCATTGGGTTTTGTGGATTCGTGTTATACTACCGGTTGTCATTTAGGTTCCTTTTCACGGTAGGATTGCCAGCCGCGCCAACGGCTGGCTTTCTTTTTTTGGGGTTAAAATGGCAGGTCCTCAACATACCTTTCCTGTGTTCGGATGGCGTCGTCCCATTCGTGAATCGCCTTCAGCAGCAGGTCATCATCGCCGTTGGTATGCCAGCCATGGAACGCCCGCACGGCCTGAATGAATCCCAGCGCTACGGGGCAAGGTTCGGCGGCGAATACGTGAGTCTGTGAAAGTTCCTCTACTTCCAGCTTGTCAATTTCCAGTTCCACCACGCCCTGCTGGTAGCCATCGTTTTCACCCCACGCCTTGAATGCTTCCAAGCGTGCGCGGTCGGCCTCCGCGAGAATCTGATTTATCGCTTTGTTCATATCCATTACTTGCCCTCCGGTTCGCCGCGATAGCTGGCAACGTCGCCTTCGTGCTTCATGCTTTCCAGGCGGTCGATATGGTCAATCGCCATTTCCACAACCTGCGCCATGGACAGTTTCCAGCCCGCTTGCTTGCTCAGTTCCTCAGTCAGGTCCTTTAGCTTCTGATACGCCACGGGGCGGAGTGCTATCGTGTGCCTTGCCATCGTTCACCCTCCAAATTAGATTGCAATATCATGCTATACCACAATCGTTGTATACGGGAATAGTTTTACGCAACCAAAAAGTAAACCCTGCCGAGACGCGGGTAACGGCAGGGTCGTTAGAGGGCGCCGGCTGGAAAAACCGACACGCCCATTCTATCAAAATGGGGATGGCGTTGGGTCAACGTATTCGGCCCACATCTCCATAATCACGGTCCTTTCCTCAAGTAGGTCTGTCCGCCGGTACGCCCGCGTTACCGCGTTCCCCACGGCATGGCCTAGAACGTGTTCCCCTACCTCATAGCTGGCCTGCGTTTCTTCGGCCAGCCATACCGCTATCGAAGTCCTGAAACCGTGCGGATGGCAGTCTATGCCGATCTCCGAGAGGCGCCGCACGAAAACCTTTTCGGACAGCGGCATATCCCGCGTGGGTGAGCAAAAGACATAGGTGCCTTGCTGGCCCCGCAGTTGCTTGGCTTCCCGTAAAATCGTCTGACAGCGCATGGACAGCGGTACGCGATGGCTTTGGCGAGTCTTGGCCCTACTCGCCGGGATCGTCCAAATGTCGCCCTCAATCTCATCCCACGTCATGCCCCGGACTTCGGCGTTCCGGGCGCCGGTCAAAATCAGAGATTCCAGGGCTAGTTGCGTAGAATCCCACGCATCGCAATCGCGGATTTTCTGAATGGCGCCCTTGACTTCGCTATGGTGGAGCGCCCGCCGTCCTACGGTCTCACGGCGGACTTTGGGTAGTCCCATTTCCAGTGCCTTGTCAGACGGGTTGTCCGCCCGGTATTCCAACGCCATAGCCCAGGTGAACACCTGCCCAAGGGATTGCCGCAGGTCGATGGCTGATTCGTGTTGCGTCCGCCAGATCGGCGTCAACAGTTCCCGGATGTCCGCGCGGGTGATGTCCGTCACCAGCTTGTCGCCAAGCACTGGCAGGGCGTGTTTCTTAATCCGGTGAATCCAGCGGGTTGCGGTAGACTCGCGCCATGCCCCGGCGTGATGTTCTAGGGTTGCGTACACGGCTTCGGTGAGTGTCGGGATTTGGTCAATGGGCAGTTTCGGCGTTGCCGGTACGGCCTTGGGTTCCGTCCATGGATTGCGCCCGTTCTCTACCGCCGTCCGGTTTAGCTTGGCAAGTTTCCGCGCCTCGCGTAGTGCGATATGGGGATACCCGCCCAGGCCCTTGTCAGTCCTCGCCCCGGAAACCGAAATTCTCTGTATCCATTGCTTTGTGCCAGCCTTTGTTACCACCAAAAACAGCCCGCCGCCGTCGCCGTACCGCCCCGGCTTTTCGATTGCCTTAACCTGTTGTGCGCTCAATCCAGCCATGTCCGCCCTCTGATCCCGGTTGCCATTTATACCACAGCAAGGCGTAGTATAACTGCAGGATCTAGCTACGGTCAAGAGGCAATTGTGGTACATCTGTTTACATTTCGGATACCGACAATTTACCGCTCCATTACTATGCCGCCCTGGATTTTACCACCGCTTCCGACCCCTATGGAAAATGGGCGCACACGAGTACGCCCCATTTATTGTATCGAATTTGGGACCGCGGCTAGCTTGCGCTGAATCCCACTTTCGGAAGCAGTTCCGCCAAAGCGGCTATCACTTCCTCGATGTCGTCTTCGGATACGTGGCCCAGGTGTCCGATGCGGAAGATGCTCGAGCTGAGCTTCCCCTGCCCACCGGCCAGCACCACGTTCTTTTCGGTGCGAAGGCGGCCCATGAGCGCGCGGCCGTCGACGCCCTCAGGCATCTTGACCGCAGTAACGGTGTTTGAGGCGTAGCGCTCGTCCGAGACCAGCAACTCCAGGCCCAGTTCGCGGATGCGGTCGCGGGTCAGCTGCCCGATGGATGCGTGACGACCGAAGACGCCCTCAAGGCCCTCGTGCAGAATCTTGTCCAGACCCAGGCTTAGCCCGTACATCGCTGCCACGTTGGGGGTAAACGGCGTCTGGCCCCTCTCCAGTGTTTTCTTGGCTTCTTCAAGATCGAAGTAGAACCGGGGCATGGTTGCCGTTTTCTGCGCCTCCCAGGCACGGTCGCTGACGCTGATGAAGGCCAGACCTGGCGGGATCATGAAGCCCTTCTGGGACGCTGTCCCGACGAGGTCGCAGTCCCAGGCGTCCACGGGAAGTGGGATGCAGCCAAGGCTGCTCACGGCGTCTACCAGAAGCAGCTTGCCGAATTCCTGCTTCGCAATCTTTGCGATCTCTTCCAGAGGGTGGGTGACACCGGTGGAAGTCTCGTTGTGCGTGATCATTACGGCCTTGACTTCCGGGTCGTCGCGGAGGGCCTGGCGGACGGCATCCGGGTCAATTGGCTCGCCCCACTCGAAGTCCAGTCGGTGCACGTCGGCACCGAAAGCCTCTGCCATGTCGATAAAGCGGTCGCCAAAGGACCCGGCGGTGGCTGCTACCACCTTGTCGCCGGGGCAGAGTGCGTTTACCAGCGAGGCCTCGAGGGCGCCGGTGCCCGAGGCGGTCAGAATGAACAGGTCGTTGGAGGTCATGAAGACCTGCTTCAACTGGGCGGTCACCTTCGTTATCAGCTCGTCAAATTCGGGACCGCGATGGTTGATCATCGGGTTGCCCATGGCCTCGACGATGTCGTCGGGGATGGGGGTCGGGCCAGGGGTGCGCAGGTTCTGGGGCTCAATTTTCAGCATGAATCGTCCTTAAATGTACCTGAACCGTTCGAGAGCGGCCGCTCTCCGGTGCCCGTCCGCCGGTACTCTTCGCTTTATTGATGCGACGTTTTCGATTCTCCGCGCGTCGAATTCCGACAGCACAACGCTGGTTTCTTATTATAGCATCTGGCTCTTTGCCAGTGAGAAAATCCCTCCCCGATTGCTGGTCTCGGAATGGTAAGAGGGAAGTGCGATAGTTCAGACCGTATTATAATTGTGGCGGTTCGTAGTACCCAAAACGCGAGCGCTCGCCAGCGCTTTGGAGGACATCATGGCTCTGGAACTGAATCCCGGCCACACTGCCCTGCTGGCCATGGACTTAGAGAATGACATCGTACACGAGGAAGGCGCATTCAAGGACTTCGGCTTTGCCCAGATGGTGAAGGACAATGACGTGCTGGGCAAGGCGTCCAGCCTGCTCACCGCAGCACGAAACGCGGGCGTGCTGGTGATCTATGTCTCGGTCAAGTTCCGGCCCGGCTACCCTGAGCGCCCGGCAAACGCAGGACTTTGGCAAGGTCTGCAAGGCGCCAATGCCCTTGTAGAAGGTACCTGGGGCGCCTCAATTCACGACGCCGTCGCTCCGCAGGACGGCGAGCCGGTAGTCACCAAGCGTGGCGTGTCGGCTTTCATGGCCTCTGACCTGGAGCCGATCCTCAAGAACAAGCGCATCGGCACGCTGCTGCTGGCTGGCGTGGCCACCAACTTTGTTGTCGAAGGCACTGCCCGCGAGGCCTCGGACCGCGGCTACGACGTGGTCGTTGTGGGAGACTGCTGTGCGTCTGTGAACCAGGAGGCTCACGATGCGGCCCTCAGCGTCGCCCTGCCCTTCCTGTCCACCATTTCCAACAGCGAAGAGGTCATCACGGCGCTTGCCGAAGCTCAATAGGAATTCTGCGACAGCGCGCCAAACACCTGGCGCGCTGTCTTTTCGTTTAAAAATATTGTTAACATAACAAGGAAATTTTAGGGGGCGTAAGTTAATGACCCAGGTTGCAGACCTGTTGGAGGGACTGAATCCGGCACAGCGGGAGGCCGTCGAGGCGGTGGACGGCCCCCTGCTCATCGTTGCCGGGCCTGGGAGCGGCAAGACCCGGGTCATTACCCACCGCATCGCATATCTCGTGCGTGTCCACGGCGTGAGTCCACACAGTATCCTGGCGATGACGTTCACCAACAAAGCCGCCCGCGAGATGCGGGAACGCCTTGTTCGCCTCACCGGGCCCCACAGCGGTGCCCTGACCGTCGGCACCTTTCACTCATTTTGTGCGCGCCTTCTGCGACGTGAAGGAGAGTTCCTCGGGCTCTCCCCAAACTATTCCATCTTCGATGACGACGACCAGATGTCGGCCATCAAGCAGTGTCTGGAGCGGGCGGGCTACGACCCGAAGAGCCACCCTCCGCGGGCAGTGCTGGCGACGATTTCGAAGGCCAAGAGCGTGCTGCAGGACTCGCAGACCATGGTCCGGCAGGCTACTGGCGACTATTTTGAGGAAGTTTGCGCTCGGGTCTACCGCCACTACGAGGAGTTGCTGTCCCAGAACAACGCCGTGGACTTCGATGACCTTCTGTTGCGAACCGTGCAGCTCTTTCGGGAGTTCCCGGTGGTCCTTCAGCGCTACCAGGACCGCTACCACTATCTGATGGTGGATGAGTTCCAGGACACCAATATCGCTCAGTACCGGCTGGCCCAGCAGCTGACGCAGTCGCACCAGAACTTCTGCGTAGTCGGCGACCCTGACCAGTCCATCTACTCGTGGCGCAGCGCCGACGTGCGGAACATCCTGAACTTCAGGGCCGACTATCCCCGCGCCCGCACCATCTCCCTGGGACAGAACTACCGCTCCACCGCGACCATCCTGAACGCCGCCAAGAGCCTGATCGAGTCGAATGGGCAGCGGCTGGACCACGACCTGTTCACCGAGAATGCGGTGGGAACGCCGGTGCAAATGGGCGAGGCCTACGACGAAGACCAGGAAGCAGGCAGCGTTATTGGAGAGATCAAGAGGCTCACCCGCGAGGACGGCTTCAAATTCGGGGACTGCGCGGTGATGTACCGGGTCAACGCCCAGTCGCGGGCCCTGGAAGAAGCCTGCCTGCAGCAGGGGGTGAAGTACCGGCTCGTGGGTGGGACGCGATTCTACCAGCGAAGGGAGATCCGGGACCTCAGTGCCTACCTGCGGCTGCTGCTCAATCAGCAAGACGACCTGAACCTCGCTCGCGTCGTCGGCGTGCCTCCACGAGGCATCGGGGCGAAGTCAATGCAGCAGGTTGCCGAATGGGCCGGCAGCCACGGAGTCTCGATGTACGAGGCGATGCGGGAGATGGCTGCAGCCAATAACGAAAAAAAGAACAGCCCTGTCCCTCTGCCGACCCGAGCCGCTTCTTCCATCGCCAAGTTCGTCGGCGTCATCGACCGCCTGATCGGCTTCAGCCGCGAGGCAGAACTCGTCAAGCTCATCGACCTTGTGCTGGCCGAGTCGGGGCTGCAGAAGTTCATCCAGGAGGGCGACGATCACCCCGAAGAACGCTGGGAGAACGTTATGGCCTATCGGGCCATCGCTCAGGAATTTAACGCCGAGACCCCTCCTGACGGCCTCGCGTCCCTGCTGGAACGGACGGCTCTGGTATCGCAGGTGGATGAGCTGGAGGATGAGGACGATTCAATAACCCTCATCACGCTGCACCAGGCGAAAGGGCTGGAGTACCCGGTCGTGTTCATGGTGGGCCTTGAGGAAGGACTGCTGCCCCACAGCCGTTCCATGGACAGCGAAGAACAGACTGAGGAAGAGCGGCGGCTGTGCTACGTGGGCATGACCCGCGCCGGACAGCGGCTCTACCTGCTGAGGGCCTTTCGCCGAGGATTTCGCGGCAACATCGGCGGACCGGCCATTGCATCGCGTTTCCTGCGCGAAATCCCTGAGGAACTGATTGCTCCGGCAGCCCTTGCGTCTATGCCGCCCCGGGCCGATGCCGAACCGGAGTCCGGACGGGGACGCTCCATCCGCGCCGCTGTCTTGGCGGCAGCCGCTGCTGCTGCGCCTTCCCCATCCCGGCCGTCGCTGCAGGTGGGGGATGCTGTGCGCCACACCGCCTTCGGCGAAGGTATGGTTACCGCCTTGGACACAACGGCTTCCGATGTTGAGGTGACAGTGGAATTCAGGGGCGGCGTGGGCGCCAAGCGACTGCTCCTCAGTTTCGCGCCCTTGGAAAGACTGTCCGATTGACTTCAATCTCTACTGCTCTTTTGCGATTTCGGAACATGCTTGACAAGATGCGAAACCTTGCCCACCGGGTAACTCACTCCAACGGTTTCGAATATTTCATCATAGGGCTCATCCTATTCAATGCCGTACTGCTCGGCGTCGAAACCATCTCCTTTGTCATGGAGCGCTACTCCGCTTGGATCGACATGGGGCAGCAGGCCATCTTGGGCGTGTTCATCGTGGAAGCGGTGTTGAAAATATTCGCCGTCTCTCCCAGGGCCGACCGTTATTTCCGAGACGGCTGGAACGTTTTCGATTTCTCGATAATCGTGCTGGCCTTCGTGCCCGCCACCGGAAGCTTCGCCATCATCGCCCGCCTGGCGCGATTGATGCGGCTGCTGCGACTTGTCTCCGCAGTGCCGGAGTTGCGTCTCATAGTGGCCACGCTGGTGCGTTCCATTCCCAGCATGCTGCACATCGTGGCGTTGATGAGCCTGATGGTCTACATCTACGCCATCATCGGATACCAGCTCTTCCATGAACATGACCCGGAGCACTGGCGCAACCTGGGAATCTCCCTCCTCAGCCTGTTTCGGGTGGTCACGCTGGAAGACTGGACCGACATCATGTACAAGGCGATGGAGCTTCATCCGCTGACCTGGATGTACTTCGTCAGCTTTGTGGTGTTCGGGACATTCGTTGTGATCAACCTGTTCATCGCGGTGGTGATCAACAACCTCGACGAGGCCAAGCAGGAGCGTTTGCGCAAATTGCAGCAAGCCCCCACCGCCGACTCCCTCCTCAGCGAGCTACGCGCCACCCAGCAGTCGCTGCGGCGCCTCGAGGAGCAGCTTGAGCGACGCAGGAAGGACGGCAACGAACCCTGAATTAAGCTGACCCCGAGACCGCAAGCAGCATGGTATGATGCCAACGAGTGTGTTTTGGAATCGTGCGCTCCAGCGCTTCGGGGGTCCAGTACTTGCCGCCAGGGTATAGCATCCTCGCACCTCTTGGCCCCGCAGTAACCGGCAAGGACCAACACGCCTGATGGCATCCCTTTCCGTTCTCCAGGATCGTATCCGCGGCATCTATCCCGGCTGGTGGGTGATCGGGGCCTGTTGCTTCCTCGCATTGCTCCCCGGCGCGATCTTCTCTTACGGCTTTCCTGTCTTCTACATCCCCATCCGCGAAGACCTGATGCTCACCGACACCCAGGTCTCGTTGATATTCGCGCTCTCCAGGGGCGAGGCCGGCGTTGGCGGGCCGCTGGTCGGCTGGATGGTGGACAAGTTCGACTCCCGGCCCATCGTGCTGATTTTCGGGCTGATGGCGGGCGTAGGGCTGATAGTCCTGGCAGGAGTGGACGGCTACTGGATATTCGTGCTGATCTACGTCGGCGTCGTTTCGGTGGGCAACAACAGCGGATTCGGGCAGACCTTCCTGGCCGTCACCAACCGCTGGTTCGTGCGTCGCCGTGCAGTGGGGATGACGCTGGTAATCACCTGCTACACGGCCGGCGGCGCGATGCTGGTTCCGTTGCTCTCGCGTGGCGTCGAGGCGCTGGGCTGGCGCGATGTGATGCTGTACGCCGGCATCTTCGTGGCCGTGATCGTCATTCCGGTCGCGCTGTTCATCCGCCGATCGCCGGAGAGCATGGGTATCGACCTGGCCGAGGCAGGCGAAGCGGTTGAACAGACTGCATCAAGCTCGTCTTCGCAGGCGTCAGGACACGACTTCACAGTACGTGAAGCCCTCAGGACCCCGACCTACTGGTGCATCCTGCTGGCCAGCGCTTCCCGTATCTCCGTGACCAGTGGCATCCTGGTGCATGCCATCCCCATCATGGTCTGGAAGGGTACTTCGGAGCAGGGGGGCGCCGACCTTATGGCCCTGCTTTTCTTCGTATCCATTCCCGCTCGCCTGCTCATAGGTTTCTCCGGCCTTCGCCTGCCAGGCCAGGGAGTGCTGGGAGTGGGCATGGCCGTTGGCGCTGTTTCCCTGTTGGCGCTCGACCTGGTGCCCGGCACCTGGATCATCTTTCCCTTTGTGGCCGGCCTGGCCATCCTGGAAGGAGCCGCGGTCTTGAACTGGGTGCTGGTCGGCAACCTGTTCGGGAGGCGCAGTTTTGCCACCCTGACCGGTATCATTTCGGTGTTCTACAGCGCGGGGATGATGCTATCGCCGCTCTTCCTGGGCTGGATGGTGGACCGGACAGGTGGCTACACCGAGTCGCTGCTGGTCCTGACGGGCCTGTACGCTGTCAGCGCCGTATTGTTTGCTGTAGCCCGCCGGCCTCGACCGCGAGCGACGGCCTGACCCCCTCCCAACTAATTGCCCTGTTGGGACGCCGGCAGCCCAATGCTCCGTTGGATAATCGTTGAGTGGTCTATAATTCTCGGTAGCCCATCCCAAGACCCCATAGAGGCAGATATGCGTTTTGGTTCCTTTGTATTTCCAGTAAGCCACAAGCCCGACATGGACTCGGCGGTCATCGACAGCACTCTGGATGAGATCCTTCTGGCCGAGAAGCTCGGCATGCACTCCGTCTGGCTCACCGAGCACCACTTCGATGGTGCGGCGGCCCACGCCGACCCGCTGGTGCTGGGCGCCGCCGTCGCGGCCCGCACCGAACACCTGAAGATCGGTTTCGCCGTCGTCGAGCTGGCCTTCCATCACCCCATTCGACTCGCCGTACAGACCTCGTTGCTGGACAACCTCAGCCACGGGCGGCTGATTGTGGGTACCGGACGCGGCTCGGCCTACAACCACTACGAATACATCGGCTTCGGCATCACCATGGAGGACGGCATCGCACGGCTGGACGAGGCGGAAGAGCTGATGGTGGAGGCCTGGACCGGCGAGGACGTGAAGCACAGTGGCGAGCACTGGAACGTGGAATTCCCTGGGTTGCGCCCCCGCCCCTACCAGCAGCCGCATCCGCCGCTTGTCCGGGCCTGTATCAGCGAGGAGTCGACGCTTCACATGGCCGCCATCGGCCGCCCTGTTTTGATCGGCGTCCAGACTCTCCCGACGCTCCGGTCCCGCCTGGAGGCTTACCGCGAGACCATGCTGTACGGTGGATTCTCCGAAGCGCAGGCCGAGGCAACCTTGGACCAATGCTGGGCATCCCGCGATCTATTCGTCGCCGACAGCTACGACGAGGCCCGGGAGATCGCCGAAGAAGGCTTCGCACGGGAGCGGTATCACTTCCGCCACGCCCGCGAGCTCTACAACCCCGGCGGCCTGCCTCCTCTAGACCCCAACCGGCCGGTCCCTGCGGGCGAGAGCTTCGAACACTCCTTCATTATCGGCACGCCGTCGCAGGTGGCCGAGCAGATCGCGGAGATGCGGGACATAGGCGTCCGCAACCTGATGCTGAAGCTGAACACCGGCGAGATGGACCCCCAACTCGTTGAGAAGTCCATGCGCCTCTTAGGCGAGCACGTCATGCCCAAGTTCGCCTGATGCAAGCACCTAACGGCGGCCTTCTGTGCGTGGAGCCTTCGTGAGAGTAAAAGAAAACCCTCTATCGGTGGGCGTTTCAACCGATAGCGGGTCTACCTTTCTGAAGTAGCCGGCGCTACCTGCTCTCGACCTCTCCTATAAACGCCAGCGTACGCTCCGCAAGGGCGTCAGGTATCTCCACCTTCATGTTGTGCCCGACGCCGTCGATCACTTCCAGGACGGCGTTGGGCATTTGCTGAGCCATCAGTTCCTGTATTTCCATCGGCGTGATGTCGTCATGTGACGCGGCCAGTATCAGGGTGGGAACGGCAATGTGTGGCAGGAGCGGCATCAGGTCTTCCGCCAGCAGGCAGCCCTGCAGCGCCATTACGGCGGGCGCCGGAGTCCTGGCTCCCTCGTCGGCGTACCATTCGATAACTTCTCGCTCGGTATTCGCGCCGAACCGCTTGTCGGTGTCCGCCAGTAGCCAGGCGCGGGTCCCCTCCTCCTCCAGGATGCGCCGCCATACGCTCGCGTCCATGTTGGCGCCCATGCGGGCCAGCCTCGGCGTGGAGGCTACCAGCGTCAGGCTGTGCAGCCGGTCCGGAAAGTCGTGGGCGAATCGCAGGCTGACGATGCCGCCAGCGGAAGCCCCCACCAGGTGAGTCTTCTCGATGTCCAGGCCGTCCATCACCCGTGCGATGTCGGCGGCCAAGTCCGGTAGCACGTACTGCATATCCAGAGGAGGCGATGTGCCGGCATGCCCCCGCATATCGAAACGCACGACCTGATGACGCCGCGCCAGCGCTGGCACCCAGGGCCTCCAGCGGTGCAGGTTGCCCCCGGCCGAGTGGTGCAGCAGCACCGTTGAGGGCGTCTCACATGGGTCGGAGAAGTCGTCGACGTGATAATGAAACTGGTCTCCGTTTACTTCGAGAAAGGGCATGCCTTCTCCGTTTGAAGGCCAGCCGTATGGCTGGCCTGCGATTTCCGTTCAGTGGGCCGCTGTCGCCACCTAACCCCTGAAGTGGCTGGTTACAGGCTGATGGCCCGCGTTCTCGGTAAAGGGCTCTTCCCGGTACAGGGCCAGGTCCTTCAACACTGGAACGTCCTGTATCGAAAACAACACTGCCTCCCGGCCGGATTCGTTGCCGTGCTCGTGCCAGGCCCACGGCGGCACAACGAAGAAGTCACCCTCGCTCCAGTCGAAGCGCTGCCCGTCAATCACGCTGTATCCCTCGCCCTTGTACACCTGGTAGACGGCGCAGCTGGTCTGGCGATGGGCCAGGGTGCGGATGCCGGAGCGGATCATCTGCGCCCAGCAGGTCATCGAGCGCAGCACCGGCCCGCCGGTTACCGGGTCGCTGAATTCCATGGCCACGTCGTCAAAGGGGCTGGCGTCGACCTCGGCCAGGTTCTGCAAAGCCTCGTAAGTCTTGTCCCACTTGTAGTGCCACAGCGGAGAATACGGCACGTCTGGATTCTCCCACGCCGGACGCAGGGCACCGGAAGCGAACTTCCGTTGCGACTCGGCCACGCCGACGATGGGCTGCTGGTCTTCGGGGTAGGGCTCGTAGAAGTTGGCCCGTAGGTAGCGAACGAGGGGGACGTCCAGCCCGTCCAGCCAGATCATTGGCTCCGAGCCTTCGTTGTTGTGGTCATGCCAGGTCCACGATGGGGTGAGGACCAGGTCCCCCGGCTCCATGTAGCACTTGTCGCCCTCGACGGTGGTGTAGGCGCCCGTGCCCTTCAGCACCCACCGGATGGCCGTGGGCGTGTGGCGGTGGGCAGGTGCATTCTCGCCAGGGAGCAGCAACTGCAGGGCCGCAGTGATGGTGTGGGTGGTGCCCCGGTCGATGCCCGGCGTGGCCAGGCGCAGGGTGCGGCGCCCCACGTCCCGGTCTGGCGTCACCAGTTCACCGCTCTTCATCACCAGCGGCTCCACGTCGGACCATCGCCACAGGTAGGGCTCGATCACCGGCATCGGCTGGCCCTCGCCCTGCATCCATCCCGGCTTGATGCGGACGCGGTCGGTTGTTTCGTAATACTCGCGTTCCTCGGTCGTGCTCACGTTTCCCGAAATCGCCATCTGACGGCCTCCTGGGAATGAATGGTGCCGGAGTTCAAGCAGCTCGCTTGAGTCGCAGCGGCGGGATTGATCCATTGCATTGGTTGGGATTGTAGACCCTTTTTCAAGACAAGGCATGCTCTCTGACAGTGCTATTCCAGACTGGCAGCCGCGCGGAGGGAAATCCGGTGTCTATGCCGGGAAAGTTGGGACTGAATTTTTCTATCCATGCCCCAGTTATTCCCATTCCGGCCCATTCTGGCGGCGTTTTGGCTGTCTGCTCTATCTGAGATGTCGCCGTTGGCCGGAATTTTTCCATTCCCGTTCCATTCCGGCCCATTTTGCCCCGCCCCCGATTTTCGCCGTGTTTTCAGATGATCTGACGGCCACGCCGCCAGCCGGGGATGGGCCGGGGGAGTGTGTGCAGCAGTAGGCATACAAAGCTATGGTACGGAGGCGCCAGCAGGGTTGGCAAGCAGCAAATGTCACCAAATCCTCCGTAGGCAACTGCCCATTGCCCACCGCTCCGCCACACCGCCCGTTGCAGCGGGTTCCTCCCAGGCCCATAGTGTCGCGGTCCCGAAGACTCGCGGATCTTTGGCAGAAGGGTGATAGAATTTCGCGGAGCCAGAACCTGAAGCCTGAAAGTTTGGGGGAATCATGGTACGAGTACCGATAGTCACCCGCGACATGGTGCCGGAGGAATTTCGAGACACCTTCGACGAACTGACCAAAGACACCGGCGGGACCATATCCGGAGGCCCAATCTCCATCATCATCAACAGCCCCGAGTTGGCGCGGCGTCGTGCAGGACTCACTTCGTACCTGCGCTATGAGAGCACCTTCTCCAACCGTATCAGGGAGCTGGCGATACTGGCGACGGCCCGCAACTTCGACTGCCCCTACGTCTGGAACGCCCACGGCCCGGACGCGCGGAAGGCAGGGGTCAGCGACGCTCTGGTGGACGCCATCCGCGACCGCCAGCCACTGCCGGACATGGCCGATGACGAACGCGCCATCGTCGACTACTGCAACGAGTTCTACGCGAATCACCGGGTTTCGGCGTCGACGTTCCAGGCGGCCCTGGAGCAGTTCGGCGTCCAGCACCTGGTGGAAATCACCGCCCTGATGAGCCACTACGGCCAGACGTCCTTCTTCCTCAACGCCTTCGAGGTGGAGCTGCCCGCCGACCGCACCGAGCCCGTGTTGCCAGTAGGGTAGATTCAACAGGGCAAATGGAGAGGTTTTTAAAATTCGTTCATGGTGAGCATGTCGAACCGCGAACGAATTCTCTACCACGATTGCAAGATACACGGACCAACGGGTTGGTGCTGGAGGAGATGATGTGCAGGACCTACCGGCGGTACTCGTCTCCGCAGTCGCCGATCAGCCGGTAGAGGTCGCGCGACTCGCCCAGCACGGCCTCGATGGCCTCCAGGTCGTCAGCATCCAGCTGGATGTCGAAGACCCGGAGGTTGTCCGCAATGTGCTCGGCCACTCCCAGCCTGGCGCCGACGATCACGCCTCCGACGGCCGGGCGGTCGAGGACGTAGCGCACCGCGACGTTGGCGATGGTGGCCTCGTGCTTGTCTGCGACCGTTCTGAGGCTGGACAGCAGCCTCTGGAACAGTTCCCAGCCGCCCCAGGTGTCGATCATCTGCTTGTATTTGCCCAGGCTTGCGGTGTTCAGTTCCGCTTGCCTGGGTTCTGGCAGGCCCAGGTACCGGTCGGACAGCAGCCCGCCGCAGAGGGTTCCGTAGGCAAGCAATGAGGAACCCTGCTCCTGGCAAAAGCCAGCCATGGCTTCCTCGGGCCGCCGGTCGATGAGGGAATACTGCACCTGGTTGGACACCACCCGAACACCGTGGTCGGCGATGTCCCGCATCCGCTGGGTGTCAAAGTTGGTCAGCGCCACCTCGCGCAGCTTCCCCTCGTCCCGTAGGTCGGCAAGGTGGGACAGGGCGTCGAGGTAGCGGTTGTCGCGGTAGTCCCACCAGTGGAACTGCAGCAGGTCCAGCCGTTCCATGCCCATGCGGCGGCACGATATGTCGATGTTCCCCTCGACGACCTCGCGAGTCATGGGCCCGGGACGGGGCACCCACTTGGTGAACGCCTGGATCCCCGACGGCGCCTCCTCGCCCCGCTCCGACGCCAGCCGTCTTCCGAACTCGCCGATGAAGTCCTCGGCTGGCCCGTAGTGGTCAGCCAGGTCCCAAGTGGTCAGACCGGCGTCCACGTATTCGACCATGCTGCCGATGGCGGCCGCCGGGTCGATTCTGCCGTGAGTGCCCGACACCTGCCACATGCCGTTGAGGATACGGCAAATCTGCAGGTCATCGGCCAGGTTGTAGCGGCTGGACTCGGGCAGAGGCATGGCGTTTAGCGCCCTTCTCGAATGAGGTCGGCCACGCGCTCGGCGATCATGATGACTGTCGCGTTGGTGTTGGCCCTGACGATATCGGGCATGGCCGAAGCGTCGACCACCCGCAGGCCCTGTAGGCCGTGGACCCTGCAATACTGGTCCACCACCGCTGTCGGGTCCGAATCGGGCCCCATCTTGCACGTCACCGACTGGTGCCCGGCGATGCCCGCATGCTGCTGAAGCCAGGCGTCCAGCGACTCGTCGTCAGCCAGGTCGGCGTCTGTGGGCGACAGCCGTTCCGCCAGTATCCCGCTGAAGGCCGGGTGTTCGAAAATGCTGACGGTACGGCGCACCGCGTCGCGATAGCGGTCAAGGTCCCTGGGATCGGTCAGGAATCGGAAATCCAGGTGCGGCTGCACCGACACCTCGGTGGATGCCAGCGTCAGTAGACCCTCGCTGTATGGGTACTCCAGCCTGCAGCCGAACCGAATGTCCGGCGGCGTGGCGTTCTCCGGATAGGAGGTCGTCGGCTGCACCTGAATATCGTTTCGTTGCGAGGAGCCATCGGCGGTGAAGCGAAGGCCCACCTGGTTCCGGGGCGCGTCCGGCGCCAGGTGATGCTCGGGGTGCGAGCGGAACACTATCGAGACCGATGGGTGATTCTTCATGCTGCGACCCACGCCAGGGAGGTCGCGCAGTGCCTCAATGCCGAGTTGCTTGAGTTCGCCCGATGGGCCGACGCCCGACAGCAACAGCAACTGCGGCGAAGCGATGGCCCCCGCGCTGAGGATGATCTCCTCGCCCTCGATGGCAAACGTTTCACCCCCGCTGTCCACTTCAACGCCGACTGCTCGAGGAGAGTCGGTTGAGCCATCGAAGACAATCCTGCTGACCGTTACGTTGGCCCGCACGGTCAGGTTCAGCCGGTGGCGACAGGCGTCGAGGTAGGTGATCGCCGTACTCATCCGGATCCCGCCGGGATTGTTGAGAGGCATTGGACCAACGCCCGTGGCATCCGGGTGGTTCATGTCCGGGTCTTCGGGGAATCCGGCATCCAGGCAGGCTCGGTAGAAGGCCTCCTGCAACGGCAACCAGTCTTCTCTCTGGGGACGCCAGACGGGAATCGGACCGTTTGTGCCGTGAAAGTCGTCCCTGATGTCAGCGTCGCTTTCCAGCCTGCGGAAGTAGGGCAGCGTCTTATGGTAGCTCCACTCGTCGTTGCCTGCGGCAGCCCAGGCATCGAAGTCCTCGGGCATTCCCCGCAGCACGATCTGGTGGTTGATGGCACTGCTGCCGCCGGTTACGCGACCCCGGGCCACGTGGAGCCGACCCGCTTGCTGCGGCGTTGACTGCCCCACGAACGACCAGTTGTGGGCCGCCCCTTCCTCCGAGGCCGCCTGGTTCTTGTCGTACTTCAACTCGTCCGGTAGCTGCTCCGGCGATGGGTAGTCGGGCCCTGATTCCAGCAAGAGCACTGACCGTCCGGGGTCTTCAGACAGGCGATTGGCCAGCACGCATCCTGCAGACCCAGCCCCTACGATGATGACGTCGTACTTCATGGGTGGACCTGCCCCTCCTGCTAAGTCTCGATCCGGTACACGCGGACGGCCGTGTCGTGCAGCAGGCTAGCCCGCTCGCTGGCGCTGTAGCCCTGCGAGAGCCGCTTGAAGGCGTTGTACATCACGTTGTAAGAGAACGAGACCTTGTCCGGCGGAAAGTTGCTCTCGAACATGCAGCGGTCCGGGCCGAACTGTTCGATGGCGTAGTTCATCCACGGAGCCATCGACTCGGCCAGCTCCTCCGACCCGATGGGAACGTTCCGGTAGGGCCAGTCAAACCCCCAGCGAGGCATCCCCATCCCGCCCAGCTTGCAGGTGACGTTGGGATTCTGCGCCACCGCTGCTATGCCATCCCGCCACGCCGGGACTATCTCGTCGTCCTTGCCCGCGTAGATGCCCGTGCGGCTCACCCCGCCCAGGTGATTCAGGATAATCGACACCTCCGGCACAGCCTTGGCAAATTCTGCCACCTCGTTCAGCTGCGGGAAGGCCAGCATGATGTCCAGCGACAGTCCCATTCTGGCCAGGACACGGGCGCCGGCCCGGAAGGAATCGTCGGCCAGGATGCCCGGCGTTTCGCGGTTGTCGATCTCCGGGTCTGGACTCCACGTAACGTTGTGGCGGATGCCCTTGAAGCGGTTGGGGCTGGCCGCCTGCAGCGCCTCCAGCACCCGGGCCACGTCGTCGCCCAGCTTCAGGTCGGCCGCGCCGATGATCGCCGCAGCAGCCCGGGACGCACCGTAGACGCCACTGGCACTGGCTGCTGCCAGGCCCTGCACGAACTCCACCTCGCCCACCGGCTTCAGTCCGTCCTGCCCGGAGGCGCGGTACATGGAGCGGGCTTCCAGGAATACGGTGGACCGCACGTTGTGGCCCGAGTCCAGGTCCGCCATCAACTCGTGCAGCAGGTATCGCTGGTACGGGATGCTCTGCAGCCGCCTGTCCCAGAAGTGGTGATGCGGGTCGCAGAGCGGAATATCCGGCTCGATAGGGTCTTCCCGGGTCAGGGCCAACCAGTCGTTGTTTCCGAATGGCATATCGAAACCTCCAGGACTGGGCAGATGCGCGCCAATCATACCATCTCCGGTGGCCTGTTTCGGCAGGGAATTACCCTCTCGGACGAGGCCCTGATTTCCCCGTAATCCACCGGTGGTCGGCATGCAGGACAGCTTTGCGTTCCAAGAAGAGGTGTATCATCAACCGCCGGGAGTGGTATGTGGAACTGGGCTGCCTCGCTGCGCAACAGGGACTTCCGCCTCCTCTGGGCCGCCACCGTGCTCTATTCGCTGGCAACCGGGATGGAGCAGGTGTCGGTCGGGTGGCTTATCTTCGAGCTGACCGGCTCGGAGTTGATGGTTGGCGTGGGGGCCGCCGCGCGGATGGTGCCCTTCTTCCTGCTGGGGCTGCTGTCGGGCGCGGTTGCCGACCGGTGGGAGCGCCGTTCGCTCCTGCGGTTCGGCACCCTGGGAGCGTCCATAGTCGCCTTGCTGATGGGCATCCTGCTCCTCGGTGGCCTGAGCAATGTCTGGGTCGTGGTACTGCTGGTGCTCGCCCTGGGAAGCACCTTCGCTTTCGTACTGACGATACGGCAGACGTACACCTACGACATCGTCGAACCGGGGTTCGCCCTCAATGGCCTTGCGCTGGGGGCCATGGCCATGCAGGGAGGGGGCATCGCGGGATCCATCGCTTCTGGAGCGCTGATCGAAGTCGCGGGCCCCGGCTGGCAATTCATCGCGGCCTCATTCTGCTACCTTTGCTCCGCCCTGGCCACGCTGGCCATCGCCAACCCGGGGCGATCCCTCAGGCCTGCCGCCGCCACCGTGCTGCAAAACCTGACGGGCTACGTGCGGCTGCTGCGCAACTACCGCATGCTGCTGGTCTTGATGCTCCTTACGGCCGCTACCGAGGTGTTGGGCTTTACCCACATGACCCTGTTCCCCGTGTTCGCCAAGGAAGTGCTGTTCGTCGGGCCCACGGGGCTGGGCATAATGACCGCCATGCGCCAGGTCGGTGGCCTGCTGGGGCTGTGGCTGCTGGCGGGACTGGGTGCCACCCGGAAAAAGGGGCTGCTGATGTTCGGCACGGCCATTGGGTTCGGCGGAGGCCTCATGGCCTTCTCCTTGTCCGGCAATTTCTACTCTTTCCTGGGCATCCTGCTCTTCGTTAACGCCTGCGCCATGGCCGTCGACACCCTCTACAAGACCTTGATGCAGGACAGCGTGTCCGATGATGAGCGCGGCCGTGCCATGGGCTCGTGGGTTCTCAGCATCGGCTTCGCCCCGATTGGCCACGTGGGCGTTGGCGCCCTGGCTGGAGCCGTCGGTGCGCCCCGGGCGTTGCTCTTCAACGGTGCCGCGCTGGCCGCAATCAGCGTCGTCGCCGCGCTGGCCCTGCCCCGTGTACGGAGGCTGGAGTGAGGACATTTGCTCAGCGGGACGGGACCCTGCAGCGCCGGCAAGATGAAGCTATGGGACTGACTGGACCGATGGCTGAGCGTTTCCAGGTTGTGATCGTAGGCGGAGGCCCAGCCGGTTTGGCTGTCTCCCAGCAGCTCTGCCACCTCAAAATCTCCAACGTTGTTATCGAGAAGGGAGACCACCCCGGATGGATGTGGGCACACGCCTACGACAGCCTCAGGCTCCACACCGGCAAGCATCTCAGTTCCCTGCCGGGAATGCCCTTCCCCTCCGGAACGCCCCTGTTTCCCACCAGGATTGACTTCACCAACTATCTCGAATCATACGTCGACATGTTTCGGCTCCCTGTGAGAACGGGCATGGAAGCCACCGCGCTCCAGCGGGAGAAGGACAACTGGCTGGTGGAAACCAGGTCGGGTGACCTTCGAGCGAAAGTAGTGGTGGTCGCAACGGGCATCATGTCCTCGCCTTTCCTCCCGGATTTTGAAGGCCGATCTTCGTTCCGTGGCCTGACCCTGCACAGCTCGGAGTACAGACGGCCCGAACAGCGCCTTGGACAGTCGGTCCTGGTGGTCGGCATCGGCAACTCGGCCACTGAAATCGCGTCGGAACTGGCCGGCTCAGGAAAAGAAGTTACGCTGTCGGTACGCTCGGGGGCCAACGTCAGACCCAGGAGTGTCGCGGGCATACCGTCCCAGTACCTAGGTTGGGCCATGTCCTGGCTACCCGAACAGGCGCAGCGGGGCATTGTGCGGGGCACTGGCTCCCTTGCCTCACGGTTGAGCCCGAATCCACCGATAGAGGACGTCAGGTTAGCGACCTGAAGTGGTCAAAGGGTGCTCCTCTGAATCTGGGATAATGGTTTTCGAGAAAGGAAACCGACCCCAGAAAAGGAGCACCCAATTGATGCTACCACGCAACCATCCCGACCGTATTCGCATCGTCTTTGACGACCACCGTCTGGTGGCCAATGCCGGCCTGCTCCTGCCGGCCACTCTCGCCCAACACCTGGGCCTGGGGGAACTCGTAGACCATCACCTCAATCTCGGCAGCGCGCCGGGCCGGGCCAACGCCGGCGACAAGATGATGACCCTGGTCGCCTCTGCCCTGGCTGGCGGCGATTGCATCGACGACGCCGATGCGCTGCGCGCCGGTGGGACGGCCGGTGTTCTCGACTGTAGGGTCAAGGCGCCATCCACCCTGGGCACCTTCCTGCGCAGCTTCCGCTGGGGCCATGTCCGTCAGCTGGACCGGGTGATCCGGGAACTGCTGGCCCGGGCCTGGGCCGCCGGGGCGGGACCCGGCGACGCGCCGTTCACCATCGATCTGGACTCCACCATCTGCGAGACCTACGGACTGGCCAAGGAGGGGGCGCGACACCACGGCTATACCGGCAAGCGGGGCTATCACCCGCTGTTGGCCGTGGCCGCCGGCACCGGCGACGTGTTGATGTCCCGGCTGCGCGAGGGCCGGGCCAACACTGTTCGGGGCGCCGCCCACTTCCTGCGCGAGACGGTGGGACGGGTGCGCTACGCCGGCGCCAGGGGCCGACTCACGGTGCGGGCCGACAGCGGCTTCTATGCCCACGCCATCGTCGCCGTCTGCCGCAAGATGGATGTCCGCTACTCCATCACCATCCGCCAGCACAAAAGCCTGCGCAATCTCATCGAGGCCATACCCGAGACGGATTGGACGCCCATCCCATACTGGATGGACGGCGCCGCCGATGTGGCCGAGACCACCTACACTCCCTTTGAGAGTGAGGCCGGCGCCGCGCCGGTGCGGCTCATCGTCCGGCGTGTGAAGCCCACGCCCGGTTCCCAACTGGCCCTCTTCGCCACCTACAGCTATCACGGATTCATCACCGACCGGGACGGGGAGACCCTGGAGCTGGAGGCCGACCACCGCCGCCACGCCGAGATCGAGAACGCCATCCGGGACCTCAAGTACGGCGTCGGGCTGAACCACCTGCCGTCCGGCCGATTCGCCGCCAACGGCGCTTGGCTGGCGGTACAGGTGATGGCCCACAACCTGGCCCGCTGGACGGCCCGCATCGGCTTGCGCGAGCAGATCGTGACCACCAAGACCCTCCGGCGTCGGTTCTTCGCCCTGGCGGGACGGACCACCCGCTCGGCGCGCCGCCTCACTTTGCATCTTCCCAAGCATTGGCCCTGGGAAACCCAGTTCAGCAGCGCCCTGGCCCGGCTGCGAGCCATTCCACTCCCCGCCTGACGGCGCTGTCCGCAACCGCCCCAACACCTCCAAACTCGCGTCCGCCCCGCCCGCGAGTGCATCCTGCTGCGTCCGATCTCACTATCACGCGATTCCCAGCCTCCATAGACCGCTCTCCAGGTCCGGTGCGGCTACTGAAAACCCTCGCGGGGTCACATCGGTCCAATGGAGCCCAGGCTTTCTCCCTTGCAGGCTCCCTCATCCCAATTTGCCCAGCATTCACGCCTCCCATCGGTGGATTCGGGCTAAGCTCGACCGTTGTACAGGTAGTGGGCGCCGTCTTCCGGCATCTTCCAGTCATCATAAAACTGGTGGATGTAGGGCTGGAGCCGCGCCGCCATCCGGCGGTCCGCCAACGTGGCCGAATCGACGGGGCTGGCGAGCTGCTGGCGCACTTCGTCTTTAACGGCTTCTTCGTCAGCCTTCACGAATCGGCCGTCGCGCAGCACCACCTCTCCATTTATCACTACCGTGTCCACGTGAGAGGACTTGCCGCGGTACACCACGGCGTTTACCGCATCGGCGGCGGAGTCTCCAGAACCCTCGAAGTAGGGAGCGATCATGGCGTCCCAGTCCAGCAGGACCAGGTCGGCATAGCGCCCCGGCTCCAGGGCACCCAGGCGGCCGTCGAAGCCCGTGGGGCGGGCGGCGTTTGCAGTAGCTATGCGGAGCGCTTGGTGCGTGTCCAGAGCAGGCCGTTCGATTCCGGGCTGGCGATGGAGCTTGGAGGCGAGCCGAATTTCCTGGAGCATGTCGTCGTCGTCGTTAATGGCGGTGCTGTCCGTGCCCAGCGCTACGTTCACCCCTCCGGCCAGCATGGCGTTGACCGGTGCGATGCCGTTCTTCAGGCGCAGGTTCGAGCTTGGGTTATGGCAGACGGTGGTGCCGGCGTCTGCAAGCAGTTCGATGTCGCCCTCGGTCAGCCAAACGGAGTGGGCGCAAGACAGCTCCGGTCCGAGGAAGCCCAGGTCTTCCAAGTGGGCCACCGGCGTCTTGCCCCAGGTGCGGATCCCGAATTCCTTCTGGTACCAGCTTTCGACCAGGTGCATATGAACGGCTGCCCCGTAGCGGGTGGCGAGTTCCTTGGTGCGAAAAAAGAACTCGTCGGACGCCCACTGTGCGTTGCTGGGGCTGAGCAGCATCGAGACCAGGCCACCGGTGGCTTCTGGTCCGTGGCTTTCCCGGAAGGACTCGAAGAAAGTGAAATAGTCGTCTTCTGGGATGTCCGTAGCGGCCAGATAGTCCCGTACTCCTCCGGCCAGGTCCGCCGGCAGCCCGGACAGGAAAGCTTCGTCGTCATGGTATACGACCCTGTTTTGGCCACGGTAGTAGACGGAGAATGCCGTGCGCATCCCGGCGCCTCCGAACCCGCGCAGCACTTCTTCAGATTCTTCTACCAGCCCTTCCAGCGGAGTGCGCGGGTGATTGTACATTACCGTGGTGGTGCCCGACTTCACCATCTGAATGGCGGTATAGAGAGTCATCAGGTGCCAGTCTACGGGACGGCGTCCCCAACCCTGCACTATCCAGGGCTCCAGGCATCCGTCGGTGTTTCCCATCTGGAAGGTGGAGATTCCCCGGCCATGGTGGTGCGAGTTAACGAGTCCCGGCATCACCAGGAAGCGCTGGCCGCCAACAACTTCGTCGACTGGCCGGTCTTTCAGTTCGTCGTAGGTGCCAACAGCCTCAATGACTCCGTCGCGCTGCAACACCGCGCCATCGCTGATGACTCGACTGCCGGAGTCGTCAACGCCAGCCTCGCAGATAACGTATCGACCGCGAATCAACGATGTCGCCATGCCGTCCTCCCGCCAGAGTGATTGCGCCTATCATAGGCTCGACCTGAACCGTGTCAAGGCAATGCCTGGGCTATAATGCGCTTGATTTTGTTGGAATATCGAAGAGTAAGCGGAGGGCCAAAATGCCAGGACTGGAAGGAAAGATAGCGCTGGTCACCGGCGCGGGCGGCATGCGGGGCGTGGGCCGGGCCACGGTGATGAAACTGGCGGGTCAGGGTGCGGACGTCGCGCTCAGCGATGTACACCGTGAGACGGACGATTTGCCTCCTCACGAGGTCCGCAACAGCTGGCGCGGAATCGATGCCGTGTCGGAGGAAGTGGAGACGGCCGGTCGCCGGGCATTTCCCACCTATTGCGACCTGGGCGACAGCATCCAGATCGAGCGCATGGTCGAGCAGGTCATAAATCACTTCGGTCGGATCGACATACTGGTCAACAACGCCCGCGCAATCATCGGGAAGGACAAGGTGCCGGTAACGGAGTTGGAACAGGAAGTATGGGAGCACTTCCTGCGCATCAATACCACCGCGCCCTACCTGCTGACAAAGGAGGTGGGTCGCCGGATGATCGAGGCAGGGAACGGTGGCCGCATCATAAACATCGCTTCCAACGCCTCCAAGCAGGCCAGCGCCACGGGGGCGGCCTACAGTGCGTCCAAGTTTGCAGTGCTGGGTCTGACCCAGGCGTCGGCACTGGACCTAGCGCCGTACGGCATCACCGTCAACGCCGTCTGCCCCGGCCCCATCAACACTGACCGGATGAGTTACTGGGAGCGCGATCAAGCGGAAGAGCGCGGCATTACTCAGGAGGAATTTCGCGGACAGATCGTGCAGGCTGGAGCGCAGGCCAGCCCATTGGGCCGAATCGCCGAGCCGCAGGACGTCGCCAACGTCGTCGCGTTCCTGGCCAGCGACGAGGCCTCGTTCGTTACTGGCCAGGCTTATAACGTCAATGGGGGACTGCTGTTCCACTAACGGTCATCGGGGCCGAAGACGGTCTCCTTTTCTCAGCAAACCGCCGCTCCCAGAGGCAGTCTCTGTCGCCTCAGGGGCTCGCGGACCACCAGGGTAAGGGCTGTGGCGGCGACGGACAGCGCCAGCATCAGGATGAATGCGGCGTGGTAGTCACCTGTCATGTCGTAGATCCAGCCTCCGGCGAAAGCGCCCAGGCCTCCCATTATCTGGTGGATCATCGAGACGGTCCCAGTAAGCGTTCCCAGGCGGTGGGGGCCGTAGATGTTGCCCAGGAACACCACAGTAAGAGGGGCGGTTATCAGGAAAGTGAAGCCGTATAGGAGGCCAAACGCCAGGATAGCCGGAGTGTCCTGGGCCAGCAATATCAAAGCGAAAATGCCGATCCTCATGACAAAGCACAACGCCGTGGGGCGGGCAGCACCGAAAGCATCGGCCATCAGACCGGCTATCAGCACACCAAGCAGCCCCATCACCCCCATCCACGCCAGCAGGTTCCCGGCCAGGACGTCTCCCACTCCCTGGTCCTGGGCGAAGGCAACCACATGGGTGGCGACGAAGAAGTCCTGGAAGCCGCAGATGGTGTAAATTCCCACCAACAGCAAGAATGGACGAGAGGCGAGTGCCCGCTTCAACGTCAGCGGTTGATGACCTGGGTCCATTCCGGAGTCGCCCGACTCATTGGTGCCTTCAGGCGGCGGACCGGGACGGACCACCAGCCAGATGAGGGGCACCAGCACCACGATATTGGCCACGGCGAGCACGGAGAAGGAATTCTGCCATCCGATGGCCACCAAGGCAGAAGCGAGTGCGCCAACGATGACCAGCTGGCCGATGGCGTTGCCTGAAACGGCCACGCTGGTGGCGACGCCGCGCCGTTCCACGAACCATTGGCTCACCATGACCACGACCGGAGCGATGGAGGTGCCGGAGTTTCCCAGCGCGTATACCACGCCGTATACCAGGAACACCTGCCAGGAGTAATGCACCTGCCCCATGAGAGCAAGGCCCACTGAAGCGATTATCGCCCCGATGGCGACGGTGCCACGCAGGCTCCATCGGTCCACCAGCCGTCCCACAAAGGGCA
Source organism: Dehalococcoidia bacterium (assembly GCA_965222025.1). Classification (GTDB taxonomy): domain Bacteria; phylum Chloroflexota; class Dehalococcoidia; order Lucifugimonadales; family UBA3495; genus VXOI01. The sequence continues at coordinate 691,031 of CBDCTI010000007.1, read as the reverse complement.
TGGCTACCGCCGACACCAGCATGAACATGGTTACGGCCAGCGACAGCGTGGACCGGCTGACATCCAGGTCCTCGGACATCGGCTTCAGCATCAGTCCGAAGGCGAACCGCGAGCCACCGCTGAAGAACAGGATGGTGAATCCCGAACCAAGGATCAGCCAGCTGTAGTCTGGTCGTCGCATCGGCAGGTCTTATTCGACGTCGATGGATGTCGGCTGGAAGGAATGGAGTCTTATCGAGCAGCCGATATGCTGAAAGGGGCAGGTCATTGACCTGCCCCGCAAGTGAGATCGTTTTGCTGGAAGGGAGCGAAGGCTACCGGAAGAGGCCCTTCACCGTTTTGATGACCCGCTCCTCGTTGGGCAGGTAGAAGTTTTCCAGGGCGCGGCTGTACGGGACTGGCGTGTGCGGGGCGGTGACGCGGGACGGCGGGGCGTCCAAGTAGTCGAAGCCTTCCTCGGCCACCCGGGCGCAGATTTCAGAGGCCAGACTGCATACCGGAGTGTCCTCGTCCACCACCACAAGGCGGTGGGTCTTGCGCACCGATTCCAGCACGTGGTCGTAGTCGATGGGCGAGATGCTAAGCAGGTCGACGACCTCCGCGTTGATCCCCTCTTTGGCCAGCTCGTCGGCGGCGTTGTTGGCGACCCAAGTCATTTTGGAGATGCCCACCAGCGTGACGTCTGTCCCCTCGCGCACCGTCCGGGCCTTACCGATGGGGAAAGTGTAGGGCTCCTCCGGCACCGGGCCGCGGTTGGTGTACAGGCCCTTGTGCTCGAAGAAGACCACCGGGTCGTCGTCGCGGATGGCTGAAATCAGCAACCCCTTGGCAGTATAAGGGTCGGAAGGCGCCACACCCTTCAGGCCCGGAATGTGGCTGAAGATGGAGTAGTAGGACTCGGAGTGCTGGGCGGCGCTGCCGAATCCCGCGCCGATGCGGGTGAGCATAGTGAAGGGGACCTTGACCTGGCCGCCGAACATGTAACGCATCTTGGCGGCGTTGTTCAGCATCTGGTCCATGCAGACGCCGATGAAGTCGACGAACATCAGCTCGGCGATGGCCCGCATACCGGTGGAGGCCGCGCCGATGGCGGTGCCGATGAAGGCGGCTTCCGACAGCGGCGTGTCCAGCACGCGTTGGTTGCCGAACTGCTGGATCAGGCCGACGGTGGTGCGGAAGGGGCCGCCCCAGGCGTCGACGATGCCCAAATGCTCACGGCCCGCGCCCCCGGCGATCTCCTCTCCCATGATGATGACCCTTTCGTCGCGCTCCATCTCCTGCCGGATGGCCTCGTTGATGGCCTCGCGTACCTGCAATTCTCGTGTGCCGGTGGCTGTTGTCATCGCTCGCTCCTGTCGGGGTCAGGGTCGCATTCAGCGCGTGCCTGCGAAAGACTATGTGCGTTGTGTTGCTGTGTCAGAAGGGGCGCACAGCTGTGCGTCCTTGCTTGTATTTTTCCGGGTCAATCAGATCGACATATTCGCGCCGCGGCGCATCATGTCCTTCGGGTAATCGACATAAACGTCCTCGTAGAGCTCGTGAGGCTCGGGCAGAGGGCTTTCGTCGGCGAACTTGACTGCTTCTTCCATAAGCGCACCTACTTCGGTGTCGATGGCGTCGAGTTCTTCGGCCGAGATCTCACCTTGCGGAATCACGGTCTCGCGGAAGAGCTTCAGGGGATCGCGGCCCCGCCAGTGGTCTTCCTCTTCCTGGGTGCGATAGGACAGAGGGTTGTCGAAAACGGTGTGGCCGTAGAAGCGGTAGGTACGGCACTCCAGCAGCGACGGCCCGTCGCCGGCGCGGGCGCGGGCCACGGCCTCGCGAGCAGCATCGAAGACAGCGAACACATCCATGCCGTCGACGTGAATGCCGGGCATGTCGTAGCCAGGGGCGCGGTCGGAGACGCGGCTGGTGGACAGCGCGTATTCAACCGGCGTCGACTCGGCATAGCCGTTGTTTTCGCAGCAGAATATAACCGGCAGTTTCCAGACCGAGGCCAGGTTCATGCACTCATGGAGGACGCCCTGGTTGGCGCCACCGTCGCCAAAGAAGGCCACGGCGACCCGCTGGTGGTTGTACTGGAGCTTGGAGGTAAGGGCGGCGCCCACGGCCAAGGGGACGCTGCCGGCCACGATGCCGTTAGTGCCCAGCATTCCCTTGCTCATGTCGGCGATGTGCATTGAGCCGCCCTTTCCCTTGTTGGGGCCGGTGGCCCTGCCGAACAGCTCGGCCATCATGCCCTTGGGGTCGACGCCCTTGGCGATGCAGTGGCCGTGGCCGCGGTGGGTGCTGCCGATGTAGTCGTCGTCGCTGAGGTTGGCGCAGACGCCGGTGGGCACGGCCTCCTGACCTGCCGATGAGTGCACGGAGGCAGACATGCCCCGCTGGCCGGTCTCCGGTATGCCTCGCTCCTCAAAGTCACGGATGGTCTTCATAGTGCGGTACAGCTTTAATAGCATGTCGCGGTCGAGGTCCATATTCCCCCCGAAAGGCGATTTTGATAGTGAGTTTCGACCGGATTGGGAAGGGGCCGAATTTTCCCAATACTAGCATGAGGGCTATTGATGTCAATAGAAGGGATACTTCCGGCAGAGCTATCGCATTTGGATAAAGGGCTTCCTGGTCGGGATGTCGAATTGAGGGACACAAGGCTGGACTGGCTCACAGGGGCACTTGACGAAAGATTGCTCTTGGGAGAGGCGGGACGGGATTTTTCCTGCCGTATCCTATATTTTCCCGATATTTCCCATTTCGTCGGCAGGTCGGGCCGGATTCAAAGCTGAAAGCCCGCTATTCTGAGATCGTTCAGCGGAAATTTTCAGTCCCCGCACCAATTCGTCCCAATTCGTCCCATGTCCACTTTCTGCAGTACCGGCACATCTCATGCCGAAGACGACACAGACATAGGGAACCAGAATTGGCGTGTGCAGCAGATGTCATACCACAATGGTACGCGGGTATAACAAGGGCAGGCAAGCGGCAAGTGTCATCAAATCTCCCAAGTGCAATTGCCCTGGTACCTGAGGCAGCGTTCCGCTACGGATGGTCGGATCCGGGAACATCACCCTGCCGTGTTGAGAGTGCGGGTTTAGCCCGCCCCTGAAGAGTGCAACGCCCGTATTGGATGCCCACTGTATGAGACCATGGGACACCCTCATTGAGCGTTCCATACCGTCTCATCTCTACCGTCGGGGCAGGATTCTGGTGGACATCAGGGGAAATGAGGCCCGCCCACGGGGTGGCTGAGACCACTGAAAGCCCCTGTTGAAACAGGCCACATCAAAAGCCGTTGGAACTGAGTTCAACGCTTTCGCAGCCTACTCGGAGGCGAAGGTGACGGTCATGGGTTCGCCCGGCCCAGCCCGCAGGTTTGCCGCCGCGCTGCCGTTGGGAACTGCTACTTCCAGGTAGCCGTGGCTGCCGAAGAGGGCGATCAAGCCCGGCCGTTGCTCACCCGGCGGGACATCCAGAAACGTCTGGCTGAGGCGACGGATGCTGCGCCCCCTGATGCGTACGCCCCGGATGTAGCGGCCCGCCAACAAGCCTGCCGGGATGTTGCTGATGAGATTGCCGTAAATGTCGCAATAAATGATCTCCCCACTGATCGACTCATCGGTGATCCTCAGTGGTGGTAGGGGCAGCCAGGTCAGTTCATCGATCCTCTCCCCCATCAGTTCAGGATTAACACCCAGCGACAGGTGGGCCGCTACGGGGGTGAAGATGTCGCGACCGTGGAAGGTGCTGCTGACCGGGTGCAGCCAGTAGTCGGCGTTGGTGAGATGGAAGGCTCGAACTGGGGAAGGAAGGCAGACCGTACCGGGATTGACGGGAGGATCAGCGAGATATTCCGCCAGAACGCGGCTCAGCAGGCCATTATCGGGTGCTACGAATGTCCCGTGCGTGGTCTCCAACAGAATCGGCCTACGGTTCGTTCCGACGCCTGGATCCACGACCGCTACGTGAATGGCATCCGGGGGAAAGTAACGATGGGCCAATCCGAGGACGAAGGCGCCCTGCGCGACATACTGTGGCGCGACCTGGTGGGTGAGGTCAATGAATCGGAGGCCGGGATTTATTCCGAGGGCGACGCCCTTCATGACGCCGGCGTAGGAGTCGGACAGCCCGAAATCGGTGGTGAAAACTATCAGAGGCCCGCTCATTGCCTCTTTGGTGCGGCGACGCGGCCCTGCATTATCTGTTTACCACGTTGTTCCAGGCGCAAGCTCCCGCCCTGACGTCACAAGCGTACAACTATGATGGAAACCACCAGGAATACCGCTGAGAGGATGATCGTAAGTTGGAAGAGAGTCTTTTCAGCACCACGCCGAGTCCGCACCGTGGACTGGGCCGCACCGAACAGCCCGCCGCTTCCTTCCTTGACCTGCGAAAGGATAATCAACACCAGAATTACTGACACCAGCAGCTGTACTACGAGAATTGCCGTATCCATTAACTCATTCCCATCAAGTCAAGGGCCATCTTTCGCTCTTGACGCGCTAGACGTGAGGGCTAAGTGGACTCGCCCTTTGCCTTTTCCAAAGCGCCGGTTACCAGTTGGTTGACCAGGTCCGGCTTGGCCTGACCGCGGGTGATTTTCATCACCTGTCCGACAAGGAACTTGGCCGCGGACTCCTTGCCACCCAGGTAATCGGCCACGGCGCGGGGGTTTCCGTCCAGCGCTTCGACGACTGCCGTTTCGATTGCGGAGGTGTCGCTGATCTGGGTGTAGCCCTCTTCCTCAATAATCTGACCGGGCAGCTTGCCAGTCTTATAAGATACCTCTAGCACGGCCTTGCCTGCAGTGATACCAATCGCCCCACTGGAAATCTTCCCGGCTAACTGTACCAGATGTTGGGGAGTAACTGGCGACTGGGAAATGTCTCGGTTATCTTGATTCAGGAGTCGGCTGAGGTCGCCCAGTATCCAGTTGCTCATCTGCTTGGCGTGGGTCCGCAGGGCTTCGCCGTTCAGCGAGGGAAGCAGCGTCGCCGTCTCGAAGGAGTCTGCCATGGTCTTGCTGCCGGTGAGGACTTGGGCGTCGTACTTCGGGAGGCCGTATTCCTGCTGGAAGCGCTGGCATCGCTGAGGAGCGAGTTCGGGAAGTCGTTCGCGGATCTCTTCCACCCAGTCCCGGGCGATGTCAAGGGGAGGCAGGTCGGGCTCCGGAAAATAACGGTAGTCGTGGGCCTCTTCCTTGCTGCGCTGGGAGACGGTTACCGCTCTACCCTCGATCCAGCCGCGGGTCTCCTGGACCACTCGACCGCCGGATTCCAGCACTCGCTGCTGCCTTTCTACCTCGTAGTTTAGCGCTTGGAAAACCGACCGGAAGCTGTTCATGTTCTTAATTTCGGTGCGGGTGCCGAACTCGTCGCTTCCGGCGGGTCGGATGCTGATGTTGGCGTCGCACCGGAAGCTGCCATCCTGCATGTTGCCGGTGGTCACGCCCAAGTACTGCAGCAGGGAATGGAGGGTTGTCAGGTAGGCCCGTGCTTCCTCTGCCGAGCGCATATCTGGCTCGCTGACCACCTCCATCAGCGGTACTCCGGAACGGTTGACGTCGACGAGGCTGAAGCCGCCGCCATCGTCGGGGAAGTGTTGCATCTTGGCCACGTCCTCCTCGAGGTGGACGCGGGTCACACCTATGGCCCTAGCTGCGCCATCGGTCTCAATCTGCAGGTGGCCCTTGATGGCTATGGGCAGGTCATACTGGGAGATCTGGTAGCCCTTCATCAGGTCAGGGTACGGGTAATTCTTGCGGTCGAACTTGGTGAGCTGCGGGATGTCGCAGTTCAGCGCCAAGCCGGTCATGATGGTGTATTCGACGGCCCGCCTGTTGATTACCGGCAATGCGCCGGGAAGGCCCAGGCAGACAGGACAGACGCGGCTGTTGACCGGGGCGCTCTGGTAGTCGGCGCGACAGGAGCAGAACATCTTGCTCTGCGTCTGTAGTTGGACGTGGACCTCAAGGCCGATTACGGTTTCGTATTCCATCGTTTTACTACGGGCATCCAGGCTATGGTTGCGTCAGACCGCAACCACGGGGCTATTGGACTCCAGGAACTGTATGATCCACTGGCGAACGGCGTCGGCGGTCTGTCCCTCCGGGGGCACATCATGGTACACGGAACCCTCGAGGCACTCTTGCAGGTAGCGGGCGGCGCTGGTTGCGTGGGCGGCGTCTGCGCCGGGGATGATGACAGCTGGTGTCCTTAGCGCCATCAGCTCCATGGGCTCCGGTCCAGTGGCGGTGTCGCGGTCGAAAAGGGTCTGCCCCATGAGCGCAACCATCGCCATATAGCGTGCTTCGTACTGGTCCGCGAACCTGACGGCGAATACTTCGTCGGCGCAGATTGTAGATGCCCACGGGCCAGCTTTGGGTTCCGCCCAGAAGCTCCCGCCCTGCCTGGCGAGGTCTACGACGGCCGCCATGCCGTTCTGCTTTACGAATTCAACATGGGACTGAAACCGGTCCAGACCGTTCTGCCGCCATCGGACGCCACCCACCGGCCAGTGCAGCACCAGTCCCAAGGTGGATTCCGGGTAGGTAACAGCGAATGCCGCTGCCGTGGAGCAGCCCATGCATCCGCCCATGACGAAGGCCTGGGGTATATTCAGCAGGTTCAGGAGGCCCTTGGCCTCGTGGGCGTAGGTGTTCCAGGAGACGCGCTCCACCTTGCCGCTGGACATGCCTGCTTCGCGGCGGTCGTAGGCTATGCAGGTGTAGCGGCTGGTCAGTGTTTCCAACGGCCTCATGTCGGCCCATACGCCTGAAGTCGTCCATTTCTCGATTGTTGAGTCGAACCCCCCGGGGGCCATCATCAGCAAGGGGACGCCGGAACCGCGGACTTCGTAGCGGACATTTATCCCGTTGATCTCAGCGTAGGGCATGAAGCCTCCTTGCTGGGGCTGGCTGTCGAACAAGGCAACGGCAAATTTACCTGTCCGCCTCCGGAATGTGGGTTACTGAGGTTGGGAATCTACCGGCTGTCCAAGGCGTTTGAGCGCAACATTGCCTGGGTGGTTGTACCAATATCGGCGGGGGTGGGTATAACCGTCGCTCCCGCATTCCGGAATGCTCGCACCTTTGCTTCGGCGGTTCCGCTTTCTCCTGTGATAATGGCGCCGGCGTGCCCCATGCGCTTTCCCGGAGGGGCGGATGCGCCCACAACCAGCGCGGCGATGGGCTTGGTGAACTCGGCACCGATGTAAGAAGCCGCGTCCTGTTCCATGCTGCCTCCGATTTCACCAATCAGAACAACGGCGTCCGTGTCATCGTCCGCCTGGAACAGCTTAAGGACTTCGACGAAGCTGGTGCCGATGATGGGATCGCCTCCAATGCCGACACAGGTTGACTGCCCGATTCCCAGGCCTGTGAGCTGTCCGACCGCCTCATAGGTCAGAGTCCCGCTGCGGGACACGATGCCCACGCGGCCCGGCAGGTGGATCGCTCCGGGCATGATGCCCACCTTGCAGCGGGCACCCGGATTGATGAGGCCGGGGCAGTTGGGGCCAATGAGACGCACGGAATCCTGCTTCTGCTCGAGGTAGCGGGCGACGCGCACCATATCCATGCCTGGCACCCCCTCTGTGATGCAGGCAATGAGGGGCACGTCCGCATCGGCCGACTCCACTATGGCGTCTGCCGCGAATGGAGGCGGAACGAAAATCAGGGACATGTTGGCGCCGGTCTCCGCTACCGCTTCTTCCACCGAGTTGAATACCGGGACCTTTTCTTCGAACAGGGCTCCGCCGCGTCCGGGCGTGACCCCTGCAACTACGTTGGCCCCATAGGCCATGCAGTTGCGGGCGTGGAAGCTGCCTTCGCGTCCGGTGATGCCCTGCACCATAACTCGAGTGTTTTCGTCTACCAGAATACCCATTCAGGGTTGCTCCAACCGGGACAATGAGTGTAGTGAGCGGCCCCTACCCGGCCTGCTTGATGGCATCGGCGGCTTCGGAGAGGGTTTCGGCGAAGACTACGGGCAGGCCCGATTCGCCGAGAATCCGCTTGCCGTCGTCGACGTTGGTTCCGAGCATTCGGACGACAATGGGTAGTTCGGAAGCGGCAGTGCGGTAGGCCTGTACTATGCCTTCCGCTGCAATGTCGCAGCGCAGGATGCCGCCGAAGATGTTGACCAGCACCCGCCGCACCTTGCTGTCCGACAGTATGATGCCGACGGCGCTGGCGACCTTTTCCACGGTGGCCCCGCCACCGACATCCAGGAAGTTAGCGGGCGCGGCTCCGGCGGCGGAGGTGACGTCCAGCGTTGCCATGGCAAGGCCCGCGCCGTTGACCAGGCAGCCCACGTCTCCGTCGAGGTTCACGTAGGCGATGTCGAGGTCAGCGGCCTGCGCTTCGAGCTCATCTTCCTGAGTCACGTCCCTGAGCCCTCTCAGGGAAGCGCGCCGGAACATGGCATCGTCGTCGACGTTGATCTTGGCATCCAGTGCCACGAGGCCACCATCACCCGTTACTATCAGGGGGTTCACTTCCACCAGGGTGCAGTCATTCTCTACGAAAACCTGGTACAGCGAACTGAAGAGGCCCGGTGCTGCCGATGCAGCTGGGCCTTCCAGGCCCAGGTTCCGGGCAATGCGGCGGGACTGGAAGGGCATCAAGCCGAGCACAGGGTCGATGGGCTCGGTGTGAATGCTATCCGGGTCCGTCTCGGCCACTTCCTCGATGTCCATCCCACCCGATTCGCAGACCAGCAGCACGGGACGGCGTTCCACGCGGTCTACCGTGAGCGCCAGGTACATTTCCTTGGATATGTCGGCCAGCTCCTCCACCAAGACCTGGTTGACCGGTACGCCTTCGGGGCCGGTCTGGTTCGTGACCAGCGTGGTGGACAGCATGGCCTGGGCCGTCGCTTCAGCGTCGTCAGGCGACTGTGCGATCTTTACCCCGCCTGCCTTGCCCCGGCCTCCAGCATGCACCTGTGCTTTGACAACCGCCCTTCCTCCGAAGCGCTCGGTGGCGGAGCGGGCTTCCGCCGCGCTGGCGGCGACGGACCCCTGAGGTACGGGGATTCCGTACCTCGCGAATATCTCCTTGGCCTGATATTCGTGAATTTTCATCCTGAGCCCTGACCAGCCTGTCTATACAGTGGAGCCGTGCAGTGAATTGAGATACACGGCGGGAAACAGGCGCTACGTCATTTATTTCGTTGGCCCCAAAGTTCGTTGGCCCATATGAATGTAGGGGATTTTCACCTGCCAGTCAAACTACATTGGGCCGCTTGACCAGTTAAAATCGCCCCGGAAAACACTCAGAAGAGCGCAACGTAGCCAGGTGGACAATTATATCGGCCCACAGCATAATCCCGACGCATCCCAAACTGAAGGGCGATTATGCCAGTGCACAGGAGGGAGTATGGCACGCTATAACAAGGTCATCGAATTGCTGGAGCAGGGGAAGCCGGTCTTCTGCTCGGGGCTGGTGTGGAACGGCAACCTGGACGACCTGGCTTTCGTAGCTGACTCCGAATACGACATGACGATCATCGAGATGGAACACCAGGATTTCAGCTTCGACAAGCTCCGAATGTCGCTGCAATTCCTACTTTCCCGCAAAAAGATTGCAGACGGCGGCTCCCTCCAGGCAGATCCGGCGCCGTTCGTAAGGGTGCCGCCGAATTTCCGGGAACGAAACCAGTGGGTCCTGAAACAGGCGTTGGACACCGGGGTCTACGGCCTGGTGCTGCCGCACTTGAACACCGTCGAGGATGCGCAGGCCGCCGTGATCGCGGCGCGCTACCCGCAGGTGCCCGGGTCGGCGGACTTCGAGCCGGAAGGGGAGCGTGGCTGGTGGTACCGTATCGCCCCGCGCTACTGGGGACTGACGCCGGAGGAGTACTACGATGCGGCCGATCTGTGGCCGCTGGACCCGGACGGCAACATGCTGCTTATCGGTATCGTCGAGGAGCCTCACGGCGTGGAAAACCTGAAGGACATTCTGAGAGAGGTCAAGGGCATAGGGGCCGTATGGGCGGGACCCGGAGACATGTCGGTCTCCATGGGGCACAAGGGCAACGCCAGCCATCCCGACGTGCAGGCCAATCTGCTGCGCATTCTCGAGACCTGCAAGGAAGCGGGTGTTCCCTGCGCCACCGGCGCCACTGCGGCCGAAGTTCCGATGCGGCTGGAGCAGGGATTCAGCATCATCATAACCTCGCCCGAGAAGACCACCCACGGTCTTGATGAAGGGCGCCGCCTGGCGGGGCGCTAGACGTTCCTGCATGCTCCGGACCAGTGCCGGTAAGCATCCAAAGAGTGAGAAATAGTTGGGGCTGGCATGAAGCCAGCCCCAACTGTCGTATTCTGGGAACCGGTGTGTCGTATTCGATGTGGTCAGTTTCCACTGCCGGGGGCAACCACATCTCCCGCGCTCTGCAGGAATCGGAAGAGTTCGGAGTCCGAAGAAAGGATCATGGTGGATTGCGTACTCAGGAACTGACGGTAGGCGTCGAGGCTCCGGCGGAAGACGAAGAAATCCGGGTCGCGGTTCAGGGCATCGGCCAAGATGGCGATGGCCTCACCTTCACCTTCACCACGCAGGCGGTTGGCGTCCCGGTCGGCTTCCGCCAGGATAACCTCCACCTCGCGGTCTGCGGCAGCTCGCCGGGTTCGTGCTTCCTCTTCACCTTCAGCCCGCAGCCTGCGGGCGATCTTTTCCCGGTCGGAGCGCATGCGCTCGAAAATGCGACCTGCCACCTCGGCCGGGAAGTCGGCGCGCTTGACGCGAATGTCGATCATCTCCACGCCGAAGGTGGGGCTCTCCTTGGCCAGGTCTTCCTTCACGTTCGACAGCACCTGGTCCAGGATCTCGGTACGGGTGTTGGTGGGACGCACCAGCGAGTTGCCTTCGACATCGGTGATTGGGTTGCCGTCGGCATCCAACTCCACGTCGCCGCCGATGATTTCCTCCCTGCTCCGCTCCGCCACCTCGGCACGCAGGGCGGCGTTGATGCGCTGGCCCAGCACCTGGGCCCCGTTCTCCTGGCTCCTGAGTGTTATCAGGAAGTTGCGCGGTTCTGTGATCCGGTACCTTGCATAGACGTCGATTTCCAGAATGTTGATGTCCTTGTCCAGGAACCGGTCGGGCGGCGCGTCAATGCGCAGGACGCGGCGGTCGTAGCTTACGACCCGGTCAACGCCGAAGGGAGCCTTGAGGTACAAGCCGGGCAAGGTCTGGATTGCGCGTACGTCACCGAACCGGGTTACCACGACCTGTTCTGTCTCGTCGACCACGTACAGCGCGGTGAATAACGTTATCACCACAATCAGAATAGCGACGCCCGCTATTACCAGTTTTGTCATTGGAACCCCTTAATGGCCTTCCGCCGATTAGTTGCTGTTGCTACTGTTGTTGAATTGGCTGATCGGGTTATGGACTGGGGCTGGGGCCGACGGGCACCGGCACCACGCCTTCCTGCCCTCCCAGGATGAGCACCGATTCAGCTTCCGGCGAGACGATAATCTTGTTGACCCCCGGCAGGATATCCTCCATGGCCTCGAGGTAGAGACGCTGCTGGGTGACCTCGCTGGTCGCCGGGACCGTGAGGGTTTCCTCATTGAGGTACTGGACCGTGAAGAAGGCACCGGGCTCCAAAGTCTCGCCCCTCTGCACTGACAGCCTGAGAATGTTCGTCCACGGAATGAAGGAATCTATTGACAGGTCGACGCCCTGGGTATTGCCGCCGTCAGGGCCGTCCACCACCGAGAAGTCGCTGGATGTGACACCGGTGGTAGGGTCGTCGTCTCCGTCCGAATTGTCGTAGTCGAGAGCAACATTATTCAGCCTGATGCTCAGGGAACCCGAAGTTGCGAATGGGGGTACTGTCACGTCCTGGTTGCCCAGGTAAGAAACCGTGAATTCTTCCCCAACAGGCGGGGGTTCATGTTGTCCATCGACGGAGACCGTAAAACCGCAAAGCTGGGTGACGTTGGTGGTCTCCACCTCTCGCGCGGTGAACCCGCAAGCGGGAGCCCCCAGGGCCAAGAGGGTGGAAATCCGGAGATCCGGTCCGTCTCCCTCTCTATCCGCCGAATCTACGATTATGACGTCTTCGATGCCTATGCCGGTTGCCGGATTGTCGTCGGCATCGGAGTTATCGGTGTCCTGCAGGGTGTTGGCCAGCCTGACCGACGTGTCTGAGTACTGCTTCAGGATGGACAGGAATTGGTCCGCTTCACCCTGCGCCCTCTCGATACGAGCACGCTTGAACGCCTCGGCGGGCTGGATGATCTGCTCAGCGCGACCTCTTGCTTCGGGGATCACCTGGTTCTCGTAAGCCTGGGCTAGGTTGGTGGCGGTCACCTTGTCCTGTCGGGCCTGGAGCACGTCGTTAAACGCGGCACGTACGTCCTCGGGTGCTTCCACCTTCTGGAGTTCCACGCTGACCACATTTATCCCGGTCTGGTAGCTGTCGATGATCTCCTGGAGCTTGTCCCTGGTGGAGGTCTGGAGATTGACACGTTGCTCGGCCAGAACTTCGGCGATGGAGCGCTGTCCAACCACGAGACGAAGGGCCGCCTCTGTGGCATCCTTCAGTGTGCGACCGTCGGGCCTGCCGGCGGGAATGTTGCGGTTCGGGCCCGCTTCCTCGCCTGGATCGTCTACCCGGAACAGGTAGTGAGTGAGGTCCTTGATGTTGTACTGGACCACCATCTGTACATCTATGATGTTCAGGTCCCCGCTGATCATCTGCGCTTCCACGGGGACGGGAGTGATGGCTCCGCCCTCGCCGCTGCTGCGGAAGCCCAGTTCAAGCCGGCGAACCACCTCGGTCTGCACGACGTCGCGGTTGCCGACCGGCGATGGCCACCACCAGTGCAGGCCGGTTTCGGTTACGGTGGTGGACTGTGCCGCCCCGAACAGGCGTAGCGCGCCCTGTTCACCGGGGCTGATGGTGTATATGCCGGTGGCGGCCCAAATGATGATGATGAGCGCGCCGATGAGCACGACGGCAAGTCCGACTCCGCCGCCTCCCAGCCGGTTGGATATGCGACCCAGCGTGTTGCGCAGGCCGTCCAGAAGCTGGTCGAAATTCATCTCGGGCTGCCTGGGGGGTTGCCCTCCGGGTTGGTGCATGCTAGATAATTCCTCGTCGCGCCGGTTCATTCGGCGCGAGGCCCAACTTAAATAATAACATTGCCAGTTGAATACGACTATAATGGGGACTCGGATTCGGCAGAACAATAGCACCACGAGTGCTCCATAACGTAGCGGAATAACCGTGTACGGTAATAGAACCCATGGTTGCTCTCGCCGAGAAAGGACGTGATGTCAGATGACTACTCTGGCAGGCCTGGAAGTAAAGCCGAGCGAAGACATGACCCGCATTCAGGCGGTTTGTGAACACCAGAGAGGGTTAATCTACGTGGTTCCCGCGGAACGCAGCTGGGTATGCACACCGGAGTCGATGCCTGCACACGCACTGGCCGGTTTCTTCCGGGAACTGGTGGCGCTCAAGAGCCCGGCGGTGGAGGACCTGATGAAGCAATGGGGCCTCTATTACCGGCAGCTGCCGGCCCCTTCGGAAGCGGAAACGCAGGAATAGCCCGAGCTAGCCGCCGACGGTGTAATACGGCATAAAGTGAAACAGGGCGGGTAGATTCCCGCCCTGTTTCTGTTAGTCGGACCCCTTGCAGGCCCTATCGACGTTGCCGCGCCGGCTAGTCGTCCTCGCCAGTGCTGGAGGATAGGGTTGGTGCCGGCTGGGGCTGTATGTTCGGTTGTGGGCGCGGTGCCGTGTAGGGAGGAGGTTCCGGCGGAACGGCCGGCACCACATCCGGTTCGCTGCCGGGGTTGTCGTCGTTGAACAGTTGGTTCATTGCCGCTCCCGACACAGTCTCGTATTCGATAAGGTATTCCGCCAGCCGCACGAGCTTCGCCTTGTGAGTGACCAGAAGTTCGTTTGCATGGTCGTAGGCCTCGTTGATCAACATCTTGACTTCTTCGTCGATTTCCTCGGCCACCTTGTCGCCGTAGTCTCGCTCCTCGCTGATCTCCCTGCCGAGGAACACCATTTCTTCGCGCTTGCCAAAGGTGCGGGGACCCAGGGCCCGGCTCATGCCGTACCGCTTGATCATACCCAAAGCAATCTTGGTGGCCCGCTCAATGTCATTGCTGGCGCCAGTCGTTACCTCGTCGAAAATCTGCTCTTCGGCCACCCGGCCGCCCATGGTAACGGCCATCATGTCGCTGAACTGGTTCTTGGTCCACAGGTAACGGTCTTCCTCTGGAAGCAGCGATGTATGCCCGCCCATGGACCCGCGGGAGACAATGGAAATCTTGTGCACCCGGTCGGCGTGAGGCAGGGCCCATGCAACCAGCGCGTGGCCAGCTTCGTGATAGGCTGTCATCTCCTTCTCGCGGAGGCTGATGAGGCGACTCTTTCGCTCCGGGCCAGCGATTATGCGGTCGACCGCTTCCTCAAATTCCGTCATGAAAATGGACTTCTTGTTTCCACGGGCCGCCAGGATGGCAGCCTCGTTGACGAGGTTCGACAGATCTGCGCCGCTGAAGCCGGGGGTCTCCTTGGCCACGGTGTCCAGGGTGACTTCCGGGGCCAGGGGCTTGCCGGAGGCGTGCACCCGCAAGATGGCCTTGCGGCCCTCAAGGTCCGGCAGGTCGAGGGTCACGCGACGGTCGAAGCGGCCAGGACGCAGCAGGGCAGGGTCGAGGATGTCGGGCCGGTTGGTGGCTGCGACGACGATGATGTTGGTGTTAGTCTCGAAGCCGTCCATCTCCACCAGGATCTGATTCAGTGTCTGCTCACGTTCGTCGTGCCCGCCGCCCAGACCGGCACCCCTGTGCCGTCCGACGGCGTCAATTTCGTCGACGAACACGATGCAGGGGGCGTTGCGCTTGGCCTGCTCGAAGAGGTCGCGCACCCGGGCTGCACCTACACCGACGAACATCTCCACGAATTCGGAGCCGCTGATATGGAAGAAGGGCACCCCGGCCTCGCCCGCCACTGCCCTAGCGAGAAGAGTCTTGCCGGTGCCGGGAGGGCCGACCAGCAGCACACCCTTAGGTATGCGGGCGCCGAGGGACAAGAAACGTTCAGGGAACTTCAAGAACTCGACGATTTCCTGAAGCTCGACCTTGGCTTCCTCCACTCCTGCCACGTCGGCGAAAGTGACGGTGGGCTTGTTGAAGGACATCATCCTGGCGCGGCTGCGGCCGAAGCTCAGCGTTTGGTTGTTGCTGCCCTGGGCCTGCCGCATCATGAACAGGATTAGGCCGCCGAAGAAGATCAAAGGAAGGAAATTCAGCATCAGCCCGAAAAAGCTTGACAGCCCGCTTGAACCCTTGGGGTAGATCTCCACCCCAGGCTCACCAATCTGCACGCCGCTTTCCAGCAGCAGCGACGTGATGCTGTCGCCTCTTTCCAACTTGCTTTTGTATGCTTCGCCCGAGACGGGATAGACGGTGAGCTTGTCACCGTTCACCTCGATCTTTTCCAGCTGGTTGTTATTGGCCATCGTGATGACTTTGCTGATGGGCTGCTCATCACTGCTGTTGAAAGGCATCAATGTATAAAAGATGACAATCACCCCGATGATTATCATCAAATACACAAAGCTGTTGCGAAGCCAACGGTTGTTGCCCATATTGTCCCCTTGCCGGCGGGCCTGCGCCTGCCGCAGACAAGCGTTCTCTCTATTCAATATTATCCAAGCACCGCCCAAATTGCAAAAGCTGACGACGATGAATCTGCTGACTTCACCGCCAGGTTGCCTGAAATGGTTCGGGGCTGCTTTGGCGACGGATGATGGGATAAAATGCCCGTGAATTAATTCCGATTTCGAAGAGCGGCTCCAAATACGAATTACAGAGGAGAAAAGTCATGGCGGACTATGCGCATCCTGAATCCCTGGTCAGCACCGAATGGGTTGCGGACAATGGTGGCGACGCCAACGTCAGGCTGGTTGAAGTCGACGTCGACACTGCGGCCTACGAGCAGGGTCATATAACAGGGGCGGTCGGCTGGAACTGGCAGTCCCAGCTGCAGCAGCCGGTGCGCCGCGACCTGGCTTCCGAGGAGGAGATCGAGCAGCTCCTGGGAGGTTCAGGCATCGGCAACGACACGACGGTGGTGCTCTACGGCGACAACAATAACTGGTTCGCCGCGTGGGCATTCTGGCAGCTCAAATACTACGGTCATGCCGACGTACGCATCATGAACGGAGGCCGGGCGAAGTGGGAGGCTGAGGGCCGCCCCATGACTTCCGAAGTGCCCAGCCACGCCGCGCGGACCTACACGGCTTCGGACGGCGACCAGACCATCCGCGCCTACCGCGACCAGGTGCTGTCGATGGTCAACGCGGGTAGCATCTCCCTGGTGGATGTCCGTTCTCCGGCAGAATTCAGCGGCGAATTGCTGGCTCCTGCGGCCGCGCCGCAGGAGGGTTCGCAGCGTGGCGGCCACATTCCCGGCGCCTCCAACATTCCCTGGGGCCAGGCCGTGGATGAGGACGGAACTTTCAAATCGGCCGATGCTCTCCGGGAACTCTACGGCGCCCAGGGTATAGATGGCAGCAAGGAGACAATCGCATACTGCCGGATTGGTGAACGCTCCTCCCATACCTGGTTCGCGCTGACCCAGTTGCTCGGATTTGAGAACGTGCGCAACTACGACGGTTCCTGGACCGAGTGGGGCAGTATCGTGGGCGCTCCCATCGAAAAGTAGACCTTCCCGGCCTCAGTCCGGCTAGCCTTACTTTGAAGAGCAGGTCAAGTGCCTGCTCTTTTTCGTTATGCTGTTATAGATGCACAGGCAATGCACGTAATCACTAATACAGAAAGTTGCCTTAACGAATATTGCCTAGCAGCCCGTCCGAGAAACGGGGTTGGTGAGCCGTTGGGGGTATGATGGTACGGAGCATCAGACGATCGGAGCGGTCAATGAGCAAGACCTACCTTCCCTACGACCCGGACCAGCAGTTGCTGCTGCCGGCGGCCCTCCAGGAATGGCTGCCGCCGGAGCACTTGGCCTACTTCATCTCCGACGTTGCGGACCAGTTGGACCTCTCGGACATCACCGCCCGCTACGAGCAGGAGAGGCGGGGCGGCCCGCCCTACCATCCCAGGATGATGGTGAAGGTGCTGCTCTACGGCTACTGCACCGGCGTGGCCTCCTCACGTCGCATCGCCCAGAGGCTGCACGAGGACATCGCCTACCGGGTGCTGGCGGCGAACAACACGCCGGACTTCCGCACCGTCTCCGACTTCCGAAAGGACCATCTGGAGGCGTTGGGGGAATTGTTCCTGCAGGTGCTGGAGTTGTGCCAGCAGGCAGGACTGGTAAAGCTGGGGCACGTGGCGCTGGACGGGACCAAGGTGAGGGCCAATGCCTCAAAGCACAAGGCGATGAGCTACGGGCGGATGAAGGAGAAGGAAGCGCGGTTGCAGGCCGAGGTGGACGAGTTGCTCCGCAAGGCGCAGGAGGTGGACGAGGAGGAGGACCGCCGGTACGGGAAGGACAGGCGTGGGGATGAGTTGCCGGAGGAACTGGCCTTCCGGGAGGGACGGTTGCGGAAGATAAGGGAGGCCAAGGCGGCGCTGGAGGCCGAGGCCCTGGCGGATGCGGAGCAGGCTGAGTCCGAGGGACGCAATCATCTCGGGGTGCCTGATGACAAGGCGCAGCGGAACTTCACCGACCCGGACTCCCGGATCATGCCCGGCCCGGGAGGGAGGGACTTCCAGCAGTCCTACAACTGCCAGGCGGTGGTGGACAGCGAGCATCAGGTGATCGTGGCGGCCTGTGCCACCGATCAGCCCTCGGACAAGGATCAGGCCGTGAGCATGATTGAGGAGGCCATCCTGAACGTGGGCACAGTCCCAAAGGAAGTCTCCGCCGACGCCGGATACTACTCGGCCAAGGCGGTGGAGGAACTCTACGCCCTGGGAGTGGACCCGTTCGTCGCGCCGGAGAGGACCCGCCACGGCTGGGTGCCGCCACCGGCGCCCCGTGGCCGCATACCGAAGGGGCTGTCAGCCAAGGACCGGATGCGGCGCAAGCTGCGGACGAAACGGGGCAGGGAACGCTACGCGCTTCGGATGGAGACGGTGGAACCGGTATTCGGGCAGATCAAGCAGGGCCGGGGCTTCCGGCAGTTCCTGCTGCGGGGTCTGGCTAAGGTGAACCGGGAGTGGCTGATCATCTGCGCCGGCCACAACCTGCTGAAGCTGTTCCGGTATGGGGCCGGGATGTTCGTCAAGGCGAGGGGAAAAGGCGCCACTGGGAACGACAGGGAGACGCGCCGGTCCATGGGCAGTGGGATTTTCAAGCGACAATCCGCAGGTGCCTACCCGCACCCCGCCAGAACCGTTGTCGCAGGGTAGTCCCGGCTGACCGACACCGCCAGTCGGTCAATCCTCAGACGGGCTGCTAGCTATGTAACGATTTGTTAATATGTTTGAAATATTCGCGTAACAACTCAGAAACGTCCTTGTAACACTGCGGGCTTACATTCTCGATTGGAATAATCCCAGGCGCCCACTATCGGGCGGAAAGGAGAAAGGCGATGCTGGCTCAGACGGCTCCCTATTCCAGAAGCGCAGCGGTGTTGCGGCGGGTTTTGCCCTACACCATCGCCGGCCTGTTTGCGGCAGCGGTGATGGCTGGGTACAACTTCGCTTTCGCCCAGGACGCCGATCCGGTGGAGACAAACGCCGCCGATATTGGCAACCTGACCACAATGGTCGCGGCTTTCCTGGTCTTCTTCATGCAGGCGGGATTCGCCTTCCTGGGCGCGGGGCTGATTCGTTCCAAGAACGTGACCAACTACATGACCAAGAGCTTTATGGACTTCGCGATAGCTTCGCTGTCCTTCTGGGCTTTTGGTTTCGCCATCATGACTGGCACCAGCGCCGCCGGGATTGCGGGCACTACCAACTTCTTCCTGGTCGACGGGGCCAACGACTGGCAGGTCTACGTTGACTGGATGTTCCAGATGGTATTCGCTGGCACCGCCGCTACCATCGTGGCCGGCGCGGTTGCCGAGCGCACCAAGACGCAGGCATACCTGGCGTACAGCTTCATGATCGGCGCCATCATCTACCCCCTCTACGGCCACTGGGTCTGGGGAGGTGGCTGGCTCGGTTCCCTGGATGTCATCGGACTCCCGGCCGCGGCCGACTACGCTGGTTCCGGTGTGGTGCACGCCGTCGGCGGATTCATCGCCCTGGCTGGAGCGGCGGTTGTTGGCCCCCGGATTGGCAAGTTCAACGCCGACGGCTCCCCCAACCAGTTGCCGGGGCACAACGTTCCCTTCGTGATCATCGGCACCTTCATCCTGTTCTTCGGGTGGTTCGGGTTCAACATCGGTGGTGGTGGATCCATCGGTCTGAACGCCATCAACACTCTGCTGGCCGGCGCCAGCGGGGCGGTCGTGGCCCTCTATATCACCATAGTGCGCACGGGCCAGGCTGACATCCTCATGGCCTGTAACGGTGCCTTGGCCGGCTTGGTCGGTGTAACCGCTCCTGTGGCCTTCATCGACCCCTGGGCGGCGGTTGTTATCGGCGCGATAGCGGCTCCAATAATGATGGGTTCAATCTGGGCTATGGAAAACATACTGAAGATCGACGACCCAGTGAGCGCCATCTCTGTTCACGGCACATGTGGCCTCTGGGGCCTTCTAGCCATCGGCATCTTCGCAAACGGAAACAACGACGTGAACGGCCTCGTGGGCGGTGAGGCCCTGCAGATCGTCTCCCAGCTCATCAGCATGGGCGTGGTGTTGGCCTGGGCGCTTGTTACCGGCTTTGCGATGTTCTTCCTGCTCAAGTTCACCATGGGCGTTCGCGCCTCGCGACAGGAGGAAGAGCAGGGCATGGACCTTTCGGAGCACGACCTCCCCGCCTACGACTACTAGTCAGCAGTTTCCAAACAACGTGATCGAAGGGCCGGAATAACCCCGGCCCTTTCTCTATGGAACGCAAGTCTCTGTTCCATAAGGGGCGAATACCGCCCGTATCCCTTCGCTGGCCCCTGTAACAAACAATTTACGAGAACGAAAAGTCACCGTAACAACTGGGCGACATACTGACAGTATCAACTTCAAGGTCCTCAGGGAGGCAGTATGATCGCTCTGGCAGCGGCGGGCGCATTTCTCGGACTGTTCACGCTGTGGGTCGTGGTGCCCAGAAAGTTCATCCGCAGCAAATGATAGTCCTTCCACCGCTCTGCCAAAGCAGGTGGGTTTAGTGACAAAATTCCCCGCATCGCCCCGTGCCGGTATGACGCTCCCGGCATGGGGCGATTCTATTTCAGATTGTTTGGGAGTGAGCTGGCGATGCCCTGTATGCGGCTCTAGCGCCACGGATTCCGGTCTATAATCAACAAGGAACTCGCAGCGGGCCTTGAGGGGCGTGTGGAAATGGCGAGGGGGCCAAGAGCCGCTCTTTGGTTGACCGTCGGCGTGCAGGCAGCACTGATCTTCCTGCTTGCTTTCGGGGCTTTCTCGGGGATGCAGTAGTTTGAAGGTAAGGCGTTCCTCTGGCGACTAATGACGTACCCGTTTGCCGCGCTCGTCGTGCCGGTCGTCTGGACAATCCGCTACCGTCGGGCTTCATATCCTTTTACCGCCGATATACTGCTGACCCTACCTTTCCTCATAGACACGACGGGCAACGCGCTGGATCTCTACGACACGGTGGAGTGGTGGGATGACGCCAATCACCTGGTCAACTGGGCGCTCCTGTCGGGAGCCGTCGGCGCGTTGGCCTGGAGGAACCTTGTCCGACCCCGGCAGACAGCGGCCTACGTAATCGGATTCGGGGCAGTGGCTGCCATACTGTGGGAACTGGCGGAGTATTTCGCATTCATCCGCCGTTCGCCGGAGCTGGCGACCGCATACACTGACACGCTGGGGGATATGGCACTGGGGCTGACCGGGTCTGCTATGGCGGGGATAGTTGCCGCGGTGTGGCCGCGTCCGAACCGATCACGAAGCTGAGACTTAACAAAGATTTAACATTGGCCAATATGCTGTGTAACAAATTGATGTGATACTCTGACCGCAATCAGATTAGAGGGACGGTCAAGATGATCGCTATTGCCGCCGCAGGTGCCTTCGTTTTGCTGTTTGTTCTCTGGGTTGTCCTGCCGCGCAAGTTCATGAAGAACAAGTAAACCGCACCTTGTAATCCGGCTTTCAAATTTTACAGGCAGAACGTACCGCGCCCATACGAGCGCGGGATTTTTGTTTCTGTTGGCGGCACTCAGGTCCAATGCCAGGCTCGGGGAGTCTCTCCAGGATTCTCGATACAATTCTCCATGCTGTAACAAAGATTTAACAAGCTGTTAAAAACCGTGTAACAACCTGGGCCGATACTACAGGCATAACGAATTCGGAGGAACGCCCAGAATGTTAGCCATCGCCGCTGCCGGAGCCTTCATCGGACTTTTCGCCCTCTGGGTAGTTCTCCCCAAGAAACTCCTCCGCAAGTAAGCAGACCAATGACAATCCGCCCGGCGAAGAGGGCGGCACTTGAACGACAACAGAACGCTCCGCGTTGGTCCGAATGCGCGGGGTGTTTCTATTTCCAGGGCTGTAGCCTTGGGCTACCAGAAACCCCGCTTGGTGGAGCGGGCAACAGGGCGGGAAGATCGGAACCCTGTAACAAAGATTTAACAAGCTGTTAAAAGCCGTGTAACAACCTGGGCCGATAATACGGGCATAACGAATTCGGAGGAACGCCCAGAATGTTAGCCATCGCCGCTGCCGGAGCCTTCATCGGACTTTTCGCCCTCTGGGTAGTTCTCCCCAAGAAACTCCTCCGTAAGTAAGCAGACGAATGACAATCCGCCCGGCGAAGAGGGCGGCACATGAACGACAACAGAACGCTCCGCGCTGGTCCTAATGTGCGGGGTGTTTCTATTTCCAGGGCTGTAGCTTTGGGCTACCACAAACCCCGCCTGGTGGAGCGGGCAACAGGGCGGGAAAATCGGAATGCTGTAACAAAGATTTAACAAGCTGTTAAAAGCCGTGTAACAACCTGGGCCGATACTACAGGCATAACGAATTCGGAGGAACGCCCAGAATGTTAGCCATTGCCGCTGCCGGAGCCTTCATCGGACTTTTCGCCCTCTGGGTAGTTCTCCCCAAGAAACTCCTCCGTAAATAAGCAGACTAAGCCCGAATCCACCGATGGGAGGCGTGAATGCTGGGCAAATTGGGATGAGGGAGCCTGCAAGGGAGAAAGCCTGGGCTTCATTGGACCGATGTGACCCCGCGAGGGTTTTCAGTAGCCGCACCGGACCTGGAGAGCGGTTTATGGAGGCTGGGAATCGCGTGATAGTGAGATCGGACGCAGCAGGATGCACTCGCGGGCGGGGCGGACGCGAGTTTGGAGGTGTTGGGGCGGTTGCGGACAGCGCCGTCAGGCGGGGAGTGGAATGGCTCGCAGCCGGGCCAGGGCGCTGCTGAACTGGGTTTCCCAGGGCCAATGCTTGGGAAGATGCAAAGTGAGGCGGCGCGCCGAGCGGGTGGTCCGTCCCGCCAGGGCGAAGAACCGACGCCGGAGGGTCTTGGTGGTCACGATCTGCTCGCGCAAGCCGATGCGGGCCGTCCAGCGGGCCAGGTTGTGGGCCATCACCTGTACCGCCAGCCAAGCGCCGTTGGCGGCGAATCGGCCGGACGGCAGGTGGTTCAGCCCGACGCCGTACTTGAGGTCCCGGATGGCGTTCTCGATCTCGGCGTGGCGGCGGTGGTCGGCCTCCAGCTCCAGGGTCTCCCCGTCCCGGTCGGTGATGAATCCGTGATAGCTGTAGGTGGCGAAGAGGGCCAGTTGGGAACCGGGCGTGGGCTTCACACGCCGGACGATGAGCCGCACCGGCGCGGCGCCGGCCTCACTCTCAAAGGGAGTGTAGGTGGTCTCGGCCACATCGGCGGCGCCGTCCATCCAGTATGGGATGGGCGTCCAATCCGTCTCGGGTATGGCCTCGATGAGATTGCGCAGGCTTTTGTGCTGGCGGATGGTGATGGAGTAGCGGACATCCATCTTGCGGCAGACGGCGACGATGGCGTGGGCATAGAAGCCGCTGTCGGCCCGCACCGTGAGTCGGCCCCTGGCGCCGGCGTAGCGCACCCGTCCCACCGTCTCGCGCAGGAAGTGGGCGGCGCCCCGAACAGTGTTGGCCCGGCCCTCGCGCAGCCGGGACATCAACACGTCGCCGGTGCCGGCGGCCACGGCCAACAGCGGGTGATAGCCCCGCTTGCCGGTATAGCCGTGGTGTCGCGCCCCCTCCTTGGCCAGTCCGTAGGTCTCGCAGATGGTGGAGTCCAGATCGATGGTGAACGGCGCGTCGCCGGGTCCCGCCCCGGCGGCCCAGGCCCGGGCCAGCAGTTCCCGGATCACCCGGTCCAGCTGACGGACATGGCCCCAGCGGAAGCTGCGCAGGAAGGTGCCCAGGGTGGATGGCGCCTTGACCCTACAGTCGAGAACACCGGCCGTCCCACCGGCGCGCAGCGCATCGGCGTCGTCGATGCAATCGCCGCCAGCCAGGGCAGAGGCGACCAGGGTCATCATCTTGTCGCCGGCGTTGGCCCGGCCCGGCGCGCTGCCGAGATTGAGGTGATGGTCTACGAGTTCCCCCAGGCCCAGGTGTTGGGCGAGAGTGGCCGGCAGGAGCAGGCCGGCATTGGCCACCAGACGGTGGTCGTCAAAGACGATGCGAATACGGTCGGGATGGTTGCGTGGTAGCATCAATTGGGTGCTCCTTTTCTGGGGTCGGTTTCCTTTCTCGAAAACCATTATCCCAGATTCAGAGGAGCACCCTTTGACCACTTCAGGTCGCTAACCTGACGTCCTCTATCGGTGGATTCGGGCTAATGACAATCCGCCCGGCGAAGAGGGCGGCACTTGAACGACAACAGAACGCTCCGCGCTGGTCCGAATGCGCGGGGTGTTTGTTTGCCCGATTTGGGCATGTAACAAACATTTAACATCTATGTAAACGGCGTGTAACAACCGAGGTGGATACTGGGACGACAACGAACTCGGAGGAACGCCCAGAATGTTAGCCATCGCTGCTGCCGGAGCCTTCATCGGACTGTTTGGACTCTGGGTGGTTCTCCCTCGTAAGATCCTCCGCAACAAGTAGATAGCGCTTTAGCCCGAGGCAGAGCGGGCATATGAGAAAAGATACAAGTCGCTCCGCGTCGATAGAAAGCGCGGAGCGAACCGTTTTCTCGGGGAGGGACCTACGAAAGCTGAATGGGAATATACTTGGACGGCCCGGCGGTGGTTGGAGAAATCGTTAGGCGTGTCGCGACTCCATAAAGGCAACCAAGTTCAATTATAATTTAAAGCAGAATCTCGAAGGCGAGGGTTTGAATTATGAGCTACAAGGCGGAATACGTCTGGATTGACGGGCAAGAGCCCACGGCGAAACTGCGGTCCAAGGGCAAGATTGTTCCTGACGGGGAAGACCCGCCCGTCTGGGGCTTTGACGGCTCCAGCACCAACCAGGCTCCTGGCGAGAATTCGGACTGCGTTCTCAACCCGGTCTTGGCGGTTCCCGACCCGGTGCGGGGCGGCAACAACAAGCTGGTGATGTGTGAAGTGCTCCTCACGGACATGACACCCCACCCATCCAACACCCGGGCCGGCTGCGCCGCCGCGGCGCAGCAGTACGGGAACCTGGATTGGTGGTTTGGAATCGAGCAGGAGTACACTTTCTTTGACGGCATCAAGCCTTTGGGCTGGCCGGACAACGGGTTCCCCGCTCCGCAGGGCGGCTACTACTGTGGTGTCGGTTCCGACGAGGTTTTCGGCAGGCCCGTGGTGGAAAAACACATGGACGCCTGTCTCCATGCCGGCCTGGCAATTGCCGGCATCAACGGTGAGGTCATGCCGGCGCAGTGGGAGTTTCAGATCGGGCCGATCGGTGCGCCTGCCGTTGGCGACCACCTGTGGCTGGCCCGCTGGCTGCTCTATCGCATCGGAGAGGACGTGGAGACCGTTGACGGACGCAAGGGCATCAGCGCCACCCTTGATCCCAAGCCTGTCAAGGGCGACTGGAACGGCGCCGGCGCCCACACCAATTTCTCCACCAACCGGATGCGGGAGGACTTCGACGCCTGCGTCGCCGCTGCGGAAGCCCTGCAGACTCGCCACGACCTGCACATCGCCAACTACGGGCACCGGATTGAAGAACGGCTGACCGGCCTGCACGAGACTTGCTCCTATCGCGAGTTCCGCTATGGCGTTTCCGACCGGGGTGCTTCGGTCCGGATTCCCTGGCAGGTGGCCCGGGACAGGATGGGCTACATCGAAGACCGTCGGCCTAACGCCAACTGCGACCCCTATACGGTGACCAGGCTGATCATCGAAACCGTGGGGGCAGCTGCCGCTGCATAGCAGCCAGATGACTCACCGTGCGATCGGTCCGAATTGAGCCTGGACCAATCGGCGACAACGGAAGATTTTTAGCAAGAGCGCCGCATCTTATGATGCGGCGCCTTTAGTTCGAGAGCTCGCTTCCAGCTCAATAGATCATAGAAATTTGACCGGTCTGCCCGATCGCATCGATTCGTAACACGCCTCCACCAGCGCAACGTCCCGCGCTCCCTCTTCGCCCGTCATGGCAGGCGGGCGGCCTTCCTGCAGGCACTCGCGGAATTCGCGGACCATGGCGGCGAGACCGGCGCGGTCGCTTCCCAAGTGTTGCCGGTGGCGCCCTGACCCGTCGATGGTGTCTATCCAGTCGCCGCCCAGTTCAAAAGCCGTGCTGGCCCTGGAGCCGGATATGGTAACCCACGGGCGTTCGTTGTGGGCCCCGGCGCTCCAGGTGTGGTTTATTACTCCAACAAGGCCATTCGGGTATCGCAACATCGCCGTCACGCCGTCTTCGGCGCCCAGGCCGCTATGGGACGACGGTATCTCGGCCGCATAGATTTCTGCCGGATTGCCTGCCAGGTAAGCCAGCAGGCTCAGCTTGTGGATGCCGCCATCGATCAATACCCCTCCGCCGTTCATATCCGCGTCGTTGCGCCATTCGACAGGCTGGAAAGGGAAGTCCTCCTGCAGCTGGACCAGCCGCAGATTTCCGGCGTCCCCCCGCTCCACCATCGCCTTGGCGGCAATCACCGGCGGCATGAAGCGATAGTTCTCGGCCACCATCAGCGTTGCTCCAGCCTCTGTAGCCACGTTGACGATGGCATGAGCTTCCAGTTTCGTGCGAGCCAGGGGCTTCTCCATCAGGATATGCTTGCCCGCCCTCGTGGCCAGCGTTGCATGTTCCAGGTGCAGGTGATGGGGCGTGCAGATGTACACGCCCTCAACACGCTGATCGGCGCAGGCGGCCTCGTAGGAGCCGAAACTGCCAACTCCGCGGTATTCGTCGGCGAATGCCGCAGCTCGAGCTTCGTCGCGGCTGGCGAAGTACAAGTCGATGGCGTCCAGCTCGCCCTGGATCGCGGACGAGAAGCTGCGGGCGAAGGCCCCGCAGCCGATCACGCACAATCCGAACTTCATGGCATTCTCCGTATCGCCAAAGGCGGAAGTGCCCTATTCAGCGGGCTCCAGTCGCAGCCTGTAGCTGGCCGGCAGGCGAGTCGCTGGAGCCGTCGCCTGAACGATTGCGACCACTCGATTGGCGTTCGGGTCGGGGTCCAACGTGATTTCGCCGCGGTTCGGCCCGTCCAACGGCACCTGGAGAACCCTGCTTGACGACCCATCATCGGTCTCGTAGACCACTTGGACGATGAATTCCTGTCCCACCCGATTCGTGGTCCAGGCAAACCCGATGGGCGTCCATTCTAGCGGCACTTGCGAGGTTCCGTCGGTCGGATACACTCGTAGGTCACGGATGCACAGGCCGTGGTCGTGAATTGCTGCGTCGGTGATGTACTGGAACCTGAGCATAATTTTCTGTCCAGCCCACTGCTCCAGGGACACCGATTCGGCACGCCAGCCTTTGCTGCTGCCCGTGTATCCAGGGCCAAAGGAAACATTCAAGGGATCGTCGCTGCTGCTCAGCTGCGTTTCCAAGATTGTCCACGTCTCGCCATCGTCTACGGAGACTTCGACGTAAGCAAAGTCCCAGTCCTCCTCGATTGAATACCATAACTCGTAGCCGAGAATGGGTCTCTCGGCACTGCCTAGATCCAGGGTGGACGTGAGCGTGGAGTCGATGACATCGCCGCGATTGCTCCACCAGCACCCTTCTCCGAGGTCCTCGGGCAGGAGCCGGGTAACACTGTCGCCCTGGAATTGCAGACGCAGTGGGGTTGTAGATTGTTCCAGCCGTATGTATTCGCTGGAGAACTGCGGAATCGCGGACTCATACTCGTTGCCAATCTTCAAGCTCTTGTAGACAGGGAAAGTCACAGTCGTTCCGGAATACCCGTAGGGCCCGCCGTCCTCGTCCAGCAGGTTAGCGACCGCCCAGTCCTGGAACACGTCAATAAACCTGACATCGAAGCCGGCTTGCTCCAAGTAGGCATCAATCCCTTCCACGTCGTCCTCCGGTACAGAGATCAGCGGGCGCAGGTCGTCCCGACCGCCGTAATGCTCGGAGAAGTAGTGCATGAACAGCGACGCGGCTCCGTAGTTTTCGGCGCCCCCGACTTCGCCGGCAGGCCAGATGGTCAGCGAGGTCGGGCCGGCCAGCCGGAAGGGCATCGTGCTGAATTGCAACTGTCCCGCAATGGTCACCGCAAGCTCTGACAGCCCCTCGTTCACCCACGTATCCTCAGAGCGGTCGGTGTTCCAGTGAACCGCGTGTTGCAACTCATGGGCAAGCACGTTCGCATATTCGATGGTGCCGGGCTTAAGGTAGCGAACGTTGATGTATATCGCCTCGATCTCGTTGCTAACAGGCCGGATCGCTTTAGGGTATTCGTCGGCAGGACTGTAGTAACCGCCAACGCCGCGCAGGTTAGCGTTAAGCACGTAAAGGTGCGGGTCTCCGTCGACGCCGGGCTTCCATTCGGTGCCGAATGCCCCGGTCACCCTAGGGTAGATGGTCTCCTCGAACTCGGAGGCCGAACGCTCCAGGCGCTCGAGGTCCAATGCAACTCCGTCTTCAACGAACCAGTAGGCGTTGGGCGTAATCAACTGGAGCACAAAGTCGCTCTGGTAGAGCACAGTCGACTCGATATCAACGATGTTGAGGGTCTTTCTGTGCCCAACCTCAAGGATTTCCGCGTCCTCGTTGACCACCGGGCTGACGTTACCCGCGCCGGGGATCAGTTCCTTGGCCAGCTTGTAGAAGTCCCTTTCCGGCGGTGTTGGAAACGTGTCGGTGGGCTCGCGTGCCCCTGAACTTTCCGTCGCTGGCCCTTCCTCTTGGCTGACCGCTGCAGTCGCATGTGTTGTGGCTTGGGGTGCGGCCGTGGGTATTCGTGCGACAAGAGTCGGTGTGGTTGTAGAAAGCGGCGTGGGCGAAGATACGGGGAGGGTGGCTGTAGACGAAGGTAATTCAGTCGGCGTTGCGGTTGGCGGGATATCACCGCCGCAAGCGGCAAGCGTAGCCTGGAGCAGCAAGCCCACAGCAATCGCAGCGAGAGGAAAAATCGTCTTACAGGTTCGGAAGTTCAAGATGCGCGACTCAGTGGTCGAACTGGACGGGACAAGTCCGGGAAGCTCTGGCATCATAGTGATCGATGCTTGGAATACGGCTGCGACGCTGGATCGGACGCGTGGAGGCTGTGGCATGTCCTACGACGTAAATCGCCTGCGAGGCACTCATCCGCCTGCCTGCACCTGCGTGCAATGCAGCTCGGCAAGAAATCGTGGCAGGCGAAGGGGCGGAGGTGGAAGAGGCCCCGGTGGCCGACGTTTCGGTTGCCTGCCCATCCTACTGGCCCTTCCGATGGTACTCGCGGCGACCCTGCTAGCCGTCGCTGTCCTGTGAAGGTTGCGATGGCTCTTCCTTCTTTGCCGGGTCCTGGTTGAACCGGTTCATAGCCGCGTCGATGCTTTCCTCCAGCGCGCACTGCACTGCGGCGGCCGCACGCCGCACGGCATCCGCAACCGCTTCCGATTCCTCGTCGACAAACTTGCCCAGGACGTAGTCCCTGGCGTCGACACCAGCTGGTGGGCCTCCGATGCCAACCCGCAATCTGGGGAAACCGACAGCCCCCACGGCCTGGATGATCGATCGAATGCCGTTGTGGCCGGCGTCGCTCCCTGCGGCCCGCAACCGAATCCGACCTGGCAGCAAGGCCATTTCGTCGTAGATGATCAGGAGGCCTGGCGCTCCGCCCCCGAACCGGGCCAGGAGGTATTCCACGGCCTCGCCGCTGTTGTTCATGAATGTACGGGGTTTGGCTAGGACCACCCGCCGTCCGGAGTGGTAGCCAGTGCCAAGCACGGCCTTCGGGCGCCGTTCCTTCAACGGGACCTGCATCTGTTCCGACAGCAGGTCCACCACACGCCAACCAACGTTGTGGCGCGTGTCTGAAAACTTAGGGCCGGGATTGCCGAGGCCGACGATGATGCTGGTGTCCGACAAAGCTGACCTGCGGCTATCCGGAGAGAGCGTCTTGCGGAGACTCGAGGAGGTGCACAAAGGCATCTTCGTCCAGAATCGTCGTTCCCAGCTGTTCCGCCTTCGCTACCTTGGAACCGGGAGACTCTCCGGCCACGACGTAATTGGTCTTCTTTGTCACTGATGAAGTCACCTTGCCGCCGAGAAACTTGATTCTTGACTCGGCCTCGCTGCGGGAGAATGCCGATAGCGTGCCGGTCACTACGAAGGTCAGGCCAGCGAAGGGAGCGCCGTCAGGCGATACCATAGTGGAATCAGGCAATGAGTCCTGCTCCAGGCGCACACCCGCGTCTCGCAATTTAGCGATCACGGCCTGGTTGGAGGGATCCTGGAACCAGGCGACGATGCTTTCAGCAATCTTGGGGCCGATTCCGTCTATTTCGGTGAGAGCTTCCTCCGACGCGGTGGCAAGCTCCTCGACGCTGATGTAGCTCCTGGAAAGCAACTCGGCCACTTCCGCGCCTACGTGGGTGATACCCAGCGCGAACAGCAACCTCGGCATGGGCCGCTTCTTGCTGGCCTCGATGTTGTCCATTATGCGAGTGGCCAGCTTATCGCCCATGCGATCCATTTCCAGCAGGCGGTCCTTTTTCAGCCGGTACAGGTCCGCCACGTCCGAGACCATCCCCCGGTCTATCAGGATGCCGCACCAGCGTTCCCCCAACCCGTCTATGTCGGCAGCGCCCTTGCTGACGAAGTGCTTTAGCAGTTCCAAAAACTGGGCGGGACACGATGAATTGGGACAACGGTGCATCGCATCGTCTTCGTTCTTGACCACTGGCGTGTCGCATACGGGACAGCGTGCGGGCATGCGAAAGACCTGCTCGTCGCCTGTTCGCTGCGATTCCACCGGGCCGACGACCTGCGGAATCACGTCGCCAGCCCGCTCGATGACCACCGTGTCGCCGACGCGAATATCCTTGCGGTGGATGTCTTCTTCGTTGTGCAGCGATGCGTGCTGCACAGTGGCTCCGCTGACTACCACCGGCTCCAGCACCGCGTAGGGATTCAAGCTGCCGGTTCGGCCCACGTTGATGCCGATGTAAAGCAGCTTGGTGATGGCCCGTTCCGCCGGGAATTTGTACGCGATGGCCCAGCGAGGCTCCCTGCCCACCACCCCCAGTTTACTCTGCATATCCAGCGGGGATACCTTGATCACCACGCCGTCGGCCTCGTAGGGCAGGTCGTGGCGGCGCTCCAGCCATGACTGGTAGTAGTCCTGCACCTCTTCCAGCGTGCGGCAAAGCCGGTTCTCCGGGTTGACTCGAAATCCCAGCCCCTTTAGCCACTGCAGGGCATCCCAGTGGTTGTCGGGCACCTCCGGGGCTTCTGGGTCGCCCAGCGAGTAGACCCAGATTTCCATGTTGCGGGCCGCGGTCACCTTGGGGTCGAGTTGCCTGATCGTGCCGGCGCCCGTATTGCGCGGGTTGGCGTACAGTGGCTCTCCCCGTTCTCCCCGTTCCTCGTTCAGTCTTCGAAATTCCGCGACAGGCAAATAGACCTCGCCCCTGACCTCAAGCTGCTCCGGTGCTCCCTCCAGGAGGGAAATGGGAATGGTCCTTATTGTCCTTAGGTTCCTGGTAACGTCCTCTCCCGTGGTGCCGTTGCCCCGTGTTGCACCCTGCACCAGCACGCCGTTCTCGTAGGTAAGGTTTACGGCCAGCCCATCAATCTTCAGCTCGCAGACCATGTCGAAGGAGGCGTCGTCGAGCAAGCCCGTGATCCGCCGATGCCAGGCGGCCAGGTCGTCAAAGTCAAAGGCGTTACCAAGGCTGAGCATCGGCCTGGAGTGCTCGACTTCGCTGAAGGCGGGCGAAGGGTCGCCCCCTACGCGCTGCGTTGGAGAGTCGGACGTGAAGAGCTCCGAGTGTTCCGCTTCCAGCTGGCGGAATTCCCGCATCAGGGCGTCGTATTGTCCGTCACTGACTACAGGATCATCCAGGGTGTAGTAGCGGTGGTCGTGGTAGTTGAGCTCGCGACGCAATTCAGCGGCTCGCTCTGCTGGGCTGGCCTGTTCCATACCGGCACTCTCCGGTGCTACGGGTGTTAATTCAATTATAATCCCGAGCCGGTCCAGTTAGGCGCCTGGCCGAGGCGGCTGGGCAGCATTTGTCGGTCTGGCAGTGGGCCTGCGCGGAGCAAATTGGCTCTTCGCATCAGCTAGTCGCCGCAAAGGGCCTGGGACTGAAGGCCCTGCTCACCGGGTGTCGCCGGGGCGACCGCAGGAGTGGCGCGCGGCAAGCGTCGTCTCTTGCCTCGGTGGCGTCGGTACGTGGCAGCCACCGTCCTGGCGAGCTTCTCCGGGTCGTGGCGGGCGGTGGCCTCCGGGTCTATGACGTCCTCCTGTATGAGCAGCGTTCCGTCGTTCCAAGGCTCCGCCTGCCTGATGAAGTCCAGTCCGGCAGGCGTGGGACCTGTCGGAATGGAGCTGTTGGCGATCACCGCGTGAATAGACTTCGGTCCGGCAAAGCGCCTGACCACGTCCAGGTGATCCAGTACGGAATAACCCACGGTCTGGCGTGGCTCTTCCGCCACGTTGCAGATGTATACCTTCAGTGCTCGCGACTGTTCCACGGCCTCGGATATGCCTGGGATGAGCAGGTTGGGGACAATACTGGTGTAGAGGCTTCCCGGCCCGATGATTATCAGGTCGGCCTCTTTCAGGGCCGCTATCGCCTCCGGATGGGCCTGGGGATTGGGAGGTGAGAGGGACAGTGATGTAATCCGGCCGGTAGCCCGGGCCACGTTGCTTTCACCCGTCAGGGATTCCCCAGCTTCCGTGGTGGCGAGCAGGGTAACGTCGGTGTTGGTGGACGGTATCACCCGGCCGCGGATGGCCAGCAACTCCCCGGCAATCTCCACAGCCCGGGAAAAGTCGCCGCCGATGTCCGCTAACGCTGCTATCAGCATGTTGCCTACGCTGTGGCCGTTCAGTTGCCCGTCGGATGAGAAGCGGTAGTCCATCAGCTTCTGCATGACGGCTTCTGAGTCGGCAAGGGCGACCAGGCAGTTGCGTATGTCCCCCGGCGGCTGGATGCCCAGCTCACTGCGAAGCCTACCGGAACTGCCTCCGTCGTCGGCCATGGTGACGATGGCAGTGATGTTGTGGGAGTAGTACTTGATTCCCCGAATGAGGCTGGGAAGACCGGTACCCCCGCCTATGACGGTGATTCGCGGCCCCGAGTCCAAAGCTCGATGTCCGTTGGCAAAGGGAAACCACTTCCATCTGCTGGACGGGTGCTTGAGCGTGCGGTTCAAAGGCATATCGTGGATGAAGGAGAGACTTTTTGCGGCCAATATGGCCGACGTCGCCAAGCTGTCTGGGTACGGCCCGCCAATGCGCGGCGAACCTATTTTACCACTGCGGCGCCGTTGCCGTTAGAGTATTGGCTCTGAATGAGATTCCACAACCGCCGCCCCGAAAAGTACCATTTGCGGCTCTTCGGCCCGTGGCGCCTTCCCCTTTTTTGCCGTCAACTTCTGTGCCGTCAACTCTGTGCCTTTAATGACACCTTTCGCCCCTCGTCGGATGATTGCTGCAGCACATCGAGGAAGCGATGCCGCCCTACGGCGGTATCGAAGTCGGGTTGGAGATCGCCCCCGTTGTTGATGGCGTCTCCGATGATTCGGTAGAGCTGGGCTACGTTAAAGGGTGCGCCGCCAGGCACGGTGGTTGGCGCTGCGGAGAGGCGGGACGGTATCTCCAGGGGCTGAAGGTCCTGGCCGCTTTGGGCCCCGGAGAGCTTTACGTTTCCGTACTGCACCATTTCCGCAGACTGCGCGGACAGGGTGCCTCCAGTGCCGTAGACCTCCATCCTCCATCCGCTTCCGATCCAGGGGATGGTGGCGATGTGGGCGGAGGCCGCCGCGCCGTGCTCGAGCACGCCGCTTACCACCACGTTGTCGGCGGCATCTACAGGAACGGTCTTTCCGTCGCTGGTCTTCCACTCATCCATTTGGACACTGACTTGAGCAGACAACTCGCGGAACTCTCCGACGCAATAGCAGAAGATGTCCAGGGCATGCCCCGAAGCTATCGTCAGGCTGTTGGCCCCATTTGCCCGGTCCGCCATCCAGGCCCGGTCGGCGCCGCGCTGCAGTAGCCCGGGCAGGAACATGGTCATGTTACAGGCCAGCATCTCGCCGACGTATCCCTCTGCCACCAGCTCCCTCAGCCGCAGTAGCGCCGGTCCGCCCCTGGCCTGCAGTCCGATGAGCGTACGGACGCCCTTGTCCTTGGCAAGACCGGCAAGCTCCACTGCCTCCATTGTGTTCGCTCCCAGCGGCCACTCACAAAATACGTGCTTCCCTGCCTGCAGGCCGGCGGTGACCATGCCGTGATGCGCAGGTACACTCACGGACACAACGACCAGGTCGACATCGGGATGATTAGCCATCTCGGTGTAGTCATGGAAGGCCAGCTTCGCCCCGTAAAAGGACTTGGACTCCTCGGCGGTCTCAGGGCGCGACGTGCAGACAGCCGTAAGCTCGAAGTCGGGCATGCCCAGCAGCGCGGGCAGGTGGGCGCGCTTGCTCCATCCGTAGTTGGCGTTGGCCCCGATGATTCCCACGCGGACTTTGTCTGTCATCGCTGAGACTCCTTTTAATCTAGGCTAGGGCAGCTGGGGCAATGCGCGTGTGCCAAGGGGTGGTCTGCTCGTAGGCATGGCCAGCGCGGAACAGTGTTGCCTCCGCGAAGGGGCGGGCACCCAGTTGCAGGCCGATGGGCAGTCCGTCGCTGGTGAACCCACCGGGTATGGAGATGGCTGGGAGAGCGGTCAGCGAGTAGCACCCCGTGTACGCACGGCGGAAGAAGAAGCGCGCCCGAACGTCCTCGGCGCTCTCAAACCGCGCTGTCAGCGCCGTGTGTAGCGGCGCAGGGTACGGCGACGTTGGAGAGACCAGAATGTCCACGTCGTTGAGGGCTTCCATGAACTGCCGGCGAAGCAACACCCTCGCCTTGGCCGCGCGGTTGTACACCTTGAACGGCACCAGGGATGCCGACAGGAGGCGCGTGCGGCTGGCCTGGTCAAGCTCGTCGGCCCGGGAACGCAGGATTTCATCCCTGGCCCCTGCGCCCTCCGTGTCGGCCACTCCGACGAAGATGGCCCCCGCCAGCTCCACTAGCGGGATCGACACCTCGTGTATCGTTGCGCCCAGGCCCCTGAACACGTCCAGCCCGAATTCCACTGACGCCCGCACCTCGGGGTGCATATCCGGGTTCCGGTGAAGCTCGCGGATCAGGCCAACCCGCAATCCTTCCACTCCGTCCCTGAGGCCCGCGGTGTAGTCTGGGACTGGCCGTGTGCTGGTGTATGGGTCCTTCTCATCGTAGCCCGCGATTGCGCCCAGAACGATGGCACAGTCTTCCACTGTCTTGGTCATTGGCGCTGCGGCGTCCATGAACCAGCACATATGGGTCATCCCGTAGCGGCTCACTCGCGTGAAGGTCGGGCGCAGGCCCACCACGCCGCAGTATGCCGCCGGCCCGCGGCCGGAGCCACCCGTGTCCTCGCCAATGGAGGCGGCGCAGAGGTGCGCCGACAAAGCCACCCCCGATCCGCTGCTCGATTCGCCCGGTGTGCGGTCCAGGTCCCACGGATTGGCGGGGATGCCATACGGCGGGTTCTGTGTCCCTCCCATGGCCAGTTCGCTAAGGTTCAGCTTGCCGAGCAGCGTAGCCCCCGCTTCCTTCAGTCGGCGCACGACCGTGGAGTCCTCGTTGGGCACGAAATCGCGATACACCCTGGAGCCGTTGCTTGTCAGGATGCCGTCCGTCCAGAACTGGTCCTTGATGGCCATCGGCACTCCCGCCAGCGGCCCCGCGTTACCCCGGCCCGACACCTGCCACTCGATTTGCTGGGCGGCGTCTAGGGCCTCTTCCCGGGTAACCGTGATGAATGCCGCCAGTCGCGAGTCCAATTCGTCTATCCGGTCGAGGTATGCCTGCACCGCGTCCACCGGCGAAAGGGCACCAGCCTTCACCGCCCTGGCCGTTGCTGCGGCAGACATGAAGGCGATTTCGTTTTTGTCCATAGATAGTCCTTGTGGGGTGGGTACGAAATCTGAGAGTTACCCCTCGTCAGGGAAGAGGCTCACGGGCTGTATGTCAGAGAGGTCCAGATCGCTGAGTCTATCAAGCTCCTGCATAAGGCTTCCGAAGCGGCTAGCTACCTCGGCGACTTCTTCCTCGGGGATCGAAATCCCGGACAGCCGTGCAAGTTCCCTGACGCGGTCTTCGTCGGAAATATTCTGCTGTGCCATGGAGTCTCCTGCGCTTTACGACGTGAACCTGAGGGGGTTCACGTCCGATCCTTCTTTCCCGGCAATCCTAGAGTTGAGCGGGAGCCCCGTCAACGCCCCGTAGCGGTACGGGATGCTATACTGGCCCAAATTCACAGCTATTTGCCTGGAGGTGGCCTGATGAAATGGGCATCGGCCATATCAGAAAACTCCGACTTGGGCGCTGCTCTCACAGAGTGCGCCGAGTCCATTCGTGGACAATTGGGAGAGCCGCCCCAGCTTGCCGTGGCCTTCGTGTCGCCGCACTACCAGCCGGACTACAGCCGAGTGGGCCCGGCGCTCCGCGAGCTCCTGGGCGCAGAGCACACCTTTGGCTGCTCAGGAGGAGGAATTATCGGCGCTGGTCTAGAGGTGGAACAGCGGCCTGCCCTGTCTATTACCGCCGCCGCCCTCCCCGGCGTGGCCATCGAGGCCTTCCACCTCGAGGGCGACAGCCTGCCTGACCTCGACGCCGGTCCCGACAAGTGGCAGGAGCTGGTCAGTGTGACCGAGTCCCAGCAGCCCCAGTTTGTGCTGATAGCCGATCCATTTTCCTTCCCGGTGCAGAACCTGATCATGGGCCTGGACTTCGCGTTCCCCCAGGCCGCCAAGATTGGCGGACTCGCCAGCGGTGCCCAGCGTCCCGGCGACAACGCCCTGTTCCTCGACGGCCAGGTGCACGGCAGCGGGGCCATCGGTCTGGCTCTCCACGGCAACATTACTGTGGACACAGTCGTGGCCCAAGGATGTCGGCCCATCGGCGAGCCCATGCGGATCACCTCCAGCAACCAAAACGTGCTGGCCGAGCTGAACGGGAAGCCGCCAATGGCTGTCCTGCAGGAGTTGTTTCGCTCCCTGTCGGAGCGCGACCGGCAGCTCATGGGGCATTCCCTGTTCCTCGGCGTGGTGATGGATGAGTTTCTGGACGAACCGGTCCAGGGCGACTTCCTGATCCGCAACGTGGTCGGCATGGACCAGCGAACCGGCAGCCTGGCCATCGGCGAGATGTTGAAGGAGGGACAACTGGTTCAGTTCCACCTCCGCGATGCCGAGACGTCTGCCCAGGACCTGACCTTTGTTCTCGAACGCTACGCCGCCGACAATCGCGAGAACGAGGTACCCGGGGCGCTGCTGTTCTCCTGCCTGGGCCGCGGAGAGTATCTCTATGGCCGTCCCAACCATGACACTGACATTTTCCGCGAAAAGCTGGGCCAGGTGCCCCTGGGCGGCTTCTTCTGCAACGGCGAGATCGGCCCCGTGGGTGGCACCACCTTCCTGCACGGCTACACAAGCTCCTTCGGCCTTTTCCGCTCTCGAGAATAGCAAGGTTAATAAAGGCAGCATTGGAGACCCGTTCCTCCTGAACCGAAAGCAGGATGAACGGGTTTCTTCTATCACGAATTCCTAGGTAAAAATGGCCATCAAAGTAGGAATCCCGGTTTCGCTGACCGGGCAGTTCAGCCTGCAGGGAAGGCAGACGCTGGCCGGCATCACGGCCTGGGCCGAAGACGTCAACCGTGCCGACGGCCTGCAGGTCGGAGGACGCAGATCGCTTGTCGAACTGGTCTGGCGGGACGACTCAAGCCGCCGCGACAGAGCGAAGGCGATTGCCGAAGAACTGATAGTTGGCGAGCAGGTTGGCCTGCTGATAGGACCCTACTCCGCGGTGCTGACCAACGCCGCCGCCGAGGTCGCCCATGCGCACGACAAGCTCCTTTGGAACCAAGGCGGCGCCTCGCCTCTGGTCTACCAGCGAGGCAACCCCTGGGTCGTCGGCGTACTCTCACCAGCTGACGAATACCTTGCTGGCCTGATGCCTGCGGTGCGCGAGGCTATCCCCAACGCGGAAACCGTCGCCATCGCTCGAGCCGCCACCGGCGCTTTCCCGCGCGACGTGGCGTTGAGTGTGGAGCGCGCCGTACTCGATATGGGGTTCAGGGTTGTTCAGTCATTGCGTTTCGATCCTGACGCCGCAGACTTCACCGAACTCATTCAGGCCTTCTGTGCATCACCCCCAGATGTGCTGGTGGTAGCAGGACGATTCCAGAACGACCTGAAGCTTGCGGAACAGCTGGCAGAAACCGCACCTCCCATCGGCGCAGTGGCGGTGGTAGCGGCCGGTGTCGACGCCTTCAGGGAACGGCTGGGCGACGGGGCAGAGAGCTTCATCGGGCCCAGCCAGTGGGAGCCAGATGCCGGGTATGTTGTGGATTACGGCCCCTCTGTTGTCGAGGTTCGGGAGTCCTTGAGGAGACAGGGATACTCCGTCATTGACTATCCGATGGCCCAGGCCTACGCTGTCGGAGTTGCAGTCCAGCGCTGTGTCGAGGAATGTGGAAGCCTGGATGATGCCGACCTTCGTCGGGCTGCCTCAATGCTGGACTTCACAACCTTCTACGGCCGCTTTCGCATTGACCCAGACACCGGCCGGCCGGTCGGAAAACCGGCCTTGCTGGTACAGTGGCAGCGGGGGCGCAAGAGCATAGTCTGGCCCGCCGAGCATCGTGTTGACCGTCTGGCTTGTCCATGGCGTTGATTCTTGAACTTGTCGAGGAAGGGAAATGAAGCTGGAAGGGCAGGTGGCAGTAATCACCGGCGCGGGGCGCGGCATCGGACGGGCCATTGCCCTGGCCTATGCCCGCGAAGGAGCCCGGCTGGTGTTGGCGGCGAGGAGCGAGCCTGAGCTGGCGGAGACTGCCGCCGAGGCGTCCCAGGCCGGTGCCGAGGCAATCGCGATCCGTACGGACGTCACCAGCCAGGTTGGTACGGAGCGGCTGGCCCGGAGAGCCGTGGAGCGGTTCGGGCGCATCGACGTTCTGGTGAACAACGCGGGCATCTCTGGCCCCATTGGCCCCCTGCAGGGCAATGACATCGCCGAGTGGGTGGATACCATAAACGTAAACCTCACCGGAACCTTTCTGGTCTGCCGCGCTGTAGTTCCCGTGATGCTGGAACAGGGCGGCGGAAGGATCATCAACCTGTCCGGCGCCGGAGTGGCCAATGCCTGGAGCAATATGTCGGCCTACTGTGCCAGCAAGGCCGCGGTGGTCCGGCTGACCGAGGTGCTTGCCCAGGAACTGGAGGACAAGGGGATCACGGTCAACGCCCTGGGGCCGGGGTCGGTGCACACCAGCATGTGGGAGAGGATGACGGACCAGGCTGCCGAGGCCGGAGCGGAGTTCATCCACGAACTCGGGCAGAGGGTGATGACCGGAGGCGGTGCCTCCATCGACGATTGCGCGGAACTGGCGGTCTGGCTGGCCTCCGGTGAAAGTGGGGCGCTGACGGGGAGGATCATCTCGGCGGCGGCCGACGACTTTCGCAGCCTATCGCCGATGATCCCCGAGATCATGGCGGGAGATGGCTACACCCTCCGCGTCGTGAAACCCTGAACACCCTCTCCCCTGGCAACCAGATGGAAAAGAAGTGGGGGCGATTTCGCCCCCACATTGTTTGCCAATCGAAGTGAGTCCCCCTGCGCCTAGCTTTCCATCTTCACGGGGTTGCGCAGGACGCCTATGCCGCTGATGTCGATCTCACAGACTGCGCCGGCGGCCATGTCCTGTGTGGAGCCGGGTGTTCCAGTGAAGATGCAATCGCCAGCTTCCAGGGTGACGTAACGGGTGATGAACTCGATCATAGTTGGCACGTCGAAGATCAGGTCCCTAGTGCTCTGGTCCTGCTCCACGTTGCCGTTGACCCGGGTCTGCAGCCACTGGTCCGACGGGTTCGCATCGGTCTCGATCCAGGGGCCCATGGGCGAGAATGTGTCGGCCGACTTGGCCCGCCACCAGTCGGAGTTGTTCTCGTTGCGGTCCTTGCGCTGCCAGTCGCGGGCGCTGACGTCGTTGCCGCAGGTGTAGCCAAGCACGTGGTTAAGGGCGTCTTCCTTGGTTACGTAGCGGCAGTTGTCCTTGATGACCACCACCATTTCGCCCTCGGCATCGAACCTCTGGACTTCCTTGGGGCGGATGATGCTGTCTTCGGGGCCGATCACGCTGGTCGGGGTCTTGTGAAAGACCATCGGGTACTCCGGCGCGGGGCGGTCACCGATGTGGCTGGTGTAGTTCAGGCCCATGGCCAGGATCTTGCCCGGCACCACCGGCGCCAGCAACTTGACGTCCGAAAGCTTGTGGACGTGGTCGGTCAGGCTGTGCTCCCCGAAAAGGTCGCCCTCGATGGCGGTCACGTTGTCGCCGTCGACGACCCCGTAGTGGGTATCTCCGTGTGCTTCATACCTGGCGATTTTCATTAAATTCTCCTGGCGATCTGAGCAGTAATTGGTACCAGGGGCAAGGCGATTCACCGTTTCTATTGCCGCTTAATTTTAACGTCTGCCAAGGTCAATGGCTACCGGGGGTGATGCCTTGATCGGCGCTGCCGCATCTGGCCGGCTATATTCCGTGGCAATCCGTTGCTACACAGGGCCCCGAGCACGGCCATCCGAGAGTGGTTGATCTGCGGAGGGGAATGCGGTGCCTAGAGGGAAAGAATTTTCCCATGCCCGTCTCATATCTTCCTATTTTTCCCGAAATTCGCGCTTGGTCGTATCTGTGGTGCCCTTGTCGAAGGAAACTTTTCGGTTCCGGTCCCATTCCGTACCATTTGTCCCACCCTCACCTTCTGGCCTGTTTGCGGATGTGCTGAATCCATGCCGTGGGCCAAGAATAGACCGGACTGAGTGTGGTCAGCGGCGAGCATACAGATATGGTACGGAAGTTCCACAAGGCCTGGCAAGCGGCAACTGTCATCAAATCATTCCATGGCGTCTGCACCACACGAAATCAGTCATGCTCTCCCCGGTTTCGATTACTGTTCTCAACTCTCGATGACGATCTTGCCGTAAAAGTCCCGGTCGTGCATCGCCTGATGGGCAGATGCCACATCGTCCAGCGGGAACACCCGGCCGGGTATGCCTCGAAGCGAGCCGTTTCTCACCACCTTCATAAAGTCGGCGAAGGTGCGGTTGCTGCGGCCCCCGCTTCCCATCAGATGTAGCGGCTTGGCCTGGAGCAGCGACAGGTTCAGGTTGGCCGTGGCCCCGGATGTTACCCCGGTGATCACCAGGCGCCCGCCGCTCTTTAGAGACAGAAGGTTCTGTTCCCAGACGTCCGCTCCTACACAGTCAAACACGAGGTCCACTCCGTGGCCGTCAGTCAGCTCCCTCACCCGCTCGCTGAACCTCGGGGTCTCCCGGTAGTTGATGACCTCGTCGGCGCCCCACTCCTGGGCCGTCTCCAGCTTCCATTCGCTGCCCGCGGTGGTGATAACCCGGGCACCCATCATCTTGGCTATCTGGATGGCCATGCTTCCCACGCCGCTCCCTGCCGCCTGCACCAGCACGTCGTCCCACGGCTTGATCTGGGCCTGGGTCACCAGGCAGTGCCACGCGGTGTGCGCAGCGATGGGTAATGTGGCGGCCTCGGTGAAGTCCATCGAGTCGGGTATCACGTGGGCATTCACCGCTGGCGCCGTAATGTACTCGGCGTGGCCTCCGTCCAGGTCGACTCCGAGCCGCAGCTGGTTGGGGCACCACTGGTCGTTGCCCATGCGGCAGTGCTCGCAGTTGGAGCAGGTGACCCGGTTGTTCAAGATCACCCGGTCGCCGATTTGTAGAGAAGTGTGGGCTGCGGGACTTATGGCGGTAACCTCGCCGGCGATGTCGCATCCCATGATGCGAGGCAGCGGGCCGTTGTAGGTTCGGCCCTCGCGAAGATTAAGGTCCAGGTGATTGAGAGCGCTGCCCCTCACTCGCAGCATTATCTCGCCAGGACTGACCTCGGGTTCGGGACGGTCTCCGTAGACCAGTTTGTCCGTGCCGCCGTGCTCGTTGATGAAGACTGCTTTCATGGTAGTGCCCCTCCTGGTCAAAGCCGATGCGCCATGCGGCTTCGCTTAGCAAGAATAGTAGAATGTACTGAAGGTCTTGCGAAATGATACTCAGGCAGTACGACAGCGTCAAAGCCGACAAATCAACGTTTCCGCTACCCGCCAACCGGACGCTGCGGCTTCTGGAGGAGTTGAAGGTTGCGTACGCTGGATTCACGTGGGAGTCCACGCTGTGGTCGGAAGTTGGGCATCGCCGTAGCCCGTACCGTACGCTAGTGTTGTTCGGCCTCAGCGCCCGCACCCGGGACGCATTGCTGGTGGAGATTTGCGGAAGGTTCTTCGGACGATATCCACAAGTGTCGGATTTGGCGGAACAGAGCGAGGATGTTGCGGAAGGCGTGGGAGACCTGGTACGAGCCGGGCAGGTACCCATCGTCGCATCGATGGCCCGCGTGCTGGCGAACGGCGTTCCTCGAGATGGGGAATCCCTGCAGCAAATCAAGGGAGTGGGGGACAAGATCGCTGAGTGTGTGCTGGCCTACGGCTGGGGTGAAGAGGCGCTCCCGCTTGATGTCAACTGTGTCCGGGTGTTGGAGCGGGTTCTTGGCTTCAAATGGGGCAGACGCGCCCCCGCGCCATTGCGTCAGGGTCTAAAATGCGTCTATCTTAAGCAGTCACGACGGTTCTCGGACTTGTCCGTGAAGATGGTGGACATGCACGAGATCATCCGCTTGCATGGGCAGGTCTGCTGTAAACGAACGCCTGATTGCGCCCGCTGCCCGGTCTCCGCGTGCGTAAACCGCAGGGAGCCACAAGCAAAGGAGAGCCGGCTGGAAGTGTCGCCCGCTCTTTGGGATGACTGGAGGGAACTGATCAATGAGCCTGTCGCAGTTTGATATAACCGGCCAGAAAGTCCTGGTAGTGGGGGCTGGCCGAGGGATAGGCAAGGGTATCGCCCTCGCTTTCGCCGAAGCTGGAGCGGACGTAGCCGTCACCAGCCTGAATCCGGCTACGGTCGGCCAGGTTGCCGAAGAGGTGCGCGCACTGGGACGTACCGCGTTGCCGCTGACAGGAGACGCTACCAAAGCTGCCGATATGGAACGCATCGCCGCGGATACCCTGAAGGAGTTCGGCCACGTGGATACGCTGGTCAACTGCGTCGGCGACGCCATCCGGAAGCCGGTGTCCAATCTCCCCGACGGTTCGGAGGGTATGAGCGAAGAGGAATGGCACTTCGTGGTGGACGTCAATTTGACTGAGGCATTTACTGGCTGCCGCGCCCTCGGGCCGCATCTGCTGGAAAGGGGTACCGGCAGCGCCATCAACATATCCGGGTTCGCGTCGTTCCGGGGACGTGCGGGCTCTGCCGCGTATGACGCCGCCAAGGCTGGCTTGATGCGTTTCATTGAGAGCCTGGCCCAGGAATGGGCGCCATACGGCGTACGCGTCAACTGTGTCGCTCCCGGATACTTCCCGGACCCTGCCCAGGTGTCGGCACAGGTCTACCAGTCCCGGCAGGAGCAGGCGAAGGGCCAGGTACCCCTTGGCAGGGTTGGCGATTTGAAGGAACCCGGATACCTGTGCGTCTTTCTTGCCTTGCCTGCGGCGGCGTATATTACTGGCCAAACATGGGCCGTAGACGGCGGCGTCAGCATAATGTCGCCATGAGGGGCGATCGGACTCACTCTATTACCAGTGTCGGAGGCAATGAGCCATGATGAATTACCAGTTGCTGGTGCCAGGGCTGCTGGACCGGGCCGACATCTACTTCCCCCACAAGGAAATCATCACCCGTGAGGGGGACGGTGTACATCGCTACACCTACCGCGACCTGAAGGGCCGCGTGAACCGGCTGTGCAACGCCCTCGCCGGCCTCGGAGTGAACAAGGGAGACCGGGTGGGAACCTTCGGCTGGAACACCTACCGGCACCTGGAAGCGTACTTCGCTCCGCCTACCATGGGGGCGGTCACTCATACCACCAACATACGCCTGTCAGCCGATGACCTGACCTACATCGTCAACCACGCCGGCGACAAGGTGATGCTGCTTGATCCGGACCTGGTGCCAATCCTTGAGCCCCTGGCGCCGCGCCTCGAGACGGTCGAGCACTTTGTAATCATGACCGACGACTCCAGCTTTCAGACGTCGCTTCCTTCCGCCCACATCTACGAGGACCTGCTGGACGCGGCGTCAGACCGTTTCGAACGTCCATCATTGG
The DNA here is from genome assembly GCA_965222025.1 of Dehalococcoidia bacterium. Lineage (GTDB taxonomy): Bacteria > Chloroflexota > Dehalococcoidia > Lucifugimonadales > UBA3495 > VXOI01. The sequence goes on along the minus strand of CBDCTI010000007.1, from coordinate 647,185 downwards.
ATGAGAACGACCCTGCCGGACTTTGCTACACGTCGGCGACAACAGGACGGCCAAAGGGGGTGACTTACAGCCACCGCGCCCAGATCCTGCACGCGATGATGGAGTGCTCCGCGGACTCTGCCGGGGTGCGGGAGCGGGACGTGGTGATGGCGGTGGTGCCCATGTTCCACGCCAATAGCTGGGGTGTACCGTACTCGGCGACGATGACTGGCGCGACCCAAGTAATGACCGGCGTTCGGCCCGATCCGGCCTCCATCTGCCGGTTGATCAACGATCATCGAGTCAGCATCAGCCTGGGCGTTCCGACCATCTGGGTGGGTATGCTGGACTTCCTGTCCCGCACTGAGGAGGAGTTCGACCTTTCTTGCCTGCGTATGGTTGTAAGCGGCGGCTCCGCAGTACCTCGGAGCATGATCCAGGCCTTCAAGGAACGCCTGGGCATCGAACTGGTGCAGGCCTATGGCATGACCGAGGCCACGCCGCTGGTCTCCTTCAACAGGCTGGGAAGCCACCTGGATGGGCTTGAAGACGAGGGTCGTCTCACCGAACAGGGGAAGCAGGGCACCCCAGTCTACGGCATTGAAATGCGTCTCGTGGATGAAGACGGTGTGGACCTCGACTGGGACGGCGAACAACGCGGCGAGCTGCTGTTCCGTGGACCGTGGATTGCTGCAGAGTATTTGAACGATCCACGCAGTGAGGAAACCTTCATTGACGGCTGGTATCACAGCGGGGATATCGCGTCGCTGGACCGGTGGGGGAATATCCAGATCGGTGACCGGGTCAAGGACATGGTGAAGAGCGGAGGCGAGTGGATCTCGTCAGTTGACTTGGAGACTGCCATCATCGCGCACCCCAAGGTGCTGGAGGCGGCGGTAATTGCCATCCCACACCCGACCTGGCAGGAACGGCCGTTGGCGTGCGTTGTACCGAACGCCGAGCACCGCGACTCGCTGGAGAAGAGCGAGGTGCTGGAGTTCATACGTCCGCGCTTTGCGTCATGGTGGATTCCGGACGACGTGGTGTTCGTCGACGAAATACCCAAGACCAGCGTGGGCAAGTTCGACAAGAAGGTATTGAGAGACCGCTTCCAGGACCACCAGACCGAAGGATAGGGGCTCTGGTTATCAGAGAGCTGGCGACCCGGCGAGGGCCGGATTGGCAGGTCAGAAAGGAGCGTCGGGTCAGGGATTGTCCTGCCCGGCGCTTTCGTTCGCTTCGGAAAGACTCTGAAGCCGCCTGATCTCGGCCCTCGCTTCCTGCCTGCGACGGAATACGAAGAATGCGTATCCTATGAACGCCAGTCCAGTAACGACGAAAGCGGCGATGAGATACGACAAGTTGGAAGGCGGCAACCCGGTCTGTAACAGCGCGATCATGCCGGTTCACGGCCCATCGATGGATGGAGGTTCTTTTGGAAAAACAAGCTAGACCTCAGCGGAGCGTCCTTCGCGTCTGAGTTCGAACCGGAGTCGCCCCAGATCATCCTCTGTGCCCAGCGTCGCCATTCGCTCCAGTACCAACCAGATGGTGAAGACCAGAAACGCAACGAAAGAGACCATCAGTACCATGTTCATTGTGGCGCTAAGCGAGCCGCTTTCGGCCAGCGGGCCGACCACCTGGGGCGGATGGATGGATCTCCACCACTGCACCGCGAAGTACACAATAAACGCGTCAACGGAGCCTATGATGCCGACAACAGCAGAGAATACTGCCGCCTTTGAACGATTGGGGGTAAAGGCCCGAACCATGAGGTATCCTGCGTAAATGAACCATAGGACGAGGGTGAGGGTAAGCCGGGGCTCCCAGGTCCACCATACGTTCCAAATCGGCTTGGCCCAGAGGACCCCGGTGATCAGGGCTAGGGAAACGTAGACGAAACCGACTTCGCCAGCGGCCATTGCCATGTTGTCCCACCGGCCGTTGCGGTTTTTCAGGTACATGACGCTGCCGATGAAGACCACGAGGAACGCCAGCAGGGAAATCACCGCGATGGGAACGTGTATGTACAGGGCGCGCTGCACGTTCCCCAGGTTAGCGTCGGTGGGGGCTACGCCGAAGATCAGGTACAGGTCCACCAGCAACAGGATGCCAGCGACGATACCAAGAGCCAACCTCGGTGTGAGCCGCCAACCCTGCCTAGGGGAAGCATATTCACTGGATCCCTGTACATAGCTTTCTGCGTCTGCCAATCGGAGTTAATCCTCTACAACAAATGAAAATACCCACGGACATATTAGCAGAAACAGCGCGTCGAATACTCCGATGAGTGGGAGCCATCGGCCCAGCCCAATGAACGTTTCACCGCCGACTGCGCGCGTCGACGCCTCCACGGCGGCGAGGATGACGGGCAGAACAACGGGGAAGAAGAGCACAGGGAGCATGATTTCCCTGGACCGGGTCTGAGCTGCCAAGGCTGAAAACAGGGTTCCAATCAGGGCGAATCCTAATGTTGCCAGCAGAATGGTGAGCCCCAATGTCCACGAGAGGGCGGAAAACCCCAGCATAACCGCGTATGCAGGGAGAAGGACAGCCTCGATCAGGAGCATGAAAATAAAGCTGGTGGCCGCTTTTGCGAGGAAGATGGCATCGCGGCTGACGGGCGCAATAAGCAGGCCCTCCAGTGCTCCCCCCTCCTGTTCGCGGACGAAGGCCCGATTCATGGCCAGAGTCGCCGCGAATGCAAAGCAGACCCACAGGATTCCGGGCGCAAGCCGCAGCGCCTGTCCGGGATCAGGGTCCAAGGCAAAACTGAAGACGACCACGAGAAGCAGCCCGAACACAGCGACAGAGACCACTAGTTCCCGGGACCGAACTTCCAGCACGATGTCCTTCCACACCATCGTGGCTATCGGGCCCAACAATCCCTTCACGCTGGGCTCCTGGCACCCGTGGCTCGAGACAGGGCATGCAAAATCGCCGTAGAGTTGCTTTCCGGAAAATTAAGCTTTCCTCCAGCCAACACGGCCGCGCGTTGGCCCCAGGAAAGGCCCAAATCTATGTCGTGGGTTGTGAGGACGGCCGATTTCCCGTCCGTGGTCCACTCTGTTAGCAGATCGCCTAGCATCTCGCGGGAATCTGCGTCCAAACCCGCCTCCGGCTCGTCCAGCAGCAGCACGTCGGGCTGATGAAGTATGGCCCGGGCGATCGCGGCGCGCTTCTGCATCCCGTTGGATAGAGTGCGAATTCGATGGTCAGCCCGTCTGCCTAGTCGCACGCGCTCGAGCGCGGCATCGACACGGGTTCCTCGGTCGGTCACGCCGTAGAGTCTGGCGTAGTAGTTGAGATTCTCACGTGTAGTCAGGTCCTCGTACAGGAAGCCACGGTGGCCCACGACACCGATTCTGAGCCGGGCCTCGCGTGCCTGGCGCCGGATGTCCCGGCCCGAGATGTGCACCGTGCCGGCGTCGGGTCGGACGCTGGTGGCGAGAATGCGAAGAAGAGTCGTCTTTCCCGCCCCATTGGACCCGAAGAGAGAGAGGCTCTCGCCCCAAGGCACCGTAAGATCGAGGTCCCAGAGTACCGGCCAGTCGCGGTAGCTCTTTTCCAGCCCCTCAATTACGATGGCATGCCCACGCTGATCTTCGCTCACGGCGACGTGTCCTCGTTGGCAGTGGTTGGGCTATTTGTTATCATTGTCACAAAGTCTGGGCGGATGTTCGCCCAATACGGAGATCAGACTTGGAAGCCCAAGGCGCGGAAATTCAAGACGCTGGAATATCAGAATCACGTTCCAACCGGACTCGATTCATCGTTGTGGCTGTGGTGGTAGTCTTGGCGCTGGCGTTCATGATCTGGGCTGCCTTCGGCGAGAATACGCGGTACTTCCTGACGGTTAGCGAGTTTAACAGCAAGACCGAGATTCACGACGGCCAGATGGTGCGGGTATCGGGCAAGCTGGTAGAGGGTACGTTCGACCGGGGTGACAAGTCCACAATATCCCATTTCCACTTGACTGATAAAGAGGGCGGGGACTCAGGCTTGTCCATGCTGCAGGCAAGATACGAAGGAATTCTTCCGGATCTCTTCTTTAACCCTCACTCCGAGATAATCCTGGAAGGAAGCTACAGAAGCGAAGGCGTCTTCCACGCCGATGAAATCCTGGTCAAGTGTCCTTCCAAGTACCAGGACCTGGATGAGCAGCAGTACGAACAACCGGCTTATTCGACGACTTAGGTGGAATCGGCAGCCAATCTACATCAGGGCCTGGAGCATCCAGTAGAGAAAATGAGAGTCCCCGCTTTGTGGCGGGGACTCTTTTCTTCCTGGCGAAATTGAGGACTGTCGCCTAGAACTCGAAGGCCGACATGAGCTCTTCGGCCGAGCGAGACCGGGCCGACTCCAAAATGTGCTCTACGCGCTGACCCAGCGATGGCCGGTCCTCGTCGTTGAAGACCACGCCCACGGGCAGACCACCGCGCTGCAGCAGGTCGAAGGCAGCGCCTTTACTGCTGGTGTCGTGATCTTCCGGGACGTCCCAGAGGCTGGGTTCGATGCCCTTACGCGGGTTGCCTTTAAGCTCCTCGAAGGTGTCGTTGTAGGTGGTGCACGGCGACTGCACATGAACGATGGAGAAGCCCTGGTGTTCCATACCCTGCTTGATCAGGCCAGCGAGCGGCCTTGGTTGACCCGAGAAGCCTGAAGCCACAAAGGAGACGCCGAGGGTCAGGTACAGCTCAAGCGGGTTGATCTGGCTTTCGATCTTGCCGTAGGGCGTAGAGCTGGTAATGACGCCCAGCTTGGTCGTCGGTGAGCTCTGGCCCTTGGTGAGACCGTAGACGCCGTTATCCATGATAACAGCGGTGATGTTCACGTTGCGGGAAGCCTGCGGGCCGATGTGCTCGCCGCCGATGCTGAGAAAGTCGCCATCGCCGGCGACCACCACAACATTCAACTCCGGGCGGGCCATCTTGACTCCCATTGCAATGGGCAGCGAGCGGCCATGAATGCCGTGCATCCCATAGGGCTGGTCGCCCTCCAGAAGGTGGACCAAGTTGCCGGAGCAGCCGATGCCGGCCACGACAACATTGTTTTCCATTGGAAGACCAGTCTCTTCGAGACGATCGATCATGGCCAATTCCAGAGCACGGCGCACACCAAAGTCGCCGCAGCCTGGGCACCATTTGAAATCGTATTCAGGGTTCTTCTTGCTCATACCCCTACAGCCTCCGTCAGCCGGAAGTTGGTCATTTCCGAAATGCGCTCCACCAAGGTGCGGGCCTTGAAAGGCAGACCGGTGTATTGCGTGATTGACTCGGCCTTGACTCCAAGTCCCCTAAGAATGTTGGAGAACTGTCCCTGGTAGTTCAACTCGGGAACAATCACCAAATCCTTCTGTTTCAACTCTTCCAAGAGCTTAGGAGGCAACGGGTTCAGGAACATGGTGTAGTACCAGCTCACCGGAGCGTCCAGCCGCTTGAGAAGGTCGAAAGCCTCCCGCGCCGGTCCCTTGCTTCCGCCCCAAGGCAGCAAAGCCACTGAGTGCTCCGTGCCTTCGCGTTCGTAGTCGTCCTCTTCCAGCAGCTTGATCTTGCTGAAGCGCCGCTGCGTCATTTGGATGTGTCGCTCGGGCAGGTGGGTAGTGTCGCCGATGTCATCGTGCTCGCTGCCGTTTGCGACGTAGGCTCCGGGTCCGCCGGGCAGCGGCATGGGCGACAGCTCGAAGCCGGCGTATCGCTTGTAGCCGTTGTTGCCTTCGTACACCAAGCGCCGGGCCTGCTTGACCTTGCTGAGGTCGGGCTTGGGAATGTTCTGGGCGCGCTCGGCCAAGGCCATTTCGGACATGAGGATGACCGGGCCCTGATACTTCTCGGCCCACTCGATGGCCTTAATCGCCCCGTAAAAGCACTCTTCCACCGTTCCGACTGCGATAACGGGCATCCGGACATCCCCGTGGGCGGGGAACATGCAACTCATCAGGTCGGACTGCTCGGTCTTGGTGGGCAGGCCGGTGGCGGGGCCACCGCGTTGCACGTTGACGACCACCAGCGGAATCTCGGCAACCCAGCCCAGGCCCAGACCCTCACTCATCAGGGAGACGCCGGGGCCAGCGGTGGCGGTCATCGCCCGTTTCCCGGCGAATCCAGCGCCCAACAGCGCAGTTATGGATTCGATTTCAGAACTCACCTGGTAGGCGAAGCGGTCCTTGCCCACCAGATTGCGTTCCATATACAGCAGGATAGGCGTGGCCGGGGAGATGGGATAGCCGACGTAGAAATCCAGTCCGCCGGCGATGGCCCCCAGCGACAGAGCCTCGTTGCCCTTCAGCATCAGCTGCTGGTAGTCCGGCATCTGAGCGGGGGCCAGTTCACCGAGAGTGAAGCCGCTCTGGGCGATATGTTCCCGTCCCAGACGCAGGGCCTGAATGTTGGAGCGGATAACCTCATCGTCGCCGTCGCGGCCACGGCTGAAGCGCTGTTCCACGAACTCTTCCAAGTATTCGTGGGGCATATTTACCAAATGGGCCAGCGCCCCCATGATGACCATGTTGGCGGCGCGGTTGTTGCCGGTGGAGCGGGCCAGCTCCTCGACCGGAAGGCCGAAAGCACGCGGGTCGCCTTCCAATTCGAACTCGGTGGAGTTGAAGATGACGACGCCGTCTTCCCTAACGTCTTCGACGTGGCTGTCGTAAGCTTCCTGGTTGAATGCAACCAATACGTCGACATCGTCCCCGGGGGCCAATACTGGGTCCACCGAGATCCGGGCCTGAGTCCAAGTAGGACCGCCCAGAATCTGAGAGGGGAAGGTGGCAAAGGTCAATGCGTGATAACCGACCTGTGTAGAAGACTGAGCCAAGCCCTCAGCGGAAGTTACGACACCCTGTCCGCCTTCACCGGCGAACCGAACGACGAAATCTCGCATCTGCATAAAGGGAGTCCTCCCAGCTCACTGTGAGGAGCGAAAAAGATTGGCAGACAGCCGCATAGCCGGAAAGGGTAACGAAACAAGAAAAACAGGATACTGAGGTAAGAAAAAGGAATCCCGATCTTTGTCGGGATGTTCAACTGCAGCGGTCATGACGGCGTACTGAGTTGCTTCCCCTGAAACGTTTCGACCTACTAGGCTGGTCGCCAGACAAGCCGGGACTTGCGGCCGAATATCGCGGCGGTCTAAGTCAAAGAAATATACACCGCCCAATTTTCCTTGTCAACGAATTACGCAACTGATGGCGCTCCGAATTGGGTGGTCGATGTAGATTTCATTGGCCGTGAGTGGTGAAGGGGCGGGGGACGCTGGGAGTGGGTCGGCTAATGAATTTCATGGTGTATTTGTTCTGTTCCTTGGCCAAGGGGACGGATGTCATTGTCTGAATTGTTATTCGTGTGATTAGGGGATGGATATGATTTGTGGGTGGCTGATCGGTTGTGGTGGCTTGCAGAGATTGGACGTGGAGATTCTGTATGGGTACGGTGGCTCTGGATTCCTGCTTTCGCTGGAATTGCGGATTGGGCTCGGGGATGACGGTGGGAGGTGAGCGCACGCCGCAGCTTTCTGAGTCGTCCCTGCAAAGACGAGACCTTGCGTAACCCACGGGCCTTCGCCAAGCTGCACTGACAGGTAGACAAATTACAAATGGTTCATTGTTGGCTTTTTTGGCCTTGTGCTAGAATCGGCGGCATGGACGACCTCAAATACTGGGTGGCGCTAAGCGGTATTCCGCAACTGGGCACCGCCCGATTTCGCAGACTGGAGAGCTATTTCGGTGATCTCGAGCATGCTTGGCGCGCCAGCGACACCCAGTTGCGTGATGCGGGCCTCGATTCGAGAACGGCCCAGGAAGTAGCATCGGCACGAGAGCGTTTGAATCCGGATGATGCAGTTTCTGACCTGAAGAGGGCAGGAGTTTCAGCCACCAACTGGAACTGCGACGACTATCCTCCTCGCCTCAAGCAGATTTCCGATCCACCCCCTGTGTTGTTTTACGCAGGTGAGATCGCACCCCAGGATGAATGGTCCGTGGCGATCGTCGGGACGCGCAATCCGACGTCATACGGGCGGGAGGCAGCCAATGTACTGAGCCGCGACCTCGCCTCGGCGGGTATCACCATAGTAAGCGGACTCGCCCTTGGCATAGATGGTGTGGCGCACCGCGCGGCACTGGAGTGCAGCGGCAGAACAATCGCGGTTGTCGCAGGGGGCCTGGATTCGGTCTATCCCAAAGAGCACTCAACGCTGTTCCGGCAAATAAGGGAACGCGGAGCCGTAGTCAGCGAACACCGCTTGGGCGTGAGGCCGGATGCGCGAAACTTCCCACGTCGCAACCGCCTAATCAGCGGCATGACGTTGGGAACCGTCGTTGTAGAAGCGGGCGAGGGAAGCGGCACACGGTGGACGGTGGAGCAGGCGCTGGATCAAAACCGCGAGGTATTCTGCGTACCCGGCAGCATTTTTTCGCCGGCGAGCCATTTCACCAACCGTCTGATAAAAGAGGGAGCGAAACTGGTTGCCGACTATACTGATATTCTGGAAGAATTGAAGCTCCCCGATACAGGGGGGATCAAGACGAATCCTGGGCAGCGCGAAGCGCTACTTGAAACAACCGGGTCGGTTGAAGACACGGAGTACGACGATCTTGAGGGACTGGAGGAAGAGGAGGCCGAATTGCTGGCGCTGTTAACGGGAGAACCGGCGCACGTTGACGACCTTTGTCGGAAGTCCGGAATTCCCATAGCATCCATTTCGAGCATGTTGACTCTATTGGAACTGAAAGGAAAGGTTACCCAGGTTGGCAGCATGCACTACGTGCGAGCTGCAATACTGGGAGTGACGCATGGCAACTAAATCAGAAACCACAAAGGCTAAAACTACAAAACCCAAGGCTAGCAGCACAGCTGCCAAGGCCGCAGGAAAAAAAGGCTCGGCGTCCGCTACCGCCGGCAGTAAGAAGACGGCTGGGAAGGGCGGCAGGGCGTCAACTCGAGCGACCGGAAAGGGTAGCAAGACGTCGACAAAAGTAGCTCCCATCAAAGCCAAGGGAAAGGACTTGGTTATTGTGGAGTCGCCGGCCAAGGCCAGAACTGTTGGTCAGATTCTTGGCGATGACTACGTGGTTACCGCGTCGCAGGGGCATGTGAGGGATCTTCCACAGTGGCGCTTCGGCGTGAATATTGAGCGGGACTTTGAGCCCGTCTACGAGGTTGTGAAAGATAAGAAGGACCTTGTCAGTCAGTTGAAGGCGGCGGGGGATTCGGCGAAGAATATCTACCTTGCCACCGATCCGGACCGAGAAGGTGAGGCCATTTCCTGGCACCTGCAGGCAGCGGCAGAGTGGGATGACCGGGCGGCGCCGCCCAAGCGGGTGGTGTTCCATGAGATTACCAGGGACGCTGTGGAAGAGGCGTTCAGCCAGCCTCGCGAGATCGACATGCAACTGGTGAACGCGCAACAGGCCCGGCGTATCCTCGACCGGCTGGTGGGGTATCAGATCAGTCCATTGCTGCGCAAGAGAGTGCAGCGTGGGGTTTCTGCCGGGCGCGTGCAGTCCGTGGCCCTTCGGATGGTGGCGGACCGAGAGCGGGAGATAGTCGCGTTTGTGCCAGTGGAATCTTGGACCATCGACGTGCGCCTGCACAAGGAAAGCCAGAAAACGGAATTCCCAGCGCAACTGCACTCGGTGAAGGGGCAGCGCGGGCGCCTGAACATCGGCAAAGAAGAGGACGCCCGTCGCTACGAGGCAGAGCTCAAGGGCGCCCAGTACGCCGTGGGTGAGGTCAAGAAAAGGGACGTTCGACAGCGTCCGGCGGCGCCGTTCACGACCAGCACGATGCAGCAAGAGGCGGGACGCAAGTTGCGGTTCACCGCCCAGCGCACGATGTCGGTGGCGCAGCAGTTGTACGAGGGTCTGGACGTGGGCGCAGGCGGACCGGTGGGCCTCATTACGTACATGCGCACCGACTCGACCCAAGTTGCTACGACTGCAGTTTCCGAGACGCGTGAATACATCGCCAAGCGGTACGGGAAGGAGTTTCGGCCGGACAAGCCCAGAGTCTACAGCCGTCGTTCCAAGGCGGCGCAAGAGGCGCACGAGGCGATTCGCCCCACGTCGATTCAACGTGATCCCGTTTTGCTAAAGCCATACCTCTCGTCTGAGCAGCTTCGGCTGTACACTCTGGTGTGGGAGAGGATGCTGGCAAGCCAGATGGCCGATGCGGTGTCGGAAGCCACCACGGTTGACATAGACGCGGCCTGCCAGAATACGGGGAACGTCTACAACTTCCGGGCCACCGGCTCGGTCCTGAAGTTCGCAGGATTTCGGACCGTGTACCTGGAGGGTCGCGACGAGAACGCAGATTCCGACAACGCCAAGACACTACCTGTCCTGTCAGCGGGAGACGCGCTGGAATGCAGCGGGTTGGCGGCCAATCAGCACTTCACGGAGCCGCCGCCTCGCTTCTCTGAGGCAACATTGATCAAAGCCATGGAGGAAAGGGGAATCGGACGTCCCAGCACGTATGCGCCGACCATAGGCACTCTCCTGGGGCGCTATTACGTTGAGCGCAAGCAGGGAAGGTTGTTTCCCACCACGCTGGGGCTGACCCTTTCTGACCTGCTGACCGAGTACTTCCCCGACGTGATGGACCTGGACTTCACGGCAGGCATGGAAGAGGAACTGGACGCCGTGTCGCGGGGCGAGCGCGGTTGGGTGCCGATGCTGGGAGAGTTCTACGAGCCATTCCAGAAGGCCATGGAAAACGCAACCGAGTCGATGCCGCGGGTGCGGCTGGAAGAAGAAACGGACGAGGTCTGCGATGATTGTGCCAAGCCCATGGTCATCAAGATAGGCAGGTTCGGAAGATTCATATCGTGTACCGGATACCCGGACTGCAAGGGAACCAAGCCGATCTTGAACAAGATCGGAGTGGCGTGTCCGGAATGCGGCGGCGACCTCGTTGAACGGCGTGCCCGAGGCCGCGGGGGACGCACCTTCTGGGGCTGCTCGCGGTATCCGGCCTGCGAATTTCTTTCCAACCGGCGGCCGGTGGCTGAGCCCTGCCCGGAATGCAGCAAGATGATGGTGCAACTCAACAGAACCACGGTCGGGTGTACGTCCTGCGACTGGCGAGAAGCAGTAAATCAAGGCCAGGCTGAAGGATCAACGGAGACCAGCGAGTCCGGGGAGTTGGTGGGCGTTGGCGACTAAGTTTGCCGGTGAGCAAACTCCGGAAAGCGACGCACCGGCAAACCTGGCTGAGCTAGATTCCTACCTGGAGCGCTTCCCGCTCTATTTGCGCGGGCAACGGGGTCTTTCCGAGAACACTGAACGCGTTTATTTGAGCGACCTGCAGTCGTTCCGCGAATACCTGGCGCTGGAAAATCTGTCGCTAAAGGACATGGACCGGACAACTCTTCGCGGGTACCTGGCCTGGCTGGCCACGCCGCAGCGTGAAGGCGGAAGGGGATACGAAAGGGTAAGCGTAGCTCGCAAGCTGTCAGTCCTGCGTTCCTTCTACCTTTTCCTGGTGCAGGAGGGAATGTTCCGCTCCACCCCCGTGCCGTCGGGGAGGAGTTTCCGGCTCAAGGTGTCCAAACCCCTTCCGACGTTCATGGGTCATCGAGAGGCGGAACGGCTGCTGGATGCCCCCGACGACACGACCTCTCTGGGCAAGAGGGACAAGGCGCTCCTGGAGCTGCTATACGGGTGCGGCATGCGGCTAGCCGAAATCCACGGCATGAATCTTTCCGACATTAATTTCGGCCAACGTTCAGTCCTTGTGCGTGGGAAGGGCAACAAGGAGCGCGAGACTCTGTTCGGACGACCTGCAGAGGAAGCGCTGATGAGTTACCTCAACGAGGCCCGTCCGCCGCTTGCTGACGAAGCCGCTCTTGGAGAAAAGACAGATGCGGTGTTCCTGAATCGCTACGGAAAGCGCCTATCCCGTCGCAGCATCGAGAATCTCGTGCGCCGCCATGGTGCGGCTGCCGGGACCAGAGACGATGTTCATCCTCACACCCTGCGCCACACTTTTGCGACTCACATGCTGGAAGGAGGCGCCGACCTACGGGTGATCCAGGAGTTGCTGGGGCATTCCAGCCCCCAGACCACGCAGATTTACACCCACGTCACCAAGGCCGAGGCGCTACAAGCGTACTTAACGCATCACCCACGGGCTGACGAACCGTCAACTTCGGCGACCGGGGCGGATGAACCAGCAGAAGAGGAGTAGCTTTCGATGGCCCGGTTCCTGATTCTCAACGGCCCAAACATCAATATGCTGGGCCGCCGAGATGCCGGATACTATGGTGTCAAGACGCTTGAAGAAGTGAACGGCGAAGTCAGGAAGGTGGCTGAGAAGCTGGGCATAGAGGTTGACTTCTTCCAGTCGAACCATGAAGGAGCCCTGGTTGACTGTATCCAGGAGAACTGGGGGAAGATTGACGGATTGATCGTAAATGGTGGGGCCCTTACACATTACGGTCTCACTTTGAAGGACGCACTCATCGACTGCAGGCTGCCTTTTATTGAAGTTCACCTGAGTAACCCGCTGGCCCGAGACCCGTGGCGGCGGCACTCTGTACTATCCGATATCGCCCGTGGCCAAATTGCAGGCTTTGGGTGGAGAAGCTATACTTCGGCCTTGGAAATACTGGCCTCTCTGGTGGAGGAAGAATCCCAATGATGCAATCCAGACTGGCAACTTTTGTTGCCAAACTGCCTGAACGGGAAGTTGATGCGATCCTGGTATCCGGTGCCGAGAACCGACGATACTTGTCCGGATTTTCGGGTTCAGCGGGGTATCTGTTCATCGCTGATGAGCGGGCTCACCTAGCCACCGACTTCCGGTATACAGAGCAGGCAACGGCCCAGGCGACTCACTTCAATGTTGAGCAGATCAAGCCGGGCTGGGACTGGTTGCTTAGCCAGATCAAAGAATCCGGTGCGAAGCGGTTGGGGTTCGAGAGCCAGGCCATGACGGTGGCGGTCTACAACAGCCTGAGCAAAGCCATCAGTGAAGACTCGGACCTCTCCGGCATAGAACTAATCCCGTTCGGGGATTTGACGGACGACCAGCGCAGTTTCAAGGACTCCGACGAGTTGGTGATGCTGCAGCGTGCCATAAATGCGTCGGACCTGGCCATGGAGCAGGTGTGCCCCATCATCGCGGAGGGCATGACCGAGCGCGAAGTTGCCTGGCGGATGGAAATGGCAATGCGGGACGCCGGTGCCGATGGCATCAGCTTCGACACCATAGTCGCCGCCGGCCCCAACGGGGCCATGGCCCACCACATGCCCACAGACAAGGTGATCCTGCGCGGAGAACCCATTGTCATCGACATGGGAGCCAAGGTGGGCGGATATTGCTCCGACATCACCCGGACAGTGATTGTGGGCGAGCCGGACGAGATGTTCCACAAGATATACAACATTGTCCTAGACGCTCAGCTCACGGCCATCAGGGATGTTAAGGTCGGAATGAACGGTGAAGAGGCCGACAAATTGGCTCGGGATGTAATTTCGGACGCGGGCTACGGGGAAAACTTCGGACACAGTCTCGGTCATGGCGTAGGCCTAGCAGTACACGAGATTCCCAGGGTGAGCCCACGGTCGACCGATCCGTTGGATGTCAATTCGGTGTTCACGGTAGAGCCAGGGATCTATCTGTCCGGGTGGGGTGGCGTGCGTATTGAGGATATCGTCATTCTCGGCGGGGAAGGAGCGACACCACTGAGCAAGGCATCCAAGTAGATTGAAATCCAAGAATGCGTATGGCCGCGCGGAACGGCAGGCGGACTGAATGAGCATTAACTTCAGCGATTTGAACCGTGGCCTCGTGATAGAACTGGATGGGGCGCCGTGGATGGTGATGGACTATGAGCGCCACAAGATGCAGCAGCGGGCTCCCGTTACTCGCATCAAGATGAAGAACCTGCTCAGCGGGACCGTGGTCGAGCGCACATTCCAGCGATACGACACGGGCTTCACTGTCGCGGACATCGACAACCGGCCAACGCAGTACCTGTACACGGATGGCGAGTTTTACTACTTCCTTGACCAAGAGACCTTCGATCAGTACGAACTGACCTCTGAGCTCCTGGGCGAGTCGCTGGGCTACCTGAAGGAGAATGCCAACGTAGAGGTTGTCTTCTACAATGGGTCGGCCATCACGGTCAATTTGCCAACCCACGTTGAACTGGAAGTAACGGAGACTCCGCCCTCATTTCGAGGGGACACTGCCCAGGGTGGAAACAAGCCGGCGACGCTGGAAACGGGTCTGCGCATCAATGTACCCATGTTCATCGTACCCGGCTCGGTTGTCCGGGTGGACACCCGTACCGGGGCGTACACCGAACGCGTGAGCTGACGGAGTGCCAACCTACACGGTCAGCCAGGTTGCGTCATACATACGGAGCGAACTGGAATCCGATCCGCACCTGGCCGACCTGTGGATCGAGGGCGAGGTTTCAAACCTCAGCGTAGCTTCATCGGGGCACGCTTACTTTAACCTCAAAGACCGCCAGGCAGTACTACAGGCGGTCATGTTTCGCAGCCAGCGAGGCATTGACCTGCTGGCCAACGGCGAAGCAGTAACCGCCCACGGCCGCATTTCCTTCTACGAGCCGCGTGGCACGCTCAACATCATGGTGGACGTGGTCGCGCCGCAGGGACTGGGGGAACTGGCGCGGGAGCTAGAGCGGCTTAAGCAGAAGCTTGCATCGGAAGGCCTTTTCGATCCAAGTCGCAAGCGTCCACTACCGGCGTTTCCCAAGGTCATAGGGGTAGTTACGTCGCCCACTGGCGCGGTGTTCCACGACATACAGAACGTACTGGCTCGACGGTTTCCCTTGGCCAAGCTTGTGCTGTCGCCGACCCAGGTGCAAGGAGAGGGAGCAGGGGCAAGCATCGCCGCCGCCCTGGAACTCCTGGACCGAGAAGGCGGGTGTGACGTGATCTTAGTGGCCCGAGGAGGAGGGTCGTTAGAGGACCTGTGGTCCTTCAACGAGGAAATTGTAGCCCGGGCCATCTACGCATGCAGTACGCCGGTAGTCAGCGGAGTGGGCCATGAGACCGACGAGACCATTGCGGACTATGTGGCAGACGTTCGCGCCCCCACTCCGTCGGCAGCAGCGGAGCTAGTCGTCCCGGATGCACGCGACCTGAAGTCGACTGCAGCATTCCTCCTGCAAAGAATGGGCCGCAGTTTTTCCAACCGCGTGCAGCAGGACCGGGCAGGGATCGAACGGCTGCGGCGGCAGATGGATTCGGGACTGCCTGACATACCCACCTTGCGACGGCGTATAGACGACCTTTCCCGCATCGCCGGTTCATCCGTCGCTTCTCTGTCCATGAAGAACCGCCTGGAAGTGGACGGTGTTGGCCAGCGGTTGCGCGGTCTGGACCCTCTCGCCACGCTGCAAAGGGGATACTCGGTGGTCGAGGTAGTCAAGACGGGGAAAGCCTTGACCAGCTCAACCCAGGTGTCTTCAGGAGACGAACTCCGCATCACAGTTTCCGATGGGGAAGTCCTGGCGGTAACCGGTGAGTCCAAAGGCAACGGTTCATCTACGCCTGCAATCCAGTCCACCACCAATGGATTGGCTACCAGCTCCGAACCGGCACCCGCTCCGACACGCAAGAAACGCAAATCCAAGGCTGAGCAGCCGCCAGCCTCAGCATTGTTGCTTTAGATCCGGCTTTTCATCGTCAGGCCGCGATGGTAGCGGTGCCAGTCCTCTTTGACCCCCTGCAGGAGAATGCCCATGACCTCCAACGATACCCATTCTTTGAACTCCGGTTCGGATGAATTGGGGTTTGAAGAGGCCTTTCGTCAACTGACCGAGATCGCGGAACGCCTGGAGGCCGGAGGCCTGACCTTGGCGGATGCCACTGCGCGGTACGAAGAGGGAATGAAACTGGTACAGCATTGCAACCAACTTCTGGACTCCGCCGAGTTGGAGATCACCACCTTACGCGAGAATTACCAGCGTCAATCCTCGGCGATTTCTCAGCCGGACGGCCTTGAGCAGCCGTATTTTGAAGAGGCCCCCTACGAGGAAATCGTGGAAGAGGAAGACGACCTGCCTTTCTAACCGTCGCACGGCTTGCGACCGATACGAATGGGCCTTGAGCAATGACAGGGAATGCAGGTGAGGTCAGGATTGACCTTCACGTACACACGAGGCACTCGCATGACTCGGCGGCTCCGGTTGGCTCTGTTCTGCAGAGATGCCAGGACTCCGGATTGGGGTTAGTTGCGATTACAGACCATGACAACATACGCGGTGGGCTGGAGGCCAGAGAGAAGTCCGACGGGTTC
This sequence comes from Dehalococcoidia bacterium, assembly GCA_965222025.1. Taxonomy (GTDB): domain Bacteria; phylum Chloroflexota; class Dehalococcoidia; order Lucifugimonadales; family UBA3495; genus VXOI01. The sequence goes on along the minus strand of CBDCTI010000007.1, from coordinate 630,932 downwards.
CCAGTGATTGTCGGGGAGGAAATCAAGACATCCAGGGGCGACATCATTGGACTATTTCTCGAAGAGCCTGTTCCTCCGAGATTGCCCCCTTTGGAAACGGTGAAGCGGGTAAAGGAGCAGGGAGGCCTCGTCGGAGTGCCGCATCCGTTCGACAGAGTTCGGCCCACGGCAATGGGGCATAAGGTTCTGTTGGAAATCCTTCCGTGGGTGGACTTCCTGGAGGGATTCAACTCTCATACGCTGCTGTCCCGCGACAATAAACGAGGCGTTGAATTTGCCGAGGAGCACTCGGTGCCGGTTGTGGCCTGCAGTGATTCTCACTCTGCTCTGGAGCTTGGCCGTACGTATACCGACGTTCCGAGTGCAGAGCTGGACGGGACGCCTGAAGGACTGATGCGGGCCATTCGTTCGGGAGTTTGCATAGGACGACGGCCGAATCCCCTGCTGATGCTGGCGCCGGCGTATGCAAAGTTGAGAAAGGTGCTGGGCTGAAGATGCTCAGGATAGGGTGGTTTTCAACCGGCCGGGGGGAGGGGTCGCGAGGCTTGCTCCGATTCGTCCACGAGCATCTAATTTCCGAGGGCATTGACGCGACCATCGAGTTTGTGTTCAGTAACCGGGCGCCGGGCGAGGCGGAGGGTTCCGATGAGTACTTTCGCCTAGTGGGGAAATATGGGCTACCCCTCATTACCCATTCGTCAGCAGAGTTTCGGCGGCGTAGTGGAGGGAGGTTCGCCGATAGCCGGGGTCGGTTCGACAGCGAGGTCCTTGATTTGCTGGCAGAACGCCGCCCAGACATTTGTGTTCTCGCCGGTTACATGCTCATAGCGAGCACTGCACTGTGCCGGGCGTTCCCGCTGCTGAACCTGCACCCTGCATTGCCTGATGGTCCCATCGGTACGTGGCAGGAGGTTGTCTGGCAACTCATCGGGCAACGAGCCAACCGGACTGGAGCAATGACGCACCTGGCGACAGAGGTAGTGGACCGCGGGCCGTTGGTGTCCTACGTTACCGTCCCCATAGACACTCCAGATTTCCAGCCGTTTTGGTGTGAACTAGGAGAAAGGGAGGTGGACGATATCAGGGACGAGGACGGAGAGGAGTTTGGTCTGTTCCGCCTGATTCGGGGGGAGCAGTACAGACGCGAGCCGTTCCTGTTGCTGGAGACCTTGAGGGCGCTCAGCCTGGACGAAATCAACCTGGACGTCACCACGCCAGGGAGAGAAGTTACGATCAGCGGCGCATTGCGACGAGGTGGCGACGACTTCCTCGGCCTGTGCCTTGACGAGCGAATAGAAGGGGCGATGAAGAGGCTGGGCCCGGTCTAGGCTGACTTTCGTATCGGCTCAGTTGCCAGGGGCACCTCGCTTCCAGTCGGGCTGAGCAGCCTTGGGGCCGACAGTCCGTTGATGTTGTCACTATTCACGACGCATCTTGCCGCCCCGCTCAATGACGGCAGATCGTACATCACGTCTAGCAGCGTGTCCTCGATAACGTAGCGCAAACATCGGGCGCCGGTGCGGTGCTCGAGAGCGCGGTCTGCTGCTGCTTGCAACGCGTCGGGTGTGAATTCGAGCTCTACCCCATCCATGCTGAACAGGTGCTGGTACTGCTTTATGATGGCGTTCTTTGGTTCAGTGAGAACCCGCACCAGAGAGTCGCGATCCAGCGGTTCGAGCGTCACCGTTACGGGCAACCGGCCAACCATTTCGGGTATAAATCCGAACTCGAGCAGGTCGTCGGGGGTGACGTTGGCCATGACGTTGCCTGATGACTCTTGGTCGGTGCGGCTGCCCGCAAGGAAGCCCAACTTCGAGTTGCCTGCGGTGCGGCGCTTTTCCACTACCTGTTCCAGTCCGTCGAATGCGCCACCGCAGATGAACAGGATGTTGTTGGTGTCGATCTGCAGGAATTCCTGGTGGGGATGCTTGCGTCCACCCTGGGGCGGAACGTTGGCGACGCAGCCTTCGATGATCTTAAGCAACTCCTGCTGCACACCTTCGCCGGAAACGTCGCGAGTAATGGACCGGTTCGCGCCCTCCTTTCGGGCGATCTTATCCATTTCGTCAATGTAAATGATGCCACGTTCGGCGCGGGGTATATCCCAGTCTGCTGACTGAATTAATCTCAGCAGGATGTTCTCGACGTCCTCACCCACGTACCCAGACTCGGTCAGGGACGTGGCGTCACAGACTGCGAAGGGGATATCGAGTGTTCGGGCGAGGGTCTCGGCGAGGAGGGTTTTGCCGCAGCCAGTAGGCCCAATGAGGAGGATGTTGGCCTTCTGGATTTCTACTGAAGACGAGTTGAAACCGCTACGGATACGCTTATAGTGATTGTAGACGGCGACGCTCAGAATCTTTTTGGCCCTCTCCTGGCCAACGACGTAAGTGTCGAGGTTGGCATAAATTTCTCTCGGCGCCATCTGGCGGAGGGGAGGGGGAGGAGCGGGGGCGACGCCGTCCTCTTCTGCGACCACCTCAGCGAGAGTGCGCACGCACTCAAAGCACACGGCCGCTTGTCCCTGGCTGGACAGCAAAATGTCCGACCTGGAATGCGGCTTGTCGCAAAAGGAACATTGGGACATGCGGGGACTGTTACGGCCGGTAGTCAACGGTCAACTCCACACACTCAGCATTGCAACTCCAGTTGCCCTCAGCACCACGGAACCGTCCAATTGGCTTTAATTGCCTTTCTGTTTTTCCGTCTCCGCTTTCTTGGCTCCGAGAATCTCGTCGATGAGGCCGTATTCTGTGGCCTGCTCGGCGGTCAGGTAATAGTCGCGGTCGGTATCAGCGGCTATCTTGTCGTAGGACTGGCCGGTGTTATCGGCCAGCATCTGGCGTAGTTTTTCCTGCAGCCGGATAATCTCCCTAGCCGCGATTTCGATGTCCGAGGCCTGGCCCTGAGCTCCACCCAAAGGCTGGTGCATATGAATTGTCGAATTGGGCAGTGCATACCGCTTGCCCTTAGTGCCACCTGACAGGAGTATGGTCGCCATGCTGGCTGCCATTCCCAAGCAGATGGTGGAGACATCAGGGTTAATCAGTTGCATCGTATCGTAGATAGCAAAGCCAGCGCTAACCACTCCACCCGGGCTGCTTATGTAGAGGTTAATGTCGCGGTCAGGGTCTTCTCTCTCGAGGAACAGCAGTTGCGCGATGATGATGTTGGCAACCTGGTCGTTGATAGCGGTGTTCAGAAACACGATGCGCTCTTTCAGCAACAGCGAGTAAATGTCAAAAGCCCGCTCACCCCGAGGACTGGTCTCGATGACCATGGGTATGATGCTCTGAGGCACGAAGAGTCCATTGTCTTGGGGTGTGTCAGGCATCTGATAGTCTCCTTTTCTGTTTCCTTGATTGGCGAGCGCCACTGGGTGCAGGACAGGGCGAAGATCTAGGCTTCCTGGTCCTGCTGTTTCTTCGATCTGAGAATTTCGTCTATCCAGCCGTATTCCAGCGCGTCTTCAGCGGTAAGGTAGAAGTCGCGATTGGAGTCCTGGGCCACCTTCTCATAGGGCTGGCCGGTGTTTTCGGCCAAGATAGTGTTGAGCTGCTGCTCGAGGCGAATGATCTCACGAGCCGCGATCTCAATATCGGAGGCCTGGCCCTGTGCGCCACCCATTGCCTGATGGGTATGGATGGTGGAATTGGGCAAGGCGTAACGTTTGCCCTTGGCACCGCCTGCCAGGAGGAATGAGGCCATACTTGCCGCCATGCCCAGGCAGATGGTGGACACGTTGGGATTGATCAACTGCATGGTGTCGTATATCGCCAATCCGGACCGGATAACGCCGCCCGGGCTGGTGATGTAGAGGTTGATGTCGCGGTCAGCGTCTTCTCTTTCCAAGAAAAGCAACTGAGCGATAATCGTGTTGGCGACTCGGTCGTTGATGGGCGTATTCAGGAACACAATACGTTCCCGAAGCAGGAGGGAGTAGATGTCGAAAGCGCGGTCGCCACGCGGGCTGGATTCAATGACCGTTGGGATGATGGCTTGTGGAACGTAAAGCCCTCGCTGGTTCTGGAAGCTAGTCATCTGACTCTTCTCCGCTGGCGGCAGTTTGCCCGACGGTTGTTTCTGCGCCTTCATTTTCCGAAGACGCGGCGGGAACTTCTTCCGCCGCCACGGCAGCAGCCGCTTCCGAATCGTCGGCGTCTGCGTCTTTTTCAGTGCTCACGATCTCTACGAGACGAGCCAGTACTTTCCTGTTTAACAGTGATGTGCGAATCGACTCCCGGGAATCTTCGGTGTTCAGCACTCTTTTGAAACTCTCTGCAGTTTCTGCTGCCGAATTTTCCATCAGGCGATCGATCTCGGAGTCAATCTCTTCTGACTGCACCTCGAGATCTTCTTGTTCGGCCAGCTTTTTCATCACAAGGAAGGTGGCGAGCCGGTCCTCAGCCTGTGGTCGAAGCTGCTCGTGCCACTCCTCTTCGGTCTGTCCGACGAAGCGAAGATAGGTGTCCATGTCCAGCTGCTGATTGCGCAGTGTCCGCTCGTGGTCTTCCCGGATGGAGTCCATCTCACGCTGATAAATCAGCTCTGAAGCATGGATAGAGGCCACTTTCTTGACTTCTTCCAATATGCTTCGTTCCAAGTCTCGTTGTGCGTTGGCCTCGCCCTCTTCGGTCAGGCGCTCACGAATGTGTTCGGAAAGGGCTTCCATATTCTCGAAGCCATCTCGCACGCCTTCAGCAAATTCGTCGTCCAGATCAGGAAGGCGCTTTTCCTTGATCGCGACGACCTCCACCTGGAAGCGGCAGTCCTTGCCGGCGTACGATTCCTGAGGATAGTCTTCCGGGACGGAAAGCGTAAATTCTTTTTCCTGTCCCTCTGACATACCCTCGAGGTACACCGAAAATCCAGGCAAGGGAAGGTTGTTGTCCATTGCGGGAACGTAGTCGACGCCTTCATCGTCAATGGCGTCTTCCCCAGCGATGGTTCCCTTCACATTCAGAGTTACAAGATTGCCAAAGGCCACTGGCCGTTCGGCAGGCTCCCAGGGTGCGCTTTCATACTGAAGGCTTTCCAAGACGCGGTTGATGTCCTCTTCGCCTATCTCCACGGGTGCGGGCGTGAGGTGGATGGACCGGAATTCACCGAGGTCCACTTCCGGCTCCAGGGGGACGACGGCCTTGTATGAGACAGGTTCCAAGTCGAGGACTTCAATCTGTGGTTCTGCAAAAGCCCGGATTTCGTGTTCCCTGAGCACTTGGTCCAAAGACTCAGGAATCATGAACTCAAGTGCTTCCTGGACCAGCGTCTCCCTGCCCAGGTGGCTTTCCACCACGGAGCGGGGCGCTTTTCCAGGGCGGAATCCGGGGATCCTGACGCGACCTGCCAAACGACGATAGGACCGGTTAAGGAAGGGCTCTTCGTCCTCGGCATCCATTGAGATGTTGAGAGTTACCTCAGTAGAACTATCCGATTCCCGTGTTACTTGCACCGGTTACCCTCTACATCTACATCGTTACTTCTTGGGCCGCCGCTACCAGCCTGACGACCGACACACGGCTTGCCCACGTTGCGTACGGGGCAACAAAAAGTATAGCACAGTCAACTATTGCGCAAAAGCATTTGGCAGTGGGATGGAAGGGGAAGCCGGGTGAATTCTCCGGATCGGAAACAGCACAAGTTTCAAAAATAAATAAAAAAAATATTAAAATCTGGTTGACATTTGCACACAAGTCTTGTTAATTTCAATCATGCTTTGTCTCGGGGCGCCATCTTCGGCGCCCTGGAATCCGAATGTCGAGGCGACTCTGCCAAGTTAGGCGGAGGTCTGGTGGGGAAGTGGTCCTGTCTACGGGCTTCACAACAACCAGCCCAGAGGAAGGTTTTCGCGAGGCAATCATGAGCTGCTCCGCGGACAACTCAAGCGGGTTCCCGCAAGCGTACCACCTCCCGGTGATGGTTGGGGGGGTAGTTCGCGGGTTGGAAATTGCGGACGGTGGAGTTTACCTCGACGGCACCCTGGGTGAAGGCGGCCACTCGCTGGCCATCCTGGAGTCGGTGACGGCCGATTCAGGCAGTGAACCATCTGCGGGAGCGGCCCTGGTTATCGGAATTGATCTGGACTCGCGCTCAGTGGAAACGGCCGCACAGCGACTCTCGGATTTTGGGCCGCGATTCGTGGGTCTTCAGGGAAACTACGCCGAAATGCTTTCGATGGCGGCAGGGCAGGGCATCGGACAGGTCGACGGCGTGCTGCTGGATCTGGGCTTTTCTTCAAGGCAGGTGGGCCGATCGGGATACGGTCTCAGCTTCCTGAACGACGAGCCGTTGGACATGCGGTATGACGCAGGACAGGAGCTCGACGCCGCCGAGCTAGTGAATTCTGCCACCGAGTCGGAACTGGCCGCGATCTTCCGGCGGTTTGGTGAAGAACCACGAAGCCGTGCCGTCGCCCGGACGATAGTCAGGGAAAGGGGGACCCGCCGGATAGCGACGACATCGGAACTGGCGTCCTTGGTGGAGCGGACGGCCGGCAGGCGCGCAGGCCACCGGCTACACCCTGCCACCAAGGTATTTCAGGCCCTGCGCATAGCGGTCAACGGGGAGCTGGACAACGTGCAGGCCGGATTGGATGCCGCCGTTGCCCTGCTGCGGCCGGGCGGACGGCTGGCGGTAATCAGCTATCACAGCCTGGAAGACCGGATAGTCAAAAACTTCATAGTGCACCAATCGGCAGTATGCGTCTGCCCTCCGGGATTGCCGGAATGCGTCTGCGGGAAAGAGTCGACCATGGCCATTGTCAACCGCCGCGTAATCCGGCCTTCCGGCGAAGAAGTCGCGTTTAACCCTCGCAGCCGGAGCGCCCGGCTGCGGCTGGCCCGGCGAATCTAATCCCGCCATGAGCTGGAATGACCTACGATCTGGGAAGGTGATGACACAATGAGAGATACGTTCTATACGGCGATAGATATAGGCACCTCGAAGGTTAGCGTTCTGGTTTCACGGGTGGGAACCGAAGGCGATCTGAAGGTCTTTGGCACCGGGATAGTCCCCTCGGAAGGAATTCAGAAGGGGCGCGTTGAGAACATCGAGGACGTAAGGGGATCGGTAGAGGCCGCGATGATCGAGGCGCAGCGCTACATGGGCCAGACAGAGCCCAGCGGCGTCTACGTTAGCGTGAGCGGGTCCCACATTACCAGCGTCAACCGCAAGGAGACCCTGGATAACCAGACGGCCCTCGAGGACATCTCGGCCAAGATGCTGGACACCATGCTCCAGGGCTCGTTCCCGCGGGTTGAGCATGGCCAGCAGGTGCTGCACGTGATCCCCATGGGCTACACCGTGGACGGGCTGTCGGGGGTGCGGAACCCCCTGGGCCTGGCGGGCAAGATCATCGAAGTCGAAGCCCACGTGGTGATGGGCGACTCGGTGGTGCTGCAGAACACCATCAAGGCAGTGGAGTCAAAGGACTTATTCGTAAAGAGCCTAGTGCTTCAGGGCGTCGCTTCGGCGGAAGCGACCCTGACTGGCGACGAACGGGAGATGGGTGTTGTGCTGCTGGACATTGGCGCCGGCACCACCGACCTGGTCGTCTACCGACAGGGAGCTCCGTGGTTCTCATCGGTGTTGCCCGTGGGTGCCCACTCGCTGACGCGGGATCTGGCCGCGGCGCTTCAGGCGCCCATGCATACGGCCGAAGACATCAAGGTGAAGTGGGGAAGCGTCCACCCAGAGAGCGTGCCAGCCGACGAGACCGTAGAGATCCCGGGCATGCAGAAGCACTGGCAGCGTCCGCTTCCTAGGCGAGTCCTAGCGGAGCCCCTGAACGCCCGCATGATGGAGATCCTGAAGATGGCGATCTCCGAGATGAAGGCGGCCGGACTGCGGGACTGGCCCATAGGCGGGACGGTCATCACCGGCGGCGGCGCACAGATGGAGGGCCTGCCGGAGTTGGTTACGGAGGTCATGGGCGGGCCCGTGCGGGTCGGGTACCCCTACGGCATCTTCGGGCTACCGGCTCAACTGAGGAAGCCGACCTTCTCGGCGGCGGTTGGTCTGCTCCTCTGGGGGATCAAGCACCAGGGCAACGCGCAGGAATTGAACCACGAGAATTCCGGAGAGAACAAGTCGAGGCGCTGGCGCATAAGGGCCCCGATTCGGCGGAGAGCCGGAGCGCAATCCGGTTAGTCAGATCACGGGTTAAACAGATCACGGGCGGGCAGTCCCGCAACGGCAACACCAGGCCCGACAGGGCGGCACCCAAACATTTCAAGTACACAGGCGGGGAGGAATCGCAATGACAACTGGCAATTCGGCGGCATGGGAATCCCTGGAAGAACCGGAGAACACATTTGAGATGGTGCAGGAAGTTAACGCCGGCGCGCCGGCCATCAAGGTATTCGGCGTAGGCGGAGGCGGCTCCAACGCGGTCAGCCGCATGTACAAGGACAAGCTCCCGGTAGTGGAATACTGGAGCATCAACACGGACGCGCAGCACCTGTTCCGTTGCGACGTGCCCAATCGCATAGCCATCGGCAGCAACCTGACTCGCGGACTGGGGGCAGGAGCCAATCCTGACCTGGGCCGGCAGGCCGCCGAAGAAAGCCGCACCGAGATCGCACATGCCATGGAAGGCGCTGACCTGGTATTCGTGGCGGTCGGCATGGGCGGCGGCACCGGCACCGGCGCATCCCCCGTGGTGGCGCAGATCGCGAAGGAATCGGGGGCCCTGACGGTCGGCGTCGTGAGCCGTCCCTTCCAGTTCGAGGCCAACACCCGGCGGAAGAACGCCGAAGAGGGCATCGCCAAGCTGAAGGACCACGTTGACACCCTCATCGTGATCCCCAACGACCGGCTGCTGCACATGCAGGACACGGAAAACGAGGACTACACCTGGGAAGACGCCTTGAAGATCGCTGACTCCGTCCTGCAGCAGGGCATCCAGGCGATCGCGGAAGTGATCACCGTACCCGGAGAGATCAACGTTGACTTCGCCGACGTGCGGACCATTTTGAGCAACGCCGGACCGGCCTGGCTGGCGATCGGCAAGGGCAGGGGCGAGAACCGGGCGACGGACGCGGCCCGGATGGCCACGAAGAGCCCGCTGCTGGACATTAGCATGGACGGGGCGCGGCGAATCCTGTTCGTCATCACTGGTGGGGCCAGCCTGACCCTGCAGGAAGTGCAGGACGCCGCCCAGGTCATCCAGGACCTGTCGGACCCGGACGCGAACATCATCTTCGGCACCTGCCGGGACCCGCGCCTGGAAGACGAGGTCAAGATCACCATGGTGGCGGCGGCCTTCCCGGTGCTGGCCGAGACCCGTCAGATGCGGGAACAGGAGCTGGAGCGCCTGCTGTCCGACGTGTCGCCCCTGTCTGAGGACGACCTGGACGTGCCCAGCTTCCTGCGGCGCAACTCGGGCCGCTCCCGCGGCAACTTCCGGTAGGCACTGAACCCAACGGTCGGGCTCCCGCAGTCAAGGCGGCGGGGGCCCGCCAACGGAATCCAAAGGCAACCCTGGAGTAATGTTCTCGGCAGCCTGAAGCACTTATCCAACATATTCACCGGTATCAAACTGGGCTCCGGGAATCGTCATAAGGCCGTCTCGCTAAGGGACGGCCTATCGTTTTGCCCGTGAGACGAGACTCGCCGGGGAGAGGAGACCGGACGACTCGGGCCGAGGCAGGCGGCTTCGTTCAGGCGGCAAGGGCAGGCGATGGTGCTGTCCCGGCGCGGGATTCAAGGTATCTCCTGAAGGCGTTGAAGCGGGCCTTAGCAGGGCGGGGGTAGCGGCCCCTCGGCCGGGGGGTTTTGCCACGGGTGAGGGTGGCGCGGGCTTCCATGATGAGCATACGCGAATACTTGGCCAGCTCCTGAGGGAACGCGATCAACCAGGCGGGGTACAGGGGTTTGTGTGCCTCTCCCGCCCGCCGCCCGCCGGGATTCCCGGCAGCGGAGTCCCGCTGCATGGCGGCCCTGACCATGCCGTTCGCCGAGGCCCTGGGCAGGACCGAGTGGAGGAAGCCTTCGGGCTCGGGGCTCCTTTTCTCCTTCAGGCAGCGCTGGATGTAGAGGTTCAGGTCCATGAAGGAGGCGTATCGAATTCCTGCTTCGCGGGCCATCTGGACGACTTCGAACGGGGTGGGCAGGGGCTTGTTCTCAGACTGGGCCTTCGCCCAGCGGTCGCAGATGTCCTGGGCGACTCGCTTGGCGCGGACTACGGCCAGGGGCAGGGCGAGCTTACGCTCGAGGGCTTCTAGCTGGTTGCGGAGGCGGGCGATGGACATTTTTTCTCTCCGGTTCTTGGTCTGTCAGGTCAGGGTGCGGTAGCTGACGGTCGGCCCTTCGACAGGCTCAGGGCCAGCGGAAAATTTTTGTTTTTCCGGCCATTTCCGGCCAAATTCGGCCATTTCCGGCCATTTCGTGGTGCTCCGAGTAGGGCGCTGGGTGCCTCTGGTGGGTCGTATGGAATATAGAATGTATGTACTATGACTTGTTAAAGTTTATGCGGGCTGGCGGGGGGAGTCAAGGGGCTGGGTGTTGTTGTCTGAACTGTGATTTGTTTGATTAGGGGAGGGGCATGATTTGGGGGTTGTTGGTCGGTGGTGTTTGCAGATGTTGGACGGGGGGTGGGGGTTGCTGCTTTGGCGGGGATGGCGATTGGGGGCGGGGAAGTTGGGGGTGATCTTAGGTTGTTTGCGCAGTGGATCCTCGCTTTCGCGAGGATGACGGTGGGGGGCGGGGGAGTTGGAGTGGACGATGGGGTGGCGGTGAGGGACGGGAGTTGGGAATGACGGGTGGGCGCGGTGTGACGGTGGGGGGGCGGGAGAGTTGGGGGTGATCGTAGGTTGTTTGCGTAGTGGTTCCGCTAAATTCATGAACGAAGTGCAACACCAAGTTAAGGTGTTGCCATGGGAACTCAATATCGACACCTCACCATTGAGGACCGGTGTGAACTGGCCCGTCTACGAGCCGCGGGATACCCAGTCCGCCAGATCGCGGCAGCTCTGGATCGCTCGCCATCTACCATCTCGAGAGAGTTGAGGCGCAATGCCTCCCGCACCCAGGCCTACCTGCCGGTCTACGCCGACCAGCAGGCCTGGGCCCGACGCTGGACCGGTTCCAGGCTGGAGCGCAGCGCCTCCCTCCGGGAGCAGGTCCTTGTCCGCCTCCGGCAAGGCTGGTCCCCGGAACAGGTGGCCGGATGCCTGGCCCTGGAGTCGGGACGCCGGGTCATCTCCCACGAGTCCATCTACCGGTTCATCTATGCCCAGATCCGCAGGACCACAAACTACAACTGGCGCCTCCTTCTGCCCAGGGCCAAGTACAAACGGGGCCGGCGGGGCCGGCGAGGCCGCAAGGGCGGCAGTCCCGCCTCTTTCATCCAAGACCGGCGGCCATTGTCCAACGTCCCGCCGAGGCCGATTCCCGCCAGACTCCCGGCCACTGGGAGGCCGACCTGATGCTGTTTCGCAAATACGGACAGGCCGTCCTCACTCTCCACGAACGCTGTTCCAGGGCGCTCATCGCACTCAGGCAACCCTCCAAGGCGGCTGATCCGGTGGCCGCTGCCCTGACCCAGGTGCTGGGCGCCTTCCCTCCCCAGTGGAGAAAGACAGTAGCCTTCGACAACGGAACCGAATTCGCCTGCCATTACCGCCTCCACCACCTGGGTGTGCAAACTTTCTTCTGCGACACCCATTCCCCCTGGCAGAAGGGAGGAGTGGAAAACGCCATCGGGCGCATGCGCCGGGTGCTGCCCAGAAAGACGGACCTGGCGGATATCAGCAACGAAAGATTTGACCAGCTGGTGCAAAACTACAACAACACTCCCCGCAAGTGCCTGGGCTACTACACCCCGGCCGAGATCCTTGCCAAAAACCTCAGAGACCAAGTGTTGCACTTGGTGTTGCACTTGAAATTTGAATCCACCTCCCCGCTTTCGCGAGGATGACGATTGGGGGCGGCGGAGCTGGGGGGTGATCGTAGGTTGTTGGCGCAGTGGGTTGCTGTTTTCACTAGGATAACGATGGGGGGCATGACGATTGGGGGGCGAGGACTGCGATTGGGGCGGGGGTTGCGATTGAGGGCGGGGGTGACGGCTGGGTAGGAAATTAACGGAGAGCTTGAAAATTATCTGGGGACTTTATCTGGGGACTAAGGGAGTCTTATCTGAGGAATAATGGAGTCTTGGTGTGCATCGATTTTGGGGGCAGTTCGCCGGAGAGATCACACCCATCGTTACTTTGCTCTTGAGGGAGGAGGGACTTTTGAGATGGTTTTTTTGCTCACGACTGACGGTTTGTGTGGTTGAAAGGCTTTGCAATCGGCCGGCAGCTTAGGGGCTGGGGCTGCTGGCCAAGGTCATTCGATTATCGGTTACAAGCCTGGCCATTCTTGCCGGTCCGTTCATGGTGAGCTTGTCGAACCATGAACGAACGACCCTTCGACAAGCTCAGGGCCAACGGGTTTGCCGATAATTGAATGACCATTGACGGGCCGGGAGGCTGGTCTACGCCGACCAGGAGGCCTGGGCCCGACGCTGGACCGGTTCCGGGCTGGAGCGCAGCGCCTCGTTTCAGGCGGTCCCGGTGAATTGACGGGCGGGCAGGGTCATTCGATTATCGGTTACAAGCTTGGCCATTCTTGCCGGTCCGTTCATGGTTAGCTTGTCGAACCATGAACGAACGACCCTTCGACAAGCTCAGGGCCAACGGGTTTGCCGATAATCGAATGACCATTGCGGGCCGGGAGGCTGGTTGACGCCGACCAGGAGGCCTGGGCCAGACGCTGGACCGGTTCCAGGCTGGAGCGCAGTGCCTCGTTCCAGGCGGTCCCGTTGAATTGACGGGGCGGGCAGGGCCATTCGATTATCGGTTACAAGCTTGGCCATTCTTGCCGGTCCGTTCACGGTGAGCTTGTCGAACCATGAACGAACGACCCTTCGACAAGCTCAGGACAGGCCCTTCGACAAGCTCGGGGCCAACGGGTTTGCCGATAATTGAGTGACCATTGACGTGCCGGGAGGCTGGTTGACGCTGCCGTTGGCATCCAATAGAATGCCGCTACAACTGCCGGTATCGCTAGTTGACAATAACCTACAAAATGGTGTAGCGGGCGGTGCCGGCGCGGGGGCCGATGTACCTGGGCCAGATTCCGGGTTCAAATGCCGGGTCCAGGTTCCGGGCTTAAATTCCCGGTTTAGAATCCGGGCTTAAATTTACGGGGAGCAATTAATGCACTGCCCGTATTGCTCTCACAGGGACTCTCGAGTAACCGATTCCAGAGAGACGGAATCGGCCATACGGCGGCGCAGGGAATGCCTGGAATGCCAGCGGCGCTTTACGACCTACGAGCGGGTGCAGACGACTCCGCTCATGGTGTCGAAGCGAGACGGTCGCCGTGAGGAATTCAGTCGAGAAAAGATGATGTCGGGGCTGCGCCTGGCATGCGCCAAGCGGCCGGTGAACGCCCGTGCCATAGAGCGGATGGTGGACGAAATCGAGGCGCAATTCCAGCAGAACGGCAGCGGTGAGGTGTCGTCGGACAACCTGGGCACCGCCGTGATGGACCGGTTGCGTGATCTGGACTGGGTGGCCTACATCCGGTTCGCCAGCGTACATCGTAACTTCCAAGAGCTGGAGAGCTTCGAGAGGGCGGTGCAGGACCTGAGGGACGGAAGCCAGCAACTCCCTCTGCTGGATATGCCTCCTCCTCCGGTTCGCCCGACGAGAGGGCGCAGGCGAAGCCCCAGGGTGGAAACGCCTTCCCGAAACGGAACGGTCGAAGAAACGATCTCAGATGACGAGGGACTGTCCGGGGGACAAGTAGTCGAAATTTCTGGTGAGGCTGTGGGGACGTTGGGCGGTGAATAAGGAGTAACCCCCATGGATGGCAGCCTGCAGATCCCGCCCTTGGCCCGACTGCTCGTCCTGAACACGGAAATCCACGAGATGCGTTCCGACCTGCTGAGGCAGCCCGTTGCTTCGGGCCGGATCGCGGAACTACAGGAAGGGATCGACCGGTGTCACCGTGCCAGCCTGACTACCTGCTGGTTGTCTGAGGGGTATGAGCTGGAACCCGACGACGATCCGGAGAGTGGCTGGGACAACGACCCTCCTGGTTGATTGATTCGGCTGGCCTTTCCCACAAAATCTTCACTAGATTTTTGGAAAAGGCATTTACATAAGTATTGACAAACAGGCCGTCTTCTGTCTAGAATCGGCTACCTTATCCGGTGGCCTCTCTGTCCAAAAGCACAACATATTGTATGTGCGTGTGTTTGCCCCAAGAGCAATTTTGATGACAGTTGGTTAGTGACAGCGCTGCCGGGTGTGTGGTTAATTAGATAGTGGAGGGGATGAGGAGCTTGTGTACCCGCCCCTCATCCCTATTCACTTTTGAGTGGGCGTGATGACTGCAATCAGAGATACTGCCGATGCTTCTGGACTAAGCAACCCCAACCCGGAAAGCCGCCGTCGTATTTCCGCAGCGATGGAGGCTGCGGGAATCGCCGACCAGATTAACCGGCGATCCGGCGAGTTGAGCGACAACGCCGAGGTGGTGCTGCAACGCCGGTACCTTTCCAAGGACAGGGACGGAAATGTCCTCGAAGACGCGGACGGGATGTTCCGGCGGGTGGCGAGGAACCTGTCGGAAGCCGACACACAATATGGCGCCGACGAACACCAGCGCCGCGCGACGGAAGAGCGCTTCTACCGTGCCATGCGCCGGCTGGAGCTGATGCCGAACTCGCCGACGCTGATGAACGCGGGTCGAGAACTGCAGCAGCTTTCCGCCTGTTTCGTGCTTCCCGTGGACGACTCGCTGGACGGCATATTCGACAAGGTCAAACAGACGGCGCTGATCCACAAGAGCGGCGGCGGCACGGGGTTCGCCTTCAGTCGACTGCGGCCCGAGGGGGACGTGGTTGGCTCGACAGGTGGGGTTGCCAGCGGTCCGGTCAGCTTCATTCGCGCCTTCGACACGGCCACCGACGTGGTCAAGCAGGGCGGTACCCGCCGGGGCGCCAACATGGGCATCCTGGATGTATCGCATCCCGACATCATCAAGTTCATCAAGTCCAAGGAAGACGGCCGGACGCTGGTCAACTTCAACATATCCGTGGGCGTGAATGCCGATTTCATGGAAAAGGTGAAGCGGGAGGAATACTTCGACCTGGTCAACCCGCGCACAGGGAAAGTGACCGGACAGCAGAACGCCCGCGAGGTCTTCGACCTGCTGGCCGATATGGCATGGAAGACCGGCGACCCGGGCCTGGTGTTCCTGGACGTGATCAACCGGGACAATCCCAACCCGCAACTGGGCAGGATCGAGAGCACCAACCCGTGCGGCGAGCAGCCCCTGTTGCCCCACGAGTCGTGCAACCTGGCATCGATCAACCTGGCACGGATGGTGCGCTTCGCCGATGGCGACGTCGGCATCGACTGGGAACGCCTGGGTGAGACGGTGCAGGTGGCGGTGCACATGCTGGACAACGTCATCGACATGAACCGCTACCCGATCCCGGAAATCGACGAGATGAGCAAGAAGACCCGGCGGATCGGGCTGGGGGTGATGGGGTTTGCCGACCTGCTGGTGCAGATGGCCATTCCCTACAACTCGCCGGAAGCCCTGGATACGGCGGAGCGGGTGATGGGGTTCATCCAGAGCCGGACGCACCAGGCGTCGATGGAACTGGCGCTGGAACGCGGGCCCTTCCCGGCCTGGGAAGGTAGCATCTACAACGACCGGGACGGCGGGGAAGTGCGGCTGATGCGAAACTCGGCGCCGACGACCATCGCGCCGACGGGGACGATCAGCATCATTTCGGGGGCCTCCAGCGGTATCGAGCCGATGTTCGCGCTGGGGTATGTGCGCAACGTGATGGACAACACCCGGTTGGTGGAGGGGAACCCCATATTCGAGGCAGTTGCCCGGAACGAGGGGTTCTATTCGGAGCAGCTGATCGAGGATATCGCGCGGACCGGCACGCTGGAGGGGCTGGACGTTCCCCAGTGGGTCAAGGAAGTATTCCGCACGTCGCATGACATCTCGCCGGAATGGCATGTGCGGATGCAGGGGGCGGCGCAGGCCCATACCGACAACGCGGTTTCGAAGACCATCAACTTCCCCCACATGGCCACGGTGGAGGATGTGGCAAATGCCTACATGCTGGCCTATGAACTTGGGTGCAAGGGCATCACCGTGTACCGGGACGGGAGCAAGGACGGGCAGGTGCTGAGCACGGGCGAGACCGGACAGGGCCGGCAGGACGAAGCTACTTCCACACCGGCGAGGATGGACGACATCGCGGCCGCGCCGGTGCATGCCACGCCCCGGAGCCGACCGCAGGCGATCCACGGGGTAACCGAGCGGGTGAGGACCGGACACGGCAACATGTACGTGACCATCAACTTCGACGAGAACAACCACCCATTCGAGGTCTTCGGCAACCTCGGCAAGGCTGGCGGGTGCGACTCGGCGCAGCTGGAGGCGATCTCGCGGCTGGTGTCGCTGGCGCTGCGGTCGGGCATCGACCCCAGCGCGGTGCTGGAGCAGATCAGGGGCATCACGTGCTGCCCGGCGTGGGACGAGGGGACGCTGGTGCGCTCGGGCCCGGACGCGGTGGCGCTGGCGCTGGAGCGGCAGACGTACGGCAGCGACAGCCGGGCCGTTTCGCCGGGGCAGGCAGTGCAGATGGCGTTCGCGCCGGAGGTGGTGCATCACGGGAACGGGAATGGCAACGGAAACGGTAGTGGGCAGGACAACCGCAGCGCGCCGTTGACCGGTCGGCGGTGCCCGGACTGCAACACTCCGGTGATCTACCAGGAGGGGTGCCTGATGTGCGTGTCCTGCGGGTGGAACAAGTGCGAGTAGGAATCTGAAAGGCCCAGATCTGGGGTAATTGATTGGTTGGAGGCAGATGGAACCCCGCCCTCAACCAATTTCTTGTTTCAGACAATCAGAATCTGCACTTATGGGTGGGTAAACGGAAGGAACGATGCAAGAGGAATCAGTAGAGGAAACCCTGGTAATCCTTCGCGGACAGCTTTTTGGCATGATGAGTGCTTTTTCACTGTCCGTCGCGTTTCTGGCAGGGAAGGCCAACATCGATGTACGGGAGTTGGTCGGATCAATACGAGAGTCTGCTGAATTCCAAATGGGCCCCGACGACGAGGAGGACATGCCTGGTATTTCCCCGGAAGAGAGGGCTCTCTTCTACAGGGGAATACGAGATTCCATGAACTTTTTTGCGACCTTCATCGATCCTGAGGAGTAGTTGGTGTAGGAAGAGCAGTCGGGACGGTTCCGTTTGCCTGTGGGGTATAGCCCTGTGGGAGAATTTTATCAAACCTCGGCCTGAGAGCTGCCCCAAATGCTCAGACTTCGTAATCTGAGAGATCAGGCGATGAAGCGTTGGGTCATCGCGGGAGGGCTCGCCGCTCTATTGGCCGCTGTCATGCTGACCACGTTCGCGTGCACCGGTTCGGAGCCGATTAGCACCGAGGACATCGGCGCCATCTACGACCCCTTGAACCACAGGCTGGACGCGGCCTCCTTCGTCCCCAGCATTCCGAGAGAGGAAGTAATCGACAAGGTGTTTGAGGGCTCGGCCAACCTGCTGGAAGGTATCGACCAGTCAAACCTGGAGATCAGGACAACAGTGGGCCTCTACGCCGGGCCGGACAAAAGAGGCAACCCCGTGGAGAACCGCAAGGCCTGGTTGGTGGTCGTAGACAACATCCCTATATCCTTCCCTTCCGGCCCGTACACGAGTCCCGAGAACCGCGTGGACCGCAGCGGCCAAAGACAGCAGAACCAGTTGGTCGTGTTCTACGACGCGGACACAGGCGAGGAAATCTGGGGGGCTGCGGCAGGGCGCTGGGTAGAGGAGTAGGAGTGTAGCGGGCACTGGCCCCGGTATTGTTGCAGAGCCGGTGTACAATCGCCGCTAGGGCTGCCTCAAATGTCCATACCCCACAAGCAAACGGAACCGTCGGGACAAATTGGCGGACTCTGACAAAGCACTACGCTGAGCAAAGGCCAAAAGCGGGCGGGCACTCCCCGGATGGCGTGGATTGGCCCGTGTTACAATCCCGCAATCAGGGGAAAAGGACAGGACTGTATGACCAGCGGTCAGAAACCGGGTATAGCAATCACGATGGGGGACCCGTGCGGAATTGGCCCAGAGGTGGTGGCCAAGGCGCTTGCTGATCCCCGCGTCTATGAGTCGTGCCGGCCGCTGGTGGTGGGGAGCAGCTACGCTATGGAGCAGGCAGTGGCGCTGACTGGCGTGCCGCTGCGGGTGGCGCAGCCGAAGGATCCTGCGTCGGCCGGGATGGACAGCGCGGTGGTGGATGTGCTGGACATTGGGAACCTGAATCCCGAAGACATAACCGTTGGCGAGATCAACCCGACGTGCGGCAAGGCGGCGATGGAGTGGGTCACCCGGGCGGGTGAGCTGGCCATGGCCGGGGCGGTCGACGGGTTGGCGACGGCGCCGCTGAACAAGGAGGCGGCCAGCCTAGCTGGGTACAAGTCCATCGGCCATATGGAGCTGCTGCAGGAACTATCCGGGTCGAAGACCGTGGCCACCATGCTGATGGCGCGAAACCTGCGCGTGGTGCATCTGACGACGCACCGGTCGCTTCGAGTGGCCTGCGACTACGTGAAGAAGGACCGGATCCTCGACTACCTCCGGTTGACCCACGAGGCGTTCGTCAAGTACGGCTTCCAGCAGCCGCGGATCGCGGCTGCTGCCCTGAACCCCCACGGGAGCGACGGGGGCCTGCTGGGCAACGAGGAGGCCGACGAGATCGCACCGGCAGTAGAGGCGGCATGCTTCGAGGGCATCAACGCCTTCGGGCCCATACCGGCGGATATCGTTTTCCACCACGCGGCGGAAGACCGATACGACGCGGTGCTGGCGATGTACCATGACCAGGGCCATATCCCGGTCAAGGTATACGGGTTCGAAGTGAGCATCACGGCCAACCTGGGCCTGCCGTTCGTCAGAACCTCAGTGGACCACGGCACCGCGTTCGACATTGCCGGGAAGGGCATAGCCACGCACACCAGCATGCTCGAGTCGATCCGCTTGGCGGTGGCGCTGGTCAAGGGAGACGGGCTGGCAGACTTCTAGGGGTGATCGCCCGGGTGTGAGATGTCTGCGTGATCAACTTGAGAAATCGACAGGCTCGAAAGAACTTTCCGTGATGGGGCTTACCGGGCTCTGATTCAACACAACTGGTCTATCCTGGGCGAGATACAGAAAGGCCGCGGAGATGTCGCGGCAGTGGCAGGGGCGTCGAGCAGATGAAGCTATCATTTATTGGCGGCGGCAAGATGGCGGAGTCCATCGTCCATGGGGTGCTGGCCGGCAAGCTGGCAGCTCCGGGCGACATAGCGATCGGGGAGCCGATTGCCGATCGCCGTGCCTTCCTCTCGACTGAGTTCGGGGTAAGGCCGGTGGCGGACAACCTGGAAGCGGCCGATGGGGCAGACCTGGTGGTACTGGCGGTGAAGCCCCAGGACCTGGGGGGTGTGCTCGGCCAGTTGAAGGGGTCGCTGCAACCGCAGCAGGCCGCGCTGTCGATAGTCGCTGGGGCGCGGATGTCCACCCTGTCGGACGGCCTGAATCACGGGTCCGTGGTGAGGGTAATGCCGAACACGCCGGCACAGGTTGGCAGCGGCATGACCCTGTGGACCTGTTCTCCCGGCGTGGGTGAGATACAGCGGGAAATGACGCGGTCGGTCCTCTCGAGCGTCGGTGAAGAGATTTACGTCTCTGACGAAAAGTACATGGACATGGCCACGGCCCTCAGCGCCAGCGGCCCGGCGTATGTTTTCCTGTTCATTGAAGCGCTGATCGACGCGGGCGTGTACGTGGGCATGCCCCGAGACATGGCCCGCACGCTGGCACTGCAGACGGTGTTCGGCAGCACGAGGCTGGTCATGGAGACGGGAAAGCATCCGGCCGAGTTGAAGGATATGGTCGTCTCGCCCGGGGGAACCACAGCCGAGGCGCTGCGCATCCTCGAAGAACAGGGAGTTCCGGCGGCAATTGTCGCCGCCGTGGATGCCGCCTACAGGAAGTCAGTCCAACTTGGGCAGGGATAGGCCGTATGCCTGTTGCCTGAATCGTTTTGCATTTTCTCCTAAGCCTCATCAACTACGCCATCATCCTGTTTACCCTGGCTATTTTCACCAGGGTGATCATGTCGTTCGTGGTCTATTTCGTCAGAACACCTTACCCGCCCCTGCTTGTGGCCATAGACAGAGTGGTGAACCAGATAACTGAACCGGTACTTGCTCCCATCAGGCGGATGCTGCCTGCCCTCGGGGGGTTGGACCTCAGCCCGATGGTGGTGATCATCGTATTGATGTTGATTCGGGCCGTGCTGGCCGGATTGTAAGCTCCTTTGACCCCGCAGGTCGCCTAGAATAGACTGGGGCCAATTACACCTTTTACCGGTTGGTGGAATGCAACAGCAAGAACTTCTCAAGGGAAACACCGATACCCTTCTGCTGGCACTGCTTCAGAACGAGCCGATGTACGGCTACCAGATAGTGAAGGAAGTCAACCAGCGGAGCAGTGGGTATTTCGCCTTCAAGGAGGGCACGCTCTACCCGGCCCTACACCGGATGGAACGTGGCATGCTGATTGAAGGGCGCTGGGTGGACACGCCCACCAGCGTCCGACGCCGCTACTACTTCATCACGGACAAGGGACGGCAGGAACTAACCGACCGTCTGCGCGAGTGGCAGCGGTTCAGCCGAGCCATGGACTCCGTCATGCTGACTGGGACCCAATAGCCAACCGACGGGGCGTTGCCAAAATGCCGGGCGTAATCAACAACTATCTAAATGCCCTAGCTCGACGCCTCCATCTCGACCCCCTCAGGGAACGAGAGATACTGGAGGAGTTGCAGACTCATATTGAAGACAAGGCCGCGGAGATGGAGGCAGATGGCCTCGACCGCGAGTCGGCCCTAGCCTGCGCCGTCGAAGAAATGGGCGCGCCACGAAACCTCGCGAGCCGGATGTATGCCGTCCACAGCACCACAGGTGTGTGGAGAGACGTCGTCCTGGCCATGCTTCCCCACTTTCTGCTGGCCGCACTATTTGCCCTGCATTTGTGGAGCCACTACTTCCTGGTATCCGTGGTGCTGGTGAGCATAGCGTTCGTGACCTGGCGGCACTGGCGGGCAGGTCGACCCAGTCAATGGTCCTACTCCTGGATGGGATATTCGCTGGCAGCGCCGGCGATCTCCTGGCTGCTGTCGCTCATAACCCTGGCCTACGGTGGCTGGACACTGCTGACGAAGGGGGAATTGCCCTTCGACATAGCACTGTTATTCCTTATGGTTGGGTATGTTCCCTTCTCCATGTGGATCGTGTTCAACGTCGTTTCGAAGATTGCCAGGAGGGACTGGCTACTGGTGTCGCTGTCGGCATTGCCGTTCCCGTTCCTGACTTCGTGGGTACTCTTCCTCAACTGGTCGGGCGGGCTGTGGAGCGACCACGCCGAACGCATGCAACAGTCGGACACGGCGCGAGCGTTCATTTTCCTGGCGCTGGCAGTTACGACTGCGGTGTTCCTGCGGGTGGGCCCGAGACTGCTCCGGATCGGGCTACTGACGCTCATAACTTCCATTCTCATCGTCATTTCGGCGCTGTCCCTGCCAGTTGATCTCGGGTTCTTAGCGGTGGGCCTGATGATCCTGGCATCCGTCGCCTTCCTGCTCTCTCCGGCGGTGCTGGAAGCCGAGGCAAATCGTCGCAATCGGCTTAGCATGGCCAACCATGGCGACGACGGCGCTGGCTGATCCTCGGGCATGACCTAGCGATACCCGATTGTGGTGGATTATCGCGCTCACCGGCCGTCTCTTGATTCCGACACGTCCCACCTTCGGTCGCTGTTGGTTGCCGACGTTCGCAACGCGGGGATCCGTTCCGGTAGCCCCAGGCTTCTGATGCTGGCGGGTCTCCCTGGGTCAGGAAAGTCCAGGTTCGCCAGGGAAGTAACGGCACGGTGTCCCTTCGTTGTGGTGGAATCCGACCGGGTGCGCAAGGCCCTGGTCGCCAAGCCCCAATACACGGCGGGAGAGCATAGCCGCGTGTTCAAGGCTTGCCACAGGCTTATGGACGAGTTTCTGGGGCAGGGTTATCCGGTGCTTTTTGATGCCACAAACACGGGGCAGCGAAACAGGAGGCCGGTCTACTCAATCGCAGAGAAGCGCGGTGCGCCCTTGGCGATTGCGGTTATGACAGCGCCGCCGGAAGTCGTGCAAAAGCGTCTTTTGGACAGGGAAGCAGGCCTGGACCAGAGTACGTGGTCGGAGGCCGGATGGGAGATATATACCCGCATGGCCCCGGCGTGGCAGAAGGTGTCCCGCCCGCACATCCTGGTCGACACTTCCTGTAATATCCAGCCCGCGCTGCAAAGAGTACTCGACTGGGCTGGAACGGAATAAGGATTGTGGAAAAGATAGATTCACGACTTATTTTGAAAGTGTGAAGAAATAACCCTCCATATCGAGGAACTCCTGCACGAAGGGATGGAAGGATGAAGATCAAGGTCGAAATCGCGGATATAACGAAAATTGAGACTCCAGCGCTGATCGTCAATCTGTTCAAAGGGGTCAAGGCGCCCGGAGGGGCGACGGGGGCGGTGGACCGCGCTCTCGACGGGGCCATCAGTAACCTCATAGAAGATGGCGAAATCACCGGCAAGAACGGGGAGATCACATTGCTGCACACCCTGGGCAGGATCGGACCGGCGCGGGTGCTCGTGGCCGGGCTGGGCTCACAGGATAGCTTCAGTGCCGAGGTGGTCCGCCGGGTGTCGTCGGAATCCCTGCGGTATCTGCGACGGCGGGGAATCTGCTCAGCGGTGACCATCGCGCACGGAGCGGGGGTCGGCGGCCTGGCACCCGAAGAATCGGGGCAAAGTATTGCGGAAGGGTCGCTACTGGGGTTGTATCGATTTGATCGCTACCACACCAACGGCGACGATGGCGACGATGAGTTTTCGGAACTGACCGTTGCCGAGCTGGACGGTGAACGCGCGAGGGCCATCGGCGAAGGCATAGAACGCGGGGAAGCCATGGCCGATGCCACGATGATCGCGCGCAACATGGTGAACGAGCCCGCCAACGTGATGACCCCGACTGCCATGGCCGAGACTGCACGACGGGTTGCCGAGGAGCACGGACTGGGGTTCGAGGTGCTGGAGAACGCCCACATGAAGGAAATGGGGATGGGCGCGTTCATCGGCGTAGCCCAAGGGTCTGAAGAACCCGCCAAGCTGATCATCCTCACCTATGAGGGAGACGTAGACCACTCGAACAATAACCTGGGCCTCATCGGCAAGGGAATCACGTTTGATACCGGGGGGATATCGATAAAACCCGCGGCGGGGATGGAGTCGATGAAGGGAGACATGGCGGGAGGAGCTGCGGTCATTGCGGCGATGCAGATCATAGCCCAGCTGAAACCCAGGATTAATGTAACGGGGATGGTGGGGGCTACCGAGAACATGCCCGGCGGGTCGGCGCAACGCCCGGGCGACGTGGTCACGGCCATGAACGGGAAGACCATCGAGGTCATCAATACGGACGCCGAGGGGAGACTGGTGCTGGCCGACGCGTTGTGCCTGGCCCGGGAGCGGGGGATCACCCGCCTGGTTGATGTGGCAACCCTGACCGGCGCGATGGTTACCACGCTGGGTAAGGCGTGCACCGGGGTGATGGGCAACGACGACGAACTGATTGGCGGCGTGATAGAGGCTGGCAAGCAGACGGGCGAAAAGTTCTGGCAGCTACCGATGTTCGACGAATACAAGGAGCTGATTCGAAGCGACGTGGCGGACATGAAGAACAGCGGAGGACGGCAGGCAGGCTCGATCACGGCAGCCCTGCTACTGAAGGAGTTCGTGGACGGCGCCGCGTGGGCGCACCTGGACATCGCCGGAACCTCCACGTCGGAGAAGGCGTCGGGCTACCTGGTGAAGGGAGCCACGGGCGCGCCCGCCCGGACGCTGGCGCAACTGGCCGTGAACCTGTCGAGCGGATCCGCGTAACTCTCACCTGAGGGTCAGTTGCCGAAAGCGATGGTGTATAATTCCGGAAACTTTCGGCAAACGGGCAGACAATCAAATATTGGCGAGGGGAACATGTCAAAGATAGAGGGATTGGGACACGTCGGTATCTATGCCGAAGACATCATGAAGCAGCGGGACTTCTACACCCGGGTTCTGGGCCTGCAGATTGCGGACGAGGACCTGGACGGACGGGGAATGAGCTTCCTGAGCTCGGATCCGGAGCGCGAGCATCACGAGTTTGTGCTGATGAAGGGGCGGGTCACGTCCGGGGACGCCAAGGTAATTCAGCAGATTTCCTTCATCGTGCCTGGGCTGGACGACTTGAAGGAGTATCACCAGCGGATCAAGGCGGAAGGAGTGGAGATCGACCGCATAGTCAGCCACGGCAACGCCTTCGGCATGTACTTCTTCGATCCCGAAGGCAACCGCCTCGAGCTGTACTGCAAGACGGGATTCGACGTCCCTCAGCCCCACGGCGATCTCATTGACCTTGAGGCGCCGAACGATGAGCTGCTCGGCATCGCAAAGGCCGCCATACCGGCCAACTAGAGCCTCCAGCACTCCCAGCAAACGAGGCATCCCTGGACCCGGGCGGCCGCACGGCTGCCCGGGTCTGCCAATTTTCCGGACACTGAGCCTTCCGTCGCAGTCGAGGAACTGGGCGAGGGCAGACATTACCGGACCCGGCCGACCCCCTGATCCTTCCCCATAATTCTTCCCCATGATTCTTCCAGGATGCGACGCAGACACCGATGACCAGCATAGGCGCAGTTCGATTCGACGACCTGCCGCACGCTTACCACGTATTCAGGTGGCGCGTGCTGCTGGCGTTTGCCGGATTCTACCTCTTCGCCTACCTGGGAAGGTTCAGCCTGTATCCGCTGGGGCCGCTGGTGAAGGAGAGCCTGGCGCTCAGCAACGTCGAGATCGCGATGATCTGGGCGATGCTCTTCTGGGGGTTCGGACTGGGGGATGTGTTCCATGGCCGGTTGTCGGAGGCCTTCGGGCTGCGGCTGTGGGTGATGGTAGGGGCGATACTGACGGCCGTATTCAACTTTATCACCAGCTTTGCGGTCTCTCCGTTGACCATGGCGATTCCGCTGGGGCTGGCGGGGTTCGTGAACGCCGCGTGCTGGGCCCCGGCCATGAGCATGATCTCGCAGTGGTGGCCGCGCAGTCGCCGGGGAGTCGCGCTGGGCATCGTGGGGACGTCAGCAGGCGGGGCGATGCTGGTGATGTGGACGCTGGCTGGTTGGGTCGGAGCGGAGTGGGGATGGCGCGCCGCGTTCCGGTACCTGCCGATAATCTCAGCGGTGCTGGGGGTTGCCTTCTACCTGCTGGTGCGCGACCGTCCTGCCGATCTCGACCTGCCCGAATACATCGAAGAGGACGAGGTTTCCGCCACCCCGGAGATGGTGAGCGCCGAACGATTGAAGGGCCTGGGGCCCTTTTGGGAGCTGCTGAGCAACAGCCGCTTCGTCCTGGCCTGCCACGTGAAGGGGCTGGAGAACGTGGTCCGCTATGGGCTCACCACGTGGGTGGCGATCTACTATTCGGAAGTGGGCGAGCTGTCGATTGAGTCGACGGTGTTCGTGACGGTGCTGTTGCCGGTGGGGTACCTGCTAGCGCCGCCATTGTCGGGGTTCATCTCGGACCGTTTCCTGAACAGCCAGCGAAGGCCGCTGGTGATTTCGTCCTGCCTGGCGAGCGCCGGCATTATTGCGGTCATTGCCCTGGTGCCGCCGTCCAACGAGGTCCTGGGGGCGGTGCTGTTGCTGACCGGTGGCTTGGCCATGGGTATGTCGCCGATGTCGACGGTGTCTGTGGATATGGGGGGTCGACGGATGGCCGGGACCGCTTCGGGCATCCTGGACGCTCATGGCTACCTGTACGCTGGGGCGCAAGCGATCGTGTTCGGCGTGGTGCTGGACGTGACCGGCAGCCCCTGGCCGATCGTGTTTCTTGCCATGGCAGCGACGAGGGTGGTGTCAGTATTCATGATCCGGGTGGTGCGGGTCTAGCACATGAACGGCGGCCCGGAATCGGCGGCCCGCGCGGGCGGGCGATGGAAGCGGGTGCTCCGCAAGGGGGCGTCCTGGGTTTTCCAGGCGCTGGTGGTGTTCGGGGCGCTCTTCACGCTCTTCATAGCGCTGACTCCTCAAGGCCGCGCGGGCTTTCATACGGCGTTGTTTGTTACCCAGGTGCTGGATCTTGGCGTCAAGCCGCAGACCTGGTTTACTGACGAACCCCTGCGCCACGAGGTGCACTACCAGTCTGCGGACGGCTCGACGGTGGCGGACGTGTACCGGCTGCCGGACGGCAAGCCGCGAGCGGCGGTCGTGTTGTTCCTGGGGGCCAACGCCGCGGGGCGGGACGATGCCGACGTGGTGAACCTGGGCAACGCCCTGGCTCGGGCCGGGTACGTCACCATGTTCCACTGGTCATCAACGATGGCCCTGCGGGCGAACATCGACATAACTGAGCTGGACAACCTGGTGTGGGCATTCATTTATCTGTCCGAGCGGGGGTACGTGGACCCGGAGCGCGTCGGGCTGGGTGGCTTCTGCGTCGGGGCGTCGTTTGCGCTGGTGGCGGCGGCCGACCCGCGCATACGGGAGCACGTGCATTTCGTCAATGCTTTCGGCCCGTATTACGACGCGCGGGAGTTGTTGATGCAGGCTGCGTCTCGCTCGGTGGTCTACGATGGGGAGCGGACGCCGTGGGACCCGGACTCGCTGACGCTGAAGGTGCTGGCGAACGAGCTGATCGAATCGCTGGAAGAACCGCGGGACGTTGACGTTCTCACCCGGCGGCACC
The DNA here is from genome assembly GCA_965222025.1 of Dehalococcoidia bacterium. Classification (GTDB taxonomy): domain Bacteria; phylum Chloroflexota; class Dehalococcoidia; order Lucifugimonadales; family UBA3495; genus VXOI01. Next base: position 604,045 of record CBDCTI010000007.1, on the reverse strand, counting down.
TGAACGGGGAAGCGGTGGAGATGGCCGAGACAGAGTCGCTTTCGCCTGCTGGCCTGGCGGTGGCGCGGCTGCTGGAAGGGACGACCCCGGAGGAGGCCGAGGCGCTCTACCCCACGCTGTCGGTGGACTTTCGCAGGGACCTGGACGCGATCTCTCCCGCAACCCACGCCAGCAACATCGAAGCCAAGCTGCTGATCATGCACGACCGCAACGACCGACTGGTTCCCGCGGCCGAGTCGCGGCGGCTGCACGCCGCGACAAAGGACCGGGGCGACGTGCGGTACACGGAAGTCCTGGCCTTCGAGCATGTGAGGCCGAGCGGCGGGGGAATCGGGGACCTTCTTGCAGAGGCGGCGCGGCTATACCGCCACATGTACAGCATTATTCGCATCGCCGCCTGAGCAGCGCGGTCTAGGGTCTGTGGACATTCAGCAATTCAGGTTGTTCCAGAGCCAGAAAAGGTTGAAGATGGGCTGGTAATGGACGTGAGGGCGGCCCGTAGCCTTAGTCCTCGATCTGTTTTGCACTCAAAGTCCCCATGTTTGAAGAAGAAATCCATCATCAGTTAAAACCTCTCCTGAAGGAGCTCGAGGCAAGCACCCCATACTGTGAGGAGACCTTAGATAGCCTGCACATACACAGCGGCGCGTACGTCTTTTATGAGGGCAACGACCCGATGTACGTTGGTATCGTCGGCCCCCATTCCAAGCAGGACATCCTGACACGGATTAGGCAACATCGCACCGGCACCACTAAGACGGCACCCTTGCCCTCCCGGATGACGATAGCAGACCTGGGGTTAGGTCCCATGACCTTAAAGAAACTTGGTCAAGACCATAACGCCGAATTTAAAGAGAAGCAGAGGATCGTCCGCAACATGAAAGTCCGGGCGATTGAAATCAGGTGTTGTGTGACCCTCGCGGCCTTCGAGATTTATGCCGCTGTGACTTTGGAGACTCCGTATAACGATTTCTGCATTCACTGAGGGCTGCTCTGATCTGGACGCCGGCACCCTCGTCGCGTCCCAATGTGCGCACCGTGCATCTCACTATGCATTGCTGAATGTCCACAGACCCTAAGCAAAGGAGTGCATGTGAACGACCAGCAGTTGAACCGATACCTCCAGTCAATTGGGAAAGAGTGCTTCGTTACATTCTTCGGAGAGCTTTGCGACCTTGACCTATTGAACGAGACGGTTGCCAGATACATCGCGGAAGATTGGGGCCGTGACTATTCCGCAGCCCTGACTCGTCGAGTATATCCGGCTCGAAAAATCATTGCAGTAGGGCGGGCCAGAGACGCCCTGCTTATTTGTGCAGAAAGCAGAGAAGTACCCCGCCATATCAGGGAGAAAGCAGTCGCTTTGGCCGAGAGCGAGCCTCTATGACGCCATACGTCGGGCTGAGCGTACCGAAGTCTGATTGAGGCACAACACAAAATTCCAACTCAACCCTGAATGTCCACACGCCCTAGGGTGTGTCGTCAAAATAATCTGGCCCAGATTGCCAGTGCCCTGATTTGGCAGATGGCCAGGAAGGACGCTTCGTTTTTGGCATATCGAGTCGCTACGGCACGCCATTGCTTGAAGTCCAGAAATGAGTTCTCCACTAGATGACGCAGTTTATACAATGCCCGGTCGTAGTTCCGGGGTTCCTTGCGGTGGCTCCTCGGGGGTATTACCGGTTCCATTCCCCGGGCCTCGGCCTCCGCCACGATGGAGTTGGTGTCGTAGCCCCGGTCGGCCAGCAGATACTGGGCCGGCAGGTCAGCCGTCAGCGAATGGGCTTGGGTGCAGTCCGCCACCGTGCCCCCGGTCAAAACCAACCGAACCGGCATTCCATGGGCATCAACGGCCAGGTGCAGTTTGCTGTTCAGCCCCCTTTTGTGCGGCCTATGGCTTGATTGCCTCCCCGTGCCCCAGTCCCGTGGGGATGAACCTTGATGTAGCTGGCGTCTATCATCAGCCACTCAAAGTCCGGATCGTCGACGACCGCATCCAGCAGTTGCTCCCAGACACCCCGGTCCCGCCAGCGACAGAAGCGCCGGTGGGTGTTTTTCCAGTCCCCGTAATCCGGTGGCAGGTCCCGCCATGGAGCACCGGTACGCAGAATCCAGAACACCGCGTTCAAAAACAACCGGTTGTCTCGAGCCGGCCTACCTCTTTTGCCTCCGTCTCCAGGCAAAAAGGGTCGCAATCGTTCCCAAACCTGGTCCGCTATATCGTGACGTCGATGCGCTGCCGTCATAGTCCCACCCCGCACTCTCACACTTTCCCCAGTACCTTACCATCAAGTAGTTATTTTGACGACACTGCCTAGGCCATTCCCTCCGCAGGGTCATTCGATTATCGATTACAAGCCTGGCCATTCTTGCCGGTCCGTTGGTGGTGAGCTTGTCGAACCATGAACGAACGACCCTTCGACAAGCTCAGGATAGGCCCTTCGACAAGCTCAGGACAGGCCCTTCGACAAGCTCAGGATAGGCCCTTCGACAGGCTCAGGGTCAACGGGTTTGCCGATAATCTAATGACCCTGGTTCCCTCCGCTCCTTGTATTGACTTTGGGGCTATTCCTGCTACCATCCGTTGTGGCAACCAATTGCAATTACTGCGAGTTGCGCTTTGCATCACGAACAGGCGCTGGACAGGCTTCGCATGCAGGGGCACAGGATTACGCCCCAGCGGGTCCTCGTGCTTTCCGCCGTAGCGGAAGGCGGGGGACATATGGGCGTGGATGAGGTGTTCCGGCGGGCGCGAGAGGCCTACCAGTACATGGACATTGCGACGGTCTACCGCACATTGCGCCTGTTCCGCGACGCGGGAGTGGTGACCGAGGTCGAGATCGGGGACCGGCTGCATTATGAGCTGACAATGCCCGGAGACCTGCATCATCACATGGTATGTCGCGTGTGCAGCGGTGCCTTCAACCTCAGCCCGCATTACCTGGAAGAGTTCCGGGAGACGCTGGTCCGGGAGTTTGGTTTTGTGCCAGACCTGGAGCATTTTTCAGTAACTGGTGTTTGTGCCGGTTGCCAGGGAACCAGCGAGGATGCGGAGTAAGGGTTCCGAATCGCAGGATTCAGCAGGCTGGAATTAATCAGGCTGGAATTAACAAGGCTGGAATTAACCGGGCTGGAATTAACCGGGCTGGAATTAACCGGGCTGAAATTAACCGGGCTGGAATTAACCGGGTTGGAATTAATCGGGCTGGAATTAATCAGGGGATACCAGGATTGACTAAGCGTTTTCCCGTCTTCGGTCTCACTATTTGCATACTGGCATTGCTTCTGAGCGCCGTGTCTTGCGGTGGCTCGGAAGTTGAAAGCGGAAAGCTCAGGGTAGTCACCACGGTGTCGCCCATAACAAGCATTGTGGAGAACATTGGGGGCGATCGCATAGAACTGGAGGGAGCGGTGCCGGAAGGGGTGAACTCGCACATCTTCGAGCCTCAGCCGTCACTGGCCAAGCTGATGGTAGACGCCGATTTGATCATCGCCAACGGGCTGTTCCTGGAGGAGCCGACCCTGCAGCTTGCGGAGGCCAACAAAAAGGACACCACGCCGATATTGCGGCTGGGAGACCGGGCAATCACCCGTGAGCAGTGGCAGTTTGACTTCAGTTTCCCGGAGTCTGAGGGTCATCCCAACCCGCATCTCTGGCCGGACCCGACACTGGGGCTGAAATATGCCGAGTTGGCCCAAGCGGAGCTGGCGTCCCTTGACCCCGAAAACGCCAGCTACTATGAGGAAAACCTGGAGTCCTTCAGAGAGCGTGTAGCCGCGATGGACGCGGCGATCCGTGAGTCCGTGGCCACCATACCGCCCGAGAACCGCAAGCTGGTGACCTATCACGACTCGTGGGCCTACTTTGCACTTACCTACGGGATGGAAGTCATCGGCGCGGTGCAGCCCTCGGACTTTGCCGAACCTTCGGCCCGGGAAATGGCGGAGCTGATAGACCAGGTAAAGGAACTGGGACTGCCGGCGATCTTCGGGTCGGAAGAGTTTCCCAGCCAGGTATTGGAAATCATCGCACGGGAAGGCAACACAACTTTCGTCGACCAGTTGTCGGACGACGATCTACCTGGAGTGCCAGGAGACCCGGACCATTCGTACCTGGGACTGATGCTCGGCAACATGAGAATCATGATTCCGGCATTGGGCGGCAACGCCGATGCCTTTGACGACGTGGACGTAAGCCTAGTATTCGAAGGACAGAGCGGTGCCGTTTACTCCCAGTAGTCCATCCGGACAATTCCAGGGACAAGCTCCTCTCAGCCACCCTGTAACGGAGGGTATGTAGCCATGTATCTGCACCCGAGGCTATTGTCGCTGGCCAGTGACGTTCGCTGGCGCATCATAATTTCGGCCATCGTGGGGATGCTGGCGGTGGCCGCCGGGGTGGCGCGGCTGGCAGTGGCCGCGCTGATTATCGTGGAGGTAGTGCGCGGCAACGCGACCTTCGAGTCTCTGACATGGCCGCTGGTGGGGATGGCGGCGCTGATTGTGGCGCGTGGTGGCCTGCAGTACCTGCAGGAGGTGATGAGCCATCACACCGCAAGCCTGGTGAAGGTGAAGCTGCGGGAGCGCCTGTACGAACACTCGCTGGCGCTCGGGCCGGGATACTTCGATTCCTCACGGACCGGCGACGCGCTGATGTCGCTGGCGGAGGGAGTGGAACGTCTCGAGGCCTTCTTCGGCCGATATCTGCCGCAGATGATCGTAGCGGCGCTGGCGCCGGTGGTGATCTTCATCTTCATGGCGCTGATAGACTTCCGAACCGGCCTGATATTCCTGGCCTTCGCTCTTCTGACCCTGATCATTCCGAACCTGTTCCATCGCTGGAACCGGGAGCGGAGCATGGCCCGCCGCGACGCATACGGAGCACTGGGCGCGGACTTTCTGGACGCGGTTCAGGGACTCTCAACGCTCAAGGCTTTCGGACAGAGTCGGGTACGCGGAGAACTGCTGGCCGAACGGGCCCGCGAACTGTTTCGCACCACCATGGGCGTGCTGGCGGCAAATGCGGCGACGGGCGCCCTGACCATCTTGGGCATCACCGGCGGCGCTGCCGTTGCCCTAGGGTGGGGCGCGGTGCGGGTGGCCGATGGGGACATGGAACTCAGGGCGCTTCTCATCGTGTTGATGCTTGGCGTGGAGGTCTTCCGCCCGCTGCGCGAGCTGGTGCAGCTCTACCACGATGGCGTGATGGCGATGTCCTCCGCGGAGGGCATATTTGCCATCATGGACTCGCCGGCATCCGTTCAGGAGCCGGAGCGACAGGCCTCTAACAGCGCTGCGCCTGAGTCTGTTGGCCCGCTGGCTCCGGAAGTGATTTTCGACAACGTGAGCCACGCCTACAGCGAGGGCCGACGCCCGGCACTGCACGACCTGTCGTTCACCTTGCGAGAGGGTGAGACGATGGGACTTGTGGGTCCCAGCGGGGCCGGGAAGTCGACCATAGTCTGGCTGATACTCAGGTTCTTCGACCCGCAGCAGGGATCAATAAGACTGGGCGGGCGCGAACTGAGAGATATTCCTCTCACGCAACTGCGCGAGCAGCTGTCGGTCGTTACCCAGGACACTTACCTGTTCCACGGTACAGTGGCGGAGAACCTTCGCTTCGGTAATCCCGACGCAACCCAGGGACAACTGGAGGAGGCAGCCCGGAATGCCAACGCCCACGAATTCATCAGCCACTTGCCCGATGGCTACGGGACGGTGGTAGGTGAGAGGGCCGTCCGGCTTTCCGGCGGCCAGAAGCAACGCATCGCCATTGCGCGGGCACTGCTGAAGGACGCTCCCATCCTGATCCTGGATGAGGCGCTTTCCAATGTGGACGCCGAAAACGAGGCGGTCATTCAACAGGCCCTGGACCGGTTGATGGAAGGCCGCACGACCTTGAGGATCGCCCACCGACTTTCCAGCGTGGTGAATGCCGACCGCATCCTAGTGCTGGACGAGGGACGGCTCGTCGAGACGGGCTCACACGGCGACCTGGTCGCGGCCGGCGGTCTTTACTCCGACCTGATGTCGCAGCAGCAGGAGCGGCTGGACTTCGACTACCGACCTCCAGAAGAGGGCCGCGCCGCCACGCAGACATTGGCCGCGCAACTGGATGTGAGCGCGTTCATTCCCAGTCCGGCGCACCAGGGACATGGGCATCATCATGAGGCGCCTCAGGCCCATCACGACGATGACCAGGGTGAAACGCAACATTCCGACCATACGGCGAATCACGAACGGCATGGCGGTGTCCACGACCAAGACGGCCATCGCGATCATGAGAATCAAGACCACGACGGTGCGCGGGCGCACCATCGCACCCACGGCGACGGGCATCATCTGACTGCCCAAGTTCATGACGAAGGAAACCACGGCCCGCAGCCGGATGCCGCTGCCTTCATGCCGCAACCGGCGCACGACGGGCACGGGCATCATCATGCCGCCCCGGCAGCCCAGCATCAGCCAGACGAACGCCAGCACGGACAGGGCGAACGGGCGCTGGGCATCATCGCCGTGTGGGTGCGGCTGCTGGGACTGGTCAAGCCGTGGCGGAACGAGCTCATATTAACCTTCCTTCTGGGAGTGGCGCATCACGGAACGGCCATTGGCGTGGGCGTTGTCAGCGCGCTGCTGGTGGGGCAGGTGATCACTGGCGGCGAGTTGACGCTGCTACTGATCCTGCTGGCGGTATTGACACCCCTTGCGGCCTTCTTCATCTGGACGGAGTCTTGGGTGGCCCACGACCTTGCTTACCGTCTGCTGGCGGAAATGCGAGTGGATGTCTACCGGAAGCTGGACCCGCTGGCACCGGCCTACATGACTCGACGACGGTCCGGGGACCTGGTGAGCGTGGTCGGGGGCGACGTGGAGACGGTGGAGTTCTTCTTCGCACACACTATCACTCCCGCTTTCACCGCCGTGGTGGTGCCAGGCGTGGTGGTGGCAGTCCTTGCGGTGATCGCGTGGCCCATGGCGATAGCAGTGGCGCCGTTCCTAGTGGCCGTGGCGCTGAGCCCGTTCTTCGCACTGAAGCGCTCGGAGCGGCTCGGCGAGGAACTGCGGCACCAGCTGGGCGACGTTCATGCGCACATGCTGGACAGTATCCAGGGCATGCGGGAAATCGTTGCCTTCGGGCAGGGGCGTTCACGCACTGCCGAGATGGTGGCCAACAGCTGGCGGTTCGCCCACTTCCAGCTGCGGTTCCTGAAGGAGCGGGCTTTCCAGATCGGGTTCATCGAAGCGATGACCGCGCTGGGAGGGCTGGTGGTGCTGACGGTGGGAGTCTGGCTGCTGACCAACGGGAATATTTCCCGTCCGGAGCTCATCCTAGCCGTGGTCCTCTCGGTGGCTGCGTTTGCGCCGGTGTCGGACATTGCCCGTACCATGAAGCAGTTGATGGAGACGCTGGCAGCCTCCCGGAGACTCTTCGCGATCCACGATGAGCCCGTGCCGGTGGCGGACGGCCCTGGCGTCGGGCAGCACGACGGCCACGACCACCACAACCACTCGGACGGCCACCAGACGGCGCCTTCGGTAGTATTCGCGGGCGTGGGCTTCGACTATGGCCCCGGGGAGCCGCAGGCACTCCACGACGTGAGCTTCGAAGTGGAGCCGGGGCACACTGTCGCGCTTGTAGGGCGCTCAGGAGCAGGGAAGACCACATGCGCCAACTTGGCCATGAGGTTCTGGGACCCCGGCCACGGCGCGGTCGAACTGGACGGCCACGATGTCCGTGAGTTCAAGCTGGATGATCTCCGGCAGCGGATTGCCCTTGTGTCGCAGGACACCTACCTGTTCAACGCAAGCATCCGGGACAATATCATGCTGGGCCGGTCCGAAGCCACGCAGGCCGATCTGGAAGAGGCGGCTCGGCAGGCCAACTGCCACGACTTCATCACGGTCTTCCCTGACGGGTACGACACCATCGTAGGTGAGAGGGGAATGCAGCTCTCGGGCGGCCAGCGGCAGCGCGTCGCCATCGCTCGGGCCCTGCTGAAGAATGCGCCCGTGCTGATCCTGGACGAGGCGACGTCGCACCTGGATGCGGTGAGCGAAAGCCAGCTGCGGCAGGCCCTGGAGAACCTGATGGAGGGGCGAACCACCCTCGTCATTGCTCACCGTCTGTCGACCATCCGCAACGCCGACCGGATCGTGGTTCTGGACCAAGGCGGGGCGGTGGAGCAGGGCAACCACCAAGAACTGCTGGAACGGCAGGGGCTGTATGCCCAGTTGGTGGCAACGCAACTAGTGAGCGCCACCAACGGGCATGCTCAGGAGCATGAGGAGAAGGGCCATCACGATGGCCACGACACGCCATTGTCCTCCGATTGGACCGGCGTGCCGGGCGGACACCATCACAACCACTAGAAGTCAGCGGAATGAGATTTACCTGATACCTGGCGGGAACCGCACTGCACAAGTTTGAGGCGTTATCTGATCAAGGCCGAATGAAAATCAGGGCTGAATGAAAAACCATGCTGAATGAAAATCAAGGCTGAATGAAAAGACATGCTGCATCCCCTACCCCATGAGCACGTTCGAGGCATTCCGCTGGTCGAGATCAACGGACTGTCTTGCGGCTACGAGAAACAGAAGGCACTACAGGGAGTCAATCTGCAGATTATGCAGGGGGACTTTGTTGGCCTGCTGGGACCCAGCGGGTCTGGCAAGACGACGTTGCTGCGCTCGATGCTGGGCGCAGTGGACGTTTACGAAGGCGAGGTGCTGGTCAACGGCGCCAGGGTCACGGAGAAGAGGCCACGCATCGGCTATGTGCCGCAACTGGAGACCATCGACTGGAACTTCCCGGTAACCGTCCGGGAAGTGGTGATGATGGGCCGGACGATGGAGAACCGCTTCTTCCCGTGGTTCCGCCAGGAGGAGAAGCAGTTGGCCGACCGCATGATGGACCGGCTGGGAATTCTCGAGCTGGCCGGACGGCACATCCGCGAGCTTTCGGGCGGGCAGCAACAGCGGGCCTTTCTGGCCCGGGCGCTGGTCAGCAGCCCATCGCTGCTACTGCTGGACGAACCGACGTCCGGAGTCGACGTCAAGACTCGCGACGACATTATGCACCTGCTGCATGACCTCAACCACCAGGGCGTCACCATAGTGATCACGACTCACGAGATCAACGCCGTGGCTGTGCACTTGCCGCGGCTTGTGTGCCTGGCCGGTCGAGTACTGGCTGAAGGCACGCCCTACGAGGTAATAACGCCCTACGTGCTGCGCCAGACATACGGCGCGGACATGCCGGTAATCCATTACGAAGGAATGCCCATAGTGGCCGAGAGTCCCCACCGCTACGCGCGCAACGGCGCGGGGAACGGCGATGCGGAGACTGCCGGGCATACCCATAGCCATGTTTGAAACGTTCCTGGAGCCATTTGGCTATCCCTTCATCATCCGGGGGATGGTTGCCGCCATAATCGCCGGGGCACTCTGCGGAACCATCGGCGTCTACGTTGTCCTGAAGCGGATGGCATACATCGGCCATGGGCTGGCGCACGCCGTTCTGGGTGGCGCCGTGGTGTCCTTCGTGATGTCGTTCAACTTCCTCATCGGGTCGACGATATGGGGATTTCTCTGCGCACAGCTGATAACGCTGACGACGAAGAAACGGAAGATCGCCTACGACGCTGCGATCGGCGTTATTACCACGGCCAGCTTTGCCATGGGCATTGTCCTGATCAGTCGCTACAAGAGCTTCACCCGGGACTTTGAGACGGCGCTCTTCGGCAACATTGTCGGCGTTACAGCGGGGGACCTGGTGGCGTTGGCGGCGGTGGCCCTCGGGACGGCCCTGGTGCTGTTCGTGGCTTACAAGCAATTTCTTTTCACGACCTTTGACGGGGACGTGGCCCAGTTCTACGGAGTGCCGACCGGATGGGTGGAGGCGATGTTCTCGCTGGTGCTGGCGGGGACCATCGTGGTGTCGCTGCAGGTGCTGGGCGTGCTGCTCATCGCGGGGGCCACGGTGATACCGCCGGTATCGGCCCGGATGCTGACCGACAGCTTCCCGAGGATGCTGATGTTGTCCGCAGGAATCGGCGCGGCCTGCGGCTTCTTCGGGATATACCTGAGCTACTTCGTTGATGTTTCGTCTGGGGCCACCATTGTGCTGGTGGAGGCGTCGGTATTTGCGGTGGTGATGGTCTATTCGAATTTGCGGTCCAGGCTGGTTGCCTTGAGGCAGAGGCAGCCACGAGTCACGTCCGACACGCCTCCCGCCGAGGCGGGTATCACCCCAGCGGCACAGCCTATCAAGACGGAGGGCGACTGACGGCGGGACGGTGTCATCCCGGCACAGTGAACTAAAAGAATCTGCGACTTTATCGATTCAAAAAGAAACAGCCCCGGAAAGCTCCGGGGCTGTTCGTATGGTGCGCGCTAGGTCTGGGTGAGGACTAGGCCTCGGTCTGCTCGGTCTGGCTGCCCTTGACGGTGATGGTGATGTGGGCCATGCCCGTGTCGTCGGGAGCACCGTGCCAGTGGTTCTCACCGGCCGGAATGACAACGACGTCGCCTTCAGCGACTTCGAGAACCTCATCGTCTGAGGCAACCTTGCCCTTGCCCTCGGTGACTACCAGGATCTGGTCGCCGGAGTGCTTGTGGAACTTGTTGCGAGAGCCGGCGTCAAAGGCGACGATGGCGAAGTTGAAGTTGTTTGAGTCTTCGGCGTTCAGGATGGACTGGCGCCAGACCTGGCTCCCAGTCATCAGTCCGCCGCTACCGAGGGGGGCCATGTCAGCCGGGGTCCGGGGAATGTCGCCCATGGTGACTTTCTTCATTGGTTACTCTCCTGCAGTGCGCCGTCTTACGCCATCGGTGGTGGCGGTTCGGCGATATTCTGACTGCCCATAATGATACCTTTGCCCGGCGGCGTAGTCCAGCTACGGATGGCTGCTGAGACGACTGGACCCCCCGAGTAGTTTGAAGGTTTCGTCCATGGGTTCGCCGTGCCCTCTACTGCCCTTCAAGACCGAACTCAGGGTTCCAGGCGTTGCCTGGCATGGGCTGAAGGGCCGAAGCTTCCGCATGAATTGAGGCGTACACTCGACCGGCCGGCAGTTGGTGCGCCACTCTTCGTTTTAGACCGAGAAGGTAGTTGAGAATCGTGTGGGTGCGTTCCTTGATACATGCAAACGCGGGCTGTCGGTCGCGCGGTTCGGACGGCTACAGATTTCTCAGCCGAGGATCCAGCTTGTCCCTGACCCAGTCACCCAGCAGATTCATGGATAGCACGGTAAGCAGGATGGCCAAGCCTGGGAAGAAGGAAACCCACCAGGCCGTTATCACCAAGACCCGCCCGTCTGCCACCATCAGTCCCCAGGCCGGTCGGGGCGGCGGAATGCCCACTCCGAGGAAGCTGAGAGACGCTTCGAAAATGATGACCTGCCCTACCTCCAGGGTAGCCAGCACGATCAGGCTGTTCACCACGTTGGGAAAGACATGCCGGAACATGATGCGCAAGTTTGAATTGCCGGCGACCTTGGCCCTAGCGATAAAGTCCAGCTCTTTGACTGCGAGCGTCTCAGCCCGGACCATGCGCGCATACCGGGCCCAGATTACCAGGGCAATTATGATGACGACGCTGGAAAACCCCGGCCTCATCACCGTGGCCAGCACCAGGGCCAGCAGAATGGAAGGCAACGCCAGGGTGAAATCGACCAGCCTCATAATGAGGTGGTCAACATTCCCGCCAAAATATCCGGCAACCAGCCCCAGGGTGACACCGACCGTGGCGCCAATGGCAATGGATACCAGCGCGACCACCAGCGATATGCGAGCGCCGTGGATTATCCGGCTCAGGATGTCGCGCCCTATTTTGTCGGTGCCCAACGGATGGGTCCACGTACCCCCCTCCAGCCACACCGGGGGAACCAGGCGGTTGCTGGCACTGCCGCTCGTTGGGGGATGGGGAGCGGCCTGGTTGGCAAAGATGCCGGGGAGAACCAGGAAGACCAGCAATACGGTGATTGGCAACAGCGGGTACCGACGAACCTCGCCGGCTGTGATCGCCAGCCGTCGAAGGGTGGAACGCTCAAACGTGCCTTCCATAAGCCTATAGCCCTGCCCTATCTGACTTATAGCGCCCTGGCACCGGAGGCGGAGCTATGGCCAGATGAGTTGTAACGATTTGGGTCGGAATTGCTGTGGTAATCAAGTGAGGCCCAGACATGCGGTCAGTTGAACCTTATACGGGGGTCCAGGTAGGCATACAGAATGTCTACTATCAGATTGCCCATGATGTACATACCCGCAAACAGCAGCACCACCGCCTGAACCACTGCGTAATCTCGGCTCAGGGTGGCTTCCAGAACCAGCCGCCCCAATCCGGGCCAGGCAAAGACCGTCTCGGTGGTTATTGATCCCACCAGGATGGCGGCGGATATCACTCCGAAATAGGTTAGCGGGGCCACTGAGGCATTTCTCAGGCAATGTTTCCAGATCACCTTCCGTTCCGGTATGCCCTTCACCCTGGCCAAATTGACGTATTCGCTATCCAGCGTGTCCAGCATGGACGACCGCACCAGGCGCATGATGGCCGCCACCTGGAACCAGCCCATGGTTATTGCCGGGAGGACGATGTGGCTGATGCCCCCCTTGCCGGATGTGGGAAAGACATCCAGCTTGACCGCGAGAATCCAGATGAGGATGATTCCAAGCCAGAAAGGAGGTACCGCTTGCCCTATCATGGCGAATCCCTTGCCTCCGCTGTCCATGAAGGAATCGCGTTTGATGGCAGCAAATACGCCCATAGGGACCGCGATGACAATGCTGATCAGCAGCGCAACGCCGGCCAGCTGGGCGGTCGCGGGAAGTCGCGTTGCGATCAACTCCGCCACCGTTGTTCCACGCCATTTGTAAGAGTCCCCCAGCTGTCCCTGGAAAATTTTCCCCATGTAGTCGAAATATTGAACAATCAGGGGCTTGTCAAGGCCCCAATATTCTTCCAGTTTTATCAGGTCCTCGACCCTTCCCTCAGCTGGAGCCAACGCGTCGACGGGACTGCCACTGAAACGAACCAGGACAAAGACGACCACCGTGATTACCCAAAGGGCAATCACCGCATGGAACAGCCTTACCAGGATGAATCTCTGCATTCTCGAGTGCCTTGCCCGGAATAGAAATGTGGACTAACCATAGTCCACATTTCGAACTTGGGATATTTTGCGAATGGGGCGGAGGTTACTGGGTGTCGGCCGCTTTCGCGAACTCCATGTGGCTGAAGATTTCCCTGCGGTTTCCGGGGAAAGCGTATTCGGCCACCACGTCTGTATTCAGCATCACCACCGCCGGGAACCAGAACAGGGGCATCGAGGCAAACTCGTCGAACATATGATTCCCGATGTCCATCATGACGCGGTCCCGGTCTGCCGGGCTGGTGGCCTGAGTCAACTCATCCCATTTCTGGTCGATAAAGGGAGTCACGAACGAGGCCACGATGCTCCAGTTGGTGTTGTAGGAAGAGATCGTGAACTGGGGGTCGCGGTACGAACCCGAGTTGGGATGGATGTTGCCGACGGTTTCGCGGTTGCGGAACATGGGGACCCAGTTTCCGATATCGAGTTGCTGGAATTCGGTCTCGATGCCGATCTCCTGCATATAGAGATCGATGAGCTCAATGACCTGAATCTGTTCCGACACCAGGTCGTGAGGAATCAGGATGGAAATCAGCTTGAAGCCGTCCTCGTATCCAGCTTCCTGCATCAGTTCCTTGGCCCGTTCCGGGTTATAGTTGTAGAGTTCCGGGCCCTTTTCTTCCCATTCCGGGTTCCAGCCCAGCAGGGAGCCGTGGTAACCATAGACCCACTGCCTCTCTCCCCGCCCCTGGAATATCTCTCTGTGCAACTCCTCCTTGTTGATGGCCATGTTCATGGCCTGCCGAACCTTTCGGGCATTGTCATTCAGACCGACCCAGGGATCAGTCCCCTGGATATCCTGCCCTTCATCGTTGGTCATGCCGTAGTACTGCCCGCCAAAGAAGAAGCTGTACCCCACAGCGGGGAGACTGCTCAACTGAGGCTGATATCCCTCTGATATAGCGGTCTGCTGCAAATCCTGAGGCAGGACAACTATGTGAGCTTCATCGGCCAGGAGTGTGGCCAGGCGGGTGGCCTCCTCGGCCACGAAGTACAATTGCAGTTCCTCGAAATCCGGGGTCTTTCGCCAGTGGTCCGGTATGCGCTCGTACAGGATGGACTCGCCTAGGTTCCTGGAAATGTACTGGTAGGGGCCGGTTGACACGATCTGCCTGCCGTAAGCTTCCTCGCCGCCCTCGTCGTACTGTCTCTTGCTCATCGCGGCGGACGTGCCGTGTCCACCGAAGTTGTAGAACTCGACGGTGAAGCTGTCCGGCTTCTTCTGGTGGAAAATCACGTTGTAGTCGTCCACCACCTCGACATTGTCAATGGTTTCACGGTAAGGATTGGCTTCGCAGGACTCGGACCCTTCCTGGGTTACCATGGCGACCTGGTGCTTCACGTCCTCGGCGGTAAACTCGCCGTAGCCATGGTGGAAGGGGATGCCCTCACGCAGCTTGAAGCTCCAAGCCAAGCCGTCTTCGCTCAACGACCATTCAGGCGACAGTTCCGGTATCAGCGCGCCGTTGTACCGGTCGACACCAATCAGGTTCTCGTAGGCCGGTCGTTTGCTCATCTGGAGCATGCAGAATCCCCAGGGGATATTGGTCTCTACGAAAAGGGTCCCGAGGGAAGCGACCAGCCGCCCGGTAGAACTGGTGACTATCGGTGCGGTAGTCGGGGTTGGGGCCCCCACAGGCACTGGGGTCGCGGTGGCCCTGGCGGGCCGTGCCGTGGGAGTTGGTTCTTCGGTGGCCGTCATGGCCGTCGTCGCGGCAGGGGCGGAAGTTGCGGCGGGAGCCGAGGTGGCAGCAGGCGCGTCGGTTGCCTCGGGTGAACTCTCGCCCCCGCAGGCGACCATAAACACCAGCATCAATACAGTGGAGAGGATAACTGTTCTTACAATAAGACCAACAGGTTTATTGGACATACAATCCTTCCTGAACCGGCTTGATTTTACGTTGTGATTCCCATCTTTCTCCTCAAGTCTCACCCGCGCCGGTCAGCGCGGCACCTTTTCACCTCGGGTTACGACACAAGGCTGCTAAAAAGTTGCGGTTATGTGGCTACCCCGACTATAAAAAGATACGACAAAATAACATGGACGCTGTAAATTGTCTATCAAACAGCTTAGAAGTAATAAGTTTATAAAAATTCTTTGATATAAAATTATTAATTCAAGTACGTATTTCGTAACAAACCGCTCTGCGCTCTAACACTGCCGGCGTCTAGGGAAGCGCATGACGCAATAGTCGACGGAGGAGCAGTCTCAGCAGATCCCAGGATGCGAGAGGACTGTTCTATCGTTTCCAAGTCCTGCCCACAAGCCGCCGTAGTTGAACACGGGAAGAGAGAAGTCGGCACGTGCCCCGTTCGGGTCAGAGCCGTCGTCACGCGAGTAAATACTCAGGTGATTGCGACTGAAGGATTGAGACCGCTCTCAGCTGCGCGACCCGTTTCCGTCCTGGCGCCGAGGTTTCCGCACCATAAGCCGGATTCGCGCTAAAGCTTCGCGAGGGTGCCGATAACGCCGTAGCAGACAAGAGGCCCAGTGGTGGATCGCCACTCCTGGGCCTTCGCTTCTGCCCGGGTCTGCCTTACAGGAGAGGAGTTGTGAATTGGTCCATATTGTTCAGCCGCCGCCGCGCATCTGCTCAAGGGACTCGGCGATGGTGCGGGCGAGGTCGCCGGGACGGTCGGCGAATTCGGGCGTGGGGTACCACTCGTAGTCGAAGCTGTGAAGGGTGTTGCCTTCGATGCTGCATCGCAGGTCGGAGACCACCACCTTGAAGCCGAGCTTCTGGGTGGCCTGCTCGGCAAGCATGTCGAGGACAACATCCGGGCAACCGAAGACCACGAGGAAACCGCCTTGGCGCCCGTCATTGGTGGGGTCGGACACCCGGCCTCGGAACACGGGCCCGTAGAGGTCGAACTCCACCAGGGTGTAAGCCCGTTCGGAGACGTTGTAGTCCGGCCAGCCTATGTGAATGTCGCCGCCAACTTCCCAGTGATGCATCGTTGAGTACCTGGACCCGCCGTGGCTCAGCCGGCGTTGATCGCGGGGCGGGCTGAGTCCACCTCGACTCCGTGCTTGAAGACCGCCCGGACGCGGCGGAGAGCCTCGACATCTGCTGTGGGATCTCCGTCCACGACCAGCAGGTCGGCCGACTTTCCAGGCTCGATGGTGCCGGTCTCGTCCAGCACCCCCACTGCTGTGGCGGGGTTGCGCGTGCCCGCCTGGATCGCCTGCATCGGATTCAGCCCGGCGTCGCGCATGGCGATGACTTCGCCCTGGAAGTCGCCGAAGGGGTAACTGCCCCAGCCGCAGTCGGACCCGCCGGCCAACCGCACGCCCGCGCTGACCAGCTGCCGAAACTGCTCCATCGACGTGCCGCCCATCCGGTTGGACCGCTCCCAGCGCACCTCTTCTGCGGGCGTAAAGGGCCGCTGCTGGCGGATGCGCTCCAGGTGGGCGCGGGACACACGGCCGAGGTGCATGGTCGGGTTGAGGTACACCTGAGACTCGGCCAGCCGGTCGGCGGTGGGTTCGTCGTAACGGTAGGAGCCATCGGAGTCGGTGAAGAAGCAGTGAAGGATAGCATCGACTCCGGCGTCGAGGGCGAAGTTGATGGACTCAGTGCAGCGGCAGTGGGCGAGCACGGGCTTGTTGCGGTTGTGGGCTTCGTCCACCAGGGCTCGCAGTTCTTCGAGGGAGAACGAGGCACGATAGGGGTCGCTGGTAAGCGTGCTACCACCCGAAGCCGCGACCTTTATAAAGTCGGCTCCCTGCTTAACGCGCTCGCGGACGGTGGCGCGGATGCCATCTGTCCCGTCGGTCTCGCCACCCATGAACCACAGGTGGCCGCCGGTGATGGTCAGGGGAGGTCCGGACACGAGGGTTCTCGACCCGGCAAAGAGGCCCTGCCCCAAGCCTTCCTTCAGCGAGAAGGCGGTATCGTTCCAAGAGCCGCAATCGCAGAGTGATGTGACTCCGGTGGCCAGTGCATCCCCAACGTTCCGAGCAGAACGCAGGAGGCGGATGTCGTCGGAATCGTCGTTGTCGACCTCTTCGCCGGTGCGACCGTCGCCTGGCATGTTGGTGTGGGTGTGGAGGTCGAACAGTCCGGGCATAAGAGTGGCGTCGGGGTAGTCGAGAATTACTCGAGGAGCATCGCTCTGGGAGCTCTCAACGTCGCCGCGCCGCCCGATCCACAGGATTCGGCCCTGGCTGATTCCTACGGCCATGCCTTCCTGTGGGGTGTCGCGCACGCCGTCGATGAGTTTGCCCGGAATTATGACCGTCAGGCTGTCGGTAGGGTCGCTCAAGTTCGCATCTCCCGCTCTTTGAGCGCGTTAAGTCGTAGTTGCAGATTATAGCAGGGGTCGCGAGAGCGGAGACTTGGCAGCGGCTGGGACCGGCGGTTTGTCGCTCCAGGAGGCTGCGGTCAATTCGGGGCCTTTTGTCGCGCTGTAACTCATCAGAGTTCTGAGCCCGGGTTTGCGAGGTGGAGGATATTCATTTTCCCGAGCCTCCTGGGGCTGGCGGCGTGGGATCAGCGGCGCTCGCGGAGCATGAGCAGGGCCAGCGGGACGCCGGATACGATGATCAGTAGCAGGGAGGGCATGGCGGCCCGGGCGAAGAAGGCTTCCGAGGTGTACGACCACACCGAGGTCGCCAAGGTGGTGAAGCCGGTGGGGCTAAGTATGAGCGTGGCTGGCAGTTCCTTCATGGTAAGCAGGAACACCAGCGATGCACCGGCAACTATTCCTGGGCGAGAGACGGGCAACGTCACGGAGGCGAAGGCTCGCAAGGGGGACCGGCCCAGCCCCCGGGCGGCCTCTTCCAGGCTGGGATTGATCTGTAGCAACGTGGCTCTGACGGCACCGAGTGCGGGCGAAAGAAACAGCGCCATGTACCCCAGCAGGAGCAAGCCGATGGTCTGGTAGATGAAGGGGACGTAGTTGGCGCCGAAGAACACCAGCGCCAGGGCGATGGCGATGCCAGGCAAAGCGAAGCTGACATAGCCCAGCCGCTCCAGTAAGCCGCTCAATACACCGGGATGCCTCACCGACAGCAGGCCGACGGGCAACGCTGCGGCGGTGGCCGCCAGGGCCGCCAAGGCAGAGATGTAAACGGAGTTGCGCGTCGCGGTCCACAGCGGATCCAGCGGCTCCCCGGCCAAGACTCCCCGTACCACCCAGTAGACGAGGATGCCCACGGGGAGTCCGAGGGCCAGTGCGGTCAGTGCGCCGCACAGCCCCACGGCAGGCCACCGCCATCGTCCCAGCCGCACGATGGAAGCAGGGCGAACGGTGCCGGAAGACGCTGAGTAGTAGCGGCTGCGGCCCCTGCTGACGAATTCCGCTGCCACCAGCGCTAAGGCCAGGGCCACCAACACCAAGGACATTCCTGCGCCAAGGGTGCGATCCAGGGAAGACTCGTACTGGCTGAATATTGCCCAGGTAAAGGTCTCGTATCGAAGGAGCGAGACAGCGCCGAAATCACTCAGTGTGTAGAGCCCCACCAGCAGTGCGCCAGCACCGACGGCTGGCCGGAGCAGGGGAGTCACCACGCGGAAGAACGTTGCAACGGGCCCCAGCCCCAGCCCCCTTGCCGACTCTTCGAGTGCGGGATCCATGCGCTCCAGCGCGGCGCGAAGTGTCAGCGTCACGTAGGGGTAGCTGAGGAAGGTCAGGGTCAGCATCGCTCCAGCAAAGCCGTAGATGCTGGGTAGCCGCTCGATTCCGAAGGGGCCCTCGAGGGCGCCCTGCAGCATTCCCCGCGGCCCTAGGGCAACGACGACTACGAAGCCGGCCACGTAACTGGGGATCACCAGCGGAAGGGAGGTCAACACCGCCCAGGTGCGACGCAGGGGCAGGTCCGTCCGGACCGTCAGCCAGGCCAGGGGCAGGGCTATGATCACAGAGCCGGCGGTTACGGCAGCCACCAGCAGCAGCGTTCGCCCCAGGATGCTTGCCACCCTGGGACGAAACAGCAGGTCCCAGAGCTCGCTGCCTCCACCCAAAGAGCGGACCAGCAGATATACCGGCGGCAGCAACAGGGCTGCGCCCACCAGAAGGGCCGGTATCAGTATGACCGGGGGAGCGTTCATCGCCGCAGGGCCGATCCGAGCGGCGATGGCGAAAGGGTTCTTCATCGGAATGTTCGAGAGAAAACAGATGGAAAGGGGGTGCATTTATGTGCAAGCGATTCGTCTGAATAAGTATACACGAATCGCTCGGAACACCTTGCATTCAGCAAAAACAAGGGTAATCGGACACGGTGTGTGGAAACAAATTACGAAGTAACCCGAATGATTGACAGGCCAATGGGCAGTCTTTACACTGGGCCGCAATCGCTCCTATTGACAGACGCAATAATCGTTTCCATTCTTGGATAATCGCGTTCACCTCAAAGCAGAACAGTACAAGTTTGACGTAATGGTAAGCGCGCCGCCGACTCTCCAGACTGACTCCACAACCGCTCCAACCTTCTCTCCAGACAGCCCAGCGCTTCGGTGCACTGGTCTGGTAAAACGGTTCGGGCAGGTTGAGGCGGTTTCAGGTCTGGACCTGGTCGTGAATCCGGGTCAAATCCTCTCCCTTCTTGGACCCAGTGGATGCGGAAAGACCACGGCCCTGCGCATGATTGCCGGGTTCGAACGACCCGACGAGGGCGAGATATCAATGGGCGGCCAGGTTGTCAGCTCCGCCAGCGGCACCGTTCCCCCCGAACGGCGACGAATTGGGATGGTTTTCCAGGAAGGGGCACTTTTCCCACACCTGTCCGTCGAAGAGAACGTTGGCTACGGGTTGCGCAAGGACGCAGGCCGCGGCCGCCGCGTCGCTGAAGTGCTGGAGCTGGTGGGTCTCACGGAGATGCGACAGCGCATGCCCCACGAGATGTCCGGCGGCCAGCAGCAGAGAGTGGCGCTTGCCCGCGCTCTGGCCCCAAAGCCGGACGTGCTGTTGATGGACGAGCCCTTTTCCAACTTGGATGCAAAGCTGCGGGAGCAACTGCAGCGGGATGTTGTGGATATCCTGCACGCCGGTGGGGTTACCACCATTTTCGTCACCCACGATCAGCAGGCGGCCATGAGCGTCGGCGACGAAGTGGCGGTGATGAACGAGGGCAGGCTGGAACAGACCGGCTCGCCAGCATCGGTGTTTCACTATCCGAAGTCCAAGTTTGTCGCCCATTTCATAGGGGACGTGGACTTCATTCCGGTTCGCGTGGAGGGTGATCACCTTACCAGCGAACTTGGGGCCCTGCACCCCAACGGAAACGGCAAGCACGATTCACAACACAACGGTGAAGGGCTTTCCACAGGAGGCTGGGAATTCAGTGATCTGCGCCTGGAGCTCATGTTGCGCCCCGATTGCATTGAATGCTATGAGGACGACGAAAGCCAGGCAGTAGTGGTTGCTAGCGAATTCCATGGCGCCTTCTATCTGTACCGGGTCAGGCTGCCCTCAGGCAACGAGGTAAGGTGCCTGCTGCCTCACATTGCTGAGTTCACGGTGGGGTCCCTGGTTTCAGTGAGAATGCGCGAAGGCCACCAGGCCCGACTTTTCGCCAACAACCGGCTGGTTGTCTAGCCCGCCTCAGATTACCGCTCCCCTGCATTCCACGGTCTCCTCCCCTTGTTCTGCTATACTTTTCAGCGTGCCCTGCCGGCTGTGCAACTGCGCTGGAGGGGGATTTCAAGCAACGAGGGCCCAGATGCCACGTCCCAGAAGGGCTGCTGCGCAAAAGGATTCGGAAAACGGAGATGCTCAGAACGAGAGGCTGTCTCCCGGGACCGAGAACTATCTGCTGTGTCTCTACAGGCTCTGGGAAGACGACGAGGCACCCACCATTACCCAGCTGACCGATGCACTGCGTCGCCTCCCGCCCACCGAGGGACTGGGTACGTCCGTGCCGTCGGTGGCGGGGATGATACGTCGCATGGCGCGGCAGCACCTGGTGGAGATTGGCGGAGACAAGCGAATCCGCCTGACGCGACAGGGTATGGAAGGCGGTGAGGACATTGCCCGGCGGCACCGTCTGGCCGAGTGGATGGTAGTGCGGCTGCTGGGCATGGAGTTGCACCAGGCCCACAATGAGGCGCACCGACTGGAGCACGGCATGTCGCCGCAACTGATGGAGAAACTGGTGGAGCGGCTGGGCCATCCGCGGCGCTCCCCGTACGGCCGCCCCATTCCCGGCACTGGAGAGCCGAAGACGCCGCCCAACTCCCTCACCCTTGATTACGCCGTGACCGGGCTGGCCTACATCGTGGAACGTGTGCCAGAGGAGGACCCGCAGCTCCTGAAGTTCCTGGCGGACTCGCAGATCGTTCCGGAGGCGGAAATCACCGTGGCAGATGCGACGCCCTTCCTTGGGGTGATGGAAGTCGCCACGGACCAGGGACAGGTCTCCATGGGGTTCAACGTTGCCCACGAGATAGTGGTGCGGCCTTCCTGACTGGAAAGTGAAGCGGAACCCGAGGCAGGGTGACGGGAAGAAGGGCCTGGCTAAGGTCCTTCTTTTCTTTTCGAGGCCAATTGCTCACGCACCTCGGCCCATCCCTGGGCCATTTTACGGTCGGGAAAGTCCGCGGATTCTCCTTCCTGGAAGACGCTGACGAGCACGAAGATGGGGCCCTGTTGGGCCATCGCCTCTTCGATGCCTATGAGAAGCTCCTCCAACCGGTCGAAGTGGTAGGTATGGGCGTATCCGGAGCTCTCCGCCATTCGGACAAGGTCGAGATGGTCCAGTTCCTTGATGGGCAGGCCGCCGGTGGAGGAGCGGGACGCGTCGTCGAAGACGAAGTGCACCAGGTTTCCCGGGCGGGACTCGCCAATAGTTGCCAGGCCGCCGAGGTTGGTGCGGAGGGTGGCGTCGCAGTCGAGCACCAGCACCTTGCCGTCCGGCTGGGCAAGGGAAAGGCCCAGCCCAACCGCTGGAGCCCGGTCCATGCAGTCCATCAGGTCCAGATCGAGATCGCGACGGTCCGAGACCAGATTCCACTCTCGAAGGGCGGAAGAGGTGGAAACTACCAGCGCCTCACCGCGATGGTAGTTGACCGCGCGCACCGCTTCGGCGTAGGGGATTCCTGCCGTCGTCGGCTGGCTGGAAGCGGTCTGGCTCATGATTTCGTTCCGTCGTTGCCTTCGGGATGGGAGTGATCGTCCTTTTCCCTTGGCCTCATGGCTGGTGCGCGACGGAAGCCCACCATCGCCCACATGGCAACCAGGATGGCAACAGCGCCACCAACGCCGAGGGGGATGTTGGGGCCCTCGAAGGCCTTGAAGAGGAGCCAGAAACCCCACAGGAAAAGGGCATACGCTCCCAAGCGCAGGAGCAACCCCTTGCCGACCCGGATGAGCAGTTCTTTTCCTACAGTGCCGAACAAGCGTCGCTATTCCCGATTGCCATTCTGGTTGAATGGAGCATCTTTCCCAAGGGCCTCATCATGAAAACTGGTTGGGGCAGGCTGGCCACCTGCCCCTTAAGATATGCGCAAACAGCGCGAATTACGGATCCTGCCAGGACTAGTCGCTGACCAATATTCCCGGCATATCGCGGATGGCTACATTCATCGTGCGGGAGGCGCGCTGGCGGAACTGTACCGGCGTGTTTTCGATCTCGGGCTTGACGCTGAGATGAACGAAAACGGGCCCCTCGGCGGCCATTACGTCGCCGATGCCGGTGGTCAGATCCTCCAGGTTGTCGAAGGAGAAGGTGGCGGCGTACCCGGCGGCCTTGGCCATTCCTTCCCAGTCGGCCCTGCCGGACCCTGGCACTGGCTGCCCTCCGGTAACTGCGTAAACGCCGTTGTCGAAGAGCATGTGGCACAGGTTCTTCGGTGTCTTGTTAGCCAGCGTTACCATGGCGCCCAGGTTCATGAGGAGGCTGCCATCGCCGTCCAGCACGATCACCTTGCGGTCCGGCTGGGCCAGGGCCAAGCCAAGGCCGACGTTGGACGCCTTGCCCATGGCGCCGGACACCGGCATGTCCAACTGTTCCTTGGTGGTCACGGTGGGCAGACCGAACCGGACGTTGTTCGCATTCATGGTGGCGATGATAACGCCGTCGCCGCGACTGCCGTCGATGACTTTGACTGCTTCCTGGTTGTCAATCATTACATTGCGTCCTGGTGCCCCCGACGATGCAGGGGAAGATGGGGTTAATGAGTCAATGACCGGCGGCTACTCCGCTCCGAACTCGGTGCCTACGAGCACCGCAACCGGCCTCTGGGTGCGATCGGCCTCCTCGATGGCGACGCTGATGCGGTCCGCATCCTCGTCGGTCTCGATGAGGTAGTAGTTGATACCCCAGGCATGGAGGATGTGCTCGATGAAGCGGGCCGCTGAGTCGTTGGTTATGCCGTGGCGGCTCCACCCGCGGTAGCCGACGAGCATCACCAGCGGCTGGTTCACGTCGAGGCCGAGCCCCCTGATGGAATCGCCGGACTCGAAGATGCCGGTGTTCTGGATCAGCACGATGGGGCGCTTGCCGCCAACCCAAAGACCGGCAGCTATGGCCATGGTCTCGCCCTCCCGGCAGACGGGCACAAGGTCCAGCGTCGGCTCGTTGGTGAGCAGCTGGTACATGAAATTGGTCTCGCTGTCGGGAAGCCAGACCACGTGTGAGATGTTGTTCTTTTTGAGTTCCTCTACGACGGAGGCGGGGTGAAGTACGACCTCGTGAGTAGTCATTTCGCTCCTTTAGCTGGGCCTACGAAAGCCCGCCGGCAACAGGAAAAGCGGCCCAGATGACGCCCGGCGGGACGCAGTCATTATATTCAAGGCCCGGAAAAGCCGTCAATTGCGACAGTGGAGGGACACGGGCTAGACGACCACGACGCGGCCACCACTGAGGTAGCGTTCCTCGCAGGTCTGCCGAAGTTCGGGAGCGTCGGAAAGCTCCGAGGGCCAGAGCATGATGTCGAAGTCCCGCTGGGAAGCGAATAGCGGAGCGGGCGCATTGCGAACCAGGTGCAGCGGTCCCTGGCCGGAACCGGCGACGTACTGGGTTATCAGCTTCCGGGCCGCTTCGACCATCACGTCAGCCGCCGAGGGGGAGAGAGGTTCAGGAATGGGAGTCCGCGCCTTGGGGGAGGTCAGGTAGTTGTACCAGGCATTGAGTACTTCCTGCACCGCGACATCCTCAGACTGCGCCCTGAGGCGAAGCGCCGCCCCTCGCTGATAGTTGGGCAGCCGCCCGAACAGCCAGTCCAGGTAGAGTGGGTCCCCGGCCACTTCCCCAGGAAGAGCGACGCCTCCGGCGCTCTCAACAACATATGTGAGATTGCCTGCAGCGTCCTGCTGCTCCGTGGGGGGATGAGCGCCATGGGCCAGGTAGACCGGGATCAACAGTGGAGCGTGGGGCTCTGTCACCTCCTCTCCGAGAGCCAGTAGGAAGGCCAGGCTGGCGACTGAAGCGGCCAGTGGGTCGGCGGACATGCCCAGAAATTGACCGGTAAGGTCGAGCAACGCATCCGGCGGGATCTCGCCATCGGCCAGGCGCGCGTCAAGGGAGCTGCGGACCGCACTGGCCAGGGCGATTCCATCGCCGCAGTATGGGGCTATGCAGGATGCCTGTGGCGCCTCATTGAATTCTTCGAAGTCCCAGGATACCGCTTGCGGCGGCTCGATTCCCTCGAATTCGCTGTACAGGTTCGCCAGCAGGGGAAGGCCCGGCTGGTCCAGGTTTAGAAATTCCAGCGACGCCATCAGGGACTTGGCGGTTTCCATGGAGGGAGCGTCGTCTCCGATGCCCATGGAGAGCCGGAAGAAGGGCCAGGAGAGGAAATCCTCGCCGAGGAAATTCCCCAGCCCGGCGGCGAGGAAATAGTCCCCGCCGATTACGCCCCACAGGTCGCGGTCCGAGGGCCTTGGCTCGAGGTATCGGTATGCCAGGAAACGACAGAGCAGGGACAGGCAGGTGTGCCGGACGAAGGTCTGTGGACTGCTGTCAGCCGTGAAGGGACGGCAAGCAACCCAGGAGCGGTAGCTGTTGTTCACCGGCGCCATGGATTCCGACTCTGAAAAAATGGACTGGAGACGCTGGATAGCCTGACTCGTCGCGGAGCCATCGGGGCCCAGCGCTGAAACGAGGGATCGGGAATCGAAGGTGGCCACTGCTGATCGTCCCTAGAACTCGGCGTTCTTGGGGGTACGCGGGAAGGGAATGACGTCGCGGATGTTGGATACGCCAGTAATGAACTGGACGGTGCGCTCGAAGCCCAGCCCGAATCCCGCGTGGGGAACGGTGCCGTAATTGCGCAAGTCCAGGTACCAGTAATAGTCCTCTTCATTCAGGCCAGCTTCCTGCATTCGCTGACGGAGGAAGTCGATGCGCTCCTCGCGCTGGCTGCCGCCGATGATCTCGCCAATGCCGGGGGCCAGAACGTCCATGCCCCGCACCGTCTTTCCGTCGTCGTTCATGCGCATGTAAAACGGCTTGATCTCCCTGGGGTAGTCGGTGACGATAACGGTTCGGCCGATTCGCTTTTCCGTCAGATACCGCTCGTGTTCCGATTGCAGGTCCACCCCCCAGGCCACGGGAAACTCGAAGGACTCTCCCGACTGCAGGAGCATGTCGACAGCCTCGGTGTAGGTGATGCGCTCGAACTGGGACCTGACGATCCCTTCGAGCGTGCTGATTGTCTCCTCGTTGTACCAGCGGTTGAAGAACTCCATGTCCTCCTGGCAGTTTTCCAAAACATAACTGAAGATGTACTTCAAGAAGTCCTCGGCCAGGTCCGCCAGACCCTCCAGCTCGCAGAAGGCCACCTCGGGCTCGACCATCCAGAATTCGGCCAGATGACGCGAGGTGTTCGAGTTCTCCGCCCGGAATGTGGGGCCAAAGGTGTAGACGTTGGACAGGGCCATGGCGAAGATTTCGGCTTCCAGCTGACCGCTGACGGTAAGGAAAGTGGGCCGGCCGAAGAAGTCCTCGCCGGAGTCGACGGCGCCCTCGCTGCGAGGAGGATTGTCCAGGTCCAGCGTCGTTACCCTGAACATGGAACCGGCGCCCTCGGCATCGCTGGCGGTGATTATCGGTGTCTGGATGTACTGGAACCCGTGCTGATGGAAGAAGGAGTGGATGGCGAAGGCGACGGCGCTGCGAACCCGGGCCATTGCTCCGAAGGTGTTGGTGCGAGGCCTCAAGTGAGCAATCTCGCGGAGAAACTCGGGGGTGTGTCGCTTCTTCTGCAGGGGGTAGGTCTCTGGATCGGCGCTGCCCATCAGGGTTATTCCCTGGGCTTGAATCTCGTAGCGCTGACCCTTGCCCTGCGATTCCACCACCTTGCCCACGATGCTTACGCTACATCCGGTGGTGAGTGAGTTGGCGAGGGCGTAGTCCTGGCTGGCCTCGTCAACCACGATCTGCAAGTCGCGAAGCGTGGACCCGTCGTTTACCTGGACGAAGGTGACCGACTTGGACGACCGGCGCGTCTTCACCCATCCCTGTACGAGCACGTCGCCCGGTGGCTCGTCGACGGAGAGAATGTTCTTTATGGTGGTGCGCTCCATAGGGATACCTCTCAACTGTGCTGAAAGCGCTTCAACAGGCCGGACGTTCCAGTCCTGTCCCCTTGACTGGCGTCAACAGACGCTGAAGGTGTTGCCCGGGCCCAATTCGGCAATGGTTACAGGTACTTTCACGCCACCGCTTCTTCCAGCGGGTTGGCTTCCCACGAATCTGCCCAGCTTTGGATCGCCTCCACAACCTGCCGGAAGGCTGCCCCCTTCTCGGTCAGAGCGTACTCCACGAGTACTGGTTTGCTGTCGTAAACACGCCGTTCGACAATTCCCGACTCCTCAAGTTCCTGGAGTCTCTGGGAGAGCAGCCTGTCGCTGAGTCCTTCCACGTAATTGGAAATGTCGCTGAACCGGCGAGGGGCAGACAGCATGCTGCGAATGATGAGGCAGTTCCACTTCTTGCCCAGGATGCCTATGGCTCGTTCGTAACGCGGGCAGGGCTCCAAGTGATTCATATCAGTCCTGACTCCGTTACAAAAGAATTTTGGGGATACTGGCACACTAATTAATGATTAGCCACTATAAACTTCTTGACAGAAGAAAGATTCTATACTAACTTATTATTAGTTACTACCTTAGATGCTCGTCAAGCCCAATGGTAAGTATATAACTCAAAGTGGTGAGAAAACCATAAAGGAGATCGAAATGGCTACCTTCACTCTCGAAAAGACCTCCAACAACACCGGCATGGTGCAGATTCCCGATCCGGCCAAGAGCTCCAGGGCGCACTCCGGTCCCGTTGCCCGGCTGCTGGCCCGAGTATCCAAACTCTCGGACACGTATGCCGCATACGAGATGGAGAACGGCGTCTGGCGGAAGCTGGCGCTTTGAGGGTAAGCCGGGGCGGACAATCCATCCGCCAATCCTTCCGCTCCGGCGCCACCGGCTCGAACACGGATTCTAACAGGGAAAATACGGCGATGAACAAGGAGGCACCAATGGTTGCATCGACATCGAAGACATACGACAAGGCCAACCTAGCGGTCGAAGCAAGGCCGAAAGGAGGGTCCGAAAAGTGGGCGGTGAACCGGATCGTGCGCCGAGTGGCCTCACCTCCGGCGGCCATTTACAACTGGCTGGCTGGCCCGCCGTTGACGGGACTGGAACGGTCTCGAGCCCGGTTGGCGGACGTCAGGAACTCTCAGGGGCGCAGCCCCCTGGTCGTCTAACGCCAGACCTGCTGCGGAACAGGAGCGGCGAACAGCCCGAGCGGCTTGTTCGCCGCTCTCTTTTTTCGCGTTTTTCGTCTAGATGGCGGGGCGTTGCGTGTGCCAGCTGGTGGCCTGCTCGTAGCAATGGCCGACTCGGAGGAGCGTGGGCTCGGAAAGATGCGGGCCGATGAGCTGCATGCCCACCGGGAGGCCATCGGAGAAGCCGCAGGGCACGGAAAGGCCCGGCAGGCCGGCAATGTTCACAGGGAGGGTGCAGACGTCGATGAGATACATCTGCACCGGGTCGCCGGTTTTCTCGCCCACGGGGAAGGCGACTACCGGGGAGGTCGGCGTCACCAGCGCGTCCACGGTCTCGAAGACCGATTCGAAGTCCCGGCGGATCAGTGTTCGGGCCTGCTGGGCCTTGAGGTAGTAGGCATCATGGTACCCGGAAGACAGTGCGAAGGTGCCCAGCATTATGCGGCGAGTCACCTCGGGGCCGAAGCCGTGTTGCCGCGTCTGCTCCATTGCGCCCCACATGTCGTCGGCCTGCTGGTTGGAATAGCCGTACTTCACGCCGTCGTAGCGTGCCAGGTTGGCCGAGCACTCCGAGGGGGCAATGATGTAGTAGCAGGCCAGGGCGTACTTCGTAGAAGGTAAGGACACCTCTCGGATGGATGCACCCAGGCCCTCCAGCGTTGAGATGGCTTGCTCGACGGCCTTCCGGACTCCGTCTTCGATCCCTTCGGCGAAGTACTCTCCCGGGACTCCCAGCCGCACTCCGGTCAAGTCGCCCCCGGCATTGAGGGATGCGGCATAGTCCGGGCTTAAGCCGGGCAGGGATGTGGCGTCACGAGGGTCGTGGCCGGCGATGGCCGAGAGAGCGAGGGCGCAGTCGGCGACGGTTCGGCCGACGGGGCCGATCTGGTCCAGGGAGGAGGCGTAGGCCACCAGGCCGTAACGGCTGACGAGGCCGTAGGACGGTTTCAGGCCGACTACTCCGCACATGGCCGCGGGCTGGCGCACGCTGCCGCCTGTGTCGGAGCCGAGGGCGTAGATCGCCTGACCCGAAGCCACTGAAGCGGCGGCCCCTCCACTGCTGCCGCCGGGGACGCGCGACGTATCCCAGGGGTTGAGGGTGGGATGGAACGCGGAGTTCTCGCAGGACGAGCCCATGGCGAACTCGTCCATGTTGCCCTTTCCCAGCATAACGGCGCCCTGCCGAACCAGCCTGTCGACTGCCGTGGCGTTGTACACCGGCACGTAGTCTTCCAGCATGCGGGAGGCGCAGGTCGTGCGCACGCCCTGGGTGCACATGACGTCCTTAATCTGCACCGGGATGCCAGTCACTGGGGATGTTTCGCCGTCGGCCAGCATTCGGTCTGCGCCTTCCGCCTGCTGCAGGGCGATTTCGGGCGTCAGGGTGATGAAGGAGCGCACACGGTCTTCGACGGCGTAAATTCGCTCCAGGCAGGCGCGGGTCAATTCGACAGAGCTGACCTCGCGCTTCGACAGGAGGTCGCGAGCTTCAGGGATGGTCAGCCAGTTTAGTTCGGGCAACGGCTCTACTCGCTATGGGCTGGGATCGACCGGAGACTCAGGAGGGGTGCACTCGTGGGCGCACAAGCGTGTTTTCAGGGGCTGGCGTGGCGCTGGCGCTACTCGTCCAGGACGGCTTTGACGCGGAAGAACTCGCCGTCCCTTAGGGGTGCGTTGCTTAGGGTTTCGTCGGGGGAAAGAGAGTCAGCCGGCTCGTCGTCGCGCATTACGGCGCGCAACTCACCCGCGTGTCCCGTGGGTTCGACGCCGGATGTGTCCAGCTCGTTGAGCGCTTCGAACTGTTCGATGATGTCCGAGAGCTGCTCGACATAAACGTCTATTTCCGCTTCGGGGATTCCGATGCGGGCCAGGGAAGCGATGTGTCGCACCTGTGCGCGGTCAAGGGGCATGGCATGGCCTCAATGCGAAAGCTGGGTGAAAGCTGGCAACAATGTATCGCATCGGGGCACGAACGAAAAGTGCGCCGTTGATGTATGATTTCGGCAATAAATTCTGCCGGTGATCATGCAGGGAGGCCTTTTCGGCCTGTCCGCCACCGGCGACTTCACGAATGGAATGCTCGATCCCCTGCTGAACTGGCGGCTTCGGACGCCCTTTTATTACGGCTGGCTCATTCTCGGTATGTCGTCCATGGCGACCTTTGCCGCTACCGGCGTTTCGCAGGTGGTGCTGGGCGGCATTCAGGTGTACATCACCGACGACACCGGCTGGGATCCCAGCACGCTGTCCTATGCCGCGACCGCCGGCACCTGGCTGTCCGGCCTGATCGCACCGCTCATCGGGCGGCTGGCTGACCGCTACGGGCCGCGCTGGCTGATGTCCTCCGGCCTGCTGGTGGCGGGCGTGTCTTTCCTCTTGCTCTCCGGGGTCAACTCGGTATGGCAGTTTTACGCGGCCTACATCGTAGCGCGGGCGGTGTCCAACCCCGTGCTCATCGGGCTGGTGCCGCGGACTGCGGCGGTCAACTTCTTCCGTCGCCGACGGAACATCGCGCTGGCGATGGTATCAACGTTCCGTCCAATAGCAGGCGCGATCAACATACAGCTTTTTGCGCTCATCGCTCTGAGCCAGAGCTGGCGCGAGGGCTTTCGGTACCTGGGAATATTCAGCCTGGCCCTGATTATTCCCGTCATTCTGCTGATGCGACGCCGCCCGGAGGACATCGGACTGCAGCCCGACGGGGGCGTGGCACCTGCGGCTACGGGTGCTTCCGGCGGTTCAGGGCGGACGACGCCGGCTCCGTCGGAAGCGAGCTGGACAGTGAAGGAAGCGGCCAGAACGAGGACATACTGGCTGATCGTCGCCACCGCCTGCGTCGGGACACTTGCTTCCAGTAGCGTGGGGTTCAGCATGGTGCCTTACCTGGTGGAGGGAGCCGGGTTGAGCGTAGCCGCCGCGGCAGGAGTGCTCAGCTTCGGGACGGTGCTTTCCATTGCCAACGTGGGATGGGGAGTATTATCGGACAGGTTCACGCCCCGGCGGTGCCTGATGGTGACGATGGTGGGGTCCGGGGCGCTGCTGGCCTACCTGACGATGGTCGACTCGTTGGCGGAGGCGCTGGTGTTTGCCTTGGTGTGGGGCATTTTCTCCGGTGCGGTGGGGACTATGGAAAACATGATGCTGGCCCAGTACTACGGGCGGGAGTCGTATGGGTCGTTGCTGGGAATATTCTCCCCGTTCCAGACGGCGGCGCTGGGCCTGGGTCCGTCGATGGCCTCGGTGGTTCGCGGACTGGCGGGAAGCTACACAATGCTGTATAGCGTGATGGTGGCCGCATACGTGCTTTCGGCCATGCTGCTGTACCTGGCCCGGGCGCCGGAGAGGAGAGGACCAACGGAAAGGGCAGCGGCGGATTAGACCCTCGCTGCCCTTGAATGGCGAAGAGACTAGGCGAAGAGGCTATAGGAGGGTTTGTGGCTTCTCCTCCTCTCTAACCTAGCGGCTGTATCCCGAGCGTGAGGAAGAGGGCATCCTGTCTCCGACGCTGCTTGCAATGTGGTCAAGCAGAAACACGAAGTCATTGTAGGCGTCCAGCGATCCTAGTTCGTCGCTGAGAGCCTCCAGCTGCGCCTGCAGGGAGGACAGGCCGGAGTGGATCTCTGGGCAGGTGTCCTCCGGGTAGTTGGGCAGCGAACCGTACAGATCGGCGGCCAGGGCCACAATCGCCCCGAATCGGGCCAACGAGCCGTCGTATCCTTCAAAGCCCGCGCCAGCGTTCCCTGAAAGGTTGGCCGTCTGGCTGCGGGAGTCGCCGGTGTCCGGTTCGACCCAGCGAAGTTCCACTTGGCCCAATGGGACGCTGGTGAGGGACCGGGCAGCCTCGGTCAACTCCAACTCGTACAGGACGGTGGTGGTGGCCCCCGAGTACAGCTCGGCGAACTCCTTGCGGTCCTGCGTGAAATTCTCGTCGGCGGTCACTCGATTCTCGTATCCGATGATCCGCCATTGCTCCACCGTGCCGGTGTTCCAGGTGACCTGAGCCCTGGTCTGGTCGGCGAAGGGGATGGACAGCGCCAGCCAGTTGTCGCGGGTGAATGTGGCTTCGGCCTGCTCGGTGCTGTCCAGGTAGCGGTACCAGCCGTTGCCGTGCTGCGCCAGTTGCTCCAGGAGCGGGTCGTTGTAGTTGTTGATGCCGACGCCGATGGTGATTATGCGCAGGGGGTTGCGAGTATCGGGATCGTAGGCTGTCTCCAGGATGGCGAAGGGATCTGTGGCGTCGACGTTGGCGACCCCGTCGGACATTAGGATGACGTAGTTGTAGGTGTCCGGGCGCCTATCGCGAGCGTCGGAGGCGAGTTGAACGCCGAGGTTCAGCCCGGCCTGCACGTTGGTGCTGCCGTGGGGTTCCAGCCAACTGATGCTGTCAATCACACGGTAGTGGTCAGGTGAGCGGTGCTCGACGGTGTAGCTGTCGATCACGTCGTCGGTAAAGTGGACTACAGCGATGCGGTCATCATTGCGGAGGCTACGGCGGATGCTTTCCGCCGCCTGGCGTGCGATGTTGACCCTGTTGCCGTCGCCCATGGAACCCGAGGCGTCGAGGACGAGGGTAACGTTGAGCGGCCTGTCGTCCACCAGTTCCGGGGCCTGGAAGGCGACGCGGGCCAGTCGTTTGCTCTCATCCAGCGGGTGAGGGAACATGTCGCTGGTAATGGCGAAGTTGTCAGTTCCCGAGGGCTGGGCATATTCGTAGTTGAAGGCATTGAGCCACTCCTCGGCTCGCACCGAGTCGGGGTTCACCTCGTATCCGGCCCGCGCCCAGTTCAGCGCCAAGTGCAGCGACGTGCGGTCGGTGTCCAGGCTGAAGGTTGAGAGGTTGTCCTGGGCGGCGGAGACGAAGGGCTGGCGTTGGTAGTCGCGGAAGGTGGTGTCGGGCGGCGCGCCGCCGGGGCCAGCAGTTCCGGATGAGCCGGAGGGTCCCTTGGGCCCCGCCGAGTCGGCGGCCGCAGCGGGAGCCGGTGTGGGTGCCATCACTCTCAGTGCCTCTTGTTCCTGGGCCGTGACTGAACTCGGAGCAGGAGTGGACTGGGGAGCTTGCGTGGGTGCCATAGCGCGGGGAGCTGGCTCTGCAAAAGCCTGCGCTTGCATCGTCGGAGTAGGGGCAGGGGTGGCGGTGGTGTACGACGGCGGGACAGACCCGGCCTGACCCTGCGGTCCGGCCGGACTCGCGGCACCCGCAGCGCCGCTGGCGCTGGCCGGGCCGGAGGGGCCTGCCGGCCCAGCAGGGGCCGTGTCTTCTACGGCGACTTGAGTGGTTGGCTCAAGTCGCAATTCGGCGAACTGGAGTGCGGTCACCTCGCCGGGGGGAGCTTCCGTGGCTGGAACCAACGCCAGTTCGCCGGAGGACTCCGGACCCCCGCCCGAGGCAACCCAAACGACGGTGGCCATGGCCACTGCTACGACGGCTACGCCTGCGACCGCGAATGCGGGGGAGAGGCGACCGCCGCGCATCGGGTTCAGATATCCCAATAGGCGTGAAAAAAATGTCGGCATTGCAGGTTCCTCCATGCGGCTCTCCAGCCACGGCCAAGGATCGTTGGGCGCACGAAGACTGGAGTCCTCGGCGTCGAAATGCTCCCTGAGGACGCGCTCCATTTCCGGGTCAAATTCACTGTCCGGCGAATTGTTGTGTGCCATGGCGCTAACCTCCCTCTGAGGCTGTAGTAGAGTGGCCGGGCGCCACTGGGGTTTCGAGAACGGGGTCGTCCAACTGTTGACGCAGCAACGCCAAGGCCCGGTGCAGGCGCGATTTGACGGTACCCTCCCGCGCGCCCAGGACCCGGGCCACCTCTGGAACGGTGAGGTCGGCAAAGTAGCGCAGGGCAACCACCTGCCGGTGGTCCGGGTTCAGGCCGGTAACGGCCCGCCTGAGTTCAATCCGGGTTTCGAGGGCGTCCAGAGTTGCTGCGGGGTCGATGTTGCCTGTGTCCGGGTAGTCGGAGCCGGGGCCGTCAATTTCCACCGTTGGAAGAACGCGACGTCGCTGCTGGGCCAGCACAGCGTTGACCAGGATTCGCAGCAGCCATGGCTTGAAGGGGCTTCCCAGGCGGAATCCCTTGATCCCGCGCCAAGCGGAGAGGAGGGCTTCCTGCACCTGCTCCTCGGCCACGGCCCGGTTTCCCGTCATGAGGACGGCCGTGCCGAACATCACGTCCTTGTACTGGTCGACAAGATGACGGAAGGCTTCCCTGTCGCCACGCTGACAGCGCGCTACGGCTTCGTTGTCAGTCATCTGCAGCTCTCATGTTCCTGAATGCGAGGGGTCCTCTGACTGATAATATGCGCCCGGTTCCTGAATCGTTCCCTGAGTTCCGTTGGAAACAGAAAATCGCCTGCGAATTTGGCGGTTGTCGCAGGCGAAAAGAAAGGGCGCACGGCCGTGCGCCCCGATTGGATAGCAATAGGGAATGAGCGGGTTAATTCATTTCGGAGCCGCCGGAGACGCTGATGGACAGTCCGGTGACGTAGTCGGACTCAGCGGACGACAGGAAAGCAGCCATGCGGGCGATGTCGTCGCCCTGGGCTACTCGGCCCATGGGCACCCGGACGGCACGGTCCGCAATCATCCCGGCGCGGTATTCCTCGGAGGACTCGCCCTCGGGAGCGAGGGCGGCGGCGATGAAGTCGACGCGCTCTGTGTCCACCAGGCCGGGGCAGATGGCGTTGACGTTGACGCGGTGCTGGGCCATCTCCTGGGCCAGTGCCTGGGTGAAGCCGATGACGGCGAACTTGGAGGCGCAGTAGGCGCCGTACCGGGCGATGCCGCGCTTGCCGGCACCGGAGGAGATGTTGATAATCTTGCCGCCGCCTCCCCGCGCCTGCATGTGGCGAGCCGCGGCCCGTGAGACCAGGTAGGTGCCGCGCACGTTGACGCGCATGACCTCGTCGAAGGCCTCCTCTTCAAGCTCTACAACCAGCACCCGGTCCTTGCCGGGGCGGGAGCCAGCGTTGTTGACCACTATGTCGATTCGGCCAAACTTGGCCAGCGTCTGTCCGACCATGTCGTCGACCTGATCGCTTTCGGAGACGTCGGAGAAGATAGCCAGGGACTCACGCCCCATGGCCTCGATCTCGGCGGCGACGCTGTTCAGTCCCTCCCAGCCTGCCTGGCGGTCCTCGGCGCGGATGGCGTCAAGGCTCTGGGGTACGTCGGTGACCACGACGTTGGCACCCTCGGAGGCGAGGCGCGTAGCGATGGCGCGGCCGATGCCATGGCGTCCGCCGGCGCCGGTGACTATGGCAATTTTGCCGTTCAGATCATACATATCAGGCCCTCTGGCGTTGTAATATACCCGCCGCCTTCTGCTTCCAACCGATCGAAAGAACGAAGAATGTGAAGGCTACCAGCGCCATGACCGGGCCGGATGGCAGGTTGAAGTGGTAAGAAAGATACAGGCCAGAGATACCCGACGCAACTCCGATGAGGGCCGCTACGAGCATCGCCCCGGTAAAGCTGCGAGTGAGTTGCAGGGCGGCGGCAGCCGGGGTGATGAGCATCGAGATGACCAGGATGATGCCCACCGCCTGCAGCGCGACTACAACCACCATGGCCAGGAGGGCCAGCAGCAGATATTCCAGCCTTTCTGTGGGCAGTCCGACAACTGCGGCACCTGTTGGATCGAAGTTGGCGAATACCAGTTCCTTGTGGAGCGAGTACAGCATCAGCATGACCGCGCCAGCCACGCCGAGGGTGACGTACATCTCGATATTTGACACACCCAGCACGTTTCCGAGGAGCATGTCTTCCAGCCGGACCTGCACCGAGATTCCCTGAGATGAGGCCACGCTAATCATTATCACGCCCATGGCGAAAAGGGCAGCAAACAGGATGCCCACCGAGGCATCCTCTCCGATGCCGGCGCGCTTGATCAGGAAGCCGCTGAGCAGGGCCATGATGATGGCCATGGGGATGCCACCGACGAAGACGCTGGCCGCGGTGGTGCCGAAAATGGCCGCGGCCACGATGCCGGGGAGCACCGAGTGGGCCAGGCCATCACTCATGAATCCCAGGCCGCGCGTTACCACGTAGACCCCGGCCACTGGGCACATAACGCCGACCACTACGGCGATGACCAGGGCCCGTACCATGAAGCCATACTGAAAGGGCCCGGCGAGAGCCTCAGTGATGATGTCCATGATCGTCTCCCGCCAGTCCATGTCCGTGGGAAGGCACTGCGCCGAAGGGACCGTACAGCTGGGTCATGACCTCCTCATTCAGCACCTCTCCGGGCGGGCCGCAGGCGCACACGTTGCAGTTGAGGCAGAGGCACTCGTCGCAGTAGTGGGCCATGTGGTTGATGTCGTGGGACGACATCATGATGGTACGTCCATCGTCCCGCAGTTCCAGCAACACGTCCATGAGGGCGTTCTGGGATGCGATGTCCACGCCGCTGAAGGCCTCGTCCAGCAGCAGGATGTCGGCCCCCTGCGCCAACGCGCGGGCGACGAAGATGCGCTGGCGCTGGCCGCCCGACAGTTCGTAGACCAGCGACTTGCGCCGGTCCCACATGCCGACCCGGTTCAGGGCCGATTCCGCCGCGTCGCGGTCGGCGCGGCGCGGACGCCTGAACCAGCCGGCATGGCGCACCCTTCCCTGCAGCACCACGTCCCAGGCGCTCGTTGGTATGCGGGAGTTCACCCGCTCATATTGCGGGACGTAGGCGACCACGCCCCGCGATTCCTGCATGGACTTCCCGTGAATCAACACCCGACCCGAGGTGGCGGGCAGCAGTGCCGTGATCACGTTGAATAGGGTGCTCTTGCCCGCCCCGTTGGGTCCGACCACTCCCATGATGCAGCCGGGGCCGGCGCTGAAGGACACGTCGTCCAGGATCTTTATTCCCCCGAACTCCACCGTAACGTCCTCGGCGGCAAGAGGGGGAGTGGTCGTCGTAGCAGTCATGGCTATCGCAATCCCTCCACTATGATTGTGGTGTTGTGTCGCATCAGGTCGATGTAAGTGCCGGCCTCGCCTCCTTCGTCGCCCAATGAGCCGGTGTACAGCCCGCCGACGATCTCCGCGCCGGTCTCTTCGGCAACACGCTGGGCCAGCCGCTCGCTGTGGGATCTCTCGGTAAACACGGCGTGTACGCCCTCGTGCTCGATGGTCTCTATCAGCATGGCGAGGTCCTGGGCAGTGGGTTCGGCCTCGGTGGTTACCGGGAAGATGGCCCCGGCCACCTCGAAACCGTACCTCCGCGCGAAATACTGGAAGCTGTCGTGAGACGTTACCAGCACCCGGTGGTCTCCGGGCAACGCGCCAACCTGTCCTTCGATCCAGGCGTGCAGGTCGTCCAGCGCGCGGTTGTAAGCTGCTGCGTTCTCGCGGTAGGCGGTCTGGCCGGCGGGATCCGCCGTGGAGAGCTGCGCGGCAATGGCGTTCACTGCCTGCTGCACGCGCAGCGGGTCGAACCAGAAGTGCGGGTCCAACTCTCCGTGGGCGTGCTCCTCCCCCTCATCCTCGTCGTGCTCCTCCTCGTGGCCATGTTCCTCGAGGTCATCAGTCTCGCCGTATATGCCAACGAAGGCGATTTTGGTGGGGTTGCCGTCAACTTCCCAGTGGTTCACGACCTCCAGGTCATGGTCGTCCAACTGCATGACCTCGCCGCCGACGGAGTCTGTGATGAACACCGCGCCCGGGGCGGTGACCACATGGGGGCGGGCCCAGAAGCCGGTCTCCACGGGCTCGGTCAGGAAATCGTCCGCCGAGGCCAACAGGTCCAGATCGTGGGCGTCGTACATCCGCAACTCGCCGTCGCTCATCAGCACCAGCAGAGCCTCACCGTCGTGGCTCATGGCGACGTTGATGGGCGTGGGCCCTTCTTCAGATGCGGTGATGAGCTGCTCCATTGCGCCCTCCTCGGGGTCGACTACGTAGAGCCCAACCGCCGAGCCTAGTCCAAAGAAGTGGTCAAGGCCCGGATAACCCCATACCGATGTGATACGGAAGTCCTCCGGGGAGCCCGCAGGTGGACCGATGAACATGCCCTCGTACTCGCCGCCGTGGGCCTCGACGACCAGAACGCCGCCCATACAGCCGAATGCGGCCATGTCCCCGTTACCGGCGTCGCCGTGCAGTCCCTCGCAACCCTCGTCGCGGTGCAGCACGTTTCCGTCGAGATCAACAATTTCGGCGCCGACGGGGAGTCGGTAGTCTTCCGGATTTGACGCGTAGTCCGGGTGTTGGGCACTTACGGCGAACAGGTCACCCTCCAGAGGGACCGCCGCGCCGTGATGGGCACCGGCGTTGAGCTTCGGAGGAACGTACTCATCGCCCTCTTCCTCCAGTTCGTGCTCGTTGAGCAGCACGATATCCCCGGAGCCGTCGTAGAAGACGGTGGCCCATTCGGAGCCGACGTACAGGTGCACCGGGCGATCTCCGGATAGGTCAATGTCCATCCGCTCGACCGGTCCTTCCACCTCGTCGAAGTGGTCGCCGTGGGCCTCCAGGTAGATGCCGCCGTCAAAGACGTGGGCCGTGTTGGCGTCGCTTGAGACCGCGATGGCGAAGCGTCCGTTCTTGGTGGCGTAGATGTGTCCTGCCCGGGAGCCGAGGTCGAACGCATCCTGCTCAACGTCCCCGTGCTCCAGGTCGATGATCGACATCATTCCGGTCTCGCCGTCGCCGATGAACAGGCTCCCCACCAGGTCTTCGGCACCCTCCCCGCCGTGTTCATCAATTAGTTCGACAAAGTTGATGGGGTCTACGACGTCACCCACGGCCACAATGGAGTCGTGGTCGCGGGCTGCGTTCTCGATCAGCTCTTCCAGCCAGCCGCCCTCGAGCTGCAGGCCGATGCTGAATACCAGGTCAGCGTCGGCGATGCGAGCGATGTCCTGGGCGCCGGGTTGGTAGGTGTGCGGGTCTGCGTTGGCCGGCAGTAGCGGGAAAACGTCCACGCGGTCTCCGCCCACTTCCCGTACCCAGTCGGCCAGGATGTTGCTGGTGGTGGCCACGCTGATTTTCTCGCCCGGGGCCACCGCGACGGCGGGCTGGCTGCCCGCCTGGGTCGCCGGTCCAGGGGTTGTCTGCTGGCCGACGCCAGGAACCGCGTCCGTGGTTGGATCAGGACTAGTGGAGCCGGTCGTTCCCGTGGCGGAGGACTGGGTTGTGGCCTCTGGTTGCTCGTCCTCCGAATCCCCGCCGCAAGCTACCGCCAGCAACAGGAGCGCTGCGGCAGTGAGTAATGCGACAACCGTGGCAGTTTTTCTGGTCATGGTCTTCATGATTGGCCTGGTCTCTCCTTTTTGGACACTAGGTCCGTCTCAAAAATAGAACCGTTTCAAGACTTTGTATCAATAGAACCGATTAGCGAGACATAGTATCAATTAAAGCGTTTATCAATACTCCGTATCAGTACGGTCTGTGAGATGATATTTAGTCTCAGTTTTTTGCAATTACTGAGAGATCGTATCATTAACAAGGCTTAACGGAGAAAAAGTATCAAATAAGTTGGTTAAAGATACTAATCAGCGGCCTTGCCCATTTCCACGCAGCTACTGCAGCGTCCGTAGACCTCGAGCCAGTGGCCGCTCAGTTCGAAGCCATGGAAGGCCGAGGTGGTGACGAGGACATCCTCAATGTCGCAGCCAGTCAGGTCCTGGGAGGAGCCGCAGTGGACGCAGAGCAGGTGGTGATGATGCCCGTGGTGGCTCAACTGGTAATGCAGGTCGCCGTCCTCCAGCAACACGCGGCATAGAACGTCGGCGTCCACCAGGATCTTCAGCGTACGATAGACAGTGGCGCGGCCCAGCTTGGGCGGCAGCTTCTGACGGAGCGCTTCAGCGGTGAAGTGGTGCTCCTGCTCACCTATGGCAAGCGCAAGCGCCTTGCGGGGAGTCGTTGAACGGTATCCCCGCTCCTCGAGAGTTTCGAGTATACGTTCAGTTACCGATGCGCTTCGTTTATTAGGTGCCATGGCCAACTGCAGTCCAATTGAGACACTGTATCTACTCGGCGAATTTTACACTTCCAGGCCTAGGCCGTCAAGCAAGAAATTCCGGTGAATTCCCATTTGAGCCACCGGCTACGGAAGTGCGTGGTCCCGCGCAAAGCATAGTCCGCCAATGGCCGTTTTGGCAGATATCCATATGAGGACTGAACCTGATAACATTGATTGGAGCGGGATCAGACAGGTCTCCAATGGGCCACTGATATCCTGCATAAAGGCGGCGGCCGGAGGCTGTGCTTTGAACACGATGAAGACGTTCGCCCTGATGATAGTTCTTTCGATGATGCTGCTCCTAATCGGCGGCATAATTGGAGGAGAGGCCGGCATCGTCGTTGCGCTCGCATTTGCCCTCGTTATGAACATAGGCGCCTACTGGTTCAGCGACAAGATAGCCCTTGGGATGACAAAGTCCCATCCAGTCACCGAGCACGACGATCCTGAACTGTATGGCATTGTCCGCGAGCAGGCTCGACTGGCCGGCCTTCCAATGCCCAAGGTCTACGAGATCTTCACCGAATCCCCCAATGCCTTCGCCACGGGACGCAGCCCACGCAAAGCGGCGGTGGCCGTAACTACCGGAATAAGGCGCATTCTGAACCGTGAGGAGCTCTCTGCGGTACTGGCCCACGAAATGGCCCATGTCGGGAATCGCGACACGCTGATAATGGCGGTTGTTGCAACCATCGCCGGTGCCATATCCATGCTGGCCATGCTGGCGCAGTTTTCGGCGATATTCGGCGGAATGTTCGGCGGGCGGGGAGGCCGCGACAACATCATCGGACTCCTTGTCGTTGCTATCGTCATGCCCATAGCCGCGGGCCTGGTCCGGGCCGCGGTCTCGCGTACCCGGGAATTCCAGGCCGACACGACCGGCGCCCACAACTGCGGCAATCCCATAGCCTTGGCCAGTGCGCTTCAGAAGCTGGAACGCGGGTCGCAGGCACGGCCCATGAAGGTCGCCGAAGGGGCTTCGCACC
The DNA here is from genome assembly GCA_965222025.1 of Dehalococcoidia bacterium. GTDB lineage: Bacteria > Chloroflexota > Dehalococcoidia > Lucifugimonadales > UBA3495 > VXOI01. The sequence continues at coordinate 563,282 of CBDCTI010000007.1, read as the reverse complement.
TGTTCATAGTTAATCCGCTCTTTGGCGGCGGGCTGAGCGGTCTATTCTCCACGCATCCTCCCACCGAGGAGCGCGTCCGCCGGCTGACGTCGATGAGCATCACGCCCCGGTTCTAGCAGCCCGTCCGAGAAACGGGGTTGGTGAGCCGTTGGGGGTATGATGGTACGGAGCATCAGACGATCGGAGCGGTCAATGAGCAAGACCTACCTTCCCTACGACCCGGACCAGCAGTTGCTGCTGCCGGCGGCCCTCCAGGAATGGCTGCCGCCGGAGCACTTGGCCTACTTCATCTCCGACGTTGCGGACCAGTTGGACCTCTCGGACATCACCGCCCGCTACGAGCAGGAGAGGCGGGGCGGCCCGCCCTACCATCCCAGGATGATGGTGAAGGTGCTGCTCTACGGCTACTGCACCGGCGTGGCCTCCTCGAGGCGCATCGCCCAGAGGCTGCACGAGGACATCGCCTACCGGGTGCTGGCGGCGAACAACACGCCGGACTTCCGCACCGTCTCCGACTTCCGAAAGGACCATCTGGAGGCGTTGGGGGAATTGTTCCTGCAGGTGCTGGAGTTGTGCCAGCAGGCAGGACTGGTAAAGCTGGGGCACGTGGCGCTGGACGGGACCAAGGTGAGGGCCAATGCCTCAAAGCACAAGGCGATGAGCTACGGGCGGATGAAGGAGAAGGAAGCGCGGTTGCAGGCCGAGGTGGACGAGTTGCTCCGCAAGGCGCAGGAGGTGGACGAGGAGGAGGACCGCCGGTACGGGAAGGACAGGCGTGGGGATGAGTTGCCGGAGGAACTGGCCTTCCGGGAGGGACGGTTGCGGAAGATAAGGGAGGCCAAGGCGGCGCTGGAGGCCGAGGCCCTGGCGGATGCGGAGCAGGCTGAGTCCGAGGGACGCAATCATCTCGGGGTGCCTGATGACAAGGCGCAGCGGAACTTCACCGACCCGGACTCCCGGATCATGCCCGGCCCGGGAGGGAGGGACTTCCAGCAGTCCTACAACTGCCAGGCGGTGGTGGACAGCGAGCATCAGGTGATCGTGGCGGCCTGTGCCACCGATCAGCCCTCGGACAAGGATCAGGCCGTGAGCATGATTGAGGAGGCCATCCTGAACGTGGGCACAGTCCCAAAGGAAGTCTCCGCCGACGCCGGATACTACTCGGCCAAGGCGGTGGAGGAACTCTACGCCCTGGGAGTGGACCCGTTCGTCGCGCCGGAGAGGACCCGCCACGGCTGGGTGCCGCCACCGGCGCCCCGTGGCCGCATACCGAAGGGGCTGTCAGCCAAGGACCGGATGCGGCGCAAGCTGCGGACGAAACGGGGCAGGGAACGCTACGCGCTTCGGATGGAGACGGTGGAACCGGTATTCGGGCAGATCAAGCAGGGCCGGGGCTTCCGGCAGTTCCTGCTGCGGGGTCTGGCTAAGGTGAACCGGGAGTGGCTGATCATCTGCGCCGGCCACAACCTGCTGAAGCTGTTCCGGTATGGGGCCGGGATGTTCGTCAAGGCGAGGGGAAAAGGCGCCACTGGGAACGACAGGGAGACGCGCCGGTCCATGGGCAGTGGGATTTTCAAGCGACAATCCGCAGGTGCCTACCCGCACCCCGCCAGAACCGTTGTCGCAGGGTAGTCCCGGCTGACCGACACCGCCAGTCGGTCAATCCTCAGACGGGCTGCTAGGCTCAGCTCTAGGTCAGGACGGAAACATAGGGCGCATTGAGCGCCGGCTAGGGCAATCATCCTTTTCCACGCGACGGCAGGGCGGTAGGGAGGGCAGGCAACATGATGACAGTTGTGCGGGCTCTGGCGGGGCTGGTCCTGGGAATGGTGGTGTTTGCCGGCCTCCTTTATTACCTGTTAGTGGTCAACTTCTCCCAACGACTGGAGGACCCCGAGGTCTACAACGTCGCCATCAGCGACACCAACGCCTACAGCCGCATCTACGACGAGGTGCTGGTTGACGAGGCCCTGGAGAACCACACGAAAGACCTCCTGGGTGGGCTGGAGGTTTCGATCGACGACGAAGCTGTCGACCTTCTCAGAGACGTGATGCCGCCTGCCTATCTTCAGGAACAAACTGAAGAAAATGTCGACCGCTTTACTGGCTTTCTACGCCACGAACACGAGGACCTTGAGATATACGTCGAACTAAAGGAACCACTGGAGCGGATTGAGCCGGCGGTCCAGCGCAAGGTCCATCAGATAGTGGACGATTTGACTATCGAAGAGCCAGATTCCTCCGGTTGTTCGATAGCCGCGCTGCAAAGGCTGGCTGGCGCTTCCGCCGAACCCTACTCCCAATTGGCTGATGGCGAGCTACCGGACTCTGCTCCTTCGCTAAGCATATTGAGCAGGGAGTGCAGAGTAAGTGAGTATGACCGATGGTTTGACCTTGTTCTGAACGATTCCGCCATGAATGCCCAGGCGGCGCTCATCCTTGAAAGCAAAAAAGAGGAATTGAGAAGGCTCTTCGTAGATGGAGACACACGGGAATTTCTCAAGGCGGTCGCCGACGCCCTCGTAGAGCCTCTCGTGGAGAACGCGGTGTCCGATATTCGCAGAGAGCTGCAGCGCGGCGACCGCTTTGATGTGCTGGATTGGCTGGCCGAAGACTCGGAAGACCTGTCCCGGGAAGACATCCAAGAGCAGGCCGAATCGCTGCGGGATGTGGTGAGCACCGCCAACGGCACGGGAAAGGTCATTGCCCTTACGATGGTGGTCATAGGCATCCTGCTTTTGGCCGCGGTCCACTTCCCCAAGCCATCGGAAGTGCTTCGCTGGCCGGGAATCACACTGGTAATGGGCGGAGGCGTGTGTCTCATCGTTGGCCTTGTGCTCAATTCCGCCATACCAGGACAGATAAACGAAGCGGTCACCCGCTCTGCATCTTACTCGGCCGACGTGCCGGCCGCGGCGATCCACCTGGCAGGCGATCTGCTGGAGTCATTTGGGAGGCAGGCGACCGCGGGGTTCATACCTGCCGCGGTGACGGTGGTGGTGCTGGGTGGCGTGCTCATCGTGGCCTCCCTGTTTTCGGGGGGGCTAACCGCCATGGTCAAGAGGGTCTTGCCTGGTTCAGGGGAGCGATAGTCGGAGTCGCTAGAGGAGTCCGGCAATTGGCAAAGTGAAAGGGTTCTCTTAATGACCAAAGAGAACCCTTTCACTTATTGTCAACTGGCTAGAACAGGGCGCAGGCTAGAACAGGGCGCAGGCTAGAACAGGGCGCAGGCTAGAACAGGGCGATGGGGTTGACCGGCGAACCTGTGACATTGCGAAGGCGCAGGGGGGCTAGGGTCAACATGAACTCGTAGCGTCCCCGCTCGGCACAGGCGGCCGCCAACTCCTCCAGGTTGGCGTTGTCGATGAACCAGAGGCCCAGGCTGACCAAGCAGATTGTGTGCAACGGATTGCCGATGGTCTTGTAGGGGTTTGGACGGACGTCGTTGGATGTGTCGGTCCCCATCATGGCGATGCCGCGTTCCTTGAACCAAGGGGCGCATGCCGCTTGATGGGCGGTCATCGGATCAGTGGGGCCAGAAGCACCCGTTTCAAGACGCATCCGGTAGTTTCCCGTCCTTGTCAGAAGGATGTCGCCTTCACTGACCCGTACGCCCTGGGCCTGCTCCGCGGCTTCCAGGTCTTCCGGCATCACCGGCTCGGTGGGGTCCAGCCAGTCGACTCCTCGCAGCCGGGGAAGGTCGAGCAGCACCCCTCGCGTGATAATGCCCTTGTAGGCCGACTCGATGCTGTGAGACTGAGCGCCCTCGCGGGACGTAATCACGCTGGACGGCGTTCCGTTGTACATCAGCCCGTTCCACGAGTAATGAGACATTGCGTCGATGTGAGTGATGGTCTGGCCGTGAAAGACCATGCCGATGAACTCGCCCGCACCACGACGGGTGTAACGGCGTTCCGGCGGGTCGGTGTCTCGTCCCTCTCCGCTGTCTACCATGAATCGCTGGACCTGGTAGGTAACGTCGGCCGCCATCTCTGTGGTTATGGGGCGGGCGCAGCTTACGGATACGCCCTCGGTTACCAGGCTGACTGCATGTTTGCGCTGCTCAGGTCCAATGAAGTTGAGGCAGGCGAGCTGGTCATTGGGGCCCCAACGGCCCCAGTTCTTCAACGATTCCAGCCATTCCAGAACTTGTGATTCCTCTGGCATTGTTCTCGCCATTTCACTTGTCTCCTGCGCCTGTTTCTCGTCTTAACTGCCCAGCGATGCACCAAGAATTTCCGGGTGGCCCCGCAGAAACTCTTCGCCAGTGACGGCCCGTCTTCCTTCCAGCTGTACACGGTTCAGGGCCAATATGCCTTCGCCAGTGGCCACGATCAAGCCCCTTGCGGAAACCTCGTCCAGGACCCTGCCCGGCAGGAGGTTCTCAGTGTTTGAGCCGGGCAGGACGGAGACATTCAAGAGCTTCAGCGTCCTCCCCTGCCAATCGGTAAACAGCCCTGGCCAGGGAGCGAACGCCCTGCACTGCCTGGCCAAGGCTTCGGCTGTAGCGGTCCAGTCGACGTCACCATCGGAGCGGTCCAGCTTGCGTGAGACGGTGGCGTTGGCTTCTTCCTGTGGTTTTGCCTGCAATTCTCCGCTGACCCAGGGGTCAAGGCTTTCGGAGAGGAGGTCCGAGCCCATTTCGAAAAGGGTATCGGTCAGATCGCCCGCCGTTTCTTCTCCAGTGAGCGGATACTCCAGGCGGGCGAGCACAGGACCGGTGTCCATCCCCTCGTCCAGGAGCATCAAGGAGATGCCAGTGATGTCGTCGCCTTCCAGAATCGCGGTGGCGACCGGAGATGGGCCTCGGTGTCGGGGCAGCAGTGAGGGGTGTAGATTGAGGCAGCCATGGGGGGGGAGCGCGAGGACTGGCGAAGGCAGGAGCCTGCCGTATGCGGCGACCACAATCACGTCGGGACGCAGAGAGGCGAGCGCTGCCTGCGTCTCGTCCCCGCGGAGGTTGCGTGGCTGGAGCACAGGTATGGCCAACTGAATTGCGGCTTCTTTAACCGGTGGGGACTCAGGTTGACGTCCTCTTCGCCGTGGGCGGTCGGGCGGTGTAACCACCGCAGCCACCTCTACGCCCGGCAGCGCATGCAAGTTTCGAAGCACTGGAACGACGCAAGAGGGGGTGCCCATGAAGATGATTCTAGTCAAATCAACCCGTCGGTTTTGGCAGCGCTTCAAGAAGTTCGGAAAGAGCGGAGAAAGCGGTTGACATCGCAGAAAACGGCGGGGTAGAATGCTTTAACCGCTTGGCGGAATTTTATGAAGGAGGTGATATAGATGGAAGTTAGTTTAACACGCAGGGGCGATGGTAGACATCAGTCTGGACGCGACGAGGTGATCGTTTCGTAGCTAACGCCGCGAAATTAAGAGAACCCGAACGTCGGGCCCAGGCCAATGTCTACCATCGCCCCTTGCACCCGGGATGGATTATCGGGCGAACAAAAGCCAGAGTTGGCCGGGCCCGATTTCTTTGTCCCGCAGAATCATGATCGGGCCCAACGGTAGACTCTTTCAATTGACACCAGACGACGTAATTCGTACAATCTCGTCGTTCAGACAATGGTTAAAAGCCGCGCTTTCTCAAGGCGCCCCGGAGAATGAATGCTAAGGATTCGGCTCAGCAGGGTTGGCAAGAAGGGCAGACCTTCGTACAGGATAGTAGTTGCGGAGGCCAGGTCTCCCCGCGATGGCTCATACCTGGAATGGATCGGCACCTACGATCCCATGCAGGACCCGCCGGCCATAACGCTCAAGCAGGACCGTGCCCTGCACTGGTTGCGGCAAGGCGCGCAAGCCTCCGATCCGGTGCAGCGCATCCTCGACAAGAACGGTATTCTGGCCATGGTTGGCAGCCCCGATGTGCCCGCCGGGGAATCCGATTCCTCCGCAGAACTGGTTGAGGAATCCGAGGAATGAAGGAACTAATTGAGTACATCGCTGGGTCCTTGGTAAGCAATCCAGAGGCTGTCCAGGTTATCGAGTCGGCCGAGGGAGGCCGAACGGTGTTTCGCCTCCAGGTGGCTCCCGAGGACAAGGGGAAGGTCATAGGCCGCGGAGGCCGGGTGGCCCAGGCGATGCGCGTACTTCTGCGCGTCGCTGCTGTAAAGGACGGCTCGCAGGCTGTCCTGGAAATCGAGTAACCTCTTCACTGCCCGCGAAACAGCATTGGGCAGTCCTCTTTCGAATACCGATGATCCCGTTATCGTGGCGCGGGTTATCGGCCCCCACGGACGCGACGGTGGCCTCAACATCCAATTGCTCAGCGATCTCCCCGGAAGGTTCGACGTGGGGCGAGAACTGCTAATCGACCTCCAGACCTATTCCATATCCGAGTCGCGTCAGACGGGCCCCGACACCGCTCTCATTTGGCTGGAGGGCGTAGCCCTTCGTCGTGATGCCTCTCTGTTCACCGGAAAGTACCTCGCCGCGCTCCCTGATGACGAGATCACGCTCGAGGAAGGGGAGTACTTTCATTACCAACTCATCGGCATGGAAGTCCGCACAGAGGAAGGCGAGCACCTGGGCGAGTTGCAGGAGATCCTCGAGACCGGCAGCAACGACGTATACATCGTTCGCGGAAGCGGCGGGGAGTTGTTGATACCGGCGATGGCGCAAGTGGTGCTGGACGTGGACGTGGCGTCTCGCGCCATGCTGGTTCGTCTTCCCGACGGGTTGCGCTGACACTTTCCTTTAGACCCCTTTTTAGGCCGATGCTAAAATCGAGCCTACTATCCCAAGGCCGGGAGGTGGTGCTATGTCCGGTCATTCCAAATGGTCAACCATCAAGCATCAAAAGGGCGCGGCCGACGCCAAGCGTGGCGTTTTGTTCACCAAACTCAGCCGCGAGATCTCCCTTGCCGTACGCGAAGGGGGTGGTGCAGATCCCGACATGAACTTCAAGCTCCGGCTGGCCTTGGATCGTGCCAGAGGCAACAACATGCCCCAGGACAGCATCAGCCGAGCAGTCAAGCGCGGCAGCGGTGAAGGCGGCGACGGCGAGTCGCTGGAGCAGATCACCTACGAAGGCTACGGCCCCGGTGGAGGAGCGATCCTGCTGCAGGCCGTGACCACCAATCGAAACCGAACGGCCGCCGATGTGCGATCAACCTTCAATCGAGGTGGCGGCAACCTCGGCGAGAGCGGCTGTGTTGCCTGGAATTTCGAGCTTCGTGGCGTTGTTACTGTTGATATCGACGATGAAGAACGGGCCGAGGAGCTGGGTCTCCTTTCGATCGACGCAGGGGCGGAGGACATTCAGATTGACGAGGGTGTGCTGGAAGTCTACTCCCCCATAGAGAACCTGCAGGACGTTCAGAAATCTATCGAGGCGGAGGGCGCACCGGTTCGCTCGGCTGAGCTCTCGATGGTGCCCAAGACGACCATCGCTCTGGGAGATAAGGAGGCGGAGCAGACCCTCAGGCTGCTCGATGCCTTGGAGGAACTGGACGACATCCAGAAGGCCTTCACCAACGCCGACTTCCCGCCCGAGGTGCTGGAACGCTATCAGGCTAGCTGACCCCCTCGTACTCAACTGCTGGCTGTAGCCCCGAAGAGTTGACTGATCTCCATGGCCATGGAAAACCGGATAACCACTCTTGAAGAAGTCTCCCAGCTATTGATCTCTGCGCTTCGTTCCTTCAATGATTCGATGCGTCGCTATGAGGCGGCAGCCGCCAGACGTGACGAGGCAGTCGTGCAGATGGGAGAGACGATTCTCCAGATGGGAGAGACGATTCTCCAGATGGGAGAGGCCATTGAGCGTGTCCGAGAATCGGGACAAGAAGTTGCGGAATCTATAGCTCGACGGGAAGAAGTGCTTCAGGCGCTTCAGGCCTTCGTTCCTCTGAACCCAGGCGGAGATCGTTCGGTTGGACAGCCGCATCGACCAAGTAGAAAGCGAATAGGCTGTTCGTCTTCAGGTCCGCGATTGGACCCCTCCACCCAATTCCATTGGCGTCCGGGAGCCGAGCATGACGATTCTGGCAATTGATCCCGGCACCCTGCGCATGGGTTACGGCATTGTTGTTGAAAGCCGTGGAATCGAGGCGGTCGATTACGGAGTGGTCTCGCTCCCATCGTCGATGCCCATCGAGAGTCGGCTCTACCAGATGCATTCCCACATTCTCAACATGATCGCCATATTTCGCCCTGACGTCTTAGCGATCGAGGATCCTTTCGTTGGACGCGGTGAGCGCAGCTTCCCCGGTTCCTCGCTGGCGATAGGGCAGGCCCAGGCGGCAGTGCTTATAGGAGCGGCCAGCCAGGGCTTGGAGATTTTCAAGTACGCCCCGGCACAGATTAAGCGCGCGGTTGCCGACCATGGCGCGGCCTCCAAGGAGCAGATGCGCAGCATCGTGGCTGCCACACTCGGCCTGTCGCCAACCCTGGAAATTGACGCCGCCGACGCCTTGGCCGTCGGCATGTGCCACATCTCGCAGCAACATGCATTGGGTGCCGTGCTGAACGAAATCCCTCCCGGCCAAGAGCGATAGGGAACGGGGCCGTCGCTTTGCTGGCTGGCTGGTTTCCCCAATGATAGTTGGCGTTCGCGGCAGGCTGGAGTCAACCGGCCCCGACTGGGTCCACTTGGCCGTAGGGGGCGTAGTGCTGCAGGTGTCCGTACCCGCAAATGCAATCGCCTCGCTGGGGATGGTAGGCGATCCAGTCTCCCTGCACACTCTTCTCCGCATCCGGGACGAGCAGCCGACGCTCTACGGCTTCCCCGACGAGGCATCGTCCCAGCTCTTCACCCTATTGACTGGCGTCTCTGGCGTTGGCCCCCGGCTGGCACTGGCGTTGCTTTCGTCCCTGGACGGAACGTCCCTGCAGCTGGCGATAGCCTCGGGGGATGCCGCCGCCCTGGTTGGCGCTCCGGGGGTGGGCCGCCGCACGGCCAATCGCATTATCCTGGAGCTGCGAGGCAAGGTAGACGACATAGACAGCGACGGTTCTCCGGCAACCGCCAGTGCAGACGGAGAGGTCCTGGCGGCCCTCTCGGCACTTGGATACTCGGCCTCGGAGGCAAAGTCGGCTGTTGATGCCATCCCGGATGCCGACGAGTTGTCCGTAGAGGATCGGATCCGCCTAGCCCTGCAGCAGTTCGCGCGGCGTTAATTGCCGTAAGGGCGACCTGACGTAATCGCAGGTCTATAATAGTTCCAATAAGACGTTCCAGCGCTTACGGGGATTGAGCATGACCGTCTACGCACGTGGCAAGAAGTGGGCCGAAGCCGGTAAGGAAGTCAACGACCGGCGCAACGCCAAACCGGAAGACAGAGCCTTTCAGTTGACGGCCGACTTCAGTATGACCGGCGATCAGCCAGCTGCCGTGTCCCGCCTGGCCGAGGGAGTGGACAGCGGGATGTCGCGCCAGAGCCTGTTGGGCGTCACCGGCAGCGGCAAGACCTTTACGATGGCCAACATCGTGCAGCAGGTGCAGCGCCCCACGCTGGTCATGGCCCACAACAAGACTCTCGCTGCCCAGTTGGCGTCCGAGTTCAAGGAATTCTTCCCCAACAACGCGGTGGAATACTTCGTCTCCTACTACGACTATTACCAGCCGGAAGCCTACGTTCCCCAGTCCGACACGTATATTGAAAAGGACTCCAGCGTCAATGAAGAGCTGGACAAGCTGAGATTGTCGGCAACCACCTCCCTCCTGACCCGGCGCGACGTGCTCATCGTGGCCTCCGTGTCGTGCATCTACGGCCTAGGAGACCCCGACGATTATTTCAACCTCGTAGCCCAGGTGAAGGTTGGCGAAATTCGCAACCGCAGCCAACTCGTCCGGCAACTGGTCGACATGCAGTACGAGCGCAACGATCTGGATCTGACCCGGGCGAAGTTCCGCGTCCGCGGCGACGTGCTGGAGCTGGTCCCGGCGTACGAAGAGGCCGCGGTCCGGGTCCAATTCTTTGGAGACGAAGTGGAGAGAATCGTCCAGGTTGACCCACTGACCGGAGAAGTGCTGGCAGAATTGCCTCAGGTCTCCATTTACCCGGCCAATCACTTCGTCACCACCAAGGACAAGCTTGACCTGGCGGTTCAGGGCATTCGCGAGGAGCTGGAGTGGCGGCTGAGGGAACTTCGCGATAACGGCAAGATCCTCGAAGCTGCGCGCCTCGAGAGCCGCACCAATTATGATCTGGAAATGTTGCAGGAGACCGGCTTCTGTTCCGGCGTGGAGAATTACGCCCGCCACCTGTCCCAGCGGCCCAAAGGCAGCGCGCCCTGGACGCTGCTGGACTACTTCCCCGAAGACTATCTGATGTTCGTTGACGAGTCGCACATGACCCTCCCGCAGGTTCGGGGCATGTACCACGGAGACGTCTCGCGCAAGAAGACCTTGGTGGAATTCGGTTTCCGTCTGCCCTCGGCCCTCGACAACCGTCCGCTGAACTTCGATGAATACGAGGACCGAATCAACCAAGTGGTCTACGTTTCGGCTACACCCGGGCCTTTCGAACTGCAGAGCAGCCGCCAGGTGGTAGAACAGGTTATCCGCCCCACCGGCCTTCTCGATCCCACGGTGGAAGTCCTTCCCACCAAGGGCCAGATTGACGATCTGCTCTGGAGGATCAAGGAGCGTGTTCAGAGAGCAGAGCGCATTCTGGTGACCACCTTGACCAAGCGGATGGCGGAGGAACTGGCCGACTACCTGTCCGAGATGGGCATACGCAATACCTACCTTCACTCGGACATCGAAACCCTCGACCGCATCGAAATCCTGCGCGACCTGCGTCTTGGGGTGTTCGACGTCATCGTTGGGATTAATCTGCTGCGCGAAGGCCTTGACCTGCCCGAAGTGAGCTTTGTCGCCATCCTGGATGCAGACAAGGAAGGCTACCTCCGCTCCGAAACGTCGATGATCCAGACCATTGGCCGGGCCGCCCGCCACTCCAGCGGGCACGTGGTAATGTACGCTGACCGTATCACCGATTCGATGCAGCGGGCCATCAACGAGACGTCCCGTCGCCGGCAGTTGCAGGCCGAGCACAACCTGCGACACGGGATCGAGCCGCAGAGCATACAGAAGGAAGTCCACGATATCACCGAAGGCATCAAGGCCATCGCCGAGAACCGTGCCCGGTACAACACCGTTCGCAAGGAAATGAATCGAGCCGACATGTTCAAGGTCGTCAAGGATCTGGAAGTCCAGATGAAGGACGCGGCCAAGTCCCTGCAGTTCGAGAAAGCCGCGCAGTTCCGCGACGAGATCTTTGAACTCCGCCGCCTTCTTGCGCTGGAAGAGAAAACACTGGCCCCGGTCGGGGACTAGACGCGCCTCACTCCTCCAGCGTTCGGATGTAGTTGACCACGTGCCAGATCCGGTCTTCGGTCAGCCGGTCGCTCAGCGGGACCATGGCAGTTCCGGGTATTCCGTCGCGGATGAACCGGAAGAGATCGGCCTCACCATGAAGCGGTACGTGAATTGTCAGGTCTGCGGGTGGGGGTTTCAACCCGACCCCGGCTGGACCGTCGCCCCGTCCGTCGTCCCCGTGGCAGGCCTGGCATATCTGCCCGTACATGGCAGCCCCTGATTCCAGCGATTCCGGAGTGGGCGGGTAGGGATTCCTAAGAACCTCGCTGCTCCCCAGCCCCAGTTGGGCGTTGAATAGAAGCAGCAGCCCTGCGGCCACCCCTGCCACTCCCGGCGTCATCACCCCGGCGCCGGAACGCGAGAACCATCCGCCCAACGGCAGCCCCGCTCCAAGGAACAGCAGTCCCAGAACAAGCAATCCGGCGCCCAGCAGCAGGTACGCCGTTTCCGGCGATGGAGAAATGGCCGCACTTCCCGAGCTGCCGGTAGAGAGTACTTCGAAGCGAAAGGCTGTTCGGGCGTCGAAGGCGTCAGGCCGACGGACCACCAGCTCTGCCTGCCAGATTCCAGCGATGCTGAACTGCGCGTCTTCGCGGCGGTAGATGCCATCACCCATTGCGGTTGCAGCAAGGGTGTCATCGCCCAGGTCAGATTCCAGGAAGACGAGGCGCACCAGGACCTCGTCTGCGTTTGAGATTGGCCGTCCCAGCCTGTCTGTAAGCGAAATGATGAGGTCGTTCGTACCAATACGGCCTGGAGACACCACGAGCGCAATCTCATCTCCAGCCACGGTGTCGCTGAATGTCAGGGACTGTCGTTCTTCTGCCATCTCTCGTGAGGCGACCTGGCGGGCGGGCTCCAGGCTGGTGAGCATACCCACAGCCCCCAGTATGAGCACGCCGATCACCGCCTCTCCGATCAGCAGGCGCTTGAGCCATTCCGAGGAGTCAGGCTCACGGCGCAGCCTAGGGCGCACCCAGATCAGGTTCAGGGCGCCCAGCAGCAGCAGCGGCAGTACCAGCGCGACTTTCGCTATCAGGGTTACGCCGTAAGGGGTGTTCAGTGCCTCCGCAACCGTTACTTGGGCCCAACCGCTGAACACGCCCGTAACTACAATGACGGCGACGCTCATGGCGGCAATCAGGGAGAAGCGTGGCACCATGTCGGCCAGGCACTCCCGCCGCTCGGCCTCCGGGAGTGTCCGAAGCAGCGGGACGCCCACGGCAAAGTGAAAGACAGCCCCTACCCAGAACGCGGACGCCAGCAGGTGGAGGAAGTCCGCCGCCAGCGCCAGCGTCCTGATTTCCACTGTGGCGGCCCCGTGACTGGTGAGACCGATGGTCCAAAGGGCTGCGCACCCGAGCCCCAGCGCAAGTAGCCTTACGGCCGGCTGCCACAGTTCCGAGGCAAAGCGGAGCCCAGCAAGAACTAGGCCGAATCCAACGGTCGAGCCCATCCGCCAGGCCCACTGCTCGCCCCACTCGGTCCCTGCAACCGTGTCTGCAAGTGGCCCGCTGAATATCTGCCACAGCGGCACCTCGTGAGTAACGGTGGTCAGCAACAGCAACTGGCCCACCGACGCGACCACGAAGACTAACAGCGCTGCCCAGGTCAGGCGCATTGACCGGGATGACACTGCCTGCCCTGCAGCCCTAAGGCCGTCGGAGGCTTGCCTCCCCAGCAATACCGGACGGGAAACCAGCGCCTCCATGACCATGCCGCCCACCATGGTCAGCGCGCCAAGGAACATCAACCAACGCAGGAACGGAGCGAAAGGGGACTGCAGCAGTGGCTGGTCGACCACCTCGGCGGGAGCACCGGAAAGGGGCTGGCCCACCGCGAATATGAAGGAGCCGCGCACACGGTGGCCGTCGACAGTGGACACGTTTTTCCAGGCAACGGTGTATGTGCCGTCGGGCACGTCGCCCAGTCCTACCGACATCACCAGCGGGTTCAGGTCGTCGACAACGCTATTGCCCTCGTCGACCTGATTGCCTTCCGAGTCAAGGACACGAATGCTGCTGAGGGAGGGCTCGATGGGCTCGGTGAACCAGATGATGATGCGGGCTGGTGCTTCCTCAAGCTCCGAGTTCGGCGCGGGTTCCGCCGACGCCAGGTTGGCATGTGCCAAGGCGTTCCCTGGTGTGAGCCACCAGAAAATGGCCAACAGAACTGCCAGGGAGGCCAGCGTCAGCGCAAACAGCTTTAGCCGGCCTCCCCCTGTGGACGGGTTATTGTTTGAGTTGGACCACGTTAGTGAGGTCAACGAAAGTCTCGCCCGCTACGACTGCCGACCTCGTAGCCCGATGAAGATGCCACCCGCGCCGAGCACGGCGCCAACGATACCTATGATCAGGGCAACGACTGCCAGTGAATTGCCGCTGCCACTTTCCGCTGCCTCCTGTGCCGCCAGGGCAATGTTCTGGGCATCTTGCGCCGTGGCCAGCGCTCCGCGGGTCCCGCTCTCGACTTCGCGGATTTCGGGCAGTTGCACCGGGAACTGCAGCCCGGCCGACGAGCGAATGTCGTCGAAACCGCCACCACCACCCGTGGAGACAAACGTTTCGTCAAATGGCGTCCCATCCAGCGTGCCAAAAACGCGAAATTCGTACACCCCTGTGGCAGTCGGAATCATCGTCGCCACGTAGTGTCCGGGGTCGCCGAACACGGCCAGGACATCCCTGGTGGTGGAGGCTCCGGAGGGCACGTGAGTCACTTCCACGCGAAGGGTCCCTTCCAGTCCTGCAACCGGTTCCATCTGGCCGTGGTGCTGCCCTGCCATGCCCGACATCGCCTCTGAAGAGCCTTGCGGCGCGGTCATACTGCCGCTGTTCGACTCCTCGCCGTCGTCATCCCCTTCGCCGCTGTGGTGCCCTTCTCCCTCGCTCTCTTCCTTCTCCTCGTGGGACATTGCTGGCACCTCTTGCGACTCTTCGTCCTCAACAGCCTTGGTGACGCGTATGGATACTGCGTTGTCCGAGTTCTCGTACGCTGGCTCCACCAGCCATCCTACGACGAAGTTGTAATCGCCCACAGGACGACCCTCGTGAGCCGTTATGGTCCCCAGGGAGAGGCTCATGATCAGCAGAGACGCCGCCACGAGCCAAATTGTTTTTCGGAAATGCCTTTGCATGCAAACTCCTCTCTCGTTCTTGTGATTTTCACGTTGCCAGCCTTCCAGACAGCAACATCCAGACGGTTCGCGAAACCAGCCGTCCAGCAGCTCGGGAAGACCGTTGAAAGGAGTTACGCCCGGGGCGGGCGCTTTGGAGGGGCGACCGTTGCTTCGGTTAGAACAGCATATGGGTCGCCGGCAGAACCGAAAATTCCGGGGACATCGTCCTCGAACAGTAGGTGGGGCCGCTCCACGAACGGAATGGTGAGGTCTACCGCCCCGTACCCAATTCCATCGTTGGGCATGAAATAAGCTACGCCGGCGGCCTCGGCACCTTTGCTCTGACCGGGAACAGGACCGTACATCCACGACCCATGGTGGTCGTGGGAACGCTGGAAATCGTGGGAGTGGCTGAAGTCAGCTGGGCTGAAAAACAGGTGGGCGTGGCCGGGATGGCGTTCAACGAAGTGGTGGTCGATCATTGGCCCCAAGGATGTCAATGCCAGCGCCACCACCAGCACCAATGCCAGCGACTGAGTAACCAGCTGCTGCGGCGCAGGTAATGAGGAGCCGCCGCCCGGATTTCGCGGTTGAACGCAGGAGGTCATTGGGCGGTTGAACAACGCAGGGTTAGGGGCATTGGGGCTTCAGACTAGGCCGAGTTGACCAGCGAATGAAGGCGAGCCAGCAGGGCGCCGTTTTCTTCCATGCTGAAATTGTCGACTGTCGGCACTGCGTCCCCAGTAGTGCCGTCCACCGCTCCGGCGTCCACCATGCCCTGCACCATCGCTGTCTCGTCCTCCGCCATTGGCAGCAAGCTCCTTCCGGCTATCTGCGACAGGGCCGCTGCCAGGCCGTAGCCGCCCCAGTTGGAGACGCTGGCGATGATGAGACGGTCGACGCGGCTGATCGCCGGATCGTCGGGAAGGCTGTCAACGGCGGGGATGACGTCGATCAGGTTCCCCATACCGATCTCGTTGCCTCCGTCCCCGATCCCCACGGAAGGCACGCTGGAGTCGAAGAGGTAGTCTATCCTGGCGGTCTGCGGTGATATATCCCGGGCACGCATGTTCAGGTATTCATCGTTGCGATTGCGCCCGCACCGCTCAATTGAAATCAGAAGCGACGGCTCAAGCTGCTCCAGTAGTTCGGCGGCGTGTTTCTTGCTCTCCTCGACCCCCGAGACAGGGAATTCGACAACATCGGAGTCGCCAGCCCATTGGCGCAATACCGGAGCGGTGCAATCGTCAGTGACGTAGGTAACCTTCCGGCCCAGGCTGCGAAGGGCGCGCCCGATGGCGATGGCACCCGGAGGGCCGTCGGTCTCCGGCTTGCCCGCCATCAGGACGTGGAAGCCAGTGACCACCACGGTATGCCCGGGATGGTCGAAGACGTAGCGTGCCGCCTGCCTGCAGAAGTCGTCGGGCATATGCGGACGCAGGGCCAGCATGCCCCGCTTGTCGTGGTCCAGGATGATGTCCTCGATGGTTTCGGGCACGGCGCCTCCTAGGACGGACACGGTATCAGAGCCGGGTTAGAGGACGGCGTAATCTGCATCCCGGCGGTCAGTAATGAACATCCTACCCGGTGCGTGGGTGATCATCAGCGGAGGCTTGCAGCTTAGGGCCACCGCTTGCGGCGTAACACCGCAGGCCCAGAAAACGGGTTCTTCGTCGGACTTGATTTCCACTGCGTCGCCGAAGTCGGGCAGGTCGATGTCCCGTATGCCAATATCCCGTGGGCTGCCGATATGGATCGGAGCGCCGTGGGTCGCAGGGAACCGCGACGTAACCTGCACCGCGCGCACCACCTGCTCGCGCTTCACGGGCCGCATGCTCACCACCATTGGCCCGGAGAACACTCCAGCCGAAGCAGTGGGAATGTTGGTGATGTACATCGCCACGTTTTTGCCCTGTTCCTGGTGCCGCAGGGGAATTCCGGCCTCGACCATTGCCTGTTCAAAGGAGAAGCTGCAACCCAGAAGGAAACTGACCAGTTCGTCGTTCCAGTAGTCCTCCAAGGTGTCCACTTCGGCCATCAACTCCCCGTTGCGGTACACCCGGTATCCGGCAGCATCGGTCCGGATGTCAGCGCCTGGGGCTGTCAACGATGGCTCCACGCTTCCGGCCTCGATTACCTCGAGAACTGGACACGGCTTGGGATTGCGCTGGCAGAAGAGCAGGAATTCGAACGCCAAGTCTTTTGGCAGGATGGCCAGATTGGCCTGCACATGGCCGGGAGCCACACCGGACGTCACGCCCCGCCACTGGTTGGTTCGAATGCGATGGCGCGCTTCTTCCGCGGCGGATGCGGCGACCTGAGTGCTCATTTCTGTACCTCCGTTATTGTGGGATGGCGCAGCCCCAAAACACCCGATCCGTGTCCATCTGTGCCGCCGTTCGGGAACTCGACACCATCATAAATTGCGGTCTCTGGAGCGTCAAATCTGGCAGGCTGGCGATTAGCGCGGGACAGAGTCTTTGTTATACTTCCCCAGAGATAATGACTGTTGCGGAAGACGCAGCGGAGGATGTCGCGGTACGCGCGCTCCGCGGTGGCGGGGCTCGGACGCCGTGGGATGGGCCGAATAATTGTATAACGTTGTAGTCCTGAACAACCACGGCGACACCGGGGGAGTTGCAGATGCAGTGGGACGCGCTGGCATGGCCTGCCGGGTTGAAGACAGCAGTGATTTTCTTTGGGAAGACGACAACCCCAAAATCCCGGACGCGGTTGTCATAGACCTGGCCTCCCTGGAAATTAACGAAGCGAAAAGAGCCGTTGGGCGCTGCCGGGAACGCAAGGTGCCGGTGGTTGCCGCGTTACCCCGCGAAGCGGTTCTCAGCTACGACCCTGCCCTCAATCCCGATGAAGTGGTAATTTGCCCGGTCTCAGAGGACGAGCTATCGCTGCGCGTGAAGCAGGCCGTTTATCGAGTCAACGGTCCTTCCGGTTCCCAGGCGCTATCCATCGGAGACCTCAGCATCGACCTGGAACGCTACGAGGTTTCTGTAGCTGGACGCCGCGTGACCCTTACCTACAAGGAATTCCAGCTACTGGCCCTCCTTGCTTCGAACCCTGGTCGCGTCTATACACGCGAGGCGCTGCTCAGCCAGGTGTGGGGCTATGACTACCTGGGAGGCACCCGCACGGTGGACGTGCATGTGAGGCGTTTGCGTTCCAAGGTGGAGTCCCCTGGGCGTTCCTTCGTAGAGACGATCTGGAACGTCGGCTATCGATTCAAGGCTCCGGGTTAGGCTTTATCTATAGGGGTGTCCTTGTCTTCAGTCGGCGACGTCCGCCGCCCGGTCGACGAAGCGGGCGACTTGAGCGGCGAGGGCCGCGTGCCCTGGCGCCACCAGTTCCGGGTCTTCGTCAGCAATGCGCGTTGCCAGCTCCCGCGCCGACTCCAACAGGCCACGGTCTGAGAACTGGGCCATGCGCAACGCCGGCAGACCGCTCTGGCGCGTCCCGAAAAAGTCTCCAGGCCCGCGTAACTGCAAATCGATCTCCGCCAGTTGGAAGCCGTCGTGGGTGCGCTCCAGGGCCGACAGGCGTTCCCTGGCCGACATAGTCTGTGTTTCCGATGACAGCAGTAGGCAGTAGCTCCGGTGCTCGCCCCGGCCCACCCGCCCTCGAAACTGGTGCAACTGGGCCAGGCCAAAGCGCTCCGCACCCTCTATCAACATGATCGTGGCGTTTGGCACGTCGATGCCCACCTCTACGACGGCCGTGGTGACCAGAACGTCGAGACCACCATCGCCAAATGTTCTCAGGATCCTGTCCTTGTCCCGCGAGTGCATCCGCCCGTGCAGCAGGCCAACTCGCAGGTCCGGGAAGACCTCGCCCGACAGCCGCTCGTATTCCTCGGTGGCCGCCTTGGCCTCGATGCTGGCCGACTCGTCGATCAGGGGGCAGACAATGAAGGCCTGCCTGCCCTCGGCGACCTGATCTCGAACAAACTGATACGCGTCGGCCCGATGGCCCTGCGACACCCAGCGGGTGCGAATCTGCTGGCGTCCCGCGGGCAGCTCGTCCAGGGTGGAAATGTCCAGATCTCCATACATGGTCAGCGAGAGCGTTCGAGGGATAGGCGTTGCCGACATAATAAGGGTATGCGGATTCTCGCCGCCCCTCAGGCGCAGGGCTGACCGCTGCATCACGCCGAAGCGGTGTTGCTCGTCGGCCACTGCCAACGCCAGGTTGGGGATGGATACCCCATTTTGGATCAGCGCTTGTGTTCCGATGATCAAGTCCAGGGTCCCATCGGCAGCCATTGACGTCAGCAGGCGCTTGACCGACGCCCTCAGGCTGCCGGTCAGGAGGCCCACGCTGACCGGACGCTCCAGCCCATCCAGGTAGACCGAAATCAGGTTGTCTTCTTCCACCTGACGTTGCATCCCCTCCAGCAGCCTGGACGTGGAGCGGAAGTGCTGTTCGGCCAGCACCTCGGTGGGAGCCATCAGGGCACCCTGGTAACCGGCCGCCGCGGCCGAGAGCAGCGCGGTAAGCGCCACAACGGTCTTGCCACTTCCAACTTCCCCTTGGAGCAGCCGGTTCATCGGTGGCGCCCCGCGCTCCATGTCCTGGGCAATTTCGTCGATGCACCGGGCTTGGGCGCGTGTGAGTTCGAAGGGCAGCGTGCCAAGAAACCTTTCGATTACACCTACCCGTGGTTTGACCGTTACGCTCTGAGTCTCCGCCTGGGTTTCCCTCCGACGCGAAAGCACTGCCAGCTGCAATGTCAGCAGCTCATCGAAGGCGAGACGTGAGCGGGCCGCCTGCCAGACTTCCGGATCGTCTGGGTAATGGGCCTGGAATATCGCTTCCCGCAGCGGCATCCGCCCGGCCTGGGTATCTGAGGCGCATTGCTCTTCGGGTAGAGTCTCATCCACTCCGCCGAGCCAGTTCCGCAACGCCTCCCAGGTGAACCCACGCATGGCGCGCGCGTTGACGCCTTCGGTGAGCGGGTAGACCGGTACCAGTCGGCCGGTGTGTATGCCGGAATAGGAAGTCTCGATAGACTCCACTGCTGGCGACTCGAAGGAAGGCTGACCGCGAAATATCTCAGCCTTGCCGCTGATTGCGACGCGGCGCCCCGGCGCGAGCGTTCTCGCAAGGTAGTGCTGGCCGAACCAGATGGCTCGGATGGTGCCGGTGTCGTCTTTCAGTGTTGCTTCGGTGTCTCGCCTTCGTCCCCTTTGCCCCTGCGAAATTACCCGCGACTCCCAGACCGTCGCGACGACAGTACAATTTACTCCTTGAACGATGTCCGAGATGTTGACGACGTTGGAGTAGTCTTCATGCCGGCGGGGAAACAGGTAAAGCAGGTCCCGGACGGTTGCGACGTCAAGCCGCTTCAGCCGGGCCGCCATTTTGTCGCTGATGCCCTTGAGCTGGGTTACTGGTGCATCAACAGTCTGACCTGCGGGCGGCAGGCGAAAGGCCGGCTTTGATTTCTCGGGGGTGGGGGACGCGGTCGAGACGGATTCTCGATTAAGCGGCACAGGCCATTCTTGACCGCTCATCACTGATGAAGCTGCAGGGTCTCCTGCTGAAGCACCGGGTTCACGTTTTGGGACTGCGCCCTGGTCCAGGGCATCGAGCCACTGGCTGACCCAGTACTCCCTTTCTCCAGCTGGCATGTCGGAGTAGTTGCGGCCCAACAGAAATATGGCGTCCCCTTCGTTCCCGACCCAGGCCTCCATATCTGAGTTCCACCGTTGGCGGAAGCGGTCGAGGCCTCCAATCACAGCGTCGTTGTTGAAGCCGTTCTTTGCTTCGAGCTCGGCGATGTTACGGAAGGCCCGGGCCCAATTGGGCAGCTCGGCACTCGGAAAAGCCATCAGAAATCAATCACCATTCGGGTAGAAGGGCCGCGATTGGTGAGCACGGTTGAGGAAACGGGGGAAGAAGCCCGCTCAGCCTTCGTTGTTGCTTCCCTGGGTGACTGCAACGCCCAGAGCGTTGGGGCCCAGGTAAGTCCCCAGCACAGGGCCGAAACGTGACTCGATCAGGTGCTCGGGGTCTACCAGTTCTGCCAGTTCTGCCCGAAGGGCCAACGCCTGGACGCGGTCAGTGCTGTAGCTCACGTTAACCTGGCGAACGGGGGCCAGCTCCCTAGCTATCTCGATTATTCGATTCTTCGCACGGTCGAGGCTGCGCGGACGCTCCACGGGGTGCACTTCGCCATCGCGGATGGTCAGGATAGGCTTGACCTTCAGCATCCCGCCGACGAAGGCCTGCGCTTTTCCGATGCGGCCACCCTTTTGCAGGTATTCCAGCGTGTCGACCAGCACGAACCCGTGATTCCGCACGAGGGTTTGGCGTACCCTCCGTGCAACCTCCCGATACTCGGACATTTCCCGGGCCATTTGGGCCGCGTCCAGGACGATGAGGCCCATGGGTCCGGAAGCCATTTGGGAGTCGACGATTTCGATGGGGGACGAATCGCCGATAGCCCCCTTGGCCTGGGTCGCAGAGTTTACCGTGCCGCTAAGCTTGGAGCTGACGTGAATGGATACGATCTGGTGGCCCTGGTCCAGCAGCCGCTGATAGACTTCCTGGAAGTCGGCAATGGTCGGTTGCGAGGTGGTGGGCAGCCGCGAAAGTCCCTTGAGCCGTGAGTAGAACCGGTCGGGCGTAATCTCAACGCCATCCTTGTAAGTCTCGCTGCCAATAATGACATAACATGGTATGACCGTAATGTCATTGGCGCTCGCCAACGCTGTGGGAAGGTCTGCAACGCTGTCAGTAACTATTCGTATCGCCATTGGGCCTCCAGCTCAGCGCTGAGAGAGATGTCTTGTATTTTATTGCCGGCGTATGTTACTCGATGGACGCTAGGTAGTGATAATGCGGTTGGCCGCCGTAAATGTGATCTACCTGCAGCCCTGGGGTGCGTTCCTCCAGGGCATCGGCGCACACTTCCGCGGCACTAGGGTTCGCATCCGAACCACGGTAGACGGTAAGGATGGAGCCTGAATCAACTCCCGATATCGCCACCGCCTGCTCCAGTGCCTCCTCCGGCGACTGCGCCGTCAGCACCAGCTTGTCGTCCAGCAATGCAATATAGTCGCCCAGGCTGACGGCCACCCCGTCCACGCTTGTGTCGCGCACGGCCTGGGTCACTTCGATGGTTGCGACCGTCGGCAGGACTTCTTCCATCGCCGACAGGTTCTCTTCCAGCGTCGCCGTGGTGTTGTAGGCCAGCATCGCCGCAACACCCTGCGGAAGGCTGAGCGTCGGAACCACGTGGACCGTCGGGTCATTTGCGGCGACCTGTTGCGCGGTCAGTACGATGTTCTTGTTGTTGGGCAGGAAAATGGTGTGTTCCGCCCCGGCCCGCTCGACGCCCTGCAAGATCTGCTGGACGCTGGGATTCATCGTCTGCCCGCCTTCGATGACATGCCCGCAGCCCGATTCCGAGAACAGTCCGGCCAAGCCCCGCCCTGCAGCAACGGCCACCACGGTCAGCGGAGCACCGACGCTGGGCGCTGGCGCGTCTGCGTGTCCAGCGGCCCACTCGACGTTCTGCTCGTCCATATTCTCGATCTTGACGTTGGAGACGCTTCCGAGGGATACCCCATAGCTGATCGCGGCCCCTGGGTCCTCCATGTGCACGTGGACCCTCACATGCTGCGAGTCTCCAACGACGACGGTCGAGCGCCCCATCTCCTCACAGTACTGTCGCACCGAGTCGAGGCTGAGCCCGTTGCCATTGATAATGAACTCGGTACAGTAGCCCCAGTCCAGCTCCAGTGAGGAATGCACGAAACCCTGGTCCTGCGCTTGCCCCGGCCCCCCCAGCGACGCCATGCTGCTGTCTATGATTGACTCGAGCCCAGTGCCCCGGCTCACTGCCTGCGAGCGCTCCGGGGATATGGCCTCCAGCGCGCCACCCAGGATGACCACCACCCCGAGGCCACCGGAATCCACGACTCCGGCTTCCTTCAGGACTGGCAACTGCTCCGGCGTGTTCTTGAGCGCAATGCAGGAAGCCTCGTAGGCGGTCTCCATGACGCCGGTGAGGTCGGAATTGGCGGCGGCATCCTGGGCAGCTTCCGCCGCCCGCCGGATAACCGTGAGCATCGTTCCTTCTCTAGGGCTGCCCACCGCCCCGTAAGCCGCAACACGCGCCATGTCCAGTGCCTGGGCCAAGTCGGAGGGCCCGCAGGTGTCCCGTCCCTGCAGGGCATCGCTGAATCCCTTGAAGAACTGAGAGAGGATGACCCCGCTATTTCCCCTGGCCCCGAAGAAAGTCCCCTGCGCCAGTTCACTAGCGATCTCACCGGCGGTCGCGCCATCGTCCTCAGGGCATCGCTCCACCCCGGAGCGCAGCGTAAGCGACATATTGGTGCCGGTGTCGCCATCTGGAACAGGGAACACGTTAAGCGCGTTTACAGTGTCCCTGTACTCCTCGAGGCGGTCGAAGGCGAGGCGGAAGGCCCGGCGCAGTTCCGGACCATTCAGCTCACCCTGCAACGTCGACGTCAAGCCTGAACCTCCGCGAGCGCGTTCTGAACAATGGGCGGAACGCGAGCATTATATTACCATTCTTAAATCAATACCATGAAAAGCCGGTTTTCGGGTAAGTCTTTTCACGTCGGCGTCACTGACCGGAGGCGCTTCTCTGGCGACGATTTCAGTTGACAGCCGTTGTTATCTCACTTAATATTTGTCGCTGAGGTTTGCATGGATTACGCGGTTTTCAAGACAGGCGGAAAGCAGTACAGGGTTCAGACTGGCGACACCTTGGATGTGGAAAAGCTCCCCAACGAGGTAGACTCGGTTGCGGAGTTTGGGGATGTCCTCGCGGTTTCCGTTGACGGCGAACTGACGGTGGGGTCGCCCCACGTTCCTGGGGCAAGGGTAGTAGCCCAGGTGCAGTCCCAGTACAAGGACCGGAAGGTCATGGTCTTTAAGTACAAGGCCAAGACTCGCTACCGGCGCAAGAAGGGGCACCGGCAGAATTATACCCGGGTACTGATTCAGGACATTCTCACCGGTTAGGTTTTTCGACAGCCAGCCGGCACGGAGAAGGCGACGCTTATGGCACACAAGAAGGCAGGCGGCAGCACCAACAACGGCAGAGACAGCAATTCAAAGCGCCTCGGCGTGAAGTGCTACGGTGGAGAGCGCGTTTCCAGCGGCTCCATCCTCGTACGGCAGCGGGGCACCCGAATTCGGGCTGGCAACAACGTCGGGTTGGGCCGCGACTTCACCCTCTTCGCCAAGACTGACGGTGAAGTGAAATACGAGTGGGCCGCCAAGGGACGCCGCCGCGTCAGTGTTTACCCCTTAGTTCAGGGCTAATCAACCCAGACTGTTCCAGGGACGTATGGCATGAAGACCGATATTCACCCCCAGTTCTACAACGCTACAGTGACCTGTTCGTGCGGCCACACCTTCCAGACCGGCGCCACCAGGCCTCAGCTCCGTGTAGAGATATGCAGCAACTGCCACCCCTTCTACACGGGTGAGCAGCGTATTGTGGATACCCAGGGCCGCATCGAGAGATTCAACAGGCGCTTCAATCGCCGCTAGAGTCGGCGCAGACGAAATCGAGGGCAACGGCCCTCGATTTTTTCTTTGGCGCGCCTCGCCCATCGCACTCCTGGCGCGCCTCCCCTCAAATATTTCCCAGAGGCAGTGACTTGGCCAACCAGCCCGTCCATTTCTATGGCGGCCAGGCAGTAATCGAAGGCGTGATGATCCGTGGCCGCGATTTCTTCAGTCTAGCCGTGCGCAGGGGGGACGGCAGCATTGAGGACCTGCAGGAACGCCTGAACCCCCTGTACAACGGACGCCTCCGGCGGTGGCCGCTGGTCCGTGGCTTCCTGGCGCTGATGGAAACTTTGGTCCTCGGCATCAAGGCGCTGCAGATTTCTGCGAACATCGCCTCAGCTCCGGCCGGCGCAGCCCAGGGAGACAGCCAAGGCATCCCCGGCTGGATGATGGCCTCGACGCTCGCCATATCCCTGATCTTTGGTATAGGGCTCTTCTTCCTCCTGCCCCTGGGGGTTGTCAGGTTGCTGGAACCCACATTGGGCAGCGGGCTGTTGAGCGAGCTGATCGAAGGCGGTCTCAGGCTGGCGATATTGGTGGGTTACGTAACCATCATCGGTAGCATGCGGGATATCCGCCGGGTATACGCCTACCACGGGGCCGAGCACATGACGGTCCATGCCTATGAGGCCGGGCTGCCCCTCAACATCGACAACGTGCGACTGTTCGGTACGCCCCACCCACGCTGCGGCACCGCGTTCTTGCTTACGGTGGTGGTTGTGTCTGTGGTGGTGTTCATCGCCTTCGCGGTTGTGGAGTCCTCGTGGTTGTGGCGAATCGCCTCTCGCATATTGCTGCTGCCGGTCATTGCCGCCGTGAGCTATGAGGTGATCCGCTTCAGTGGGCGGCACCAGACTGCGATCTTCGGCAAGGCCCTCGCCGCTCCGGGACTGTGGCTTCAGCGCCTCACTACCCGAGAGCCCGACGACTCGCAGATCGAGGTCGCCATTCGCGCCATGGAGACGGCGGTCGCGGCGGATTCCAGCGCACGGCCCTAGTATTACAACGACAGTTCAAGGCGGGATAGTCCGAGATGCGCGCATAGTAGACCGGCGCTTGGCGTGGGAGCGACTGGCTCGCTCGTTACTACACTGCGTCTGCTTCAGCCACAGTAGCAACTCCTCCGGCCCGAACCACTCCCGGGGCAGCATCTCCCGCACCACCCGGTAGACCTGAGGACGGGTGATCCGGGGCATCTTTTTCCCCCCAAGCCTGTTGTAGGCTCAGCAGGAAGGCTCCGCCCAGCAGGCACAGGGCCACGTGATGATGCCAGCCCGCCCAGGTGCGGGTCTCATATTCGTCCAGCCCCACGTCCCCCTTTCCCGTCTCAAACTCCGTTTCTATGCGCCACCTGGAACCGCCCACGTATGCCAGGGTCTCCAACGGCGTATCCTCCGGAGCATTGGAAAGGTAGTAGCGGGGCTCGCTGCCGTCCAGGTTCCGGCGGTAGACGGCCCAGTGGATTTCTCCGGGCTTCCTTTTGCTGCTGGGCCGCACCCGCTGGGCGCTGAATGTATAGCTCCTCGGCCCCTGGCTCCCCTGGGCCACCGTGATCTCCTGCCAGGCATCCTCCGGCAATTCGCCACTGCGCTCCCCCATCGTGCGCCGCTGTCCGGCCACCAGCCTGGGCTTGGGAGGCCCACCCCGTCCCCGGTAGACCGGAGTGGTCCACTCGGGCTCCACCGGCCACACTGTAAAGGCCTCTGGAACGTCCAGGACGTAGTGCATTCCCAAGGTCGCCAACCCGTTGCGGAAGGACGGCGACACGCCGAAGGCGTCGTCTGCCGCGACCCATCCGGCCCTCAGATGGCCCAACTCTACTGTCCGCTCCAGCATCTCCAAAGCCAGTCCCGTCTTCGACCGGTAGCTCCGTCGCTCCCCCGGAATCCCAGCCGCAGCACAACGGTCCTCGTCCGAGGTCCAGCTCTCCGGCAGATAAAGGCGCTTGTCCACCAGGGACCGGCCCAACGGGCTTACGTAGGCCAAGAACATCCCCGCCTGGCAGTTGGCCACCTTGCCCAGCCGGCCGCAGTACTGCCGGGCCACTCCCGCCGACTTCCTACCCTGCTTGGGAAAGTCGCTGCCGTCCAGGACCCACACCCCCTCAGGATGCTCCAGCCGGGTTCCCAGGTACTCCTCCAGCCGCCCTATAACCGCGTCATCGTCCCAGGGAGAGTCGGTGAGAAACCGCTGCATCCCCCGGGCGGACTCAGGAACCGTCTCCGATAGATTCTCGGCGTTGCGCCGCTCCCCGGATTGCACCAGCAGGGCTTGCAGATAATGGCCGCTGCGCTCCCGCGTCTCCCGGCGGCCAAACAGCCCAGCGAAGTAAGCGTGAAACCCCTGAAAGTCCTGATATATCTGCTCGAAAGCTGCCGCATCCACTTCCCTACCTCACCCGACCAAGCCTTCCCCAACCTCCCAGTGATCTTATCACGCCAACTGTCGTTGTAATACTAGACGCCCGAATATCCCCGAAAACCAGAACGCCGGGAGCCTCTTGGCGCCCCGGCGTTCTCGCTTTCTAATTTCCGGGATATCCCTTTACCCCGAATCCACCGATAGAGGACGTCAGGTTAGCGACCTGAAGTGGTCAAAGGGTGCTCCTCTGAATCTGGGATAATGGTTTTCGAGAAAGGAAACCGACCCCAGAAAAGGAGCACCCAATTGATGCTACCACGCAACCATCCCGACCGTATTCGCATCGTCTTTGACGACCACCGTCTGGTGGCCAATGCCGGCCTGCTCCTGCCGGCCACTCTCGCCCAACACCTGGGCCTGGGGGAACTCGTAGACCATCACCTCAATCTCGGCAGCGCGCCGGGCCGGGCCAACGCCGGCGACAAGATGATGACCCTGGTCGCCTCTGCCCTGGCTGGCGGCGATTGCATCGACGACGCCGATGCGCTGCGCGCCGGTGGGACGGCCGGTGTTCTCGACTGTAGGGTCAAGGCGCCATCCACCCTGGGCACCTTCCTGCGCAGCTTCCGCTGGGGCCATGTCCGTCAGCTGGACCGGGTGATCCGGGAACTGCTGGCCCGGGCCTGGGCCGCCGGGGCGGGACCCGGCGACGCGCCGTTCACCATCGATTTGGACTCCACCATCTGCGAGACCTACGGACTGGCCAAGGAGGGGGCGCGACACCACGGCTATACCGGCAAGCGGGGCTATCACCCGCTGTTGGCCGTGGCCGCCGGCACCGGCGACGTGTTGATGTCCCGGCTGCGCGAGGGCCGGGCCAACACTGTTCGGGGCGCCGCCCACTTCCTGCGCGAGACGGTGGGACGGGTGCGCTACGCCGGCGCCAGGGGCCGACTCACGGTGCGGGCCGACAGCGGCTTCTATGCCCACGCCATCGTCGCCGTCTGCCGCAAGATGGATGTCCGCTACTCCATCACCATCCGCCAGCACAAAAGCCTGCGCAATCTCATCGAGGCCATACCCGAGACGGATTGGACGCCCATCCCATACTGGATGGACGGCGCCGCCGATGTGGCCGAGACCACCTACACTCCCTTTGAGAGTGAGGCCGGCGCCGCGCCGGTGCGGCTCATCGTCCGGCGTGTGAAGCCCACGCCCGGTTCCCAACTGGCCCTCTTCGCCACCTACAGCTATCACGGATTCATCACCGACCGGGACGGGGAGACCCTGGAGCTGGAGGCCGACCACCGCCGCCACGCCGAGATCGAGAACGCCATCCGGGACCTCAAGTACGGCGTCGGGCTGAACCACCTGCCGTCCGGCCGATTCGCCGCCAACGGCGCTTGGCTGGCGGTACAGGTGATGGCCCACAACCTGGCCCGCTGGACGGCCCGCATCGGCTTGCGCGAGCAGATCGTGACCACCAAGACCCTCCGGCGTCGGTTCTTCGCCCTGGCGGGACGGACCACCCGCTCGGCGCGCCGCCTCACTTTGCATCTTCCCAAGCATTGGCCCTGGGAAACCCAGTTCAGCAGCGCCCTGGCCCGGCTGCGAGCCATTCCACTCCCCGCCTGACGGCGCTGTCCGCAACCGCCCCAACACCTCCAAACTCGCGTCCGCCCCGCCCGCGAGTGCATCCTGCTGCGTCCGATCTCACTATCACGCGATTCCCAGCCTCCATAGACCGCTCTCCAGGTCCGGTGCGGCTACTGAAAACCCTCGCGGGGTCACATCGGTCCAATGAAGCCCAGGCTTTCTCCCTTGCAGGCTCCCTCATCCCAATTTGCCCAGCATTCACGCCTCCCATCGGTGGATTCGGGTTTACCACAGGTTCCACCGGGGATTGCCGGCCGCCTGCTCTTCGAGATACGGCACGATCCAGTCCCTCACTCCTTCGGCGATGTAGAACTTTGGCTCAATCAGCTCGCTCTCGTCGGAGATGATCCCCTCTTCCAGCGCCAAGGCGGCCACGTCGGTGCCGGGCATGATGCTGACGCCAACTCGCAGGTTGGCCAGTGCCGGATTGATGCGCCTCAAGAACTCCAGCTTGTTCTCCACCGTCTCCCGCGTTTCTCCCGGCTCGCCGAAGGTGCGGGCGACGGTGTAATGCAGGCCGCCCTCTTCGCACATGCGCGGCACCTCAATCTGCGACTCGATCTGCTCTTCCAGCGAACCCGCGCCATCGTGGGGATCCCCACCCCTGTTCCCCATCAACACCAGGGCGCATCCTGCGTCCCGCATCAGGCGCACAAGCTCCGCATCGCAGTTGAAGGACGCCAGGCAGGTGTTCCAGCGCACGCCTATATCCGCTTCGATGAGCGCGCTGCACAGCGACTTGGCATGATCGAGGGGGAAGTTGAATCCGTTGTCGACAAAAAAAACCTTGCGAAGCTGGTAGCGTTCCCACAACTCCCGCACCTCGTCCACCACTTCGTCGATGGGGCGGATTACCCGGAAGTCCGCGTCCGTCATGCCAGTGGTGGAGGCGGGCGTAGGGTAGGAGAAGCTGCCCAGCTTGGTCAGCACGCCGATTCCGAAACCGGCGGTGCGGTACTTGTCCATTTCCAGGTCGTCCAGGCGAGGACGGCTGGCGAAGGCAGACACGCACAGCCCCTCGTTCAGCACCACTTCGTCGTCCTTCGCGTGTACCACGCCCGGTAGATCATGGACCGGGCGCTCTCTCCGAACTCGATGCGGTCGCAGATCTCGGCGAAGGTCTCTCCGGCATCCCCGGCCACACCCAGGTCCGGCTTCAGGAACTCAAAGCACTGCTTGGGGAGAAGGCTGAAAGCCGGTCCGCCCACGATAATCGTGGCGTCGCTGTGCTCGCGGATGCGGTCAATCACGTCCTTGGTGATTGGCAGCGCCCACTGGGTATTGAGGTAGCTGTGATTGCTCAGGTTTCGGAGCGATACGCCGACGACGTGCGGCTGAAACTCTCGAACCGTCTTTTCGATCTCCGCCAGGTAGTCGTCGGCAAACATCAGGTCGATTGCCTTCACCTCGTGCCGGTCGTGGTCGAGGTGCCCGGCAATGTAGGCTAAGCCGATGGGCATAGGCTGGGCGTTCATCCGGCTATTGAGCCTGTCATGCCGGTTGGTGGCGACAAGGAGGATGCGCATTACTTTCTCCCGCAGTGCCCGATTCACGGGCTGGACTGGTTGGCCCATTATGAATTATGCCGCCTTTTTTGACAAAAAGAGCACTACATTCTCAAGTCTTCAAAGGTCAGCGAAGAATCTAATTTCAACCTTGATGCACGGCGGCAAAAGACACGCAGAATTCCCTAGTATTACAACGACAGTTCGCAGGAAAGGGACCTCGAGCACCTCTTCATGGCGACCCGACCACGCGCTCGACAGCTTTGTGGCCTTGCATTCCGTGAAGCGATTTCCGACCAAAAACTGACTAGATTATGGAAGCGTCGTTGTAATACTAGCAGTCTGTCCGAGAAACAATGTTCTAAACGAAAATCATCCTCAACAAAATCAATTATTCCGATTACTGTTTTATAAGAGCCTATTAGTCACCGATAAGATTAGACAATGGCGCTTTTCATCTCAAATATCTAATCCTCGGACAGGCTGCTAGTATTACAACGACAGTTCGCAGGAAAGGGACCTCGAGCACCTCTTCATGGCGACCCGACCACGCGCTCGACAGCTTTGTGGCCTGGCGCTGCGAGATGCGATTTCCGCCACATAATCGAGCATTTTGAGGAAGCGTCGTTGTAATACTAGGGTGGACCTCGTTGAACGCACACCAGGGTGTAGTCGCCTCCGGCCTGTCCAGCTTCGCTTGGCAGCTCCCACAGATCGGGATCTGATGCCTGCCCCAGTGGCCCGAATCTCGGCGCGATTGACAGCTACTTGGGTGGATGATGCGCCGGTTTAGAGAGTTAGTCGAAGTAGTTTCAATGTGAGGCTGCATAACTTTACGGCATCCAACGGCTAGCTCCAAATGAGATGCACCCTGTCATGTGCAACCGTTTGTGTACCAGTCAACGAAATCGTTAAAGACTTCACTTTCGCCGACCCAGTCCGTACGTACGTCATAGTACTGTCCCAATTTCGCCACATATCGGTCGCCTACATTTTTATCTGGGTCGACGACGTAGAGTAATTTCTTGCCAAATTGGGAATGGCTAGATTGTTTGGCACCTTCCCAGAGAAGGGAGCGCATAGAAAAATCGGTTTCGGGTAAGGAGTAACCGATGATGTACAACCTATCTACAGGCCCTAGTGCAAGGTGCTTTGCTTGGTGCCAGAGGCTGCGAATACTCTCGTGACTTAACAACGTAGACTTGTCGTAGACCGGAGGTATGATGAACCGTTGTTTATCCATCACAAATTTATAGAGGGTCTCGTCGCACAATTGTGTGTAACGCAAACCGTAGATTGGAGCGGACGGCGCTTCACTTCCTGACGCATACCATGTAGTTGACCCATGCAACTTATAGAGGGTGCACGTCTCGATCGACTCGCGCGCAAAGAAACCGCCCGTTTCTTGGCGAGACCGGGCGTGGGTAATGGGAATGGGATACAAGTCGGGATACTCTACTCTTAGTGTCTTCCCGCTTGCATCATCCTCAAACCCTTCCCCTAACATCCTTTCCACTACAGTGTCATAGTTAGTGGTCAATATATGGCCCCTGTCTTCATGCCACTTGCGCACCAGGCCCAATCCCCTAGGGTTAAACCCTTTCTCGTACCCCAGTTGTTCAAGCTCAGCAACAATCCTCCCGATTCTGTTTTCGAGAAGCGCCGTGACTCGCTTCTTTCGGAGCACTTCGGCCAGATCATCTTGAGGTCCCGTTATCGCGAAATAGGACAGCAAGCCTTCTACATCTCCAGCTGCATAGTCGTACTCCTCTTCGGTAATGCCATCTGCATCGTCGGCGGAGTCTTTCAAACGCTCGAACAATTGTTTCATCGTGGGCATTTGGGGACAAACGGCTTTTGAAAAACCGGCACCTATCAAGAAAGCATCGTTCATTCCGGTCGGTCCTCAACAATTGACTTCTAAGGAGTTGAGCAAATCGAAATAGAAAAGACAGCGGATTGATCTTATTCCGTCAATGGACGATGGGTCTCCATTCGTCCGTCTAGCATTGCTCAGGCCCAAGTCATTATAGCTAAGAATCCTTCGAACAACGCTACTGCCCGGAGGCATGTTAGTGTATGCGTGACCCGATGCCCGTCGGTGGAAAAAGACAGATGGACCAGCCCACCTTTCTCAGGGAATACGGGAAGTTGGCAGCCCAGTGCGCCGCCGAGGGTGTGGACTATCCCCAGTACCTGCTCAGGCTGGCCGAGCTTGAACTCATCGACCGCCACCAGCGTATGGTGGAGCGGCGGATCCGCGCCGCCCGCTTTCCTGCGGTGACGAGTCTGGACACCTTCGACTTCCCGGCCATCCCCCCTGCATTCGGTTGCTTGCTATTTCAACGCGTGCTGAGGGCTCACACGTTCATTCTGCCGCGGCGGTCATCTCCAGGGCGTCGACCGGTATCAGCCTCTTGGAGTGCGGATCCACTGCCAGCATGGCGTCTTCCAGGGCCATGGCCCCTAGGAGGCTCTGTTCCCCGTCCTCTCCGAAGGTCACCGGTGTGGGGAATTCCTTCCCCTCCAGCCGGATTACCGCCCTGCCCCGGGTCCGTTCCACGCTGCTCCCGTCGGCGAACTCGGCGGTGTAGGTACTCTCCACTGGGACGCCCAGCCGTTCCAGCAGGTCTCTGGGGGCCTTGGTGAAGGTGGCCCCGGTATCCACCAGCATCTCCACTGCCTCGAAGTGTTGGCCTCGTGGGTCGGCTATCTCAACTGTTATTCGGAAAGTTTCCATTCCTGTCCTTCGCCCATGCGGGCCGCTGCCTGTGGTCATTCTAGCTGCCGTAGGCGGGCCCGAGCTACATCTGTGCTAGGTTCACGGCCAGGTTGTAGGCGAACTAGCCGTCTCCGGTCCGGAAGCTCTGCGGCTTGGCGGTCTGGGCGTCCCGCATCAGCCCGAGGCCGTCGCTGAACGGCTCGAAGTCCACGATCCTGTCGTACCGGACCCGGAACTTCCTCTTCGGCCCGGAGAAGTACAGGTGCTCGGTCGTGAACAGGTGGAGGATGTTCTAGACCCGGTGGCCAGGGCCGGGTCCTGCGCTTGTCGAGGGCGTCGCGGGTCAGCTAGCAGGAGATCTGCCAGCTGCCGGGGCTGCGCTGTCTGACGCGGCCTTTCATTCGGTCAATGGCTGTAGGAGGTCCAGCAATTCCGCCGTGCTGTCCAGGTCCCTGCCTACCATGCCCTCATCCAAGTGCCGCTTTCGCCTGTAGTAATTTCCGTGCAGTTCGTTGGGGATGCCCCGTAAAAGCCTGATTCGATCATCGTTGGTGGCCAGGTAGGCCAAATTAAGCACTTGGCTGAAGTTGCTGTGCCTCTCGTATTCCCAACCCTGGGCGATGGCCATGGCTTTCACCATGTGGGCGGCGGCGCCCCAACCCTTTTCGGACGGCTGATGCAGGTCGCTTCCAAGGAGTCGTGGACCACTATACTGGAGCCGTGGGCCATGTGTCTGAGAGTTTTCCGATCAAGGGTCTCGAGGTGTCTCACCAAGAGTACCCTGCACTAACAAACGCAGTCGGCGGTGTAGGCTTGTAGCTGCAATCGCAGTGGGTGCCTCGGATGGGTCGGTATCTGCGTATCGAAGGAGATTGTCGAGGTTATCCCGTGTGAACCCACTCTTGGGGTCAGAATAGAGGAAGACAAGCAGATTGGAGATATGCACCTCTGCGGCAAGAGCACACCCCGCAATCTCAGCATCGCGGGTATTTTCATCTGCTAGTGCTTCCCCAAGTCGCTGATATTCTTTGGCAAGTGCGTCCTCAACAATTGGTGGGAATGATTCGCGACGAGCTTGTCTCGGCTGGAACGTCAGTGTGGAGAATATGGTGCCCATCATCATTGGCAGGACCATAATGGCTAACAAAAGTACATACGGAAGTATAAAGGACAGCGGGGCTTCGTTCGTTTCGCTTGAAATCCAATACCAACCTGCTCCAAAAGCCAATAATGCTCCAGAGGCACGTGTGATAATAGTGGCGAAAATACCGTAACGACCGTGGGCGCTAGGTAGCAGATCAACTAGCAGAATGCAGGCTGCGCATAAGGCAAAGAACGCCGCTTTGACGCCAGATTCATCTACCGCGTTGGCTCCATATTCCAATGAGGACGCCAGGATGAGAACTGTGCATGATACCGCAAATTTGTAGAACCAGACCGTCCTGCTAAGGAAATGCAGCCGCTGGATAATGTACGTCCTTGATATAGAGGTGATTGGCATAGTCGATTCTCCTTACGCCCCAATCTCAGCCAGCCGCGCCACCAGGTACTCGTGGGGCCGGTCGCCCTTGATGCGGTTGCAGCTTGAGCAGAGCAGCTGCAGGTTATCCAGGTGGTCCGTGCCGCCGCGAGAGCGGGGCACGCTGTGGTCGACCTCGAACAGCTTGAACGGGAAGTCGCCCTTGCAGCCGTTGCAGAGGCCCTCCTGCTGGCCGAAGAGGACGTGCTTGTTCTGGCGGTAGGGGATGGGCGCCTCGATGTCCGTGCGCCGGGGGATGTCCGTGCGGGCAGTGACGTAGCCGTGGTGGAACAGGCTGCCCATGGTCTGCTGGAGGCGCATGTTGACCAGCTCGACGGCCTTGGGGGATATGTCGATACCGACCCACTTGCGGCCCAGATTGTCGGCGGCGACGCAGGCGGTGGCGCAGCCGCAGAAGGGGTCGAGGACGATGTCGCCCTCGTTGCTGCTGGCCTTGATGATGCGCTCGAGCAGGGCTAGGGCCATATTATCATGACTTTTACTCGTCTCTAAAAATGCCAATGACCCGGCTGTTCGCACACTTGGCTGGGGACGTGGGATTGCGGGGTTTTGGCTGATGAAATCAGGGGGGACGGCTAGTCGTCGATCCCTCTCTCCGTGGTGGAGACCAGTTTTGTGTCAACTCGTCTGAGCTTGTCGCGCAACTCTATGGTCTCTTCCAAGGACACGGAGGAGCGGTTGAGCTTCCAGACGACTATGAAGTCGAGAGTGCTGTCGTCCCGGGTGGCCTCGGAGATCATCCTGGCGAACTTATCTCGGGCGTCGGCCGTGTCGCTGAAGATGTCCGCGACGATGAGGCCCCTGGCCAGGCAGTACTCGCGGCAGGCGGTTTCCTGGTCGTCTGCGGAGATGATGCTGCCGGTTGTTGTCAGGGGGTCCCTGACGTAGATGGCGGCTTTCTGCATGGGGTGGCGTCCTGGATGTGGAGAGGGGATGAGCCGACAGCGTCGGCGTCGTCACCGTTTACTGTGTGTCAGGCGCGGAGCAGCTCGTTTACATGATCCGGTATCCGAATACTGATAAACAACAGGCTGCTGTCATCAAACGGCGGACCTGGGGAGGTGCTCCGGTCCTGTCAGGATGCAGGAGTGGGGGGTGCTGGAATAGCCGATGTATCGGATTCTGCCAGAGGTTCTGCAGCCGGGTTTTCCAGCTGCCCCTTCAGCTACGAGATGGAGGCGTTTCCAGCCACCCCCTGGCAACCAGCGGGCGATTCGGA
Source organism: Dehalococcoidia bacterium (assembly GCA_965222025.1). GTDB lineage: Bacteria > Chloroflexota > Dehalococcoidia > Lucifugimonadales > UBA3495 > VXOI01. The sequence goes on along the minus strand of CBDCTI010000007.1, from coordinate 528,268 downwards.
ACGAGCGGCCGTGTTGGTCAGAAGCTGGTGTAGATGGTGGATTTACTGCACCAATAGTTTGCTAACAAATGTGTTGCCAACTAAATTGTTGGCATGATAGTCTGTCTTTGCAGCCAAGGACTGGTCGGGTTGGAGGGGCGATGACAATATTGAGGATGAGCAGCAATTGGGTCGATGGAGATCAGTTTTTTGACCGCGAAACGGATCTCCAGTTGTTGCGAGAGCGGATGGCGAATGGCACGCACACGCTACTGACCGCCCAGCGTCGCATGGGAAAAACAAGTCTAGTGCGGGAACTGCTGCGCCAATTGGAAGAGGAAGGAGAGGTCGCCACGGTGTTCGTAGATCTGGAAGGCTCAATGGATGCTGCGGAAGCCGTCGCCGAAATGGCGACACAGGCCCGGTCGGTCCAGAGAGTCGGTGGCAGGATCATGTCTTGGTTGAGCGGCAGTTTCCGGGACGTCCGCAACAATGTTGAGGAGTTAGGAGTTTCAGAGATAAGGGTAAGACTACGTGACCGGTTAAATGCCGGCAACTGGCAGAGGACCGGTGATCAGGTGTTCGAGGCACTGGCGTCGAACGAGCGGCCGGTGGTGCTGGCGATCGACGAGCTACCCATACTGGTGAACCGCCTGCTGAAGGGGCATGAGTACCGCATCACGCCCGAACGCCTGGCGGCTACGGACAGTTTCATGGCCTGGTTGAGGAGGTGTTGTCAAACTCATCAGGGCAGGGTTTGCCTGATCGTCTCGGGCAGCGTCGGGCTCGAGCCGGTTCTCAGCCAAGCGAAGCTCAGCGCCCATGCGAATATCTATTCGGCTCTTGATCTGAAACCTTGGACTCACGATACCGCCGTGGAATGCCTGGCGGCTTTAGCGCGAGGGCACGAGATCAGCCTCTCTGAAGATGTGCGGTACGAGATGTGTCGCCGGCTGCGTTGCTGCGTACCGCATCATGTGCAGCGGTTTTTCCACCACCTCCATGAGCACCTGCTGAGAGATCAGCGAAATGAGGCTACGCTGGACGATGTGGAGTTGGTGTACTGGGATGACCTGTTGGGGGCCAGAGGGCAGGCTGATATGCTGCACTACGAGGATCGGTTGGTGATGGTCTTGGGTGAGCATGGTAGCGCCATCGCCCGAGGTCTGTTGACCGATGCCGCGTCCAGTGACGGCCTGCTGGAGTACTCGATGGTTGACGTCCATCAGGAGGTCGGGACCTCTGTTGACGGGGGGAATCCAGTCGATGACGTGCTCCACGTGCTGGTGCACGATGGGTATATGGAGAGGCTACGGGATGGTTATGGTTTCGTGTCCGGACTGCTGGAGGACTGGTGGCGCATCAAGTACGTCAGGGGATCTACTTCGACAGGCCGACGATAGCGAGAAAAGCGGAGAGCTGCAATGGTGGTGAGCATTAAGAAATACAACCCGGGCTTCCTCAGCGATGATGATGTCGTGGCGTCGTTCTGCGTAAGGAACGCTGAGTTAAGGCTACTCCTAGAGTACCTGCAATCAAGCACTGGTAACTCCAGCGTTCATTCTTTGGTCATTGGTCCCCGGGGCAGCGGGAAGACCTACCTGTTGTTGAGGGTGGCCGCGGAGATACGGAGAGATCCCTCTCTCTCGGGGTTCTCCCCCATCGTATTCGCAGAGGAGAGCTACGAGGTTTCTACAATCGGTGAGTTCTGGCTGGAGTGCCTGGATCACCTAGCGGAGCAGGCCCCAGAAGGTGAGCGTGCCAATTTACGGCTGTCCTACAACGACCTGCGGGCTACAGGAGATGACCGTGCCCTAGCCGATCGCTGTTTGGGAACCATTCTGGATTTTGCAGATCGCCATGGGAAGCGGGTGGCGTTGCTGGTGGAAAACCTGAACATGCTCTTCGCCGACATGGACGATCCTGACGCGGGATGGCGGTTGCGCCACACCCTGCAGACGGAGCCTCGCATCATCCTGCTGGGCAGCGCCACCAGCCGGTTCGACGAAATCGACCACCCCGACCATGCGCTGTACGATCTGTTTCAAGTAATCACACTGCGTCCCCTAGGTACAGGAGAATGCGTGGCCCTGTGGGAGGCCGTCAGCGGACAACCGTCCACGACCTTGGCGGTCAGACCTCTGGAGATCCTCACTGGAGGCAATCCCAGACTGCTCGCCATAATTGCCCTTTTTAGTGCTGGCAGGTCGTTTCGTGAACTGAAGGCCAATCTGCTGGACTTGGTGGACGACCACACGGAGTATTTCAAGAGCCATCTGGAATCATTACCAGCGCTGGAGCGCCGAGTCTACCTCTCCTTGGCTAGGTTGTGGAAACCTGCAACCGCCAGAGAGGTTGCGGGTCAGTGCCGTACCGATGTCAACAAATGCAGTGCCCTGCTGACGCGCCTGATGGAACGTGGTGCCGTGGCCGTAGTCGGAGGGACACCTCGTCGCCGCCAGTATTATCTGACCGAACGGCTCTACAATATCTATTACCTGTTGCGTAGGGACAGCGGGTCGAGCCAAGCGGTCGAGGCGCTGATCGACTTCATGGTTTGCCTCTATTCGCCGAGTGAACTTTGGGAGATCGTTGCGGAAATCTACCGGGAAACAAAGTTTCCTGCGGCTGATATGCAGGAACCGGTTGCTCAGGTGTTGATCAACAAGGCGAAACTGCTGGCCGACATAGGTAATGAGGATGGGGCCATCGCCATCTTCGAGCAGGTTACTGACAAGCTGCGGATGTCCGAGGTAGCAGCCCATCAGAACCAAGCAGCCGTGGCGTCGGTGAATAAAGTCCTGCGACTGAATCTGGCAGATCGGTATGATGAAGGTATCAGGGCGTGTGACCAAATGATGGCCAGCTTTGGGACTAGTAGAGAACCGGCTATCGTCGTAATGATGGCAGCCGCACTTCATAGCAAAGGGAGAGCCTGGGATCAACTCGGCGATTCGTCTGAAGCTGTCTATGCTTATGAACAGGCTTTGGACCGTTTCGCCACGGTACAGACCTCTGAACTCGACCTGTTGGTGGCCGACACAATGCTGCGTAAGGGGTCTGCTCTGGTGCAGAACCAAAAACCGAGCGAAGCGGTGGCGGCTTTCGATGAGGTTATAGCGAGATTCGTGACTGCTGATGCACCGAGCCTGGTTGCGGAAGCCACCGGCGCGCTGTTGTCAAAAGCGGCCGCTCTTCTGCTCCAAGGTAAACCCCCCGCTGACAGCGACTTCTCCCTGCTTCTTGACTGTTTGTCCAGAGAGGGTGAGCTCCGCCCGGGCCTCATCCAAGGGTTGACGACATTTGCCGTGATATCCGGTCAAGCCCGAATCCTTAAATTGATTCAGGCATCTCCAGCGGCAGATTTGCTGTTGCCTTTGGTTACCGCCTTGCAGCAGGAACTGGGTCAGGAAACTCACGTTGCCAAAGAAGTGGACGAGGTTGCAGCAGATATCCGCCGCAATATGATGAAGCTCAGCGCAAGCATCGGAGGCTGATTCCCGTACGGCCGGGGTCCGCGAAGCAAGGAGGGAATTTAAGTCCACCACTTTCGGATGAGCCCCGTATGCTCGAGGTCTGCACGGTCGCAACGATATCCCGGTGAGAGCTGTAGAGATGATTCCGTGCGTTCGGAGCGGGTCGACAAGGAAGGGGCAACGCCAAATCGGGTCATCGTTCGGGCCGACAAGGAAAACGGCGTCATCACCCTGGATGAGCAGACGTCGTTGACTGGTGTCCCAACCGAAGCGTGAGACTACCGCTTGGGCAGGAGGTCTGCGCTGGAGAAGGTACTTAACCAATACAAGGAGCGCAAGCTCCGTGCTCCGACCATCCGTGAGGGTTTCAACACCTACCGCTTTGCGGACGACAAGGAGCGAGTCATTGACCAGCTTGGTCGAGTGTGCGCGGTTAGCGCATTCACGACGACCACCATGAACGAATTAGGCCCCAGGTCAACAGTCGGGCAAGGTTAGCTGCAGCGGGACAGTTCCTCGGCGTCAAAGGTGGGTGGGAAATCGTCCCACGTTCTGTTGTCCAGCATTCGCCCGGAGCGTTTCTTGTTCGTGCCGCCCCATTGTTTGAAGAAGAATCGCACTCCGGCTGCTCCGCACTGGTCGCGGATGCTCCGCACCCAGTCTTCTTCGATTTTTCTTGCGCCGGGGCCAGATTCGCCGCCAACGATTACCCAGTCAATCCCGGTGAGGTCAAGGTTCGTGATGGCGCCTATCAGCGGTTCTAGCGACAGGAACCGTGTCCGTGCGGGTATCTGCCTGAGAGTGTCCACACGGTGGAGGTAGTCGGCGTTTTCGACAGAGACTCCCATCCAGAGGTTTGCCGGCCACGGTAGTTCGGCCGCCATTTTCAATGCCTGCTCTGGCCGTTTGGTCAGTACTTGGAACGTGTGGTGGTCGGCTGCGACAATGGTCGAGAACACCGACTGGATAAAATCCAACGGCACTTCGGTGTGAAACAAGTCGCTCATCGAGTTGACGAAAATCTTCTTCGGCTTCGCCCATTTCGTTGGCAGTCCAACGAGGTCGCGGTGCAGGGTGACCTCGAAGCCGTTGGCGTAGCGGGGGTTGCCCATGGCTTTCAGGCGGGGGGCCAGCCGGGCGGCGTAGCAGTTTTTGCATCCAGGGCTGATCTTGTGGCAGCCGGTGACAGGGTTCCAGGTGGAGTTCGTCCATTCGATGCTCGTTTGCTCGCTCATTGGCAGCACCTCCGTGATGCTGAATTGTACCCGGTTATTAGCGGCAGGCTTTTCGTTCTAACCTCAGTACTGCTTGCCTAGCAGCCCGTCCGAGAAACGGGGTTGGTGAGCCGTTGGGGGTATGATGGTACGGAGCATCAGACGATCGGAGCGGTCAATGAGCAAGACCTACCTTCCCTACGACCCGGACCAGCAGTTGCTGCTGCCGGCGGCCCTCCAGGAATGGCTGCCGCCGGAGCACTTGGCCTACTTCATCTCCGACGTTGCGGACCAGTTGGACCTCTCGGACATCACCGCCCGCTACGAGCAGGAGAGGCGGGGCGGCCCGCCCTACCATCCCAGGATGATGGTGAAGGTGCTGCTCTACGGCTACTGCACCGGCGTGGCCTCCTCACGTCGCATCGCCCAGAGGCTGCACGAGGACATCGCCTACCGGGTGCTGGCGGCGAACAACACGCCGGACTTCCGCACCGTCTCCGACTTCCGAAAGGACCATCTGGAGGCGTTGGGGGAATTGTTCCTGCAGGTGCTGGAGTTGTGCCAGCAGGCAGGACTGGTAAAGCTGGGGCACGTGGCGCTGGACGGGACCAAGGTGAGGGCCAATGCCTCAAAGCACAAGGCGATGAGCTACGGGCGGATGAAGGAGAAGGAAGCGCGGTTGCAGGCCGAGGTGGACGAGTTGCTCCGCAAGGCGCAGGAGGTGGACGAGGAGGAGGACCGCCGGTACGGGAAGGACAGGCGTGGGGATGAGTTGCCGGAGGAACTGGCCTTCCGGGAGGGACGGTTGCGGAAGATAAGGGAGGCCAAGGCGGCGCTGGAGGCCGAGGCCCTGGCGGATGCGGAGCAGGCTGAGTCCGAGGGACGCAATCATCTCGGGGTGCCTGATGACAAGGCGCAGCGGAACTTCACCGACCCGGACTCCCGGATCATGCCCGGCCCGGGAGGGAGGGACTTCCAGCAGTCCTACAACTGCCAGGCGGTGGTGGACAGCGAGCATCAGGTGATCGTGGCGGCCTGTGCCACCGATCAGCCCTCGGACAAGGATCAGGCCGTGAGCATGATTGAGGAGGCCATCCTGAACGTGGGCACAGTCCCAAAGGAAGTCTCCGCCGACGCCGGATACTACTCGGCCAAGGCGGTGGAGGAACTCTACGCCCTGGGAGTGGACCCGTTCGTCGCGCCGGAGAGGACCCGCCACGGCTGGGTGCCGCCACCGGCGCCCCGTGGCCGCATACCGAAGGGGCTGTCAGCCAAGGACCGGATGCGGCGCAAGCTGCGGACGAAACGGGGCAGGGAACGCTACGCGCTTCGGATGGAGACGGTGGAACCGGTATTCGGGCAGATCAAGCAGGGCCGGGGCTTCCGGCAGTTCCTGCTGCGGGGTCTGGCTAAGGTGAACCGGGAGTGGCTGATCATCTGCGCCGGCCACAACCTGCTGAAGCTGTTCCGGTATGGGGCCGGGATGTTCGTCAAGGCGAGGGGAAAAGGCGCCACTGGGAACGACAGGGAGACGCGCCGGTCCATGGGCAGTGGGATTTTCAAGCGACAATCCGCAGGTGCCTACCCGCACCCCGCCAGAACCGTTGTCGCAGGGTAGTCCCGGCTGACCGACACCGCCAGTCGGTCAATCCTCAGACGGGCTGCTAGTGGAAAAAGACGCTCCCGACGTAGTTTTAGGCCAAAAGAAATTTATGAACTGCAATTGGAATCAGACGATGGCAATGTGGTCTTGCTCCGGGCGTACAGACGGAAGGGAGGCGACTTGATAGCAGAGTTACACCACCAGTCTGTCAAAATGCGCGCCTTGCACACCCATGAAGGCCATCGGAATCCTGGGTGTCGCCATTCTTTGCCTGATGGTCACATGCACTTTCCTTCGGTCGCATTCCCGTTGGTTGAAGGGAAAAGCTCCTATGCATATGAATTGGACTGTTCAAATGACGAGCACTTGGCTAATTTCATAGACCAATTCTGCGCTATTCTTGACATTCAATTGGGCCCCTTTCAGTTGACGCTCAATTCTACTAGTACTCAGTCAACTTTGGAATCAAAAGGGTAAAGGCGGTGAAGTTTGGTTCGGGCCTCCTGGGTTTTGAACCGCCAGTTGATACCAACTCGGGCGGCGTTGCGCTCCCGCACCAGTGCCTGGACTTCCCTCCCGAGAGCATCTTCGTCGGGGAGCCGCTGCTTCAGGCAGGAGCGGGACAGCACGCTGAACTCGATTTCCGCCATGTTCAGCCAACTGCCGTGCTTGGGCGTGTAGTGGAACTCCAACCGTTTCGCGATCCGCCGGGCCTCGGTCGCCGGGAACGTCTCGTACAGGGACGCCGCGCGGTGGGTGTTCAGGTTGTCCAGAACCACCCGCACCACCTCAACCTCTGGATAGGCTTCATCCACCAGCCAGCGCATCTGCTGGGCGAAGTCCTGCATGGTGCGCCGCTGGGTCACCGCCACATGGCGCCACCCCGCCAGGGGTTCACAGGCCAGGAACAGATTGCGGGTCCCCTCCCGCCGGTACTCGTAGTCCTGCCGCTGGGGGCGTCCCGGCCGGGGTGGCATCGGCGCCCGGGTTTCGGCCAGCAATTGGGTGGAGGTCTCGTCAAAGCAGACCACCGGCCGCTGGGGGTCATAGGGTTCGGCGTACAGGTCCAGTACTTCCTCCATGTGGGCCACGAAGTCGGCGCTCACCCTGGGGATGCACCACTCTTTCTTTTGCCAGGGCTTGAGCGCGTTTTTTTCAGCCGCCGGCGAACCCCCTCGTGGGAGATGGAGGTCGCCAACCCCAACTCCACCACCTTCCCAGCCAAAAGGCGCAGGGTCCAGTGGTCATGGCCTTCCGGCGCCGAACTGCAGGCCAGAGCGATGAGGTGGGCCTCGCCCCTGTCGTCCAACTTCCGGCGCCGGTTGACCTGGCGCCGGTCCCACAGGGCCCCGTCCAACCCCGCCTCCGTAAAGCGGCGCTTGATCTGGTACACGGTGCCCAGCGCCACGTCCAAGGCTTCGGCCACCCGGGGAGCGGCCCAACCGTCGTCGCTCTTGAGCAGAATCCGCGCCCTGGCCGTGACTCGGGCCGAGCTTTTCCCAACCCGAATCAGATTCTGGAGTTCTTCCCGTTGTTCCGGCACCAGCCGCACGGCGTACTTATCACGCACCATCACCGCCACCCCCACCGTCAACACTTCATCCCGACCACTATAGGGCTATTGGCCGGATTACCGAAGGACTTTCAACATCAAAGTTGACAGAGTACTAGTGAACTGAATGAATTGTCAGACTATCTTGGAAAGTATCCGGGGCGGGCTTTCTGATTGGACTCGGGTGATTCCACTCGATTCCGGTGAATGCCTTGTACGGCTTCCCTTTTGGGATGGTGCAGGTGACCCCGTGGAACTTACCGTGGCAGTCGAAGAGGGGCGCGCCACGATTGACGACACTGGGTCAATAGCGGGGCTGCTGTTCTCGTTGGGACAAGACGAACAGCGGACACCAGCTTTCAAGCTTCTCGAGGATTTAGGACGTACGCACGGTCTCGAGATAGACTTTGACGAGGGCCTAGTTAGAGTTTCACTAGCAGAGAGCGATTTATACGACGGTATCACTGAGATGGCGAAGGTTGTTCTCGCAATGCATACTGTGGTACCACATATGCGGGTTTCCCAACGCCGACTAGGTTCTTTCGGTCCTCGCCTCAAGTCTAGAGTCGCTCGCAAGTATCGCGAGCTAGAGATACTCGACTTGTTGGAGCGTTCGTACCCACTTGTCGGCGCCACTGTATCCAACTGGCCAATAGACTTTCATTGGTCCGTGGGGCGCAATGGAAATTCGTACGACGTAAATGTTGTGACGGCGGACCTTAATGTCGCCGAACCTCTTGAAAAAGCCCAAAAAATAGCAGCGCTGTCCGTGGATACTCGAGGGCAGCATCAGCCCGGCATCGGACTGTTGCGTGTAGTCATCGAATCGCAAGACGATAATGCCCAAGCTCAAAAAGCCCAAGAATTTCTGCGCTTTCACAGCGACGAACTGGACTATCGTGTATTCGACTTGCGAAGCCAAGATGAAAACTCTGAATTCTACGACTCGTCGGTGAGAGAACTCACGACAGACATGCCGGAGTCGTAGGCTGAATTGCTATCATCCAAGGCAACTTGATCCCTTCGTGCTCTACCAAACCAGGCACAGCCAATATGGAGAGCCTGCGGTAACAGCTATTCGATAAACGGAGCGACCATCATGCCCGACGCCACCCTTCGACAGACTCAGGATTCCGACCCCAACCTGGCCGCCACGGTGCACCACTCCGGCGGCTCCTACCCCGTCATCGCGGGCTGGGACATCCTGGACGGCCTCGGCGAGCGGCTCGTCGACGTTGGCATTAAGGGCGCGGCCTACATCATCACCGACGATAACGTGATGAACCCCTACGGACGACGCGTCCAGCGGTCCCTCGAGGCGGCGGGCGTTCCGGCCCACTGCTTCGTCATCCCCGCCGGCGAGTCCAGCAAGAGCTTCGAGCTGGCCCAGGCCATCTACCACTGGCTGGCCGAGCGCCGGGCCGAGCGCGGTCACACCATCATCAGCGTCGGCGGCGGCGTGGCCGGCGACCTGGGCGGATTCGTCGCCGCCACCTTCCTGCGCGGCATGGCCTTCGTGCAGGTGCCCACCAGCATGGCCGCCATGGTCGACGCCTCCATCGGCGGCAAGGTCGCCATCAACCTGCCCATGGCCAAAAACCTCGTCGGCGCCTTCTACCAGCCCAGGGGCGTCTTCGCCGACGCCTCGGCGCTGTCCACCTTGGGCAAGCGCGAGCTGGCCGAGGGATGGGCCGAGGCCATCAAGCACGGCTTCATCCTGGACGCCGAGTTGGTGGACGTCTTCGAGGAGCACGCCGAGGCACTGATGGAAGTCGACCCGGAAATCTCCGCCGAGGTCATCCGGCGCAGCATGGCCATCAAGGCCGAGGTGGTCAGCCAGGACGAGCGCGAAACCTTGGGAATCCGCATCATGCTAAACTACGGCCACACCATCGGACACGCCCTAGAGTCCTCCACCGAGTACGGCCGCTTCCTCCATGGCGAGGGCGTCTCAGTGGGCATGATGGGCGCCGCCCGCATGGCCGCGGAGATGGGCCTGATGCCCCCTGCCGTCGTCGACCGCCAGCAGCGCCTCCTGGAGCGCTTCAACCTACCCATCAGGGCCCCCGGCGTCCCGGCCGAGGACGTGCTGACCGCCATGTCGCTGGACAAGAAGGTCCAGTCCGGCACCAACCGCTGGGTCATGCTCGAAGACGTCGGCCGCTCCGTAGTCCGCCAGGACGTCCCTTGGGAACTGGTCGAGCGCACCGTGCGGGACCTGACGGATTAGTGTCTGAACCGTGCTTTTTGTGATTTCAAGATTGGCGCGGTTAGGAGTAGAAGGCGCTGGGTCAAGCTCAAGGACTGGGATTTAGCTGCAATGGAAAACGATAGCAGGACACGGATGGGACCCTTTGGTGACGACTTGGATTCCGTCGCGGATTACCGGGAACAATCCCGAGACTTTCTCGGGAAAGCTAGAAACTACCTTGCCGACGGCGACCTGCACCAAGCATCAGAAAAGGGCTGGGGAGCCGCCGCGTGGATGGCCAAGGCGGCGGCAGAGGTCCAAGGCTGGCAGTACAGCCGGCACGACGAGTTTTTTACCGTCATGTATCAGGCCCAGGACCTGACCGGGGATTCCCGGCTGGAGAATCTGCGGCGAGTCGCCAACGAGCTGCACGGGTTCTATTACACAAGAAAGCGATTTCTGCGCCCCGATGTAATCGACAGAGGTATCGATGATGTGGAGTTGCTCCTCGACATCCTGCAGCCGTTGACGGAGGAGCAGTAGGCGTCTCGGTGACCTAGCAGCCCGTCTGAGGATTGACCGACTGGCGGTGTCGGTCAGCCGGGACTACCCTGCGACAACGGTTCTGGCGGGGTGCGGGTAGGCACCTGCGGATTGTCGCTTGAAAATCCCACTGCCCATGGACCGGCGCGTCTCCCTGTCGTTCCCAGTGGCGCCTTTTCCCCTCGCCTTGACGAACATCCCGGCCCCATACCGGAACAGCTTCAGCAGGTTGTGGCCGGCGCAGATGATCAGCCACTCCCGGTTCACCTTAGCCAGACCCCGCAGCAGGAACTGCCGGAAGCCCCGGCCCTGCTTGATCTGCCCGAATACCGGTTCCACCGTCTCCATCCGAAGCGCGTAGCGTTCCCTGCCCCGTTTCGTCCGCAGCTTGCGCCGCATCCGGTCCTTGGCTGACAGCCCCTTCGGTATGCGGCCACGGGGCGCCGGTGGCGGCACCCAGCCGTGGCGGGTCCTCTCCGGCGCGACGAACGGGTCCACTCCCAGGGCGTAGAGTTCCTCCACCGCCTTGGCCGAGTAGTATCCGGCGTCGGCGGAGACTTCCTTTGGGACTGTGCCCACGTTCAGGATGGCCTCCTCAATCATGCTCACGGCCTGATCCTTGTCCGAGGGCTGATCGGTGGCACAGGCCGCCACGATCACCTGATGCTCGCTGTCCACCACCGCCTGGCAGTTGTAGGACTGCTGGAAGTCCCTCCCTCCCGGGCCGGGCATGATCCGGGAGTCCGGGTCGGTGAAGTTCCGCTGCGCCTTGTCATCAGGCACCCCGAGATGATTGCGTCCCTCGGACTCAGCCTGCTCCGCATCCGCCAGGGCCTCGGCCTCCAGCGCCGCCTTGGCCTCCCTTATCTTCCGCAACCGTCCCTCCCGGAAGGCCAGTTCCTCCGGCAACTCATCCCCACGCCTGTCCTTCCCGTACCGGCGGTCCTCCTCCTCGTCCACCTCCTGCGCCTTGCGGAGCAACTCGTCCACCTCGGCCTGCAACCGCGCTTCCTTCTCCTTCATCCGCCCGTAGCTCATCGCCTTGTGCTTTGAGGCATTGGCCCTCACCTTGGTCCCGTCCAGGGCCACGTGCCCCAGCTTTACCAGTCCTGCCTGCTGGCACAACTCCAGCACCTGCAGGAACAATTCCCCCAACGCCTCCAGATGGTCCTTTCGGAAGTCGGAGACGGTGCGGAAGTCCGGCGTGTTGTTCGCCGCCAGCACCCGGAAGGCGATGTCCTCGTGCAGCCGCTGGGCGATGCGCCTCGAGGAGGCCACGCCGTTGCAGTAGCCGTAGAGCAGCACCTTCACCATCATCCTGGGATGGTAGGGCGGGCCGCCCCGCCTCTCCTGCTCGTAGCGGGCGGTGATGTCCGAGAGGTCCAACTGGTCCGCAACGTCGGAGATGAAGTAGGCCAAGTGCTCCGGCGGCAGCCATTCCTGGAGGGCCGCCGGCAGCAGCAACTGCTGGTCCGGGTCGTAGGGAAGGTAGGTCTTGCTCATTGACCGCTCCGATCGTCTGATGCTCCGTACCATCATACCCCCAACGGCTCACCAACCCCGTTTCTCGGACGGGCTGCTAGTGCCCGCCCCCGGTCCTCCTCTGTCCCCTCCGCCGCGCCCGCGCCATCAGCACCAGCAGCAGGATGCACATGCCGCCGCCGCTGCCCAGCAGGACCGCCGATGCCACGTTGGACAGCGAATCTGCCCCGGGCACTGCCTGCGACACCTCCTCCAGCGCCACCGCCACGGCCCCCGTCATGATCAGCAGCCCGTACAGGAATCGTATGCGCGAGGGCTCGATCATCCCCGTGGCGGCAGCCCCCAGCTGCGAACCTATGGAGGCGGCCACAAGCATAAGCACTGCCATCGTCGGGTCCACGCGGTCTGAGAGGGAGTAGGCAAACGTCCCAACTGACCCGGTGATGATGATCTGGAACAGGTCGGTGCCGATGGCCACGGTGGTTGGCACACCCAGCACGAAGATCAGCACCGGCATCAGTATGAACCCGCCTCCGGCCCCCAGCAGGCCTGCGATGAACCCTATGCCGAACCCGATAGATACCGGAACGAACACGGATATGCGCTCGATCTCCGACACGGGCAGGGAAACGTAGGTCGACACCCAACCCACGCCGGGAATGCCGATTCGGTGAGGCGGGATTCGGAGCGACCGTACCCGTGCTGTCAGCGCCCCGGTGGAGGTCGCCTCCTCGCCTGTTCCTCTCTTGCGGCTCGTCCGCCAATAGTCGTACAGGATGAACAGCCCAAGGGCCGACAGGAATCCCACGTATACATAACGGATCACGGGCCCGGCCACTCCCGCCGCTTCCAGGACGGAGTTGACCCACTCCGCCAGGAAGATCGCCGGGATTGTGCCGGTCACCATCAGCAGGCCCAGCTTGAAGTCGACGTTGCCCATGCCGCGGTGCTTCAGCGTGTTGATGATCGAGGTTCCCATCACCAGCGTGAGTCCGGTGCCCACGGCGTAGACGGGCGGCACGCCGAACACCAGCAGGCCCCCTGTGATCAAGAACCCCCCACCCACCCCGAAGAAGCCGCCCAGCATTCCGACGATCAGGCCCAGGAACACCAGCAGGGCCGGGTGGATGACGACGTCGGCGTTAGGAAAGTACATCGTCACCGTCGGTCTGCGGCTCTTGCCGCCGGAAAGCCCCCACGAGACAGAACACCCCTCCCCAGAACACGCTCAGGGAGAGCGCAGCCACCGCCATCACGCCCAAAACGAACAGGGCCCACAGCAACGGCTGGCCGGAACTGAGGCCCGTCAGAAACTCGTTCATATCTGCACTAGGCTATACTTCAAAGAGATTAGGGGATGATAAAGCAAATACATTCCCGCGGATAGCAGATATGACCTCCGCCTTCTCCTTTAAGCTGCTACATACCGACGGCCCGTCGCGAGCCGGTGAAATCAGCACGCCCCACGGCTCTGCGCCCACGCCGCTGTTCATGCCCGTCGCCACCCAGGCAACGGTGAAGGGCCTGACGCCTGACGAGGTGGCAGCGGTCGGGGGGCAGGTCGTCCTGAGCAACGCCTATCACCTCTACCTGCGTCCGGGCGTAAAGACAGTGAACTCACTTGGCAAGCTGCACGGGTTCATGCGCTGGCCCGGCCCCATCCTCACCGACAGCGGCGGCTTCCAGGCCTTCAGCATGGGTGCCCTGCGCAAGGTCAGCGACGAGGGGATCCGCTTCCGGTCCCACCTCGACGGCAGCGAGCACCACTTCACCCCCGAGCTGGCGACGATGAACCAGGTCGGCCTGGGCGCCGACATCATCATGTGCTTCGACCAGTGCATCGCCTACGGCGCCAGCGAGAAACAGGTGCGCCAAGCCATGAAACGCACCCACCGCTGGGCCGCCCAGTGCCACCGGGTGCACCGCGACTCCGGCGCCTGGCCGGGGCAGGCCCTCTTCGGCATCGTGCAGGGCGGCACCTTCCCCACGCTCCGTGACGAATCAACCACAGCCATCTCCGCCATTCCCTTCGACGGCTACGCCGTGGGTGGGCTGGCAGTGGGCGAGGACAAGGAGCAACTCTACGGCTTCACGGAACAGGTCGCTTCCCAACTGCCAACCGACAAGCCCCGCTACCTGATGGGCGTCGGCTCACCGGAGGACCTAGTGGAAGGAGTTGCCCGGGGCATCGACATGTTCGACTGCGCCCTGCCCACTCGCGTGGCCCGCAACGGGGCCATGTTCACCCCCGACGGCCGCATCGACGTCACCAAGAAGCGGTACGCCGAGGTTCAGGGCCCCGTCGACGAGGAATGCGACTGCTACGGCTGCGCCAACTACTCCGCCGCCTACGTCCACCACCTCTTCCGAGCCCACGAGATCCTGGGGCTGCGGCTGGCGTCGATGCACAACCTGCGCTTCGTGCTGCGGCTGATGGAGCGCATCCGGGAAGCTATCCTGGAAGACCGCTTCGATAGCTTCAGCTGCGATTTCCTCGGCCGCTACCAGCCCACCAACGAAGCGGCCCGGCAGGAACAGAAACTGCGCTGGCTCCAGGAGCGCAACGCATAGGAAAAGGCGGCTGGGAAGCCGCCCTTTCATTGCCTTCGGGTCTACGAACTATTGTAGGGAGTAAAACCCTGCGCTGCCTCGCGCGCCTCTTATTCGAAGAGGCCGGGTAAACTTCCTATCCGCCCGCCACGGCCGGTACGATGCTGACCTCGTCGCCGGAACTCGTCGCGGTGTCCAGCCCGTCCAGGAATCGCACGTCTTCCCCGTTCAGGTAGATGTTGACGAAATAGCGCAACTCGCCCTCTTCGTCCAGCAGCCGGTCCTTCATGCCGGGGTACGCGCCCTCAAGCTCGTCGACCATGGCCCCCAGATTACCGGACTGTACTTCTACCTTATCCTGCCCGTTTGTCATCCGCCGAAGCGGGGTCGGTATACGAACCACGACGCTCATCTATGGAACTCCTGCCGAGAATTGGGAGTGAAGAATGCGAAAGGCGGCAATCCGCCGGGTTCGCTGTTATTGAACAACAGTCCCCTGGCTCGGGCTGCAGTCTAATTGCCTACGAATCGGCTAGCAAACATTGCCACGATCATCGCCCCGCCAAAAGCAACGATCGTATAAAACAGCCGATCAATCCTGCGGGTCATCTCTCGTAAGCCCGTTTCAAGGTCTGACCTTAGGCCTCGCTGCCCTTCCAGGAGCGCCGCCGCCGTACCTTCAAGCCGCCCTATTGCTCGCCACAGTTCGCCGTAATCGGACGAAGAGAGTTCTGTCGTTGCTGGAGTTTGTTCAGCGTTAGTAGTCATTAAATCAGTGCTCTGCGCTATTCCTAGCCTTGCAGCGCGGCCTCAAAAGACGTAATCGAAGGCTTTATCGACAGCGGATTGACCACTTCGTCCTCCACTGCCTCCTGCGTCTTCAGGCCATTTCCGGTGATGTACACCACCGCGAGCTCATCCGCCCCAATGGCGCCCTGCTCCGCCAGGTGCTGCAGGCATGAAACGGTAACCCCGCCGGCAGTCTCGGTGAAGATGCCTTCCGTCTCTGCCAGCAGCCGGATGCCGCTGACTATCCTGTCTTCCGGCACGGCGTAAGCCGAACCGCCCGAGTTGTTGATGACCCGAAGGGAATAGATGCCGTCGGCGGGATTGCCGATGGCCAGAGACTTGGCCAGGCTATCGGGGCGCACCGGCGTGATGCGCGCTTCGTCCTTGTCCCAAGCCCTCACAATGGGCGAGCAGCCCTCGGCCTGCGCCATGTGCATTCGCGTCGTTACCGCCGGGTGATGCACCGTGTTCTGGTCGGGGCCGAAAGAGCTTCCTTCCACCCCGTCCAGCAGGCCCAGGCAGGCCAACTCGTTGAAGCCCTTCCATATCTTCGTGAACAGGGCGCCCGAGGCCGACGGCACAACCACGTGGTCGGGCAGACGCCAGCCAAGCTGTTCCGCCACCTCGTAACCCAGCGTTTTGCTGCCCTCGGCGTAGTAGGGACGCATGTTGATGTTGACGAAGGCCCAGTTGTAGTTGTCGTTGTCGGCCAGCTCGCTGCAAAGCCGGTTGACCTGGTCGTAAGTACCGTCCACCGACACCAGCGTTGGCCCATAGATGGCAGCTCCGATGACCTTGCCCCGCTCCAGGTCCGAAGGGATGAAAACCACCGCGCGCATCCCGGCACGGGCGGCGTGGGCCGCGACACTGCAGGCCAGGTTGCCAGTGGAAGCGCAGGAAATCGTCTCGAAGCCGAATTCCACCGCCTTGGTCGCCGCCACCGAAACAACTCGGTCCTTGAAGGAGAACGACGGGTTGACGCTGTCGTTCTTGATGTACAGGTTGTTCAGGCCCAGCCGCTTCCCCAGGTTGTTGGCCTTGATCAGCGGCGTGTACCCCGCCATGATGTCCACGGGATCATCGCCCTCTGCGGGCAGCAGGTCGGCGTACCGCCAGATGCTCAGTGGACCGGTCTCGATTCGGTCGCGGCTCACCACCTCGGAGATGGTGGCGTAGTCGTAGACCACTTCCAGCGGGCCGAAACAAAAATCGCAAACGTTGAGGGGTGCGCCGGGCTGCTCGCGCCCGCACTCGCGGCACTTGAGACCACTAACGAAAGCCACTGCCCTTGGTTCCTCCTCTCCGGCGTGAAGCCAGAGTTAGCCCCCGAATAAAGGCCCCGCCCCTTCACGGCAGGCGCAAAAAACGCCTGACACACACCGCCCCAGGCTTCGGGCGATGGTAACAAAGCACCCCTACCTTGTCAATCAGATTGCAGCAGGGCGCAGCCGATGGGTATGCTCATTGCCACGGGGCTGAGCCACCAACGCTTGGGTGTCCCAATCGGGATCCCTCCCAGCGTGCTCAACCAGGTCATGTCGAGCAAAGAGAAGAATCCCCTCATCGCAGTCGGGTTTCTTCGCTGCACTCAGCGCGAAAATTAGAAGACCCCGTTCCCTCTTCAGCCCCATATTGGGCCCCATTGAATCCGGTGGTATAATCGGCGCGGTTTCTGGCCCGGAGCAGCACTGCAGGGCCGAGTTCATCCCCGTTCCGGGTTAGTCATCCCCGTTCCGGGTTCGAGGGTTGCCTGTGGTTCAGGTACGCCGCTACATCGCCTTCCTCCAAGAATATTCCATCCCCCTCATTCTTGGCGTCATAGTCGGTTTGGTGTGGGCCAATATCGACTTCCACAGCTACCACGATGTCGTGGAGTTCGACTTCTGGAACTTCGGCCAAGGCCCGTATGTGGACGACCATGGCCACGACAAGAACGACTTCTACATCTTCGGCAAGCACGTCACCTCACA
Source organism: Dehalococcoidia bacterium (assembly GCA_965222025.1). Classification (GTDB taxonomy): domain Bacteria; phylum Chloroflexota; class Dehalococcoidia; order Lucifugimonadales; family UBA3495; genus VXOI01. The sequence continues at coordinate 510,919 of CBDCTI010000007.1, read as the reverse complement.
CTTCCTGATTAACGAAATCTTCATGGTCTTCTTCTTCGGCATCGCGGCCAAGGAGATTACCGAGTCAATTCTGCCCGGCGGCGCGCTGAACCCCATCCCCAAGGCCATCAACCCGCTCATGGGCACTTTGGGCGGTGTCTTCGGCCCGGTGGGAATCTTCTTCCTGCTGGCCATCCTGTTCTACGGCGGAAGCGACGACTTCGGTGCCGTGGCCAACGGATGGGCCATCCCCACTGCCACCGACATCGCCCTCGCTTGGCTGGTGGCCCGGGTGATATTCGGCAACCGCCATCCGGCCGTGAACTTCCTGCTGTTGCTTGCCGTTGCTGACGACGCCATTGGTCTCGTGATCATCGCCGTCTTCTACTCAGCCGAGGTGCAGCCCCTCTGGCTCCTGCTGACCGCCGGAGGCATGGCTACCGCCTACTTGTTCCGGCGCGTAGGCGTCACCTCGTGGCCCGTATTCATCCTGATCGCAGGCGGCATGAGCTGGGTCGGGCTGGTCAAAGCTGGCGTCGAGCCAGCCTTGGCCCTCGTGGTCATCATCCCCTTCCTGCCCGCTCTGCACGGGGGCGGACATGACAGCCAAGAAGCAGAGGAACACGCCGAGCACAGCGCCGAAGAAGAGGCGACGGTACAAGCCCATGCCGGCGGCGGACACGGTCACGCGCTGGGCACCCTGGAGCGGTTCGAGCACCACCTGAAGCTGCCCGTCGACTTCGGCCTCTTCTTCTTCGCTTGGGCCAACGCGGGTGTGGCCTTCGGCAACATCAACTCCGTCACCTTCATGATTCTGATATCGCTGATAGTGGGCAAGACGGTTGGCGTGTCGCTGTTCTCGTTCATCGCGTCCCGGCTCGGATTCCCGCTGCCCGAGGGAATGGGCCTGCGCCACCTCTTGGTGGCAGGCATGATCGCTGGCCTGGGACTCACCGTGGCCCTGTTCGTGGCCAACAAGGCCTACAACTCCGAGGCCGGTATGGAGTTCCTGGACCCCGGCAAGATGGGAGCAGTGTTCAGCGTTATCGTCGCCGCGCTGGCCTTCGCCCTCGCCCGCGCTATCGGCGTCCGGCGCGACCCCGACTAATACCAGGCGCCAACGCAGGGTCCTCCCAAGTGGTGGCCTCTGCGCTCTAGGCATTTAACTTGGCGAAAATGGAGAAGCGAACATGATCGGCGTTCTCACGCATCACTGGGCCAAACCCGACAAGATCGAGGAAGCAAAGATACTGCTGGACGGCAACGGCCTCGCCCAGAGCAAGGCACCCGGCTTCGGAAGCCGCCAGACCCTTATCTCGCTGGCAGACCCCACCAAGATTTCCACCCTGGTGACCTGGGACAGCAACGAGATCTACGACGCCTGGCGCGCCAGCCCCGAGCGCGCCGTAGCCATGGCCGGCGCCGAGGAGCTGTGGGCCCAACCCGCGCAGTCCGAGCGCTTCGACATGGTCGACTAGCCGCCAGACACCCCTCTTCCCGGTATTCCGCCTTCGTGGGAACGCGTCCGGCCTGTGCTAAAATTCGGGAATATTCACCCCGCCGAAGCTGGCACTGGTCTTGGCTGCGACATGACATCGCCTGCCCCTCAGAAGTCCCCCAAGTACACGATGCTCCCCTACCGCAAGGGAGGTGCGATCGACTACGCCAGTCTCGAATTTGACGCCTGCGAAAAGGAAGTGCCCCCCGACCATATGGAACAGCGCCGCGAGATCTATGCGGTGATTAACCTGCTCACCGCCCGGTTTACTGAATTTGATCACAGGCCTGATGTCTTTCTCGACACTGACACCAACATCTGCTACGACCCCTCCAACCTGAACGTTCGGGTGGCGCCGGATGTCTACATCACTTTCGGCGTAGACGCAGAGGCCATTCGCCCACGCAGGATTTATCTCCCCTGGGAAGTCGGCAAGGTACCCGACTGGGCGCTGGAAATCGCGTCGGAGAGCACGCGGAGCGTCGACCTCAACAGCAAGCCAGCCATCTACCAACGGGTCGGCGTCCCCGAATTCTGGCGCTTCGACCCCACGGGCGGCAGGTACTACGGCTTCGCGCTCGACGGCCTGCGCTTGGTTGACGGCCAGTACCAGTCCATAGAGCTGACCACAGAGCCCGACGGCATACTCAAGGGGTACAGCGAGCAACTGGAACTCAGCTTCGCCTGGGACGAGGGCAACCCGCGCTTCTACGACCCGGCCACCGGCTCCTACCTGCAGGAATGGCGCGAAGACCGCCTTGCCCTGCGGGCCGAGCGTGAAGCCCGCGCCGCCGCCGAGGACCGCATACGCCAGCTGGAAGAGGAACTGCGCCGCCTCCGCCCCGATGGATAGGTGATCGCACAAAAGGAGCGGCCATGAGCAGACGCAGTTTCTGGGCCTGGGGCTTGGAGCAGGACGAACCCTCGCAGCAGCAGGTCCGCGAGGCGGCGGCCCGGCTGTCGCAACGTTACGGCGTCGAGGTCGAGCCGGTAATGTCGCCCCGCGCCGACGATCTGCGCCTCCGTTCCCCGCGCGTCAGCCCGCCCGCGTCCCTCGCCGCCATCTGCGCCACCGACGACCATGAACGCGCGGTCCACACCTACGGCCGCAGCTTCCGCGACCGCATCCGCGCCTACAACCTGCAGTTCCCCAACCCGCCCGACGTCGTCGCCCACCCCACCAACGAGGACGAGGTCATCGCGGTGCTGGACTGGTGCTCCTCCAACGGCCACGCCGCCATCCCCTACGGCGGCGGCAGCTCCACCGTCGCGGGCTTCGAGCCCCCGGAGGGCTACGACGGCATCGTGACCATAGACCTGTCAGCCTTGGACAAGGTGCTGGAAGTCGACGACGTCTCCCGTTCGGCGCGCATCCAGGCCGGTGCCTACGGGCCGGGACTCGAGGCTCAGCTGCGACCCCACGGCTTCACCCTGCGCCACTACCCCCAGAGCTTCGAGTTCTCCTCCCTCGGCGGCTGGATCGCCACCCGTTCCGGCGGCCACTACGCCACCAACCACACCCACATCGATGACTTCGTGGAGTCGGTGCGCATGGTTACCCCAACCGGCGTGTGGGAGTCCCGCCGCCTCCCCGGCAGCGGCGCCGGCCCCAGCCCCGACCGCATGGCCATCGGCAGCGAGGGCATCCTGGGCATCATCACCGAGGCATGGATGCGCATCCAGGGCCGCCCCCAGTACCGCGCTTCGGCGGGCGTTACCTACCCCAGCTTCATGGCCGGGTCCGAGGCAGCTCGCCGCGTCGTTCAGGCCAAGCTCTGGCCTGCCAACTGCCGCCTGCTCGACCCCGGAGAGGCCCAGGCCGCCGCAGGAATGGACGGCACCCGCTCCCTCCTGATCATCGGCTTCGAGTCCGACCAGCTCCCCCAGGACGACAACATCCGCCAAGCTGTCGCCATAGCCCGCGACGCCGGCGGCACCATCGACGAGGCTGAAATCCGCATCTCGTCGCCCTCCGACCGGGCCGACGAATCATCGGGAAGCGACACCGGACGCCAGGGCGCCGTGGGCGCTTGGCGCAACGCCTTCCTCGGTGCCCCCTACCAGCGCAACATCACCACCGGCCTGGGCCTGGTTGCCGAGACACTGGAAACGGCCATCACCTGGGATCGCTGGCCCGCCATGGACGAAATGGTGCGTGGCGCGTTGCAGGAAACGCTGGACCGCGTCTGCGGCGGCGGGTCAGTCTCATGCCGCTTCACCCACGTCTACCCCGACGGCCCCGCGCCCTACTACACCTGGGAGGGCATGGGACGCCGCGGTGCCGAGCTGGAGATGTACGCCGAAATCAAGCAGGCCGCCTCCGATGCCATCATGGCCGCCGGCGGCACCATCACCCACCACCATGCCGTGGGCCGCCTGCACCGTCCCTGGTACGACCAGCAGCGCCCCGATCTCTTCGCCGAGGCCCTCCGCGCCGCCAAGCGCGCCCTCGACCCCAACGGCGTCCTCAACCCAGGCCTGCTGGTGGATCTGGACTAGGTTCTCTGGTTGTCTGTTAGATACGAGGACTAATTTGGCTTGGTATTTCTTCCCGAGTCTTGGTAATCGATCTATCCGGAGATCTTTGAAGGACAGACCCAGGCAAATCCTTCTGCTTTACACCACACTTGATTCGGTGTTGGCAATGTCAACGAATCGCGGATTCCCTGCCAGGTCGTACTCAACACGAAAGGGTTTCTTGTTCATGAGCGACACGTAGATCTGTGCATTGAGCTCTTCGTTCGCCCGCTGCCTACCCATATCGTAGGGCGCTTCTACGCCCATTATTGTCGCCCTTGCAGGATCCGCTAGGAGGTGCCAACTGTCAATTGCAGATGCGCCAAGCAGTCCGGGATTCGAAATACTTACAGGCAAGGGAGGAAAAAACACGCGTGTTCCAACACGCCCTTTCCAATCATGCGCGGCCAGAGCACGGGCCATCAAGAAATACCGAGGATCAGAAGGCTTATTTTCACCCTGTGCTCCCTCCGGGCTACTCTCAGCTCCTTCGTTGGAAAACTCTTGAGGGGCAGTTTCATAGCCTTGTCGGCGGCCTTCGTCGAACCCTTCATGAAAGGCTTTCTCGAACGCTTCTCGTCTGGCCTTTTCGAACGCCTCGCGCCGGACCTTCTCGAGCTCCTTCCTCCGTTTCATCAACGTGTAAAACATAATCCTACCTTCCAAGGGTACCGTCCCTAAACGACTATCGTAGACGACCCTTCTTGCCTGACCTGCATCAAGCCATCCTCGTAGCCCGACCGATACCCTTCCTCATGTCCTTGCCTGCTTCCCCTCTCCTCCCCTTCCTCACGAGCTTTTTCGATGGCCTTCTTCCGTGTAATTCGATCCCAAACCGGTCCGCCCAATTTCTCCCACATATACATGCCCGTGCCGTATACTGCGGCTCCAAATGGCGCTACCTGTCCCACCATAACAATGCCATCTCTATCCCACCATTGCCACTCCCCACCCGGTACTGCCAGAAGGAACCAAGTAACTACAAAGGTGCCAAGCGGCAAGTACGCCAAATGGTCTCTGAGCCAGTTATCATTCAACCAATCGGGGGTCAGCTTCTCCTCGTCAATCATACGTAGCAGGGTTCTCTCGCGGAGTCTAAATGCGATTACCTGCTCAATAACCTCCATGCTACACCATTTAGCAGATGCTTCAACCGAAGACGATTACGAAAACCAGCAAATTCATTAAAATAATACGATCCTTGCCTGAGAACCGTTCTTCAGTTGGCGCAATCAGTTCCCTTGATCGCCGGCGTTCGCGAGTTTCCAGTGTAATGTCATCAGTTGTTGACCATGGGTCAACGGTCAACATTTAGCGGCCAGCGAGTTCAAATTGCTGTGCTTTTCAGAATTTCCTTCGGCACAAATCAGCTTGCCAGTGTACATTTCGAAGAATCGCTTTCCCTCAGTGTCGAACTATTTGTCGCCCACCATTGCTAGGTGGTCAACTTTGACAAGGGAGTCACCCCTCCGTGCTACACACACGCTTCACCGAACTCCTCGGCCTCGACTACCCGCTAATGTCCGCGCCCATGAGCAACCATAGCGGCGGTCAACTGGCTGCGGCCGTCTCCCTCGCTGGCGGCCTCGGCACCTTCGGCGGCACCAACGACTTCGGCCCCGAGTGGCTGCGGGAGCAGATCGCCCACGTCCGCAGCCAGACCGACCGGCCTTTCGGCGTCGGATTCATCACCCAGCTCATCGAGTACAACGCCACCAACATCGAAATTGCCCTCGATGAACGGGTCCCCGTGATCATCTTTTCCTTCGCCGACCCCGACCCGTGGCTGGCCCGCGCCAAGGACGCCGGTGCCGTCACCATCTGCCAGGTACAGTCGCTCGACCTCGCGCGGCAGGCCGTCGACGCCGGAGCCGACATCCTGCTCGCCCAGGGCAACGAGGCGGGTGGCCACACCGGCGACACCAACCTCCTGCCGCTGCTAGTGGATCTCGCCGAGCGTTACCCCAAGATCCCGGTGCTGGCCGCGGGTGGCATAGCCAACGGCCGCGCCCTGGCCGGAGCGTTGGCCGCCGGTGCCGAGGGCGCCTCCCTCGGTACGGCCTTCCTCGCCACCCCCGAGGCGGTCGAAGTGCCCGACTCATTCAAGGAGCAAATTGTGCGATCAGACGGTCAGGACACCGTCTTCACCCGCCTCTACGACCTGCTCGGCACCCGTCCCTGGCCCGACCGCATCGCCGGCCGAGTCTACCGCAACAGCCTGGTCCGGGAGTGGGACGGCAGGGACGCCGAAATCCTGGCCCACCGCGAGGAACTCGCCTCCGACGTGGCCGCCGCCCGGAACAACCAGGACCCCGAGGCATCCGCCGTCTACATGGGCCAGGGGGCAGGCTACGTCAACGCCATCCGCCCCGCCGCCGACGTGCTTCACGACATTTGCCAGGGCGCCGAGGACATCCTGCGCGACATCTCCCGCAGGTTCCCAGCTACGGCCTGACCACCATCGAACAGGCTCCGTCCCTCGCAGGTGACTGCAAGCTGGCGAGAGACCCAATGGCCCTCGCCGACAGTTCCCCCTCCGGAAGCGGGAGTCATCCTTGCGCCGACCCGAAAACCGCTTACACCCACCCTTTGCCAACCCTGGCAACGCCCGGTCAGCATGGTCAAGACCTGATACGGACGTTCCTTCTGAGTCAGCCGAAGAATCTCACTCATTTAAAGAAAACCTTTCGCTGCACTCAGCGCGAAGATTAAATGACCCTGACCCCCATCGCAGGGCAATCGCATTTGGAAAATTTGATGACATTTACCGCTTGCCTGCCCTTGTCACACCCACGTACCATTGTGGTATGGCAGCTGCTGAGCGCACTTGTTCTGGTCCCTTTCGCCTGCGTCGTCCTCGGCGCGAGGCCTGCCGGTACTCCAGAAAGTGGACATGGGACGAAACGGGAAGAAATGGTACGGGAACTGAAAATCTTCGCTCAACGCTCTCCGGATAGCGGGCTGTCAGCTTTGAATCCGGCCCGAACTGCCGACGAAATAGGAGAATTCGGGAAATTACGGGATACGATGGGGAAAATTACATCCCGTCTCTCCCACCAGCAGTCTTTCGGCATGCGTCCCCTGAGACCAGTCCCACCCTGTGTCCCTCAACTCGACATCCCGACCAGCAAGCCATTTGTCCAAATGCGATAGCCCTGGGCCCCGCCGTAACATCGTTGAAACATCACGGCTGCGAGGGTAGAATGGGCCATCCCCAGAAACTCACCCCCTAGGCGGCTTTTGATGTTCGGTCTCGGCATGCGGCCCGAAGGGCTGGTAATCGGCAAACGCCAGGTCCACTACGCGTGGGTCATCGTTGGCGTCGCTACGGTCATGTGGATGACCAGCTCCAGCATGCGCTTCGCCGTTCCTATTCTGGTGCCGCGGATGGAAGAAAAGTTCGGCTGGTCAATTGGCGCTATCACCCTGGGATTCACCATCCAGTGGCTACTGTCCGCCACCCTCAGTCCGATCTGTGGCTGGCTGAGCGACCGCTACGGTGTGCGACGGGTGATGTGGGGCGGCGGCCTGATGTTCATGCTCGGCATGATCATGACCGGATTCATGAGCGGCCTGTGGGAATACTACCTTTACTTCGGCCTGGTGCTGGCTGTCGGCACGGCGTCCTTCCAGGTCACCCTGGTCTCCGGAGTCACCCTCTGGTTCCGAAAGAGACTGGGACTGGCCATGGGCATCCTTCAGGCCCTTCAGGGCCTGGGAACAGGACTGGCCATCCTGATGGTATACCTCCTCTATGACCGGTACGGCTGGGAGATTACCTTCTTGATTCCGGGGATAGCCGGCGGAATTATCCTGCTGGCCCTCACCAATTGGTTCTACAACGAGCCGGCGGACCGTGGCATCACCCAGTGGGGAGCCCCTGAGGGTGAGCCGGTGCGCCGTCTTCAGAATAACGCGGTTGCCAAGCTCCGCACCGGAGTCTTCCTGAAACAGGTGCAGAAGACCTCGGCATTCTGGAATCTCGCTGCCATCCATGGTCTGGGTTGCGCCGGACACAACGTCATCCTGATCCTGCTGGTTGCCATCGCCGAGAATTCGGGAATTCAACCGGCCCTGGCAGCGACGATCTACCTGACCCTCACCCTGGTGAGTGCCGCGACCCGCTTCGCTACCCCTGTCCTCGCCGACATCATCGGCAGCAAGTGGGTGATGATGGTCTGCTTTGGCCTCCAGACATTCCCGATCCTGATTCTGTTGGTGGCTGGCGACAGCTTGGGCCTCTACTTCCTGTTTGCCGTGCTGTTCGGCATCGGGATGGGCGGCGAGATGACCGCCTTCCCCATCATCAACCGCCAGTACTACGCCGATGCCCCCACTGCCACGGCCTACGGGTGGCAGATGATGGGCGCCGGCTTGGGCATGGCATTGGGTCCGGTGGCGGCGGGGTTCCTCCGCGACATCACCGGCACCTATGTCTCTTCTCTCTGGCTGTCTTTCGGTCTCAGCATCTTCGCGGTCGTTGCCATCCTGTTCCTGCCCAATACCAAGCAACTCCAGTTGCCCGATTGGGAGGAGGCACTCCCTCAGGAAGCGCGCGGCAACGTCTCTAGGACGGGGGCTCCTGAACCTGCCGCTGCCGGGCCATCCCCGTCTCAGCCCGCCCAGGCTGCCGGTGCATCAGGCGACGGCGACGGAAACTAACAGCCGCCCTTACCCGTGTTTCGTGTTCGCGAGAGGGGTTGTCCCTCCTCTCTTCGGGGTGGAGGAGGAACCCTCCGCAACAAAGGCTGGATGTGAGGGCGAAAACGCCTGGGGAGGGCCTGACCATCTCGGCCACCGAGCTTGGCAGCTACGCCGGCTTCGGCTTCTGTGCCCGCTGCGCCTGGATTCGCAGGCACGTAAAGTCTCTGCCCTGGCAGAGCTTCCCCGGCATCTTCAGCAGCATCGACCGCTTCACCAAGCAGGTTGTCGTCGGCCATCTCCAGCGTGAAGGCCGCCTCCCGCCGTGGATGGCCGGCATCGGCGAAGCCGTCCAGCACCTGGACCCGCCCCACTGGTCCAGGTTCCAGGCCACCGACGAGACCACCGGCGCCTCCCTTCGCGGTGAGGCCGACGCCGTCTTCATACTGACCAACAGCACCTGCGCCATCGTCGACTACAAGACCTCCCGCTACAACCCCGACAACCGTAGCCAGCACCGCGTCTACCGGGCTCAGCTCAACGCCTACGCCTGGATCGCCAGCCGCCTCGACTTCCCTCGCGTCTCCCACCTGGCCCTCGCCTACATGGAACCCGCCACCGACGACGACTCAGCCGAGGCCCCGCAGGCGGTCGACGCCGAAGGCTTCGCCCTCACCTTCCGCCCCCGCATCGTCCAAGTTGACCTGGACCCGGAACGCCTGATACCGCCCCTGCTCCGCCAGGCCACCAGCATCCACGCCATGCCGGCACCCCCCGAACCCCGCAACAAGTGCCGCGACTGCGCTGCACTGCAGGGCCTGCTCGCGGCGCTGGGGCGTTAGCCGCCCTGCAGAGGCGCGTTATAGTAGAATCAACCATAGACATCCAACCTGCGGGTGAGACCATGACGACAGCAAAGAACAAGCTCCTGACCGCCGAAGACCTGCTGCTTTTGAACAGCCGCGGCGTCAAGGGCGAACTTGTCAAGGGAGTGTTGCGAGAGAAGGTGTCAGCAGGAGCCGAGCACTCGTTTATAGCCGGAAACCTTCTCGCCGCATTTCACGGCCACGTGCGACCCCGTCGATTGGGACGAGTAGGGGGAACCGACGGCGGCGTATTGATGCGACGAAACCCAGATACGGTTAGAGAGCCGGACGTTTTCTATGTGTCGTCGGACCGCCTGCCGCTAAACGAGAGAGTGAGGGGCTACCTGGAGGTGGTGCCGGAACTGGTGGTTGAAGTCGTGTCACCCAGCGATTCGAAGCAGGATGTCAGTGAAAAGATCGCCATGTGGCTCGAACATGGCGTTTCCATGGCCTTGGAAGTGCACCCGTCGACGCGTACCGTAGTGTGCCACCGGCCCGGTGTACCCTTCGTGACCCTGACCGGCGACGCCGTACTAGACGGCGGTGACGTCCTGCCCGGATTCACCCTGCCCCTCAGCGAGATCTTCGACCCGTAGCCGCCCCGTCTCGCAGTCCCTTCGTGAATCTACCGAATCCTGCCTCGCGGAGCGGGCGGACGGCCCGAAATACAGCAGGAACCGAGTGATTGATATGGCAACTGCAAAGAACAAGCTACTGACAGCAGAAGAATTGCTGCGGCTCTACAGCAAGGGAGTCAGGGGCGAGCTTATCGATGGAGTTTTGCACGAAACTGTGCCAGCAGGAAGAAGACACGCCCGTATAGCTGCGAGGACAATCACCAGCCTCAGCAACTTTGTGATACCACGCCGATTGGGCCAGGTCGGAGGAACCGACGGCGGTGTACTGATACGAAGGAACCCGGACACAGTGAGAGAACCAGACGTTTACTTCGTGTCAGCTGAACGCCTGCCTCTTGAAGACGAGTCTGATGGTTACCTGGAGGTGGTGCCGGAACTGGTGGTAGAAGTCGTGTCACCCAGCGATTCGAAGCAGGATGTCAGTGAAAAGATCGCCATGTGGCTCGAACATGGCGTTTCCATGGCCTTGGAAGTGCACCCGTCGACGCGTACCGTAGTGTGCCACCGGCCCGGTGTACCCTTCGTGACCCTGACCGGCGACGCCGTACTAGACGGCGGTGACGTCCTGCCCGGATTCACCTTGCCCCTCCGCGAGATCTTCGACCCGTAGCTTCGCTCAACAAGCCTCGCCCTCGTAAATCCCTTCGTCAACCTGCAACTGCCGTACGTAGCAGATGATGTCGTTTACGTCACTTCCGGAAAGCCCGGGCCGTGGCTCCATGTCCCCAAACGCCCAGTGATGCTGCGTCACTCCGTCATTCACGGCGTTGTGGAAACTGAAGTCAGGATGATGGTCCGGTCGGTAGGTGGGATGCACCAATGGAGGGCCCACAGTGGTTCCCCTGGCTTCAGCACCGTGACAGGTGGCGCAGTTGTCGCCGAACAGCCTTTCGCCGTCCTGGACCGACCCGGTCCGGGCCTCCTGTGACCCACCACCGACGCCAGGCTCTTCACCCCCGGAGCATGCAGCGGCAAGCACCAGGACCAGCGGAATCCCCAGCCAGAGAAGTCCAACCCGCCAGTTCATCACGTTCCGCCACATCACTGCCATCCTGGTGTCCTCCGTCCGCTAGGTGGTAGCCCGCCCCCGGCGTAACGACCGGCCCGGCAGGACCCCGGTGTTCTCGCCATTGTCGATGACCACCTGCCCGTTGACGATCACGTAATCGATGCCGACGGGGTACTGCTTGGGGTTTTCCTTCGTCGCCAGTGCCTTGACGGTGTCGGGGTTGAAGATAACGATATCGGCCTTGAACCCGTCGCGCAGGATGCCTCGGTCCGGCAGCCCCAGCCGCTGGGCCGGGAAGGACGTCATCTTGCGGATGGCCTCCGGTAGCTTCAGGTGTTGCTCCGCCCGAACGAACTCGGCCAGCACGATGGGGAAGCAGCCGTAGGTACGGGGGTTGGGGTACTCGCCGAACAGGATCGCGTCACTGGCGATCATTCCGGCAGGGTGCGACACGAAGGCGTAGAGCGTCTGGGCGTTGGTGCCAAGCCCCACGGTGGAGATGCCCAGGTTCTCCTCCAGCAGCAGGTCGAACAGCGCGTCCTCAGGGTCCTGGTTGCGCATCTCGGCAATGTCGGTGATCAGCCGGCCGTCGTACTGCTTGTTCTGTGGCTGGGTGAAGTTGGTCAGCCAGTTGTTCTCCAGCCGGTCGCGGGAGAGCTCGCGCTTCATACGCTGGCGGTCGTCCTGATCGCTCAGGGCGTCCATCAACCGCTCCGGACCGCCATCCTTGGCCCAGTGGGGAAGGCCAATGGTGACAGTGGTGCCTGAGTATGGATAGGTGTAGCAGTCGAAGGTGACGTCCATCCCTTCGTCGCGGCCTCGCTCCACCAGCCCCAGGTAGTCCAGATGGCTGCCCACGCCCGACGCGCCCTGGCGGTAGTGAGTCAGGTGCACCGGGCAGTCGCCCAGCCGTCCTATTTCCAGTGCCTCCTCCCACGGCGCCATCAGCCCCTGAGAGCGCAGGCTGGCGCGGGTGTGGGTATGGTAGTGGCCGCCCATTCGCGCCGCGACTTCCGCCAGCGCCCCCAGTTCTTCGGTGGAAGCATAGGACCCAGGCGGATAGTCGAGGCCCGTCGACAGCCCCCAGGCGCCTTCCTCCATCGCCTCTCGGGTAACGGCCTTCATGTCCTCCATCTCCGCCGGTGTGGCCGAACGGTCATTCCAGCCGACGCTCCAGATCCGTGCCGGAGAGTTGCCCAGGATGTAGGCCATGTTGATGGCTACAGAGTCGTCGTACTTGTCCAAGAGTTCCGCCACCGTGAGCCAGTCCGCGGGCAGGGGCGGGTAGCCATTCAGCCCCGAGTCCAGCCAGATGTACCGCTCCAGTTCTTCGCGAGTCTTGAAAGGCGCGTGAGAGATGCCGTCGATACCGACCAGTTCAGTCGTAACTCCCTGCCGCACCTTGGGGTCGTGGTGGGGCTCGCCCAGGATGGTCAGCCCAGCGTGGGAGTGCAGGTCGACGAACCCAGGACACACCACGTACCCGCTGGCGTCGATGGTCCGGACCGCCTCCAGCCCCGACACGTCGCCGCGGTGGATGCTCACCCGTTCTCCCTCCACCGCCACAGCGGCAAAGAACCCCGGGCTCCCCGTCCCGTCAACAACCATCCCGTTGGCAATCAGCAAGTCAATCATGTGGCCTCAACCAGACATAAAAATTCGCCCGCCTTGGACTAACTGGCTGTATGCGCGGCGCGGCGCACTCGCGGTTTACCGACCGCTCTCACGGGCGCGCAGCGCCCGCAGTACCTTCTCCGCCGTCAGCGGCAGGCTGGGGACGGGCATGCCGATGGCGTCGGCAACCGCGTTGGCGATGGCTGCGGCCACCGGGATGTTGGCGCTCTCGCCGATGCCCTTGCTCCGGTAGGGGGCCGGGCCATTTTTGCCCTCGACCAACACGGTCACCAGCTCGGGAACATCGGCAATGGTTGGTATCTTGTAGTCGCCGAAGCTCACGGTGGAGATGTGGCCGTCCTCGGTCTGCAACTCCTCCATCAGCGCATAGCCCAAGCCCTGGATGACGCCGCCTTCCACCTGGCCCTGGTGCATCAGCGGGTTCAGGATGGCACCAACGTCGTGAGCCGATACCAGCCGCTTCACGGTCACCGCTCCAGTCTCCGCATCCACCTCCACCTCCGCCGCCTGGGCGCAGAAGGACGTGACGTCCGGCGGCTCGGAGGCGAACTCGTACTCCGCCACGATGGTGCCATCGCCCACGTGTGCCACCACCTCGCCGATGTTGATGGTCCGGTAGTACGCCGGACGCAGCGGCGACGGCCCCACCACCACCCGCCCGCTCTGCAGCGAAACGTCCTCTTCCGGCGAGTCCAGCAGGGGCGCGGCGGCGCTGAGCAGCTTGCGGCGCAGCTCGCGGGCAGCGCCCACTACCGCCTGCCCAGCGGTGTAGGTCACCCGCGTGCCGCCCGACCCTGAGCTGAAGGGCATCTCCGACGTGTCCAGTAGCTCGATGTCCACCTCGTCCACCGGCAGCGACAGCTCCTGCGCCACCATCTGACGCAGCACCGTGTGCGACCCCGTGCCTGTGTCCCAGAAGGCCATGTGCAGCGTGGGACGCCCCGACGAGCCCATGCTGATCTTCGCTGCGAACCGCCCCACCCCCTGCGACAGGTCGGTGATGGCCAGTCCCTTCCCAGTCAACGTCCCTGCGTTGTCGACCTTCGGAGTCTCCCAGCCAATGGCATCGGCAGCCCGGCTGAGGGTCTCCTCGGCCCTGATGTCCTGCCAGACGTGGCCCACGGGAGACGCATCGCCTTCCCTCAACAGGTTCTTCTGCCGGAACTCGTAGGGATCCATCCCCAGCTCTCGGGCGATCAGGTCGGTGTGAGCCTCCACGGCAAACACCACCTGCGGCTTGGCGGGGCTCCGCATGTGCCCCTTGGGTACGTTGTTGGTGTAGACCATGTAGCTGTCGATGCGGGCGTGGGGGATGCGATAGACACCGCACAGGTGGTCGGCGCCCCGCAGGTACACCGTCGGCTTGAACGCCCCGTATGCTCCGCTGTCGAACACCACCCGCGCCTGCCGGGCCACCAGCGTCCCATCGCGTTTCACGCCGCTCCGAATGGTCATGGTCGCCGGGTGCCGCGGGTTCGCCGCCATCAGTTCCTGGATATAGTCCATCACCATCTTCACCGGCCGCCCCGAATGCAGCGACAGGTAGTAGCACAGCGGCACATCCATGAACGAGCCCTTGCCGCCGAAGTCGCCTCCGATGCTGCAGGGGTGCAGCACGATGCGCTCTTCGTCGATCCCCCACACCGCGGCCAGTTGCTCCCGCAGGGCGTAGGGGTCCTTGTTGTTGACCCACGTCTGCACCTGTCCCGATGGCTCTGCGCTGACCACGCAGGCATGGGGCTCAATGTAGGCTTGGTGCATCAGCTGGGCGTTGAAGGTGTGCTCGAACACGAGGTCGGCCTCGGCAAACCCTTGCTCGACGTCGCCCTTGCCCCAGGTGATATGCGCGAACACGTTGTTGACGTCCGACTCAGGCTGTGGCAGACCCTCGTACCCCGACATACCCGAATGCAGTGTCGGAGCGTCCGCTTCCATTGCATCGTGGGAGTCGAAGACCGCGTCCAGCTCCTCATATTCGACGTCGATGAGCAGCAGTGCTTCCTCTGCGGCCTCCTCGGTGTCGGCCGCCACCGCAGCCACCTTCTCCCCGACGAAGCGCACCACGTCCCGCGCCAGCACCGGCATGTCCCGTAGTCGCCGGCCCACCAGCGAGTCCGGCAGGTCGGCCCCCATGATCACCGCCCGCACTCCAGGCACGGCCTTGGCCGCCGACGTGTCGATGCTAACGATGCGTGCATGGGGAAAGGGCGACCTCAGCACCTTGCCCCAGAGCATCCCTGGCAGAGAGACGTCTGCGGCATAGATAGACTTCCCGGTAACCTTGTCCGGCCCTTCGCCGCGTACGACCGACTGCCCAATGGCGCGCGTGGTGGTGGTCATTTCTCCCCCGGTTGCAAGCTTCCTGACTACGCAGACCGGCCAGGCAGTATCCTTCCGGTCCCAGGCGTCAGGTCCCAGTCTTCTTCCTGCAAACCTCGCAGGTAGTCGATCTGGCCGTGGTGGTTGTTCTTATGGACGATTACGTGCCGCAGTGAGTCGCTCACGGTCTCCTGTTGTTCCCTGTCTCCCATGTGCTCGTTCAGCCGTGCGTCGTCCAGCGACTCCAGGAACTGCGCCGTGCGGGCGTTCACAGCCTTCGTGTAGGAAATCAGCACCTCCGGCACCGGGATCGCGAGACTGCGCAGCCCGAGCCGATCACCGGGGTCCGGCGCGGTCTCTGGCTGACCGAACCGCTCGAACCAGCCGCCCGACACCCACAGGTCCTGCTCAAAGTCGCCCTTCCGGCCGGCAGTCCGGCTGATTCGGCCGTCCTCGTTCCGGGCCACGTGCCAGAGGATGAAGCCAATGCTGTTGGCTGTCGGTGCCGGCCGCCACTTCATCTGCTCATCGGTAAGGCCCTCGCAGGTCGCCATCAGCCTGATGTGCGTCTGGGTGAGGCAATCGCTTATGAATTGGGTGGCTTCCATTGGTTGCTCCTGGTTGCTCCTGGTTGCTCCTGTTCGGCGAGGTTCTCCCCTAGTAGTACACCGCAGCGCCAGTGCCGCCGCCCGCCGCGATGACCTCACCCGTTACCGCCCATGCCTTGTCCGACGCCAGGTAGCAGGTCAGGAAGCCGATCTCGGACCCGTCCACCATCCGGCAGATGTGGTTGCCCCGTGGCGAGTCGGGGGCAAAGTCGTGGGCCTCGGCCTCTTCGGGGCTCACTCCAAGTTGCGCCGCCCGCGCTTCCAGCAGTCCCGGCGTGCGCTCGGTGCGGGTGGTGCCCGGGTGGATGCAGTTGACTGTGATGCCGAACCGCCCCAGCTGCATGGCCAGCGTCTTGGTCAGGTGCACCATCGAGACGTTACGGGCCCCGCCGCTCAGGTTGCCCGCAGTGCGGCCGTTGCCGCCGCTGATGTTCACGATGCGGCCCCAGCCCTGCTCCCTCAGGAAGGGTATGGCCGCCCGAGCGCAACGCAGTGCCCCCGCGTACTTGACGTCGAAGTCGCTGATCAACGCGTCCTCGTCCACGGACTCAATGGGGCCGACAGCGCTGGCGGACCCGCCGGGCAGCGACGCGCTGTTGACCAGGATATGCAGCCCTCCCAGCCGTTCCGCCGCCTCGGCCATCGCCGCGTCAACCTGCTCACGGCTGGTCGCATCCATGGCTAGCGGGATGATGGTGCGCCCGGTGGCCTCAGCGATCTCCTGGGCTGACGTTTCCAGGTCTGCCATGGTGCGCGAGGCAATGACCACGTCACAGCCCTCTCGCGCCAGCTCCAGCGCGATTGCTTTGCCTATGCCTCGGCTGGCGCCGCCGACGAATGCTTTCTTGTCCATTAGTCCGAAGTCCATAGCTACACCTCTTCTTCAGTTGGGGAAATTGGATTGTGGGGAGGGATGCGGCGGCGCATCCGCCGGGGCATCCTCCAGCCAGTCCTCGGCGACGAGTTCAATGGTGCCGCTGTCCAGGTTCACATAGTAGACATTGGGCAAACCCGCCTCCAGCTCCAGCCAGGTGCCGGTCCAGTCGTCGGTCATCTGCGGCGCGATGGTTCCAAGAGTCCCGCGCGAGGACTCCGCTGGCTGTCGATGCTTGCCGCCACCGCGACTTCGGATCCTGACACGCTGGTCAACCTGGAATCTGTAGGGAGACACCATGGGCAAACTGCTCCTGCAAACGATGACAAGCGCATTATAAGGGAAAGCCGGAAGGGACATCGCTTTGCGGGAAGGTGAAATTACCGCAGCGGCCGGAAGAACTCCCGGATATCCTCGGCCAGTAGCGCCGGTTGCTCCATCGCCGCGAAGTGGCCGCCCCGGTACATCTCCGTCCAGCGCTGCACGTTGTGCGTGCGCTCGGCCCACTCCCGCGGCGGACGGTTGATCTCCACCGGAAACACCGCCAGGGCGCAGGGGACCTCCACCCGTTCGCCGGGTTGAAAGCGCCAGTTGTCAACGCGGTTTTCGTAGTAATGCCGTACCGACGACGGACCGCTCTGCGTCACCCAGTAGACCATGATGTTGGTCAGCAGCTCGTCCCTCGTGTAGCTGTCCTCGGGATTGCCGCCGCAGTCCGACCAGGTGCGGAACTTCTCGATAATCCACGCCGCCAGCCCGACGGGGGAGTCGTTGAGCCCGAATCCCAGCGTTTGCGGCTTGGTGCGCTGGATGTGGAAGTACCCGCCCTCGTCGTCGAACCAGCGGCGGGCCTGCCGCAGGAATTCCTGCTCGGCCTCGGTAAGCGGAGGGTCGGGAGTGCCGCGAAAGGCTGGCACACCGGTCATAAGGTTCAGGTGCACCCCGGCCACCGACTCCGGAAAGTCGAACCCCAGCCGCGAGCTGATCATCCCACCCCAGTCGCCGCCCTGCGCCCCGAACCGCGTGTAGCCCAGGCCGTCGGTCATCAGCGCGCGCCACATGCCGGCGATCCGCCTGTTGCTCATGCCACGGTCGACAGGCTTGTCCGAGAATCCGTACCCTGGTAGCGACGGCACCACCACGTCGAAGGAGTCGGCAGCATCGCCCCCATGGGCCGCCGGATCGGTCAGCATCGGGACGATCTTCAGCATCTCCACCACCGATCCCGGCCAGCCGTGGGAGATGATCAGCGGGAATGGGTCCGGTCCCTTGCCCCGCTCGTGGATGAAATGCACGCCCAGGCCCTCAACGGTCGCCCTGTAGTGCTCGAACTCGTTCAGCGCCCTCTCTTGCTCCCGCCAGTCGTACTCAGTGCGCCAGTACTCCACCAGCTCCCGCAGGTAGGCCATGTTCGTGCCGTAGTCCCAGCCGGTGCCCGGAATCTCATCGGGCCAGCGGGTATCCGCCAGCCGCACCGCCAGGTCGTCCAGCACTTCTTGGGGAACGTCGATTACAAAAGGTTTGATATCCATATATCCAACGCCGGGCCGGTGACTATGACGTGAACCCCGACTCCCGCCGCCACTGCAGGTAATCAGCCAGCGCCGACCGTAGGTCGAAGTCCGGCCTCCAGCCCAGGTCCTGCCGCAGTCGATGTCCCGAGAGTGGGCCCCGCGATGGCACCGACGCCCGCGCTCTGGCCGCCGCGTCACCGGCGCTTGCCATCGGGGCCGACGCACTGCCCGGCGCCAGCTCTGCCAGCACCTCCAGGATCTCGCGATACGTTATCCACGCGCCCGTGGTCAGGTTGTACAGGTCGTGGGGGAGGTCCGGAGCGTCCAGGATTGCCTGCAGTCCTCGGGCGGTGTCCACGGAATACGTGTAGTCACGCCCGTCCTCAGGGTCGAAGGAATCTCCCTGCGCCGCCATCGCCTCACCCCGGGCTATCTGTCCGGTCCACTGATACAGGGCCGACATGACGGCCCGGTGGCCCGTCACCCGCTCCATCGGACCGTAGGGAGTGCTAAGCCGGACGCTGACCGTCGAGAAACCGTGCAGCGCACCGTAGCGCCGCGTTATCAGCTCACCGGCGTACTTGGTCACGGCGTACAGCACCTCTGGGCTGACTGCCATATCCTCGCTGTAGGTCTGGTCGGTCCCCCCAGCGGTTCCGTAGGCCGCTCCCGAGCTGACATACAGGAACCGCTGCACCGATGCGATGCGGGCGAGCTCCAGCACGTTGGCCAGGCCCTCGACATTGATGCCAACGACGTCCCGTCCGCGCTCAACCTCCAGGGCGTCCTGGTTCACCGTGTAGGTGGCCGCGTGGATTATCTTCTCAATGCCAAAATCGTCCGCCAATGCCGCCACCGCCCCGCCGTCGCGGATATCGCCTTGCACAAATGCGATCCGACTCTGCCACTCCGAGACGAACCCCTGCATCAGCTCGTCGGCGGGCGAGAGGTCGTAGCTGACAACCTCGTGTCCTGCCCGGGCCAGCTCCCGCACGATATTCGCCCCAACAAATCCGGTGCCGCCCGTCACCAGCGTAGCCATAGCCCCACCTCGATTTCAATGTCCGCCATTCCTTTCAACCGCCAGGCAGGGCCAATTGTAGCACCCGTAATATGCCGCGCATGACCTCACACCCGAGGAGCTGAACAGGGCGCGCCCGTATCGGAAGCGCCCCCTATTAGGGCGTTCCTTTTTAGGAACAGCTACACAGGGCGCGACCGTACCGTCAGCGTTCCTTTTTAGATGGTGTGCCCTCCTTATACTGGTGAGACCCAAACCCTCCTCAGCCTCAGGACACGATTGATGCCCCCAGACTTGACCACCTTGTCCAAAACCCATCCCAGTAACCGGGACGATTGCAAAATCTGTCAAGCACACAAGCCTTTAGTCCTGAGCCTGTCGAAGGGCGTTAGTCCTGAGCCTGTCCAAGGGCGTTAGTCCCGACCCTGTCCAAGGGCGTTAGTCCCGAGCCTGTCCAAGGGCGGTAGTCCTGAGCCTGTCCAAGGGCGGATGATCAGAATCCGTTACTGGGTTCTACAGGTTCACCGTCAACGAATTCGCAACAACCTTGCAATCGTCCTGCCTCCGTGACGCCGTCCCCTTGACTCCGCTGCCCATCCGGCAGTAACCTTGATGACATGATTGGTACAAATATTCTATGATCTCGAAACGAACCCAGCAACACAATTGGCGTCCTGCCAGAGGCACCTGCACCGATACCAAGAATGGCCGAAAATGGCCGGATTTGGCCGAAAATGGCCGGAAAAACAAGTTTTTTTCGGCTCACTGAATAACCGCAAAAGCACATCGCCGGGCGTCCCCATAGTCCACCCAGATTCCCGTCGGGAGCAAACTACCAGAAAGGAAAGGCGACCCTGACCCCCAGGATCAATTAATCGTCTTTTCTTCCAAAGTGTTGAGCCGTGCCATTCTGATCAAACCGAAGAATTTCACTCCGGGCAAAGAGACCCTTCGCTGCTGTCGTCCCCTTGACTCCGCTGTCCATCCGGCAGTACCTTGATGGCATAAATGGTACAAATATTCTATGATCTCGAAACGAACCCAGCAACACAATTGGCGTCCTGCCAGAGGCACCTGCACCGATACCAAGAATGGCCGAAAATGGCCGGATTTGGCCGAAAATGGCCGGAAAAACAAGTTTTTTTCGGCTCACTGAATAACCGCAAAAGCACATCGCCGGGCGTCCCCATAGTCCACCCAGATTCCCGTCGGGAGCAAACTACCAGAAAGGAAAGGCGACCCTGACCCCCAGGATCAATTAATCGTCTTTTCTTCCAAAGTGTTGAGCCGTGCCATTCTGATCAAACCGAAGAATTTCACTCCGGGCAAAGAGACCCTTCGCTGCTGTCGTCCCCTTGACTCCGCTGTCCATCCGGCAGTACCTTGATGGCATAAATGGTACAAATATTCTATGATCTCGAAACGAACCCAGCAACACAATTGGCGTCCTGCCAGAGGCACCTGCACCGATACCAAGAATGGCCGAAAATGGCCGGATTTGGCCGAAAATGGCCGGAAAAACAAATTTTTTTCGCAGCACTTAATAACCGCAAAAGCGCCTAGCCGGGCACCCTGCCTGTCCACCCGGATTCCCGTCAGGAGCAAACTACCAGTAAAGGAAAGGCGACCCTGACCCCCAGGATCAATTAATCGTCTTTTCTTCCAAACTGTTGATCCGTGCCATTCTGATTAAAGCGAAGAATTTCACTCCGGGGAAAGAGACCCCCAGTGACGCCTTCCCCTTGACTCCGCTGTCCATCCGGCAGTAACCTTGATGGCGTAAATGGTACAAATATTCTATGATCTCGAAACGAACCCAGCAAGACAATTGGCGTCCTGCCAGAGGCACCTGCACCGATACCAAGAATGGCCGAAAATGGCCGGATTTGGCCGGAAATGGCCGGAAAACCAAAGTTTTTTCCGCACACTGAATAACCGCAAAAGCGCCTAGTATTACAACGACGCTTCCATAATCTAGTCAGTTTTTGGTCGGAAATCGCTTCACGGAATGCAAGGCCACAAAGCTGTCGAGCGCGTGGTCGGGTCGCCATGAAGAGGTGCTCGAGGTCCCTTTCCTGGGAACTGTCGTTGTAATACTAGCAGCCCGTCCGAGAAACGGGGTTGGTGAGCCGTTGGGGGTATGATGGTACGGAGCATCAGACGATCGGAGCGGTCAATGAGCAAGACCTACCTTCCCTACGACCCGGACCAGCAGTTGCTGCTGCCGGCGGCCCTCCAGGAATGGCTGCCGCCGGAGCACTTGGCCTACTTCATCTCCGACGTTGCGGACCAGTTGGACCTCTCGGACATCACCGCCCGCTACGAGCAGGAGAGGCGGGGCGGCCCGCCCTACCATCCCAGGATGATGGTGAAGGTGCTGCTCTACGGCTACTGCACCGGCGTGGCCTCCTCACGTCGCATCGCCCAGAGGCTGCACGAGGACATCGCCTACCGGGTGCTGGCGGCCAACAACACGCCGGACTTCCGCACCGTCTCCGACTTCCGAAAGGACCATCTGGAGGCGTTGGGGGAATTGTTCCTGCAGGTGCTGGAGTTGTGCCAGCAGGCAGGACTGGTAAAGCTGGGGCACGTGGCCCTGGACGGGACCAAGGTGAGGGCCAATGCCTCAAAGCACAAGGCGATGAGCTACGGGCGGATGAAGGAGAAGGAAGCGCGGTTGCAGGCCGAGGTGGACGAGTTGCTCCGCAAGGCGCAGGAGGTGGACGAGGAGGAGGACCGCCGGTACGGGAAGGACAGGCGTGGGGATGAGTTGCCGGAGGAACTGGCCTTCCGGGAGGGACGGTTGCGGAAGATAAGGGAGGCCAAGGCGGCGCTGGAGGCCGAGGCCCTGGCGGATGCGGAGCAGGCTGAGTCCGAGGGACGCAATCATCTCGGGGTGCCTGATGACAAGGCGCAGCGGAACTTCACCGACCCGGACTCCCGGATCATGCCCGGCCCGGGAGGGAGGGACTTCCAGCAGTCCTACAACTGCCAGGCGGTGGTGGACAGCGAGCATCAGGTGATCGTGGCGGCCTGTGCCACCGATCAGCCCTCGGACAAGGATCAGGCCGTGAGCATGATTGAGGAGGCCATCCTGAACGTGGGCACAGTCCCAAAGGAAGTCTCCGCCGACGCCGGATACTACTCGGCCAAGGCGGTGGAGGAACTCTACGCCCTGGGAGTGGACCCGTTCGTCGCGCCGGAGAGGACCCGCCACGGCTGGGTGCCGCCACCGGCGTCCCGTGGCCGCATACCGAAGGGGCTGTCAGCCAAGGACCGGATGCGGCGCAAGCTGCGGACGAAACGGGGCAGGGAACGCTACGCGCTTCGGATGGAGACGGTGGAACCGGTATTCGGGCAGATCAAGCAGGGCCGGGGCTTCCGGCAGTTCCTGCTGCGGGGTCTGGCTAAGGTGAACCGGGAGTGGCTGATCATCTGCGCCGGCCACAACCTGCTGAAGCTGTTCCGGTATGGGGCCGGGATGTTCGTCAAGGCGAGGGGAAAAGGCGCCACTGGGAACGACAGGGAGACGCGCCGGTCCATGGGCAGTGGGATTTTCAAGCGACAATCCGCAGGTGCCTACCCGCACCCCGCCAGAACCGTTGTCGCAGGGTAGTCCCGGCTGACCGACACCGCCAGTCGGTCAATCCTCAGACGGGCTGCTAGCCGGGCACCCGGACTGCCCACCCAGATTCCCGTCAGGAGCAAACTACCAGAATGGAAAGGCGACCCTGACCCCTAGGATCAATTAATCGTCTTTTCTTCCAAAGTGTTGAGCCGTGCCATTCTGATCAAACCGAAGAATTTCACTCCGGGCAAAGAGACCCTTCGCTGCTGTCGAGACTACAATTAAATGCCCCTGCCTGACCCGCCGCTCGACTTGACAGGCAACGCCGGCCAGCCCTACGATTTGAAATGAGCCCCGAACCATTCGTAGGGGTTAAACGGCTCGTCGTGGGGACATAGCTCAATTGGGAGAGCGCGGCGTTCGCAATGCCGAGGTTGGGGGTTCGACCCCCCCTGTCTCCACCACTAGTTTCCACCGCAGCATGCCCCTGTAGCTCAGAGGATAGAGCGGCAGCGTCCTAAGTTGCGCGTCGGGGGTTCGAGTCCCTCCAGGGGTACTTTTTACCACCAAAAAGCCTTGCACTAGCTAGGCTTGTCCACTATAATTTTTACCACGGGGTTAACATCGGTGGTAAAAATTCGGTGGAAAACGGCTGGCGGTGGTAAAAATGGCAAGGCTGAACATCAAGGAAATCAAGGCAATCTCGGAACCTGGCCGCTACTCTGACGGCAACGGTCTATACCTTACCGTGGCTCCAACCGGCACGAAGTCTTGGATACAGCGCGTTAGGGTTGACGGCAAGCGGACTGACAAAGGGCTTGGCAGTCTGAGCAAGGTAACGCTGGCGACGGCGCGGAAAACCGCGCTCACCAACCTTGCACAGATCAAAGCCGGTCAGAATCCCTTCTCGACAGACGTTGAAAGACTGGTTGCCGGATTAGGCCAAGGCGTTGAAGTAGAGGTCAAGCAAGCGCCAGCTATCCCGACGTTCGCGGATGCGGCGCGCGCCGTCTACGCCCTGAACCTTGACGAATGGGGCGCAGGGACCGCGAAACGCTGGTTGCGCCGCCTTGAGATTCACACCTTCCCGACACTTGGCGATTCTGCCATTTCCGACTTCACGTATAACGACATCGCGGAATTGCTGAATCCCCTACGCGCCAACAATCACGAAACGGCGCGCAAGATACGCCAAGCCTTGACGATAGTTTTCGATTGGGCCAAGGTCAAGGGCTACCGCGTAGACAATCCGGCAGATAGCGCGCTCAATTCCATACTCCGCAAGGTCAAGCACGTTGCCGAGAATCACAAGGCGCTTAACTACCCCGAGGTAGCGGCGGCAATCGCCAAGGTCAAGTTTGGATACGCGATGCGTGTAACTGCCTTGGCGTTTGAATTTCTGGTGCTGACGGCGGCGCGTTCCGGTGAAGTCCGGTTTGCCGATTGGAGCGAGATTGACCTGAGCGCCGCTACCTGGACGATCCCGGCTGCCCGGATGAAAGGCAAGCGCGCCCACAGAATCCCGTTGTCTGAACAGGCAATAGCGATACTGCGGCAAGTGCGTTGGATTCCCGACCCCGACGCTGACGAAGATTCCTTGTATCCGCTTATGGAGGTCAAGGAAGGGCTGGTATTCCGAATGCCAACCGGCAAGCCTCTTTCAGAGAATGCCCTGCTGGACCGTTGCGAGAAAGACAACATAGGCGCGACTCCACACGGATTCAGAACGTCATTCCGGGGCTGGGCAAAGGCTGAATACGGCGCCCGGTTTGAGGCTATCGAACTGGCGTTAGCCCACACGGTAGGAACGTCGGTAACGCAAGCATACGACCGCGAAGACCTGATAGAGGAACGGCGCGGGATGATGCAAGCATGGAGCGACTACCTTGCGCCGGCGCCGTTCTGATAAAATAGAGATTCCAGAGTTTTTTCCATGCTCTGGTTCTCCAGCACCGCCCCGTTGACTTGTCCGGGGCGGGTTTCCCCTGTATGGCAGCGTGTTATACTACGGCTGACAGGAGGGATCGGCCATGGCCATGACGAAATCAAATTGGATCAGCACGATTGCCGTCGGCGTTACCTTCCTCGGAATCCTGATCGGCGTAGGGCTTGCCTATGGCCAGACTGCCCGCGACATCGGAGCCCTGCAAAGTGATGTGAGACACCTGGAGCAGGGGCAAAGGGACCTGAGCGCCCAGATTGACCGAAGATTCGACGACCTGCTGGTGCAGCTCAGGAACCACGGGCATGTAGACGGAGAAACGGTTTTTTACAATCCGTGAAACTGTCAGACATTCTGACAATTCCCCAATCGCCAACAGCCGCCCCGTGATGAAACGGGGCGGTTTTCTTTTGGCCCACGTATTACCGTAGTATAACTTTATCACGTTTCGTTATACTACGAATTGCGCTTCATAATACCGTCTGATACTATGGCTGGTAGCAACGATATGGAACAGGAGGGGATGCAATGACACAAGCCGAAGTGCTGCTGCCCATTGGCGACGTGGAGCGGCTGATCGGGCTCAAGAAATGCACTGTCTACCGCCAGATCAAAGAGGGTAAGTTTCCTGAACCCGTCCGCGTAAGTGACCGGTGCGTTCGCTGGCGCTCGTCTGACATCGCCGCATGGCAGGATGGGCTACCGCAAGGTGTGCGGACCTCATAGCACGCAAAGAGAAGGCCCCGAGCGACCAAACTCGGGGCTAGTCCAGACCGCATACCCCTACCCCAACAGAAGGAACATACGATGACTGAATCATACCCGAATGCCCCGGACTCGGCAACCGATGACGGCATGGGGCCGCATAGGTTTTTGAGTACCATACCCATGGACGTTCAAGGGGCTGCTGAGGCGTTTCAGGTGTTCTTTGGATACCGGGACGTAGAGACGGCGGAGTATGTAATCAACTACCCACCGGGCCGGGCCTCCCCGGCGTTTGCTTTTGACAGCAGCGCCGGTGTCTGGCGGGAATGGACACCAACGACGGGCTGGGCGGCAAAGGATACCGTGCTGCCCGAAATGACAAGCATAGTGGCGGTCCTATGTGAAGTTGAGGCGCACCGGAACTTTCCCGGCGCCGAACCGGACCGGATCGAACGGGAATGCCGCAAGCTGAGACAAAAGTACATCGGGGCAACAGTAGACCGCGCCATCCGCTTGGCGGCTGCCCAGACTGCCGTGAAGGATTGGGACGCAGACGAAGATACCCTCGGGCTGCCCGATGGTGAGTGCCTGTACCTCACCCCGACGAATTGGCGTGAGCCCGTCCACCACATCGAACAAGAGGGGACCGACTATCTCACCCGACGCATGGCCGCTACACCGGCGACCCCTACGCCGCTATTCCTGGACTTCCTGGACTCACTGACGGGCGGCGACTTGGAGATGGCGGACGGGCTGCGAACATGGATCGGGGCAACCCTGCTACCGGGCAATCCATATCACAAAGCACACATCCTTACCGGCGACGGCAAGACGGGCAAAAGCACGTTGCTAAAGGCTGTCCAGACGGCAATGGGCGACTATGCCGCCAGCGGACGGGCAAGCGTGTTCGTTTCGGAAAAGGACAATCACCCGGCGGAACTGCTGCCATTCGTTGACCGCCGGCTGGTGGTGCTGCCCGAATTACCGCAGGGCGCCCTACGTTCGGACCTGCTGAAAACCCTTACAGGCGGCGACTCAATCAGTGTTCGCGGGATGCGTCAAAATCCGTACACGGCGGCACCAGCGGCGACCCTGATGTTCAGTGCCAATGAACTGCCGTCAATCCGCCTCGTGGACAATGCCATCCGCCGACGGCTGATGATCTGGCCCTGCGATAACGTGCCCGTCCAGGTTGACGAATATCTGGGCAAGAAACTAGCGTCGCCTGAACACCTGGGCGGCATTGTGGGTTGGCTGATTGCCGGGCTCCGAAAGTGCCTGCGGATCATGTATGCCGAGGAATCCATGCCCATACCGTCTGCCGTGCTGAACGCCACCAATGAGTATTTCGCGGAAGCGGACGTAATAGGCCAGTGGGTTGACCTATGCTGTACTGAGGGCGGGGAAACGCTATCTATGGCGCTGTATGGGGCATTCTCGGCATGGTGTGAGTCAAGGGGCAGGAGGCCAATTGGTGAACGGGCCTTTGGCCTATGGATGGGCAGGCACTATGACAAGCGGCGGACCGGGCAGGGTGTGGCCTATGCCCTGTCACTGGAAATCGTGTAGCTTGTGTACCATAATCTCACCTTAGCAGCCTATATAGAGGGATGGGACATGGGATATACGGGGCATATAGTGGCGTTTCTCGCGCGCGCGTAGGCTGCAAAGGTGAGATTATCATACACAAGCTACATGGTCTGATACGATGCGTGTCAACCCTGTTCGGGGTAGAATTGAAATCAAACTTGAGGGGGAATGACAATGGCGATTGAGCGACACGTGGTTACTGTTATCCAGGTCGAATACCTGGTGGACGGGTTGCCCAGGGGAACGGGTGAAGATCGCTATTACGTCCTGGGGGACGGTGACTATAACGAAACCTGCGCAGCACTGACGGCGGCCCAGTTCCAGCCCTATGACCGGCTAGGAGACATTGTGGATGCGAAGTTGCGAGACGAAAAGGCGTAGGGAACCCTGCTGCGGAACGCTCAAGGGCCCTGTACAGCGCTGTCGGTATCGAAGTTTTTAGGGCGGCGTAACACCAACCCAAAAATGGAGTAACGCCCATGGGCTACAAGAATCAGCAGGCGGCGGCGATCAGCAACCGCGAACGTCAACGCCGATTCAGGGCGCGACGGCGGGAAGAAAAGCGGCTGGCCGCGTTGACGCCTCCAGTGGCGCCGCCGGACGTGCTGCCCAGCGACGCCGCCGACCTGCTGGCGGAATGGTGCGCCTCTACGCTGGTAACGCCGCCGGGCCACCCTCTAGAGGGCCAGCCGATGATCCTACCTGAGTACATTCGGCTATTCCTTGCCGACGCCCTGCGCCCTGAGACACATGAGGCGCTGCTATGCACGGCGCGAAAGAACTCCAAAACGGGCGGGATTGCCATGTTTGCCTTGGGGCTAATGTGCGGACCGTTGCGGCGCCCTGGTATGCGGATTGGTTGCGTGTCGGTGAACCGGGAAAAGTCGGGTGAACTGCTGGGCCAGTGTCGCGCCATTGCGGAGGCGTCTGGCCTGGAGGGCCTGCAATTCCTCCGGACGCCAGCGCCGGGGCTCATACGTGGGCCAGCGGGCAGCACGGCGGAATTCCTGAGCGCCGACAAATCGGCGGGCCATTCCAGCGGCTTTGATTGGAGCATCGTTGACGAGCTGGGCCTGATGGGTGAACGGGAACGCCCGTTGATAGCTGGTATGCGTTCGGCAACGTCGGCGCGTAACGGCAAGCTGGTGGCGCTGTCCATTCGTGGCGAGTCTCCGATGCTGGAAGAAATGATTGCCCGGCGGGAACTGCCGACGTGCGCCGTTCACCATTACGCGCCGGACGTGATACAGGGCGCCGACGTTGACATACACGACCGGAAGATATGGGCGGCGGGCAATCCTGGACTCGCGGCGGGCATCAAGTCAGAGGCGTACATGGTGGCGGAGTCGGCGCGAGTAGCTGTCACGCCCATGGACCTAAATTCATTTTTGGCTTTTGACCTTAACTTGCCTCAGGCGCCATCTCGGGAAATGATCTTTGCGCCGTCTGACCTTACCGCCTGCTTTGTCCAGGACCTGCCAGAACGGGCCGGGCCGTGCTACCTGGGCCTCGACTTTGGCGAGGCCACCAGCGCAACCGCAGCTTGTGTCATCTGGCCGCAGACGGGCCGGACGGAGCTACACATGGCATTTGGCGACACGCCGGGCGTGGTGGAGCGCGGGCGACGCGATGGGAGTAGATACGACCTGATGTTGGCAAGGGGCGAACTCAAGTTATACGAGGGCAGGGTTACACCCGTTCAGTCATTCATGGGCGATGTTGCGGAATCGCTGGCCGGGGAAAACGTCAAACACGCGGCGATGGATTCTTTCAAGGATGCTGAGGTTAAGTCTTTCCTGGAGCGGGCGGGCCTACACTGGCGGGTTGATTATCGACGTGTCGGCGCCGGGAAAAATGGCGGGCAGGATGTGAGGGCCATGCAACGGCTGGTGTTGAATCGCAAGTTGAAGCTGCCCGACAGTCTGGCGTTGGTGACGGCCGTATCCAAGAGCGAGATACGGCGCGATGGCAACGGCAACCCTGGCCTGGACAAAGGCGACAACCGGGGCCGGATTGATTTATTGAGCGCCTCGATCATCGCGGCGGGGTTGGCCGAACCTGAGTTTGACCGGGTGGTAAAGCAACGGTATGTCGGGGTGGCCGGGTGAGCTGGCGTAAGGGGCGGCAACCGGACCGCAGACGCTGGCCAGCGGCGCGGCGGGCCGTCCTGGAGCGCGATAACTGGACCTGCCAATGCGGGAACGGGCCAGCGCACTACGGCAACGAAGTTGACCATATCACCCCGATAGACCGCATGCCCGCCGACGCCGATCTGTGCGCCCTGGACGGGCTCCAGTGCCTTTCAAGGGGCTGCCATATCGCCAAGTCGCGGGGCGAAGTGAAGCCGGATATTCCGGGGCGGGCCGCATGGCGGGCGCTGGTGGCGGCAATGGAAACCGAGTAACGAATTATAACACGAGTCGTATCAAGGCAAATGATATAATGGGCGTAAACCTTTTTGGAGGCCAACGCCCCATGTCACCCTTGAAGCAACTGGAGTTTGAGCAAGGCATACGCAAGACTCGGCTCACTGTCCTGGCCGGGGAATCCGAACTCACCACCGAAACGCGGGCAGAAATGGATAGCTTGTCGGCAGAATACGCCGACGGCGAGCGTCGGATGACCGCCCTGCGGGTTGGGGAACCAGACCGGACGCCCATCGAATCCCGTACCGCCGAGGGCACCGAGTACCGGCAGATGTTGGAGCGGGCCAACCTCGGCACGATCTTTGACGTGCTACTGGCGCACCAGACGCCCAGCGGCGTTGAGGCGGAACTTCAGGCGCACCTCGGCATTGCCGGGAATCAGATACCGTTGGATATGCTGAGGGGCGCCGCAAGGGGCGGCGGCGGGATGGAATACCGGGCCGTCACCCCTGGCGCGACCAACGTCGGCACGGATCAGCAGCCGATAATTCCGTATGTCTTTCCGCAGTCTGCGGCGGCGTTCCTTGGCGTGGATATGCCCAGCGTACCGACCGGCGATGCGGTTTTTCCCGTCCTGACCGGAACCCTGGACGTTCACACCCCAGCCGAGAACGCCAGCGCCGCCGAAACGACCGGGGCATTTTCCAGCGACGTACTGACACCCAAGCGCCTGCAGGCCAGTTTCTTTTACAGCAGGGAGGACCGCGCAAGGTTCGCCGGGATGGACGCTGCCCTACGCCAGAACCTCTCCGATGGCCTCTCCGATGGCCTGGACAAAGAGATCATCGGCGGGACGTTGCTGAACGGAACCAATCTGCCCAACAACAACACCACCACCGCCGACACCTTCGACACCTACCTGAATAACCTGTGCTGGGGCCAGATTGACGGACGGTACGCCGCTATGACGTCTGACCTGCGGCTGGTAGTCGGCGCGGACACCTACGCCGATATGGGCGCGACGTACAGGAATACCAGCGTTGACCGGAGCGCCCTTGACCGCCTGATGGAGCTGACGGGCGGCGTGATGGTGTCTGCCCACGTTCCCGCCACCAGCGGCGCCAACCGCCAGAACGTGGTAATCCGGCGGGGCATGAGCATGACCTGCACGGCGCCCCAATGGGAAGGAATCACGATTTTGCCGGACGAGGTGACCAAGGCCGGATCAGGCCAAATCGTCATAACGGCGATCATGCTCTACGCCATCAAGGTACTCCGCACCGGTGCGGGGCTGGTGAAACAGCAGGTACAACATTCCTAATACCTTGCTTTCAGGGCCTCCAGGGGCCGCGAAAAGTGCCGAGGCGCGGCGGCTGCTAAGTGTGGCCGCCGGGCCACTGGTGGCCGTGGGATTCCAAGAAATCCTAGCCATGCTCACAATGCTTGACCGTGGGCCGGATGGTAGATACCCCGAACGGCTGGCGTCTCAAGCGTCATGGCTGCTGCCCCTGACCGAGTACACCCGCCAAGCGATTATCACGGGCGCGGCTGAAATGGACGTTGACGTTATCACCACCAATTCAGACGGCAGCCGCCAGCGCCGCGACGCCCTGCTATCCCGCCTCGGACCGGCCAGCCGCGAGATTGTCCTGGACCCTGGCCGCGACGTGGTAGAGGCCAGACTGTCGCGGGGCGGCGTACTCTCCCAACAATGCGGGCAAGCTGTAAACCGCTGGTATGGACGGCTGTAATGGACTACGAACACCTACTGATACCCCTGGAGTACCGTGCCGACGATTCCAACGCTTCTCCGGGCCTGCTGTCGGGCGTACTTATGACCTACGGAACGCGCGGGCGGCGGCGGGCCGAAATGTTTGAGCAGGATTCCCTATACTGGCGCGATGATGGAATCGTGATTCGGGAACTTCACCCGCAACCGAACGGGCCGCAGGTTCCGCCCATAATGCGGGCAATGCCCTACCTGGAGGGCCGGGAACTGCGGATCAATGCGCCGCTGCCCAACACCACGCGGGGCCGCGACGTTGCCGAGGCGATGAAGGGGCCGTTGCCACTGTACGGCGGCTTGTCTGTCGAATTTGCCCCTGAACGTGAGGCGCGGCAAGGCGGGCTGCGGCTGATAAAACGGGCCTACCTGGACGGAGCGGCGCTGGTATTGCGCGGCGAGTATGCGGACTCAATCGTTGAAGTCCGGGAAGAGCTGGACACCCTCCGCCCCTGGAGGATTTTCGCATGGCTGTAACAATCACGCGGGCGCAACTGGCGGCGCGGATACGCCTGGGGCGCACTCAGGCCGAACTGGACGAAACTGACGAATTGCTGGCCTACGCCACCGAGGCCGTCACCCACCATGCGCCCGACGCAACGGACACCGTGCATAACCAAGCGGTGTTTATGATGGCGGGCTACATCTATGACCGCCCGTTTGCCAGTGCTGACACCCGTTTCAGCAACGTCTTGCGGAATTCCGGCGCGGCAAGCGTGTTGTTGCCATACAGAGATCATCGGCTGGGCTTGAGCGGCGGCGACACCCCGGAGGTAGATTGACGCAATCACGCGGATACTTTGGCCTAACGGCGGCGATGGTACTCAAATACGCTGGCCTACCGGGCCAGTTGGGATCATCCTGGAATGGCCCAAAGGATAGGGTGAACCTTGCCACTTGACCGCCCAATCACCATCGGGGTACGCGGTCCCGACGACTTCAACCAAGCCGGGCAGCTAGTATTACAACGACAGTTGGCGTGATAAGATCACTGGGAGGTTGGGGAAGGCTTGGTCGGGTGAGGTAGGGAAGTGGATGCGGCAGCTTTCGAGCAGATATATCAGGACTTTCAGGGGTTTCACGCTTACTTCGCTGGGCTGTTTGGCCGCCGGGAGACGCGGGAGCGCAGCGGCCATTATCTGCAAGCCCTGCTGGTGCAATCCGGGGAGCGGCGCAACGCCGAGAATCTATCGGAGACGGTTCCTGAGTCCGCCCGGGGGATGCAGCGGTTTCTCACCGACTCTCCCTGGGACGATGACGCGGTTATAGGGCGGCTGCAGGAGTACCTGGGAACCCGGCTGGAGCATCCTGAGGGGGTGTGGGTCCTGGACGGCAGCGACTTTCCCAAGCAGGGTAGGAAGTCGGCGGGAGTGGCCCGGCAGTACTGCGGCCGGCTGGGCAAGGTGGCCAACTGCCAGGCGGGGATGTTCTTGGCCTACGTAAGCCCGTTGGGCCGGTCCCTGGTGGACAAGCGCCTTTATCTGCCGGAGAGCTGGACCTCGGACGAGGACCGTTGTGCTGCGGCTGGGATTCCGGGGGAGCGACGGAGCTACCGGTCGAAGACGGGACTGGCTTTGGAGATGCTGGAGCGGACAGTAGAGTTGGGCCATCTGAGGGCCGGATGGGTCGCGGCAGACGACGCCTTCGGCGTGTCGCCGTCCTTCCGCAACGGGTTGGCGACCTTGGGAATGCACTACGTCCTGGACGTTCCAGAGGCCTTTACAGTGTGGCCGGTGGAGCCCGAGTGGACCACTCCGGTCTACCGGGGACGGGGTGGGCCTCCCAAGCCCAGGCTGGTGGCCGGACAGCGGCGCACGATGGGGGAGCGCAGTGGCGAATTGCCGGAGGATGCCTGGCAGGAGATCACGGTGGCCCAGGGGAGCCAGGGGCCGAGGAGCTATACATTCAGCGCCCAGCGGGTGCGGCCCAGCAGCAAAAGGAAGCCCGGAGAAATCCACTGGGCCGTCTACCGCCGGAACCTGGACGGCAGCGAGCCCCGCTACTACCTTTCCAATGCTCCGGAGGATACGCCGTTGGAGACCCTGGCATACGTGGGCGGTTCCAGGTGGCGCATAGAAACGGAGTTTGAGACGGGAAAGGGGGACGTGGGGCTGGACGAATATGAGACCCGCACCTGGGCGGGCTGGCATCATCACGTGGCCCTGTGCCTGCTGGGCGGAGCCTTCCTGCTGAGCCTACAACAGGCTTGGGGGGAAAAAGATGCCCCGGATCACCCGTCCTCAGGTCTACCGGGTGGTGCGGGAGATGCTGCCCCGGGAGTCGTTCGGGCCGGAGGAGTTGCTACTGTGGCTGAAGCAGACGCAGTGTAGTAACGAGCGAGCCAGTCGCTCCCACGCCAAGCGCCGGTCTGCTTTGCGCGCATCTCGGACTATCCCGCCTTGAACTGTCGTTGTAATACTAGTACCGGGCGATCTGGAAGAATATCCGGTTTTCGCTACCGCCCTGGATATTTCCGTTGCCCGTGTCCTGGAAACTGGCGGGGCGCGGCTGGATTCTGACCGCGTTTTCAGGGTGAGATATTTTGAGGAGCTGGCCCTGGCGCCCGTCACCAGCATCGAATTGACCGACGAATTGGCGCTTTCCTACACCGTTACCAACGTCTCCGAATACGTGGGGCGCTTTGGCGATCTGCGGCGGCGTTGGCTGGATATTGAATGCACAAGGGAGGCGCAAACGTAATGAAGTGGCCATGGCAATCCAACATGGAGACGCGGGCAGATTCCAGCTATACCGACGCCCTGATAACGGCGATCACCGCCAACGCCAAGGGCCAGACTACGGCGTTTCCTGCCAGCATCGGCGCACTGGAGGCGGCGGCGGGCCTTGTGGGGCGGGCGTTCGCCTCTGCCGTGGTGGAAACGGACTCTAGCGCGATCCTGCGGGCGTTGACGCCTGCGTGTCTGCTGCTGGTGGGCCGTTCGCTGATTCGGCGCGGCGAGATAGTCCTGTACATTGACACCACCACGGGCATGCTCAATCTGCTGCCTTGCCAAAGCCATGACGTTGACGGCGGGCCTCTCCCGTCGACGTGGGAATACCGCTGCACGGTATCCGGGCCTGAACGGACATTCACGTATGACCATACGCCGGCGACGGACGTTGTGCATATCACCTACGCGACTTCACCCGAAACGCCCTGGCGCGGTATGGGGCCGCTACAGGCTGCCCAACTGACCGGCCGCTTGGCTGCTGAGACACTGGCGGCGCTGGCAGACGAATCCTCGGGGCCTCGGGGCCACCTGCTAGGGATTCCCGTTGACGGCGGCGATCCGACGATTCAAAAAATGCTGACCGCGTTCAAGACGCTGGCGGGCAAAGTGGCGCTTGTGGAAACCGGCGATTGGGGCGGCGCACCTGGTGGCGGCGAGTTTGTCCTGAAACCGGAACGTCTGGGCCCGGAACCTACGGCGGCGCTGGTGGAATTGTTCAAGGTATCCCGCGAGGATGTCCTGAGCGCCTGCGGTATCAACCCGTCGCTGGTAATGGACGCCCAAGGAACTGCCCAGCGCGAGGCATACCGGCAATTCCTTTTCGGGACCGTCGCGCCGCTGGGCCGGATGGTGGCCGCCGAACTGAGCGAGAAACTGAATACCACGATCCGGCTGGATTGGGAAGAACTGCGGGCCAGCGACATAGCGGGCCGGGCGCGGGCGTTCGGCGTGTTTGTCGGCAACGGTATGGACATTGAGCGGGCGGCGCACTTGAGCGGCGTACTGGCCGAAGAATAGACGAATGAGTTAAATATGGAGATTGTATGAAAGATATAGACCGCGACACAGTAAAGGAGTTAGTCAGGGAGGTTCTGAAGGAGACGGTCTTGGAAGCGTTGGACTCCTTCCCGCCAATGCGGATTCTCAATCTCGACCCCAATCTCAATAACAGGGTTTGTGACCCTCGCTCGGATACTGTCAGTGGCACCATGCCCGGCCAAGTTCAAGGCAAGGCCGATGAAGTAGCAAGCGGCGGATAGTTCCCCTTGTAGACGCATGATTTCTTGGTTTAGGTCTTCGGGGTTCACGATTTTTCTCCTTGCCAGATGGTGTGCCGACATTCTAGCGGACGTGGCCGGTGGTAAAAACCGGATTTTGACGCCTATTTTTAGCTTTGTAGCTACAAAAACGGATAACTCCAGGGGTACCACTTCCTCTCCTCTTCGGCCAGCCGGTCAGGCCCGCCCCGGATTCATGGGAATCTGGTATAGTCCGCTTTCACTGCACCGCGAACTTTTCTCCCTCCCGAGCCGTTCTTCACTCCGTACAGGCTGCAGGAGGCACCATGCAGACCGGGCTGTTCCTGGAGTTTCCCGCCCTTGATGGCGTGACCGACCAGCAGGCCTTTCAGGAAGGCTTCCGCATTGCCGAGGAAGCCGAGCGAATGGGCGTCGAGTCGGTGTGGCTGGCCGAGTACCACTTCATTCCCTTCAGCGTCCTGTCCTCTCCCGTCATGGTGGCTACGGCCATTGCCAGCCGCACACAGACCATGCGCATCGGCCTCGGCGTTCTGCTGCTACCGCTGGGAAACCCGATCCGCATCGCTGAGGAAATCGCCACCCTCGATCACATCAGCCAGGGCAGGCTGGACCTGGGAATCGGGCGCGGCACCTTCCCCGAGCATCACGACGCCTTCCTGTCTCCCTACCCCGAAAGCCGCGGACGGTTCGAAGAGTACCTAGAGATCATCCAGAAGGCCTGGAGCACCGAGCAGTTCTCCTTCGAGGGCGAACACTACAAGTGCTACGACCTGGCCGTGAGACCCAAGCCTTACCAGAAACCTCATCCTCCCATTCGGGTCGGCATAACGTCGGCGGAGACCTTCCCCATCATCGGCCGCATGGGATACCCGGTGTTCGTCAACCCGTCACGCGTCTTCGCCCTCGCCGACCTTGCCGAACACGTCGAGGCCTACCAGAGGGCCTGGAAGGACGCGGGCCACCCAGGCAAGGGCAACGTCGGCATACGCCTGCCGGTGTTACTTGGCCGAGACAGAGGAGCAGGCCTACGAAGAACCGAAGGGGAGCACCCAGACATCGATGCAGGGCATCGGCGTGCGAGTCGCCGCCAGCGCAGACCGGACCGGCACCACCGGCAACTGGAAGGCCGAGTCCGAACGCATCTTGGGCATGACCTACGACGACTGGCTGCGCGACAAGGTGCTTTTCGGCACTCCCGAGTCAGTGCTGGATCGCCTGCTTCAACTCACCGAGGACCTGCAACTGTCCCACATTGTCTTCGAGAACAACCTAGCAGCCCGTCTGAGGATTGACCGACTGGCGGTGTCGGTCAGCCGGGACTACCCTGCGACAACGGTTCTGGCGGGGTGCGGGTAGGCACCTGCGGATTGTCGCTTGAAAATCCCACTGCCCATGGACCGGCGCGTCTCCCTGTCGTTCCCAGTGGCGCCTTTTCCCCTCGCCTTGACGAACATCCCGGCCCCATACCGGAACAGCTTCAGCAGGTTGTGGCCGGCGCAGATGATCAGCCACTCCCGGTTCACCTTAGCCAGACCCCGCAGCAGGAACTGCCGGAAGCCCCGGCCCTGCTTGATCTGCCCGAATACCGGTTCCACCGTCTCCATCCGAAGCGCGTAGCGTTCCCTGCCCCGTTTCGTCCGCAGCTTGCGCCGCATCCGGTCCTTGGCTGACAGCCCCTTCGGTATGCGGCCACGGGGCGCCGGTGGCGGCACCCAGCCGTGGCGGGTCCTCTCCGGCGCGACGAACGGGTCCACTCCCAGGGCGTAGAGTTCCTCCACCGCCTTGGCCGAGTAGTATCCGGCGTCGGCGGAGACTTCCTTTGGGACTGTGCCCACGTTCAGGATGGCCTCCTCAATCATGCTCACGGCCTGATCCTTGTCCGAGGGCTGATCGGTGGCACAGGCCGCCACGATCACCTGATGCTCGCTGTCCACCACCGCCTGGCAGTTGTAGGACTGCTGGAAGTCCCTCCCTCCCGGGCCGGGCATGATCCGGGAGTCCGGGTCGGTGAAGTTCCGCTGCGCCTTGTCATCAGGCACCCCGAGATGATTGCGTCCCTCGGACTCAGCCTGCTCCGCATCCGCCAGGGCCTCGGCCTCCAGCGCCGCCTTGGCCTCCCTTATCTTCCGCAACCGTCCCTCCCGGAAGGCCAGTTCCTCCGGCAACTCATCCCCACGCCTGTCCTTCCCGTACCGGCGGTCCTCCTCCTCGTCCACCTCCTGCGCCTTGCGGAGCAACTCGTCCACCTCGGCCTGCAACCGCGCTTCCTTCTCCTTCATCCGCCCGTAGCTCATCGCCTTGTGCTTTGAGGCATTGGCCCTCACCTTGGTCCCGTCCAGCGCCACGTGCCCCAGCTTTAC
This sequence comes from Dehalococcoidia bacterium, assembly GCA_965222025.1. Lineage (GTDB taxonomy): Bacteria > Chloroflexota > Dehalococcoidia > Lucifugimonadales > UBA3495 > VXOI01. The sequence goes on along the minus strand of CBDCTI010000007.1, from coordinate 473,495 downwards.
CAGTCCTGCCTGCTGGCACAACTCCAGCACCTGCAGGAACAATTCCCCCAACGCCTCCAGATGGTCCTTTCGGAAGTCGGAGACGGTGCGGAAGTCCGGCGTGTTGTTCGCCGCCAGCACCCGGTAGGCGATGTCCTCGTGCAGCCTCTGGGCGATGCGACGTGAGGAGGCCACGCCGGTGCAGTAGCCGTAGAGCAGCACCTTCACCATCATCCTGGGATGGTAGGGCGGGCCGCCCCGCCTCTCCTGCTCGTAGCGGGCGGTGATGTCCGAGAGGTCCAACTGGTCCGCAACGTCGGAGATGAAGTAGGCCAAGTGCTCCGGCGGCAGCCATTCCTGGAGGGCCACCGGCAGCAGCAACTGCTGGTCCGGGTCGTAGGGAAGGTAGGTCTTGCTCATTGACCGCTCCGATCGTCTGATGCTCCGTACCATCATACCCCCAACGGCTCACCAACCCCGTTTCTCGGACGGGCTGCTAGTATTACAACGACGCTTCCATAATCTAGTCAGTTTTTGGTCGGAAATCGCTTCACGGAATGCAAGGCCACAAAGCTGTCGAGCGCGTGGTCGGGTCGCCATGAAGAGGTGCTCGAGGTCCCTTTCCTGCGAACTGTCGTTGTAATACTAGGCCGTCGCATCCCATACGAGCTGCAGATGAAGTCACTCAAGCTGCTGATGGACAAGGTCGTCCCCCACCTGCCCTGACCCACCTGCCCTGTGGGGCAGAAAGTCGGCCCAGCACCCCTCGTCTCCGGTTCACGTATCGAGATGATGCCGACTTTTAGACACGCAGCAGAACCCGGAGAACGACCGTCCTCCCCGACGCACAACAACGGCCTCGGAGCTACGCCGGATGAACGGCGACCAGTGGTGGCGCGAGACCGGAAGAAAAGCGATGGCGACCCTGAGCTACCGGGATTTCCTCCGCGCTTGAGGCGCGATGTTCCGCCGGCGAATATTCCCCGGAGCGGTAACCGGAGGCGTGGTAGGACTGGCCTCAGGAACCTTGATGATACCGGTGTTGACCGGCAGCGGACACCACATCGGCCGGCCCGGTGAGCTCCATCATGATGAGCGTGGTCGCAAGCGCACCTTGCTCGGTGCGGCCTTCGGCGGGGCCTGCACTATTATCGCAGGCAACCTGCGCATGTGGCTGCAGCGTTCTTGATGTAGCCCCTTCCTGGAACCCGCAAGGCTAACCGGCGGCAACGCCCAAGGCCACGGGCTGCGCGTCGTTCCATTCGGGGTGATGCATCCAGCAGTTGGCCGTGTGTCCTTCGTCCGCCGTGCCCAGTGGCGGATACTCCCGCTGGCATATGTCGCGCGCAAATCCGCAGCGGTCAGCGAACCGGCAGCCGTCGGGTAGGGCGTATAGAGCGGGAGGCTGCCCGTCGATGGCGAAGAGCCGGTCGGTGCGCTCCATCTGCGGCACCGAAGCCATAAGCGCCTGCGTGTACGGGTGGCTGGGGTTGTTGAAGATCGGACGGACTGCACCCCGCTCCACCACTCGACCTGCGTACATCACGGCGACGCTGTCGCACATCCGCGCAACGATACCGAAGTCGTGGGTGATGAAGATGATGGCCATACCCGTCGCGGCCTGGATTTCCTTAAGCAGCCGCAGGTACTGAAGCTGAATGGTGGCGTCCAGCGCCGTCGTCGGCTCGTCGGCTATGATCACCCTCGGCGCGCTGGCGATGGCGATCGCCCCAAGCACCCGCTGCTTCATGCCCCCGCTCATCTGGTGCGGGAAGTCGTGCATCCGCCGCTCGGGCGCCGCTACCCGCACGCTCCGCAGGGCATCAATTGCCCTGTCTGCCAAGTTCCGGTTGCGGCCGGATTCGTGGGTGCCCAGCGCCTCAATGACCTGGTTGCCGACGGTGAACACCGGGTTCAGCGACGTCTGCGGGTCCTGGAAGATCATGGAGATCTTGCTTCCCCTGACGTGCCTCATTTCCTCGTCAGACAGGGAGACCAGGTCTTCACCGTCCAGCAGCACTTCGCCGGATACGATTCGCGCCGCCGGCTTCGGTATGATGCGCAGCAGCGATCGGGCGGTCATGGTCTTCCCGCAGCCCGACTCCCCCACGATGCCCAGGGTCTCTCCCTCGTGCAGCGTGAAGCTCACACCGTCAACTGCCTTGGTGATACCGCGCCGGTTGAAGAAGTAGGTGTGAAGATCTCGAACTTCCAGAACTACATCGCTGGCCATGATCTTTGCTCTCCTACGCTTGCTGTTGCTTTGTGTCCAGCTTGCCGCGCAGCCAGTCCCCCATCGGGTTCATCAATGGCGCCGACAGCAGGTTGGCCAGCCCGGGGAGAAGGCCGCCCACCGTTTAGATATGATCAACACCCTTCGGTCTGCCACCATCATAACCCAGGCTCGTGCGGGGCGCGGGATGCAGTCTGCCAGGAACCTCAGTTTCGACTAGATAACGACCACGAATCCGGTAAGCGGCGTCGTAAGCCCCGGCCGTATGATTGGCACGAACCATATGGCGGAGGCTATTTCCTCCACCTAGCAGTCCTTCGACGCAATCACATTGCGCACACCGCTTCGCCTGACCGCAGAGTGGTATAACGCTGAATGGCTTCTCTGTTCAGGGATTCGATCGGTACTCCGAAATCAGGTCGCCTGAACCCCTGACCACCTCTTAATCCGGCACAGCCGACCAAGCTGACCGCGACATTACATTAACCAAGGTGCATTTGCAATAGCTCGAAACTCCACTAGCGAAATCGGACCGCCACCTCGATGCGAGAACCGATTGATAGGGCGCATTTCTACCGCTTCTTAACGCAATCCTTTGCGTTCGGAGAGATTGTAACAAATTCTCACAACTCCTTCACTAGAAGGGTGGCATGGGCCTCGTTCTCTTTGTAAAGTATCGTAGCGGTATTGTATTATAAGTGCCAAAAAGCCTGCGCCTCAGTCGGGACTGATGCAGGTGCCTCTATATCTGCGCCCTTTTCACGGGGGAAAGGTGCGGGCTCACTCAGGATGTAGCAACTCGAGATGCAATTCTCGAAAAGGAAGTGTGAATATGGATATTAACACTGAGAGAGACGGCGGGACCCTGATTGCCAAGACCGGCGGGCGAGTGGATGGCACCAACGCCACCGAATTCCAGGACTCGCTGAAGAACGTCATCAATCCGGACGACAAGGCCGTCATTCTCAATTTCGAGGACCTCTCCTATATCAGCAGCGCCGGCCTTCGGGTGATCCTGCTGACCGCGAAGGACATGCGGACCGCCAACGTCAAGTTCGCTGTCTGCTCCCTCTCCCAGTCGGTTCGGGACGTATTCACCATCAGCGGTTTCGACCAGATCATCGACATCCACGACAGCCAGCAGGCGGCCGTGTCTGCGGTAAACAATTAGTAATTTCGGTTGGCTCGCCTGAGGTGTGGGCCGGAATGGGGACTCGAATCATAATTGTTGATTGATAGAGAGCCGAAATAAATGACGGCGACCCACGAAGGGCCTGAAGTATCCTACAAGATTCTTGTAGTTGACGACGAACCGGACCTCGAACCACTGATCCTCCAGCGTATGCGGAGAAACATCCGCAGCGGCCGTTACTCTTTCGTCTTCGCCCATAACGGGGTGGAAGCGCTGGAAGTGCTGAAGCGGGACGACTCCATAGATATGGTCGTCTCCGACATCAATATGCCTCAGATGGACGGCCTCACCCTGCTTGAGCAGATCCCCAAGGTGGACCCCAACATCCGTTCAATCATAGTCTCCGCCTATGGCGATATGCGAAACATTCGCACCGCAATGAACCGTGGCGCCTTCGATTTCGTCACCAAGCCCCTCGACTTCGAAGACTTGCAGATCACCATCGAGCGCACCCTCTCTCACATGGCCGAGTGGAAGGAGGCGCTCCTTTCCCGCGACAAGTTGGTGGCGCTGCAGAACGAACTGGACGTGGCCAGCAAGATGCAGCAGGCAATTCTCCCGGCCAGCTTCCCCACGGGCGATACCTTTGAGGTCTTCGGCAATATGGCCCCGGCCAGGAATGTCGGCGGGGACTTCTTTGACGTCATCAACCTGGAAAATGGGCGGCTCGGCCTCGCCGTGGCTGATGTCTCCGACAAGGGTGTGCCTGCGGCACTCTTCATGATGTCCAGCCGCACTTTGCTCAAGGGCGCCGCCATCGGCATGGGTGCCCCTGGCGATGTTCTGTCTGAAGTGAACAATCTGCTCAACGAAGACAACGAGACCATCATGTTCGTTACCCTTCTTTACGCCGTTTACGACCCGGAATCAGGGGATCTCGTCTACGCCAATGGCGGGCATACCAACCCGCTGCTGGTGCATGCCGACGGCACCTCCGAAGAGCTGCCCCTTACCGGCGGCGTCGCCCTCGGCGTGATGCCGGGACTTGCATACCGGCAGAGCGGCGGTTCCTTGGCCCCCGGCGACACCTTGGTCCTCTACACCGACGGTGTTTCCGAGGCCATGAACTCGGACGGGGAAGAATTCGGCGTGGAGCGCTTGCGCCGGATATTCGTTGACCAGGCTCCCACCTCCGCAAGAACTGCAAACGAAGCCATCCTTCAAGCGGTTGCCGACTTCGCCGGCGAAACTGCACAGTCTGACGACGTCACCTGTCTGATCCTTCGCCGGGCCGGGGGGTAAGTTTGAGCGAAAAAATTCACCTGAGAATCGGCCCCAACTCTGATTCGAGTGACGCCGATAGCCTGCAATACATCCATGGGTCGGTGGAGGAATTGGGGCAGAGGGAAGAATGGCCCGAGAGCCTGACTTTCAAGGTGAACCTGGTCCTGGAAGAGGTTGGGCTCAATATCCTGCAGTACGGCGGGGAAGATCTTGGTAGCCGCCCTGAAATCGAAATCGTGCTCACCTCTGAGGACAATGCGCTGACCATAGAAGTACTGGACGACGGACAGCCCTTCAATCCCCTGCAGGACTCGACCATCCCTGATGTCGAGGCCATGCTGGAAGACCGTCCCATCGGCGGTTTGGGAGTCCACCTTGTCAAGACGTTGATGGACGACCTCACCTACGAGCGGACTGCCGGAAAAAACCGCCTTACTATGGTTGCCCGGCGCGAAGAATAGCAGCCAGCTTCCAGCCCCCGTCTCGCGGCCGGAGCCCTCAGGGCTTCTTGCTTTTTTGGGGACACACGCTGAACTGAAGTGACGGCTAATCGACCGACTGGAGAGAATGGTATTCCCTGGAGACAGGCATAGATGGAGCTGATGAGTGGCTTGGACCGCGCTTTAGCAGGGCTTCGCACGCGGCGATTTGCCTGCTGCCTCGCCATCCTTACACTGGTGGCGGCCGTGCTGGCCTGCACCGGGACTCAGGAACCGTCTTCTGCTCCCACGAATCCACCTGACATAATACAACCTACCCCGGCTCCCGCGCCGGTTTCGGGAATCTCGGGAATCACCGACGACGCCGTCCTTTTCGGCCAGTCGGCGGCCTTCAGCGGCCCCGCCCAGGCCCTTGGAATCAACATGCGTCTCGGTATCGAAGCCGCCTTCGCCGAAGTCAATCTCAACGGCGGTGTCCATGGACGGCAATTGAGGCTGACCTCTCTGGACGACACATACGAGCCGGAGGCCGCCGCCACCAACACCCGCAGCCTTATCAGGGACTCGGGTGTCTTCGCCCTGATCGGAGAGGTCGGTACTCCCACGTCCCGCTCCGCCACGCCTGTCGCCGCCGCCGAAGGCGCTCCTTTTATCGCTCCCTTTACCGGCGCCGCCTTCCTGCGCAATACGGTGCAGTTCGACAACATTATCAACCTCAGGGCCTCCTACAACGACGAGACCGAGGCAATGGTGGAACGCTTCACCACTGACTTGGGGATAAGTCGTATCGCAGTGCTTTACCAGGACGACTCCTTCGGACGCGCCGGCTACAACGGCACCCTCGCCGCCCTTCGCAAACGGGGCATGGAGTTGGTCGCAGAAGGCCTGTACCCCCGCAACACCACCGCGGTGAAGACCGCCCTCCTTGACGTGGGCAGGGCGCGCCCCGACGGCATCATCATGGTTGGTGCTTACGAACCCATCGGGACCTTCATTCAGTGGGCCCGGCTGACCAAGCTGGTGGACGCCGAGTTCATCGTTATCTCCTTCGTCGGCTCCAACGCTCTGGCGCAAATGTTGGGACCCGAGGGCGAGGGGGTTTTCGTGACCCAGGTGGTCCCCTTCCCCAGAGACGAATCGCTGCCCATCGCCGCCTCCTATCTCCAGGCTCTGGAGGCCTTCGACCCAGGAGCGGAGCCCGGCTTCGTGTCCTTCGAAGGCTACCTCGCCGGGAGGCTGGCCATCCTCGGCCTGGAACGTTGTGGCCGGGATGTCGACCGCGACTGCTTCGTCGACAACTTGTTGAATGCCGGTGAAATAGACTTGGACGGCTTCCGCCTGAACTACACCGGCAGCGGCGACAATCAGGGGTCCGATACCGTGTTCCTGACCGTGATCGGAGCCGACGGCCAGTATCACCCGATACAGACTCTCAGGGACGCCGCCAACTGAGGCATATGCCCCGTCAAATCATCCAACCCGCGGGACGCTGACGACAAATGGACTTTTTAAAACGCTTGCTCGCGCTCCGTTTCCGCATCTCCACCCAGCTCTTCGCGGCCTTCGGAGTGGCTGTGGCCCTGACCGTGGCAGCCAGTCTCATCGGCTGGTTCAGCTTTCAAAGGGTCGACACCGCCCAGGCCAAGGTCAACGAGGGCAGCGTTCCAGAGCTGGAAGCCGCCTTTGGCGTGGCCGAATTCAGCGGTGCCTTGACTGGCGCGGCCCCCCGCCTGACAACCGCCAGCGACGACGAGGAAGTCGAGGCCGTTTGGACGGAAATCGAAGCCGCAAACACAATCATCGAAGGCCACCTGAACGCCCTCGCAGCAGCCGACCCGGTACATGCGGGGCGTATTCGAGGTTACTCCGACGGCCTGCAAAATTACATCGAGACCATCCGGGACAATATGCGAAGGGCCTTCGAACTCAACGCCCAGTCCGATGCCCTGCTGGAAGAAATGACCGGGCTGCGCTCCGAACTTGAGCAGACACTGGTCCCTTCCGTCGACGACCAGCTCTTCTACATTTTCACCGGCAGAAGCGAGCCGGATGATTTCATAGCGCCATACCCGATTCACTTCTCCGAGGAGCAGTTCGGCACCTACCGCTACCTCTCGGCCCTCCAGGCCGACACCAACATTGCCCTGCAGCAGCTATCCTCCGTCTTCAGCATCTTCGACCAGGACCTGGTGGAGGCCCAGGAGGAACGCTTCGAGTCCAGCGTGGCCAGCATCAAGCGCAGCCTGGCCTTCATCGACGACCCTGAACTGGAGGCAGAACTGACCCCGCTGTATGCACGACTTGAACAACTCGGCCTGGGTCTCGACGGCGTGTTCGTCGTGCGCCGGTCCAGGCTTCAACTCAACGGGGAACAGAGCGTCCTTCTCGGCCTCAGCCGCGGCCAGTCTGCCAGCCTGGTGGCCGAGGTCGACAACCTCGTGACCTCCTCGGTCCAGTCCGCCGAGGAAGCCACTCTCGCTTCCGAACAGGCCATCTCCACCGGCAGCAGCCTGCTCATCGCCATCAGCGTCATCAGCGTCGGCAGCGCTCTCCTGATCAGCTGGCTCTTCGTTGGACGCGTCCTCCTCAGGCGCATAAACACACTCTCCGCGCGAATGCGTCGAATGGCGGCGGGCCAGTTGGAAGAGGAGGTAGAAGTCAGCGGCCACGACGAACTGGCCGAAATGGCGGGCGCCCTAGAAGTCTTCCGCCACAACTCCCTGGAGGCCCTGCGCCTCAATCTGGTCGAGGAACTCAACATGGAGCTCGAAGGCAAAAACACCGAGCTCGAGACCGTGCTGAGCGAGTTGGACGGCAAGAACTCCGAGCTCGAAGGCAAGAACTCCCAGCTGGAGGTGGTGTTGACTGATCTCCAGACTGCTCAGGACCAGATAGTGATGCGGGAGAAGCTGGCTGCCCTAGGTGAGGTGACCGCCGGCGTGGCTCACGAAATTCGAAACCCCCTCAACTTCGTCAAGAACTTCTCCGAGCTGTCCGAGGAACTCCTCGCGGAGATGCGTGAGGCCATCGAAGAGGGCGGCGACAAGCTGGACACCTCGCTGATAAATGACATCTCCAGCGACCTCACCGAGAACCTCGTGCGCATTCGCCATCACGGCGAACGCGCCAACCGCATCGTCAACGATATGCTGCTCATGGGCCGCGGTTCCCACAACTGGCAGCCCGTCGAACTCAACACCCTGCTGGTCGAGCACGCCATGCTGGCCTACCACAGTGCCCGCGCCACCGACACCGAGTTCCAGCTCACCGTGGAGCAGGACCTGGACGATAGCATCGGCCAGGTCGAGGCCATCCCTCAGGACCTGGGTCGCACCTTCCTGAACATCGTCGGCAACGCCTGCCAGGCCACCGACGAGAAGCGCCGCGAGCTGACCGCCCAGGGTGTCAGCTTCGAAGGCTACGCCCCCACCGTCTGGCTCACCACCCGCAACCAGGGCGAGGAGGTGCAGATAAGGATCCGGGACAATGGCCCTGGCATTCCCGACGACATTGTCGAAAAGATCTTTAACCCCTTCTTCACCACCAAGCCCACCAACCAGGGCACGGGCCTCGGCCTCGCAATCACCAGCGACATCATCCGCGAACACGGCGGCACCATCGAGGTCTCGTCCCAGCCCGGCGAGTACACTGAGATGGTCCTCGTCATCCCCAAGACGCCCCCGCAGGAAGTGGTGCAGGCGGCTGCCGAGGCTAAGTCGAACTAGGTGACCCAGGAGTTGCCACGGACCTTCCCGCCACGCCGTTTGGGTTCGTAGCAGCTCCCTTTTCACGCACGGTTCACAATCTTGTTGTGAAGCCGTCTCATTCTGCGGGTATAATGAAATTGCTTGAGTTGGCTGCAAACTCCGGCGTGCGGACAAGGGTGTGATCAGTGAGTTTCGACCATTACCAATTAGACCCTTCCGTTTACGACGAAATGTTCCTGCCCGACGGAGCGCCCCGCGAGCACGCCCAGCACCTGTACGACGCCCTCACCCGCTTCTCCGCTGACGAACTCGCCTCCATCCAGGGCCGCGTCAACCGCACCTTCGCCCGCGAAAGCATTTCCTTTACCGTCTACGGCGACGCCGAGGCCGAAGAGCGCATAATCCCCGTCGACCCCATCCCCCGCGTCCTCCCCGCCTCCGACTGGCAGGGTCTGTCCGACGGCCTGACCCAGCGGATCCGGGCCCTCAACTTCTTCCTCGAAGACGTATACGGCGAGGGCCGCATCATCGACGACGGCGTCATCCCGGACGACATGGTTCACGGCTGCCCCCAGTACCGCCCGGAAATGCGCGACTTTGCGCCGCCCCACGGCACCTGGGTCGCTGTCTGCGGCACCGACGTCGTACGCACCAACGACGGCTACCGCGTCCTCGAAGACAACCTGCGCGTTCCCTCCGGTGTCTCCTATATGATCGCCAACCGCAAGGCCGCCAAGGCCAGCCTCCCCCGCCTCTACCGCAGCTCCCGGGTCCAGGAGGTGGAGCAGTACGGTGCCACCCTGCAGACCACCCTCGCCGAGCTGGCCCCCAACGGCAAGCCCAACCCCGTCATTGCCCTGCTGACCCCCGGTGTCTACAACTCCGCCTACTACGAGCACATGTTCCTGGCCCGTGAAATCGGCGCCGAGCTGGTCGAAGGGCAGGACCTCGTCGTTCGCAACGGCATCTTGTACATGCGCACCACCGACGGCCTTCAGCAGGTCGACGTCATCTACCGACGGGTCGACGACGACTTCCTGGACCCGCTGGTGTTCCGCCCCGACTCTTTGCTGGGCGTACGCGGACTGATTGACGCGGCCCAGCTCGGCAACGTCACCCTCGCCAACGCCCCCGGCACCGGCGTGGCGGACGACAAGAGCGTCTACGCCTATGTGCCAGACATGATCCGCTACTACCTCGGCCAGGAGCCGCTGATCCAGAACGTGGAGACCTTCCTGTGCCGACGCCCCGAGGATCTGGAGTACACCCTCGACAACCTGGCCAACCTCGTGGTCAAGCGTGTTGGCGGGTCCGGCGGTTACGGCATGATCATCGGCCCTCACGCCACTCAGCAGGAGCGCGACGACTACGCCCAGGTGCTACGGACCGACCCCGCGGGGTTCATCGCTCAGCCGGTCCTTGCTCTGTCCCGGTCACCCTGTCTTATCGACGGCAACTTCGAGCCGCGCCACGTCGATCTGCGACCCTTCGTTCTCACCGGCCGCCAGACCCGGATCGTACCCGGTGCCTTCTGTCGCGTCGCCCTGCGCCGGGGCAGCCTGGTCGTCAATTCCAGCCAGGGCGGTGGCGGCAAGGACGTCTGGGTCCTGGGGGACCCGGACCATACCTCCGGCAATTCTGACTAGAGCGCCTTCCAGGCTGAGAGAAGATCAAAGCCCGCCCATACCAAGCCTCTTTTATGGAAATGGGGAGCGCGGGTGAAGACGGCAACTCCCCAGCCTGAAGCAGGAGCGAATCATGCTTTCCCGCCACGCGCAGAGCCTCTACTGGATTGGCCGCCACCTCGAGCGGGCCGGACATCTCTGCCGCCTCCTGCGCCTGCAGTCCGAGGCGCTGGTTGACCGCCCCGTCCGCGAGATTCACTTCGGCTGGAACCGCATCTATGACAGCGTTGGCAGCCAGCCGCCCGGCGGAAGGGTCGACCTGTTCGGCGACGAGGAGTTCGCTCTGGCCGACTCCTTCACCCTTGCCGACGACCTGACCTTCGAACGTTCCAATCCTTCATCAGTGTTCAGCTGTTTCTCCCTCGGCCGAGAGAACGCCCGCGACACTCGCCACTGCATCAGCCCCGAGGTCTGGACGCGTCTCAACACCTCCTACCAGAAACTGCAGCAGCAGGACATGGTCACAGTGTGGAGCGGCGAGCCCTGGGCCTTCTACGACGATACCGTGGCCGACCTCAACACCTTCCGCGGCCTCGCCGAGACCACCATGTACCATGACGAGGGTTGGAGTTTCCTCCAGCTCGGCCGCCACGTCGAGCGCGCCCAGTGCGCCGCCGCGCTCCTGCTGTCGCAGATCGACGCCTCCGGCTCCGCCGACGAGTTCTACGAGGCGGACTGGGTGTCCCTCCTGCGCGTCTTCCACGCCCTCGAGGCGTACCAGCACCTTCACAGCGCCGAGGTCGCCTCCGACCGCGTCCTCGACCTGCTGGTAAGCGATCCCCTGCTGCCCGACTCCCTCAGCCGATCCATCAACCTCATCACTGCCGAGATAGACGTCATCGGACGGGGTCCGCGCCGCCACTCCAGCCGCGCCGTCCAGCGTCTCACCGGACGGCTCGCCTCCATGATCAACAACGAGTGGCCAGACAGCGAAGAACGCGAAGACCTGCTCCGTGAGGTATCCGAATTCTGCGGCGAACTCCACTTCCTCGTAACCGCCGCCTACTTCGAATACCCCATCCAGGAGCGCCCCCCCGGCCAGTAGCCTCGACTTGCTGGCAGCCTCCTTGATCCCTTACAAGTTCCCACTAGCGGAACACTAACTGAGGGGGGATATACTGTCGCGCGACTTGCGCCTTTGTAATCGCAACAGACTCTTGGACAGATTCTCTGGTATTATCCAAACTCCCCTTGGTGAGTATGCGTAGCTATTCGGCATGTTGAAGGGCCTAGGTATTACTCGATAGTAGCTAGCAAATTGTTGGATTAGTGGCTCGGACTCTTCGGGGTACCTGAACTCAACTTAGCAAGGAGCATCTGCTTAGGCCCTCCCCATCTGCGATTGTTTCTATGAGAGCAGCCAGATCTTGAGTCCTCCTTAGTGGAGTTGAAATGTTATGGGCGAATGGCAAGGCTTTTATTCCACATTCCAAGTCTCCCGATTGGCACGGATTCCTCGTAGCACTTTGTATGACTGGAAAACGAAAAACATTCTGAAACCATCGGTGCGAATCTTGAGCGGCGATGAAGTCATCGATGAAGGGTATTCGTATGCCGACCTAACGATACTGCGCCTGAGTCGAGCCGTTCGGGACAAGAAACTGAATATGCGGTCAGTCTGCATAGCTTTGAGGCATTTAATAGACAGATTCGGAAGTCCTAACCGTGGCTGGGCTGACGTTCACGTTTACATTGCCAATAACCATGTTTATGCTGAGAAATTGGACGAATGGGACGTAACGGCAGCAGATATGGGGGGACAACGTATCGATACTAGGTTGTTCGGCGACGTTTTTGACATTCTTCGGGAGATGGACGAGGACGGAGATATTCTCCTACCCGAGGGATTCTCGAATTGTATTTCTATTCAGCCCAACGTCATGAGCGGTGAACCCGTCTTAAGGAACACAAGAATTCCGACCGCTACCGTTGCAGCGAAATTCAAAAAGGGAGTATCTATCGACAGACTCACCGAGTTGTACGACCCGATACCTAGGCAATGTATCGAGAGAGCGATTGAGTACGAGAAATATCTTAATTCGCCGATTACCGCGGCTGGAGAAGTTGCTGCTAGATGGTGATATTGACCCAGAACTGGCTGACTACCTGAAGGCTGTTGGCTTCGATGTCCGCTTAGCTCCTCGGGACGCCCAACTCATCAGAGATGATGTCGAAGTGTTGCGATATGCCAGGCGAAGAAGGCGTATTCTAGCAGCCCGTCTGAGGATTGACCGACTGGCGGTGTCGGTCAGCCGGGACTACCCTGCGACAACGGTTCTGGCGGGGTGCGGGTAGGCACCTGCGGATTGTCGCTTGAAAATCCCACTGCCCATGGACCGGCGCGTCTCCCTGTCGTTCCCAGTGGCGCCTTTTCCCCTCGCCTTGACGAACATCCCGGCCCCATACCGGAACAGCTTCAGCAGGTTGTGGCCGGCGCAGATGATCAGCCACTCCCGGTTCACCTTAGCCAGACCCCGCAGCAGGAACTGCCGGAAGCCCCGGCCCTGCTTGATCTGCCCGAATACCGGTTCCACCGTCTCCATCCGAAGCGCGTAGCGTTCCCTGCCCCGTTTCGTCCGCAGCTTGCGCCGCATCCGGTCCTTGGCTGACAGCCCCTTCGGTATGCGGCCACGGGGCGCCGGTGGCGGCACCCAGCCGTGGCGGGTCCTCTCCGGCGCGACGAACGGGTCCACTCCCAGGGCGTAGAGTTCCTCCACCGCCTTGGCCGAGTAGTATCCGGCGTCGGCGGAGACTTCCTTTGGGACTGTGCCCACGTTCAGGATGGCCTCCTCAATCATGCTCACGGCCTGATCCTTGTCCGAGGGCTGATCGGTGGCACAGGCCGCCACGATCACCTGATGCTCGCTGTCCACCACCGCCTGGCAGTTGTAGGACTGCTGGAAGTCCCTCCCTCCCGGGCCGGGCATGATCCGGGAGTCCGGGTCGGTGAAGTTCCGCTGCGCCTTGTCATCAGGCACCCCGAGATGATTGCGTCCCTCGGACTCAGCCTGCTCCGCATCCGCCAGGGCCTCGGCCTCCAGCGCCGCCTTGGCCTCCCTTATCTTCCGCAACCGTCCCTCCCGGAAGGCCAGTTCCTCCGGCAACTCATCCCCACGCCTGTCCTTCCCGTACCGGCGGTCCTCCTCCTCGTCCACCTCCTGCGCCTTGCGGAGCAACTCGTCCACCTCGGCCTGCAACCGCGCTTCCTTCTCCTTCATCCGCCCGTAGCTCATCGCCTTGTGCTTTGAGGCATTGGCCCTCACCTTGGTCCCGTCCAGCGCCACGTGCCCCAGCTTTACCAGTCCTGCCTGCTGGCACAACTCCAGCACCTGCAGGAACAATTCCCCCAACGCCTCCAGATGGTCCTTTCGGAAGTCGGAGACGGTGCGGAAGTCCGGCGTGTTGTTCGCCGCCAGCACCCGGTAGGCGATGTCCTCGTGCAGCCGCTGGGCGATGCGCCTCGAGGAGGCCACGCCGGTGCAGTAGCCGTAGAGCAGCACCTTCACCATCATCCTGGGATGGTAGGGCGGGCCGCCCCGCCTCTCCTGCTCGTAGCGGGCGGTGATGTCCGAGAGGTCCAACTGGTCCGCAACGTCGGAGATGAAGTAGGCCAAGTGCTCCGGCGGCAGCCATTCCTGGAGGGCCGCCGGCAGCAGCAACTGCTGGTCCGGGTCGTAGGGAAGGTAGGTCTTGCTCATTGACCGCTCCGATCGTCTGATGCTCCGTACCATCATACCCCCAACGGCTCACCAACCCCGTTTCTCGGACGGGCTGCTAGTACTCTGTCAACTTTGATGTTGAAAGTCCTTCGGTAATCCGGCCAATAGCCCTATAGTGGTCGGGATGAAGTGTTGACGGTGGGGGTGGCGGTGATGGTGCGTGATAAGTACGCCGTGCGGCTGGTGCCGGAACAACGGGAAGAACTCCAGAATCTGATTCGGGTTGGGAAAAGCTCGGCCCGAGTCACGGCCAGGGCGCGGATTCTGCTCAAGAGCGACGACGGTTGGGCCGCTCCCCGGGTGGCCGAAGCCTTGGACGTGGCGCTGGGCACCGTGTACCAGATCAAGCGCCGCTTTACGGAGGCGGGGTTGGACGGGGCCCTGTGGGACCGGCGCCAGGTCAACCGGCGCCGGAAGTTGGACGACAGGGGCGAGGCCCACCTCATCGCTCTGGCCTGCAGTTCGGCGCCGGAAGGCCATGACCACTGGACCCTGCGCCTTTTGGCTGGGAAGGTGGTGGAGTTGGGGTTGGCGACCTCCATCTCCCACGAGGGGGTTCGCCGGCGGCTGAAAAAAACGCGCTCAAGCCCTGGCAAAAGAAAGAGTGGTGCATCCCCAGGGTGAGCGCCGACTTCGTGGCCCACATGGAGGAAGTACTGGACCTGTACGCCGAACCCTATGACCCCCAGCGGCCGGTGGTCTGCTTTGACGAGACCTCCACCCAATTGCTGGCCGAAACCCGGGCGCCGATGCCACCCCGGCCGGGACGCCCCCAGCGGCAGGACTACGAGTACCGGCGGGAGGGGACCCGCAATCTGTTCCTGGCCTGTGAACCCCTGGCGGGGTGGCGCCATGTGGCGGTGACCCAGCGGCGCACCATGCAGGACTTCGCCCAGCAGATGCGCTGGCTGGTGGATGAAGCCTATCCAGAGGTTGAGGTGGTGCGGGTGGTTCTGGACAACCTGAACACCCACCGCGCGGCGTCCCTGTACGAGACGTTCCCGGCGACCGAGGCCCGGCGGATCGCGAAACGGTTGGAGTTCCACTACACGCCCAAGCACGGCAGTTGGCTGAACATGGCGGAAATCGAGTTCAGCGTGCTGTCCCGCTCCTGCCTGAAGCAGCGGCTCCCCGACGAAGATGCTCTCGGGAGGGAAGTCCAGGCACTGGTGCGGGAGCGCAACGCCGCCCGAGTTGGTATCAACTGGCGGTTCAAAACCCAGGAGGCCCGAACCAAACTTCACCGCCTTTACCCTTTTGATTCCAAAGTTGACTGAGTACTAGTATTACAACGACGCTTCCATAATCTAGTCAGTTTTTGGCCGGAAATCGCTTCGCGAAAGGCAAGGCCGCAAGGCTGTCACGGGCGTGGGCAGGTCGCTATGAAGAGGTACTCAGGGTCCCTTTCTTGCGAAGCGTCGTTGTAATACTAGTGTGTCATGACAAGCACAGGGACATAGCCACCGAAATGCGGCTGTTCCCAGAGATTTACCACCATGGAGGGCGCATTCTCAGGATCGCCGGCGATAGTAGTCAATCTTGCGTACAAGCCTTGGGGAAAATCACCGTTTTTTACGACGAATGGACGGAATGGTTCAGGAACAATCCGGAGGGAGGAAGAGTAGTCGTCACTTCAAACAAGTGGATCAAAACAACTGCCCGAGAATTCATGGAACGCCATCTGCGACGTGTTTCTGCAGGATCCGAGGTTCCGCCCCTGCCCCCTAGGCGTAGGGCTCGCCAAAGTAGCAGAACCCGCTCTGTCCCACTGGAGCAGGGGCAATTGTATATTTAATTTGTGCCTTCGCTTTGTAAGCCACCCGCGTTGAAAACGCCCCTTCCTTGCGATAAAATTAAAGAATCGCAGGAGCGTAGCTCAGTTTGGCCAGAGCGCTGGTCTCCAAAACCAGTGGTCGCGGGTTCGAATCCTGCCGCTCCTGCCATCTCCCGCCAATCAAGCAGGCCCCGGAACTTTCCGGGGCCTCTCACATTTTTCCCACACTCGCAAGGCTTCTCCCGTTTGAATCCTGTACCCTGACCGCATACAATTGGCCCAAATGGTGTCAAGCTAAAGGCCCGGCCCAGAGCGATGCCCAGCATGGAGGGTGCAATGACCAGCGTAAACCGCGACCCGGTCCTGATTGTCGTACAGCTGACCGGCGGCAACGACTACATGAACACCGTGGTCCCCTACGCCGACCCGCTCTACCGCGACAATCGCCCCACCGTCGGCGTGGCTGAGGAAGACATCCTGCACATCGACGACCATTACGGCTTCAACCCCGTCCTCGCTCCCCTGAAGGAGCTCTATGACGACGGGCGCGTCGCCGTCATCAACGGCATCGGATACCCCAACCCCAATCGCTCTCACTTCCGGGCCATGGACATCTGGCACACCTGCGAGCCGGAACGTGTCGCCACCGAAGGCTGGCTTGGCCGCGCCATCCGCGACCTCGACCCCCACGGCGAGAACGTCCTCACCGGCGTCAACTTCGGTCGTGGACTTCCCCGGGCCCTGGCCTTGTCAGGCGTCCCCGTCACTTCCGTAGGCTCGCTGGAGAACCACGGCTTCCTCACCGCCATCGGTGACGAGGAACGCCGCTCTCGTGCCCTGGAAGTCTTCGGCCGCATGTACTCGCCCGCCATCGGCTCCGGCGCGACCCTCGACTACCTCGCCCGCACCGGCACCGACGCGCTGAAGGGCGCCGACATCCTTGGCACCGCCACTGCCGGCTATTCGTCCACCGTTGAATACGCCGAGACCGCTATCGCCCGCAACCTCAAGGGCATCGCCCAGTCCTACCTGGCCGGGTTGGGAACCCGCGTCTTCTACACCGCCCAGGCAGGCTACGATACCCACTCGGGCCAGATGCCCGTCCAGACTCAGCTCCTGAGCGAACTGTCTCAGGGCATCGGCGACTTCTTCGCCGACCTGCGCGAGCATGACAGCTCCACCGAGGCAATGATGCTCGTGTTCACCGAGTTCGGCCGCCGGGTCAAGGACAACGGCTCCGGCACTGACCACGGCTCCGGCGGTGCCGCCTTCGTGATCGGCGACCACGTGGCCGGCGGCATGCACGGCACCTACCCATCGCTGAAGGAAGAGGACCTGCTGGACGGCGACCTGCACTTCGAGGTCGACTACCGCGGCGTCTACTCCACCCTCCTCGAGAAGTGGCTCGGACTTGACGCCAAGCCCATCGTCGGCGGCAGCTTCGAGCAACTGGACTTGGTCAAGGGCGGCTGATCCGCCATCACAGCGAGTATCGGAACCTGCGGTCTTCTTACATTGGACACCCCGATCTTGAACCAGACCTGAACGGAGTGGGGCAGTGAAAGTAGGAATCGGACTTCCCGGTAACGTTCCGGGCACCAAGGGAGACTTCATCCTCGAGTGGGCCAGGCGCGCTGACGCCGGCCCCTTTTCCAGCGTTGGCACCATCGACCGGCTCGTTTACGACAACTACGAGCCAATGGTGATGCTCGCTGCAGCCGCAGGCGTCACAAGCAACGTGCGACTGCTCACCGGGGTCCTGCTCGCCCCGCTGCGCAACCCCGGGGTCCTCGCCAAGCAGGCCGCCAGCCTGGACGCCATCTCTGGAGGCCGCCTCACCTTGGGCGTCGGCGTGGGTCGGCGTCCCGACGACTACGACGCCGCGCCTGCCGAATACCAGCAGCGCGGCCGCCAGATGAGCCGTACGCTCGCCACCATGCGCCGCATCTGGAATGGCGAGGTGGTTCGTGAAGGCATTGGCACCATGGGCCCGGCCCCGGTGCAGCCCGGCGGTCCCGAGGTGCTCATCGGCGCGGGTACCCCCCATGCCGTCCGTCGCGTCGGCAGGTACGCCGATGGCTTCATCGCTGCCGCCGGCAACGCCGCCGCTGTCCAGGAGCAGTACCAGGTGGCCCTCGAATCATGGAAGGAGAATGGCCGCTCCGGCAGTCCCAGGCTGGCAGGCGTCGCCTCGTACGCCCTCGGCCCCGACGCCGCCGACAAGGTGGGTGGCTACATTCGCCACTATTACTCCTTCCTCGGCGAGGCTGCCGAGCAGATGGCCCGCAACGCCATTTCCACTCCCGAAGCCGTCAAGGACACCATCCGAGATATGGAAAGCCTCGGGATGGACGAGGTCGTCTTCCTACCCAGCGTGTCCGAGATGGACCAGTTGGAGCGTCTGGCCGACATACTATAGAGTCCCCCATGACGGGGAGAACAGCCGCGTGCCCTGACTCCGGAGGCCGTGAGGAATTACAACCATGTTCGAAGTAGAAGAATTCGTAGCATCCTGTCGCAGTGCCTTGCAGGAACACACGCCCGAGCTTGCAGTGAAGGAGCTTCTCAGTTCCACCATCGCCCGCCCCGGCGAGATCGAGGCGGCTTTGGGAACACCGGAGGACGGCGGCATCACCACGCTGCACCGCTCAGACGAGTTGACCATCATCAACGTCATCTGGCCTCCGGGAATGGCCATTTACCCCCACGACCACCAGCTCTGGGCGGTTATCGGCCTCTACGGCGGGCAGGAGGACAACACCTTCTTCCGGCGGAACCGCGAAGGCGACGGTCTGGAGCGCGCCGGCTTTCGTGAGCTGCAGTCGCAGGACGCCATCAACCTGGGGCGGGACGCCATACATGCCGTCCACAACCCCCGGCAGATGTACACCGGCGCCATTCACATCTACGGCGGCGACTTCTTCGCTCAGCCCCGCAGTGAGTGGGCCGACGAATCCGCACCCGAGACCCCCTACAGCGTGGAAGGCGCCATGCGGGCCTTCACCGAGGCCAACGATCGCTGGCTCGCCCAGCAGCAGTAACCCGGAAAACCAACCGGTCTCGGAATCCCGCTCCTCTTGACCAAGTCCCAAGGGGACGTTCATCCTTCGACAAGCTCAGGATGAGCAGATATTCTCCGGGTAAATCCTTGGAGGAGTCGGGCGGCGGCGTGTCAGCCGAACCCCAGCCGCGCTTCCTTCATGCTTACGTAGCGCTGGCCGCTGCCGATGACAAGGTGGTCCAGCAGTTCCATGCCCAGTAGCGTTCCGGCCTGCACCAGGTCTCGTGTGATCGACACGTCGGCACCACTGGGCGTCGGGTCGCCCGACGGATGGTTGTGGACTGCCAGGATCGATGTCGCGTTCCCGCGGATTGCAGGACGGAACACCTCGGCAGGCCGAACCACCGAGCTGTTCACGTTTCCAATGTAGATCTCCTCGATCCCCATCACCTCGTTCCGCGTGTTCAGTAACAGTACTCGCAGGTGCTCCTGCTCCAGGGCAGACATCTCGGCCGACAGCAGGTTGACCACATCCTCGGGGCAGTTGACGGACGCCCTCTCCTCGGGGGCCAGCGACACGAACCGACGTCCCAATTCCAGCGACGCCAGGACCTGGCAGGCTTTCGCCTCGCTGATGCCCTTCACGCCGCACAACTCGGTGTAACTCGCCTTGCCCAGACCCCGCAGCCCGTCGAACTGCGACAGCAGCCGTGAGGATTGGGCGATCACGTTGTCCCCTGCCGAACCGGCCCGCAGCAGTATGGCGATCAGCTCGGTATTGCTCAGGTGGCGGGGCCCGAAAGTCGCCAGTCGCTCCCTCGGCCTCTCTTCGCTGGGCATCTCCCGCACCGTCGGCCCCCAGCCGTTCCGGCGCTCGGTCCCTTCCTCTGTACTTACCGCTGCCATGCGTTCCTTCCCTTTCAACATTGCTGAGGACATTTCAACGTATGAGTGCAGCCTGGCGCAATGGGCAACTGTCATCAAAAATTACCGTCCCCACATCAGAAGAGCGGGAATCCAAAAGAAAATGGGGGCACACAGCAGTGCGCCCCCACCTCAAAGAAATCTATGCCTTGGGGTTAGATCAGTACTTTGAGAACTCGCCCTCGTCGCGGGTGATGAACTCCAGCACCGCCGGCTCGCCCGACGCGGTGGCCGTGAGTCCCCGCTTGATGGCGGGAACAATCTCGTCCGGCTCAAGGATCTTCTCAGCGTAGGCGCCCATGGCCGCGGCCACCTCTGCGAACTGCCCACCCAAGGTCTTGACCTGGTACTTCTGGATCGCCACCGGGAACCGGCTGTCGTCGTAGATCGACATGTAGGAGTTGTTGATTATCACCGTCAGGATCGGGATGTCGCAGCGCACAGCCGTCTCCACATCCAGGCCCACGGTGCTGAACGCCAGGTCGCCCATCACGTTGATGACCTGCTTGTCGGGTTGGGCCATCTTCGCGCCCATCGCCAAGCCCAGGCTGTACCCCAGCTGCGTCGACTTGCCCCAACCGATGAAGCTGCGGGGCTTTCGCGCTTCCCAGAAGGGTGACATGTATTCGCGCGCGCTACCTGATTCGTGGGTGACCATTGTGTTGTCCAGGTCAACTGTATGCATCAGGTCCCAGACCACCCTGTATGGGTTCATGGGCTTCTCGTTGGACGTGAGCTTTGGCATCCACTGGGCCAGCCACGCTTCCTTGACAGACCGGATGTCCGCCTGGAGCGCGTGGTTTACCGGGCGGGAGCTGCCGGCGCGGTCTTTCAGCTCGTCCAGCAGCTGCCGCAGCACCAGCTTGGCGTCGCCCAGCAGCGGGTAGTTGCACTTGTACTCGCGCCCGATGGCGTCCTCGTCGTTGGTGAGGTGGACGAATGTCTTGTTGTCAGCGATGGATACGGCGAAGTTTGTCTTGGTCAGGCTGGCTCCCACACCGAACACCATATCGGCCCCATGCAGGTACTTGTTGACCATGGCCGTCGTGCTGGGACCGCCGGCACCCAGGGCCAGCGGGTGGTTCTCTGGGAAGGCGCTCTTGCCCGGAAGCGTGGTCATCACTGGAGCCTGCAGGAACTCGGCCAGTTCCACCAGCTCGTCGGTGGCCTCGGCGTACAGCACGCCCTGACCGGCCTGGATGACCGGACGCTCGGCGGCAAGCAATGCGGCGGCCGCACGGCTCACGTCCCGCGGGTCGGCCTGCTGCAGCACCGCACGCGGAGACTCGTAGTCAAAGAGCTCCTCGGGGAGCTCGGCGGTGGCTACATCCGCGGGAATCTCCAGCAGCACCGGTCCAGGGCGCCCGCTGCGCAGCTTGGTGAAGGCCCGTCGCATCAGGGACGGAATTCGCTCCACCATGTTTAGTTCCTCGGACCACTTGGTGATGGTCTCGTAGCTGCGGGTGGGGTAGAAGTTGGGATGCACGCCACGCTTGTCACGAGCCATCCCGGCGGGCAACAGCAGGATGGGCACCGACTCTGAGTACGCCTGGGCTACGCCGCCGAAGCCGTTCTCCGCGCCCGGCCCGTTCTGCATCATGAAGACACCAATCTTCTTGCCGTTGGTCGCCCTCGAGTATCCGTCCACCATGTGGACCCCCGTGATCTCCTGCCGGAAGATCAGCGGGCGGATTCCGGCGATGGCCGCCGCCTCCAGCAGCGGCTGGTACGGCACGCATCCAATGAACTCCACGCCTTCCATCCGCAGAATATTTGCAATAGCAGTAACTCCGTCCATGTGTCAGCCTCTCCAGTACCCAGAAATCAAACTGAGGGCAAGTCTATGGAGCGCCCCAAAACGTGTCAAGAAAAACCTCATCAGGGCAGTACCAGGGCATAGCCGCTGAAGCACGGAGACCACCAGTCCTGCGTCTGTCGAAGGACGGTTCGTCTCAATCCGTTAGAAGGACGGTTCGTCTCAATCCGTTAGAAGGACGGTTCGTCTCAATCCGTTAATGGTTGGGGAGTATCGCAGCAAATGAATCCAAACCAGTCCTGCGCCTTGGGGGGATTGCAAGTCACGGCCCTTCATGGCCGGAAATCAAAAGCAGGTCTACTCTCCGCTGAAGCTCCAGGCGGTGAAGCGCTGCGGGGTGAGCTTGATAACGGGGTTGCCGTCCAGGTCCATTTCGCGGTACTGCCGGTACTTCTCCCGCAGCAAGGAGACTGCCCGCGCCGCCTCTTCCTCTACCCCGTTGAGCAAGTCGGCGCGACACGAAACGAGCACGTAGCGCAGGGCCAGCCAGTCTTCGTCCCAGTGGTCGACCACCAGCGCAGCCTGCGGGTTGTCGAGAATATTGCGAACCCGGCGCAATCGAGTTAGCTCTACGGTCTTTGGCTTCTGGTCGAGAACGATGTAAATTGCCCTTCCGTCGTAGACGAAGCACACCGGGATGACATGGGGCCGGCCAGCCGCATCCGACGTGGCCAAGCGCCCCACCCTGGCGTCGGCCAGATAGTGCGCCTGCGATTCGGTCAGCGGAGGCACTCACACCCTCCGGCCTAGGTGTCTCCCGGCAAAAGTCGCATCGGGTCGTCGAGGAACTGCAGGTTCTCCAGTTCGGCGTGGGCCGCCTCCGACATCGCCGCGTCTCCGTCGCGTTCGCAGTCGAGCAGGGCCCGCCGGGCCAGCGCGCCGCCGACTTTGCCCAATGACGCAATCGCCGCCATGCGGACCTCCGGGTCGTCATCCGCCAGCAGCTCGACCAACGCCGGCGTGGCTTCCTGCTCTCCCAGCTCTCCGCAGGCGTGGGCCGTTTCGTAGCGAACCGCGGGATCGTGGCTCTCAAGCTCTCTCAGCAGCGTGGGCAGCCAGGCCGTATTACCCGTCCGGCCCATGGCGTATACAGAACTGGACCGCAGGTCCTGGTCTTCATTGTCGTACGCCCACTGGATATAGTCCTGGACCTCCTCCGTGTTGAAGGGGGCGACCGCCTCAAGACAGCGCCTCCGTACCTCCAGGTCCTCGATATCGTCTTCCAGGAAGTCCATCAGCACTCTGTAGACCAGCTCACCGTCCTGCGAGTGCACTTTGCCCTCTTGGGCCAATAGCGGGAATTTGCCCATGGCCAGCGCCGCCGCCGCGCGTACCTGCGGCCCCCGTTCGGAATGCAGCAACTCCACCAGCTCTGTGATCAGCCAGCGTTCCTCCTGCTCCCAGAGGCCCTCGATACCCAGTTGCGCCAGCCAGTCGTCATCGTCCTTCAGGCACTGGCGGAAGATGGCGGTGAAGTCCAGCTCCAGGTTATCCTCAGCCTGCTCCACCAGAGCCGATATCACTTCCCTCCGGCGTCCCTCGTCCATGTCGACGCAGGCACGAGCGAACTCGGCCACCTCGTCCGACGACGGGTCGGAGGCCTCGTGAAACGGCGCGTCGGAGAGCGGCTCCGACTCGTCGGCAATGGCTTCTATGAACACTTCAATGGCCATGACTAACCAAGTGTAGCACGGCGCATCGAGGCGATGGCGACAGGCAGTTGGTCCAGCAGGTCCGATGCAGCCAGGCCCGCAACGCCGATTCGATCAGTCACAGCCGCTCCCGCAGCAGCATGCAGGCACACCCCCACAGAAGCCGCCTCGGCGGGCAACAGGCCCTGCGCCAGCAGCGACACGATGACGCCGCTAAGCACGTCGCCGGTGCCGCCGGTTGCGAGTCCCGGATTGGCAAACGGGGCGATCCGCACCGGCTCGCCGGGGCTTCCGATGACCGTATGTGCCCCCTTCAGCACCACCATGGCGCCCCATCGCTCAGCCCACTCACGCGCGACGGCCACGCGGTCGGACTGTATGTGTCCAACGGGAATACCTGTTAGCGTCGACATTTCTCCGGGGTGTGGCGTCAGCACCAGCGGAGAATCAATCAGCCTGTGCCATCCGTCGATGCAGGAAAGATTGTTCAACCCGTCGGCATCGATCAGCAGCGGCAGACCCGCCAAGCTTCCCCTTGTCTCTCCAATAAGATTTCCAAGGAACTCCGTCGTCCCTTCCGACCAGCCCATGCCGCAGCCCACCAGAACCGCCGAGAACCGCCACTCCGACCCCCCGATGATGTCCGCGGCCGATGCATCAATCCGCCCGTCTAGGTCCTCGGGCAGCGGCAGGTGGATGGCCTCGGCGCCCTTCGCCGCCGCGATGGGGTAAACTCCCTCGGGACTGGCTAGCGTCGTCAGCCCCGCACCCGTACGGACGGAAGCCTGCGACGCAAGCCACGCTGCGCCCACGTAGTGCCGCGAACCTGCGATGACCAGCGCATGTCCGTAGGTGCCTTTGTGAGAGTTGAGCGGACGCTTGGGCAGTCGTGACGCCACCCACTCCGGAGTGAGCATCTCGACCTCAACCGACTGTTCCTCCGGCAGCTTTGGCGGTACCCCAATGTTCAATACCCGCAGTCGACCAGCCCGTTCCGCACCAGGAAATGCGAGCAGCCCGGCCTTCGGATAGCCCAGCGCCAGCGTCAAATCAAATGAGGGGCACGCCGGTTCAACCTCCCCGGTGTCAGCATTGAGTCCCGTGGGGAGGTCCAGCGCCAGGATAAGAGGGCGCGGTGACGACAGCCGGACTTGCTGCAACGTCTGCATCGCTTCCAGCACCGGTCCGCCCAACGGCCTTGAACGCCCAGTGCCCAGCACTGCGTCGACGACTAATTGCGAACGTCCCAACAGCTGCCGAAGTGCGTTGCCATCCGGGCTCTGTACGATTTCGACACCGTGCTCGATGGCCGAATACAGCTTTGGGTCTATTTCAGGCCGCCCCGTCACAAGGCAGCACACCACCTCCGCACCCCAGCGTCGCAAGTGTCTTGCCGACACCAAGCCGTCGGCGCCGTTGTTCCCCGGCCCAACCAGTACGACGATGCGGGCCCCGGCTGCGCCTCCCAGTTCCTCTCGCGCTGCCCGCGCCACCGCCAAGCCGGCGTTCTCCATCAACGTGTCGGTGCTGACCCCGGCACGCTCCGAACCCTGCTCAATAGCCACCATCTGCGCCGCGGTTACGACTTTCACGCTTCTGGTCAGGAACCGTCCCCGTCGGGGCCTCGGAATACTGCCTCAACGACCTCGGGAGAAAGGCTCACGCCATGCTTTTCCAGCACCCTTTTAATGCGCTCCTGTTCTTGGCGACGCGCCCTCTCCACCATTCGGGCTTTCTGCGCTTCACGAATGGCCTTGCCTTTTTCGAACAATCTTCTACCTCCGTCGAACAGCACCGCCAAAGGCAACACAAATGACCAGTACAAGTCTACGGCTGCTGTTTCGAACCACCGGTACAACCAGAATTCGCTACTGTCATAGGTCCAGAGAATCGCAAGGCAGATAATTCCCGTCAGGGTGAATCCGGTTGCCTGCCATCCGAGTCCTCGGTCTGTCAGGACTTCCGGCACTTGGGATCCCGGTTCTTTCATTATGCTTTCATGCGCCTACCTCGACTCTTCGCGCCGCGTCACCACGAAGGCCACGGCGTTGTCCTGCGAGTCCGACATGCTGACCGAGATCTCCATCACCCCCAACCGTTCCGCACGACTCTTGGCGCGCCCGTGCAGCAGGATGCTTGGGGCACCGCTGGGAGCGCGGGTCACCTCGATGTCCTTCCAGCTCACTCCCCGAACGCCGGTGCCCAGCGCCTTCATCGTCGCCTCCTTGGCCGCGAAGCGGGATGCCAGCTTGGAGGGGCGGCCACGGCAGTATTCCAGCTCGCCCGGCGTGTAGATACGACACAGGAACCGTTCGCCGTAGCGCTCAAGCACAGCGGCTATCCGGTTTATCTCAATGATGTCGACGCCCGTGGAGAGCATGGCCGGAGATCCCTTCTACTCACGCTTTCCGTTCGGAACGGATACTGCCGGGATTTTTGCCGCCCGAGCTAATCCGGGATGTGTCCAGGGATGCCCAGCCGGTCGAGAATTCTGGAAACTGAGTAGCTGCGGTTCAGCACGTAGAAGTGGACGCCTGGCACGCCCGCCTCCCACAATCTTTCCACCTGCTTCGCGGCATACTCGATCCCAAGCTCGCGGACGCTTTCGTCGTCCTCACCCAGGCGGTCCAGCTCTGCGTCCAGGTCCGCCGGAATCCTGGAGCCGCACAGTGCGGTGAAGCGGCGGATCTGCGGCCCGCTGAGTACCGGCAGCACGCCCGGCACCACCGGCACATCAATTCCCGCGGCAAGGGCCCGATCGGCGAAGTCGAAGTAGTCGTCGTTGTCGAAGAAGAGCTGTGTAATCAGGAATTCGGCCCCGTTGTCCACCTTCAACTTGGCGTACTCAAGGTCCTGTTCAAGACTCACCGCCTCGGTGTGACCTTCCGGATAGCAGGCGGCACCGATGCCGAACTCGTAGTTGGCCTTGAGGTGGCTTACCAGCTCGGAGGCGTGGCTGAATCCGTCCTCGGTGACAGTGAACTCGTTTTCTCCTCGCGGCGGATCGCCCCGCAGCGCGATGACATTCTCGATGCCCGCCTCATCCAACCGCTGCAGCACGCCGTCCAGTTCCTCGACGGTCTGGCCTGCGCAGGTCAGGTGGGCCATCACTTCCACGCCCGACGACTCCTTCGCCTTCACGGTGATCTCCTCAGTGAACTGGCGGGTGGAGCCACCCGCGCCGTAGGTCACCGAGACGAAGTCCGGGCAGTAAGCGGTAAGTTCCGCCACTGTGTCCAGCACGCCGGGAATACCGTCGGCATTCCTCGGCGGAAAGAATTCAAAGGATATGGTGCGCCCCTTATGGAGCATTTCGCGTATCTTCAAAACCTGTAAATTGTTCCTCCGTGTTTTTCTCTTCACCCCCATCCACTCGCACTGTGTTTACGGCGGCAAGCCCGTAGTGACCCCCAGTCAGAACTGCGGCGTACGCTTTTCGACGAACGCCTGCACGCCCTCGGCCGGGTGGCCCGAGGTTGCAACATACTGAGCGAAGGCCATCTGCTCGACGGCTGAACCGTCGCGAATGGTCAGGTCCCGCCCCCGGTGTGCGACCTCCTTTATCCAGCCCAGTCCCGGCCTGCTCTTGCCGCGAAGCGGGTCCACGAGCTTCTCCAGCTCTTCGTCCAGTTCTTCCAGCGGAGCGGAACGCAGGGCCAGACCCCACTCCACGGCCTCCGGGCCGCTCAGCCAGCGGCCGGTGGTCAGCAGCTCCATCGCCCTCTGCGGGCCGACGAGACGGGGCAGCCTTATGGTTGAGCCGCCGCCCGGCATCAGGCCGAAGTTGACATGCTGGTCCCCGATCCGCGCGTTGTCAGCCACCAGCGCCATGTCGCAGGCCATCATCAGTTCCAGCCCGCCCGCCAGGGCGAAGCCGTGCACCACGGCAATCACCGGTATGGGCATGTCTTCGACCTGGAAAATCGCTTCGTTGATTTCAACCAGGTAGTCCCGCAATGCCTCAGGGCTCTGGAATGCGTCCTGAAAGTACTTCAGGTCGGCCCCGGCACAGAAGCACCGGCCCTCGCCCCGCAGTACCATCGCCTTGACCGACTCGTCACCCGCGACCTCCGTCAGCGCGCACTTCAGGTCGGTGACCAATTCGCGGCCCAGTGAGTTCATGGCGTCGGGGCGATTCAGGCGGATGGTGGCAATTCCATCCTCTTTCGAAAGCTTGACGTTGGCGTAGTCCAAAACAACTCCGGTGATAACTTGATATACCGTATACTATAACCGACTTGACGCCGTCCGCGCTCTAAGGGGGACTCATCGACGGCTCCAACGCCTCCACCATCAGCATCCGCGTCCAGCCCCGCGCTTCCGGCGACCGCGTGCTCGGCTACCGCAATGGCACACTGAGAATCAGCGTCTCCGCGCCGCCCCACGAAGGAAAGGCCAACGCGGCCATGCTGGAGCTTCTAGCGGACACACTGGGCGTTTCCAAGTCAAGGCTCTACTTGGTCCGCGGCCACACTTCCACTTCCCGCGACAAGGTGGTGGCTGTGGACGGCCTCACCCGCGGTGAAGTGGCCCAGCGCCTCGATCTTCAGGTGGAGCTAACCAGTGAATAGTCGGGAACACAGGAACGGGACACGCAGATGCAGTACATGAACTTCGGCTGGGTGCTGGATAACGAGTTGGCCGGGTCCCAGGGTCCCGTCAACCTGCAGGACCTGTTCTTCCTGCACCAGCAGGGGGTGCGAGCCGTAATACGGATGGAAGAGCGCACTATCCCGGCCAACACTGGCGGCTACATCGACATTGTCGACATGTTCATGCCGGTCCGCGACTTCACGCCCCCCGACCAGGACCAGATCCAGCGAATGATCGACTTCATCGACGAGCAGGCAGTCCGAAGCCAGCGCCCCGTGGTCGTCAGTTGCTACGCCGGCATCGGCCGCACTGGAACGGTGCTGGCCTGCTACCTCGTCACCCGCGGCTTCGGACCCGCCGACGCCATCGACGAGGTACGCCGCCGCCGTCCCGGCTCCATCCAGACTCCGGAACAGGAAGCCGCTGTCTACGAGTACGCCCGAGGGCGCACCGAATGAGGCTATTACGCCAGCGGGATGGGAGATCTTAGCCCGCTGCACCTACCCGCGCTGTAAGGAGCCTTCAAATGGCCGATTCGCTAACACCCCTGGACATACCTGCCCAGGTTCTCGCCGAGGTTTTCCTGGAGGCCCGCAGAGCTTTCCCATTTGAGTGTTGTGGCTGGCTCGCCGGCCCTGCGGATCGCCCGATGGTCGACGCCATCCGGAGTTGCGAAAACGCTCAGGCTTCGGGTACCCACCCCACTCAGGCGGCCCGCGGCGCCGAAACTGCTTACGTCATCACCGGCAGCGACTTGCTTTCCCTGAACCAGAGCCTGGATAGCGACGCACCAGCCAAGGTAATCTTTCACTCCCACCCCAACGGCCGGGCCTACTTCTCGCCAACCGACCGGGAAGTTGCCACCAGCCCCTGGGGTGATGGCCCCGCCTATCCGGTACAGCAGCTTGTGGTGGGGATAACGGAAACCCGGGTGGAAGGGGCGGCGTTGTTTGCTTGGTCCGACGAAGAAGAGGGGTTCGTACAGATAGCCAGCTACGAGGGCGAGGCGGTCTAGCGGCTACTGCACAGCGTCGTCAAATGCCAAGACCTCGGCGTCTCGAATGTAATCGATGGTTTCCCGTATGCGCCGTTCGATTTCGTCCACATCCGAGAGTATTCCCAAATAGAAACAGTCCCCATGCAAACGAACCTGACGGGAGTAATACCTGCCCACCAAACTTCGGGCTCTTTCATCCTGGCGCACCAACCGATCCAGACGACGTGCTGTTTCCGTCGTAATTTCCGGTTCGTCGTCGGTACGCGCATGGATGAGGGCGTTGGTCGCGCGAAGGGTTGCGCACCACGCCTTCTCAGCAGCATCGCGCACATCACCCGCTGCCCATCGTTCGATTGCGCTATCGTACATCGAATAGGCGTCAGCGAAAATCTCTCTTACTTCGTCGGTCGCTACCATCCCGACTCTCCAGGAACTGTCGTGACCATCTCTACTGCTCTATTCTACCCCTCCCGCTCAACCATCTCCGCGTACTCGCCGCTCAGACGTGCCTCCTCGTCGTCTCCCGTGTCCGCACTGCCCAGGTACCCCACGCCAATGGCCGCCGCCAAGTAGCAAATGGCCATGATGGACAGGCCGGTCCGGGCCACCAGCTGCGGGATGCGGTTCCTCGCCATGATCAGTGCCAGCCCGATCATCATCAGCACGATTGCCACGGTGCCGGCCAGGAAGTGCTCTGGCTGGGGACGGTTGAGCAGAATTGCCACATTGTCCACGCCCAGGCCGGTGCCCTCCACCACTTCACCGCCGCGATAGAAGATATCGGCGTAGAACAGGATGGTTACGTTGAAGGCGCAGCTGCCGTACAGCCCTGCCACGCCCAGGTCGAAGGCCCCCAGCCGCGCTGCCGCAATGGTCGACGACGCCTCAGGCATCGTCGTAACCAGCGACACCAGCAGGATGCCCAGCGTGCCCGACGAGATGCCGGTGATCTCGGCAATGCTGTCGGTGCTCACCCCCAGGAAGTAGCCCGAGATAATCACACCCCCCGACACCATCGCGAACATCAGCCACGCCTTGGCCAGGCTCATCCCGGCATCCCCTTCCTCATCATCCCCTCCGGCGGGACGGGTCTTGTACACGACATACATGCCCACCACGAAGACGACAAGTATGATCAGCGAGGTCAGGCCTATCTTGAAGGCGGCAGTCTCCAGCTTCCATGCCCCGAAAATCAGGGCCAGCGAGGTCAGCACGACAGCGGTGACGACAAGGTAGCCCTGCTCCGGAGCCACGCGCTCCAGGAACAGCTTGCCGCCGAATGCCAGCGCCACGGCCGCGAAGGTGAACATGTTGAGCATGTTGGCTCCCACCACGTTGCCGAAGGCCAGGCCCGGGTTGGGCGGCGAAACCAGGCTGACCGCAGTGATATTGGTAGCCAGCTCCGGCAGGGAGGTCGCCAGGGCCACGAGAATACTGCCCACGAACAGCCGTCCCCATCCGGTCAGCGTGGCCAGGGCGTCACCGTAGACCGCCAAGCGAATCCCGAAGAGAATCACGGCGCCGGCACTTCCCAGGAACACCAGGATGGCTACCCACAAGCTGGAAAATTCAATCATTTCTTCGACCCTTGATTAACCCCGCCTCGATTAAACCCGGAAAGCTTAAACGCAGAAGGCGCAGAGTCCCAATTTCCCAGTCTCTGCGCCCTCGAATTATCCAATCCCCCGGCTACCCCCGCTCGATGGCCCCGACGATGCGGTCGCCCATCTCAACGGTTCCGACGGAGCCCCCACCGCCCGCGATGTCGGCGGTGCGCATCCCGCCCTCCAGCGTCTGCTCCACGGCCCGCTCCACCGCGGCGGCCTCTTCGGTCAACGCCAGCGAGTAGCGCAGCATCATGGCCATGCTGAGGATGGAGCCGATGGGATTTGCGATGCCTTTGCCCGCTATGTCCGGCGCCGTTCCATGGATCGGCTCGTACATTCCTACAGACGGCCTCCCCTCTGCAGGCACGCCCGCCAGGCTGGCCGATGGCAACATACCCATAGATGCCCCCAGCACCGAGGCCTCGTCGGTCAAGATGTCCCCAAAGGTGTTCTCTGCGACGATGACGTCGAACCGCGACGGAACCTGTATGAGCTGCATGGCACAGGCGTCCACCAGCACATGCTCCAGTTTCACATCCGGGTACTCTTGACCCAGCCGCGTCGCCACCGTGCGCCACAGCCGCGAGCACTCCAGCACGTTGGCCTTGTCCACCGAGGTCAGTTTCTTGCGACGTACCCGCGCCAGCTCAAAGCCCACGCGCAGCACCCGCTCGATCTCGCCCTCGGTGTAGCGCATGGTGTCCTCGGCGATGATCCCGCCCGGTGTCTCGCGACGGCCCCGGGGTTCGGCGTAATACAGGCCTCCGGTCAGCTCGCGCACCACCACCATGTCAACACCCTTCAGGACATCGGCCTTCAGCGGGCTGGCGTCGGCCAGCCACGGGTAGACCTTGACCGGCCGAATGTTCGCAAATACTCCCATGTGGGCCCGGATGTCCAGCAGGCCCTGCTCCGGGCGCACCGTGGCGTTGGGGTCGTCCCACTTGGGGCCGCCCACGGCGCCGAACAGCACAGCGTCGTTATCCCCCGACATCGCCCGCACCTTGTCGGTGAAGGGGATGCCGTGCTTGTCGATCGAAATCCCGCCGATATCCCCATACGAAAGCTCAAACGAATGCCCGAACGCCGACCCCACGGCCTCCATCGCCCGAACCCCCTGGTCCGTAACCTCCGGCCCGATCCCGTCGCCCCCCATGACCGCAATCCGAAACTCCAAGCCAAAACCTCCAGCCACAAAAACCGCCGACAGTATACCAAGGAAGGGGGATGGACGGGGTGGGGTGATACGAACTCTTGGCTATCTCTGCCCTAGAAAGGTTGGGCAGAACTACGCTGGTAAGATCAATTGCTGCGCCCCAACAGCCTCGATAAGTCCGCCATGGCTGGATGATTTGTGGATACGGCAGAAGGCATGTTTTCATACCGCTCCAAAAGTTCAGATTGAGAAAACTGTTCCGGCCATTCCAAGTTTGCCTGGATTAGATCACCCTTAAACGCCACAGCCTCCAATTCGATTAGCCCGGCCACATCTCTTACGTGCGCCCTTAAACCGTATTTGAGTTCCCGGTAGTTTGCCTGAGTATTAGCGATGAGTTCTCGCAACCCGACTGGTCCGCTGCCCAATAGAGTATCCAGCATTTTCAGCTGCCGTTCAGCCAGAACCCTCCGGCGTGGGCTCCGGAGTTGCCCGAACAACGAACGGGCAAACTCCTTGAACAATATCCTTTTGTGATGAGCTAGTATTTCTCCCGCCACGGCATTGCATCGTTCGGTTACGGACGGAAGGGCAAACTGCAAAAACGGAGTTAGGTCGTGGCCTCTCTCTCGGGATTCGAATAGAGCACCCAGATATTTCTCTTTGTAACCGTGGTAGTAGTTTGACAAGCTGACCATTACGCGGCCGTTAACGCCTGCTTTCTTGAGCATGAATGCTTCGATGGCCCGGGCGGTTCGACCATTTCCGTCGCCGAATGGATGCATGGCGCCTACATGATAATGGACAGCCATGGCCTGGATAATGGGGTCATGGGCCTGAAATTCGCCGGCAACGGCACCCACCAGAGCGTCGAAAGCATCGCGGCACTCGTCTCCACCCTCGACTCCCCGGCAACGAGGCGTTCCGAAGTTAACGTTGTGATCGTATCCTCGAAGTGCCCCAGGTTCGCAGTGGTCATCATCGCACCCCGTAACAATCCGGCGATGCACTTCCAGCACGAATTCCCAGTTGACGGGTCGTTCCGCAGCCTGGCATGCTATCCATTGGTAGGTAGCTTCTGCAGACCGCAGTTGCCGCTGAGAATAAGTCAAATCAGTGCGGTTGGCTGCGGCAGGGGCTAGGGCTTCACTCTCTTCTTGGGGTGTGAATTCCGCACCTTCAATGCGGGAGGTTCCTGCAGCTTCCAACCGGAGTTGCTCCTGATGCACTGTTTCAATCCACTGGGATAAATAGGGCAACTGGCTCAGCACTCCAGAGGCAGTTCTCGCTGCGATTAGCTGCTCGAAAATAGCGCCTCCATCGTAGTGAATCCACCGGCTAGATGAGACATAATGGTAGACGTGGGCAGCGGTCATTTCGCTTTCATTTCCAACTGATTTCACTTTTCCCTATCTAATTTATATCATTTTTGCGCATCGGTTTCCATTTCATTTCCGGCCCGTTTCCCATTCAGGCTCCAACTCGGAGCCCACACGCTGTCTTCATATCCATTAGCCCAAATTGCCAATCCTTCTCCCTCACCCATAGAATGCCCACCAAGGCCGTGACCCATGACCACCATCAACAGTCAGGAAGACTTCCTCCGCGCCCTCCGGGAGAACCCGGAGTGGAAGGAAGCCGTGCGCGCCCTGATCCTGGGCGAGGAACTAATGCAACTTCCCACGCGGTTCAACGCCTTCGTTGACGAGCAGAGGCAGGTCAACAAACGAGTCGAATCCGACATATCGGCCTTAAAGGCCGGCCAAACACGCTTGGAAGATGGCCAAGCCAGGCTGGAGGCCGGGCAGGCAAGGATCGAGACCCGCATGACTAGACAAGAAAATGACATGGCCACCGTCAAGGCCGCGCCCGCACGCTGGTCCGCACTAAGGGGAGCGGAAAGCATCACCCTTGACATGAATATTGACTTTGTGCGGACCCTCACTGAACCTGACTTGATCCGTATGGCCAAAACTTCAAGCCCCAACATGCCCCGAAACGAACTCTTCAGTTTCAGGACCGCAGACCTGGTTGTGGAAGCCAGGGACGACTCGGGAACCGTCTACATCGCCATGGAGGCCTCCTACACCGGAGACCTCCGCGATTCCGACCGTGCTCAGCGCAACGCCAGACTCCTGACAGAGTTCACTGGCCACCGTTCCATACCGGTCGTCGCCAGCGTACGGAACGTCAGCGAAGTAACAGCCTTGATCGACGCAGGCACCGTGTACTGGTACCAGATCCCAGAACGCTATATGGAAACCGAATAACTCCCCCCCCAAGAAAAGCTCCCCCTCCCTTTCGGGAGAGGGAGCCGACGAAGCCACCCCGCACTTCCCCACACATCTATCGCCTATGCCGCCAGAGCTGCGGGAGTCCGTTCCGACCTCCCCGGCTGTCCGACCGGGTTGGCGCGCCACGTCGAGCCGTCCGGATACACCACCAGCACCGGTCGCGTGGTGTGCTCCAGGAGCGACTTCAGGCTATAGCCGCGCAACCGGTCGAACAGGCCGGGGTTCACCAGCGACACCGGTATCAGGATCGCGTCCGCATCCTCACGCTCCGCCCACTCCGCCAGGTGCCTGAACCCGTGCGCCGTCGGCAGGATCGCCTGCGCTCCGGCCCCGCGAGACCGGATGGCCTGCATCTGCCTGGCCACCGCAGACCGTCCCAGCCGACGCAGCTCGGGTTCGCTTAGCGCCCTGATCCATTGCCGCCGGTTTTCCTCGGGGTACGGACTGACCAAGTAGGACGCCGCCGATATCTCGAACAGCACCACCTCACCTCCCACCGCGTCCACC
This sequence comes from Dehalococcoidia bacterium, assembly GCA_965222025.1. Taxonomy (GTDB): domain Bacteria; phylum Chloroflexota; class Dehalococcoidia; order Lucifugimonadales; family UBA3495; genus VXOI01. Next base: position 438,995 of record CBDCTI010000007.1, on the reverse strand, counting down.
AGTCCTGCCGCACAGGTCCGCACCCTCGAGTACTCCGGAGAGTCGTCCATGCTCGTTACCGCCATGACCCGTCGTATCACTTCCCCCTCCTCATCACACGCCCTGGCCCTCCTCGCACGCACCGCCTCCAGGTGGGCGATGACGGCATGCACCACCCGGCAGTCGTTGGTGATGAATCCCCGGAACTGCTTCCCCGGTGCCGACACCCCGCCCAGACCGAACATCTTTTCCGGCGAGGTCTCCCACCCTGCGAACGCGATGGGAGTCGGGCGGGAAGACACCAGGAACCACTGGTTTTCCAGTGCGCGGACGTTGCGCTCCAGTGGAGTCCAGGCTCCTTCCAGGCCTTCAGGCGCCTCCTCCAGCGGGCGCTCTCCGAAGGCCACCACCCGAACTCCCGCCTCCACCAGCCTCCTGTACCTCTCCGCCTCTCCCAACAGCTTCTCGGTCGTCTGAAACCCGACGTACAGGTCGGCTCCCCGGGGACTGTCCATGACCTCTTGCTCAATCTCATGGCTGAAGCTCAGCATTTCCATGGCGTCGCTCAGGAACCGGAACCCCTCGATCGGAGTGCCGCCGTCCCTCAGCTCCCGGTCCATCCGCTCGATCAGCCCCTCGACTCCGCTGAAGTCCCGCAGCAGAATATCGTTGTCCGTAATCATCCAGTTCATAGCCCCACCTCCTGTATCTTCTGGGGGCGCAACCCAGTTAATATCTATCAATTACAAATATATATCATCGTATATTATGATATCAACCAAATATTGCATACATAGTATTTCTATCACGAATTCTTCACAAAGGAAAAGTTGCGTTTCCCCGATGGGAGAGTGGGAACCGAGGCGAGTGGAGGCCGGGGGATGTTACTACCGCGGGAAGTCACACGGCGCATGGCCGGAGAAGGTTGGGGGCAGGTCAGCGCAACATTCGCTGACTAAAACCGCGAGATAGGTCATCCAACGCCGAAGAGACCGAAGCCACGGCCCAGCTAAACCGTAGGCTCCCCTAGCCCACCTGCGTCAGCAGGCACAGCCTCGTCCTCCCCCGGCCACGGCGGCGTGGTGTGGCACAGAAACCGCAGCGGCGTATCCGGGGCAGCGGCAAACTGGAAGCGCCAGCCCGTCGGGATCACCAGCGCGTCCCCGGGCGAAACCTCCTGCGGAGGCACCGACTCCGAATCAGCATCCGGCGGACAGCGCCACACCCGCCCGCGGCCCTCCAGGATGTACCAGGTCTCTTCAACGGTCCTGTGATACACCGGACGCGACACCTGCCCCGCAGGAAGCGTCACTTCCACCACGCTGCTCCTGCTCGCCCCGTGACGCCCGTCCGACAGCAGGCGTATCTCCGACCCGTCCGGGGCGTACACGTCGGGCTGGGCAGAACGTTGCGACAACGGAAGCATGGGTACTTCATCCATGGCGTCTCCGGGCCCAACAGGACTGCCGCTTTCTGTCATACCCTCTATCCCCCAGGGACTCTCACCCGGCTGCAACGGCCAGTCCCTCTCCTACAAGGGACCAGTAGGGGACAGCGATGGCAAACAGCACCGCCACAGCCACCAGCGTCATGATGACTCCCGTACGCAGCACCTCGGGAGAGGAAAGGTCCGCCCGCTGGTAGATGAACACAGCTCCTGCCGCCGCCGCCGGGTAGTAGACCACGGAATCGCCAATGATGACTACCGCCAGGCCGCAGACCATGGGATTGAGGCCCAGCGACTCCCCGGTGGACATGGCCACGGGGATGATAAACGCGAGGTACCCCGCGATGTTGGGCATCACAAATCGCACAGCCGCCGCCGCGCCCGACATCGCCAGGAACAGGAGCCAAGGTGAATCTCCGATGCCGCCAACCGCCGAAACCAGCGTGTTGGCGAACCACGCAGCGGCGCCGCTGTTCACCAGTGCGCCCGAAAGGGACAGCGATGTGGCGATGATGAAAAAGTTGCTCCAGCCCAGGTTCTGCTCAAAGGTCCGCCACGATAGCAGCCCTATGCCGGGTAGCAGCATCACCACCATCGCGATCAGCGCCGGGATGGCCGGAGACAGGCCGTGTGCGAAGTCGGTGAACCAGAGCAGCGCAACTCCCAACGTGATCAGGCCCGCCTTCACCTCGGACGGCGTTAAGGCCCCGGATCCGCCTTCTCCATTAGCGTTGTCGTCGCTACCGGGGATTCCGGAAAATCCAGAGCGATATAGCAGGAATACGGCGATACCGCCAACAACTAGAATCGACCAGAATGGCAGCGCCATCAGCACGAACCAGCGGGTCCACGAGAAGTCCCCAATGAGAGCCGCGGCAACCACGGGAGTGATTCCTCCCGCCAGGAGGGCGGTCGAACCCAGGCGGTTGAGAGACCCCATGGCCATCATGACCGCCTTGTTGAGCGGGTGCTGGCGCTCGATATTCCACCGCCCCATGACCTGTTCGTATACGTGCACCAGGATCGCGCCTCGCGTCGAGGCCGAGGGCAGCGCGAAGGTCAAGGCAGCAAAGGCCACCAGCATCTGAACGTAAAGCGCCCGCGGTCTGCCACGGGACAGCCGTATCAGGTAGTCGGCCATCCGGTTCGCCAGCCCGGACTGCTGCACGCCCAGCCCCAGGGTCAGGATTCCAACCAGAAAGTAGGGCACCGGCTGCGAGAATCCGTACAACGCCTCCTCGATGCCGGGCACGGCACCCACCAGCGTGAGCAGGACCATGGCGGCGATGCCGGTGACCACCAACGGAAGCGCCCCGGTGGCCCAGAACCCGACGGCCAGTGCCATCACCGCCAGGGCCCGCTGCCCCTCGCCCGACAGTCCGTCGGGAGTCGCGGCAAGCAGGACCGCGGCGAAGGCCAGCAGCGGCAGCCCGAACCTCACCGCCGCAACGCCCGGCCGGTCTCCTAGGACCCTCACCCCACCTGTAGGTTCGCCATCCATCATCCCTCAGGCTCAGTGGCGTCCACAGCGAGGTTCATTTCTGGGTGGTTCCACATCCGGCAACCGGTCACGTTCGGCAACCGGTCACGTTGGCTCTCGCAGGATGCACTTTAAACGCCATCGCGCCCATTTCTCAGTTGAATCAAGGCGTCCAACCTGTGGATAATTTCTACAGTACCCCAGCAGAAGCAGAAGGCCACGAAAAACAGTACCCCTATCATGATGGTGTCGGAGGTGCCTCCGACACCATCCCAAGGCCAACGATGATTACTGCTAAGGCTAAAGAAGATCCTGCTGAAACCATCAGCAACACCATGCCAATCCCCTTCGCCAGTTCATAGTGAGAAAGCAACCGGACCCCGGCAATCCGCAATCCGCCATCCGCACTCCCACCCATTCCCACCATCGGCCGGTGGCGCCCGAAGCAATAGTCGCCAGAACTAGTCAGCACCGGGAGGCTTTCTAAAGGCAAGACCCCCGGAGGGCAGCCCCCGGGGGTCATGGCTGAGTCAGAGTCTGTCGCTAACGCTTATGACACCGCCGGCTTCCGCCCTTTGCGGTCGAGGAAATCGCTGAAGCCCTCCTCTACGGTCAGGCCCCGGAAGCGCCCCTGCCGGCCCTCGATCTCCGTCCAGAACTGCTGCTCCAGCGAGTTGCCGGTATGCTCTATCAGGAGCTGCTTGATGTTGTCGACGCCCTCGGGCCGGTTCTTCGCGATGCCCGCTGCCACCTCGATGGTCTTGTCCATCAGTTGCTCCGACGGCACCAGGTGGTTGATCAAGCCGATGTGGTAGGCCTCTTCGGCGAACACTTCGCGCCCGCTGTACAGAAGCTCCTTGGCCTTGCCCCAGCCCACCAGCGTCGGCAGGCTCCAGGTGGCATTCAACTGGCCGTAGTTGACCGCCAGGAAGCGAAAGCTGCTCTTCTCGCAGCCGATGAGGAAGTCCAGGCTGGTGGCCATGACCGTCCCGCCGCCATAGCAAAGGCCGTTGATTGCACCGATTACGGGCTTGCTGCAGGTGGCCATGTGCCAAGTGTAATTTGACCGATCGGCGGCGCCCGCGTCCCTCTGTTCCTGGGTGAACTCACGGTTCTCGTGAATATCGGCCCCGGCGGAGAACGCCCGCTCTCCGGCACCGGTGATAATCACTGCCCCGATTCCGTCGTCCGCCTCCGCTTCGGTCAGAAACTCGTCCAGTTCCCGCACCAGCTTCAGGTTGAGGGCATTCAGCACCTCCGGACGGTTCAGGGTAACAATCGCAACCCGGTCCACCTGATCGGTGGAGATCATCTCAAAGGCCATATCAGCAAAGACTCCTCTCCCGCCCCGCCAAAAAAGGCGCGGCGTGATTTATCCATTCACTGCGTCGCGGTGCAGTGCCGGAGACAGCCTCATAAATAAAGCACAACCACCCCTGCATTGCAAACGCCCTATGCTGAATGCATATCTACAGCGTGAGAAGGAGAGAATTGACCTCAATCAGTGAAGAAGACTCAGTCCCTCCGAGCCCTGAATAGCACATGAATTGCAAAGGCCCTCCGGTCTGAGTTGGAGGCGCCCTCAAACGCATCGATCGCGTCCTCGGTTTCGTTAATGGCCTGCACCGCCCAGCCTCGGGAAAACGAGGCGCTGGGAGAGTATTCCGCAAGTTGGCGTTGCCCCTGCATGAATACAAATCTGCGTCCGAAATATTGGATCTCAGAGGGAAACGCACTCATGGCAGACTGACTATCGCACTGATTCCTGGCGTGTCCGTGTTCCAGCGCCCGGTAGGTCTGGCGCCACGCAGACTCGCTGCGGTTGGATCGGGTTGATCCGGCAAGCCGGTCTGCGCAACCTGACGCCAGGGCGTGAAAGAGTGCGTAATAAGCGGCGCTTATTGCCCGTCGCAACTCGGCTTGGCGCGGACGGCCCCTGTTTCCGCCCACTGCCCCTGATGCCAGTTGTCTCGCTATTCTGATCAGGTCTCGAGGGTTCAAGAGGGGACCTGCTCTCCGTGAATTTCTTTCCACTCGCTCTTTTCGATGAACGAATGTCCGGGTGTATGGGGAAGAGCTCCATCAGGTAAATGGTTTAGCAACCGCCCTTCGAGACGGCCAGTCCACTTGGGGTCCAACACCTTCTGATCCCCTTCGAAGATGATGTAGATGTGCAGGAACTCGTCACCTTAGTGGTCCAGTTCCGGATTAACGATTATCGGGTCGAAGGCAAACGCGTCCTTGAACCGTCCTTCCAGGTCCTTCCTGACAAACTTCTCGACTTTCTCGATAACCTCGGAGGGCGTGGTCGGTCTCTTGCCGAAGTCTATGAATGATTGGTGCATTTTCGACCTCTCACCCTGTTCCAACGGACTTCCCTTTTGGCTGACACGCTGTTGGTAAAGCCTACCAACATAGCAGGTACAATGTACACCTTGGCACTATGAAGCCCGGAGTACCAGTCAAGGAGGCCCCCCATGCAGCAACGCGATTTCGTCGGCTACGGCGCCAACCCGCCCGCCGTCCGCTGGCCCAACGACGCCCGCATCGCCATCTCCGTCGTCGTAAACTACGAGGAGGGCTCCGAGTACTCCACCCTCGACGGCGACCCCGCTGGCGAGACCTCCGGCGAGTCTCCCTCTCCCCTCGGGCCCGGCGAGCGCGACCTGGCCAACGAGTCCTTCTTCGAATACGGCAGCCGCGTCGGCGTCTGGCGCATCATGGACATCCTTGAACGCAACAACGTCCCCAGCACCTTCTACGCCTGCGCCCTGGCCCTCGAGCGCAACCCCGAGGTCGGCCCCGATGCCATCCGCCGCGGCCACGAGGTCATGGGCCACGGCAACCGCTGGGAGGAGTACTACCGCATGGACCGCGACGCCGAGCGGCAGGCCATCCGCGAAGCCGTCGACACCATCGAGCGCATCTGCGGCCAGCGCCCCCTCGGCTGGTACACCCGCTACGGCCCCAGCGTCAACACCCGCGACCTCGTCGTCGAGGAGGGCGGCTTCGAATACGACTGCAACTCCTACAACGACGACCTCCCCTATTGGACCCAGGTCCACGGCAACCCCTGGCTCGTCGTCCCCTACTCCCTCGAGGTCAACGACTACAAGTACTGGCGCGGCGACCTGCTGACCCCAGAGCACTTCTTCCAGGTCGCCAAGGCCAGCTTCGACCAGCTCTACGAGGAGGGCGCCACACAGCCTAAGATGATGTCCGTCGGCCTCCACTGCCGCATCATCGGCAAGCCCAGCCGCGCCCGGGCCCTCGACCAGTTCCTCAAGTACGCCTCCGAGAAGGAAGGCGTCTGGTTCGCCCGCCGCCTCGACATAGCCCGCTGGTGGAAGGAACACTACCCGCCAGCGTAGAGAGACAAATCCCTTCTCCCTGCGGGAGGGGGCTAGGGTGAGGGCTCCCCCCCTTCATTAACAGCGACCTCCGCCACCTATTTCTGTACATTCCCGACACGATAAACTCGGCGACACGACTTTCGCCCCAATCACATAAATCCAAAAATCACAGATCAGACAACCGCCAAGGAGCCAGACCATGAAGACCGTCCGCATATACCAAACCGGCGGGCCCGATGTCCTGAATTACGAGGAAGCCCCCGAGCCCTCCGCCGCGCCAGGCCACGCCCTGGTCGAAATCAAGTCCATCGGCGTCAACTACACCGACGTCTCCAGCCGCAAGGGCACCAACCCGCCGGACGCATTCCCCTGGACCCCGGGCCGCGAGGCCGCCGGCGTCGTCACCGCAATCGGAGACGGCGTGACCGAGGTGGCCGTCGGCGATCGGGTGGCCTACGCCATGCACACCGGCACCTACTCACAGGTACACTCCGTCCCCTCGTGGCTCCTGGTCCGCATCCCCGACGGCATGGACTTCGCCACCGCCGCCGCCACCATGCTCCAAGGCATGACCGCCCACTTCCTCGTCTACGGCATCGCGCATCTGGGCGAAGGCGACCGCGTCTTGGTCCACGCCGGCGCCGGAGGCATGGGACTCTGGCTCATACAGATGCTGAAGAATATCGGCGTCTACGTCCACACCACCGTCTCCACCGAGGAAAAGGCCGAGCTCGCGAAGGGCGCCGGCGCAGACCACACCATCATTTATACAAAGCAGGACTTCGAAGAAGAAATAAGGAAGTCCTCAAACGGCCAGGGCCTGAAGATGATCATGGACGCAGTGGGAGCCACCACCTTCGACAAGGGCATGCGTCTCCTCGGACGACGCGGCGTGATGGCCCTCTACGGCGCAGCCGGCGGTGCCGTGGGGCAGGTCGACAGCGGCATCCTGCGCGGCGGCTCACTGTCCCTCATCCGTCCCAGCCTCGGCGACTACACCGCCACCCGCGACGAACTCGTCCAGCGGGCCGACGACGTCCTGCGCTGGGTCCAGTCCGGCGAGGTCAAGCTCTACGTCGGCCTCGAGCTCCCCCTCTCCCAAGCCCAGGAAGCTCACCGCCAGCTCGAAGGCCGCGAGACCACCGGCAAAATACTGCTCACCCCCTAAGGTGACTACCCGACAAGATCGTTACCGGCTGTCAGAATCAAACACCTTTTTGACAGCCGGTATTACCCTGCGTAAGGTTGGATGTATGAAGGCGACTTTCGACATTGATGAAGGAGTCATGCAGCGGCTGCTCGAAGTTGCAACGCGCAAGGGAACAACTGTATCCGCTCTGGTGGAGGCGGCTATCAAGGACATACCCGGAGTTGGCTTTCCGGTCGGACCTAGCCTGCGACCGCTTCCTACATGGCCGATGGGCAAGCCTTTGGTGGACATTTCCAACCGCGAAGAGTTGTACGATAGACTGGAAGATTGGGATAAATTCCGCCAGCTTTATGGCGACCCACCCAAGGAATAGACAGTGGTTTTTGACACCAACGTCTTAATTCACTCGGTTAACGATAATTCAGAAATGCAACCAGTCTGCTTGGCAAGATTGGCCGAGGCTCGCTCTGAGGGTTCTTCTTATTTGACTTGGAGCATTTGCTACGAGTTTCTGCGGGTGAGTACACACCTCAACGCCTTCCAGTCTCCTCTGCCGCCTGGTGCGCAGGGCGGTCAAGGAATAGCGAGTTCTGCATGTCATCCCTGGGAGGGAAATCCGGAAACTTCTCCAGCGTCCCAGCATCCTTGGCACGTTGCTTAGGCTTGCTGGTCATGGCTCTCCTCGCGGACCAATCGGCGCGGATGGACTGAGGTAATTATAAAACACGGCACCAGAAGCCACCTCGCAGGAGCCCTCGCCTTTACTGCGCCACCCACCCGCCGTCGATCACCAGCTCGCTACCCGTAACGAACGACGATTCATCCGATGCCAGGTACAACACACCGTACGCTACGTCGATGGCCTCGCCGTACCGCCCCAGCGGTATCCGCGACTCCATCAGCGACCGCACTCCGGCGTCCGACCGCCGCCCCTCGGTCATCGGCGTCACGATCGGCCCCGGGTGCACCGAGTTGCAGCGGATGCCGTCAGAGGCGTACTGGATCGCCGTCGACTTGGTCAGCAGCCGCACCGCGCCCTTCGACGCAATGTACTGCGGGCTCGACTCGTTCATCGCCACGATGCCCAGCTGCGACGAGATGTTGATGATCGACCCGCCACCGGCCCGCTGCATCGCCGGGATGGCGTGCTTGGTCCCGAGGAACACCCCCTTGGCGTTCACCGACATCACCCGGTCCCATTCTTCAACCGTCGTGTCCTCGATAGTGCCTGTGGCGCTAACCCCGGCGTTGTTCACCAGTATGTCGAGCCTGCCATATCGTTCTTCCGCCAACGCCACCGCCGCTCGCCAGTCGTCCTCGCTGGTGACGTCCAGCCGAGCGAAGGCCCCAGCACCATCGGGGATTGACGAGGCGACCGCTTCTCCCTCGGCTCCCAGCAAATCACCGATAACAACCTTCGCCCCCTCGCGGGCAAACAGCACCGCCTCCTCCGCTCCCATCCCGCGGGCCCCACCGCTGATCAGCGCAACCTTGCCTTCCAGCCTCATAGTCTCATCCCCTGAGATAGCTTCCGTAGCGGTTCCAGAATTCCTTCAGCCCGTCGCTGATAGCACTGGCAGGAAAACCATCGAACAAGGCATCATAAGTTGTCCACCGGAGTGATAGCGCATCAATCCGTTCCGCCGCGTCAAACTGATCCCTCGGCCTTAAAACACAATTGCGTAGGTCTTCCAAAATGTTGAAATTGTCGGATTCGTATTCGCTGAATTTGCTCCGATAGAGCTTTTCGAAACCCAGCGTCCCCTTGAATGCTTCGGGCGTCACGAGGCTCACATAGACTTCATCCGAGAAAGCTCCTCTTTTCTGAAAGTACAAGGCGGACTCTATGACCCGAACCAACTGGTTCCGCTTTTCATCATTAGCCGTATCAGGAGAGATGTCCGACTCCCACTTCATTTCGCAGAAGCAAATCCAGGACTTCGTTGCTTCGTTGATGGCCAAGTCTATTCCGCCTTTCGTTCCTTTCTCCGGGGCGATGCTTCCGACGGCCAGGTCCAGATGAGTCCTGCCCTCGTCGATCCTGGGCGTCATCGGCTGGAATTCGAGCCATATTTGAGGGATATCCAGCTGTGGCAAACCAGCCTGCCCGGTCAGTTTTTCGGTCAGTAAGGCTACTCCGTCTCTTCCAACGATGGCATATCCACAAGCAACCAGAAACGTCCAGACCTTCTCGTCGTTTAACCATCCGCGACGATGGAGAAGTTCGGAATCACTGGCCCGCAACAGGGATTCCCAGTTGTCTTTGCACAGGCAAAGAGTACGACTAATCGAGTCCCGGTTCTCGTCAAGAAGGGAGACCAACGTTGCCATAAGCCCCGCCCCTAGTACCGCGTCTGCTGGCTCATCGGCGTATACGTTCCCGGGTGCACCGCGCACAGCCCCGCGTCCACCGGCAGCACGATCCCCGTGATCCACCGCGCCTCGTCGCTTGCCAGGAACAACGCCGCGTAGCCGATGTCCCAGCCCGTGCCCTCCACGTGCATCGGCGCCGAGTTCCTCCGGTACTGCCGCAGATCGTCGTCCATCCGCGGCGCCACCATCGGCGTGTACACCAGCCCCGGCGCGATGGCGTTCACCCGGATGTTGTCCTGCGCGTGATCGGCGGCCATGGATATGGTAAGCCCGATGACACCTGCCTTGGAGGCGGTGTACGGCGTGCTCATGTGGGCCCGCAGTCCGGCGATGGACGAGATGTTGATGATCGACCCGCCGCCGGTCTCCATCATCCGCGGAATCACTGCCTTGCCCGCCAGCACCATGGTCTTGAGGTTGACCGTCATAACCCGGTCCCAGTCGGCCTCGCTGACCTCCACCACCGTACCCCGCTGCGAGATACCCACGTTGTTGTCCAGGATGTCCACCCGCCCGTAGCGGTCCATGGCCGCCTGCGCCATCTGCTCGCAGTCGTCCAGCTTGGTCATATCGCCCTGGAACGTCGACGCCTCGCCGCCCTCCGACTTGATAATCTGAAGCGTCTCCTTGGCGCGGTCCTCCATCTGGTCCACCAGCAGCACCTTCGCGCCCTCGCGAGCCATCAGGATCGCCGCCGCCTTCCCGTTCCCGATCCCCTCCCCGGAAGACCCAGCCCCAGTAATGATAGCCACCTTACCCTCAAGCCTCGGAGCCCTCTCCACCATGGGTCATTCTCCTGCAACCGGTTTTCGCCCTAATCTCGTAGAGCCCACCATTACGGAAACCCCGCCGCCTTGTCAAGCGAGAGCGATACTCCTAGGGACTCTGTATTAACACGAGACTTGAGGGCAAGTGTTGTACGGATAAGTTGCATGGCCTTCTCCTGCGTCCGTTCGACCGCGTGCCCTAGGCCTTGTAATTTTCTATTTGGTGGTCTAATTTCAACCTAATACCCTTATCTTTAGCGTGGTTCTCGCTGATCTTTCGCTAAGCCTATCCTTGGAGCCTGTGGCAATGGCCGACACCCACCGTTCGGAAAATTTGGACTCAGTGGTCAACCATATGCTCTCACAGGGTCCCCACCAGACCTTTGAGACATATTGGGAACTGTATATGGCATCGGCATTTATCTCCGAACCCAAGGGAATATATTTCAGGGTCAGCCAAGATTCGACAATCCGAAATATTGCCATAGTAGGGGATGGCAAAATTGTGGACATCGAGGCTGACGAGAATAGCGATGCCAGCGCCATTTCGGTTAGTCCTTATGGGGCATTCTCAGAAGTTATACTCCACACGGGCCTCATCCCGACCCTTCCGCGGACACAAAAATCAATGCTCAACGTTTTGTGCCGGTTGGCTGGGTCGACATCCCTTAGTCCCTATTGGTGTGCATACAATGAGGAAGAAGCCGAACGACTTCGTGACTTCGCAAAGATCCTGATCCAAGTAGTTTCATCGTAGTAAAAGAGTGGCCGCATGAGTTTAGCGCTAATAACATCTACGGCTGTGGAAAATGAGTGGTGGCGTTTCGGCCCCTTCATCCCCTGGCGAGATATGCTCCAATTCCCCATAGAGGCCCAGGGCGTACTCAAGCCTTTTCGCGAGCAAGTTCTACGAAACATTTATCGCACCGCGCTGGACCTATCAGAGGGCCTCTTGGAATCCGCAACAGTGGAAGCCGTCAGCGAGCCTGACGAGGAAGACTCCCTCCACTTGCACCTGGCTCTGACAATTAATTCGGACTGGCAGCAACTCGACAAGCTCCATGACCAGATTCTTGCACGGGTGGCGGAATGGTCTAAGGAGTGGTCGCTCGAAAATCAGGAGGAATACGGTCGCTGGATCTTCTTTAGCCTGACTCCCTCACACATATGAGGCCCATTGAGTTTTACCGTCTGGCAGTTGCTATAGCACCCAGAGCGGTGTCAGAGCCAATTCAACGAACAGTCGTGGGGCGGCTGTACTACGGACTCCATCACGAAGCCTGCTGCCGGTACTACCGAGAGAACCCCACTGCTATGCCGTTGGGGCGCAACAACAGACACGCCTCATTGCAGAGGCGATTCAATCAACCAACCGACGCCAAGTCCAAAAAAGTCGCAAACCTCTTGCGTCAACTCAGACATTTCAGGACTCAAGCTGATTACGAGCTTGGTCAAATGCATATCGGCGGAAGACCAGTCACCGCAACTCAGGTTCTAAACTGGGCAACCCAGGTGGCACAACAACTCCATGCAGCCTTAGAGGCCTACTCACTGGGTGACGCGCCAGATGGATGCGTCTGCAAGGTCAATTAGCTATCTGGCTATAGGTAAAGTTGCCTCTGATACATACCGGGCACAATTGGAAAATACTTTCCGTGGATTTGACCTCAGTTAAGACGAACGCTCACCCCCACTGACACCCACCCCTTGCCAACCCCCCAATACTCGCATACCATAGTCCCATGCGCTCCAACGAACAATTGTTCCCCAACTCCATCGTCGGCGCCCCTGCCACCGGCCGGTCAGGAGGACCCCGCAAGCTCGATGGAGCAGAATGGGACAAAATGGCACGGGGATCGAAAATTTCCGCCTATCCCGGCACTTTGCAAAGCTAACAGCCATGCGAAATGGGAAAATTTGGGAACGGACAGGAAAAATACTGGCCCACAATTCCCGTCCCAGTTTCTCACCCGCCAATCGACCGTCCCGCTTCCCGTGCAACTGCCGCGAAGCCGCAGATGCCAGGATTGGTCAGAAAAATCAGAATCTTTCACCACCGTCCGGATCAGCCACGCATGAACAGGCCCGACCGGCCAAGCCAAATCAGCCCCTTCCTTGACGCCCTGTCCGCCAATCCCCTAGACTGAACCCCGTGCATTCTGGAAACAATTGCACTGTAGAACCTCCCCACCGGCCCGCAGGCCGGAATGTAAGAGGCCGGAACCATCCAGGCCGGAAGTTTCAAACGCATGGTTGAACCAACTGCTCGCGGCGGCGATGTCGCCTTATTCATCGACTGGGAAAACTTCAAGATAAGCCTCGCCGCCGGTAACCGCGCCCCAAACCTGTCGGCTCTCAAAGAGGAAATCTCCAACCAGGGCCGTGTGGTCGTCGCCAAGGCTTACGCTGACTGGGTCACCCGGGCTCCCGAGCTCCGCGGCGCCAGCCAGTTCTTCAACGACCCCCCTTCCCTATACGCGGCAGGTATCGAACCCGTATTCGTGCCCACTCGCATCCCATCGACCCAGGCATCTTCCGCCAACGGGATGCGCACCTACCGCGTCAAGAACAGCGTCGACGTCAAGATGACCGCCGACTGCATCGAGTGCGCCCACTCCTACCCCAACATCGTCACCTTCGTGCTGGTGTCGGGCGACTCCGACTTTCTCCACGTGGTCAACGCTCTGCGCACCATGGGCAAACGCGTGGTCATCATCGGCGTCTCGTGGAGCACCTCCCGCCGACTCGCCGACCAGGTCGACTCCCTCGTGCTCTACGACAAGGACGTCGATCCTATCGCCCCGCAGCCCGCCGTGCTGCCACAGCATGCCACCCGCGTCGAGGCACAGAACGAGGTGCCCGAACTGGCCGAGGTCATTCGCGCCGTCGAGGACATCGTCCGCGAAGAGCGGGCCGCCGATGGACAGCCGCTTCTCACCTCCATCAAGCAACGCATGATGCGCCGCTATCCCAGCTTCGACGAGAAGAAGCTGGGCTATTCGGGGTTCAAGAAGCTGATGGCCCGCGCTGCCGAAGACGGCAACATCAAGCTCATCCACTCCGGCCTCGTCGACTGGGCCATCATGGCCGATGAGGAAGTCCCGGAGGGTACCACCGAGGAGACCCCTCCCGGTGTCGCCGCGCGTCCCAGTCGCCGACGGGGTGGCCGGCGCCGCCAAGGCAGTCAGCGCGACTCCGAAGTCGATGCCATCGATGCAGACGCCGAGGACACCGAGGACGAACCGGTGCCCGCCTTAGCCTCAGGAGTGGCCACTGTACCGGACTTCGTCGATACGCTGGAAGAGACAGCAGCCACCGACTTCGATCTCCCCGGGATCGCAGAACCGGAACCCGCCGAAGCGCTGGCTGTCTACGATCCCGAGGCGGCCCCGGACGTCCCGCAGTTCAGCGAGTCCCTCAAGATCGAGGCTGATACATCTGTGGACGAGACGGTCGTCGAACCGGAAGCCGAGGCTCAGCCCGAGGACATCTTCGGCGAAGACCCGGAATTGGCCGCTGCCGTGCAGGAGGCTCTGTCGACTGTCTCTCTGCCTGCCGAACCGGACGATGGTCTCAGTTCTGAGCGCTTCTCGGACCTGGTAGTCATGGCCGACCATCTCGAGCACCGCCAGGGCGTGAGCCACGTGGCCTTCAACTTCCTCGTTGCCGAGGTCTGCAGCGCACTCGAGCAGGGCCTGGAGGCCGGCAACAACCAGATCGCCCAGCGGTGGGCTGACGCCGGCAATCGCGACTACGTCAGCAGGATGCTCCGTGGCCTGTCCGACGGCGGCTTCTTCCGTCGCTCCGTCCACAGCTGGCGCGAGGAGCCCAGCGGACGGCGCCGACAGCGCCGCACCTTCAACCTTGATCGCGACAACGAGCTTGTTGGCAGGGTCCTGACCGCACGCCTCGGGCCCGCCGCCAACCTGACTCCCCCCATCGACCCTGCCGACGGGGCAACGACCCCCGATGAGTTGGACGAGCCACAGCCATCTGAGGGCACCCTCTCCGAGCCGGAACAGCTCACCCTCGAAGACGGCGAATCAACTAACGGCGCAGCGCCCGTGGGCGAGGACTCTGCACCGCCTGCCGCCGGGGATACCGCCCCCGACGTCGCTGAGGAGACTGCACCGCCGGTCGCCGAGGAGCCCGCCCCGCCCGCCGGGAACATCGACGAGGAACCTGCTGCCCCCGAGACCGAGGAATCTGCGCTGCCTGTCGATGAGGAGCCCGCCCCGCCCGCCGGAAACATCGACGAGGACTATCACGACGAGCCCCAGCCCCGCAGCACCCGTCGTCGCCGCCCTTTCACCAGCCGCCTGCTCCGCAGCTGACCGCCATCCCCAGGAAAAGCGTAGGGGCGCACAGCCGTGCGCCCCTTTTTGAATCCCGTATCTTTCCAGACCCTAGAAGTCCAGGATAAGCGTCGACCACCCGAAGTCCCGAGCCCCCAGCCCCTCGGCGTTGTAGGGATGGTAGTACTCCCGGAACCCCGACTTGGCGATGCACTCCTTGCTCTTCTCAACCAGCGGCTCGCTCAACTCCGGGTACCCGTGTCCCCGCAGCGAGTGCGACAGGAAGTAGTTGGTGTTGATCCACGACGGCCCCCGCCAGATGAAGCCACCGGGGTTCCCCGGCATGAACTTGGGGTCCGACGCCGGCACCGAGGGCAGCGGATACGGCGTCCAGAAGTGCTCTGGCTTCCGCACCCAGTCCTCCACCAGCCGCTCAACAATTGGCCGCGGCAGGTCCGCCATGATCAGCGGCATCAGCGAGGAGATGGTCACCGTCTTCAGCGGCTTCTCGTCCACCCCCGACAGGTCGAAAAAGGCCCCGGCCTCTTCGTCCCAGCACTTCTCCACCAGCGCATTCAGCGTCTTGTCCGCCTCCCGGTTGAACTCTGCGGCCTCCGGCGAGTCTTCTCCGGCGCTTTCGGCATGCAGCCGCGCCAATGCCCGCATCGAGAAGCAATAGATCGAGTTGACCAGCACATCCTCGACGTGGAATATGTCCGCCGCCAGCACGGCGTGATCATCGTGCCGCAGCGGTTCGTAGGCCGCGTAGACCTTTCGCAGCGCGGTGATGAAGCCCCGGTTCGAGAGCTCCTCCAGCCCCAGTACCTCGTCGTATTTGGGGGAGCAGTCCGTGCCCGCCTCTTCCGGCTGGATCGCAGCAATCAGCCCGTCGTTGTCCGGGTCCCGCGCCTCCCGCAGGTAGCGGTAGTATGCGGTAAGGATGGGTAGCGCCTCCGCCAGAAACTCCTCGTCCCCGGTCATGCGGTAAATCCGCGCCACGGCGTAGGCGATGATGGGCGGCTGGATGGTCGCGCTGAAGTACGGTTCGGTCATCCCAACGATGTTGCGGCTGAGGAAGTCCGGCTGCTTCTCCATTTCCCAGAAAATGATGTGGGGGATGAACCCGCTGGGCTGCGCTCCGCTCATCAGCGAGCGCATCTCCTTTTTTGCCTGCTCCGGGTCCAGGTGCAGCAGCGCGATGGCATGGAAGCACGAGTCCCAGAACCACTGGAACGGATACCCCGTCAGCGAGGGACAGACAAAGCTGTACTCCTTCCCGTTCCAGTCGGCCACCCCCTGCCGCAGGTTCGACAGCAGGATACGGCGCGCCCCCTCTTCCAGTTGCTCCCGAGATATGGCGCTTACCATAGCTTTACGCTCCCATGATCCTGATTACGGTCTGCAGGCCGATCATCCGAAACTAGCCGGACCTCAGCACTCTGTCTCAAGGGGATTCATCACCAGGATTCCATCATAGCCCTGGCTGGCGGTCATGTCCTCGGAGTATACCGCGCCGCATGCGCTTATTTTCGCCGCTGTCAGTATAAGGCAATCACACCGATCTAGTCCGAATCTCTCGCGATATTGAAGTGCCACGCCCAAGGATTCCGTGATGAGAAACCGCACGCAAAGGCGTTTTGAGTCCTGGGTAACAGGCAAGGCTTTGTCATTGGTGAGTGGCCCACGCCACTCCCGCGTCAGTCAAAGTACTCGTCCTCCCTGAACTTGGTCCAAGACCCGAACACCGGGGAAGGCGACGGCAGCATCCCCTCAGGGTCATTCACCCTGAATGCGATCCTCTCCTCGTCGAAAACGTTCCTGATCGAAACAGAGACTCCGTCAGTCAGTATGCAGTCGTCGCAGACAGTCGGGAATTGCTGCTTCGACCTCGGCTCCATGAAATGGACGGTAATCGTAGACTCGCCGTTCTGCTCTTCGATGCGGTAATCGTCCGCGACAATCTCCCACTCATCGACGGCGTGCCCATCCTCAGCGTACTGCGCCCACAGACCAACCGGTCCGGTGAAGTCGATGATCACTCCCTTCCTGGGATTGGAGTCCACCGAGTCCTCGAACTGCCGGAAGGAACGCCCGGCCAATTCAGCCCTGATCCGGCTGTCCTCTGAGCCAGTGACTGGACGGCTGGAGCCCAAGTCGCCACAAGTCGCCCCGAAGAAGAGTGCAAACACCAGCAAGACCTGCGCAACCAAAGCAAACATAGGCGCTCCAGCCAGTCCCGATCTGTGCAGTCATTTACGAGCAACACAGGAGCGTAGTTTCGCAACAATTCGGAGGCACGCTGGAAGAGGTGCTAGAACACCCCAGGTCGCTACTTCTTTGCCTGCCCCCAACAGAGGATTCCCCCTCGGCTGGTCCGAGCACTGATTACAGGACCACAGGCAGTGCCGGAGGCGGTTACCGCCCGCCCTGGTAAACTTCCAGATACTTCTCCGCCACCGCTGGCCATGTGAACTCCGCCAGCGCGTAATCCCGGCCATCCTCACCCAGCCGCTGGCGCACATCGTCATCGTTGACCAACTCGGTTAGGCCGACCACAGCCGCCTGCCGGTCGAACCGTGGCGTCACCACCGCGCCCCGGTGCAGAAGCTCACGGTTCGAGCCCACGTCATGGGTCAGCACCGGCGCCCCGTACGCCATCGCCTCGAAGTACACCAGCCCGAAGGCCTCGTAGTGAGAGAACAAAACGAACAGGTCAGCCTGTCCGTACCACGAGGCCAGCTCACCGTCAGAGACTTCCCCGGTTACGACTACTTCTTCCACCAGCCCGTGCTCCGCAACGAAGTACGCGATGGCAGACGCATCTCCCTCGTCGCGGCCCACAAGTACCAGCCGCACTGGTTTGTTGAAGTTGCGCCTCGCTCGATCGTACACATCCAGCAACCACAACTGTGCCTTGTGCCTCCCAAGCCGGCCAACGCACAGCACAGTCAGCGGTTCGTCCGCCCTCGGTCCCGGAGATGCCTGTGCGTTGCCAACAGCCTCTCGCGCCCCCGCGTCCGGCAAGGGAGCCCCCCAGCCGATGACGCTCACCTTTCCCCGCTGCGCCAGGTAAGCGCGACGCAGTCCACGAGATTCCTGCTGCGTAAGGGGAACGATGTCATCGACGACGCGGCACAGCGCGGCGTTTAGCGGTGCCAGCCACCAGCGCGAGATCGGCAACGTATGGAACGACGGCGTGAATACGAAACGCGCCTTCCCACCCCATCGGAGCCGGGCGCAGAAGTGCCCCCAGAACCAGCCGTCCCCGACGAAGTGAATGACGTTTGGCTGGAACTCCTCCAGGTATTGCTGCACCCGGCGCGGCGAAAACCAGACCAGCGGCACAGAGTAAATCGGCGGCGACCAGTGGGGAAAGCCCGGCAGGCGGAAGACTTGCACCCCGTCCGGCAGAGTCTCCCGGTCAGCCCAGTCTGGCTGTGCCACCCGGGGGAAGGAGTACTTGGTGGTTAGAACTCCCACCGCCTCAACCTGCGGCGATTGCTGGATCTGGTGGGAAAGCTCCTCTATGGCGCGTTCAATGCCGCCCAGATAGGGCCGGTAGTAAGGGGTCAGGTACAGCACACGCAGCGGCGCGCTACCCACTCGCAGCCTCCTCCAGGGCCCCCGTCCAGACAGCGGCAAGCTCGGCGACCGGAAGGTTCACGCCTCCTCCGGTGGTGGCGCCTTCCCCATCTTTGCTATCGATCAGGAACGAGTTCCCACCGGTAAACCCGAGTATCGAAACCGGGATTCCATTGGCGTGGGCCAGGTCCTGCACCAGGTGCATCCTGTCCCGGTCCACCGACACTGCAATGCGCGACTGCTTTTCCCCGAACAGTGCCGCGTCCCAGCGGGACAGGGATTCCAGGGGTGCTTCGAAACGAAAGCCAACGCCGCCCAGGATGCAGCACTCGGCCAGCGCAACCGCCAGCCCGCCGTCCGAGCAGTCGTGGGCCGAGAGCACCAGACCCTGCTTCACGCCCTCCCTGCAGGTCTCCTGCACTCGCCGCTCCAGATCGATGTCGATGAAGGGCAGCCCCGCCGTCAGGTCATGCATCACGCTCAGGTACTCACTTCCCGCCAGATCCTGGGTCGACGCGCCCCCCAGTCCAGGGCCCAGCAACATCACCGCCAGCCCTTCCTTCGGGAAGCCCGCACCGACGGTCTTGGCTGCATCTTCCAGCAACCCCAGCGCGCCCACCACTGGCGTCGGATGCACCGCCTGCCCTTGCGTTTCGTTGAACAGGCTCACGTTGCCGCTTACCACCGGGGCGTCCAACATCTCGCTGGCCAGCGAGATCCCACGGATGCACTCCTCCAGTTGGTAATAGATATCTGGCCGCAGCGGGTTACCAAAGTTGAGGCAGTCCGTCAGTGCCAACGGACGCGCGCCGGTGCAGCTGATGTTCCTGCACACCTCGGCCACCGCAATCTGACCGCCGACGAACGGGTCAAGGAAGCAGTGCCTACCGTTGCCGTCCACTGCCACGGCGATCGCCTTCAGCGTTCCCTTCACCCGCAGCACCGCAGCATCGCTGCCGCCCGGACCAACCACCGTGTTTGTCTGCACCTGGTGGTCGTACTGCTGGTACACGGCCCGCTTGCTGGCAATATTCGGCGACGCCAGCAGGCGCAGCAGCGTCCCCGCAGGCCCACACTCCGGAAGCGGTGTGTCGGCCAGCGACATCTCACGCCTGGCCACGTCATCGCTCGACGGCTTGCCTTCCAGCCTGTACGCCGGAGCCTCGGAAAGCGGCTGAATCGGCAGATGTGCCACGGACCGGGCGGCGTCGAAAATCTGCGCCTCGGGCTCCGCGATCACCCGTCCAATATCACGGCAGTCCACATCCCACCGATCGAACACCTTCCTGACCTCGTCCACGCGCTCCGGCAGGGTCACCAGCAGCATCCGCTCCTGCGATTCCGACAGCATCACCTCATAGGCGTTCATCCCCGTCTCACGACGGTGCACCTGCGCCAGGTCCATGCGTAGGCCGCGTCCGGCCCTCGCCGCCGACTCGATAGACGCGCTGGTCAGCCCAGCCGCCCCCAGGTCCTGAATCGCCAGCACCGCACCAGTGTCCAGCGCCTCCAGGCACGCTTCGATCAACACCTTCTCGAGGAACGGATTGCCCACCTGCACTGTGGGTCTGAGCTCCGCCTCCTCCTCGAACGTACGTGATGCCAGGCCAGACGCCCCGTGGATGCCGTCTCGTCCAGTGTCGGCCCCCACCAGCAGAAGCACGCTGCCCGGCACCCGCGCCGCCGCCGATGCCAGACGGTCCTTTTTGATCAACCCCACGCACATGGCATTCACCAGCGGGTTGTGCGAGTAGGATGGATCGAAGTAGATTTCCCCCCCCACATCCGGCACGCCGATGCAGTTCCCGTACCACGAGATCCCCCGCACCACACCACCGAACAGGTGCTTATTCACCGCCCCGTTCTCCGGGTCGTCCAGAGGCCCGAATCGCAACGAGTTCAGCAGCGCGATGGGCCGGGCACCCATCGCCAGTATGTCCCGAACGATGCCGCCCACGCCCGTCGCCGCGCCCTGGAACGGCTCCACGGCCGATGGATGGTTGTGTGACTCGACCTTGAACACCACCGCCAGCCCGTCACCTATGTCCACCGCCCCCGCGTTCTCCGCACCCGTCTCGGAAAGCACCACGGGCGACGTGTGGTTGAACATCCGCAACAGCGGTCGGGAGTGCTTGTAGCCGCAATGCTCGCTCCACAGGGCCCCGAACATGCCCAGCTCTACAGGGTTGGGCTCACGGCCCAGCCGCTCCACGATCAGGTCGTATTCCGTGCGCGTAAGAGCGATTTCGTCCAGAATTTCCTGGGTTACGGGCATGCTTCACCACGAGAGCGTGATAGTAATTTGCGGAAATACTACCACTTGGGATTTGGAAAGGGGAATGGTTTTCACTAGATGCCCCACAGGCCAAGCAGAGAACCCGGCAACTGCGCACACACCCTTAACCTTGACCTTCAGCTGGTTCCGGGCTATCTACGGTAGCAGTTCCCCTGAAATTGGGCCTGCCAGCACTCAAATTTCCTTCCAGTGGCGTAACCTGCCCGCCGTCAACCCTGAAATACGTCGCCCCTGCTCCAAAGAACCCGGAGACCTGCTCAGGGTCGGTGGTGGTGATCAGCACCTGCGGATATTGGGACGCCTTCTCCAGCACTCGGAACCGCCTGGAAGCGTCCATCTCCGACAGCGCGTCGTCCAGGAGCAGTAGCGGCTTCGTCCCGCGTACCGCCGACAGCGTCTCCGCTTCAGCTAGCCGGAGCGACAACGCCAGCGTCCTCGCCTGACCCCGGGAAGCGAACGCCCCCATGTCCAACCCGTTGACGACAATTTCAAAATCATCCCGATGCGGTCCGACAGCGGTGGCCGCAGTGGCCCGTTCGCGGGACGCGGAAGCCTGCAGCGCCTCGTGGTAGCTGACAATCATGCCTTCAGAGTCCGACGTCAGAGGAACGCTTGAGCGGTACCACAGCTCCAGCTCCTCGCCCGGACTGCTCAGGTCACGGTGTTGCTCGGCGCAGGCCGTCTGTAGCAGTTCCATCACCTCGTGGCGCCGCCAGGTGAGCCACGCGCCTTCATTGACCAGCTCATCGTCCCAGAACTGCATCTCGTCGGGCGCGGCCCGCCCCTCGCGCCGCAACCGGAGCAAACGGTTGCGCTGCCTCAGCACCTGCTGGTAACGCTGCAGCGACTTTAGGTATTGCGGGTCTGCCTGCGACAGCAGGATGTCGAGAAATCTGCGGCGACCCGATGGCGGCCCCTGGATAAGCTCGATGTCCAGGGCGCTGAACAGCACCGCATGCACCACCCCAACCAATCCCCCGGCGGTGCGCCTAATCCGGTTGACCCGAATCTCCTTGCTGACCCGGTAACCCGGCCCACCCGCGGCCTCCGACTCGGAGACCTTGTAGCCAACGATGATCCGCTGGCGGGAGGACGGATCTTCGTCATCTTCAAGGAGCCCCTCCACCAGCGCCAGCCCACCGTCGTGCGCTTCCGCGAAGTTGACCAGCTCCCGTTCGTTTTCGGCTCGAAATGACCGCGCGATAGACAGAATGTACACCGCTTCTACCAGCGCCGTCTTTCCCTGCGCATTCTCACCGAAGTAGACCGACACTCCCATCGGTATCTCAAGGTCCACTTCAACCAGGTTCCGAAAATTGCTCAGCCGCAGCCCGGAAAGACGCACCTACTTCTGTTCCCGGAGTTCCTTTTCCTTCAACCGCCACTTCGTCAAGACGATGCCCGGTCCGAGAAGCATATTTGTTACTACGTCATCTTCTTCCCTTGCCTGCTCGCGACGTTTCAAGAGCGCCGCGAGCAGCTCTTCAGCCTCATCGTCTGGCAGCTCGTCGTGTTCCAGCTTCGTTAGAAGTTCGTCCCAACGTTCTTGTAGCATCGGATTCCCGGGCGGGTCTGCCCCTCTTCGCAAATTTGGTATTCCTTGGTTCTTGAACTCGTCCCAGATTATATCCACCCTGGCATTAGTAGAAGCAACTCGTTCTATTTCGAGAGGTTCCAGTTTGGTCTCCAGCGCTGTCACCCTCCCTTGAATGGCGTAAAGAAGGCGAAACACCCAGATGCCCAACGTCAATATGGCCCCGGTGAAGGCCACCAGAATAGCCGACGCAATTGTGATTGCGCCTTGGGGTATGTCCAATAGAATCATCGGGTTTCCAGGTTTCCAGCCACACGATTTTCCGTGGGCATCCCTTCCCCTACTCCCCCTGCAGGCGCCGGATCTCCGCCTCCAGCTCCGCGGCCTGCCTGGTCTCTCCCGCCGACAGCCGGAAGCATCGGTCCAGGTAAAGCTTCGCCAGTTCCGAGCTTCGCTCCGACGTGTCCCGGGCAACCGCCAGCAGGTTCGCCACCTGGAACTCCACGGGCAGGTGGCGGGCCAGCGCGCTGATCTCCTCTCCCACTTCGTCGGCAGCTGCCCGGTCCGCTCCCTCGACGGCGAAGCGCAAGCGTCCCAGCAGCCGCGAAAGCTCGCCCAGCTTGTCGCTCTCGCTCATGAAGCTGAATAGCACGTCGTTGACGTTGAAAGACGAGTCCAGGTCATCCTCCGGCTCGTCGGCCGAAGGCAGGCTCTCCCCTTCCACGATGGCAGCCCCTCCTGCCACCGTCGCCCCCTTGCCCGAGGCGGCGTACAGCTCAGCGTAGCCCGACACCGCCTCCGTCACCGATTCCATCATCCGCGGCAGGTCATAGGAGAACATGCTGCCCGCGTACACCAGGTCGTCGCCCCTCTGCCGGCTCAGCTTCTCCAGCTCGCCC
The DNA here is from genome assembly GCA_965222025.1 of Dehalococcoidia bacterium. Lineage (GTDB taxonomy): Bacteria > Chloroflexota > Dehalococcoidia > Lucifugimonadales > UBA3495 > VXOI01. The sequence goes on along the minus strand of CBDCTI010000007.1, from coordinate 415,840 downwards.
AGCCCGTCCACTGGCTCCGGAACTGGCGGCATGGCGAAGGACGACAGGTCGTTCAGCGGCAGCGCCCCAAGGTGCGACGCGAGAAACGGCGGCAGGAACTTCGTCAGGTCCGACTTGATCGGCAATGTCACAACATAACTGGCGTAGACCTTGTCCGGCTCGGTATCCACTCTGAAGTACAGCAGCGCGTGCCCAACCGGGTTGCCTCGGTCGCCTCGGTCGAAGTAAAGGTCCATTTCCTGCAATCACCGCCTGTAGGCGTTAGTCCGCCTCGTTTACAAACCCGTATACAATCCGTAATTTCGATTATCACTCAACACAAATTATAGCATCGCGACCTTTCTTGGCTGGCGGCCTCGTACCCGTCGTTGACTGGCATGGGCAAAGTAAGTATCGTATACGCAACTATATACAGACACCGTCGGCCTTCAGCCGGGGAGCGGCTTATGCCCGATCAAGAAGTGAAGCTTTTCGACTACGACAAGATCGAAATCGGCGAGGAACTCGGCTCCTACGAGTACACCTTGACCCAGGAGATGCTGGATAACTTCCGCGCCTCCATCAGCGACTCGGACGCCGTCTTCCCCACCTTGGCTGTGAAGCACGACGCCACCGCCTTCGCCATGGTCTACGAGGACAACACAGGCGGTGTCAACGCAGGCAACGAGGTCGAGTTCTTCAACCCGCCCATCCCGGGCAAGAAGGTCCGCGTCACCGGCCGCATTGCCGACAAGTACCTCCGCCGCGACAAGCCCTACATGGTCATCGAGGCAACCGCCGTCGACGAGGACGGCCGGCTCCTCGAGAAGCTACGCACCTACCAGATGAAAAAGCCGGACGAGGTGGGCAAGAAATGGCATCCGCAGACATAGCACCCGGCCAGCAGATACCCTCGGTCACCAAGGCCGTGACCCAGGACACCATCAACCAGTTTGAGAACTGCGGCATCCTCGACCGACAGAACATCCACAACGACCCCGAGCTGGCCCAGCAGCGCCTTGGCACCACCTACCCGATTGCCTCGGGCCGTATGTCCGTGGCATTCGCCGCCGAGAGCCTGCGCCGGTTCTTCGGCCCCGAGGTCTTCAACCACACCGGCACCGTCAACCTGAAGTTCCTGCGCCCCGTCAAGGGTGGCGACACCATCACCGTGACCGGCGAGGTGTCGGGACAGCAACAGGCCGACGACGGCACCCACGTCACCGTCAACCTGTTCTGCGAAAACCAGGATGGCGACCGCACCGCCATAGGCATCGGCACCGCCGTAATCGGGTAGCTACTCCCCATCCAGCAAGATATTTAGAGAAGATATTTGGACCATTAGATGGCAACTACCACCGACCGGGTGAGCGAACTCTTCGCAGACGCGCAGTTTCTGTATGTCGACGCGCTGGAAATGCTCGACCACGGCAAGCTCCGCAACGCCGCCGAAAAAGCCTGGGGCGCAACCAAGCGCTCCACCGATGCCATGGTCTTGGCACGAACTGAAAACGAGCCGCAATCCGCAGGAGCCGCGCGCCGCGCCCTGTTCCGAATGAGTAATAACGGATCCGCATTCGAGGCTTTTCAGGGCCAGTACCACACCAGGGCAGCGTTGCTGCACATCAATTGCTTCTACGACGGCAACTGCGAACCTGAAGAGGAAATGACAGCACTCATTCGGGACACTGATTCCTACATTCAGGAGGCCAGGAATCTGGCCTCAGCGGCTTAGTACCGCACATTGCTACCACCACACGAAAAGTAGAGAAGAGAAACATGCCAGGTTCCGAACACGGCAAGGTCGAAGCTGAAATTGTCTACTGTGTGGCTTGAGGCTACTTCCCGGTCGCCACGTGGCTGGCGACGGAGTTCTTCAAGTCCGACGCACCCGGCGATGTCGCCATCAAGATGACTCCCTCCGACAGGGGCCGTCTCGAGGTGTACCTCGACGGCGACGTAATCTTCGACCGAAAGACGGACGGTGGCTTCCCCGACCTCGGCAAAGTCAACGAGCTCAAGATGACCATCGCCGAAAAGCTCTTCGACCTCGAAGATGCCTAGCCCCGCCGCCTCAAGGGTACAAAAACCAGTGGGCGAGGGTGGGAGCCATGGCTAACCCGGAGCATGTGGCCCTCGTGAGCGCCGGCTCGGATGCCGTCGCCCGGTGGCGGGCCGACAACCCCGAGACGGAACTGGACCTCAGCGAAGCCGTTCTGACCGGTATCGACTTGGCGCGAGTCAGGCTGGAAAAAGTCAACCTCTCCGGTGCCAACCTGGCTGATGCCCGCCTTACCCAGATCGGAATCCCCGCTGCCAACCTTTCCGGTGCCAATCTGGAAAGGGCAGACTTGGGACGCGCCTCGCTGTCCGGTGCCGACCTCTCAAGAGCCAACCTGACCAGCGTCAACCTCTTCTGGGCCGACCTGAAGAGCGCGAACCTGTCGGGAGCAGTCGTGCGCCACTGCCGCATGAACCGCATCTCCCTCATCGGCTGCAATCTGCAGGGTACCGACTTCAGCCAGTCCAACATGATTGAGGCCGACCTGCGCAACGCCGACCTCACCGGCGCCGTATTCGTCTCCACCAACATGAACGGCGCCGATCTCTCTCGTTGCAGCATGGCCGGCGCCGACTTCACCCGCGCCATGATCCGCGACTCCATGTGGATCGCCGCCAACATGACCGGCGCAAACTTCGATCAGGCCAGCCTCCACCGCGCCGACTTCACCCTCGCAAAGTGGGACAACACCACCACTTTCCCCAAGGGATTCGACCCCTACAACATTGAATTCCTCGACGTCGGCGTCTAGGTCGGGGCGCAGGCGAACCCAGGCACCATGCCCGCCATCCTCATAACCGGCACCGCCAGCTCCGGCAAGACCAGCCTCGCTGCGGGCCTCTTGGCCCACCTGCGCGACGCTGGCTTACCCGCTGCCTACTCCAAACCGTTTTCACGGTCTGCCGATTCCGACGATGACCACGCCTTCGCCTCTCGAGTCCTCGCCGACGCCCTCGGGATCACCGTTGGCCCCGCGCCGGGCCCGATGACCAGCGATGTGGAGGACGCCGCCGCGGACGTCTCCTTGCTGCGAGACCAGTCCGGAACGGTAATCGTCGAGATCCCCAACAGCCCTCTCGGTGCCGACTTGGCCGAAGAGACTGCAGCCCGCGTGCTGGAGATCGTCTCCTACACTCCCGACCGCGACTGGGCCGCGGCAGCCGACCACGCCGCCGGCCGCTGGGGCAACCGCCTTGCATGTTTGGTGATCAACGCCGTGCCTCCCTACAGGCAGGAAGCCGTAGCCGCATCCGCCGCCGAGTCGTCAGCCGACGTCGACGCCGTCATCATCCCCGAGAGCCGCATTATGCTGGCCACAACGGTATCCCAGATCGCCGACCACCTGGACGCCGTCTGGACCCTCGAGCCGGTCAATGCCGACGCACCCGTCGAACGTTTCCTCATCGGCGGCAACATCATGGACCACGGCCCAACCTACTACGGACGCTACTCCAACCAGGCCGTCATCACCCGAACCCAGCGCCCCGACATCCAGCTGGCCAGCATGCTCCCCCAGACCCGCTGCCTGGTGCTTACCGGCCCCGGCGAGCCCACAGAGTACATTAAAGCCGAAGCCTTGGAGCGCGACATTCCCCTGCTTCAGGTCTTCTCCTCCACCATCGAGACCGCCGACGCCCTCGACCATCTCATCGACGCGTCCACGCCCTACAGCCTCCACAAGACCCGACACTACGCCACCCTCCTGCAACAGCACGCGGGCAGCGAAGCCCTGAATGCCTGGCTAACCTAACCCCCTGCACCCCCGTCCCTCCCACGAAAGCACGAATCCGAACCCCCGTATCTCTCAAGAACTGCACGCCCAACCCCTGCAAGCCGCCACCACCAGCCAACGACCCCAAATCATATCCATCCCCTAATCAAACAAATCACAGTTCAGACAATGTCACCCCCGGCAAAACTCCCGTCTCCCCACAAAACTCCACCCCCAACACCCCGCCACCCGCCACGACCAGCCAACAACCCAAAATCATGCCCACCCCTAACCAAACAAATTACAGTTCAGACACTCCCTTGGGGCCCCGTGGGCCGGGCATCTCTGCATCGGCCACATCGCTTACCCTGTGATATAATTTTCTCCGCACTATTTCTAATCACACCGGCAGGGAGCGCGCCATGGACTTGGGACTTCAGGATAAGGTCGCCATCATCACTGGCGGCAGCGATGGCATCGGCAAAGCCGCAGCTCTCAGCATGGCCCAGGAAGGCGCCGCGGTGGTCATCGTTGCCCGTCGCCAGGACGTCCTGGACCAAGCCGAGCAGGAAATCCTCGCTGCCACCGAGGGGCAGGTGATGTCCATCTCCTCCGACGTCACCGATCCAGGCTCCGCCAAGAGCATCGTTGAAAACACCCTGAACAAATTCGGCCGGGTCGACATTCTGGTCAACAACGCCGGCACCTCCATGGCCAAGCCCTTTGAGGACGTCTCGCAGCAGGACTGGGAGTACGACTTCGATCTCAAGGTCTGGGGCGCTGTCCGGCTGATCCAGCAGTCCATCCCTGAGATGCGCAAGGTCGGCGGTGGCCGTATCATCAACGTCACCAACCTCGGCGGCCGCACCCCAGGCCCGTCCTCCATGCCCACCTCAATCTCCCGCGCCGCCGGCATCGCCATAACCAAGGGGCTTTCCAAGGACCTGGCCAAGGACAACATCCTGGTCTCCACCGTCTGCATCGGGCTGATCAAGAGCGGCCAGCACCAGAAACGCTACGACGCCCGCATCCAGTCCGATCCCAGCCTGAGCGTCGACACCTTCTACGACCAGTTGGCCGCCGGTAGGCAGGTGCCGCTGGGACGCGTCGGCGAGCCCGAGGAAGCCGGCGATGTAATCGCATTCCTGGCTTCCGAACGCGCCAGCTACCTGACCGGCATTGCCGTCAACTTGGACGGAGGAGCGTCCGCCGTCGTCTAAACCTGAAGCACTTGTGCGTGAGCAACCCCACTCATTATTCTTGCGACAGAGTCCGGGTGAGGGCTCATAGGGGCTGAACCTGAAATGTAGGGGCGCACAGCTGTGCGCCCCTACGGCTCGCAATCGACACTACGATCAAAAACTACTGCCGTCGACCGTCTTCAGGAAGGCGGCATGAATTCTGGAGGGCAAGCGTGACCGCTTCATACCATACCGAATTGCAGCCCAGCGCGCGGCTGCTCCTGGGGCCAGGCCCCAGCTCGGTGCATCCCCGCGTGTTGCAGGCTATGACCCTGCCCGTGATGGGCCACCTCGACCCCGATTTCTTCCAGGTAATGAACGACATCGGAGACATGCTGCGCGAGGTCTATCACACCTCCAACGTGATGACCATGCCCATGTCCGCCACCGGCACCGGTGCCATGGAGACCGCCTGCGCCAACATCCTCGAGCGCGGCGACACCATGGTCGTCTGCCGCAACGGCTACTTCGGCATCCGCCTCGGCAACATTGCCGAACGCTGTGGCGCCATGGTCTACGAAGTCGACTCCCCCTGGGGCCGACCGGTAGATCCCCAGGCCCTGGACGACGAGCTGAGCAAGCACCCGGGTGTGAAGGCCGTGGGCGTGGTCCACGCCGAAACCTCCACCGGCGTCCTGACCCCCCTGCCCGACATCATTGACGTAATCCATCGCCACGGTGCGCTGGCCATCGTCGACGCCGTGACCTCCCTGGGCGGTCATGACATGCGCGTCGACGACTGGGGCATCGACGTATGCTACAGCGGCACCCAGAAGTGCCTCGGCGCCCCTCCGGGCCTGGCGCCAATCACCCTCAACGAGTCTGCCATGAAGGTCGTTAAGTCCCGGGAAACCCAGGTGCAGAGCTTCTACTTCAACCTCCAGGACTTGGAAAGCTACTGGGGTCAGAGCCGAAGCTACCATCACACCGCCCCTATCTCCATGACCTACGCCCTCCGGGAGGCCCTGCGTATGATGATGGAAGAGGGCATCGAGAACCGCATCGACCGCCACGCCCGCGTCGCCGCCGCCCTCCGCGCCGGGCTGGAAGCCTTGGGCCTCGAACTGCTGGCCGACCCTGAATACCGGCTCAACCCCTTGACCACGGTGCGGATTCCCGAGGGCATCGACGACGCCAGCATCCGCGCCGCTCTGCTGAACGACTACGCCATCGAGATCGGCGGCGGCCTGGGAGAGTTTCGCGGCAAGGTCTGGCGCATCGGCCTCATGGGAGACTCCGCACGGGACCGCAACGTGCTGGCCTTGCTTTCCGCCCTTGAGCAGCTGTTCAACCAGTATGGTTACGAGGTCGCCTATGGTTCAAGCCTGGCAGCAGCCCAGCGTACGCTTGTGACATACTCTGGTTAGCGACCTTTCTGCCCGCCGGTTAGAAGATGATTGAAGCCCTCGGAGGTCTTCTCGGGGGGCTTGGCATGTTCTTCGTGGGCATGTGGCTGCTCTCTGAAAGCCTCAAGCGCTTGGCCACTCGCAGGCTTCGCGTAATTGCCGCCAACTGGGTCCCCAACCGCTACGCCGCTTTGGGGTGGGGCGCCCTCGCCGGGGGCATAATCCAGAGTATGACGGCAATGACCTTTATTGCCGTCAGTCTCCTTCGGGCCAACCTCGTTACCCCGGAACGAACGCTCGCCTTCGTCCTAGGCGGAAACCTCGGGGTGGGCATCCTCGTGCTGCTGGTTTCGCTGGACATTCAATTGGCCGCTCTCTACATCCTCGGCGTCGCCAGCGTACTCATGATCAGCGAGCGGGCCATCAGGTTCCGGAACGTCGGTACCATTCTGTTCGGGGTCGCCCTGATGTACGTCGGCCTCGGATTGGTCAAGGATTCTGCTGCTTCAGTGGCGATTCAGCCGATGTTTGACGGGTTTTCCCAGCTGTCCGGGAACTCCCTGTTACTTGCCTTCTTCGCGGCGGCAGTGCTGTCCTTTGCCGTCCAGTCCTCGGCGGCTGTGGCTGTTTTCGCGATCAGCATGGGATCGATTGGAGTCCTGTCCACCGACCAGGTTTACGTGTCAATCTATGGCTCATTTTTAGGAACTACGGTTACCTTGCTGGCATTGTCCTGGACCCTGAACGGAGCCGGGCGCCAGGTTGCCATGTTCCAGGTGTTTTACAACCTGCTCTTGCTCTTGATATTCGTTCCGCTCTTGTACATAGAGTTGTGGACGGATGTACCTTTGATGAAGTCTCTGGTTTTGTCCGTTCCATTGGACCAGCCAATGGCCTTTCTGGGATTGGCCAGCGACATTTTCGGAGCAGCTCTGGTGGTCTTCTTCCTCCCATTTGTGGCGTGGCTCTTTGGGCTGTGGTGGCCGACAACCACTGCTGAAACCATTTCACAGCCTCAATTCATCCACAATCGCTCCTATGAAAACGTCTCTGCCGCACTTGAACTGATCTCCCTGGAGCAGCGTCGCGTTCTCTCCGGCTTCTCTTCTTATCTCAATTCCGTGCGTCAGGGCGCCACCCTCGACTCTCTACGGAGTTCCGTCAGGTCCTTGATCTTTGAGATCGACGAGTTCCTTACTGAGGTGCGCGTACGCCATCCCGGCTACGGCATTGATGAGGTCAACTCCGCCCTGGCCCAGCAGAGACTCATCATCTGGTTGGAAGAACAGTTCGGTGAGCTGTGCGATGAGCTGAACCGGCTGCCCCACGACTCGGCCACCAGTCAACTGAGGTCGGTTTTTGTCGAAGGCATAGACGCGGTGGTTCTTGTCATCATCGATGGACTGAACAGCCCGGATCCGGAGAACTGGTCCACTATCAGGCAATTGACCCGGGACCGAACCGGGCTGCTCGGCCGGATCAGAAGCGACTACACATCCAGCCAACCCATTCCCAGCGAAGCGGTTCAGGCGAGCATCCTCAAGGTCACCAACACGACGGGAGAGATCTTCTTCCTGTTCTCAAGGCTAACCCAGGAAATGACTTACACCTCATCTCCTGCAGGCGCCTCTTCCGAGTCTTCCCTGAGATAGGGTCTCGCCCAAGTGGCGGGTTATTGCGGAAACCCGGCAATCTGAGGCTACAAACTTCCAACTGAGAGTTTGTCCTCGTCTGTGCCACCGTAGAGTCGCAAACGCACCCTGGCGTCAACTCGCGAATGGCATGCCCCAACGGTCCCGCAGCGATTCAGTAGACCTTCGCCTTAGAGAGGGCGGCCGCGGCCCTGCCTCCGGTTCCTGCCTGGCAGCTGCCCCAGGGGCCCTCGCCGCCTTCCTCCATGGAACTGGCTGGCCTGCGCTTCTTCCAGGTCCATCTGCAGGGGCATCGGCCCACGGCGACGCCTCGACGCCCCCCCGCTGGTGTTCTGCGGTACAGGCTCTTCCAGGCGATAGGCCTCGTCGAGGATGTCCACCAGGTGCCGCACGGGCGTCTCCTGACCTGCGGCGCGCAATCCCTGCTCAAGCTGCAGCATGCAGCCAGGGTTGGCCGTTATCGCCTCCGATGCCCCACTCTCGATGATGGCCTCCACTTTACGGCTGAGAATCCTGCGGGATAGCGTGGGCTGCACCGCCGAGTACATTCCAGCGCCACCGCAGCACATCGACGGATTCTCCATCTCCTGCAACTGCACGCCGGGTATCGACTGCAGGATGGTGCGCGGAGCCGCGGAGATCCGCTGGGCGTGGGCTAGGTGGCAAGGGTCCTGGTACGTAACCATCCGGTCAACGTGTACCAGAGGACGTCGGAACGGCAGCTCCAGCAGCAACTCCGTGATGTCGCGAGTCATCTCCACGGCCCGGCTCGCCTTCTCCGCGTATTCCGCGTCGTCCTTGAGCAGATCGTGGTACTCCTTCATCGTGGAGCCGCAACCCGCCGAGCATGTGACAATCCGTTCAGCCCCTGTGGCCAGGAAGACATCTATGTTTCGCTTGGCCATGGCCCTTGCCGTCTGCAGGTCCCCGGCATGGACACTCAGCGCCCCGCAACACCCCTGTCTCGGCGGCACCGCAACCTCGCACCCATTGCGAGTGAGGATCCGCACCGTAGCGTTCATCGTCTCCGCCTGCATCAGGGGCATAACACAGCCCGAAAGCAGGGCCACCTTCATTGTCTGCTGGACCTCTGCAGGACGATGCGTTCGACGCGACGGCCCGAAGAACCTCCCGCTCATGCGGGGAAGCTGCGATTCAACCTGCCTCAACCCGCTGGGCAGCAACCGCGTCAGCCCGGTTCCCCTGGCCAGCCTCTGTATTCCCAGGTGCTGGTACAGCCGCAACATGTTTGCCCCGAAGCGCAGGAGACCCGGACGTGGCAGCACCGCCCGCAGGAACCAGCGGGTCATCCGCTTCATGCCCTCCGACTGCCGTCCTCTGGCACGGACCTGCGCACGAGTGCGTTCCATCATGCGGCCATAGGGCACACCCGACGGACAGACGGCCTCGCAGGCGCGACAGTTCAGGCAGGCCTCCCAGTGCGAAACGATGCGGTCACTGATGCCAACCCGTCCTTCGTTGACCGCCTTCATCAGCGCGATGCGGCCCCGGGGCGATTCCATTTCCAACCCGGTAACGATGTACGTCGGGCATGAACTGAGGCACAGCCCGCAATGCACGCAGCGGTACATGTCCGCTTCTGCCGGAGCATCGACGCCGGTGAACCCGGCAAACAGGGCCGGCAGCGGCTGTCGCTCCCGTGCATCGCCAACCGTTTCCGAAACGGCGACCACCTCGGACCCCGCTCCTTCAGTCACGTCTTGGACCTCGGCGCCGATATCGCTGTTCGCTCTTGAGTCCGAATTAGTCATCAAAGCCGCCCTATGAAGCGACCGCGGTTGAGCAGCCGCTGGGGGTCGAACTGGTCCTTGATTCGCCTCATGATCTCCATGCCCGAGGGCTCTTCTCCCCACACGTCCAGGTTTACCTTTATCGACGGGTGGCAGATCTCTACCAGCGCTGTTCCGCCGTGTTGTCGGGCGGCTTGACGAACGTCGCTGATCGTCTTGACGATCCCCTCTTCGTCAAATTCGCCCCAGAACAACATGCGCACAGAGCCGAAGCCCGGATCGACTAGCATCTCCGACGGAGACTCGAGAAGCCCGATACTCATGCAGGTCTCCGCGAGAACAGGAACAATCCTCCGCGGAGCCGTTACGCGCATCGCCAGCGCTGGCAGCGAGTCCTCTTGCCAGCCCAGATCCGTGGCCCACTGCCTCGCAGAAGACGGGCTGACGCCGTCAATGGCCACTGCGTCCACCGCGCCGGCGTTCAGGAGTGCCGCCGATGTATCTTCCATCCGACGCTGCACCGCACCGGCTCGACCGGTAAAGAAACAAAGCCCCAACCCACCTAGCCGCTCTCCCAGTGCCTGTCCTAGCGGCGACCCCGGATGCGTCGCCAGAAAGTGGCGCGCCAGGCCACCGGTGACAGCTAGGTAGCTCATCGGGCCAGCCGAAATCTCAAGAGCTTGGCGTCCTGCCCCGACGGCTTCCTCCATCGAATCGAACGGGGCTACCAGTGCGTATTCCTCTGGCTGCAAAGGCGACACCTTGAAGGAGGCTTCAACGATGATCCCCAAAGTTCCCATCGAGCCGGTGTACAGCTTGTTCAGATCATAGCCAGTAACGTTTTTGACCACCCGGCCCCCGGCCTTGGTAAACACACCATTCGATCCGACAACGCCAACGCCGATCAGCCAGTCGCGGGGCGGGCCGTAGGCATGCGCCATTGGCCCGGTGAAGGCGGTCGCAAGGGTCCCGCCCACGGTGGCCCGTCCCGCAAGCGGCGACTCCAGGGGTACGAACTGCCTCGCTATTGCTAGCTCGCGTTGCAGAGCATCCAGTGTGATCCCCGCCTCTACAGTGACCGTCATGTCCCCCGGCTGATAATCGACGACGCGGCTGAGCCGGGAAAGGTCCAGCACTACTCCAACGCTGTCCGGCGGGTTGCCCAATACGGTCTTGGTGCCACCACCCCGAGGGAAAATAGTAACCCCGCTCTCCGCGGCCCAGCGAAGTATGTCGGTAACCTGCTCCCGGTTCTCCGGGACCACCACTGCCATGGGACTGAGACCGTCAATGGCATATTCGGAATGCACATATGCCGGGGGTAAGGCCCCCTGTGGCACAATCCGGCTCAGTTCATAGGCATAAGAGGCGGTCAACTGACGCTCCCACGCTGGTTCGACATCCCTGGCCCCGTCCTTCTGGCGAGGCAGTTATTCTGCAACTGTGATTAGGGCGACATTGCGCGACGCAGCCAGTTGTCGTCGGCTTTCATCCAGATGCGCGCTGATAACAGCCGGAATGGTAGCCTCCCCCGTGGCTCGGCTCAGGATGTGCGCCCTGTCGGCCGCTCGGTTGATGTCGCTCTCACCTGCCGTCAGGGAAACTTCCAGTGCCAGATAAGTTGTGGCCTGTTGAGAATACCCTCGCAGCACAATGTCTGTATTCCCTGCCTCAAATCTCTCCCTTTCAGATATGACATCGTGATCTTCAGCCTCGTCCATCAGGTGATGAAAGGCCATTTCGTCCGACACCTTAAACCCCTTCAGGACACGAACCCTCCGGATCCCCAGGTGTTGACGCACGATGCTGGCAATGTTGTTCGCCACCCTCTGTTCATAAGCATTCCCCTGAAGGTTGCCTACCGCCCCCTCCAGGCGTGCCTGCCCAGCCTCCAGCCGCGCCTGCCCCTCCTTCAGCCCTGCCACATCGCCTTCCAGTCGCGCAAACCTCTGATCGGTCGCCTGTGCAAACTCCGCCAGCGTATGCGGTAATTCGAGGACTTCCTTGCTAAGCAAGGCCGCGCGCAGTGCCTCGCCCCATTCGGGTTGCTCCCGAATGATGCGCAGGATATCCGCAATATTGTTGACGGTAGTCATAACCCGAAGTCCTGAGGGAACCATTGTACCCTGCCCGATGACATAACGAGGAAGGCCCAGGAAGCCGAGTTTAGGCGTACATTCCCGGCGCGGGCCGGTGGGAAGCGGCGTGGTGACGGTGACCGTCCGGGAAGATCTTTCCCGGGTTGATATTGTTGCGGGGGGCGAAAGCATCGCGTACATTTCGCATCGCCAGCATGTCTTCCGCCGTGTACACCAGCGGCATCTGCTCCTTCTTCTCCAGCCCCACACCGTGCTCGCCTGTAAGCGTTCCGCCAGCAGCAACGCAGACCTCAAGGACCTCCGCGCCAGCCACTGTGATCCTTTCCAGCGCCCCAGGCTCTCTCTCATCAAAGAGCAGGCAGGGATGCAGGTTGCCGTCACCGGCATGGAAGACGTTGGCGATCGAAACGCCGTGCTTCCGGCCCACCTCGGCCACCTGCTGCAGCACCGACCCTAGCTGCGTCCTCGGAACCACCCCGTCGACGAGGTAATAGTTGGGCGCGAGACTACCCAATGCCCCCAATGCCCCCTTTCGCCCCTTCCACAATTGCTCTCGCTCGGCGGCCTCAGCAGCAAAACGCACTTGACTTGCGCCGGTATCCCACAGAGCGGACTCCACTTCAAGGCCGATCTCGTCTACTTCTTCCTTCAGGCCTTCAAGCTCTATGAGCAGGACCGCCCCCGCGTCTTCCGGGTATCCCGCATCCGATACGTTCTGCACGGCCTGAATACTGAGAGCATCGATCATTTCCAGCGCAGCTGGAACGATGCCGTGGCCGATTACTGCGGAAACCGCCGTACACGCCGATTCCACATCAGGAAAGATACCCAAGTATGTCTTCACCGCCTCGGGCACCGGCAGCAACCGCACCATGATGCGGGTTGCGATTCCGAAGGTGCCTTCGGAGCCGGTGAACACGCCCCTTAGGTCGTAGCCGGGCGTCTCCCGCGCCAGGCTGCCCAAAGACACCACACTTCCATCCTCGAGCACAACCTCCATTCCCAGCACATGGTTGGTGGTCGTGCCATACGCCAGACAATGCGGACCTCCGGCGTTCTCGGCGATGTTGCCACCCAGGCTGCAGGCCTTCTGGCTGGACGGGTCCGGCGCGTATCGCATCCCCAAACGGCGCACGTAAGTGTCCAGGTCCAGGTTGATGACCCCCGGCTCCACCACGGCGTGGCGGTTTTCCACGTTGACTTCCAGTATGCGGTTCATGCGGGTGAAGGCGATCTGGACCCCGTCGGGCCGGGAAATCGCTCCGCCACTGAGACCGGTGCCGGACCCACGCCCGACCACCGGTACCCCGGCTTCCCAGGCCAGCTCCATCACGCGGCTGACCTCGTGGGTATTCAGCGGGAATGCCACTGCGCTGGGCATCCCCCGGTCTATGGATCCGTCATACTCGAAGACCAGCAGATCGTCTGGGTGCCACACAACATTGCCGCTTCCAACTATCTGTCGGAGCCGGTCAACAAAACCTTCCACCCCATAGGCGGCTATTCCGCCTCCGCGAGAAGCGCCTGTGTTATTGGCTGATGTCAACTGACGCTCCGTCCACTGGAACCAGTCCAGAAAGAGGGTCTCCAGTGCAGCCTGCAACCCAACTCTGCTGGGAAGTCCTGATTCGGATGATATCCTCTGCCCAGACGCAAGGCAAGCACGGGTACTTCCATTGTAGGGTCTTTTAATAGTCGAGGGGTAGGCCGATGAGGGTCAGGGTCTCCCATGGTTTCCAGCTGTAGTGGCGCAGGGCCGCCCATATGTTTTTCACCCCTCCCAACCGCAGCATCCCTATCACCCGGTTCCTCAGTGCCGCCATAAGTTGGGGCGCCGTCCCGGTCCGCACCTGGCTTTGGTCCTCGCCAAAGACCACGTCCCTCACCCAGTGCACCCGGTTCTCTATTCCCCAGTGTCCCCGCCATATCTCCAGCAACCGGGCGGCGTCCGCTCGTTCCGGCGACAGGCTGGTGATGGCCCAGGCTCGCTCCACCGTCTCCTTGCCCTTGTGTCTCCTGACCCGTTCCACGCAGCAGACCTGTCCCAGGCCGGGCCAACCCAAGTATTCATTCAGGGCGGTCGAGGCCCACAACCGCCGCCTTTCCCGCCGGTCCCCGCGCCGGCCCTCCTGACTCGCATGGGCAAAGCTCTCGCCCCAGGGCGGCTGTTCGAACAGCAGGCTCACCGCCTCCTTTGTGCTGGGCTGGTTGCCCTTGAGCGCCCAGAAATAGTCTCCTCCCAAATCCAGCACCTGGCGGCTCAGCTCCAGCTGGGCGTAAAGGGCGTCCCCGGTGACCACCCTGCCCCGCAGGTCCAACTCGGCCAGCAGGGCCGAGGCCAGCCCCAGTTCACTCTCCTTGCGATTACCCCTCACCCCCCTTTTGAGCGATCACCAGGCCGCTCTCCCGGGCATAGGCCGCCACCAGCCGGACTCCAGGCAATTCCTCACCGTGTATGCCCCGCAGGGCCTTGCCGTCTATGGCTATGGTGGCCTCACCCTCTCCCAGGGACTCCTGGGCCCAGCGACCCAGGGCAGCCTCAAAGGCAGCAACGTCCAAACGCCGGAAAAGGTGATGCAGCGTGGCCACGCACGGGGTCCGCGCACGGCTGAACCCCAAAGACTGGGCGAACTCGGGATGTTCCCGGCCCCACTGGGCGATGGCGTACAAACTGCGGGCGCCGCCCAACATGGCGCAAACCACCAAGGCCAGAATCGCCGGCAAAGGATGCCGGACTCCTCGGGGCTTCCTGGGATCCTCCAATCCGCTCAGGGCTTCCAGCAACCTCGGACCCCACTCGCCAACACTCTCCTCCCGCACAACCGTCCTCCACACTCCCAAACTCAGGTCCGATTATTCAATAACTCACACTTCCTTTTCAACTATTAAAAGACCCTGACTTCCATTGCCTGTCCCAGCGCTTGACACACCCTCGTCGCCTGCCCTATGCTTTTTTGCCAAACAGAATATGCAGAAAGGCTATGATGGGGAGTAGTAGGCTTCCAGCAGGGCAACAAGCGAGCCGGGTATGGTGAAAGCCGGCGCCCAGTGCAGAAGCGCGAATGGACCCCGGAGCCGCAGGCCGAACCCCTACGGGGCTAGGCTGAGCCGGTAAGGGCACCGTTAAAGGCCCGCGGCATGGGACGCCTTCAGCAGCGTAGCGCCAGTCAAGGCTGTGAATTCGTCCCCCCGCCGGTTGAGATTCCGGATTTGGCCTTCTACGATTAAGGTCAGCGCCGGAGAAAAAGGGTGGCAACGCGACGCAGACTCGTCCCTTGATGGACGGGTCTTTTTGTTTGGAGCTCGATATGTACTACCCAACGCTGGAGCAGGTCAGAGCCCGGGCCCGGGAGGGCAACTTAGTGCCCATCTACCGGTCGATCCACGCCGACCTGGAGACCCCGGTTTCAGCCTACTTGAAGGTGGCCCGCGGTCCTTTCTCTTACCTCTTGGAGAGTGTGGAAGGCGGCGAGCGGCTGGGCCGTTACAGCTTCATCGGCACCAACCCCTACAGGATAATCACCACCGGCCCCGGTCAGCCGTACGGAGAAGTCGACCCACTGACTCTGGTGGAAGAGGAAATGTCTCGCCACAAGCTCATTCCCGTCGACGGCCTGCCCGGATTCCATGGCGGCGCGGTAGGCTACGTGGCCTACGATGCCATCCGCTATTTCGAGCCGCGTGTGCCAGCCATGCCCGACGACCCTCAGAGTGTTCCGGAATCGGTCTTCATGTTCGGCGAGACCATCCTGATATTCGACCACCTGCGCCACGACATAAAGGTCGTATCTCACGCCCGGCTGGGCGGGCCGGACGGCCAGAGACGCGAAGGCGGGAGCCCTAGCTCTCAGGAAGTCGAGCAGGCCTACAACGACGCAGTGGCCCGAATAGAAGAGATGGTCAACCTGCTGTCCCAACCACTGACGCTGCCGGACGAACTGCAACGTGATGTCGCCGTACCTCCCAGCCCCATCGAGTCAAACTTCACGCCGGACCGCTACGCAGACGCCATCGAGAAGTGCGTCGAATATGTGTACTCTGGCGACGTCATTCAGGTGGTCAATTCCCAGCGCTTCTCGAGACAGACTGGCGCCCACCCCTTCCAGATCTACCGCGCCCTGCGAAGCGTCAATCCATCGCCCTACATGTACTATCTGGATCTGGACGGCTTCCAGATTGTTGGCGCCGCAATTGAGTCAGTGGTCAAGGTGGAAGACGGTCTCGCCTCCACTCACCCAATAGCTGGCACCCGACCCCGCGGCACCACACCCGGCGAGGATGACGCCAACGAAGCCGAACTCAAGGGCAGCGAAAAGCAGCGCGCCGAGCATGTCATGCTGCTTGACCTCGGCCGCAACGACATCGGCCGCGTCAGCGATCCCGGCACCGTCGAGGTAACCAAGATGATGGAGGTCGAGCGTTTCTCCCACGTCATGCACCTTGTCTCCCACGTCGAGGGACGGCTGCGCAAGGACCTGACCCCCTACGACGCCTTGCGTTCATGTTTTCCCGCCGGCACCGTATCCGGTGCCCCAAAGATACGGGCCATGGAGATTATCGCCGAGATCGAGGGCGAGAAACGCGGTCCATACGGTGGCGCCGTTGGCTATTTCAGCTACTCTGGCAACATGGACACCGCCCTCGTCCTGCGCACTGGCATCTACAAGGACGGCACGATGTACGTGCAGGCCGGCGGCGGTATCGTCGCCGACAGTGTGGCCGAAGACGAATACCAGGAGACCCGCCACAAGTCCAACGCCCTTATGCGAGCCATAGACATGGCAGAAGAAGGTTTCTGAACTGTTGCCAGTCTCGCCTTTATCCCCCCTGAGGGGGAGGGTTGGGGCGTGGGTTTCACCCCTGCCCACCAAAACCGCCGTAAAGAAGGAGTACACAACCATGCTGAAATCTTTCTTCCATACCGGTTTCGTGGTCCGCGACATCGAGCAGTCCGTGCGCTTCTACTCCGAAATCTTGGGCATGCGAGTAGCCGGACGCACCGAGCGGCAGGGTGAGTTCGTCGAACAGGTCCTGGCCTTCCCCGGAGCCCACATCAAGGGCGGCTTCGTCGACATGGGCGAGGGACACCAGCTGGAGTTGGTCCAGTACCTCGCGCCCCAGAGTGGCCCAAACAGCGTCGAGCGAAATGACCTCGGCGCGGCGCACCTTGCCTTCTTCGTCGAGGACCTAGACCGCTTCTACGAGGACACCCGGGAAAAAGGTCTGCGTTACAACAACCCGCCGGCATCCATGTTCGACGAAAGCGGCAACCTCTCCCGCAAGGCCTGCTACGCCCGCGACCCCGACGGAAACTGGCTGGAGTTCGTCGAGCTGTTCTAACGCTAAACCGGATAAGCAAACACAACGCAAGGAAGCCATGCTGCTGCTGATCGACAACTACGACAGCTTCACCTACAACCTCTACCAGTACCTTCGGGAATTGGGCGCAGAGGTTGACACCCATCGCAACGACAAGATCACCCTGGACGAAATCGAGGAGATGGCCCCCGAGGGGATCGTCATCTCCCCCGGCCCCTGCACTCCCATGGAGGCTGGTATCTCCAACGATGTGATCCGCCGCTTCGGGCCGCGCATTCCCACGCTGGGCGTCTGCCTGGGCCACCAGTGCATCGGCTACGTCTACGGTGCCCGCGTGGACCGAGCCGGGGAGATCCGACACGGCAAGACCTCCATGATCCACCATAACGGTGCCGGCGTGCTCAACGGCCTGCCCAACCCCTTTGAGGCCATTCGCTACCACTCGCTGGTCGTATACCCGGAGACGGTCCCCGACTCGCTGGAAGTCACCGCTCACAGCGAGAACGGCCTGATCATGGCCATTCGCCACAAGGAGCACCCCGTAGAGGGCATCCAGTTCCACCCCGAGTCCATAATGACCCCCGACGGCAAGGCCCTCCTTCAAAACTACCTGAACCAGGTGGCTCGCCACAGCGTGGGAAAGGCGTCATGAGCACCAGAGATCAGATACTAGGGCAAATCGAGGGCCTGCTCGATGCTCCCACCTACGTCGATGCCTTCGGCCGGCTCCGCCCAGTACGGTAACCCGCCCCGTCCGCGGGACCACTCGCGCCGCGGCATCACCGGCGCCGCGGAGGCCGAGGAGCAGAAGCGCGGGTGAAGGCCGACAGGGCCGAACTGGTCAGGCTGATGTCGACTCTGCTCGCCGACGCCACTGCGGCGGAAACGGTGGACGACGCCATGTACAAGCTGGTCCTGTCCTACAGCATAGAAAAGGCCAGCAAGAATATCGCAGACGGCAAGGGCATCGCCCAGGAAGAGGTGAAGTTGCGGATGGCACAATGGCGGGAGCAGAGCCGCATGACCGAGTCGTAGGAGGCGAGGCGCAACGAAAATGACTGCTAAAGAAGAGATCCTGGAGTTGCTGGAGCAACTGCCGGACGACGCGACCATCGAAGATGCCATTGAGAGACTAATCATTCTATACAAGGTGCAGCAAGGTATGGAGCAGCTGGACGATGGAGAGGGGATACCTCATGACGAAGCCAAGAGGCGAATTCGCAAGTGGCTTCAGTAACTTGGTCGCCCCATAGCTTGAACGACCTCGAGATAATCGTTCGAGACTTAGCTGTCGAATCACCCCGGGCGGCGGCGGATCTCGCTGAGAGCATGATTGCGACGTCTGATCTGCTAAGTGAATATCCTTACCTCGGTCGGCTTCTTCTCTACACCAACCGGGCAGATGTTCGAGTGATGATGATTCGCAACCATCGTCTGATTTACAGGGTCCAGGAAGGTGATGTTGAGATTTCCCGAATCATCCATGCAGCCCGCCGGATAAGACCCTTTGACCTACCCTTTTAGTTCCATTGCGAATCTCATACATTTTGTTCGGAGCAACAGACCGTGGAAATTCGTGAAGCAATAGACGTCGTCGTATCCGGCAAGTCGCTGTCACTGGAGCAGGCCGCGGCAGTCATGCGGCAGATCATGCAGGGCGAGGCAACACCCGCCCAGCTGGGCTCATTCCTGACCGCGCTGCGGCTTAAGGGCGAGTCCACCGAGGAGATCGCCGGCATGGCCACCGTCATGCGCGAGTTCTCCCTCAAGGTGCGCGTCGATGGGACGACCGTGGACTCCGTCGGCACCGGAGGCGACGGCACCAACTCCTTCAACATCTCCACCGCTGCCGCCCTTGTGGCCGCTGGCACGGGAGTCCGCATCGCCAAGCACGGCAACCGCGCCGCCTCCGGAAGTTGCGGCGCCGCCGACGTCCTGGAGGCCCTGGGCGTTCGGATCGAGCTGAGCCCGGAGGGAGTGGAACGCTGCATCAACGAGGGTGGCATCGGCTTCATGTTCGCCCAGGCCTTCCACCCCTCCATGCGCCACGCCGGCCCGGTGCGCCGCGAGATCGGCATCCGCACGGTCTTCAACATCCTCGGTCCGCTGACCAACCCTGCCGCCGCCCAGCGTCAGCTCATCGGCGTCGCCTTCCCGCAGCTCGGCGAGAAAATGGCCGAGGTGTTGCGCCTTCTCGGCTCTGACCGCAGCCTCGTAGTTCACGGAGCGGGAGGGCTCGACGAAATCGCCCTCGACGGCGACACTTCAGTCTGGGAGCTCCGCGAAGGCCAGGTGGAAAGCTGGACCTTCCGCCCCGACGACACCGGCCTCGGCCGCTGGAGCGTCGACGACCTCCGTGGCGGCGACCGGGAGGCCAACGCAGCCACCATGCGTAAGCTGCTGAACGGCGAAGGTGGCCCCATTCGCGACTCCGTGCTCCTCAACACCGCAGGTGTCCTCCTCGCCGCCGGCACCGCCAACAGCATCCCCGAAGGCATCCAGGCCGCCGCCCGGTCCATAGACACCCGCGCCGCCAGCCACCGCCTGGAAGCCCTCGTCGAGCTCAGCAACGCGGGAGCCGGGTGAGTGCCGCTCCCATAAGATTCACTCCCCATGCTCTCAGCAAACTCAGGCAGGAAGGAGACAGAGGATTTGACGTCAACGAACAGTTGGTAACAGAAATCCCGCACCAACCGAATCAGGTGGTACCCGTTCGGGGCGGGCGGACCTTTGCTCAGTCTCCCATAGACGAACGCCACCTTTTGCGCCTCTTGTTCGAGGTAGAAAACGAAGGATTGGTTATAATCACGGTATACATAGGTGCCAGGCGGCTATATGAAATTTAGGTACAGCTCCGAGGTCGATATCCTGATGGTGGACGTCTCGGACGAGGCCTACGGATATGGCGAAGACAACGAGGGCGTAATTGTCCATCATGGCAAGGATGGCGTTCCCTTGGGGCTCGAGATTCTGGACGCCACGTTGTTCGTGATGTTTGCCAACTCCAGCTTGGTGACCGGTCAGGAAATAACCAACCCGGACGTCCCTGAAGCTCCGTTTACCAAGGAACGCAATGTTGCTATTCGGACCATTCCCAAGGGCAACGCCGATCATCGATTCAAATACCATGCGGAAAGCGATACTCTCACAGTGAATTTTGGCGACGGTCTGTCTGACTTCCATCGTAGGAACTGCGATATAGCTGTTTTCTACGACTCGAACGAACTGCCGATGGGCTTGGAAATAGACAATGCCTGCGAGTTCGTGTTGGCATCCATGCAAAGCGTCCTACTCCAGAAGGAAGTGAAGGTCTCCTGACATGCCCAGCATCCTAGACGAAATCGTAGCCGCCAAGCGAATCGAGCTGGCCGAGGCCATGCAGTCTGCCCCCATGGCCGACGTGCAACAGGCTGCTGCAGAACAGCCGCTCCCCCTCAGCCTCTCCGGCGCCCTCACGGGTGGCCCCATCCGGCTCATCGCCGAAGTCAAGAAGGCCTCGCCCTCCCGCGGCCTCCTCTCCCCCAACTTCGACCCGGTGCGTTTGGCCGAGACCTACGTGGCAAATGGCGCCGCAGCGGTATCCTGCCTCACCGACCCTCGCTTTCAGGGCGATCTGGCCCACCTGTCGGCGATCAAGCAGAGCGGCGCATCCGGGCACGCCCCCGTTCTGCGTAAAGACTTCATCTTCGATCCCTATCAGGTCTACGAGGCCCGGGCTGCGGGGGCCGACGGCATACTGCTCATCGTCGCCATCCTGGAACCCCAGCTGCTGAAAGAACTGCTTGCAATCGCCCAGTCCCTTTTGATGCAGTGCCTCGTCGAAGTCCACGACGAGACCGAGCTGCAAACAGCGGTCGATGCGGGCGCCGACATCATCGGCATCAACAATCGCGACCTCCACACCTTTACCACCGACCTCGCCGTAACCCAGCGGCTGGCCCCCGGTATCCCGCGCGACAAGGTATTGGTCAGCGAGAGCGGCATCTTCACCCAGGATGACCTCCGCCTCCTCGGCCGCTCCGGGGTTAAAGCCGTGCTGGTCGGTGAGGCCCTGGTCACCGCCCCAGACACAGCCGCCAAGGTGCGGGAACTGTCAGGCCTGCCCGTGCCAACAGCCCGGACCCAGGCATAGGTATGATTCGCGTCAAAATCTGCGGCATCGGCACCCCCGAAGACGCCTGCGTCGCCGCCGAGGCTGGCGCCGACTTCATCGGCATGGTCTTCGTCCCCGAGCGCCACCGCCGCATCACCCCCGACGCGGCAAGCGAAATCGTCAACGCCGTCCATGCTCTCGACATCCCGCCGCCACGCATGGTAGGCCTCTTCGCCGACCAGCCTCTGGAGGAGGTCAACGGGACAATCGCCCACTGCGGGCTCGACGCCGTACAGCTCTGCGGAAAGGAGAGCGCCGAATACGCAGCAGCCGTCGACTGCCAGGTAATCAAGGTCGTCCACGTACCTGCCTCCTACCGCGCCCCGGACGACGTGCCGGAGTTGGCAGAACGGGTCCACGAGTATGCCAACGCCGGTTGCCTGGTAACGCTGGACCGCCTTGTCGAAGGTATCCAGGGCGGCACCGGCCAGAGCTTCAACCTCGACGTTGCGGCATCCCTGGCCCGCCGCGGCAGCGAATTCCTGCTGGCTGGCGGCCTCAGCCCCGCTAGCGTTGGCCGCATCATCAGTGCCGTAAGACCCTGGGGGGTGGACGTATCCAGCGGCGTCGAAACCATCGGCAAGAAGGATCGACGCAAAATCCAACGATTCGTAAACAACGCAAGAGAAGCCGACGCCGCCCTTACCGGGTCTGCGTAACCCAATCAAGTCCACTTTCCCCTGTCGGGAATTGGATGCCCCGCCCCAACACACTCCAACAACGGACGAGTAACGATGGCGACAAACCCAACGACGAATTTCCCTGACGATCACGGCCGCTTCGGCGACTTCGGCGGCAAGTTCATACCTGAAACACTGATGTCCGCGGTGGCCGAGCTGGAGGAGGCCTACATCCGCGTCAAGGCCGACGAGGATTTCCAGGGCCGCCTCGCCAACCTGCTGAACACCTACGCCGGTCGTCCCACTCCCCTGTACTACGCCGAGAACCTGTCCCGTCACCTCGGCGGTGCGAGGATCTACCTGAAGCGCGAGGACCTCGCCCATACCGGCGCCCACAAGATCAACAACGCCCTGGGCCAGGCCCTCCTGGCCCAGCACATGGGCAAGCAGCGCATCATCGCCGAGACCGGCGCGGGGCAGCACGGTGTCGCCGCCGCCACCGTCTGCGCCATGCTCGGCCTGGAATGCATCGTCTACATGGGCGAGGAGGACATTCGCCGCCAGTCCCTGAACGTCTTCCGCATGCGCCTGCTTGAGGCAGAAGTAATCAGCGTCGAGTCCGGTACCCGCACACTCAAGGACGCCATCAACGAGGCCATCCGCGACTGGGTGACCAACGTCGAGACCACCCACTACCTCATCGGCAGCGTCGTCGGCCCCCACCCCTACCCGCTCATGGTTCGAGATTTCCAGTCCGTCATCGGACGCGAGTCCCGAGCCCAGATCCTGGAGGCCGAGGGCCGTCTGCCCGACTACGTCATGGCCTGCGTCGGCGGAGGCAGCAATGCCATCGGCACCTTCCACCAATTCGTACCCGACGAAGACGTCCGCCTCGTCGGCTTGGAGGCTGGCGGCAAGGGCATCGACAGCGGCGAGCACTCCGCCACCCTCACCGCAGGCCGTCCCGGCGTGCTCCATGGCTCCATGACCTACCTGCTTCAGGACGAGGACGGCCAGGTCAGCCCGGCCCACAGCATCTCCGCTGGCCTCGACTACCCGGGTGTCGGACCCGAACACAGCTACCTCAAGGACGCCGGCCGCGCCGAGTACCGTGAGGTCACCGACTCCCAGGCTCTTGAGGGTTTCCACCTGCTCTGCCGCACCGAGGGCATCATCCCCGCCCTCGAATCGGCCCACGCCATCTACGGCGCAGCCGAACTCGCCCCCAAACTATCACCGGACAGCATCATCCTCGTCTGCCTCAGCGGCCGCGGTGACAAGGACATAGGCATCGTAGCCGAGGCGGAGAACACCGCCCTTTAGTACACAACTCGCCTTGACGCCCAATCCCCTGCCGCATACAATTGCTCTGTCGTCCCTCAGGGGCGGCAATGCTTTGTCGCAAGCTAACACACAGCCCCGGAGGGTATTATGCCTATCACTAGAGACGGCGTGGAACTTACGGTTGAGATCAGCGAAAAGGCCGCCGAGAAGATTAAGTATTTTGCTGAGAAGGACGGCTCGCAGGACGGTGTTGGAGTTCGCGTGGCCGTCAAGGGCGGCGGCTGCTCCGGCCTGACCTACGACCTGAAAATCACCGGCGAGCACAACGATACCGACAAGGTGGTTGAGCAGTACGGCGTGAAGGTTATCGTCGACAAGAAGAGCTACATCTACTTGGTCGGCACTCAGTTGGACTTTTCCGACGGGCTGAATGGCAAGGGGTTCGTATTTGAAAACCCCAACGCCAAGAAGGCCTGCGGCTGCGGCACCTCCTTCAGCGTTTAGTAGAAGCCGGCGCTGCCGGAACCATGGTTATCGGACTCGATTGCGCCGTCTTCACCGGATGAAGGCGGCGTAACTGCGTATGTTGCTACGTTGAACGAACTTCAGACGGAGGCCCCATGACCCTGCAGAAGTCTCAGAGCGAAATCCCGGCCGCACAGGTCGCCTCCTCCGACGCCCAAATCGTCTATCACGCCTCGGATTACGGCTGCCTCAAGGCAACGGGCGATGACGCCCTGGACCTGCTCAACCGTCTCTCCACTAACAAGGTCGATCACCTGCAGCCCGGCCACTGGGCCCCGACGGTGCTCACCAGCGACCGCGGCCGCATCGTCGACCTGCTCACCGTCATCCACGCCGACAGCTGCGTCTACCTCCTCACCAGCCCCGGCCAGCAGCAGCCGGTCATGGAGTGGCTCGACAAGTACACCATCATGGAAGACCTCGACGTAGAAGACGTCTCCAACACGGTTACCATCCTTGCCCTGACCGGCGGCAGGGCCGAAGTCGCCCTCGGCCTTGAACCCGACGACACCGAACGCTTGCCCGGGCAACAGTACCCCGCCTCTGAAGCGAATATCGGTGGCCACGAATGCATCGCCATCAGCAACTCGATGGGCGACGCCCCGTCCTGTCTCCTGATAGCGCCGTCTGTCGGAGCGGACGCCGTAACTGGGGCACTGGTCGATAAGGGCGCAGTACAAGCCGACGATGACCAGTGGGAGGCGCTGCGCGTAGCCAACGGCATCCCTTCCTACGGACGCGAGATGGGCGAGCCCTACAATCCTCTCGAAGCCGGCCTCATCGGTGCCATCGACTTCACCAAGGGGTGTTACATCGGCCAGGAAGTAATCGCCCGGCTGGACAGCTACGACAAGGTCCAGCGGTACCTGTCCGTCCTCCTGTTCTCCGAAGGCAGCGAACCCACCGTAGGCTCCCCCCTGTACATCGATGGCAGGCAGGCAGGAACAGTCACGTCCCTCTACCAAACGCCCGGAGGCGAGCTCCGTGGCCTGGGCTTCGTCCGCACGGCGTCCGCGATCCCCGGACATACCCTGGAGTTGCAGGCCCCGGCTACCGGCACGGCCACCGTCCAGGACACCCCCAAGCTCTTCGGACCCGGCCAGGACTTCAGCTGAAACCCGTACATCTTCCCGCTGAAACAAGAAGGGGACGCACCGGGCAAGTGCGTCCCCTTTCCTATCTCCAAGAACCCGTCGTCTGCGCAGAGACTTGCTAGCTTCCGTTGTAAACGAAGGAGACCTCGTCTCCGCTCTTCACCACCCGGAATAGCGACCAGAAGACATATCCCGCCTCTTCCACAGCCTCACGGCCACCCTCGTCCCGGTCTACGAGAGTGATAGCGTGAGTAACGTTGTATCCCTCTCCCTTAGCTTTCTCGATCGCATACAGAAGTGAATCTCCCGAAGTCACCACGTCTTCCAGAATCGCGACCGGCTCGCCATCGGGTGGAAACTGACCCTCGGCTTCTGCCTCCGTCCCATGTCCCCTTGCTTCCTTGCGGTGATAATAGGCGTGTATTGGTTCACCATCCCGGAGCGCACTAGACAAAACCACGTGCGAAACTATCGGAATTGCGCCGTATGCGGTCCCACCCACAAATCGGATACCAAATTCATCAAGCTTTTCCACGAGACACCGCCCGACGAATAAAGCACCTTCGGGTTTCAAAGTAAGTTTCTTAGAATCGAAATAATAGGTAGAACGTTTTCCGGAAGCCAACTCGAAGTCGCCAAAGAGCAGTGCCCCCGATTCCATTAGCAATTCAACGGCTTCAAGTTGCACTTCATCCGTCGTTTCAATAAGTACATCAATTGCCATTGCATCTACCCCTGCCAAACGTACAAAAACAAGAGACCGTCTCGACCACCCGACGATTGCGGCTAGTCAAATTGCGCAAAATGTTAACACACTATTTGTTGACATGCCAAAGGGCGGTCATACTTTATCCAGCGTTTATTCCGTACAACCCATTCTCGCTGATAAATCGCTCCACTGTCTCCGGCAGCAGTCCCCGCACCGAAAGCCCGGCCGCCAGTCGTCCGCGCAACTCGCTGGCACTGATGTCAACGGCCGTCGTGTCGATACAGTCCACCCGGCCAAGGGCGTACGGGTTCCGCGAGTAGAACCCGGCCCAGTCGAACCCCGCGTACCCAGGTCGGCTCACAGCCAGCAGACGGGCCAGTTCCACCACCTTGTCCGGTTCCAGCCACTCGTCAAACCGGCCCAGCACATCCAGCCCGAGAATGAAGACCAACTCCACATCAGGGCCAAGCTCGGCCCCCAATTCACGCAGCGTGTCGATGGTCAGAGTGGGACCGCTGCGGCGCAGTTCAATGCCAGAGACTTCAAATCCCGCCAGGCCTTCCACCGCAAGCTGTACCATCTCCACCCGCTGTTGCGGCGTCGCCGATGGAACTCCCGACTTGAGGCGCGGCTGACTGGCCGGAACGAACATAACCCTTTGGAGTCCTGCCTCTTCTTTGGCGCGGAGGGCTATCTCAATGTGGCCGCGGTGGATTGGATCGAAGGTGCCGCCCAGTATGCCAACGCGGCCTAGAACCATTCGAATTCCACTCTCCCCATTCGGATCGTGTCACCCACCTCAATCCCCTCGTCGATCAGCTTCTCCGCCAACCCCGTGCGTCGCATCTCGCGCCATAGTTGCAGCAGGACTCGCTGGTCACGTGTATCCGCCAGTGCACTCAGCCGCTCCAGCCGTTCCGACTCGACGATGTACACACCGTTCTCGACCCTGACTCCCTCCGGGCCCCCGTGCCGCCGTTGCGGTCCCGGCACCCGCACCACCTCCTCCTCGGCAGGGAGCACGTCCTTCGGCAGCTCTTCCAGGATCCCGGCCACCCGCAAGAGCATTGCGTCTACGCCCTCACCGGTGACTGCGGAGATGAACATCACCTCCCCGTTCGCATCGCCCGCATTCTTCATGGCCTCCCGGACCTCGACGTCCAGATCCCCCCTCCGCTCACGCACTTCCGTAACATCGAGCTTGTTCACCACCGCCAGCTGCCGTTTTTCGGCCAGCGCCGGATTGAAGTACAGCAGCTCTTCCCGCACCATCCGGTAATCGTCCGCAGGGTCCTCGCTGAGTCCGTCGATCAGGTGCATGTACAGCCGTGCCCGCTCGGCGTGCCGAAGGAACTGGTGTCCCAGACCGATGCCCTTGTGCGCACCCTCCAGCAGCCCCGGCACCTCCATCATCACGAAGTCCCTCTTGCCGGCACGTACAACTCCAAGCACCGGCTCCACCGTCGTGAACGGATAGTCGGCCACACGCGCTTTCGCCGCGGAACAACGCGATATTAGAGTGGATTTCCCTGCGTTCGGCCTGGCCAGCAGGCCAACGTCAGCGAGCAGCTTCAGCTCGAGGAACAGCACCGCCCCTTCTCCCCGCTCTCCCCTTTCGGACAGCACGGGTTCTTGGTTCGTGGATGTGGCGAAGCGCGCGTTGCCCCATCCGCCACGTCCACCACGCCCCACCAGGTAGGGAGTGTCGTTGCGTATGTCGGTCAGGAAATCCCGGGATCCGTCCTGGTTCATCCGCCAGACCACGGTGCCTAAGGGCACCGGAATCAGCGTTTCCTTACCGTTGCCTCCCCTCCGGTTCTTGCCTTTTCCATGCTGACCAGCATCGCAGTAGACTGTGCTGTTGAACTTGATATGCAGCAATGTGTTATAAGAATCATCACCGATGAGGTAAGCACTCCCCCCGTCGCCACCATCTCCGCCGTTGGGGCCACCCCGGGGACGGTACTTCTCTCGAAGAAAACTGGCACACCCATTGCCGCCATGGCCTGCTCTGACATTTAGTCTGACCGTATCAATCATTGCATCTGTCGCTGAATCTGATGTTCTGTAACCGAATTTTGTTCTGGGTTAACGTTTATTAAATTATCCACTTCTATCTATTTTTAGAAATTGAGTAATAACAGTAATAAGGCCGTTGTCTGGTTGATAAATCCCGGGATGGAACTGAGTACCTTGTAATTTCTTGGATTCCTTAAGCTGGTATAGCCGATAACTGGTCATTATTCTAGCATGCTTGGCTTTTCCTCCTTTGTGGAGAACTGTTTCTCCTATGGAGGGCAACCCTTGGAATTCGTGAATGCCTCGCGCTGCACCGGAAAGCAGCCGCATCGAAGATCCACACGGTCGTGGTCTTCATCTACTCTCGGACTATGGTTTAGCCACGGCCTGCTGTTGGTTGTACACGGATTTTTCTTTGTTATTATGACGAGGCAATTCGCAATAGGTTTCGCAACGATGTGAGCACAGGATGAGGCGGGCGTTTCCGCAGCTGGCGACGATAACCGTCTTGGTGGGTCTGGTGGCCCTCATTGCCTGCGCCGGTGAGCGACCGGTTCTTGAGGAGACGTCAACGCAATCCCTTGGGGATGGAACTAAGGATGTCATGGTGAACAGGATTGCCTTCATTGACAACAACGGCGACCTGCTCCTGATCAATCCCGATGCTACGGGCGAGGAGCGGGTTACTGGCGACGTTTGGGCCGGGCTGCTTGCCCAGGCCCTGGAGCGTGGTGATTCCTACAGCTGGCCCACTTGGTCCAACGATGGCAGCAAGGTGGCTTTCTCGAGGGTCTCCGGCAGCGGTCCTGGTGCCGGCATGTCGGTTCAGGTCTTCGACGTTGAGTCCGGCAGGATGATTCCTGCGTACACCAATGAGATTCTGGCACCTGTTGCCGATGGGACCCCCCATTATCTCTATTGGTCTCCCGATGATCGTTATCTCTCTCTGCTGGCACCGACACCCGAAGGTCTCAGCCTGTTGGTGAAGGATCTGCATGCTGACGAAGAGGCCGGTGCCGTGGCCGTTGGCGGTCCGCTCTATTACCACTGGTCTGCCGACTCAAGCACTCTGGCGGTGCATAGTGGCGATCGCGTTACGTTGGAGGGGCCGGCCCCCAATGCTCAAGATAATAGAGTTGCGGTCGACGCCTTCAATTTTCGCGCGCCGGCGTTCTCCCCCGATGGCTCGCGCTTGGCCTTCGGTGGCATCGTGGGCGGTGTCGAGGGGATCTTCGTCGCCAGCATTGGCAGTGAGTCCTCCCAGCCTCCCTCTCTGCTGATGGAAACCCAGGGCCTCAACGCCTTCGCATGGTCCCCCGATGGGTCAGTGCTCGCCGTAGCCGATCAGACACAACCGAGGACTCCTGTATTCAACCGGTTGTCCTTGCTGACTCCCGACGGCGCAGAACGGTTGACATTGGCCGATGAACAGTTGATCGCCTTCTTCTGGTCTCCTCAGGGTGACAGCATCGCATGGATCGGCCTCGATGCCCTCAGTCGTTCCATGGACCTGGCCATATCGGCTGTTGACGGGACCGAGGCGACTGGCGAGCCCCGCCACCTGTTCCGTTTCAGTCCCACCGGCGAGTTTTTCACGCTCCTCAGTTTCTTCGACCAGTATGCTTACTCTCACTCCGTATGGGCCCCGGACGGCTCTGCGCTCGTGGTTGCCGGCTCAGATGGCCCGGAGGGCGCAAGACGCAACGGCAGCGGCCCTCACGGCGGGCATGTGTACGTCGTGGATGTCAGCACCGGCGAAGCCCGCCGGATTGCTTCCGGCAAGGTGGCCGTGTGGTCCTGGAACTGATGGACAAAGTCCGTCGTCCACCATGCTTTGCGACGGTTGGGTGGCGCACCCTCCTTGCCATCGCGGTTGCCGCGCTAGTGCTCGTGACGGCCTTGGCCTGCTCGGAGGTCCAACCCACCGCCACTCCGACCCCGGAGCCCGTTGACCCCAAGGAGGAACTGCAGCGCACCGTGCAGACCCTGTTGTCTCTGGAATCCGCGTCCTTCGACCTCGACCACATCGTCGGTTCCAGCAACATCCTCCCCGGCATTCTCATGCACCGCGCCTACGGCAAGGCAATCGTGCCCGATAAATTCGATGTCACCGTCGAGTCTGAGCTCCTGTTTCCCCGCTCCTACCTGGAAATAGGGATGGTCAGCATAGAGGGGAAGGCCTACATGACGAACGTGCTCAACGGCGAGTGGGGGGAGGTGACGCCTGAAGCCCTCCCTATTAATCTGTCCGACTTTGGCACGACTTTGGCCCGCATCGTCGAGAAAGTGGCGTCCCCTGAGCTTCTGGATGATGACAGCATCGACGGCACCGCCGTCTACCGGATCAGCGGCGGCGTGCTCTCGGAGGATCTCACGGAGTTGGTCCCCGCCGCGGGTACCGGCTTCCCAGTGGCCTTGGAAATCTGGATCGAGCAGGACACCGCCATATTGAGGCAGGCCCTGATCACGGGGCAGGTGGTAGCAACCGACGTTCCGGAGACGCAGCGGCGTCTGACCATTGACGATGTTAACGCGCCGCTATCCATCGAGCCGCCGCCCGGCTTCTGAGACCAGCTGGCGCCCGCGTGTCTCCAGAGCCCGCTTCAAGTATGGTCCCCGATCGGCAGCACTCAACTTGGGCCATCCTTACCATCGCCGCCCTCGGAGCCTTCATCGCCGCCCTCGACCAGACGGTGGTCGTCACAGCCCTGCCCAGCGTGATGCTGGACCTGAAGATCCCTATAACCCAGTTGGACCGCGTATCCTGGATCATCACCGCCTACCTGCTTGGCTATACCGTGGCCATGCCGGTCATCGGCCGCCTCGGTGACGTCTACGGCTACCCCCGCGTCTACCAGGCCTCTCTCGTCGTCTTCTGCATCGGCACCAGCCTCGTCGCCATCGCCCAGAGCTTCGAGTTCATGATCGGTGCCCGCGTTATTCAAGCTATCGGAGGCGGGGCCACCGTGCCTCTCGGTATGGCCTTGGCCACCTCGATGGTGCCACCCGAACGGCGCGCCTTCGCCCTCGGCGTTGTTGGCGGGGCCGCCGAGGCGGGCTCCATGCTGGGACCGGCCTACGGGGGAGCCATCGTCGAGCTCTCCAGTTGGCGTTGGATTTTCTGGCTCAACGTGCCCCAGAGCGCCGTGGTCTTCCTGGCCCTGATGCGCCTGCCAAACCGGCCCGCCTCCGGCGCCCGCGTCGACTACCTCGGGGGTGCCCTCCTCATCGTCGCCCTCCTCCTGCTGTCGCTGGCCCTGTCACGCAGCGACTTTTTCACCCTTGCATCTCCCATCCCGTTCATCCTCGCCGCCGCCGGGCTGTCGATGGGAGGCCTACTGGTTGCCGTGGAAAGGAGGACCTTGCAGCCGTTGTTGGCCCACGTTTTCCTCAGCTCCTGGAATTTCATCCTCGCCAACTTCAGCCAGGCGCTGGTCGGCGTTTCGCTGATCATCGCCATGGTGACCGTCCCGCTCACAGCCGACACCGTGATGCTCAAGGACCCGTTCACTGGTGCCATGTGGCTTGTGCGCATGACCGGCGTCATCCCGTTGGCATCGGTGGTCGGCGGCTGGCTGCTCCCTTGGGCCGGAGGCCGCGCGTTGACTGTCGTCGGTCTCCTCATGGTGTCAGCTGGCCTTTTCCTCTGCTCCCGCTGGGAGTTGGGCGTCGACGACCCTGAGTTGACCTTCCAGCTCCTTCTTGCAGGCGCCGGCTTCGGACTGGTGATCGCCCCCATCCTGCACCGCGCGCTGATGGCGGTCGGCGAGGACTACCGCGCCACCGCCGCGTCTCTGGTCACCGTCGCCCGCATGATGGGCATGACCCTGGGCCTGGCCGCCATGTCAGCCTGGGGCGTGGAGCACTTCCAGGTCCTCACCTCCGACTTGCAACTGCCCATCGCCCAGGCCGGGGAGTCCGCCGAGATCCTGAACGCCCGCATCGACCAGTACACCGCCGACGTCAACGCCGCCGGCCTCTCCGTCTTCCGCGCCTTCTTCCGCACCGCCGCCATAGCCGCCCTAGCCGCCATCCCCTTCGCCCTCCTGCAGAGGCGACGGGATGTAGGGTAGCTTGCCGACGAGTTACTCAGACTTATCGGAGCGCTTTTCCGTCGACCTCCCTCCCAATCCTAAGTGCGACTTTCACCCCTCCGGCTCTCCAGTGTCGTTACAAAGGATAGTGTTGGTTCCGTGTGGGAGGTCTGGGAATCAGCCGACTTTGGGTGCGAGTCACACCTGATACTCCAGCGTCATGTCGTGCTCCTCGGCATGCCCGGCAGAGAACCCACCGTTACCCGAAAGCCCTGCCAGCTCGTCCGTGCCCGAACCAGGCACCACCTCGTACTCAGCCGTGGCCTTTTCGCCGTCGTAAGACCCCGTGTGTCGCAGGACGAAGCTGCCGGTTCGCCCACCTAGAGTGCCCACAACCTTCTCGAAACCTGAGAACGAGGCGGTCCCGCTGTCGAGGTACGTCATTACGTACATGAGGTTGCCTGTCCCTGTCAGATCACCGTGAAAGGTCTTCTTCAAGTGCGCCCGGGTCGCCTTGGGACCGTCCTCGGGTTCGTCAAATGGCTCCTCGTCCCAGCTTACGATCTTGAACGTGGCCTTGGTGAGCATCATTTTCCTCTCAGATGTGAATGAACGGCACCAGCATATTGCATTGCCCGAGTCTCGCAGACTTTGCCACTCGGGCTGCTTGTGCACGTTGCTTCTGCGGTCCTCCTGCGTGGATGTCCGAATGGCATGATGCGCAGACGGCGAGCTTCCTGCCACACCCCATCGCCAGCATCTCCACTCAGGCGGATGTCTCCGCCCGCCCTTGCTTTTGGGGGTCTTCTAACGCCAGTATGTGGTGCGCCTGATCCTTCACCGTCGAGCCGCAGGGCTCACGGGTGTCGGCCAACAGACGCAGTGCGCCTTCCATTCGATCGTTGAGAATTGGAGCCTGGGTGTTGCTTAGGGTTGCTGTCTCGCCCCGTGCAAGTGAAAAGCCGCCCCATTACTTCACCGGTAGCCTTTTGCCCGGCAAGTTCACCTTCACGATCACGAACTGCAAGACCCGACTACCTTCCTCACCGCTCTCGGACAGGCCCCCGCCCGCAGATTACCTGTACTGGTCGGATGCTACAGCACGAGCCCAACTCACACCGGAAACGCCGCCTCCAGCCGCTCCACCTGCGCCGCCTTCATCCGCCACCCCGAGGCCCCGCAATTCTCCTCCGTCCGCTCCACGCTGTTCGTTTTGGGGATCACCACCACTGGCGACCGCCACAGGCACCAGTTCAGCGCCACCTGCGCCGGCGTCTTGCCCGCCTCCTGCGCCACCGCCTCCAGCGTCTCCCAGCCCCGTCCGCCGCGCATCCGCGGCCGGACCGCCAGCGACCCGTCGGCCAGCGGCGTGTAGGCCATCACCGTGATGCGGTTCTCCTCGCAGTAGGGAATCACGTCCCGCTCGATGCCCCGGCGCTTCAGGTTGTACAGCACTTGGTTGCAGACGATCGGGTACTTCGACATTGCCGCCCGGGCATTCTCCATATCAGCCACCGAGAAGTTGCTGACCCCGATGTACCGCACCAGGCCCCGGTCCACCAGGTCCTCCATCGCCCGCATCGTCTCGGCGATGGGCACGCTGTGGCTGGGCCAGTGGATCTGGTACAGGTCGATGACGTCGTCGTCCAGCAGCTCCAGGCTCTTCTCGGCCGCCCGCAGCACCTGGTCGTACCGCAGGTTGCTGCCCAGCACCTTCGTCGCGACGAACACCCTGTCCCTGATCCCCCGGACCGCAACCCCCACGGCGTCCTCGGTCCGGTACATTTCGGCGGTGTCGATGAGCGTGGCCCCCAGCTCGATCCCCCGCCGCAGAGGTTCCGGGCCGCCCCGGTACTTCCATATTCCCAGCCCCACCTCGGGTATCATCACGCCCGTTGCGCCCAGCTCCCGGTATTCCATTGATGGCCCCTCGTCCTGCAGGTGCAGTATCTTTTCGGCTATGGTATACCAGTCATGTCAATTAATCGGGCCACGGCCCTAAGCATTCGAACCCGGAGGCGTCGAAATGGAATTTCAGGACTACGAGAATTTCGTCAACGCGAATAACAAGCGGGGAGTCATAACCACCTACCGGCGCAACGGCGCGGGACACACCAGCATCGTCGTCGTCGGCGCCTACAAGGGCAAGGCCGCCTACGTCATCGTCTACGGCAGCTCCATCAAGGTCCGCAACCTGCAGAACGACAAGCGCTGCACCGTCATGGCCGTCAGCGAAGACTGGCGCAGCTGCGCCTGCGTCGAGGGCACCGCGACGACGATGAGCTACCACGATACCGACGCCGAGACCATGCGCGTCGAGTTGCGCGAGGTCTTCCGCACCTGCAGCGCCCACGGCGACCACCCCGACTGGGAAGAATACGACGAAGCCATGGTCAATCAGGACGCCGTAATCGTCTTGGTGGAGCCCGAGCGCGTATACGGCCGCGTCCGGGGGTAGGCTGCCGCCCCTTTTGAGAATAGTAGCCGTGGGGCATCGTTTCCCACGGCTATCGGGAAATTCAGGGAGCTTTTTGAGGTGCCACCAAAGGTCAGGGAAGCCATCCGCATCGTCCAGGATGACGGGTGGTATCATGTCAGAACCAGAGGTAGTCACAGGCATTTCCACCATCCGGTCAAGACGAAAACAGTCACCATACCCGGAAAGCTGGGTGAAGACCTCCGACAGAGTACATGGAGTAGCATCCTGAAGCAGGCAGAGTTGCCCAAGGATATATGGCCATGAAATACACCGTAATCATCGAGAAAGCCCCCAATAATTACTGCGCATTCTCCCCGGACGTCCTAGGTTGCATATCTGTTGCGGATACCTATGAAGAAATGCTGGAGATGATTCGGGAGGCTCTCGAGTTCCACTTCGAGTGCATGGAACTTGAAGGGAATTCTATTCCTACGCCTACCGCTTGGGTCGAGTCGCTGGAAGCAGGAGACAACGAATACGTCGTTGTCTACGAACAAGGGCCCGAAAATTACACGGCCTATGTCCCAGACTTCGCGCTTGAGTGCGACGAGGTTACCGGCGTTTCTGTCGAGGAGGTTCAGCGGAATTTCTGGCAGGCCATCGCTAACTATCTGGCGGCAAAGAAGCTGAACGGCGAACCCCTGCCGGAACCATCTGCATGGGCCGAAACGATGGAGATAGCCCACCCAAGCGAGGTGCCCGCCTAACCCACCCCCAGCGACGCATCCGCTAAGCACACCAGCTCCCCCCGCTGGTTCGTCCCCCGCACCCGGCACTCCACCATCCCCCGGTTCCCCTCGCGACGCTGTCCTGTGACCCCGCCCCCGAACGTCACCGTGTCCCCGCTGCGGAAAGGCGTGATCGCCCGCATCAGCAGCGACCCCCCGTTGTAAAAAGCCTCAGGCGGAAACGAAAGCTGCAGCATCTGGTCCACGTACGACATGGTGGCCGGTCCGGAGTTCACAATGCTGCCGAAAATGTTCTGCCGGGCGAACTCCTCATCGGTATGGATGTTGCTTTCGCCAGGCGGCCGTCCCGCCAGACGGAAGGCGCCGCGGCGATTTATTACGTCCTGTCTTTCGGTGATGCTGAGCTCTGCCAGCGCTGTCCCCTCCACCGCAGAATCGAAGTCCAGCAACTTCCGCGATGACGCTGGTCCTGAGCCTGTCGAAGGACCGGGGCGTGTCCCCTCCCCCTGAGGAGGAGGGTTGGGGCGGCCGGAACTCGCGGGCACTTCGCGCTGGCCCTTGGCGTAGTCGAAGATGCAGGTGTAGTCGTACTCGACGGCCTTTATGCCGTCTTGGTTGATTCCCTCAACGTGGAAGGTCACGAATCGGCTGCCCCGCCGCTCGTATTTCTCCAACACCCCTCGCGTGCCGGTGATGACGTCTCCGACGCAGACGGGCTGGTGCCAGCGGATTTCGCACTTCGCAAATGGAGTCTGCTTTCGGGCCGTCAGTGACTGCTCGAAGCCGACGAACCCATTTGCTTCCGCGATCTCCTCCCGCAGCAGCACCGCGTAGCTGAGCACCATCGTTGGCATGGCCAGCATCGGCGATGGTCCCCTATAGCGAGGGTCGTCGTTGAGGGCCACCTCTGCGTACCCGGCGACGTTTTCGGGGGTGATCGCCACGGTCGTTTCCGCGCCCCGTTGTCCCGCCTCAACTACGTCATAAGTCCACAGCTTCTCTGTCATCTCAACCATAGTCGCCTTCTCCGAAATGATTCTTGCCGTGCTTCTAGCCCGAACTATAGCCCGGATTCTTGCCCCAATTGCCTGCCGCTATCTGATGTCCATAGGGTTGTTGGTGTCCGGCCCCGAGGTGGGCACATGGTCGAGGAACCGCCGGATCAGCCGTGGCGTGTGTGCCGGGCTGTCGGGGTTCAGGTGCTTCGTGGCAGCCTCCACGTACGGATGGCTGATGCGCCCCAGGTACTGTGACACCCCTTCCGTCCGTATGGACTGCAGGGCCTCGGTGTAGAACGAGAGCAAATGTGTGCTGCCCATTTGGACACCAGCCCCCACCGCGCCGGCGGCGACCAGTGTCGAGACCGCCAGCAGCGAGTGTTTCTGCTCCCTCGCCGCCTCATTCAGTTGCGAGAATACTTCGGCGAGTTGCTGCGGCCCCGGAACTAGGTCGGCGTGTTGCCGGAGCAGGTCTACGGCGTCGCGCATGTCTGCTATCGCCGTGGGAGGGATGTCAATCGCGTCCGCCGCCTGTCTGGAGGTGCCGTCAAGGACCGTGAGAAGATCGCCAACGGACGACACGTCGGTGCTTTCCTGCAACACGCCGACGTGCTTGAGTTCCATGACGAAGGCGTTCAGGTAAGCGCGGGTGCCGTTGGTAACGTCTGAGGCCGCGGCGAGAAACCACAGAGGCGAAAAGCCCACCGTGAACACGCAACCCAGCTCAACGACATTGCCCGCCACCTTGCGCTTGACCAGCTCCGGAGCCGGCATCGCATCCGGAAAACGTCCCTCGACGCCGCCCACAAATTCCACCGTGATCCGGAACGGACGGGCGATCGTGCACTGGTAGAATTTCGATTCTCGCGCAATCGGCGGCAGTATGTGGTCTGCGGCCTCCAGCAACAGCCCGCCCCCGCTGGCTGCTGTCGCCCGCACCAACCGCTCCGGCAGCGATACCAGGAACCCCGCTACCGAACCCTTGCCATCCCTTCGCGACGCCGGGTTCTCCGCTGCACCTGCGTCAGAATCTCCGGACGCTTCAGTCATGGAGCTCCCCCTGCCGTTGGTGTCTGGGCCAACGGGGCTGCGCCGCCCCCAATCTCCGGCCCGCAACCCACAAGTCGCCGCCCCCATAATAAAGCCCCCTGTCAACGTACCACCCGCGCAACCCAAACTGTCCAGCCCCTCTCCTTCCCTCATCGAAATATTCGACTGCACCAGCTTTCCAGTTACATCCTTGCGAAGCGAAACGGCTTAGCTTCGTTCGCACGTAACTGCAACGACTACCAACGCGGCCATCGGAAGGTGCTCCACGCTGGCAATCCGAGCATTCGAAATGTGCAGGCCAGGAAAGTGGGGCAAATATAATTGACTCCGGGGATTGTAGGCTTATGACCCGGAACACCGGTAAGCTGTTTTCGGTTGACAAACACAAGGCGGTTGTTACCCTACTGAGTAAGCACCTATTGGATCTTCATATCGTCAATTAGTAAATTGCAAGGCGAATTTGCTCAGTGATGGCTAACCAACCACTTACAATTCCTGATTGGGACTTCGACGGAGTCCTTCCAGCCTTGGATGTAGGTCACCCAACTGCGGGGATTCGGTCGCCGTATGTGGTCTCCCTTTTCTCCGTAGTTTCTCATTTCGGGAATACGATCATCCCCAGGCAATTGTTACGCGGGCTGCTGGATCTTAGAACTTCGCTGCACAGATTAGGATTGGATCGCGGGTTTCAATGGATCAATGGTAGCTTTGTCGAAAATGTTGAAGCTAGGAATGGCCGTCCGCCAAATGATATAGACATTGTTACCTTCTTCTACATTCCCAGTAATCTTTCCGTGGAGACGCTGCAGCGCGATTATTATTCCCTCTTTGATCCTGCGGCATTGAAGAATGAATATTATGTTGACGGTTACTATGTTCAGTTGAATCAGACCACCGCGGAGGAAATGATCAATGAAACTACATACTGGTACAGTCTCTGGTCCCATACCCGTGGAGGCAAATGGAAAGGCTACTTGCAAATTGACTTGTCAGGCACAGAAGACGACTTAGCCAGGTTGCAGCTCGAGCAGTTTGACGAGGAGGCTGGAGGTCAGGCATGAATGCTCACGATTATCGCTTCCTCTTGTCAGAGCGGGATACCCTCAGACTGCTGATTGGTCAAACGTCACCCCAAAATGCGATCGGTCGAATCAGCTTGGAGTCTCGCCTCCGACAGGTCGAAGAAGGCTTAACAGCATACGAGGGGTATTCTCCGCGGGTCACTCAGGCGCGGCTAACATTTCAGGGAAAACCAGTAGTGGACACTCGGGGAATATTTGTCGATTTTGGCACTGAAGCTGCAAACGCGTTTGCTGAATCCGTGGCCAGAGTTGGCGCAAGCAGGAGGTCACCTCTCTCTGCCAGTGGTCCTATTCCAAACGCTTCGGAATTTCAGTTGTTAATAAACGGGGACGGCCACTGGTTCATTTGGTTTTCAACTCGAAGAAGCATCCCCACAGATGGCTTTGGAAGGACAAGCGACCCCCACTGAACTAGCCATAGAGAAAGTCAAGGACATTCTGGAAGCTTCGATCGGCACTGATGAAGATTTGAGTGAGGCGATAGCTGACACGAACTTGAAGGCATTGGATTCGGTCCAGGCATTTCTGAAGAAAATGGCCGATAACGGCGCTATCTGCGCCTTAGAATTCAAAGGTGATGAATTCCGCTTTCGTGATGTTGGACAAGTTCGTCGGAGTGAAAATCGGCTGCGCGGCGACAATATACATGAAATCGACGTAACTCTGATTGGTCAGTTTCAGGGGTTCTTACCCAATAGCCGTCGCGCAGAGATCTTGCTCATCCGTACAGATGCAGATTTCTTGCATGAGGCAGTTGGTACAGTAATCTCCGGAAGGGTCGATCAGACTGTGGACGAAAAAATAAAGATCAACGAAACGCTTGGCCAGGCTATGACGATTCTCGCCCGGACAAGGCGTGTGGGACAAGGACGTCCCCGCTATGTCTTTATCGACTGCCAAATGGATTCTCAGTGACTTACACCATCGCGCCCTCGACGACGGCCTCTCCGCAATCCTCGGCCTCCCCGACCTCTCCCGCCTCCGCGAACTCCTCGCCACTGAACCAGTAGTCTCCAACCGTCGCCTGTAGGTGAATTGATCGTCAACGACACTCAGGGTGGGACATCGCCCGGTTATCCAATATACAGCTACCTAACCCGCCTTCCCCCTGACAAACCCGCCCAAGCCCCACCCCACAACTTCAGCCCCTCCTCAAGCGGGTCGCCGAAAAGCTGCCCCATATCAACGGCTTCAGCTCCCTGATCCGGTACCTCCAGCGCTGTCGTGACCAGGAAGAGCATCCCCGGCCCCCTGACATCGTCAGCCTGCTGCTCCCCCGGGCCGCGGAGCTGGGTTACATCAACGCAGTCTCCGATTGGGATGCCCCCGCTCCTTCTCCAAACTCGGCATGAGGGGCAAGCCCGCCTTACCGGACTCGCCCCTTCATCTGGACCATCAGTATTTGACCCCCAAACTAGCAGCCCGTCTGAGGATTGACCGACTGGCGGTGTCGGTCAGCCGGGACTACCCTGCGACAACGGTTCTGGCGGGGTGCGGGTAGGCACCTGCGGATTGTCGCTTGAAAATCCCACTGCCCATGGACCGGCGCGTCTCCCTGTCGTTCCCAGTGGCGCCTTTTCCCCTCGCCTTGACGAACATCCCGGCCCCATACCGGAACAGCTTCAGCAGGTTGTGGCCGGCGCAGATGATCAGCCACTCCCGGTTCACCTTAGCCAGACCCCGCAGCAGGAACTGCCGGAAGCCCCGGCCCTGCTTGATCTGCCCGAATACCGGTTCCACCGTCTCCATCCGAAGCGCGTAGCGTTCCCTGCCCCGTTTCGTCCGCAGCTTGCGCCGCATCCGGTCCTTGGCTGACAGCCCCTTCGGTATGCGGCCACGGGGCGCCGGTGGCGGCACCCAGCCGTGGCGGGTCCTCTCCGGCGCGACGAACGGGTCCACTCCCAGGGCGTAGAGTTCCTCCACCGCCTTGGCCGAGTAGTATCCGGCGTCGGCGGAGACTTCCTTTGGGACTGTGCCCACGTTCAGGATGGCCTCCTCAATCATGCTCACGGCCTGATCCTTGTCCGAGGGCTGATCGGTGGCACAGGCCGCCACGATCACCTGATGCTCGCTGTCCACCACCGCCTGGCAGTTGTAGGACTGCTGGAAGTCCCTCCCTCCCGGGCCGGGCATGATCCGGGAGTCCGGGTCGGTGAAGTTCCGCTGCGCCTTGTCATCAGGCACCCCGAGATGATTGCGTCCCTCGGACTCAGCCTGCTCCGCATCCGCCAGGGCCTCGGCCTCCAGCGCCGCCTTGGCCTCCCTTATCTTCCGCAACCGTCCCTCCCGGAAGGCCAGTTCCTCCGGCAACTCATCCCCACGCCTGTCCTTCCCGTACCGGCGGTCCTCCTCCTCGTCCACCTCCTGCGCCTTGCGGAGCAACTCGTCCACCTCGGCCTGCAACCGCGCTTCCTTCTCCTTCATCCGCCCGTAGCTCATCGCCTTGTGCTTTGAGGCATTGGCCCTCACCTTGGTCCCGTCCAGGGCCACGTGCCCCAGCTTTACCAGTCCTGCCTGCTGGCACAACTCCAGCACCTGCAGGAACAATTCCCCCAACGCCTCCAGATGGTCCTTTCGGAAGTCGGAGACGGTGCGGAAGTCCGGCGTGTTGTTCGCCGCCAGCACCCGGTAGGCGATGTCCTCGTGCAGCCGCTGGGCGATGCGCCTCGAGGAGGCCACGCCGTTGCAGTAGCCGTAGAGCAGCACCTTCACCATCATCCTGGGATGGTAGGGCGGGCCGCCCCGCCTCTCCTGCTCGTAGCGGGCGGTGATGTCCGAGAGGTCCAACTGGTCCGCAACGTCGGAGATGAAGTAGGCCAAGTGCTCCGGCGGCAGCCATTCCTGGAGGGCCGCCGGCAGCAGCAACTGCTGGTCCGGGTCGTAGGGAAGGTAGGTCTTGCTCATTGACCGCTCCGATCGTCTGATGCTCCGTACCATCATACCCCCAACGGCTCACCAACCCCGTTTCTCGGACGGGCTGCTAGGTCTTTTTCTCTGTCGTTAAGGACAGTAATGGTGCGCTCCGACGGAGACCCCGACGGTGTAACCGTCAAATACATTGTTGATTTCGATTCGAATAGTGCGGCCTGAGGTAGGCACACAATCGACGGCGACCGCATGGCTCATAGTTCGGGTAACTTGTGTCTTCCGGAAAACGAAAGCGATCAGTTCATCAACGCTCATATTGTCCGGTGAGTCGTTGTACGTATCGAATACGCGGATCCCCCCTTCCACACAGGGTTTCATTTCCCTTCTGTTGTAACACTCGGCCTCGTAGTAATCGTCGGTTACCAGGGGACTGATGCTTACCACTACCTCAATTCTTCCTCCTTCTCTTACGGGGGACGGGCTCACAGAAACTATCTTGACCGTTGGCTTCGATTGCCCCTCCACCTCACCCACCGGCCGGAAGATGACGAAGAGGGTGAAGGCGGCGAAGGCAGCACAGAATACAAGGAGAAGAAAGCCTGGGTGCAGGAGGCCTTTGCGGATTGCGGGGAAGCTAAACGGCATGGCGGCCCGAGACGGGGATAGGAGCCACTGGAATTGCCTGCCCTCCAGTGAGTTGCCGGTGGGTAGCCAAGAGCTTCATCTGCCCTCGAGGACGTCCGCTGACGGGTTTCGATGCGCGATTATATTCCCTACTTACCATAATCTGCCAAGACCATGCGACTACCATTTTTGTGTCATCCATTACCATCATGTGTTCGGGTACAGTGGTCCCTGAGGCTCATTAGACCCTGAGATTCGCCCACATAGGACCAGCCATCGACCTTTATCGTCTCCTGCTCTGCCGCCTGCGCATCGGCCAGGCGTTGAAGGGCACGGTGAACACCAGCACGACCGGAAACGGAACGATCAGCGTGAACCGCTTCCGTGTCTCCCGCGCCACGCCGTCCGGCCGTCTCCCGCGCCCGGTTGAGGCCGTCGCCGATTACCGGCACCCCGGGCTCCCAGGCTCAATGACGGCTACCGGTGGCGTGGGCGTTTCCGTCGGCGCCGGGGTAGCGGTGGCAGTGGCCGCTGGAACCGGAGTGGATGTGGCAGTCGGCCCAGGGGTGGCCGTTGGCGTGGGCGTGGGCGTATGCGTCGCGGTGGGCGTCGGGGTATGCGTCCCGGTCGGTGTGTGAGTCGGCGTTGGAGTCGCCGTTGGGAGCGGGGTCTCCGTAGGTGCAGGCGTCGGAGTGGCAGCGGCGGTTGGCGTCGCCGTGGGGTCCGGCGCCGTATCGGAGGACGAAGTCGTCGTCTCCACATTGCCGGGGTTCTGCTGTGAAGGGGGGAGACACTGAGTCTGGCTCCGGCGTATCTGGGCCGGGATCTGGCGGAGGCGACCCCGATACGTGAAAGTGCTCCGATGTGGCCAAGATGTTCTCGTCCGCATCCATAAGCCTTATCTCATATAAGGTACCTTCTTCAATTTCGTCCCCTGGGAGACTGAATCTCTGCGGAATGGGGCCGGTATACCCTCGGGCCCAATGCCCGCTCATGCCAAGGTCTTGCTTGCTCTGGCCGTCTTCTCCCCTTCGTAACTTGTAACCCCGCATGTTCTCCGCGTGCCTGCACGTCCACTGGACTTCCACCCCACGATCCGTCTCCACGGCAACGATGCTGAACCCATCTGCGCACTCGCCATCGTCCGGGTTCGCGGGTACGCCTGCAACATCGGTGCCGTCGCCGCCCAGACCATCATCGCCCCAACGGTCGAGTGCGGCTCCCATGTCCGGTACGGCACCCGCTGCCGTCGGCTCCAGGCCACTCCGCTGGCTTGCCCTGGCGGTGGCCTGGAACGCCACCACGAGCGCCGTCGCAAGGATTGCAACGCTTGCAATCGCAACGATGGCAGGCAGCAGTCGCCAGATGGTGCCGGGAGAGCGCATTCAGGTGCCCTGCACGCCGATTTCCCCATTCAGATGCCCTTCGCCTACCGGGGCTACCCTCGCGACGAGGCTGGTGGCCTCTTGTTCCTAACGCCCTTCCCACCAGTTCATGCTGCTGAATTGTCGGTATTCCGGATGAGGGATTTCGACGATAGCCTGACGACGAACCGGAAGCGGACCCTCCCCGAGGATAGATCAGGCGCCCTGCTTCAGCGGCCGAGCCGTGTAACGCCGGCGGTCCCTCAGCGACATCTGACAGACAGATAATGCCGGGCTCTCCATGGTGGAGCCCCGGTCCTGTGCCGCTGCCGAACCCCAGCGGGTCTGAATGAAGGGTAAGTGCTGCGCGCGAGGGTAAACCGCAGTGTTACGCTATGTCTGTGTTATTGCCGCCTATGCACCATCACACATTCAACTGTGCTGGCCTTCGAACAAGCAAATCCGGAATGTGCAAATTCACGGACACTGAGAGGACGTTGTGAACATCCTTGGCCCGCCGGTCAATTCAAGGGAACAAGCGGACCAGAAACGAACGCGTATGTGCGCAAGCCTGCTAGCGGTCAGAAAGGCATAGCCCGCCGCAATACAACGGCCGTCGAGCGCTCGCTCAAGCAAGACCAGCAGTAAGCAGGAAGGACGGAGAACCAAGAAGAGTCGAGTCAACCGGCACAGGCCAAGGCGTCAGGGCGTCCCGGCCGACTCACCGGT
The DNA here is from genome assembly GCA_965222025.1 of Dehalococcoidia bacterium. Lineage (GTDB taxonomy): Bacteria > Chloroflexota > Dehalococcoidia > Lucifugimonadales > UBA3495 > VXOI01. Next base: position 372,359 of record CBDCTI010000007.1, on the reverse strand, counting down.
GTAGAACGCGGTCGTGCGTCTTGCCGCCGCTTCTGCCACCGCGAGTTCCTCCCCCGCCGCCACCGCCGCCCGGCCCCACGCCTCGCTGCTACCAGCGATGATGGCCCTGCCGTCCGGCCAGGTCGCGAAGGCCTCCTCGTCGGGGATCGGTTCGTCCGGCTGTGCGATGTGGAGTGCCAGTCCCATGAGGCCCAGCTCCCAGCCGACGCCGACCGCCCCAGGCCCGTAGGTGTCCCAGTGCTCCGAGAGCAGCGCCGTGTGCGTCAGCGCAACTCGCGCCCGGCCGCTTCCTTCGTCCGAAACGCGCACCTCCACCCAGCTGAGGTCCCCGGCGAACTCCCAGGTGAGCGCAAAGCGGGAGAGTGATTCGCACTCCGCAATCACGCCGCCAGCGTTGCCTTCCAGCTGGTATCGCCCGCCGAGTTGGAGCTCGCCGCTGACCGGGGCGAACCAGTGCGAAATGCGCTCTCCGTTGGTCACCGCGTCCCACAGGTCCTCGACCGAGGTCTCGTAGCTGCGGGACAGGGTGACGGCCCGCGCGGGCTGCGCATCCCGCTCCAGGGACGACACGGAACGCTCCACAGCACCCAGGTGCGCCTCCACATCGAAGCTCATGGTTTCTGTCCGCCTTTCCAATGCCGACACCTTCCACGCAGAATCGGCGGCGACCGCCGCGCTGTCATTGGATTACGACGACTACCCGTCAGTCAACCCCATGGCCTGGGCTTCCTCGGCCACAGCCGTGATACCCGGCGGTACGGGAGAGCGCACGGAGAGTCCCAGTTTGTCGCTTGCACACCGCGCCCTGATACTGCTCACCGCTCTGGCTCTCGCTGCGTTCATGTTTGTTGCATGCGCAAGCGAGCCGTCGCAACCCCCTTCGACACCCGTCATATCTCCTCCACCCACCGCCACACCGACGCCAACACCTGAGCCGGCGCCCACGGCAACCCCGGCAGCCACCGCCTCTCCGGTGCCCACGACAGCCTCCACCCGGGAGCCTACTCCGCAGCCTACGCCGCAGCCGACGCCAAAGCCGACACCGGAGCCTACCCCGGAGCCGACGCCAGAGCCGACACCGGAGGCCGCGCCAGAGCCTACCCCAGAGTCGACTCCTGAACCAACGCCGGAGCCGACACCAGAACCCACGCCCGAGCCGGCTGCGACTGAGGTCCCCGAACCCACGCCGCCGATCGCCGGGGAGCGCCCGCACAGCTACGCCGATCACGGCATCACGGTGGAGGACTCCTGACACTGGCTGGAGGACGAGGACTACCCGACGGTCGACGACGAGGATGTGCTGGCCTACCTGGTGGCTGAGAACGAGTATTTCGACGCCAAAATGGCGCCCTACCAGGGCCTGATTGACACGATCTACGAGGAGATCGAGGGGCGCCAGCCAGCGGAACTGACCAGCCTGCCCCGCAAGGGCGGGGACTGGTATTACCAGTCGAGATACGCCGAGGGAAGCCAGTATCGCCAATGGCTGCGCTGGCCCGCCTCCGATCCGGACGCGCGGGAGGGCCCCACTGACAACGTCCAGGTGTTCCTGGACGAGCCGGCGTTGGCGGAAGGCCTGGAATACTTCCGCCTGGGTACCCTGTCGGTGAGCAACAACGGCTCCCTGGCTGCCTACAGCACCGACACCAACGGGTCGGAGCGGTACACCCTGATGGTCAAGGACCTGGATACGAGCGAGTTGCTGAGTGACGAGATAGAGGAGATGCGGGGAGGGGTTGTCTGGTCCTCCGACGACTCTTCCTTCTTCTACACCTCCCTGGACGAGACCGGGCATCCGTTCCAGGTGCGGCGGCATACCGTAGGTGGTCCGGTCGAGGACGACGCAGTGGTCTACGAGGAGACGGACCCCGGGTTTTTCGTGGGAGTGTCAGGCACCAACTCCGATGAATACATCATCATCGGAGCCGGCGACCATGTGACCTCTGAGTACAGGCTGATCGATGCAGACGACCTGGAAGCCGAACCGGTTCTCGTGGCGCCGCGGAGACCGGGCCACGACTACTCGATTGACCACCAGGGCGACCGGTTTGTCATCATGACCAACGACAGCCACCAGAACTTCCGTCTGGCCACTGCCCCCGAGGACGACCCCACCGAGGCGGCTTGGGAAACCCTTCTGCAGGGTACTGACTCACTCTATATCCAGTACTTCCACCTTACGCAGGACTATGTCGCCGTCGAGGAGCGGATCGACGGCCTGGACCAGATGCGCATCATCGACCGCAATGATGACCAGACGCACGTCCCATTTCCCGAGGCGGCCTACACCGCTTACATCCAGTTCGATCCTGAATTCGACGACAACACCCTCCGTATCGCCTATACCTCAATGACCACACCGTGGACGGACTTCGACTATCACATCGACACAGGATTTCTGGAACCAAGAAAGGTGCAGGAGATTCCCAGCGGCTACGACGCCTCGGAATTCGTGACGCACCGGGAACTTGCTCCGGCGAGGGACGGCGTGCGGGTCCCGGTGTCCATCGTTCGCCACAAGGACACCCCGCTGGACGGTTCGGCGCCCCTGTACATCTACGCCTACGGCGCCTATGGCAGTGCCGTTTCCCCGTACTTTTCCACCGCCCGGCTATCCCTGCTTGAGCGGGGGTTCATCTTCGCCATCGCCCATGTCCGGGGTGGCGACGACCTGGGATATCACTGGTACGAGGCCGGCAAACTCTTCGAGAGGACCAACACTTTTAACGACTTCGTCGACGTGGCCAACCACCTGGTGGACGAGGGGTACGGATCGGAGGGACGAATCGCCATTTCCGGTGCCAGCGCGGGCGGGACCCTCATGGGGGCAGTGGTGAATCAGGCCCCGGAACTCTGGGGCGCGGTGGTAACCCAGGTCCCCTTCGTGGATGTGCTCAACACCATGCTCAATGCCGACCTGCCCCTGACCCCGCCGGAATGGCCCGAGTGGGGCAACCCCATCGAGGACAAGGACGCCTTCGAGTACATCCGCTCCTACTCGCCCTACGACCAGCTCACGCCGGGGGAGTACCCGCCAATTTTTGTGACGGCGGGCCTGAACGATCCGTGGGTGACCTACTGGGAACCGGCAAAGTACGTGGCCAAGCTGCGGGCGGTCAAGAGCGACGACAACCTGGTGCTGCTCAAGACCGACTTGGGCTCCGGGCACGGCGGCAGGTCGGGGCGCACCGCCCGGTGGTACGAGATCGCCGAGGAATACGCCTTCATGCTGGCGAACATGGGCCTCGCCGAATAGCAGCCTGACAGCACGAAACATCCCGGGCTCCTGCCATACATGGCGGGAGCCCGGGCCACACCTCGATCTGGAGGCATTTTCTCTGGTGTCGATTTAAGGTTACTATCTGTTTTTCCGCATCTTGTTGTTTGGGTGCACCATGAGCAGGAAATGGCCAGTCCAGGACGCGAAGACGAAATTCAGCGAGTTGCTCGATACCGCTCTCGCGGAAGGTCCTCAGATTGTTACAAAACGCGGCGTGGAAACCGCCGTGCTGGTTTCCATAGAGCAGTGGCGGAAACTGGAGCGGATGACCAGACCAGACCTCAAGGAGTTGCTCCTGTCTCCGGAGGCGCGAACCGAGAACCTTGTGCCGCCACGCGGCCGGCATCGAAGTAGAGAACCCTCTGCTTTTGGGTAGGACTGTGTTCCAGTTCGATGTGGGCGTAGTCCCAAATTGCATCGCCCCCGTCCCCATGGTGCTGTCATTGATTGGATCGCGGACGTGCCGGCGGAGCAACTCTTTGTGTCCGCCGTTACGGTTGGGGAAATACAGGCCGGGATCGAGATCACTCGAGAGCGGGACGTGGCCAAGGCAGAAGGAACTGGAAGGCTGGCTGGACAGGGTGCTGGCTTCCTACGGTGTATTGCCTATGGATGTGCCCAAATTCAGACCGGTCGGATTTCCAGCAAAATATATGTGGTCCGCTCTTCACCAGAAACTTCGCTGACTTGGAGATTAGGTTGCAGAATTACTCGGCACTCCGAATTGAGTGTTATCTTCTCGATTTCGGAGATCACCTCTTCGTGAATAAAGCCCTCAAACCTTTCACTAGTATCAAGTGTGGCGACTTCAAACCGCAACGTACGCACATTAGCACCGATGAGAGTCACTTCCAGGGCAATGTTGTCTTGGGTCAGATCAGTTGCGGCGTCGATTTGCGCTATTATGCTCCGGGCCGATGCGTCGTTCAGGAAAAACTGGCGGTACATGGGTTTGCCTGACTGATTCCATGTCAAAGATGCTGCATTCAACGAAGATTCTATGGTGGAAAGGAAGTCTTTATAGTTTTTCGCTACCCGAGATTTTAACTCGCTTAACTGGGAAGCTAACTCTGCGATCTCATAGCCTACCTCGAACAAGTCGAACAGGCCCTCCAAGCTGCTTTTTGCTAGAGACTCTCCAAATAGATCATCCCGATTGCTCGTCTCAAGTCGAATTACTAGCGAACCCAAATTTATACTAACAGGATCCAATCGGGTTTCATTAAGGATAGTTTCCGGAATACTCCCTCTTGCTGTCGGATACCCTGACTTTGCCTGGCCCAATGCGTCAACGAGCCTCTGTAAATTCCCCGTAAGTTGGCTCGCCACTTTTGCGCTGATCCTTCCTGTAACGTCGGACGGCTTGCCTTCCAACTTGACGCTCAAGATATGAGCCCCTTCTCTACTAGGGGTATCGATGAACTCCGCAGGTACGGGAATGTTAAGCCTAGCCCCCGAACGAGGCAGAGCATCAGACGGTAACTCAGTAGCCGCTGTCATGACGGCCTGAATAATCGAATCTGTGTGCGGGTCTTTGTCGATTACGAACAGGCAACCATCTTCAGGGGAGTACAACCCTTCTAGCGAAGGCATTGCCCCCGAGAGTATTTCGCGAAGGCGATGTTGGCTCACGGGTAGATAAACCCATCTCTCGACCAATTCGTCAGAGTCGCTCCACCACGCGAGAAATATCTGGCCTGCTCTGCTTTGTTGAAGCAGGAGCCGAGGTCCATCATAGTATTGAAGCACTCTATCGAATGAGAAGGCGCTCCAAGTGGGGTTAGGTAAGGTTACTCCTCGTATCCTCGGTAGCATCACGAGTGCCTCTAAAGCTCCTACACGCTGGCAACAACTTGGGAATCCCTTATTGGGTTGAAGCCGACGGCTTTCCACCAAGTGTGGTGAGAGTCGAGGTAACCGCCCGTTTCAAGCATTCTCCCCGCTACAGGACGAAGTGCAATCCTTGCTATTTGGTTTCCAAGTTTGGGATACTGCCTAGCGCACTGGATCGCCTGATCCCGGCTCGCATAAACAGAATGCCCCATTGTTTCGCACACGGTTCTTTGGCCATTCGTGACAGTTCGCTCTGCCCGCGTTCGGTCTAGGTCATACAAAGAAACATAATCACCCTGCGTAGGTGGATCGGTTTTGACGATCCGATAATAGTCTCCTTCAGATGGAAAAGCTCGTTCTGGAGGGCAATCGTCCGGGAAATAGGAAGGCCAAGTCCATGAAGCCACTTTGAGCACCCGTTTCAGTCTGCAGGGGTTGAGCCCTTTTTGATCGTACCCCATGCTAATTGCGTCTTATCAGAAACGTCAATCTGGCTCGCCAAATCTTTAGCTTCACCTATGGCTGCGAACGGAGAGAAAGGAAACGCAGGACCCTCCATCGCTCCCACATCTCTAGTGACCGGTTTGAATGACGATCTGACATAGACTTTCTGACAACGCAATTGACCGGAATTCGAAAACCCGAAAACTTACCGCGGGTATTGCTAAACGGCTAATTGAAAGGCCGTACTGGAATATGTCACCGTTCAAATGAGGCGTTTTTAGGCGGTAGAGGAAGTGGCTGGGGATGGAGGATTCGAACCTCCGCTACCTGATCCAGAGTCAGGCGTCATACCGCTAGACTAATCCCCATAGAAGAATGGCCTCCGCCAGACACGGAGAACCACTGCATCCATGTTATTAAGGGCCGGTTTCCATGTCAACCCTGGCCCCAAACCAGTGACAGCGTTCCCTTGACTCCACCGACCATCCATGAGTAACCTTGATGACATGAATAGTACAAAGATTCTACAATTCATGAAGGCCGGCCAGAGGCACCGGACGAGACTCCCTCGCCAGCGCACGCCATGGCCGGAAATGGCCGGTTTTGGCTGGAATTGGCCGGAAATCCAAATTTTTTGAGCCGCCGCGGTCGTCCCCGGTCCCAGCCTAATCGGGGCCCGAAACCGCGGACCAGCGCCGGACAGAGTCGAGGCGCCCCAGGCCCGCTCCAGCTTGACAAGCATCGGCGTTTATACCAGAATCGCATTGATTTAGAGGCTATCTACAGAGGCGTATCCAGCGGGTTTTCGCCCCTCTTTTGCCCGCCTTGGCGGGCAGACACGCCAATCTCCGAAAGCGAGGTATATTGCATGACACTAGCAGCAGTGGGCAACAAGTCAACCGTTCAAGTTTCCGGCACGCCGGTCGAAGTCTTTTCCGGCGGCTCCGGCCCACCCCTCCTTTTCCTACACGGCGGCGGCGGCTTCGGCACCTTCGACCCGACCAGCGGCCCCATGGCCCAGCGGCGCACCGTCTACGCGCCGTCACACCCCGGTTTCTTCGGCACTCCCAGGCCTGGGTGGGTCTACAGCGTCACCGACGTCGCTCACTTCACTCTGGAACTGGCCAACGCCCTGGGTCTGGACGAATACGTGCTGGCCGGCCACTCCATCGGCGGCTGGATCGCCGCAGAGATGGCCGCAATGGGCGGCAGCAGCATACAGGGACTGATCCTGATCAACGCCGCGGGCATCCGGCCCCATAACTCGGAAATAGCCGAGGTATTCATGGTAGGCGGCGCCACCCGACTGCAACTGGCCTTCCACAACCCCGAGCAGGTGCCCAACTACGACCACTTCACCCGCGAACCCTCCGCCGCTGAGGCGGCCATAGACCACTCCAATCGGGAGATGCTGTCCCGGCTGGGCTGGAAGCCCTACCTGCACAATCCCAGCCTGCCTCATTACCTGTCCAAGGTGGAGGCCAAAACCCTGATAGTGTGGGGCGCCAACGACGCCATCATCCCCATGGAATGCGGCGAGATCTTCCGCAACTCCATCCCGGGCTCCCAGCTTGCCATCATCGATGAATGCGGCCACAGCCCGCAGATGGAGAAGCCCGACGAGTTCAACGCCGCAGTGGCTTCCTTCCTCGACCGCCTGTAAACCGGCAGAGATCCCGGCAGACGCAACCACCGAGGGGCGCACGACCATGCGCCCCTTGAACTTGCACCAGAAGGGCCACCGTCTCCGCCATCGGGCGGCCCCATGCCCCATAGAGCCGACATGCGCCGGAGGGTGCCGCCTGCCGCTATAATGTCGGCTTACCGAGGAAACCAACCGACGGAGGCACAGATGGCGGACGCATCCCTGAAGATCGAGGGCGCGCGCTACATCATCACCATGGACGGCGACCGCCGCATCATCCGTGACGGCGCGGTTGTGGTGGAAGGCAGCCGCATCACCCGGGTGGGCAAGACAGCGGAACTCGCCGACGTCTCCGCCGACCGCACCATCGACGCTTCAGGCATGGTGGTCGCCCCTGGGCTAGTCAACGGCCACATGCACGTCAGCTACGCCCACGCCACCCGCGGCATATTCCCCGATAGCCTGGGCTCCAGCTACCTGCCCAACGTGTTCCGCCTGCAGAGCGTGATGACCGCCGAGGAGGAGTACCTGACCTCGCTGCTGGGCATCACCGAGCTGCTGAAGTACGGCACCACGACATTCATTGATCCGGGCAGCACCAAGTTCCTGGACGCGGGCATGAGGGCCTATGAGCAGTCGGGGTGCCGCGTCATGGTTGGTGCTCACGTCACCGACATGCCCAACCCGATCAATCTGCCGGTCTACGACACTGAGGAGGCCATCAGCATCGTCGGGAGGGTCATCAGGGACTACAACGGTGCCCTGGACGGCCGGGTGCAGGCGTGGTCCATGCCCTTCGCTCCCAGCGCCTCCACGCCGAGGCTGTTGCAGGAGTCGAAGCGCCTGGCCGATGACAACGGCGTATCGCTGACACTGCACTTCAACAACAGCGCCGGCTACGTGGAGTCATGCCTGCGGGACACGGGGATGCGCCCTTCGCAGTACCTGGAGAGCCTGGGGGTGCTGGGCGAGAACGTTGTGCTGTCCCATTGCATCGGCCTGGACCAATCGGAGGTGGAAACACTGGCGCGTACCGGCACGAAGGTGGTGGCCGTGCCCACGGCAGCATTGAAGTCGGGCTACGGCATGACCGGCGGCTCGACCAGCATCGCCCCGGGCGGGCTGCTGCCGGAGATGCTGGATGCGGGCATCACCGCCAGCATCGGAACCGACGCCGGCAACAACTCCAACCTTGTCGAGACCAACCGGGCGATGTACCTAATTGCCGTGATCTACAAGGACGCCCGACGGGACACCACCGCCATCACCGCCGAAACAGCGCTGGAGCTGGCAACCATCAGCGGAGCGAGGGCCCTAGGGCTCGGCGATGATATCGGCTCCATAGAAGGCGGCAAGAAGGCAGACCTCGCTCTCTACGACACCCGGAGAGCGGAATGGGCCACGCTCTTCAACCCCGTCAACAGCCTGGTCTACAATGCCGACGGACGCAGCGTCCACACTGTTGTCGTGGACGGCCGGGTGGTGGTGGAAGACCACACCGCGCTCTTCGTGGACGAGCAGGCTCTGATTGAGGAAGTGCAGGCCGTGGGCGAAAGCATGCTCGCTCGCACCGGCCTCTCATTCCCGCCGCCCTGGCCGATAGTCTGAGGAGGTTCCCTGATGTCCCAACTCGTCCTCATCCACGGTCCCGGAGCCGGTGGGTGCGCCGCATCCTACCGCTACCAGATGGAGCGCTTCCCGGGCGCGCTTGCACCCGACCTGCCAGGGCACCTGGAAGGCGAGTCCTTCGAAGACGTGGGCGGGTACACCCACTGGCTTCGGGACTGGCTACACGAACGGGGCCACACCACGGGGCTGGTGCTGGCGGGCTTCACCCTCGGCGCCTGTGTCGCCCTCGACTACGCCCTGACGTGGCCTGACGAGGTCGACGGCCTACTCCTGATGACCGTGGCCATGCGCCCCAAGGAACGCGCACCGGGCAGCCTGGAGTTCCGCCTGAACGCCGCCAAGGGCGGGGAGCCGATGCAGAAGTGGCTGAACGCCATGGAGCACATGCTGCTGTTCGTGGATGAACCGGACCTGCGGGATGAGCTGATGGGATGCCACAAGAAGGTCGGGCCCATATCCCAGCACAACGACCTGCTGACCATCGACCGCTTCGACGCCCGCGACCGGATTCACAAGCTGAAGGCACCGCTGACCCTGGTGCGTGGCGTTGACGATCCGATGCAGCCCGACGAGTACGAGCTGGAAATCCACGAGGCCGTACCCGGCTCCCGCTACATCAAGCTGGAGCGAGCCGGCCACTTCCCCCACTGCGAGCGCCCCGACGACGTCAATGCAGCCCTGGCCGAACTGCTGGGTGAATAGTGTCAGCTACATCAAACATCGGACATGGAACCCAGGCATTTGATCCCAGGCATTCCCGGTCCATAAGACACGCGGGGAGGTAGTAGACAATGCCCGGTCCGCTGGAAGGCGTGAGAGTGGCCGACTTTACCGAGATCATCGCGGGGCCGCTGGCGGGCCGCGTTCTCGCAGAGATGGGTGCCGAGGTCATCAAGATCGAGCCTCCCTGGGGCGAGCCGTGGCGCCTGACCCAGCTCTTCACTCCCCCGGATTCTCCAAAGCCCGAGAGCCGCACCTTCATGACCTACAACCGCGGCAAGCGCAGCCTGCCTCTCGATCTCACGAAGCCCGAGGCACAGGAAATCCTGTCGCGCCTCGTGGAACAAATGGATGTGGTGCTGGTCAACTACCGACCCGACGTGGCGGAAAAGCTGGGCGTGGACTACGAGAAGCTGTCGGCACTCAACCCCCGGCTAGTGTACTGCGAGCTCACCGCCTATGGACGCCGGGGGCCAGACGCCCACCGTCCAGGCTACGACATGATCATCCAGGCCATGACCGGCATGATTGCCTCGGAGACCAAGACCGTCGACGACGTGCCGTCATGGGTCTGGTCCAGCCCGCTCATCGACACGGCTTCGGGCATCGCCATGGCCGGCTCGGTCAGCGCCGCCCTGTTCGCCCGCGAGCGTACCGGCGTGGGACAGAAGATCGAGACCACACTGCTGGGGCAGGCCCTCAACCTGATGGGCGCGCGCTTCCTGCATGTCGAGAAGCTGGACAAAGAGACAAGGGAAAAGACCATCAGGGACATCAGCGAGCAGCGCGAGGCAGGCGCATCCTTCGACGAACTGGTGCAGTTGTCCCCTGGAAGCCGACGGCGCGAGCACCACGGCAACATCTACTACCGTGTCTACATGGCCGCCGACGGCCCCATCGGCGTGGGCTGTCTCAGCCAGCCCCTCCGCCTGCGCTTGCTGGAGACTCTCGGCCTAACTGATGAGTCAATGGCCCCGGACTGGGACCCCACCAGGCCAGAATCGCGGGAATATACGCGCAAACTGGAACATCGCGCCGAGGAACTGTTTCGCAGCAAGACCAGCGCGGAGTGGCTCAGCATCCTGGAGGAGCGCAATATCCCTGCCGGTCCGGTGCGGTTCATAGAGGAGATGTTCGATGACCCGCAGGTGGTCGCCAACGAACTGGTTGACGAGTTCGACCATTCGCAGGAAGGGGCGGTGAAGATGGTCGGGCCCTACGCGCGCTTCAGCGGTACTCCCCTATCGCACACTCCCCCGTCCCCCGCTCTGGGCGAGCACACGGCCGAAATCCTCCAGTGGTTGGGCTACTCGGACTTCGAAGTCGGCCGTTTTCGCGACGAGAAGATCGTGGGTTAGCGCCCCGCGTCCTTAAAGTTCGACATCAAGTTGTCTCGATAACGAGGCCCGGTGCCCAATCTATTCTTGACCGTCTACTTCCCCATGCCTATGATTCGAGCATAGAAGTGGGGGTTCAACTCATGGACAGAGCCGAGATTCCCTTCCTGACCGTCGCGGCACTGGGTGAAGCGATTCGGACCGGCGAAGTCTCGCCGGTAGAAGTTACCGAAACCTACCTGAATCGCATTCACTCTCTGAACACCGAAATACGTGCCTACCTGACTGTATCGGACGACCTGGCACGGCAACTGGCGCAGGAAGCTGAAACAGAGATCGCCGGCGGCCAGTACCGCGGGCCGTTGCACGGCATCCCGGTCGCCGTCAAGGACCAGATGTACACCGAGGGAATACGCACCACCATCGGCACGCCCGTCTTTGACGAATTCGTTCCTGAATACGATGCGACCGTGGTCGCGCGCCTCAAGGAAGCTGGTGCCGTGCTGCTTGGCAAGCTGAACATGACCGAGTTTGCCACGACGGCGCTGTCGCACCAGTTTGATCCTCCGCACAATCCCTGGGACCGCGAGCGCTCCTGCGGCGGTTCCAGCAGCGGCAGTGGCGCCGCCACCGCGGCGTTCATGGCTGGGGCGACCCTGGGTGAGGACACCGGCGGCTCGGTGCGTTGCCCTGCTGCTTGGTGCGGACTGGCCGGCCTGCGCCCCACCTGGGGCCTCGTCAGCCGCTACGGTGTGGCCCCGGGAGTACGATCCATGGACACCGTTGGCCCCTTGGCTCGCACCGTCGAGGACTGCGCTATCGTGCTGCAGGGCATCGCCGGCCATGACCCCAAGGACCGCCTGACTCGAGCGGAGGCCCCTCCCGACTACCGGGCGTCCCTTACCGGAGACATCAGCGATCTTCGCTTCGGCGTCCTTCGCGAAGTCCTGTACGCTGAATCGGTTGACCCCGATGTGGGGAAGGCCACGCTCGACGCGGCCAACACGCTGTCGAAGCTGGGCGCCACCGTGGAGGAGGTGTCCATCCCGCTGGCCGCCCAGGCCGGAGCCATCAACGGCGGCATCCGCGTCGAGGCGCCGACCACCTACCGCGACCTGCTACGGGACCGCCCCCGCGACATTGGGCATGACAACCGCATCGGATACCTGGTCAACGCCATCATGCCCGCCTCCCATTACTACAAGGCCATCCGGCTACGGACGCTGCTCAGGTCCCAGGTACTGCAGGCCCTGGAGAATGTGGACCTCTTGATCTCGCCGACGATGGGAGTGCCCGCCCAGCCGTTGGGGCCGGACCCGGTCATCACCGGAAAAGAGAACGTCGGCCGTACGCCGTGGCTGATGACCACCGTGCCCAGCCTGGCAAACCTCCCGGCCCTGTCCCTCCCCTGCGGATTCAGCCCAGAGGGGCTGCCTCTCAGCCTGCAGATCGCCGGACGGCCCTTTGAGGAAGGAACTGTGCTACGAGCAGGACACGCCTACGAGCAGGCCACCGAGTGGCACACCCGCCGACCTGCCCTGTGATCGCCAGGGCAAGGTACGGTCCGGCGAAGGGATTTGCTGGACCGCCAAAACCAGACACGCCTACAATAATCTGAATCTGACCATGGAAGATATATCGGAGATAGCCAATGAATTTCGGAATGTTTACAGACTTCCACGTCCGCAAAGGAAACTCGCAGTCCGAGGCCTTTGATGAGTCATTCGCCCAGATCTCGGAGGCTGAGCAGATGGGCTTCGATACCGTCTGGCTGGCCGAGCATCACTTCAGTCCCGAGCGCGCCGTGCTGGCGTCGCCCATGGTCATCGCCAGCGCCATTGCCGCCCGTACCCAGCGCATCCGCACCGGCCTTGCCGTGCAGGTGCTGCCACTGACGAATCCGCTGCGCGTCGCCGAGGAGGCGGCCACGGTGGACCACATCAGCAAGGGACGCTTCGATTTCGGCATTGGACGCAGCGGCCTGACCCGCTACTACCAGGGCTACAACGTGCCCTATTCCGAAAGCCGCTCCCGCTTTCTGGAGGCCCTGGAAATCATCATGAAGGCCTGGGGCCAGGACAGCTTCTCCCATAAGGGCGAGTACCATTCCTTCAGCGACGTGACCGTCACGCCGAAGCCCTACCAGCAGCCATACCCTCCGGTCCGCGTGGCAGTTGCCGGTGAGGACACCTTCCCGCTGGTCGGAGCGATGGGACATCCAATCTTCATCAGTGCCAACACAGGCCGGGCGGCGCTGAAGGAACGGCTGGCCGCCTACAGGGAAAAGCTGACAGAGTCGGGGGTCTCTGGTCCGGCCGACATAGCCATCCGCGTGCCGGTCTACTGCGCTGAAACCACCGAGAAGGCTCACGAAGACCCCCGGGTCAGCGCAATGGGGGCTATCCAGTACGCTGCCAGCGAGCTGATCCAGACCGCCGCCAACCCGGAGATCGCCGAGCGGATGCGACGCATCGCCGCCGCGCCCTACGAGCAGGTGCTGGAGGAGCGTGTGCTGTTCGGCACGCCCGCCGAGATCGTGGACACGTTCAAGGGCTACCAGGAAGAGCTGGGTGTGACGGGCGTTGTGATGGAAGTGAACTACGGCGGCCAGATCCCCGCAGACCGCGTAGTCAACTCCCTAAAGCTCATCAGCAACGAGGTGATGCCAGCGTTCAAGGAGTGAGGGGGTGGGGTGCCCCGCACCCGCAGTTTTTGCGTTACCGGTCCCTCCATAGGGGCCGGTAGTTTTTGGGCTACTCTGATGCGCATCAAGAGATCCTCGATACTTTAGTAGGTGTACATGGGCATCCGAATACAGCCGAGGGAAGTCATTATTCCCGATGATGATCCCTTCAAGCACGATCTACTTGATCGCAAAGAAAAGGCCGAGGTACTGACCAGTCTTGTTAGCAACATCGACGGACCGTGCACCATGGCGATTGATGCCGCGTGGGGGGCGGGCAAGACTACTTTCCTCAAGATGTGGGCGCAGCACCTACAGAACGAGGGTTTTCCTGTCGTTAAATTCAATGCTTGGGAGACTGACGCATCGGGAGACCCTTTCGTTGCCCTTACAACTGAAATTGCCGAGCAGTTGAAAGTATGGCCTGATAGCACGGTTGCTTCCAGGCTGCATCAAACCCAGTTTCTTGCCAAGAATTTGCTCAGAAGAGTCGCTCCGGGAGCCATACGGGCGGCCTCGGGGTTCATACCCGTCGTTGGAGCAGAAGTAGGTCATGCGCTTAGTTCATACGCAAGCGAAGCAATGGCCGGATACTTCGATCAAAAGCAATCGGCGGCGCAGTTCAAGGCCTCCCTTCAAGAATTGGCCAATTCGCTTCGGGCGTCCAGTGGTAACAAGCCAACCATTGTCCTGATCGACGAACTGGACAGGTGCCGACCATCTTATGCGATTGAACTACTGGAGACAGCAAAGCACATTTTTGGTGTTGACAATGTTGTATTCGTTCTGGCGGTGAATCGCACTGAGTTGGCCCATTCGGTAAGGGTCCTCTACGGTGATAGGTTCGAGGCCGAGGGCTATCTGCGACGTTTCTTTGACATCGACTTTCGCTTACCTGCACCTAACCGTCAAGCATTTATCCGAAACATGCTTTCATTTTCAGGTGTTGGCGTTTATCAGTTTTTCGAAGAGACATCCGATCGGTTCGCAAGAGAACAAGGAAAAGACGTTTGTGAGATCCTAACTCTATTTCTCAGTCATTCAGACCTCAGTCTGCGAAGCATAGGTCAAACCCTTCATCGATTTGCTGTAGTACTTTCGTCATTGGGAAGTAGCAAAAATCTACACCTTCCAACTTTGACAGTACTAAGCACGCTGAGCGCCGTTGATCCCTCTCTGTATCGCAAATTTGTCGACGGTGACAGCACGACTGAGGAGGCTCTAGAGGCAGTGTTTGAACAGTCTAGCTTTGAACCTTTGCGTCGAACGACCCAGGGAGCTATCTTCGAAGCGGTGATCATTGCAGCGCGTTTAGCCAGATCGGTTTTTCACTTACGGGGTGAAGAAATGGAGAAGGAAGCTCCCTTGCTGGGCGCATATGCTCGGGATGCTGGAGGGAGCACGATTGGGACAAGCCACAGACCACACAGATGTGAACAGGGCGAGATTAATCTATGACTGGGCTAGAAATATTCACGACTCTGCACCAAGAGGCAATATTGCGTTACCATTCAACGAATCAGTTCAACGACTCGAACTATTGTCCACAGATTTGATGTAGACCGCTCTGTTGCTCCCCCCTCAGCTCACCGGGCCTCCTAGGGGGGTGGTGGGGCCTTCGCACTCCATGAACTGTCCTGAGCTGGGTTGCTGCTCTAGTTTGCCGTCGTTTAGCAGGATCTGGCCGCGCAGCAAGGTCATCCAGGGGCGTCCGGTGATTTCCCAGCCCTCGAACAGGCTGTAGCCGGCGTTGCTCAGGTGGTCTTCAGACGTGATTACGCGGTCAACGCCGGGGTCTAGGATTAGCAGGTCAGCGTCGGCGCCGGGTTGGATGACGCCCTTGCGGGGGTACAGGCCGAAGACGCGGGCCGGGTTCTCGGCCATCACCCGGGCCAGCCACCAGATGGGCATGCCGCGCTTTACCACGCCCTCGCTGTACATCAGCGGAGCCAGCGTCTCGATGCCGGGAGAACCGAAGGGGACTGATGCTCCGTCAGGCGTGACGAAGATGTTGTCCCAGCCTGGCTTCTTCAGCTCCTCGGGATGGGGTGAATGATCGCTGGCCACGATGGAGATGTGGCCCTGTTGCAGCCCGGCCCACAGGGCGTCGCGATCGGGGCCATCCTCGGGGCGCAGTGGCGGGCCGATCTTGGCCAGCGGGCCCACCTTGGCCATCTCTGCGTCGGAAAGTAGCAGGTACTGAGGGCAGGTCTCGGTCCAGATGCGCTGTCCCTGTGCCTGCGCCTGCTTGATGCGCTCGAGGCCGAGCTGGGTGCTGAGGTGGACGACGTAGGTGGGGCAGCGGGTGGCACCGGCCATGGCGATGGCCCTGTTGATCGCCTCCTCTTCGGCCCAGTCGGGACAGGCCACAGGGAAGAACTCCGGGTGGGTGTGGCCATCGGCGATGAGTTTGTTTTCCAGGTACTCGATGATGTTGCCGCTCTCGCAGTGGAGTTGCAGCACGCCACCGGCGCGGGCCACCATCTCCATGGCCTGGCAGATGTAATCGTCGTCGCACATGCGACCGGGGCGCTTCTTGTAGGTCATGAACATCTTGAAGGACTTGAAGCCCATGTCCATGGCATCGGGCAGGGAGCGCAGTATGGACGGCCGGTTCTGGAGGATGAAGTGGAAGCCGAAGTCCACCACCGCCGAGGCGTTGATCTCCTCGCGGATGCGGTTGCCTGCCTGTACCAACGTTTCGTCGCCGTCCATGTTGTAGTTGGCGAAGGGGATGAGCGTGGTCATACCGGCATGGGCCGCGGCCCGCGCCCCGAGGGCGTAGTCGTCGTGCCCGTCCAAGTGGACGTGGGCGTCGATGAGGCCCGGCAGCACGAACTTGCCCTCGGCGTCGATCACCCGGTCGGCGGGTGGCAGCAGGTGTTCGGGGGCCACCGCTACAATCTTCTCGCCCTGAATAGCCACGGCGGCGTCAAGGACCTGCGACGACGTTACGACCTTGCCGCCGCGCACGATGGTATCCACTCTAGCCTCTGCCATGATCAACCTCCGCGTCTTGACTATAGGGTTGCCTGACCAGGAATCAAACGCCAATTCTTGGCGCCGGCAGCCAGGGCAAATGTCTTCAAGGCCATCGCTCCGAGAGGAATCGGGCTATTGCTTGGTCCAAAAACGACGTAGACCTGCCCGGTCCTGCCCTCCAGTTCCATCTGCGTCCATCCGATGTCCATTTCGCGCTTCGAGCCATCGGCCAGGGTGAAATTGATGCTTTGTTCTCGCTCGACACCCAACGCATCCAAGACCGTGCCTGGGACAGCAGTATATGACGCCCCGGTGTCAGCAATACCGGTCAAAGCCTCGAAGCGCTGGGCACCGCCTTGCTTGCAATTCCCAAAATCGACCCTAACCGTACCCAATTCCCCCCACCGGTAGCTCCAAGCAGGACAATCCAGTCCTTGGTAGGCGCTTTTCTTGAGCCATGCTTCCCACCTCTTCATCGGAGTGTAGAATAGCGCTGACGCAATAACAAGCGGACGAGCGAGGGCAACATGGAGCTTCAGGACAAGATTGCGGTGGTTACCGGAGCGGGGCGCGGCATGGGCCGGTCCATCTCGCTGCAGCTGGCCGACGCGGGGGCCAACGTGGCCGTGGCTGACATCAACGCCGAGAACGTCGAGGAGACCAGCGTGGCCGTCAAGGCGATGGGCCGCGAGAGCCTTCCAATCCACGCCGACATGGGCAGCGTCGCGGACATCGACCGCATGATCGGGCAGGCCAAGGACGCCTTCGGGCGGATAGACATAATCGTCAACAACGCCGGTGTCACCCGCTATCTCTACGTCATGGACGTGGAAGAGGAGGACTGGGACCGCATACACCGAGTCAACGCCAAGGGCGTATTCTTCTGCATGCAGCGGGCTGCCCGCGAGATGATCGCGCAGGGCGACGGCGGCAGGATCGTCAACATCGCCTCGATCGCCGGAAAGGGCTATTCCGGCACGTCAAACGCCGCTTACGCGGCCAGCAAAGGGGCGGTGTTGGCGATGACCATGATTGCCGCCCACCAACTGGGGCAGCACGACATCAACGTCAACGCCATCTGTCCCGGCTCAACGCTCACGGAGATGGCCGCGGAGACCATGCAGGGGCGCGCCGAGAGTTCCGGAATGAGCATCGCCGAACTGGAGCAGGCGCGAGATTCCCGCATCCCCATAGGCCGCGCCAACACGCCGGAGGACATTGCCGCCATGGCCCGTTTCCTGTCCGGGCCGGGTGCCCGGAACATCACCGGCCAGGCCTTCAACGTGGACGGCGGCCTGGTGATGCACTAGGCGCAAGCGGCATCGGGGCGTACAATCACGCCATGGAACTGAGTGTACGACTGTTCGCTCTCTACCGGGAGCGGGCGGGGACGAAAGAGTTCTCCCTGGAGTTGCCGGGCGGCTCCACCGTAGCCGACCTTACTGACGCGGTTCGTGCGCGGTACCCGCGGCTTGCTCCACCGGACGTGAAGATCGTGGTCGCCGTCAACGCTGACTATGCCGAACCCGAGGAAGTCCTGAAGTCCGGGGACGACGTCTGCCTCATTCCGCCGGTCAGCGGCGGATAGCCTATCCTGCGCGAGGGAATCATGATCGAACTAACCTCCCAGACTCTTGATCCGGAAAAGTTCACCTCGGCCGTCCGCAAGAGCACCAACGGCGCGGTAGTAACTTTCCTCGGTACCACGCGCGACAATTTCGAAGGCAAGGGCGTGCTGACGCTGGAATACGAAGCCTTCGACGAGATGGCGGTCAAGAAGCTGGAGGAAGTCCGGCAGGAGTTGATGGCCGAGTTCGGGCTGGACGACGTAGCCATAGGGCACCGGACCGGTACTGTAGCCATCGGAGAGATCAGCCTAGTGGTCGCCGTGGGCTCACCCCACCGGAAGGAAGGGTTCTTCGCCTGTCACAAGGCTGTCGACCGGATCAAGGAAGTCGTCCCCATCTGGAAAAAGGAAGTCTATGAAGACGGCTCCCGCTGGGTCGCCTGCGAGGACCACGAGTTCACCCACGAGCACGAAGCCGCGCTGCAGGCCGGTGATGGCTAACGGCCAAGGATGTCAAATCACCAGTAAACGCCGGGTCTTTGCCCAGAGTTAACCCTCCCTCCCCTGGGGGAGGGTATTTTGTGTGTTCCACCCCAGAGGCTCCCCCGCCAGTGCACGGTCCATTTCGTCGGAAGGTTTTGACAGCGCGGCGCGGATGGCCTGACCGACCGATTCAGCTCCGATCAGCCTCATTCCCGACGGTGGTTCGACTTCGGCCAGAGAGGCGGCGGGAAGGATGCAGCGGGTGAGACCGAGGCGAGCGGCTTCGTTGACCCGGCGCTGCGCCTGAGGGACAGCACGCAACTCGGCACTCAGGCCAACTTCGCCGAAGGCTGCGGCAGGCAAAAGCGGGGCGTTGCGGTAGCAGGAAGCGACAGCCAAGATGATGGCAAGGTCGGCGGCTGGTTCGGTGGCCCGAAAGCCGCCAGCCACGTTGACGATGACGTCGTGGCCTCCGAGCTCCAAGCCAGTACGGCGAGACGCCACGGCAGTCAGCATCAGGAGCCGGTTGTGGTCGACGCC
Organism: Dehalococcoidia bacterium; assembly: GCA_965222025.1. Taxonomy (GTDB): domain Bacteria; phylum Chloroflexota; class Dehalococcoidia; order Lucifugimonadales; family UBA3495; genus VXOI01. The sequence goes on along the minus strand of CBDCTI010000007.1, from coordinate 353,216 downwards.
GTTGGAGACACGGCGGGGAGCCGGGAGCTGGGAGAAGTTGGTCAGAGCCTGCACCTCCAGCAGCAGTGCGCGGCTGCCTTCCAGCAGCGGCGTAATGATGGCCCCCAGTTGCGAGCCCATTCGTTGCGAAAGGGTGGCGCGGGACGGGTCAGGAACATCATCCAGTCCCCGTTCGGTCATCTCGAACACGCCGACCTCGTCTGTGGAGCCGAAGCGGTTTTTGGCGGCACGAAGCACCCGGAAGGCTCCCGACTCCTGAGATTCCAGGTGCAGTACCACATCGACCATGTGCTCCAGAACGCGGGGGCCGGCAAGGGTTCCGTCCTTGGTCATGTGTCCAGAGATGAAGACCGGCTTGCCCTCCGACTTGGCCCATCGAAGCAAGCGAAGGCCCGACTCGCGTACCTGTCCCACGCTGCCGGGTCCAGACGACTCGCTTTCAGCGTGCAGTGTCTGGATGGAATCCACAATGACAAGGCTGGGTTGCGTTTGATCCAAGTGTTCAATGATGGAATCGACGTCCGTTTCGGCCAGAAGCAGGATGCCTTGGCCGCCGATGCCCATGCGTTGCGAACGAAGCTTCACCTGCGTCGGCGACTCCTCGCCGGTCACGTACAGCACCGGGCCGGCTTCGTTTCTCCCGCGGGCCGCCAGGGAGTGGGCCAGCTGAAGAAGGAGCGTCGATTTTCCGACGCCCGGCTCGCCGGTGAGGAGCGAAACGGAGCCAGCCACGATCCCGCCTCCGAGGACGCGGTTGAGCTCGTCTGAAGGCAGCGCCACACGCGGCTGAGAATCGGTAGAGACTTCAGATAGTCCCAGTGCACCGCCGCCAGATGGGCCTACCCACCCGGACTTCCGGGACCTGGGGGATGCGGAAGAAGGTGCCGCTGCGGCTTCGACCAAAGGGCGGGGTGAGCCACATATTGGGCTGGGGCAGAATCCCGTCCACCTCGCGCTTTCGTGGCCACACTCCTGGCAGTAGTACACAACCTTGCGCCGTTCAGCAGCCTTCGCCATTCTCACACCCTCGCCATCGGGATTAAGAGCCTGTGTCGATTATAAGGGCGGGTGTACCTCCGTGTCGGCGGGCAACTGTCATCAATATTCCTACCCACCTGGTATCCCTGGCTTACGGGGGGGGGGCGAAATCTGGACGCCGAGGACCACACTCAATGGGCAGACCCCAATAGTGTCTTGATTCACGCGGAGCATACTCGGCCTTGCGTTTGCGCCCGGCGCAACAGGGCTTGCGTGCTGGCTACGCTGAAGATCCTAGACTTGGTGTAGAGGTTAGAGCGAATTCGGCCCTCAGCGCGCTACTGAGCTGGGGGGATGGAACAGGGACCCGGCAGGCAAGAGCGGTGGCGCCACTGCTTCAAAGGTGTATAGAAGAGACTAGAAAGGCCCCCGAAATTCGGGGGCCTCTGGTTCTGCGGGGTTGTGTCCGGAGGGTTAGTCGGCGGGGGCCGGCTCCTCCTCCAGCACTATGTCGGCAGGTGCCCTAGCAATGATCTTGATTTCGCCTTCTTCGACATCGACGTAGGCGATGTCGCCAGCGCCGAGGTTGCCGCTAAGGATTTCCTCGGACAGCTGGTCCTCGATCACGTTCTGGATTAAGCGGCGCAGCGGCCGGGCACCCAGCACCGGGTCGAAGCCCTTCTCGCCGAGGTAGGCCTTGGCAGCCTCACTGAGCTCCAAGCCGACCTGCTTGTCGTCCAACTCATGGCGAACCTGGTCCATCATCAGATCGACGATGGAGAGGATCTCGTCCTGGGCCAACTGGTGGAACACCACCGTAGAGTCGATGCGGTTGAGGAACTCTGGCTTGAAGAACCGGCGGACCTCCTCCATCACCTTATCTCTCATGCGCTCGTAGGCACTCTGGTCGGTGCGGGCACCTTCGGCCTTTACGGCGAAACCGACGCTGGTCTCACGCTTGATCAAGTCGGAGCCCAAGTTGCTGGTCATGACCAAGATGGAGTTGCGGAAGTCCACCTTCCGGCCTCGGGCATCCGTCAGGGTTCCCGAGTCGAATACCTGGAGCAGGATGTTGAAGACCTCGGGGTGGGCCTTCTCGATCTCGTCCAGCAGCACGGCGCAGTAGTTCTTGCGACGGACGCCCTCGGTAAGCTGGCCACCTTCGTCGTAGCCCACGTATCCCGGAGGGGCGCCGATGAGCCGGGCGACGGTATGCCGTTCCTGGAACTCGGACATGTCCAAGCGGATCATGTTGTCTTCGTGGCCGAACATGAACTCGGCCAATGCGCGCACCAGCTCGGTCTTGCCCACGCCGGTGGGACCGAGGAACAGGAACACGCCAATGGGGCGGCGCGGGTCCTTGAGGCCGGCACGGGCACGGCGAACGGACTTGGAGATGTTAACGATGGCCTCATCCTGGCCGATGATGCGCTTGTGCAGCTCGTTCTCCATCTGGAGGAGCCGCTCGGTCTCTTCCTTGGCCATGCGGGCGACCGGTATACCGGTCCACATGCTGACGACCTCGGCGATGTCGTCCTCTGTAACCACCGTACGTTCCTTGCCGCGGCCCTCCTGCCACTCGCTGCGGAGAGTGTCGAGGTCCTCACGCTGCTGCAGCTCGCGATCCCGGAGTTCTGCGGCCGCCTCATAGCGTTGGTCGGCAATGGCCTCGTCCTTCTCGCGGCTGACGGACTCGAGCACCTGCATGGCGTCAGTTACCGAAGTGGGGGTGACGCTACCGCGCAGGCGGACACGGGAACCGGCCTCGTCGATGAGGTCGATGGCCTTGTCGGGCAGGAAGCGGTCGGAGATGAAGCGCGCTGCCAAGCTGGCGGCACTCTGGATAGCGTCGCCGGTGTAAATGACGTTGTGGTGATCCTCGTAGCGCTCCTTGACGGCATTGAGGATGCCTACGGTCTCTTCGGTGGTGGGTTCCTCTACCCGGACGGGCTGGAGGCGTCGCTCAAGGGCCGGGTCGCGTTCCACATACTTGCGATAGTCGTCCAAGGTGGTGGCGCCGATGCACTGCAACTCGCCGCGAGCCAAGGACGGCTTGAGGATGTTGGAGGCGTCCACGGCACCCTCGGCGGCACCCGCCCCGACGAGGGTGTGAATCTCGTCGATGAAAAGGACGCAGTTGCCGGAACTCTTGATTTCTTCGATGACCTTCTTGAGACGTTCCTCGAACTCGCCCCGGTACTTGGTGCCGGCGACAAGGGAGCCCATGTCCAGGGTCACCAGCCGCTTGTTCTGCAGGGTTTCAGGCACATCGCCACTGGCGATCTTCTGGGCCATGGCCTCGACGATGGCGGTCTTGCCAACGCCCGGCTCACCCACCAGCACAGGGTTGTTCTTGGTGCGGCGGCTGAGGATCTGGATGACCCGCTGGAGTTCACTATCTCGACCGTGCACCGGGTCCAGCTTCTCGGACCGGGCTGCGTTGGTAAGATCGACACCGAGGTTATCCAGAGTGGGGGTCTTGGTGTTGGTCCGGCCGGACTGCTGGCCTTGGCCGGAGGTGTGGCTGAGGATGCGGTGGGTCTCGGAGCGGACCTTGTCGAGGGTCACGCCCAAGCTCTCGAGCACACCGGCGGCAACGCCCTCGCCCTCGCGAAGGAGGCCGATGAGCAGGTGCTCGGTGCCGATGTAGGTGTGGTTCATGCGGCGGGCTTCGTCGACCGCCAACTCCACCACCTTCTTGGCACGAGGGGTGAGACCGATCTCACCCTGGGCCGGCTTCTCGCCGCGGCCGATGATGAATTCGACGGCGGAACGGACCTTCGAGAGGTCGACGGATAGGCTGGACAGCACCCGGGCGGCCACACCTTCCGTCTCTCGGACAAGGCCAAGGAGAATGTGCTCGGTCCCGATATAGTTGTGGTTGAACCGCTGGGCCTCTTCCTGGGCCAGCGATAACACCCGTCGCGCTCGCTCCGAAAACTTCTCGAATCTGCTGCCCATAATACCGCTCCTGGCCTAGCAGGCGTGTTTGTGATACTCCACCGAAGGGCAATCGTCACCTGCGCCTGCGCAAGGCTAACCCAGTAAAGCCGAATTATATGGGGCGCTGGGCAAGGGTGTAAAGACGCAAGGAGAACGGGAAGACGCCAGTCCTCTCCGGGTACGGATAGGCGGGGAAGGGGTCCGGTCCATCCGGGCTGGGGTGAGTCCCCGCGCCGAGTTCGCACCGGTATCGGATAGCCAGTGGAGGTTGTGTCGTGAATAGCCTCCCGGCGGTGACCTATTTTCCCACCCAGTCGCCCGAGCAGTATCGTCGGCGCTGAGGCGTTTCACTACCGTGTTCGAGATGGGAACGGGTGGGGCCGCCTCGCTAGAACCACCAGGAAGCATTCCGGGCGGAAGTATGCACCATTTTTCACAATCACGCAAGAGGAAAAATGGCAGATCTTCAAGACCGGAGCGCGGACGGGCGGGGAGTACTGAGTCCCAAGCCGGACAGGTAAGAATTAAATTGTGATTTTCCGGTAATCCGCGGTAGTTTCCGGTACCTGACATCCCGGCCCTGAGGGTATCAGGCGGGGCCAGGGATATTCCACTCGAGCCCGTTGAGGTAGGGACCGTCGGCAGTCCAGGGCAGGAATGTGACGATGATGCCGCTGACCTCGGGATTCCTGTCGTTGTCGATGCAGCGTTGGAGGTATTTCCGGGATGCCATCCCTATCCTCCTGTCCGTCGGGATTGCCGGTGCTCTTGAGTTGCCCCGGTCGGCCTCATAGGTGGTGTTCGTTTACCCAGACACGGTAGGTGTGTTCTGTTGTAGTGAAGAGGATAGGTGCCAGTGTCTGAACTGTGATTCGTTTGACTGGGGGATGGGTATGAATTGGGGGTATTTGATCGATAGTAGAGGTTTGCAGGAATTAGATGCAGATTTTTTGTAGGGGTACGGGGGTCTGGATTCGTGCTCCCGTAGGAGTGACAGTTGCCTGGGGGTTGACGGGTCAGGGGCAGGTAGGGCGGATCGCTGGCAAAGGGGAGGAGGGCGCACGGCTGTGCGACCGTACGGTGGGGTGGCGACGAGTTTCCAGGCTACCGGACCGGGTTCGATGCTAGCGAAGGGAGTATTCGACCTTTTCGGTGGAGACGAGGGTTACGCCCCAGCCGGCCATCCAACAGGAGTGGCGGCCGTCGCCGCCGGCGACTATGACGACCACGTCGCTGGCGGAGCGGACGATGGGGACCATCACGTCGTCCCTGGACTCGTCGATCCAGGCGGGCCAGGTGCGGTTGCCGTAGTGGGCAATGCCCTTGAGTTGCCACACGGGCATGCGGGCGTTGTGGAAGACGAAGTCCTTGACGTCGGCCTTGCTCAGGCCGGAGGCGGCGACCTCCGCAGCGTGCTCGGGGCAGAGGACGAGGATCACCTGTCCGCCAGTGGCCTGCTGGTAGTAGTTGGCGATGCCCACGGCCTTCATGTTACCGACGATGGTGCCGAGGACGCCGAAGCCGGTCCCGGAGGTGCTCTCCATGATGCGGTAGACGCCCAGGATGCCGGCCATGGTAACCGTGCTGCTGTCGGGGTCGTAACCCCTCTCCACATGGAGCGGCTCCCAGGGACTGCGAGCCTCGTTCTCGGCGAAGCAGAAGCTGTAGCGGCCCGGGGAGCTGAGAGTGGCCTTGTCCATCTCGCCCGGGGTGAGTCCGGCGACGTTCCGGACGATGAGGCGAAGGGCGCGGCCGATGGCGGCGTTGGCGCGGAAGCCGGGGCCAAAGCAACCGGCGTCGGACTGGATGCCCAGCTCGGCGGCGACAGGGCCGTTGACGATCATGACCTGGTTGGCGCCGCCGGTGGTGGCGGCCGTGCCTGCGAGGTTGTAGCCCTCGATGAGGGCGGCGCGTACGGCGGCCACAACGACTGGGAAGTGCTCGGGCTTGCAGCCGGCCATGACGGCGTTGATGGCCATTTTCTCGAGGGTGGCGCGGGAGTTGCGGGGCTGCATCACGCCCAGAGAGTGCTGGGGATCGGACTCAATGGCTGCCAGCATCTCGCGGACGGCGTCCTCGGTGGGCGGGACGACGGGGAGGCCGTCGGTCCAGCCCTGCTCCCAGAAGTAGTCCTGCATGGCGGCGAAGGAGTCGGGGACTCGCACACGGCGGGACTGGAGTTGCGAGGTGGTGGTCATGGTTGCTCCTGGATGATCAATGGATTTACAGGCGCAGGGTCATTTTCTGAATGATACCCGACCGGGCGTGGTCACCGGATGTCGATGGCGGACAGGACCTCGGTTGGACCGCACTGGTTGATGGCAGTGTCAACGAAGGACTGGCTGGTAACGAGCAGGACGGGGCGTTGAATTCCCTGCAGCACCTGTCCTCCCAGGCGGACCTGCGCCTGGAAGGTTCCGTCGGATTCAACTCGCTGGCTAACTACCTCTGCAGTTACGGGGCCCTCCCAAGTTGTGCCAAGGGGCAGCATGGGTCTTATATGGTCTACAAAACGGTACCCGTTTTCGTCGCGGTCGTAGAAGAGGAACTGAGCGCACCCATTTTCCTGCCAAGTCAAACGTACCGCCCCGGGGGAAGCCCTTCCTGCGAAGGTGAGCGTATTGCCGCTGACTGTGGGTGGTTCAGTCCAAACGATAGCGTCCAGGTGATAGTGCTTCTCCACCTTCCGTTCCGGCGCAATCGCCCCGAATTGCACCGGGACCTGGGAGTAAGTGCCGAACCCGCTGCAAAGGTCGCCAGACCCCACGGTTACGCGACTCCTTACGATAAGAGACAGGTCGGGGACGGAGGCAAGGGAGGCGTCGTTGACCCTAGCGGTGACGGTGAACTGTCCAGTGGCGGGGTCGATGTCGTGATTGACGACCACGATCCTGGGGATTTGACCGTGTTGGAAGCGGGCGGGCAGGGGGTCGCTGAGAGTGGCCTCCCACTCCTGGTTGACGATGTCCCGATAGAAAACGAACTGGGAACAGTATTGGTCATTGGACAGGACGAAATCCTGTACCATCCCGGGTTCGCTGGTAGTGCCGGCGAAGTGCAGGTACTGGCCATCAATGGTGGGAGGGAAGGACCACTCGACGGCGTCTAGGTGGTAGAACCGAGCCTGCTTCAGGTGAGAAGGGATCTGGCCGACGACCACAGGTACCTGGGCGTAGGTGACGTGATCTTCGCAGAAGCCGTCGGCGCCCGTCGGTACACGTTCATCGACGGTGAGGGACAAGTCCTTCACGCCAGCCAGAGCGTGGGCGAGGATTCTAGCGGTGACCTGGAACTCACCTGTGCCTGGGTTGATGTGGTGGTTGATGGTGATGACCCTGGAGTCCTCATGATGTGACCGGCCTGCCGGAACGGGGTGGGCAACGTCGCCCACCCACTCTTCGTCGATTATCCCCGAGTACAAAGAGAACTGCGAACAGAAGGGGGCATCTGCCAGCACGAAATCATGGACTTCCGCCGGCCGGCTGATTATGCCGGCGAAATGCAGGTAGCTGCCGTCGGTGGTCGGGGGGAAGGACCACTGGACTGCGTCCAGGTGAAGGTATTTCCGCATTTCTGGCTGGCCCTCGTACCAGGTGTTGATGATTTCCAGGGCGGTTGGGTCGGTACCCAGGACACTCCTGACGTCGGCGATGGCATGCGGGCTGTTGGTGGAGTTTTGCATCTGCCGTGCGAGCCGGGCAATGCGATCGTTGAAAGCACTGTCTCCGTAATGCACGCGCAGAGCCCCGAAGATTCCGTCGCCCAGCAAGTAGTTACAACGAAAGCCGACGGGCTCGAGGAGGCCCAACCTAGGGGGATCGGCGCGCTCCAGTTCCGCGATGTTTCGATAGCTTGCGCAGTGCGTCGCCGGGGGGTAGGCCGGAGCATCAGGGTCATGGACCGCAACGACCTGCCGCTCCATGGCATTGGCCAGGCCTTCATCGATCCAGTTAGCGGGCTCGCTGCCATGGAACCAGGTGTGCGCTGCTTCATGCGCCATCGTGCCAAAGGTATCGTAACAGTCTTCATTGACGACGATTGAAATGACGGAACCCTGGATCAAGTAAGGATCTCCAGCATACCTGGGTTCGTAGCTCATCTGGTTGTTTCCGCAAAAGCCATCCGAAGTTTCCCGAACCTTATCCATGGTCACTTTGGGGGACGGATAGGGCACGCCAAGGAGCCGTTCGGCCTCGTTGATGGCTTGAACCAGTTGGTCTAAGCGGAGTGAATTGTTGTCGAAGCCGTTAACGGTGATGTTGACCTGGCTGCCTAGGGAGGTAGTAAACGCTCCGGAGCGTTCGACCGGATCGGCAGGAGGCGGCGTCGGCAGCGGGATTGTGGGAGTCGGCGGCGGGGGAGTAGCGGTTGGAGGTACCGGCGTAGCAGTGGGAGTGGGTGTCGGCCGGCGGGTTGGTGTTGGCTCGGGCTCGGGCTCGGGTGTGATGAGAGCGACGACCGAAGAAGCAGTTTCCTCGACCTCTGCAGCGACTGTGGCAGCGGTCTTCTCAACCTCCGCGGCAATTGTTGCCGGGATGTTGTCTGGCGGGCTCTGTTCTATAAATTCACAAGCTGCGCCGAGCAGCAACAAGAATGTCACCAGGACAATTGAGACCGCGGCTCCAGGATTAAACAGTAGCGTGGAGCCCTTCATTTGGTCTCCATCCCAGACCGGGTGACGATTGTTTTAGTCGCCAGTCAGCAGGCCGACGATTTCGGGGGCGTATTCGTGGGCCATCTGCTTGACGTCGTCAACGGGACGGCTGGCCAGAGGGCTGGGGAGGACGACAATACGGACACCGGGCATGCCGAGGGAGGCGGCCCGCGCGTGAGCTGCTCGGGTGAAGCTGCTGGTGATTACGCTGACAGAGGGGATACCCCTGGACTCGGTTACGATCGCGTCGTGGAGACCCCACGCAGTGCAGGAGCCTCAATCAGCGATGGCGTGGATGATGGCGTCGCACTCCAGAAGCAGATCCTCCAGCTTCTCGTCGGGGTGAGCGGCGCTGTAGGTGGCCTTACGGTTGTAGATGACCTTCTTGACGCCGTAGTCGTTCAGCAGGGTCTGCTCAAGCTCATGCATGAAGGTGTCGGCGTGGTACTTGCGGTTCTCTAGTAGGCCGACGACCTTGCCTTCCAGACCGGAGAGGGAGACGCTGAGGCCCACCTCCTCGGGCACGTCTTCGGCGACGGGGACCAGGATTTCAACCGTTCGCTCTGCGGTGGTCATAGCTCGCTCCTAATGACCTTACTTCCTTACTGATGGGGTCTGACCGTCTTTGGCAGGGCCCCTAGCCGCCCAACTGGAAGAACTTGCCCTCGGTCTTGATGGACGGGGCGACTATCATTTCGGCCTTGTGCAGGTCCTGAACGGTGTAGGCGCCGCACATACCCATACCGGCCCTGAGGGCCCCGACGAAGTTCTGGGTACCGTCGGTTACCGAGGTGGGGCCGTAGAGTATTCGGGCGAGGGGGCCACTGGTGCCGACCCGGATGCGGGTGCCGCGGGGCAGCTCGGGGTGGGGGTTGGCCATGCCCCAGTTGAAGCCGCGGCCGGGGGCCTCCTCGGCCTGGGCGAAGGGCGTGCCCAACATTACGCCGTCGGCGCCACTGACGATGGACTTGCATATGTCGCCGCCGGTCCGGATGCCGCCATCTGTGATCACAGCCACGTAGCGGCCCGTCTTTTCGAAGTAGTCCTGGCGGGCGGCGGCACATTCGAGAGTGGCGGTGACCTGAGGGACGCCGACTCCGACGACCTCGCGGGTGGTGCAGGCGGCGCCGGGTCCCACGCCGACAAGCACGCCATCGATGCCGGTCTCCATGAGCTCCAAGGCAACGTCGTAGGTAACGCAGTTACCGACCATCACCGGCACATTCAGCGATTCGATCAAATCGGCGAAGATCAGTCCTCGGTAGCTGTTGGAAATGTGGCGGGCCGTAGTGACGGTGGACTGGACCACGACCATGTCGGCGCCTGCCTCGACGGCAATCGGGGACATCCGCTTCGTGCTCTGGGGCGTAAAAGAAACGGCGCAGGTAGCGCCGGATTTTTTGATCTCCTGGACCTGGGCCGCGAGAAGGTCTTCCTTCACCGGCTGGGTGTAGACCTGCTGGAGGTACCCGGTCACCTCGTCCTGAGGGGTGGCGATGATGTCTTCCAGCACCGAATAGGGGTCGTCGTAGCGGGAGTAGAGGCCTTCGCCGTTGAGAACCGCCAGTCCGCCCAGTTCGTGCATGCGGGTAGCGAAACGGGGGGAGACAGCGCCGTCCATAGCCGAAGCCATGATGGGAATCTCAAACTCGAGGTCTCCGATGGTCATCTTAGTGGAGGTAAGCTCAGGGTTGATGGTCACCTGCCCCGGAACGATGGCCACTTCATCGAAACCGTAAGAGCGCTCCAGTTCCTTGAATAGCCTCCTGCCCATCACTGACCCCCTTCATATACTGAATAGATTCAGCACCGCGGATTGCATTTGTTAACTGACGATTTAATCAGTTTTTAGCGAGAAAAGTCAACGAGACGAAAGCTGCTGCACACCGGGATCCTTCGATTATTAAAAACTCTTTTTGCACTGAGCTTGTTAATGAATCGTCCGTTCGTGGTTCGGCGGGCTCACCATGAGCAGACTGGCGTCAGGCGGAAAAAAACCGAAATACCCTGAAGCTGCGGACCAAGCCTGGGTTTCCGGAGATTGCGGTGGACGGCCCATGTTTTGGGTGGGTTTGACGGGACACGTGCCGGAATCCCGGACCCGCAATGGAATTCGCCAGGCGAGGCTTGCCCCGGTGGCCACGTGGAGGGGACCGGTTTCGCAAGGCAGCGTTCCAGCCATATTTGCGAGTCGGAGCCCCTCATTCTCAATAAAACACTCCCCGGAATGGATGTTTTTCATAGAGATGAAACGACTGAATTCGGAAGGTTTCGATGCAACTGTGACCGTTCAAATGAATATGACTTTCGAAAAGTTCTGGAAATCAAAAATGGTGGATGGAGGCTATGACGTTTTCTTAATGCGCACTCCTTTTAACCAAACCATTGACGAATACGAGCATAGGATGATAGAATTTCGTAAAAGGAAGTAGGGGTGAGCGCGATGGTACAGCAGGCAGAGGCAGTACCGGTCCTAGAGGTTTCCGAGGGTTCCCTGGATTGCCAGCACCACTGGCTGATCCAGGCCGCGGATGGTCCGACCAGCCCAGGCGTATGCCGCGTGTGCGGAGAGGGCCGGGATTTCAAGAACTACGTGGAGACCGCCACCTGGGGCGACACCCGACTGATCAACCGCCCAGCGCCGGTCCCTGCCAGTGCCCTCGTGGCCGCTGAAATAGACTCCTGGGACGACGAATAGTCGCCGATCACCGGCTATAGAAATCGCCACCCCATCAATAGATCCGGCACATGGCCGGGGATCGACGCCCAGAAAGAGGCACAGGGGCGCCGATCCCCGGTTTTCTAGTGACATTTTCCACTTCACTTCCCCGGGCCCTCTCCTCTAAAATTACCCCATTAGCCATTGTATATTGTGGCGTGTCACCACTATGCGCCCCAATATCTGGTGGTATCCGTGGAGAACCGCCTTGACACGCCGGCATGGTCCCGCCGGTATAATGGAGCCTCGTCGCAACGGCCCAACCATAAGCCGGAGTGATTGGTCGACAGCCCTACGTTTCAAAATGGCCTTGCCTGAACCCTGCCAATTCAGGGTGCGGCGGCATATTTCTGGAGGCTTCTCTCCCTTGTCGTTTACCCATCTGCACGTCCACACCGAATACAGCATGCTCGACGGCATAAGCCGCATCCCGGAGCTGGTCACTCGCACCGGTGAGTTGGGCATGGATTCGCTGGCGATTACCGACCACGGCACCTTCTACGGCGTGGTCGACTTCTACTCGGCCTGCCTTGAAGCAGGTATCAAGCCGATCATCGGCTGCGAGGTCTACGTCGCCCACAACAGCAGGCACGACAAGAACCCCAGCGAGAGGAGCCCGGCGCACCTGGTGCTGCTGGCCCGGGACAATGTCGGCTATCGCAACCTCATGCAGCTTGTGACCAAGGCCCACGTCGAGGGGTTCTACAACCGGCCCCGAGTGGACAAGGGTCTGCTGGAAGAGTTCGGCTCCGGCCTCATCTGCCTTTCCGGCTGCCCGTCAGCAGAGGTGCCAAGGCTTCTGGCCGACGGGAACTACGACGCCGCAGTGAAGGCGGCAGGATGGTACCGGGAGTTGTTCGGGGACGGATATTTCCTGGAACTGCAGAAACATGAGCACGTGCCACAGCTTGGCCAGATCAACGAGGGCCTGCTGAGGCTCCACGAGGACACAAAGCTGCCGCTGGTGGTTACCAACGACGCGCATTACGTACACCAGCACCAGTCGGGGCTGCAGGACATCTACATCTGCATCCAGACAAACACTACCATCCGTGACGAAAAGCGATTGCGGATGGAGGACGATTCGTACTACATCAAGAGCCCGGAGGAGATGGAAGGGCTATTCGCCGACCTTCCGGCAGCTATCCGCAGCGAGGCGCTGGCCAATACCGGCGTTATAGCCGACATGTGCGACGTGTCTCTTGAGTTCGGCCAGACTCACCTGCCTCGCTACGAGACCCCCGGAGGCATGGACGCAGACGACTACCTGTCACAGGTCTGCGAGGAAGGCTTCCGACGGCGCTATCCAAACGCCTCCCAGGAGGCGGTGGAACGACTGCGCTACGAACTGGAGGTCATCCGCTACACCAAGTTTGCCAACTACTTCCTGGTGGTGTGGGACATCATCAAGTTCGTGCGCCAGCGAAATATATTGTTCGGCGTGCGGGGCAGCGCGGCGGCCAGCGTCGTCCTGTACTGCCTGGGCATCACGGATGTCGATCCGCTGGAGTACCGGCTGGTCTTCGAGCGTTTCCTCAACATGGAGCGCAAGGAGATGCCGGATATCGACATGGACTTCCAGGACGACCGGCGCGACGAAGTGCTCCACTACGTCATTAAGAAGTACGGAAACGACCACGTGGCCCAGATCATCACCTTCGGGACGCTCGGTGCCAAGGCTGCTCTGAGGGACGTGGGCCGAGCCCTGGGCATGAGCTACGGGGACGTGGACCGGATAGCCCGCATGGTGCCGTTCAAGGCGCGGAATCTCGAGGACGCCATGCGCGTCAGCCCCGAGCTGCAAGGATCGGTCGACAGCAACGAGGCCGTGCGGGAACTGGTGGACAGGGCGCAGGGACTGGAGGGCATCGTCCACCACGTCAGCACCCACGCGGCCGGCGTGCTCATTGCCGACGAGCCGCTGACCGATACGGTGCCGCTGCAGCGTCCGGCGAAGGGCGACGAGTCGAGCCCGGTGCTGATGACCCAGTTCAGCATGGACCCGGTGGCCCACCTAGGGCTGCTGAAAATGGACTTCCTCGGCTTAACCAGCCTGACCATCCTGGACCAGGCGGTCAAGCTGGTGCGGGAGAGCCTGGGCGATGAGATCGAACTGCAGGCGCTGCCCCTGGACGACCCCGCGACGTTCGAACTGCTGTCTTCCGGCAACACCACCGACGTGTTCCAGCTGGAAAGCGCGGGAATGCAGCGGTACATAGAGAAGTTGAAGCCGTCCAATATCGGCGATATCGCAGCGATGATAGCGCTGTACCGGCCGGGCCCGATGGAGAACATCGACCGATTCATCGACGCCAAGCATGGGCGGGCAGAGGTCACCTACCCGCACCCCAGCCTGAAGGAGCTGCTGGACGAGACGTACGGCATCATCGTTTACCAGGACCAGGTACTGCTGATCCTGCAGCAGTTCGCCGGGTACACACTGGGCGGCGCCGACATCGTGCGGAAAGCGATGGGCAAGAAGATCGCTTCGCTTATGGCCCAGGAGCGCGACAACTTCGTGGACGGGGCCACCGGCAAGGGTTTTGACGAAGGTCTGGCAGTTGAGATTTTCAACCTGATCGAGCCATTCGCCGGATACGCCTTCAACAAGGCCCACAGCGTGAGCTACGCGCTGATCTCCTACTGGACCGGATATTTCAAGGCGCACTACCCGGTGGAGTACATGGCGGCAGTGCTTAACGCCCGCCTGGACAACACCGACAAGACGATCAGCTCGATTAACGAGTGCTTCCGGCTGGGCATTCCGGTGATGCTGCCCGACGTCAACCGGTCGGGAGAATTCTTCACAATAGACAGAGATGAGGAAGGCAAAGCGGGTCTGCGAATTGGGCTGGCGGCCATCAAGACGGTGGGCGAGGGAGCTGTCAGGCCAGTGGTGGACGACCGGAAGGAAAACGGCGCGTTCGAATCCATTGATGATTTCTGCAGACGCGCTGGAGCAGCCAACCTGAACCGGCGCACACTGGAAAGCATGGTCAAGGCGGGGGCTTTCGAGTCCCTGGGCCCACGGGGCGCCATGGTCGCGGCCCTGGACCGCATCGTTGCCACGGCACAGCGCGAGGCTCAGATGCGGAACAGCGGCCAGAGCAGCCTGTTCGGCGGCGGATCGGGCGCGACGAGCGCCCCGACGGGCAGCGCCATGCCCAGCGAGCCCGGAATCATCCTGACGACAAACGACGCGTCTCCGGAGGAGAAGGCGTCTTGGGAGAGGGAATTACTGGGCGTTGCGCTATCGCACAACCCGCTGATGGCCCTCACATCCTCGAACACGGGAGGGTCGGTCGTTTCGCTGGACCAGCTCAGCGAAGAGATGCAGGGGCAGCAGATCAGCGTCATCGGCATCGTGAATACCGTAACCGAGCGGGCTCGCCGCGACGGCCAGCGCTTCATCATCGTGGCCCTGGAGTTGCTGGGCGGCCTCGTGGAGGTAACGGTCTGGCCGGAGGCGTTGCAGCGAACGGAGGAGATCTGGCAGGGGGGGCGCACAGTTCGCGTGATGGGCCGGGTGCGCCTGCGCGGAGAACAGCTGGAGCTGTCGTGCGACGATGCCGAGGAATTCGTGCTGGACCGTCCATCTTCGTTGACAGCTAGTGCGGCACCGCAAGCTGCGAAGTCCAATGGCAACGGGCACCATGCCAACGGAAACGGCAATGGACGCTCCGCCGCCAAGTACAACGGAAACGGGCATAGTACCAACGGCGAGTCCAACGGACACGCGGGCACTGCCCCTCCGTCTAACAACCGGCTGGTCTGGCTGATCGTGACCGAAGACGACGACAAGCATGACGCTAATACGCTGCGAGAAGTAATCGGCGTAATGCTAGAGTACCCTGGCCGGGACCGGGTCAACCTGGAGATCCGGACGTCGGGCCGGCGGGTGCTGATGGAGCTACCGGTGGTGAGCACCGGTTATTGCGACGATTTGAGGGAGCGGGTCGAGGACCTTTTGGGGCCGGACACCGTTGCTGTGACGCAGGAGATGCCGCTGGGAGTGTGAGCGGCGTGGCGATCTGAGTATGCCCTGCATGCCGCCGGTGGTTCCAGACCGGCGGTACCTCGAGAGTCCCTAGGTAGTTTGGGAAGGGTTCAGGCCCCCAGGGAAGGGCAAAACTTCATTTGAATCTAATATAAGCACAAGGGAAGCAGTTATTACGAAATACGCCCAACGAGGGCATAAATTTTCAGCAATAAGGATTCATTCTAAAGAATCCCAGGGAATAGCGGGAGGGCGAAGCCGTTGATAAAGTTGACCGGCCCAGTCTCCAATGCTAGACTTCCCAAAATTTTATGGTTGTCAATTCCGCCGATAGCTATGTCTATGCTAGCTCCGGTCGAGTGATCGGCCCCTGAGAGGAACTAGCAGGACGCAATTTCAACCAAATGGAATTAAGCATGATTTATTATTCTACGAGGCCTCCGGTTCGGCATTCGAATCTGAACCGGTATCCCATCAGGAACAGACAGCGCCACACTTTACCCTGCGAGCCGTAGCTCCTCACCCCCAATCGAATTCGAAAGGGGCCTCTCTCACCGGTCTCTCCCGCCTCACCCCCGCCCGCCGCATAATATCGACGAGTATCGTCGAGCCCGCGGCAGCTTCGCAGAACTCCACAAACCAGACTGCGGGAATGCTTGCGCCCATTTTTGGCCCGGCGGAAGCAACCGGCTCGGAAAGGGCTCCCAAGAAAGCGTAGTTGTCAACAAGTTCTGCAATAAGTTTTCAAAGTTTTAGATATTTTTCAAAATTAAAACAACAAAGCGGTATAACCGCAAATCATCAAACGGCACGTCAAATTAGGAGGGAACAATGCGCGAAGTCCTGAGGTCAAAGATTCACCGAGCGTGGGTAACCGACGCCAATCCGGACTATATCGGCAGCATCCTCATCGATGAGGATCTGATGGACAAGATCGACCTGTGGAACTTTGAGAAGGTCCTGGTCTGCGACGTCACGAACGGCAACAGGTTCGAGACCTACGCCATCGCTGGCGAGCGCGGCTCCGGCGTCATGTCGGTCCAGGGTGCGGCGGCCCGGCTGAGCGCCAAGGGCAACTGCCTGATCATCATGTCCTTCGAAGTCTCCGACACTCCGGTAGACCCCCAGATGATCCTGGTCGACGAGAACAACCGATTCGTCGAGTACCTTGAGGGCGCCAAGCAGGTACAGCAGGTTCACTGATATGACCAGCAAATTTTCAGAACAGGAAACCGAGTCCTATTACGATGCGGAAGATGCCATCTACCGCACCATCTGGGACGAGGACGGCAGCGTCCACTGGGGCTTCTTCGACGACTCGACCGGTACTGACTTCCTGAAGGGTTGCGCCAACCTCGACAGGATCATGGTCGAGAAGGGCCTCATCGCTGTGGACGCCCGAGCGCTGGACCTTGGGTGCGGCAACGGGACGACGGCGATCTGGCTGGCCGACTATTCAGGGTGCCGGGTCACCGGCATCGACCTGAGTGGAGTACGCATCGACAACGCCAAGTCCGCCCGCGAGCGCCAGGAGTCCGGATTGCAGGAGCGGCTGGCCTTCGAAAAGGCGTCGGCGACCGAACTTCCATTCCGCGAAGGCCAGTTCAGCCGGGTGTGGAGCCAGGCAGTCATCTACCATGTGCCTGACAAGCGCACGGTGCTGAAAGAAGTACACCGGGTGCTGGAAAAGGGCGGTATTTTCGTCTTCGACGACCTGGTCAAGCCGAACCAGGATGTCAGCCCGGATGCGCAGAAGTACGTTTATGACCGGCTGCTGTTCGACACCGAATTCAGCTTCGAGTCATACCAGGAAGCGCTGGAGGCCACGGGGTTCGAGATACTGGAGGCGCTGGATATGTCCAGCCACCTGCGCCAGAGCTACCTGTGCCTGGCCGACCGTACCCCCAAGGGAACCAATGATGAGCACACCGAGCATTACGAGTGGCTCACCACCGCGTACCTTGGAACCGCCAAGGCAGTGGAAGACAACGAGCTGGGCTGGGGCCTGTACGTCTGCCGCAAGTAACCCATGGGCGCCCTCAAACCGAATATATACCACGCAAATTCCCTCTCTCCAGTTCGGGGAGAGGGAATTTGGAATGGAGGTCAATATGTCCATGCAAGAGAGCCACACCAGGGTCCAGTGGGTCTACGATTCCACCAACAACCAGGAACTGGAGGAACGCTACGACCAGTGGGCCTCAGAGTACGACAAGGACCTGGAAGAAGTTTTCGTCTGGACTGCTCCCCAGAACGGCGCCGACATGCTGGCCAAGTTGGTACCAGCTGACGCCGAGGTGCTGGACGCCGGGGCAGGCACCGGCCTGGTAGGCAAGTGTCTCGCCGACGCCGGCTTCACGAACATGGCGGCCATGGATCTGTCCCAGGGCATGCTGGACGAGGCCCGCAAGAAGAACGTCTACAGCTCTTTCCACCAAATGACCCTGGGAGAGACCCTGGGCTTTGACACCGCCGCCTTCGACGCCGTCGTCAGCGTGGGCGTCTTCACCCTGGGACACGCCCCGGTGCATTCGTTCGACGAGCTGGTTCGCGTGACCAAGCCGGGAGGCTACGTCGTCTTCAGCCTTCGCGTAGACATGGTGGCCGATGGCTACCAGGAATACTTCGACAAACTGGAAGCGGACGGCAAGTGGAAGCTGGCCGAGGTCAGCGACACCTACCAGCCCCTCCCAAAGGGCGAGCCGGAAGTGGTCCACCAGGTCTGGGCCTTTCAGGTCTCCTAATAGAGTCCGACCGGAAAGTCAGAGCGTATAAGGAGCGCAGGTGGCAGACGCCTGCGCTCCCTGCTTTTTTATTCGCCGGCAGCGGGGGCTATGAACCATGAGATTCCCGTGGGCCAACATAGCGCTGGTTGTACTCTTCGCCGCGGAGCTGGCGACCGGCTACCTGGGCCTGACTCACTCCAACCCGGAGTGGGTTGCCGCCATGCACCTGCACCGCATCACCGGCTTCTCCATCCTGGCGCTATTCATCTGGAAATCGCGAAACATCCTTGGTTCGTTCCGCACACGGAGCAACTGGAAGACCTCGTTAGAGACGATGCTCGCCTCGAGCGCCCTGCTGGTTGGGCTGCTCATCGTGCTGGGACTCGGGCTGGCGTGGAGCCAATTCGGTCCTTACAGTTTTCTGGGCTTCTCGGGGACCACCATCCACCTGAACCTGGCCCTGCTGCTGATCCCCCTGCTTGTCTGGCACTCTTTCCGACACAAAATCAGCTTTCGAACACGCTACGTCAAGGGGCGGCGCAACTTCCTCCGTTTCGCGGGCGTGGCTGTCGGTGGTCTGGCACTGTGGCAGGTTACAGACCAGCTGAACATCCTGGCGGGCGGGCCGGTTGCAGACCGGCGGTTCACAGGCTCGCACCCCGAAAACGGCACAGACTTTCCGGTAACCATGTGGCTCAACGACCGCACACCCGGCATCGACGCTGGACAGTGGCGACTGCGCGTAAGCGGACACGTGGATAGTCCCTATGAGATGGGTTATGAAGAGCTGCTGGAATGGCGCTCGCCGTTGACTGCCACGCTGGACTGCACGGGTGGCTGGTACACCACGAGGGTGTGGGAGGGCATTCCGGTACCTGAGTTGCTGGCTCGTGCGCAACCCAGGCCGGGAGCGGGCAGCATCACAATCCGCTCGCGCACGGGCTACTATCGCCGGTATTCGATGGAAGAAGCAGGCCGCGCCCTACTGGCCAATAGGGTGGACAGGACACCGCTGAGCCAGGGCCACGGTTTCCCGGCGCGTATGGTGGAGCCGCATAAGCGGGGCTACGACTGGGTGAAGTGGGTCGACGAGATCACAGTCAACGACACCAGCAAGTTCTGGCAGCCGCCACTGCCGCTGACGTGAGGCGGATCGGCCTACAGGCTGGCCAAACGCGCGCTCACAAGGCGGTTGAGGCTGACGCCTTTTCGGCTGCTCTCAAGGCGAGTGCCCGGTGAGTTTCTGGGGGAACACTGACCACGAATATTCTACTGTAGTTGCGTTCGGAAATTGGAATCGGCGGCGCCTCCCCAGATTCCTTCATATCTTCCAGTAATTCAACTACAAGGCGCCAAATTCCGGAGAAAGCTTCCTCGGGCGTGCCTTCAAGCCAGATCAGCGACGGAAATTCCGCTCAGAGAACGACGAACTCCTCATCTTCTGCGGACCAAATTACGCGATAGGCATAGTGATCGGGATTCACCGCATCCCCTGCAGTCTTTCGAGGAAGCGAATAACCTGTCGAACTTGGTACGCTTTTGCCATGCCCAGTCGATCCTTGATATTCACTCGCGGGTCTCCAGGAAACGGCAGGAATAGATACGATTGCTCGACCCTGTCTGGCGAGGAGTCCCGAAGTGCCGGTCGCATATCCCTGCCAAGGCACTGTATCGGACACCCACGGGGTTCTTTCGAAGCTCCCTTACGCCTTCCGAGATTCGATCAAGCATCAGATTGATACCAGAATGGAAGCGCTACTCGTCCAGGAATTCGAGGATCACCTGGGCCAGCTCCTCGGGCTTGTGGTAGCCGATGTCGTGGACGGTCTCGGGAATCCAGTGGGCCCGGCCGTTGGCTAGGGAGGCCTCGGCGGCTCCCACCATCCGGCGACGAAGCTGGGCGAAGTCGCTGTTGGCCCGTTCGGGCAGGGGTCCGGCGGCGAGGAGCAAGGCCGGGCACTGAACCTGGGTCAGGGTATGGGAGCAAGGGTCGTCCCACATGGCGCGGATGACCTGGGCCTGGTTATCGGGACGAAGGATGTCCTGAATCTGTCCTTCCTCGTCCTCGTAGACCATGGTCTGGACTATGCGCTCTACCTCGCTGTTCCAGAACCCGGCCATCTGCCCGCGCAGGCGGTCCAGGAACTCCCGCCGGTCGCCGGTCACATTGCGGGGCCGCAGGCGGTCGGAGAAGGCCTCCCATGTAGGCTCAGGAAAGAGACGGCCGTCGAGGAAACCTCCATCGATCATGACGATGCGCCGCACACGATCGGGGTAGTGGGCCGCGAAGTTGCTGGCGACGTGCCCACCCCAGGAGTGTCCCAAGGCTGCCATGGGTTCCTTGAAGCTCGGGGTTTCGGCGACGACGTGGTCCAGCAACGCGGCGATATCGTCGGACAGCGTGTGCCAGTCGTACCCAGACGCGGCCTGCGTGGTCTGGCCGTGGCCACGCTGGTCGGGGGCGATGATGCGGTATCGATGCAGCAATAACCGCGCCACGATGTCGTACCAGTGGGCCGACGAGGCCAGCCCGTGAAGGGCCAGCATCGGTTCTCCGTCGCCGCCCCAATCGAGGTAGCGCATGTCCAGGCCGTTGACGTGCGCCCATTTTTCTTCCGGACGAGGGATGTCAGTCTCTGACAATTCAATTTCTCCTGAATGGTGTGCTATTCGCTCACGGCTGCTTCTATTTCAAAGGCATCTTTGGGCGACTTCTGCCCAGTTTTGCTGTGGTTGAAAATTGTTAGAAACATTCCAGATTCGGTGTCTCTGAAAAATACCACTGTAATTCATTGCGGATATTCTCGCACACCGTCATTACCGGGAGAAGGTAGTCATAAGGCTCATGTGCAGAGCCAGTGTCTCCGGCCGCCGCGGGAGGGCACTGAAAGGCCGGTCGCAGCCTATGGCATTACTCGTTCGTCGTCGACGGGTTTGGCGGACTCGGGCTCAGCAGTTGCCGGACTGCTCGAGCTCCATCTGCAGCAGCCTCGCCTTAACGCCGAGCCCGCCACCACCATAGCCGCCTAGGCCGCCATCGCTGGAGATGACGCGGTGGCAGGGGATGATCAGCGAAAACCGGTTGCGGGCCATGGCCTGCCCCGCGGCCCTCATGCCGCGTGGACTGCCGGCCTCCTCAGCCAGCCACGCATAGCTTCGCGTCTGTCCGGGAGGAATGGTGCGGCATGCGGCCCATGCGGCCCGGAAGAATGGAGAGACTCCTTCGAAGTCCAGCTCTATGCCGTCCAGAGCTTCCAGGTCGCCTTCGCTGTAACGGACCAGGCAGTCCACAACGCCAGCAAAGTATTCCGGGTCGTGGTCCGCGCCTTCGACGTCTTCGCCCAGGTCCTCCATGACCTCGTTGGGAGTCGGCTTCAGGGTAGCGCGGCGGAGGCCATTGCTGCCCGACAGGAGCCCGATCCAGCCGGTGGGAAGCTGCTGCACGTGATACTTGTATCCGATCACTGGATGCTCCTCGGGTAAATTCGCTGCCCCATCGACGCCATCAGAAGCGGGAAGCGAAGGTTAAGCCAGGCCTCGGCGAGCTGGTTGCGCTGTTCCGTTGTAAGCGTGCGGCCTCCGTAGCGGGCCTGCACATAACTGTTCACGATCATGTCCAGGCGCTCGCGGTGGATGGGAAGCACCCTGCCCAGGCGCTGACCAAACTGGAAGGGAGTAAGAGGAACGGCTCCGCCAAGCCCGCCAAGGGCCGCCAAAGACTGCACCCTGACGTAAACGCCCCGCGGGTCGTAGGGCGCGAACATGTAGCGACGAAAGCCCCACCATGCAAGCAGGGCCAGTCCGGCAGCGATGCCCAGCCCAATCACCACCCATACCCAGGAAGCGGCGGCACCCTGCCCGTCGAGGCCGTCGGGGAGGTCCCCGCCTCCAGGGGCGAGTTCGGCAACGTCCATGCACTCTTCGATGAAATCGTCCAGGCAGTCCAAGTCGAATCCCGAGAAGAACGGACCGGTAAACTGCTCAGCCCCTTCACCGCCGGGAACCATGACCACCGGAAGCTCGGCACCCGGGGTCGGCTCGAAGGGGATCCAGGAATAGCCTGGGAAGTACACCTCCACCCAAGCGTGGCTGTGGCTGTCCCTAACGGCAAAGAGGTTCGGAATCTCAGTCTGGTCGCCGGTGGTGTAGCCCACTGCGACTCGGGCCGGCACGCCGACGGAGCGCAGCATGACGGCCATGGAGGAGGCGAAGTATTCGCTGTACCCCCTGCGCTCGACGAAAAGGAAATGGTCAATACCGTCGGCATCGAAAGGCGGTGGGTTCATCTTCACGGAATAGGGAAGCCGCTTCAAGTTTTGCTCAAGCAGCACTGCCTTGTCGTAGGGTGTATCGCCGAGGATGGTGGCCTCATGGGCCAGCCCCCGTATCCTGCCGGGCAGGTTATCGGGCAGCTGGGTGTAGCGGTGCAGAATATGTACCGGGTAGTTGGTGCCCGCCTCCCGAAGGTCATCCGGTTCCACGGCCGGAACCGAAGAAGTGACGATGTACGGCTGGTGTGCTGCGAACACACCTTTCCGGCTCAGCACTGCCAGGGTGTCGGGCGGGTTGGGCAGGGCCTCTTCCAGAGTTACTGCGACTATACGCTCATCTTCACGCTCGATCTCGCCGACCCGGAAGTTCGGGGGGAGCAGCGGCGCCAGGTCATCCGGGCCGGCAGGGCCCTGCCTGACTCTCTCGGCCAATGCCTGCCCGATGGCGACGAGAACCGGTGGGTAACCGGCCAGCGGGTTGTCAGAGGTCATATCGGCGCGGTACACCGGCATCGCGGGCGTCTCCATCTCAACATCCCGGTCGACGGCGTTGACTCTCGGTCCGGCGAACAGGATTTTGGATGAGTACAGTGGGGTAACAGCGTAGGTGGCGGTGACGCGATTCAGGGGACGGGAGGCCCGGGCAAATTCCGGTGTGTAATCCAGCGGCTGGAACTCGGTGTGCTCGGAAATCCATCCTTTCCCGGTATAGGTGTCGTAGGTGCGTGCCTTCCAGTACATGGGCACGGTAGACTCCACCAGCAGCGTATGGGTTGTGGCCGGACTGATGGTCCCTTGAAAAGCCATAACGTCGTCCCACACTCTGAACCCGACGTCTCGGCGGGCCGGCAGACCCGCGAACAGGCGGTTAAAGTCGTCCTCCAATCCGACCAGAGGCTTCCGAATCGCCTCGTAGGCAGTGGTCGCCCTGTCCCAGTTGCCCCAAGTCGGCAGTAAAAGTGCCACCGCGATTACGGCGATGGCCAGGAAGAAGCTGTCGGACAGCGTAAGGGCGCGCAATTCCTCGTCGTATCGTATGCCGCGGCGGTCCCAGTGGGTCTGTCGCCGCACGGCCTGAACCCTGGCCACCAGCAGCAGGGCCGTGAAAAGGTACATAGAGAAGTGGAAGACGGTGTTGGGCGGCAGAAAGGTGAGATTTGAAAACAGCCCCAGCCCGCTGAGGGCGAACACACCCCAGAAGTTACGGTGGCGCAGAAACACCCAGGCGCCCACGTACCCCGTGAGCCAGGAGGCCATCACGAGGCCGAAGGCAAAGGGTGCCTTGTCGATGTTGATGGACTTTTCCTGGGTGGCCACGGCCCACAGCCTGAGGCGCTCCCACAGCGCGCCCACTCCGCCCAGGGGTTCGCCGTCAAATGTAAACCCGGAGATCTGCCAGACCACCGTGAGCACGCCCAGTATCAGCCCGGGTAGAATGGCGAGGCCCCACCACACCGGCAGGCGGTAGAACACGAAGGCAGTGAGCATCCCCAGCAGCAGAATGCCGACGAGGTTGGGAGTCGGCGCCCAGTCGGCCCGCTCCACGGAGAGCACAACCACGCACAGGTTTGCGGTGAGGAAGATGAGGGCGAGCCAGCCGTCAGCGGGTCGAAGTCGACCCAGAATCCCCAGTGCCGCAGCCTCGGCTGCATCCGTGTCCCAGCCTCTCGGCGAGATGCGGCGTCCAGCGGTTTCGCCGCCGATCATGTGGTGGCCTCTTCGGTCTCGGTCTCTTCATCGCCACTCGGCGTCTCGGAAGAAAGGGCTGCACCGGCGACGGCAATGGGCTCAGCCGACTCGATGACCTCGCCGTTGACCGGGCGGGCCAAGGAAACGTCCAGCCTGGTATCGCGACCAACTACGTAGACGGGTATGAGCTCGGCCGCTGCCGCACTCACGAGCATTTCCGGGGTCCAGCGGCTACCGAACGACGAAGGGTCCACGACTATTACAGAGATGGTGACATTGAACCGCTTCAGATCAAGAAGAGCCGGTAGCCAGTTGGGATCGGTGTCGGAAGTTACCACGGTAACGGAGTGAAAGTGGTTCAAGTGAGGACGCATGGAGTACAGGAACTCGGGCAGCCGGGCGACGTTTGATGCGGTGACCGAGGCCAGAGTCTCCATGATGCGGCTCAGATGGTCGGGGCCGTTGTCGGGACGATGCAGCCGCCCGTCTTCTCCGTTAACGGCCATGCCCACCGGCAACGATAACTCCATCAGCCGCTGGGCCATGGAGGCTACCACGGAGACCGCCAGCTCTTCGGTGTTGTCGGCGCGGTAGGGCGTCCCGGCAGCAGGCTGGCCGTTGCCGCCCTCAAGACGACCTCCGCGGTCTTCCCGTCGATTGTCACCCACTGGGTAGAAATGAGAAAGGCGTTGCAGGTCCAACAGGACCCAGAACTGGGCCGCCAGGCCCACGTCAAACTCCTTTACCATCGGCCGGTTCATGCGGGCGGTGTACGGCCAGTGGATGCGCCGGTAGGCGTCGCCCGGCCGCCAATCGCGTAACGAGGCAACGTCGGTGGTTACCTGGTCGTAATAGCGGGTCAGGCGCCTGTCGGAGGGCAGCCCGGCAAAACGGGCGTCCAGTCCGGGCAGGGGTTCGACAGCGGGGTAGACGATGTAGGTGTGAGGATCGGAGAAGTTCCGCCCCATGCGGAAAAGGCCGAACGGGTCCTGGCTGACAATACGCATGTGCCCGCCTTCGAACAGGCCACGACGGGCGAGGTACGTATCTATTCGCCAGCTTCTCGTCTGTCTGCGGTCCAGGGCGAGGCCGCGCCCGCCGGGTTCGGGCGACGTGCCGGCTAGCTCGGTTACCTCGAGCCACGACTTGGGTATCACGGTATTGTTGGTTACGGTGACTCGGGCTTCGAGGTAACTGCCGACCTGCCCCCGGTCGCCGGACCGTGTAACCCGCACTTCCAGGCCCTTGAGGTTGACCCACGCCCAGACCGCACCAACCACAAACAGCAGCAGCACTGCGTAGAGCAGCTTGTAGAGGAAGTCGAAACCAGTCCCGATGGCGTAAAACAGGGGCACGATGAGAAGAGCCAGCAGGACCAGCGTGCGTCTGTTGACGGTAAACACGGTACGGTCTGCACCCTTCTTCCACTCACCACCTGCGTACTCGGCAGTCTGAGGGAAGGGAGTTTGCGAATGCCCGTTATGATACACTCAAAACGTTTGCCAGACATAATGGTGTCATCAGCGCCAGATGGCTGAGCGAAAAGAGGTTGCGGTGCAGCAGACAGACTCCTCCCCCGCGGCAGCCCGTGCCATCGTCGAAAACGTTTCCAAGGTAATTGTCGGCAAGACGGCGGTAATCGAGCAGACCCTGGCCGCAGTCATCGCCCAGGGCCACATCCTCGTGGAAGACGTACCCGGCGTAGGGAAGACGATGCTGGCCAAGAGCCTGGCCACCTCCCTTGGCTGCGAGTTCAAGCGCATCCAGTTCACTCCCGACCTGCTGCCCACCGATATCACCGGCATATCCATCTACAATCAAAGCACAGGACAGTTCGAGTTCAGGGCCGGTCCGGTGATGGCGCAGGTAGTGCTGGCCGATGAGATCAACCGCGCCACACCCAAGACCCAGTCGGCTCTGCTGGAGGCAATGGAGGAGTGGCAAATCTCAGTGGATGGCGCCACCCACTACCTGGACCTGCCGTTCATCGTGCTGGCCACCCAGAATCCAATCGAGTACGAGGGCACCTTCCCACTGCCCGAGGCGCAGCTGGACCGGTTCCTGATTCGGGTAAGCCTGGGCTATCCGGACTTTGCCGAGGAGCTGGCCGTAATTGAGCGCCAGGAGCGAGTCCACCCCATAGAGATGCTGGAGGCCGTGGCCACCCCGGATGACGTGGTGCGCCTGCAGGCCGCAGCGCGGGAGGTCTACGTGGACGGACTGGTGCGGGAGTACATCGTCGGACTGTCCGAAGCCAGCCGCAACCACGAGGACGTGGCGCTGGGCGCCTCGCCCCGGGCATCGCTGGGGATGTTCCGCTTGGCGCGCGCCTACGCGCTGGTACAGGACCGTGATTACGTAGTGCCCGATGACGTGCAGTCGCTGGCTTACGGCGTGATGGGCCACCGCATAATCCTGTCCCCGGCTGCCAGGATGAGGCGGCTGCAGCCCCGCGAGGTGATTGACCGCCTGCTGGACTCCGTTCCAATTCCCGGCTCAGTGCGCTAGTACTCTGTCAACTTTGATGTTGAAAGTCCTTCGGTAATCCGGCCAATAGCCCTATAGTGGTCGGGATGAAGTGTTGACGGTGGGGGTGGCGGTGATGGTGCGTGATAAGTACGCCGTGCGGCTGGTGCCGGAACAACGGGAAGAACTCCAGAATCTGATTCGGGTTGGGAAAAGCTCGGCCCGAGTCACGGCCAGGGCGCGGATTCTGCTCAAGAGCGACGACGGTTGGGCCGCTCCCCGGGTGGCCGAAGCCTTGGACGTGGCGCTGGGCACCGTGTACCAGATCAAGCGCCGCTTTACGGAGGCGGGGTTGGACGGGGCCCTGTGGGACCGGCGCCAGGTCAACCGGCGCCGGAAGTTGGACGACAGGGGCGAGGCCCACCTCATCGCTCTGGCCTGCAGTTCGGCGCCGGAAGGCCATGACCACTGGACCCTGCGCCTTTTGGCTGGGAAGGTGGTGGAGTTGGGGTTGGCGACCTCCATCTCCCACGAGGGGGTTCGCCGGCGGCTGAAAAAAACGCGCTCAAGCCCTGGCAAAAGAAAGAGTGGTGCATCCCCAGGGTGAGCGCCGACTTCGTGGCCCACATGGAGGAAGTACTGGACCTGTACGCCGAACCCTATGACCCCCAGCGGCCGGTGGTCTGCTTTGACGAGACCTCCACCCAATTGCTGGCCGAAACCCGGGCGCCGATGCCACCCCGGCCGGGACGCCCCCAGCGGCAGGACTACGAGTACCGGCGGGAGGGGACCCGCAATCTGTTCCTGGCCTGTGAACCCCTGGCGGGGTGGCGCCATGTGGCGGTGACCCAGCGGCGCACCATGCAGGACTTCGCCCAGCAGATGCGCTGGCTGGTGGATGAAGCCTATCCAGAGGTTGAGGTGGTGCGGGTGGTTCTGGACAACCTGAACACCCACCGCGCGGCGTCCCTGTACGAGACGTTCCCGGCGACCGAGGCCCGGCGGATCGCGAAACGGTTGGAGTTCCACTACACGCCCAAGCACGGCAGTTGGCTGAACATGGCGGAAATCGAGTTCAGCGTGCTGTCCCGCTCCTGCCTGAAGCAGCGGCTCCCCGACGAAGATGCTCTCGGGAGGGAAGTCCAGGCACTGGTGCGGGAGCGCAACGCCGCCCGAGTTGGTATCAACTGGCGGTTCAAAACCCAGGAGGCCCGAACCAAACTTCACCGCCTTTACCCTTTTGATTCCAAAGTTGACTGAGTACTAGTACTACAGTCGCAGATGACTTGCTTTAGGGCCGGGGGGCCTGGAAGGTCATCAAACGCAGCTTCGGTTTATGCGTCTGCCATAGATGAATGCAAGCTGGTTGAGAGTCCAAAAGCGCTGCCGAAGTGAATGTGCGGCTGTAGTACTAAGCAAAGCGAAGAATCTCACCCATGCTTAAGGGACCCTTAGCTCGGGAATCGACCACAATCGAAGGAGCCCGTACAGGAGTCCCTTGCTAGCCCCGAGATTACCCAGTAAAATTAGTATCCTGGAACGCGAACATATATACGCATAGTGACGTCCCTTAATATGCATGCCTTCTCTGGCACCTCTTCCCACAGCCGCGCCCTTGGAGCGAAATCAACGGCAATGATCGGAAATTCACAAATTTTCAGCACCGTGGCGCCAGGCAGCAGATTCCCCTTAAATGGCCGGAAATGGCCGAATTTGGCCGGAAATGGCCGGAAAAATAAAAATTTCTGCGCACCCCTAAGGCCCGTGGCCGCGCGCCCATCCAGGCAAACGTCCAATATCCGCAGAGCAACAATGTGCCCCTTCTCCGACAAAGCTCCCACCGGGATTGCGGAGTCAGACTGTATGGCCCTATCATCCTGAGTAAATCCATGGCCCAGCGAAGCGCTGGGTCCCGTCTCGTCGGTACGCGCCGACACACAGCTGGCTACTTCTGACTTCCGATTCACCAGGAGGGCACCCCGATGTTCCCGAAATCCGTCTTTCCCGACACCGCCGAGATCAATGCGCAGGGGCACCTGGTGATCGGCGGCTGCACCGCCCTCGACCTCGCCGAAGAGTACGGCACTCCGGTCTACGTGCTGGATGAAGCGACCATTCGCGCCAAGTGCCGCTCCTTCGTCAACGAGTTCCGCCAGCGTGCCCCCGGCTCAAAGGTGGCCTACGCCTGCAAGGCTTTCATCAACCCCGCCTTGGCCCGCGTTCTAACGGAGGAGGGTCTGGGCTTCGACGTGGTTTCCGGAGGTGAGCTCGCCACCATCGCCAACTCGGGGGCTTCCCTCGAGGACGTCTACTTCCACGGCAACAACAAGACCCCCCAGGAGCTTGAGGAAGCATTGGAACAGTCCATCGGCTGGGTCGTGGTCGACAGCTTCCATGAACTGGAAATGCTGGACCGCCTGGCCGGAGAGGCCGGCAGGACCCAGGACATCCTCCTGCGCGTATCCCCCGGCATCGACCCACACACGCACGTCTACACCACCACCGGCATCCTTGACTCCAAGTTTGGCTTCTCCATCCAGACTGGCCACGCCGCCATCGCGGTGCGGCAGGCCCTTGCCGCTAAAAACCTGAACCTGCGCGGCCTGCACTTCCACCTGGGCTCGCCGGTCTTCGAGCTGGAGCCCTACCGCGTCGCCACCGAGCTGGTGCTCCGGTTCGCCGCCGAGTTCCGCGAGGAAGGCCTGCAGATGCAGCACTTCAGCCCCGGCGGCGGCTTCGCCGTGGCCTACACCCGCGACCAGCAGGCCCCGTCCGTCGCCGACTACGCCGAGACCATCGTCTCCGCCATGCAGTCAACCTGCGACGATCTGGGCATGGAACACCCCACGCTGGTCGTCGAACCCGGCCGCTCCATCATCGGCCCCTCCGGAGTCGCCATCTACCGCGTCGGCGCCATCAAGGACATCCCAGGAGTCCGCAAGTTCGTCAGCGTCGACGGCGGCATGGGCGACAACATCCGTCCCGCCCTGTACCAGGCCGAGTACGAGGTCGTGGTTGCCAACAAGGCCGATCGGGACTCAGCCGAAAAGGTAACCATCGCCGGCAAGTATTGCGAGTCCGGCGACCTGCTGGCCTCCGACGTCATGCTGCCCGAAATAGAGTCCGGCGACTTGCTCGCCATACCGGTGTCCGGGGCCTACTGCCCCTCCATGGCCAGCAACTACAACCTCAACCCCCGGCCGCCCATGGTCCTGGCCGCCGACGGCTCCAGCCGGCTCATCCGCCGCCGCGAAAGCTACCAGGACCTGATGTATTGCGACGTGGTCTAGTACCTCACCGGGAACAGGGTAACCGCGGAGAAACGCCCGGAGCCCTGGAAATATCCCATGCCCCCTGCGCTCCCTCCGGTTAATATAGAGACATGTCGTGGAAGACCTTGGGGCAGGACCATCTGCTGGCGCGGCTGATGCCCGCGCTCGAGCAGGGACGCGAGTCCCATGCCTACCTGCTGACCGGCCCGCCCCACGTGGGCAAGCTCACGCTGGCCCGCGAGATCGCCCAGGCCGTCAATTGCCTCAAGGGCCCCGGCGCCCCTTGCCACGAGTGCTCTCAGTGTCAGCGCATCGCCGACGGTTATCACGCCGACGTCCGTGTGGTCGACATCGAGTACAGCCGCACGGTGGAGGGCCGCAGCACCGTCACTACCATCACCATAGACGCCATCCGCGAGCTCGAGCGCACCGTCAACCTAAACCCCTTTGAGGGCTCCCGCACCGTCATCATCATCGATGGCGCCGGCACCATGACCGTCGACGCTTCCAATGCGCTCCTGAAGACGCTCGAGGAGCCGCCGCCCGGAGTGCTCTTTCTCCTCCTGACCGACGACGAAGAGGCTCTCCTGCCCACCATCCGGTCCCGCTGCCAGACCCTACAGCTCCTGCCCATGTCCCGCCAGCGCATGATAGACTTCCTCACCCAGCAGCGGTCCGTGCCCAGCGACGAGGCCGACCACCTCTACCGCCTCTCCCGCGGATGCCTGGGCTGGGCGCTCGCCGCCCTCGACGATCCGCATATCCTCGACCAGCGGCAGGCCGACCTGGAACGTATGCGGGAGACCATCAGCGCCGGGCTTGATACCCGCTTCAGCTACGCCAACGAAGTGGCTTCTCTCTTCAGCTCAAACCGTCCGGCGGCTCGGGAACTGCTGTCTCTCTGGCTACGCTGGTGGCGCGACCTCATGCTGGTCAAGGAAGGCGCCGATGAGTTCCTGCACAACGCCGACCTCGCCGCCGAGCTCCGAGCCCACGCCGACACACTGACCGTTCCACAGATCGCCGCCTTCATTCGCCGCCTGCAGGAGACCATGGCCGCCCTCGACGCCAACGCCAGCCCACGCCTCGCCCTCGAAACCCTGATGCTGAACGTAGAGTGAGGTTCTATTATTCTTTGCAAATATAGAAGATTTGAGGGCATTGTGGAGTTTGATTTGCATGAACAGGGCTAGGGACGTTGCATATGCGTCTTTGCGCACCCTGAAGACAGCTTCCCTGACCGCGGCGGATGGCATCATTGCTCTGTCGCTCTTGAGAAAGGGTGCAAGGCCTAAGCCGGGAACCAGAGCAACTTGGCCCAAAGGGTTGCGGCAAAGGCTCTATCGGGAGCAGCAGGGACTCTGTTTGTACAGCCGAGACAAGCTTTCGCTCAGCGCTTCTCACATCGACCACATAACCCCCGTGAATCAAGGGGGAACCAATGATCGTGAGAACCTGCAATTGCTCTGCGGGGGCTGCAATCTCAGGAAGTCGGACCGGAATGATGCGGAGTTCCGTCACCGGTATGGAAACTTGCTGCCTCAGGAAAGGGGCACGATGCCGAATCGTCGCATAAAGCAGTCGGAATTCAGGGCTGTAACGAGGTCAACAACGGACGCCGACAGCTACAGGAAATTAAGGCCGGCGAATACCTGACGGCATCACAAAAGGTCAATGGCGGCGCGTTAGCGACGGGCGTTGCGGGCGCCCT
Source organism: Dehalococcoidia bacterium (assembly GCA_965222025.1). Classification (GTDB taxonomy): domain Bacteria; phylum Chloroflexota; class Dehalococcoidia; order Lucifugimonadales; family UBA3495; genus VXOI01. Next base: position 321,790 of record CBDCTI010000007.1, on the reverse strand, counting down.
TGCAATATTCGTACCCATCAATCAGGCAATAACGCCAGACGACGCCAGCATTCTCCTTTTCGCCAGCCTGGTAACGGGCGCAGCGGCCGCGCTAGGGGTCAGACTAAGAGCATGGTACACAGGTAAAGATCAAGAAGATTGAGTTTATCTAAGTTCGATTCAAACCCTTGGCCTACCACATCGGCCAAATCAATCGGCTTCACAGCCGACTGTACGAGAGCCCAGGCTGTTTGAAAGTCCCTACTCCAGGTTCCAGGGGATGTACGGCTTCCAGACCTCGAGAATCGTGCGGTTCTGGAGGATGAGGTAGGGGTCGGGGTCCGGAGCACGGGGGACCGTGCGCAGCTTCATCTTGGCCTCGGCCGGGGTGTGTCCAGCCTTGCGAAGATTGCAGCGGTTGCAGGCGGCCACCACGTTCTCCCAAGTGTGGGGGCCGTGTTGGCGGCGGGGGATGACGTGATCTAGGGTAAGATCCTGCGCCTTCTTGCCGCAGTATTGGCACGTGAAGCGGTCGCGGAGGAACACTTCCTTCTTGGACAGCTTTCTGGGAAGGAAGGGGCGCTTGACCAGGTAGACCAATCGGATGATTGCCGGGGCTTCAATCTCGCCGGAGACGGTGTGCAGGCTACCCTCGTGCTGTTCCAGTAGCTCAGCCTTGCCCTTGTCCACCATCACAATGGCGCGGCGAACGGAACATACGTTGACGGGCACATAGTTCAGATTGAGCACAAGTACCGGGGCGCGAATTAAGACGCGAGGGTCGGGCCGCTCCTCGCAGTCTGCCAAGGGATGGGCCACTCCGTTTACCGGTGCGACCTGCTTTCTCTCAACAACTCTGACCAATAATCGCGCCTCCCGGTTTGACTGATGGCAATCTCGCTGTTCAAAAGCGCCGGGTTGTACGCCTGTTGCTACGCCTGTTCCTTGTCTCTATTGAATCACAATTTGGCTCATTATACCCCAAGGGGCACGCTTGCACGCTCCGAACGCGGCTTGCTAGTCCGGCTCGAGTTTTCCCCTGTCTCCCGAGACTTCGATCGAAGCCACATACCTGTCAACCACCCCGATTGGCCAAGAGGCGAAAGAGGAATTCTGAACGCTCTTGGCTACCGCCACGACCGGAATCTGCTGCAGAGCAATAAGTATCACTGACAGGAGAATACAGCTGAATAGAGCCCCCGCTAGAAGGCCCCCCGCGCGATTCAACAGAGCACCCAACGGAGATACGAACGTCAACGCGGAGGCCAGGGTCAACGGGCCACGGATAGCGTAGGTCACGACTCCGCCAAGCAGGAGCACCAGAAAGAAGACGAGAAAGAATGCTAGTGCGGTCTGGGTGTCTTCCGTTTCTACGAAGCGGAAGATGACGGGACCAAGTACGATCCCGAGCGCCCCTCCGAATCCCATTCCGGCCAGAAGAAAGGCGAATGGGACCCACACCCTCATAAACCCGACCACCAACCCGACCAACGCACCGGATCCCCACGCCACCAGGGGTATTATGTCAATCCAACTTCACATTTTCAGTCTAGCGTGTGGTCAAATTCTTGGATTTTCGGATTGGTCAATCTGCGTCTTTGAAGCGCTCCCATTTAGTCATGACGGCCTTCCGGGCAAGAAGCAGACCCGCGAGATATAGTCCACCTGAAAGGAAACCAGCGATTACGTCGCTCGGCCAGTGTGCCCCGAGGTAGACGCGAGACGCACCCACGGCGAGGATGAGCAAGAGTAGCGTTCCTTGCACAGCTCCCCTCAATCCTGAGCGTTCTCGTAAGACGCTCCACCTGCCGGTCATCACAATCAAGGCGCCGAAAAAAGCAGCGGCGAAGACGGCGTGCCCGCTTGGGAAGGAGAAGCCCGAATCCTGAACAAGCGCCAAAGCTGGGTCTGGCCTCGCACGAGCTACCAGTTCCTTCAGACCAATGTTGATCACCGGTGCCAGCAATGCGGCGGCTAGAAACACTGCATCCACCCATCGTCTCGCCACCAGCAGGCCTGAAATAAAAGTAATGGGGACCCAGGGAACTGGAACTCCAAGTCCAATCCCAGCGAATCCAAGGCCGCTCAATACGGTCGCTATGGTGTCTAGCCAACCAACCCGCCACTGGACCAGTTCCAGCAATGCCCTTTCGTCCCCCGGAAATGTGGCAACGGCCCATGCCAACCCGAAGAGGACGCAGAGTAGGAACCAGCCGACGACAAGCAGGGAAAGTTTCTTGGTGTTGGTCTCAGCGCAGCCCAGCATGAAGCTCTTTACGCTCTGTTGGAATGAATTCCTCCATTGATACCCTTCCGATTAAGGTGCTTTGCCCTTATATGGACGGGTTTCAAGCCCGCCCCGATTGGAACTCACCACCAAAATGGGTAACCACCTCTATTCTACGGGCGACAATTTTATGACAGTTGCCCGTAGCGGCAACGCGTTCCGCCCTGATAACCTGAACGTGCGGTGCGTTCGCCTTAATTCAGTCGGCTAAGAATGGAAATGAGATGGATGGGTTGGCTTGGGTTGGGGCTCTTTATGAGGGTGTCTCGCTCCCATAGGTCCCTCGACCCTGTCCTTTGCTGCAGCTCCAATAAAGGGCAATCTCCAGCGGCTAGAGCTCAGATTTCCCGGCACAATGACCGGTTTTGGCCGATTTTGGCCGGAATTGGCCGGAAAAACAAAAAATTCAGTCCTCCGCCAAAGAGACCCCACTAAAGGGAAAGTAGGAAATGCAAGCTGGAGGGTGACGCTTCCATTTCGGTGGTTGAGTCCCGGGACGTAAACTTGGCAAGGCGCCGACCCGCGTGGCAGACCCACTTCTGGAAAGAACAAACCACCTGACGGGAGACGCGACTCTCCTTTATCTCCTTTAGCCCGGCCAAGGACGCCCCGATGGTATAATCGCCCCCTATGATCAGGACCATCGCCATCGACGGCCCAGCAGCATCGGGCAAGACGGTCGTGGGGCGCAAATTGGCACAGCGCCTCGCCTTCTGGTTCTTGGATACCGGAATTATGTACCGAGCCGTTACGTGGCTGGCGTTGGAGCGGGGCGTTTCCCCCGATGACGCTCGCGGCTTGAAGGAATTGGCTCAGTCCGTTCAGATACAGCCTGTGTCGAAGGACGGCGACTCTGTTGAGATGTCCGGGCAGCTATCGGGACCCGAACTGCAGGAGCGCCGCGTCGACAATAACGTTTCCGATGTTTCACGCCATCCCTGTGTACGCCGGGTGCTGGTTGAGCAGCAGCGCAACTACGCACAGGCTGTCCTTTCCAGTTCAACGGACGGGGTGCTCGCGAAACCCGTTAGCGGAATTGTAATGATCGGGCGAGACATTGGCACCGTTGTACTTCCGGAAGCTGACCACAAGATATTCCTGACTGCCTCAGCTGAACAGAGGGCTATACGTCGCTGCCGGGAGATGCTGGAGCGCGGGCAGACTGCCAGCGTTTCCACGATTCAGCGGGAAATCGAGGCCCGCGACGCCATCGATTCTTCGCGGGAAGATTCGCCGCTGCGGCCCGCAACCGACGCTTGGCAGCTGGACAGCAGCGACTTGAATATCGAGGGAGTCGTGTCATCCATACTGGACCGCATTGGGGCCGCTGATGTCCGGTGAAGACGCCACTCTTCTCTACCGGCTCGGCCGTCCCTTGGCACGCTTTTGCTTCGGGACTTTTGGCCGAATGAATATCATCGGTAAGGAGAACGTGCCTCCTCACGGCCCAGTCATCTTGGCATGTAACCACCTCGCCTTCACTGACCCCCCGCTGCTGGTGGCGGCCATTCCCAGGCCCCTGCATTTTTTGGGCAAGAGGGAGCTGTTTTCAAACCCGCTGGGAAAGTTCCTCATGCAAGGATTCCACGTCTTTCCCTACGATCGAACCTCAGGCAACACTGAGACCATGCGAACTCTCTTGGGGCTGCTGAATGAGGACCGGATAGTAGTCGTATTCCCAGAGGGGACACGAAGTCAGACTCATTCTCTGCAAGAGGCGCAACTTGGGGTGGTATACCTCGCCCTCAAGTCGCAGGCCCCCATATTGCCCGTAGGAGTAACTGGGACTCAGAAGGTCAGGGGCTGGCATATGCCGTTTCCCCTCTGCACGCTCACTGCCAGCATCGGCCCTCCCTTCACCTTGCCTGTATTGGAGGGCCGCACTCCACGCCCCGTAATGCAGGGCATGCTGCGTATGATCATGGAGCGAGTCGCAATGCAGTTGCCGCCGGAGTTTCGGGGCGTCTACGATCCCACGAAAAATCAACCATCCACTTTGCAGGAAGTTCGGAGCAATTAAATGCAGCAGGCATCCAGGTTCGGCATTTACCTCAACGATGGAGAAAAAAAGGTCGTCCGCATCAACTCCCCCTACTGGTTTCCGGAAGAACCGGAATGGGTGTTCGTCACTCCTGAGGTCAATGCAACTTTGCTGAGCATAAGAGAGACAGCACTCGAGCAGGGGCTGACAACCGACGCAGACTCCATCATTTGGGGCACCATCCCGATGCGGGACGAGGCGTAAACGGTCCTTCGAGAGAAAAACATGCACATTCAGGTTTTTCGTGGGCCTAGGTTGGCTCTGCCCCCTGCACACCACCCTCCAAACGTGGTCAAGGTAGTGTCGGGCTCTTCCCATCATCCCAGCGAGGCGCGGTTGAAGTAGTAGCACGCATACAAGTACCTGCTATAAAGCAGGCTTACGTGTCCGATACGTCGACCTACTTCATATTTAAATCGCCCGTAACTTCAGCTCCCGGCTTCTTATGGATCCGGCATTCATGGAGAACCAAAAGGGCGCCGGGTGGAAGTCCCCCGGCGCCCTTCCGTCGCTTGTCCTGTAGTGCAAGGACTAGCCCTTGAAGGAGGGCATCACTTCGTCTGCGAAGATACTAAGTTGGTCCTTGAAGACCTCCAGTGGCATGCCCATAACAGATCCGATATTGACGCGCTCGACGCCCGGATAGCTTTCCTCGGCTTGTTTGAGGGCTTCGACGGCGACTTCGGGCGTGCCGCAAATCCATCCGCCGCCCTCTACAGCTTCCTCCAGTGTGGGCAACTTGACGCCACGACCGCGGCCTCCTGCGGCCACAGCATCGACCTGCTCCTGGCTGAGCGCCATCAGGCCCAGCGGAGCGGCAAATTTCATGGCTTCTTCAAAATACGGCTTCGCTTTCTCGATGGCCTTTTCCTTGGATTCCGCTAAGAACATGCGAAACCCAAGCGCAGCGTTTTCGCCCATTTGGGTTTCCTGACCCATATCCAACTGTGCCTGCTGGAACATCCGCATACGCTCGCCCAATGTTGGTTCGGGAGTGTTGGCCAGAAGAGGCTTGATGCCCATCTTCGCCATGAACTCAACTCCCCGGGGGTTTCCGCTCACCAGGGGCTGCCAGATTTCTACCGGACGGTTGAGCGGGCGGGGCACCAAGGTCAGCTTCTCGAGTTCGTACCCCCGGTAGGGCACCCGAGCCGGGAGCTGGAAATACTTGCCCTGGTGGGAGAACGAGTCCTCGTTGAAGGCCTTGACCATGACCTCAATTTGCTCCTCGAAGAGCTCGCGGTTGGCGTCTGAGTCCCGCATGGGCGCGCCGAAGGTCTCCACCTCACGGGTGTGGTACCCACGGCCCACCCCGAAAATGATCCGGCCCTTGGTAAGGATGTCAACCATGGCGAAGTCTTCGGCCAAGCGCAGCGGATGCCACATGGGCGTGATGTTGAATCCGCACCCGTACTTGAGAGTCTTGGTCTGGGTCGCCAGATACAGGCCAAGCATCAGCAGGTTTGGTATGCCCTCGTACCCTTCAGGCTGGAAGTGATGCTCCGCCATCCAGAACTCGTCGTAGCCACTGGCCTCGAGATGCTTGGCAATATCCAGTGCCCAATCGTACGTCTCAGCCAGCTTCTCGTTGGGATACCAGCGATCGTTTGCCGGGGTACCGTCAAAGCCCAGGTTGTCATCGACAACGTGCCCGGCATATGAAGCAGAAAAATTCTTGAACATGTCCTCTCTCTATGCTATGCGACTAGCTGATCGGTTTCCTGGTGCTGGTTTATAGGGGACAACGAAGATCCCGCGAAGACTGAAACTATTCCGAGGTGCCACTACTCCCGCACCTGGCTGGGGGCTGGATTGTACAGCTCGAGGCCAATTGTCGCCGGGAATACCCGGGCCAACTCCTCCACGGTCCACTTGCCGTCCTTCTGAATGGTCTTTACGGGCTCTGGCTGGTTGAGCAAGTTCACCAACCCTTCTGTTACGTGAAATACCTGGCCGTTCACGTGCTGAGCTTCATCCGAAGCCAGCCATGTCACCATGGGCGCGATGTCGTCAGGCCCGCCGCGCATGGTAACGCTGGCGCCTGTGCTGATGCCCCTAGCGGCACGCAACTCGCGGGCTTCGTCCGGTATGCTGGTAGTCATACGTGTAGCGGCACTGGGGGAGATAGAGTTGCAGGTGACACCGTAACGGCCCATGTCTCGGGCGACGACCCGGGTAAATCCGGCGATTCCGTCCTTCGCCGCGCCGTAGTTGGCTTGGCCGGAATTCCCATACAGTCCGGACGTAGAGCTGAAGGTGATGATGCGCCCCGACCGCTGTTGCCGGAAAAGGACAGCCGCATTCTTTACGACAGAGAATGTGCCCTTCAAGTGGACGGCGATCACGTCGTCCCATTCCTGTTCTGTCATGTTGAATACCATTCGGTCGCGCAGGATTCCGGCCACAGTAACAACTATGTCCAGCTTGCCAAAACTGTCAAGAGCGGTCTGTATTATCTTCTCCCCACCTTCCATGGCGGCGACATTCTCTGTGCAGGAGACCGCCTCCCCGCCATTCTCCCGGATTTCCGCGACTACTGTATCAGCCACGGACATGTCGGCGCCGGACCCGTCTACGTTTACTCCAAGATCGCAGACCACGACCCTTGCGCCTTCCTTCGCCATCTGGTGAGCCACTCCCCGCCCGATGCCGCGCCCGGCGCCTGTTACGATCGCTACTTTGTCCTTCAGCAGGTTTGCCATTCTCTATCCTCTTTTTTCTTTAGCGGGGTACCCCACCACCCTTGGCCTCTGGGTGGACCACCTCAACTTGAACGCAACTGGGGAAGTGTCCCAGCACTACCCGCCAATTCGATGGAAATCTTAAGAGGCCCGCTCCCATTGGAGAACCACCCTCAGGTCTGCCCTTGAACCCTTGATCGGCAGCGTGCTGAGTTCTAGTCGTCCATTTTCTAAAAAGTCGAACTTTCTGACTTGCCGTTCCCCAATCCAGTTTGGAAAGAAGCTTCCTTCTACCTGGTGAATCATCAAGCCTTCTGTTTCGTCGACCGAGTAACCGCCGTAGTAGGCCACGTAACCTTCAAATGCCGCGCGTACTTCGTCGTCGCTGCCCTTGAGCAGGTTCCCCGACGTAAACGAGGGGCGCTCTCGGGCCATTACCTGACCAGAGAAACTCCCCTTTCCGTCATACACCAGCATTCCGCAGGGTTCGTCGCCGTAAGGCCTGGTTACCCGGCCATCAGACCACCTTCCCTCGCAGGCAAGAAGACGCCAAGTGCCCGTAAAGCGGCTCTCTATGTTACCCATCGGCCTGCACCGGGTTTGCGCACCAACTACGCCCCTACTCCCGGGGCGGGGTGGGCGGCGCCGGGTTTGTTATGTCCCTGGTAAGCACACTTCGAGCCAGAGGAGCCAACGTCTCCATGTCCCAGTGACCAGACGGCTCATATATGGATCGTTCCGGTCGCGGTTGCGACATCAAGGACACAGTGTCACCGTAAACCAGAAAAGTCTGGCCGTTTACGTTGTACGCGTAGTCGCTGGCCAGGTAACAAATGAAGGGAGCGATGTGCGTAGGATCCAGTTCGGTCAGCATATCCTCACCAGGGATAGCGGCCACACCGCTCCGAGCCCGGATTTCGGCGGCGCTGTCAGGGATATCTCCGATCATGCGCGTGTTGGCGCGTGGGGCTATGGCGTTGGCGGTCACTCCATAGCGGCCCATGTCCTTGGCAACTACTTTTGTGAAGCCTGCGATGCCTGACTTGGCTGCGCCGTAATTTGCCTGTCCCGAATTCCCGACTAGTCCCGATTCGGAAGAGAAGGTGATGATGCGCCCCGAACGCTGCTGCCGGAACAGGATGCAAGCGTGCTTCACCACCGTGAAGGTTCCCTTCAGGTGAACAGCTATAACGTCATCCCATTCCTGCTCAGTCATATTGAAGATCATTCGATCGCGCAAGATGCCGGCGCAGGTGACGACGATGTCCAGCTTTCCGAAGCTATCTACCGCGGTCTGGATGATCCTCTCGCCGCCTTCCATGGAAGTCACCGACTCCATGCATGGGACTGCTTCGCCCCCGGCGACCCGAATTTCTTCGGCAACCTCCGCTGCTACAGAGTGGTCCTGTCCAGATCCGTCCACGTTTACGCCCGGATCGACCACGACTACCTTAGCGCCTTCGGCGGCCATCTCCAGCGCAACACCTCGACCTATGCCCCGTCCCGAACCGGTGACGATCGCCACCTTGTCCAATAGTGAATCAACCAATGCGTTACCCCTGGGAATTGAAATTTAAGCCTGCGAACTTCCTCGCCTGCTGTTACTGGCTCTTGGGCAATGAAACAGTGGCGCGACCTGGGGTGGTCCGCTGTCCTCCCTCGTTCTCCAGCCAGATTTCGCAGTCCACGAGATATTCGCCTTCGCCCTCGTACTTGCTTGTCACTACACCACGGGCGGTGATTGGACGTCCTGGAATGTCCATACCGCGGTATTGACAGGAAAGCTTGCGCAGGTTTCCCTGCGGCCCCATCCAGTCTGTCACTAGCGAGCCAAGGAAAGCGTTCTTCAGGGCCCCGTGAATGATGATATCCTCCAGACCCGTGCCCTGGGCGAAGTCCTTGTCGTAGTGAATCTGGTAGTAATCGCCGGAAGCGCCGGCATACTTCACAAGCTGCTGGCTGGACGGGTGGCGGACCACCGGCCCGATTTCTTGCCCCTCATTGATGTTGTCCCAGATGATCTGCGCGGTCATCGTCAGTCCTCCGGCTGGCTGGTTGGGCTGGCTAGGCGGGGGTTTGGCGGGTTGTACATCACCCGATCTCAGGCATCAACTTCGGTTGGGCTGAGAGCCCGCCCCCTCCAAAACCCCGCTCATGACAAAGATGAGAATTTTCAATATCGAATGGAAGTGCTGGTCTGGGTGGCCACTACATGGTCGAACTGGTTCGTGTACGTTACGACCACAGTCGATATGATCATCAGCCCGATACTCCCGTTACGCTCGTTGATATCCTCGATTCGGGCAACCGCCGTGATGCGGTCTCCGGGGCGCACCGGCTCAAAGTACTCCCAGTCGCTGCCACCGTCCAACAGTCTCTCAAAGGGCACCTCAAAAGGGACTTCTGGGCGCCCGACCACTGCCGAACGCAGGAAGGTCGGTGGCGCTATCAGACCGCCATAGCGGGATAAACGAGCAGCAACCTCGTCGTTATACACTGGATTATCGTCGCCGATTGCCTCGGCAAACTTGATGATCGCCCCCTTCTCCACCTCTACGGTTTTGGGTGCACTTTCGCACCCGATCGCCTGCTGGCGCATGTCTTCTGTCAAAAACGACGGCACGGTAGACAAGGATGGTCCCCCTCGGTGCTGTGCCTTCCCGGATGCCGCGGCCCTGATGTCGAGGCCCGGAATTCCCGGAAGGGCAGTTGTTAGCAGAATCGCAGTACAGCGGAATCTTGTTAACACGCTGTTAACAACCCGCGAGTCTATCGGCGGGTGGTTAGGGTGTCAAGTTCGAAACCCATACACCAAACGGTTGTATTGACACTGAACCTGCTTAACAGGCAGGCGAATCGCAATACTGATTCACCCAATAGATATTAGCGTTAACGCAACGACATCTTTGTCATGCGACGATTTTGAGTCGTGGACAAATCGCTTTCCCTTGCCGCTACGCACCAAGTCCACGCTGCATACCTCGCAGGTACCCAGCCTGCCCTCCGTGCTGATTTACCTCCCAGATGAGCATGCGAAACATCGCCGCCAGCGAGATCTCGTTCCCTTGGCGATTGGTCATCATCGTGGTAGTCAGGGACTCATCATCGTGTTCGGAAAGCAATTCCAAAAAGTTATCGCGCGCGGCGGTGGCATATTCAACTAGCACGGACTTCCCAGGGCAAAGCCAGTTCTCCAAATCTTCAGCCGTGTATCCGAATCCAACATCCATCATCTCCGGATTCATGCCCAGCCGTTCCGCCCATTCTTGTTCGTAAAGTTGCGGCTGCTTCCGGGCAAGCGTTTGAGTCCACATGTCCAAGGCTCGTCCGTAGTGCCAGACGATGAAGCCAATGGAATGGCACTGGTCATTCGGCCGGAATTCGATCTCCTGCTGCGAGAGTCCGTCCAAGTAGCGCTCCAGCCATTCCCAGTTGATTTTGATGGATTCTCTTATAAATTCTTGCAACGCCATAGTCTTCACCTCAATTTCTCTTGAATTTCGCGGGCCAAATCTTTCCAGCCAATCGAGCCATTTTAACTGTCCGACTAGGCAAGCAGCGCCTTTGGAGGTACCGATCACAGTAGTTCACTATGCTCGATCTGAAGCAGCAATCCCCGCCCTTCAGCAATCGGCAGTCCAATTCCGTATGCTAAAATCTGGGCGGAAAACACCTGCCGGAGGGGCCTCTTGCAATTCGGATTCTACTTGCCCAATAGCGGGGAGGGAGCGCAGCCTGACGCCTTGGCGAGCATCGCCCGACTCGGCGACAAGTTGGGCTTCCATTGCTTGGTCGCGCCGGACCATATCCTAATGCCGCGCGAGGTCAACTCGGTTTACCCCTACAGCGTTACCGGCAACATCCTTGCTGGCGGCAACTCGGGGGCAGGCGAGTGGCCCGAGCAGATCACGACCCTGGCGTACCTGGCCGGCGTCACTGAGCGCATCAAACTGGTCACCAGTGTCATGATTGTCCCGTACCGCAACCCGCTGCTATGCGCCAAGATGCTGGCAACTCTGGACATGCTGTCAAAGGGACGACTGATCGTCGGAGCGGGCGTTGGCTGGATGGAAGAGGAGTTCCAACTGCTGGATGCTCCTCCTTTTGCTGAACGCGGGGCAGCTACCGACGAGTATCTGCAGGCCTTCATCGAGCTCTGGACTTCCGATAACCCCAGCTTCGAAGGCAAACACGTAAAGTTCTCAGACATCATATTCTTGCCCAAGCCCACCCAGCGGCCTTACCCGCCCATCTGGATCGGCGGGCAGAGCCGGGCTGCCCTGCGCCGGGCCGCGCGGCTGGGCAACGCCTGGCATCCTGTCGGGGCCATCCCGGCAGCGCCCCTTGAGCCAGAAGATCTGGCCGAAAACCTTGCCTACCTGCATAGGCATGCGGAACGCGCCGGGCGGGACCCTTCGGATATCCAGGTTTCCATGAAGGCGCCCCTCTACGACGCTTCCAGCGACACCGCAGGCAGCCGGCGTCGCTTTTCCGGTCCGCCGGAAGCCGTGTTGCGGGACATTCAGACCTATGCGGACGTCGGCGTCACGCACCTGATTTTTGACTTCCGCAGCACCAACCACACCGAGACGGAAGAGCGTATCTCCCGCTTCTCCGAAGACGTGATGGCAGCGGCATAATCGCCCCCCCGGTTACCGGGAAGAGCCATATGTACAGAGCCAAAAGGTACGAGCAAGAGGAGTAGGCAAGGTGGAAACATTAGACGACCGCTACAACCGAGGCCAGGACGTGCGCCGGCTCATGGCCGGCGGCAACCAGAGCCATTACAGCCTGCCGGGCATCGACCAGCTCGCCCCTGACCTCCGGCGCATCGTCGACGAGGCCCTCTGGGGTTCCGTCTGGAACAGGCCCGGCCTGGACACCGAGCGCCGCTGCATGTGCACGGTCGCCGCCCTCACCGCCCTGGGCCAGATGCCTCTCCTGCGCCGCAACATCGAGCGCGCCCTCAACTTGGGCGTTACCGCCGACCAGGTCGTCGAGGTGATTATCCAGATGACCTTCCTCGTCGGCATCCCCTCCGTCGAGTCCGCCATGAAGCTCACCAAGGATATCTTCGAGGAGCAGGGCATCGACTTCACCCCCACCCTCGCCTACGACACCACCCGCACCGTCGAGGAGCTCCACCAGAACGGCCTCCGCATCTACGACCAGCAGATGGGCGAACCCCCCCTCTACCCGGTCGACGACCCCAATTCCCTGGAAATGCAAGCCCAGAAGTTCATCGAGGAGTATCACTGGGGCGCTATCCACGCCCGTCCCGGCCTCGACCCCCAAAGCCGCGCCCTCTGCAGCCTCTCTGCCATGACCGTCCTGGGCCAGTACGACCGCCAGATCCGTCGCCTCATCGAGGGCGCCCTCTACGTCGGTGCCTCCCCTCAGGAGATTATGGAAGTCTTCTTCCAGCTCATCTTCTACGGCAGCTACACCAATTCCCGCACCGCCATGCGCGTCGCACGCTCAGTCTTCGTCGAGAAGGGCCTCACCTCCGCCGAACACCACTGACACCCGAATTCCAACCCGGTTCAAACCCCGCTCAAACCCGTATTCCAACCCGATTCAACCCGGTTCCCAACTTCTTCCCAACCCCATCTTGTCCCTACCCGATTCAAACCCCATTTGAACCCGGTCCCCTGCATCCGCAGGCTCTGGACCGCCGGAGGCTACATGAAGCTCCGCCTGGACGACGGCTCAGCCCTCCATTACACCGTCGACGACTTCACCGACCCGTGGACCGTCCCGGAAACCGTCGTCATGCACCACGGCATGGCCAAGAACCACCGGATGTGGTTCGGATGGGTCCCCACTATCGCCCGCCACTACCGCGTCATTCGCTTCGACATGCGCGGTATGGGCCGGTCCGACGTCCCCCCTGCCGGCTACCCCTGGTCGCTGGACAACTTCACCAATGACCTGGAGCAGGTCATCGACAGGCTGGAGCTCCAGCGCTTCCACCTCATCGGTGAGACCGTCGGCGGCTCCATTTCCATGAATTACTCCACCCGCCACCAGGAACGCCTCCTCTCGCTGGCTGTCTGCACCTCTCCCACCAGTTTCGACTCCCACCACCAGGAGAGCGCAGACCTCATTGCAAGGGAAGGCATCGACGCCTGGGTCGATGACTCCATCGGGCGGCGGCTAGATCCAGATCTGGTTCCTCAGGAATACATCCGATGGTACGCCGATCAGATGAAGGCGACTCCCGCCGACGTTGTCCACGGCTTCCAGGCCAATGCTGGTGGAGACCTCGGCCCCCTGCTGAAAGACGTCCAGACGCCGGTGCTGGTGTTGGCTGCCGCAAGTCTGCGGGAGGAAGTGCTGGGCGATTTTCGGGGTGCGGCGGACCTGTTTCCCAACGGCAGACGCGTCGTGTTCCCAGGGATCACCGGCTTCGTGCAGCACATTTTGCCCACTGCCTGCGCCCGCGTCTGGCTCGACTGGGCGCGGTCCCTGTAAGCCCGTGGCATTCTGGGCCCGCAGAAGACGCCGGGCCCGGCGCAGTCGGATGGCTGCGGTGCTGCTGGCCGGTTTATGGCTGCGTCGGCGACGCCGGGAACTCGACTACAACCTGATTTTCCTCCGGCTGTTGTCCGGTCGAGACCCGGAAACTGGCGACCGCTGGGTTTGGCTGGACCCAGGATTTGCGGGAGCGCCCTTACGATTCGCGCTACAGGCTATCCTGGCTACCGCTGTCATGCTGGTTGTTCTGGCCTTTGTTCATTCGCTGTCCTCCGCCGCCATAGCCGCCGGCTTGGCGTCCAGTGTCGTCGGCATATTTATCGGCCCCTCCAACCGGACATCCAGGATTAGGTCGGTGGTTGGCGGCCATGCCTTGGCCCTGGTGCTTGGGACAATTTTCTCCGTGATTTTGTTCCTTGCCCCCGTGGAGTCGTTCTTGAGCGACAGTCGAATTATTTTCGACCTTTCCCTTGCCTTGGCCGTCGGTGTCTCCATGCTTCTCATGGCGATCACCAACTCGGAACATCCACCAGCCGCTGGCACCGCATTGGGTATGGCCAGCCGTGACTTCGACATCTTCGTATTCTTCAGCATCATCGGGGCAGTGGTCCTTCTGGCGGTTATGAAGCTGGCCATCCGACCCCACCTGCGGGATTTAGTCTAAGACGAATATTTATCTCTAGCTCAGATATATAAATAGCATCAAGCTGACCTCAGGAGCCGGGCCATGGCCGAAGCCTTGGCGCGTACCTATGCCCGTTTCGTGTCCCAACTTGACTATGACCACTTGCCGATGCCGGTAGTAGACAAACTAAAGGCGTCGCTGTTACATGCCGCGTTCGTATCCCTGGTAGGGGCGAAGACGGACCACGGCAGGGCAGCGATCGAGCTCATCAAGGAAGAGGAAGCCAACCCCGTCGGTGCGACAGTGCTTGCGGATGGAGCCCGAGCCACACGAAGCGGGGCAGCCTTCGCCAACAGCAAGCTTATGCATGCCACCAACCAGACAGACTCGTATCGCATGCTGATTCATCCTGGGCCATGCATCATCCCGGCTGCATTGGCCTCAGCGGAACTGTCCGGCGCCACCGGGCAACAGTTGCTTGCTGCAATGGCTGCCGGCTACGAAGTGGAGGCGCGCATCGCGGGGGACTTCATTCCGTCAACACAGGCACGCGGGTTCCGGTGCAGTCCGGTATACGGCACACTTGGCGCAGCGGTAGCCACAGCCAAGCTACTGGGCCTGGACGAAGACCAGACTGTAACGGCGCTGGCACTAGCCTGCACATTTGCCGGCGGAACCACCGAGGGTCCTCGCGTGAGCGGGCGGGAGATACTGTACCACGAACCCAACGCCACTCGCAGCGGGATCATGGCGGCGTTGTTAGCCCGCGAAAGTCTACGCGGGTCAGAGACCTGTCTGGAGGGCGACGCCGGATTTTATAACGGTTTCGTCGGCAACAATCGGGGCGAGCTGTCCTATACATTTTCCTCAAGCCCTCCGGGCGACGGAGGTCCCGGGACTACCGACCTTGCCCAGACAGTAGAAGGCCTGGGCAGTCGGTGGGAGATCATGCACATTACGCCGAAGATATATCCAACAGCAGGATATAACTGTCCAGTCATCGAACTTACCTCACGGATGCGAGCGGCCCACGACATTCCGGCGGAGGACGTGGACCACATAGCCGTGGAGATGAACTGGCTGGAGACTACTTACCCATCGCCAGCCTTCCCGAACACCGATCGCAGGATGCCCGGGGTGGGAAGCACTCATTACTTCACCGCTTACACCTGGACCCACGGGAGTTATCCACCGTTGCGCCAACGGCTTGATCCAGGCATCGATTCGGGCGATTTCGACCGCCAGGTGATGGCGCTACAGGAACGCGTTGAGGTGGTAGGACAACGAACCAGGGGCTCCTTCGCGCCTCGAATCACGGTGCTCACCCGCTCCGGGGAACAGTTCACTGACGAGTTCAACGGAGATGAGTTGAAGTGGGACCTGGAAACGGAAACGGTCCGATTGCGCGAACTGTTCCCGCAGATGGATTGGCCCATCGAGAAGTTGGAAGCCCTGGTGTCCGGGGTTTCCGGCATCGAATCATCCACGGGCATTGGCGAGTTAATCGGCTGCTGCGTGCCGGGGTAATCCCGCCAACCCCTATTCATACCCTCCTGCTCATACCATCCTGCGCTAAAATGGTCCCCTACTCGGCACTTCAGGAGCATCTGATGGATCTCGGATTGGAAGGAAAAATCGCTATCGTAACCGGCGGGAGCAAGGGAATAGGACGGGCGACTGCAATGGCACTGGCCCAGGAGGGAGTGGACGTTGCCATCTGCGCCCGCGGAGTTGAAGAGCTGGAAGATGCCGCCGCCGACATTCGTGCGCAGACAGGACGACGCGCCCTTGCGGTGCGCGCTGATACCGGCGAACTCGACGACATCAGGAGCCTTGTCGCCACCACGGTCGCCGAGCTGGGGGGCGTCGACATTCTGGTCAACAACGCGGTTAATTCCACGGCGGCGCCCTTTATGGAGCTGGCCGACGAAGACTGGTTGAACCACATAAACGTCAAAATCATGGGCTACGTCCGCTGCGCCAGGGAATGCATTCCCCACATGCGCCAGCGTGGCGGTGGGCGCATAATCAATGTAGGCGGAATGGCGGCCCGGCAATCGAATCCGCTTACCAATAGCAACGGCGTCACGAATGCTTCCGTCTCCAACATGGCCAAGAATCTCGCGGACCAAGTTGCGGGAGACGGGATCCTGGTCAACTGCATCCATCCCGGTACAACCCGCACTCCCCGCCAGACGATGATCCTGGAGCGGCAAGCCCGCGACGCTGGTATCACTGTAGAAGAGGCGGAAACGAGGGCTATCGCCAGGATCCCCATCGGGCGCATGGTTGAGCCAGAGGACATCGCGGACCTGGTGTTGTTCCTGGTGTCGAAGCGCTCCGGCGCGATTACGGGGCAAACCATCGGGGTGGAAGGCGGCGCGGTAGGTGCCATCAATTACTGATCTCAAGCAGCCACCCTGGACTGGGCCGAAAGGAGCCCTCTGGCTTCTGGTTCTTTCCTGCCTGATCTCGCTGTCAGTGGCATGCGGTTCTGACGTCATCGTCCCACCTACGGAGGAGTTCGGCGGCCCCGAATACGCGGCCGTGGTAATCACCAGCGATCTCGCAGTAGGGAAGGAACGCCTGGCCTTCGGCGTACTGACCCGCGACGGAGGCCCGCTGCAGGCCAACAGCGCTACTGTCCAGACATACTTCCTGCCCGCCAATTCCGACGCACGAGAGGCCCGGCAGATCCTCAACGCAGAGTTCCTGCCCTGGCCCACAGTGGCCGGCGTGTTCGTTGCCCATCCCGAGTTCGATGTTGCCGGCTCCTGGGAGCTGGAGGCCACGCTTACCACCCCCAACGGTGTGATGGTCTCGGCGAGGTCCGCCTTTCCGGTCAAGGAGACCAGCGACACGCCGGCCATCGGCGACCCTGCACCGGCGAGCGTCACCCTCAAGGCGTCCGACACTGAAGACCTGGCCCAGATAACGACCGCCGGAGAACCGGACCCAGCGCTCTACGCCATTTCGGTCCACGAAGCAGTGGCGCAGGACAAGCCTTTCGTGGTGCTGTTCGCCACCCCGGCCTACTGCGTCAGCTTCACCTGCGGGCCGCAGGTCGCGGAGCTGTCGGAGCTTCGAGAGCGCCTGGGCGGCATTGCCAATTTCATCCATGTCGAGGTGTTCAAGGACCCCCACCTGATAGAGGGCAGCCGCCCCACCGGCGGGCTGGTGGATTCCGTTCAGGAGTGGGGCCTTCCCACGGAGCCCTGGACGTTCGTCGTTGACGCCGACGGCATCGTGCGGGCCAAGTTCGAGCAGTACACGCCCCCCACGATCATAGAAGAAGCCCTCCGGAACACTCTCAATTAGGCGCTTCGAGCTTCCGAAAAGCCGGGAATCGTTGAATCCTTCGAAGGCCGCTCTGCCCGCTTTGGCGCTTTGCGCTCTGTTCATATTCCTTTCCCTGGCGTCCTGCGGCGGGGCATCGGACGTGGTCCGGGGCGTGATCGTCGAGGTCACCGACCGCAACCTTGCCGAGATCGAAGAGCTTGTCATTCGGGACGATGACGGCAGGACCTGGACGTTCGCCACCGAGGAGGCCCTGGAGAAGAACGGCGCTCACCTGCGGCTGCACCAGGTGCTGGGCCAAACCATCGAAGTGCGCTTCGAGTCGAGAGCGGGCCGGTTGATTGCGGTGGAACTTCGGGACTGACTTCGTTGCCTCACTTGCCCGCGAGCCTAGCTGAATCGGAAGACTCGTACTGCCAGGGCGGCGGTTGCCACGGCCCAGGCGCCAAGGGCAGCGAGTTGCGGCCAGGTCTCCCAGAGGGGCGCGCCGTTGATGGCCACCTCTCTCAGGGCGTCGAGCATGGGCGTCAGGGGCAGGGCCATGGCTGCGTAGGGCAGGAGCCACGGCAAGGAGGCGGTGGAGAAGAAGGTGCCGGCGAGGAACATCATCGGCAGGGCGACCGCATTTCCCATGCCGGAGGCGGCGGCAGGGCTGCGGGCCCAGGCCGACAGGATGAAGCCGATGTTCAGGAACACCACGGTTCCCAACAGAACTATGACCAGCACCCAGCCGAGGCTGCCGTGGATGTCGCCGCCGAATACGAACACCCCGACTGCCAGGATGATGAGGGCCTGCACCAATGCCAGCAGCAGATGGGCGACCACCTCACTGGCGAAGAACTTCCAGACCGGTAGCGGAGTAGCCAAGAGCCGCTTGAGAACCGACTGGTTGCGGTAGGTGCTGATTCGAACGGCGATGGAGATGATGCTGTTGGTCATAATGCCGAGACCGAGCAGCCCCAACAGCACAGTGTCGAAATAATCGACTTCCGGGGTCTCCAATTCCAACGATGCAACCAGCTGTTGCGGCAATACAGGACGTCCGTCAGAGCGCAGTTCGATCACCAGGCTGTGAATAGCACCCTCCACGAGCTGGTTGCGCTCCGGGCTCCGGGTGGAATACACCAGGACCACGGGCTCAGGCTCATCAGCGGCATTTTCAGCGGCAGGGTCATCAAGGCCCTGCGGGATCAGCAGCAGATAACCCAGGCCACCGTCTATCAGCCGCTGGTGCGCATCGTCCAACGCTCCCTGATCGTCGGCATCCAGATCCTCGGTTTCCAGGAAGTCGATGGATTCCAGATGCTCACGAAGCAGTTCCGCTTTTGGACCGCGGGAAGAGTCCGCCACCGCCAATCCGGTGGGCGTGACGCCTTGAAAGTCGAACAGTCCGAAGACGACGACGAGCAGCAAAGGGAAGGCCAGGGCCCAGAACAGGCCCTGGCGGTTTCGCGCCATCATCTTCACATTGGCCAGGGTAATAGCCAGCAACCGATTCTTCTCCCGGAAATCTACGGACTAATCGCTGGTCAACTCGATGAAGACGTCTTCCAGAGTAACCGGAGTGATTTCCAGCTGTTCCAGGGCGACGCCGGTGTTTTCCACCCGATGCAGGAGGTCCTGAAGGGCCACTGGGGAGCCGTCGAGGCGAAGGAAGTAGGCGTTGCCCTCGGTGTTGAGGGGGGTTCCGCCGTTCATCTGCAACGACTCCAACTGTTCGCCGTCGAGTGGGGCGGCCATAACCAGCTTGACCGCGTAAGAGGCCTCGATTCTGCTGATGAGCTCGCGGGGTGATCCCAAAGCGAGCAAGCGCCCGTGTTTGATGATGGCGAGGCGGTCGCACATCTCTTCGGCCTCTTCCATGTAGTGGGTGGTGACAATCACGGTGGTGCCGCCCTCCCGGACCTGCTTCACCAGTTCCCACAGATCGCGACGGGATACGGGGTCCAGACCGGTTGTCGGCTCATCCAGGATGACCAGCTCGGGGTTATTGACGAGGCTGGCGGCCAGGGCAAAGCGCTGCTGCTCACCGCCGGACAACTGGCGGACCCGGCGACCCGCCTTTTCACGCAGCCCCACTCGTTCCAGCAACTCCGGTGGGGCCAGCCTTCGGGGGTAGAAGCTGCCGAGGAGGGAGAGAATCTCCCTGAGAGAGAGGTACTCGTAGTAGGAGGAGGCCTGAAGCTGCACGCCGATGCGGGCCTTGATGGCACGACCCTGGGTTGCGCCGTCCATCCCCAAGACCGTAATGCTGCCGGAATCAGGACGCTTCAGGCCTTCAACGATTTCCAGAGTGGTGGTCTTGCCGGCACCGTTGGGACCCAGAAGGCCAAAAATCTCGCCCCTGCCGACAGAAAAGGAAAGATGGTCTACGGCGACGACGTCGCCATATTTCTTGACCAGATTGTCGACCAACAGGGCCTGGGGCATAGCAACAAAAAATCATATCACAGGCTGGCAGGGTCTCTCCGTCATTTGTTGGAGGCAAATTCCCGGACTTCCGGCAAGAGAACGTCACACCGGCAGCCTCCAATCACCAGCAACCGAGCTAGCGGAAGTTCCCCGGTCAACCGATACCACGAGTGAGGATGCACCCCTGCAGCAGGCAAACCGTGGCTGCGGCACCGAAGGAGCGTCCCGCTCCAGGTGGTCGAGTACGCTGAAACCGGCCGGGCGGGTCCGCCCCGCGTCAGAAGGCGAGGACGGGCTTCAGGATTCCGCTGCGGCGGTGTCGGCCCCTGGGCCGGGGGCGCCTGCCAAGGGTGAAGGTTGCGCGGGCTTCCCTGATGAGCTTGGCGGAATACTTGGCCAGCTCCTGAGGGAACGCGACCAGCCAGGCGGGGTACAGGGGTTTGTGTGCCTCTCCCGCACGGCGCGGGCGAGGATTCCCGGCGGCGGAGTCCCGTTGCATGGCGGCCCTGACCATGCCGTTCGCCGAGGCCCTGGGCAGGACCGAGTGGAGGAAACCCTCGGGCTCGGGAGACCTTTTCTCCTTCAAGCAGCGCTGGATGTAGAGGTTCAGGTCCATGAAGGACGCGTAGCGGATGCCTGCTTCCCGGGCCATCTGGACGACTTCGAACGGGGTGGGCAGGGGTTTGTTCTCAGCCTGGGCCTTCGCCCAGTGGTCGCAGATGTCCTGGGCTACGCGTTTGGCGCGCACTACGGCCAAGGGGAGGGCGAGCTTGCGCTCGAGGGCTTCGAGCTGGTTGCGGAGGCGGGCGATGGACATGGTTTTTTCTCTCCGGTTTTTGGTCTGTCGGGTTGGGGTGCGCAGTGGCCGATGGGGATCAGAAAATTTTGTTTTTCCGGCCATTTTCGGCCACTCTCGGCCATTTCGTGTTGCTGCGAGCAGGGTGCTGGGTGCCTTCGGTGGGCCTATGCTGTCTTTAGAATGTTTGTGCTATTCATTGTTAAAGTTTATGCGGGTTGGCAGGCGGGGTCAAGGGGCTGGGTGTCATCGTTTGAACTGTGATTTGTTTGATTATGGGATGGGTGAGGTGGACCCGGAAAACTGGACAGTTGGTTAAGTGGGAATCCTGCTCCTAAACTGAGGACAGCGACAGCTGTTGATGAGGAGCGGGAAATGTCCACAGAGCGGAGAAAGCACAGCCCGGCCTTCAAGGCGAAAGTTGCACTGGAGGCAATTAAGGGCGAGCAGACGGTGGCCGAGTTGGCCGTCCGGTTCGAGGTCCACCCCAACCAGATTCAGACTTGGAAGAAGGCCTTATCCCGAATCCACCGATAGAGGACGTCAGGTTAGCGACCTGAAGTGGTCAAAGGGTGCTCCTCTGAATCTGGGATAATGGTTTTCGAGAAAGGAAACCGACCCCAGAAAAGGAGCACCCAATTGATGCTACCACGCAACCATCCCGACCGTATTCGCATCGTCTTTGACGACCACCGTCTGGTGGCCAATGCCGGCCTGCTCCTGCCGGCCACTCTCGCCCAACACCTGGGCCTGGGGGAACTCGTAGACCATCACCTCAATCTCGGCAGCGCGCCGGGCCGGGCCAACGCCGGCGACAAGATGATGACCCTGGTCGCCTCTGCCCTGGCTGGCGGCGATTGCATCGACGACGCCGATGCGCTGCGCGCCGGTGGGACGGCCGGTGTTCTCGACTGTAGGGTCAAGGCGCCATCCACCCTGGGCACCTTCCTGCGCAGCTTCCGCTGGGGCCATGTCCGTCAGCTGGACCGGGTGATCCGGGAACTGCTGGCCCGGGCCTGGGCCGCCGGGGCGGGACCCGGCGACGCGCCGTTCACCATCGATCTGGACTCCACCATCTGCGAGACCTACGGACTGGCCAAGGAGGGGGCGCGACACCACGGCTATACCGGCAAGCGGGGCTATCACCCGCTGTTGGCCGTGGCCGCCGGCACCGGCGACGTGTTGATGTCCCGGCTGCGCGAGGGCCGGGCCAACACTGTTCGGGGCGCCGCCCACTTCCTGCGCGAGACGGTGGGACGGGTGCGCTACGCCGGCGCCAGGGGCCGACTCACGGTGCGGGCCGACAGCGGCTTCTATGCCCACGCCATCGTCGCCGTCTGCCGCAAGATGGATGTCCGCTACTCCATCACCATCCGCCAGCACAAAAGCCTGCGCAATCTCATCGAGGCCATACCCGAGACGGATTGGACGCCCATCCCATACTGGATGGACGGCGCCGCCGATGTGGCCGAGACCACCTACACTCCCTTTGAGAGTGAGGCCGGCGCCGCGCCGGTGCGGCTCATCGTCCGGCGTGTGAAGCCCACGCCCGGTTCCCAACTGGCCCTCTTCGCCACCTACAGCTATCACGGATTCATCACCGACCGGGACGGGGAGACCCTGGAGCTGGAGGCCGACCACCGCCGCCACGCCGAGATCGAGAACGCCATCCGGGACCTCAAGTACGGCGTCGGGCTGAACCACCTGCCGTCCGGCCGATTCGCCGCCAACGGCGCTTGGCTGGCGGTACAGGTGATGGCCCACAACCTGGCCCGCTGGACGGCCCGCATCGGCTTGCGCGAGCAGATCGTGACCACCAAGACCCTCCGGCGTCGGTTCTTCGCCCTGGCGGGACGGACCACCCGCTCGGCGCGCCGCCTCACTTTGCATCTTCCCAAGCATTGGCCCTGGGAAACCCAGTTCAGCAGCGCCCTGGCCCGGCTGCGAGCCATTCCACTCCCCGCCTGACGGCGCTGTCCGCAACCGCCCCAACACCTCCAAACTCGCGTCCGCCCCGCCCGCGAGTGCATCCTGCTGCGTCCGATCTCACTATCACGCGATTCCCAGCCTCCATAGACCGCTCTCCAGGTCCGGTGCGGCTACTGAAAACCCTCGCGGGGTCACATCGGTCCAATGAAGCCCAGGCTTTCTCCCTTGCAGGCTCCCTCATCCCAATTTGCCCAGCATTCACGCCTCCCATCGGTGGATTCGGGCTTAGTGGATGGCGCGGCCGCTATCTTCGGGCAAGGCAACGGGACCAATAAGGGCAAGGAGCAGAAGAACAAGAACAACGACGCCCTGGTGGCTCGCCTGTACCAGCAGATCGGCCAGCTCAAGGTGGAGCGGGATTTCTTGGAGGAAAGGTCCGGTCCATGAGCCCAGCACAGCGGCGTGAGCTGACCGACCGGCAACATCGGCACCTGTCCATAGTGCGGCAGTGCCAGCTGATGGGTGTCAGCCGCTCCAGCCTCTACTACCGTCCCAAGGGGACACCCCTGGGGGACCTGTCCCTGATGCAGGCCATGGACCGCCAGTACCTGGAAACCCCTTTCTACGGTTCCAGGCGGATGAAGGCTTCGCTGGGCCGGCAGGGCATGCCGGTAAGCCGGAAGCGGGTGCAGCGGCTCATGAGACTGATGGGACTGCGGGCTATCTACCGGCAGCCTCGCACCAGCCAACCAGCGGCGGGACGCTGGGTCTATCCCTACCTGCTGAGGGATCTGACGATCACCCGGGCGAACCAGGTGTGGGCGGCTGACATCACCTACCTGCCCATGGCCCGGGGATTCCTGTACCTGGTGGCCATCATGGACTGGCACAGCCGGTACGTGGTGGCTTGGGGGTTGTCCAACACTCTGGAGGCCGGCTTTTGTGCCGAGGCCCTGACCGAGGCCCTGAACCAGGGAACGCCCGACGTGTTCAACACCGACCAGGGAAGCCAGTTCACCAGCCGCGAGTTCACGCAGATACTCCAGGATCACTCGGTGAAGATCAGCATGGATGGCAGGGGCAGGTACCAGGACAACATATTAGTCGAGCGGCTATGGAGGACGGTGAAGTACGAGGAGGTCTACCTGAAGGCCTACGCCAACGGCCTTGAGGCCCGCCGAGGGCTGCGAGAGTACTTCCGGTTCTACAACCACCGTAGGCCGCATCAGGCCCTGGGCTACCGTACGCCGGCGGAGGTCTTCCACGGCGAGCCTGTAGAAGAGGAGTTGAAGGAAAGGAGGTGCCCGGACCAACGGGTCTTGGTATCATACGAAGGAGTGCAGGAGTCCCACTTAATTGTGGCTTAATCCTGTCCAACCAATGGGGTCCACCTCAGGGCAGGATTTGGGGGTTGTTGGTCGGTGATGGTGTTGAGCAGGGAGTTGAGTGTGATCGAAGGTTGTTTGCGCAGTGGATCCCCGTTTTCACGGGGATGACGATGGGGGCGGGGGAGTTGGGGGTGGGCGCAGGGGCGGCGATGAGGGGCGGGATGGGACGGGTGAGCGTGGTGTGAAGATGAGGGGGCGGGAGTTGGGAATGACGGGTGGGCGTGGTGTGACGGTAAGGGGGCGGGGGAGTTGGGGGTGATCGTGGGTTGTTTGCGCGGTGGGTCCCTGCTTTTGCGAGGATGACGGTGGGCGGCGGCGAAAGGGGGGCTTCGATTTGTGGCGGGCGCAGGTCGCCGGACTGGTTTATAGTCTTGCCGGACGGAAGTACAAGCGGAGTTAGGGCGTGCCAGAGCAGGAGCAAAAGTACAGCGGGGTCTCGAGCGAAGCGGTGGCCAAGGCCACGGGCAGGAGCTGGGAAGAATGGCTGGAATTTCTTGACGTGCTTGAGGCGCAAGAACTGGATCACAAGGGGATTGTTGCCCTTATTGGCGGGCCGGGCATGCTGTCCAACGGGTGGTGGCAACAGTCGGTGGCGGTGGGATATGAGCAGGCCCGTGGGTTGGGGGTGGTAGGACAGACGTCCGGGGCAGGATTTCAGATTGGCGTGCAGAAGACTCTGCCGACCCCTGGGGACAAGGCCTGGGCGCTGCTGACGGATGGACCCGGCCTCGCCACGTGGCTGGGCGAAACGGATGCCCTAGAGTTCAGGAAAGGCGAGGAATATGACACATCGGACGGATGCTGGGGGGAAGTCCGCTCCTCTTCCGCCGGACAGCGCATCCGGCTGACCTGGGGCAGTCCGCTCCTGGAGCGTCCCTCCACCCTGCAAGTGATGCTGGTACCTGGAGGAGAGAAGACGTCGGTCAGATTTCACCAAGAGGGGCTATCGAATGTTGAGGAGCGGGAGCGGATGCGGGAACATTGGCGCAAGGTGCTGGAACAGTTGCTAGCGCTGGTGAAGGATGGCTGATGCGGGGCCTTCGTGCTGTCGACGAATCTGTTTTTGCTGAGCTTCTTCAGGGCGCCTACGTCCTTCGACAGGCTCAGGATGAATAGGGGGGCGGCTCAGGGATGAAGGGTGTCGGAGGCTGTGGATTGGGGGGTCCTTTTTGTCCCTGGTTTGATCATTTGGCATGTATAGGATGAACAGGCGAAAAGCTCAGGATAGACGGCCGCCTGGCTCAGGTTGAACGGCCGCCTGGCTCGGGTTGAACCTTGTCGGAGCCTTTGGGGTGGAGGGTGTCTTTCGTCCCTGGTTTGATCATTCGGCATGTACAGGACCCTGGGTGCATGGCTGTGCGCCCCTAGAGGTAACTTGCCGAAGGGGGTGGGCGGGCTGGGGTTCGCTAGAACTGGCATTTTCGCGGGTGGCTGAAGATCGGAGATTGACAGCCGAGAGGCCGATGGGGCATTATTGGGCTAGGTCATACACTAATCTTCACGAATTAAGATTTACAACCGAATAACCCGACGCTGCGAGTGCCCCCGCCTCATGGGGGTTGAACGAGGAAGCTGGTCCAAGTCCAGCGCTGTCCCGCAACGGTAGGTTCCGGCAGGCTATACAGCCGGAGCGAGCCCGGTCCACGGCTCTCAGCGATGTTTCGGCCTTCGAGGAAGGGCGCCGACATTGCTCGGAGTCGCAAAATGTGCTCTGCCCTTTCCAAGGGGCAGGGCTTTTTGTTGGCCTAAAGGCGAACTGGCAGATGCTGAGTTCCAGTCTTGAAGCGGAGACCATAATCCCAGGAGTGAACCCTTGCTCAAACTGAAGTACCTGATACCAATGCTGACGATGATTGCGGTGATAGCCGCGGCTCTTGTGGCCTGCGGATCTGACCCAACGGCTGAACCGACGGCGCCGGTCGCGCCGGTGGCGACGGCGACCGCTCTCCCGCAGCCGACGGCAGCCCCGTCGGCTGCGACTCCCGTTCCCGCAGAGCCGACGGCGACGAGTGCAGCGCCCACGAGGGAGGCAGCGCCGACGGCAAGCCCCACATCGGCGCCGGAGCCGACTGACACACCGACGCAGGTGCCTCCGACGGCGACTCCGGCCCCTGAACCGGTCACCGTAACGGCGTCGGACGGGACCGAAGTGGTGTTCGAGACTCCTCCGGAGCGGATTGTCGTGTACGACGGGGCGGCGGTGGAAATGCTGTTCGTCATCGGGGAAGGAGATCGCATCGCCGGCACGCACAGCTTCGTGACCTACCCGCCGGAGACGGAGAGCATCGCCAAGGTTGGTGACGCGTTCAACATGGACATCGAGGCGATCGTGGCGCTGGAGCCGGACCTGGTGTACGTGTTCTACGACCGGTTCAACGACGATCTGGAGCGGGCGGGATTGAAGGTGCTGTACATCAAGAGCCTGTCCCACGGCTTCACCGACATATCGGAACAGATCCGAACGTGGGGGGCAATCACCGGGTCTGAGGAGGCGGCGGAGAAGGCGGCGGGTGAATTTGACGCCCGGGTGGCGGCGATCGAAGAAAAGATGGATTCCGTAGAGTCGACAAGGCGGATCTACTCTCACGGGTTCGACTGGTGGACGCCAGGACGGGACACGCTGGTCAACGATGTGTTCGAGCTACTGAAGCTGGAGAACGTGGTGGATTTCGAGGGATACCAGCAAATCAGTCCAGAGAACATTGTGGCCAACGAGCCGGACATCATTCTGGCCGACTCGGTGGAGAGCGTGGTGGACAATCCGGTGCTGGCGAGTATGCACATGTTTGAGGACCACCACGGCGGGGAAGACAACATCTTTGTGCTGAGCGAGGGCAACACGTTCAGCGTAGCAGGGCCCCGGTTCATGGACGCGGTGGAGGAATTCGCGGCATGGGCATACCCAGAGCTGTTCGCAAGCGACCAATAAAGGCCGCCATCGAACCTGAATGGGAACCGTCATAGGGGTGGCAGCGGCGGAATATGAAAGAGACGCTACCAGTAGTCGGCGAACCTAAGATCGGAAGCGAGGCGCTGATGTGGATCGTTGGTCCGGGCCAGATGGAGAGCGAAAACACCTCATTGGGCATCCGCGAGCCGTTTTTCTACGGACAGTGCTGCGCCGTCACGGCCCTCGACTGGCGGTTCCCTCCAGAGATCGAACTTGTGGGTGGCGGCCAGTTCGTGGAAACGTACGGGGACCTGTCTTCGCACTACGTGCGATTCTCGGACCCAAATGGGGAGACGTTGCTCCGTGGCTACATTCCGGGCCCACATTCCGGGGCGGGCCCACATTCCGGGGCGGGCCCACATTCCGGGGCGGCGAGGCGACATTTTGAACGCGGCTTCCACGAAGGCAGATCCTGATTTCGACTGGATGAAGGAACGGTACTCAAGGAATCGAGGGGAGCGAATACGTACGCAAGGAAGTGCGTTCGGAGTTCCAATGTCAATGCACGGCAGGGGAGACCTAACGACCTATTCACCATGTCAGCAGGTAAGCAGATAAAGTGGCAGGAATACGACTAAGGAAAAGGGAGAATCTCGTTGCGCCGGGCGCAACGGGTGCAATGGGTGCAACGACCGCTGAAGGCGGAGGCGGGGCAACCAGCGAGGGGCTGGCGCAGGAAGCAATCCGCGCCAAGTCCGGGCTGGTGGGGCTGCGCTATCCTTGGTGGCGGCTCGCCATTGGAATTGGGGTGCTGGGCCTGGTTGCGATATTCGCAGCCACGCAGGGTTCAGTACACATTCCATTTCGAGGCGTGGTGGAGGTCCTGATGTCCCGGCTGCCGTGGGTAGACCTGCCGCAAGACATCCCGGGATCCTGGGACACAATCCTGTGGCAACTGCGCCTGCCGCGGATTGCGCAGGCGGCCGTAGTCGGCGCGTCACTGGCGATGTCGGGGGCTGCATACCAGGGGCTGTTCAAGAACCCACTGGCTGACCCTTACCTGGTGGGCGTGGCATCGGGGGCAGGTCTCGGTGCGGTAGTGGTGCTGCTCACCGGCGTGCCCATGTACCTGGCGGGAATCAGCCTGCTACCCGTTGCCGCCTTTGCGGGCGGAACGGGAGCGGTGGCGGCGGCGTACTCGATCGCCCGCAATTCGCAGGGGGCGCCGACGACCACGCTGATCCTGGCGGGGGTGGCGATTGCCTCGCTGACGGCGGCGGTGACGAGCCTGCTGATCCTGCGCAGCGAACCGGAACTCCGACCGGTTCTGTCGTGGCTCATGGGGAGCTTCATCTCGTCGGAGTGGAAAGAGAGCGTCATCGTGCTGGCGTACTCGGTTCCGGGGATGGCCATACTGCTGGGCTTCGGCAGGTTGCTGAATGTGCTGCAGCTGAGCGAAGACCACGCCGCGATGCTGGGCGTGCCGGTGGAGAAGGTGAAGCTGCTGCTCATAGCGGCGGCGACGCTGATAACGGCAGCAGCGGTATCGTTCTCGGGGCTAATCGGGTTCGTGGGGCTGGTTGCTCCTCACGTGGTGAGGCTGATCTGGGGACCAGACTACCGCTTCCTGCTGCCGATGTCGGCCATCGTCGGCGCGACCTTCCTGGTGCTGGCGGACCTGGTGGCACGCACCATCGTGTCGCCAGGGGAGCTGCCCGTGGGCATGGTAACGGCCTTCTGCGGAGCGCCGTTCTTCCTGTACCTGCTCCGGCGGCGTCGGCTGGGGGTGTCGTAGATATGGACAGGCAGAACGGACATCATCCCCCGGAACCGTCCAGCAACGGGCTGTATCCGGGCTCAAAGACGGGCTCATTTATGGGCTCAAATATGGACCCAAAGACGGGCTCGAAGACGATCGAAAAGGGGGTCCTCGCCGAGGGCGTCTGGGCCTCGTACGGCCAGCGGCAGGTGCTCCGCGGGTTGGAGCTGGAGGTTTCGCAGGGCACGCTGATGGCGCTGGCTGGGCCGAACGGCGTGGGGAAGTCCACATTGCTGCGGATAATCGCGGGGTCGCTCAGCCCCACCAGAGGCACCATCCGGGTGATGGGAAGCGAACTGTCATCACTGGGGGGCAGAGACCGGGCGCGGATGGTGGCGATGGTGCCGCAGAACCCCGACCTGCCCCGAGGCATGACGGCGCTGGAGGTGACCCTGATGGGCCGGAATCCCCACCTTCGGATGCTTTCGTGGGAGACCAGTGACGACGTGGAGATCGCCCTAGACTCGCTGCAGATGACCGACGCGGAAGACCTGGCGCGGCGACCGGTGCACGAGCTGTCCGGAGGGGAAAAGCAGCGCGTGGCCATAGCCATGGCGCTGGCGCAGCAGACTCCGGTCATCCTGCTGGACGAGCCGACGGCCAACCTGGACCTAGCGTATCAGCCCACGATCATGCGGCTTTTGCGAGACCTGACGGAGAAAGGCAAGACGGTGATAACGGCGGTGCATGACCTGACGCTGGCCGGGCAGTTCTGCGACGAGGTGGCCCTGGTGAGCGACGGGCGCATCGCTGGCTGCGGGCGGCCGGAGGACACATTTACCCCAGATGCAATCAGGCACGTCTACGGGGCTGACACGCTGGTGCTGGCACACCCGGAGACGGGCAAGCCCATTGTGGTGGCGCGCTAAAGAAATCTGCCCCTCCCGATGAAGGATGGGCTTTCCGGGATGAGGGGTCCGCGGGGGATTCCTCTCATCCCATCCATACCCCAACCGGAGTGGGCCGGGTCCAAGTACCTCCCTTGACCGGCCCGCTTCCGGCGGAACAGATTCAGTTCAAGCTGAGCTTGCGCTGATTGTGGTGTCTCCGAGGTCCAGTATTTCGCGACTTTTGCCGTCCAGTGGTGATCGTCGGACGTCCAGTGGCTGGTCTGCCGCGACTTGCTCTCTTTTTCAGTTGCGGTTATCAGTCCGCTTAAAGGGCGGGATGTCAGACATTCTACTGCATGATACCCGGACGGCCCAAGTTTGGAGCTGAGATTCAGGGGGAGTGCCGCTAGGGAGTGTCGTCAAATTGGGTTCCCATTCACGTGATAGCTTTATTTCCGTCATTCCGGCGAAAGCCGGAATCCAGAATCGTTCTATGCCCCGGAATGATTTACATACGAAAACCCCTGGATTCCGGCTTTCGCCGGAATGACGGGCCAATTTGACGACACGCCCTAGTCCACTCGGCTCAGTTGCGGCCAGGGCAATCGCGTTATAGTTGATAGACTTGGGCGGGGATGTTACGGAGAGGGTGGGGGAGGATAGCGGGGAGCGAGGAGATGGGGAAGGGCACGTCAATTTTGGGGAGACAGAGGACTCGTTGGGAAAGAACCGGAGATCCCAAAGGTGAGTCCTGAAGTTGAGTCCAATAACCCGGACCAACGCTTCGTCCCTGGCGGTGGCGGCACGTTCCGTTTACTTGTGTGGTACGCCGACTTTAATATGCAGTCCTGAATGGATGGCATGCCCCACAAGTAGAGCGTACATAACGACAAGCCGCCTCTTCTTACCCTGCCTAACGCCCACCATTGGCCTGTAACTAAGGCGGTAATGGGGTTGTCTGCACTCGGGTCATCGGCCCGGCTCCGTTCCAGACCGTCAATGTCATGATAGAGAGGTGAAGAGGATGTTTTTCGTCTCGAATTTAACCCGAATGCTGAGCGGGCCTTTGTTCGCATTCTGCGCACTATTGAGCCTCCTGGCCCTCACACTGACAGGTTGCGGTTCCGGGACAGCCACCGCGCTCCCGGCGAATGCCGAACTGGCGCCCACAACCACCGCGGAACCGCTACGCGCGACATCGGACCCGGTCTCCACGCTGGCGCCGGATGCCGGACTGAATACAGCAAGTACGCCAATCCCCACCGTGGACAGCGGCCGGGCCGACTCCACCACTCCCTTGGCCGAAGACGTGTCCCGGGACATCTCCTCAGGCCCGTCAGTTGGTTACGAGGAATTGCTGAGGGCCATTCCCGACACTCCTGAGAACCGCAGCGAGGTGTACATCGACGACTATGCCCTGGTCGCCGCCTATTCGACATTCCCCTCCCCGGGCCGGGGGATGGCGAAGCCGCTCTGCAGGAGTTCTACGATTGGAATCCTCCACTGGGCGAAGCCGGTGATACCGTTCCGGTTCCGCAGTTCGGGCAAACTGCCTTCTTCAGCCCGCTTTATTACCCCGGCAAGCTCATAGCCGCGAACATCCATCATCTTGCCTTCGACATCCGGAGCATGGACCAGACCATCGTAGCCGGGCCTCCGGAGGCCAAGCTGGATGTAACCCTCGGGCGTTTCGACCCCGATGCCACCGACGAGGCCCTGCGTTCCTGTTCAGAGTGCCCCACACCCGAGCGGGAGGAATATGGGGGAGTCTCCTATTACAGCTGGGGCCAAGATAACGAAGTAGGCGTAAATGATAAGTTTGCCCCTCCGGCCTTCGACCAGCTCGGCAGAGGAGGGCGGATCGCAGTCCTGGACTCCTACGTTTTCCACACCTGGGCCACTGATGAAATGAAATCGTTGATAGACGCCCCTCGGGATGAAAGGCCCTCCCTTGCGGACTTCGAGGAATACCGACTGCTGGCGGCCGGCATGTCCCGACTGGGAGCCTACGCCATGTTATTGAGCGACAACACCTTCGGGCTTGAAGCGATGGTCGAGAGTTACCTGGAGTGGCCGGATGCGACCAACGAGGAGGCGGAAGAGTGGAGGGTGAAATGGGCGGGTCCGGGAACCCTGCGTCCCTACCTGGCCTTTGCCATGGGCGCTGGCAAAGACGAAGACGGCCCCTACATGGCCCTGGCGCTGGTCCACGCCGACAGCCGACCGGCGGAGGAGAACGTAGACCTGCTGCGCCGAAGAATTGAAGAGGGAAGCTCGTCCAACCACCCGACCCCGTGGTCGGACCAAATTGACGTTGCCAGCCTGGAGATCCGTTCCGAGGACCGGTTGCTGTTGGCTAAACTCAGGGGCCCCATTTCTAGGACTTACACAGAATTGTTAATGTTTCGGGACAACCTCATCGTGCATGACTGAGGGCCAATGCCGGTACTGGGGCTCTTTGGACATTCCCTGCCAAAATCGGGCAGCCTTGCGTGACCTTGGTCCTCGATTAACCCAGCACTACAGCCGCACTAACACCGACTCGGCACTTTCAGCCTAAAACTTTAGGGCAGTTCGATTGAGAGCCCACACTGTGGCCTTAGCTGAACGCTCCGATCTTCAAGACAGCCCAACACTCCGAGCAAGCGCCTGCTGGGTGGGTGGAGAGGCGATTACCTTCAGGAAGTCCTGCTCAGTTAGAAGGCGGTTGCCCTGCGGTTACAACCTTTGGCTCCGTTTGCTTTTGGGAATTATCAAGAAAGGTTGACGTAGCTACCCTTTGCGGTACGGTAAGGCCCCGGCAATTGCCGGGGCCCCTCTTGTGGCTATCCCTATCGCCGACGGATAGGCTTGACAGGAATGGTACGGGTCTTGGTAGTAGAACGGGAGCCGATAGTACGGCCATTGACCCGCACAGTGGACTTGCTGGTGATCCGGACTCTTACGCTTCGCGCCATGCCTTCACCTCCTTTCCCAAGAAGGTGTTGCAATACAGGGCGGAAACGCATTAAACTGCGGTGCAACCCGCTCCGAGAACCTGCAAACATCTTCTCGGGGTTATCTGAGGCTCTGCCGATTGGTACTCGGCGGGGCCTCTTCGCGTCACAATACGCTACATCTAGTATCTGGTCAACTGTCTACTGTTGTATCTCGTTGCATATCTCTTCCTCTTAGGCTATCAAGTCAACGTACCGGAGCCGCTTGCCGATGCAACCGCGCATCAAGTCTGCCATCTGGGAGAGCGTGTCCTTCGGGCGGTTGTTGTGTCGGCCCTCGAACTCGGTAACGTAGCGGTCCAGGTGCTTGACGCTCATCCAGTGATAAATCCCGACATACCCACGCTTGAGTAGGCTCCAGAACGATTCCATCCCGTTGGTGTGCGCCATATCCCGGACATACTCGCCCACACCGTGAGCTACCGCTTCGTGGGGCCGGTTGAGGCGATTATACGCCGCCGCCTCGTCAGTAAATACCAGGGTGTTCGGCTCCGTGCGCTGATAGACGAACTGCTGGAGCGTTGGACCGTCAGTATGCTCCACCACTTCAGCGTCAACTTGGTTGGTCTCCCTGTCCTTAATGCCCGCAACGGCGGTCTTGCCGACAGTGCCACGTCCGGCCTTTAGCTTCTTGGATTCGTGCTTGCTCCCCTCCTTGCCGCCGATGTAAGTCTCATCGGCTTCAACGGGGCCGGAGAATACCGGATCGTCGCCGCTCATAGCTTCGCGGATACGGTGGCTCAGGAACCAAGCGGAAGGCTGAGATATGCCCAAGTCCCGATGCAACTTCTTGCTGGACACGCCCTTGAGGTTGGTGAGAATCTGATAGAAGGCAATGGCCCACTTGCGGTATCCGATTTTCGAGGCTTCCATGACCGTGCCGACTTTCACCGAGAAGTAAGACCGGCAATCAGAGCACCAGTAGGCCGCCAGTGCCTATGCGCTACCAGCGAACGGAACCCATCAGCGTATTGCATCAGCAGCCTGGCAGGATCGGGTGGGCAGCGCCTGGGGGCAGCGCGGGCGCACTGGGGTATTGAGGACTCGCCGCATTGGAGCCTGGATGTCTCGTTCCGTGAGGACCAAAGCCGGATGCGCGTGAACCACAGTCCCCAGAACATGCCAACTCTGAGGCAGATAGCCCACAACCTGCTAAAACGGGAAACCAGCCTGAAAGTGGACATCCAGAGCAAGCGCTGGCTGGCTGGCTGGAGAGACGATTATCTCCAGAAAGTCCTGCTCAGTTAAAAGACGATTGCCCTGCGGTTACAACCTTTGGCTCCGCTTGCTTTTGCATGACCAATCCTTTCTCTGGTTCCTCCTGCTTATAGGGCATGGTTGACTTCTGCGCGTCTCGCCTTTTGCTCACACGGCCAGCATCGTTCGTAAAACCATAACTCTAACCCCGGTGCCGTTAATCTCCGATGATGCAGAAGCTAAAGAACAGCACATAAGATACACCGAACACTATGACGGCGATGGCGAGCTTTATGAATCCATTGGCAATGGAATTTGGTTTCTTGCCGTTAGTCTTTCCCATGTCAAACTGCTCTCCAAAGACCTGCCAACCCTCTGGTGGATTTCGTTTGCTTTTGCATGATGCCCCATGGCGCGACTAGAGTGCGTCCCTTGCATGTCTCGCCGTTTCTCCCGGAGAGTGGCGGCTAATCCGGTTTTCAGGGGAGGATTGTGAAACTCCAGTCGCATCATTCCAAGCTACTGGCGGTCGTCCTGCCGGCGATAGCGTCAGTGATCGCCGTGGGGCTGTTGTTTGCGTGCGGGGGGGATGACAAGGAATCCACGGTCACTCCTATTCCGGTTACAGGGACTCTCTCTACGGTGTCTGACGAGGAGCTCATGGAGGCACTGCGCGTTGCCAAGGCTTCAGGGGTCATAGAGAAGATTAACGACGGCCAGGGTTGGACCCATTCCTACGTTACCCGAAAGAAATTTGATGGTGTTGAAGCAGTCAGGTTTAAGGCTTCGTGGGAAAATCCTGTGGAAAACTCCGGTCCATGGACCTTGTTCCACTGCCAGGGCACCAGAAAGATGACCGCGTATGCCCAGTGGACTAACATCACCCGGCTGGTGGTCACCGTCGACATCGAGAACGACGAATTAATTGCCTACTCTCCCATCGGAGATACCGTGGGGAATTCGCCGGTGCTGGAGGTGGGATCCCATGGCGGCAAGGATGCGAGGGTGTACGACTCAGCCAGTGGCGACTTAGTGTTTGAAGGAACGAAGGACGAACTGTCCGACTTCAAAATGTGTCCGCCCGGCAAGGAAGAGGAATTTGGTAAGTAAATGCTTGCCTGCCCGCTTCATAGTAGGATTCTGTCCTGTAACTGTACGGAACCAGAGCGACCACTAGGCCGCCAGGGCCTATGCGCTACAAGCAAACGGAACCCATCAGGTACTTCTCACTGAAGTGACCGACCTTATCGCGGGTGTTCGGTGCTCCGACTCCCGGAGGCCCCATGCTTCAGGTCTACTTTTGAAAAAGCCTCCCTCAACCCATGGGTGAACGCCATTTCCGGGGCGGAGTCCACCAGTAACGCGATTGCCCTGCAGTTTCGGCGGTTTCAATTGACAATGGCGAGCGGGCGGTGATACGGTTTTCGTCGCGCTTTTTCCCAGAAAAGTGCTGGCCCGAAAACTGCTGGCCCGAAAACTGCTCGCCCGAAAACTGCTCGCATGTACATTCGCAAGGAGCTTTTTCTCTGAATCTTCTGAACCTCTTTTCCGCTTGCGCTCCTGTAGCGCGTCTCTCCTTTTCTGCCTACCCGATAGGGGGACAGGCAGACCGGACCGAGCTTTCCTTCAGGCGAAAGGCAATACAGCCATGGCGGTAGCCGCGGGAGGGCGATTCCAGACCAAAGAGATGGTCGCCGGCGGATGGTTCCGTGGGCTGGCCTGGGCGTCGGTGGTTTCCGTGTTCGCCATGCTGATACTGGGGGGCGTGGTGCGCGTCACCGAGTCGGGGTTGGGGTGCGGCGATGACTGGCCTATGTGCGACGGGCGGTGGCTGCCGGTGCTGGAGTCGGAGGCGATTATCGAGTACGCCCACCGGGTTGCTGCGTCCTTCCTAGTGGGCCCGTTGATTGCCGCAACGTTTGTTGTCGCCCTGGTCCGGTACCGGAAGGAACCTTGGATCGTCTGGTCCGCGACCGCCGCCGTGTCGCTGGTGATCGTGCAAGCGCTGCTTGGAGCGGTCACTGTAACGACGGAGTTGGCCGGGCATGTAGTGATCACGCACCTGGCCGTGGCGGAATTGACCATGTCATGCTGCATCCTGGTGCTGGTCATGGCCTACCGGGGCGGCATGCGGGGGGGGACTCCGGCATGGGCGGTTGGGAAGGCCCGGCTCTTTCCTCCTCTGGCCCTGGCCTCGGCAGGGGCGCTTTTTGTGCTGTTGATTTCAGGTTCGTTCCTGACCAACACCGAGTCGGCGACCTGGGCCTGCGCAACTTGGCCCCTGTGCACGAACGACTGGGGCGGTATTTTCCCGGGAAGCAAACTGGCAATGATCCACATGGCCCACCGGTATGTAGCGCTGATTGCAGGATTGCTGGTAATGTATGGCCTGCACCTGGGCTTTCGGGGACGGACGCAACCGCCGATAGTTCGAATGCTTTCCATGGGAGCACTGGCCTTGTTCGCGGCACAGGTACTGGCTGGTGCGGGGGTAATATGGGCGGGATTCGGGCAGGACGTGGAGTTGAGGGCCCTGCACCTAGCATTCGCGTCGGGCGTGTGGGCGTTGGTTTCAGCATTGGCGATACTTTGCTACTCCCGGGAATCCGGCGCCACTACAAGCTAATGATTAAAGACGAACCAAGGACGAAATGGCCGACCAAGCCGTGCAATTAGAAGGGGAAGCAGAAGGCGCCGTACCAGTCGTTTCCGGTTCTGCTGAAACGCAGGAGGGTAAGCGGGTGCGGAGCGGCCCGCTTGGAGTGCTTGCGGACTACCTGGCACTGACCAAGCCGCCAATCATTTCCCTATTGCTGGTGACAGCCATAGGGGGCATGTTCGTCGCCTCCAGGCATGTCGGGGGTTCGGGAGTGCCCGACCTGCTGACCATGCTTCTGGTCTGCGTGGGCGGGGCCCTGGGAGCTGGCGGCGCAAACGCAATCAACCACTACCTGGACCAAGACATCGATGCTCTGATGCGGCGCACGGCGCAGAGGCCAGTGCCTGGGCACCGCGTGCGGCCCATGATGGCGCTGGGTTACGGGATACTGCTGAACGTGGTGTCGTTCGGCGTACTGGCATACTGGGTCAACTGGCTGGCGGCGGTGCTGACGCTATCGGCAACGCTGTTCTACGTGCTGGTGTACACGGGGTGGCTCAAGCGCACCACTCCGCAGAACATTGTTATAGGTGGTGCAGCCGGCAGCATCCCGCCCGTTGTCGGGTGGGTGGCCATTACCGGCAGCTTTGATCTACCGGCCCTGTACATGTTCGCGATCGTGTTCTTCTGGACGCCGCCTCACTTCTGGGCGTTGTCGCTCCTGATCCAGCAGGACTACGAAAGGGCGGGGGTGCCCATGCTGCCGGTGGTGGCAGGCAGGGAGAAGACGGTCGAGAACATCTTCGCGTACTCGCTGGTGCTGGTGGCGCTGACGCTGGTGTTCGCGGCGACCAGAGCGGTGGGGGTGGTCTACCTGGGTGCGGCGGCAGTGCTGGGCCTAGCGTTTGTGTGGGGAGCCTGGCGACTGATGCGTGACAGCATCCGGCAGAAGGCCCGAAACCTCTACCTGTACTCGTTACTTTACCTGGCCTTGCTGTTCGGCGCGATGATGGCGGACGGCGTCTACAGGCCGTGGTTTTGAGCCCGAATTCCTGCGACTTATGCAGGCGTCCACGCCCGCGGCCGAGGGTGCTGGAGCATGTACAATCTGGGTTCCAGATTCAATTGACAGCTATTGCGGGCTGTGATACCGTTTCGCGCGGTACGTGAAAAAAAGCACATAGTCCAGTTGGCGAACGCACTAGGGGAGTCCTCAGATGGGGTTGTTGCCCTGGAAGCGGGCGACCGGGTCTGATCCCTGCGGGGCCGGCCCTCCGGAACCCACACCCACACGCCCGGGAACCATTCCTCAAGACCTCAAACAATCCGCGCCGCGCCGGTACAGGCCCAACCGCCTGTTTGTCTTTGGCGCGCTGGCGGTGCTCTTCCTGCTGTCCGCGGCATGCAGTCAAGGGATCCAGTCGACCTGGGACCCTGTCGGCCCGGTAGCACAGAAGCAGCTACAACTATTCAACGTACTTCTCTGGACGATGGTAGCCGTCTTCGTCCTGGTCGAAGGCGCGTTGCTATACATCGTCATTCGCTACCGACGGCGCCCGGGACAGCCCCGGCCGCCGCAGATCCACGGACACACTGCGCTGGAAGTAACGTGGACCATAGTTCCCACGTTCCTGATTCTGGGGCTGGGCATCTGGTCAGTCTTCACGCTATTCGAGCTTGACCAACCGCCCACCGACCAAGGGGATATCCTTGAGGTCACAGTAACGGGGCACCAGTGGTACTTCGAGTTCGAGTATCCCGACGCCGACGGAAAAGGGAAGCGGATCAGCACGGCCAACGAGCTGAGAATTCCGGTGGACCGACCCGTCTCGTTCATTCTCGAAAGCGACGACGTGCTGCACAGCTTCTGGGTGCCCAAGCTGGGCGGCAAGGTAGACGTTGTGCCGACACGGCAGAACACCCTGTGGCTGATGGCTGACTCGGATCTGATCGAGCAGCAGTTGCCAGCAACTTACTATGGACAGTGCGCCGAGCTTTGCGGAATAGCACACGCCCAGATGCGATTCCGGGTTACCGTCATGTCCGAAGAGGGCTACCAGAAGTGGGTGGCGGACTACAGCCCGCCGGCGGCGATCACCCCGAGGGCACAACAGGGACAGACGCTATTCAGCATTCACTGTTCGCTGTGCCACACGGTGAACGGACCGGAAGTGAATACGGTGGCCCAGACCAGGCTGGATCAGTTCCTGACGGGCCAAGAGAACGCGGCGGTGCCTGGGCCCAACCTGACGGACCTGCGGACCCGGCACACGCTGGCTGCCGGCATCACGGACCTGACGGTTGAGAACCTGCGGGCCTGGATCAAGAACCCGGAGGATATCAAGCAGGGCAACTTGATGTACACGAACGCGATGCTGTATGACGAAGGCGGCGATGCCAGTCTCACAGACGCAGAGATCGACCTGTTAATTGAGTATCTACTGAACCTGCGCTAGACTTGGTTGCGCTAAAATGAAGCACAGGCCGGAAGGACCGGCCAGGCACTAATCTGGTTGCTGGAAAGTTAAGCGATGGCTGCAATAACAGAGGTACTGCCCCGCCCAACTTCCGCCGCATCGGGTTTGTGGAGCTGGATAACCACAGTCGACCACAAACGCATCGGCGTGTTGTACGGTGGAACTGCCCTCATCTTCATGTTGCTTTCGGGCATCGAGGCCGGCCTCATACGCATGCAGCTGGCGACCCCCGACTCGGACATTCTGGGGCCGGGCCGCTACAACCAGATGTTCACCATGCACGCCACGGTGATGATCTTCATGGTGATCATGCCAATGAGCGTTGCCTTCTTCAACTTCGTAGTGCCACTGGCGATAGGCGCGAGGGACGTCGCGTTCCCGCGTCTAAACGCCCTCTCCTACTGGATATTCCTGTTCGGCGCGATCCTGATGCACTTCAGCTTCATCGTCGACCAGGTGCCGGACGCTGGGTGGTTCTCGTACGCCAACCTGACTGAGCAGCCCTTCAGCACCAATGCGGGCCTGGATTTCTGGGCCATCGGACTGCTGGTGCTGGGAACTTCGTCGGTAGCGGGAGGTCTGAACTTCGTAGTCACCATAGTCAACCTGCGAGCGCCAGGCATGTCGCTGATGCGGATGCCGGTATTCGTGTGGATGACGCTGATTACGTCCATCCTTCTGATTCTGGCAATGCCGGTGATCACGGTTGGCCTGATCGAGCTGGTGATGGACCGGAACTTCGGGACGCACTTCTTCGTTCCACAAGGGGGCGGTGACCCGATCCTGTGGCAGCACCTGTTCTGGGTTTTCGGTCATCCTGAGGTGTACATCCTAATTCTGCCTCCGATGGGGATAGTGTCGGAGATCCTGCCGACCTTCTCCAAGAAGCCGCTGTTCGGCTACCCGTTCGTCATATTCTCCGGCATCGTCATCGGCATCATGGGTTGGGCGGTCTGGAGCCACCACATGTTCACGGTGGGGCTGGGCCCGATCGCCAATTCGGTGTTCACAATCACCACCATGCTGATTGCGGTGCCCACCGGGGTGAAGATATTCAACTGGCTGGGAACAATGTGGAAGGGCAGCATCGAGTTAACGACGGCGATGCTGTACGCCCTAGGCTTCATCGTTCTGTTCATCGTCGGCGGGCTGAGCGGGGTGTCGCACGCGGTCTCCCCGTCGGACTTCCAGCAGCAGGACACGTACTACATCGTCGCCCACCTGCACTACGTGCTGTTCGGCGGCTCAATCATGGGCATCTTCGCTGGCATCTACTACTGGTGGCCCAAGCTGACCGGACGGATGCTGAACGAAAAACTGGGCAAAATCAATTTCTGGCTGATATTCATCGGCATGAATGTAACCTTCTTCCCGATGCACTTCGTGGGGTTGAACGGAATGCCGCGCCGTATCTACACCTACTCCAGCGAGTTCGGCTGGGGCGACCTGAACCTGCTGGCCAGTTGTGGCTACCTGGTACTGTTCGCCGGCTTCCTGGTGTTCCTGTACAACCTCCTGCAGAACCGCAATGCCCGCCGGGTCAGCCATGACCCCTGGGACGCGCCGGGAGTTGAGTGGATGATCGCCTCGCCACCGCCGGCCTACAACTTCGCAGAGGTACCGACGATCAAGGGCCGGGACCACTACTGGATCGAGAAGGACGAGGCCCGGGAGGCTGGCAACCCCATAACCGAGCCGGAAGCGGCGGTTGATCCCAGCACCATCCACATGCCCAGCCCGTCTTACTGGCCAATCATCACCGCGGCCGGCGTGGGCCTGATCGCGGGCGGACTGCTGTCGCACTACGGCGTATCGTTCCTGGGTGGGCTCATCGCATTTATCGGCGTAATAGGCTGGTCCAACGAACCGGCTGCCGCTGAAGAAGGACACTAGGAGACAGGCACTTTGGCCCACGCACCTGAAACGGTCCATCACGCTGAAGGAACGCACGCCGCCCACGGCGAGGACCTAGCACGCCACGGCGGCACCGGCCACGGGGAGCACGGCGGCTCAGTCGGGCACGACTACACCACCACCGGCCTCAACCACCGGAAGATTCTGATGTGGGTGTTCCTGGGCTCGGACTGCCTGTTCTTCGGTTCCCTGATCGCCACGTACATGGTCTACCGTGGGCAAAGCCTGCAAGGGCCCTACCCGATAGACATCATTGACATCCCGATAACCACCATCAGCACCTTCGTGCTGCTGTGCTCCAGCTTCGCAATGGTGCGGGCGCTGGCAGCGACCAACGAGAACAACCAACGAGCAATCAAGATCTGGCTGCTGGCCACGGCCATTCTGGGCAGCATTTTCATCGGGTTCCAGGTCTACGAATTCAACCTGTTCAAGAACGAAGGACTGACGCTCGGCCAGAACCTTTTCGGGGCGACCTTCTTCACGCTGACCGGGTTCCACGGCGCACACGTAACGCTGGGCATCATATGGCTGCTGGCGCTGTTCGTGATTTCGTTCAAGGGGCGCCTGCACCCCGGGACCGCCCTGGACGTGGAGATCTGCGGCCTGTACTGGCACTTTGTAGACATCGTCTGGATCGTAATCTTTACCTTGCTGTACCTGGTTGGCGGCTTTGACGCGGGCCCGGCAGTACCCGGTCACTAACAACGGGACAACTTTCTGACGCTAAAGGCACCGATACCGGCTTCCGAATACCTGGAGAGCTTCCCAGATGGCGACAACTCATCACGAAACTGAACACAGCGGCGGTGGGCACCCCTCTCTAGGGCAGTACATCATCATAGCGATACTGCTCTTCGCTATAACCATCGTCGAGTTCATCATCATCATGGACTTTCCCGGGGAATCCGAGAAGGTGATCAGCGACGCCCTAGGGCAGCCCTCCACAACGATCCTGCTGTTCGTGCTGTCGGGCATCAAGTTCGCCATCGTAATCCTGTTCTACATGCACCTGAAGTTCGACAACAAGTTCTTCTTCTGGGCTTTCGTAGCGGGGATGACACTGGCGGTGATGGTGGGGCTCTCCCTGATCGGGCTGTTCACGGCGATCAAGGGAGGCGAACTGAGGGCGGACGACTCGTTCTCAGAGCCCTGCTACTTCGACCACAACATAGGAGCGCACGGGG
This sequence comes from Dehalococcoidia bacterium, assembly GCA_965222025.1. Taxonomy (GTDB): domain Bacteria; phylum Chloroflexota; class Dehalococcoidia; order Lucifugimonadales; family UBA3495; genus VXOI01. The sequence goes on along the minus strand of CBDCTI010000007.1, from coordinate 279,969 downwards.
GAAACGTCTGTCCTGACCCCGTGGTCCAGCCTGTCCCGACACCGGCGCCGATAGTGTCACCGCTGGCGCAGTACACGGACCCGCCCCCGAGAGTTGCTGGGGGCGAGAGTACGACCGAGGTTCTTGACGTGAGTGGTCCGCCGGACGCGGACATCGGGTTTACGCTGGTGGGGAATTATGGGTGCGCCGCCTGCCACTCGATCGACGGAAGCGTCCTGACCGGGCCGAGCTGGCAGGGTATTTACGGGAGCCAAGAGGCCCTGAGCGACGGGACCTCGGCGACGGTGAATGACGAATACATCACGGAGTCCATCCAGAATCCCGACGCAAAGGTGGTGGAAGGGTTCACCGCGGGGCTGATGCCTGCGACCCTGGGAGTCAAGGACGACGAGATTCCGCACATCATCGAGTATATAAAGTCGCTCCAGTAGCGGCCAACGGCGAAAAATCTGTCGGGACACAACAATCGGGACACAACAATCGGGGCGCACAGCTGTGCGCCCCTACACATTTCCGTCTCCGCCGAGGCACCACCGATAGCTGACGCTGGGCACCGTGCGCCTCAGGCTCATTTGGTCAGTTGATATTGGTTGAATGGGCCCTGGCCGGCCACTCTCCCAGGAAGAAATCAAGTACGTCCATGTTCCTACGCGGTCCAATTATCCTGAAGTGGACAACCAGAGGCCTCCGCCTCTCCGCTGTTCTGATTTTTGCAGCGGTGCTGGCCTTGCAGGGCGTTGCCTGCGGGGGCGAGCCCAAGGCCACACCGACTCGGCTTCCGCCGGTGAGCTACGACCGCACCTCAGCAGAGATCGGGTCGCAACTGGTGGAGCAGTACGGATGCAACGCCTGTCATTCAACGGACGGGACCACGCTGGTCGGGCCGACGTGGCGGGGGCTGTACGGGACTGAGGAGGAGCTGGAGGACGGGACGAGCGCCACAGTGAACTACGAATACATCGCGGAGTCGATAGAGGACCCCAATGCGAAGGTGGTGAAGGGGTTCACGGCTGGGCTGATGCCGCCGACGCTGGGAGTGGAGGACGACGAGATTCCTCACATCATCGAGTATATGAAGTCGCTGAGGTAGGCGGGGTGGATTGTGGTTGGTCGGGGCCAAACCAGACAGGGGCGCAGGGCTGTGCGCTCTTCGTGGATTTCTCGAAGCTAGACGACAAGGGCGGCCGGTGACTAGCGGTCGCCAAGGCAGTGGATTCCCGCTTTCGCGGGAATGACGGAGTAGGTGCTGCGCGTGGGCTGGGGATGACGGAGTGTGTGCTGACCGTGGGCTGGGTATGAACTGGTCAGGGGCTAGACGCTTGCGATCAGGGCACAATGAAGGGTTGAAGGACGTTCAGCATCGCTTCCACATCGCCGATGCTTTCTTCGATGGTGTCAGCGTTCAGTAGCAGTCCCCGCTTGTAGTAATTGCGGTGCAGCGCATGAGCAGAATTGCTGTACTGCCGCAAACTTGGCTGGCGGTACCTTTGTCTGGCGTTAGTTACAACAGAATCGAAATCGTCGTGATGCTCGTAGCTCCAATTGTTCGCAGCGGCGACTGCCTTGACCAAATGAGCAGCAGCACCCCAACCCTTTTCCGATGCTTGATGCAGGTCTCCCTGTTGGAGATATACTTTGCTCCGGTCGAGGAATTCTCTGGCCAGTCCGATGTGTTCAGCTACGGCTTGGGGAGTCATGATGACGCATTGCCCGGATAGACTCTACGTTCCGATGTTATTGGTTTACCTCAAGAGCGTCAAGCCAGAAAGAGAGTCCTGGTTAAGTTCCAAGCGAAGTTGCACCATAGGTCGTCGGAATTCCTTCCATCTTGTATAGACACCCTTTTCTGTCGATTGACGGATATCTGTCATTCCACTACCGGGCTATCCGGCAGGGCGGTAGGAGTCGATGAAGCCTTCGCGGAGTGGGGGGATGATGTCCTGGCCGAGGCGACGGGCGGCGCTGGAAAGGCCCTGCTGCACGAATTTCAGGTCCCGGGCCATGATGTCTTCTCGGGTGGCTTGAGCCATCTGCCTGCCATAGGCTTCCAGGAAGTCGTCCATGTCGGCTCGGCTGTCGGCCATGCCGGCGAAGACCCGGTACATGGGAAGCGTGCGGGCGAAGTTGTGGACCTCTTCGCGGGTGTACTCGGGGTGCCGGTCCAGCAGAAGAGACACGCCGAAGTCTATCAGCGTACAACGTCCCTCATCGTCCAGGATTAGGTGGGAGCGGCCCTCGGGGTCGGAGAGGGAAGCGTCGTTGTAGTAGATTCCGGCCTCGTGGAGACGCCGCAGCATCCCTCCGAGGGCATGGCCGACGGAGCGCATCGTGGTGGCGTCGCGGCGTTCCGGCGGGAGGTCGGTGAAGAAGACGCCATCGGCGAACTGCTCGGTCAGGTAGCCCGGAAGAGAGGGAAGCTGCTCCGGGCCCGCGCCTGCGGAGGCGGCTATGCGCGCGATCTCGTCTTCGCGGGAGTTCTGAAAGGGCTTGATGACGACGGCATCGCCGTGGGAGCGAAGGATGGCCGCTGGGCCGCGGGTGCGGCCGGCGAATCGGAGGCCGGGGACGGGGCGTCCATCGGCTCGCCAGGCTATCATCACCGGGAAGAAGGCGTATTGTGCCAGCGCCACCACCCAGGGATCCTCGGATACCCGGATGAACAGGTCCGGCTCGAGGTCGCTGAGCTTCCAGAACGGCCGCATCCAGTCGGGCGGCAGGGTTCCGATTGCCGCCATGAATTCCGCCGGAGGCGGCGGCGGTGGCGGGGCGATAGCGCGCTGAACAGCCGCCAGTTCGGCCTCGGTGTAGGGGACGGGGCGGTTGCCGGGGTTTTGGTTCATGTATGCGCCACCTTGGCAGGGGCCGTAGTTGCAGCCATGGGGTCTCCCTCAGAGAGTGTGGCGGCCGTCTTCGTCCAGGTTGACGTCTCGAATCCGGACGACAGCATCGAAGTTTATCTTGCCATAAATGTGGGGGTAGATCTCGCCCGAGCGGCTGGGCTCGCGTTTGACCTCGGCGGCCAGCTTTCCCGTATCGACGTCCAGAACCTGCATGCCGGCCACGCCGGGGTATAGACGCTGGAGTACGCGCAGTGCCTGGGGTTCGTCCGCGGAGCAGTGGATGAAGCCTTCTTCGGCAAGGCTGGGGGCCGCATATTCCCCGCCCGGCTGGGCGGCGGCCCAAGCGTCCCGGGTGGTCAGATGATAGATGATCGTCATGGATTCACTCCTTGTCCGATGGTGCTTATGGTACAGGCAAAGGGCCACTTGTTGCGGCCCGTTTCGTAGCAGGACGAGGGCGTTCCGTACAGCGTGCGTGTTACTATGAAATGAAAGACGGCAACGCAGGAGGGCAGCATGAATGGCGAGGTGCACGAGGGGCCAGGACTACAGTACCTGGCAGTGCTGCCCGACGATTACGATCCCGAAGCGTCGTACCCACTGATTGTCATGCTTCACGGCTTCGGAGCCAACATGCATGACCTGGCGGGGCTGGCTCCAGCGATCAACTCCTCCGGCTACGTCTACGTGTGCCCCAACGCGCCCATTCCTTTCAATCTTGGCCTTGGCCATGCAGGTTTCGGCTGGATGACTCCGCGAGGGGGGTCGACGCCGGAGGAGGTCGCCAACTCCGAGTCCCTGCTGGGTGCCTTCTTCGACGAAGTGATGGAGCGCTACAAAGTGGAGCCGGGCAAATCCCTGTTGCTGGGGTTCTCCCAAGGCGGGGGAATGACCTATCGCTGCGGGCTGGGAAGGGCCGGTACCTTCGCCGGGCTGGCGGCACTGAGCGCCACGCTCCCGGGAGCGGAAGAACTGGACCCACGGCTGCCGGCGGAACGCACGCAGCCGATCTTCGTGGCCCACGGCCGCCATGACCAGATGATCGCAGAGACGACCGCGCACGCTGCGAAGGACTACCTGGAAAAGGCTGGGTACAGCCCGGAGTTCCATGTGTATGACATGGGGCACGAGATCAGTGGCGAGGTAATACGCGACCTGGTGGCGTGGATGAGCGCGGTGCTGCCGCCCCGGGGATAGACTCCGTGCCTGCGGGGCGGGCCCCTGGCCGTCACCAGCCGGAAATCACCAGCCGGAACAGGGCACTCGAGGGTGTCCCGCCCTGATTTTTACTCGTCCTCTTTCCAGGAGATGAAGCGGTCCGCGGATATCGTTATCAGCGCCAGCCGCTCGTCTGCCAGCAGTTCCGCAGCGAACTCTGTCCCCCGTTCCTGGCCCTCGTAGAGGACGCAGGTCCTTTGCACCATGTCCTCCAGACCAGTGACAGCCATGTTGGCGGTGCCCTCTATGGTCACGAACGCGTAGGGATGATCGGGGGTCGAGACGCAGAGGGACACGGCGGGGTTGCGGCGGATGTTGCGCACCTTGATCGCCTTCGCATCGGCCATAACGAGAGCACGGCCCTCGTCCCACAGGAACCAGACGGGGGCCACGTGCGGCGTGCCTGAGGCCCGAAGCGTCACCAAGTGAGCTGTCCGGGGCTGGGCGAGAAATTCGGCTATCTCTTCCGAAGTAAGTGAGGCCACGTTTTTTCCTCCGCTGGGCACAAACAGATTGGGCACAAGCAGTTTGACACATGCTATTTCGTGCAGGTAAGGCAATAATAGCGGAAATCATCGGTCCCGAGCAGGGCGGCTGGTTATAACCAGTATTCACGGTTAGAATCCTCGAGAAGAGCAGACCAGACGGTCAATGGAGGAGGGATACGATGGCGGAGACGATTCGCGAGGCCTATATTCGGAGAAATCCCAAGTCGGCGGCACTGTTTCCCAGATTCCAGCAGCATTTCCCGTCGGGAGGGGCGGGCCACGACGGGTACGTGGCGGATCCCTTCCCGATCACCATCGAGCGGGGCCAAGGTCCACGCAAGTGGGATGTGGACGGCAACGAGTATATCGATTATGGCCTAGGCTCGGCGTCGTTGCTGCTGGGCCATTCGCACCCGGAGGTGGTGGAAGCGCTGGTACGGGCGGCTCCGAACGGTTCGCACTACGGGTCTCCGGTGGAGACAGTGCTTGAGTGGGGCGAAAGGGTGTGCAACCTGATGCCCTCGGCCGACAAGGTGAGGTTCGTGGGGTCGGGAGCTGAAGCGACCTCGCTGGCGATGAGGGTGGCGCGGGCCCACAGCGGCAAAGAGAAGATCGTACGGTGGGAGTCGCACTACCACGGCTGGCACGACTACGTAATGCCTGGCAACCTGGCACCGTTCGACGTGCCGTCGTCCACGGGGATACCGCAGGGGACGGTAGACTCGATGATCGTGCTGCCGCCGGACCTGAATGCCCTGGAGCAGGTGCTGTCGACGGACAACAATATCGCCGGAGTAATCACCGAAGGTTCCGGGGCGTCGTACGGCACGGTGCCGCGGCAGCCCGGCTTCGTTGAGGGCGTGCGGGAGCTTACGGAAAAGTACGGCGTGGTTATGATCCTGGACGAGGTGATCACCGGGTTCCGGTGGAGTCCGGGGGGTCTGCAGGAGGTCCTGAACATCCGGCCGGACCTGTGCACGATGGCCAAGATTCTGACCGGCGGCCTGCCGGGCGGCGCTGTGGCCGGGCGGGACGACGTCATGGCCGTGATGGAGCAGACCGGGGACTCGCACCACGACCGGTTCCAGCGGGTGTACCACGGCGGCACGTTCAACGCCAACCCCTATTGTGCCGCGACGGGCAACGCTGCGCTGCGCATCGTAGCGACGGGGGAGATGCAGGCGCAGGCCGATGCCATGGCCGCGCGGCTGCGGACGGGACTGCAGGAAGTGGTGGACCGGTACGAGGTCTCTGCGGCGGTTTACGGAGAGTCCTCGACCTTCCACATCTACTTCGGCGGGACCTCGGTCGAGGGCCTGGACGCCAACGCGCTGAAGGGCGTTTCGTCGGAGATACAGACGAACTTCAGGCAGGCCCTGCAGGTGCGGGGCGTGGACCTGATGTCGCGGACGAGCGGGGTGCTTTCGGGCGTGCACACGGAGTCGGATATCGACCAGTCCCTGGAGGCGTTTGACGGGGCGATCAAAGCGTTGATGGACGAGGGGCTGATCAGCCACCGTTAGCGGACCGCACGGGGTCCATGTTCCGGCGACAAATTCCCTGGACCCGATACGGAGGCGGGGGATATCCCTGCGAGGGTTCCGTTTGCTTGTAGGGGATGGCCTATCGGCGTCCCCGTTGGGTACGGCGGATGCGCTGGCAATGGCATAGCAGAAAACGGCTCCGCGTCCGTTCCGTAGCCTCTTGTAAGCGTATTTGTTCTTTTCCTTCCCGCCGATGTAGGTCTCATCCGCCTCGACGAACGTCCCGCCGGTCGTGTCCAGGGTCTAATGGGTAAAATACGATATAGTTCCCAAAGCGGTTCCGTTTGAAATTGGGGTTTCGCCCGGATTCATTCTTCGTCCGCCTTGGGCAACCTGGGGAGTCCGCGCCCAGTCCCAAATGTGACGGCTGCTGCTGCCAGGAATATGGCTGCTGGCAGATAGGGTATGCCGAATCCGTAGTAGCCCAATCCGCAGAATACCAACAGTATTGCCGTGAGGCTCCAGACTACCAAGGCATTCGCTGCTCGCTGCATGCTGCAAGTCAACAGGAACAGCAATGCCAGCCCGGTCACGAGCACGGGAATTAACAGCGGTATCAGTACCACATAACCGTCTACCTGGGTCAGGGTGACGTAGTATACGACGACCTCGCTCTCCGCTGCGCCGTTCCCATCAACGCTGTCCGGACCCTTAGACACGCTCCGCTGAGCATGGGGCCGAAATACTATCCATAAGAAGGCTGCCCAACCCAGAACATGGGAGGTCGTGGCCAAGAGTAGGGCCATGCCGCTTTTTCCTGCCAAAATGGACTTCATCCTGAGATTCTCCCGATTCCGGGTGGAGCGTAGGCCAAACCCCAATTTCAAACGGAACCCCCAAAAGCTTTGCGCCATAAGTGTTTTTTATTCCGCAGTTGTTGTGCAAATTTGTTGTTTCCCAGTCTTCTGGTTCAACGGCTAGTAGACCAACATCGTAGAAATGATGGGAAATTCTTGCCAGCAGGTTACGCGTTCAAATCGTTGCCCGATCATTTCGTCAGTCCCACTGCCCATCAATACAAAAATTTCGCTCTACTAGTACTGAATCAATCTTGGAATAATCGGAGGCGCAAAGATGGCGGCATACCCAATAATCGCGGGGCGGGTCGACCAAATTAACGAACATTCGGGTGATTGGCTAATCGTCGACATCGGCATAAGCCCAACGGCGAGCTCCTGCGGTGTTTGGCATGGCCCAGGCACACTCGACGCCATCAATTTCGGAAAGTTGGTCGCATTGGGGATTGAGAAGGTTGGAGACCGTGGCCAACCATGCCTGAACTTGTTGATCGAAGCTCCACTGTCAGTAGCACTTCGACGGGATAACGGTGCTGCTCTTCGGGTTTGTGATACTTGGAAAGGGAAGAACCGATTTTGGCATTACAACGCGGGTGCCACGACGCTTCTCGCCGCCCAAATGTTTCTGCGGGCACTATACGAGTGTCAGACGCGGCAACGCACAGTGAGGTTGTTCGAGGGTCACGTTTCATTCAAGAGCGGAGGGAACAAAGGTCGCCAGGGACACAAAGATGACGCATGGGCCCTGAAAGAAGCGGTTTGGAATGGAAAAAATGGTCAGCGTTTCGAACCACACAAACTCATCAAAAAGGATTCTAACCTTCGCATCGAATCGCCTTTCCCGTTCTTCAGGAAGGATTTGATACCTCCCGTGATTCGTATTGTCCCCGGGGTGATTCCTGATGAACAACGCTGTGATTCCTAGGTTGATGCGGTACTAGTATGTTCGTACGGCGATGGTGCTTTAGTGGGACCATGACCGATGAGCAAACGGAAACGGCCAACTCCGTATGCTTCTGGGGGTACGGCCCATGGGCAATGTCGTGTAGGGATTTCTATTCAGCTTGGAACAGCAGCACAACGTCGCCCTTGATATGGACGACAAGCAGTTCCCCGTATATCTGATAACGCTCGAACTTAGGAATGGGTCCCGTAAAGCGCCTCTCCTGCTCCGTCACCCCGGGCGGGTCCGGGCAACCCTTGGCTGTTGTCGTAATAGCCATAAGCCCTGTGGCGAAGGTCCCGTCTTCCCTGGCGAAGGGCTCTTCCGGCTCCAGCCTTGCGCCGTAAGGGTTGCACCCGCCAAATCCCGACACGCCACTCTCGTGGAACCTAACCGTAATCCCCGTTCCCGGGATCAGCCTGTCGACCCGCAGAGGTACCACGTCGGGGTCCCCCCATTCACTTACAGTCACGAAAACTGAAAGGTGCCATTCAACGTCAAGCACGCTCTCGACCCCAGCGACCAGCGGCTCGAACGTCACCGTCCTGCCCCGGCCTGTCCGAATCCTGAGCCGCTTGAGCCCCTCCTCTTCACTAACCGAGTACTCGCTTGCCGGCGACAGATCATCAGTGAACTGGCCCTCTTGTATTCGTGACTCCTCGGCGCACGTCGACGCTCCTCCGTATTCCGTCATTGCCGTTGACCGAAAATCCAAACGCTCGTCCGACGCCTCGTAAGAGGCCACATAACTCCGGCAGGCCGTCGTGCCAACGGCCAATTGGTCGTCCACAAAGACCAACGTAGCTGCCTTCTCATCCCCGCCTGTGCTGTCCTCGACCACCAGTTGCCATTCAGTCCCCACCAGTTCAACTGTGCTACCGCTGAGAGGCACTTGCTGGACAAAACTCAGCCGCACCTCACCCCCGCCTCCTAGAATCTCCAGGCGGTCATCCACGACTCGGAATCGCTCACCTTGCTCGAGCAGTTCAATATAACTATCGGCCTGTCCCTCGATGCTCTCAGGGCACCCGATAAGCGTCCTGAATGTGGGTGGGGCGGCGAACTCACCGTCGCCGCTGGCGACCGGTCTCCCGTCCTCAAGTCTACCTTCAAAGGTGTTGCATCCGTCGAACCCGCTGTACGTATCTCCATCCAACCTGAGCCACACAAAAGTACCACCGAGCACGGGGTTACCGTCCAGCGTCTGAAGGATCCAAGTCGAACCGTCAGGAACCTGGGTCGTGGGTGGGGGTGGTGTGGGGGCCACGGCAGTGATGCCTTTGGTTGGAGTCGCAACATCTGCATTGCTGCAAGAAATACTTGCTAAAAGCAGTCCAGCTATCGCCAGAGTCACAGCGAGTCCATTCGGCCACATGGTTTCACCCCTTCAACGACTTTGGACTTCTTACAGTTTCCATCGGACGGGCCATCCCCTACAAGCAAACGGAACCCCTGCGAGGGGTTTCCTCGCCTTCATGTCTCTGGTGTATCGCGGTTTCTGGTGTATCGCGGCGGGCCTGGACATTGCTGTAGCGATCAGAATCCCTGGAGTGGGGAGGCTTGTTTATAATTGCATTAGCCTACCCCCAAGGGATTTAGCTCGACGCTTCAATGATCTTGTTCGCCCCTTCCTTTTTTGCCCGCCTTTCGATAGCGGCAGGGCTGTTGCCAGCGGTCGCTTTCACCGCAGTCCTGACAATGCTGATCGTGGCCTGTGGGGCGGAACCGACGGACATTCCGACGGAATCGCCGACGGCTACAACTCCCTCTGCTACTGCAACGGCCACCGGGCCGCCTGAGACTCCAACACCCGCTGCGACGGCGACGAGTACGCCTGCGCCGACGGATACACCGTCGCCCGCTGCGACACCGACGCCGCAGGGGCCGCTGGTGTCGCTGCCTGCGGACGAGGCGCCGCATGAGACGCCGGTGGAGTGGTGGTATTTCAACGGGTTCCTCTGGTACGAGGATGGCAGGGTGTACAGCTTCCATTATGTGACCTTCCAATCGCCCACCACCCCCGTGGGGACGCCGCACCTGCTGCACGCTACGCTGGGGGACCACGAGGGCGGGACGCACTTTGCGGGTGAGCGGGGGACGCTGGCCGTGCTGGATCCCGCAGCACCGAGCGTGGATGTCGATGCCGCGGGATGGGTGATGCGCGGTGACGGAGAGGGCTACGAGCTGGCGTTCGACCTGGGCGGCACCGTACTGGAGCTCATGGCAGCGTCAAGCCGAGAACCGGTGCTGCACGACTCGACGGGGCTGGTGAATTTGGGAGAGGCGGGAGACACCTACTACTACTCGCGCACCCGGATGGAGCTGGACGGCTGGGTTGACGACGGCGACGGTCGTCGCGCCGTCAGCGGCAGCGGGTGGATGGACCACCAATGGGGCGAGATTTCACGGGCGGACGTCGGGTGGGACTGGGTGAACCTGCAGCTGGCCGACGGGTCGGACCTGATGGTGGCGGTGGTGTGGAAACCTATAGAACCACCAGTGTATGTCTGTATTGACGCTCCCTGTGCGCCACCACCAGGAGAACGCGTGGCGGCCTACGCCACGTACGTCGATCCAGACGGCGTGGTGACCCACGTGCCCGGCGAGGGAGTTTCGCTGGATGCGTTGACCGGGTGGGTCAGCCCCGAAACGGGCATCGAATACCCGATGGGCTGGCAACTCGCGATTGAGCCACTGGACATCGACCTTCTGCTGTTTCCCCTAGTAGTGAATGCGGAGTTTGACGCTGGCGTCATCCTGCCCGTCGTCTACTGGGAGGGGCCGATCGTGGTATCTCATGGTTCGATCCGCGGCAATCCGGTGGAGGGCAGGGGGTTCGTAGAACTGGTTGGGTATGATCCCGAGCAAGGTTCCGCGGACATCCCGATGCCTCGATGAGACGCCGGGAAATTTTCGCAGTTCTTTCATGTCATTTCGCTTTACAGAGGGGCGAAAAACCCTGATCCTGACTTGTGAAAATGGGTGAATGCGTTGTACCGAGGCGCTCCTAGCGAAGTTGTGTCATGACTGAATCCCCAACTGCTACCGAAGAGTTCATGGTTGCCAACAACCTCCGCAAGTCCTTCGGCGGATTGACGGCGGTGGACGGTGTGTCCTTTGCCATCCGCAAGCAGGAGATCTTCGGCCTGCTGGGGCCCAACGGTGCGGGGAAGACCACGACGATCCGGATGCTCTCGACGGTGCTGTCCCCGGACGAAGGAGACGTCGTAATCGGCGGGCACTCGGCGTCCCGGGAGAGCGACGAAGTGCGAAAGCTAGTGGGAGTGTGTCCTCAGGAACTGGCGCTGTACCCGGAGCTGTCGGCCACCGATAACCTGGTGTTCTTTGGGCGAATGTCAGGACTGAGCGGCAGGGAGGCGAAGTCGGCGGCGGCGCAGCACCTGGAGTCGGTGGGACTCACCGAACGGGCCCGAGACAAGGTGGACAAGTTCTCGGGTGGTATGAAGCGTCGCGTCAACCTGGCTGTGTCGCTCATGAGCCGTCCGCAGCTCCTCTTTCTCGACGAGCCGACGGTGGGCATTGATCCGCAGTCGCGCAGCCACATATTCGATACCGTGGAGCGCCTGCGCGACGAGGGGATGACCGTCCTCTACACCACTCACTACATGGAAGAGGCGGACCGGCTCTGCGACCGGCTGGCGGTAATGGACCACGGCCAGATGATACGGCTGGGAAGCCCTGCGGAGTTGAAGTCGGAGATAGGAGACCCGTCCGACGTGACGCTGGAGAGCGTGTTCCTGGAACTCACCGGGCGCAGCCTGCGGGACTAGCCAATAATCTTGCCAACGATCTTGCTACAGCCGCCTTAATGCTTCGTCCGCTTCACATCGCCCTCCTGGAACTCAAGCTGTTCCTGAACAACCGGGCCGAACTGGCATTCAGCATCGCCCTGCCGATACTGCTGTTTGGCCTGATGTACGGGGCCCTCAGCAGCGACAGCGAGGTATTTACCCCTGCCAGCGTTGTCGATCTGGACGGCGGCATCCATGCGCGCGAGCTGGTCAAGCGGCTGGACGCACTGGACGAGATCGAGGTGGAGGAGCGCACTGAAGCGGACGCCGACGCGGCCCTCGACCGGTCGGCCATCCTGTTCGCCGTGGCTATTCCGAAGGGCTTCAGCGAGGCGCTGGATGCTGCAGAGCCCGTGCCCCTGGTATTCAGGCAGCGAGGCAACGGCGGCGACACCGGGCAGATCGTGGCCGCAATCGTCCGGGGTATTGCTCGCGACATGGCTTCGGACGCCAGAGTGAGACGGAATACGCAACAGGCGCTTGCAGGCTCGGGCGTACCGGCGGAGCGCATTGAAGCACAAATTACGGCGCAACTGGCGTCCATGCACAGCAGCCCTCCAGTGTTCGTGGAGGTGCGTCGCTCCTTCGACAGGCTCAGGATGAGGGAAGACGGGCTCAGGATGAGCGAGGATAGTCTCGGGGCGGGAGAGGAGCAGGGGACGGAGGCGGGGGAGGACGGGCCCGGTGCTGGAGAGGACGGGCCCGGGGCGGGGGAGGACGGGCTTGGGGAGGGGGAGGAGCAGGGGACGGAGTCGGGGGACGAACTGTTCTCGCGGCTTCTCCCGGGGCTGATTGTGATGTTCGTCATGTTTTCGGTGACCCTGGCGGCGCAGGCCTTTGTGGAGGACCGCCGCACCGGAACACTGGAGCGGTTGATGACGACCCGGCTGGGAGTAAACCAGCTGTTCGTGGGCAAGCTGCTGTCGGGGATACTGCGGGCGATGTTTCAGACGGTGGTGATGCTTTCACTTGCTTTCGTTGTGTTTCGTCCGGGCGGGCCGCTGGCCTTTGTGGAACTGCTGGCGTTCTCGCTGCTGGCTGCCGCGGCGTTCACGGGTGTTTCGCTGGTAATCGGAGCGGTGTCCCGCACCCGCAACCAGGCTGCGTGGTCGGCCGTATTCTTCACCCTGGTGATGGTGGTTTTCGGGGGGACCTTCTTCCAGATAGCTGAGGGGAGCCTGATGGAGGCGATTTCAAAGGCGACCATCAACGCGTACGCGATCGACGCGATGCAGAACATCATCGGCAAAGGCGAGCACCTAGGCCAGCAATGGCTGGAAATGGCGGTGATGGCCGGCGTTGCCGTGGTGGGCCTTACCATCGCTCGGCTGCTGTTCCGCATCACGCCGGAGGGACGGTAGCCGCAGATGAACACCATCGCCCGCCAAGCCATGCTGCTGGCATCGAAGGACACGCGGATTTTCTTTCGCGACCGGGCGGCATTGGCCTTCGCCTTTCTGCTGCCTTTCGTCTTCGTAATCGGCTTCTCGCTGGCCCTGCGGGGAGCGGGTCCGGAGAACGAGGCCCTGCAGTTCGTCGTGGTTACGGAGGATGTGGACTTCGGATTCAGCTACCAGGCCATCACGACGATGGTTGAGGCAGGCGACGGCAGCATAACCGGAATGTACTACGATGAGGCCCTAGACGCGGTAGAGGCGGGGGAAATAAGCGGCTTCGTACTCTTCCCACCAGACTTCACCCCGCGGCTGGTATCGGGGGAGGCGGCGTCCCTAGAGGTGGTGGTGGGCGACGTGCCGCCCGCTGGCGAGGCGGCCCTGCGAGGATTTGCTCAAGAGATCGCTGTCCGCTTTTCCGAGGCGCAGACCACTCTGGCAGCAGTTGCTGCCCTGGGAGACGCGCAGGCGGCATCCTCGGTCGTAGCGGAGCTACTTTCTGACACCAGCGGCCCGGCCGTTGAAGTACAGGTCGAGCAGGTTGGGGAGATTGCCCCGTTCAACACATCCAACTTCGTCCTGCCCGGCTACCTTACGATGTTCGTGTTCTTCACTGCCGCTATGGGCGCGGAGGCACTGGCGCGGGAACGCCAGACGCATACGCTGGAGCGCCTGATGGCCAACGGGGTACGCCGGGAATCGCTGATATTGGGCAAGTTCCTGGCGGGCGGAATCATCGGAGTTACCCAAGTGGCGGTGATGTGGACCGTGGGTGCGCTGGTATTCAACATCGACCTTGGCGGTTCGCCGGTGGCCGTCGTTCTGCTGTCGCTGCTGATGGTGGTGGCATCGGCGGCCTTCGGGGTGCTGCTGGCGAGCTTCGTGGGGAACGTGCGGACGGCGTCGGCGGCAGGGGTGCTGACCTCGCTGGTGCTGGCGCCGATAGGGGGAAGCTGGTGGCCGCTGTTCATCACGCCGCCGTTCATGCAATCGCTGGCACGGCTGACGCCGCACGGGTGGGCCAACGGCGGGCTGAACAAGCTGATGCTCTTCGGGGCGGAGTTTACTGACGTGGTACCGGAGATGGCGGCGCTGGTGGTGTTCGCGGTGCTGTTCCTGTCGGTGGCGCTGTGGCGGTTCCGGCTGGCGCCGGGGGAGTGAGGGGAGGAATATTTGCCTTCACCCACAGCGGAGTTCTCAGGTTGCCAACGTGGAGTGAGATCGCTATCGTTGAGGGCGAGAAGGGCTGTAGGTACAGAATGTCATCATCGGGAACAATATCGGAAGTCGCGCCCTGGCGCCGCCGACTTTACCTGCCAGCATATCGAGTCTCCGATGCCGGCCGTTACTCCGGTGTCTCGGCACGGACTGTCAGTTATTGGCATTTTGGGGGAAGTAAAGCGGGGGCGGTATTGCCGGGGCGGACTCCACGACAAGATCTGTCATATCTGGAGCTGGTCGAAGTCGCCTTTGTCGCCACGTTTCGTGGTCTTGGTGTCTCGCTGCAACGGATACGCAGGGCCAGGGACTATGCCTCACAAGTGCTGAAGTCGGAATATCCCTTTGCTGAATATTCTTGGCTCACTGAAGGCCATCGGGTGCTGCTCGATCTTCGCAGCATTGAGGGTGATGCCTCGCTGGGACGGCTTGTTGCGGCCGATATCCAAGGACAACTGGCCTGGAAGGGGGTCGTGAGCGACCGATTCCACCAATTCGACTATGACAACGGCATCGCACTCGTGTGGCACCTAGCCAGCAGGAGAAGCCCGGTTGTGATAGACCCAAGAATTTCCTTTGGAGCGCCGAGCGTCAGAGGCGTTCCCACTAGGGCGCTGAAGGGCCGATGGGATGCTGGCGAAAGCGTTGCGGAGATCCAGACCGACTTTGGGCTTGGGGCGGACGAAGTCCGTGACGGTCTGCAGTTTGAAGGAGTAGATTTGGATGATATTCAACAGGTGGCGTAAATGGCTGCCCCCTCGTCAAGCGCGGAAAATGCAGGACGCTCCCCTGTATTGTTCTTCGACCGGGACGTAGGAACTGCCCTCCCGCGGGCCCTGGGAATTCTGAGACTGCCAAAGCCGGTAGAGTATCTTCAGAGCCATTTCCCAACTGATACTCAGGACGACGAATGGATGCCTGTTGTTGGGTCCAGAGGATGGATTCTGATTGGCCACGACAGAATGCATCACCGGAGATCCCCTGAGCGCTCTGCCATACAGCGATACGAAATGGGATGTTTTTATCTATGGGGGGCACAAGCGCCGCGGTGGGAAAAGATGCGATGCTTCCTCAATGCGTATGAAAGAATCCTGGAATCGATCGACACGACTCCCAAGCCGTTCATATACCGCATCAATCGGTTCAGCAGGCTGGAATCCGTAGCTATCCGATGATTGCGAATCTACGCCAGTGACTGTAGCTAAATACGGTTTTAGCGGCCTCTCGATCATTGCGGACAAGTTGCTACGGCCAAGCAGGTTGTTTATCATCGAAGTGACGGATTCTTTGCCTCGTTGGACGATTCCTAGACCCGACTGCTGAGGGATTTTTGATTGGACGCCGCTAGCCTGCGAACGCCGCTTTATGATACGCATGTTGCCCTGGGGGGGCGGATGGTGCCCTTTGGCGGGTGGGACATGCCGGTGCAGTACCCGTCGGGCATCCTGTCGGAGGTCAAGGCGGTACGTACCGGGGCTGGGATATTCGATGTTTCGCACATGGGGCGGGTGTACATCTCGGGGCGGTCTGCGACGGACTTCCTCGACTGGGCCCTGACCGGGTCTGCGTCGACGCTGGAGGTTGGCAGGGCGCGCTACTGCCTGATCTGCAACGAGCGCGGCGGCGTTATCGATGACACGATCTTCTACCGGTTGGCCGAAGACCGGTACCTGCTCATTCCGAATGCCGGCAACCGACACCGGGTGCTGGACTGGTTCGGGCTCGTAATCGGGGACCGGTTCGCCGACGGTAAGGGCATGGACGGTCACACTGGAGACGGGCGGGCGGGCGTTGTCCTCAACGACCAGACGATGCAGACGTCCTTACTGGCATGCCAGGGGCCGGCAGCTCTCGGATTGGCAGCCGAACTTTCCGAAGACGGCCTGGATGGCCTGCGACCGTTCGCGTGGACCGAGAGCCGGATGTGCGGGTCTGCAGTGCTGGTGGGCCGTACCGGCTACACCGGGGAAGACGGTGTAGAGGTGCTGGCACCGGCGGCAACAGCTCCTGCGATCTGGAAGGCCCTGACGGAAGCGGGGGCTGTGCCCTGCGGCCTGGGCGCGCGCGATGTGCTGCGGACCGAGGCCGGGCTGCCGCTCCATGGCCACGAGCTGGACGAGACCACGACCCCGGTGGAAGCCCGGCTGGAACGCTTCGTCGATTTTGACAAGGAGTTCATGGGGCGCGACACCCTGCAACAGCAGCGGGAGCACGGGACACAATTCACCCTCGTGGGGCTGCGGATGCCAGGACGGTCGGCCCCCCGAGCAACCTACGCGCTCTCTGTCCTGGGATTCCCGGCAGGGCAGGTAACCAGCGGGTGCTATTCGCCTACCCTTGACACCAGCTTGGGCATGGGCTACGTTTTTCCCGAATATTCACGACCGGGAACCGTTCTGGAAATGGACAAACGGGGTCTCATCGAGGAGATTACCGTAACCACCCTTCCTCATTACCGCCGTCCTCGTCGAACAAGAGCCAGCCAGTCATCGTAGGAACACCGTATGCTTTGGCCGCTGGCATAAGGAGCAATGAATCCCTTATGAGTCCCAACGACCGTAGTTACACGCGCGAACACGAGTGGATCATCGTGGAAGATGCCTACAGCAATCGAGCGCTGGTGGGCATCACACATTTCGCTCAAGACCAGCTGGGCGATATCGTCTACTTCGAGCTGCCGAAGGCAGGGGCCACCGTCTCGCACCTCGGGAAGATGGGAGAGGTTGAATCGGTCAAGGCCGTTTCAGACCTCTATTCCCCGGTCAGCGGCGAGGTTATCGAGGTCAATGCCGCCCTCAGCGACCGGCCGGAACTGACCAACGAAGACCCGTTCGGAAAGGGCTGGCTGATCCGGGTGACCATGAGCGATACGTCTGAGCTGGACTCGTTGATGTCGGCGGAAGAATACGACGCTTTCACCGCCGAGCAGCACTGATGACCAGCGGTGTCGCCGGCAACGGCCCCCTCGACAAGCCCAGGGCAGGACACTTCCAGTCCCACTACATCCCCAACACACCGGACGAGCAAACGGGCATGCTGGCCTCCCTGGGTTTTTCGTCCATCGACGAGCTGTTCGCCGACATCCCGGAGGAACACCGCAATCCTCCACTGCGCCTTCCAGACCCGTTGCCCGAGCTGGAGATCCAGCGGGAACTGGGCGCGCTGGCGGGACGTAACCGGGCCCTCGGCAGCGGGCCCTCATTCCTCGGGGCAGGCTCGTATTATCACTTCATCCCTGCCATCGTGAAGTCGCTGGTAACACGGGGTGAGTTCCTCACTGCCTACACCCCTTACCAGGCGGAGGCGAGCCAAGGCACGCTGCAGGTTATCTATGAGTTCCAGACGCTGATCTGCAACCTGTACGGGATGGAAGTAGCCAACGCCGGAATGTATGACGGAGCGACCAGCCTGGCGGAGGCGGCGCTGATGGCCTGCCGGGTGACGCGGCGGGAGCGTGTTGTGGTGCTGGACACCGTGTCGCCGGCTTACATGGCGGTCATCGAGGCCTACTGCCGTCCGCAGAACCTAGAGGTTGCGACGGTCAGCGACGCCGAATCCGGGATGAACGGCAGCACCGCGTGCCTGGTGACACAGTACCCGAACTTCTACGGAAGCATCGAGGATCTCCGGGGGCAGGTCGAGATGGCCCACAGCGCAGGGGCGCTGGCGGTGGTGTCTTGCGATCCCATTGCAGTGGGGATGTTCCAGCCGCCGGGGAACTACGGTGCTGACATTGTTACCGGCGAGGGCCAGCCGCTGGGGATCCCGCCCAGCTACGGCGGGCCGTACGTGGGACTGTTCGCCACGAAGCAGGATTACATCCGCCAGATGCCCAGCCGCCTGTCGGGCCGTACCGTGGACCGCAACGGCGAGACGGGGTACGTGCTGACGCTGCAGACGCGGGAGCAGCACATCCGGCGGGAGCGGGCGACGTCCAACATCTGCACCAACGAGGCTCTGTATGCCTTGGCGTCGACCATCTACCTAGCAGCACTGGGCAAGTCGGGGCTAAGGCAGGTAGCGGAGCTGTGCTACCAGAAGTCGCAGTACGCCGCGTCGCAGATTGCGGCGTTACCGGGCTATTCGGTGGTCAACGACGGGCCGTTCTTCCGCGAGTTTGTGGCGCAGTGCCCGGCGCCTCCTGCCGATATCAAGCGGCGGCTGATGGAGCAGAACATCCTGGGCGGACTGGACGTGAGTGACCGATATCCCAACGGGATGCTGCTCTGCGTGACCGAGATGAACACCAAGGACGAGATCGACCAACTGGCGGCGGCGCTGGCGGCGGTCTAGGCTTTCAACAGCAGACCGAGACCCAACACCCCTTGCGGCCTGGATTCCCGCTTTTGCAGGAATGTCGCCTTGCGGCAGTGCGGGCAGTCAATATAGCCACCGGAGACGGAGAAATGCGTCAAGGCGGAAACAGGGATACATCGAAACTGCTGATGGAGCGCAGTGTGCCTGGTCGGGCGGGGTCAGTTCTGCCGCAGTCCGACGTGCCACCGCAGGCGATGCCCGATGGGGCGTTGCTGCGTGACGACCTGCCGCTGCCAGAGCTGTCCGAGCCGGAGGTGGTGCAGTACTTCACCGGGCTGAGCCAGCGCAACTTCTCCATCGACACGCATTTCTACCCGCTGGGCAGTTGTACGATGAAGTACAACCCCAAGATCAACGACGAGACCGCCTTCCTGCCTGGGTTTGCCGGCATCCACCCGATGCAGCCAGCCGAGCAGTCGCAGGGGGCGCTGGACCTGCTGTACCGGCTGCAAGGGTTCCTGGGGGAGATCACGGGCCTGCCTGCAGTGAGCCTGGCCACGCTGGCCGGGGCCCACGGCGAGCTAGCCGGAATGCTGATGGTGAAGGCTTACCTGAGCGCCCAAGGGCAGACGGGGCGGACGAAGGTGGCCATCCCGGACAGTGCCCACGGCACCAACCCAGCCTCGGCGGCGATGGCCGGGTTCCAGGTGGTGGAACTGGCGTCGGATAGCCAGGGGAACGTGGACCTGGAGGCGCTGCACGACGTGGCCGACGACAGCCTGGCCGGCGTGATGATCACCCTGCCCAGCACCCTGGGGCTGTTCGACACGAACATCGTCGAGGTCTGCCGCATCGTCCACGAGGCGGGCGGGCTGGTATACGGTGACGGTGCCAACATGAACGCGCTGCTGGGGCGGGTGAAGCTGGGCGACCTGGGCTTCGACGTCTGTCACCTCAACCTGCACAAGACCTTCAGCACGCCCCACGGCGGCGGCGGACCGGGCGCCGGGCCAGTGTGCGCCACGGAGCGGCTGGCGCCGTACCTGGGTGCGCCGGTGATAGCGGGGTCGGAGGCTGACGGATACCGGTTGGCTACTCCCGAACACAGCATCGGCAAACTGGCGGGGTTCCACGGGAACTTCGGAGTGCTGGTGCGCGCGTACACGTACATCCGCACGCTGGGCGCGGCGGGCGTCATATCCATCAGCGGCAACGCGGTGCTGAACGCCAACTACATGATGAACGAGCTGCGGGACGTGTACCGGTTGCCCTACGACCGCACTTGTATGCACGAGGCGGTGTTTGCCGCGGACTGGCAGAAGGCACGGGGAGCGGGCGGGCTGGAGATTGCGAAGCGGCTGCTGGACTACGGCTTCCACGCGCCGACGATGTACTTCCCGCTGATAGTCCCGGAGTGCCTGATGATCGAGCCGACGGAGTCGGAGACTCGGGAGACGATCGACGACTTTGTGGCGGCGCTGAAGCAGATCAATGCGGAGATCGACGAAGACCTGGACTTGGTGAGGGATGCGCCTCATACGACGCCGGTGGCCCGGCTGGACGAGGCGCTGGCGGCGCGGCGGCCGAACCTGCGGTGGACGGGGGGTTAGGGGGCCTGAGCCGCTAAGTCTTGCCCGACATGCGTCAAGAACCTGTTCTGTGCCTCTTTGTCGTCCCAAGAATAGCTATTAAAAGCAGACCTTTCACCTGCTGCCGCCAGCAACTTGGCGGCTGGCTCTTCAACGCCGCCTTCGCTCCCGAAGCCGAAGACCATTCTCACGTCGATCAGATCGGCCTCGTTAGTAGACCAGAGCAGGTCATTCACGACAGCAATTGACTTGTCTGCTTTTTCAAACGGGTTGGCTACGTCCAGATCCACCGCCATAATGTGGACGGTTTTTACTAGATCACTCCCGCCAAGACCAATCGGCGAATGGTGGGTCGCGTAACTAAGATCGACTGTGTGTGTCCGGTCGGACACGCCCCGCACCTTTTGCGGTTGACTAATGACTTTGCTAAACCCCTCGTGAACCAGCCTATTCCTCACTTGGAGCGCTGTTCTGCCCCTAACTCGGCTAGGACCAGTTCTGGTTCTATTTGGATGAGTTGTGGGAATCAACGCAGGCACCAACGCAATGACCCGACCCAGTTCGATCAGCCAATATCGCAGTCCATTCTCGGTAGTTTCAACACTGACTACTCCTGTGTCAGCGTTTCTTGTCAGGCCCGAATCCAACAGAAGCCGCTCCACCAAATCTCGATCTTGCTTAGTGGGCCCATTCGGCCTAGACCCAAAGAGCAACCCGGAAATGTGACCGCCGTCATCAATGATAGTCTGTCCATCACTTTCAGTAATGTAGACGGTCACCGCATCCCCACTTGGTTCCCATAACGGCAGGATCACCCGGCAGACGTCCTCGCCGGTGTCCATTCTGTGCCTAGACACCTTCATCCACTCAGAGAATTGTCTCTCAATCACCGTCTTCAAATATTCCGGATTCATGGTTGGCCTCCGGGCAGCCTCCTTTGCTGCTCCTCAGGGTCCCAGACGAGGTTGATGTGCGATGCGAAGGCTGTCATGGCCCCCCAGAGCGAAATGGAATCTGGTACATCCCAAACGTATATTCTCGATCTTGCCCTTCTGCTGTCGAAGGCATGGAATACCGTAGTTGGAAAGTGGATATGCGGCCCGTAGTACACCGGGCCGCCGTCAGGTTCTTGATGTACCCCTCCTATGTGCGCGCGTCTCAAGAGCTTGCCGCCCTGCCACAGCCTAATAATGATTGTACCTCTAGATTCCTCCTGCGCACGTAGAACGAATGCACCTCCTCTCTCCAATGCCTCGTCCGGCTCAGCGAGACGCAATTCAGATTCGTAGGCATCGGTGAAATCGCCAGATGGGGGTAGCTGTTGGAGCGGTCCCCATCTCTTTTCAGCCGCAACCGCTCGTTCGACATCCGGTTGCGGCCGTTCTCCTGTTCTCCAATGACGCTGTCGCTCTACAACTACCACGGTAACAGGAGTTCTAACTCATGCCATCCCAACTACCCTTCCGCGGCCTGGCGTTCCTCCTCTAGGACGGCGTTTAGGAGGGCTTCTTCTACGCGGACTTCCACGCCGGATCGCTCTTCCTGGAGGAGCATGGCTACTCGGGAGTCGCGGTGGCCCCAGCCGCGGTTCAGGGCCTCGGTCATCTCCTGGAGTGTGAGCTGGGCGAGGCGCATGGGGACGTCGTACTCGCGGCCGACGCCAACGGCGAGGTCGACGTCCTTGCGGGCGAGGCGAAGGGCGAAGTCGGGGGGATCGAACTTGCCGGGGAGCAAGTGCTCGGCGAGGCCCTCGAAGGTGCCGCGGCGGCCCTGGGCGCCCTTGCGGACGGCCTGCCAGAGGGCGAGGGGCTCGACGCCGGCCTTGACTCCCATGGTGAAGACCTCAGCGAGGGCGGCCTGCACGATGTAGCCGGTGCAGTTGTGGACCAGCTTGGCGATGGCGCCGCAGCCGATGGGGCCGACGTAGTAGGCCTTGTCGCCGATGCTGTCGAGGACTGGCTTGCAGCGGTCGAAGACCTCCTTGTCGCCGCCGACCCAGATGGCAAGGTTGCGGGAGGCGGCGCCGCGGGGTCCGCCGCTGACCGGCGCGTCGAGGACCTGGATGCCGCGGGCAGCGGCCTGTTCGTGGATGCGGCGGATGAGCGTGGGCGTGCTGGTGCTGAGGTCGAAGTAGACCTTGCCCTCACTCATGCCCTCGAGGATACCGTCCTCGCCGAGGCCGACGGCCTCGACCTCTGTGGGGCCTGGAAGCGAGGTAAAGACGATTTCCGATGACTCGGCCACCTCGCGGGGCGAGTCGGCCCACGTTGCGCCAGCCTCGAGGTGCTGGGTGGCTGACTCGCGGCGGATGTCGTGGACGACCATCTCG
Source organism: Dehalococcoidia bacterium (assembly GCA_965222025.1). Classification (GTDB taxonomy): domain Bacteria; phylum Chloroflexota; class Dehalococcoidia; order Lucifugimonadales; family UBA3495; genus VXOI01. Next base: position 257,540 of record CBDCTI010000007.1, on the reverse strand, counting down.
TTGCCGCCCTGCAGGCAGTTGTAGGCCATGCTGGCCCCCATAGTTCCCAGTCCGATGAACCCTACTTTCATGGTGTGCCTCCGTTGGAGTCTGGCCCCTATCATACCGTAGCCAGTGCTCGTCCAGGCACTCGGCCTCAGGGTCGCCCAGCGGCATCTAAATTGTAGCCCGACAGCAACGAAAGGCCCTCTTTTGCATGAGTGAGATTCTTCGCTCCGCTCAGAATGGCAGAGTTCTGCACGCTCAAGGTAGAGACAATTAAAAGGCCCCCGTGTCAGAAGCCAGGACGACTGCAAAGTCATTGCCCAACCCTTCATGGTGAGCCTGTCGAACCATCCGCGGCTTGAAGCGGCATCCTTCGACAGACTCAGGATGAGACACCGCCGGACAGGCTCGAAGCGGCATCCTTCGACAGGCTCAGGATGAGACACCGCCGGACAGGCTCAGGATGAGACACCGAGGGACAGGCTCAGGATGAGATACCGAGGGACAGGCTCAGGATGAGATACCGAGGGACAGGCTCAGGATGAGATACCGAGGGACAGGCTCAGGATGAGATACCGAGGGACAGGCTCAGGATGAGATACCGAGGGACAGGCTCAGGATGAGATACCGAGGGACAGGCTCAGGATGAGATACCGAGGGACAGGCTCAGGATGAGATACCGAGGGACAGGCTCAGGATGAGATACCGACGATACAAAGCTTTACTTTGCAATCATCCTGTGTCGGGAGCCAGGGTCATTCAGAAGTTATCTCAAGAGCAATGGAGTCTGGGCAATCATACTTTTCAGGGTCTATTCCCCAGAGAGATTCACCTCCATCCTTAACTTATCCTTACCTTCCCCCTAAGAGAGATTCTTCACTTCGCTCAGGGTGAAATGGTTCGACACGCCGGGAGAAGCGGCATCCTTCGACAGGCTCAGGATGAGATACCGACGGACAGGCTCAGGATGAGATACCGCCGGGCTGGCTCAGGGTGAGGTGCCGAGGGACAGGCTCACAGTGCTTTCACAAAGGCCTCACACTTCCTCCACGCCAGCTTATTGTCCGAGAGTACAGCCACTATTAGGATAATTATTATTGATAATTCCTAGTTATATGGACGCACCAGAAACGCTGTGATTATCAAAATTCCATTGGCCGATGGCCTGGAGGTACCAAATGAACGATCAAGGACTGAGCATTACAGGCAAATGGCCGATCATAATCACCGAGATGGTTATGCTCGCCGGGATGATGGGAATGCTCTGGTTCGGGCTCAGGGGACCGGGGACTGCGATGGCAAACATCAGTAACTCGTTTGTGGAGTGTCCCCAGGGTATGTCCCAGGAGTGCGACGAAATCCCCCGCGACTTCAGACCTGTTGCGTCTCCTACCCCTCTCGGGGCGGGCCAAACCTTCGGCGGTCAGGCGGCCGTGGGGCATGGGCTCCTGAGCATACCTGCCTCCGAGGGCTCACGGGGCGCGGACGTCTTGCTTAGCTACCAGCTTTGCACATCACTCAATCTTTGCCTAAATGCCGGCGAAAACACCTATTCTGAAGAGGAAGCCCTGGGGGCTGCCTTCCTGGGCATTCCCACCTTCAGCCACGACGTCCAAGGTGCCGGGGAGAGTGCTGTCGAGAACCGGTGCTTTGTGGCCATCCCCTGCCGGTACAGTGAGGCCGGCGCAATCGGAGGCCTAGAGAACCTGGGGAATGCGTTCATAGGCATACCCACTTTCGTACTCGACGGGCAGGAGGTTGACGGGCGCGGGTTACCGGGCCTTCCCACCTACTAGCAGCCCGTCTGAGGATTGACCGACTGGCGGTGTCGGTCAGCCGGGACTACCCTGCGACAACGGTTCTGGCGGGGTGCGGGTAGGCACCTGCGGATTGTCGCTTGAAAATCCCACTGCCCATGGACCGGCGCGTCTCCCTGTCGTTCCCAGTGGCGCCTTTTCCCCTCGCCTTGACGAACATCCCGGCCCCATACCGGAACAGCTTCAGCAGGTTGTGGCCGGCGCAGATGATCAGCCACTCCCGGTTCACCTTAGCCAGACCCCGCAGCAGGAACTGCCGGAAGCCCCGGCCCTGCTTGATCTGCCCGAATACCGGTTCCACCGTCTCCATCCGAAGCGCGTAGCGTTCCCTGCCCCGTTTCGTCCGCAGCTTGCGCCGCATCCGGTCCTTGGCTGACAGCCCCTTCGGTATGCGGCCACGGGGCGCCGGTGGCGGCACCCAGCCGTGGCGGGTCCTCTCCGGCGCGACGAACGGGTCCACTCCCAGGGCGTAGAGTTCCTCCACCGCCTTGGCCGAGTAGTATCCGGCGTCGGCGGAGACTTCCTTTGGGACTGTGCCCACGTTCAGGATGGCCTCCTCAATCATGCTCACGGCCTGATCCTTGTCCGAGGGCTGATCGGTGGCACAGGCCGCCACGATCACCTGATGCTCGCTGTCCACCACCGCCTGGCAGTTGTAGGACTGCTGGAAGTCCCTCCCTCCCGGGCCGGGCATGATCCGGGAGTCCGGGTCGGTGAAGTTCCGCTGCGCCTTGTCATCAGGCACCCCGAGATGATTGCGTCCCTCGGACTCAGCCTGCTCCGCATCCGCCAGGGCCTCGGCCTCCAGCGCCGCCTTGGCCTCCCTTATCTTCCGCAACCGTCCCTCCCGGAAGGCCAGTTCCTCCGGCAACTCATCCCCACGCCTGTCCTTCCCGTACCGGCGGTCCTCCTCCTCGTCCACCTCCTGCGCCTTGCGGAGCAACTCGTCCACCTCGGCCTGCAACCGCGCTTCCTTCTCCTTCATCCGCCCGTAGCTCATCGCCTTGTGCTTTGAGGCATTGGCCCTCACCTTGGTCCCGTCCAGGGCCACGTGCCCCAGCTTTACCAGTCCTGCCTGCTGGCACAACTCCAGCACCTGCAGGAACAATTCCCCCAACGCCTCCAGATGGTCCTTTCGGAAGTCGGAGACGGTGCGGAAGTCCGGCGTGTTGTTGGCCGCCAGCACCCGGTAGGCGATGTCCTCGTGCAGCCTCTGGGCGATGCGACGTGAGGAGGCCACGCCGTTGCAGTAGCCGTAGAGCAGCACCTTCACCATCATCCTGGGATGGTAGGGCGGGCCGCCCCGCCTCTCCTGCTCGTAGCGGGCGGTGATGTCCGAGAGGTCCAACTGGTCCGCAACGTCGGAGATGAAGTAGGCCAAGTGCTCCGGCGGCAGCCATTCCTGGAGGGCCGCCGGCAGCAGCAACTGCTGGTCCGGGTCGTAGGGAAGGTAGGTCTTGCTCATTGACCGCTCCGATCGTCTGATGCTCCGTACCATCATACCCCCAACGGCTCACCAACCCCGTTTCTCGGACGGGCTGCTAGGAGGCGAAGGCCCGCGGTGGAGGTCTCGGTGTCGGCGGGAATGGCGGCCATGCGCTGCCGCAGGCTGGCTACGGCGGCGTCGGATTGCTGCATGGCGGCGCGGTTCAGGGCCAGGGCGTCGATGGTGTCGACCACACCGTAGGCCGAGTCCAGAACGGCCTGCGCCTGGTCCGCAAGGATCGGTACAGCGCTGGTCTGGGTCAATGCGGCCTCAAGGCGGTTGAGGGAATCGTCCACGGCCTGCTGGCTGAACTGGCCGGCGCCCGTGTCCGGTGCGGTCAGCAGCTCCAGGCCCAGTCCGCGCAGACGCTCAGTCTCGCGAGCGGCCTCCCAGGAGGCTTCCAGCACCGGTACGGACTCGGACTCGGCCTGGTAGTTAAGATCGCCGCTCTTCTCGAAGTAGTAGATGCCAACGGCGCTGGAGACAAGAGTGAGGACTACTGCAAATGCGAGGGCAAGATATAACCGGGTGCCGATACCACGCCATCTGGCTACGAGAAATCGCATTACGAATTCATCTCCTTCAGGGGCGTGTGATGAGGCGTGAAAGAGCAGTGGACAAGCGGGCAGGTACGCCCGTGATGGCGAACTCTAGGCGGCCTCGTTCCGCTCGACCAAGTGTATGAGCAGGCCGCCGAGGCTGGCCGGGTGGATGAAGCCGATCTGGCCGAGGCGGCTACCGGAGCGTCCCTCGGTGTCGATAAGCGTGTAGCCGGCGGACTCCAGGCGGCTGAGCTGGCCGTTAATGTCGCGCACCTTGAGGGCCAGGTGGTGAAGGCCCGGGCCGCGGCTCTGGATGAACCGGTTGATGACGTTCTGGTCCTGTCGGGTACTTCCGGGGCCTCGCTCGACCTGGCTGGCGGTCTGCGGACTCAGGTTCTGCAGGAACTCCAGCTCTAGATCGCCGATGGTGATGAAGGCGACGCGAACGCCGCCTACCAGTTCGGCGCTCTTGGGGCGGTAGGCGACGCCATACTTGTCGGAGGTGAAGGTCTCGACAACCTGCGAGACCTCGGAGTCTATCTGGGTGCTCTCGACCTCCCAGCCCATGCGGCGGGTGAATATGTCTCGGACGAGGTCGTTATCCTCACTGGCGACGCCGATGTGGTCGATGCGCTCCACGACCTCGGGGTCGGGCCTGGGAACGCCCAGTGGCTCGGAGAGGTAGGTGACCACGCCGCCGGTGGTCTTCGGATCCAAGAGCAGCCGCTGGGTGCCGCCGATCCCCCATTCCAGGGCGTCGGAGATCATGGGGAAGCCCAGTTCCGCCGCGTCGAAACCTGCGCTGACGGGGAAGTCGACGGAGACCGCGAGATGGTGGACGCCGGTGCGCTCGGCGCCGCCGACAAAGGGATCTCCAACCTCGAACAGGGCGATGGCGGTCTCGCCGACAGGGAAGACAGGGGCGCGGCTGCCGCTGGAGCCGACGGTCATCATGGAGGCCTCAAGCTTGAAGTCACGGGTCAGCATCTCTGCCACCGCCGCCACATCACGCACCACCACACTCAGGTATGCCAGACCGTTGCCAATCATCGCCTTCCTCCCGTGGATCACGCTTTCCGCGTGGGTTCGGGCAGCTCTACTGCCGTTCCAGCACCACCAGCGGGATATCCCGCTCGGCGGCCTGCTGGTATTCATCATACTTGGGCCAGATGGCCGTCATTATAGGCCAGAGCCGTGCCTTTTCTTCCGGGCCTGCGATGCGGGCCTCGGCGGCAAACCGCTCGGCTCCCACCTGGAGGTTGACCGAGGGTTTTGCCCGCAGGTTCAGAAACCATTGGGGGTGAGTGACCGAGCCGCCGCGGGAGGCGACCACGAGGTACCTGTCGTCACTACGGCCATAGACCAGGGGCGTGGTGAACTCGTCCCTCGACTGCCTGCCTACGGTGGCGAGCAGGAGGGTGGGCACTCCACGCCAGATGTGTCCGTCCTCGCCGTCAGACGCTCGGTATCGATCGATGTGGTCCTGCACCCAGTCGGGTCGACGCGCGCTTGAGTTGGCCATTTGTCAGTACCTGAAGCTGATAGAGCAGCCGTTCGTCCCGGCCATCTGCCTGACAGTCGGTAGGGGCACGGGCAGCACATTATTATAGACATAAGGCTGGGAGAGAGTATCGGATGAGAATTACCCTTTGCGCCGAGTACAGGTGTATTATCGGCCCTACCAGAAAGTAAACGGAGGGCGAGATGAGGGTAATCAGGATCGCAGAAGTAGAAAACGTTCCCATCGACACGGCCACCCCGATACCGGGCTGGACCGGCGGCGAAGTGCGGCGCACGCGACAGCCGTTGATCCCCGAGGGCACCAGCGAGAACTTCAGCAGCAGCGTGGTCAACTTCGAGCGGGGGGCGACCACGGGCTGGCACACTCACGAGAGTGATCAGATTCTGGTGGTAACCTCGGGAGTCGGCATGGTGGCCAACGAGACGGAAGAGTCCGAGATCGCAGTCGGAGACGTGGTGTACATCCGCAAGGGCGAGAACCACTGGCATGGCGCCCGGGCCGAGTCGTACATGTCGCACATAACCATCACGGCGGTCTGATAGTTAAACAGCAGTTCTCAGAACGGCGCCAGGTGGAGAAGAAAGGGGCGACAGTGCTGTCGCCCCTGAATCATTTGTGTCTGTCGGAGTCCATCCATGGCCCGTTATTGGGCACACAGGGAGGCGTCCGCGACCTTTCGGATTGCTGCATCGCAAACCCCGTACTTGGAAAGAGTACGGGTCAGGACGCCACAGTCCATGAAGACGCTCATGGAAATTCTGCCCGACTCGTGAGCCCGCTGGATGTCCCGCCACGCGAGTCGCAGCGTGTCGCCGTTGCCTGTGTCGTCGTCGAAGGCTGCCTTCAGGTAGAGACAGGCTTTCTCCTCGGTGTTCAGGAACTCAGCTACGTCCCATCTGGGGTATTTATCGCACATCTCCCCGCCCTCCAATCTTCCGGCGCCAGCCGTCCCAGCCTTTAGGCAACTGGAAACGGCAGCAGCCATATTTATAATATATTATATTACTAATTATGATATGTTGAAATACATTGTACAGCCATCGATCCCAGAAACGATCAGAATTTGGCGGTCGTCCGCAGCCCGACTAAGGCAGGGCGTCGGCGAGCACCTCAGCAAGGTGGCGTGCCCTGCGGCCGGTGCCGTGCTCGATTTGCTGGCGGCAGGAGACGCCCATCACCGCCACCTCCCAGTCGGAGCCCTTGGCGTTGACCGCGGGGAACAGGGCCTGTTCCCCGATAGTCATGGAGATGTCGTAGTGCTCCTTCTCGTAGCCGAAGGAGCCCGCCATGCCACAACAGCCCGCGTTGGTCAGCTCCACCATGTAGCCCGGGGCCAAGCGGAGGGCGTTCAGCGACGAGGCGGTGCCAGCCAGTGAGCGCTGATGGCAGTGGGCGTGGAAGAGCACCTGCCTGGACGTATCCCGGAACTCGATGTCGAGCTTGCCCTCGGCCTTCAGCTTGGCCAAGAATTCGTCGATGAGGAACGCCTGGCTGGCGACTGTGCGGGACTGCTCGCCGGGGACGAGCTGCGGGTACTCGTCGCGCAGGGTGAGCAGGCAGCTTGGCTCGCAGCCGATGATGGGTACGCCGTTGCCGGCGTAGGCATGCAGCAGGCTGACGTTGTGGCGGGCGTTGGCCACTGCCGCTTCCATCATTCCTTTGGAGATCATCGGGCGTCCGCAGCACGGGGCGTCGGCCAGCTCGACCTTGTAGCCTGCGGCTTCCAGCAGGGCCACGGCAGCCTTGCCGATCTCGGGGTAGTTGTAGTTCATGTAGGTGTCGTTCAGCAATACCACTGTCCCGTTGGCCGCAGCGGGGCGATTCGACCGCGAGCGGAACCACTGGGGGAAGGTCTGCCGGGCGAAGCTGGGCGGACGTCGCTTGGGATGAATACCGAGCAACGAACTGGAAATCAGCTTGCCAAGCGGGCTGGAGGCCATCCAATTGGACAGTGGGGCAAACCGGCTGCCCAGCCTGCTGTACTTGGCGATGTTGCCGAAGACCCTGTTACGCCGGGGCAGGCCGTTGATCTTGTAGTAGTTGTCGAGAAACTCGTATTTCAGCTTGGCCATGTCCACGCCCGACTCGCACTCGGCGCGGCAGCCCTTGCACTCGAGGCACAGGTCCAAGGCGTCGTAGAGTCTCTGGCTGGTCATGGTGCCCTCGGGCAGCTTGCCGGACATGGCCGCGCGCAGCAGGTTGGCCCGGCCGCGGGTGGAATGCTCCTCCTCCCGCGTAGCCATGAACGAAGGGCACATGGTTCCGTCGAGCTTGCGGCAGGCCCCCATGCCGTTGCACATCTCCACTGCTCCGGTGAAGTCGGTGTCGACGGCGAAGTCGAGGCTGGTGGACAACGAATCTGCACTGTAGCTGGGGCCGTAGCGCAGGTTCTCGGTCATGGGCGGACAGTCGATGATCTTGCCGGGGTTCATGATGCCGTCTGGGTCCCAGGTGGACTTCAGCTCTCGGAAAAGTTGGTAGACTTCCGAACCGAACATCTTCTCGGTCCATACGCCGCGCACGATGCCGTCGCCGTGCTCGCCGCTGAGAACGCCGCCGAACTCCTTGGTCAGGTCGCTGATCTCGTCGGCGATGGCGTACATCCGGTTGACGCCCTCCTGGTTCTTCAGGCTGACAATGGGGCGGATGTGCAGGCAGCCGACACTGGCGTGGCCGTAGTAGGCGGCCTCGGTGCCGTGGTTGCGGACAATCTCGTCAAACCGGCGAACGAAATCCCCCATGGTCTCCGGGTCGACGGCGGTGTCCTCGACAAAGGGCAGGGGCTTGGCGTCGCCGTGCATGCTCATCAGCAGGCCCAGCCCGTTCTTGCGGACGCTCCAGATGTTGGCCTGCGCCGCGCGGTCCAGCAGGTTGACGCAGGCGTAGCCCATTCGCCGTTGCTCCAGGTCTCGCTTGAGGCCCTCCATCTTGGAGGTCAACTCGTCCTCCGACTCGCCGTAGAACTCGATGGCCAGGATGGCGCCCGGGTCTCCCTCAATCATTGCCATAGCGTTGCCCAAGCCCAGCGACTGCCGCGACCGGTCCAGCACGTTCTTGTCCATGATCTCGATGGACGACGGGCCGTGGTTCAGGATCTCCTTTACCGCCTCGCTGGCCTGGAAGATGTCGTGGAAATGGGCCACCGAAAGCGCCGTCATGGTGGGGCGCGGCACCAGGTTGACCTTGGCCTCGGTGGCGACGCACAGCGTCCCTTCTGAGCCGACGACCATGCGAGTGAGATTGAAGCCGTGGCTGTTGGCGGAGCCGGCGTAGGGGCCGATGGACTCCGTCAGGAACTCGTCCAGGTTGTAGCCGCTGACCCGGCGCATGATGTTGGGGTAGCGCTCCCGGATGGCAGCGTCGTTGTCCTGGGCCAGCCTCCGGACTCCGCGGTAGATCTCCGACTCGAGGCCGGCGCCGCTGAGCTTGGCCTCCAGCTCCGAGCTGTCCAGCGGCCGGAAGTGGGTGGCGCTGGCGTCGGAGAGCAGGACGTCCAGCTCCAGGATGTGATCGAGGGACTTGCCGTAGATGACCGAGTGGGCACCACAGGTGTTGTTGCCGATGCCGCCGCCGACGCAGGCCCGGCTGGAGGTGGTCGGGTCTGGAGCATACATCAGGCCGTAGGGCAGCAGCTCGCGGTTGAGTTGGTCCAGGACGATCCCCGGCTGGACGCGAGCCCAACTCTCCTCACGGTTGACCTCAACCACTTGGTTGAGGTACTTGCTGAAGTCCATGACGATGGCGTGGTTAACCGCCTGGCCGGCCAGGCTGGTGCCGCCGGCGCGGGGCAGCACCGGCACGCCGTTGTCGCGGGCCACCTCGATGGTCGCCTGCACGTCTGCCGCGCTGTTGGGAATGACCACTCCCACTGGCTCCATCTGGTAGATGCTGGCGTCTGTGCTGTAGAGCACACGGGAGAAGGGGTCGAAGCGAACCTCGCCCGACACCCGCTGACGGAGTTGTTGCTCCAGTTCTCTCCGCTCCGATGCCCGGATGCGGTTGGCGGCTGTGGTGGCCATGGCGAGCCTCCTAATTCGACCGTTCCTGAGCTAAGTCAAAAGGGGCGGATGTGAACACCGCCCCCGTCTATGGCCTCAAGACGTAGCCCATTTTACATGAACAGCCTGCAGTTGACTTCCAGCCCCTCTCCGTTAGGTCGCGTTTCCTTTCAGGCGTTTTGGTCGCTCCGGGATTGACCTGTTGCCTGGCCCTGTGTAGTTCGAAGTCAATGCTTTCCGGATCGACCACTCAAACAAAATCGCCACCGTTCAGCCCACGTTTCCTGTTTATCGTTTTTGCTCGCGCGCTGAACGAAGAGCAAAATATTTCTTTTTTTCCGGCCATTTCCGGCCAAACTCGGCCAATCCCGGCCATTGTGGCAGGGAATAGGAGCCCCGGGACAGTGGCCCTTTGATGGGGCTGCAACGACGGAGACGGTCGAGGGTCCGGGCCCGGCTGGGAGTGTGACACATTCTATAGGAGTTCAATTCCGTGCTATTCGGTCCCTTTGCGATCCTTCGCGGACTGAACCGGGGCGGACACGCGATATATTCAGGTTAGCAGGGCGGAACGCGTTCCCGCTACGGACTACTGTCATCAAATTTTTCGCCCGGCGCTCAGAGGTCTCGATCTATTTTGGTGCCGTGTTCCAGGAGAGTGTGCTTGAAACTTGCCCTTACGGAGGCAAACCACCCGAATTGAAACGGCCCCACCCTTGTCGCCTCAGACCCGCGGTCTAGCGAGGAAACAGGGGTGGGGTCAACGGCCAAGAATAGCTTCTGGACCTGTACCGGCCGGTTAATCCTGGGCTGGCTCTGGTCCAGCCGAAGCCGAAGCCGAAGCTGCTTCGGCTGCCCGAGGCGTGGCTCTCCGTGACGGGGGCTTAACGGCAGCCTCCACCAGGGAGCGGAGTTTGCGATTCTCGTCTTCGAGGTCGTCTATCCGGTCTTCAAGCCCGATCACTCGTTCGAAGAGGCGGTCAATTTGGCCTCGCGAGGGCATGTTGAGCGACTTGAGCATGGAATCCTGCTGGGGCTCAGAGGCGTTGGTCATGCGCTGTTGCCAGACCAGGGTCTGCTCCATGTATCTGCCCAGCATGTTGGCGAAGGACTCGCTGCCCATGACCTCGGCAAAGGTCTTGGCCATGCCCTCAAGCTGCTCCGACCACTGCTTCTGAGCATTCAGCAGGACCTCAGGCCCTGGCGTACCCGACGACATAGCCTGCTGTACCTGCTCGGCCCAGGTGTTGTAGAACTGCTGCCACATCTGCTGTACGTCTGTGTTCAGGAATGACTGGGCGAACTGGCTGAAGGCGTTGAAGCCGGGCGCTCCGTTAGACCCTGGCATGAACCCCGGCATGAAACCGGGCATGAAACCGGGCATCGTGCCGCTGGGAGTTGCACCGGGGAAGGGGGACGAGAAGGGATTGCCCGGTGAACCTGCTGCCGCCTGGGCCCAGGCCTCGGTCGATTTCTGGAACATCTCGCGCCAATAGTCGAAGGGACTGGCGCCGCTGTTTTGCGTGGTCATTGCCTGTTACTCCTTATGCCCCAACCCTTTCGGATACCCACTGGTCGATCTTGGGCCAAAGGGTCTGGTTGGCCTGCCGCCCGGAGAAGACTGAGATGTGGCCGCCAGGGAGCTCAACGTATTCCTTGTCTTCGCTGGAAACCACGTCCATCAGGCTGCGGGCCGCCGCGGCGGGCACGATGAAGTCCTGATTGGCAGCCACTACCAGCAGCGGCTGGGCGATACGGCTGAGGTCGACCCTGCGCCCGTTCAGGACGAGTTCGCCGTTGAACAGGCGGTTCTTCGCATACATGTCCTGAGAGAGCTGGGAGAAAAAGCGGCCGGGCATTCCGATGAAGTCATTTGCCCAGCGGCTCATCGCCTTGTAGCCGTCGGAGTAGCCCGGCCGGTTGACGTTGGCCCACAATCCGGATAGGGCCTGGGCTTCCAATGTGGGCCGCAGCATCTTGAAGCCGGTATTCATCAGGTTGGCGGGCAGGCCGTTGTAACGCTGCACGATAAGCTCGGCGGGGAAGTGCGGATCGTTCAGCCAGGTTCGGAACAGCCCGCCCTCCTCGAAGTTGATCGGTGCTACCACGGCGACGAAGTTGCGAACCGGAGAGTCCGGGTTGAGCGCCAGGAAGCTGGCGCTGATAGTTCCTCCCAGGCACAGGCCGTTCAGGGTGACCTCTTTGGCTTCGGAGGTCTCCATTGCCCGGTCGATGGCGCGAGGGAGGATTTTGAAAACGGCTTCCTCGAACCCCAGTTCCTTGTCTTCTTCGGCGATCTCACCCCAGTCAAGGAGGTAGACGTCGTGGCCGTGATCAACCAGGTATTCGATCATGCTGGCCCCAGGCATGAGGTCCAGCACATAGGGGCGGCTGATGCCCAGCCAGGGGACAATGACGTATGGGACGGGGTGAGTTACGGGCGTCTCGAGAGAGTGGTAGCGGTAGAGGCGGGTCTTTCCCCGCTTCCAGATGATTTCGCGGTGAGTGAGTGCCATCGGCGGGTCGGCGGGGTTGACGACAAATGCGTCAACCAGCGCCTGGGCCCGATCCATGTTTTTCTGTGTTTCTTCCTGGAACTTCGCAGAGAACTCGGCAGAGTTGACCACAGAAATCTCCTAACTCTTCATTCCCTTGGAATTTTCCAGAGACCAGTCGAAGAATGCCTCGCCGTATTTTGCGGCGCTCTTCATAGCGTCCTGGCCGGCTTCGATCATCTTCGCGTTGCTTTGCAGCATGGCCTGGGCCGCGGCCTTGCGGCGTTCTTCGACACCGGCGAGGTAGTCCGTCCAGCTCTTGGTCCAGGCCTGGTAGAAGGCCATCTCACCTTCGATGAGCTTGCTAACGGACTCTTTTGCTTCAGGAGAGAAGGTCGGCGTTCCCGAAACGGGAATTGCTGCCACGCTCTGAATGACGCCTGCGAGGTTCTCGCTGCGGGTGCGAGCTTGCCCGGCAGCCTTGTCAATTGCCTTGCCGTATTCGTCCCGTTCGGCCAGGATGGCATCCGAGACTACCTTTGCGGTGGCGGTGGTTTGCGCGATGCCCGTGTCGGCAACGGCGAAGCCGCTTGAAATCGCCTGGTTGTAAGCCTGCACCAGTTCCTCGGCGCTATTGGAAGCCGTGTCTGCCATTTGGAATTCCTCCCGTGATTATTCTTTATCGTCTTTGGTCGCTTCGTCTTCAGGGGCCGGGCCGGGGCTTTCCTCAGCCTTCGATGGAACGGGGAAACCGAACACCTGGGCGTAGAGGTCGAAGAAGCCGGTGATCATTCGCTGGTAGCCGGAAACGACTTCGGTCCAGCCTCGCAGCATTTCCTCGCCCGCGTCGGTGATGCGGTATACGCGCCGGGCCGGGCCGCTGTCACCGGTTTCCCATTCCGAGGAGACAAAGCCGTCCTTCTCCAGACGCCGCAGCTCCCGGTAGAGGGTGGCGTGGTCGATGTCCGGGAAACCCATGCGGTTCAGCTGCTGAAGAATCAGGTAGCCGTGCAGGTTCCACTGCTTCAGCACCAGCAGCACCCACGGCGTCATGAAGTTCTTGGGCAGCCTTCCGGCACCCGGGAATGCGGTTTCTTCCATATATGTACTTTTACCACATAGATGTCTATAATTCAACCGGCCTTTGAGAACCTGCGACAACCAAGCGGCGAACTGCCTACATTTCTGGATTGTTGCCTGGATTGTGGCGGTGCTTGCGGCCATACATTGAAAGCCCTTTGCCGAAACAAAAAGGCGAACCAGGACTTAGAGCCAGGCCTTATTCAAGTATCAAGGAGTAGATTCCAGACATGCCAGAAGTTACATCGCACGCCCAAGGTGCCCCCTCCTGGGCCGAATTAGCCACCTCGGACGAAACCGGGGCGCTGTCCTTCTACAATGCACTGTTCGGCTGGGTGGACAACCCGCAGGAGATGGGTCCCAACTGGTACTACCACATGCAGACAATAAACGACCTGCCCGCCTGCTCCATGTATCAGCAGGGTGAGGAAGAGCGCAGCCAGGGCGTGCCGCCCCACTGGAACATCTATTTCACCGTCGAGAACGTCGACCAGACCATCGCCACCATCGGCCAGCATGGCGGGCAGGTGGTGTTCGGCCCGCACGACGTGTTCGAGGCCGGCCGCATGGCCATGTGCCAGGACCCACAGGGCGCCTTCTTTGCCGTCTGGCAGGCCAACCAGCACATCGGCGCACGCATCAAGGGCGAAACCGGCGCCATGTTCTGGAACGAACTGCTGACCACGGACCGGGAGGCGGCAGTCGACTTCTACGTGTCCACCCTGGGAGTCGAGCGGGGCAGCGTGATGCTACCGGACGAATACGCCATGCTGAATGCCGGCGGAACCGAGGTGGCGGGAGTGATGCAGATTACCCCGGAAATGGGTGAATTCCCGCCCCACTGGAGCGTGTACTTTGGCGTCGACGATGCGGATGCGAGCGTAGAGAAGGCCCAGTCGCTGGGCGCGACGGTATTCGTGCCTCCCACCGACATCGTGCCGTTCGAGGGTCAGCCGCCCATCGGGCGTTTCGCGGCCATGGCCGATCCCCAGGGGGCGGCATTCAGCATCTTCCAGGCCCTTGCCGAGGCGCCGCAGAGCTAGATTTCGCAAGTTCCGGCCCGGCGTAAATTCGTGGGCAAGCCAGATAATTGCATCCCCTCTCCGGACCGCCACTGGAGAGGGGATTTCTATTTCAATGAGGCAAACGTTACAATCACCGCACGAGACGCTAAAGCCAACTGACAACGGGAGGCAGCATGACCACCTCCGCCAGCCTGAAGGAATTGCAGGATTCCGCACTGGAGCACCTCTGGGTTTACCTGCGCGAGCCCAGCGATATGGCCGAGAAAGGCGAGCCCACGGTTTATGTTTCGGGGGAGGGTGTGAGGGTTACTGACGCCCAGGGCAACACCTCGATCGATGGGATGTCGGGCCTGTGGCTGAAGAACGTGGGCTATGGGCGCAAGGAGATTGCCGACGCTGCCTATGAGCAGATGCTGAAGCTGACCTACATGCCCATGGGCACCACCACCGAGCCAACAATTCGCCTCGCCGAGAAGATTGCGGAGATCACCCCCGGCGATCTGTCGCGTTCGTTCTTCACCAGTGGCGGGTCGGAGTCGGTGGAGACGGCCATCAAGCTGGCCCGCGCCTACTTCAAGCGAGTGGGAGAACCGGGCCGCATCAAGTTCATCAGCCGCAAGGATTCCTACCACGGCGCCACCGCGGGAGCCATGGCCCTGGGCGGGAACCACCTCTATCCCCGGGCGGACTACGAGCCCCTGATGCCTGGGACGTTCCACGTGCCGCAACCCAACTTCTACCGTTGCGAGTTCGACAGCAAAACCCCCGAGGAGTGCGGCGAGCGAAGTGTGCGAGCGGTGGAGGAGATGATCAAATTCCAGGGGCCCGAGACGGTTGCCGGCGTCTTCGCCGAGCCCGTGTCCAGCCCCATGGGAGCGGTGGTCCCGCCGGACAACTACTGGCCCTTGCTTCGCGAGGTCTGCGACAAGTACGGCGTGCTGCTGATCGCCGACGAGGTCATCACCGGTTTCGGGCGCACCGGCAAGATGTTCGCCTGCGAGCACTGGGGCGTGACACCGGACATGATGACAGTGGCCAAGGGCATCACCAGCGGCTACATACCCATGGGCGGCACCATAACGCGCAAGGAAATCGCCGACGCCTTCATCGGCAGCCAGCGCGCCTCGTTCCGTCACGTCATCACCTTCGGCGGCCACCCGGTGGCTGCTGCGGCTGCCCTGCGCAACATCCAGATCATGGAAGACGAAGGCATGGTGGAGAACTCAGCCCGGCAGGGGGCCTACCTCCTGGAAGGTCTGAAGGAGCTCCAGGAAAGGCACCAGATGATCGGCGTCGTGCGCGGGCTGGGACTGATGTGCGGAATGGAGTTGGTCCGGGACCGGGAGACCAAGGAGCACTATCCGGCGGAAGCCGATCTCAGCAACCGGCTGACATCGGGATTCCAGGAAAACGGCCTGCACCTGCGCGGAAGCGACTACATGAATGTCGCGCCGCCGCTCTGCGTAACTTCCAGTGAAATCGACGAGATAGTATCGATCATGGACAAGGTCTTCACAGAGGTGGGTCGCGAACTGGGGTAAAACCAAGGCAATTGCAACATCGAAAAGGCCCTCCCAATTCGCAGGAGGGCCTTTGTCATTAGTTGCTATTCTTGGCTGGGCCTACCCCAGCGACTGGAAGATTTCGATGAGGCGCTTGACGCGGTCGGGGTCGACCGGGTTGGTGACTATGCCCTCGCGCTTGAGGCTGGTGCCCACTATGGCTCCGTCGGCGTGCTCCAGGATGCGCCATACGTTGGACTCGTTGATGCCGCTGCCCACAAGCACGAAGCCGTCGGGAACGGCACGGCGCACCACCGAAACGTCGAAGCTGTTGGTGGGCTGCCCGGTGGCCGGACCGGAGACGATGAGGCCGTCAGCAAGGGCGCGTCGCGTCGTTTCCTGGGCGATCAGCCCGATGTCGCTTTGTCCAACTGGAGTGGCATGCTTGACCAGGACGTCGGCCAGTATCTGCACGTCGGCGTTCAGGGACCGTCGGCGGCGGGTGGTCTCGTATGCTTCGCCCTCAACCATGCCCTCGTCAGTGACCATTACGCCATAGTGCACGTTGACCCGGATGAAGTCGGCCCCTGTGGCCACTGCGACGGCAAGGGCCGAGATGGCGTCGTTGCGGAGCATGTTAATGCCGACAGGAATCGACACCGAACCACGCACATGACCCACGGCCAAGGTCATGGCAGCGACGGTTTCCGGTTCGACCCGGCCAGTCTTGAAGGGAGTGTCGCCGAAGTTTTCGACTATGATGCCATGTGCGCCGCCGTCCTGCAGAACTTCCGCTTCCATCTTGGCTCGGTTCAACACGGACTTCAGGTTGCCGTTCCAACGAGGAGAGCCGGGTAAGGGTAGCAGGTGGACCACTCCGATGAGTACCTTGCCGTGACCGAACAATTCCCGCGCCATGTCCCAATCCACACGTCTAAGTATGCGCCAGAGGAGAGACAGCGTTCAGCAGAGACAACCTTGACTTCTTGACGTTGCCGCCATTTCCAACCCGGCAACTGATTACTGAGTAATCCGCTGTGTCGTCTGTCTCACTGGAGATGTTTCAGGATGATAGCACACCAGTTGACGGCCAATAAGGGGTGTAATGGTACGAGCCATTACGATTTTCACATAGGGCGCGCGGCAACCGGCAGTGCTAAAATTATGTTCGACGAATGGGCGGGAGGGTTACCAACGAATGCCGCAGGAATTCATACACGTCAAGGGCGCGCGGGAACATAACCTAAAGAACATCGAGATAACCGTGCCCCGAGACAAGCTGGTGGTTATCACCGGCGTTTCCGGCTCGGGAAAGAGCTCGCTGGCCTTCGACACCATCTACGCCGAGGGCCAACGGCGCTACGTGGAGTCGCTGTCAGCCTACGCCCGGCAGTTCCTGGGGCGTATGGACAAGCCCGACGTCGATTACATCGAAGGTCTCTCCCCGGCCATATCCATTGACCAGAAGGGGGTTTCGCACAACCCTCGCTCCACCGTGGGAACGGTGACCGAGATCTACGACTACCTGCGTCTGCTTTTCGCCCGTGTCGGCGTCCCCCACTGCCCCAAGTGCGACAGTCCGGTGGAGAGGCAGACGGTGTCGCAAATCGTGGACTCCATCATGTCGCTGGAAGAGGGTAGCCGCATCACGCTGCTGGCGCCCAAGATCCGGCGCAAGAAGGGCGAGCACAAGGACGTATTCGAGGCGGCCCGCAAGGCCGGTTTCGTTCGCATCCGCGTCAACGGCGAGATACGGATGCTGGAGGAAACCGACAACCTGAACCTGAACAAGCAGAAGTGGCACTACATCGAACTGGTGGTTGACCGGCTCATCGTCCGTCCCGATACCGAACTGGCCCGGGTGGCAGAGTCGGTGGAGACGTGCCTGCGGGAGGGCGAGGGCGTAGTCGAGGTACTGCGGGAGTCTTCCGAGGGAGGTGGCAGCGAGACGCTGGTGTTTTCCGAGCAGTTTTCCTGCGCCAAGTGCAACGTCAGCCTGCCCGAAATCGAGCCGCGCACCTTCAGCTTCAACAGTCCCCACGGCGCCTGCTCCGAGTGCACGGGGCTGGGCTACAAGCTGGCTGTCGATCCTGAATTGGTCATTCCCAACAAGAACCTGTCGCTGTCCCAGGGCGCAATCACGCCCTGGGTGCGCGTCGGGACCTCTGGAGCGTGGTACATCAGCTTGATGGAGGCCGTCGCAGAGGCCAACGGTTTTTCCGCCAAGATGCCGGTGCGGGAGATGGACCCCGAGCACGTCGACCTGATTCTCTACGGTAACGGCAAGCAGAAGGTCACGGTCAGCCATCGCACTCACCGGGGCCGCACCTACAGCTGGGACACGAACTTCGAGGGTGTTATCTCCAACCTCGAGCGGCGCTACCGGACCACCGAGTCGGACTACGCCCGTTCGCAGATCGAGCGCTACATGTCGGCCCGCCCATGCAGGTCCTGCGGTGGTAAGCGCCTGCGGCCGGAAGCGTTGTCAGTGAGGGTGTGCGGGCTGGGCATCATGGACGTATGCGCCAAGAACATTGGTGCAGCGGCCGAGTGGGTCGAGCAGATAGACCCAGACTCGGAATACAACCGGAACGGCGGCATTTCCGCAGCCGCTGAACACACCAATGGGAGCGTCAACGGCAACGGTCGCCGGAACGCAGGGCGCAACGGTGTGAAAAGCGGTCGAAAGGCCGCATCGAAAAACGGGGCGGCGGCCCCTCAGGTGCTATCAACTCGAGACAAGACCATCGCGAACCAGGTGCTGAAAGAGATCGACGGGCGCGTGAAGTTCCTGATGGGTATTGGCCTGGACTACGTGACCATGGACCGCACGGCCCAGACGCTGTCGGGCGGCGAGGCCCAGCGTGTCCGTCTGGCGACGCAGATCGGATCCGGCCTGACCGGCGTTCTGTACGTGTGCGACGAACCGACGGTGGGGCTGCACCCCCATGACGACCAGCGGCTGATCAACACGCTGAGCCGCCTGCGCGACATGGGCAACACTGTGCTGGTGGTGGAGCACGACGAGGCCATGATGCGGTCTGCCGACTTCATCGCCGACCTCGGCCCTCGCGCTGGCGAGCACGGCGGGCAGGTGGTCGCTGTCGGCACGGTGGAGGACATCGAGAACTCTCCGGATTCGCTGACAGGGCAGTACCTCAGCGGCCGCAAGCAGGTGCCGGTACCGGAGAAGCGGCGCGAGGGCAACGGCCTGTCCTTGACAGTGACGGGCGCCCGGGAGAACAACCTTCGCGGCATAGACGTGGAGTTCCCGCTGGGCAGGCTGGTCTGCATCACCGGAGTTTCGGGTTCGGGCAAGAGCAGCCTGGTCCACGAGATCCTGTACAAGAAGCTGAACCAGCAGATCAACCATGGCCGCGACCTCCCCGGCAAGCACGACGAGTTGCTGGGCGTAGAGGGCGTGGACAAGGTTGTGCAGATCGATCAGTCGCCCATTGGCCGCACGCCGCGCAGCAACCCTGCAACGTACACCGGCGCCTTCACGCCCATCCGCGAGCTGTTCGCCAATCTGCCCGAGTCGCGGGTGCGCGGCTACAAGCCGGGGCGATTCTCCTTCAACGTGAAGGGCGGGCGCTGTGAGGCCTGCCAGGGCGAAGGCTACAACCAGATCGAGATGCAGTTCCTGCCAGATGTGACAGTTCCATGCGAGATCTGCCAGGGCCTGCGCTACAACCGCGAGGCACTGGAAGTAACCATGCGGGGCAAGCATATCGCCGACGTGCTGAACATGACGGTCGATACCGCGCTGGAGTTCTTCATCAACTTCCCGCGCATCCGGCCCAAGCTGGAGACGCTTCGCGATGTGGGCCTCGGCTACATCCGCCTGGGGCAGCCGGCCACCACGCTGTCGGGCGGCGAGGCGCAGCGGGTCAAGCTGGCTACCGAGCTGTCCAAGCGGGCTACTGGCAAGACGGTCTATCTGCTGGACGAGCCGACCACCGGTCTGTCATTCGAGGACTGCGCCGCCCTGCTGGGCGTGCTGCACCGCCTGGTGGACACGGGCAACACGGTAATCCTCATCGAGCACAACATCGACGTGATGAAGAACGCCGACTGGCTGATAGACCTCGGCCCCGGCGCCGGTGACAAGGGCGGCGAGCTGATCGCCACCGGCACCCCCGAGGAGCTGGCGGAGCATACGGCCAGTGTCACCGCGCCGTACCTGAAGGCCTCGCTGCAGCGGTCCCGCACCTACGTCGCCGAGCGTATAGGTGATGAGGCTGAGGAGTTGGCCTCGGTGCGGTAGGTCAGCAACAGCAATGGAGTGGACATGGGACCCGAATAAGAACCGGGAGAATATTGATAATCACGAGATAGACTTCCCTACCGCCCTACTGGTCTTCAATGACCAATACTACGAAACAAGGGAAGATGACTACCCCTTTGAACTACGCTGGCAAACTATAGGAACGGTAAGTGGAACGCTTATAGTGGTAGTCTACACAAGGTCGACCGTAGAAGGTGAACCGGGTCGGATTATCACCGCTCGTGAAGCAACGAAAACAGAAAAAAGGCGATATCAAGAGGGCATATGGTCAGACTGACTGATGAACAAAAGGCCATGCTAGAGACGCTGGACAAAAAGCCGGACAATGAAATCGACCTGTCTGACATCCCGGAAATCACCGATTGGTCAGGATTCAAGACGGGGCTGTTCTACCGTCCGAAATGGAAGGACTTTAGCCTTAGGTTGGACAAAATAGTCCAGTACCGTCTGGAGAGCGGGCTGCCAGATGGGCAGTCGTTGGACGAAGCGGTGAACAGGGCTCTCGGGGCGCAAATGTACCGAATACGGTTTCCCGTAAGGGTTCAGAAGGCTGAGAAGACCATTCGTTTGGTTCGAGAGTCCCCGGATGAAATTCAAAACCTTACTGAGAGGCAGAAGCAGGAAATCGAAACCCTTTATGCCATGCCGGTCGAAAAAGTAGCTTCTTCCCTCGTAGCGGTCAAATCATTGGTCGTGGTCAAGCGCGGGATCGAAGAGCAGCGCCACACGGGCACCATGGACGTGTGCCTCAAGCTGGACGAAAACATCATTGACTGGTTCGAGGATAGGCTGGAAGCCGGTCAGACGCGGGACGAGGTCCTCAACAAGGCGCTGATTGACCATATCCACTGGGTAAGTTCTCCGTGCGGAATGCAGCAGGAAGAAGAACCGGCGGGAAAGGCCGGGGATTCGGCATAGTCAACTGCCGCCGCACCAAGCAGCCACCCACAGGACGCGAAGACCCTCTCAACTTGAGAGGGTCTTTCCGTTTACAGCTTGAGAATTGAGGTCAGGGTCTTGGGGCCGCCTTGGGGGCCGACAACGGCGAGGCGGAGATGCTCCTGCTGGAAGAGGCGGGCGGCGAGTGCGGAGATGTCGGCGGGTGTAACGGCGTTGAGGAGGCCCACGATCTCCTCCACCGGGCAGAGCTGGTCCTGCAATAGCTCCTGCGACCCCATCCATGACGCCACCGCGCGGCTGTCCTCCATGCGCAGCAGCAGGCGGCCGGTTGCGTATTCCCGGGCCTTGTTCAACTCCCGCTCCTCGGCTTCCTCCCGCATCCCGTCGAGCTGTTGCATGACGGAGCGCACGGCGTCGTTGGTCTTGCGTGGCTCCACGCCGCAGTAGATAACCATGGAGCCGCAGTCACGGAAGTGATTGATGGAGCTGCTCACGTCGTAAGCCAGGCTCTGAAATTCCCGCAGGTTCAGAAACAGGCGGCTGCTCATACCGTCGCCCAGCATCACGTTGAGCAGCGAGAGGGCGTAGCGGTCTGGGTCGTTCAGGGACAGGCCTGGCAGGGCGAGGCACAGGTGAGACTGGTCGGAGCGGCGGCGCTCGACCTTCACCACGGGGCCCTCGGAGCCGTTCTCCGCCACCGGCTCCCAGTCCAGCGAAGTTTGTGGTTGCCAGTTGTGGGTGGCGTCTTCCAGCAGGTCTACCACTTCATCGTGGGTAATGTTTCCGGCAACAGCCACGACAGTATTGGCGGGGTTGTACTGGCGGGTCATGTACTCGCGGATGGTCTCCTGGTCGATGGCGGCAACGGTGTCGGGGGTGCCGCCGACGTCGCGTCCCATGGCCTGGTCGGGCCAAAGCGCTTCGTCGATGAGCAGGTCCACGCGGTACGAGGGATTGTCGTAGGTCATACGCAGTTCTTCCTGGATGACCTCCCGTTCCTTTTCAACTTCCACCGGGTCCAACAACGGGTTCATCAGCATGTCCAGCAGCACGGCGAAGGCGGTACGGAAGTGGGGCCTCGCCACCTTGCACCAAAAGACGGTCACCTCGCGGTCTGTGCTGGCGTTCATGATGCCGCCAACGCCCTCGATGGCCTCGCTCACGTCCCGCGCCGTGGGCCACTTCTCGCTGCCCTTGAAGGGGAGATGCTCGATGAAGTGCGACACCCCGGCCAATTCCGGCGTCTCGTAACGAGATCCCGCTCCGACGAAGAATGCGATGGACACCGACTGGGTGTGGGCCATCATGGATGTGGTGACGCGCAACTGGTTGCCCAGGACCGAACGTTGGAACATTCTGACTCCGTAAACGGAAACTTGTGGTGGTTCGATGATACAGCAGGGGCGCACAGACGTGCGCCCCAATCAGTTGAAGGGTATTGCCAGGGTGGGTGGCTAGCTTGCCAGCCAGTCGACGTCGCCGAACTGGCCGGCGGGGCGGGACTTGGAGGAGTAAACGGCGTGGCGGCGCTTGGCCTCGGCGATGGTGGTGTCGTCGCCATGGCCTGGGTATACGGCCACGTCATCGGAGAGAGTCAGCAGCTTGGACTGGATGCTCTCCAGGAGCTGCTGCAGGGCTTCGGGGCTGCGGCTCTTGCCCGGGCCGCCGGGGAAGAGGGTGTCGCCTGAGAACAGGTGCTTACCCACCAGGAAGCAACTGGCGCCGTCGGTGTGGCCGGGTGTGGTAAGCACCCTGAGCTCCTGGTTACCGAAGCTGATGACCTGGCCGTCGGACAGTTCCATCTCGGGAGCCTTGGGAAGAGGGCCCTTGTCGGCTGTGGTGATGCCCACGGGGGCGTCCAGGCTGCCGGTGATCTCGTTGAACCCCAGCAGGTGGTCCTGGTGGTTGTGGGTAATCAGGATGGCCTTGATGTTGACGTCGCCTACCTCGTTCAGCAACAGTTCGGGCTCGGCGGGCGTGTCGATCAAAATGCCCTCGTTGGTGTCGGGGCAGGACACAATGTAGCCATTGTTCATGTAGGGACCCATGTTGACCTTGACGATACGTACTTCACCGTCGTAGTGGAGCGCCATTATTTCTCCTCCGGAAAGGCAATATTGTTTTTGGAGAGATTGGGGTTGCTGAATATTCTAACAGAGCGTGTCGGTGTCCGACGATCTGCTGATGGGCCGTCGTCTGCGCCTACGGCGGCGGCGCGGTGCGTAGCTGGCGCGGGCATCCTCTTCCTCATCGATTTCCGGTTCATCTTCCATCGCGGATTCCTCACGGTCGCGACGCTCGCTTGGCGCGCTTGCAGTTGGTGGTACTGGCTCGGGCGGCTCCTCATCTTCCGTTGGCGGCGGGCCGAATTGAGCTCGGTGAGCGGTCCACTGTATCTGCGTTATCACCGTGAGTAGCAGTCCCGGGACGAAAATGAAAAGGTTGACCACCCCCCCTTCCTGTACCCATCGCACTGACAGTACCACCGCGGCGATGATTATGAACCAAGCGATCCCTCCGACTATGATCCCACGGTAGCCCTCGCCGCTGTGCCAAGGGGAACGGAGCGTAAGGATCGACCAGACGGGCGGGAAGATGAAGAAGCCGTAATAGACTTCAGGCCGGTAAAACCAGGGTCGGGGGTAGTCGGAAAGGTCGCGGATTTGCTGGGTGGCCATAGGTACGAATTCGCCCCTAGTTGCGCGACAGCAGCATCTGGAATTCGATCTCGGGTATTTCGCGTCGCTGCCTTATGGAGGCCACGGCGTACTCGGTACAGAGGCGCGCGAACCCCGAATACTCGAAGATGTTGTGCCCCATTATGACCAGCGGCACCTCTCGGCTAAAGTCGACACCCAACTGACCGACGTCGTCTTCGTCAACGCGAAGCTCGATGTCCTGTCCGGTCAGCCGTTCGATCTTATCCTGGATACGGTCGATGAACTCCTGGTCGTTCAAGGCGCGCTCCTTCTATTCAGCGGCGGGCATTGGCGCGGCGTACGCGGAAGGCCGCCCCGTCTTTCTGTTTGCTGGCCCATTTCAGGTATCCGGCGAACTGTGGATCGCCCTTCAGCAGCTCAACGGAGTTTAGCTCGTTGGCGAGGGTCTTCTCCGAGAACATGGCATGCAACTGCCGGTGGCAGGTGGGGCAGAGACGAGCTCTGGGTCCGAATTTGCCGCCGCGGGAGCGGGGCACAAGGTGGTGCTCGGTGAAGCGCACCGACTCGCGCTCGCACAATTCGCAGGCCAGCGAGGCCTGGTATCGGCTGGGACCATTTGCCGTCTTCGTCGCTGCTGTGCGGCGGCCTGCCATCCTGCTACCTACGATTGTTGCTCGCTGTGGGGATTGTCTGCCTCTGGATTCTCCATGAAACGCCAGCCCGGGAGGTCAATTTTCCACTCACCGTCTTCCATCAGCATGGGGAGGATGAGCCCATTCATGGCCCGGCCCCGGCGCACCTCGGTGTTGTCCTCGGTGATGCCGAATGGGAGGAAGGCGAAGGCGTGTTCGTCGTCCACGTAGCTGGTGGGCGAGATTCCTAGGTCGGTCAGGTCTTCCAGGGGCCAGAGGCGCAGCACGGTGGTTCGGAAGTCCTCCAGCATCGACTCCCTCATAGGGTGGTCGGAGTTATAGCCAGCGCGATAGGCCGCCTGCATATCCACGCGATAGCGGGTGGCCCATACACCCATGCGCATGCCGCGAGTTTCCTTGGACAGCATCGACCACGCCAAGTCCATGTCGCCGTCGCGGACGGCCTCAGCGAACATGCCGGCCTGGTTGCCGCACTCGTCGGGGAAGGGGCTGCGTTTTTCGCCGGGTATGCGCATCTGAGTGCCTCGTCGCGGTCGATTCCTTGTTATCCGGCGTTACCAGCCGATGGCGTAGCCGTCCCGGCGTGGGTCGGCGGCACCCTGCAACACGTTAGACCCGGAGGCGCCGGTCTCCTCGTCCACCTGAATCATCATCTCGCTGCCCGACGCGCCCCAGCCGTGCATCACTTCCAGAGTATGCCCGCGTCGTCGCAGTCCGTCCAGAGTCTCCGTCGGGAAGCGGGACTCGACGTAGAGCAAGTTGTCGCACTCATGGGGGATGTTGGACTCGGTGGGGCTGTGGGTGTTGCGCCAGCGTGGGGCCTCCACCGCCTCAGCCACGGTCATGCCGAAGTCCAGGACGTGGGTGATTACCTGCATGTTGGTCTGCACCTGCGTGTCGGCGCCCGGGGTGCCACAGACCAGCGCCAGGCTGCCATGCCCGGACCCGCCGTCGCGGGAGCCACCGTTCTGGAAGGCGTGCTGGGACTCTCCTGCATTGCGGAAGACCATGATCGGATTCATGGTGTGACGCACCCGCTTGCCCGGTTGCAGGCAGTCCACGTGGTCGGGGTCCAGGTGCCAGTAGGTCATCCGGTTATTCAGCAGAATGCCGGTATCACCAGCCACGATGCTGGAACCCAGCGAGCTCTGGATACTCTGGAGCTGGCAGACGGCGTTGCCCCAGCGGTCAACGACTACGAAGCAGGTTGTGTCCTCTTCCTGCATGGCCCCCGCTGTTGCTGCGGCCCTGGGGCGCCGACTGTAGTTGGCCGGTTGGTAGCTCCACGGGTCGCCCTGGCTTACGTCGGCTGCGGCCCGCTCAGGGTCGATGAGCCGGGCCCGCTCGGCGGCGTACTGCTTGGACAGCATGCCGGCAACGGGAACGTCCACCCAGTCGGGATCGGCCATGTAGGCCTCCCGGTCGGCGAAGGCCAGCTTCTTGGCCTCCACCATCATGTGGACGCTTTCAGGAGTGTTGCAGCCCAGAGACTTCAGGTCGAACTGCTCGACGATGTTCAACTCCTGCAACAACACGTGTCCGCTGGAGTTGGGTGGAGCCTCGTATACCGTGTGGCCATGGTAAGTCGTGGATATCGGGGCCTCCCACCGGGAGCGGCAGTCAGCGAAGTCCTTGAGCTTGAACAACCCGCCCTGCTCCTCGCTGAACTTGACGATGGCTCGGGCAGTCTCGCCCTCGTAGAAGGCATCGCGTCCACCGTCGACGATGGCCTTGAAGGTGTTGGCCAGACCCGGTTGTCGGAGGATCTGTCCCGCCTTCAGTGCCGCGCCGCCAGGAGCGAACACGGCCTGCGAGTCCGGAAACTCCTGGAGCAGCCGGTCGCCAGCGATGACCCCGTCCAGAACATGAGTCACCGGGAAGCCGTTCTCTGACAAATCCATGGCCGCGTCGAAGACCTCGGCCCGCGAGAGCGTCCCATACCTGGAATGGGCCGCCATCCAGGCATCCACCAGTCCCGGCACCGACACCGACAAGATTCCCTTCGTGGGAATGCCGTTCTTGCGGTACCAGTCGACGTCGGTGGCGTAGGGAGCGGCGCCGGTGCCGTTGCACACCTCGACGGTGCCGGCCTGCCGGTTGTATATCATGATGAAGCCGTCGCCGCCGATGCCCGACATGTTGGGCTCGACTACGTTCAGGGCTGCGGCGGTGGCGATGGCGGCGTCAACGGCGTTGCCGCCCCGCTGCAGCACGGCCATTCCGGCCTGCGCCGCCAGCGGATGCCCAGCCGCAACCATCCCGTTGCGCCCCATGACCACCGGCCGGTTGGACTCGAAGTTGACGCCATGCGGCGTGTGCGGCATAGGGGGTGCCTCCTTGTTGGTTGGGGTTTAGGGAGAGCGGCGATTACCGTTGCCGGTTGAGATAATCCAAAAGGTCCGACCCGCAGTTTATGCGGTCTACGCGCACTCTACCGCCTCTGTACGTTACCAGCTTCCTTTGAAGCACATCTCTTTCCTTTCTTGGCATACTGCCGCTGTAAAGGAGGAGCGGGTACCATTCTTCAAGGGCCTGAGTTTGCAAAAGCGAATCAGCTAGGTTCAAGCCCCCTTGTATCTGACCAATCGCGACTGACATGTCGGCGCTCTGCCCGCCTTTCAGTTCAACCGCACACACAAAATTGCCACCAAATGTTCCAAAGATGATTCGATCGCAAAGCCTGCCTCGCCAATCATGGCTCGACTGGAATTCAGTTCCGTGAATTGTTGTAAGGGACGATCTAATTGCTCTGGATACATTCAACCTGCAATGGTTTTCCTCGTATGAATTAATGAGACAGCAATCGCGGTGTTCGCTGCGTATACGCGACATGGCCGATTCTAGGGTCATTTAAGCCGGTTCCTTTGAAATTGGATGGCCTGTTCGTAAAGCACTTCGGCTATTGACAGGAATTCTTCGTCTTCTATCCCCACATCAGAGCCAACCGGCAACGGGTACACAACGCTCCCTCCCAAGTCCTGGTCAATGCGGAAGCCGTAGGCGCCCACCTGTTCCGGGCACAGACAATCTTCCGGTTCCAGGCCTTGCGACTCAGCAGTCTCCTTGCTTACATTGCTCATGCTGAGCAGGTTGTCAATCTGCCCCTTGAAATCGCTGCTGTGAGTGGTGATAAGCACCTGCACACCCGCATTCACCAGACGAGCGATGCCCCGCGCCAACTGCAACTGCGCCGCCGGGTGCAGGTGCGACTCCGGCTCTTCGAGGATGAGGAGGTCGCTGGGGTTGATCAGGTATTTGAGGAACAGGATCAGCGGGGCGAGTTCAGTTACCATGGATGAGGAGTGTTCGAGAGTGAATTGCCCTGCTGCTGTTGTGTATGCGATTTCGGGGTAGGGCAGGCCAGCGGATTCGTCTAAGTCTATCTCGCCATGCAAAACATTGTTCTCAACAAAGCTGATAGCCTTGTCCCACTCGTCGTAGGGGCGATGGGACTTCAATCCCTTGTCCAAGCTGACCAAGTCGCTCAGAAACTCGGTGGTTACTCCAGGCAAAGCAGGGATGTTAACCCGTTGCGAACCTAGCAAAGCCGACTGCCGGATTATCGAGGCGGCGAGAATCTTCTGCCCTTGAACGATGCCCGTTCGGGAAGCCGGCAAAAAATAGCTCCTGAACGGTAACCCGTTAAACACAGACTCTGCAGCTGAAATTCGGAGGTGAGAGAAGAATTCTGAATAAATGCTCGGGAAAATTTCTTCATCTTTCTCTTGGTCGAGACCCCAGTGCTCGATGAAGTTGGATGGCACCGAGGCTTCTGAGATGTCGAATTGGGCGTTCAAGCCTCCGCCGTCCGTCACTCCAATGCTAACTTTCAAGGCCGGTGATTCTCGCTCAACGGACAGTTGGAAATCCTCGGGCCTGCTTGACCGGTTAACAAGTTCGGAATTCCCACGGTAAGACAGAAATAATTGCTGTGTTACATCGCGGTGGAACCAGTTAAGTACTTGGTTGATAGATTTGGTTAGCTCAGAAGAAACTTTCTCCGGTAGGGCCTTGATGGGAATGTCTTGCCCATCCCAACTCCTGCCATCCTGACCCTTCACCCACTCTCTGATTGCGTCTATAACCTCAGCAGGAACCTCCCATGTGCTTCTGTAGCCACTTGCTAGTCCACGCCGCTCAAGATGCCGTGTGTAAGGGACCTGTGGCCGCCCCTCGACCGCCCGCATCACCGCGTACACCGCCGTTGCCATGTAGGACTTGCCGGTGTTGCTGGGGCCGACGAAGATCGTGAGGGGTTTCAGGTCGACTGATCCCTCTGCTATGGGGCCGAAGTTCTTTACCGAAATCGTCAGCATCTGCTATCCGTTTGGGCGGCGGTTGGGTTGCTTCCCATGATAAAACATTCCCGCGGAGCGCACTGTTTCCGGCCCCGCGGGAATAATGCAGTCAGCCTGTCTCGCTAGTCCGGGATTTCTTTGTCCATGCCCTCGCCGAGCTCGACGTCGAAGGCGGTTAGGACCTGGGCCACCAGCAGGTAGTGGCCGCAGAGCACGGTAAAGTGCAGGGTGTCCTTCTCGCCGAAGCGGTCGGTCATCGCCTTGAAGGTGCCGTCACTAACCTTGTGGTTGCGCAGCAGCTCGTGGACGTAGCTCACCAGCAACGCCTCGTCGCCCTCCAGCCCCGCCGGAGCGGTGCCGTTGGCGATGGCCGAGATCGTGTCTTCCGACACCCCGGCCTGCCTGGCCAGGCGGGCATGGGCCGCGAATTCGTACTGCTGCTTCATCTCCCTAGCTGTGGCGACGATCAGCGTTTCCTTCAGAGCCTCGGGCTGCTCGAACTCGAAGCGCACGAAGGCGCCGGTGTCGGCGACGCGGGCCGCCAGCTTGGGGCTGTTAAGCAGTACGCCGAAAGGCCCGCGGACGCTGCCGCGGGTGCCGACTATGGCGTCGTGGTACTGTTGGTCCTCATCCGATAGTTGGTCTCGGGTTACCGAGGATATGCGTGGCATGATGCTGCTCCTTCTCTACTTAATGAAGAGAGCGCAGGGACCTTGTTGAACCCGTCCATGCGCCCTCCAGTTCTGTGCCTGTTTATTTGACTGGAACGGGGATGCCTGCGATGTTACCTTGAACCGAACCCAGGTGGTTGCGACTGGTGAAGTACAGCGTCTTCCAGTCGTCGCCCCCGAAGCAAAGGTTGGTGGTGGCGGACGCGCCGTGCACCACGCAGCCCAGCTTCTTGCCGGAGGCGTCCATGACCCATAGGCCTCCCGAGCCTCCGCAGTAGATGTTGCCCTCGACATCGACCTTCATGCCGTCGGGCACTCCCGGCTCGGGGCCTGTAAGATCGACGATCACACGGTCAGACTGGCGGGCCAGGGAGCCGTTGGGGTTCACTTCGAAGGATCGGATGTGACCTCGCCTCGAGTCGTTGACGTACAGCACGCTTTCGTCTGGCGAAAAGGCCAGGCCGTTGGGCACCACGAAGTCGTCCACCAGCAGGGAGATCGACCCAAGATCGGGGGTTACGCGGTAAACGCCCGAGTAGGTCAGGTCAAACTGAGTGGCCGGTGTGGGCAGCGTCCACGGGTCGGTGAAGTAGATGCAGCCGTCGGACTTCACCACCACGTCGTTGGGCCGGTTCAGGGGGCGACCCTGGAAGCTGGCCGCTACTACGGTGGTGCTGCCGTCGGGCTCTGTGCGGGTCACTCGACGGCTGTCGTGCTCACAGGCAATCAGCCGGCCCTGCTGGTCGCGGGTCAGGCCGTTGGAGCGGTTTGTGGGCTCGTGGTCAACGCTGGCGCCCTGGCCAGGGACGAACTTGATGCGACGGTTGTTGTGGATGTCGCTGAACAGCAGGTATCCGCCGTCCGACCACCACAACGGCCCTTCGGCCGGGCCGTTGTCTCCGCCGTAATCGTCGGCGGTGTGTCGCGCGATTTCGGCGTCAGCGGCGATGATGCGCGCAAATTCCGGGGCGTGTTGCTGGATGGGCATGGTCCCTCCTCTTCTATTGAAGCTGATTGCCCGCATTATAGCGGAACGGACCATGTAAAAATCCCTCTCCTTGCAGAGAGGGTCTGTGAACGGTGCAGCTATTTTGCCTACAGAAGCAAATTGCTACGAATTACGAAACCGTTCAGCACGGAAAAGATCCAGGAGACTCATGTGCCTCACGACTAAGCCCGAATCCACCGATAGAGGACGTCAGGTTAGCGACCTGAAGTGGTCAAAGGGTGCTCCTCTGAATCTGGGATAATGGTTTTCGAGAAAGGAAACCGACCCCAGAAAAGGAGCACCCAATTGATGCTACCACGCAACCATCCCGACCGTATTCGCATCGTCTTTGACGACCACCGTCTGGTGGCCAATGCCGGCCTGCTCCTGCCGGCCACTCTCGCCCAACACCTGGGCCTGGGGGAACTCGTAGACCATCACCTCAATCTCGGCAGCGCGCCGGGCCGGGCCAACGCCGGCGACAAGATGATGACCCTGGTCGCCTCTGCCCTGGCTGGCGGCGATTGCATCGACGACGCCGATGCGCTGCGCGCCGGTGGGACGGCCGGTGTTCTCGACTGTAGGGTCAAGGCGCCATCCACCCTGGGCACCTTCCTGCGCAGCTTCCGCTGGGGCCATGTCCGTCAGCTGGACCGGGTGATCCGGGAACTGCTGGCCCGGGCCTGGGCCGCCGGGGCGGGACCCGGCGACGCGCCGTTCACCATCGATCTGGACTCCACCATCTGCGAGACCTACGGACTGGCCAAGGAGGGGGCGCGACACCACGGCTATACCGGCAAGCGGGGCTATCACCCGCTGTTGGCCGTGGCCGCCGGCACCGGCGACGTGTTGATGTCCCGGCTGCGCGAGGGCCGGGCCAACACTGTTCGGGGCGCCGCCCACTTCCTGCGCGAGACGGTGGGACGGGTGCGCTACGCCGGCGCCAGGGGCCGACTCACGGTGCGGGCCGACAGCGGCTTCTATGCCCACGCCATCGTCGCCGTCTGCCGCAAGATGGATGTCCGCTACTCCATCACCATCCGCCAGCACAAAAGCCTGCGCAATCTCATCGAGGCCATACCCGAGACGGATTGGACGCCCATCCCATACTGGATGGACGGCGCCGCCGATGTGGCCGAGACCACCTACACTCCCTTTGAGAGTGAGGCCGGCGCCGCGCCGGTGCGGCTCATCGTCCGGCGTGTGAAGCCCACGCCCGGTTCCCAACTGGCCCTCTTCGCCACCTACAGCTATCACGGATTCATCACCGACCGGGACGGGGAGACCCTGGAGCTGGAGGCCGACCACCGCCGCCACGCCGAGATCGAGAACGCCATCCGGGACCTCAAGTACGGCGTCGGGCTGAACCACCTGCCGTCCGGCCGATTCGCCGCCAACGGCGCTTGGCTGGCGGTACAGGTGATGGCCCACAACCTGGCCCGCTGGACGGCCCGCATCGGCTTGCGCGAGCAGATCGTGACCACCAAGACCCTCCGGCGTCGGTTCTTCGCCCTGGCGGGACGGACCACCCGCTCGGCGCGCCGCCTCACTTTGCATCTTCCCAAGCATTGGCCCTGGGAAACCCAGTTCAGCAGCGCCCTGGCCCGGCTGCGAGCCATTCCACTCCCCGCCTGACGGCGCTGTCCGCAACCGCCCCAACACCTCCAAACTCGCGTCCGCCCCGCCCGCGAGTGCATCCTGCTGCGTCCGATCTCACTATCACGCGATTCCCAGCCTCCATAGACCGCTCTCCAGGTCCGGTGCGGCTACTGAAAACCCTCGCGGGGTCACATCGGTCCAATGGAGCCCAGGCTTTCTCCCTTGCAGGCTCCCTCATCCCAATTTGCCCAGCATTCACGCCTCCCATCGGTGGATTCGGGCTAAGGCATCACAAACATCAGGGATTCTAATGTCGTGACCTCCCCTTTGTTCTTCGCTTACGACGATTCCCCCCAGAGCGTTAGCGTAAGCGATCACCCAAGGGTCGGCTGCGCTGCCTGTTCGCACCGCGCGCCAATGGGGCCATCCGTTGGCAATTCGACTGAGACGGCGTTGAACTTCCGCGGATATGTCCTCCCCCAAAGTTGACAGTGACAAGTGGGACTCCACCAATGAATTATCAAGCCAAGTCAATAGCCCATCTGTATGCCGGTCAACTTCAATCCTAACCTCTTGGCATACCCTGAATCTGTTGCCCAGAGCTCCGATAAAATTCCAGACTTGAGGGAATAGCTCAATTGGGTAACGTTCCTCCCACGCCGCAACCAGTGCTGAGGTATCGAGGAAATACAAGTTGTCGCTCATCTCACCTGTTCCAGGTGAAGCCTGTGGCGGATCCCCTCTATATCCTTTACGCGTGCGTCTAGTGAGTCTGACAGGTCTAGACGGCTCAAGCGTCCTTCGGAATAGGCATCGAAAAGTAGACCTGTAAATTTGCTCCCAAATTCCTTCAGTACCCTGACAGACGGGGCCATACCGCCCTCGCCCGCTGAGGGTCTGGTCCTTCGAAACTCACGATATTCCTCATCCAAGAGGCTGGAGTATTGGTTGTACTGCTCTTCCGTGAGAAATCGCATTGTGTCCGATCGTGCTCGCACGGCTACGGCTTGTCGGCTGACTCCAAACACTTCCGCCAACCTGTAAATTCGATCTGCCAAATCTTGCGGGCCGTTCAGCCATTCGAGTCTGAAATCCGCAGAAGGCATCAACACTGCTGCAGCAACCCCATTGCATCGCTGTTCAAGAACTCTGGTATCTATGGGTACCAGCTGTTCATCCTGAAGGTCGTCCAAGCCACACTGCCCGTAATAAATGTGAGCCAGTTCGTGCATCAGCGTGAAAGTTCGTCCAGTAGGGGCGTCCCTGCTATTAAGAATGATAAAAGGGGCCGACGGGTGGCACAAAGATAACCCTCTCGCCTCCGACGGCTCAACGAACCAATGCTGGTTACCATCAGGCCGATAACGAGATACAAAAGCACCAAGTGATTCAACTCGATGTACCCACCAGTCGAGAATTCGCTCTCTATCCTTGGTTCTGGGTATGTTGCCATTGAGCCCAATAGCACTGCGAATCTTCGCTCCCAATAGTTCCGGGTCATCATTCATAGTCGCCGAACCGACCCACGGGAGTGGGGGTTCGTTCGCATTTTGGAGCAATTCTGCCGCTAGAGCTTGTCTGTCCTGGGCCTGGCGAATCATTTAACGTAGCTGTCTGGAATGAGGTCGGAATCTTCCGAGTTCAGGGTCGAGGCCGCGGAATTCTGGTATGGCCTCTTTTTCCAATTCGCGAGTAGGTTGCTCGAGATATAAAACCGCGAGGGGCACACGGTATGCGCGGGCTAAATTTGAGCCTGATGAACAGTTGGTAGCAAATCGGATTCTGGCGACTCCCAAGCGGCCACGGCGGCGGGATCCTTACCTGCGGATCGACCAGCTTCTTCCAAGTTGCAACCTGCCTGTTCTCGGGCCCATCGCAACATTGTCGGTGTGACCAGCGCTGTAACGCTTCGTGGCATTTCGAGCCAACTAATTGTTTGATTTGCCGTGATTTTCGGTCTAAGGCTTCTTGGCGTCAACTCCGCTTGACGCGCTTGGGCCGCTAAACTATTCTGCCAGCGAAGGCAGAGTAGCCCCGAGTACCCTTGTGTACTCCGAAATCGATTCATCTCGTTAAGGAGGCCTTGAATGGCCCTCAGCCTGAACCATGTGCACCTGAAGTCCCCCGATCCGCACAAGACTGCGCAGTTCTATATCGACACCCTGGGCGCGACCAAGATCGCCGACGTCGGCGAGATCGGCGTCCGTCTCGACCTGCACGGGCTGACCCTGAACGTGACCAAGCACATCGAGACCCAGACCCGCGACCAGAAGTATGGCATGGAGCACATAGCCATCGATGCTGACGACATCCAGGGCATGATCGAAATGCTCAAGGCCAACGGCGCCACAATCCTGGAAGAAGCCACTGTGTCCGGCGACCGCCGCGTCGTCTTCTTCGAGGGCCCGGAAGGCGTGCAGTTGGAGTTCATCGAGAAAAAGTAGGGACGCCCCACCCTGCCCCCCGGGGTAGGGAAACCTTTTGGTACCCGAAGTGAACTGAACAATTCCAGACGAGAGAGGAGACTGCGATGATATACGAGTCCCGCATCTACAAGGCCGTCCCCGGTCGGCTCCCCGACATAAACGCCCGCTTTGCCAATCACACCGTGGGCTTCTTCAAGCAGTACGAAATCGGGATGATGGGTTTCTGGACCGACGAGATCGGCGCCAGCAACCAGCTCACCTACATCCTGAGCTTCGATAGCGTGACCGACCGGGCCGAGAAGTGGGCGGCCTTCCAGGCGGACAAGGCCTGGGCCGAAGTCCGCGCCGAGACCGAGTCCAACGGCCCCATAGTGGCCCAGGTGCTCAACTCTCTGATGAGCCCCACACCATACTCCCCCGAGCCCAAGTTCAATACGGCGGTGCAGGAACTGCGCATCTACGACGCCATGCCCGGCAAGCTGCCCGACCTTCACAACCGCTTCAAGAACCACACCATGGGCCTGTTCGAGAAGCACGGCATTGAGAACGTGGCCTACTGGACCGAAGACATCGGCACCAGCAACCGCCTGGTCTACATGCTGGGCTACCCCAATCTGGGTGCCCGAGAGAAGGGCTGGACCGCCTTCCAGAACGACCCTGACTGGCAGAAAGCGCGGGCTGCCTCCGAGGAGAATGGCCCCCTGGTGCGCATCTCCACCCACTCAATCCTGCGTCCCACGCCCTACTCACCGCGCTAACGGCGAGCCGTTTTCGGGCTATCAGAATCCGTTCCCTCTGCATTGAAGAGGGAACGGATTAATTTGCCAGTAAGATACAATGAGGCCGGAAGAACCGGGCTGCGAACGAAAGCAGCAGCCGCAGGAAGACCGGGATTCCATCTGGAGCATTCCGCTCGCGCGACGGGCGCTGTACTTCGGCCTGTTCACCGCCTACGCTTTGGCGGGCATCGGCTTCCTGATTTGGTACGAAGTCTTCGAGCGTACGCCGGATTCCTGGGCAGAGACTATCTATTCCATAACGCAGGGCATTGGCGTCAACACAGTAGGCGCCGCCGGTCTCGCCCTGCTGACGATTGAGGGGCCTCAGACGCTTATGGTAGTAGCAGATTATCTGAGAAAGAAATTGATTGAACCCTTGGAAGAAAAGCGTCGCGCCGAGGCTGAACGGCGTCGCGCCGAGACCGAGGAGCGCCTCGCCAGAATCAGAGAGGAAAGTCGAGCAGCGGGTCGGGCCGAAGGTCGGGCTGAGGCTGAAGCGGAGATGCGAACCGCCTGGGAGACCTGGAACGAGCGGCGCATGGCCGCCGAAGCCGCCGGCGAATCCTTCGACGAGCCCCCGCCCGGAACATCCTCAACGAAAAGCGAGTGAATGGCCGCTATGGACGTACAGAAGCTGCGATCTGAGATCCCTGTCCTCCAGAACCTGACCTACATGAACACGGGATGGTCTGGGCCGCCGCCTCGCAAGGCCGCCGATGCTATGCAGGCCCGATTGGCGCTGGAGGCGGAGCAGGGGCCAACCACGCCGGGCGTGTACGAGAGTGGCCGGGAGATCCAGGAGGAGGCCCGCCGCGCCGCCGCCCGCCTGCTGGGGGCCGACGTGGACGAGACGCTTGTAACGCGCAACACCACCGAGGGCCTGAACATCGTCCTCAGCGGCTTGGACTGGAAGGAAGGCGACGAGATCCTCACCTGCAACCTGGAGCACGGTTCGGTACTGTCGCCCAGCTGGCACATTGCCCACCGATACGGAGCGAAGGTAAACGTGCTGACGCTGGACCCGCAGGCCTCTCTAGACGCTATCGTCAGCGAGTTCGAGGGAGCGGTGACGGATAGCACCCGATTGATCTTCGTCAGTCACATCGAATACTCGACCGGGTTGCGTATGCCTGCCGCCGAGCTGTGCCGGGTGGCCCACGCCAAGGGCGCGCAGATCATGCTGGACGGGGCGCAGACCGGCGGCCATATCGCGCTGGACGTCCACAGGGACGGCTTCGACTACTACTCCATCCCCGGACAGAAGTGGGTGCTGGGCTACGAGGGCGTTGGTGCACTGTACATCCGCCGCGATCTGATCGAGCAGGTGCACCCGGCCCATACCGGTGGGCGGGCCGTGGTGCAGGACGGGGAGCCGGGCGAGCCGGGGAGCTATCGCCTGAACACCGCGAGCATGGACAAGTTCCTTGGCGGCTCCGGCAGTGTGCCGTTGCAGGCGGCCTTCGTCGAGGCGGCGCGCCTGATCGAGAGCGTGGGAGTGGCCGAGATAGAGGCCCGCAACGTATCGCTGGCGGCCCGGTTCAAAGCGCAGCTGGCCGAGATATCTGCGGTCAACGTGCTGTCCCCGATGGAGGACGATGCGGCGTCATGCGGACTGGTGTCGTTCCGGGTCGGGGGACAGTCTGCTGACGCGGTGGTGGCGCGATTGTGGCAGGACCACCGCATTGTAGTTCGGCAGGTCCACTACCCCGAGTCGGTCCGGGCATCGTTGCACTTCTTCAACACCGAGGAAGAGGTGGACATGCTGGCCCGAGCGGTGGCGGAACTGGCCTAGGCCCATCAATCGGCGGGCGGTTCTGTCACGTGCTTGGCGCCAGCAGGGGTTCGTAACGCCGGGACCCGCCGATGGTTTGTCCCGTTCTCGCGTCGATGATTTCTGCCGCGTATCGGTAGGGACTGTTTGCGCTGGCGGTGGAGATTCCGGCAGGCCGCGATATACCTTTCACTTCCACTAGCCAGATTCGGGTATCGGGAGCTAGCACCTCGGGATTGGTCTGCGACCTCCCCTCCAACAGGTCCCGCTCATAAGATCGCAGTGTCGTCAGGCAACTGGCCCACACCCTCTCAACCTCTGTTCCCGTTACTTCCGGAGCGGACATCGCCAGCCGTTCGGTCGCTAACTTCTCCGCTTCGTCCTGGCTGATCAATCCGGTGCTATCGGCGACAGTCTCCAGCCCCGCGCAGACCGCATCAACAGCGTCCTCCGAGGAACCGCTGCAGGCTGCAGTGGCAAATGCAAAGATGACAGATAGCAAGGCTACACGCCAAGAGAAGGCATCGGCAAGGCGAACCACTTTGGACCCCAGGACCCTCGCTTAGATTCAGGCCCCAGCCGGGTACTTCTCAAGCCACCAGCGGGCGATCTCGTCGCGGCGGGCGAACCACACCCCGGGCATCTGCCTCGCGTACTGCAGGAAGCGCTCCACGGCTCGGGAGCGGGCCGGACGGCCGGCGATGCGGCAGTGCAGGCCCACCGACATCATCTTCGGGTGGGTGCGGCCCTCCTCGTAGAGCACGTCGAAGGTGTCTTTCAGGTACTCATAGAAGGCTCCCACGCTGGACAGTCCGCCGCGCCAGAAGCGGGCGTCGTTAGTCTCCATGCTGTAGGGAACAACCAGCCAGGGCTGATCGTTGCCGTCTGAACCCCCGACCGTGGTGTAGTAGGGCAGGTCGTCGTTCATGCCGATGCTGTCGTAGATGAAGCCGCCGTGGTCCACGACGAGCTGGCGGGTGTTGAGGCTGGGGCCGTAGCGGGTGAACCAGCCCACGCTGCGCTGGCCGGTGGTGCGCTCCAGCGACTCGACGGTGCGGGCGATGGACTGGCGCTCCTCCTCGCGTTCCATCAGGTGGTATTCCTCCCAGCGGTAGCCGTGGCCGCAGACCTCGTGGCCCTCGGCGGGTATCTCGCGGGCGACCTCCGGGTTGCGCTCGAGGGCCAGGGCACAGCAGTAGAAGGTCGACTTGACGTCGTAACGCTTGAACATATCCATCAGGCGCCAGACGCCAACGCGGCTGCCGTACTCGAAGAAGGACTCGTTGTTCAGGTCTCGGTCTCCTGCCGGGACGGGCGAGGGAACCTCGTTGTTGGTCTCGTGGTAAGGATCGCCGTCGAGGGTGCTGCGCTCCGCGCCCTCCTCGTAGTTGACCACCAGGGACACCGCGATCCGCGCCCCGCCGGGCCACTGGATCTGCGGCGTGTTCCTGCCGTATCCGACCAAATCCCGCTGCATCATGCTTCTCCCGTGGTAATCTTGCTGTCGGGTTTTGCATATAATACTCGAATATTGTTAAGTACTTATGGCTCCTTTGTCCCGGTACGTGGGTACCGGCACGTGGGTCTCTGGTGAGTTGGTATGACCATAGTTGGCGAACTGGTATATGAGCTTAAGTCCTTCTCCGATCCGACGGTATCGCCCGACGGCAAGCGGGTGATCTATGCCCAGTCGTGGGTGGAGGGGACCGGCGCAGCGGCGGAGAACCGTTCGCGGCTGATGCTCGCCAGCCACAGCCAGGACTCGCCGCGGGAGTTCACGCAGGGCGTGGCCGACGGCGGGCCCCGCTTCTCGCCGGACGGGGAGCACCTGGGCTTCCTGCGGGCCGCGAAGGCCGGCGAGCCTCGGCAGGTGTGGGTAATCCACGCCCACGGCGGCGAGGCGAGGCAGATCACCAACTCGGCCAAGGGAGTACAGGACTTCGCGTGGTCGCCCGACGGCTCGCGCATGGTGTTCTGCGCCGATACGGAGCCGGCCGCTGGCGCGGCGGCGGGCGTCCGGGTGGAGGGCCCACGGGTGGTCGAGGTGGACCGCATCCGCTTCCGGCACGACCTCCAGGGCTGGCGGGGCGACGCTCACTACCACCTGTTCATCGCCGACCTGCCATCTGAGGAGATCACGCAGATCACGCGGGGCGACTGGGACGACTACGGGCCGGTGTGGTCGCCGGACGGCACGCAGATCGCCTTCATCTCCGGGCGGCGGGAGGACCGGGACTTCCGGGCGCTGACCGAGGCGTACGTGGTGAACGCCGAGGGCGGCGTGGCCGAGTGCTGGTCGGGCGCGCTGCAGAGCGTGGGCGCGGTGGCTTGGTCGCCGGACTCGCGGCGCTTGGCAGTGATCGGCTCAGATGACCCGGCGGGCATGGTGCTGTGGCAGGGATGGCTGTATGTAGTGGACGACAGCAGGCAGCCGCGGCGCATCACCGGCGACGAGCAACGGCCGACGCTGGGCGGCGGGCCCGGCGCCGCGCGGCAGCCGGAGATCCGATGGACGGACGACGGGCACATCGTGTTCCTGGGCGAGAGCCGGGGCGAGAGCTTCGTGTACCAGGCCTCGTCCCAGGGAGGCAAGGTGCAGCAACTCTGGGGCGGCGGACGCTTGGTGTCGGGGCTGTCGCTGGACGCCAAGGTGACGCGGGCGGCGGTGGTGTCATCGTCGCCCTCGATCCCTGCCGAGCTGGGCCTGGCGGACCTGACCGAGGGCGTATCGCTGCTGAGGGTGGACCCGAACACGGACTACCTCTCGATACATCCTGTGCCCTCGCTGGAGAAGTTCAGCATCGAGCGGGAGGGGTTCGAGATCGAGGGGCGGCTGTGGTTCCCGCCCTTCTTCGATCCCTCGGGCAGCTATCCCTTGGTGCTGGACGTTCACGGCGGGCCGAACGGGGCGTTCTACGACTCCTACGTGCCGTGGCAACAGGTGCTGGCGGGCTCGGGCTACTTGGTGCTGGCGGTCAACCCACGGGGCTCGTCGACCTACGGCAACGCCTTCATGCGGGCGGTGCTGGACGACTGGGGCGGCGAGGACTACCTGGACCTGATGGCGGCGCTGGACCAGGTGTGCCAGCGGGAGTACGTGGACGAAGGCCGGCTGGGGGTCCACGGCTACAGCTACGGGGGCTACATGACCGGGTGGGCCATCGGCCACACGCAACGGTTCGGCGCGGCGGTGATCGGGGCGCCCTGCACCAACCTCTACACCATGTACGGCACCTCGGACATCGGGGTCAGTTTCGGGGAGTCGCAGTGGGGCGGCTCGGTGATGGACGCGCCGGAGAAGCTGCTGGCGCGGTCGCCGATCAGCTATGTCAAGGATGTGCACACGCCGGCGCTTCTGTTGCACGGGGAGGCGGACGCGCGGTGCCCGGTGGCGCAGAGCGAGGAGTACTTCGTGGCGCTGAAGCGGCTGGGCAAGACGGTGGAGTTCGTGCGCTTCCCAGGCAGCAATCATGCGTTCCCCCGCACCGGCCACCCCCGCATGCGCGAGGAGTACCTGTCCCGCATGCTGGCCTGGTTCGACGACTGGCTGGCGTAGGGTAGATTTCCTCCAACGCGCTTGGTGTTCTTGGGGCGGGCCTTACCGCCGTGGACGGAGGGCTCAGTTGGCTAGCCGCAGGGGCACAGTTGCCGCGTTGAAGGTTAAGGCAGGACGTCCGCTGTATCGTTTTCCTCCTGTCCAGCGACGATGACCTCGATGATGCGTGGGTTCAACAGGCGCCAATTCCGGGCAAACCGGTCCAAGTCTCCTTCAACGATGATTGGGGAGCTTTCCCTATACGCCAGGATAGCACGATTGTAATCCGATTCGCTTAGAACAGCGGTTACCCGTTGAACCCTATCGTCGACCAAAGCTCGAAGCGTGATGGTGCCGTCTGTCTCGCTATCGGCTCGCCGTAGACTTTGGATCGAACCAAACAGCCTCACATCCAATCTAGCCTCTAGACTGCGGAAAGTTCGAGCCGCCTCTCTTAGAATCAGGGCATCATCCTTTACGAAGCGGACGACATTCCTCGCTCTGCTACGAGGGCGTGTTCGCGCCCATGTGATGCTTAACTCCACGGATTCGAAAGGTTCAATCACCTTGACCAACGCTTCACACAGATTTGCACTAACTCCCTCAGACACAGCTTCTAGGAATACCCCAGTTTGACCACTCATTGTCTGAGATGTCGCAATCCTCGCTGCGGACATTGCCTGCGTCAATCGGCGCGTCATCTGTCGTTCTGCCGGATCGTTGTCCGTTTCCATCCCTTGGAAACCTAGCTGCACCTCCGGAGAGACGACAGGAGAAAGGATAGTCACGACAAAACTACCAGCTTCTGTCTGTCCGAGACGTACGCGACGCATAAATTCATTCGCTCCTCTGTCGTCGCGAGTCCCATAGACTGTTCGAGGGTTCCGGAGTGAGCAGGCTGCTGTAAAAACCAATTCACGGGCCCCGTTAATCAAGGCCACTCCCTCACTTAGATCGATGGTTCCGTCGGTGTCACCGTTATCGGCCTTGACTCGGAATACATCCCTGTCGGAGACAGCCAAGTGGTTATAAAGCTCTAACTCATCGACCTCAGCGACCTCCGCGAATATGCCGATGAGCCTACCCACGACCTGGGCATAGTCGCCCAAGCGTTGTGTCCGAGGCACTATGATTTCGGGGAGTTGATGGCCTTCGTAAATGTCGGAATAATCCCCGTATTCGTCTGCCTTTGCCCAGCCAACCGAGCGGGCGTAGGCCGACAGAGCCAGTGGAGAAACAGCGCGCAGGACTTTGGGGTCTTTTAAGTTTGTTGCCACTGTATCCTCCCGCTCCTAGTACTCAGTCAACTTTGGAATCAAAAGGGTAAAGGCGGTGAAGTTTGGTTCGGGCCTCCTGGGTTTTGAACCGCCAGTTG
Source organism: Dehalococcoidia bacterium (assembly GCA_965222025.1). GTDB lineage: Bacteria > Chloroflexota > Dehalococcoidia > Lucifugimonadales > UBA3495 > VXOI01. The sequence goes on along the minus strand of CBDCTI010000007.1, from coordinate 216,145 downwards.
ATACCAACTCGGGCGGCGTTGCGCTCCCGCACCAGTGCCTGGACTTCCCTCCCGAGAGCATCTTCGTCGGGGAGCCGCTGCTTCAGGCAGGAGCGGGACAGCACGCTGAACTCGATTTCCGCCATGTTCAGCCAACTGCCGTGCTTGGGCGTGTAGTGGAACTCCAACCGTTTCGCGATCCGCCGGGCCTCGGTCGCCGGGAACGTCTCGTACAGGGACGCCGCGCGGTGGGTGTTCAGGTTGTCCAGAACCACCCGCACCACCTCAACCTCTGGATAGGCTTCATCCACCAGCCAGCGCATCTGCTGGGCGAAGTCCTGCATGGTGCGCCGCTGGGTCACCGCCACATGGCGCCACCCCGCCAGGGGTTCACAGGCCAGGAACAGATTGCGGGTCCCCTCCCGCCGGTACTCGTAGTCCTGCCGCTGGGGGCGTCCCGGCCGGGGTGGCATCGGCGCCCGGGTTTCGGCCAGCAATTGGGTGGAGGTCTCGTCAAAGCAGACCACCGGCCGCTGGGGGTCATAGGGTTCGGCGTACAGGTCCAGTACTTCCTCCATGTGGGCCACGAAGTCGGCGCTCACCCTGGGGATGCACCACTCTTTCTTTTGCCAGGGCTTGAGCGCGTTTTTTTCAGCCGCCGGCGAACCCCCTCGTGGGAGATGGAGGTCGCCAACCCCAACTCCACCACCTTCCCAGCCAAAAGGCGCAGGGTCCAGTGGTCATGGCCTTCCGGCGCCGAACTGCAGGCCAGAGCGATGAGGTGGGCCTCGCCCCTGTCGTCCAACTTCCGGCGCCGGTTGACCTGGCGCCGGTCCCACAGGGCCCCGTCCAACCCCGCCTCCGTAAAGCGGCGCTTGATCTGGTACACGGTGCCCAGCGCCACGTCCAAGGCTTCGGCCACCCGGGGAGCGGCCCAACCGTCGTCGCTCTTGAGCAGAATCCGCGCCCTGGCCGTGACTCGGGCCGAGCTTTTCCCAACCCGAATCAGATTCTGGAGTTCTTCCCGTTGTTCCGGCACCAGCCGCACGGCGTACTTATCACGCACCATCACCGCCACCCCCACCGTCAACACTTCATCCCGACCACTATAGGGCTATTGGCCGGATTACCGAAGGACTTTCAACATCAAAGTTGACAGAGTACTAGTACTCAGTCAACTTTGGAATCAAAAGGGTAAAGGCGGTGAAGTTTGGTTCGGGCCTCCTGGGTTTTGAACCGCCAGTTGATACCAACTCGGGCGGCGTTGCGCTCCCGCACCAGTGCCTGGACTTCCCTCCCGAGAGCATCTTCGTCGGGGAGCCGCTGCTTCAGGCAGGAGCGGGACAGCACGCTGAACTCGATTTCCGCCATGTTCAGCCAACTGCCGTGCTTGGGCGTGTAGTGGAACTCCAACCGTTTCGCGATCCGCCGGGCCTCGGTCGCCGGGAACGTCTCGTACAGGGACGCCGCGCGGTGGGTGTTCAGGTTGTCCAGAACCACCCGCACCACCTCAACCTCTGGATAGGCTTCATCCACCAGCCAGCGCATCTGCTGGGCGAAGTCCTGCATGGTGCGCCGCTGGGTCACCGCCACATGGCGCCACCCCGCCAGGGGTTCACAGGCCAGGAACAGATTGCGGGTCCCCTCCCGCCGGTACTCGTAGTCCTGCCGCTGGGGGCGTCCCGGCCGGGGTGGCATCGGCGCCCGGGTTTCGGCCAGCAATTGGGTGGAGGTCTCGTCAAAGCAGACCACCGGCCGCTGGGGGTCATAGGGTTCGGCGTACAGGTCCAGTACTTCCTCCATGTGGGCCACGAAGTCGGCGCTCACCCTGGGGATGCACCACTCTTTCTTTTGCCAGGGCTTGAGCGCGTTTTTTTCAGCCGCCGGCGAACCCCCTCGTGGGAGATGGAGGTCGCCAACCCCAACTCCACCACCTTCCCAGCCAAAAGGCGCAGGGTCCAGTGGTCATGGCCTTCCGGCGCCGAACTGCAGGCCAGAGCGATGAGGTGGGCCTCGCCCCTGTCGTCCAACTTCCGGCGCCGGTTGACCTGGCGCCGGTCCCACAGGGCCCCGTCCAACCCCGCCTCCGTAAAGCGGCGCTTGATCTGGTACACGGTGCCCAGCGCCACGTCCAAGGCTTCGGCCACCCGGGGAGCGGCCCAACCGTCGTCGCTCTTGAGCAGAATCCGCGCCCTGGCCGTGACTCGGGCCGAGCTTTTCCCAACCCGAATCAGATTCTGGAGTTCTTCCCGTTGTTCCGGCACCAGCCGCACGGCGTACTTATCACGCACCATCACCGCCACCCCCACCGTCAACACTTCATCCCGACCACTATAGGGCTATTGGCCGGATTACCGAAGGACTTTCAACATCAAAGTTGACAGAGTACTAGACTGTTCCACTAAGGCCTGTAGGTTCGGGACGTCAAAAACATTCTGGACAGGGATGGGAATAGTGATTGTGCGTTCGTTGTCTGTTTCGTCGCGGCCATACAGGTTTGCCCAATAAGCGCGGTTCCTCATAACCAACTCGTCATCGGTAACCGTCATCCACCGGTCTGGATCACGCGGTAGGTCAAGGACAACCAGCAAACGGGGAGTCTGTGCTGCAATGCACAATAGATTGTGATTCCGACTGGGCAATGGAAATCGAAAAGCACCGTCGGTTGGGTTGCCTAAATTCATAGTGGCTTTCAGTTGAAGTTCAAGTGCAGGACGCATATGACCCCCACCTTGTATGCGCAAGTCTATGCCATCCCTGTCTACGCCATAGACAGCGGTGACGTAGCCAGCCTGAGCCGCCACCGCATGCGCGTAAGCCATGGATAAACGCTCCTCTATGTCTCTAGTTCCGAGTAGCAATTCGTTCATTGCGTCGAGATCCGTCCATAGCGTCTGCTCGGCTGCGCGATCCAAATGTGGTCGATAATTTAACAGAAGCGATATCGCCCAACAACAATACAACCCACTATGCCCCCGCACGCGCCCAGGTGTCGCCCCACGGCACGTCGGGGAGGTTGCGGGTGCGGCGGACTTCGTTGATGGTGAGGACGCCGTGGTCGAGAAGCTGGGCCTCGCGGTTGGCGCGGGCGTTTTCGTCCTCGGCGAGGGCCTCGATGGAGGCTAGGTCGAACTCCATCTCGAGGTTGTCGTAGCCGAGGAGGGGGAATAGCTGGCGCGTGACCTGCTGGGCGAGGAAGGTCATCTCGGGGACCATGGTGTTGCGCCAGAAGAACCGCTCGGCGGCGTTGACGTTGGAGAAGGTGGCGCGCTCGAGGTCTGAGAGCAGCGGGCGCGGCACCCCGTAGGCGCGGCTGACCTCCTCGAGGCTCCAGCGCAGTCCCTGGATGAAGTCCATGTCGCGGTGGCTGAGGCCGAGGGTCTTGATGTCGCGAACGAAGCTGGCGACGGCAGGGCGGTGAGCGTTGGCCGGGCCGCGGTAACGGGCCTCCCAGCGGCGGTAGAAGTCCTCGACCTCGCTGTCGTTCATGTAATCGTTGGTGAGCATCACGAAATCGGGCTGGGCCGAGTTGCGCAGGAAGTTGCGGTTGAAGCGGAGGCCGTCGCGGCCCATGTCGATGGCCAGGCGGGCGGGGGCCACGGGGGAGAGGCCGGCGTACTCCTCCAGGGGGTTGAAGTAGCGGAACCAGACCACCTCGTCGGGAGTGAGGGCGACCATCCGGCTGCGACCGTGGTAGACGAAGCCGCGGATGTACTCCGCGCGGTCAGGGACGATGGACACGCGGTTGGGTCGCAGGGGCCAGAGCTCGCGGTTGCCGTCGGCGTCGCGGTCGAGCATCCAATAGGCGGAGCCCCAGAGGTTGAGGTAGATCTCGGTGGCGCGCCAGAGGTCGGTGCGGGAGTACCAGCGGTTGACGCGCTCGAGGAGCCGCTGGGCCGGGTGGTCGGGGCCGACGGGGAGCCGCTGAGGGCCGGTTTCGGAGCCGGTTCGGCGGTAAACGACGACCGGCGGTCGTGAGAGGGCGTCGGCGCGGACGCGGATGGCGGCGTAGACGGAGGTGGAGGAGGCGTAGTACTCGCCGTACTCGGTTCGGCTCCAGCCGCCGCCGGTGCCTGCCAGGACGGAGAAGCCGTCGACGTCGGCGAACGCCGGCCCGGCGGCCTTGGCGCGGGCTGGCAGGGAAGTGCTTTCGCGGGTGTCGCGTAGCGCGGCGGGGGCGGCTATCTGCCTGCGCCAGGGGAGGCGAAGGGAGAGTTTCTGCATCATTGTTGAGACCTCTAATATTTTGGTATTCCGGTTCCGTTGGCCAAGCCGACCGTTGACGTTGAGGCGGGTTCTGCGCTTCGGTCAGGTCCTGGGACGGGCTTCAGACCCCCCGTAGCGGGTCGGCCTGTTCTCCGAAAAAACTTTGTTTTTCCGGCCATTTCCGGCCATTTTCGGAGTTCGGTTGAGCGGTGTGGACGCACTGCTGTGGCCCCCTGTGGCAGGCCCTTGGACAGGCCCACGGTGGGCGGAAAGGGCTTCAGATCCACAGGTGGAACCTGCCTTTTGGTACGAGGAAAGCAAGCATGAGAGCGTCGGCCTTGTCCGGGGACGGCAGGTGCCGTTTTCGGATGTCGTCCTTGCTCTCGATCTTTATGCGGCCCTGCGAGTCAAAGTTATAGCGAAGGGTTGATAGCTGGCGAATCAGTTCGCTGTCGCCGGGAATTCTGATAAGCCCCGACTTGAACCGCTCGGCGAGGTTCCAGTAGCCCTCGGCCCGCAGGTTGGCGAAGGACTTTTCGTCCAGCGCTTTCTGGGCCACGTTGATACCGCGGACCGGGTGGCCGAGTTCCCGGAGGCGGTCGACGACACCGGCGCCGATGCCGATTTCATCGACGACGACCCGTGCCGGGTTGTGCTGGCGGATGGCGGCTGCCACCCTGCCGGTGAGTTGCATGGTGTCCTCTTGCTGGAAGGCCTGAATATCCTCGACGCAATTGCCGCGCCGACGGAGGATGACACTGCTGTCGGACCCGAAGCGGGCGACGTCGACGGCCAGGATGACCTCCTCTGCGGCGGACGTTTCTGATGAGCGTAGCGGTTCATCGTCAACGGACCAGGACCCCGCATCAACGATACTGCCGACTGCCGCTTCCACTTCATTCAGGGGCAACAGCGTATCTTCGCTCTGGTTGGAGAACTCGCCGAGGACGCGGGAGCGGTACTGGATGCTGTCCTCTTTCCAGATCTGTTTGCGTTCCTCGACCCATTTGGCGGTGGTGAGGCCGGGGACTACGACGCGCCCGGCGCCGACGTTGGGGCTTTCGAAGGCGGAGATGGTGATGGGGTGATAGACCTCCCGCTCCTCGTGGAAGGCGCGGCGGAATGCCCCGCCCATGGTGGTGGGGTTACCGATGAGCAACAGCAGGGGTTCGGCGGAGGGCATGACGGCCTCGACAGCCTCGTAGATCTCCTCGCTGACGCCCTCGGCCTCGTCGACCACAATGAGGATGTAGGGATTGTGGAAGCCCTGGAACTGGTCGGCACCATCGGCAGACAGGCCCATGGCGTAGCGGTCCGCCGAGAGCTCCCACCGGGTGTCGTACATGGTGCCTCCCAGGACCTGGGCGGCGGGCCGGTAGAGGCGGTGGATCTGGCGCCAGAGAATGTGTCTTACCTGCCGGAAGGTGGGCGCGGTGGTTAGAGCGATGGCACTCTCGGGGTGAGCGTGCATGAACCAAAGGACGGCGACGGCGGCGCAGAAGCCCTTGCCCAGGCCGTTGCCGGACTTGACGGCTACGCGGCGGTGTTGCGTGAGGGCGTTCAGGACCTCTTCCTGCTTGTGCCACGGCATTACGCCCAGCACGTTGCGGGCGAAGGCAACGGGGGACAGCGGCGTGCCGGGGGTTTCGGCTTCCGGGGTCGGGTCCGAAGCGGGGGTCAGGTCCGGTGTGCTGCCGCGGTGGACGAGCCAGGCGACGTCGCCTGGCTCGGCTATGAACCTGCGCCGGGACGGTGCGGGTCGGTGGCGTTGGGGCGCGGCGGCGAGGGTTGCGGTCGCGGCGGGCTGAAGAGGTAGCCGCAGTCCTGGCAGCGCAGGACGTAGTTGTCCTCCCTTCGTTTTCGATCCAGAATCAGCAGTCTTTTTGAGAAGCAGCGTCGGCATTCGGGTGTTTTCAACTCTCCCTCTTGGTCGATTGGTGTTCGGTGGTGAGTGCAGTGAGGAGCTATGTTAATTAGAACATATGTAGGAATATAGTATGAAGGTTTGGACCGTTTTGCAAGAGGTGAGTGTCATGGGATGTTGGATTCTGTTGACGAAAATGGGGGGCTGGGGTAGGCTTTTGCCGTTGAATCGCTTGGTATGGAACCCCCTGTTCAGCTTGGAGGGAGACGGTCATGACTCAGCAGGCCCAGCACGAGACCGAATCGGCGCTCACGCCGGAAGTCCGGGCGATGATTGGCGTGGAAGGCGAGGTGGTGGAATCGTGGGGGTACGTTGACGAAGAGTACCTGCGCCGGTTCACGCAGGCAGTGATGGACCCGGACCCGCGGTACTGGGACAAAGAGTACGCGGAGGGCACGAAGTTCGGGGGAGTCATCGCGCCGCCGATCATGGTGAGCTACATGGTGGGGCGGCACCGTCCGGAGCAGGAGGACCCGATCACGCGGGCGTTCAAGGAGAACCCGGAGTCGGACGGCATCGGAAGCGTGGAGCGCCCCGGGGCGTTGCCGCACGTGCCGACAAACCTGGTGCGGGTGCTGAACGCGGGGAACGAGCTGGAGATCTACAAGTATCCGAGCATCGGGGACAAGGTGTTCTTTCAGAACCGGTACTCGGACATCCGGGAGCGCTCCGGCCGCGACGGGCGTGCGTTCCTGATCATCACGGTGGAAACGAGCTACAAGAACCAGGACGACGATCTGCTCTGTATCACGCGGCAGTCGTCGATCCGGCGGTAGCCGCAGGACTCTGGCCAGGGGAAAACAGGGAATTATTGCGAGAGAGCACGACTATGAGTGCGAGCCTGGAAGAACTGCTCCTGATGCCGGCGGAGAAGATTCTCGAGCATAACGAGAAGCTCAGCGCGGAGCAGTTGCGCAACAAGAAGCAGACGTATTTCGAGGACGTGGAGGTGGGGGATGAACTGCCGAAGTACATCTACGCACCCACGCCCACGCACCTGTTCCGGTGGAGTGCTGCCATAGAGAACTTCCACCGGATCCATTACGATCTGGACTTCGGCCTGAACCACGACCGCAACCCCAGCCTGCTGGTGCACGGCTCGTGGAAGCAGAGCGTCGTGCCGCAGTACCTGAAGGACTGGACGCTGCCCAACGGCTGGCCATGGAAGGCGGCGTTTGAGCACCGGGCGATGCTGGTGCCGGGCGACGTGCTGATCATGTGGGGCCGGATCACGGACAAGGAAGAGAAGGGCGGCATGGGGCTGGTCGACCTGGAGATCGGGATGAAGACGCAGGACGGCATCGAGAGCATGCCGGGGACGGCCACGGTGGCGCTGCCGCTTCGGGACGGGCCGCCGATTCCGTATCCCTTCGTGCCGCCGCAGGACTGATCCCGGGGACTGATTTCACCACAGGGGGCAGGGACAACAAGGAGGGTTGGTATTCTCCTTTGTTCCTTTGGCCCGCTGGGGTATTACAACCGACGAGAGGTGACACCGGTATGCCCAGGTTTTTGGCCACGCACAGCATATCCGGACTGACGGAATCTGAGCTCAGGGAGAAGCTGGGCGCCTACACGGGCGGGGTCAGCAAGTGGCGACCCGACCGGCGCACCACGATCCTGAAGGTGTACGCGGACACGTCCAGCGGGACGGTCTTCACGGAGTGCGAGGCTGTGGAGCAGCAGCACTTCGAGGACTGGATGAAGATGGCAGGCTGGCCGGCGGACGCGGTGCATCAGATTGACCTGATCTTCCAGACGGGAGATATGTGGCGGGTGTAGACTCCGCAGTACCAAAGTCGTCGGAGAATAGGTGAGGCGGGCGCCCGTTACGGAGCGCCCGCCTTCCATTTCACTGGGACTGCACTGGGGGTTCAATAAGCGGGCCTTACCGTATGCTTGCGGTAACGGAGATGATAGGTTGAGTGGACTGAGGCCCACATTCCATTGACCTGTCCATATGCTCCGCCCCTCGACAGGCTCAGGAATAGGGGTGTGGCCTCTGCCATTCTGGGAATGGCGTAGGGGCGGGTTTCAAACCCGCCCCTTTCGCTAGCGTCTGTGTGATTTCAGGAGAGGTCGAGCTAGGGTTCGGGGTGACGGGTTAGTTGGTCTAGTTGCTGGTCGGACTGGCGCTGGCGGATGACCTCATGCTCGCGCTGGCGCAGACGCAGGGCCTCCAGCATCTCGCGCTGTTCCTCGGTCTGCCAGGGCGGATTCTCGACCATGGTGAACTTCTTGTTCCACGGCAGGCCGATGCCCTCGGACTTCTTTTCGACGTAGACCGGGCCGAGACGGTCGATTACCAGGCGCAGGCCGGTGGCTGGCTGCCGGTTTTCCGGAAATAGGTAGCTATCCACGTGCTGGCGCTCCAACACGACTCCGTCAGGGTCGATGATTGTCAGCTCGTATTCCTGGGGGTTGTCCCTCTCCTGGGGCAGCCACGGAGACTCGAACTGCTCGGCGGGCTGGAAGGAGTCGACGAAGTACTGGTGGGGCCGGTACTCCACCCTGTCCTCATCGCGCCCGGTGCTGGTGTTCTCCAGGGCCACGCGGTAGGGCAGCCTGCTGGGGACCTGTTGGAAATTGTGTCCGCTGGGGAAGTAGCAGGCGCCCATGCTGACGCCGGTTAGCTCGGGGTCAGCGACACCGCCGATGAGGTCACGGGCCTGCATCACCTTGGCGTCGCCGAACCAGCGGCCTAGGTTCTGGGCGAAGTAGGGCGAGCGGGTGGGACCGCCGAACATGATCACGCCGTCGACGTCCCGCTTCATGTCGTCGTAGCCAAGCTGCCAGACGAAGCTCATCTGGCCGGTTTCTGCATCGGCGGCCGAGGATTCGCCCCAGACCACGGTCTTGCCGCTGATGTAAGCGTCGCGCATGGCCATCAGGGAGCGCTGTACGAACTTGCCTTCCTTGAGTTCAGATTCCACGCTCTCCCAAGTCAGGTCGACGCTGCCGCCGAAGGGAATCCTAGGATTTTCGGGGGAGAGCTGCTCCTTGGCCAGGCGCAACAGGTTCTCCGCGCCGGTGAACTTGGAGGCCAGCTCCCGGTCAATGTTGGAGCCGCCCAGCAGGGGGTCTCCGTCGGCGCCAAAGACGATCATCTCGCCGGTATCCCGAACCTCGACGAGGGCGCAGTCGAAGGAACCGCCGCCCAGGTCATAGACGAGGTAGGAGCCCTGCAGCCTGAAATCGGAGTCGGGGTCTATGTTGCGCTGGGCCGCCGCCAGGAAGAGGATGGGTTCCTCCACGACCCAACTGACGTTGCCCTGCCCGGCGAGGTTGGTGAGCACCCCGGCGAGCATGGAGCGGTAGTCGAAGCCCGATTGAACCGGGCACCCGGCGCGCCACTCGAACCTGTCGGGCAGGCCGGCGCGGCTAACGGCCTCGGCCACTACGGCGGAAACGAGGTCGCTTACCTGGAAATGCTGCTCCCATGCCTCAACGCATCCCTCTTCGGCGTTCCACCAAGTGGGCCGTTCGGTCTCGGAGATTTCGAGGCGCCACTTGACGTAGGAGTCGCCGGACAGTGCCCAGCGCTTGATGTTCCGGATGACGATGGTCTCTGGGCCGCTTTCCAGAGTATCGGCGTCCTCACCCACGACCAGGGTCACTTCGCCGTCGGCCTGCTTGCGAAGAGCGACGACCACCGGCATGACCGTTGTGTCGCCGCGGCCGATAAGGCGGGACTGGGGGAGACCTGCGTTGGGGTCATCGGGGTCCCAAGTGGAGATGCGCACGTTGGTGGTACCAAAGTCGATGCCTACGATTTCCATTAACCTGCTAACCTGCCTCGTGTTTGACTAGGGCTTTAAGAAGGACCCGGTCGCCGTGTGTCCCGCCGCGATATACAACACCCGGGGCGACGATCTTCACCGTGCCGGACCGAGGGATGCCCGCGAGGGAGGAGTGCTCTTCCGCGTTAGGGTGCACCTCCGTGTTCGAATGTGCTGCCGCGATTGAATGGACGTCGGGGTTGTAGGGCACGCGCTCACCCGCTTCGCCGAGGGGTTCGGCGCCGCCGGCGCGGAGAGCGAGGACCAGTCCGGCCGCAACGTCTGCGTTCAGGCCGTTGCGTTCGGGGCCGGTGTTGACTGAGTTGACCGACTGGAGCACTTCGCCGATGGCGAGAAGCATGTCCTGCCGAAGTTCCAGCCGGGACTCCGCGCGGTGGGCGGCGAGCTCGGCGTTGCGCTCGCGCACCTGCTGGCGGAGGCGCTCCTGCTCCTGCCGTTCTCGCTCAAGCTGGCCTTCGTGATTGTCTTTCAGCTCCTCCACGTTTCCAGCCTTATAGGCGATGATCGCTTCAACCCGGGCTGCCGTATTCTCGTAAAGAGATGCTACCTCCGGGCCGTAAGCATCCGGGGCGGCGAGAGACTCAGCGAGTTCCCACGATGTACGGGAGGCCAGCTGTCCCTGGCCCTCCGACAGCATCAGGACCGCAACAATCCTCAGCGGCAATCGCTCGTTTCCGGAGGCGTGGCGGCTGCTGGCGATGTATCCGAGGACGCCTTCCCGCTGTGCGGTGGAGGCGCGGGCAATGATTTCTTCAAGAAGCTGCGTTCGCTCGTCCTCCGGGAGGGCGTCCAGCATCCGGTCGAGCTGGGCTTCCCTGTTCGAGGAAGACTCGGGTCCGAATGCGGCGAGAGCAGTCTGCCTGGCCAGGTCAATCCGCGCCTGCCTTCCCAGGATTGACGAGGAATTGCGGTACATCTCGCGGGCGTCTTCGCTCTCGAAGGCCTCCCACATGCCGGCGAGGAAGCCTCGCCGCCAGGCGTCGGTGGCGCCGTCGAGCGCGCCGGCCTGGAGCAGCAGTTCATGGGGCGTGCGGTCTCCCGCGGCGCGGGCCAACCGGGCCAGGATCTCCCCGACACGAGCGGCGGTGTAGCCGCGGGGGTCGTTGCCGTCGACCTCGCGCCAGCTCAGGGAGGCCTGGGCCACGGCCCTCAGCCATCCTTCAGCGGCCTGGGCGGAGGCACCGCCGGTGGACAGGGCCTCCTCGGAGCTCAGAATCACGCGCAGCAGGGCCCGCCCGATCGACTCCTCGGGCCACTTGCCGAGGGCGTTGGCGACCGGCTTGGTGGGGAAGCGGCCGGGGGCCGGACCGTGGGTGTCGGAGGAGAGCCATTCTCTCCAGTCAGCAAGGGTTGCCGACCTTTCCCTGACCAGGTCAGGCGGTACCGCCTCGACTCCGGAAAGCAGGGTGTAGCTGTGCGTGCCGCCGGACTCGCCGATGCCAAAGTGGTCGGGCAGGCTGCCGAGCTTGGGCAGGGTGCGCTTCCACCAGCTGCCCCAGTTGGGGGACAGTGGGGCGCGGCCATCCAGCTTTTCGCGGATCTGCGCGTCGGTGCCGGTGCCACCACAGGCGGCGAGAGCAACGGCGACGAGCTTCAGCGGGGAGTTCTTCGCCCAGGACTCGAACCGGGAATCCTTTGCGCCACGCCCAGCCGTTGGCTCCGCGTCTGCCAAGGGAGTCAGCGACAGCTCGGACAAGGTGACGGGTGAGCCGGTCTTTCCGTCGGCCCAGAAGACCACGGCCGGACGGTCGTTAACTGAAGTGACCTGTCCGAGACCCTTGGCCGCGTACCAGACCATCGATCCCGGCTGGATTCTCGAAACAGTCACGACGATACCTTCGTCTCCAAGGGGCGCTTCGTCTACGAGGGGCGGTGCGCTGCCCAGGGGCAGGACAAATGGAAAGCACAACTATCTATCATACCAAATATTGGCCCCCGAATTAAACACCCAATCACATCGGAATGGCGTTCGGCACAGGGCGGTCCTGGCTTCTTTAAAGCTGACGGCGTTGCGTTTGACCGCCGATCGAGACACGGCCGTGCATTTTCGCTCCGAGTGGTTACGGAGACGAGCTTGGCGGGAGGGGGCATCGGAGGTGGCCGGACGCCTGAATTTGAGGGACTTCAGCGGACGGGACCGAAGGAGGAGGGGGGCCAGATGCGGAGCCAGACGCGGCCGATGATGCGGTCGCCGGACACGGGGCCGAAGGCGCGGCTGTCGCGGCTGTCGACCGGGTTGTCGCCGAGGACGAAGTATTCGTCGGGGCCGTTCCACCACTCGCGGCGGCCGTTGTCGGAGTGGCCGGGCAGATGGCCTGGGCCGGGAAGCTCGGCCAGCAGCAGGTCGTCGGCGTAGACGCGGCTGCCGTCCAGCACGATTTCCTCGTTGGGCATTCCGGCAAGCCGCTTGATGAACCAGGTGTCTGCGGGCAGGCCGGGGGTCGGGGCCGGAGGTGTCAGAACAACCACGTCGCCGCGCCGCAGCCGGTTCCAAGGGAACGCCGGTCGCACCACGAGCACGGACTGGCCGTCCTCCAGGGTGGGTGTCATGCTGTCGCCCTCCACCCGCACGCGGGCCGAGAACAACGCGTTGATAAGGACGCGAAAGGGGGCGGTTATGACTTCAAGAAATCCCACATTCCACCACAGAAAACGAAGAGGGCACACAGGATTATAAAGGCTGTCGACATGATGGTCGCTGAGTCCCAGGCGTCCTCTGGAGCAGATAACCACCATGATAGAATTGGCGCTATCAGTCATAAGAAGGAGACATCCTGATGCAGAACGGAATCATTCGCATCGGCCTGATCGGGGCGGGAGCCAACACGCGCCTGCGCCACATTCCCGGCTTCCGCGAACAGCGGGACGTGGAGATCGTTGCCGTGGCCAACCGGAGCCGCGAGTCTGGCGAACGCGTCGCCGGGGAGTACGAGATACCCAGGGTATACGACAACTGGGTCGATCTCCTGGAGGACGACAGCATCGATGCGGTGTGTGTGGGCACCTGGCCCTACATGCACCGAAACCTGGTGCTGGCATCGCTGGCGTCGGGCAAGCATGTGCTGACCGAGGCGCGCATGGCGATGAACGCCGACGAGGCCCACGAGATGCTGGACGCAAGCCGACTGCACCCGGACCTGGTGACGCAGATCGTGCCGGCGCCGCAGACGCTGGAGGTGGACAGCACGGTGATCGACTACGTGGGGAACGGGTACCTGGGCGACATCCTGGCGGTCCGCCTGCGGGTCTGCGACTACCACGGACGGGCCAACCGGGCCGACACGTTCATCGACGCGGAGTCGCCGTTGCACTGGCGGCAGGACCGCACCCTGAGCGGATACAACATCCTGGGCATGGGCATCTGGTACGAGACGGTCATGCGATACGTGGGCCCCGCGACCAAGGTGTCGGCCATGACGCGCACCTTCGGCAATCGCCGCCCCGACGAGAATGGCGCGATGCAGGCGGTGACGGTGCCCGACCACGTGAACGTGCTGTGCGAGATGGGCTGCGGGGCCGCCGCTGACCTGAGCTGGAGCGCGGTAACCGGCCTGCAGACGGGCACGGACTTCTGGATCTTCGGCACCGACGGTACCATCAGCCTGCAAGGACCGCCCTTCAATAAGGTGCTGGCGGGCAAGCGGGGCGACGAGGCGCTGTCCGAACTGCCGATCATGAAGCGCGGCAAGTGGCGTGTTGAAGAGCAGTTCTGCAACGCCATCCGCGGCGTGGAGCCCATCACGCACACTCCCTTCGATGTCGGCGTGCAGTACATGGAGTTCACGGAGGCGGTGACCCGCAGCTCGCAGACAGGGCAGGCAGTGGCGCTGCCGCTGTAGGGGATCGCACCGGGCACGCAGTGCGGGCATGTGCTCGTACCAGGTTCGTACTAGGTTCTTACCAGGTTCGTACTAGGTTCGTACTAGGTTCTTACCAGGTTCGTACTAGGTTCTTACCAGGTTCGTACTAGGTTCTTACCAGTACCAGGTTCTTACCAGGAGGAAGCCGTGGGAGAATTCTATTGGCCGGTCGGCGTCTGGAGCGTCGACCGGGAGCGCCTTGAGACTGTGGATGCGCTGGTGGATACCGGGTCGTCCTACTCAGTGTTCCCCTCGGCCTCGCTCGAACGCCTAGGAATCGGGCGCCTGGAACGCGTGGAATTCGAACAGGCCGATGGCAGCATCATCGAATTTGACGTTGGAGTGGCCTGGATGACAATCAATGGTCGCGACAGGGCTTCAAGCGTGGCATTCGGGCGTGACGACGCCGAGTCCCTACTGGGGGCCAACGCGTTGCAGGAGTTTCTGCTGGTGGTCGATCCGGTGGCCGAGGAGGTGGTGTCGCGGACGGGAAAGATGAAGTCCAACGGCGTCGGGTAGCAAGATGGGCGAGTTTACCTGGCCCGTAGGAGTGTGGAGCGCCGACGGAGAACGCTTGGAAACGGTCGAGGCGCTGGTGGATACCGGCGCGTCATATTCGATGTTTCCGCGGAGCATGCTGCAACGCTTGGGCATTGAAAAGCGTTACGTGCTGGCCTTCGAGCAGGCAGATGGCAGGGTGGTTGACCGAGATGTGGGACAAGCCATGCTGGTCATCTACGACTCAGAGAGTTCCCTGCGCGTCATCTTCGGGCCTGAGGATGCTGATCCTCTGATCGGCTCAAACGCGCTCCAGGAGTTCCTGCTGCTGGTCGATCCGGTGGCCGAGGAGCTGGTGCCTAGGACAGGCAGGCTGAAGCGGGTTGCCCGGAGTAAGTAGCAGATGGGAACCTTCTACCACGAAATGCAGGTTTTAAGCGGAAACGGGGACAGGGCTGAGACCGTAGATGCCTTGGTAGATACAGGTGCGTCCTTCTGTCAGGTGCCCGGCTCCGTTCTGCGTGCCCTGGGGATTTCCCCTACCGATACGGTCGAGGCAGAACTCGCTGATGGGCCAGTTGTCGAGGACCCAATTGCGGAGGTTCGAGTGCGAATCGACGGGCTTGAAACATTCACCTGGGTGACATTCGGCCCTGAAAACGTTCCCCCGCTGTTGGGTGCTCATGCCCTGGAGGGAGTCAGGCTGGCAGTGGACCCGCTGCGGCGAAGATTAATCCCAACTCGTATCTTGCGAATGCGCAAGACAACTCAGTTCGGACAGTTATAAGGTCGTTGAAGGAGAATGACAGATGGCACAAGAAGGCATCAGGGTTGGACTGATCGGCGCGGGGCGGAATACGCGCGACCGGCATATTCCGGGATTCCACGGGGCCGGAGGAGTGGAGATCGTGGCGGTGGCCAACCGTTCCCGAGAGTCGGGGCGTGTGGTGGCCGACCAGTTCAACATCCCTACGGTCTATGACAACTGGGTTGAGCTGCTGGAGGATGATTCGATCGACGCAGTCTGCATCGGGACCTGGCCCTACATGCACCGGACGCTGACCATCGCCGCGCTGGAGTCGGGCAAGCACGTGCTGTGCGAGGCGCGTATGGCGACCTCGGCGGCCGAGGCGCGGGACATGCTGGAGGCGTCACGGGCTTTCCCTGACCTGGTGACGCAAATCGTGCCGTCGCCCCTGACCTTCAAGGTGGACAACCTGCTGCAGCAGAAGATTGCCGAAGGATATGTCGGGGACGTGCTGGCGGTGTCGGTGCAGTCGCTGACGCCAGGATTCGCCGACGTCGGCGGCCCGATGCACTGGCGGAACGACCGCGACCTGAGCGGCTATAACATCCTCAACATGGGTATCTGGTACGAGGCGATGATCCGCTGGGTCGGTCCGGCCACTCGCGTGATGGCGAACACCAAGGTCAGCGTGAGACAGCGGCGCGACGAGGACGGCAGCCTGGTGCCGGTCACCATCCCGGACCACGTTGACATCCTGGCGGACCTGGCCAGCGGGGCCCAGGCCAACATGCGGTTCAGCGCAGTTACTGGCTTCGGGCCGGGCAACGAGGTGTGGATCTACGGCAGCGAAGGAACCCTGCGGGTGGACTCCGGCCTCAACGTCCACGGCGGACAGCGAGGCGACAGCTCGATGGAAGAGATCGCCAATCCCGCAGAAGGGCAGGCCTACTGGCGCGTGGAGGAGGAGTTCTGCAGGGCCATCAGGGGGGAGGAGCGCATCACCCGCACGCCGTTCGACGTGGGTGTGCACTACATGGAGTTCACCGAGGCAGTAACTCGCAGCTCGCAGACCCGCCAGGTGGTATCACTGCCGCTGTAGAGGTAGGGTGATACACTATCAAGTCCTAGGATCTTACAACTGCTTGACGGGGAAAGTATGGGTTTGTTTTCCTGGCCTTTCGAAGTTGGGAATCTGAATGGCGATAGCTTCGAATGGGTAGAGGGCCTTGTCGATACGGCAGCGACCTACAGTTCTCTGCCGGCCTCCATCTTGCTTCGACTGGGAGTTGAACCTACCGAGACAGTAGAATTTGAACTGGCCGACGGTAGCATCATAGAAAGAGGACTTGGAGATGGCCGTGCACGAGTAGATGGCAGGGAGGTAATAACCGCCTTCATCTTCGGGGACGAAACAGACTCCGCCTTGCTGGGCTCGTACACTCTGGAACGGGTTAGACTGGCCGTAGATTCATACGGTCGACGACTAATACCGGTCCGTGCCTCGCTAAAGTAAGACGACCCGCCAAGCTCGCCGCCTTCTTGCGGGGTGGCTCCGACCGTAGTGCGATCCCTTTTTCGACTACTGGTCCAGACTGATGGGGAACTGGAGGGCGGCGAAGTCGTCTCGGTTTACGTCGGCCCTCAGGGTCACGGTTGATCCTTCGGTGATGATCTGGGTCAGGGCGATCAGCTCGTTTGAGTGGATCGCCCTCTCTATTATCGGGGCCGCGCCGGAGGCGGCCGAGGCGTCGCGGAACATGAAGGCGGCGGTGCCCTCGATGACGGTGCGGCGTTCCTCCCCACGCGAGAAAGACCATGCGGCGGCCAGGCAGCCGTGGTTGTCTTCGAGGCGGCAGTCCCGGGAGGTTGTCTTCACAAAGCCAGCACCCACGATATCGAGCCCCTGTTTGAGGTCGCCATCGTCGTCGTTCCAGAGCAGACCACTGTCGCGGCTGACATCCCGAAGGACGTCTATAACAGCGTCGGTGTCACCTCTGATCAGATAGCCGTCATCAGCCAGTATGGCAGAGGCCTGCAGACCGTCTGCAGACACCCAGAAGTCGTGGTCCCTTACCTGGGAACCGGAATGGCTGCTGTCGGCCAGGTCGTCCTGAATGTCCAGTAAGTCAAGGTCGCCGCTGGTAATCATGACATGACCAGATGCCAGGGTAAGCGAAGCCTGCTGGCGCACGTCGCCATAGTTTTCCATGCTGGAGACGCCGTTTTCCAGTTCCATAGGCAGATCGGTGCGGCTGAGTGCAGCTTCGCTGACGTCCACGAGAATCAGTTCTCGCGCAGCGTCGGGCACCAGGCCCTCCGGGCCCTCCGGGGATGATCCGCCGATGAAGCCACAGGCCATAGAGCCCGCGATGGCCGTCACCAGCAGAAGGAACAGGGCGCAACGTTTCATCAAACCAATCTCCTACCTGTCGCATGGACGAAGAGGCGTCTCCTCCCGCCAGGGACCCCTATTGCCTTCCCGGGACCATCCGCTTGTTGAGGGCCAGACAGGGTCAGCTAGAGTTCCAGCGGTGTGTCTTCGCGATTGGCCCATTCCCCCATGGAGGCGTCGTAGTTCTTGGTCTGGTTGTAGCCAACCATTTGCAGGACGAACACGCCGTGCGCCGCACGGATGCCGCCCTGTCAATACGTATAGACCTTCTTGTCGGGTGAGATGCCATTGTCGGCCAGCAACTGGCGGATTTCGTTGGCGGGCCTGAAGCGATGGGTCTGGCGGTCCATTACGTTGAACCATTCAAGGTGGATGGCGCCCGGGATGTGACCGGCCCGCTGGTTGCCGCGCATCTCGCTGCCGTCCCATTCGCCGTCGCTACGAACGTCCCAGATAACGGAGTCCCCGAGGCTGCAGGCCTCCTTGAGTTCGTCCGCCATGACCAGCAGGGACTCGTCGCGGTTGGGCGTGAATGTGACGCCCTCCGCAGGCCCCGGCCGGTCCAGGCCAACGCTTCCGCTTGTATCAGAGGCGGCGGCAATCCAGCCGCGCCACCCGCCGTTGAGCACCTTGGCGTTGGTGTGGCCGTAGGTGTTGAGGGCCCACCACAGGCGCGCGGCGTAGAGGCTCTGGGAGTTGTCGTAGGTGATTACCAGCGTGTCGTCGCCGATGCCCAGCCGCTGGCACATGGCCTGGAACTGGGAGGCGTTCATCAGGTGCACCCGGCCGGTGTCGGGGTCCTTCTCGAAATTGTCGGGGACCGCAACGGCTCCGGGGATGTGGCTGCGGTTGTAGGCGGCGTCAACATCGCAGTCGACGACGACCACGTTGGCGTCGTCCTTGTGGGTGGCCAGCCAGCCCGGCTCCACCAGGTATTCTGGGTGAGTGTAGCCTTCAGTAGCCATGTTCCCTCCTCGCCGGGAGCACAGGCCCATAAGCGGGGCGCGCATTCAAATCCATTATGACAAGCCGTAGGGATTTTAGGCCACTGGCGCAAACAGGGTCAACGCGGGCGATGGAGTCTTACGACGGTTTATGGAGTCGGGTGGATTCCGTTGGAGGTGCAATCGGGCCTTTGTAGAGTGCGTGTTTGTTGCCGCTAACCATGCCTAAAGCTAGAATGTAGCAAATCCGTCGGCCCGTCCCAGGCTTTGGGCTGGGGCGGGCCGTTTTATCTGAAACCGGAGTGATTGTTCCCCATGAAGTTTGGCCTTTTCATGCTGCCCTCGTGGCCCGAACCCGACCCCAAGCACCAGAGCCGCATTCTCGGCGAGATGATGGAACAGGTAGAGTACGCCGAAGAACTGGGCTATGACTCGGTATGGCTGGCCGAACACCACTTCACCCGCTACGGCATTGTGCCATCGGCGGTGGCCATGGGCCTGTACGCCGCCGCCCGCACCAAGCGTATCCGCATCGGCACCGGCGTAAGCGTGCTCACATTTCATAACCCCATATTCATCGCCGAGGAGACGGCCCTGCTGGACTCGCTGAGCCAAGGTCGGCTGGACTTCGGCGTGGGCCGCGGGCAGGTGGTCTACGAGTACGGCAACTTGAACGTGGACTACAACACACGAAGCGAGCGCTTCAGCGAGATTCTCGATGTCATCATGGGCCTTTGGAAGAACCCCGGGTTCAGCTTTCACGGCGACTTCTATAACGTGGACGACATGACCATCGCTCCTGTGCCGGTGCAGCAGCCGCACCCGCCGATCTACCTGGCAGTGTCGCGCACCCCGGAGAGTGTGTCGGTGGCGGTGGACCGGGGTCTGCCGGTTCTGACGAGCGCCAACATCCCGGACTCGGAGGCACTGGAAATCCGCAACGTCTATGCAGACGTCTGTGCCGAGAAGGGCGTGGAGCCCCTGTGGGACGATATGCCGTATTTCCGGAAGGTCTACGTGGGGGAAGATGAAAAATCAGCCATCGAAGACCCCCGCGAGGCCGTGACGTGGGTATATGACCTGAACGGATACCGGCGTACTCTAAAGGGCGGCAGTGAGATCTACTACGACCTGAGCGAGTGGATCGCCAACCGCCCTGAGGATCCGCCGAGCTATGAGTCGCGGCTGAAGACCACGACCGTCTTCGGCACGCCTGAGCAATGCATCGACCGAATCCGGCGGCTGCGTGACGACCACAACGTCCACTACTTCGGCGCCAACATGTCATTCGGCACGATGGAGCACGGGAAGGTGATGCGGTCGATGGAGCTGTTCGCCAAGGAAGTGATGCCGGCGTTCCGGTAGGGGCGGGTTTCTGCAGTCCTCACCCACGAAGGCAGGGGGGTTCGGTGCGAAACGAGTTTACAGCGATTTACGAGCTCGACGACAGCGGAGAAGAGCCGCGTTATATCGCATACTGCACAGAGTTAGCCGGTGCCAACGCGGAAGGCAAGACCATGGACGAAGCCAGGGAGAGGCTGGCCGAGGCGATTAAGGCCGCATTGCAGGCCCGGCGGGAAAAGACCATGCAGGACCTACTCTTCGACCTGCCGCCCGATGCCACCCAAGAGGTCATTGCTGTCCAGGAAACCATCGCCCTGCAATGGGTACCGTATCTTGGTACTGAGTAGTCCCGCCTACAACGCCTTTGGGAGGGTGTTCGATGACACTGATCTCAACAGAAGCAATGCCGGATGACGCCGAGGCGAGTTTCGTTTACCAGAAACCCGAAGCTGTGGTGCGAAACGAATTCACGGCGGTGATCGAAAAGGACGAGGATTGGTTCGTCGCTCACTGTCTGGAAATACCCGGCGCGCATGGTCAGGGTAAGACAAGAGAGGATGTACTGGGAAACTTGGCAGAGGCGATACTGCTGCACTTGGAAATGCGCCGGGAGGATGGCCTACGGGGAGTGCCGGCTGAAGCCGTCCGCGAAGTAATCGTCGTCCAGTGAAGCGAGGAGACCTGATACGGCACCTTCGCAACCACGGATGCGAATTCGTACGAAAGGGGGGTGCCCATTCCGTATGGATCAACCCTGAAACCGGCCAAATTGACTACGTGCCCAGACACACTGAAATTCGTAACGGGACGGCCCGCAGCATTTGTCGCAACCTCTCTATCCCCATAATCGGTAGAGATAACAGGTAGTAAAGGAGCCGCAACATGGTGCAGCAAGGACAGATAGACCACCTGCTCCAGGAGACCGGAGTGATTGAGCCGCCCGACTTTCTGGTGCGGCAGGCTCACCTGCAGGACTACGAAGGGGCCTACCGCGACTCTATGGACTCCCCCGAGGGGTTCTGGGAGGGTGTGGCTTCGGAACTGGAGTGGACGCGGCGGTGGGACAGCGTGTTCCAGTGGGAGTACCCCACCTTCCGCTGGTTTCTGGGGGCGAAATGCAACATCACCCAGAACGCCCTTGACCGCCACCTGACCAACGGCAACCGCAACAAGGCCGCGTTCATCTGGCTGGGAGAGGACGGCTCGGAGCGCGTCTTCACGTACGGGCGGCTGGCGCAGCTGGTCAACCGCTTCGCTAACGGGCTGCGCTCGCTGGGCGTGGGCAAGGGCGACCGGGTGATCATTTACATGCCCCTGACGCCCGAAGGAGCCATCGCCATGCTGGCCTGCGCTCGCATCGGCGCGGTACACAGCGTGGTCTACGCAGGATTCAGTTCTGGCTCGCTGGGCGACCGCATCACCGACGCCCAGGCCAAGGTGGTCATCACCGCCGACGTTGGCTACCGCCGCGGTAACGAGGTAGACCTGCTGGGCATCACCGAGCGCGCCGTCGCCGACCTGGACGTGGTCGAGAAGGTCATCGTCTGGCGGCGCAAGGGGCCCTCGGACAGCCCATCGTCGCTGGGCGCCCGCGAGGTGGACTTCGACGCGCTGATTGCGTCGGGCAGCGCGGACTGTCCTGCCGAGGAAATGGACTCGGAGGACCCGCTGTACATCCTCTACACCAGCGGCACCACCGGCAAGCCCAAGGGCGTGCAGCACGTCCACGGCGGCTACATGGTGGGGACGTACTACCATTTCAAGAACTTCTGGGACGTCAAGGAAGACGACGTCTACTGGTGCACCTCCGACATCGGCTGGGTGGTGGGCCACAGTTACATCGTCTACGCGCCGCTGGTCGCCGGGGCGACGACGGTGTTCCGCGAGGGTGCCATCGACTACCCGCACCCGGGGGTGTTCTACGAGACCATCGAGAAGTACGGGGTCAATGTCGTCTTCACCGCGCCGACCGCCCTGCGGATGCTGATGCGCTACGGCGAGGAGTACCCGAAGGGATACGATCTGCGCTCGCTACGGTTTCTCACCTGCGCCGGCGAGCCGCTGAACCCCGAGGCGCTGCGCTGGAGCTATGAGCACATCTGCGGCAACGGCGAGTGGGGCCACATTGTCGACAACTGGTGGCAGACCGAGACCGGCGGCCCCTGCCTCGGCACCACCGCCACGATGCAGGTCAAGCCGGGACGGGTGGGAGTCCCGATGCCCGGCGCCGAGATGGATATCGTAGACCGCGAGGGGCAGCCCATCACCGAGCCGGACAAGGGAGGGCTGCTGGTGATCAAGCGGCCTTTCCCGCACTTCTTCCGCACCGTATTCGGAGACCCGGAACGCTACGCCCGCGACTGGAACACCATTCCCGGCGTGTACTTCACCGGCGACGTGGCGCTGCGCGACGCCGACGGCTACTACATGGTGGTGGGCCGCGCCGACGACGTGCTGAACGTGGCGGGCCACCGTATCGGCTCGGCTGAGGTGGAGAGCGCGCTGGTGTCGCACCCGGCGGTGGCCGAGGCGGCTGTCATCGGCAAGCCCGACGAGCTGCGCGGCGAGGCCATCAAGGGCTTTGTAACCCTGCGCGTCGGCAACGACCCGTCGGAGGAGATGGTCAACGCCCTCAAGCTGCACGTCCGCAACGAGCTGGGGCCGATTGCGGTGCCCGCCGAGATCGACTTCACCCCCACCCTGCCAAAGACCCGCAGCGGCAAGATCATGCGCCGCCTCCTCAAGGCCCAGGAGCTCGGCCTCGACCCAGGGGATATCACCACGCTGGAGGAGTAGGTATTTTGATTCTCCCTCCTCTTTGTGGACGGAGTCCTGCAACCGTTCCCTCCCCCAGAGGGAGAGGTTCAGGGTGAGGCAGAAATCCGGCCTGCCAGTGGCGCTAGGCATGAGGTGAACATGAACGGCAAACATTTTTTCGGGCGCATGCTCGGCGGGCTGGGCTTCCTGCTGCGCCCTGCGCAAGAAGAGGCCCAACCAGTCGACAACTCCGGTTGGAACCTGACGCGCAACAGTTCGGTATGGCATGACGGCGCTGGACGGTCCAATGTCCGTCCTCAGAGAAACCGGCGCAGGCAGCAGGGATTCCTGGCCAGCGACGTCGGCGTATCCATGTATCTTGGGACGAGGGGAAATCGAAGCTTCTGAAGGCCGGTTTGCCTGCTACTCCGCCGGGCTTCGCGCGCCCCATGAGTTGGTCTAGGAATGAACGGCAGGGAGTTCGTCCGAAGGGCGCGGCGCTACGCCAAGCGGCACGGGTTGGAGTTTGACTACGATCCGGCTAAGGGCAAGGGCAGCCACGGTACCGTCTACGTGGGAGACCGCGAAACACAGGTGCAGCACGGCGAGATTGCCACTGGCACATTGATGTCCATGTTCAGAGAATTAGGTATCGACAGGAGGGATTTCTGACGCATGAAATATACCTACCCCTGCAACTTGGAACTCGAAGACGACGAGGCGTACGAGGGCCGGTACAACGTCTCCTTTCCTGACATCCCGGGTGCCCTGACCTGTGGACGCGACTGGAAAACCGCCATCATCATGGCTGAGGACTGCATGGTCGTATCCCTGGCGTCGTACGTTGATCGCCAGAAGGAACTGCCGACACCCAGCCGCTGGGCTAAAGGTCAGGAGCTTTTGACGGTCCAGCCCCTCATCGCCGCACAGCTTGATCTCTACGTGGCTATGCGGGAACAGGGCGTTAGCGTTTCAGACTTGGCGATGCGCCTGAACGTGCCGGAGGCTCACGCCGGGAGGCTGCTCAGCCTGGACTACAAGACCTCCATAAACGAGGTGGCGGAAGCCCTGGAGTTGCTGGGCTGCCGGCTGGTGGGCGAGGATCTGGCGGCGTGACGGGCGGCCCCTGGGCTACAATGCCTGAGAAAGCTTGAATAAAGAAAACGATTGACCTCGAGGCGGACCGGCAAGAGCTAGCTATGGATGCTGAAACTGATAGCAGCGGGATCAGCCGCTACCAATTCAATGTCGAGCAGTACTACAGGATGGCCGAGGTGGGCATATTGCCTGCTGGCCCAGGAGTGGAGTTACTGGAAGGGGTTGTCTGGGACAAGTCCCCCATGGTGAGAAATCGCTGCCACCCTGCCCTCAAAGGGGGAGTAACCAGGTTCCTTAGTGAACTGGCAGGACTGGACAGGGAATTTGATGCGCAGATTCACAAGTACAGCCCCGAGGAATATCACGCGATGGGCGACGAGGGCATCCTGTCGGCGGGGGAGCGGGTGGAGCTAATTGAGGGAGAGATCGTCCTGATGCCGCCAATTGGGAGCCCACATGCTGCTGGCACCGCTCGATGTGCAAGAATTTTCACTCTGGCGGTTGGCGACAGGGCAGTGGTCTGGACGCAGAATCCGGTGCGGCTGCCCGCCGGTGGAGAACCCGAGCCGGACCTAGCCTTGCTGAGACCCCGTCCGGACTTTTACCATTCGAATCTTCCAACCCCTTCCGAGGTTTTTTTGGCGGTTGAAGTCTCCGATACGACTGCCAGATTCGACCGAAGCGTCAAGGTGCCCCTGTATGCCCTGAGCGGAATTCCGGAGACATGGTTGCTCCTATTGGGGGAAGAAGCGATCGAAGTTTACCGGCGACCCAGGCCCGACGGGTACCAAACGATGATGAGATTCCGTCGGGGGGAATCAATCTCACCCGAAGAGTTTCCGGACCTGCAATTCCCAGTGGATGAATTGCTTGGCCCCGGTCCTTAGGTCAATCAGAACAAGGAGCCATAGATGAAGGTCTACTACTTCAGCGAGTTTCCCTACCACGAGTACCCGGACGATGAGGCGGAGAAGCACCCGTCGATACGGCTGACTTTTCCCAACAGCTACTTCGACCCGCCGACGGCCAACCAGCTGTTCAAGCGGTACTTCGACGAGTGCCAGTATGTGGACGAACTGGGCTACGACGGCATCATGGTCAACGAGCACCACAGCACGCCGTCGTGCATGAACGCGTCGTGCAACCTGACCGCCGCCGTGCTGGCCCGCACCACGCAGAACGCGAAAATCCTGCTGCTGGGCAACATCCTGCCCATCCACGAGAACCCGGTGAGGCTGGCGGAAGAGATCGCCATGATCGACGTCATCTCGGGCGGGCGCGTTATCTCGGGCATGGTGCGCGGCACGGGCGTCGAGACCGTCTCCACCAACATGAACCCAGTGGAGAACCGGGAGCGGTTCGAGGAGTGCCACGATCTGTTGATCAAGACGTGGACGACGCCCGGGCCCTTCCGATGGGAGGGCAAGCACTTCAACTACCGGGCGGTCAACCCGTGGATGGTGCCCATCCAGAAGCCGCACCCGCCGGTGTGGGTGCCTGGGACGTCCAGCCCGGAGACCGCCGAGTGGGCCGGGCGGCACGGCTACACCTACGTTGCCTTCCTGACGGATGTGGACGTGACGGAGGAGCTGTTCGATATGTACCGCGCGGCAGCCGCCGATGAGGGCCGGGAAACCTCGCCCGATAACTTCGGCTACTTGCTGTGCTGCTTCGTGGACGAGGATGAGGAGAAGGCCAACGAGGAGGCCAAGCACTTCGTCTGGCGCATGGGCGCAACTACCCGGGCGCCCCGCGAGTACATGAACCCCGTCGGGTACCGCTCCCAGGCCAGCGCCGCGGTGGCAGCCCGCCGCACGGTCAAGCCCCTGGCGGTCCAGACCTATGAGGAGCTCAAGGAGAACTACCACATCGTCTGCGGCACGCCGGACCAGGTGCTGGAAAAACTGGAGTACCTGCACAAGCGGCTGGGAATGGACCACCTGATCATGTACGGGCAGGAGTCCAAGATGTCCCACGAAGCCACGATGTCCAACATCGGCCTGTTCGGCAAGGAGGTGCTGCCGGTCGTCAAGACCTGGTAGACCCTCTCTGGAATACCCGCTCTGGAATACCCGCGCTTCGCAATCCCTCTCCCAAAAAGGAGGGGGATTCCCTTTATTCGGTTACTGTTGTCTATTGATATAAAATAGTGCTTTACAATTTCCCGTCCAGGGCCTTACACCAAGGGAATTAAACGAGAATCGGCAGGGAACGGCACCCGGATGAGCAATCGATATCCGCATCGGGGCCTCCGTCTGATGGGAGGAACGCCTCCTTCCGAACCGCCGTCCGGGGACGGCCGATCCATGGTGCCCCGCGTGGTGCGGCTCTTCCGTCCTTACCGTACCCATGTCGCCATAGTCGTGTTCTTCATCCTCATCACGTCCACCCTGGGCGTGGTGAACCCGATGCTCATCCAGGTGGTGTTCGACGACGGGCTGTTCCCGAAGGACGCAGTGACCAATGTCACTCTGCCGCCCAACATCGGGATTCTTTGGATTCTGGGCGGCGTCATGATTTCCATAGCCGCGACCAATGCAGGCATGGGGGTCTTCCAGACCTACATGACCAACAAGGTCGGGCAACACGTCATGCGCGACCTGCGCGACGCCGTCTATGCCCACCTGCAGGGGATGTCGCTGCGATTCTTCACCGGCACCCGCACCGGCGAGATACAGTCCCGGGTATCCAACGACGTTGGCGGCATTCAGTCGGTGGTGACCACCACCCTGAGCGACACCATAGCCAACATCGCCATCTTGGCCAGCACCCTCGGCGCCATGCTTTTCCTGTCGTGGCAGTTGACCGTTGTGGCCATCGCCACCGTGCCTCTCTACTTCTTCATGGCCCAGTGGGTTGGCAAGAAGAGAAGGGAGGTAACCTCCCTCACCCAGAAGTCCATGGCCGAAATGACAGTCATAACCCAGGAAACGCTGTCGGTTTCAGGAATCATGCTGGCCAAGCTCTTCGGGCGGCAACATGAGGAGATGGCCAACTTCCGCCGCCACAATCAGGAGCTTTCCGACCTGACGGTGAAGCAGCAGATGATTGGCCACGCCTTCTTCGCCGTGGTGATGGCCTTCCTTTCCGTCAGTCCCGTGGCAATCTACCTGCTGGCTGGATACATGATGTCGGGCGGCGGCCCATCGGTGGTCTCTGCAGGCACCATCATTGCCTTCACCGTTCTGCAAAACCGCCTGTATTTCCCCGTGGGGCGCCTGCTGCAGGTGTCGGTTGAGCTCCAGTCCTCGCTGGCGATGTTCGAGCGCATCTTTGGCTACCTGGACATGAAGCAGGAGATTGTCGACGCACCCAATGCGAGGCACCTGGACAAGGACAGCGTGGCCGGAGAAATCACCTTCGACTCGGTTCGGGTCAATTACCGGCAGGGCGAAGAAGCGGAGACGAAGCAGGAGCTGAACGGCAGCCGGGTCCCGGCGACAGGGGAAAGCGAACGGGACTGGGCGCTGGACGGGATCACCCTGCAGATCCCTCCGGGACAGATGGCGGCATTTGTCGGTCCCAGCGGGGCGGGCAAGACCACTATCGCCTCACTGGTGCCGCGCCTGTATGACGTAACCGAGGGCTCGGTGCGCATCGACGGCGTCGACGTGAGGGAAATCAAGCTGGCCGACCTGTCGGAGATCATCGGCTACGTGACCCAGGAAAGCTACCTGTTCCATGCCACCATGGAGAAGAACCTGCTCTACGCCCATCCCGACGCCACCTGCCATGAGCTGGTGGATGCGGCCAAGGCAGCCTACATCCACGACCGCATCATGGAGTTGCCCGACGGCTACAACACCGTTGTCGGAGAACGCGGTTTCCGGCTGTCCGGCGGTGAGCGCCAGCGGCTGGCCATCGCCCGCGTCATCCTGCACCAGCCGCGGATCCTCATACTGGACGAGGCGACGTCGTCCCTCGACACCTCCAGCGAGCGCTACGTTCAGGCGGCGCTGGAGCCGCTGATGCAGGGGAGGACCACGCTGGTGGTGGCCCACCGCCTCTCCACCATTCTTTCAGCCGACGTGATTTACGTGGTCGACAGAGGCAGGGTCGTTGAGTGGGGAACCCACGCCGACCTGCTGTCCCACGAGGGGCTGTATGCTCGCCTGTACCGGGAGCAGTACGGCGGAGGCCTCATCGAGGCATACTGCGAGGACGGCGTGATATACAGCGACGGCAGCGTGGTCGCCACGGACCCCGCTGAACCGGTCCTTCCCAGCCACCGCCGCTGATCGCCGCCAACTGCCGTCCGAGGAATTGAGAGGACTGTCGATGGCGGCTTTACGAGACCCTCACCAGCACCGTCGGCTTGACCACACAGGCCAGCAGGGACTGGTACGCAGAATTGTCGGACTGTTCGGCCCCTACAAGCTGCCGGTCGCCGTCGTTGGCCTGGTGATCGTACTGAACGCTGGGCTGGGCGTGCTCAACCCGGTGTTGATCAGGGAAGTCTTCGACTCGGCCCTGTTCCCTGCGGATGGCCAGCTCAATCTGACGCTTCTCTGGGTGCTGGCGGCGCTCATGGCGGCGATAGCCGTCGCCGGCGGTGCGCTGAGCATCGTCCAGACCTTCCTGACCAGCAGGATCGGGCAGGACGTCACCGGTGACCTGCAGGAGGCTGTGTACGACCACCTGCTGGGGATGTCGCTGAGCTTCCTGGCCCGGACCCGCACCGGCGAGATGCAGTCACGGGTGTCCCACGACATCAACGGCATCGAGCCGGTGGTGACCAGGACCATCGCCGACTTGGTGGCCAGCGTGGTCGCGCTGATCGCCGTGGTGGTGGCCATGCTGTTCCTGTCGTGGCAGTTCACCGTGGTGGCGATGGCAATGCTGCCGGTGTTCTTCCTGCTGACCCGGTGGGTGGGACGCAAGCGCCGGGAGGTGGCGGCCAGCGCCCAGGGTTCCATGGCGCAGGTGACCGCAGTCACCGAGGAGACGCTGTCGCTGTCGGGCATACTGCTGGCCAAGCTGTTCGGCAGGCAGCACGACGAATTGCACCACTTCCGCCGCCACAACGACGAGCTGTCCCGCTTTGTCGTGCGTCAGCAGATGATCGCCCAGAGCTTCTACGCGGCCGCCACCGCCTTCCTGACCCTGTTGCCCGCGCTGGTGTACCTGGCAGCCGGTTACCTGATCTTCATGGGAGGCGCGGGCGCAGCCACGGCAGGGACAATCATCGCCTTCACGGCGCTGCAGGCCCGCCTGTACCAGCCGGTGGAGCGTCTGCTGCAGGTGTCGTTGGAGATGCAGACGTCGTTGGCGCTGTTCGAGCGCATATTTGGCTACCTTGACCTGGAACAGGAGATCACGGACGCCCCCGCCGCGGTGTCGCTGGAGCGCGACAAGGTTGAAGGCGAAGTGGTGTTCGACTCAGTGCGGGTGAGCAGCCGAAGCTACCACGGCAGCGACGGCGATCTGCACGAACACGGGCAGTCCCGTCAGTGGGCGTTGGACGGTGTCAGCTTCCGCATCCAGCCCGGACAGTTGGCGGCGTTCGTGGGCCCCAGTGGCGCAGGAAAGACCACGATCGCCGCCCTCGTGCCTCGGCTGTACGACGTAACCGAAGGGACGGTGGCAATCGACGGTATCGACGTGCGCCAGATCCGGCTGGCCGACCTGGCCGCAGCCGTCGGGTTCGTGACGCAGGAGAGCTTCCTGCTCCAGACCAGCATCGGCGAGAACCTGCGCTACGGCAAGCCGGATGCCACAGACGACGAGGTAGTGGCGGCGTCGAAGGCTGCATACATCCATGACCGCATCATGGAGCTGCATGCCGGCTACGCGACCGTCGTCGGAGAGCGGGGCTTCGGACTGTCCATCGGGGAACGGCAGCGGCTGTCCATCGCGAGGACGCTGCTGCACGAGCCGCGCATCCTGATCCTGGACGAGGCGACGTCGGCCCTGGACGCGTCCAGCGAACGGCTGCTGCAGTCGGCGATGATGCCGCTGATGGAGGGCCGCACCACGCTGGTCATCGCACACCGGCTGTCGACGATACTTGCGGCCGACGTGATCTTCGTGATCAACGCGGGCCGGATCAACGACTACGGCACCCACGAGGACCTCCTGGACCGTTGAGGGATCTACACTCGGCTGTACGCCGAGCAGTTCAACGGCGGCCGGGTGGAGGCCTACTGCGCCGACGGCGTGGTGCTGACCGACGGCGCGGTCGTCCGCACCGAGCCGGTGCTGGCGGGTGGCGACGTGCCGCGGTGACGGCTGGGGGAGGGTGCAACGCCTGCGCCGTTCCGGAAATCTCCACTGTTACAATGGATTCTCGGAGAGTGCCGCCATGATAACGAACATCACCCTCGAGAACTTCAAGTGCTTCCGCCAAGTCAGCATCAACCCCAAGCTGCTGACGGTGCTGATCGGCCCGAACGGGACGGGGAAATCGGGGGTTCTGCAGGCCCTGACGCTGGTGAGACAGTCAAAAGATGCCAGTAAAGCTCTAGATCTTCAGGGGCCTCTTCTGCACATGCATTTAGAGGATTTCATGTTCCACGGCCTAGATATAGAGCGTAATACAGTTGGTCTTTCTTTGTCTGGGAGTCGTGGGGTAGTCTCAGACGGGATAAGAAGCGACGTCCAATTCGGAATAGGTTTTAGTTATGGAAAGGATGCGAAGGTTAGGTCAGTAAAAGATAGCAGCACAAGCACATTAGTCAATTACCGAGGAAGCGAGTTTCGCTTTCCTTTAGCGGATCCAAGGCAAGAAGATCGAATAGTTAACGGAGACTATTTCATTCTTTACTCTAGAGGCCAAGGATTAAATGTCATCGAAGACGCGAGGGCATATGTCGGCCACAACCCGATTCAAGCAAATTCTGAGCCAATCCTTAACCGTCTATTGAGGGAAGCATCATCGATTCCCTCTCAGGTCGTCGCTGATATCAAGGTGGTACCCCTTATGAGGGGCTTGACACAACAGGTCTACCCCTTGGGCCCGAAGATTGTTGATGAACTCTCTTCAGTTAACGGTTTAAGTAAACAAGAAGCCGACACGGTCACCTCATTAGGCTATTTGCAGCCTTACGTAGCCAAGGTTTCGGATATGCTTAACCGTGTCACAGGGGTTGGATTCAAGGTGGATCTAACGCAGCCAGTATCGATAGTGCCAAGGTCGTATTCCGATAAGGTCGGACAAGTTGGCTTGGTATCAGAAGGTTTCGGTACTAACGGATTGATTCAATTGTTTTTTGAGTTGGCGAGGTCACCATCAGGCACCACCGTTCTTATCGAAGAACCCGAGATCCACCTGCACCCGAAGGCGCAGGCGGAACTGGCAGAGGTGCTGGCCGACACTGCGAAGGCCGAGGACAAGCAGATCATCATGACAACCCACAGTGAGCACCTGGTTGAGCGCTTGCTGTTGCTTGTGGCGGAAGGTAGCCTGTCTCCCGATGACCTCGCTATCTATTCATTTGCGAAAGATGAGAAAGGCGAGTGTTCGGCAACTGAAATCGTGGTAACTGACAATGGGCAAGTGGAAGGCGGGCTTACCGATTTTTACGCCAACAACCTGGATACCTTGGACCGTCGCGTCAAGGCACTGAAGCGATCCAAATGACCCAGCGGTTTATCCTGGACGAGAACGTCTTTATCTGCGCTCAGCTGGAAACCAATGCCAATGGCGAACCTGATCCCACTTGCCTCGAGCTGCTGCTGCGAATCCTCGACATCTGCCACCCAATCGTCTTGGACCCTGTCCTTTACGACAAAGTCCTGCACCAGTTGAACCAGCCCGCCCACCAAATAAGGGGGTTCGGAGCCGCGTTGCTGCGTACTCTCGCCTCAGCCGGGAATAGGCCTGGCAAGCTGGACATTGAACAGGAGCCGCCACCTTTTCCTGATGAGGCAGATATTCCCCAAGGCAGCCGGGACGACAAATTCATCGTGCGCCTCGCCGTGGAATCCGGCGCGACGCTGGTAACAGCGGATGAGGCCCTCCGCGACGACCTCGCCGCCTGCAGCATCCAGACCCGCTACGGCCTGAACGTCCTCTCCCCCGAAGGCGCGCTTGCCTCCCTCTGACTCGCGCCCTACCGCGCCGGGAACGTGCGGCCGATGACCTCGCGGGCTTCCTCCAGCGGGATGTTGCTGGCTACGGCGCAGGGGGCGGTTTCGGCCATGATGGCGTCGAGGTTACCCGATAGCGTGTGCTTCTTGTACTGGTCTTCGTACTCGATGCCGAGGGCGCGGCCCACCAGCGTCAGGTAGTGCTCCACGCGCACCGGGTAGTCTGCCTCCAGCCCGCACATGTGGCGCTGGCAGCCGTGGTACAGCGTGGCGTAGGTGTCCGAGCCGGCGTCCACCGCCTTCTGCACCCA
Organism: Dehalococcoidia bacterium; assembly: GCA_965222025.1. GTDB lineage: Bacteria > Chloroflexota > Dehalococcoidia > Lucifugimonadales > UBA3495 > VXOI01. The sequence continues at coordinate 184,256 of CBDCTI010000007.1, read as the reverse complement.
CTGACCCGACATCTCGTCCCACGCCTCCGGCCCCATCTGCTGCCGCACCGCCGGCGTGCAGTGGCGTCCGAAGCGCTCGTCTCCGCCGATGTCCTGCACCGTCACGCCAGGAAGCAGGCCTAGCAGCTTCAGGGCGCTCTGGGCCTCGGCGTCTGACTGCGGGCGGCCGGTGTGGTAGTGGAGCGATACCGTGGTCTCGGGCTGGGGTTGGAAGTCCAGCTTGTCCAGGTTCTGCACCAGGTATTCGGTGACGTGCTGGAAGGGGAAGTCCTCGTGCATGTCCATGATGTCGTCGTAGAAGAAGATGCACGACGGGCACCACATCACCACCTGCTGCGGCTCGAACTTGCGGAAGTTGGCCGCGGTGGTCTGCGCGACGGAACGGGCCGACGCCTCGTCGCCGCGCTGGTGGTGCTGGATGCCGCAGCAATAGGACGCGCCGCCGACGGCCGTGAAATCCACGTCCAGCAACTTGAAGATATCCATCACCGTGCGTACCAGGTGAGTCGTCCGCAACACGTTGCATCCCAGGTACAGCACGATGTCAGACGGCTTGACGTTGTCCTTGGGCGTGCTCAGCATCCAGTCGCGCTCTTCAGGCGCAGACTGCAGGCCATGCAGCACATCGATTTCCCGGTAGTAGTTGCGGTAGAAGCTGCGGTCGCTCTTCTGGTCTGCCATTTACGTCGTCTCCTTCCGGTGCCGGGCAGGTTGCAGGTGGGGAGCAGGGCTACCAGCCCACGACTGCGCCGTCCTTGCGGGGTTCGGTGCCGCCCTGCAGCACGCCGGTGCGGTGGTCGCGGGCGATGACCTGCGCGCCGCCGATGGACACCCGCGATCGCCCGGCCATCAGGCCGAGCTTGTGGCCTCGCAGCTGCAGCTCGCGGGCGATGTCGGGGTTGATGCCCTCCTCGAGCAGGGCCTGGTCGTTGCCCACCATGAAGCGCAGTGCGTTGATGGACTCCTGCGGGTCCATGCCGTGATCGACCATGTTGCTGATGAGCTGCAAGTGGCCCTGGGGCTGCATGAACGCGCCCATCATCCCGTAGCAGTACAGGAGCTCGCCGTCCTTGGTGGCCATCCCAGGGATGATGGTGTGGTAGGGCCGCTTGCCCGGCGCCAGAGCGTTGGGGTGGGCCGGGTCCAGCGAGAACAGCCCGGCGCGGTTGTGCAGCACGATGCCGGTGCCGGGCGCCACCATCCCGGAGCCGAAGTCGGAGAAGATGCTGTTTATCAATGAGCAGGCGTTGCCTTGTCCGTCGACGGCGCTGACGTAGACCGTGTTGCCGCCGGGGATGGGCTGCCCGTAGGGGGCCGTCTTCATCGCTTTGCGCGGGTCCATCAGCTCCCGCCGCTGGGCTGCGTACTCCTTGGAGACCAGGTGCTCCGTCGGAACGTCGACCACGCGGGGGTCGGCCACGTAGCGGTAGGCGTCGGCAAAGGCCAGCCGCATCGCTTCGATCAGGTGATGGTAGGCGTCCGCTGACTGCGCTCCCATGGCCCCGATGTCGAAACCTTCGGCGATGTTCAGAGCTTCCAGTGCCGCGATGCCCTGACCGTTCGGCGGGCACTCCCAGCAGGTGACGCCGCGGTAGTCGGCGGCAATCGGCTCGTCCCAGTCGGACGTGTGAGCGGCCAGGTCGTCAGTGGTCAGCCAGCCGCCGTGTTCCTGGACGAAGGACGCCATTTTCTCGGCGATGGGGCCATGATAGAAGGCCTCGCATCCGCCCTCGGCGATTGCCCGCAGCGTGGTTGCCAGCGTCGGCAGCCGTACCCGGTCGCCCTTCTTCGGGGCGTTGCCGTTTACAAGCAACTCCTCGCCCGACGGGTAGGAGCGCAGCTTGGGCAGGTTGTTCTCCCACTGCCACGCGATGACCTCGGACACCGGAAAGCCGTCCTCGGCGTAGCGGATGGCCGGCTCCAGAAGGCGGGAAAGGGGCATGGTTCCGCACTCGGCTCGCAGCGTCTCCCAGCCGTGCACCGTTCCGGGCACTGCCACGGAGTAGGGGCCGGCGCCTGGCATGGCGCGATACCCCTGCGACGTCAGCTCCTCGATGCTGGAGGCGGCGGGGGCGCGGCCGCTGCCGTTGATGGCGCGCACCGACTTCTCTTTCTCGTTCCATACCAAGGCGAAGAGGTCGCCGCCCACGCCTGTGGAGTTGGGCTCGACCACGTTGAGCGCGGCGGCGGCAGTGATGGCGGCGTCGACGGCGTTACCGCCGTCCACAAGTGCCTGCAGCCCGGCCATGGCGGCCAGTGGCTGGCTGGTCGCCACCATGCCGTTGGTGGCCAGAACGGTGCTGCGTCGGGAGTCAAAATACATGCGCGAAGCCTTTCCGATTAGCCTTGGGCAACGTGCCCAGCAACCTCGCGATTGTAGCACAGGGAGGGGTCTCTTTCGGGATCGGGGAGATGGACAGGGCTTCTGGGAGAGTTACTGGCCGCGCAACCGCCTCAGCTCTGCTTCAAGTTCTGTTACCCGGGCTTGGGACGCTTCCAATTCGGTCCGTAATTCCTCGGGAGTTAGGAGGAATCCACCCGTTGCCGGGTCGCGCAACCGGAGTGTCCCTTTGTCCCAGCACAAATCCAGTCCCAGAACCTCGCTATGCCCCCAGATCAGGCCGTCGGGATCCTGGTTGATGGGGGCGGGCGCGTACTCCTCGCCGTTCAGGACATCGCCAGCGAGGGGAGCGTCGTGGAATTGACCGCCAGTATTATCGAAGCGCCAGTATTCCTGCACACCGTACGCTGCATATCCATCCCGCTTGACGGTGTAGTCCCGCCGACCCGTGCTGCGCGAGGCCACTTCCAAGACGAAGTCGGGTGGTTTGCCCACCTCGCTGATGACATAGCCGTTTCTTCCCACTATAGCGCTGGGATTGACGCCGAAAGATATCACGCAGTCGGGGACAAAGCGCTCGCTTTCGTTCTGCGGGTCGTGCCTCAGATATCCGCCGCCAGCAATCAGCACGTCGTCCCGATTAGCCAAGTGAAGGCTTATAAGGCGCCTGAAGTCGTATATCGGAATGTCTTGCTGCATTTCGAGTTCGCGCGGCGGGTCCGGCAGCGGCTCCAGATGCTCGTATCCGGCGCCTCCAAGCGCGTTAGCGGATGCGCTTCTGATGGTCATGGTCAGACACTCTCAGTCGTGGAGGATGCCCATATCCTAGCTTGTTTCTCGTTCCAACCTTTCTTCCAATGCAGTGTAGCATAGCCTTCTTACTGCGCCTTCTTCCGGATTGCGACTGCCAAGTCGGGGGTATTTGGTGCGTTAGACGACCAAAGTAAATACTCGATTCGCCGGACCAGGGTTTCAACAATCATGGGTAGGGAGCGGTCGTAATCGTATGGTAAGATTACGGCATTACTCACCTTTTGGAGGACAATCAATGGCAGCCGATGTTGGACAACCTGCCCCGGAACTGGGTCTCTACGATTTCGACCGGCAGGTTCGCAACCTGGCAGACCATCACGGCCAGACCGTGGTGCTGGCCTTCTTCCCCGGCGCATTCACTGGCGTCTGCACCACCGAAATGTGCAGCTTCCGTGACCGGGCCGAGGCATTCAACTCCGTCAACGCTACGGTATATGGCATCAGCGTCGACACCCCCTTCTCACAGAAGGCGTGGGCCGACCAGAACAACCTCAACTTCACCCTGCTCAGCGACTTCAACCGCACAGCCGTCAACGCATACGGCGTCGCTCTGCCCAACCTGGCCGGGATGGAAGGCTACGTGGCCTCCCAGCGGGCCGTCTTCATCATCGACGGCGAGGGTGTAATCCGCTACAAGTGGGTCGGCGAGTCCCCCCTCAACGAGCCGGACTACGACGAAGTGCAGCAGCAGGCCGCCGCTATCAGCGGATAAAGACTCCGGTTACGGCAAGAGGGCCAATCGCGAAGGGGCGCACAGTCGTGCGTCCCTTCCTACGTTTGCATGAACGGAGATGCAGTGGCTAATTGAATCCCTCGCACAGCCGCTCCGTGAAAAGGGCAGTCAGAGCGGTGGCGTCCACCTCCAGGCAAATGCGGGCGTTGGGCTCCGCCGCATTCCAGTCGGCGACCGTCTGGCCCTTGGTGAGTTCGCTGTGGGTCTCGATCTCCACGTATGCCGGGCGGGTCAAGAACAGGGCCGGGTCGATAGCGTATCCGATGGCAGGCATATCGTTGTAGCGCACGCCTTCGTCGGCCCTGACACGACCGGTGCGGATGTAGGCCTCCCGCAGGTAGCCCGTGGCCTCGGACAGCAGCTGGGTCGCAGGGGATCCTGCACTCGCGATGGCCTCAAGCTGCTCCGCGCTTACCGTCACCCGGTTGCAAACGTCCAGCCCCACCTGCGCGATAGGCGCACCGGACTGGTAGAGGATGCTCGCGGATTCGGGGTCTTCGTGCAGGTTGGCCGTCGCCACTCCCGAGACGTTGCCGGGCACCGTAACGGCGCCGCCCATCACCACGATTTCCTGCACTGCGTCGGCGATGCGAGGCTCGAGAGATAAGGCCAGCGCGACGTTGGTCATGCGGCCCAATGCCAGGATCGTGGTCTCGCCCGGAGCGGCCATCACCGCATTAATGATCGCCAGCGCAGCGTGCTTGTCTTCGGCCACGGTCGCTGACTCTGAGCCCGTCGATCCACCTGATCCAATGACTTCCCCCAATCCGTCGCCGCCGTGGATGTGCGAGGCCCAGCCCGTGTTGGCCGGGCGGAGCAGGGGCTTGCCCACGCCCATGTAGATGGGGATGTCGCTGCGGCCGGCTGCTTCCAGGACCCGGCGGGCGTTGGCCGTGCAGGTCTCCACCGAGGCGTTGCCGAAGATGGTGGTGACGGCCACCACTTCCAGCTCCGGACTGGCCAGCGCCATCAGGATGGCCGCCGTGTCGTCGATGCCAGGGTCTGCGTCTATGATCACGCGCTTCATACCCGCTGCTCCTTAGAAGGGCTTGGCCGAATTTCATACCCTTCTGCGCTGATATCAGAGAAGTGATTGACTTCGTTCCGGAGGCTTCGTTCCAGAGGAAGGATTTTAGCACCGCTTGGGTCGAACGCATCCTGATTGCGCTATACTGACAGCCGTTAAACTCGATGGTCATTTGGCCGTCTACGGAGGACTGGGGTGGCGACATTCGTACTGGTGCACGGAGCCTGGCACGGCGGATGGTGCTGGAACAAGGTTGCGCCCTTGCTCCGACGGACGGGCTCTGAAGTGTTCACTCCAACGCTGAGCGGGCTGGGAGAGAATGCTCACCTGACCGGGTTGCTGGACCCGTCACGCGTCGACCTCGACCTTCATATCAGGGATATTCAGCGCGTGATCGAATACGAGGACCTGCACGACGTTGTCCTCGTAGGCCACGCCTACGCCGGTATGGTTATCACCGGCGTGGCCGAGGGGTGCCCCGAGCGCCTGTCGCACCTGGTATACATCAACGGAGTGATGCCCCGCGACGGCGAATCGATGGCCGACCAGTTGATACCGGTTCGCGGGTTGGAGTTCGCCAACTGGGTTAAGGGGCACATACAGCACGGCGAGGGATACTTGCCGCCGCCGGCCAGCCCCGAGGAGATCGGCCGTCGCTGGGGCATCACCGACCCCGCCGACCGTGAGTGGATGTTCGTTCGTTGCACGCCGCAGCCCGCCGCCGCAATGGCCGGGCCGGTTCGAATGGGCAACCCTGCCGCCCGCGACATACCCCGCAGCTTCGTTGGTGGCGCGGAGGCGGGGTTCGAGTCGGTGGCTGACCGGGCGCGCGAGGCCGGTTGGGAGATGTACCACATCGACTCAGGGCACGATCCCATGGTCAGCCACCCCACGGAGCTGGCCGGGATCCTGCTGGGCATCGGGGCGTCCTTCTAGAGTCGGACGCAAGGAGAATCGACATGGACGATGTCAAGGCACTGGTCTTTGACGTATTCGGCACAGTCGTTGACTGGCGCAGTTCAATTACGAAGCATGGCGAGGCGTTCGGCGCGGCCCACGGCATCGAAGCGGACTGGGCGGCCTTTGCCGACGGCTGGCGCGGCAAGTACCAGCCCTACATGAACAAGGTGCGCACCGGCGACCTGCCTTGGACCAAGCTGGACGTGCTGCACCGGATGGGACTGGTGGAGTTGCTGGGCGAGTTCGGCATCAACGACGTCGGTGAACGCGCCATCGACGAGTTCAATATGGCCTGGCATCACCTGGACCCGTGGCCCGACTCCCCGGCCGGGCTGTCGCGTCTGAAGGCCAAGTACATCATCGGCACCATGTCCAACGGCAACGTGGCGCTGATGACCAACATGGCCAAATACGCCGGGCTGCCCTGGGATGTGATCCTCGGCGCCGAGCTGGCCCAAGCATACAAGCCCGATCCCAAGACGTACCTGACCGGCGCGGAACTGCTGGGCCTGTATCCCGAAGAAGTGATGATGGTGGCGGCCCACCAGAACGACCTGTTGGCCGCCGGAGCGCAGGGGCTGAAGACCGCCTTCGTGCCGCGCCCGATGGAGTTCGGCCCCGACCGCAAGCCGGACCCAACGCCCGACCCGTCCTTCGACATCGTGGCCACCGATTTCCGCGACCTGGCCTCCCAGCTGGGCGTGTAGGACAAGTGTTAGCGGAGTAGAAAAGCAGGGGCGCTAATGACGCGCCCTTAATCTCAGACTGGCAGGTCAGATTTCGACCATACCAATATGTTTCTCCGGTCAATGCTGGGCCAGCCAGGTACTAGCGTTCCCTGATAGGCTAAATCCCGGAGGTGGCAGGCGAATGCGAGGGCGACATCGCTGGTAAGCCACTGACTATTGTAAAACCCCTTCTCGCCCTCCGGTTTGAGAGCGCCCCAGCCTTCCACCAATTCCGGGTGCTTCTTCAGGAAGTGGGTTTCGAATAGCTCTACCTCAAGCCCAATGACTTCGCCGGTATCGGTATCGTACCGGATCATCATTTCTCCGCGGTCACCCACATCCACATTTAATGCGTCCCGATTGTCAACAAAGAGGGCCATCAGGCTGTCAACAAACAAGTTGCCCATATCTTCGTCGCATACCGTTCCGGTATACCAATACATGACTTGCCGGACCTTCAGCCACTTCAAATTCGAAATATCATTCATGGCGTTGCGCCCCGTCTCGACCAAATCAGAGTTTCCCTTACCTCGTCGGGAGGTTTTCGGTAAGCAGTGACTATTTGGGCAACCGCGGGCCCAGGCTCTGCGTAGGAGACTACGACCGTAAGGAAATCCTGCGTATATGGGAATGGCAACACATCCTTCTTGTAATGGAGTTTACGTTCAGGATATTCGCCGCTCTGATACACATAGTCCGGGTTGGTCAGCGTGTCCATTATAGCCGCCTGCCTTCCCTCCAGTTCTCGGTGCCTGGGAGCGATGTGTCTGCTCCAAATCCGGTGGGAACACCTGACCGGCACGCCCTGAAAGTCGATCGTGTCGAACTCGCAGGACATGGAACCTATGGTAGCATACGGGCGGCAGATACAGCCTTGCCTGAATTCCGCTGCTTAGGACTGTACAACCATGCCCCGTTACGGAGTGCGATTCGAGAACGACCCGTCGCTGACGCCGCAGGACCTGCAGGAACTGGGGCAGCTGGCCGAGGAGCTGGGCTACGAGACTGTCTGGGCCCCTGAAGGCGGTGGGCGCGACTCGCTGACAGCCCTTGCCGCCATTGCCATGAAGACCGAACGGGTCATGCTGGGGACAGGCATCCTTCCCATCTACGCCCGGACCGCCACCAACACCGCAATGGGCGCTGCGGGAATGGCTGAGGTCTCCGGCGGGCGCTTCATCCTCGGGCTCGGTGTCGGACACCGGCCCTCCGTGGAAGGCCGCGACGGCGTGCGCTTCCGCCAACCGATGGCCCGGCTGCGCGAGACTATCAGCATCGTCCGCGGATTGCTGTCCGGCGAGACCGTGGCCCATGAGGGCCGGCACTTCAACGTTTCCTCGGCCTCGCTGGGAGGGGCCGCCCCCAAGCAGCGCGTGCCCATCTACATCGCCGCCCTGGGGCCGCAGATGCTGGAACTGGCGGGAGAGATGGCCGACGGCGTGCTGATGAACTGGACTGCAGAGAGCTTCATCGCCGACGCCGTGCAGCACGTCAAGCGCGGCGCGGAAAAGGCGGGCCGTGATCCCTCGGAAATCGACATCGCCGGTTACGTTCGCGTGGCGTCCGGCGGGGACGAGGATGCCGTGCGCGAGTCGCTGCGGGGACAGGTGGCCCGATACGCCAGTAACACCTTTTACCGCAATTTCTTCGTAGAGACCGGCTTCGGCGACGAGATGACCGAGGCCGCCGAGGCCCTGGCTGTCGGAGACCTTGCCCGCGCTTCCGAGGCCATCACTCAGGAAATGCAGGACCAGGTGGCCGTTGTCGGCACGCCCGAGCACTGCAAGGCCGCCCTGGAACGCCGCCGGGCTGCGGGCCTGCAGCTGCCGGTGGTCGCCCCCTTCGCCATCGGTGACAACAAGGAATCCCATCGGCAGGCCATAACCGCAATGGCGCCGTAGGGTTAGCCCGAATCCACCGATGGGAGGCGTGAATGCTGGGCAAATTGGGATGAGGGAGCCTGCAAGGGAGAAAGCCTGGGCTTCATTGGACCGATGTGACCCCGCGAGGGTTTTCAGTAGCCGCACCGGACCTGGAGAGCGGTCTATGGAGGCTGGGAATCGCGTGATAGTGAGATCGGACGCAGCAGGATGCACTCGCGGGCGGGGCGGACGCGAGTTTGGAGGTGTTGGGGCGGTTGCGGACAGCGCCGTCAGGCGGGGAGTGGAATGGCTCGCAGCCGGGCCAGGGCGCTGCTGAACTGGGTTTCCCAGGGCCAATGCTTGGGAAGATGCAAAGTGAGGCGGCGCGCCGAGCGGGTGGTCCGTCCCGCCAGGGCGAAGAACCGACGCCGGAGGGTCTTGGTGGTCACGATCTGCTCGCGCAAGCCGATGCGGGCCGTCCAGCGGGCCAGGTTGTGGGCCATCACCTGTACCGCCAGCCAAGCGCCGTTGGCGGCGAATCGGCCGGACGGCAGGTGGTTCAGCCCGACGCCGTACTTGAGGTCCCGGATGGCGTTCTCGATCTCGGCGTGGCGGCGGTGGTCGGCCTCCAGCTCCAGGGTCTCCCCGTCCCGGTCGGTGATGAATCCGTGATAGCTGTAGGTGGCGAAGAGGGCCAGTTGGGAACCGGGCGTGGGCTTCACACGCCGGACGATGAGCCGCACCGGCGCGGCGCCGGCCTCACTCTCAAAGGGAGTGTAGGTGGTCTCGGCCACATCGGCGGCGCCGTCCATCCAGTATGGGATGGGCGTCCAATCCGTCTCGGGTATGGCCTCGATGAGATTGCGCAGGCTTTTGTGCTGGCGGATGGTGATGGAGTAGCGGACATCCATCTTGCGGCAGACGGCGACGATGGCGTGGGCATAGAAGCCGCTGTCGGCCCGCACCGTGAGTCGGCCCCTGGCGCCGGCGTAGCGCACCCGTCCCACCGTCTCGCGCAGGAAGTGGGCGGCGCCCCGAACAGTGTTGGCCCGGCCCTCGCGCAGCCGGGACATCAACACGTCGCCGGTGCCGGCGGCCACGGCCAACAGCGGGTGATAGCCCCGCTTGCCGGTATAGCCGTGGTGTCGCGCCCCCTCCTTGGCCAGTCCGTAGGTCTCGCAGATGGTGGAGTCCAGATCGATGGTGAACGGCGCGTCGCCGGGTCCTGCCCCGGCGGCCCAGGCCCGGGCCAGCAGTTCCCGGATCACCCGGTCCAGCTGACGGACATGGCCCCAGCGGAAGCTGCGCAGGAAGGTGCCCAGGGTGGATGGCGCCTTGACCCTACAGTCGAGAACACCGGCCGTCCCACCGGCGCGCAGCGCATCGGCGTCGTCGATGCAATCGCCGCCAGCCAGGGCAGAGGCGACCAGGGTCATCATCTTGTCGCCGGCGTTGGCCCGGCCCGGCGCGCTGCCGAGATTGAGGTGATGGTCTACGAGTTCCCCCAGGCCCAGGTGTTGGGCGAGAGTGGCCGGCAGGAGCAGGCCGGCATTGGCCACCAGACGGTGGTCGTCAAAGACGATGCGAATACGGTCGGGATGGTTGCGTGGTAGCATCAATTGGGTGCTCCTTTTCTGGGGTCGGTTTCCTTTCTCGAAAACCATTATCCCAGATTCAGAGGAGCACCCTTTGACCACTTCAGGTCGCTAACCTGACGTCCTCTATCGGTGGATTCGGGGTTAGGGGTTACTCGGCAGTGGGGAAGCACAAGCAGTTCGTATCTGCTAAGCCCTACCTGCCATGACTTGGCTAGCGAGACCGAGAATTCGCTTCTTGTCGGTTTCCGTAAATGGCATACGCTAGCAGCCCGTCTGAGGATTGACCGACTGGCGGTGTCGGTCAGCCGGGACTACCCTGCGACAACGGTTCTGGCGGGGTGCGGGTAGGCACCTGCGGATTGTCGCTTGAAAATCCCACTGCCCATGGACCGGCGCGTCTCCCTGTCGTTCCCAGTGGCGCCTTTTCCCCTCGCCTTGACGAACATCCCGGCCCCATACCGGAACAGCTTCAGCAGGTTGTGGCCGGCGCAGATGATCAGCCACTCCCGGTTCACCTTAGCCAGACCCCGCAGCAGGAACTGCCGGAAGCCCCGGCCCTGCTTGATCTGCCCGAATACCGGTTCCACCGTCTCCATCCGAAGCGCGTAGCGTTCCCTGCCCCGTTTCGTCCGCAGCTTGCGCCGCATCCGGTCCTTGGCTGACAGCCCCTTCGGTATGCGGCCACGGGGCGCCGGTGGCGGCACCCAGCCGTGGCGGGTCCTCTCCGGCGCGACGAACGGGTCCACTCCCAGGGCGTAGAGTTCCTCCACCGCCTTGGCCGAGTAGTATCCGGCGTCGGCGGAGACTTCCTTTGGGACTGTGCCCACGTTCAGGATGGCCTCCTCAATCATGCTCACGGCCTGATCCTTGTCCGAGGGCTGATCGGTGGCACAGGCCGCCACGATCACCTGATGCTCGCTGTCCACCACCGCCTGGCAGTTGTAGGACTGCTGGAAGTCCCTCCCTCCCGGGCCGGGCATGATCCGGGAGTCCGGGTCGGTGAAGTTCCGCTGCGCCTTGTCATCAGGCACCCCGAGATGATTGCGTCCCTCGGACTCAGCCTGCTCCGCATCCGCCAGGGCCTCGGCCTCCAGCGCCGCCTTGGCCTCCCTTATCTTCCGCAACCGTCCCTCCCGGAAGGCCAGTTCCTCCGGCAACTCATCCCCACGCCTGTCCTTCCCGTACCGGCGGTCCTCCTCCTCGTCCACCTCCTGCGCCTTGCGGAGCAACTCGTCCACCTCGGCCTGCAACCGCGCTTCCTTCTCCTTCATCCGCCCGTAGCTCATCGCCTTGTGCTTTGAGGCATTGGCCCTCACCTTGGTCCCGTCCAGGGCCACGTGCCCCAGCTTTACCAGTCCTGCCTGCTGGCACAACTCCAGCACCTGCAGGAACAATTCCCCCAACGCCTCCAGATGGTCCTTTCGGAAGTCGGAGACGGTGCGGAAGTCCGGCGTGTTGTTGGCCGCCAGCACCCGGTAGGCGATGTCCTCGTGCAGCCTCTGGGCGATGCGACGTGAGGAGGCCACGCCGGTGCAGTAGCCGTAGAGCAGCACCTTCACCATCATCCTGGGATGGTAGGGCGGGCCGCCCCGCCTCTCCTGCTCGTAGCGGGCGGTGATGTCCGAGAGGTCCAACTGGTCCGCAACGTCGGAGATGAAGTAGGCCAAGTGCTCCGGCGGCAGCCATTCCTGGAGGGCCGCCGGCAGCAGCAACTGCTGGTCCGGGTCGTAGGGAAGGTAGGTCTTGCTCATTGACCGCTCCGATCGTCTGATGCTCCGTACCATCATACCCCCAACGGCTCACCAACCCCGTTTCTCGGACGGGCTGCTAGAGAAACGGCAGCTAACAGCCCTATGATGATGGCTCCTGCTAGATATGCTTGGAAATGAGGAGTACAGGGAGAGGGTACCACCAACAACGCCAAGAGTGGGACAAACATACCAATGCAAGCCACGCCAAAGGTGGTGAGGTGATTGTAGACGCTCCTAATGCGCAGTTCCGCAGGAGATAGGGCGACAAGATTGCGAGAATCATGGGAAATCTCGACGGACATTGTCGTAGTTACAGTTTCAGCAGATACTTCCGGATCAATCATGAATCTGCGAGGCCTGCGCTTCTAAGTTACTCGAGCGGTGCAGCTCCAAAATCATTGAGTTAATAAACAGAGTATTCCCACAGTTCTTGCAAGCCATAACTACGAAGGGTATTCCGTCTTGATTGCCGCCATGCAATAGTGAAGCGTGGCCCAGGTCCGAGGCAACGATAAACACAAATGCTGGATTGTTTTGAATTTGCCAATCATTCTTGTCGCAAAGCTGGCATTCCAGTCGCCGGTTACCCACCTTTTCATTTACTAATTTCAAAGCGCGCTCTGCGAAATCTTGTTGCCCTTTGGCATCGTCTACTATCGCCATCTGGCTACTTCCTCTCGTATTACTTGCCTCAGTCATTGAGACCGGCATTGATCACGATGCATCTGTTTCTTGAATCTTAATTGGACATTCTAGTGGAGTTCCATTTCAAACAACTCTTGCTCAACCGGATTCCATTTCTCCTAAGTACCCGCACACCTCCGCCACCAGCTCGTAGCTGCGGCGGCGGTCGGCGTAGTCGTGGCAGATGGTGACGATGCTGAGGTCATTGGTCTGGTACATCTCGGCAATGTCTTCCAGGCCCGCCTTCACTTGCTGCTGGTCGCCGTCGACGCAGACCTGGGCGTACTGCTGTACGAAGCGGTATTCGTCTGGCGTGTACTGGTAGGACAGCGCCTGCTCCACCGAGGGGATGCCCTGGGCCCGACCCGTGATGTTCTGCAGGCGGGCCAGGTTCCTGGGCTGGACCAGCTTAATCGCTTCCTCTTCCGTCTCGGCGCAAACCACATGGACGCCCACATTGACCTTCGGCTTGGACAGGTACTCCGACGGCTTGAAGTGCTCCCGGTAGTTGGCACAGATGGCCGGGCCCTCCTCCACGGCGATGCCGAAGAAATGCGCGTAGGCGAAGGGTAGCCCCAGCTGGGCGGCCATGTAGGCGCTCTCGTACCGCGATCCCAGCAGCCAGACCTCCGGCGCGGTGCTTGGCTCTCTTTCGGGGCCCGCCTGGATCTGCGAGAAGATGTGGCCGTCTTCCATCTCCCCCCGAAGGTAGCCCAGCAGATCGACGACCTGCCGAGGGAAGTGGCGTATCTCGCGGGGGTTGTTGGGGAAGGACAGCGCCGCTGCCGTGATCTGGTCGCTGCCCGGGGCCCGGCCGATGCCCAGATCAATTCGGCCCGGATGCAACGAGTCCAGCATGCGGAAGTTTTCGGCGACCTTGAAGGCGCTGTAGTGGGAGAGCATTATGCCCCCGCTGCCGACGCGGATCTTCTTTGTCCGGGCCGCGATGTGCCCGATGAGCACCTCGGGGCTCGTACCGGCGAAGTTGGGGAGGCTGTGATGCTCGGCCACCCAGTACCGGTGGTATCCCATTTCCTCCACGGCGGCGGCCAGTTCGATGGTCTCCCGCAGCGCCTGTCCGGCTGTGGCACCGGTCTTCACCGGAGACTGGTCAACGACGCTTAATACGAACTGCTGGCTCAACGGGCGCCTCCGTGGGCTCAAATGGCGGGCAGCGACTGAATTCGCTCTCCTGATTCAGGACTAGTATACATTCTCTCCGGCTCGAAGCAGGCAAGGCCCGACCGGTGCGCGGTACCCTTCAGCTTCTGTATTTCACAGACAAATAGGACCTTGATTCTTGCTGAGGAAGGGCAGGATACAATGGTGTCAGAAACCGGGCAGCGACAACTGCAAACCCGCCGTTGTCAGCTTGTCACAGCAAGCGTTCCGAAGAGTTACTGCTGCAGTGCGGACCCCAACAGCCCGCCCATGTTGACGGTGGCTCTTCCTAGCGTCGCTTCAAAGAAGGTGGACTGACCAAACCTGGTTACCTTAGGAGCACTGAACTCGGCGATATCCCCGCTCAGCCTGTCCAGCTCCCTCCGTGTCGCAATATTCTCTGGCATCCTCAGCCACCCACAGGTCGGGGACTTCTTCGGGAGGAATGAGCCCCAGTATGTGTAGTTCAACGGGGCAGTAACCGCCTGGATCGCGAAATGACCCTCATCCGCGGTATGTGCCTTTCACGGCAAATTGGCCATCTCCCGGTTCCTGCAGGTTCTCAATGTCAAACTCTCCGACCATGCCGTTGGCGCTGCTGAACCCCCAATGCGCTGCTTGCCCTTGAATGCTTTCAGGAACGTTCTTCCAACAGAAACGTTCTTCAGAAGGGGGAGTCGAAGACCATTAGCCCTCGGGCCAAGTATACCTTCCCCAACCTGCGCCACAGGTGGGCATGCACCGTACGGTGACATGTTGGACATACCGGTATCGTTCAATGGCGTATGCGTGGAACCATCGATATTAAGGGTGTTTCTGGGTTGCGCGACCCTATCGGCGGGGATACAATTATGGCCGCCATGAAAAGAAAGCCCTATCTGTGGTCTTAGATGCTCGCCGAAAATGTGTTCCGGGGAGCGATTTTTTTTGCCCATTTCCTGCATTCATCCCCCACTAAACCGACACGGAGATTGGCCTCACTATGGCCAGTGATACGCCCCTGGAGCGGATCAGCACCGGCGCAGAGGGACGGGTCCTTCGAGCCAGCTGGCGGAAGGTACTGCCTGAAAGAGTAATCACGGTCATCATGGTTCTTTGCACCATGATGTCCGTGCTCACCACCGTTGGCATCGTATTGATTCTCCTCTTCCAGGCACTCCCGTTCTTCGGTGAAGTCTCCTTCATCGAGTTCATCACAGGCACCCGTTGGACCCCCCTCTTCCAATCCAAGCACTTCGGCGTACTCGCCCTGGTCAGCGCCACCGTCCTGATCGCCCTCTTGTCCATGCTCGTGGCCTTGCCATTGGGACTGCTCAGCGCCATCTTCCTGAGCGAATACGCTCCCGAAACGGTCCGGCGGATCGTGAAGCCGGTACTGGAGGTGCTGGCGGGCATCCCAACGGTGGTCTACGGCTACTTCGCCCTGCTGTTCGTCACCCCGATCCTCCAGAGCATCTCTGAAGACATATTGGTCTTCAACGCCATGAGCGCTTCCATCGTCATGGGCATCATGATCCTGCCGATGGTTGCCAGTCTCTCGGAAGACGCAATGCGGGCGGTGCCGCGCGCGCTGCGGGAAGCGGCCTACGGCTTGGGCGCCACCAAGCTGGAGGTCTCAACACGGGTGGTAGTGCCGGCGGCCCTTTCGGGTATCGTGTCGGCCTTCATCCTGGCCGTATCCAGGGCCATCGGTGAGACGATGATAGTGACCGTCGCCGCCGGTAATATCGCCAACTTCACCTTCAATCCTTTTGTTGCCATCCAGACTATGACCGCCTTCATTGCATCGGTGAGCACGGGCGACACCCCTACCGGGACCCTGGAACACAAGACGATATTCGCCGTCGCACTTCTGCTCTTCGCCATAACGCTGGTGATGAACCTGCTCAGCCAGTACGTGGTGCGCCGGTTCCGGGAGGAGTACGAGTAGTGGCGCTGATGACTCAAACGGAGTTTGCCCGCCTCAAACAACGGCGCGTCTGGAAGGGACGGGCCTTCTACGCCCTTTGCCTGCTGGGGGTGTGCATCGCGCTGGCGATGCTGGGGGTGCTGCTGATATATCTCGGCTACCAGGGTTACAGCCGGGTGAACTGGGACTTCATAACCTCCTACCCCTCTTCCTCCCCGGAGAGGGCAGGCATCTACCCTGCCCTGCTGGGTAGCATCTACGTGGTGGGCCTAGCCGGAATCACGTCCTTCGTGCTGGGCGTGGCGGCAGCGGTATACTTGGAAGAGTACGCCCAGCGCAGCCGGTTCGCCCAGCTTGCCCGCATCAACATTGCAAACCTGGCCGGTGTTCCGTCTATCGTCTACGGCCTGCTGGGGCTGGAGATATTCGCGCGGATGCTGGGGCTGGGCCCCAGTGTCTTGGCAGGCGGCTTCACCCTGGCCCTGCTGGTGTTGCCCATCGTTATCGTGGCTTCCAGCGAGGCTATCCGCGCCGTGCCAAACTCGCTGCGGGAAGGCGGTTTCGGGCTGGGGGCGACCCGCTGGCAAGTGGTGCGCCACCTGGTGCTGCCCCAGGCCTTTCCCGGCATCCTGACCAGCGTGATCCTGGCGGTGAGCCGGGCCATCGGCGAAACTGCGCCTCTGATATTCATGGCGGCGGCCTACGTGTCTTTCGCCCCCGACGGCCCCCTGAGCCGCTTCACCGTGCTGCCCATCCAGATTTTCGAATGGGTGAAGAAGCCCCAGGAGGGATTCCACGAGGCGGCAGCGGCGGCCATAATCGTGCTGCTGGTGGTTCTTCTTGCAATGAACGCGCTGGCGGTGTTCCTCCGCAACAAGTTCCAAAATCGACTGGAAGGGTAGTGTCTTGCAAGACGCGGACATAATCATCAAAGCCGAGGAACTGAGCGTTTTCTACAGTTCCAAGCCGGCGGTCAGCAGCGTCACCATGGACGTGCCGAGGAACCAGATTACCGCCATCATCGGCCCCTCCGGCTGCGGCAAGAGCACCCTGCTGCGCAGCTTCAACCGCATGAACGACCTGGTACCCACGGCCTCAGTCACCGGGCGGGTGATATTCGAGGGGCGCAACATCTACGAGCCGCACGTTGACCCCACTGAGATACGCTATCTCATCGGAATGGTCTTCCAGCGTCCCAACCCCTTCCCCAAGTCCATCTACGACAACGTCGCCTTCGGCCCACGCATCAACGGCTTCCGTGGCAACATGGACGAGCTGGTGGAGCGGTCGCTGGTGCGCGCGGCACTGTGGGACGAGGTGAAGGACCGGCTTAAGAGCAGTGCGCTGGCCCTCTCCGGCGGCCAGCAACAGCGCCTCTGCATCGCCCGCGCCCTGGCAGTGGAGCCCAGCGTCATCCTGATGGACGAACCCTGCTCCGCCCTCGACCCCATCGCCACCTTGGCCATCGAGCAACTCATGCACGAGCTGTGCGAGCAGTACTCAATCATCATCGTAACCCACAACATGCAGCAGGCCGCCCGCGTGTCCCACAAGACGGCCTTCATGCTGATCGACGAGCGCAACATCGGCGGCTTCCTGGTGGAGTTTGACGAGAGCAGCCGCATCTTCACCAACCCCCAGGACGAGCGCACCGAGGCCTACATCACCGGCCGGTTTGGCTGACGTTCGATCGCCGGCCCCCGCTGCATCGCACTCCCTCCGAGAGCAGCGCCGGAGGGAGTTTTTCATGACCGCGCCGGTGATGCCTGCGCGGGGCTTATGGTAGAGTAGAATTGGCGGGCCCAGCCACGGCTACAGGAATGGCGGACGGCGATCGCGATGAGTCGGCAGCGATACGAAAAAGAGATTGAAGAGATCCTCAAGAAGGCGGGGGACGACTCCCAGCAGGAGCAGCCGCAGGGGTCGAGCGGGCCTCCGCGCCGCAGGCGCAGCACGTCCTCGAGACGCCGCATCTCGGTAAGGCGAATCGGGTTCAACTACAAGATAATGCTGCTGGGGGGACTCGTCCTGCTGGTCGTCAGCTACTTTGCCGACAGCGCGTTTGTATTCCTGGCTGCCTTAGCGCTTCTCGTTGCAGGATACGTCTTCTACTACCGCGCCCCGCGCGGTTCGGGCCCCGGCGTCGGAAGTAGCGGCGCTGCCGGCCCCAGGATGTGGCGGGGTCGTCCGATAGACCCTGAAGACCCGGAAGACCCACCCACCAGGGGGCGCAGGCGCTAGCCGCTCGGTTCTTCGCTAGCCTCCAGCCGCCGGCAGTTCCTGCTTCTGGAAATGCTCGGCAAGCGCCAGCACCAGGTTGCCCATGTGCGGGTGGTCGGGCTCCACATCCACCTTCAGCCCGTTCTGCAACAGCCGTCGGGTGCACACAGGCCCCACGGACGCTACCACCACCGCCTCGGAGTTGAGGCAGTTGCGCAGCGCCCCTTCTTTCCCCGACATCGCCGCAATGGCCAGCAGGTTGCCCACCTGGGGCTGGCTGGTGAATGCGATGGCGTCCACCTCCCCTGTGTCCAGCTTGCCGATCAGGTCCCGAACGGGCTCCATGTCGTCGGGCAGTCCCCAGCTGTACAGCGGGACCTCGCGTACGTTGGCGCCGCGCTCCTTCAGCGTTCGCGTCAGCAGGTTGTTGGGCCCGCCGTAGGCCTGCACCGCAACCTCGCGCCCTGCAAGGTCCATGTCCGACATGGAAGCGATGAGGTCCTCCGACGTAAAGGGCTCCGGCGGCATCAGGTCGATGCGAACCTTGTTGCGGCGCAGCACCGACGCGGGCTTGGGGCTGCGGGCGATGACGGTCACGCCGTCCAGCGCGTCCAGCAACTCCTGGCCGCGTCCCAGTTCGTCGGCGGCGCCGAACAGCGCCCGCGTGCCCACGCCCGTCTGCAGTACCGCGACGTCTATGCGGCCATTGCAGATATCGCCTATCAGGCCGGAGACCTCGGGCGTATCGGTGCTGTAGACCTCCTGCAGCACCGGCGCGGCCAGCGGGACACCGCCGTGACGCTCCACCAGCGAGCCCATCTCCGACTGCATCCGCGCCTCGACGTAGGCCACCACCTTGCCTTCCAGCGTCGCTGCCAAATTGCCTCCTTATCCTGCCGGGCAGTCCTGTCGGACCGTCCCCAATAACAGTCCGCTCGACTTCCAGAACAGAAGCGCGAACGGACTGGTGTGTTCACCCGTAGTGGACCGTAATTTTGAGAAGTGCGAAATGACTAGACGGCGCACTCGCCTTCGCCGCGCTCCAGCTTGTAGATGTTGGTGCGCTCCCAGTCGACGTACATGTCCGAGCCGGGAGCCGCCTCCTGAGCCGACTTCTCGGCGGCGATGGCGACCTCGGTCAGTTGCTCCAGCCCCACGCGGTCGAGGAACTGGTTGAACTTCTCCGACTCGTTGGCCCGGTTGTCCTTGTAGTACGTGACGATGGTCTTCAGCACGCTGGGAGCCGCCTTGGCCGGTACCTTGACCCGGGGGATGCGGGTGCCGATGCGGGAGTCCTCCACCCGGTTGTCGCCGTAATTGCCGCCCAGGAACAGCTCGTAGGCCGGCACTTGCTGGCCGTCGGGGCCCTTGAGGGCCGCCCCGTGGAAGCCGATGTTGGCGATGTGGTGCAGGCCGCAGCCGTTGGGGCAGCCCGACATCTTGATGCGTATGTCCTTCACGCCCTGGTCGTCCAGCAACTCCCCGTTCCAGTTTTCCATCTCGTCCCGCAGCGCTCCGGCTAAGCCCATGGACGACGTGATGCCGAGCTTGCAGCTGTCGGTGCCGGGGCAGGAGACTACGTTGGTGATGGCGCGGGCGTCGGCTTCGGCCAGCCCGATGAGGTCCAGCTCTTCCCAGACGTGGTGGAGGTAGCCCTCGGGAATGTACCGGAGCACCAGGTTCTGCTCCTGGGTGGCCCGGGCCCGGCCGCCGGTGTAGCGCCGCATGACGTCTGCCAGGGCATGGAACTGCGAGGCATCCAGGTTGCCGCGCTCCGGCTTGACCATGACGGCGTAGAAGCCGTCCTGCCTCTGCGCCTCAGCGTTGGTCTCGCGCCACTTGCGGAACTCCTCCGATGCGCCGACGCCGTTGGGAGCCGGGGCCACCGGTGGGGTCTCCTGCAGTAGTTCGTCGATTTCCATGTAGGGCGTGGGATCGATTGGGCCAATCTGCTCCAGCTCTGCGTCGACCATCGTGCGGAACTCGTCAAGGCCGATGCGGTCGATGAGCACCTTGAGCCGGGCCATCATGCGGTTCTTTCGCAGCATGTCGGCGTTGTTGAATACCGTCCAGATGGCCAGAGCGACCCGCAGGTAGTCGTCAACAGGGACGAACTCGTACAGTGGCTTGGCCAGCCGGGGCATGATGGACGTGCCGCCGCCGACGAAGACCTTGAAGCCCTTCTGCTCCACGCCGTCGACCACGCGGGCCTGGGAAACGTAGGTCAGGTCCTGGATGGCCGCGGACACGTGGTCGCGGACGTCGGTGCCGGTGAAGGCGGACTTGAACTTGCGCGGAAAGCCCTGGGTGATCGGGTGCCGCACGCCGAAGCGGACGTATGCCGCCAGGTAGGGCGTCGGGTCGAATACCTCTTCAGGATCAACGCCGGCGTAGGGAGAGCCAACGACGTTGCGCACCGTGTTGCCGCAGGCCTCACGGGTGGACAGGCCCACCCCGCCCAGCAACCGCAGCACGTCGGGACACTCGGCCAGCGGTATGTGGTGGAACTGGATGTTCTCCCGGGTCGTGATGTGCCCCCTTCCGAGCGGCGCAAACTTCTCGGAGATCTCGCCCAGGCCATCCATGGCCTCTGGGGTCAGGATGCCGCCGGGAATCTTGACCCTGATCATCTGCACGTCCGCCTGCCGCTGACCGTACACTCCCTGCCTCAGCCGAAAGGGGGTGAAGGTGGCATTGTCCTGCTCTCCCGCCTCGAAGGAAGCCGATTCTTCCTCCAGCCGAACGACCTCTTCGTCCATGAACGGGATGATGGCAGCCGACGATCTGGCCAGTTCCAGGCTGTTGCTGTGAATGTCCTCAAGGGTGCGCTTCTGGCTGGGGGTCTGAGTACTCAATGCTGTTCTCCCAAAATAGTGTTCAAAATTTCACAAAGTAAAAGCCCGCCAACCTGGTCATGGTTGGCGGGCAGATATGCGTGGACGTGCCGTGAGGCTAGCGCAGTACTATATCCCACCTATGTTGGGCGGACATGTGCAACGACAACCGAATACTGCGTACCAGCTACTATTCACGGTTGCTATCCTACTGCGAAGGCAGAGGCATTGTCAATCTTCACAATTGACGGTTTTCTGCCGGAGGTACGGGTCTGGTTCATCACAATTACCCGAGTTGTGACATTCGCTTCCAGAGCCAACGTGACAGGTCCGTATCAGCTAGCGGCAGAGCCCCTATTTGTCCTTGTCTCGGGCTCGCACAATCCGTCATTACATTGCGCGTGTAGAACTCCGTCATTCTGAACGGAGCGAAGTATCGCACTCGTCCAAAGGAGACCCTGCGCACCACTCAACGTGAAAATTAAATGACCCTGATGCGCTGGGCGAAAAATTTGATGACAGTTGCCCGTAGCGAGACCCCGTTCCGCGCTGCTAACCTGAAAGCGTGGTGCGCTCGTCGCGGCCCAGTTCCCAAAGAAAGGGAATGAGGCTAATGGTGTGGAAACGGGCTCTTTTGGAAGGCCTCCCACTCTCAACCGGGCCTCCACTCTGTACCATGTTATTTGCTGCAGCCCAGTCAAAGCGACATTACCAGAGGCAGGACGACTTCCCGGCCAATGGCCGGATATGGCCGGAAATGGCCGCGAATGGCCGGGAAAACAGATTTTTTTGCCCTTCGGCCAACCCGCGAACCCAAGAGGGGAAGCAGGCAACGTGAGCCGAGCGAAGCGAAGAATCCCACCTGCGATGGAGAGACCCTTAGCTTTGCTCAGAACGACCACCAAACAGACTTGGCAACAGGCTTGGAAATCATCCTGGGACCTTGGTGGCAGTTGTTTTCCATTGCCCACGGGTGGAGTAAACTTGAATTCGTAACTGGTCTAACTGAGCACGAAGTGCGACTTCAGGAGGCGGGGGCATGAAATCTACGGCAGACGTGGTGGTCATCGGCGGCGGCGTGATGGGATGCAGCATCCTTTTCAACCTCGCGAAGCTCGGTATCACCAACACCGTGCTGCTGGAAAAAGACATCCTGAACGGTGGCTCCACCGGCCGTAGTCAGTCCATCTGCCGCATGCACTACTCCAACCCGGTTACGGCCACCATGGCCTGGGAGAGCCTGCAGGTCTTCAGCAACTTCGAAGATGTCGTGGGCGGACCGTCGGGCTTCACCGAGACCGGTTACCTGGTGGTGGTGAAAGAGGACGACCGGGTCGGGCTGCAATACAACTGCGCCATGCAGGTCGGCCTGGGCATCGACACCATGGTGGTCAACTCCGAGGACCTGCGCGACATCGCGCCGATGGTCCACGTCTCCGAGGACGAGGCAATGGGCTGGGAGCCGCAGTCCGGCTACGCCGACCCGTATCTCGTTACGTCGTCCTACGCCAACGCCGCGAGGGAGCTGGGTGCCGAGATAAACCTGGGCGTGCCGTCCACGGGCATCGAGCTGGACGGCGGACGCGTTCGGGCCGTCCGAACCCCCCAGGGCCGCATCGAGACTCCGGCGGTGGTGGTGGCTGCCGGGCCGTGGTCCAAGGCCGAGCTGGCCAGGGTGGGCGTGGACGTGCCGCTGGTAACCGTCCGCCACCAGGTGGCGTCCTTGGCGCGCCCCGTCGACCGTCTCCCGCTGCACCCCGCCGTGGGCGATATTGCCCAGTCCTTCTCCTTCCGCCCCGATGGCTCCCGCATGACTCTGATGGGCTTCGGGGACGACGAGGAGGCCGATGTGGAGACCTATAACCAGCTGGCCGGGCTGGACGACATGGCGGAAGCCAAGGAGAAGCTGGAGCGTCGCATACCGGCGATGTCCGATGCCTACTTCCGCGGCGGCTGGGCTGGGTTGTTCACTACCACGCCCGACTGGCACCCCATCCTTGATCAGACGCCGGGCGTCGATGGGCTGTATTGCGCCGTGGGGTTCAGCGGCCACGGCTTCAAGCTCTCGCCGATGATCGGTCTGACCATGGCCGAGCTGGTCGCCCAGGGCGCATCGACCAGCATCGACATCTCGCCTCTGCGCTTCAGTCGCTTTGAAGAGGACGACCTCCTCGGATCCAGCTACAAGTACCGGGTGCTGGCCTGATCCGTTCCTCCACCCTAACCCATCTTTCGCTGGACAATTGCCAAGTCGTCCAGGTGCCCAAACCGTCAGTCCCGAGCCTGTCGAAGGACGGGTATTCAGATTCCGTTCATGGCTCGACACGCCCACCACCAACGGATGCTCAGAAACTTTGCAATCGTCCTGCCATACTTCGGGCTGGCAGTTGACAAGGTGAGCGTCTTGACAGGAAGGCCGCCATGACTGCCGTTGCCGGTTCTCAGGCCCTGTCGGCCACCACCCCGGAGCGGCTGCGCACCGCATTCCGGCTCCTCGTCCGGGGCGTGCTCGTAGTGGTGATCACCGCCCTTCTCCTATGGAGTGGCAAGGACTACCGCCCCTCCGGGTACGAAGTCGCCGTCGCCTCCCACCGCTTCAACCTGCTCGCCTGGGAAGTCGGCAACGTCTTCGACAAGTGGTACCGGTTGCTGGTGGGCAACCTCCCTTGGAACTCCGAGCTACCCCGAGCGGAGCGGATGGAACAGGCTGAAGAGTTCTTCCGCCTCGGTGAGGATGAGAGGCGCCTGGAAGGAGAGCTGGTAGCCTTGGCCGATGGTTCGCCCGAGGCCGCTGAGACGAGGGCAAGGCTGGCCGAGATTTACCATCGACTGGATGCGCTCCGCCCCGCCGTGGAGCAGACGGTGGAGGCCGAAATCAGTACTGTGCTGGTGGATGAGGGATTCTCCTCCCGTATCGGTGCCATCCTTCCGCCGGTGGACACCGTGCTGGGCCACTCACCCTCCATCCTCGTGACATCGCCCCGCGACCGCATATTCCGTCAGGGCAACACCCTGCTGCAGCACGGCATCCGCCCCGACGACCGCAACGCTTTGGAGGAGCAGACGCTGCGCGAGCGCGACCTCGCGGCCATCGTGGTGAACACTGGCGGCGTGGGCACCTTCCCCACCGTGGTCTCCTCCGGTTCCAGCCTGCACCACGCCCTGACCGTCGTGGCCCATGAGTGGCTGCACAACTGGTTCTTCTTCCAGCCCCTGGGTCAACACTTCTGGGACACCCCGGACATGACCGCCCTGAACGAGACGGCGGCCACGCTGGGAGGCTGGGAGATCGGCGACCGGGCCTACGAGGCAATGACGGGCATCAAGTTCGATCGGAAGCCGCCTGCCCCGCCTGCCGATCCAGACCCCGACGCCTTCGACTTCAACGCCCACATGCGCGAAACACGCCAGCGCGCCGAGCAGATGCTGAAAGAGGGCCGTATCGCCGAAGCCGAAGGCTACATGGAGGAGCGTAGGCTGGAGCTGGTGGAGCGCGGCTACCGAATTCGCAAGATCAACCAGGCGTTCTTCGCCTTCTACGGCTCATACGCCACCAACGCTGCATCGGACAGCCCCATCGAGGGCCAGCTAAGGGGATTGCGAGGGAGTAGCGAGTCGCTGGGAACCTTCCTGAACACCGTGTCCCAGTTCTCGACGTACCGGGAATTCCTGGACTACCTGGGGGAATAGGGACTGAGACACGCTGCCTGGGGTATCGCCTCGCAGTCGCCTGCCGAAAAGAGGCGCATTCCCTACCGCAGCACCCGCTCGTCGCCGTTGCGCCGGGTGATCAGTTCCTGGTCCATGCGCTCGAGCAGGGGAAGGATGTACTTGCGGCTGGTGTTGAACAACGTGCGCGCCTCGGCGACGGTGATGCTGCCGCTTGCCCGCAGGTGTTCGACGATGCGTTCGGTCATTTCGCGGTAGGCTTCCGAGGTGAATACCACGCCGTCGCCAACTCGGACCACCTTGCCCTGCTCCAACAGCGCGCCCAGCAGTTCGGCGTCCAGCGGCTGATCTGTCGGCGGGGAATAAGGCTCCCGTTGGAGGGACTGTAGATACCGGGAAGTCTGCTGTTCCATCTGGGGCGTGAACTGCACCTCGTGCCCGGGAAGCCGCACCGTTTGTCCGTCTTCGGCTACGAATCCCTCGACCACCAGCCGCGCCAGCGCCCGAAGGTAAACAGGCTGGGACAGCCCTAGGCGACTGCGGATTTCTTGGGCCGGCGCGCCCTTGCGCAGCGGATACTGGTCGTGGTGGGAGCGGAGCGCGGATGCCATCCTGCCCTTCAGCGTACCCCAACCCAAGGCCGAGTAGCACACCGCGTCGCCGTCTGTCGCCATGTCGCCCAGAGCAATGAGGTCGCCTTCTTCGGCCAACTCCAACGCTCGTTCCAATGCTTCGTCCCACGGCAGGTTGGCGCGGCGGGACAACTCGGCGAGCCCGCAGGGCCCCCACTGCTCTGTCACGCTGACGATAATGTCGTCGCTGGCCCCCTCGTCGAGGGTCATCAGCCGTTCCGAGACGTCGGGATCGAAGCGGCGATGGCGCCGTCGCGGGTTGGGGTCCACCACCTGTCCGCCGCCCAGGGTGCTCTCCGAGGAGCGCACCACGAAGTAGTCGCCCTTGACGAGCGGCAACGCATCCTCCAGCAGCAACTGCACCCACCCTTCTGTGCCTGGCTCCAGGCGATCGGCGTCCAGCAGACGCACGCGGGCTGAGGACTCGCTGGTGAACAGGTGGAAAGTAACGCCCTCGTTGTGCTTCAGGGGATGAGGGGCATCGTTCACCATGCGCAGCCTGGCATCCACCCTTCGCGCCGGCCGAAGCCAGCCGGGGGAAGTCAGGATCTCGCCCCGTTCTATGTCGTCGCGGGAGATGCCCGACAGGTTGACGGCCAGCCGTACTCCTGGCTCCGCGCTGCTCACCTTTGTCTTGTGGCTCTGCAGACCGCGAATCCTGGCTCGCTGATGGGACCCGGCCAGCTCGATTTCCTGTCCCACAGCCAGCGAACCGTCGATCAGGGTTCCCGTAACAACCGTGCCGAAGCCCGAAATGGTGAAGCAGCGATCGATGGGCAGCCGTGGCCTCCCCAGGTCGCGCCGGGCCTCGGTGTCGTCGAGGATGCTGTCTATGAGACCGCGTAGTTCGTCCATGCCAGCGCCGGTATAGGCGGAAACGCCCACCATCGGGCAGCCCTCGAAGGATGTGCCCGCCAGCGTATCCTCAACCTCGGCCATAACCAGTTCAACCAGTTCTTCGTCCACCAGGTCGGTCTTGGTTACAACCACCAGCCCCCTGGTTACCTTCAGGATGTCCAGGATGGCGAGGTGCTCCCTGGTCTGGGGCATCACGCTCTCGTCCGCCGCCACGATGAGGAGAGCCAGGTCGATGCCCCCGACGCCGGCCAGCATGTTCTTGATAAACCGCTCGTGTCCCGGCACATCGACGATGCTGACTTCGCGACCGCTGGGAAGCGTCATCCAGGCGAAGCCGAGGTCGACCGTCATCTCCCGCTCCTTCTCCTCTGGAAGACGATCGGGGTCAATATCAGTCAACGCCTTCACCAGCGTGGACTTTCCGTGATCAACATGGCCGGCAGTGCCGATAACGTACATACCTGTGTGCCCTAGCTCGCCGCGCCGTCAACGTACTTCATGTAATGGGCATCTATTGGCCAGTCAGCGCGAGGAATCTCGTGATTGCGAATTTCGGAAATAGGGGGTACATAGCCCAAAACTCCCGTCCACTCGGGTTTCCATTCCCGATAACGCTTCTGATCGTATTCGTCCTTTTCCAGGACACGGACATCACTGGCCCTGACGTCTTCCAAGGCTGCCGTAAAACCGGTCTGCAGAACGAATTCGACTATGTATGCCTTCCCCTCGTGAAGAACATCAACAACCGTCCCCAAATCGCCTTTCTTCAGGTGCGTGTCTTCCAAGTCGCTCGTTAAAGCGACAATGTCGAATGCTCTTATCACAAATACTAACCTCTCTCTGGTTCTCGAGGGTATGCCGTCGCTAGTCTGGGAATGCACTCCCCGTGGGCGATAAACCACACCGTTAGCACAAGCAGCGCGCCACCCCTTGGAGGCTGAATTGTTCCATAAATTACGTAATTGCTACCGTGAAGGGTATGCACTATGTTGGAAACTGGCTCAGTCTGCGCAACAGCTACCAAGTCTCTGATGAACAATTCTGTGTTGCTTTCATTATATCCCCTTCGCCTGAATTCCTGTGCCTTTCCCCATCCATCCGGATGGTTCATATCAAGCAGATAGCGGGTAATCTTTTCTTCAGGTACGAAAGCCAGATGGCGGTTGGGGAGATGCATTGGCAGAATACTACTGCAACTTCTGCCGAAGAGGCTACAGGAAGCGAGTGAAGACCTGGTTTGCAATCAGGTAGGCCGATTCGTCGAGGCGCAGGGTGTTTCCCTCTCGTCTCAGGAGTCCGAGGTCCAGCAGGCCTTTGATTTCCTCCCGATAGCGGGCACTGAGGTCTTCTACGACCTGAGCGGAGGCGTGCAACAGGTCCAGCCCGTCGAGCAGTCGAAGGCCGAGGAACATGGTCTCCGCGCAGGCGGTATTCCCGTCGATGTGCTCCCAATCATCGACTGTGCGTGATTCTCGTAGCTCCGCCTCACTGAACGCTTGCCAGTTGTGCGAATACGCCCGCGACCACTCTGCGGCGCGACTGGCGTACTCGCGCGGGGATAGCACGGTCCAGAACCGGTACGAGCCCAGGCGGGAGTGTGCTCCCGGCCCGACCCCGAGGTAGGGCTCGTTGCGCCAGTAGATGAGGTTGTGCTGCGATTGCAGGTCTGGCCTCGACCAGTTGGAAATCTCGTAGTGGTGGTAACCCGCGTCGCCCAGTACGTGGCGCGCCGACGCGTACATGTCGGCAGCCAGGTCTGGGTCCGGTTCCGGGATTTTCCCCTGGTCCGCCCAAACTCGCATGGGCGTGCCTTCCTCCAGGGTCAGTGCGTAGAGGGATATGTGTTCCGGAGTCAATTCGGATAGCCGGCCAATCGTGTCCTCCCATTGCGAGAGGCTCTGATTTGGCAGTCCGTACATCAGGTCCAGGTTGACGTTGCTGAACCCGGCCTCACGCGCAGTCCGGAAGGCCTCACTGGCGCCGTCGGCGGTATGACGGCGACCCAGCAGCTGTAGCAGGTCGTTGTCCAAGCTCTGCACACCGATGCTCAGCCGGTTGACGCCCTGGCGCAGCAGGCTCCGGCAGGCGTCAAGGTTCAGGTCGCCCGGGTTGGCCTCGATCGTAGTCTCCGCTTTCGGGTCGATGGAAAAAGCCTCTGCGGCTGCTCGCAAAATCGCGTCAATATCCCCGTCGGGAAGATAGGACGGGGTGCCGCCGCCGAAGAAAACGGTCCGCACCTTCGGCCTGCCCAGAGCCTGTCCCCACAGCCTCAGCTCGGTAGTTACGGCCTCAAGGTAGCTTCCCATCTGAGACTCGATGCCCTGGTACGTGTTGAAGTCGCAATAGGGGCACTTGGTCTTGCAGAAGGGCACATGAATGTAGAGCCCCATACCCGAAGGCGGAACGATATCGCATTCGGGGTGAACAGGGCCAACGGCGGGGGTGAAGTGATGAAGGCCAGTTTCTGCAGAGGAAATAGGACTACTTTCCTGGAAGTGTTTCCGTGGATTGCATAGCGGGAGCGTCGCCCTACCTCGAGTTCAGGCGGGCCCCGGAAAGCTACTTGTCGTCGATAACGCGCCCCGTTCCGTCAACCACCTTGTTCGGATCGTTGTCCTCAGGACGGTCAGGCGAGGGAGTTACGCCGTTATGCTCGTCGACGGCTTCCCTGGGCGACAGTTTGACCAGCAGCAGAAGGGCCAGGGCGATGAAGATGAGGTCGTCGAATCGCCCCAGGATGGGAATTGTGTCCCTGACCAGGTCAATGGGTGATATGGCGTACAGGATGGCAAACGGCAGCAGCAGGCGCAGCGCCAACGGTACGCGCTTGTCAAAGCTGAGTCGCCACACAAGCCTCACGAATCGCAGTAGATGAGGCATGAACCGGGGAACAAGGAATAGCAGGAAGGGAAGAGCTATTCGCATAAACATGGCGAATCCTTCGCGTTGTGCCGCTGCGTTCAATTATAGGGCAAGTTGTGTTAAGTTTGTACCGGCCTTGCCTGGGCCCATCATGGAAGCCTTCCATTGGCTGGACTGGAGCCTTTGCTGATGACTGACTACGCTTCCCTGCGGACCATCGATGACCTGCGCAACAGCGGATACGTGGTTCGCCCTGTCCGCGAGGAAATACGCGACAACCTGATTGCCCGGATTCGCACCGAAGAGATGGTCTTTCCGGGAATAATCGGCTTCGAAGAGTCTGTAATCCCCCAGTTGGAGAACGCTATCCTGGCGGGACAGGACGTAATTCTCCTGGGTGAACGGGGCCAGGCCAAATCGCGTCTGATCCGCGGCATGGTCGGTCTGCTGGACGAGTTCATCCCCAAGATCGCGGGCTGCGAGATCAACGACAACCCATACAGCCCCATCTGCCGGGTCTGCCGCAATCGAGTGGCCGAAGAGGGCGACTACACCCCCATTGAGTGGATACATCGGGAGGATCGCTACTCGGAAAAGCTGGCCACCCCCGACATTTCCATAGCCGACCTTATCGGCGAGATCGACCCCATCAAGGTGGCGGAGGGACACTACCTTTCAGACGAGCTGGTGATCCACTACGGCCTGGTGCCGCGCACCAACCGGGGCATCTTCTGCATCAACGAACTCCCAGACCTTGCCGAACGCATCCAGGTTGGCCTGTTTAATCTGATGGAGGAACGGGACGTTCAGATCAAGGGATACCGCATCCGGCTCCCTCTCGACGTCTACGTGGTGTCAACCGCCAATCCGGAGGACTACACCAACCGGGGAAGGATCGTTACCCCCCTGAAGGACAGGTACGGCTCGCAGATTCACACCCACTACCCCCGCGATCCACGCGATGAAATCGCCATCATGGAGCAGGAGCGCAATCGCTTCCCTGACGAGGAGCGGCTGGTGATTCCCGAGTACATGAAGCGAATCCTGGCAGAAATCACGGCCCAGGCCAGGCTGAGCAGCGAGATCAACCAGCGTTCCGGCGTCAGCGTGCGGGTGTCCATTGCCAACTTCGAGACCGCGCTGTCCAACGCAGTGCGACGCAGCATCATCCATGGGGAGGAATGGTCCTGCCCGCGTGTGAGCGACCTCTCATACATTGTCGCTTCCTTTGCTGGCAAGATTGAGTTGGAGACTTTCGAAGAGGGTCGGGAGTCGCGGGTCACTGACGATCTGACCCGTCGCGCGATCCTGCGAATATTCGGGGCCAGCTTCAGTCTCGAAGACCTGGAGGATGTAATAACGTCCTTCGATCTCGGCGAAACTGCTCTCACCGGCAGCGATCGGCCCTCTGCCGACTACCCCCGGCTGTTGACCTCAATCGACGGGCTGGCCGACCCGGTCGCGATGCTAACGGAAGGCGACCAGCGTCCCGAAGTCATTGCGGCCGCCGTCGAGTTTGTTCTGGAAGGCCTGCATCTCAGCCGGCGCCTGAACTGCGACCGTTCAGACGACGGCTACCGCTACTCCCGCTAGGGATTGTCGGCGATTCCCCGCTGCAAGCTGGGAGAAAGGTTCGATCAGGCGGTTGGCGCCAGCTCCAGTTGACCCGGGAGCGGCTTGGCAGCCTTCTGGCGTCGCGGTGGCTCCGAGGCCAGGCTGAAAGCCAACTGCCCGCGCACTGGCTTGGGCGCGGGGTCCCTGTGCCTCAGATCCAGCCCCCAGCGCCGACGCTCGCGGTCCACGACGGAAAGCACGGCCTTGGTGTATTCCTCGGGTGCGTAGGTCTTGCGGTACATCTTGGCGTATGCCTGCTCCAGGTGCGGATAGGTCTCCCGCAGCATGGGCATAAACCACTCCTTGGACCCAGGCTTGAGAAACAGGACGTTTGAGCCCAGGAATTGGGCACCATGTTTGTGGGCGGCCTCGGCCACGGCAGCGATGTTGTCCTCCCCGTCACTGATTCCGGGCAGCAGCGGGGCCATCATCACGCCCGCATTGATTCCGTTTTCCACCAGGAACTGCATCGCTTCCAGCCGAGCCTGGGGACTGGGCGCCCCTGGTTCGGTAAGTTTCCAGACCTCTTCGTCCACTGTCCCAACGCTGAAATTGACGCTGAGCTCTGCCGTTTCACTGAGCTGCCGCAGGACGTCCACGTCCCGGCGGATCAGCACGCCCTTGGTGGTGATGGAGGCCGGGTTGCAGAAATCGAGCAATACCTGCAGGACACCGCGCGTCAGCAGGTACTCTGCCTCGGCTGGTTCATACGGGTCCGACGCGGTGCCGATGGCAATGGACTCGCCTCGCCAGCTGGGACGCTTCAATTCCTTTCGCAGGACCTGGGGGGCGTTGACTTTCGCGAACACCCGCTGCTCGAAATCGCGGCCGGCGTCCATGCCCCAGAACTCGTGCGTCGGCCGGGCGTAGCAGTAGCGGCAGGCGTGGCGACAGCCCCGGTAGGGATTTACCGTCCACCGGAAGGGAAAGAACGGAACGTCCAACCGGTTGAGCAGCGTCTTGCACTGGATCTCCGTCACTTGAGCGCCTGCCATGTTGCAACCTCTCAGGAAACTTGTATTCGGAAGATATGTTCTAATGATAGAAAACATAACGCAGCCTGTCAAGTTGCTTGCGTCACTGGGACAGCCAGGAGGCTGTTTTCCAAGATGCTGGGGCTCAAAAAGAGACCGGCGCCCGATGGAGGCGCCGGCGTGATGGTTCCTTGGTGGGTGGCCTAGCTGAATGAAGCGAGTACTCGCTCTCGCTGGGTTTCCCTGATGGGCGATGCGGTTACACCCGCGCTGCCCTTGACCAGGAAGTCCACCTGTTCCGCGATGTTGGTGGCCCGGTCAGCAATGCGCTCCAGGTCATGTGCCACCCACAGCAGGTAGGTGGCGCGCTGAACGGTGTCCGGGTCGTTGATCATGTACTCCAGCAGGTCGTGGTAAACACGGTCGTAGAGCGCATCTACCTCGTCGTCCGCGTCACACACCGCCTGGGCCTTCTCCGTGTCGCGGGACAGGAGGGCATCTATGCTGTTGGTCAGCATGTCGGTCGCCTTCTGGGCCATCAGCGGGATATCGATCAGCGGCTTGAGAGTCTGCTCGTCTCCGATGGACAAGCCGATTTTCCCAATGCCTTCAGCGTAGTCGCCCATGCGCTCCAGTTCGACGCCGATGTGCAGGAGTGCAATGATGGAGCGCAGATCCCGTGCCACCGGCTGTTGGGTGGCAATGAGATCAATGCAGCGCGCCTCAATTTCCGCCTGCTTCAGGTCGATGTAGTCGTCGTCTTCGATGACCTGCCGGGAGGCTGCAAGATCCCGCGTTTTCAACGCCTCGACGGAGCGATGGACGGCCTCGCTGACAAAATACGCGAGCCCCTCAACTTCCGCTTCCAGACCTACCAGCTTGAGATCGAATTCTTCCCTGCGATTGGGTGCGGGCATGGCTTTCCCCCCCGGCACAAATGCCGCCGGCCCGCCCCGCTAAATCGGCTATACCCGAGTCCAGAAGGGGGGACGTTGACGCTGCGCCTCTAACAAAGTCTCGTCCAAAAGGTCGAGTTTTGCTCCCGGAGAAGGAACAGGAGCTTGAGTATATCCAATTGAGTCGAATACTGTCAAGTTTGTGTAATAGCCATTGTAGACTTGCAACACCAGTTGATCAAAGAAGCTGGTATTCGACGCCTCCACTGACCGTAGGGCATCGTCCATGGCCTCGTTGGACAAGGTGGCAAAGCCGTCAGGCCCGCGCTCGGCCGCGGCGATTTCGATAGCCGACAACCCCTGGACAAACATTCGGATCAACCCGGGTTCACCTGCGGCCACCGACTCAACGAAGTCGCCGATGCCCAGTGATCCGGCGCCGGGCCGGTTCTCCTGCGGCGGGATCAGCCTGTCCAGCACCGCGTCCAGCAACTGCCTCTGGCCTGGAGAAAAGACCTGTCTTGATGTGCTCATATACTCGTGATCCCTTTGGAAATTCCTGTCTCTGTTGGGAGGGCGGACGCCAAGGTCCGATTGGTCAACGCGGTATCACCGGCAGTGTCACGTGGGATGGACAGTCCGCCGTATGCATTACTGTCTGCAGCGCCGTTTCCAGGCGCGAGTCGACGCCGATGGCCCCTCCGGTGTTGGGGTTGCGGTCGAAGCGCGGGAAGTTGCTGCTGGATATCTCCAGCCGCAGCCGGTGCCCCGCGAACAGCACGTGGCTGGTCGACCACAAGTCTATCTCGTACTGGTAGATCCGCCCCGGCCGAATCAGCGACGGCTCCGCCACCGACGTCCTGAAGCGGGCGCGCACGATGCCATCCTGCAGGTTATGGGCGAAGCCGTCCGGCCTCACATCCACCAGCTTGGCCGTGAAGTCTGTGTCCACGGCGGTACTGGCAGCATACAGCGTGACTGTGATGGGCCCGGTGATCTCCATGTCCCGCTCCAGTGGGCCCGAGGTGTAGACCAGCACATCTTCCCGCGACTCCACTTCCCGCTGGTCCGCCACGCCCTGGGGGATGATCAGCGTGCTGCCGCCCCGCGTCGGCGCCGGGTCGGCAGGATCGTAGGAGTAGACGTCGAACGGTTCTTCTGCCGGCGGAGAGGTGGAAAGCGTGCCGTCGCCTTCCAGAGTGTTTGCTGAGCCGCCCGAGTGCAGGTACCACTTGGTGTAGTGAGTCCGTGCCAGTGGCCAGTCCTTCTCCGCCCGCCAGCGGTTCTCGCCCATCACGAAGATGCTTACCGGGGGCTCATCCAATAGCCCGGTCTCGATATCCTTCAGCCAGTAATCGAACCAGCGCAGCAGATGCTCGTGCAGCTCGATGCGCGCCTCAGGTCCAAAATCGATGTCCCCGGTGTCACCCGACGTCGGAGCCGTGTAGGGACGGATGTGCGCCCAAGGCCCCACCAGGAGCCGCTGGCTGCGTCGTGCTTCGGCGGTGGCCGCCCGGTCGCGCAGGGCCCGGTATCCGTTCAGGGCGCCCTCCAGGAAGATGTCGTACCACGAGCTCACGTGGAACATCGGCAGAGATATCTTGTGGGCGTTCCGCATCAGGTTGATGCCTGACCAGTACGGCCCGTCTTTCTCTTGATCAAAATATTCGTCAAAGTAGGGCGCGGTTTCCTTCAGCCGGTCGATCCAGTCCCGCAGCGGCAGGTGTCGGAACCAGGCATCCGTCAGCGGCTGTGCGAAGTTGTCCGCCGGCAGGACGTACTCGTCCATCTGCGCCAGCAGGTCTTCCCGGCCCGCCCGCACCAGGGTGTTCCGGCCCTTGTGGATGGCGTAGGGCACCATCCAGCCCCACTCCATCGCTCCGCCGGTGTGATAGACCCAGCTCTGGTGGAAATCCGCCGAAGCCGACACCGGCGCCATGCAGGCCAGGTGGGGCGGACGTGGCCCGGTCGCCAGCGTGTACTGCGTCGCCCCCAGGTATGACTGGCCGGTCGTCGCAACCCGGCCGTTGCACCAAGGCTGGCTGGCCGCCCACTCAACGGTGTCGTAGCCGTCCTGCCCTTCCTGGAACAGCGGGTCGTAGTACTCGCCTTCTGAGTCGAAGCGGGCACGGCAGTCTTGGCTGACCACCACGTAGCCGCGCTGTGGGAAGAACCAGATGGAGTGTTCCTGGTTGTCTGCGTAACCGTCCTTGCCGTAGGGCCCGCGCGTCACCAACGCCGGAAAGCGCCCTGGGGAGTCGGGGCGATATATGTCGGTGGCCAGACGCACGCCGTCGCGCATCGGCACCATCACGTTGCGCTCGCGTATGACCCGGTACTGCTCTTCCTGCGCCATTTTCGGCCCCCTTTCCGTTGACGACCTAGTCTAGCACAACGGGGCCAGGCGCCCTACCGCCGGCGCTGATCCCGGTAGTTGGGAGCGTCAATGGAGATCCAGTTGACCACCATTCCGTCCACCAGTCGAGAAGAGATCCGAAGCTAGGTGACTGCCCGATACTAGCGAGGTTTTCTAAGATATCCGACTGATGTAAGGGGCGAGAGAGATCAAAGCAATTAGACTAATCGCAATATGAGCAACCCCCCGATCAACGTTCCAAATACACACACCAAAAGGACAAAGAAATAGGCCGTCATGACATCGTTGGACCTACTGTTAGAACTTCTAGCCCTTTCATCCATCCTAGCGGAGTAATAGTGCCGTACCCAAGAGTAACCCAAGCTCCAAAGCGCAGCCCATACGCCAAGGAAAACACCTACATTGAAGAACTTAATCCACTCAGGGTATCCCTGTGAATACAGGTAAGTGGCGCATACAAAGAGAACGACCGGACTGCTAAGAGAGCCAATGTTGAATACCAATCCGCCCACAGAAAGCAGCCCCTAATCAAACATGGTCTCTACTACCGCCGGCGCTGATCCCGGTAGTTGGGAGCGTCAATGGGCACTTCGTCGACTACCATGCTGTCAACCAGTCGGGAGGCGATACGGGGCTTCGCTTCCTCCAATTCCTCCATGGTCGAAGCGGTGGTGATGACGGTGGCTAACCGCGCTTCGTAGCGATGTACTACTATTTGGTATAGCTTTTCCTCGGCCCAGGGAGTGCTGTTCTCTGCTCCTAAGTCGTCAAGGATCAACAGCGGTATGTTCAGCACCTGCTCAAAGAGTTCGTCAAAGTGCACCGGGCTGTCGGGGCTGTAGGTCATTCGCAGGTGATCCAGCAGCGTTGGCACGAAGGCGAAGAATATCTGCCGTCCCTGCCGCAGGCTTTCACCGGCAATGGCGACTGCCAGATGCGTCTTGCCTGATCCACTATAACCAGTAAAAAGCAGCCAGCCCTCGGGGAATGTGGCGAAGGTCTTAGCGGCATTGAGAGCCCGGACCAGCTGTTCCTGATCCTTCTTGGACGCCCTGACACCCCCGGCGACATCGAAGTTTGCGAAGGACATTCGGGACAGCATTTCGGGCCGGATTTCCCCGATGCCCAAGGCCAGGCGGTTGTTGAAGTGGCCCAGTTGCAGCACTCTCGATCGTTCCTCCGCCTCCAGGCGGGTGCGAAGCGATTCGTCCAGGCGGGCCATCGGTCCCCGTACGGTCACCACGGTGGACAGGCCGTTGTTGTAACGATGATTGATTACCTGGAAGAGTTTTTCCTGTGCCCAGGGCGTTGAGCTGTGTGCGCCCAGGTCGTCCAGTACCAGCACCGGCACGTTCCGCACCTGGTCGAACAGGTCATCGTAGGCGATCTCGCTGCTGGGCGAGTAAGCCGCTCTCAGGTGGTCCAGCAGGTCCGCCACCATGATGAAGAAAGCCGTTTGCTGACGCTCGATGCAACGGTTGGCGATGGCGGCGGCCAAGTGCGTCTTGCCGCTGCCGGACGGGCCGGTGAGGACCAGCCAACCGTCCGGATTCTCCGCGTAGTTTGCGGCTTGGGGCAGAGCCTCGGCGAACAACTGCCGCGCCGCCATATCGGCCAACGGCCCATCGGGCCTGGTGGCGCCAAAGGTCAGACGGGCGAGGGCGCCAAGGTTGCTGTAGCGCCTCAGCGCCTCCATGCGGGCGGGCATCGATTCGTCCGACTGCCGGCACTCGCAGGGGGTGGCCTGTCCGAAGTTGGGATGCCCCACGTGCACGCGCTGGGTCACCCAGCCGCTGCCACTGCACTGCGGGCAGTCGTTAGCGCGCTCTGGTTCGGGGGCCGGTGCGGCCCCGCCGCCGTTCGTAGTCCTGGCCATACTTCCCGCGCTGATTCTGCGGAGAATTTCGCCCAGGCTTTCCATCTTCCTTACCTCCCCCCGTCCAGTGGCCCTTTCCTTCCGATCCCCAGCGAGCCAGGATGGCCGAAATGTATTGCCAGTTGCGCTTGTTCTCCAGGGCCGCGATTTCGAATGCCTCGCGGATCCACCCCGGCGGATACCTCTGCTCCGCCTCCTTCAGCCGCTCGGCGACTATCGGAGTGAGCATACCCACGGTGTCCTCGTACAGCGCAAATATGTTGGGACGCTCCCGCGGACTCTCGGGCGCCTCGTCGGCCTCTCCCGGTGCATCGGGCGTTGCACCCGTTTCCTTGATCCGCGTCAGGGTACGCTGGCCGGCGTCGTTGTTGAGCACAAAAACGGCTTCGTCCGGATTGTTCCCATGCACCAGGAAGGTGCCCCGCCTCACCGCCTGTCGCAGGCCGCGCCTGATCTCCTCAACCGGATTTTCACCCAGCTCTTCCGAGCTCAGACCGCGAAGCAGAACCGTGTCCACCAGGAACTCCCCCAGCGGTATCGCCCTGATCCCCTGGCGCTTGTGGTGCAGCAGCCACATGCCGCGCAGCGTTACCTTCAATTCGGTCAGGTCCTGGATCTCCTCCAGCAACTGGCCGAAGAGCGGGTCGGGCGTCGGCGTGTAGAGCGTGTCTCGCGGAAAGCCGCTGAACGCCATATACATTCACCACGGATGGGAGATTATCCACGGGTTCCCTCTTCCTTTTGGAGAGGGTTGAAGAGGATGCTTGCCTAGTACGCAGGAACGCGGGCGAAGGAGTCGAAGCGCACCAGGTTGTCGCGGAAGGCGAGCTGGATGCTGCCCGTCGGCCCGTTGCGATGCTTGGCCACGATGATGTCGGCGATGTTCTTCGGGTATGGCTGCCCGGGCCGCTGCTGCTCCCACTCTTCCTCGGTGGTGTACAGGTCCTCGCGGTGAATGAACATCACCACATCGGCGTCCTGCTCGATGCTTCCGCTGTCGCGGAGGTCCGACAGCAGTGGCCGGTGGCTGGGACGGTTCTCCACCAAGCGGCTCAACTGCGAGCACGCCAGCAAGGCCACGTTCAGGTCCCGGGCCGTCGCCTTCAGGGATCGGGATATCTCGCTGATTTCCTGCACCCTGTTGGCGCTGAAGCTCCTGCTCTGCCCCTGCACCAGCTGAAGGTAGTCCACCACCAGCAGGTCGAGGCCGTGCTCCAGCGACAGCCGCCGTGCCTTGCTGCGCATTTCCACCATGCTCTGGTAGGGCGTGTCGTCGATGTACACAGGCAGGTCCGACAAGTGACCGATGGCATCGATCATGCGCTGTTCCTCGGCCATCGTGTACAGCCCCAGCCGCAGCCTGTGGGAGTCGATTTCCGCCTCTGAGGAAAGGATGCGCATGGCCAGCTGTTCGCAACTCATCTCCAGGCTGAAGACACCTGCAGTTGAGCCGTTCTTGGCGGCGTTGAGGCAGATATTCAGCGCCAGCGTGCTCTTTCCCAGCGAAGGCCGGGCACCTAGGATCACCATGTCGGAACGCTGTATGCCGCCCAGAAGTTCGTCCAGCTCGTTGTAGCCGGACATCACCGGGCTGGCCGAATCGGACAGTGGCTCGAGAACACCGGCACGGTCCTGCAGGTATTGGTCGTAAATCTGCCGGAGCGGGACAAATCCTCTCGCCTGTCCGGCTCCCCTGATCGCAAAGAGCGCATCCTCGGCTTGCCGCAGGGTGGACTCTACGTCGTCCGTATCGTTGTACCCCAACTCGGAGATACGAGCGGCGGCCCCGATGAGCTTCCTCATGGTGGATGTGCGCTGGACGATGTCGGAGTAGTCCTCGGCGTGAGCCGAGGTGGGCGTGATGGCCACCAGATGTGACAGGTAGGCCATGCCGCCCACTGCCTCCAGCTTTTCGGTGCGCGCAAGCTCGCTGGCCAGCGTGGTCTGGTCGATGGCCTGGTCACGCTGGAACAACGCCAAAGCCGCGTCGTAGCAGAGCTGGTTGCGCTCACGGTAGAAGTCGCCGCCCTGCAGCATCGGCGCAACCCGCGTAAAGCACTCGCCGTCGATCAACAGCGAGCCAATCACCGCCTCTTCCGCCTCAATGTCATGCGGAAGCAATTTTTCCGCATAGAGTGTCACAGTTACTCTTCGGCCTCTGCGGTCACGTGAATCGTGGCTGCGACCTCGGTGGAAAAGCGCAGGGTGATATCGTATTCGCCCGGCTCCCGGATGGCCTCGGTAACCTCGATCCAGCGCCGCTCAATCTCCCGGCCGGTGACCTCGCCCAGCGCCATGGCTATGTGGGTGTTGGTGATGGCCCCGTAGTAGCGACCCGTGGGAGTGATGCGGGCCTGCAAGCTGATCTCGGTACCGTCCAGCGCTTCCTGCAATTCTTCCAGTACCCTGGTGTCCCGCAGCCGGACCTCATCGCCTGCCGTCTTGATCTTGTGCAGGCGCTTGAGGATCTCGGGAGTGGAGACGACTGCCAGCCCTTGCGGCAGCAGGTAATTGCGAGCGTAGCCGTCGGGAACCCTCCGCACCTCGCCTGCGCGGGCCTTGTTGGGGACGTCCTGGGTAAAAACAACTTCCATGGGAATCACATCCGTGGTTGATTGTGGGATTAAGAGCCATTATACGCGGGCAGGCGGGCGGGATAAAGGCGCAAATGTCACTTGATTTGACATCCCTGAAGCTGCAGGAAACTTTGAGGACTGTCCCGTTTGGTACAATAAAGCACTTGGAACCGGCACTCCCAGCTTCTGGGGTTGGAGTCACCCGTGACCTCCACTAAGTACCGCACCGGAATGCGCATGTCCCTCGACGAGTTCCTGTCCCTTGGCAAGACCGACGGCAAGTGGGAACTCGACGACGGGGTGCTCTATATCATGTCATCCGGCACGCGCGACCATCAATTCTTGGGCATGGAATTCTGTCGACGCATTCTCGACTACATTGACAGTTTTGAGCAGCTGCCGGCCCATATCTACCAGGAAATGACTACCATCCTTTCCCATGAACTGCAGCGCGCCCCTGAACCCGACATCGTCATCATACGCGCCGACCGGCCGGGTATCCTGGATGGTCGATGGGTAGACGGGGCGCCCGACATCGCCATCGAAATTTTGTCCACTGACCGCACACGCGATCTGGTGCGAAAGCGGCAGATATACGCCGAGGCCGGCGTCCTGGAGTACTGGCCAGTCGACCCGCGCAACGACACGGTCACTCAGCTCGAACTGCAGGATGGCGAATACGTTGAACGGGCTGTGCTTGGCGCCGACGATACTCTGACGACTCCCCTGCTGCCCGGCCTTTCCATTTCCTTGGCGGAAATCTTCCAACACCGCAGGCGGCCTGTCAGGAACGAGTAGCGGCCAGCATGAGCTTCATCGAAGGCGTTGAGCAGCGCGCTCTCCCTGTCCGCCAGGCCATCCTGGACCACCCATTTGTACGAGGGATCGGGAACGGCGACCTCGACGTGGAGCGGTTCAAATACTACGTTGCCCAGGACTACGTCTACCTCATCGACTACGCCCGGGCGCTGGCGCTTGGCGCCGCGCGGGCCCCTGAGCTGGAGGTAATGTCCTGGTTCGCCGGCCTGCTGGACGAGACGCTCAACACCGAGATGGAGCTCCACCGCGGCTATTGCGCGCAGTTCGGAATAACCCGCGAGGAACTGGAAGCCACAAGGCCAGCGCCGACCACCGTGGCCTACACCAGCTACCTGCTGCGCGTGGCCTCACAGGGCAGCTTCTCCGAGTTGGCCGCATCCCTGCTGCCCTGCCAGTGGGGTTACTGGGAAATCGGTGAGCACCTGGACCGCCAGGGGCCGCCAACCCATGCCCCGCTCTACGCCGAGTGGGTCGGAATGTATTCGTCCTCCGAATTCCGGGACCTTGCCCTTCACCTCAGGGCATTGACGGATGAACTGGGAAACGTCGCCTCTCCGGCAGAGCGGACCCCCATGGAGACGGCCTACATTACCAGCCTGCGCCTCGAGCACCAGTTCTGGGACATGGCCTGGAACCGGGAGCAATGGTCTGCGTAGGCAGGTTCGCTCCCTTCCTACCCCTTTACCGCCCGGAACACCCAGACGGGAAACGAGAAGAGGAAGTCTCCGTCATCCTCGAGGTTACCAACTTGGAAGGACTCCCTGATCTCCGGCGAGGCTTCCTGGAACTCCCGGCGCAATGCGGTTACCTCGTCCGCTGGAACTTTCGTCCGCATGACCCAGTCGTTGAACCACAGGTAGACCCGTTCGTCCTCGCTGCCGATTACGTGGAAGCCCCGATCCTCAAGCAGCCGCCGTATGACGGACACCTTGCGGTCCTGCACATGGCTGAAGTCGCGCCTTAATTCGACGTCATTCTGCCATGCGACCAGTGCGTCGTCCTCAGGCGCGACGGTGTCGGCCATCACCAGGGAGCCACCCGGCCTGAGTGCTCGCGTGATCTCGTCCAGAGCCGCCTCGAAGTCCCGGAAATGGTGCGCGGCCTTGCGGCAGGTGATCAGGTCCAGGCTGCCGTCGGCAAAAGGCAGGGACTCGGCCGCATTCTGGGCCAGCAGCAGGTTTCCCAGGCCCCGCTCACTGCCGATGCGCTTAGCTTGGCGCAGCATTGGCTGCGTGATGTCGGATGCGATCACGTGCTCTGACACTTCGGACATGGCAAAGGCGGTGAACCCGGCGCCGGTGCCGATGTCCACGGTCCACTGGTAGAGTGCACCTTCCTCCCCGTCACCCTGGGCTCTCTCCCCGTCACCCTGGGCCTGTCGAAGGGCGGACCCGGTGAGCTTTTGTATTGACTCCAGGCTGTCGTCGCTTATGTGAACCTTACTTTGCGCATAGACCCCGGCCTGGGGCCCAAACATCTGCTGTGCCAGCGTGCCGCTGGACTGTTCCTGGTTCTGTGCCATACCTCCTCCACTAAGAAATTATCCCAAAACTTGACGAGACAGCCTACCCTCGATTTCTGCCAAGATTGTCCACGTGAAAACGGGAAGCAGGGATCCAGAGCCCCGGTGGCCGTGATACCCATCCACCAGCGACGGAGAGCCATCATCGCTCTCCTGACCGGCATTCCCGCCAAAGGCTTGCCCTCGACTCGATCGGGGACGAGAAGCCACCACACTAGCCTGGCCTTCGGTAGCATTTCAGCAAAGTCAGTGCGTTTTGAGATAGCTACAAAATAGGGGCAGGCTTCTACACCTGCCCCTGAAGTTTCCGTTGTCTGGCGACGTATCGCCGGGATTCCGTCAGGACTAGACCAGCACCGGCTCGGCGTTCTTCTGGTAGACCTGGAAGCGGTGACGGGTGGTGTCGGCGATGATAACCCGTCCTTTGTCGTCCACCTTCACCGCGACGGGGGCCCACAGGACCTTCTCGGGCGTGAAGTCGCGGACGCCGTTACGCTGGCGAATCATGTCCGGGTTGGACTCGATCTTCTGCTCGCCCAGCTTGGACAGGGCTGCGTCCCCGGTGAACTCGGTGATGAACCTGCCCTCGGGAGTCAGCACCTGCACCCGGTTGTTCAGCCAGTCCGCCACATAGACGTCGCCGTCCTTGTCTACGGCCACGCCCGTCGGGCGGTTGAACAGGCCTACCGGCCGGCTTACCATGCGGATTCCACCATGCTCGCGGGCGATGGAAGCGTCGCCACCGGTGCCCGGCTGCCCGAAGCTGGCTATCCACTT
This sequence comes from Dehalococcoidia bacterium, assembly GCA_965222025.1. GTDB lineage: Bacteria > Chloroflexota > Dehalococcoidia > Lucifugimonadales > UBA3495 > VXOI01. The sequence goes on along the minus strand of CBDCTI010000007.1, from coordinate 142,183 downwards.
CCCGTCGTTTGTGAACGACTGGATTCGGTCATTGCGCCAGTCGGCGATAAAGATGTTGCCTTCATTGTCCAGGCCGATGCCCCAGGGTGTGTTGAATTCGCTCGGCCCGGTGCCGAAGCTGCCGAACTGGGAGATGTACTGGCCGTCCAGGGTGAACTTCTGCACCCGGTGGTTCCGGCTGTCCACTACCATGAGCACGTCGTCGTGGATGGCCAAGCCCGCCGGGCGGTCCAGCTCGCCGTCGCCGGAGCCCTGTGTGCCCCAGTGGCCGACGTAGTTGCCGTCTTTGTCGAAGATGGTTATGCGGTGCAGGTATTCGTCAGAAACGTAGACGTTGGTGTCTTTGTCCAGGGCGATGGACATGGGCCACATGAACTGCCCCGGGCCCTCGCCATAGCCGCCGAACTCGGTCACATAGTGTTCGGTCCCATCATCATCCAGTGTGAACAGGTTGATGCGGGTGCCGTCGGCACGGGACTCGTAGGAGCGATTTACGACGTAAATCGAATTTTCCGGCCCGAATGCGAAGTCCATCGGGTTGCGGAACCCGGTGCCCTGGAACTCGGATCGACCGGCAACCCACTTGTAGGTGAAGGTCCGGTCGTTGATGCCGAGAAATACACTTGCCACGGCTTGCCTCCTTAGAATTTGCTGTCGTGGGGAACCGCCCGCCTCGGCGGGCAGCAGACGCGGCGCGCCTTAAATGTCTGTGGCGATGTTGGTTATGACACGCTGGGCAACTGAACTGACCAGTGACGTGATGGCGCTCAGCACCCACTCCACCAGCGCGCTGACCAGATTCCGGCCAGTGTCCACTACCGAGGTGATTACCGATCTGAGGGCAGTCACTCCAGACCTGATGAGCTCCAGGATGAACTGGAGGACGCCCCTACCCTCTCCTTGAACAGTATCTTGGGCTGCCTCGTTTCCTTCAACCATAACGATACTCCCTGTATCTATCCGCCGGAACGCTGCCCACTGATTGGCCGCGCTCCGGCGCCTTTTTCCTTTCCCAGTGTTGTACGCCGGGACCAAGACCCGGCTGATGGTCTAGATGAAGTCGTGCTTCTGCCAGGTGCTGCCGACGATGGGCTTGGAGTCGACGCCCATCCAGTTCTCCAGGAGGGTGGCGTAGGTGGAGCGGAAGTCGTTGTTGTGCAGCAGGTTGCCGCCGTCTTCCAGCTCGTTCGGCTCCAGGGACGGGTACTCGCCGTACAGGCCGCCCTTGACGTTCTCGCCGATGACGAAGGCCACGCCGCCGGTGCCGTGGTCGGTGCCGGAGCCGTTGTCCATGGCGCGGCGGCCGAACTCGGAGTAGAGCAGCGTTACGACGTTGTCGCCGATGGCGTGGTGGCGCAGGTCGGCCATGAAGGAGTCAACGTTCCTCGCCACATCGTTCAGCAGGTTGGACTGGCCGACTGCCTGGTTGGCGTGGGTGTCAAAGATGTTGTAGGGGGCCGTGGTGAAGAACACCCGGGTGCCAAGGTTGGCGTTATGCACCTGGACCATGTCTCGCATATACCCGCCGATGTTGCCCAGCAGGTACTCTTCCTCGCCGCGGTACATACTGGGAGCGGTGCCGAGGATGTCGGCTCCCATCATGGCCTCGACGCCGGTGCTGCGGATGAAGTCTTCCACCGCGCCGCGGCCGATGGCCGGGCCGTACATCCGGCCAAAGAGGTCGAGGGCCTCGTTCCGCTGTTCTTCCCGCTCCAGCTCGGTGAGCAGGCCGTAGCTGCTAAGGTCACCGACGGAGGCGATAGGGACGCCTTCCATCGCCAGTGCGCGGGGCAGGCCGCGGCCGAAGTTGACGCCGGTCAGCACATTTTCCTTGTTGGGGTCCAGTTCCCTGACCAAGCGGCCCAGCCAGCCTTCTATGCCCAGCTCCACGGGCTCACAGGTGGCCCAGATGTCCATTGAGCGGAAGTGCGACAGGCTGCCGTTGGGGTAGCCGATACCCTGGATGATGGCCAGCTTGCCCTCGTCCCAGTACTTCTTGAGGGGCGCCATGGACGGGTGCAGGCCAAGGGTGTCGTTCAGGGGTACGATCATCTCTTCGGGGATGCCCAGGGTCGGGCGGTAGTCCCGGTAGCGGGGGTTGCTGTAGGGAATCACCGTGTTCATTCCGTCGTTACCGCCGGACAGGGAGACTACAGCCAGGACCGGATCCTTGCTGGTGGATACCATCGCTATTCCTCCGTTTTGGTTGTCTGTATTGTCAGGATTGCGAGGGCTGGAGGAGTGAACCGGGAATTTCGCGCTTCACTCCTCTTCCCTGTTTCGGCGGTCTAGCCGAACTGGAACTCCGAGGTGGTGGCGATCATCTGGAAGGTCTCGCCGACGCGCCGGGTGAAGTCGGCCTTCTCCGCGTCAGTGCCGTGGCGCAGGGCACCGCCCTGTGACACATGGCCTACCAGCTCATTGTGGGTCTCGTCGGAGATCGTCAACGGGCCGACCAGATCCAGGCAGCCGTCCACCAACTGCTCTGCGTTCAGGTTCTCGCCCTGGTCCATCAGCCGGCCAACCATCGACTGCACGCCGGGCAGGCTGGTGTCGCCCAGGATCTTGGAAGCGAAGTTGATCCGGTCGATGAGGGAGCCGCTGTTGATCCACTCGCGGCCCATGTGCCAGCCCTCCACCGTCGGCGGGTTAAGCAGGTCCATGCCCATGTACTTCGGCTCCATGGCCACGAAGAACAGGCCGGGCTTGGGTTCGGTGTGGTCCTGGGCCATCCGCATGGTGCCGATGACCACGTCGGCCGGGCTCTTCACCTTGGCGTAGCGGACTGCCTCATCTTTGAAGAAGTCGCTGGTGAACAGCACCCGCAACATCGCATTGATCTCGTAACCGGAGTCAAAGTAAGCCTTCTCCAGCTGCTTGATGGCATCTGGGTCCCGAGGCTCGCTCAGACGCCAGGACGGAACCGGCGGCTCGTCGGCCACGAAGAAGTCATATAGCTTCCGGGCTACGAAGCGGGCTGCAGCGGGCTGCTTGCAGATGATTTCTACCACATCGTCGCCGTTCCAGTTACCCGTCTCACCCAGGAAGGTCTTTTCCGTGTAGTCGTGGTCGGCGGGGTCGAACCGGAACTCAAAGGGAGTGCGGCCGTAGGGGAACACCGGGATCGTCGGGGCCAGGTTCCAGCCGGTGAAGGCACGGGCGCAGGCCTTGACGTCGTCTTCGGTGTAGTTGAACTCGTTGTCCATGCCGACGCCGAGCGAGAATAGCTCCAGCAGCTCACGGCCGTAGTTCTCGTTCACCGCGGTCTTGTGGCTCTCAATGTTGTCCAGGTAGTACAGCATTGCCGGGTCGGTCGACAACCACAGGAGCAGTTCCTTGAAGTTGCCCATGCCCTTTTCGCGGAACGTGTCGTACTGCATGGACGTGGTTCGGGCGTTGTCCACCTTGTTGTCGCCAGCGCAGAGGATGGTGTGCCAGAACAGCGCCATCTTCTCCTGGAGCTGGTGCTTGTTGTTGATCATCCGGTAGACGATCTCAGTCTGACCCGTCTCGATAGCGGCCTTGTCAAAATACGACGGATAGGCGCGATACAACAGGTCTTCATCAATACCCGGATCATCGGTCGGGTTCAGCAACTCTTCGGCTACGCTGTCGTAGCCTTGCCTTGCCCTGGCTTCAATCTCGTCCCGGCTGGCACCAAATCCTGCCCTCCGCAGCAAGTGGGCCATTAAGGCAACGTCTTCCTGGGATACTGCGTTCTGCGACATCCATTCCTCCTTTTTCGGCTTACACCTAAATCTTGCCTTCCGTGGCAATTTTAGTCCGTACTTGTCTGGGGACTTAAACTCCGGGCAGGTACGGCCCGGCCCTCCAAATATCGGGCAAACAAAGAGGCAAGGCCATTTGCCCTTTACTCACCCGTTAATTTAAGCCGTTGGAAAGGGGCATTGTCAATACTGATTCAAGAATAATAATGAACGCCCCATAACATTACAAACAGCAATTACATGCCTGTTCGATATTCGTCACATGTTATGCCGATACGTACTCTCTTGGAACTTAACCTATAAATTAAGGAATCTATTCCGGCCTAATATTGTACGATACCGCTCAACGCAGACTCAGACCTGACCTAGCGACGTCGCATCGACTACTCTCGTCATCTGCTTTGAAGGGAATTCGCCGCTACCGCCTATTGCTACTGCCCCGGCCGTACCGCCTGCGCCCCCAGCTGCGGCCACGCCGCCGGCGCCCCCGCTCTTTCGATCCGCTCTTCCAGCGGCAGAGACTCGTCCCAGAAGTATCCGATGAAACGCTGACCGTTGATGCCGTCCGATGCCTCCGACGCTAGCCACACTACCGGCGCCCGCATCACGTCGGGCTGGATCATGCCCTCCCGGCTGTGTACCGCGTCGTCCGGGATCAGGTTGGTGTTTGACATACCGCCTGGCACCAGCACGTTTACCGTAACGCCCGTGCCCTCCAGCTCCCGCGACGCCATCGCGATCAGCGCCTCATGCGCCGCCTTCGACGGGCCATAGGGCGTCCCGCCCGGGTTGTACATCGTGTTCAAGCTCGTCGTGACGCCGATGATCCGCCCCCAGCCCTGCGCCAGGAAGTGCGGCACCACGGCACGGCACATGTAGAACGGCCCGCCCGCGTTCACTGCTATTACCCGCTCCCACTCGGCGGCCGACACCTCCCAGAAGTTGTTGCGAGCCTCTCCGCCCAGCAGCATGTTCCGCGGGGCAATTCCCGCGTTGTTTATCAGGATGTGCAGCCCGCCCATCTCGGCTATGGTCCGGGCCACCGCCTCCTCTGCCTCTCGGGGAGAGGTCACGTCTACAACCTGAGTCATCACGCACTCGTCGCCCCCGATCTCGCGAAGGTCGTTAGACGACTGCCCCAGCCAGTCAGGGTTGATGTCCATCATCGACACCCGCGCCCCGGCCCTCACCAGCGCCTCGGTCATGTTCCGCCCCAGCCCCATCGGGCTGGCCGCGCCTGTCACTATCGCAATCTTGCCGTCAAGGGGTCGCTCTTGCATCGGATGCTCCTTCAGGATAAATGCGCAAAGTGTGTTCGCTTGGCATGGCAATGTTAATATCAAATCATCGCGCCGCAGGAGGATGCCAACGATGGCTGACTATACCCCCATCGACTTCACCAAGATTATCAACGTCGAACCCGGCAAGCGATACGGAAAGCACTGCGTTCGCGACCTCCAGGTGACCGTGGGAGATGTTCTCGATCGTCTCGCTGGCGGCCTGTCCGAGGAAGAGGTCTTTAATCACTTCCCGGATTTGACCAAGGAAGACATTAAAGCTTGCCTGGCCTTCGCCGCCGCCCGGGAGCGCCGCGGCGTGACGGCGCCGCCGGATATGCCAGCGGTCAACGACTACTCTCACATCATCACTATCGAGCCTAGCAAGCGATTCGGCCGGCCCTGCATCCGGGGAATGCGCATCACCGTCTACGACATCCTGGAGTACCTGGCCGGCGGCATGGCCTACGAAGAGATACTGGACGACTTCCCGGAACTCACCATTGAGGACATCCTTGCCAGCATCGCCTTCGTCGCCGACCCAAAGCGCCGCTTCGCGCTGGTGCCTCTAGGCGCAGTTGCCTGGACTGAAGAGGCCTTTGAAGCGGTCAACGAGCCTTGGACCCGGGTGTCCGAGTGAAGCGGCGTGAAGCTGCTGTTTGACCATAATCTTTCCCAAAGACTCAGTGCCAGATTACATGACCTCTTCCCGGGTTCCCTTCACATCCGTGAGATGCTGGCGCGCCGCACACCCGACGAAAGCATCTGGTTTTATGCCAAGGATAATGAATTCGTAGTCGTCTCAAAAGACTCCGACTATCGCGATCTGAGCATCAGGTTGGGTTATCCCCCCAAACTCATCTGGATTCGTACTGGCAATTCTCCGAATGCGATAGTCGAGACCCTGCTCCGCGACCTCTGCGACGAGATTGTGGCCTTCGAACAGGACCCCGCCCGCGGCATCATCGAGCTTGGCTGACGGGATCTCCCGCTCCCCTACTGCGCCGTCGCCCCTCCGTCGATCACCAGCTCTGCCCCAGTAACGAACGACGACTCGTCCGACGCCAGGTACAGCACCCCGTAGGCCACCTCGATGGGATGCGCCGTCCGTCCCAGCGGCGACCGCTCGTCGGCCTCCCGCTGGAGGTCAGCGTCGTTGAGCCTTTCCCCCGCCATCGGCGTGTCGATGGGCCCGGGGTGCACCGAGTTCACCCGGATGTTTTCGCTGGCGTACTGGATCGCCGCCGACTTGGTGAAGATGCGTACTGCGCCCTTGGAGGCGTTGTACACCGGCTGAATGTAGCTCTGTCCCACCATTCCCGACATCGACGAGATGTTGACGATGGAACCGCCGCCGGCCTTGCGCATCTCGGGAATGGCGGACTTTGTGCCAAGGAACACGCCCTTGGCGTTCACGTTCATCACCCGGTCCCATTCCTCGACGGTGGTGTCCTCCAGCACGCCCCGGGACACAACGCCCGCGTTGTTCACCACCACGTCCAGCTTGCCAAACCGCGACACCGCCGCCGCCACTGCCTCGGCCCACGAGTCCTCGCTGGTAACGTCCAGGCGCACGAACACGCATTCGCCGCCAGCCTCATTGACCTCTGCTTCTACTCGCCGGCCGTCTTCCTCCAGCACGTCTCCGATGACCACCTTGGCACCCTCACGGGCGAACAGCCGCGCTTCCTCGGCACCCATGCCGCGGGCGCCGCCGCTGATGATGGCAACCTTTCCTTCCAGCCGCATTCCAACCCTCCTGATGTATCAGACCCACGCCATTTTAGCGCACGAGAGTCTGGGACGGAGAAAATAAGCTGCAAATGCCAGAAGCCGAAAGAAAGAACGTTGAAAAGGGGTAAATGGTCGGGGCGGGCAGATTTGAACTGCCGACCTCCTGGTCCCAAACCAGGCGCCCTGCCGCTGGGCCACGCCCCGAATGCATGCGGAAGAAAAGAGAAGGAACTTGGACTGTGGTACCCCCGGAGAGGGTCGAACTCTCGTCTCCGGCTCCGGAGGCCGGCACTCTATCCACTGAGCTACAGGGGCACTCTGCATAGAGAATATCATGCCCCTCCCAGCCCCAACAAGCATCGACCACCTCCTGGGCAGGTCCTTTCGATTGTCTTTCCTCTTGGCCCGTCTGGACCTGTCATCCTGGGCGACAGCGAAGAATCCCACTCTCAAGAGGGTGAGCCCTAGCAGCCCGTCCGAGAAACGGGGTTGGTGAGCCGTTGGGGGTATGATGGTACGGAGCATCAGACGATCGGAGCGGTCAATGAGCAAGACCTACCTTCCCTACGACCCGGACCAGCAGTTGCTGCTGCCGGCGGCCCTCCAGGAATGGCTGCCGCCGGAGCACTTGGCCTACTTCATCTCCGACGTTGCGGACCAGTTGGACCTCTCGGACATCACCGCCCGCTACGAGCAGGAGAGGCGGGGCGGCCCGCCCTACCATCCCAGGATGATGGTGAAGGTGCTGCTCTACGGCTACTGCAACGGCGTGGCCTCCTCGAGGCGCATCGCCCAGCGGCTGCACGAGGACATCGCCTACCGGGTGCTGGCGGCGAACAACACGCCGGACTTCCGCACCGTCTCCGACTTCCGAAAGGACCATCTGGAGGCGTTGGGGGAATTGTTCCTGCAGGTGCTGGAGTTGTGCCAGCAGGCAGGACTGGTAAAGCTGGGGCACGTGGCGCTGGACGGGACCAAGGTGAGGGCCAATGCCTCAAAGCACAAGGCGATGAGCTACGGGCGGATGAAGGAGAAGGAAGCGCGGTTGCAGGCCGAGGTGGACGAGTTGCTCCGCAAGGCGCAGGAGGTGGACGAGGAGGAGGACCGCCGGTACGGGAAGGACAGGCGTGGGGATGAGTTGCCGGAGGAACTGGCCTTCCGGGAGGGACGGTTGCGGAAGATAAGGGAGGCCAAGGCGGCGCTGGAGGCCGAGGCCCTGGCGGATGCGGAGCAGGCTGAGTCCGAGGGACGCAATCATCTCGGGGTGCCTGATGACAAGGCGCAGCGGAACTTCACCGACCCGGACTCCCGGATCATGCCCGGCCCGGGAGGGAGGGACTTCCAGCAGTCCTACAACTGCCAGGCGGTGGTGGACAGCGAGCATCAGGTGATCGTGGCGGCCTGTGCCACCGATCAGCCCTCGGACAAGGATCAGGCCGTGAGCATGATTGAGGAGGCCATCCTGAACGTGGGCACAGTCCCAAAGGAAGTCTCCGCCGACGCCGGATACTACTCGGCCAAGGCGGTGGAGGAACTCTACGCCCTGGGAGTGGACCCGTTCGTCGCGCCGGAGAGGACCCGCCACGGCTGGGTGCCGCCACCGGCGCCCCGTGGCCGCATACCGAAGGGGCTGTCAGCCAAGGACCGGATGCGGCGCAAGCTGCGGACGAAACGGGGCAGGGAACGCTACGCGCTTCGGATGGAGACGGTGGAACCGGTATTCGGGCAGATCAAGCAGGGCCGGGGCTTCCGGCAGTTCCTGCTGCGGGGTCTGGCTAAGGTGAACCGGGAGTGGCTGATCATCTGCGCCGGCCACAACCTGCTGAAGCTGTTCCGGTATGGGGCCGGGATGTTCGTCAAGGCGAGGGGAAAAGGCGCCACTGGGAACGACAGGGAGACGCGCCGGTCCATGGGCAGTGGGATTTTCAAGCGACAATCCGCAGGTGCCTACCCGCACCCCGCCAGAACCGTTGTCGCAGGGTAGTCCCGGCTGACCGACACCGCCAGTCGGTCAATCCTCAGACGGGCTGCTAGCCCCGATTGCACCAACAATCAAAAGACCATCCCCTGAATCACACGAATCACAGTTCAGACAACGACAACCATCACCTGGGTCAGTTTTTCAGGGGTGTCGAACCGCCCCTGGCGTTAGCGTCCTGGCTGATAGGGAACCCAGCCCTTTCGGTAAGAGGAAATTCAGCAGATAGCCCCGCAGTGCCGGCCTGTACGCCTCTCCCGGACAGGAACAAGCCGCAGCCTGGCGTCTGACTCTGAAGCCACCCATGACCGGGGCCTGCATTCCTGTATAATGGCCGCCAACCAGCCCCGCCATTGGGAGGCCCCATGCCAGTAGTCCAGCGACCCTACGTTCCGCCCGAAGACCAGACCCCAAACGAGGAAGCCTACGCCCGCCCCGGCGACACCCAGGCCGCCGAGCCTAGTTCCCTCGACCCTATCACCTTCTACGCCGATTCGATGCATATCTTCAGCAGCCTCTACTCCGCTGTGCTGTTCTTCGGCGAGCAGATGGAGGAGCGCGAACCCATCCTCCGCGCACGCATCAAGGTCAGTCCCCAGATGCTCAAGGCCATCGCCCTGCTTACCGCCAAGCACGTTCGTGAGTACGAAAACGCCGTCGGGCCCATCACCCTGCCCGAGCAGGTCTACGCCGCTTGGGAGGTGGAGGACGACGGGAATCACAGCCATGCCTGATAACGTACCGGCCGGCGCATCCGGAGCCCCAGACCCGGAGGATCGTCCCCTGGCCGAGGACATCTCCCTGCCCGTGGTCGTGGAGCCGGGCATGGACTACGCCTCTCCACCCGATTGGAACTGGCGCGGTTTGGACTCCACCCAGCCCAACGCCGCTGTCTTTCACATCAGCCACTCCGAGATCACCCGCGTCCTAGTCGACACCCTGCGGGCCGAGGACTGTTCTCCCGGTGCCAGCGTTGTCATCAAGGATGAAATCCCCATCTTGGTCCTGGACAGTCTCGACAAGTACTGGGCCGGCGAGGCCAAGCAGCACCTCCCACTCAACGGAGTGCGCGTCCCCGTCGAGGCGGACACCGTCGCCGAGGCCAAGCGCGCTCTCGCCGACGACTTGGCCGCCCAGTTCCGCCTGCTGCTGATGCTCCGCAACTCCGCCCACCAGCTGGCCCAGCCTCTCCGGGAAAACCTCCGCATGCTGAACGAACTGATGGAGCCCCGCCGCGACGGAGGCGCAGAAAACCGCTAGTTGCCCTGAACTATGGCGGGCAGGTCTTCGTCCGGCACCTCAGTCTCCCCGTAGACTGTGGCGCCTTGGTGCCGCCACTCGTCAATCACGGCACTGCTGCCCCACCCTATGTCCCGCCAGCGCGAGTCCTCCTGTTCGTTCAGCCAGTCGGTAGCGGCCTCCGCTTGTTCCTCGCGGTCGTACTGTTGCAGGCCGAGTAGGGTGGTGGTCGAGTCTTCCCCAAGCGTGGCGTGAACGGCGGAGATGCGTGTCAAATTCAGAGGACTCCCTGGTGGACCGATATTCCCGGCAATCCCTTCCAGGACGAAGGCCTGCAGGAAATCGGACAGGCCCCAGTCCTCGACCAGCCTGGCCAGGGCCCGCGGCAGGAGGCCGCCGTCCTGTTGTCGGTCCACGATCTCCCGCACCGTTTCGTGGTCAGGACTCGCCGCCAGTGTTTCCGGGCTCAGGACGGCCAGGTAGATTTCCGACTGCCCGCCGGAATCCCGCGTCCTGACCAATGCAAAGATGTCAACGCCGCGATGGGTGTCGACTTTGTTGACCGAAAGGCCAGCTCCCGTTAAGGCTCCCTCTTCCAATGCAACACCGACCAGGCTCAAATCGCCCTGCAGGACGCAGGCCCATTGGCCTCGGGATGTCAGGGACGACAGCACGATGGCCCGGGCGCCCATGGCGATGAGCAGTTCCTGGGCAAGCGGAAGTTCTTCCATGCTCACAAAGTGACCGAGCTGGAACTCAACGTGCTCAGTCAGTTCGGGCCTCCCCGTCGCGGTTTCGATGTTGACAAAGGTGTACAGGATTGTGTCGGAGGGCAACAGGGAGAGCAGCACCCCAGGGTGGTCTTGCGAAATCTCTACGAACGGCGACTGCATAGAGTCTGAGGGAGGGGGAGCTGTCTCAGTTGGCGCGGTGCTGGCGGACGGCGCAACGGTGGCCGTGGGCACTTGAAGGGTAGCCGTGGGCGTAACTGTGGCCGTGGGCGCCCTGGTAGCGGTCGGAGGCGGCTCCGTTGGTGTCGCGGCTGTTCCGCAGGCAGCCAACGCAGCTATCAGGCCAATACAAATCAGCGAACGCAGCAAATTCATCTCACTGCCAGCCGCGCCCGCACCGCCTCCACTACTTCCGCCAGCGGCAACGTCTCTGCCTCTTCTTCCTGCCGGCCCCGCACTTCCACCACACCGTTGTTCAGGTTGCGCGGGCTCACCACTAGCCTCACCGGCAGGCCCATGAGGTCCGCATCGTTGAACTTCACCCCCGCCGCCTGGTCCACCCGGTCGTCGTACAGCGTCTCGATCCCCGCCGCGCCCAGCTCGTCATACAGCTTCTGGCCGGCCTCCGCAACCTCCTCGTTGGACAGGTTCAGCCCCACCAGGTGCGCCTGGTACGGCGCGATGGGATGCGGGAAGACGATGCCCTGGTCGTCGTGGTTCTGCTCGATGGCCGCCGCCAGCAGCCTCCCCACACCGATGCCGTAGCATCCCATGGTGATTGGCAGATTCCGGCCCTCGGCGTCCAGGTACGTTGCCCCCAGCGTCTCGCTGAAAAACGTCCCCAGCTTGAAGATGTGCCCCACTTCCACGCCCCGGGTCGACTCAAGCGTACCGCCGCACTGCGGGCAGAGCTGCCCCGGCTGAGCAAGGGCGATATCCGCTAGGAGGTCCACCTCGAAGTCCCGGGGATAGTTGGCACCGGTGAGGTGGGTGTCCGGCTTGTTGGCCCCCACCACGAAGTTGCTACCGCTCTCGATCGACGGGTCGGCCACCTTCCGTATCCCGGTGATCCCAACCGCCGATGCGCTCCCCGCCACCAGCCCGGCCGCCCGCACCTCATGGTCCTCGGCGAAGCGCAGGTCGTCGCAGTGCAGCGCATTCTTCAGCTTGACCTCATTCACATCAAGGTCGCCGCGAATGGTCACGAACACTGGCTCGCCGTCGGCCATGTAGAACACGGCCTTCAGTGTCTTCGACTCCGGTACGCCGACGAACTCGGCCAGTCCGGCGATGGTCTTGATGCCTGGCGTAGCGACCTCCTGTAGGGTCTCCTCGGGCTCCGGCTCCACGGACGGATAGATCCCCTGCGCCTTCTCGGCGTTGGCGACGTAGTCGCAGCCCGAGCAGGTGATCACGGTGTCCTCTCCCGTCTCCGTGGGCAGCAGGAACTCGTGCGAGTCCTTGCCGCCGATGGCCCCGCTGTCGGCCTCCGCCATCAGCACCGGCAGGCCGCAGCGGCGGAAGATGTTGCGGTAGGCCTGCGCCATGTCCTGGTACGTGTCATCCAGGCTGGCGTCGTCCGCGTTGAAGCTGTAGGCGTCCTTCATATCGAACTCGCGCACCCGGATCAGCCCGGCCCGGGGACGAGGCTCGTCGCGGAACTTGGTCTGTATCTGGTACAGCAACTGCGGCAGGTCCCGGTAGCTCTGCACGTTGCTCTTCACCACGTTGGTGATGACCTCTTCGTGCGTCGGCGCCATCACCATCGGGCGCCCGCGGCGGTCCTCCAACGAGAACAGGTTATCCCCGAACGCCGCCCGCCGGCCCGTCTGCTCCCACAGCTCCAGCGGCTGAAGTGCGGGCAGCATAAGCTCTTGGCCGCCTGCCGCGTCCATCTCCTCGCGGATGATGTTCTCGATCTTCTTCAGCGACCGCCAGGCCAGCGGCAGGTACGAGTACACCCCAGCCGCCACCTGCTGGATCAGCCCCGCCCGCAGCATGAGCCGGTGACTGGCCGTCTCCGCCTCCGGTGGATCAAACCGCAAAGTCTTGCTAACCATGCGCGAAAATTTCATGTTCTTAACCACACAGCATTGGTTTTAGATTCGGCCCGACGTAAGATTTCTGAAAGTGATTTCCAGCCTAATCCAGCCGCCCCCCACAGGCAAGCTCGGCCTGATTTCGCGCCCCGGCAGCCGGTATCACCAGAGCCTATAGTTGATTCCGATTATAAGAGCGAATGTTTGCTATAATTCGCGAAAATAATGGGGATGTGCGCTGAAATGCTGCTGGATGACTTGTATCAAGTAATCGAAAACCTCCGGGAGCGAATGGAAAACCACCAAGACAAGCTCATTCAAAGCGAAGCGCTGACCCGCAACGCCCTTGTGGATCCGCTATTGCGCGCCCTTTGTTGGGACACTGAAGACCCGTCGCTGGCGATGCCTGAATACAGACTGGGAAACGGGTTCGCAGACTACGCTCTACTCAGCGGCAGCGAGCCCGCTATAGTCATCGAAGCCAAGAAACTAGGCACTCCCTTGTTCGGCGCAGCGGAACAAAGCGTCACCTATTGTGTCAATGCTGGAATCAAGTATTTTGTAGCTACCGATGGTAGAAAGTGGGACGTTTACGAGACTCACCGTCCGGTTCCGCTCGCAGAGAAGAAGATCGTCAGCTTCGATATTAAGGGTCCCACTGCCGATGTGTGTCTGGATGCCTTGGTCTTGTGGCGTCGCAGCGTGCAGATCGGCGCTGTACGGAAGGCTCAGAGACCCCTGATGGAGACGCAGCACGAATCTCAGGTCATAGTCGAGCAGCCCAGGCTGACCCCGGGGCCCGTGGCGACCATCCCTGTATACCCAAACGCTCCCTCGCACAATGGTAACTGGCAGTCGCTGTCTAAGTGGCAGCCGCTTGGAGATAAGCCACCGCCAGAAATTCGTTTTCCAGACGGCTCCACCATTGAAATAAAGTATTGGTTGGATATTCCTTCAGAGACAGTGCGTTGGCTGTCCAACTTTGGCAGACTGGACGAAACGCATATACCGGTTCAAATCGGCAAACGTTATATTCTTTCCGTCAGCCCCGTTCATTCGACGGGGGCCGGGTTTAAATTGGCCAAAAAAATCGGGAATTTCTATGTGGAATGTAATTACAACAAATTCGGCAATGTGAAAAACGCAAACACCATCATAGACCAGGCCGGAAAAGGGGTTTCACCAGACGACTTCAGTGTCCGGCTGTCCTGAAAAGTCCCTGCTGCAAGGCAGGCCAAAATTAAAACCGCCGACGCTGGACAGCGTCGGCGGTTCTGCTTGTGGGCCGTTTCCTTATAAATCTTAGCGATTCAGTCGTCCGCCGGCTCCGGCTCAGCCTCCACCTCTTCCATCAGCGCCGTCAGCATCTCCGCCTCCGGTACCACCCGCACCTTCTCGCCCTTGCGGAAGATGACGGCGCGTCCTGCGCCCGCTGCGATGCCCACGTCGGCGTCCTTGGCCTCACCGGGGCCGTTGACCTCGCAACCCATGACCGCCACCTTGATGTTGCGGTTGCTCTTACGCAGCAGCGCGTCCACGTCGTTGGCCAGCTTGCGCACGTCCACGTCCGCCCGCCCGCAACTCGGGCAGGCCACCAGTACCGCGCCCTTGCTCCTCAGGTTCAGCGACTTCAGGATCTCGAATCCCGCGATCACCTCGTCCACCGATTCGTCGCTCAGCGATACGCGGATCGTGTCGCCGATTCCCTGGTACAGCAGTACGCCCAGCCCTACAGACGTGCGTATCGAACCGGATGTTTTGGTCCCTGCCTCCGTGATGCCCAGGTGCAGCGGGTATGGCACCAGCTCCGCCAGCGTCGCATAGGCCTCGACGGTCGTCGGCACGTCAAACGCCTTCATCGAGATCTTGATCTGGTCGAAGTCCTGCTCTTCCAGCAGGCTGATCTCCCACAGCGCCGTCGCAACCATGTGGTCGACCACGCTGTAGTCGCCCTCGCTGGCCTCCCCGGCCTTGGGCAGCTTGTTCACCAGGTCCATGTGACGCGAGAACCCTCGTGTCCGTCCAATGCCGCCGACGGGAGGCAGGCTGCCGAAGTTGACCCCGATGCGGATGGGCACATTCTGTGCCTTGGCCGCCGTCGCCACCTCCCGCACCTGGTCCTCGTTTCGCAGGTTGCCTGGATTCAGCCGCAGGCAGTCTACCCCGCCTTCCAGGCACTTCAGGGCCAATTGGTAGTGGAAATGGATGTCGGCGATGAGCGGGATGTTGATCTGCTTCTTGATCTCGCCCATGGCGATGGCGGCGTCCATGTCCGGAACGGCGGAGCGGATGATGTCGCACCCCGCCTCCTCCAGCTCGTGGATTTGCCTCACCGTGGCCGCCACGTCCCGCGTGTCGGTCTTGGTCATCGACTGCACGGTAATCTCCGCGTCGCCGCCCACCTTCACGCCACCGACGTACACCGGTTTCGTTGGCCGTCGCTTGATCATTTCATTCGCTCCAGCTTCGTGAGGACGGCCGGCCCGCATACCTAGCCAGCCAATGCAAACTCATGGCTATGTTACACGAAACAGAATGGGTATTCCAGCGCGCAGGTACGAACTTCGACTGTCGCTGCATTGGCATCACGGGCCGTCTCCACCCTCTCAGATTCAGAGGCGCAAGGGTGGTGGCTGGCTTCTATTTGCAGACACGCAAACGCCGAGCCGTCTTCACCGGTTTCTTCCCCCTTATCCCACCAATATTCACGCGCCCTTCGTATCGGCAATCCGAACAGTAATCCCTCGCGTATTAAAGACATAGCACAATTAACAATACTACATATGTTGAAAAAGAATATACATCGCCGTCTTTTTCAGCCCTCTAAAGCCCGGCCCTAACCCTGAAGCGTGAGCCCCGGCCTGCCGACCGGACTGCCGGTGCCTGCTATTTTACCCTTCGACCTGACCGCATCTCGTTGAATCCAGTTGCTCCAAAGGGGGGGTTGTATGCTAACCGACGGCATCACTAAACACAATACATAGTATACCAATACCCTATTTATCGTGATCTTATATGACGGAAGGAGTGAGTGATCATGGCTACCGCATGGAGAAATACACGGATTTCGGCATTCTCGAAGACCCCTAGGCTCAGCAGCGTTACCCTCGCGGTTCTCGTCGGAGTGTTGGCCTTCGCCCTCGCCTTCGGCACCCTCATTCCGCCCCCCGGCACCGCCCAGGCCGAGAGCAGCGAGCCCTGGCTCTACATGGAATGCGTGGAGAATCCAGTAGAGGAAGGCGAAGACTTCAGGCTGGTAGTGCGCAAAAAGTATAAAGATCACACCGCGCCCTACAAAAAGATTAGAGTCTTCTGGTACACGGATGCACAGACCGCTGACGAGTCCGACTACGAGCACATGTATGCCGTGCGCCAGGCCAGCAACGGCCACCAGTCGGAAACCGGCAAGATGGGCCGGGACTTTCACACCTTGGAGGACATTATCCCCGAGCCCGACGAGACCTACGTGGTGAAATTCAACAACTCCAATGACAACGGGGACGACGGGGAGTGCACCATCACCATCAAGGACGACGACGGCGTTGGGATCCACAACCTCGAGCTCCGCTCGGTCCCCGGGGAAATTCCGTGGGGTACCAACAACGAAGACAGCCTGACAGCGTACACCCACGGTGACGTGATCCTGATCACTGCCCACTTGACCCACCCCGTCACCACCGTCAACCCCGACACGGGTGAGCAGACCGACTACGCCGGACTGTACCTGCAGGCGGGCGAGAACCGCAGGGTCGCCAACGTCGTGCGGGGCGACGGCACCGACGAAATCATCTTCGGCTACACCGTGCAGGCCGATGACGAAGACCTCGACGGCATCAGTGTCGAAAACGGCTGGTCCGGCACCGGCCTCTACTACAACGAAGATACCCGCGACAGCGGACTATGGCCCGTAAACTCCGACGACGGCCGGCTGAACCGCGTGTTCTACGGCCTCTCCGATGACCCCGAGCACCTGGTCGCCCAGGTCGATGTCGGAGAACCGACCATCACTCCGCCCGTCGAAGACCCGCTAATTGAGGAGCCCTCGACTGTCGAGCCAGTCCCCGGCCCGTGGTCTGAAGACGCCGAAGTCCTCGAGTCGGATCTGTGGAGCTATGTTGAACGCGAGCTCACCTCCGATGACGGTGGCAGGGACTGGTACGCCCTGGAGGCCACCGGCGGCAAGGACTACATCATCGAGGCGAAGAACCAGATGGTTTTCGGGGAGCAGGACAACTCTTGGACTGGATTCTCGATCCAATTTGTTCCGGACGCCCTCGTGGACCCCAGCATCCTGGAGATCGTGGACAACCAGGGCACACAGGTTCTCGGCGAACGCGATGGGGGTGGGTTCACCGCCAACTTCGCTAGGGCCTTTTTCACCCCCGAACGCGACGGCACCTATTACATCGCCGTTGGCGCAGGGTCCAACTACCGCGGGGGCCTAGGTTTCTATTCCTTCTCGGTTCGCGCCGATGACCACGCCGACGACTACGCGGCGTCTCCCGACGTTGTCATCCGTCCCGGCGAATCGATCACGGCCTGCATCGACTCCGATGTATCGCCTGACGATCCCGGCCTGAATCCCTGGGAATGGGCGGTATACGAGGATGAAGGCGTACCGGTGCACGGACTCGAATCCAAGGACGACCGGGATGCTTTCAGGTTCGAAATCGCCGAAGAGGGAATATACCGGGTTTCAGTGAGCGACGCCCCAACCAGCGTTGGAATCTGGGCGACCTGGGAGGAGGATGGACACCTCCGCATTGAGCAGGACAACATCCCAGTCGAATCCCTCGAGGACCACTACGAGCCAGGAACGTACCTGGTATCAGTCGGCACGCCCTACGTCAGCAGCGGCAACATCGGCCTCTACACACTGACATTGGACCAAGTTGAAGTTCAAGCGACGTCCAATTAGTCCTAGGGCGGGGCACCGCTAACGGTGCCGCCGAGTCTCAAGAGCAACCAACAGCGCATACAACAACCGGGGCCGATCTGGTATCGGCCCCGGTTACCCGCCCAGCACGCTGCCGCCCTCGATCAGACGCATGATGTCGTTGGCGCTGATGGCCACGATCCCGGCAAGCAGCACGGCCAGGCCGATGAGGTGCACCATTCCTTCCTTCTCGGGAGGAATGCGTTTGCCTCGACGAGCCCACTCGATGACAACGAAAACGATGCGCCCGCCGTCCAGCATGGGGAAGGGCAGAATGTTGATGATCGCCAGGTTGATGCTTAGCAGTATGCCAACACTGAGCCAGCCGGAAAGGCCGCCATCCCGGCTCACTTCTCCGGTCATCTGCGCGATGCCGATGGGTCCCGACAGCTCAGGCGCCGCGCCGGCGGAGATCATCCCTCCGATGCTCTGCTTCAGCAGCACCAGCAGCTCCCAGGTGCTGATGAAGCTCTCGCCGACAGCCGACCAAATGGGCCGGGAGCGACTCTCCACCCTCACATCGCTGAGTTCCGCCGACACCCCGACCAGCCAGCGACTGGCGTCAGCATTGAACTGGGGACGCAGCGTTACTGGTTCCCGGCGACCGTCCCGCTCCACCAGGATGGTCATCGCGGAACCGCCGTTCAGGTTGATTTCCCGCGTCAGGTCTAGACGCCGTTCCACCTGCTTGCCGTTGGCTTCCAGCAGCGCGTCGCCAGGCAAAATCCCCGCCTGCTCTGCCGCGCTGCCCTCGATCACGCTCGTCACGGAGAGGCGCCCGACCTCCACGTCCTGCGGCAGCATGAACAGGACGGTGAAGATGAGCAGCGGCAGCAGTGCGTTCATCACCGCCCCCGCAGCCATCACCACCACACGCTGCCACCTTGGGCGTGAGGCCAGGCTCTGGGGTACCGTGGGGTTGGATTCCCCAGCCAGGCGGACGAACCCGCCCAGAGGAATCACGTTTACCGAGTAGAGCATATCGGCCAGCTCGAACGATCCATCGCTGACCGACCGCACCTTCCCCTCGTGCCAGAGCAGGTTGTCCACCGGCTGATTGAAGTTGCTTCCTGGGTCGTCCTTCTGCTGGCCACGGTGCAACTCCACCTCAAAAGCGACCAGCCCGACCTCCTGGTCCTCCAGCGATCCGACCTTCACCCTCTGACCGGGCCGAAGGTCCTGCGGGCCCTCCAGTCCCACGAACTGGGTCTGGGGGTGCAGCATCACCGGTGTGCGACCAGTGTAGAAACCGAAGGCCCTGGGCGGGAAGCCCACTCCAAACTCAAGCACCTTCACGCCAAACGCCCGGGCCGTGGCGAAGTGGCCCAGCTCGTGGACCACAACCAGGACCAGCAGTAGTGGCGTCAGTGTGCCAACGGCGAAAAGTACGGTTTCCATCACTTCCGGTACCGTGTGTCCTGAATCGAAAGGCTCTGCGGGTTAGGCCGCCGGCCCTCCATCACTTCATCCGGTCTGCCATGGTTCTGAATCAAACTGGTCCCCCAAGGCAATTGCCACTAAGAAACTATATCAAAGATCCCTTCCCCCTCAGGGGAAAGGTTAGGATAGGGGTGAATCTCCTTGGGGGATTGGCCCTGAAAAGGATGATTACCGAGGCTCCATTGCTTTTGAGATAATTCCTTACTGGTCTGCGAAGCAAGCACCACACTTATCAGGCTACAGACCGCGCAGGGGGCTTGGCAACAGGCAAGTGTCATCGAAACGCGACTACGCTCGGTCGGACCGGCCTCCCCGGCAGTTCAGCCCCCGGGTTCCTGTCCGAAACGTTCGTTCAGCGCCCGAAGAATGTCCGGATTCAGCAGGCGGTTGCTAGGCCTTACTGTCTCCTTGGCCGGGTCATCCGCAGTGCCCGGCGGAGCGGATACAATCGGCCTGATGGCCCTTCGAGGTCCTTCGTCTACCGGCAATTCCACTTGCCGCAGCCACTGCTCCAACCCGATTCCCGTCTGCTCAATGGCCGCCAGCACCACTACCCCCGCGGCTTTGGCGTCGCCCAGGGCGTCGTGACGCTGGTACCGGTACCCCAAGAGCCGACACAGATTCTCCAGCCCGAACCCGCGCTTGGCAAACCCTTCCCACGCCCTGCGCGCCACCAGGGTCGAGTCCAGCCACGAGCATTGCAAACGTGGAATGTCGGATCGATCAAAGGCCTGTTCCAGGGCCACCCGGTCGAATTGGCTGTGGCTCACCACGATCCTGTCGTCCAGCATCTCGTGGAGGAGTTCGGCGACCTCCGGGAGCTTCGGATAGCCGCGCACAGCCGCAGCGGTGATGCCATGTATGGCCACGTTATCCGGAAAGAATCGTTCCTCCGGGTCGATGTAGGACATCCATTCCCCGACCATCGCGCCGTCGGTGAAGTGGGCGACGCCTATTTGGCAGATGGACCAGGCACCGGAGTTTGCGGTTTCCAGGTCTATCGACGTGAAGTCCGTCGCCATCGAGTACGATCAGCGACCGGCAAGCTCGGCGGCCCTGCCGGACGCCCAGGCGTCCGCCTGCAGCACCTCGTCCGCGCTCTCCCCGGGCAGCGACTCGTGCTCCTCCAGCGTTTGCTCCACCAGCCGGTGTATCCCGCTGTAGCTGATCTTGCCGTCCAGGAACGCCTGCACCGCCACTTCGTCCGCTGCGCTCAGCACTGCCGGATAGGTGCCGCCCCTCTGCGCCGCGCTCAATGCTAGTGAGAAACAGGGGTAGCGCTTGAGCTCCAGCGGGTCGAAATTCAGGTTGTGTGAAATCGACGTGTCCAGCCGCGGGATCATGGAGTTGGGCAGCCGCTGCGGGTAGAACAGCGCATACTGTATGGGCAGCCGCATGTCCGGTGGCCCCATTTGCGCCTTTACCGATCCGTCGGCGAACTCGACCATCGAATGAATGGTGCTCTGCGGGTGCACCACCACCTCGATGCGCTCCCAGGGTACGCTGAACAGCCAGTGAGTCTCTATGACTTCGAAGGCCTTGTTCATCAGCGTCGCCGAGTCGATGGTAATCTTCTGCCCCATCTTCCACGTCGGATGCCGGAGCGCCTGCTCCGGCGTTACGCCTTCCATCTCCTCCAGTGGCGTCGTGCGGAAGGGCCCGCCTGAGGCGGTGATCAGAAGCCGTAGGATCTCGTTGTCCTCGCCTTGCAGGCACTGCCAGATGGCGCTGGGCTCGCTGTCCACGGGAAGTACCTTCCCGCCGTAACGGGCCTCGTACTCCTTGATCAGCCGGCCAGCCATCACGATGGGTTCCTTGTTGGACAGGGCCACCGACTTGCCCGCTTGCAGTGCGCTCAGCGTTGGCACCAGCCCCACGCTTCCCATGAGTGCAACCATTACCTGGTCCACGCGGTCCAGGGCGACCATGTCCTCCATCGGAGTGAAAGTCGCGCTGGGAAACTCGCTGTACCCGGCTCTGGAACTCCAGACGTGGGCCGGACTGAACTCTTCGACTTGCTGCTTGAGCAACTCGACGTTGTTGCCCCCGGCCAGACCGACTACCTCGAACTCATCGGGAAAGGCCCGAACGATGTCCAGTGTCTGTCGGCCGATGGAGCCGGTGGAACCGAGAACTACGATCTTTCTCATAGCCCGAATCCCAATGCCAGCAAGTAGTATACGGCGGGCAGGGCGAATATGATGCTGTCTATCCTGTCCAGAAGGCCGCCGTGTCCGGGCATTATACTACCAGAATCCTTCACGTCTGCCGCCCGCTTCAGGGCAGACTCCACCAGGTCCCCCGTCTGCGCTACCACGGCCACCACTACGCCAACAACCGAGTACTGCCACGGGGCCACTCCCAGGTCCAGCAGCCACCCCGCGACCGCCATCGCCGCCACCGCCGCCACCAGGCCGCCAATTGCCCCCTCCCAGGTCTTGTTGGGGCTGATGCGCGGTGCCATATGGTGCCGGCCGATCAGCCTTCCGACGGCGTATGCCCCGGTATCGCAGGCCGAGGTCCCCGCCAGCGTGAACAGCAGCCAGTTGCGTCCCAGGTGGTTTGCCCCCTCTACTCCGGAAGACAGGTCGTAAATGGCAAGTCCGTGGCCCAGCAGGAACCCGGCGTACACTGGTCCCAGCATCAGCAACAGCAGGCCAGCAACCGGGCGTTCTCCGTCGTAGAAGGCGATGTACCACAGGAGGGCTACCAGCGTCCAGGCAGCCAGGGCAATGCCCGAAGCCAGCAGATGGTCCGCCGTCCCCGAAGCCGCCTCGGCCGAAAGCAGCAACACGATCACTGCCGCCACGCCAAGGGCCAGGGGCATCCTTCCCACGCCTTCGGGGGCGAGCCGGTAGGTCTCGAAGATGGCGATGGCGCCACCCACCAGCCCCAGCAGCGTCAGCCAGGGAGGGCCGAACCATATGGCGGCCACCGCGACGACGGCCACCACCACTCCCGTGGCCACCCGGAAAGCCAGCTGCCGCGGCATGCTCAGGTCTCGTGTTCGGCTACTTTGCCGTAGCGCCGCTGCCTCGAGCGGTAGGCTTCCAGCGCCTCTTTAAGTTCTTCGGGCTGAAGGTCCGGCCACAGCGTGCAGGTATGGTAGAACTCGCTGTAGGCTGACTGCCACAGCAGGAAATTGCTGATGCGTTGCTCCCCGCCCGTGCGGATGATCAGGTCGGGGTCGGGACAGTGGGCGGTGAAGAGGTAGCGGCAGAAAGTAGCTTCGTCCACCTGCTCGGGGGCCAGGCCGTCCCGGATGATCCGGCGCACCGCGCCTAGGATCTCGTCCCTGCCGCCGTAGTCGAAAGCGACGTTGAGGGTGATGCCGGTGTTGGCCTCGGTCAGCTCTTGGGCGTTCTCCACCGCGCGCCTGAGTTCCCGGTCCAGGTTGCCCGTCTTGCCGAGGTGCACGATGCGAACGTTGCGCTCGTGCAGACGGCGCGTCTGGACTTCCACGGCGTCCGAGAAGATGCTTATCAGCCCCGTGACCTCGTCCAGCGGACGTCCCCAGTTCTCAGTGGAAAAGGCATATATCGTGGCGAACTTCACGCCGAAGGCAATGAGAGTTCCCAGCAGGACCTCGATGCGCTCCACCCCGACGCGATGCCCCTCCAGACGCGGCAGGCCTCGCTGTTGGGCCCAGCGGCCATTGCCGTCCATGATGAAGGCGACGTGAGTAGGCCCGTCGCCGCCCCAGGCCCGGGACTGAGGCCCTGATGCGGCAGCCACTTGACCGGGCTAGACCTGGAGAATATCCGCCTCTTTGGCGGACGTGGTCTCGTCTATCAGCTTGGTGTGGCCGTCGGTGACCTTCTGTAGCTGGTCCTGGGCGCGCCTGTTCTCGTCCTGGGAGATGGCCTTGTCCTTCTCCATTTTGCGCAGCGTCTCCAGTCCGTCCCGGCGTACGTTGCGCAACGAGACCTTGCCGTCCTCGGCCTTCCGTTTGAGCAGCTTGACCATTTCCTGGCGCCGCTCGTTGGTCAGGGGCGGGATGGGAACGGTGATGACGCTGCCGTCGTTCGAAGGGTTGAAACCCATTTCGGAGCGCTGCAGGCTTTTCTCTATCTCCCGCATCGAGCCCTTGTCCCACGGCTGCACCATGATGGCGCGGGCATCGGGGGCAGAGATCGAGGCAATCTGCTTCAGGGGAGTGGCGGAGCCGTAATAGTCAATGGAAAGGTCCTCAATCAATGAGGGCGTGGCCCTCCCGGTGCGCAACTGGGTCAGGTCGCGTCTGAATGCGTCCAGTGTCCGGTCCATTCGGCCGTCGATGTCGCTCAGCACTTGCTCCGCGGTTAATTCGGTTTCATCTTCATTCGCGGGCATGCTCAGTTCCTCCACCTATGATTGTTCCGATACGTTCACCGTTGAGTATACATCCCACGTTGCCCGGCTTGAACATGTCGAACACAACTATGGGCATGTCGTTTTCCCGGCACAGCGTCAGGGCCGTGGTGTCCATTATCTCCAGTCCCCTCTCCAGCACCTCCCAGTAGTTCAGGTCGTCCATCTTCACCGCCGACGGATTCACCCGTGGATCGGAATCATAGACTCCGTCGACCTTGTACTTGGCCATGAGCAGCACTTCAGCCCCGATCTCCAGTGCCCGCAGTGCCGACGCGGTGTCTGTGCTCATGTATGGGTTGCCGGTCCCTGCGGCGAAAAGCACCACCCGTCCCTTTTCCAGGTGCCGGATGGCCCGCCGACGGATGTATGGCTCAGCGACCGCCTGCATCTGGAGGGCGCTCTGGGTTCGCGTGTCTATGCCCCTGTCTTCCAGCGCAACCTGCAGGGCCAGCGCGTTCATCACCGTGGCGAGCATCCCCGCGTAGTCTGCGGTTGCCCGCTCCATCCCCCATCTTTCCGCGTCGGTCCCCCTCCAGATGTTGCCGCCGCCTATGACTATCGCCAGTTGCACGCCCAGCGCTTGTACTTCGGCGATCTGGCTGGCCAGGTAGCTTATGGTTTCCGGGTCGATGCCTCCGCTGGAGGAGCCCTTCAGGGACTCCCCGCTGATTTTCAGCAACGCACGGTGGAACGAGGGCTGACGTGAGGACTGGCATGGGAGTTCAGTCATGGCAGAGGCGACGCTTACTCCCCGACCGCCAGGCGCTGGAACCGCACCACCCGGACGTTCTCTCCCATTTTGGCCGCTAGTTCTTGGACCATCTCACCCACTGACGAGGAGCCGTTCTTGATGAAAGGCTGGGCCAGCAGCGCCACCTGGGCAGCAGGCCGCTCTTCTCCCTCTTCTATGTCCTCTTGGGACAGGTAGACGGGAGCCATGGCGGCTACCTGCATCGCCAGGTCGTGGGCCATCTGCCGGAACTCATCGGTCCGGGCTACGAAGTCACTCTCGCATCCCAGCTCAACGATCGAGCCCACTCGTCCGCCGGTGTGCACGTACGCTTCGACCACTCCCTCGTTGGTCTCGCGTCCGAGCCGCCTTGCGGCACCGGCTAGGCCCTTGGCCCGCAGCGCTTCCGCCGCCTTGTCGAGATCGCCGTTGGTCCCTTCCAGAGCCTGCTTGCAGTCCATGATCCCTGCGCCGGTCTGGTCGCGCAGGGTGCGGATCAGTGCCGTGGTAACCACCTGTCTACTCCTCTAGCCCTAATAAACGCCCGGAGTCGTAGAGTCCGGGCAAATGTGCGCTCTGAAAAATTCCCCCTCCCGTCAGGGAGAGGGAATTGTCTTACCCCTGAACCACTTCTCCGCCGGATTCATCCCTGCCGCCGGCAACTCGCCCTCCCATCGCCGCAGCCAACTCCGCCAGCGTACTCTCGTCCAGCGTGACTGCATCGGTGAGCGCCGCGTCCTCTCGTTCGGACAGCCCTTCCTCTTCTTCGACCAGCCCGAGGGCATCGGCGGCCAGCGCCTGCTTCTCATCCATCTCGGCCTGCAGTGCGGCCTCCCGCTGCGCCAGACCTTCCAGGATCGCCGAGGCCATCCGGTTGGAGACCAGGCGGATGGACCTGACCGCATCGTCGTTTCCGGGAATGATGTGGTTGACCAGGTCCGGATTGCAGTCCGAATCGACAATGGCGAAGACCTCGATGCCCAGCCTGCGTGCCTCGGCGACGCAGATGTTCTCGCGACCTATGTCGATTACGAAGATCGCCTGGGGCAGCGTGGTCATGTCCCTCATGCCGGTGAAGTATTTCTCCAGCCGGTTGAGGGTGTCACGCATCTTGACGCCTTCTTTCTTGGGAAGCAGGCGGAAGTATCCCTGGTCCCGCTTCTGCTGCAGCTCCAGCATGTAGTTGATGCGGGTGCGAATGGTCTGGAAGTTGGTCAGCGTTCCGCCCAGCCAGCGCTGGTTGACGTACCACATGCCGCAACGCTCGGCCTCGCCCTGTATCACTTCCTGCGCCTGCCGCTTCGTGCCGACGAACAGCACCTTGCCGCCGTTGGCCACCAGCTCCACCATGTCCTTGTAGGCATCGTTGATCATCCCCAGCGTCTGCTGCAGGTCGATGATGTGAATGCCATTGCGCTGCGTGAATATGTAGCGCTTCATGGTCGGGTTCCAGCGACGGGTCTGGTGCCCGAAGTGGACGCCAGCTTCCAGCAGCGCCTTCATGTTGATGGGCTCACGTCCCGTGGGCTGCGGAGGACGTTCCGGAACGGGCCGCGGCTGCGGTGCCTCCGCCGGACGTGCTTCTGCCGGCGGGGCCTCGGCCACCGCCACCGCACCCTCTGCCACGGGCGCAGGCGCCACCGCCACCGCGGGGGCGGGAGACTCTGGAGCTACTGGCGCGGGGGCGGGAGACTCTGGAGCTACTGGCGCGGGGGCGGGAGACTCTGGAGCTACTGGCGCGGGGGCGGGAGACTCTGGAGCTACTGGCGCGGGGGCGGGAGACTCTGGAGCTGCCGCCGCGGGCGCGCTCTCAGCTACTTCTTCATTAGGTCGCCCAAGCGACTCAACCATTCAAAACCGCCTTTAAATCTATTACTGGCCATGCCAGAGATAGGCAGGCCGACCACGACCCACCCTGCCTAAGGGCACAGAATGCAACGCAAAAAGTATAGCATACCCCCCAAATCAGGGTAAACGCGAAACAGGGGTCCAAGCATGTAAAACGCAATTTGGATACGACACGATGAGCGTGTGATATATTCCGGTTATCATGCCAACAGTTAACCCCGAAATATTGGTCTGGGCGCGTGAGACTGCCGGGCTGACCCCCGAAGAGGCAGTCAAGAGGCTGTCCATACGAGACACGAAAAAGGCTTCAGCTGTGGAACGATTGGCTGGATACGAATCTGGGGCAGAAGATCCGTCTCGACCCGTGCTGGTTAAAATGTCCAAGCAGTATCGCCGCCCTTTGGTCACCTTTTACTTGCCCAAGGCCCCAGCGAAAGGATACCGCGGCGCGGACTTCAGAACTCTTCCAGTAGGAACGCACTCCCCTGTAATGGATGCAGTGCTTGACGCATTGATACGGGACATTGAATCTCGGCAAGGCCTGGTTAGGGCTATTTTGGCAGACCATGACGAGATATCGCCATTGTATTTCGTGGGATCCCGGAAAATCTCGGACGGCCATGATGCTGTTTTGAATTCTCTGCGCGAAATACTTAACGTTCAGTTGGCAGACTATCGTTCCCAACGCTCACCGGAAGCTGCTTTTGCCTTCATTCGCGACCGGGCAGAAAGGGCTGGGATTTTCGTGATCCTTAAAGGCGATCTGGGCAGTTACCATACCGCCATAGACTTGGAGGCATTCAGGGGGTTTTCTATAGCAGACGATCTGGCACCGTTCATTGTCATCAATGATCGAGATGCTCGGACGGCGTGGACCTTCACGTTGCTACATGAGATGGTTCATCTGATTCTGGGTCAAACAGGTGTGAGCGGGCGATGGTCGGAAAATGAAACTGAGAGATTTTGTGATGACGTAGCCGGGAATTACCTGCTCCCTGACAACGAAGCTGACCAGATTGGACTGATGAATGTTTCAGATTTTGCCAATACTGCCCAACTGATTACCGAGTTTGCCAATAAGAATCATCTTAGCCGAACCATGGTCGCTTACAAGGCTCACCGTGCGGGCACCATTGGGCCTGAGCGATACCGGGAACTCTCTAATGTATTCAGGCAACAGTGGCTCCAACAGAGAGCTGCTCAAAATGAGCAGAGGGAGCCTATGAGCAGCGGCCCTGACTACTACACGGTGCGTCGCCACCGTCTGGGAAGGGGTCTCACGTACTTCGTAAATCAAATGATTGAGGGTGGAGAGCTATCAACTACCAAGGCAGCCAAGATTTTAGGCGTTCGTCCCTCGCAGGTTCAACCAGTCCTTGCCGGTAGCAATACTGCGTAGGCAGCGTTCGCTTGCTTTACCTACTGGATGCTAATGTCCTCATTGATGCCAATAGGTACTATTACCCTATTGATAGAGTTCCGGAATTTTGGGAATGGCTTTTGAATTTGGCAAGTTCTGGCCTGGTTAGAATGCCCTTGGAGACCTTTGAAGAGATCTCAGAGGGGACAGATTTAGTCGCTGATTGGGTTAAAGATCACGCGGCTTTACTTGTTTTCGATGAGGACATATCCAGGCAACTACTTGCCCAAGTTACTGACCAGGGATATGCCATCGACCTTACCGACGATGAAATAGAGAATCTTGGAAGGGATCCATTTCTCATTGCCTACGCCTTGGCAGATAGAACAAACAGGGTCGTTGTCACAACGGAAGTTTCCAGGCCCAGTAGACAAAGGGCAAACAGGCATGTGCCCGACGTCTGCGACACTTTCGACATTCAACACTGCAATACCTTCAACTTGATCCGCTGCTTGGACTCCCGCACTCGATAGGTATTCGCCCGCCTACCCGAAGATCAGCCGCACCGCGTTCAGCGCCGCCGCCCCCACGACCCCCGCAGCAACATCGTCGGCCATGATGCCGTAGCCACCCGGCAGCCGCTCGAAGCGCCGAATCGGCCAAGGCTTCAGCACGTCCAGAACTCGGAATAGCAAGAAGGCAGCGGCAAGCCACGGCAGTGTCTTTGGCAGGAACAGGCACGTCAGCCACACTCCCGCCACCTCGTCCCACACGGCCCGCTTTGGGTCCGGATCCTCCGCGGTGGACAGGCTGCCGCAGACCCACGGCCCGATCACCAGTGACCCGGCTACAAGGGCCAGGAACGCTGGCGAACTCCCGCTCAAGGGCAGCGGCGCATAAACCGCCAGCGCCACCAGGCTCGCCATTGTCGCAGGAGCCACCGGAAACAGCCCCACCCCCAGCGCTGTCCCGAACAGCCATCCCACCCTGTTGGCCAGCTGCTCCACGACCAGGGACTTCAAGTGACTCGATCCGTTTCTGGCATCACCCGTAGCCCAGCCGGTGCAGGTCTTCCTCGCTCATGCCCAGGTAGTGGCCGATCTCATGCCACAGCGTGATCCGGATTTCCCTGACGGCCTCCTCTCGGCTCTCGCAGGCCTGCAGGATGGGGCCGCGGTAAATCACAATTCGGTCGGGAAGCGCCGGCCCGATGCTGTCTCGCTCGGTGAGAGGCCAGCCGTGGTACAGGCCGAACAGCGCGTTGTGCTCCCCCACCAGGTCCGCTTCATCGGGCCCTGGCCAGTCCTCCACGACTATGTCGACATTCCTGAGGTGGCGAAGCAGGCTGTTCGGCAGTTCCTTGTAGGCTCGGAGCACTAGCCCCACGAACTCCTCGTAGGTCATCCGGATCACTGGGGAGCGCCCACCCGCTGACGAATCTCCTTCAGTATGTCGACGTTGCGCTGGTCCGGACCGCCGCCCTCAAAGCCCGGCACCTCCAGCAGGAACGGAACGTGCGCAAACGCCGGGTGACCCATGAACACCGCGAACCCGTCCTCGCCGATGAATCCCTCGCCAATGTTGTCGTGGCGGTCCACCCCCGACCCGCACACTCGCTTGGAGTCGTTGGCATGAATCGCCACCACGTTGGCCGACCCCGGCCCAGCGTCCAGCTGCGCAATCATGTCCTCGATCCCCTCGCCCGTGGTCAGGTCATAGCCCGCCGCGAAGCTGTGCTGCGTATCAAGACAGACCTTCAACCGATCGTCGTCCACCGCCTCCACGATCGCCCCCAGCTCCTCGAAGCGGGCACCGATATGCTTTCCCATGCCCGCCATGTTCTCCACCGCGAGGCACGGTCCATCGGGCGCCCCGTCCAGCGCGCGGCGTATGGACTCCGCCACCTGCGGCAGCACGGCCTCGAATCCTGCCCCGCCGTGGCTTCCCGGATGGAAGATCAGGCCTCCGGCCCCCAGCCTGCCCGCCAGCCGCAGATGCGCCGAAAGCGAATCAACGCCCTTCTGCAGCACGTCCTCGCGGCTGGTGCCAAGATTGACCAGGTAAATCGCATGCAGGAACACCGGCCCCATGTCCGCGTCGGCCATGTTCTGCCTGAAGGCCTCTATCTCCGCGTCAGGAATCTCCCGGAAGGCCCATGTCTGCGGCGACGAGCCGAATATCTGCAGCGCCTCGCAACCGATTTCAACACCTCGCCCTACGGCCTTGCTGATGCCGCCCGACGTGGAAACGTGTGCCCCTATCTTCACGACAAACTCCTGAGAAGAAGTGCGGCCAAGGCCGCTGACCGAATTATACGAGACTTGCCGTTGGCGGCGCACCGCTCCGGGCATACAATGACCCATCATGCGCGCCCTGATGCTCGAAAATACCGGAACGCCTCCTGAACTGTCGGTGGTGGACCTCCCGGTGCCGCGCCCCGGTCCGGATGAGGTGCTTGTCCGTGTCTCCGCCTGCGGCTTCTGCCACCACGACCTCTCCGTGATGGCCGGAACGCTCAGGCGAGGTGTCCAGCCCGGCGTCATCCTGGGACACGAGATTGCCGGAGTCGTGGAAGAGATCGGCGAAGAAGTGAGTCGCGTTCAACCCGGCGACCGGGTTGTATCGCTCCTCACCAACGCCTGTGGCGACTGCGATCGCTGCCTCTCCGGCCGCGAGCACCGCTGCCGCACCAGTGAGGGAATCGGCCACGGTCGCAACGGCGGCTTCGCCGAGTTCGTCTCCGTCTCTCAGCACAGCCTCGTCGGAATCCCCGGGTCCCTCGACCTCACCTCGGCGTCGCTCTTGGCCTGCCCGGCGGGCGTGGCCCTGCAGGCTCTCACGGCAGTCGAAGTCTCGTCCGGCGACACGGTGGTAATCACCGGCGCCGGGGGCGGCCTGGGCGTTCACGTCGTTCAGCTTGCCTCCGCCCTCGGTGCCCGCCCGATTGCCGTTACCTCAACATCGGGCAAGGCCAGTGTGCTCTACCACTACGGCGCCGATGACGTCATCGAGTCCGGAGACCCCGACGCCGGCCTGGAGTTCTGGGAGGTGGTGATGGCTCTTACCGCGGACGAGGGAGCAGACGTCGTCATCGACACCGTCGGCACTGCCACCCTCCGCCCATCGGTGCGTAGCCTCGCCCAGTACGGACGCTTGGCCTTGCTCGGGGAGGTGGGAGGAGAAGGCAGCCTGCGGGGCATCATCCCCGAGATAGTGTTCCGCGACGCCCGCCTCACGGGCGTCTCAGGCGTCTCAAGGGCCACTTTGGAACGTACCGTAGCGTTTGCCGCCGATGGCATCTTCACACCGGTGCTGCAACAAACGATGCCGCTCGAGGAAGCTGGGCAGGCCTTCGATCTCGTGGCGTCCCGTGCCGTGCTGGGAAGACTGGCGCTTACGCCGTCCCTACCCTAGCCTTGCCGCCATTGGCATCAGTGACCGCAGACGACGGAAGTAACGGCTACTTCCCGATCAGGCTCAGCAGCGACGACGCGGCGGTGGCCGCAACACTGCGCGCCCGCCCGAACCTGCTGATCTCGCCCCGGTCCCACATGACGAGGAACTGGCTGGCAATGAATATGCTGCTGTAGGTTCCTACGACGGCCCCGATGGCCAGCACCAGCAGCAGTTCCCGGATGCTCGGCCCGCCGATGAGCAACATCGCCACCAGCACGAACAGCGTTGTCAGGCTTGTATTCAGCGAACGGGCCATCGTCTCCATGATGCTCAGGTTCACCAGCCCGCCCAGATCCCGGTCGGGATGCCGCGACACGTTCTCCCGGATGCGGTCGAACACCACGATGGTGTCGTTGACGCTGTAACCGGCAACGATCAGCAGGCCGACTATGAACATCGAGTTCACTTCAAACCCGATGACCCGCCCCAGGATGGAGAACACGCCCAGGATGATCAGTATGTCGTGGGCCAGTGCAATCACTGCGCTCACGCCGTAGCGATAGGCCTTCGGCACCCGCCGGAACGCGTACCACACGTACATCAGGATGAACACCGACGCAGCGGCTAGCGCGTAGAAGGCTATGTTTACCGTCTCCGAGGCCACGATGGGAGACACGCTCTCAAACTCAACGCGGTCCCGCTCCAGTCCCAGGAACCTTTCGAGGTCGCGCTCGATTACTTCCCGTTCTGAGAGCCCTTCCCCGACTGCCTCCTCCAGCACGTTGGTGCGAATGAAGTAGTTGTTGAGGCCCACCCTTTGTACCAGCGCCTCTGGATGTCCCAGCTCCGTCATCCGCTCGTGGATGTTGCCTTCGTCCACATCTGCGCTGAACGTCACGTTGAACACAGCGCCGCTGGTGAAGTCGATCCCCGGATTCAACCCTGAACCCAGGCTCACCCACCCAGGGGGGAACAGCATCGAAACGATGCCCGGAATGATGATCAGGGCGGAAAACAGGAAGTACCAAGCCCTCTTGCCGACGATGTCCAGCATTATCGGCCCCCTCCTCTCGCCCCGGCTGTCGGTCCTGCGTTGGCTGACCCGGCCTGTGTCGAACCGTCATTCGCACCCCGGGAGACACCCTCCGGGGTGAATAGTCCGATGTGCCCACCCAGGCCTGCGAACGCCATCAGTTGCAGCAGGTTGCGGCTGACCACGACGGCGGTGAACATGCTGGCCGCCACGCCGATGAACAGGCTGATGGCCACGCCCGTAACCAGGCCCCCGCCCAGTCGGTCGCCGAACCACAGCAGCACCAGGCAGGTGATCATGGTCGAGATGTTGGAGTCTCGTATCGCTGGCCACGCCCGGCTGAATCCCACTTCCATCGACGACGCCAGCGTTCGGCCTATGCGCACCTCTTCCTTCATCCTTTCGAAGATGAGGATGTTCGCGTCCACAGCCATACCGATTGACAATATGAACCCACCGATATGCGCCAACTCCAGTGTGATCGGAATCAGCTTGAAGACTGCCAGCACCATCACCGCATAGAACACCAGCGCGCAGGCCGCTACCACCCCGGCCATTCGGTAGTAGATGACCATGAAGACCAGCACCAGCCCCAGACCAACCAGTCCGGCCAGCAGGCTGTTTCGCAACGACTCCGAGCCCAGCAGGGCGTCAACGTCGCTCTCTTGGATCAGCTTCAGCGGAACCTGCAGGCGGCCCGATTCCAGTTGGATTGACAGGGTCCGCGCGTCTTCGCGCGTGAAGTCGCCGCTGATCTGCGTGCTTCCGTCCCGGATCCAGGCGCGCGACACCGGCGCCAGTATCTCCTGGTCGTCCAGGAAGATCGCGATGCGCTTCGTCTCCACCCCGGCGATCCGGCGCGTGAGTTCGGAGAAGATATCGGAGCCGCGCCCGTCGAACTGCAGGTTGACCACCCAGCCCACGCCTACCGGGTCGGCCGACGCCTCGGCCCGCTCCAGGTCGTCACCCGTCAGGCCCAGGTCCGCGTCGGTGAAGTTGACGCAGTTGATGGTGTCGCAGGTGCGCTCCTTGAACTCCAGCAGCGCCGTCTGGCCGATAAGCGCTTTGGCTTCGTCGATGGCGCTGTTTACTGTGAACGATTCGGGCGGGGCGATGGCGTTGGAAACGGCTTCTCTTGCCGCGGTCTGCACTTCGCTGCCTACCGTTCCCGACAGCACCCGGAAGTTGCGATCGTCCACCCGCTCTATCTTGACGTCCGTGTAGCCCGCGCCGGTCAGTGCGTTGCTGAGCACGGAAATGTCGTCCAGCGGCTCGGTAAATGACAGCTCGGTCGTGGACCCGCTGGCACCCGGAAGCTGCACGATGATCCGGTCTTCGCCGAAGATCTGGATGATCGGCTCTTCCGTTCCGAAGCGGTTCACGCGCCGAGTGATGTTCTCCAGAACACCTTGCATCTGGCTTGGGGTCGGGTGCCCAATGTCGACCACCTGGAACAGGTCAACCTGCCCCAGCGCGTCTTCAATGGCGTCCCGAAGGCCGGTGCGTCGCGGATCGTCCGGGGCCAGCAGTGGCGCCCGTATCTGGAACCGGCTGGCTATTAGAACGTCTATTATCTGTGTCTCGGGCGCTTCTTCGTCCTCGCCTTGGTCCTGTGTCGCGCCGTCTTCCGTCTCCCCGTCTTCCGTCTCCCCCTCGTCAGCGACGGGCGCCTCTACAGGAACCTCCCGCTGCACACGTTCAACGTCCCGGGGGAATACCTGGTAGTCCTCCAGTGGCAGATCATCCTCGCCGAAACGGAAGCCCGCCAGCGACTCCGCGATGACTCCCAGGTCCGCAGGCTCCAGCAGCGTCACGTCGAAACGCGAGCCTGTGTCAGCTTGGTATACGAGGTGCCCGCCACCGCTGAGGTCAAGACCCAGCTTCAGCCCAAGAGGCCCGGCGCCCTCCCGGTTGAGCTCGGGCAGGCCGGGTAAATCGATATTGATAGACCGAAATCCCAGGGCTGCTAAGGCCAGTCCCAGGATCAGAAGAATGACAATAGTGAGACGGATACTGCGGGAACGCATCGGTTATACGGAACAGGCCCGCGATACGTCGCGGGAGTACCCCTGCCTCTTCAGTGTGGCGGCAGCCAATTCCAGTGCCTGCTCCTGAGTCTCGATTTCGCCCGCCGCGCGCGCCTCTTCTATGGTTTCCAGCAGCGTGCCGATATGCGGTCCGGGCTGCAGCTGGAGGTGGGACATCAGGTCGTGTCCGGTTATGAGGCGGGCCGTGGTTATGGCGACCGGTTCCTGCGTGCCAGTGTAGAGCACGTGGGCAATCATTTTAGCATGTTCCATCCATTCCGGATGCGCCAACTCAGGCCCTTTTGCCCCCAAATAATCGGCCAGGCACAGGTACAGCGTATCTACGGCAACGTCGCCGGTATCCTTGAAGTAACGGTAGATGGCTCGGTCGGTGGGCCACTCCTCCTTCTCCGACATGTTCGTGGGGCGCAGGTGGTACATCACCATCCGGGAGACCATGGATATCCCGCGATTGCTGAATGCGAGGTCCTCCAGGCGGGCGGCTGCCACGTCCGCGCCCTGTTCCGAGTGGCCGAAGAAGCGGGTGCGCCCGTCCGGTTCCAGCGTCTTGGTCTGCGGCTTGGCGATGTCGTGGAACAGCGCCGCCAGCTTCAGGATCGTGCGGCGCGTGTGTCCGTCGCTCACCTTCTCGGCGAAGTGCGCCTCCGACTCCGGCGTCCAGGGCACGCACGAGTAGATCGGCGAGTTCTGGTGCCCCCCTGTCACTCCTTCTGCAGCTTCGACGGCATGAAGCGTGTGCCCCCAGACGTCCCAGTAGTGCATCTTCGGCTGGTCCACACCCTTCGTCGCCATCAGCTCCGGGACGATATGCTCCAGTAGGCCCAGTAGGTCCAGCGCCTCCAGCCGCCCGCGTGCCCCGCTGGGCGCCAGTATCCGCAGGAACTCGTCGCGAATCCGGGGAGGCGACACATTTCTGACGTAGTGCGCGTCCTCCGCGATCATACGGACGGTCTCCGGCTCGATCCGCATCCCCAGCTCGCCCGACAGGCGAATGGCGCGGAGCAGCCGTCCCGGATCATCTTCGAACACGCCCCGATTCGTCGCCCGGATGGTCTTTCGCACCAGGTCGCCGCGCCCCCCCAACGGGTCGATGATGGCCGCGGCGAAATCGTCGGATTCCCATTCCGAAAGACGCACCGCCATCGCGTTTATCGTGAAGTCCCGCCGCGCCAGGTCGCTCTCGATGTCCTCCGGGTAACCCGACAGATCGATGATCCGGCTGTGGTCTGCGACTTCGGAATCATCGTCTTCGGCAGTGGGCAGCACCACCCGCATCATGCCCCGGGGCACGCTGAGCGGTGCCGGCGAGGCCCCCAGTTCCGAGGCCAGTTGTTTCCCCAGCTCGACGGCATCACCCCTGACGGTCAGGTCGATGTCGACATCCGCGTCCCGCCCCAGCAGCCGGTCGCGCACCGTTCCACCCACAACATAAACGTCCACGTTGCGGGAGGCAAAGAAAGCCGCAAGTTGTCCTGTCAGGGTAGTTGTAGACACGAAAGCGTTAGCCTGTGATTCGAAGAGATTCTGGTGATTCTAGTACGGTACGGTCCGTTGTATTGGGTTCAAAATCCGTGCCGGATCGGTTGATTCAAGATCATCCACCGGGCATTCCGGCGTTCGGGAATTGATGGATAGGAGAGCCTCGCTTGGCCGTTGGCATCGCGGGGGCGGGTTTCAAACCCGCTCAGTCGTCGAGGTACGCAAGCCTACTTCTTGCTATGCCCGCCACCCCAACCCCAGGGTCTTTTGGCTTTTTCCGGCACGACGCCAGTCCGTTCATGGTGAGCCCGTCGAACCACGAAAGGACTGTTCATCAACAAGCTCAGTGCAGATGGAGCTTTTAAAAATCGAAGGACCCTGCCCCGACCCCCGGCTGACTCTCATTCCAAGGTCTTCTGCTTTCTAGTCGCCGGACATCCTCAGCGTCCCGGACCCCGTGCCGTCTCCCCTCATAGCATGCAAATGCCGATGCAGGTCCTCGAACCCAGCGTCGTGGTGGTGATGATCGTGCCCGCCGTCGTGCTCGTGGCCCTCTTCTTCCTCGTCCTCACGCTCGTACTCGGCGCCGAATTCATCATCCTCGCCGGCCTCTTTGACCGGATACAGCTTGGTATGGACGAGGAGGAGGTCCATGTACATGATGCCGTTCAGATGGTCGATCTCGTGCTCCAGCGCCTGTGCTAGCAGCTCGTCGGCATCGACTTTGAAGGGCTTGGAATCAAGGTCAATGGCCCGGGCCCGAATCTTCTCCGAACGGAGCACCATGCCCCGCCAGCCCGGTACGCTTAGGCACCCTTCTTCCACCTCACGCTCGCCTTCCCGCTTCACGATCTCAGGATTCACCAGGATCATCGCCTCTTCCATGTCCGGTGTCTGGACTACGCAGATACGTTCCAGCACCCCAACCTGGTTTGCCGCCAGCCCCACTCCGTGGTGCTCGGTCATGGTCTCCACCATGTCCTGCGCCAGCTTCTTGTGCTGGGCTGTGACCTTGGCGACCTTGCGCGCCTTTCTGAAGAGGATCGGGTCCGGCACCAGCCGGATCGTCAATACAGCCACGGGACCCCCGTAAGTTCCCACCTTGTCTGCCCCGCAGACCTTGCTATGCCATGTTTCACAGCCATCAATTATATGCGCGGATTTCGCAATTTGGAAATTGCGAGTAGCCGTGCGGACTTTCCACACGGGTCAGGTTGAGGACTAATTTTAGCCATTCTAATTCTCGGTGTCCCACGGAAATTTTCCGATTGATCCAATACCGGCAGGAAATCGCAGGTTGGGCTCACAAAGTTAGCCAATTGGGCATCCAATGGGGTTAAGTTTGACCAAGTCAATACAATGCTGAATGTTCCAGGCAATCATTAGGCCGGAATTTTCCTTCAGGAATAGGCCTGTCGCATTGCCGCTGGACGATATGACCGGTTCCAGAGAGGGTTTGTAGGCAGATACGACTCCCGCAACGACAAGGTCATGGTTCCTTCCTGGAGCGAAACATAGAGGAGAACCCGAAAACCCACGGTTATTGTGCCCATCTAACCACATGGGACTACCTGGAATCGGAAAGCACGAAAGCCTCGCGTACTTAACCAGAGGTACAGGAAACCCGTTATGTAGGGTGAATCCAAACGAAGGGTCGTACACACCAGGAAAACCAAGGAACATCATTTCTTGACCGAGGGTGAGTCCTTCGGTGCCGGTTGGTAGGTTGAAACGGGCGTCCTTGGCAACGATGCTGTTGGGTAGAGCCAATACCGCAACATCTATCCTATCTGGACCGAGCCTCACTAGTTTTGCTGGAGAAGTAACCCAGTCATTGTTCTGCATCACTTGGATGCCGCTTACTCCTACATGTTCTCCAATATGCCGAGCGGTCACATAGTATTCCTGGCCTTCGACTTCGATTGCGAACATAGTCCCTGCGCTAATTACTTGCTGTCCACGCAACACCCGCAAACTAAAGACTCGGTAGAGGATATTTGAAGTGGGGTACATAAACGCTATTCCTTGCCAGGGTAAGTCGGCATCAAGATTTTCGGCATAGCTGCAATGGAGCTTTGGCGATTGGTTCACACTACACAAAATTAAGCCATTTAGATCATGTTATCATCGCCCCAAACGACCATTGAGGTGAGCGGCATGGTAGGCGTAAGCGAAATCGGTACTGCCGAACTGAAGGCGGCCATCCCCAACCTCTCGGGAAGCCTGCAACTGAACGGGCTCAAGGCCAAGGTCGAAGTCTACCGCGACAACCTCGGCATCCCCCAAGTCCGGGCCCAGAAGGAGCACGACGCCTTCTTCGCCCAGGGCTTCGTAACCGCCCAGGACCGCCTCTGGCACATGGAGTACGACCGCCTCCGTGGCACCGGCCGCTGGGCCGAGGCCGTCGGCGACAGTGCGCTGGACCAGGACAAGCTGATGCGCCGCTTCCGCCTCTCCGCCAGCGCAAAAGGCGACTGCGCCGCCATGGACCAGCACACCCGCATGGTCTTCGACGCCTACGCCGCTGGTGTCAACGGCTTCATCGACGGCCCTGACCCCCTCCCTGCCGAGTACGGCATCGCCGGCATCCAACCGGAACCTTGGCAGCCCTGGCACAGCCTCGTTGTCTACAAGGTCCGCCACATCCTCATGGGTGTCTTCGAGTCCAAGATTTGGCGCGCCCGTATGGTGCGGGGCATGGGGCCGGAGAAGGCCGGAGAACTCTTCCCCGGCTACGAGCCCGGCCACCTGCTGATACTCCCTCCCGGATCAACCCACGACGGCCCCTTGGACCGGGGCCTCAAAGAGCTGGCCGAAGGCGCCGCCGCCCTCAACCACCTCTCCGAGCTCGACGGCGGCAGCAACAGTTGGGCCTTGGGCGGCGATTCCACCGCCACTGGCAAGCCCCTGGTTGCCGGCGACTCCCACCGAGGGCTGGACACACCTAACGCCTACTACCAGAATCGCATTGCCTGCCCCGAGTTCGACGTCATCGGCTTGTCCTTTCCCGGCGTTCCGGCCTTCCCCCACTTCGGCCACAACCCCTGGGTCTGCTGGTGCGTCACCCACACCGCCGCCGATTACCAGGACCTCTACATTGAGCAGCTTCGCGATGGCGATACGCCCCAGTACCTCCACAAGGACCAGTGGCACGATTCGGAAATCCACGAGGAGACCGTCCGCAGCAACTCCGGCCGCGAGGAGTCCATCCAGATCGTGGTAACCAATCACGGCCCCATAATCTCCGGCAGCCCCGAGGAAGGCTCCGGCATGGCTCTGAAGTACACCGCCACCGAGTCCGCCACGGAATGGCCCGCCATCCTCTGGAAGATGCTCCGCGCACAGAGCGTCGACGAGCTTGTCGAATCCCAGCGCGGCTGGGTCGACCCCTGCAACAACTTCGTTTTCGCCGACGTGGACGGCAACTACGGCTACTTCTGCCGTGGCCGCATCCCCGTCCGCTCCCGCGTCAACGGCTGGCTGCCTGTCCCCGGCTGGACTGGCGAGCACGAGTGGGAGGGCGACATCCCCTTCGAGGAGCTACCCCGCTCCATTAACCCCCCCGAAGGCTACATCGCCACCGCCAACAACAAGCCCGTCAGCGACGACTACCCCCACTACATCGCCGTGGACTTCACCCCCGAGTTCCGCGTCAGGAGCGTGACCAAGGGTCTGCAGGCCCTCTCCAATCCCACCGCCGCCGACATGGCCCACGTGCACTCGTATCGCATCTCCCAGCCAGCGCAGGCCTTCCTCGCCCTCCTGCCCGGTGTAGAACCCGGAAACGCCCTTGCTGCCATCGCCCGCGAACGCCTGCTTGCCTGGGACGGCTCAATGGATGCCAACCTCGTCCAGCCCACCATCTACTCCGCCATGCGCGACGCCCTGCTCAAGGAGATTCTGGATCGAAACCTGACCTCCGAGCTGGCCCACGACGCCTGGCATCCAGCCGACCGAGGCCTCGGCTCCTTCGGCAACCGGCTCAAGGCCCGCATGGTCGAGATGATACGAAACGACGACCGCTCCCTCCTGGCCGGCGGTCATCCTGAGCTTGCAACTCATCCTGAGCCTGCCGGCCATCCTGCACTTGCCACTTATCCTGAGCCTGCCGGCCATTCTGCACTTGCCACTTATCCTGAGCCTGCCGGCCATTCTGAGCTTGTAGGTCATCCTGAGCTTGTCGAAGGAGACACCTGGCCCGCCGCCATCTCCCGCGCCCTCACCAAGGGCGTCGCCACCCTCTTCGCTCGCCTCGGCGACGACCCCGACGCTTGGGTCTGGGACCGTGTCCACCGCGCCGTCCCGCGCCACCCGCTGTCCGCCGCCTACCCCGAACTCAACGGCCTCCTCGACCCGCCGGCTATCCCCCACAGCGGCGACGGCGACACGCCGCTGCAGGGCGGCTACTCGCCAGCCACCTTCGCTACTGTGACCAGCCTGTCCGTGGCCCGCTACTCCTACGACACCGCCAAATGGGACAACTCCCTCTGGGTCGTCCCCTTGGGCAGCTCCGGCCACCCCGGCAGCCCGCACTACTGCGACCAGTCAGAGACTTGGCGCAGGGTCGAAATGCACCCCATGCGCTGGGACTGGGACGCCATAACCGCCACCAGCGAGACCCACCAGACCCTCCAACCGCGCTAGCTGGGGTTGCTTCACGGAGTTATGCGGCGTTAGCTTGGTGGTACGGAGGAATGCTATGGCCGACGTCAAACCCGTTTCAAAGGAAAAGCTCGCCGACTACTGCCGCAAAAACGGCATAAAGTGGCTCGCAACTCACGACGCCGAAGTCGTGCGACGTCGCTTCCCCGACGTCGATCTCTTCCTATTGGTGGAGTTCGAGAAGGACCGCAAGATCGGATTGTTAACCCTCAGCAAGGTACAGAGAGAGTTGGCGTCTCTATTTGGCGATGTAAAAGCCGACCTGCGCACGTTGCCGGAACTTCGGGACTATTACCGTGACGAAGTTCTGGAAGCGGCAGAGGTTCGGTTTGCTGCGTGACGACTCGTTTCACCTGTACCAAATGTTGGAAGCATCCAGGATCTCCCGATTGTTCTCCCAGGACCGAGTCCGGTCAGACCTTGATACCGACCTCATGTTCCTTTACGCTTTGGTCAAAGCTGTCGAGATTATTGGCGAAGCAGCCTCCCACGTAAGCGATGGATTTCAGACCAGCCACTCCGAGGTCGGATGGCTGGATATCATCGGTATGCGAAACTGGCTGGTTCATGCTTACTACGACATGAACCACGACACAGTTTGGGAAACCGTTCAGGACGATATCCCAGTCCTTATTTCACAACTGGAACCTCTGATTGAATGGCCCTCTGGCTGAGTAGATCTATGTAACTCCAATGTCTTTAAGGGCGAGCATTTCTACATGATTAGCCCGAATCCACCGATGGGAGGCGTGAATGCTGGGCAAATTGGGATGAGGGAGCCTGCAAGGGAGAAAGCCTGGGCTTCATTGGACCGATGTGACCCCGCGAGGGTTTTCAGTAGCCGCACCGGACCTGGAGAGCGGTCTATGGAGGCTGGGAATCGCGTGATAGTGAGATCGGACGCAGCAGGATGCACTCGCGGGCGGGGCGGACGCGAGTTTGGAGGTGTTGGGGCGGTTGCGGACAGCGCCGTCAGGCGGGGAGTGGAATGGCTCGCAGCCGGGCCAGGGCGCTGCTGAACTGGGTTTCCCAGGGCCAATGCTTGGGAAGATGCAAAGTGAGGCGGCGCGCCGAGCGGGTGGTCCGTCCCGCCAGGGCGAAGAACCGACGCCGGAGGGTCTTGGTGGTCACGATCTGCTCGCGCAAGCCGATGCGGGCCGTCCAGCGGGCCAGGTTGTGGGCCATCACCTGTACCGCCAGCCAAGCGCCGTTGGCGGCGAATCGGCCGGACGGCAGGTGGTTCAGCCCGACGCCGTACTTGAGGTCCCGGATGGCGTTCTCGATCTCGGCGTGGCGGCGGTGGTCGGCCTCCAGCTCCAGGGTCTCCCCGTCCCGGTCGGTGATGAATCCGTGATAGCTGTAGGTGGCGAAGAGGGCCAGTTGGGAACCGGGCGTGGGCTTCACACGCCGGACGATGAGCCGCACCGGCGCGGCGCCGGCCTCACTCTCAAAGGGAGTGTAGGTGGTCTCGGCCACATCGGCGGCGCCGTCCATCCAGTATGGGATGGGCGTCCAATCCGTCTCGGGTATGGCCTCGATGAGATTGCGCAGGCTTTTGTGCTGGCGGATGGTGATGGAGTAGCGGACATCCATCTTGCGGCAGACGGCGACGATGGCGTGGGCATAGAAGCCGCTGTCGGCCCGCACCGTGAGTCGGCCCCTGGCGCCGGCGTAGCGCACCCGTCCCACCGTCTCGCGCAGGAAGTGGGCGGCGCCCCGAACAGTGTTGGCCCGGCCCTCGCGCAGCCGGGACATCAACACGTCGCCGGTGCCGGCGGCCACGGCCAACAGCGGGTGATAGCCCCGCTTGCCGGTATAGCCGTGGTGTCGCGCCCCCTCCTTGGCCAGTCCGTAGGTCTCGCAGATGGTGGAGTCCAGATCGATGGTGAACGGCGCGTCGCCGGGTCCTGCCCCGGCGGCCCAGGCCCGGGCCAGCAGTTCCCGGATCACCCGGTCCAGCTGACGGACATGGCCCCAGCGGAAGCTGCGCAGGAAGGTGCCCAGGGTGGATGGCGCCTTGACCCTACAGTCGAGAACACCGGCCGTCCCACCGGCGCGCAGCGCATCGGCGTCGTCGATGCAATCGCCGCCAGCCAGGGCAGAGGCGACCAGGGTCATCATCTTGTCGCCGGCGTTGGCCCGGCCCGGCGCGCTGCCGAGATTGAGGTGATGGTCTACGAGTTCCCCCAGGCCCAGGTGTTGGGCGAGAGTGGCCGGCAGGAGCAGGCCGGCATTGGCCACCAGACGGTGGTCGTCAAAGACGATGCGAATACGGTCGGGATGGTTGCGTGGTAGCATCAATTGGGCGCTCCTTTTCTGGGGTCGGTTTCCTTTCTCGAAAACCATTATCCCAGATTCAGAGGAGCACCCTTTGACCACTTCAGGTCGCTAACCTGACGTCCTCTATCGGTGGATTCGGGCTAACCAGATGCCAACGCCGGCGCCCATCTCACTATGGAGAGGAGCCGGGTTTTACAGGCGCCGCCCGATTATTGGCACGGGATTCTTATCACTGTGCGCACAAACCGCGCGGCGTGTGGCGCGCCGGATAGCGGTTGGGTTACAGGAGGTGCCATGCGCCATTTCTTCCCGAGGGTGGAACGCCACTTGCATTGGCAGCCGTTACTTCAGTTAGGTCAGACGCAGCGGGTGCCCACCGTATTTAAGCTGCTGCGAACGTGCAGGCTGACAATGTCCAGTATTGAGAATCGACTATAAAGGGCCTTGCTGTTTATATGTAGCCTGTCTAATTCCCTCATCTGCTATTCACGGCTCTCGAGACATATTTCTGCGACATTTCACCTTTACCGTGGGCGGCATTGCTGATACCCAACGGGGCAGGTGGAAGGATGATCTTCAGGAAAGTCGGAAAACTATTTGCGAGGAAGCTCCTAGCTAGGGCTTTTATAGGGGCCATACTCACGGCTGTGACGATCACCGGCTGCACGTCCGGCGCCGGACCGGACGACGGCCGGGATCCCGGCGTCCCCACATCAATCCAGACAACTGCCGAACTAGAAGGCAGCGCCTCCCGGGGCGAGCACGTCGGCGGGGAGCAGGGCAGTGGACCCGAAGGGGAAGACGGCGAACACGAGGCCGGCAGCGAAGGTAGTGAAGAAGGCGGCGAACATGGATCCGGTGGGGAAGGCGGTCGAGAGAGCGGGGAAGCCGACATGTCCAGTCCCAACATCCCTCTAGGACAGTCGTGGAGCGGCGTTCTGGGCGGTCTGGCTGTCACCATGCAATTCGACGCAGAAACCGGGACCGTCCGCGGAACGGTGCAAAATACACTGTCCCGTAAGCTCTGCTACGTGCAGGCCGAACCCCACCTCAAGTCAGAAAACAGGACCGTTGGAGAACTCGGTCCCGAGAGACTGGGACACCTGGGCCCCGGACAGGAAGTAACCTCAAGTCTGGCGGTCGCCGATAAACCGAAGCTTGCCGGAGTCTCCTTCGACGCGTACGTCGTCCACATGGAAGTATTTGACTGCTCCGGCCCGGGCCCTTCGGCCCACTCGGGAGAGGGTGCTGAAGGCAACGGAGAGCACGGCAGTGCCGGTGAGAATGGCTCTGAGTCCGGCGGGGCAGACGAGAAAGAGGGCAGCGGCGACAATGCCCTGGCCCCTGATGAGACCCTGGACATGACCATCAACGGCGCGCAGCTGGTTCTGGGCTATGACTCTGCCAGCAACACATTCGAAGGCACCGTGGAGAACACGACCAGCCAGGGCCTGGATCGGGTCAGGGTCGAGGTCCACCTTTCCAATGGGACAGAGCTTGGCCCTACGACCCCGACCGACGTGGCCCCGCGGGAGTTGCTGACGATCAGCCTGCCGGCCACGAAGGAGTCCTTCACGGGGTGGACAGCACACGCCGAGGTCGGCGGTGGCGGCGAGCCAGGCGGAGAACATGGCATCGGCGAAGAGCCCGACGGCGAGCACGGTAGTGGGAGTGAATCCGGCGGCGAACACGACGGGGGCGAGAATCGCCGGGACCGCGACTAGCCTCGCCCCCAGCGGCTTCCGGAGAGGCACCCAACCTTCAGGTGAGATACTCTCCCCATGAACCGACCCCGTGGATGGTCCCGGCGCCTGATGAGGGGGCCGGGTTGGTTAAAGGACCGGTGATGAGCGGCACGGTACTTATAATCGAAGACGACACCAGGATAGCGAACTGGGTCAAGGTCTATTTCGAACGTGCCGGGTTCTCTGCCGTCGTTGCCCACGACGGGGAGTCCGGCCTGGCCCTCGCCCGCAACCTGACTCCTGACCTGGTGATACTCGACCTGACGCTCCCCCATCTCGATGGCGTGGACCTGTGCCGCATCCTCCGCCGGGAATCGGACGTTGCGCTGATCATGCTGACGGCCAGGGAGGCCTATGCTGACCGGATCACCGGACTGGATACCGGAGCAGACGACTACATCGTTAAGCCCTTCGACCCGGAGGAGGTCATTGCCCGAGCCGAAGCCGTGCTCCGACGAGTCAGAGGCAGAGTCCAACAGGTGCTGACACTGGGCAACATCTCCCTGAACGAGACCGCCAGCGTCGTGGCGGTCAATCAGGAACCCGTGATCCTGAGCCAGGCGCAGATCGCCTTGCTATCCACATTCATGCGCCATCCCAACCAGGTGCTCTCTCGTGAACAGCTGATCTCCCTGAGTTTCCACCAGGAATTTCAG
Organism: Dehalococcoidia bacterium; assembly: GCA_965222025.1. GTDB lineage: Bacteria > Chloroflexota > Dehalococcoidia > Lucifugimonadales > UBA3495 > VXOI01. The sequence continues at coordinate 97,491 of CBDCTI010000007.1, read as the reverse complement.
GGGTTCGACCGCGCCATCGACAGCCAGATCGCCCGCCTCCGGAAGCACATCGGACGGGACGGCAGACAGCCCATCCAGACCGTCTACGGCGCCGGGTACAAGTTCGTGGTGGAGGACGAATGATGTCACTCAGGTGGCGAATCATGGGTTCTATCGTCTTCGTCATCGTTCTCACCGTCCTGATCAGCGCCGGCGTGGGTTACTACGCGACCCAGTCTCGTCTGGGGGTGTTCGTTGACGAGATAGGGGACGAGCAGGCGAGCCGGCTGGCCCGGAACCTGAGCCGGGAGTACACCAGTGCCGGGGGTTGGGAAACGGTGGACAGGCCGCTGTCGGAAGCCGGGTACGTCTCCGGTGAAATCCCGCAGAGGGAGCGGCATGAGGAGGATGAGGGAGAATCCCGGGAGCTTTTCCACAGGGACCCGGTATGGGTCGTCATCGCCAGCGTAGATGGAGTGGTGGTGATTGACAACCTGTCCAGGCTGCAACCTGGGGCCGCCGCCCCCGACCTGGACGGGCGCCGGGAGACGGTGTTCGACCTGAACACAGGCCAGCCCGTGGGCCACCTATATGTCGATGTGAACCAGGAGTTCCTATCAACCGAGTCCCACGGGTTTCTCAGTACCCTCCTGTACATTACGGTCATCGCCGGATTCCTGACGGCCGGAGTCGCCGTACTCCTTGCCGCCTGGCTGTCCAGACGGATCACCGCCCCTGTTGCGGCCCTCACTGTAGCAACCCAGGCCATCGCCCAGGGGGATTCGGCCCTTCTGCCGGTCACATCGAAGGACGAGTTGGGCCGAATGAGCGCGGCCTTCAACCAGATGACCTCCGCCCTGGAATCCCAGCGGGAACTCAGAAGGAGGTTGGTAAACGACCTTGCCCACGAATTGAATACCCCGCTGAGTGTCATTCAGTTGGAGGCAAGGGGACTGCGGGACGGGCTTCAGACCCCTCGGGACGCCTCCGACCACATCATCTTGGAAGTGGGCAGGCTGCAGGGTCTTGTAACCGACCTGAACTGGCTCGCTGAGACGGACCATGGGGAGTTGAGGCTCACTCTCGTAGCGGGTTCCATTTTTGAGGTGCTCACCACGGAGGTGGAGCGCTGGCAGACGGAGTCCCAGGCCAAAAATGTTGAACTGTCGCTTCGGGGAACCGCCGACCTCCCGGACATGGAAATGGACCGGATGCGCATGAGCCAGGCCCTGGGAAACGTGCTGAAGAACGCCATTCAGCAAACCCAGGCCGGTGGGGACATAGTCGTCAGGGCAGAAGTGGAGATCCATGAGGCGGTGGTCATATCGGTTATCGACGACGGGACCGGCATCCAAGCCGCGGACCTTCCCCAAGTCTTCGATCGTTTCTACCGTACCGACCATTCCCGCAGCCAGGGTATCGCCGGAACGGGCCTGGGCCTGGCCATCACCCGGACCATAGTTGAAGCGCACGGGGGTACGGTTGAGATAGCAAGCGAGGGGCTTGGAATGGGTGTAACCGTCACCTGCCGTCTTCCCCTGAGAAAGAGAGGACCATTGTCGGCGGCACGAATTGGAACACGTTATGAATATATAGTGCGGCGCGCTGGAGGGCGGGATGGGCTTAACTAGCAGATGTGCCTCCAAGGGACGCAGTGGAGAACACATATGCTACAGTCGCAGAATACTGCCTGAATGGTCAGGCGGCTTTGGGAATGACAACGCCCACATACGGCTGATCGGTTGCGGCACTACCAGGACAAAGCTAAATCCAAACCACCATTCCGCGCATGCCGATATCCTGCGCCCACTACGATTCCCAAATTTGCTGATGAGAGAGACCACCTGGAAGCGGGCATCCGAGACAGCTGTTCGCAAGTAGGCTGACAGAAAGATTTCATGCCGGAGCTTCTACTCAATTGAAACTTAATTCGCTGCCTTGCATCCAAGGAACGCCCAACTTACTATTGGCATGAATGTAAACTGATTTCGTCTCTTTGGTTCAAGAAGGCTGTACTACGAACTAAAACAAATGTGATCAGTGTCCATATTTCGTCAACGCTTGGGAGGAGAACTGGAATTATGGTCTTGGGAAACATCGGGCGGACCATCAGGGATTCAATATCAGGAACGATCAGGGGTACAGGGGACATTCTGGAAGACACCGTTTCAGCGGCCCGGAGTGTTACAGTCGGTGCGCTTTCGGGTTCCCGAGAGGTCATAGGAGACGTACAGGAGCTAGTCGCGGATGTCGTTAAGGGCGCCATTCAGGCGACTGGCGACGTCGGTACCGAAGTAGGCTCGACTGCCAAAGGCGCCATAATTGGCGTGATCCGGGGCGTGGGCGAGGTTACGACGGTAACTGTCGGGGTTTGCAGCGACACGGTGCGGGCCGCCATCAAGGGAACCAGCGAGGTGGGCGGCGACGTTGCCACCGTGGCCCGCAGCGCAGTGGAAGGCACGCTGGAGACCACCAAGAGCGTCGGCCTTCGGGCTGAAGACACGGCATTCAGCGTCACGCGAGGGGCTATTCAAGGTACGCGAGAGGTGGGCGGCGACCTTGGCGCCACGGCGCGAGACGCTGCTTCAGGCGTGGTTGTCGGGACTGCAGAGGTGGGTGGCAATGTGCTCCAGGCTATCGAGAACAGTACCCGGGGGCTCATTCAGGCAGCTGCCGAGGTTGGGGGTGACGTGGCCGCGGTCACCCGGAACGCCGTGGAGGGCGCGATCGTCGCCACCGGAAGCGCTTCTATAAAGATCCAGGACGCCGCGTTCAACGCCGCACGTGGAGCGATCAGTGGAACACGGCTGGTGGGTGGCGACCTGGGGGCGGCTGCCCGGGACACCATTAACGGGACCGTCACTGGCGCCAACGAGATCGGCGGCAATGTATTGCATGCCATCGAAGACAGTACTCGGGGCCTGGTCAAGGCTACCGCAGAGACCGGCGGCGATGTGGCGGTAGTCGCCCGGAATGCCGTGGAGCAGTCCATAGAATCGGCCAAGAGCATAGGCCTCCGGGCTGAGGACGCGGCATCGGCGGCAGCCAATGGTGCCGTGAGCGCGGCTGGTTCCTTCGGAGAGGCCACCACCACGGCGGTTACCGGTGCCGTGAGTGGAGTCGTGAGCGGCGTTTCAGTAACGCTCCGCGCTCCCTTCCGAAGGGAGGCCAACGAAGGGGAAAGGACTTCCAGCGGCTCGTAGAACAGAGCCGGTAAAGGCATCCGGAGATCTTGGCAGTAGCACAGGGGCGGGTTGATTACTCGCCCCTGTTGGTATTGTTGAAGTATGTGACACTGTTTGCCCGCCTCAAGCTGACCTGTGAAAGCGTGGGCGCCATTGTGGGTCCGGGCCTGGAACCGGGAAGATGCTCTGGCCCATTTTTGCTGGTTCCTGTGCCGCTGAAGCTCATAACCTTCTTTATATCGAGTAGTTGAACATGGAACCTCATCAGAACGAACGACCCCAAGTAATTTCCCGCGACAGGGCGACTGAGATCGCGCGAGAGGTACAACGGCTAATCGGGGATGGCGATGAGCATCGCGCTTGGGAGATGGTCAGGCATCTTCACCCGGCGGATATAGGCGCCATCGTCGCGGCATTGCCAAAGACCAGCCGGGATACCATGGTGCGGGTGATCTCTCCCCACACCTTCGCCCTGATCCTGCGGCAGATGAACCCCATGGACGCCGCGCGGCTGTCGGCCCGCCTTGGGTCCCGAATGCTATCGGGTGTGCTCAACCAGGTCCACCCCCGCGACGCGATGGACACCCTGCTGCGCCTTCCCAAGCGGCAGGCCAGGAGGGTGGCTGAGACACTGGAGCAGCCGCTGCCTGACACCGAGCTGCTGGAGCACCGGAACGATACGGCCGGCGCGCTGATGATCAATGCGTTTCCCACAGTCAACATCCACGACCTCGCTTCTTCCGCATTGGAAAATCTACGGGCCCTGGACAGATCCCGGTATCAATTCACCCATGTCTTTATCCTGGACGATGGCGAACTGGTTGGCCAGGTGAATATGGTCGATCTGGCCCTCGCCCGGGACGACACGCCGGTGCAGAGCATCGTGGAGCCTGTTCTTGCGACTGTCACCGTGTCCACGTCCGCTGAGGAGTGCGCCCGCCTGAGGCGACACTACAATGTCACCCAGCTTGCCGTGGTGGACGAGGGGCGCTTGGTCGGAGTTATCCCCGCCGAATTGCTCCTGAGCGCCGCGGTCCAGGAGGACACCCGCCAGATGCTACGGCCGGCCGGCGTTGCCGGTGAAACCCTGGATGGACCACTGTTGGGGTCCCTCCGCACCCGGCTTCCTTGGCTGACCCTGAATCTTGGGACGACGTTCCTTGCTGCGGCAATGATATCCGTCTTCGAGTCAACATTGGCCCAGGTCGTGGTTCTTGCCGCCTTCCTCCCCGTCGTTGCCGGACAGGGAGGGATTGGGGGCACCCAGACTCTCACCCTCATCGTTCGAGCCATGGCTCTGGGGGAGCTTGTGGGCGTGAACGCCGGACGGCTCCTGATACGGGAGGCCCTGCTTGGGCTGCTGAACGGGGTCTGGCTGGGGGTGTTGGTCGCCGCCATAGCATTCATCTGGCAGGGTAACCCGGCCCTGGGGCTGGTATTGGGCGTGGCGATGCTGGGCAACATGATCATCGCCGGGACGGTAGGCGCCGCCGTCCCACTGTTCCTGCGCCGGGTCGGCGTCGACCCAGCCGTCGCCTCGGCGATCGTGGTGACAACGTTCACCGACGTTTTCGGATTCCTGCTCTTCCTGGGCATCGCCACCGCCGTCTTGAGTCTGCTCGTATAGGAATTTCGAATTGTTCGGAGTCCTGCGTCCAAGCCCCACGCTTAGCGAACGTGTCGTACAGCGGGGGCAGTTCCTGATGCGCTGGGGTGGAATCACCGGCGGCGCCATACAGAGGGCGGGGGAATTCAGGGAACACCCCTGCAGAATTTGTAGAGGCCATTTGCGAGGTCGCCAGGGAAACCACGACGGTTCTGGGAATGTCTGAAAAGGAGGCGACCCTGGCAGCCACCTGGGGAATCATCAGCGCCAGCATCGCCACCGGGCAAGGCCGATTGGACGCTGTGCTTGAAGTTCTCCTCGACGAGTTGACATAGTCCTACGTAAAGGACAGTTTGAGGGAAACGGGCCGATTTAGTGATTGAAACGCCGACGCTCTATGTCTTTGCACAAGAAATGGAATTTGGAATGAAATAAAAAACTTGCTCAATAAACCCGGTGCAACCAAGACCCTTATTCGGCTCGGTTCAACGTATGAGTCCTCCGCGTCTCTACAGCCAGGAGAGCCTGATGTCTAGGATCAACAAACCCAGCGGCACAAGTCGTGGCAGAGGCGCGTCGAGCTGCCGGTGGCAGCGTGGGTGGACGAGAGCTGGTCCATGGACTTCATCAGCGATGAGTTTTCTGATAAGCGCCGCATTCGGCTCTTAACGATGGTCGAAACTTGTATCTTGGGTGCGAAGGGGAAGTTTCGCCAGCAGAGTGTGGCAGAGCGCTCTATTACAGTTCGCTGCTAGCCGAAGTAAAGCGAGGATCGCCGCGCCTCTTCTTTATCGAGCCCGATTTGGTTGCCAGGGGCAGGCGAACCCGCATCTCGCAAGTAAAGGACACCCTTGGCGAGGTGAGGAAATAGACCAGAAGCCCACCCTTATTGGCATCGACGTGTCCAAGATTTTGATAGACGTGGCAGTCTGTTCCTCTGGCTATGGTTGGAGCGTATACTACAAAGAGTTTGGGGTGGCGGGTCATGTGGCCAAGCAACGGCCCATGAAACCTGCATCGGTGCTGCCGGAGGCAATCGGCCACATCGAAATCCCCTTGTAATCAGCTTTGACAGAGCCATCACTGCCGATGGCGGTGGTCAACCCCCGACAGGTCAGGGATTTTCCAAAGCCACTCCCTGGCTGGAGAAGACGGACACCCTGGATGCCCAGTTTTGGTTCACTTCGCCGAGGCCGGCCAGGTAGAGGCTCACTGCCCGACACTGGGCCCCGGATTCACAGCGCTGTGCTATCGCGCCCACGCAAGGTCTCCCTTACCCTCTCCACTAAGAAAAACTGGTTGAGCTGGGCCATACCCGAGGTCAGCCTTCGCATTCATACACACGTCAGTTGGCTGGAGCAGGAACTAGCCAGCTTGGACGGTCGGGCTCCGCCGAGGCAAGCCAGCCTTTGTTCAAGCGTTCGCTTACGCAACGGTGTGAAGCAGCGCCTGGTGATATACTCTCGCCGTCTACGCCATGACGTCACAAACGGCTCGGTTATGGGAATTTACCAGTCTGGAAGGGATAACTATGAGTGAGCTGGAAATCTATCAAAAGCAGGGCTTTGGCAACAGCAGTGGAATAGGCCAACGTCCTGGACTCTTGATTATCGATTTTGTCAACGGTTTCGCCAATCCAGACCAGTTCGGTGGCGGCAACATCGGAGAAGCCATTGAGAATACCCGCGGGTTGTTGGCGGAAGCCCGCGCTCTGGGGTTACCCATTGCCTTCACCCGGGTGGTCTACGCCGATGACGGCTCCGACGCTGGCGTTTTCACTTTGAAGGCTCCAGCACTAACCCAACTGACCGAAAAAGCATTCGGCAGCCAGATTGTGGACCAGTTGAAGCCCAGGGAAGGGGAATACATCGTGCGGAAGACCCAGCCCTCGGCCTTCTTCGGCACCAACCTGACAGCCTGGTTCGTCAGCAAGGGTGTGGACACGGTGGTCATCACCGGATGCACCACCTCCGGGTGTGTCAGGGCTTCGGTGATAGACTCGATGAGCTACAACTTCAGGACCGTGGTCGCTTCCGATTGCGTCGGCGACCGCGCTCTCGGCCCTCACGAAGCGAACCTGTTCGACATGGAGCAAAAATACGCCGATCTGATGAACTCTTCCGAAATCATCGCAATCCTGTATGAAAAAGCCCCAATCGAGACAGTCGCCAGGCCACAGTAATTTGCGGCGACGGATCGCCGCTGCGTTATTCAATCCAGGAGCGTGGACCAATGCCTGACTCCCTGGGATGGCGGGCGAACTGGGGTGTTGTGGTGCCCTCCACCAACACGTCGGTACAGCCGGAATTCGACGATATGCGACCCAGAGGTGTGACCAACCACATTGTGCGCATCTGGATTCCCAACGACCCGGTGGGCAGCGATGATGACTTCAACCGCCTGATGGAAAACATCCGCCAAGAGTGGGATAACGCCCTGCTCCGGGTGATGACCTGCGATCCGGACTACCTCGTGATGGGTATGTCTTCGGAAACGTTCTGGGGAGGATTGCAACGCAGCCTGGAACTGAAGAAACACATGATGGGGCTGACTGGTCTCAACGTGGCCATGGGGTCCGATGCCTGCCAGGCGGCTCTCCGCTGTTACGGCGATATCAAGCGCATTGGCGTCTTGACACCATATTGGCCGGTGGCCGATGAGAACGTGACCCGCTTCCTTGAGGACTGCGGGTTCGAGGTTGTGGTTATCAAGGGGCTTTGCTGCGATAGCCCCACCGCCATGTCCAAAGTCCCGGAAAAGCAACTGCTGGAGGCCCTCCTCGAGCTGAACGAGCACGACGTTGAGGCTTTGGTCCAGTGCGGCACCAATCTGGCGATGGCGCGACTGGCCGGAGAGGCGGAAAAGTGGCTCAAAAAGCCGGTTATCGCCATCAATACCGCAACCTACTGGTACGCCATGCGGGCCAATGGGATGGACGACGTTATCGAGGGGTTCGGCTCACTGATGACCGATTTCAAGGAGCTCCCCCCCAGCTATCTGAGTGTTGCCGCTGAGCAAGCGGCTGCCGCAGGCATTTAGGAGTTCGAACAAACCCGCTGGGTGAGCGGCGGCGCCGAAATAGGCCGAGTGATCAGGTTGTCGCTCACAGTGGTGTTACAACTGGGCTTCCCCAGGCGTTTGTAACAAACGTTCCGGCCACCTGACCAACTCAAAGCTCCTAACTCACAGGAGCGCGTCCTTAGCACCGCGCCCCTTCACCACGTCCATCCTTTCGATGGATTCGGGATAACCCGCCATCTCATCGGCAGGGCTCTCTGGCAGGATTTCCAGCGCCTGCCATGGCAAGAGACGCTCAGGCAAAAGCCTCTGCTGTTGCTTTTGGTGCAATCCGGTCTGCCAGAAACGGTGCGTGGCTGGCGGTGGGTTCGGGTACTGCTCGCCGACTGGGTAGGAGCAGGATAGCTGCGGGCTTAACTGCTGGAGTTGCGACTAGCCGTAGTGGTTAGGTTCATTTACACAGGCAATGGCTGCCAGTGCTGATGACGCCATTGATTGAAATCTTATGCAGCCCGTTAAGCATGTTTGCCCACTTAACGCGATACGCATAGACCAACGACATCATTCCCATGTTGGCCCTTCCCAAAGCCCGCGAACAAACGCAGCACTGCTGGGGTAGCCTTCCTCTCGGTACGCGTTACGAATACTAGGGCGGATCGACATTCACTAGCCCCAAGGGACTGAGGCTACCAGGTGCAATGCTGACAGGAAATATATGATCTTTCGGTGGTGACGATTCACGATACTGTAGTACCGTTTTGCTTTGTTGAAGACTCGCTTAATTTGGTTCTGCGTTGGCTAAATGCTGCAATGCGTGGGACAATCTCTCCGAAATGATGGTAAAGAGGTGCGGATCCACTCGCTCGGATGCATCCCTCGTCTGCACCTCTTGGCCGGATGGCACCGCTCAGAGGGCCCGGGCCACGAGAATGGGTCCTAGTTCGGACTCCACACCTACAAGAGCAAACGCCAAGCAGCCCGAAATACGGAAGGAGGCCAATATGGCCAACGATTCTGACAGCGCTGAGAAGCTGGGCTTCGACGATTGCACCGTACCTGAGACAAACGTCAGTGTCTATGAGGCTCTTTACCGCAGGCGAATGGCGTGGAACTTCCGCGATGAGAAGGTCCCCAGGGAGGCGCTGGACCGGATGTTGGCCACCGCCGTTTGGGCGCCCAACCATCGCCTGACCGAGCCCTGGCGGTTCTTTATCATCGAAAAGGGTAGCGCGGCGTCGGAGAAGGTTGCCGGGCTGGCCTATGATTTTGCCCTGCAACGCAGCGGCAATGAGCGTCGGGCCGAGGGCACTCGCGATTCCCTGCTCAACACGCCGGTGCTCATCTACGCGTATTCCATCCCCGGTCGTGATGACGAAGGCACGAAGGAAAACTATGCGTCGGTGTGTTGCGCCGCCCACAACATGGCCCTGGCCGGAGTGGCCGAGGGTTTGTCAGTAACCTGGGAGACCGGCGGCCCCACTCGCCACCCTGATCTCGGCAAGACGCTGGGGGCCGAGGATGATTCTATCCTTGCCACCATGCTCTCCATCGGCTATCCCGCCGAAGAGCCCCACTCTGAACGGACCCCGGTAACCAACTTCGTCCGCTGGCTGGACTAACCCAGCCTTTCCCGAGTTTTCACCTGTCGCCTTTCGACCACCTCGCGGAGGGAGCTCCTCTGCGGGAGCTTGTCGTTGCCTGGGTTAACCATCCAAAACAGCCAGGAGGCCTCATGCCCATTATCAGGACCAGTGACCGAAGCAGGAATGGGGGGACAACCTCGGCGGGACTGGAGTCCTTCACCATCGTGGACGCTGCCCACGGCAGCGATGCGCTCAGGGTGGGAGAACTGACCATTGCCCCCATGACCCGGGTACCCCGGCACGCCCACACCAACACCGAAGAAGCAATGGTGCTGTTGGAGGGAACCCTGGAGGCGCAGGTTGGTTCGCACCGGATGACCATCGAGGCGGGTGATCTGGTGCTTGCCCCGGCAGGGTCGGTGCACGGATTCCTCAACCGCTCGGACACGCCCGCCCGGTTGCTGTACGTGTTCCCGAGACACGACCCCGACCGGGTCTGGTCTACCCCGCCCGACGCTCCGCCTTCAGGATTCCCGTCGGAACGGGGCCTTTCGGGTTTCAGCTCACCTCACGACCGCCCACTGGAAAACGAGTCCTGAAAGCTTGACGGCTGGAATGCTATTCTATAATGTTGGATCAGTTACCAAACTCTACAAAGCCAAAGGAGAGATATGGCCGAATTCGACAAAATTATTCGTAATGGTACGATTGTCGACGGCACAGGTGGAACACCCGCATTCCGGGGCGACATTGCCATAAAGAACGGCAAGATCGCAATGATCAGCGGCAACATCCAGGGCTCCGCGACGGAAGAGCTGGATGCTACGGGCTGCATTGTCGCTCCCGGAGCGATTGACCTGCACACCCACTACGATCTCCAACTCAACTGGGAGCCCTATGCCACCATGTCCGGCTGGCACGGCGTAACCTCGGTCACCATAGGCCAGTGCGGCTTCGGCTTCGCTCCGTGCAAGCCCGAGGACCGCGACGCGGCCATGCGCCTCATGACGAGGATTGAGGCAATCCCCCTCCGGACGATGGAACTGGGCCTGCGCTGGGACTGGGAGACCTTCCCCCAGTGGATGGACAGCCTGGACAGCCATCCCCTCGGCGTCAACGTGGGGGCGCTGGTGCCCTTCAACACCCTGCGGATGTACGTGATGGGGCTGGAGGAGTCCCGCACGGTGGTACGGGCCTCCGATGAGCAGATCCGGCACATGGAGGAGCTCCAGCGCGAGGCCATGCGCGCCGGCGCCTTCGGCTGGTCGGCCATGAAGACCCTGGCCAACCGCCCCGACGACGGGCGTTTCATCCCCAGCCAGGTCGCCCACAATGACGAGTTCTTGGCGCTGGCCAAGGTGCTGAACGAGTTCGGCGTGGGGCACATCGGCTGGACCCGCGGCCCTGCCGAGCGTCCGCTGCCCCCCGGTGAGCCGGACCTCATTGGAGGCGGGGATCCCGGAGCCGTAGTGGCCGCCGTAACCGGCCAGTCGGCGATTCTGATGGACGCGGTTGAAGGCGATGCTCCGGGCCGGGGCCGCGAGGACTTCCTCATTGAGATGTGCCTGGCCTCGGGCCGTCCCATTCAGTGGGGCGCTGTGTCCTTCAACGAGAACGCCCCCGGACGGTACAGGGAACAGTTGGCGTTCCTGGAAAGGGCCCGGCAAGAAGGCGCGCCGATGTTCGCCCAGACGACGTCGTACTCCCCGTCCCCGGTGTTCGAGTTGGCAGAATACAACGGCTTCGACGCCATGCCCAACTGGATCGACCCGTTTGTCGGCACGCCCGAAGAGCGGATCGCCAAGCTGAGCATCCCGGAGAACCGGGACAAGATGCGACAGGACGTTGGCGCCTACGCCGGCCAGGGCGGCGCTGCCGACGCTGCATCCGAGTGGTCCAAGATGCGGGTGGTCGAAGTCCGGGAGGAGCGCAACCTGCAGTACGAGGGCAAGAACATCGCCGAGCTGGCCGAGATGATGGGCACGCACCCCATGGACGCCATGCTCGACCTGGCCATTGACGAGGGCCTGCGCACCGAGTTCACCTTCGACTCGGCCCAAGGGACCGACCGGAAGGCGGTTTCCGAGATCCTGAACCACCCCTACACTCACCCGTGCGTGTCGGACGGCGGTGCCCATACCCGCTACCAGACTCTCGGCTCTTGGCCGGTCAACATGATTGCCGACCGGGTCAGGGACCAGGGGATGATGAGCCTGGAGAAGGCCCACTACAAGATGAGCAGCCTTCCCGCCTCCATCGCCGGTTTCACCGACCGGGGAATCCTGAGGGAAGGGTTCGCCGCCGACATCATGGTCTACGACCTGGACAATCTGGGCTTGCAGTTTGACAGTCCGGTCTACGACACCGACTTCCCCGGCGGCGAGCGGCGCATCATCCAGAAGGCCAAGGGAATCCGCTTCACCATTGTCAACGGTGATGTCACCTTCACCGAGGGCACGGTGTGCACCGGAGCTACCCCCGGCAAGCTGCTGCGCAGCTACGACATGGTAAACCGCTAACCCACGCCAGGTACGGGAGCCTTCGAGGGGGCCCCTGCTTGCAGGGGCCCCCTCTCTTTTGGGTCAGCAACCCGTGAGGTCGAGCGTGTTGGAAGCAGATTGCATGGAGAGTTTCCTTGTGACGAGTCGGTAGCCCGATAGCAGTGATATTCGCCAATCACGCCACGCCTTCACTAGGTATTGGGCTGAGATGTTCTCTGTCAGTGTGGCGGCTTGGGTACAGTCCGCCACGGTGGGTCAAGGGCGGCGACATCATGTATCACTGGGGCGGAGGAACCGTGCACCACTGACCTGATTGCTGACGGCGGCAATTCAGGCAGAGTGGAGGCGTCCCGAGCCGAAGACCTCGACCCACTCGTCGAAGCGGAGGTTGGTGGTCACCATCGTGGGGCCACGCTCGTTTACGCCCTCGGCTGTAATACGCGAAGTAACGCTTTCTGCAAAGCATTTTGCAGCCTGGTTTTCCAGCCGCCACTTGGGAAATCAGCGGCCGCTTTGGAACGAGCGGCCGCGCGGCGCACCTGTCCGGGTTCCCGTGTGTGGCTCCCGGATGGTGAAAAGCTGGCCGGAACCTGCACCGGCTCTGCCATGTGTGCTACGTGTGCACTGCTGGTTCTCTGTCAATCTGGTAGGTAGACTTTGAAGATCTTCCCATTCACTGGCCTGCAGCCCTTGACCATTGACACAACCCGCATAAGATGAACCGAAGAGGTCAGTATGAACGTCATCTGGATAGTCTCCGACTCGTTTCGCAGGGACCACCTGGGGGCATACGGCAACGGCAACATCCGGACGCCGTCTCTTGACGCTCTGGCGGCGAGTGTAGTGAGGTTCGACAACCACTACTCGGCCGGATTCCCGACCATGCCCACCCGCGCAGACCACCAGACAGGGCGCTGGACCATGTCGTTTATGGGCTGGGAACCTCTCCCGGCGGGCGTCGCCACCCTAGCCGAAATCCTGGCGGGACACGGCATGCACACGGCAGCATCCGTCGACACCCCCTACTACCTGAGGGGCGGGATGAACTACGACCGCGGCTTCCAGTCCTTTTTCATGAACACGGGACAGGACACCCTCTGGTCCCTGATCCCGGAGCCCGGCTACCACAACGAGGCCCTTGACGTCAGGGCCGCCTGGCGCAGCGAGGCCGACAGGAACGCGCCCAAGACCTTCATGTCCGCCATGCGGTGGCTCGAACAGCACTACAAGGAGGACTTCTTCCTCTGCGTCGACACCTGGGATCCCCACGAACCCTGGGACGCACCCGCCTACTACACCGAGCTCTACTGGCCGGGGTATGACGGCGAACTGGTGTTGCCGCTCTACGGCAACTGGCACGACGTGCCCGGCTACCAAGAGGAGCAGCTGAGGAAGGGACACGCCACCTACTGCGGCGAGATAACCATGGTAGACACCTGGGCCGGTTTCCTGCTGAGAACGGTGGAGAACATGGGGCTGGCCGAGAAGACCATCGTCATCTTCACCACAGACCACGGCTTTTACTTCGGAGAACACGGCGGTTTGTTCGGCAAGATGAGCTCCGACAAATACCCCGATGGGACACTCAGACCCTACGACGAGCCTGGCTCGCAGTGGAGCTACTCCCCTCTCTACGAGGAGATCGTCCACCTGCCCCTCATGATACGGGCGCCAGGGGTCCCGCCCGGCAACTACACCGGCATGACCTCAGCGGTGGACGTCATGCCCACGGTGCTGGACCTGCTGGGACTCGAGATTCCCGACTTCGTGCAGGGCCGCTCTCTGGCCCCGGGACTGCGCGACTCTAAGGCCCAAGGCAGGGACTTCGTCGTGAGTAGCCTGCCCTTCGCCAACCCCGGAGACCCGGTAAATTCCGTCGACAACCTGCTCAGGGTCCTGACGGAGCCGCCCGTCACCACCGTGACTTCCGGAGGCTGGAGCCTCCTCTACAGCCCCCTACCCGGGGTCTCAAAGCTCTACAACCTCACCGCCGACCCCAGGCAGTCGGACAACGTCATACAGTCCCATATGAACGTGGCATCGGAACTGCACCAGAAACTGGTCCACTTCATGCGCGAGACAGAGGTACCGGAACGCCTCCTGACCCCGCGCCTGGAACTGAGGATGTGACAACAAAGAGCGATCCATGAGGCCAACGGGATGCGTTACAGCGTCCCGTCAAGACCCAGCACAAAGGAAAACCATGGCGAAGAGATACGACCACGTAATCGTCGGAGCCGGGTCTGCGGGGGCGGTCCTGGCATCCCGCCTCTCCGAAGACGAGCAACGCTCGGTACTCCTGCTGGAGGCAGGACCGGACTACCCCACGACGGACTTGATGCCCGACGCAATCAGTTACGCCTACGGCGCTGACACCACCGTATGGGACGTAGGACACGTCTGGAACTTCCGCGCCAGAGCAACGGCTGAGGTCGAGATAGACGTGCCGCGGGGCAGGGTCACCGGCGGCTCCAGCGCCGTCAACGACGCCCAGTTCCTGCGGCCCATGCCCGAGGACTTCGACCTCTGGGCAGAGATGGGCAATCCACAATGGAGATTCGAAAACGTTCTCCCGTACCTGATCAAACTGGAAAACGATCAGGACTTCCAGGACGAGTTTCACGGCACCGCCGGGCCGATATCCTGCCTACGATACCCGGACAGCAAATGGGGGCCACAGCAGCATGCCTTCTACCGGGCTTGCCTGGACGCCGGGTTCCCTGACTGCCCGGACCACAACAGACCCGACTCCACCGGAGTCGGACCCCTGGCAACATCGCCGGCCGCACGAGGGTGAGCACCGTAATAGCCTACCTAGGGCCGGCCAGGCACCGGGAAAACCTGACCATCGTTACCAACACCCTGGCGCACGGAGTCACCTGTGAGGGAACGCGTGCGGTGGGAGTCCGTGGGACCACCCCGGGCGGGGACAGCGAGTTCCTCGGAGAGGAGATCAGCCTCTGCGCCGGCGCCATAGGAACACCACAGATACTCCTGCTCTCGGGCATAGGACCGGCCGACCATCTCCGCTCCCTGGACATACCCATCGTCGGGCATCTCCCCGGCGTAGGCCGCAACCTGAGAGACCACCCTGACGTGCCGATGTTCTGGCGCACAGGACAAAACCTCCCACTGGACACGAACCAGGTCAACACCGGGACCGTGACCCTGAGGTTCACCTCACCCGGGTCGCCCTACACCAATGACATGGTCATCTACATGGGCAACTACTCGTCGGCCACGCCCATGCGCGGACTCGACCATGTGAAACCCGAGGGCATTGGAGTCAGCCAGTGCCTTTACATGTCCTTCAGCCAGGGAGAACTGATCATCCGGTCCCGGGACCCGAAACAGCAGCCCCACATAGACCTCAACCTGCTGTACCACCCCTTCGACCTGGAACGCCTTCGGGAGAGCATCAGGACGTGCTCCAACCTGTTCAGGCACGAGGCCTTCGACGGAATAGTCGAGCAACGCTCCGGTCCCTCCGACGAGATCCTGGAGAGCGACGAAGCACTGAACCATTGGATGAGGCGGCAGGTCATTACAGCCCACCACGTTTCCAGCACCTGCAGGATGGGACCCGCAAATGACCCGACGGCCGTGGTCGACCAGTGTGGGAGAGTCCACGGCACACAGGGGCTGCGAGTTGTCGACACTTCCATCATGCCAGAGGCTGTGCGGGCCAACCCGAACCTGACCGTCATCGCCATGGTGGAGATGGCCGCCGACTTCGTGAAGGAAAGCTGATAACGCAACTGCTGATCAAGCGGAGGCGGAGTTGGAACAGTCGATCAGTGGCGAGGTAGGGCTGCAGCAGCGCATACCCCTTGGCGGATCATAGTCCGAAAAGGGCCCACAAGCTCCAAGGACCTGAAACCGCCTCCGATGGCATGCCTGTAGAAGGGCGCGCGGAGGCCCTCTACCGGGGCTACGGCTCGGCCCGGATTCGGAGGGCGGGGCTGAACCCTTCCGATCACTCTGGTTCCGGAGATCTCTGCAGACTTCCTGGCCGTTTTGCTACGCACCGAGGAAGCGTGGCTTGAAGTGTCGTACGGGGATGGCAGCAAAGAGGGCCGTCGCTGGGACGCCTCGCTCATCAGGCTGTCATCGAATGTGATCGGTAGCTTGAGAAGCAGGCCGGAATTTCGAGCCGGCACCTGGCAGGAAAATGGGATTGCCAATCTACGGGTAAGCATTGAACGTCCGAGAAGCGAAGGCGCGTGATGTAACCATTCTGAAACTTTGATGCGGAACGAGCGGCTGACCGTTCCCGAGCTGTGGAGCAACCTGGAGGCCCTCTGGAAGCGGATCCGGGAGCTGAACGGGCACGACCTTGCTACGGCCAAGGCCTACCAGCGACACCCCACATCTCCTGTGGAACCTCGGGCGCTGGCTTGCAGGAACGCATCCTCGGTGATGGAAAGAGATTCAAAGGTCATCGACCTCGTTTGGCCTCATCGACAGCCCGTTGGATGGCTGGCGTTATTCTGGAGCCCCCACGCTTGAACCCGAGATGACTACGCATTTCCCTGTGCATGTCTTCATCGGTTCTCAGGAGAGTGTCCGAATAAATCCAGCGCGCCAAGGCCACCAGTTCCTGGTGGGAATACTCCGTGATTGGCATGCCAGAATAGATTCGCGGCTTTGGGCCCCGAGCGGATACCGTCGACGGCTCTGGCGCTCTTCGTTCAACTGCTCCGGTTCCTTGCTGCTGTGAAATAGGAAGAGCCAAGCGGTCGATGTTGAATTCGGCGCAGGCGTCCTGCCAGGCACTGAATGCCTTTTCCACTTCAGCATCCCGGTTTCTGAACCATGCAGTCGACCATATGCGGTGGAAGCGCCACCCCTTGTCCTCCAGGTTTTCCTGCCTGAGCCGGTCCCGCTCCCTGGCGGTATGCCCAGAGTGGTAGCTGGCCCCATCGGCTTCTATGGCCAGAACCATACTCCCCGGATAGTCTGGGTGCTGGCTGGCGAAATCAATGTGGTACCCCGCCACACCGTACTGGGGAATCACTGGAATACCCCTCTCCGTCAGCCTGTGCATCACATCCAGCTCGAAGGCGTTCAGGGGAGCCTCTCTGTATTCACCTTCCAGGTGGGCCCCGCCCGAGTCCGCAAATTCGAGATACTGCCGAAGCAGCTCCACACCGCGCGCAGTTGACCTACCGGGCTCCATATCGTGGTGGGAGAATGACGAGACCAGGTGCAGGCGGGACCGGGCGCGGGTGATAGCGACGTTGAGCCTCCGCTCCCCTCCCTGCTGGTTCAGTGGGCCGAAGCGGTAGGGCAGCGAGCCGTCCGCGGCCTTGTGATATCCGACGCTCAGGATGATGACGTCCCGTTCGTCTCCCTGCACGCGTTCAATGTTCTCGACGAAGAAACGTTCCTGGGCGTCCTCGGCGAAGAAGGCGTCCAAATGGTCGTCGTCTTCCTCCCTCAGCTGGCTGCGGAGCGTGTTGTCTATGTTGTCGGCGTGGTCGCTGCCGAAGGCGATCACCCCCAGAGACTCGTCCGGGTTTTCTCTGGCGTGCTCCAGGATAAGGTCCACCACCTTACCGACCTCGTCGGGGTGGGAGGTGTGCCTGCGCCCTGGCAATGGCGTGGCTGGGACCAGATGATGAATTATGGGTGAGTCCCTGTTTATTCCCGGGAAGGCGGTCAGCGCCTCCTCGTAGATGTTGCTGTTGGAAAAAGCGATCAGGCGGGCGTCACGACTCCTGTAGTGCCACCGCAGCAGTTCCTCCCGGATGGGGGTTGCCTTCACAACGTCCAGGATCGACTCGATGTTTGAGGTCAGGGCCATGTCCTGGTCGTCATCGTCCTCCTCGTCGCCGCTGACGTTCTGGCTGGCGAAAAAGCTCGTCGGCGGTAGCTGCCGGTCATCCCCGGCGACCACCACCTGCGGTGCGCGGCCCAGCACGCCAATGGCCTCTGCAGGTGGGATCTGTGACGCCTCGTCAAAGATGACGACGTCGAACACATCGGCGTCGGTAGGCATCAGCTCGGCCACCAGCAAGGGTGACATCACCCAGCAGGGACGTAGAGCAGTCAATACATGGGGGGCTTGTTGAAAAAGTCTCCTGATCGGAATGTGTCGTGTTGACTTCGCAGCTTCCCGCGTAACCAGGCTTGCTTCGGCCTCATGGGCATTCATGGCGGCGATCGCAGATTCGGCAACAGAGCGTCTGACCCGCTCAGGGGTCAGGGCCAGGTGCTGCCGGTCAAGCTCGATGTAGTCCTTCTGGCGGCGGTCCTGCACTGCTTCCGTGAAGTTGGATACACGTGGATCCCCGAAGATTACCTCGTCCCGAACTGCTTTGAGTCAGGACTGAAATACGGACTCGGCAGCGAATTTGACCGGTAGCTCTCGTCCGAAGCGGCCGATAATGTCATCAAAACCGGCACTGACAAGGTTTGACCTCAACGCACGGATCCTGGGCAGTGTTGCTGCCACCTCCTCTTGGTCTGCCAGCCTGTCCAGCCATTGCACGACATCAGGGTAAGCCCTTCCGAGCAGACCCCGTTGACCGAAGGTGTCCTCGGCCTTTTGGAGGAGATGGATCAGGGACTCGAGCCGCCCCAGTGCGCTCTCCAGATTCTTCGGAACGACAGGATGTCGAGGGACCGATGCGAGTCGGGACCATTGATCGTGCATTTGGGCTGCCTGCTCGAGAACCACCAGGGCATCCCAGCCGGTCATGTTTGTACCATCCAGGTGGGTGGCCCGGACGATGTCCCTGGCCATCCGGTACTTGCCTGATGTGAGAACTGCCCAGGCTTTCCACCAGTGCCGAGCCGGTTCCAATGCTGCCTTCAGTGTGCCGTAATCCAGGGTGAAGATCTTGCTGTCGAACCGTTCAAGGAAATTCTCGAGCTCCTTGAGCCACTTCAAGACATCATGCCAGTCGCCCACGGTATGCGGGTGATTCAAGCCCGCCTCATCCAAAGCGTTAACTACTCCCGTCCTGGCATCCGGGAGATCTCTCGATGAAAGGTTTCTGAGCAATGTCAGGGCGTCGCGGGCCTCCTCCGGCGTGTCCACCCGGCACTCAGCCCATTAAGGATAGAGAGAGGAGATTTCATGGCCCCGGAGGTCAACCCATTCCTGGGCTTCGCGCATGAGCTGTTCCACGGAAGCGCGGTCGAGATCCCGAGCCTTGGCAGAAGGCATTGCGTGGCAGGCCGATACCTGGGCGGGGGCGCCGATCATCCTCTCCTGGACCTCGTACAGACTGATGTTCCACGGCTCCCGACTCTCGTGCATGGCCTGCGCATGAGCAGTGAGCTGCCCCGTGTCTCCTGCAGCCTCTGGTGTAGCTCCCTATAATCCTGAAGTGGTACGGCACGAACTTCGCGCATCGTCTCGGCCAGGCTTTGGGCGAATTCCCGTTTCGACCTCACGCCTCCGTGAGCGTCCATCACCAGATTGCCGAGCCCTGCGCGCTGCAGACGGGAAACCACTACTTCTATGGCTGCTCTCTTTTCTGCTACGAACAGCACCCTTTTCCCAACTGCATTCAGGGACACGATGAGGTTGGCTATGGTCTGCGATTTGCCGGTACCTGGCGGACCCCAGATGACCACCGACTCGCCGCTGGTGGCCCTGTTGATCGCCCTGTGCTGGCTAGCGTCGGCGTCCAGGACCAGGAACTCTGATTCTGGCGGGTCAAAGTCCGGCTGGTTCAGCGAGGGGTCCCTGATTCGACCGGCAAGGGCGAGTCGGGCCTCATCCACTCCGGCAATGGCCGCGACCAGGTCATTGTTGCCAAAGGAATCCAGGTTTCCTTCCAGGTCGGCCACCATGGGCACGTTCGTGTATTTGAAATTGCCCAGCACAATGCGAGGTCTGATTGACAAACCGCGTACCGGGGACCACTTCTGTTGCAGTTCGGCGAGGAGGGTTTCCATGGCGGCGAAGGAACCGGACACGCCTTCGGCCGGGTCGCCGTTGTCGCCCAGCGGGTCGAAACCGTGTTCCTCTCGCAGCGCGTGGGCAAGTACGGGGTTCAGGTGAGGGTCACCGGATACCTCAAGCTTGAAATCCCTGCGGGCGGCATCCGAGGGGCTGAGAGTGACGGGAACCAGCACCACAGGCGAGTTGGGACGAGCCCTTGTTTCCACTTCCCAGGTGGCCAGCCCAGCGGCGACAAACAGGGTGTTGATCCCCTTCTCGTCAAGCGTCGCCTGTGCCTGACGGTGAATTGCGGACACCCGCCTCCGGGATTCTGCATGCTCCTCCTCGGTCGGGAAGAGGCTGCTCAGGAGGACGGCCCTGCCCCTAAGGAGGGAGTCTAGTTCTGTGAGTGATACAGGGGAGTCGGAGGCTGGGGTCAGGTTGAGCGTCCCAGTCCTTAGCTCACGGAAGTTGAGCAGCGGGTTACGGCCCGAGACGTCCACCAGCTGCCTCTTCCACTGTTCTGCAGCACGTCGCAGGAGCTGCACTCTTTCGGGAGACAGGGACTTAGCCATAAACCAAAGCCCTCAAGAGCCCTCATCGGACTTCAGTGCCAGATTCCCATAGGCGTTGTCTTCATCCTTTGTTTCGGACGTGGGCTGCTCGCCTTGTCTGCGAAAGGAGGTAAGTGGAACTTTCTGCGGAGGCCGAATTCGACTTGTTGGAGTTCCTCTGGCAGCCAGCCATGTTGGCGGCTGAACATTGCGGAACTGCCCAAGGTTGGAATTCGTCGGCCGACAATGCCCTGGATACGATCTACCCGCGGAGCCTGGCCGTGATTATCGCGCCGTCGGTGACGCTGTACCCTACCGCCATGGGTTCATATTCCTCCATGGCGAACTCATCCGGCGTCACCGGACTAGTGCCGACCGATTTGATGAATGCCGACACTGAGTCAGTTGGTGGCCCCTGTGTCTGCTCATGCGACTCAGTTTCGTCTTCATCCGCCGTGAGTTCAACGACGCGTCCGCCCACTGTAGGTATGATGGAGAAAACCTCGTAGCCCTCGCCAGCAAGCTGGTTGCAGGCATTGGCTATATCCTGGGCGAACTTGCGGCCTGCGGGACGCTCGCCGGCCACGCCGGAAACAGAATTCGCAGAACCCTTGCGTTGGGCGAGATGGGAGTCGACGGCCACGTACCGGGAGGTGTGTTGGCATCGGTCTGCTTGAGAGCAGAGTTGTTGCCTGCCTTGGCGGCAGATTTGTTGGTCTTTCTGCGGGTAATGGAGTGGAGACCCTCCTGACGAGATTGCAGTCATACGCGCCTGCCAATTAATCGCCAACCATCTGTTCCCGCACTAACGCCGCCAGTGAAGGACATGGTCGCTATGGGCTGGCAATGCTCCGGTACGATTATAGGAAAAAGCGAAACGGCTCTGCAAATAATGTAACTATTAACTTAGATTCGTACCTCCCAAGTGCCAGCGGTAGTACTGCGCCACGGCACCCCGTCCGGCGAACCTGGGCCTGGGTGTAGCGGGCTGGCATCGTGGGGCCCTCCCACCGTCTAGCAGACATGAGTTGCGGATGAATTCCGCCCCGGCGGCGGTCAGGTCCTGGGACATGCCCACCTTCGTGGAGTGGCCGCTGGAGCCCTCGCCCAGGCCTGCAGTCTGGCTGGCCGCCTTGACCCCCCGTCTGATCTGGCTGGCCGACAGCCCGAAGACGCTGCGGGCCGGGTCGATCCCTCCCTCCCCCGGACGGATGGCCAGCAGGGTCTCCACGGCTGCGGGGCCGAGGTGGGGGACCGCCCGCCCGCCATCGCGCTCATCGCTCGCCTTGCTGCGCCGCTTTCCCCGACGGACCCTTTGCTCACTCTAGCTCAACGAACCCTTGACAGACTTTTTGTGCAGTGATTCATGTAGAGATACGTTTTTGAGCGTCTGGCCAAAGCTGGCCGGTTGGTCTCGTAGGCCCTCCACAAAAACGCCCGTTTGTTGAGCAGGTGGAAATGAAAGCACTCACATTGCACCAACCTTGGGCCAGCCTGACAGCCATTGGCGCAAAGGCAATGGAGACCAGAAGCTGGGCCGCACCACGTTCGTTGTGGGGAGAAGCGTTGGCAATCCATGCGGGGAAAAAGGAGGACCGAGACTTTAGGGAGCACGCCCCTGACGTTGTGGCATTCCTGGGTACCGAACCTACTCCCAAGGGAGCGATCGTCGCCATTGTTCGGCTCAAGGACTGTATCCCCACCGAGCAAAGTGTTCCTGGGACTTTGGAGGAACATTTTGGGGACTTTAGTTTCGGCCGTTTTGTTTGGCGGCTGGTGGACGTGCAGCCACTTGGGGAGCCAGTGCTCATGACTGGCCATCAGGGTGTTTGGACAATTCCAGCAGGGCGTGTCGCAGAGGTCATGCGCCAACTGCAGAGACCGGTTACGTTCAACTCCCACTTTTAGCGTGAAACACGATGGGCCTTATGCGAGGTTGACCTCATGATCCCCGTAACCTACGGCTACGTCCGGGTCAGCAACACCGACGTTGCCACCCGGAACTTGGAGACCAGTTCCACATCCTCCAAGAGTTCGGTATCCGCGAGGAGCACGTCTTCGCTGACGAGATGACCGGCAGCTCCATGTACCGCCCCGCGTGGAATGAACTGATGACACGGCTCCGTCGTGGTCGTCCGGCTGGACCGCTTCAGCTGGAACTTCGAGGAGTGACTTGATCTCAGAAAGTCGATCCAGAATCAATGTTGGGATTTTGGGAAATTGATCTTGTACCATTTCCTGTACCAGTCATAACGCTAGTTTTACGGGTCAATCTCCTAATTCCGCCAGCACGGCGAACTCCCTCGGGGACAGGTTACCCAGCGCGCTGTTTGGCCTTTGGCCATTGTCATGTTTCCGCTAGGATCCACCTTTTCCTCAGCATCTGCCAGGGAAAGAAACCAGTTCCCGTTTAGGCACTCCTGCCGCAAACGTCCGGTGAACGCCTCGATGAAGTCGTTGTCCGTGGGCTTCCCGGGCCGGCCCAAGTCCAGTTCCACTCCTCCGTTGACAATTGAAACTAGTACTCAGTCAACTTTGGAATCAAAAGGGTAAAGGCGGTGAAGTTTGGTTCGGGCCTCCTGGGTTTTGAACCGCCAGTTGATACCAACTCGGGCGGCGTTGCGCTCCCGCACCAGTGCCTGGACTTCCCTCCCGAGAGCATCTTCGTCGGGGAGCCGCTGCTTCAGGCAGGAGCGGGACAGCACGCTGAACTCGATTTCCGCCATGTTCAGCCAACTGCCGTGCTTGGGCGTGTAGTGGAACTCCAACCGTTTCGCGATCCGCCGGGCCTCGGTCGCCGGGAACGTCTCGTACAGGGACGCCGCGCGGTGGGTGTTCAGGTTGTCCAGAACCACCCGCACCACCTCAACCTCTGGATAGGCTTCATCCACCAGCCAGCGCATCTGCTGGGCGAAGTCCTGCATGGTGCGCCGCTGGGTCACCGCCACATGGCGCCACCCCGCCAGGGGTTCACAGGCCAGGAACAGATTGCGGGTCCCCTCCCGCCGGTACTCGTAGTCCTGCCGCTGGGGGCGTCCCGGCCGGGGTGGCATCGGCGCCCGGGTTTCGGCCAGCAATTGGGTGGAGGTCTCGTCAAAGCAGACCACCGGCCGCTGGGGGTCATAGGGTTCGGCGTACAGGTCCAGTACTTCCTCCATGTGGGCCACGAAGTCGGCGCTCACCCTGGGGATGCACCACTCTTTCTTTTGCCAGGGCTTGAGCGCGTTTTTTTCAGCCGCCGGCGAACCCCCTCGTGGGAGATGGAGGTCGCCAACCCCAACTCCACCACCTTCCCAGCCAAAAGGCGCAGGGTCCAGTGGTCATGGCCTTCCGGCGCCGAACTGCAGGCCAGAGCGATGAGGTGGGCCTCGCCCCTGTCGTCCAACTTCCGGCGCCGGTTGACCTGGCGCCGGTCCCACAGGGCCCCGTCCAACCCCGCCTCCGTAAAGCGGCGCTTGATCTGGTACACGGTGCCCAGCGCCACGTCCAAGGCTTCGGCCACCCGGGGAGCGGCCCAACCGTCGTCGCTCTTGAGCAGAATCCGCGCCCTGGCCGTGACTCGGGCCGAGCTTTTCCCAACCCGAATCAGATTCTGGAGTTCTTCCCGTTGTTCCGGCACCAGCCGCACGGCGTACTTATCACGCACCATCACCGCCACCCCCACCGTCAACACTTCATCCCGACCACTATAGGGCTATTGGCCGGATTACCGAAGGACTTTCAACATCAAAGTTGACAGAGTACTAGTGGGGATTGATTAGCAGGCCCATCATTGGTACTTGGGAAAGAGTATGGAGCCGTCCAGCGCTAGCAGCCTCTCATCAGTTAACGCGGGCACCTAATCTCCCAAAGGAAAGCCCCCGCTGTGTCAGCAGGGGCCTGGCAACGTCATCCTTCCGATGGGGATATGGCCGATTATACCGCTAGCGTGAACCTCAACACGAAGTTCCTTGGTTTTGTCGAGTTAGGTTGAAAGTAGCGTCCTGGCCTCCTTCCGTCGTCGCTAGTTCCTACCCCTTCAGCAACAACACCAAGTCAATTCGTCGGCGAACTAAATTGACACTCCGTAGAATCCAGCAATACGCTGTGGCACAGGGAAATTCTTGACCCTGAAGGGGGTAATCCATGGGGAACCCAGTAGTGCACTTTGAGATTGGCGGCCCGAATGGGCCTGCTTTGCGGCAGTTCTATGTCGATCTGTTCGGATGGAAGATTGACGTGCAGGGCGAAGAGATGGGCAACTACGGCATAGTGCCGGCAAATGAGGGCGGCATCGGTGGAGGCGTGTTACCTACAACCAAGGATATGCCGGCGCGCAGCTATGTAACCTTCTATGTGCAAGTTGACGACCTTCAAGCGGCACTGGATAAGGTGGCCAGTATGGGCGGGAACGCCATCATGCCACCGAGGGAAATAGCTCCCGGCATGGGCTCCATTGCTTTGTTCGGGGACCCTGCCGACAACACCATAGGGTTGTATGCACCACCGTCGGATTGGGACGGACAGATGCCCCCCAAGGGGGACGGTCCACCGGTGGCGCACTTCGAGGTTGGAGGCAGCGACGCCGCGGCCCTCGCCGAGTTCTACACCGGGATGTTTGACTGGCAAATCGACCATCTCGAGGAGGCCAACTACCGGTTCGTCCAACAGGAATCCGGAGGGATTGGCGGCGGCATCTTCCAGCACATGGAGGGCATGCCGCCCAACCATCCTTCCGTTGCCGTTATTGTCAACGACCTCCAAGCGTATCTTGACAAGGCCGTGAGCCTGGGCGGCACCGCCCTCATGCAACCCACGGATATTCCCGGAGGATTCGGCTCTATTGCGATTTTCTATGACATCGCTGGCAATCGCATATCGCTCTTCAAGTCCTCCGAGTAGAAACCGCGACGCTGGCTGGATTGGCCCGCCACGCGGCGCATCTGAGCTCTCTTCACCCTAGCGAAGTGCAAAGTCGTCCGGTTCCTGGGAGAACCAAGACTTCATGGGTCGATTTTTCTTCATCCCGACATGCGAGATCATCCCGCATAGCCCGCAATTTGGCTGGACGGGTTGAGGAGGTGAGCCAGAAAATTCCATTCTCGCAATTTTTCATTGCGGGCAGGTTATCCTACTAATTAGGGATGATCGAATCAGAATCCTCGGGGCATTCTCGCCTACTGAAGAGCTAAATAGCCGGCCCGCCCGTACAGGGCGGGTGGGATCAGAAATGCATAGGGTCGACGACTAGATTTGGAAATTTAATCGGGCTAGTCCTTCGATCGATGGCATGTCTTCGAGATTCCCTTTCTGCCGGGTTTGCTGAGCAGTAATCGAGGTTTCGCTACCTGTGCCTCGACTAACTCGGGGGTACGCTTGGGCGGGTGAGGCATCCCACAAGCGTGCCGAGAAAGCCCTGGCTGAGGTTTGCAAAAAGGGGACTGCGATGTGAAAATAATTATCAGCCCCTTTCTGAAGCCGGTGTAGCTCAGTGGTAGAGCAGCGGTTTCGTAAACCGCAGGTCAAGGGTTCGAATCCCCTCACCGGCTCCACGTCTTCCTCTTTCCAGGGCGCTCCAGTTCCGCTCTCACCGTCCTTCATACCGTCATTACTCATCCTGACCCTTTGCGCTTATAATGGCGCAATCGCAGCTTTGGAAATGGCGGGTTTCGCATATGAAATTCGGACTGTTCTACCAAATTCAGGTGCCCAAGCCTTGGGACGAGGAAAGCGAGGCAAGGCGCATCTGGGAGGCACTGGACCAGATCGCCTTCGCGGAAGAAATGGGATACGACAGCGTCTGGTTCTCGGAGCACCACTTCCGCCCAGTCTGGTCCCACAACAGCGCACCTGACCTGACGCTGGCGGCAGTAACGCAGCGCACGTCGCGGATACGCATGGGCATCGGAGTCGTGCTGGCGCCGATCCACCATCCATTGCATACGGCAGCGCGCATGGCAACACTGGACATTCTCAGCAAGGGTCGAGTGGACGTAGGGTTGGGACGAACCGGCTACCCCTACCAGCTCACACCCTACGGCACCACTCTGGAAGACACACGGGGAATGTGGGAAGAGTTCGCCCAGGTGCTTCCCCGAATCTGGACTGAGGAAGAAGTCAGTCACGACGGAGACTATTTCCACATTCCGCCCCGGCAGGTATTGCCCAAGCCGCTACAGAAGCCGCATCCACCCCTTTGGTCAGCGTGCGCCAGTGAGGAGACCACCCGCCGCGCTGGCGAGCTGGGTCTCGGAGCACTGGTGGGAAGTGAAGGCGGGCCTGACCGGGTCGCTAGCACGCTGGAGCTCTACAATAAGAGCCTAAACGGGGCCCAGGGGCCCACTGTCAACAGCCAGAACGCGCTGATGACCGCAGGTTTCTGCAACGAGGATCCCAAGGTAGCCATGGAACGAGGAATCGAGTTAATCGGTTGGTACCTGGACCAGCAGAGGGACCGGGCTCGCCTAGTCTGGCGGGGAGTAGATCCAGCATCAGTTCCAGCCGACTACCAAGGATATTACGAGCGCGACATGCGCCTGGCTGCGGGGCCACACGAGGGGGACCCGACTTCAACGGAAGTGGTAGAACGTGGCGAGAACTTCTGCGTAGGGACTCCTGACGATTGCATTAAATTCGTGGAACGTTATGAGTCCATGGGCATCGAGCAGATTTTCTGCCTGAGCGCCATCGGACCGGCGAGCCATGAAGAGACGATGAACACTATTCGCATGTTCGGCAAGCACGTGATTCCTCATTTCCGGGCCAAAGAAGAAGCCGCCTAGGAGCTGGATTATGAAAGCAGGGGTTGTCTTTCCGCAGACCGAAATTGGAGCCGACCCGGTGGCGGTGCGGGACTACGTGCAGGCAGCAGAGGGACTGGGGTTTTCGCACCTGATCGTTTACGACCATGTCCTCGGCGCTGACACCACCAAGCACGCCAACTGGGCGGGCGGCTATGTTCTTGAGAGCATGTTTCACGAGCCGTTCGTGCTGTTCGGCTATCTCGCAGGCATCACCACCTCCATTGAGCTGGTGACCGCGGTCCTGATCCTTGGACAGCGTCAAACTGCGCTGGTGGCGAAGCAGGCGGCGCAGTGTGACGTGCTCAGCGGGGGCAGACTGCGCTTGGGTGTGGGAGTCGGCTGGAATCACGTGGAATACGAGGCGCTGGGCGAAGACTTCAGCACCCGGGGAGCGCGACAGGCGGAGCAGATTGAGGTACTTCGCCAGCTGTGGACCAACGATGTGATCGACTTCCACGGGAAGTACCACGACATCACGAACGCAGGCATCAACCCGCTCCCCATTCAACGGCCCATCCCTATCTGGATGGGGGCAGGGGCGCGAGCCAATCCGTCTCCGCCCGACCGGGTCCTGAGGCGTGTGGCGCGGCTGGCCGATGGTTGGTTCCCACAAGTAGGCCCGGACGACGCCCCGGCCGTGCTGGAGCGGTTGGCGGTAATGGCGGAGGCGGCCGGGCGTGACCCGGCAGGTATCCAGATGGAACCACGAATCAATTCGGCCGACGGTGACCCCGAATTCTGGCAGGCACAGGTAGACACTTGGTCGGGAATGGGCGCCACCCATATTTCCATCAACACCATGCGAGCCGGGTACCAATCGCCGCAGGACCATATCAACGCCATCCAGCAGTTCCACGAGGTGATGAGGTAGAGAGGTCGCTTCCTCGAACCATCTGAGTCCGGCTGGCCTACATTTCTTCCCCGGAGTAGTGCGTCGTGTGCGGCAGGTATACCTTAATCTCGAACATCAGCGAGTTTCAGGGGCGGTTCGGGTTCGTGATGGACGAGCCGCCTTCAGGGCCTCGCTACAATGTTGCGCCCACGCAGTCGGTATTGACCGTGGTGAACAACGGGGAACGCCGTGGCGAAATGATGCGGTGGGGCTTGGTGCCGTCGTGGGCCAAGGACATCAAAATCGGCAACCGGATGATAAACGCCGTCAGCGAAACCGCAGCCACGAAACCCGCCTTTCGAAGCGCGTTTCGGCATCGTCGTTGCCTGGTTTTAGCCGACGGCTTCTTCGAGTGGCGCCGGGAAGGGAAGAAGCGGGTGCCGCTGTACTTCTCCCAGAAGTCGGGCGAGCCGATGGCCTTTGCAGGTCTCTGGGAAAACTGGAAATCGCAAGAAGGCGAATGGGTGCACTCCTGCACCATCCTGACCACGGCTGCCAACTCCTTCATCGAGCCAATTCACAGCAGAATGCCGGTGATCCTTTCCGCGGAGACGGAGCCGCTCTGGTTGGACCCACTCACGGAAACGCCAAACAACCTCGAGCCGCTGCTGTTACCTGCGCCATCCGAATTGCTAGAAGTCAGCGAGGTGTCTCCGGTTGTGAACAACGCGCGCAGCGAGGGCCCGGAGTGCATCGCCCCAGTCACACCCTCTGAAGAGGTGCGGCTGTTCAGCTAGCTGCGGACGCAACCGGCGCCTCGGCAAGCCGGGCCCGCCTCTTCATGGCGGCTATGACGCTGGCCGCCCACCTGGCTGCCGGACTGAACCTCTTCGCTCTATCCCCCCTGCTTCCGCTGGCAATCGAGGAATACGAGATCAGCCACTGGGCGGCTGGGATGCTGGTATCCCTCCCCATGCTCGTGGCAGCCGCCATCGGCCTGCCCGGCAGTATCGTGATCGCTCGGGTAGGCGTAAAGCGTGCCTACATGTGGGCCTGGGTGGCCATGGCGTTGCTGGCTCTCGCTCCAATCGCGCCCAACTTTTGGGTGCTACTTATCCTGCGCTTGGCCTACGGGGTAGGGCTGGCACTCGTAGTGGTCGCCACCGGGCCGTTGGTGATGCAATGGTTCAAACCCAAGGAAATGCTGGTCATCAACTCTCTGAACACTGCCATCCTTAGTGCGGGCGTAGCAGTCTCTTTGGCCGGCGCTGTTCCGCTGGCCGATTTGCTGGGCTGGAAGATGACCCTGACGGTGCTTTCAAGCATCGGGATCATCGGAATGGTGCTGTGGCCGCTGGCGCCCAAAGATAAACAGAACGGGGCAGAGCATACGAAAGGTATTTCGATTTGGGAAGTCTTCAGGGTCCTGCGCGGAAGGGCCGTGGCGCTCCTTGTAACCGCCGACGCAGGCATCTTTATTCAGTACACTGCATTGACGACTTGGTTGCCAACTTTCTATGGCGAAGAGAGAGGAATCTCTGCCCAAGCGGCAGGATTCATCACAAGCATTCTGCCGTTCGTCGGGATCTTTGCGGTCCTGGCGGGAGGCGCAGTTCCACTGTTATTTGAATCCTATAGAACAGCATTGCAGCGCTTCGGAGGAATGGGCGACTTTATTTTCTCCTACCGCGGAGTGATGGCTTTCTCAGGAGTGTTGGCAATTCTGGGGGGACTGGGGGCGTTTCTATTCGGAAATGTGCTGGGAATTTATGTCTCAGTAGTGGTTCTTGGAGTGGGCTCCTGGTTCTATGTCCCAGCTCTGCTGACGATTCCTATGCGGCTGGCAGGAGCGACTCCGGAGCGAGTGGCAGCAGTGTGGGGCTCGTATATGACCTTCTCGGGTCTCGGGATGTTCATTTTCCCGATTCTCGTTGGTTGGCTGTATGACACCTTCAGCTCCTATTATCCGGGTTTCATCATCTGTGCCGTGGCGAGCTGGGCGCTTCTGATTTGCGGAGTTTGTTTGCCCAAGGATGCAGGTTCGGAAAACCCCGCAATTGATTGACAAGGCTAGATTTTGACGCGTAGGGTTATGACGATTCTACGGTCCCTTCCCAATCATGTTTCTGTCAAACAGAGGTTCACCCGGCTACCAGAAATCCACAGGAGGTTGATCATGGCTCGAATACCAGCCGCGACCCGGGAAAACGTCCCTCAGAACCAGGTTGCCGAATTTGACCAGATGGTGCAGGGTCTGGGTGGAGTTCCAGCTTACGGCCCCGGCTCCGTGATGATTCATGTGCCCAAGGCCCATCAGGCCGCCACAGCCCTTAACAACTACCTCCGTAACGAATCGTCTCTCCCTGCCGCCGCGCTGGAGCTGGCGATGCTTTTGGCGGCCCGTGAATACGATTGCCAGCACATCTGGAACGCCCACGCCGGAGCCGCCCGCGCAGCCAGCGTACAGGACGGGGTGGTGGACGCTATCCGCGACGGAAAGGAGCTGCCACCGCTCACTGACCTCGAGCGCGCCGTCATCAACTATGCCCGTGAATTCTTCGAAGACCGCAAAGTGGGGCGCGGCGCATTCCAGGACGCGCTGGAACAGTTCGGCAAGCAGGGACTGATCGAGTTGACGCTGGTCATCGGCAACTACAGCTTCCTGGCATTTGTCATCAACGCTTTCGACCCGGACCTGCCCTCCAACCGTACTGAACCGTTGCTGCCGGGGTAAGTTACTACAAGTCAGTTGGTCAGCAGTGTAGTTCCCTGCTTCTCCGGGTCAGGGAACAACCCCAAGCAGGAGTAGAGACGATGCCGATTACACCCTTCAAGATCGAGATTCCAGATGCAGTGCTGGACGACCTCAAGGCCCGGCTGGAACGCACCAGGTGGCCGGATGAGCTGCCGGGCGTTGGCTGGGAATATGGGTCGAACATGGACTACATCAAGGAGTTGGTGGAGTACTGGAAGAACGATTTCGACTGGCGCAAGCAGGAGGCGCTGATCAACAGCTTCTCCCACTTCAAAGCGCCGGTTGACGGAAGACAGGTGCACTTCATCCACGAGAAGGGGAAAGGACCGAACCCGTTGCCCCTGATCATTACCCATGGGTGGCCAGGGACGTTCTTCGAAATGCACAAGGTGATTCCGCTACTCGCCGATCCGGCGGCACACGGCGGCGACCCGGCAGACGCCTTTGACGTCGTGGCGCCGTCGATGCCGGGGTACGGGTTCTCTGATGCGGCGCAGGAGCGGGGCCTAGACGTGCTGTCCGTGGGAGACGTGATGGCCAAGCTGATGACCGAGCAGTTGGGCTACCAACGCTTTGTGGCGCAAGGCGGGGACTGGGGAGCAAGTGTCACGGCGCGACTGGGACACTCCCACTCCGACCATTGCATCGGTATCCACACCACCTCGGTAACGCGACCCACGCCCTACATGGGCCCGGGTTCGGCTCCGCTGTCCGAGGCAGAGCAGGGACTGCTGCGCCAGCGCGAGGAGTGGCTGGCCGCCGAGGGCGGATACTCTCACATACAGGGAACCAAGCCGCAGACGCTGGGCTACGGCCTGAACGACTCGCCCGCCGGACTTTGCGCTTGGATCGTCGAGAAGTACCGCACCTGGAGCGACTGCCACGGCGACGTGGAGTCGAGCTACACCAAAGACGAGCTGCTCACCACTGTGACGATCTACTGGGTGACGCAGAGCATCAACTCGTCCACCCGCCTGTACTACGAGACGCTTCGAAAGCCCTGGGACTTCGCACAGGGCGAGCGCATCAACGTGCCAGTTGGCGTAGCGGTATTTCCAGCGGAGATCAGCCGTCCGCCAAGGGAGTGGGCTGAGCGCTCCTACAACGTGCAGCAATGGACGGTCATGCCCAGCGGAGGGCACTTCGCTGCGCTGGAAGAGCCGAAATTGCTGGTGGACGACGTTCGCAACTTCTTCCGTCCCCTTCGCTAGGGCGCGATTCTGCCCACCCTCGCCGGAAATACCAGGGACCGTCTGTCCTGTCTCTCTATCGGGGCAGGCGGTCTGCGGCGTTACCGGCCCTTTTTTGTGCCTCTCCAGATACTTCGCAAGGGACGATAGAGTGCGGCTAGTTCCGGGAGTGT
The DNA here is from genome assembly GCA_965222025.1 of Dehalococcoidia bacterium. Taxonomy (GTDB): domain Bacteria; phylum Chloroflexota; class Dehalococcoidia; order Lucifugimonadales; family UBA3495; genus VXOI01. Next base: position 65,436 of record CBDCTI010000007.1, on the reverse strand, counting down.
CTCATTTCAGCTAACAGCTCAGGCGTCTACTGGCTGAGGACGTACTCAGGAGTCATGCTGCTGGTGGCTTTCTTGGTGAACCTTGCCACTGGGTTTGTCCAATTCGGGTACAGCCTGACCCTGCCGTCCATGGAAGAGGCGCTTCACATGTCTCATACCGAGGCGGGGTTGCTGATTACCGTCACCGCTGCGATCCGGATGGGAGGAGCGCTGGCTTCCGGAACCCTGGCGCCGCGATACGGCAGTCGCTCCATGATCGTCATCGCGGCGGTTGCAGTCGGGGTCAGCATGGTCCTGTTGGGGTTCGCACGAAACTACGGCATGGCACTGGGGTCGGCAGTGCTTATGGGTGCGGGCGGAGGGGTGACGCTGACTCCCATGATGGGGTTGCTGGCGGCCTGGTTCCGGATGCGCGATCGCGGTCTGGCCGCAGGTCTGGCCGCCTCTGGCGGCAGCATCGCCTTCATATTCGCAGGGGTGGTAGTGCCGATCCTGACCGGGGCCAATTGGGATGACGGGTGGAGGCACAGCTGGCAGATGTTCGGCGGGGTGGTCCTGGTAGTAGCGCTGGTTTCCGTGCTCTTCATCCGAGAACGGCCGGATGAACCTATCGAGGCGGAAAGGCATTCGGGACCTACACGCAGCGCATGGCCTGTCGAGGCTTTCAAGCACCCTGCGGTGTGGTTGATAACTATGGTGGCGTTCACTTCGGGTTGGGCACAGAACCTGTTCACGACCTTCTTCGGGCTGTACCTGACCCAGGAGAACGGCATATCGCTGACCACCGTAGGGCAGCTCGTGGTCCTCATCGGGGTGCTTAGCATCGGCAGCGGGGTGCTCTGGGGGTGGATGTCAGACAAGCTGGGGCGAGGACAAGCCTTCGGGTACTCCTTTGTGGTGCAGGGCGCAGCGTTTGTGCTTCTGGCCACTGCCCCAGGGTTCGTGTCATTCCTGATTGCCTCCGTACTCATGGGAACAACGCTAAGGGCGACCTATACGATCTGCGCGGCGTCTTCCGGTGACTACGTGCCGGTACGATTCTCGGCGGCAGCGTTTGCGCTAATGTCGGTGGGGGCCGGGCTGGGCAGCACCATATCTCCCACCATAGGCGGGATTGTTGCCGACCATGTTGCCATGAAGTGGGTCTTTTGGATGGCCGCGGGAGGTTCCGTTTCCGGCACACTCACGGCAGCGTATCTGCAAACGCGCCGACAGACTGCGGTCCTTCCCGCGTAGCGGCCTCTCCCAATTCCCGTCCAGCAATTCAGCGGCCAACCGTTCGGTAAATCTGCCAGGACTTCATCTTGCGGGAGAGGGAAGCCCACGTGGCGCGCAGGTCCTGAATATCAACCCTTGCCCGTACCAGCCTGAAGGTTTCGACCGCCCCGAAGGACAGGCCAGCTAGGACGCCACCAACGACGGCGTCGAGGATGAAGTGGTTGCCGGTGATGGTGATGGCAAAGAAGGTCAGTGCCGGGTAAACCACTCCGAACACCTTGAAGCCGCCCGGCAGCGCCCGCAGCCAGTAGACGCCGAGGATGATGGTCCAGCTGAAGTGCAGGCTGGGCATGGCGGCAGAGGTGTTGTAGAAGGTGGCCATAGATTCCGAGCCGTAGAAAGTCGGGCCGAAGATCTGGATTGTATCGACCAACCCAACACCGGGAATGGCGAAGGGCGACGCCACCGGGAACAGCATGAACGCGAGCAGGGCCACGATGAGGTTCAGCACAACGGCGGTGCGGAAGTAGTAATACCTGCTCCGTTCTCGCAGGAAGAGATAGATGGCCAGTCCAAGGATCACTGGCCAGTAGGTCAGGATGTAGGCCCAGTTCAGGAACACCACAAAGGCGTGGGCGTGTTCGATGGCCCACACCTGCCATCCCGGTTCCCAGAGGAATCCGATGCGCTCCTGGAGATCGGCGATCCGCTCACCGTTAACGATACCGACGGCGCGGGTGTCATCGTAGACCAACCCGCGGCTGAACACGTAGACCAGGTAGGCCCCGATGTAGAGGAAGGCCTCGGACAGGGTAAGCCGGTGCTGCCAAGCCCATTGAACCAGCGGCGTTTGCAGGACCGCCGCAAGCCAAGCCCTCACCCTCGGCGAAAGGGCCAGCGCCCGCTTGCCGTTTCCGTTTCTGCCACGCACAAGGGCGCGACGTCCGCTCAGCGTCCTGGTTAGACGCATGCCGCATTCCCCAACAGGATGTCGCACTTATTCGTAAAGACGTTCACCATCGTGCCTTACGGCCGCTGGATACTGTCCGAGAGCTCACCAGGTGGCGGTGCCTTCATTCTATTGGCAAAAGAAACTACCCCAAATGTCCTGAAAAGAAAATGAAATTTACGTGTAACTGAGAGAATAAAGGGTGAAGAGACCGGGGCGCCGAGGTGCCGCCTTAGGCGGCGAAGGCTTCTGCGGGAGCTATGACTCCCGTTACCCGACATCTCTCGGCGCCTGAGGGCGAGTCAAGATTGCCGCCGGGTCCTGGCGACGAAAAGGACAAACTGTTGTCGAAGAAGCAGGGCGAGACCATAGATGCCTCGGTTTCGGATCTTCCGAAAATGCGACCGGAAGGTCGACGAACCACGATTACCCTACGGTAACGTCTCTAGTGTCTATGTCGCTATCATACAGTTTAAACGCTAGGCTGGGCAATGAAATCGCTGCGGATTGCAGGCCGATTGCAAAGTCGTAGCACCATCCTGTCATTCCAGGCAGAGAAAAGAAATCCACCTGCGGAGACGGTATCTATAGCCCTTCTCAGGATGACCCCCTTGGGACTTTGCAACTATTATGGCCTGATGACAACACCCTCTTGCCAACTCACAATGCCATGGCGTAGCATAGTTTATGAATTATTAGAACTTATGTATGGCTTGGGGGACTTTCGCTGGCGGACCAACGATTCGACCTGAATCCCAAGGGCGAAGATGAACGGAAATGCGCCGAATTGATCGGAAAATAGAATTTTTGTGGCCACGGGACCATCTACTACACCCTCCGTCCCCATGGCAACCCTCCCCGTGCTTCGAATCGGACACTTTCGGACACTTTTTGGTGGGTGTCCTGCTTCCGTTCCCTATATCCAGCGGCATTCAGCCATTGAGTCCACTGGAGCGTCGATGCCTGTCATCCTGAGTAAAGAGAATAATTTCACCCATGCATAGGAGACCCTTCGCTGTGGAATTGGCCACAATCACAAGACCCTGTGTCGGGAGTGTTGTCTGAATTGTGATTAGTGTGATTGAAGGATGGGCATGATTGGCGGGGGTACCCCTGTAAAATCAGACACTACGGCTAATTCTTGACGCAATTCGCATACGTGCCATCACCATAGGCGTAACAACTCGCAGTTGCCACAACCCTCAACCCAGGAGACGGTTTCTTGGCCAGAGTAGAGCTCGTAACTGAACAGCAGGCCACCGGGAAGGTGAAGGAAATCTACGAAGAGATCAAGGCGACCATGGGCTGGGAATTCGTGCCCCAGACCTTCCAGCTCATCGCTCATAACCCGGAGCATCTGGCGTCGTACTGGTCTCACTACAAGCAGACAATGACGGACGGCAGGCTGGACCTGAAGACAAAGAAGCTCATCGCCTACGTCGTGTCTGCCATGAACAACTGCGGGGTTTGAGTGCGCTTTCACCTGGATGCCGTGAAGCATCTCGGAGTGGACGACGCGACCCTGGCAGAGGCAGTTGAAGTGATGACCGAGGTGGCCAAAGGCAACCTGATCATGCATTCAACCGGGCACAGGAACTAGGGGACAAGGCCACTCATCAGAACACTTGCGCCGCAAACCAGACCGCCGCAGGTGTAGGGGACCCCGGCGAAGGTAGGGGCGAAAAGACGACGTACTCCGCCTCAGTCCTGGAGGAACAGGTAGGCAGCAGAGTTCGGCCCGCGGTCGGCGTGGCTGTGTCCTTTGCCGGAAGTGTCCTCCATCAGGCGGGCATCGCCTGGTCGAAAGACGTGGGATGCGCCGTCGCTAACCGTTATCTCGGTCTCGCCGGTGAGGTGGATGATAAGGCGACGGTCGGGTAGGGGATGAAAGTCCATAACGCGGGGATCTGTCCACCACTGCACCTTCACTTCACCAACATTCATCATTGAGTGCAGGTCCGGGGAATCCTCCAGGCTCAATTCCTCCATGTGGCTCTCACCATCTTCACTGGCATAAACCCGGTAAATTGCCATATCCATCCTCTGGCCTGAAATTTCTGGCTACATTCTAATGTATGCTGGTAGAAGAGCGGACGGGGAGTGCCAAGGACACTTGATTGCCTCCCTTGGCGCTGCGAAGGGTCTTTCTGTCCTGCACGTGATTTTTCGCTTCGCTCAAGAAGACAGGGCTCAACACGCAGATCTACATGGCTCGACATCCTGGAACTAGCGACAAATAAATGACCTTGGGGAATGCGGGTTGGACTGGAAATTCTGGATAATCCTGGGAGCGGCAGGCCTGGTCGTATCGCTCCTGATGTGCGCAGGGGTCGTGCAGTTGGTGCGGCGGCGAGAGCCGTACAGCACCTTCATGAGGCTACGACTGCGGGCGAAGCTGACGTTCCTGCGACTGCTGGCTGTTGATACGAGGCTGCCTTTGTACGTCCGCGCGCTCCCGCTGCTGGCGCTGGCCTACTGGATCAGCCCCCTGGACCTGATCCCGGGGTTCATGGCGGACGACATCGCGTTCACGCTCTTGGTAATCATGGCGATCGTCCGCCTCACTCCCCGGGAACTCATCGCTGAACTGCTCCGGGCGGCTGACAACGCTTACCCAGCAGGAGAGAGGGACTAGCGGCGCTTACCCCGTCATCCACTCCCGGAGGCGACAAGTCCAGGGGCTGTCCAGGTTGGCGTGATCCAGGCTGATCCGGAAGTGGTTGTGTTCTTGGCGGACCAATTCCTCTACGTAACCGTGCTGGGTTCGCAACGCTTCCAGCATACGAGGGTGCTGTTCACGCAGGTTGTCAAAATCGTCGCTGCCAATCTCCAGCAAGAATGGGGTAGTGTTGCCCTCAGTATTAAAGATCGGGCTTGCGCCATGGGCGTCGCCATCGGAAAGGAGGAAGGCCTCCCGGCGCTCCGGGGGGGCCCCAGTAACATCGAACACACCACTGACTGGAAAACATCCCTTGATGACGTTCGACGGCAGGCCGAAGTCCTCGAGGCTATCCCGCTGGAGGGCCATCATCGCGGCCAAATGGCCTCCGGCCGAGTGGCCGCCGACGTAGATGCGGGAGTGGTCGCCGCCGTAGCCGGCGATGTTGTCGTAAACCCAGCGAAGTGCGGTGCGGCAGTCGTCCACCTGCTGCGGGTATTTGGCAGCGGGGGCCAGACGGTAGCCGGCCGAGACCAGCAGGGCCGGAGCGGGGGTGATGGCCGGGGCCATGAAGCCGAGCAGATCCTTGTGCCCTATGACCCAATAGCCGCCGTGGAAAAATATCAAAACGGGAACCGGAGCGACGGGATCCTCATCGGGCATGTAGACATCCAGCTTCTGCCGCTCATCGTCGCCGTAGGGCAAGTCCAGCGCGGCCCTTGTGCGGGCCCGCACTTCATCGGACCATGCCATCGCCTGTTCGAGGTATTCACCGGCTCCCGGGGACGGCTGGGGGATGCGTTGCGTCTGCTCAACCATAACTGTCGCCTCCAACGCTCCCTATCATACCTTGACAGCCATCAGTCGTGGGAGTTATCTAAAAGCCATGACAGACCATGCCCTGATTGACCGGTTCCGGCAGGCACGGCGGGACAAGTCGCTGGCCACGCTGGACGGGCTCCATGCCGTGAAGCACGCGTTGCGTTTCTACGCTGAAGTCCTAGAGATGGTAAGCCCGGACGTGGAAGCGGCACTCAGGTTGGCAGAGGAGGTCGCTCCCGATGTGCTTGGAAGCCTGGAAGAGGGGCTGAAGACGGTGTTAAGCGAGGACTTCCAAAGACTATCGCCCGTACCTCCGGACACAGGAATTATCGCAATCGCCAACCGTCCCACCGATAGCGCTGAACAGATAGCCAACGGGCCAGCGGAGGGCCTCGTGGTGCTGCTGGAGAACCCCCGCAACCCGTTTAACATCGGCGCGGCCGTGCGGGTGGCGGCGGCCGCAGGCGCGGCAGGACTGGTGGTCACGGGCGCACAAGATCCGTGGCATCCGGCGGCCATCGTCGCAGCGGCGGGACTGCAGTTTGCGCTGCCTGTGGCACGCGCAGACGCCATCCCGGACACGGAGCGGCCGATTTTCGCCATAGACCCCGAAGGTGATCCGATGCCGTGGGATGCGGTGCCGACCGGCTCAATCCTGGGCTTTGGCACCGAGCGGCGTGGCGCGACGGACGAACTGCTGCGACGGAGTGAGAGGCGACTGGCCATACCCATGACGTCAGGCGTATCGAGCCTCAATCTAGCCACATCGGTTGCGGTGGCACTGTACACCCTGAAGTTTGCCTGAAGGCGATGTTTTATTGAGAAACTCATCGGTGATGGCGCTGGGAATTACTCCCGGAGTCGGCGACAAGCCGCGAGCTAAACAGTATCAGAATCACCAAAATAAGGTGGCCGATATATGTCAAGCAACCTTTAATTATGATAACCTTATGTCAAAGTTCATTCGCATTCATACATTAATCGTTAAATCAATCTTTGTTTAATGTTTACCAGAAATCGTTAAACGATGCCTGGGGAACACGAGGTCGCGTGTCTGGTTACCTGCTCCTTTGGGCACTCAGGGCTTTGGGGGCCGTGGGGTTTGGGGCACTGGGCTGGGGATTGTGTCTCCACTTTGGCCTGTCCTCAATAGTGGACGGGCGTTTCCTTCCTTGGGGGCTGGTGTTCACGGTAGTTGGCGTCGCAATCGGAGGGATTGTGGTGCCCTACCTGATGGTGAGTCCTGGGAGAGCGTGGGCTAGATACTTGGTTGACCTTCCCGGGGCCACCTTGGTCGCGGGGGTAGTGGGCTTGGTAATCGGCCTGATCGTGTCCTCGCTGGTTTCCATACCAATCTATCCGATGGAAGGGATAATCGGCTGGGCCCTGCCTCTTACCATCAGCATAGCGCTGGGCACAGGCGGCATGTTTTTAGGCATGCAGCGGGAGCGGGACGTGCGGGCGATCTTTCCGGGCCTGGACACCGAGGCCCGGCGATTGCCGGAAGCCCACGAGAGGGATGAGGCGATACTTGGCCTAGAGCCGTTGTCGGAAAACCATGCCGGGCGAGAACACCGCAACGGAACGATCCTCGTGGACACGTCTGCGATCATCGACGGGCGGATCGCGGACCTAACCGTTACCGGATTTATCGACGGCTCCCTAGTAGTACCCCGGTTCATTCTGGACGAACTGCGCCACATCGCAGACTCGAGCGACTCGCTGCGCCGCAATCGAGGGCGGCGCGGGCTGGAAGTGCTTGGTCGACTGCGCAAGGACGCATCGGTGCCCCTGCAGGTGCTGGACGTGGGCGTAGACGCTGGATCGGAGGTAGATGCGCAGCTGGTGGAGCTGGCACGGGGCATGAAGTCTTCCATCCTCACCACCGACTACAATCTGAACCGGGTCGCCGAAATACAGGGCGTCAAGGTACTTAACGTCAACGAACTGGCGAATGCGGTCAAGTCCATTCTGCTGCCCGGTGAGACCATGAGGGTGGAGATCGTGCAGGAAGGCAAGGAAGCGGGCCAGGGAGTGGCGTATCTTGACGACGGCACCATGGTGGTGGTGGAAGGCGGGCGCCGCTTCATCAACTCCAGCCAGGAAATACAGGTAACCCGGGTGCTGCAGACGTCGGCCGGGCGCATCATCTTCGCGCAACCCCGGGCCGGCTGAACAGCGGCACTGGCGCGAAAGGGCTCTCGTGACATCCTTGGCAATGTCCGCTTCCGTGCGCGTTGGAGCTGTTATCGTGGCTGCCGGGCGCAGTACCCGGATGGGGGGAGTCGACAAGACGTTTGCCCCACTGCTGGGGGTTCCGCTCATCGCTCACACCGTTGAACGCTTCGAGTCATCTCATGCGATCCATGAGATTGTGCTTGTATTGTCTGAAGAGTCGGTGGGAACGGGACGGCAGTTGGCAACCGCGCGAGGATGGCGGAAGTTGTCCCAGGTTAGAGCCGGTGGGTCGAGGCGGCAGGACTCCGTGTACAACGGGCTGGCGGCACTGAAAAGGTGCGACCTTGTACTGGTACATGACGGGGCCCGTCCGTGCGTGGACGAAGGAACGCTGGAGAGAGGCATCGCCAGCGCTGTCGAGGGTGGCGCATCAGTAGCGGGCGTCCCAGTCAAGGACACGATCAAGCGTGTGTCCGCCGACCTGCTGATCGAGGAGACGCCGGAACGGGCCAAGTTATGGCAGGCGCAGACGCCGCAGGTATTCCGGTACGAGGTGCTGATCAGGGCGCACCGTGAGTGCCACGCCGATGTGACCGACGACGCCGCGATGGTGGAGAGCCTGGGATACCAGGTGCGGATGTTCGAGGGGACCTATGAGAACATCAAGGTAACTACGGCGGGAGACTTGGCCATCGCCGAGACCTTTTTGCGTCTGTCGGCGGGCGTAGGAACTTCACCCGGCAGCGGCTCGGCGACGGGGTGACCCGGTGGCCATTCCCGATTTTCGAGTGGGGATAGGCTTCGACTCTCATCCGCTGGTCGCAGGCCGGCGGCTGGTGCTGGGGGGAGTGGAGATCCCTCACGACCGCGGACTGGAGGGCCACAGCGACGGAGACGTTCTAGTCCACGCGATGATGGACGCCCTCCTGGGAGCGGCCAATCTGGGCGACAAGGGAACGCACTTCCCATCAACGGACCAGCAGTACAGGGACATTTCCAGTCTGATACTGCTGAAGAGGGTGCAGGAACTGTTGGGGGAGAGCGGTTGGCGGGTGTCAAACCTTGATGCTACAATGCTGGCGCAAACGCCCCGGCTGGGGTCGTTCATTCCAGATATGAAGGAACGGACGGCTGCCGCGCTGGAGGTTGCGCCCGATCGAGTCAGCATCAAGGCCACCACGACGGACCACCTGGGGTTCGTGGGACGAAGCGAGGGCATCGCGGCCAGCGCCGTGGCCTGTATCGTGTCTGGCTAGCGGTTTATCGTTGTTTACGCCGGCCGGAAGGCCTCGAAAGGCGTCCGTTCCGAAAATCTGATAAGGGCGCGTTGAACGACACTGCCCTGCAGTTCCATCCCATGAAGCTGTACAGCACCCTGACCGGCAAAGCCACGGAGTTCGCACCCGCCGACGGCAAGACCGTCAAGATGTACGTGTGCGGTGTCACTCCCTATTCCTCTACACACATCGGCCACGCCCTGAGCTACGTTGCCTTCGATGTGCTGCGCCGGTACCTGGAGCACGTGGGCTTCGATGTGCGTCACGTTCAGAACTTCACTGATGTAGACGACAAGATAATCCTGCGGGCGCAGGAGCAGAGCATCGAACCGACGGAACTCGCGGAACGTTACATAGAAGACTTCTTCCAGACGATGGATGCTCTGAATGTACGCCGCGCCCATGTCTATCCGCGGGCAACAGAGGAAGTCGGGCCTATCATCGACACCATCGGCAAGCTGGTTGACTCCGGACACGCATACGCGGCCGGCGGAGACGTGTTCTTCCGCGTCGAGCGGAGCGAAGGTTACGGCAAACTGAGCCACCGGACGCTTGAAGGGATGCAGGCAGGGAGCCGCATCGAGATAGACGAGAACAAAGAGCACCCAATGGACTTTGCCCTCTGGAAGGGCGCTCGACCCGGTGAGCCATCATGGGGAAGCCCGTGGGGCCCAGGCCGGCCGGGCTGGCACATCGAATGCACCAGCATGTCGATGACCTATCTCGGGGATACCCTGGACATTCACGGTGGCGGGCAGGACCTGGTATTCCCGCATCACGAGAATGAAATAGCCCAGAGCGAGGCCTCCACGGGCGTGGTCCCGTTCTCGCGCTACTGGGTGCACAACGGGCTGCTGCGTCTTGGCGGTGACAAGATGAGCAAGTCGCTGGGCAACCTGGTGTCGGTGGAAGAAGCGTTAGAGCGCTTCTCCCCAGACGCAATCCGAATGTACTTCTTGAGCTCCCACTATCGAAGTCCGCTGTCGTATACCGACGACGGTTGCTCCAGCATGGAGCGCAGCTTGGACCGCTTGCGTCACGCGCTGGACCGAAACGGTACCGGGAAGGGCGAAGAGTTGGACGCGGAGCCGTACAAGTGGCAGTTCTTTGAGGCGATGGACGACGACCTGAACACGCCACGGGCACTGGCTGCCCTGTTCGACCTGGCCAGGGAGATCAACCGCAGCAGCGATGCGGGCCTCCCTGTGTCGAACGCCCAAGACAACCTGCGGCACCTTGGGGGGATCCTGGGGCTAACGTTCGCCGAGCGGTCTCCAGATAGCAGCGTGGATGGAGCAAGTGCGGGGCCCTTCATTGAGTTGCTACTGGAGACAAGGGCGGCGTTAAGGCAGGCCCGTCAGTTCGAACAGGCCGACCAGATCAGGGATGGACTCGAGCAGTTGGGTGTGGCGGTAGAAGACACTCCCAACGGCCCGGTGTGGCAGTTTCGCAACTCCTGATCGCCGAAGGTAGACGCGTCGGTTTTCGGGGCTCTGTGCTATTCTTGTAGGGTGCTATCTTTGACTACCCAATTCCTCTTGGAACCTGGTTCCAGATCCCCAGCCACTGCAACACCAACGCGGCAGGTCCCATGACCGACCACCTGAAAGCGTCCCCTCCCGAAAGATACGAAGAGATCAGCCGTCACCTGCCTAATCGGGCCCAACAAGAACTGGGTAACGGTGACATCCTGCAGGCATCAGACAAGGTGTGGGGCGCGACAGCGCACGCGGTAAAGGCCGTTTGCCAGAAAATGGACTGGACCCACCATTCCCATTTTCATCTTCGCCCTGCCGCCAATTATGTAGCCTCCGGACTTGGCCGGGACGATCTTTCGAGGACGTATGGGTTCCTGGATGCCCTTCATACCAACTACTACGAACATCAACGGAACTCTGCCAAGATTCGAGTTGGCATAGATAGTGCCGCCTACTTTGTACGTGAATTCACTTCCGCGCTAGTCTCTGAATTGCCGGGCAATCAGGAGCACTTGTCGGAATTTGAGAGAGCTGACCAGGAACGGCTTTTGCGGATGCTTACTCGGAAGACGCCCTTTCTCCCTGGCCATCAAACGGAAGGGGAAGAACTGGAAAGCCTACCGCCTGTAAAGCCATCCGTTAACGTCTCTGGGGATAGCGATGCTGACTGAGACGGCCGTTGCTTCCTTAGCGCGCATAGTCGGGGCCGACAATGTGCTGGCCGACTCCGATTCTCTTGACCGCTACACAGGCGATTCACTTTCCCCAAGCCGAGCCTTCGGCGCCGCCGATGCGTTCGAACGGCTTGCTGACGTAGTGGTACGGCCCGGTTGCACTGACGAGGTATCGCAGGTCATCCGGTGGGCCAATGAGCACCGTGTGCCGGTGGTCCCGTACGGAGGTGGCACAGGCGTGATGGGGGGCGTGGTCCCCTCCCAAGGCGGGCTCGTCCTGGACGTAAAGCGCATGAATCGAGTCCTAGAAGTCGACTCGGGGAGCATGACCGCACGCGTCGAGGCAGGCATAGTGCTGGGGGATCTTGAAGGGGTTTTGTCCGAGCACGGACTCATGATCGGGCATGACCCCTACAGCGTGCCCATTGCCACGGTGGCCGGGACGATCTCCACCAACGGTGTTGGGTACCGGGCGTGCGCCCATGGCCCCATGGGAGAGCAAGTGGTGGGACTGGAGGCAGTGCTCCCGGATGGAAGAATTGTTGAAACCCGGGATGTCCCCAAGTATTCTTCCGGCCCCAACCTGAACCATTTGTTCATCGGCGCTGAAGGGATTTTCGGGGTAATCACCCGTGCGACCATACGTGTGTTTCGAGTCCCTGAATGCAGCCAGTTCGCCAGCGTGGGATTCGACTGTTTCGAAGACGGGTTCAGGGCCGCGTCGGAGATGCTGGATCTGGGCATCCGGCCATCCTTGCTTGACCTCACAGAAGAGGATGGCGACATTACGTTGCACCTGCTTTTCGAAGGATTTACCGAAGGCGTGGCAGCCGAGGCGCATCGGGCAAGCTCCGTGTGCGACGCTGCCGGCGGTTACTCTCTGGGCACGGAGCCCACCGAGCACTACTGGGCGGTTCGACGAGAGTCAGCCGAGAACTACAAGCTGACCGCGCTTGGACAACCCCGCGAGGTGCGCTGGAACCGTTGGCGCCGGCGTAGGGGATTCGACTACCTGCACCTGGCCCTTCCTGCCTCAAAGGTTCTCGAATACAAACGTCAGGCCGGCCAGATCCTCGGCAACGAGGGCATAACGGTGACAGAATACGCAATCTGGGGACGCCCAGAGCAATTTTCCATGCTCATTCTGCCGGAGTCGGGCGATCCGTCGGAGGCCAAGCAAAGGCTGGCCCGCACCGTGGACCAGGTACTAAAACTGGGCCAGGACATGGGCGGCATCATGGAGTACTGCCATGGAGTCGGCGTGAAGCTGAACCACCTGCTCGCCCGCGAGCTTGGCGTGGGACACGAGGTCGTCCGACAACTGAAGGAGACCCTCGACCCAAACAACATCATGAACCCCGGCAAACTGGGGCTATAGCTTGGACTTTGGGCTCCAGTTCTTTCCCGACGTATCGCCGTCCCAAAAGTCGGGAGAGCAGTACTGGTCTGAATGCCTGGCGTTGGTGGACCTGTGCGATGAACTGGGATATACCCACGTCCGCACGGTCGAGCATTACTTCGAGCCCTACGGCGGTTACAGCCCCGCTCCCCATGTGTTTCTGACCGCAGCATCACAGCGCACCAGGAACGCGCGTCTCCTAACTGGTGCCGTGCTACCGGTATTCAACCATCCGCTGAAAGTAGCCGGCGAGATCGGCATGCTGGACGCCATCTCGGGTGGGCGGCTGGACTGCGGGTTCGGAAGGGCATTTCTTCCTCACGAATTCCAGCGTTTCGGAAGATCGCTGGATGAGTCACGCGCACGCTTCGAGGAGGGCATGGAAGCGGTGCGGCTGCTACTGGAAAACGAAAACGTGACGTTTGAGGGCCAGTTCTACTGCTTCAGGAACGTGACATCCCTGCCTCGCCCCACGCAGCGGCCCCGGCCGCCGTTCTGGACGGCGGCTCTGGGCACGCCGGAATCGCTGCGGCGGGCCGGTGAACGCGGATTCAACCTGATGCTGGTTCCATTCGCAGGGCCACAGATGCGAGAGGCAATCAGGGTTTACAGGGAATCGTGGAGAGAAGCGGGACACCCGGGCCAGGGTCGAATCGCACTCGGGTTTCACATGTTCTGCCACGAGGACCGTGAGGAGGCCCACCGCATCGCCCAGCCCAACATTGACGCATACTTCCGGTCCCTGGTGGCCGCAGCCGAGCTGGACTCGGGATGGGGGATAGGAACAGTCTCCCCGGACTACCCCAACTACGGAAGCCACATGGACATCCTACGCCAAGCCAGCTTCGACACGCTGCTGGATAGCGGGACCATCTGGGTTGGAACGCCAGACGACGTCAGGGAGCAGATTGTTTCATACAACGACGCCGTGGGCGGATTCGACACAGCATCGCTGCAGGTCAATTTCCATCAGGTCTCAGCCAAGGACGCCAGCGATTCCATGCGCCTCTTCGCCTCTCAAGTAACCCCCAGCTTACGCAGTTAGATCAGGCGCCACGGAATTCTTCGCCCGTGGAAGAAGATTGATCCAAGCTGTCCTTCACAATCTCTCACATTTTATAATACTGATTCTTATATCTTATTGCTTGACGTGATATATAAGTCGGTATATCATAATATCAAATCAAGTAACGCAGTCAGTATCTGATTGCGATAGGCTTAGAGAAACGAGGGAACAGATAAGATGGTTACCATGAACCAAGGGATCAAGGAAGTCCGGGAGTCGGGTTCGCGGTTCATCAGCCGCATGGAGACTGGCATTGTGGCAGTCTACAGCTGGGTATCGGGTCCGGCCATGACTGAGCAGGCGCGCACGCAGACCCGGTTGTTCGAGACGGAACCGTGGCGCCGCTTCACGCAGACGCCCCTCTAGCTTCCGGACGGAACCAGGCAGAGCAGGTCTAACAAAAGGGGCAGATTCAAGGTCTGCCCCTTTCGCTTGTTTGCGGACGCTCCAGGCTAGTGCTTCTGGTTTGGGCGAAACGGTGAGCTAAAAGGGCAGTTCCTGTCCAATACCCTGTTCTTTAGCCTTGCGAAAAACCAGATCGGCGGAAGCGATATCTTCCAGGGCCACACCCATGGACTCGAACAGGGTCACTCCTTCCTGGGACAGGCGGCCAGGCACCCTGCCAGCCACCACGTCCTGAAGCTGGTGGGCCATGTCCCAACGGAAAGTGCCGCGGGCCTCCAGCCACATCAGGTCGCCGCACTCGATCCTGGCCTGCTCAAGATCGTCCACCACGATCAGCTCGGAGCGGAGTACTGCAGCCTCGTCAATCTCGCGGCGCATCCAGTGGTTTCCACCAGCGGCGTTGATATGACAGCCGGGAGCAAGCCACTCGCCCAAGGCCACCGGTTCGCGGGCTGAGGTTATGGTAATCACAATATCGGCACCCTCGACGCAGTCCTGGGCACTCTCAACGGGACGTACATCAACACCCAGCCTCTCACTGCTGCGCCTCGCAAAGTCTTCGCGCCTTTCCTGGCGGCGACTGAAGATTCGCGCTTCCTTGATTTCGCGCACGGCGCACACCGCTTCCAATTGGCTACGTGCCTGGAAGCCGGACCCGATAACAGCAACTGTTGATGCTGCGCATCGGGCCATATAGCGGGTTGCCAGTCCGCTGGCTGCCCCGGTGCGGATCTGACCCAAGCGACTTGCTTCGATACAAGCCAAAAGCTCACCTGACTGGTAGTCGTAAAGCATGACTATCATCTTGGCCCCGCCCGGGCCCGCGAAGGAGGGATAGGCCTTGTAACCGAAGACACCCTGCCCGCCGTCGGCGGCGGCCATGAAGTGGAAGAAACCGCCGGGCATTCGTATGCGGGAGCGCGATTTATTTTCCACCTGTCCCTGTCCGGCGTGTGCAAATGCTCTGTCCAAGGCTTCGATGCACTCATCCATAGGCAAAAGCTGAGCCACTTCCTGCTCGTTCAAAAACAAGGCCATGTTATCTCCCACCGGGGGGTGTCTTTGTATAGGATATGCGATTCTAGCGGTAGAAACGTCCATTCGCTACACTAGAATCACTGGATACTGGCCGCGCCTACCATACAGAGTCAGAGGAGTTGGAGCAATGACCCAGCCGAGTGTCTTCGTCAGCCGCATGATGGACCCAGATGCCCTGACCTTGATAGAGAAAGCTACCGACATGGAAGTCTGGCCAGATGACCCTCCTCCATCGCCCGAACAGCTGCGGGCCAAGCTGGCAGACGCCGAGGGGGTGCTTATTAACATCATGGACCGGGTGGACGGAGCCCTGCTGGACGCCGCCCCCAAGCTGCGGGTGGTCAGCCAACTGGCGGCGGGGCTGGACAACGTCGACATCCCTGAATGCACAAGGCGGGGCATCCTGCTGGGCAGCACTCCCGGCATTCTGTCCAAGGCGGTAGCCGACCACGGGTTTGCGCTGCTGCTGTCAGCGGCGCGGCGAGTGGTGGAGAGCGACAAGTGGGTGCGCGGCAACAACTGGGAGCTGGCCTTTCATCCCAATTACTGGCTGGGGAAAGAGGTTCAGGGCAGCACCCTGGGCATTGTTGGCCTAGGGCAGATAGGCTTGGAGATGGCGAGAAGGGCCCAGGGCTTCGACATGCGGATTCTGTACCACTCCCGCAACCGGCGCCCGGAGGCCGAGGCACAGCATGGATTGACCTTCGCCACGCTGGAGACGCTGCTTACTGAATCGGACTTCGTGTCGCTGCACGTGCCGCTGACGGCTGAGACGCGCCACCTGATCGACGCCGACGCGCTGCGTAAGATGAAGTCGACGGCGATCTTGGTCAACATCTCGCGGGGGCCGGTGGTTGACACCGACGCCTTGTGCCAAGCGTTGCGGGAGGGATGGATCGGAGGCGTGGGACTGGACGTGGTGGACCCGGAGCCCATACCGGACGACCACCCACTGATGTTCATGGACAACGTGACGATCACACCGCACATCGGCAGCGCCTCAGTGCTTTCCCGAAGGGCCATGGGCATCATGGCAGCCGAAAACCTGATCAAAGGCCTGAACGGCCAGCGCCTGGTCCACTGCGCCAACCCGGAGCTTTACGTGCGGCTTGGAATTCATTAGGGATTCCTGCATGGGTCGAGTCCAACGTAGTATTCCCGAGTTGAAGCGAGGGTTGGCTTCTTTATGGCACAAGCCCGATCCGAAGGTCATGGCGTCTCGCAGGCAGGCCTTGCGGGCTTTAGTTCGCTATGACTCGTCGACGAATTGACTCTCTTGGGGCTTGCCCGGATGCCGTCCCGGGTGGACTATCAGTGTGGATACCCTCAGCAGTTCGTTTAGTTCCTTTCGGTCATTTCTGCCCCCTGGGGCGATGATCCCGTCTCCGGGGGCGGCTGGGGAGAGAAAGTATTCACGCCATGCATTTTCGGGGTATTCGTGATGCTCAACAGTTGCCCGTGACGCGTGGACATTCACGAGGGTCGGCAAAACCCACAATTTTTCCGGCGGGATGGTGTCGCGACTTGAAAGATTTTTCGACACTTGGCAATGCTGATGCATTCGCTGTCAAACTCGGTTGTAACACCGCGTCCGCTATCAGAGGACTTCCCAGAATCCTGATTTCACGGGTATGGCGCAGTGCGGGGCCCGCAATTACCCGAGATCCATAGGATCCGCAGGGTCCCCGACTGTGGTAGGTCTCATAACAGACAGGATGATACAATCGCTATCCTAACAGTTACCAATGCTATCCGCTTCCGACATCAGCAAAGTCTATTCTGAACGCACCCTGTTCAGTGGGCTGAACCTCTCAATGGCCACCGGCGACCGTATCGCGTTGATTGGCGCCAACGGTTCAGGGAAGACCACTCTCTTGGACATGCTGGCCGGAGTAACCCTGCCGGACACCGGGGCCGTCTCCCTGCGACGCAATACCACGGTGGGGTACCTGAAGCAGGAGCCAGGGGAATTTGCCGGCCAGACTCTGCTGCAGGAGGTGTTGAGCGCCAATCAGGAGGCGATCTCCCTTTCTGAGCGCATCGCCGCCGGCAGGGAGGCCCTGTCATCGGCGACGGATCCTTCGGATCAGCAGGAATTGATGGACCTCCTCTCCAAGTTGGACGAGGATATGGAAGCCGCTGGCGGAGAGGACCGCGACCACGAGGCCAAAGCGATCCTGTCCGGCCTGGGCTTCAAGGACAACGATTTCCACCGCGGAATGAGCGAGTTCAGCGGCGGCTGGATCATGCGCGCGGAACTGGCCCGCCTACTATTCAGAAAGCCGGACCTGCTGTTGCTCGACGAGCCGACCAACCATTTGGACCTTGAGGCCCACGTATGGTTTGAGAAGTACCTTTCGTCCTTTGCCGGAGGAGTGGTGGTTACTTCCCACGACCGGGCCTTTCTGAACCATGTTGCCAACCGGATCCTCGCCATTGAGCCCGGAGAAGTCGTCCATCACCGGGGCAACTACGACGACTACCTGGTTGCCCGCGAACGTGCTCTGGAAATCAAACAGGCTGCCGCCGCGCGCCAGGAGCGGGAGATACAGCGGCAAATGCGGTTCATCGACCGCTTCCGTTCCAAGGCGACCAAGGCAACGCAGGTCCAGAGCCGTATCAAGCAGTTGGAAAGGATTCAGGTCATAGATTTGCCGCGGGCAACCAAGAAGGTCCGTTTTTCGTTCCCGGAGCCGCGCCGCAGTGGTCTGGACGTACTGACTCTGGCCAACGTAACCAAGTCGTACGGCGAAAATGTCGTGTATCGCGGAGTGAGCCTGACACTGGAGCGAGGCGACCGGGTTGCCTTGGTCGGCCCCAACGGAGCCGGAAAATCCACCCTGCTCAAGCTTCTTGCCGGCGTGCTACCCATTGACAGCGGGGCACGCAAGCTTGGGCACAACGTAATTTCCACCTACTACGCCCAACATGTAATGGACCTCCTCGACGTCAACAAGAACCCCTTAGAGGAACTGCAGGAGACTGCGCCCGCAGAATCAGAGGAGAGTCTGCGAACGACGCTGGGAGGATTTCTGTTCAGCGGAGACGACATCCTCAAGCGTATTTCCGTGCTGTCTGGCGGTGAAAAGGCGCGGGTTGCGCTGGCCAAACTGCTCCTGCAACCCAGCAATCTCCTGCTAATGGATGAACCTACCAACCACCTGGACATCGCGTCTCGGGAGATCCTGGCGGATGCACTAGGCGACTACCGTGGCACCATCTGCCTAGTGACCCACGACCGCACATTGATCAGGCAGGTAGCAAACAAGATCGTAGAGATTGACGAAGGAGTTCCAAGAGTCTTCTCCGGTGACTACGACAGCTACCTGTACTGGAAGCAACAGGAGGCCGACAGGGAGCGGGCGTCGACGGGCAGCAACGGCAAGGAACCGGACGTCTCCCACAGCGCCAAAAGAGGGAGGCGTCCCCGGCGAGTGCTTACGGCTGAAGAGGAACAACAACGTTCACTAAGGCGGCAGGCGCGACAGATTGCGGCGCGGATCGACGAGGTTGGCGCAGCAATCGCTGAGAGGGAAGTGGCCACCTCGGAGTTGGAGGCCCTGTTCGCCGACCCCGAGAGGTTCGATGACCGGACCCAACTGGAGGCCTCGGGCGAGCGCTACCGGATCCTCAAAGAAGAGGAACAGTCCCTGTGGGAAGAATGGGAACGGTTGTCGCTGGAAGCAGAGGACGTGGACCGGACGTTGGAGGGACTCAGGGCCAGCTAGCACGGCGGTGCTGTACAGCGCGTGGCCGTTGGTTATGGCCCAGTGGCAAACGGCTTCAATGTACTGTGTGCCTCGGCTGGCATCTTCCGGCTCTTGGTCCGTAACGGCGTAAAGGCCACTAGGAAAGCGGCCGTGCTTTTCCAATCCACCTGCAGGAAACGGTGTACCAGAAGCTGTGTACGGCCACACGATCTACGGCAAGACCCCGCTGCGACGCCTCCACGACCTGAGGTTCCTGTGCCCGCTGGTGACTGCGGCCACAGCGTCTGGGCCACCGAAGAGGACCCGAGGCTGATTGCCGAGGCCGGCACCAACATCTGCCACAACGTCAGCTCCAACCTTCGCCTGCAGAGCAGTATAGCACCCATGGGCCAGATCCTGGCTGCCGGAATCAAGGTCGCCATAGGCAGTGATGAGGCCGACCTGTACGACGACAAGGACCCGTTCCAGGAGATGCGGCTGGTGCTCAAGCTCCACCGGATACCCGGGATTGACCTGGAACCTCCCACGTCCCACCAGGTCCTGGAGATGGCGACAGTCAACGGGGCCTACGTCAGCTGGTTCGGCGACTGGATCGGTACCCTGGAGCCGGGGAAACGGTCCGACATGGTGCTCCTGGACCTGCGGAACATCGAGGAACCGTACCTAGACCCGCGGGTGCCGGTGGTGGACGCGCTGGTTCACCGAAGACGGGGCATTGACGTTGACACCGTGGTGCTGCAAGGCGAAGTTGTACTCAGGGAGGGACTTCTGACCGAGGTGGATAGGGAATCCCTGTTCAGGGAAATCAAGTCCGCACTGGACTGGCCCCTGTCATCCCAAGAGGTGGAGCGGCGTGAGCTGGCTCGGCTGGTGGAGCCGCATCTGCGACGGTTCTACAGCGGCACGTCGCCCGAGGACGCCGCTACCTTCACGGTGTATAACTCCCGATCCTGAGGGCGAATCCACGAGGGGATTAGCAAGGATCTGCACCAAAGTTGCCGGGTCTTACAGGGGCGATTCGCAAAAGGAATGGACGAAGTGCTGTCGGCGCTGGAAGAGGGTGTTCCGGTTGGCCGGTTGGCCGGTTGGCCGGTTGGCCCATCGCCCTGAGTGGCCGAAAATTAGTCACCGCAATAAGGTCCTGCCAGAATGGTGTTGACGCCGGATACATACCGCCTAAGGAATTGCCATGAGCCAGCCGAAGGCCAAAGATATAAAGGTGTTCGTTCCCGCAATGAACTTCAGCGATTCCGTGATGTTCTATGAGGCGCTGGGATGGTCAATCAACTGGCGGGCTGACGATGAAGGCCTCGCCGAGTTGGAACTTGCCGGCAACCGCCTCTATCTTCAGAACTACTACAACGAAGACTGGGCGAACAATTTCATGATGCACGTCACCGTGGGCGACGCCCAGGCATGGTGGGAGCACGCGTCCAGTGTTATAAGGGACGGCGGTTACAAAAACGCCCAGGTCCGCGAACCCCAAGAACAGCCCTACGGAGCCCTTGTTACCTTCGTGTGGGACCCTTCGGGGGTCCTTTTCCACTTTGCCCAATACCACGAGAGGTGACACTGTGAGAGCCAGGTTGGCGCAGGTTTCAATTCAGACCTAAATGTCCCAGAGGCTTGCCCGGGTAAATTGCACGAGTAGTGCGGCACACGCCTTCCGCAGGCATCGGCTAGAATGGCCTCGCCAGACGTAAATTTCCCAGTTGGAGGGGCCGTGAAAATCGAGACCCTTGCCGTACACAGCGGTCGAAACATCGACCCGGCCACCGGCGCGGTCACTCCGCCAATTCACATGTCCACAACTTTCCAGCGCGAGCCCGACGGGACATATCCCCAGCGATTCGCATACGGTCGCTCCGGCAATCCAACCCGCGCCCTCTTGGAGGAATGCGTCAGGGACCTGGAGGGAGGAGAGGTCGCCGCCGGGTTTTCCTCAGGCGCCGCGGCCCTTGCGGCCGTATTCCAGTCCCTGGCAACCGGAGACCACCTGATCGCCCCGCAGGACCTCTATCACGGGACGTCGCTCCTGCTGCGGGGTCGGCTCGCAAGGTGGGGTCTGCATGCCTCCTTTGTAGATATGACGGACATTGACGCCGTCAGGGACGCAATGACACCGGCCACGAAGCTCATCCTGGTGGAGACTCCCTCCAACCCCCTCCTGAAGATCACCGACATAGCCCAGGTGGCGCAGCTGGCGCGCGAAGAGAGAATTGTCTGTGTCTGCGACAACACCTGGGCCACTCCGATCCTGCAGCGCTGCCTGGAATTGGGGGCGGACTTGGTGGTCCACTCGACCACCAAGTATCTGGGCGGCCACGGCGATGTGACCGGAGGAGTGGTGGTCAGCGCCACCGACAGCCCCATGTTCCAAGAAATTCGCGCCATACAGAGGGACGGAGGCGCAGTCCCATCGCCCTTTGACTGCTGGCTAATACTTCGCGGAATACGGACACTGCCCTACCGGATGCGGGCCCATTCGGAAAACGCTGGCAGGGTGGCGTCGTTCCTTGATGACCACCCGGGGGTCCTGGAGGTGTTCTACCCGGGGCTTGCAGGCCACGGCGGACACGAAATCGCCAAGAGACAGATGAGCATGTTCGGCGGGATGCTGTCTTTCCGAGTTCGGGGCGGCAGGGATGCAGCGTTCACGGTCGCGGCCCGCACATCCCTGTTCACCCGTGCTACGAGCCTGGGCAGCTACGAAAGCCTGATCGAGCACCGGGCTTCCATCGAGGGATACGGCAGGTCGACCCCAAGTCCGACCCCAGACGACCTGCTGCGAGTGTCTGTGGGCCTGGAGAACGCCGATGACCTTATCGCGGACCTAGACCTAGCCCTGGGAGAATGAGGGTCAAAGAGCTGGTGGACAAAGGGTTGCTGCCGAGGGGGCTCCGGGGGTGGACGGCTAAGACGGCACTGACAATCATCACAGTGCTCATCGTCATGGCGGCCTGCGGGAGAGAGCAGGTCGGCAAGCCGACGAACCTGCCAACCGCACCAGGACCAACGGCAACGTCCGCAATGTCCCCGACTATCCAACCGACGCAGGCGCCACCGGCCCCTGTTGAGCCAACAACGGCGCCGACCCAGGCGCAGGCAACAAAAGAGCCTGTACCAACGCGTCCTCCGGCGCGGGACTCGGGTACACCCAAGGGGCAAACGACCTTCCAAGCCAACTGTGCCGTTTGCCACGGGGCCGGTGGGGAGGGACAACCCGACTGGCATGTGAAGAAACCGGACGGGATCCTGCCCGCACCGCCGCTCAATGGGGACGGGCACACCTGGCACCACGGGGACGGGACGCTCTATACCTACGTGAGCAAGGGAGGAAAGGCCTACGAGTCACCCGACATCCCATCCTTCAAGAGCGGGATGCCCAGCTTCGGGGAGATTCTTTCCCACGAGGAAATCATCGCCGTAATCGAGTACCTAAAGAGCCTATGGGGAGACAAAGTGTCCCAAGGGCTGGGGCTGAAGAAAAGGGATTCCCAGGCACTGGTCAGCGAGACAGACCCGTTTCCGCCAGCGCCGCGGTAGGGCGAGGTATAAGGCAACTGCTAGGGGGTTTGGCTACCGATCGCCTCCACGTAGAGGGAATACAGAGACTGGCTACAGGTCATAAACAGACGGTTCTTCTTAACGCCTCCGAAACACAGGTTGGCGCAGGGTTCCGGTAGGAGAATCCGGCCGATCAATTCACCGTCAGGGGTCAAGCAGTGAACGCCGTCTGCCCCTAGTAGACCATCGGTGTTGGATTGATGGGTAAAGAGACTTCAGTTTGATGCGGGCATCCTCGGTGGTGAAGCGCCAGTCCACTCGTAACCGGTCCCGGTTGCCTTGAGCCTGCCACGCTCCCACCTCCCGCCGCAGAGTTCTTTGATCGGGAATGCGGCGGTCCAGGCATTGCCGGGCCATCACCCCGATTTCGGTCTGGGCCATATCCAGCCAACTGCCATGCTTGGGCGTGTAGTGGATCTCCGATCGTTCGGCGATGCGCCGCGCTTCGGCAGGTTCAAATTCCTCGTACAGCGAGGACTGGTGGTGGGTGTTCAAGTTGTCCATCACCAGCACAATACGGCCCTTGTGCGGGCAGTCCTCGTCCACCAGTTGCTTGACCACCCGGGCCCAATCGGCTTTCGTGCGCCGGTCCGTCACTTCCACCCGGCGCCACCCTTCCAGCGGAGCGAACAACATGAAAAGGTTGCTCACCCCGTTGCGCTCGTATTCGTAATCGTAGGAGCCCGCCGCCCCAGGCCGGGCCGGACGCGGCAGACGCGTCTCTTTCACCTGTTGCTTGCTGGTCTCGTCCAGACAGACAAGAACTTCGTTGTCCCCATACCGGCGCTGATAGACTTCCAGCACGTCTTCCATCGCACAGACAAACTCGGCGCTGCCTTGCGGAGGGATACACCAGCATTCCTTCAGCCAAGGCTTGAGTTCGTTTTTTGAGCGTTTGGCACACCGTTTCAGTGCTGATGCTCTCCACTATCTCGCATTCGACCAGCCGGTGGGCCAACAGCTTCAGTGTCCAACTCGCCCGGCCTTCCGGCGGTTCTCCGCAGGCCAGGGCAATCAGGTGGGCTTCCCCTTGACCGTCCAGTCGCTTCGGACGACGATTAAGCTGCCGCTTTCGTCCCAGCGCCGCCTCAATTCCTTCCTCCACGCAACGGCGGCGCACCCGCTCCCCCGTCGCCCGGCCAATCTGCAGGACCCGGGCAATGCCTTCATCCTTCATGGCCCCTTCCGTATGGGCCTCATCACTCAGCAGCAGGATGCGCCCGTGGGTCTGCTTGTATGCCGCCGCCGGCCACGGCACACCAATGTCTTCAGTTCCTGCCGCTCCTCCGCACTCAGCTTGACCCGGTATCTCTTCATCAGCATCCCCTCCGCACACGCCCCAATCCTCTTCGACCTAGGCTTGGTAGACTACTCTCGCTCAGTACTCAATTCAAAAATGTTCGACTGCTAGGGAGCTGTTACCCAGGATGGGGTCGACGAAGAGGCTCAGCCACTCCTCCACGGCCCGGTTGCTGGTGATAGCGAAGCTGGAGGCCCGGTGCCGGTTCAGGATCAGCTCTACAGGTCCGCCGACTGCGGAGGGGTTAGGCGGTGGAGCCCCAGGTCGTCCAGGATGAGCAGGTCCGGGGTCAGGAAGGACCGGAAGGTGCGCTCTGTCGAGTTGTCCACCCTGGTCTGGGACATGGCTTTTAAGAAGCCGTCGGCATGGATGAAGCGCACGGTGTGTCCGGAGTGGACGGCGGCGTAGCCCAGGGCCTGGGCGAGGAAGCTCTTGCCGACGCCCGCCGGTCCCACCAGGAGGACGTGCTCGCGCTTGTCCAGGAACTCCTGGGAGAAGGCGGCGTCCAGCAGCCGGCGGTCCAAGGTGACAGACGCCGTCCAGTCGAAGTCTTCCAGGCGGCAGGTCTCCTCGAAG
The DNA here is from genome assembly GCA_965222025.1 of Dehalococcoidia bacterium. Taxonomy (GTDB): domain Bacteria; phylum Chloroflexota; class Dehalococcoidia; order Lucifugimonadales; family UBA3495; genus VXOI01. The sequence goes on along the minus strand of CBDCTI010000007.1, from coordinate 41,120 downwards.
CCGGCGTTGTGCAACCGTGTCTCGACGCGGCGGTGGGCCCGGCGGATCACCTCGTCGCTGAGGATGATCTCCAGGAAAGAAGCGTAGTCCAGTTGTTCCCTGCGGGCCAGGGCGATGCGTTCGGGCAGGGTGGCGGCCATGGCGCCCAGCTTGAGACTCTTGAGCAGGGGGGTGAGTTCGGTGCTGCGGGTCATGATTGACCTCCTTCATTAACATGGGCGAAGACGGAGCCGGGCCTTGCGAAGCGGCCGGTTGGCGCAGGCAGGGGCAGTTGGGGAGTGGCTTCCTGTTCCAGGGCCCTGCACCAGGTTGCGTTCCAGGCGGCGAACGGACGTCGATGAGGTCAACCTCCAGGCCCTCCGGCAGTCAGCGTCGAGACGCTGAGGCGTGTAGCGCTCTCCCAACCGGAGCAGCTTGTGCCCCTGCCTGATCCTGGCCCAAGGCAGTGGGCCTTCGAAGAGACGCTGGGCGAATTGGTCCACCGCCGGCCCCAGCTTGGCCGCCTCGCCCTTGATGTGATCCGGCGCCCTGGTGGTGTACCGGGAGACCGTGGCGGGATAATCGTCGGCGTTGGTGGACCGGCCGCCTTCGGGCTGGCGCTGGTGGACCTTGATCAGCCGGCCCTTGTGGTAGATGCGCACCAGCTTGCTGTCCAGCCGGACCTCCACCTCCTGTCCCGGCGGACAGGCGAAGGACGGCACCGAGTAGAGGGCCAGTTGGCACTGGACGTGGATGGCCCGGATGCACTTTGACCGTGTGCCAGTCGGGGATCTCATAGGGTACGCCGCCCCAGGAGAGCAGGGCATGACGCTCCTCCTCCTGGACGACCAGGAGGTGGTGCCTGCGGGTGGTGCCGCGGATGCGCCTGCCAGCCACCTGGAGGCACCACCTGGGCGCTTCGGCCCGAATGTGGGCCAAGCCCGTCGAAGCTGGCGCCCTTGAAGAAGTGTTCCCTGGCGTAAGCCACGCCCCGTTCTACCTTGGGCTTGTCTTTGGGATGCCGCACCCGGGCCGGGTTGACGAAGAAGCCCCGGTGCTGGGCGTATTCCAAGAAGCCACGGCTTAGGCGCGGATGCAGCGGGTCCGGCCCCCACCACTGCGGCGGGGAAATTGTCGATGACCAGGTATTTGGGCATGCCGCCGAAGAAGGCCCAGGTCGCCTCCAGTCCGGCGATCACGTCGGGCAGCTTCTGATAGTGCATGGGCCAGAGGAAGCTGTGACGCGAGTGGCACAGCACGATGATCATGGCCCACACCAGCTTGCGGCGTCCCGTCGCTGGGTCCGGAACCAGGCCCAACCGGCCGAAGTCGACCTCGGCCACCTCCCCCGGCGGGGTGTCTGCCATCCGCACCGTGGTCTTGCTGGGCTTGCGCCAGTTGCGCCTGGTGATGAAACGGCGCAGGGACTGGTACGACACCGAGCATCCGCGAGCCGCCAGCAACTGGTGAATGCGGGTCATCTGCAGCTGGTCTGCTGTGATCCACTGGTAGATCTGGTCCGCCCACGGCTCCAGCAGGTCATCGCTGGGCGTTGCCACCTAGCGAGGGCCCACTTGGCCGATCGACGCCAGGCGGCTCAACTGCTCCTCGCCGGGAACCGGACCCTCTTGGGCAATGCCCTCCGACACCGCTGCCCCCAGCTACTTGGCCACCGTGTCCGGCGACAGTCCGGTGCTCGCCGCGATCTGTCTCCGGCTTTGTCCCGCCTGCCAGCGGCGGATAACTTCTCCCATTTCCATTCGGGAAACCTCCCGGTACACCATTGCGCCAGCTCCACGTGAAGTGGGGCAATGGTCATCGGTCTGGCTCCCAGGGTGGCCTAAAGACCCTGTAAATCCGTGTTGATGTTCTACGATTCGGTCATGTGCTAACTGTTCAGCGAACATGTCATCCCCATGAGGGATGTAAAGTTGAATCAGCAGGAACAGGCCAGGATTCAAGTACTCAACAGTGTTCTGGAACATCAGCTTCCCATCGCCCAGGCGGCCGAGATTATTGGAGTGAGCGAACGTCATACCAAGCGTCTCCTCGCCGCTTACCGCAAGGATGGTGCCGCCGCACTGGCCCATGGGAACCGGGGACGCCGACCCCACAACGCCGTCCCCGAGGCGGCCGCTGCTTCCGTGGTGAAGCTGGCCATCAACGGCTACGCCGGTCAAACCACAGCCACTTCACCGAGCTGCTGCGGGAGCGCGAGGGCATCGACCTGAGCCGCCCCACCGTTCGCCGCTTCTGGTCAAGGCCGGCATCGGCAGCCCCCGCAGTAGCCGCTCCCCGCAGCACCGCTTCCGGCGCAGGCGCATGCCCCAGGAGGGTATGCTGGTGCAGATCGACGGCAGTCAGCACTCCTGGCTGGAGGACCTGGGACCGAAGCTGACGCTGCTGATCGCCGTCGACGATGCAACCGGAGTGGTTGCCCAGGCCGTCTTCCGCACCACGGAGGACACCCGCGGCTACCTGGTGCTCCTGGAGGGAATGGTCCAGCAGTGGGGTATCCTCCTGGCCCTCTACAGCGATCGCCACTCGGCCTTCAGGTACAACGCCCGACAGAAGGCCGGTGCCGGTGGAAACCACCCAGTTCGCTAGGGTGATGCGGGAGCTGGGCATCCAGCAGATATTCGCCCTCTCTCCACAGGCAAAGGGACGGGTGGAGCGGATGCTGGAGACCTTCCAAGACCAGCTGGTAACCGAGTTGCGTCTGGCCCAGGCCAGCTTCATCGACGAGGCCAGCCTGGTCCTAAACGAGTTTCTGCCCCGGTTCAACGCCCACTTCGCCGTGGCGGCGGAGCAACCGGAGACGGTCTACCGGCCGGTGCCGGCGGAACTGTCCCTGACCGAGACCGTCTGCCTCAGGGACAGCCGCAAGGTGGCCAGGGACAACACCGTGAAGTACCAGTGGCGGGTGCTGCAACTGCTGCCCGAGGCGGAGCGCCCCAGCTATGCCGGTCTTCGGGTGGACGTCCTGGAACGGGCCGACGGGGAGCTGATGATTCGGTACCATGGTGAGGCTGTTGACTTTCAGGAGGGGCCGCCGCCCTCCTCGGCGCTGTGGGGCGCAGACAGCGGCTGCTCCCACGGTCCGGGGCTTCAGGAAGCCACCGGCGGCGTGGCCCACAGCCACCTGAACGCGGCTCAACGGGAACGCCTCTCCACCTTGGAATCGACTGGTGAGGGGGCGACGGAGGGCCGGAGCGAAGGGGAAGCCAGTTCGCCACCAGTTGCACCGGACGCCCAGGTCAACCCAGCAGGCCCGCTGGGAGGCTGTACAGCTGGCCAGGGAGCAGGGACTTTCCCTGCGGGCCATAGCCCGGAGTCTGGGCATGGCCAAAAACACTGCGAAAAAGTACGCGTCTGCCGTGAGCCCACCCACCAAGAAGCTCAGCGCCACGGAGCGCGCCAAAGCAGAGGCTCTGGCCGCATCGCTCGCGGCCGCCGACTAAGCCAGGGGACATATTCGCTTTTCAATTGAGGGGACGTAATCGCTGGACAACAACAAATTGACAGAACGCCCCATTCGGCCGTGAAATCGCGTTCTCTAACTTGCGCCTGCGGAGGAACAAGCGGGTGTGTATGAAAATAAGATGAAGATACATTGCTGCACAGTAAAAATATTGTGACAATACGTTGGTTCAGAAATATGCAGAGGGACGGCTATGCTATTGTGGCGGTAAGCTCGTGAGTGCCTGTCAAAAGGTGAGCTAGACCCGTGCTGCTAAACGGGTAAATGGAACCCCCAAATGTAAATCAAGTAACGCCAATCCGCTGTTATGTGGGCTGGTGGACTACACAGGATCAGTCGAGATAGAGTTCAACTTGCAGGCAAAAGCGAGTTCCAGCGTAATTCGAGTATTTGAAATCAGAAGGGGTCGACTGTTCTGAAAGCGACATGGAAGATTGTCGCATTTAGCCGATATTCTGAACAGGACTGTTAGCAATTCCTCTTACCCATGTGTAAGTTTCGACACAAGATTAAATCTGCCAGCGGTCTTGCCCGGGTTGCCTGGATTTCACGGGTATCTAAGTAACCGAATGCCATGCAAGAAACACGACGAAATGTCTTCGGGACAGCGCTGTATGCTCTCCAGAACGCATAGGACATTTCTGCATATTTTCAAGAAGCGAGGATTGTAGGTCTAGTATATGGCATCAAGTAGATTCGTTGTAACGGTGGTGTGGGACCTCGGCCCTGAGGACGAAGGCGCTTCGGAAATTCGGCTTGAGGCTGACCAAGTAGTAACTGTCCCCACGGTCGGTAGAGAAGCCGTAAGGTTTCTTTTGCGAAGAAGCTTGGTTCTGGAAGTCCCGCTAGCTCATTACAGAGGCCATCGGGCGGAGCAAGAAACCGACTGAGCCGAATTCGAAGTGGCCTGCCAGGCTAAACGGCCAAGGATTGGGCAGCCGAAGAATTCGACTCGATATGCGAAGTGGTTTTCAGATTTCCAGACTGAACGATCGGCTCTTTCCTTTCGCGTCCTTGCTTCTCCTGACTGCATTCCAAATGGGTGTCGGTGCCGCCCTCAGAGTCTTGTCCATTTGAACTTGGTTGCAGCTCGAACTGGAGGGTATTTTCGAGTCTCGCCGGAAGAGTTTTGGTCTGCTGGCGGCAGAGCGAATTTGGGCAACTAAAGATCCTCGGATTCGAAGGGAAACTCAGGCTATTTCGAAAGCTTGGCCAGATGATGTTGCGTCAGCCACTAATCAGCTTCGACCGCTCTGGTAGTTGCCTCAGCAGCTCGAGAATCGTAGGGAGGGTCTCCATTCTCAAGGCGATACGTGGAAACGATCAGCCGTCCGCCTAGGCCCATGGCCATGAAAACCAGAGCGGCCACCGAGGACCAGACTGCTCCAATTCGGTATCTCTCTATCAGTTCGTCCGGAGCGTAGCCGAGAGACAAGACGTCGATTTCCCAAGATCTCAACAGCGTATGATCGGGGAGAACCATCAAGCTGGGTTGCCAGTAAAGAGTTATGATCCCGGCACCGCCGAGGAGAATATATATCAGGGTAGCGGCTACAGATGCTTGAAGCAGAAGCCTGCGCTGCCATTGGCTGAACTTCACTTCTTCGTCCTGAAGAATCAGAAAAGCTACAAACATGGCTCCCAAGATAGAGAAAACTGAAAGGAAATAAATCCACGAACCTACGCTACAAAACAACAGCGTAAAGGTGTAGAGCAGAATTAAAGGCGAGTAAGAGATCAAGGAGGCTCTTCCGAATGCACACTTGATCCGCCCGCTGCTCGAATTTTGCCATCGCGTGAGGCAGTCGAAGGCTACCCCGGCGATCAGTGCTAGGAGAAGATTTATGATCAAAGCCAGCAAATAGGGAAAGGGTGTTCCCGCAAAGCCGCCGATGGCATAAAAGCCGAATGGATCCATGCGCAATATGGGAACCTGCAGAAGATTTGTGCACAAAAGGAAGAATACCGATATGAAGAAAAGGTCCTTGAGTTCATTCGAACGTCGCATTTGCAGATATCCCAGCGCCAATATGAGGCTGATGGCCGCCAGAAGATAGGCCATCAGCATCCAGGTGGCGTTCCAGCCCATAGCCGACAAGACAAAGCCGGCTAAAACAATGCCCAGGCCGGGCAAGACAAAACGGGCCAAGATATAGCCAACGACCTTGCTCGAAAGCGTTGAGGGGATTACTCCGGCCCCTTTTCCTGCGCCGTCCCCTCTCTCATTGCTCTCGTTTTCTGAACCAGTTGATAGATCCGATGCAGGTAGAAGCCTTACCCCGCCGTCCTCTCCTAGTCCCGCCAGCTGGAGCATACCCTCAATCTCGGTAACGGAGAGGTTCAGAGCTCGGCCAAATACCATTAGGCGTTCTTCGGTGGGCCGGGTGGCCCCTGATTCCCATCTGGCCACGGTCGAATGGTCATATCTATCGGAATATTTGGGGTCCACCTCGCCCATCAGACGCAGTAACCCTTCCTGGGACAGCCTGCCTCCGCGACTCTCCACTTGATGGGCCCGACGGTAAGCCTGCATGAGCATACCAACCTGTTTGGCCCGCAATCGTCTTTGTCCAGGATCCATGGTCATAGCTGACTGTAAAGAAATTCTTTAGTCTCTTTGTTGAATCTTACGAAACTACTAATCGCAAATTCTCGGATTACAGAGAAAAGAACTCGGAGTCGCAAACTCAACATGAAAAAAGTGCAAATCGAAAGACGAAATTTCTCTGGATATGAAATTGGAGAGTCAATCGGTGTGAAGAGGGTGTATACGGAATGGTAAGCCGATTTCTAGTCTGTGAATTCTGTGCTGTCTAGAGACAGTCAATCCGTAGCACCACACTCCTCTAATGCCCTGACGGGCCTTTGTGCATTTAGGAATGTGGCATCGTTGAACCAGCATCGAGAACACCGATCGAATATGCACAGCGTGATTTTATCTGCAATGACGCTTCCTGCACAAGTTGCTATTCGAAATAAAAAACACCGGGATTTATGGTCGGACGTGATATTAAATTGTCGTTGCTTTGTTTGACTTCTGTATTCGAAGTCATCCGGAATTATTGTAATCAAGTCTGAGAAAAAAGTGACGAATTGATCTTATATCATTTGGTGATTAGTTATTTCTAACAATTAGCAATCGATATGTGGTGCTCACAACCCATAGGTTGGTTTCACGAAACAGATTTAAGTACAGAATAACCGGCGACACACTCCGAATCTGTCTTGCCATGCGTCGATTAACGTATTCCGGACGCCCCTGGAAATAGTCTGGCAGTTTTAGTCTTCAGACTTGCCGTCGACCAGTTGCAGTTCGATGGGTGGTCACTTTTTTCAGTATTGATTGGATCCATCTCAATTTTTGCTGGAAGTCAGTCTTGTGCGGGATGTGTTGGTGAGGTACATGAAGTCCTGACAGGATAAACGTCGGCCCTCCTGGGCTGTTCTCGGGATGGTCGTAGCGGTTCCGTCAGGGTCGGCGTCGTCCGGTTTCCTCGCGCTGATTTTGAGATCTCCGCGAGTTCCATCCGTTCCCACTAGCAGAGCGAAATCTTTGTATTGATGGGCAGTTGGGCTGACGAAATGACCGGGCAACGATTTGAACGCGTAACCTGCGGGCAAGAATTTCCCATCATTCCTACGATGTTGGTCTACTAGGTCTAATCGACAATTGGGCGAAACTTGGCTGAGGTAGTCGGGCAGGAGTTAACTGAAGGAGGGTAGAGTGCATCCCTGAGAAGTGAGGTGCGGAGGAGGGACCTGCGTGGAGCGTTACGAGTTGAGCGCCGCTCAGTGGGACCGGGTGGAGAGTTTCTTACCGGGGCGTCCCGGCTGGGTTGGCGTTACGGCCAAGGACAAGTGGGAATTCGCAAATGGCGTCTTGTGGGTGCTGCGCAGTGGCGCCCATTGGAAAGACCTGCCCCCTGGGTACGGCAACTGGGAAAGCGTCCACAAGCGATTCACCCGCTGGGCCAGGTCTGGAATCTGGGAGAAAATCTTCCGGGTGTTGCTGGATGACCCCGACAACAGCTACGTGATGATTGATTCCACGATAGTCCGGGCCCAACAGCAGGCAGCCTGTGGAAAGGGGGGGCCAAAGTGAGGCTCTGGGCCGCTCCTCCTGAGCCTGTCGAAGGGGGCGGACTGAGCACCAAGATTCATCTGGTGGCAGATGCCCAGGGCCGGCCGGTTCGCTTCTCCCTCACCTGCGGTCAGAGGGCGGACGTCTCTCACGCCATACCCCTGCTCACCGGCCTTGAGGCCGGAGCCGTCATCGCCGACAAGGGGTATGAAAGCAACCTCGTACTGGCTTTCATCAGGGACCAAGGAGCCGAGGCGGCCATACCGCCCAAGTCAAACCGGAGGGAACCCTGGGAATACGACCGGGAACTCTATAAGCAACGGAACCTGATCGAAAGAGCCTTCAACAAGTTGAAACACTGACTGCGAATCGCAACCAGATACGACCGTAGAAGCCTCTACCTGCTGTCGGCCCTGCATCTGGTCTCCTCAGTCATCTGGGGCTGGCAATTGTCGATTCGCCCCAGTGCGGTGAACACTTGGCCCTCCACCATTTACCAAAGTCAACCGGAATCTAAGCGCAAACTCTCTTGAAAGTGGGCAATTTGCTGGGCGATTTATCGACTTTGACGGTCTCGACGTTCTCCGGCCCGTTGAGGACGAAGACGAAGCTGCCGCCGGTGAAGAAGATGCGCTGCTGCTACGAAAATACCTCGGCGCCTTCTCTACCACAGCACCGAGCGCTAGGTCTTCTGCGCGTCGTTGGCGGCGTATGAAGCGGCGTTACTCGCGCCGACTACAAGACGTCATATGGGTCAGCCATCGAGTCTCGTCCCGTGGTTACCTGCAAAATTACCTTCTCTGGGAAAGTGGTTGGTTGGGGGCCAACTGCTTCCGCTGCAATGAGCCAATAAGTCCCCTGGCGGTGGTTGTGGAATGAAAGGAACGGGCAACGGTTATCTCGCACCTGCCACTTTGACCGGGACTTTATCCTTGTTGTGTGTTCCCTGGTGCGAAGCGCCGAGCACGGTGTCCTGCTGGAGCCTCCCAAGACCGAGTCAGACGGCAGCGCCGGGGACAGCGACGCGGGCACCGTGGACCTTCTGCGCCAGCACCGGGCCCGCCAGGGCGAACTCAGGGAGGCGATGGGCGATGCTTACGACGACCAAGGCCGGGTGTTCGCCGACGCCGTCGGCGGCTGAGCCAGCCCCAGAGGTTGCTGAAGGTGGTCAAGGAGTACGGGACACGAGCGGGACAGCCGTCAAGGTCGGTACGGAGTCTCCGCCACTTTCACGCGACGCTGCTGCTGCAGAGCGGGCAGAACGTGGTGGTGGTGAGCAAGAGACTGGGCCTTTCGGCGGTGTCGATAATGACGGGACGTGTACGCCCATTACCTGCCGGAGTGGCAGAAACTGGCGGCGGAGGAATTCGGGGCGGCGATGGAGGATCTGGATTGACGCTGCAGGAGGCCACTCGCGTTCAGAAGGTAATGTACGATTCGGCCCCACGAAAGGACAAAGCCCCGGCGAGGAGTGGGCTGTCCATCCCATGTACTTCGATCGCCGGGAGAGCGAGCAACGGAACTTCCCAGGCCGCTGCGCCTCCTTCCTGCAGGCCCGCCTGGTTTCCGGGGACATCTGGGACCGGGGCGAGGTGGCCGCGACCGCCATCCGGTGCCGCACACACCTGCCCCTGGACCCCGACTCCGGAAGCCGGCTGGGCAAGAACCTGGAGCCCGTCGTCGGCTGGCCGAGGCACCCGAAGAGGGCGGAGCTTGTGCGGACCGCCCAAGGCCCCGGGCGCGAGAGCAGGCTCACCCTGGTCTTTGCCGTCACCCAGCGGGACAATTTCGGGGCCAAGCACAGGCGCACCCGCGCAATGCTGGCCGGTATCCGGCAGGGGCACGGGATTCACGGCAACGGGTACGTGTCGTCCCGGATGGCCCCGGTGTGGGTTTCCCTGGACGGGGACCTGGTCAAGGAGGCTACGGAGGGGCTGGTGCGGAGCACGGAGGTGCCGCGGTGGAGGATATTTGACGGCGGGCACCGGGCCAAGGAAGGCCGCCGGTGAAATGGCTACGTCCATGGGCGGCCTAGCAGAGGGTTGCGGCGAGACCTGGGCTGAGTTGCGCGAATTGCCGCAAAGTCGTGTGGTGCCTTACAATACCGCTCGAACTTGCTGAAACTCGCAGAGGTTTCCCGCGTAACTGTCCCGTAATGGTCTGTAACATACCATCGTGAAAATCCAGTGGGAGCCGTAGAGCCTTTACGTGATTTGTTTACTGCGGATTTGTATACTATCCCGGTAATCTATCGGCACCGGAGCATTCCCGACCACGCAGGAGGACATTGCTGATGTAGAACAAGCTCCCGCCATAGCCGGGACCATGAGGAAGCGAAACAAGCCGAGAGGCAGAGTAGTGCTGCGGTAAAGCGGGCTTAAGTGGCCCCACTTCCGCAGTTTGCTTGCTGAACGGCCCCCCAGGAGACACCGGTCAAATGGGAACAGGTCTGAAATTCCTTTCTGAGAAGAGGTAACCATGAAACAAGGGACATTTCTTGGCAGCCAAATAGGCAGATGGATAATTCTTGCCGCGATGGTTGCGCTATTGGGAGCATTGTTGCTCACCATTCGGCCCGTCGGGGCACAGAGCTCCGCTCCCATAGATGTTTCATACCCCGAAAACTCTACCGGCCGGGTCGGTAGCCCGGTCTATGCCCAAGACCCCGAAAGAAGAGGCGTGAACTGGGGCGTGAACTGGAAGGTTGAGGGCGACGATAGCGAGCGCTTCGAAATCACCACCAACAACAACGCCGGTACCCTCTCCTTCAATGACCCCCCCGACTTCGAGGACCCCAAGGATGCCGACAAGAATAACCTCTACGTCGTGACCGTCAGAGCCGTCGACCCCGGCGGCGTAGCATCTGCGACGAGAACCTTCAACGTCGAGGTCACCAACGTCGAGGAGAAAGGGACGGTCATCGTTTCTCATTACGGCGACGAACCTTGGTATGGCGGCTTGCAGCCCCGCGACGGCGTCGAGTTGCTCGCCTATGCCACCGACCCGGATCATATACAGGACGACGTCGACACCACAGCGGACGACGTCACCTGGCAGTGGTATCGCGGCAATGAGTCAAGCGCCGTCTGCGGCGACAGCACCAGCGATAACTGTCTTATCGAAGGCGCCGACGAGAGCGCCTACACCCCCAGCCCCGGCGACGTTGGCAAAAGCCTGACGGCCGCCGCCTCCTACTTCGACAAGGAAAGCATCACTTCGCGCAAGGCCGCGGCCTCCGAGTCCATGTACGTCACCCAGGCCGCTGGCGCAAACAAGCTCCCCACCTTCGAACAGGACGAGACCTCACGGACCACCGGAGACACTACCTATGGCGCAGACATCAACACCCTGATCGACCTCATGCCGTTGAACGAGGCCGAAAATGACTCTGACGAAGTGGTCCAACTGGAGATACGCCAGGACGCCAGCATCGGCGACATGGTCGGCCCAGGCCCCATCGCCGCCACCGACCCCGACGAGGGCGACGAGCTGACCTACTCCATCGAGGCCACCACCGCCCCGACCATCGCCGGCGATTTGGGGCATGCCCAATTCTTCGCCATCGACCGCGCCACCGGTCAGATCACCCTCAAGAAGAAGGTGGATGCAGATTTAGAAGACGATGCGGCCCACTGCGGCAATGGTGGGCTATGTTTCGTCACCGTAACCGCCACCGACTCTTCGGGGGTCCCTGCTGACGCCGATGCGGACAACAATCCCGACCACGTACACATTGATCTGCGAATCGAAATCATCGGCGTCAACGAACTCCCGAAGATCACGGGCGACAATGCCGTATCCATCGACGAGAATACAACGGATATAGACGCCGACGGAAGGACGGACGCTACAGATGAACCTACAGATCAATACACAGCAACCGACGTTGACAATGTAGCCGGCGATCTGAGCTGGTCCCTGTCCGGTACGGACGCCGATTTCTTCCGCTTCGGCACCGGCGCTCCCATCACTGTTACGGTCGACGGAGACGCGGACGACGCGGGCGGCCTTCAGTTCATAGAGGCCCCTGACTTCGAGGACCCCAAGGACGCCAACAAAGACAACACCTACGAGGTCACCCTCAACGTCTCCGACGGAACCGGCACCACCACCCTGGAGGTAAAGGTCACCGTCAATAACCTCGTCATAACAACTGTCGACGGCCAGGAATTCCAGGAAGAGGCCGGAGTGATTACCCTCTCCCACGTTCAGCCCCGCGAGGGCGTCCCGTTCGTCGCCACCCTCAAGGACGATGACGGCGGCATACGCGACCAATCATGGCAGTGGTTTGACACTGCCCCCGTCGACACCGATAACGACGGCGAAATCGACGCTATCCCCATCGCCACGTCCACCGGGGGCTCGTCGAACAGCTACACGCCGAAGGCCGCCGATGAAGGCGAAGAGCTGCACGTGCGGGTAACCTACCTCGACGCAACGAGCATAGATCAGACCCAGACCCGGACTGCTACGGAGATGTCCGTCAACCGAGTCGGGCCGGCCATCGAAGACGAAAACGACCCCACCTTTGCCGAGGCCCGTTATGCGAGGGAAGTGGTGGAGGAGACCGTTGCTGCGGTAACGCTTTCTGACGGTGGCGACGGCTCCATCTCGGCAGTCACCGACGCTGGAGACATGGTGCAGTTCGCCCTCAGTGGCGCGGACTCGGAGTACTTCGACGTCACCGAAACAACTAATCCGGCTGTGATCACCCCCAAGGCCGGACTTGACTACGAGGCCCCCAAGGATGCCGACAGGAACAACATCTACACGTTCACCCTCACCGTCACCGACTCATTCGGCAATATGGACACTGCAACCGTGAGCGTGACCGTCACCAACGTGGTCGAAACCCTTGCCGCCAACACCGCCGCTTCCACTATGGAAGTAGAGGAAAACTCCCCGCTCCGCACGAGTATCGGCCAGCCCATCAAGCCTTCCAACCCCGGCGACAGCACTTACCAGATTTACGATCTGGTCGTGGATGCCGCCGGACACAGCGCCTACTTCGATATCCACCACGACGACGGCCAGATCTACGTCGATAAGGAGTTGGATTACGAGGCAACGCCAACGCTATGCGCCGCTAACGTGTGTTCCGTCACGGTCACGATCACCGGGTTGAAGACCAATGATGAAGGCAACAGTGTCGTGGTTGGCATGGCCACAACCGGTACCATCGCCATCACGATCACCGACGTGAACGAGACCCCCAGTTACGCCGGGACGGAAACTCGTTACATCGCGGAAAATGCCTGGAAACTGGAAGGCCAGGAGTACAAGAGAGACAGGAAGACGGGCAAGCCCGCCACGCTGGGAAGCTCATTGGTCCCTGTCGCGGACGACGACGTAGGCAATGGGACTGGCCCGGACATGGACCTATACAGGACTACGGTCCCCGCTGCTGCTGGCGACCCAGTAGCCGCCGCTGACCAGGATCTCCTCGTCATCACAGGCGTAAGGGACACGGTCGGGGACAACACAACCCCCGACGTTACGGACCGGTTGCTCTACACCCTGTCCGGTCCGGATGCGATGTACTTCGGCATTTACAGGGCCACCGGCCAGATCATCCTTCAGGAAATTCTGGACTTTGAGTTCCTGCCCACAGGTAAAAAGTACTTCAACGTAAAGGTCACTGCCACCGACCGGGCAGGCCTCAGCGATACCACTGACGTTAAAATCAACGTCGTTGATATCGACGAGCCGCCGGAGCATGTTATCGGCGTGAGCGTATTGGGCCAGTCCGTCAGTAACTACGCCGAGAACGGCACCGCCGCCGTGGGTACCTACGAGGCCGACGGTACCAATGCCGAGAATGCCAGGTGGAGCCTGAGCGGCGCTGACGGCAGCCGGTTCATGGTCGCTCCTACTTCCGGCATGAGCACGATGCTCAGCTTCAGGAGCCCTCCCAACTTCGAAACACCGGCAGACGCAGGCGGCGACAACGTCTACATGGTCACCATTCAGGTCAGGGAAGGCGCCGACGACCCCGCCACCATGGACGTGGCCATCACGGTCACCAACGTGGAGGAAGGCGGAACGGTAACCCTGACGCCACCGCGGCCCAGCGTTGGCACGGGAATAACCGCAACCCTGGAAGACATGGACATAGTTAGCTCCGAATCCTGGCAGTGGGCCAGCTCCACCGCCATGGACGGAACCTTCACCAACATAAGCGGCGCAACCTCGGACACCTACACTCCCGTCGCGGCTGACGCGGGCTTGTGGCTGCGAGCCACGGCAACCTACACCGACGGCTTCGACGTGGGTAACGTTGCAATGATGGTGTCAGAGACCGCCGTAACGGAGGTTCCCGTTAACGTTGCCCCCGAATTCGCGGATGCGACCACAACGCGGAGCATCGCCGAGAACACGGCGGCCGGTATCAATATCGGCGCCGCGGTCGCGGCCACCGACCCCAATGCCGATACCCTGACCTACACGCTGGGAGGGACGGACGCGGCCTCGTTCTCCATCGATTCCGGCACGGGTCAACTGCGTACCTCGGCAGCCCTGAACTACGAGACCAAGACTACTTACAACGTCGTCGTCAAGGCTACCGATCCGGGTGAGCTGTTCGACACCATTGCAGTGACCATCAACGTCACCGACGTGGTCGAGACAGTCCCACCGGCAGTCCAAGATTACGACACCAACGGTACTTCGGGGATCCAGACAGATGAGTTGTTCGATGCGATCGATGATTTCCTCGCCGGCCAGCTCACCAGTGATGAGTTGTTCGACGTCATCGATGCTTACTTCGCGTCCGCGTAAGTAAGACGGCCCACCACGGGGTGCCAGGACTGTTCTTGGCACCCCACAGCAGATGGTGCTGTTATTTGTGCGGCGAGGCCGCACCCCGTTGGGACAGAAAGAGGACGAGGCTTATGTGAATGAGTTTTCCGCCAAATGGCGACGAGTTCTAGATGTACCGCTCCCGAGAGGTTTATCAAGGAGAATTGACGAATATGAAAGTACAGCTTGGCAAACAGACAGGCCTCGCCCTGGCCTTGCTGACCACGTTGCTAGCCACCTTCTTTGCAATGGGTTTCTTCACCGTGGTTCAAGCGAACCAACACACCGCCGATAGAAGTTTCTCCGCAACTACGGTGGCACCTGGCGACACCGTAGTGGTTACCATCGCAATCGCTGATTACGGACGATCTGGGATACTTGAGGAAACGCTGCCTCAAGGTTTCACCTTTGATTCCAGTGAAGCGGGCGCACCTAGAGGAGATAACGGAGTGGCGTTCGTATTATTCGGTGCGCCGGTATCGAGCGTCAGCTACACGGTTACAGCGTCCGACGACGAGGGTACATATACCTTCGCTGGTGAATTCTCCGACGGTGACAGAGATCCTGTGAGCGTTGGTGGAGACACCATGGTAACCGTGTCTGCGGATGCCACCGGTGGGGATGACGGAGATGGGGACAGCATCACGCTGAGCTCACAGACCCCCGGCGCTGCGGTCCAGATCACCATCGCGAGCAGTACCGCAACGGCCATTTTGCCCAACCAGGACATCACGGTGGATTTGTCGGCCTTTAGTGTGCCCTCGACCATCGCTGATTCCGCCATCGACATTTCCAGCGACGGTTTCGATGGCAACCCGAACAATGTAGTGGTGAGCGGCAAGAAGGTCACCCTGACCGTGCCGAATGTCAAAGCCAATGGCGACGACCAAACCGAAAATGTCGTTGGCAGCTACTCCATCAGGATCAAGCAATCGGCAGGGGTCACGAACCCGGCTTCCGGTGGTTCCAAGACCGTCAAGTGGCAGGAAAATGCCCCCGACGGAGATAAGAAGGAAGCCACGACTACAATCCAGCGGGTGATCAGCCTGAGCAAGAGCTCCGGCACCCGCGGCACCGAGACCACCGCGACCTTCAAGGGCTTCGCCAACGGGACGGCCACGGTCAGCCTGAATGGCGCCAAGTTGGGCGAAGTTACTATCGCCGGTAACATTGGAACCCTTGAGATCGACACGACCGCGTCCAAGTTCAAGGCCAACGAGGACAACGTTATCACCGCGCAGGACGCCGTGGGTAACGACGAGGACAAGAGCGCCACGTTCAATATCAGCCCCAAGGTCACCCTTGATCCTGCGGAGACCTCCGTCTCCAAGTCGGTGACCGTCAAGCTGTCTGACTGGCCGGTAAACAACGCAATTACCGACGTCAAGATTGGCGCGAGCGACTCCGACCCCGCCTCGTCGCAGACCACTGATGGCGACGGTAAGGCCGAGTTCAAGGTCGTGGTTCCCAGCGACGCGAACCGTGGAACCCAGACCGTCAAGGTAACCGGCACTGATCCCGACGGTGATGGGGAGATGAAAGCCCCGTCGGCCACCGCTTCGCTGAAAGTTGGCGTGCTGTCCCTGACCGTTCAGCCTGCTTCAGTTGTGCCCGGCCAGCAGATCACCATCCAAGGCAGCGGCTTTGTTGCTACCGACGAAATCGACGAAGTCACTGTCGGCGGCATCGACGTTAACATTTCACCGGCAGCTGAGGTCTCCTCCGCTGGCGACGTCGTGATTGCTATCAACGTCCCCAGCCCCGCTGGCACTGCGATTGGCAGTGGGTCGAAGACCGTCTCGGTCACAGCCACCGGGTCCAACCGCGTGGCCGAAGGGTCGATAGAGATACCCAAAGCATCCATCACCCTCAGCCCGGACAGCAGCCGCCGCGGCAGTTCCGTGAACGTCAGCGGTACAGGGTTCCCGTCTGGGGACCTGGTGCAGGTGAAGTACGACAACAACGGCGCATTCGTAACCGTTGCTGCGGGGTCTGCTGACGCTTCCGGCGCAGTCGACATTACCTTCAAGGTGCCCAGCTACGCCAGGATCGGCACCAAGCACGACGTGCAGGCTGCCTCGGTGGGCGTCTACGCCGGCGTTACGGTCAAGGCCGTCCACGTGACCCCAGGTGCCATTGTGACGCTGAGCACTGACGCCATAGCGTCCGGTGATCAACTCACTGTCAGCGGTATGAACTTCCCGGCCTTCGCAACCGTTGCGGTTATGGAGATAGGCGGCGTTGACGTTCGGCCGGTTCCGGCCCCCGCCACATCCATTGACGGCGACTTCACGTCCACCGTCCTGGTGCCCCAGCTCGAACTGGGTAACCAGACCGTTTCGGTCCGGGTAAGCCAGACCACCATCACGACCTTCCTGCAGATCAGCACGGCCGCGGTCTCCAGGGACCCCGCTGACGTCTTCGCCAGCTTGGGCGACAGGCTGACGCGTGTCTGGCAGTTCGATAACGCCACCCAGGGCTGGAGCTTCTACGACCCGCGTCCCGAGTTCGCTGACTTCAACACCTTGACCGAGGTGTCCAGCGGACAGATCGTTACGGCGATACTCAGCGAAGGGGAGGCCATCACCTTCGCCAGCACCCCAGGCACCCTGTACGCCGGCACCAACCAGGTCGTCCTGGACTAGCCGGTTCACCTACAAGGTTTTACCAAGGTTCTCTCAGGAGGCCGTCCCGATACCGTCGGGGCGGCTTCCCCCGGCGCCGAGGGCGGGCTCATTACCCGCCCAGCGGTGCGTAACTAGCCAAGGTGGACAAGGAGGAAGGGATGACAAAAACCAAGATTGTGGCCCTGCTGAGCGTCCTAGCTCTGCTGGCTTCACTGCCGCTGGCTGTGGCTTTCGCCCAAGAGGGCGGCGAGGGCGAGGGTTCTACCCCGGCCGGCCCGCCCGCCCTGCCCTACACCGTCGTCGGTAACGCCATGCTCGATGACGGCCCCGCCATGGATGGCACCATGGTCGTCGCCATGGTCGGCGACGAGAAGGTTGGTACCGGGGAAGTCATGGACGGCAGGTTCTCCGTCGACGTCATGGGAGAAGAGGGCGCCATGGTTATGTTCTCGCTCATGATGGGCGAGGGCGACGAAATGATGGAGTACATGGCTGATTCCGACGCCGAGGTTATGGTCGGCATGCCCGGCGATATCCAGATGGCCAACCTCATGGCCTTCTCCGACGCTGCGGCGCGGCCCGCCGCGGTGCCGCCCACCCGCAGCCCGGCCCAGCTCCGTGGCCCTGCTGGCCCCAAGGGCGAGCCGGGTGAAGCCGGCTCTGCCGGCTCTGCCGGCGCTCGCGGCCCCGTGGGCAACGTCGGTCCCGCCGGTGCTGCCGGCGCTGACGGCGCTCGTGGCGCCGCCGGCCCTGCTGGCCGCGCTGGCCCCGCTGGCAACGACGGTTCTGCCGGTGCTGATGGCAACGACGGCAGTGCTGGCTCCGCTGGCCGCCAAGGAGCCGCTGGCCCCGCTGGCAACGACGGCGCAACCGGAGGAGTCGGCCCCGCCGGCGCCGCTGGCGCTGACGGAGGCGGTGGAATCCTCGCCATTGTGGCCCTGATCATCGCCATCGTTGGCGTGGTCGCCGCAGGCGGAGCCTTCATAGCCGGCCGCCAGAGCGGCTGATCCCCCACCGCGACGACGCGGTAACCCGCCCCCGACCCCGAAGGAGGCCAAGCTTCCAACCAGGCCGGGAGCCATGTCCCAGGACCAACCAGGGGCGCCCAACCGGGCGCCCCTCCCCCATTCCCCAAATGGCCGAAAATGGCCGCCAGTGGCCGGACATGGCCGGAAAAATAAAAAAACTCCCCCCGCCGCCCCTCCTCTCCCCCACCCCTACCGCTACTTCGGTCCTGCCAATCCGACGATGGGCGACCTTCGAGACTGGGTCTTTGCCGACTACGCCAGGGTCAATTGCTGACGGTGAGCCGTCAAGGACAACATCAGCATGAACTCTCTCTGTGCTAGGCTAACGAACGCCAGAGAGTGCCTCGCGCCGACTTCGAATGAAAATTCGCCTCCGCGGAAAATCGACCTGTGCGGGCGGCGTACAGAAACAAAAAGTTGGATCGTGGGCAAAGTGTGGGCAGCCAAGGTTCGATGTCGGACAGTAGCTTGCGTCTTGCGACGCCCCCCGTATCCAGACATTTTGAAGATATTAGCCGAGGCGTTCAATGAGTGAAGGGCGCCTAGCTGTGGTAATCCGCCCGGTAGCAAATTCGCCCGAGTTATCGGTGCGGATAGGGTATCTTGCGTCTCAGCAGGTAGGGCTTACAACGCGGCCATTGAATGTCTGAACCGCGAGCCTCACATGGCCCTGCGCGTGAGCGCGTCCATGGGCCGGGCGTTGTGCGGGCGCGTCACACAACTCCAGCGGTCCGGTCCCTCATGGGGTGCATCCAAGACACCTCGAAGGGTGCACGATGCTGGCGCCATACAGGCGTACTTGGCTCAGGAGAAATTCGCCGCTTCCCGCCGCGACCGCCCGAATGAAGTTCGGCAAATTGAGAACGCCCGGCACACCTGGGCGGTACAGCCGCCGCGCACGCCTGTCCAGTGGAACGCCCTGCGTCGTGAAGAAAGCAGATTCGCGCGTCTGACCCGCCCGCATCGCCGGACGCTGGCCTTCTGTACCCGCAAGAAGGGGACGCAGGCTCTTGAGATGGACAATAACCAAGCGTTCAGCGTGACGCCGGACCGAATGTCCATCTTGCTAGGGCGAGGGAAGGATGGCTTTCGCGGCCCTCTACGTCGGGCACTGCCGGAGAACGGCGAGGTGCCTTCATTCCGGTTGGTGGAAAAGCGACGAGGACGAATGGGAGTCCGCAACCGCAAGGGTGCTTCTGTCGAGTACGAGGCACATATCACCGTGCAGTACCCCGAGGCGACGCCGGTTCATGTGCCGGAAACTCCGTTGGACATTGTAGGCATAGAAATTTGAAAGCAAAGGGCAATATCAGACGGTACCATCTATCAGAACGACGGGCCATATGCCTGCAACTGCCGGCCTCCCACGCCTCTCGAGAGCGGGCGGCGCGGAGACTTCCGGCACAGCAGAGGGTGCGGACTTGCCAGGGCCCGGCGCCTGCAGCGGCGGATAATCGCCAAGCCAGGCGGTTCGACCAGGCGCAGGGCGTCGAAGCGCCGCGGGCAGATGGAGCGGCAGCGGCGCGAGGTTTTCCGGATGCGTACGGCGGACCGGAGCCGGGTGTTCACTGCCCACGCCTAGGACCTGCTGGACAGGCGGCATCTTCCGGTGCGTATGGTTGCAGTCAAACACCTGCCGAGCACGGCCATGATGGCCACGGCCAGAGGGGGAGCCAGTGCCCCCGGCCGGAATGTTCGGCAGAAGAGGGCATTCAATCGGAAGATGGCTGAATCAGCCACTGGCGAAACCAGGTCAATATTGGCGCGAGAAGCCGGGAAGCCGGGAAGCCGGGAAGCCGGGAAGCCGAGAAGCCGAGAAGCCGAGAAGCCGAGAAGCCGAGAAGCCGAGAAGCCGAGAAGCCGAGAAGCCGAGAAGCCGAGAAGCCGAGAAGCCGAGAAGCCGAGAAGCCGAGAAGCCTGGTATACTCGTGGTCCAAGTCAACTCGCGAGAAAGTTTCCGTACTTGCTCAAAATGCGGGAATGTTGGTAAGGAACCGCGCAAGAACCAAGCGCGGTTCGAGTGCTTCGCCTGCGGCTGCCGCGGCAATGCCGCTGCCAACGCCGCTGCGGTGTTGGCTTTTTCAGGGTCTACCAGCAGCAGGTGGACCCGACGGCGGCCCTTGGGCTGCCGTCTGAAGGGGGCGGAACAGTCCTCCTAGTCGTCTCAGTCTCGGCTCCCGTATCCGGGTCAAAGAGATGTGAAGGCGCAAGATGCAACCCCGGACGCTGCGGCGCGAGACTTCGGTCAGGGCGCGGAGCAAAGGGGCGTAGGCCAGGGGAGACCCTGGCAAGCGGGGCGCTCAAAACAGCTTACCTGCGCACGCCTACATAGCAACCGGTGTTCCCAGGGGGCGCGGGGATGTTCCCGACCGCGGAATACTGTAATTCTTTGGTCGGCCAGTATTAAGTCAAAGCTGAAGTGTCAAAGTAGAGTCGGCCGAGTCTGGTTTTGGCGTCCGTGGTGATGAAGAGCCAGTGGATCGTTGCTCTGGCCGCGTTGCTCTCCGCCTCATAGGCGCTGGTGTTTTTGAGCAGGGTGTCCTCGTCGGGGTTGCACCCTTTGAGGCAGGCACGAGCCACAACGCTAAACTCGATCTCGGCCATCCCTTCGGCAAGCTCAGGACAGGATTCAGCCAGCTGCTATGCTTGGGGGTGTGGTGAAACTCCAGACGCTTGGCAATGCGACGGGCCTCAGCCGCAGGAAACGCCTTGTAGAGGGACGCCATCCGATGCGTGTTCAAGTTGTCGAGCACCAGCCGGACCACCGGGACGTCGGGATAGCCATCGTCCACCAGCCACTGCATCTGATGGGCGAAGTCCTGCATGGTGCGCTGTTGGGCAATGGCCACATGGCGACATCCCGCCTTTTGTTAGCAGATGAGATACAGGTTGCGCGTTCTCTCTCTTTCTGGTACTCGTAATCCTCACGTCTCGGGTGCCCGGCCTTTAGGAATCATAGTGTTCGGCGCAGAGATCCAGCACGTCCTCCATGGCCGCCACGAACTCCCCGCCCACCTTCGGGATGCACCACTGCCGCTTGAGCCACGGCTTGAGCGCGTTTTTCAGTCGCAAGCGCACCGTTTCGGGGGACAATGACGTAACCAGACCCAACTCCACTACCTTGCCTGCCAGCGCCTGCATGGTCCACTGGTCATGGCCATCGGGCGCTGGACCGCAGGGCAAGGCTGTCAGGTGGGACTCTGTCCGGTCGTCCAGCTTCAGGTAGCGGTTCACTCGGTTGCGGTGCCGCAGCACCTCATCCAGTCCCTCCTCGGCGTACCCCGCTTGGCACGGAACACGGTCCGCGCCGATACGTCCAGCGCAGCGGCCACTTGTGGAGCGGTCCGGCCCTCATCTATCTTGAGCAGGATGCGGGCCCGGGTGATCGCTTGGGCCGAACTCCTCCCAGCCCTGACCGTCCTCCTGAGCCGTCCCCTTTCCTGTCCTGTCAGCCGGACTCCGTAGTTCCCCTGTGCCATGATCACCGCACATCTCACGTCCCTTCGTCTATCCTAAAGGTAACATCCCATTCGGGATTGTGTATTAACTGGCAATTCCACTTTGGCCGAATACTAAACCGATAGCCAGAATCCACCGATGGAGGGCGCGAGGGCAGCGGAAAGGGAGTTACAGTTGCGAAGACCCGGGCTCGAATTCGTGTAGACGGGAGGTTGGCGGACGGTCTGCAGGCGCTTTGGGGGCACCGATGGCGGCCTGCAGTGGCTGTGGCGAGCGAGATGGCAGGGCAGAAGACACTCGCGGACTTGGGAGGCGCGAGTTTGCGGGGACCTCGGTTGTGAGGTGTGTGGGTCGGTTGCAGACTGGTCGTCAGGCTAGAAGTGGAATGGCTCGCAGCCGGGTCAGGGCGCGACTGGCCTTCTCCTGCCACGGCCAGTGCTTGGGGAGATGCAGTGTGAGCCGGCGCGCCGAGCGGTGAGCCGTCAGGCCAGGGAGAAGAACCGCCGCGGAGGGTCGTGGTGGTCACCACCTGCTCGTCCAGACCGATTCGCGCCGTCCAGCGGGCCAGGTTGTGGGCCATCACCTGCACCGCCAGCCACGCACCCTTCGACAAGCTCAGGATTGGTGGGGAAGCGCCCCGAGGGGAGATGGTTCAACCCGACGCCGTACTTCAGGTCGCGTATGGCGTTCTCGGTCTCTGCGTGGCGGCGATGGTCAGCCTCGAGGTACAGGGTATCCCCGTCCCGGTCGGTGATGAAGCCGTGATAGCTGTAGCTGGCGAAGAGGGCCAACTGGGAACCGGGCGTGGGCTTCACCCGCCGGACGATGAGCCGCACCGGTGCGGCGCCGGGCTCACTCTGGAAGGGGATGTAGGTGGTCTCCGCCACATCGGCGGCGCCGTTCAGCCAGTAGCAACTGTATTTAATGTCAAGAGGAGCAATCAGCTACTGCCGGGCTCATGTCACGCCACGGGCAGCCATGCTTGAGCATAGAGTTGAGGATGACGAGCAGTTTGCGCATACAAGCGACCAGCGCCACCTTTTTGGGTTTACCGGCGGCCAACAGCTTCCGATAGAAGTCGCGGATGACCGGGTTGTGGCGGCTGGCTACCATCGCTCCCATATACAGGGTGGCTCGTACTCGGGCGCGCCCGCCCCAGACGGCCCGTTTGCCCCGCAGGGTGCCGCTATCGCGGTTGAAGGGAGCCACTCCCACCAGGGCCCGGCGATCCAGTGTTCCCAGCTCCGGCAGGTGGGCCAGCAGAGTGAGGGAAACCTGTTCCCCCACGCCGGGAACCGTGCGCAGGAGGTCATCCTTCTCTCGCCACACAGGGCTCCGGCGGAGAGTCTGTCTCAGCCCCTCGTCCAAGTCGTTCAACTCCTGCTTCAGCCAGGCGATGTGAGCCTCAATGCGGGGACGAACGGCGCTGATGGCAGTGCCCAACCGGTTCTTCTCAGATACCAGCATGGTCAACACCTGGTGCCTGCGGGCAGTCAGCGAATTGAGTACCTGGGTCTCAGCGTCTCTGAGAGGACGCACGGAGGGACGAACGGCGTCGGCGAAGTGGGCCAGCACCGCCGCATCGAGAGAGTCGGTCTTGGCCAGCGTACCGGTGGCCCTGGCGAAGTCTCGAACCTGGCGCGGGTTGACCACCACCACTGGCAGCGCCGCAGCAGCGAGAGCGGCCACCAACGGCAGTTCCAGACCACCCGTTGCCTCCAGCAACACCATGGCGGGACCCAGATCCACCAACTGGGAAACCAGTTCCCCGACGCCGGTCTCGTTGTAAGGCGTGGCCCATATCTGTCCCGTAGGCCGGACGGCCACATCTGCCTGAGCCTTCGAAACATCAATGCCTACGTATCTCGGTTCTCCTTCCATCCGTACCTCCTGTGTGAGCGTCGGCCCGTCCTTGCACGATACGGGCTCTATCGGCCCGGGCAACTGTTCGGGCTCTGCTTGTAGGGAGCGCGGCAACCCTCGCTACTGGACGGTCTGTCGCGACCCAGGGAATGACGGTCTGCCGCGCTCGGTTCCATCGACAAACTCAAGATACAAGGGGATCGGAGTCCAGTCATCCTCGGGCATGGCCTCTATGAGATGGCGCAGGCTCTTGTGCTGGCGGATGGTGAAGGAGAAGCGGACATTTATCTTGCGGCAGACAGATATCTCGCCATAAGTGTAGAAGCCGCTGTCGGCCCGCATGGTGAGTTGACCCGTGGCTCCGGCGTGGCGCACCGACCCACCGTCTTCCGCAGGAAGTGAGCAGCGCCCCGCGCCGTGTTGGCTCGTCCCTTGTGCAGCCGGGACATCAACACGTCCCCGGTTCCGGCGGCGACGGCGAGGAGCGGGTGATAGCCCCGCTGGCCGGTGTAGCCGTGGTCGCGCGCCCTCCTTGGCCAGCCCGTAGGTCTCGCAGATGGTGGAGTCCAGGTCGATGGTCAGCGGCCCGTCGCCGGGTCCGGCACTGGCGGCCCAGGCCCGTGCCAGAAGCTCCCGGCTCACCCGGTCCAGCTGGCGGACATGGCCCCACCGGAAGCTGCGCAGGAAAGTGCCGAGGGTGGATGGCGCTTTGACCATGCAGTCGAGAACACCGACCTCCCGCCGGTGCGCAACACGTCAGCGTCGTCGATGCAATCGCCACCAGCCAGCGCGGTAGCGACCAGCGTGTCATTATCTTGTCGCCCGTGTTGGACCGCCCCGTCGCGCTGCCGAGATCGAGGTGATAGTCTACGAGTTCCCGCAGGCCCAGATGCCGGGCGAGAGTGGCCGGCAGTAGCAGCCCGGCATTGTTGACCAGGCGGTGATCGTCATAGGCGACGTGGATGTGGTCGGGGTGGTTGCGTGGTAGCATCAGATGGGTGCTCCCTCTTTGGGGTCGGGTTGCTGTTAAAAAACCATTATCCCAAGATTGCCAGAGCACCTTCTTGACGCTTCAAGACGCTAACCTGACGAACCTTCATCGGTGGATCCGAGTTTAGGTGCCGTTCGATGAGTATTCGCTTACTGTGTTGGGGTTGTGACTTTCCGCACTCCCAGGTCAGGACGGTCTTTTCGTGGACTCCGATGAGCTGGGGGAGTTGAAGGCGGCTCATACCCAGGGCCTCACGTTTTTCGCGTATCCAGCCACCTAAACTAAAGCCAAGGTGAAATGCGCAAATGGTGGGGGTCAAACGACGGAGCCGGGTCATTCTCCAAGTACGGATGAGAGGGATTCACCCGCGCAACCCAGCTGATCACCATCGCCACTTAAATGTACATCCCACCTTGGCTTTAGTTTAGTACTCGGTCAAAGTAGAAGTGTCAGGGTATAGCCTACGGAGTTTGGTTCTGGCCTTCTTGGTGGTAAATCGCCAGTTGATGGGGGCTGCCGCGGCGTTGCGCTCCGAGACGCAGGTGTTGACGGCTTGCCCCAAGCTGTCCTCGTCCGGGTTGCGTCCCCGCAGACAGGCTCGGGCGAGGACGCTGAACTCGATCTCCGCCATCCCTTCGGCAGGCTCAGGACAGGATTCAGCCAACTCCCATGCTTGGGCGTGTGGTGGAACTCCAGCCGCTTGGCAATGCGCCGAGCCTCTGCTGGCGGGAAGGTCTCGTACAGCGACGCCATCCGGTGGGTGTTCAAGTTGTCCAGCACCAAGTGGATCACCGGCACCTCAGGGTAGGCCTCATCCACCAGCAAACGCATTCGGTGGGCGAAGTCCTGCATGGTACGCTGTCTGGTTATCGCCACATGGCGCCAGCCCCGTTTGGGCTCACAGGCAAGGAACAGGTTGCGGGTTCCGCCCCTCACGTACTCGTAGTCCTCACGTCTGGGTTTCCCCGGCTCCGCCGGAAGGGGCGGCCGGGCGTCGGCCAGCAACTGAGTGGAACTCTCGTCAAAACAGACCACCGGTCTGGCTGGGTCGTAAGGCTCGGCGTACAGGTCCAGCACATCCTCCATGTGGGCCACGAAGTCAGCGCTCACCTTGGGGATGCACCACTGTTGCTTCTGCCACGGCTTGAGCGCGTTTTTTTCAAGTGCAGCCGCACCGTCTCGTGGGACAAGGACTCCACCAATCCCAGTTCCACCGTCCTGTCTGCCAACAGGCGCAGGGTCCAGTGGTCGTGGCCTTCGGGCGCTGTAGTGCAGGCCAAGGCGATCAGATGGGCCTCCACCCGTTCATCCACCTTCCGGTGCCGGTTGACCTGATTGCGCCGGTGCAACGTCTCCTCCAGTCCCTCCTCGGCAAAGCGCCGCTTGATGCGGAACACCGTGCGCTCCGTCACTTCCATAGCCGCCGCCACTTGGGGAGCTCCTGAGCCTGTCGAAGGGCCAACCCTCGTCTATCTTCAGCAGAACCCGGGCCCGGGTGTTGGCTTGAGCCGAACTCCTACCCGACCGAATCACCCTCCGTAGATGCCCCCTTTGCTCCAACGTCAGCCTGACCGCATACCTCTCCTGAACCATGGATACCACACCTCAACCAACACAGCTTCTCTGGCAACCCTACCAATTCCATTCAACATATGATAGGCCTGTCATTACCACTTTGACTGAGTACCAGTAGTGGGACATCGTTGAACTGATGGGTGATGGAGTACAATAAGGGCAGTGGCCGAGGAGAGGTTTGGTACGTGGGGTGTGGATGATGGTGAAGAGGTACAGGGTACGGCTGGCGGAGGAGGAGCAACAGGTGCTAATGGCGTTGGTGTCCAAGGGACGAGCGGCGGCCTATAAGCAGACTCACGCCCGCATCCTGCTGCTTTGCGACGAGAACCAGGCCGACGGTGGCATGAAGGACGAGGAGATTGCCCAGGCTCTGAAGGTGGGCACCGCCACGTTGGAGCGGGTGCGCCGCCGTTGCGTGGAGGAGGGTCTGGAGGCAGCCTTGGGACGCCGGCAACAGCTCATCCGGCGGCGTCGGAAGCTGAATGGCGAAGGGAGGCTCACCTGATTGCCTTGACCTGCTCCCAACCGCCGGAGGGCCGGGCCGGCTGGACCCTGCAACTGCTGGCGGACCAGTTGGTTGAATGCGAGATAGTGGACAGCATCAGCATCGAAACGGTGCGCCAGACCCTGAAAAAAACGAACTCAAGCCCTGGCTGAAAGAATGATGGTGCATCCCCCCGGAGGGCAGTGCCGAGTTTGTCTGCGCCATGGAGGGCGTGCTGGAGGTCTACTATCGCCAGTACCGGGAGAGCGAGGTCCTGGTGTGCTTGGACGAGACCAGCAAACAGCAGGTGAAGGAGACCCGGCTGGGCCGTCCACTCCGCCCCGGAGAGGGAGCTTCTTATGACTATGAATACGAACGCAATGGTGTGAGCAACCTTTTCATGCTGTTCGCCCCCTTGGAGGGATGGCGGCGGGTGGAGGTTACAGGGCGCCGGACCCGGACTGATTGGGCTGAGGTGGTGCGGAAACTGGTGGACGAGGACTATGCCGACAAGGAGCGGATAGTGCTGGTGATGGACAACCTGAACACTCATCATCCGTCATCTTTGTACGAGGCCTTTGAGCCGGCGGAGGCGCGGCTGGAGATACATTACACACCGAAGCACGGCAGCTGGCTCAACCCTGTCCTGAGTCTGCCGAAGGGATGGCTGAGATCGAGATCGGCGTGATGGCCCCGCAATGTCTGGACCGACGCATCCCGGACGGAGCGTCCTGCGGAGGGGGGCGGAGGCGTGGCAGGCTCAGCGCAACCTGGGCGGCATACAAGTGGACTGGCGCTTCACCACCGCGGATGCACGTATCAGGATGAAGTCTCTTTACCCATCAATACAACACTTACGTAATGCTAAGTCGTCGTTCGAAACTGGCGTTTCCCTGAAACGCACCAATATGGGTATAGCAGGGAATTGTGGCTCGTGGTCTCCCACGTCTCCACAATCATAGTTCTTAGTCGCCATTTTGGACGAGCCGCCTTCGCCGTTTCCCCATTTCTGAGTCATCGCGGGCGCCTTATGAACGCCGTTCTCCCCTCTCAGAGCAAATACCGTTAAATCTGGTCCGGCTGGCGAGGCCACTCGGTGTCGCAGGAGCGACCGGAGCAGGGCAAGAACTTACAATGCTAACCCCACTGGGAATAAACCTCACAGCTTGCCCCGGGAATGGCCGTTACTCGGCTGCTGTCGAGTCCTTCGCACAGACGTCACTTCCCCCATCCAATCGCCCGGGCTCACCTGGCGGTGGAATTCTCTCGCGTCCTCTTCCCCCAGCGTCCGGAAATACGTCTCGGGTATCTTCCTCCACCCGCCGACTATTTTCAGGACCTGCTCCGGCATGCCAGCCCGCAGAGCGTTGATGGCGTATGAGTGGCGGAACCGGTGCGGGTGCATGCCCTTGATGTTGGTTCGCCTTGCCAGGCCGCCTGAGAAGCTGGCATATCCCGTTTGGCAGCAGGGCCTCACCCTGCTCAGACACCCACAGAGCCTTGGTGCGGGGCGTGAGGGATTCTCGTTCCTGCAAATAGCCCCACATTACCGACCTGGCCGCGTCGCCAATGGGCATTCTCCTCTCCTTTCGGCCCTTCCCCATCACCAACAGCGTCCCATTGTTCAGGTCCACATCACCGAGCTCGAGCTTGACGATTTCGCTCAGTCGGCCGGGAGTATGCCAAAATGCGTACAGGACTGCCCGGTCGCGAGACAAGCGAAAGCGGTGGGCGGGCGTTTTGGCGAGGGCCGGATCGGCAAGGGTCAGCAAGTCCCGCATCTGGTCTTCCGTGACAATGGGAACAGTTTTCTCTTCCAGGCTGGGTGGCTCTATATCGGCGAGAGGATTCTCGTCGATATGTTTGCGCTCCACCAGCCAGTTGAAGAACCGGTTCAGGCGGCGGTACTGGGCATTGATGTGACCCTTGGACAGCTTCTTGGGTTCAGCGTAGATCCGCTCACCGAACCACCGTACTCGGTCCTGGAGGTAGGACAGGTAGTCCTCGATGGTGATTTTCTGCACATCGGGCCAGCCCTGCTCTTCGGCGTACAGGGCGGCCATTGCGACAGTGGTTTCGAGGCTGGCGAGGTACCCTTCGGAGTACCTGTTGGAGGCCTTCAGGCTGCTGAGAAACCGTTTCCCGTGGGCGCGAAGACTGTTGTCAAAATTGTTGATGTTCTACGATTCGGTCATGTGCTAACTGTTCAGCGAATATGTCATCCCCATGAGGGATGTAAAGTTGAATCAGCAGGAACAGGCCAGGATTCAAGTACTCAACAGTGTTCTGGAACATCAGCTTCCCATCGCCCAGGCGGCCGAGATTATTGGAGTGAGCGAACGTCATACCAAGCGTCTCCTCGCCGCTTACCGCAAGGATGGTGCCGCCGCACTGGCCCATGGGAACCGGGGACGCCGACCCCACAACGCCGTCCCCGAGGCGGCCGCTGCTTCCGTGGTGAAGCTGGCCATCAACGGCTACGCCGGTGCAAACCACCCAGTTCGCTAGGGTGATGCGGGAGCTGGGCATCCAGCAGATATTCGCCCTCTCTCCACAGGCAAAGGGACGGGTGGAGCGGATGCCGGAGACCTTCCAAGACCGGCTGGTAACCGAGTTGCGTCTGGCCCAGGCCAGCTCCATCGACGAGGCCAGCCTGGTCCTAAACGAGTTTCTGCCCCGGTTCAACGCCCGCTTCGCCGTGGCGGCGGAGCAACCGGAGACGGCCTACCGGCCGGTGCCGGCGGAACTGTCCCTGACCGAGACCGTCTGCCTCAGGGACAGCCGCAAGGTGGCCAGGGACAACACCGTGAAGTACCAGTGGCGGGTGCTGCAACTGCTGCCCGAGGCGGAGCGCCCCAGCTATGCCGGTCTTCGGGTGGACGTCCTGGAACGGGCCGACGGGGAGCTGATGATTCGGTACCATGGTGAGGCTGTTAACTTTCAGGAGGGGCCGCCGCCCTCCTGGGCGCTGCGGGGCGCAGACAGCGGCTGCTCCCACGGTCCGGGGCTTCAGGAAGCCACCGGCGGCGTGGCCCACAGCCACCTGAACGCGGCTCAACGGGAACGCCTCTCCACCTTGGAATCGACTGGTGAGGGGGCGACGGAGGGCCGGAGCGAAGGGGAAGCCAGTTCGCCACCAGTTGCACCGGACGCCCAGGTCAACCCAGCAGGCCCGCTGGGAGGCTGTACAGCTGGCTAGGGAGCAGGGACTTTCCCTGCGGGCCATAGCCCGGAGTCTGGGCATGGCCAAAAACACTGCGAAAAAGTACGCGTCTGCCGTGAGCCCACCCACCAAGAAGCTCAGCGCCAAGGAACGCGCCAAAGCAGAGGCTCTGGCCGCATCGCTCGCGGCCGCCGACTAAGCCAGGGGACATATTCGCTTTTCAATTGAGGGGACGTAATCGCTGGACAACAACACAAAATGCTGCTTGACGACCATTCCTCTGGTGGCACCTGAGAGAAAAAGCCGTCATTTTGTATCTGATTTTACCACAAGAGGGCTGGTTGGTGGGCCTAAGCGTACTGTACTGCGAACTTTTGAGTGGGTGGTTGAGTTGTAGCCATCTGCATGAGCAGCATAAGGGAGACAACCTCTCCTCGCCTGCGGGCATCCCGCCTTCGCTCACAGCAACCACTCCCTCTTTTACCGAGGGTTGCTACGGGCGAGGGCGGGGCAGTTGGCTGGGGTGGAGACCTGACGCCGGCTGTCCATTTGCCGATGTTACCCCCATCCTCGCCAAAGGCCCGCACCGAGTAGAGGTAGCTTTGCCTAGCTTCCAGCCCACTGATCACGTCCAAGTACTCGGCGCCCCCCATCGTCATCGGCGTCCTCCACCCGGCGGGCGATGACATCATAGCTGCTTTCGGCGTCCTCCACCCGGCGGCGCACCCGGTAGAAGGCATCATCTCCGGCTCCGGCGGGGGCTTCCCAGGGCAGCAGCGCCGAGCCGTCGACCCAAGGGTCATCTGGACATTGCCTGGGCGCGCCTGTCTCCCGCCTACTCCCCCGTCGCCGCCGTCATCACTACCAACACGCTGTCCTCACTGTCCTCACTGTCGTAGGCGGTGATCCGGTATTCGTACCGGGTGCCCTCCTCCACATCTGCGTCGTAGAGACTCGTTGCATCGGTACGCCCCGGCATCGGCTGGCCGTTCTTCCGTATGAGATAGTAAGCCGCCCCGTCAACTTTGTCCCACTTTACCAAGACCCGCCCTTGGTTTGTGATGAAGACGGCTGTAGCTTGGTAAGAATCAGACTTGGACTCCTCCTGCCCGCTGTCATCGGCTTCCGTTTCATCCCCGTTGGCCGGGGCAGCGTCGGACGGCGCCGCGCCGGCGGTGACCGCGCTGGCCGCCTCAGACCAAGGCCCCCAACCCTCAGCGTTCTTCGCCCGCACCCGCACCGCGTAGGAAGTCCCCTCCGCCACCGTTTGCCCGTCCCGGTTCACCAGGTTGTAGCCGGTGGCCGTCCCCGTGGGCGTCGGATTAACGTCGGCGTAGGCGGAATCTTCCTCCGAGGCCAGCTTGTATTGGATGCCGTAGCCGGTAATGGTGGAAGAACCATCCGCCGGCGCCGTCCAGGTGACCCGGAAAGAAGTCTCCTCAACGTTGATTATCTCCGGCGTGGCCGGCTGGCCCGGCGGCGTGTCCGCCACGTCCGTTACCGTGATGGTCACCTCAACGCTGGCGGACAGCCCGCCGCCGTCGGTGGCGGTCACCGTTACCGCGTAGGAGTCCTTGGACTCGTAGTCCAGGTCGCCCTTGGTTCTGAGTTGGCCGCTGCCAGTGTCAATGGCGAAGTGACCGTCATCCATCGTTGTACCCAGAGTGTAGGTCAACGTATCTCCAACGTCCGGGTCCGTGGCCGTGGGAGAGTTGGCGATGGCCGTGTCGGCCGCCGAGTTCTCCGCCACCTCCACCGTTGCGCTGGCGGCGGCAAAGGCCGGGGCTTCGTTGGGCGGCACCCCGCCGGCGGTGGCCACGCTGGCCGCCTCAGACCAAGGCCCCCAACCCTCAGCGTTCCTCGCCCGCACCCGCACTGCGTAGGAAGTCCCCGCCGCCACCGTCTGCCCGCCCCGGTTCACCACGTTGTAGCCGGTGGCCGTCCCCGTGGGCGTCGGCGTGACATCGGCGTAGGCGGAATCTTCCTCTGAAGCCAGCTTGTATTGGATGCCGTAGCCGGTAATGGCGGAAGAACCCTCCGCCGGCGCCGTCCAGGTGACCCGGAAGGAAGTCTCCTCAACGTTGATTATCTCCGGCGTGTCCGGCTGGCCCGGCGGCGTGTCCGCCACGTCCGTTACCGTGATGGTCACCTCAACGCTGGCGGTCAGTCCGTCGCCGTCGGTGGCGGTTACCGTCACCGTGTAAGAACTCTGGCTCTCGTAGTCCAAAGCCCCGCTGGTCTGCAACTGGCCGCTATCGGCGCCAATGGCGAAGTGGCCCGAGTCCTTGCCGTCCAAGGTGTAAGTCAAGGTATCTCCGGCGTCCGGGTCGGTGGCCGTCAGGGCGTCACCGATGGCCGTGTTGGCCGCGGTGTTCTCCGCCACCTCCACCGTTGCGCTGGCGGCGGTGAAGGACGGCGGGTTGTTGGACGCCTCGGACGGCGCCGCGCCGGAGGTGACCGCGCTGGCCGCGTCGGACCAGAGGCCCCAGCCCTCGGCGTTCTTCGCCCGCACCCGCACTGCGTAGGACGTGCCCTCCGCTACCGTTTGCCCGCCCCCGTTCACCAGGTTGTAGCCGGTGACCGTCCCCGTGGGCGTCGGCGTGACATCGGCGTAGGCGGAATCTTCCTCTGAGGCCAGCTTGTATTGGATGCCGTAGCCGGTGATGGCGGAAGAACCCGCCGCCGGCGCCGTCCAGGTGACCCGGAACGAAGTCTCCTCAACGTTGATTATCTCCGGCGTGTCCGGCTGGCCCGGCGGTGTGTCCGCCACGTCCGTTACCGTGATGGTCACCTCAACGCTGGCGGACAGCCCGCCATCATCGGTGGCGGTTACCGTCACCGTGTAAGAACTCTGGCTCTCGTAGTCCAAAGCCCCGCTGGTCTGCAACTGGCCGCTATCGGCGTCGATGGTGAAGTGGCCGTCGTCGGCAGTGCTGCCCAGGGCGTAGGTCAGGCTGTCCCCGTCCGGGTCCTTGGCCTCAACCGGGGCGCCGATGTCCGCGCCGGCGGCGGTATTCTCGGCGACGCTGACCTCTGCCGCGCTGTCGGCGAAGGTTGGCGCATTGTTGGCCGCCCGCTTCTCCTTCTCTGCCGGCGCGGCGGCCGGGATGGAGACCTTGACGCCATCAGTCCATTGCCCCAGCTTATCCCCGTCCCCGTCGAAGGCGCGCACCGAGTAGAGGTAGCTCTGCCCGGCCTCCAGGTCGCCGTCATCGTCCCGGTACTCAGCGGCCCCGTCGTTGTCGGCGTCCTCCACCCGGCGGGCAATGACCGCGTAGCTGCTGTCCGCAGTGTCCAGGCGGCGGCGCACCCGGTAGAAGGTGTCGTCTCCGGCCCCGGCCGGCGCTTCCCAGGTCACCAGCACCGAACCGTCGGCCTGCAACGCAGCCTGGACGTTGCCGGGACGCGGCGCTTCCTCCACATCGTCAACTTTGATGGTCACGGTGATGATGGCGGTCAGCCCGCCGCTGTCGGTGGCGGTTACCGTTACCGCGTAGGAACTGGCGCCTTCGTAGTCCAAGTCGCCCTTGGTCTTGAGTTGGCCGCTGTCGGCGTCGATGGCGAAGTGACCGTCGTCGGCCTCGCTGCCCAGGGTGTAAGTCAGGCTGTCCACGGCGTCCGGGTCCGTGGCCTCAACCGGGTCGCCGATGGCCGTGCCGGCGGCGGTGTTCTCCGCTACGCTGACCTCTGCCGCGCTGTCGGCGAAGTACGGCGCGTCGTTCACGTTGGTTACCGTGATGGTCACGGCGATGCTGGCCGACAAGCCGACAGCATCGGTGGCGCTTACCGTCACCGCGTAGGAGATCTGGCCCTCGTAGTCCAGCGCCCCGCTGGTCTGCAACTGGCCGCTATCGGCGTCGATGGCAAAGTGGCCGTCATCCGCCGTCGTACCCAGGGCGTAGGTCAGGCTGTCCCCGTCCGGCTCCGTGGCCTCAACCGGACCGCCGATGGCCGTGCCCGCTACCGTGTTCTCCGCCACCATGACCTCTGCCGCGCTGCCGGCGAAGTACGGGGCGCGGTTGGCGACCACCGGCGCCGCCCGTACCTGGCTGCCGAACTCGGCCGCCGTCGCCATACCGTCGCCGTCCCAGTCCGCTTTCAGCGCCGGGTACTGGCTGCCGGTCCCGAAGTCCCAGGTGGCCGCGTCCCAGCCGGCATAGATGCCGCTGGCCCCAGTGGGGTTGCTCAGCTCGGCGGTGGTCTTGCCCTCGCCGCCCCGGCTGTCAGCCTGCCCGCTGGTCTCGCTGTTCCAGTAGCTGGCGGTTACTGTGGCGCCACGGCTGAGCCCGACCAGCCCACCCACGTTCTTTCCCCCTTGCACTGCGCCGGTGGCGTAGCTGGTTTCCACTGTTCCCAGCAGCACTCCCACCAGCCCGCCGGCGGTGTCCCCGCTGGTTACGCTGCCGGTGGCGTAGCTGGCTTCTATCGCTCCGCGCAGGTGGCCTGCCAGCCCGCCAACATTGGTCTTCGCGCCGGTCACGCGGGCGGTGGCATAGCTCCGTCTGACCCGTCCGTCTTCATGTACGAAGCCCGCCAGCCCGCCCACGTTCTCGTCGCCGGAGACGCTGCCGTCGGCGTGGACGGCTTCCACCACCCCAAAGAGGATTCCCACCAGCGCTCCCACATTCACCTGGCTGGCGACATTCGCGTTGGTCAAGCTCAGGTTGCGGATAGTCCCGCTCCGCCCCACGGCCCCGAACAACCCCACGCTCTTGCGCCCCGGCCGGTCGATGAACAGGTTGGCGATGGTATGCCCGTTGCCGTCGAAGACAGCGTTGAACTTGGGGTCGCTGGGGCGCTTCAGGCCGACGTTGCCGCCCAGGGGTTCCCAGCCGGCGCCGCCGTTCCAGTAGGCATCGTCAGCGTCAACATCCCCGTTGCCGTCGGTGTCGAAGTCCAAGTCTGCCGCCAGTTCGTAGCCGCTGCAGCCGCTGTCGGGGCAGCCCATGCCGGCCGCCGCGTCCGGGAAGGCGTCGCTGTAACCGGCGTTTTCGGAGGCGCCATCGCCGTCCAGGTCCAAGCGGATGGCGTGCAGTTGGGCCAGGTTGGCAACCTCGATGAGGCCGTCGCCATCGGCGTCGTAGTCCACTCTCTCAGCCACGTTGGTCACTGTGATAGTTACGGCGATGCTGGCGCTCAGGCCGCCGCCGTCGGTGGCCGTGACCGTTACCGCGTAGGAGTCCTTGCCCTCGTAGTCTAGGTCGCCCTTGGTTCTGATCTGGCCGCTGCCGGCGTCGATGGCGAAGTGACCGTCATCCATCGTCGTACCCAGAGTGTAGGTCAACGTGTCGCCAGCGTCCAGGTCGGTGGCCGTCAGTGCGTCGCCGATGTCCGTCCCGGCCGCCGTGTTTTCCGCCACGCTGACCGTCGCGCTGGCGGCGGCGAAGGACGGCGGGTTGTTGGCCGGCGGCGCCCCGGCGGTGACCACGCTGGCCGCGTCGGACCAGAGGCCCCAGCCCTCGGCGTTCTTCGCCCGCACCCGCACTGCGTAGGAAGTTCCCTCCGCCACCGTTTGCCCGCCCCCGTTCACCAGGTTGTAGCCGGTGACGGTCCCCCTCTTCGTCGGTTTCGCGTCGGCGTAGGCCGAATCTTCCTCCCAGGCCAGCTTGTATTGGATGCCGTAGCCGGTAATGGCGGAAGAACCCTCCGTCGGCGCCGTCCAGGTGACCCGGAAGGAAGTCTCCTCAACGTTGATTATCTCCGGCGTGTCCGGCTGACCCGGCGGCGTGTCCGCCACGTCGGTCACGGTGATGGTCACGGCGATGCTGTCCGCCAGCCCGCCGCCGTCGGTGGCCGTCACCGTCACCGCGTAGGAGTCCTTGCCCTCGTAGTCTAGGTCGCCCTTGGTTCTGATCTGGCCGCTGCCGGCGTCGATGGCGAAGTGACCGTCATCCATCGTCGTACCCAGAGTGTAGGTCAACGTGTCGCCAGCGTCCAGGTCGGTGGCCGTCAGTGCGTCGCCGATGTCCGTCCCGGCCGCCGTGTTCTCCGCCACGCTGACCGTTGCGCTGGCGGCGGCGAAGGACGGCGGGTTGTTGGCCGGCGGCGCCCCGGCGGTGACCACGCTGGCCGCCTCAGACCAGAGGCCCCAGCCCTCGGCGTTCTTCGCCCGCACCCGCACTGCGTAGGAAGTTCCCTCCGCCACCGTTTGCCCGCCCCCGTTCACCAGGTTGTAGCCGGTGACGGTCCCCCTCTTCGTCGGCTTCGCGTCGGCGTAGGCCGAATCTTCCTCCCAGGCCAGCTTGTATTGGATGCCGTAGCCGGTAATGGCGGAAGAACCCTCCGCCGGCGCCGTCCAGGTGACCCGGAAGGAAGTCTCCGCAACGTTGATTATCTCCGGCGTGTCCGGCTGGCCCGGCGGCGTGTCCGGCTGGCCCGGCGGCGTGTCCGGCTGGCCCGGCGGCGTGTCCGCCACGTCCGTTACGGTGATGGTCACGTCGATGCTGGCGGACAGCCCGCCGCCGTCGGTAGCGGTTACCGTTACCGTGTAGGAGTCCTGGGACTCGTAGTCCAGCGCCCCGCTGGTCTGCAACTGGCCGCTGTTGGAATCTATCGTAAAGTGGAGGTCATCTGTCGTCGTACCCAGGGTGTAGGTCAAGGTGTCTCCGGCGTCCGGGTCGGTGGCCGTGGGGGAGTTGGCGATGGCCGTGTTGGCGGCGGTGTTTTCCGCCACGCTGACCGTCGCGCTGGCGGCGGCGAAGGACGGCGGGTTGTTGGCCGGCGGCGCCCCGGCGGTGACCACGCTGGCCGCGTCGGACCAGAGGCCCCAGCCCTCGGCGTTCTTCGCCCGCACCCGCACTGCGTAGGAAGTTCCCTCCGCCACCGTTTGCCCGCCCCCGTTCACCAGGTTGTAGCCGGTGACGGTCCCCCTCTTCGTCGGTTTCGCGTCGGCGTAGGCCGAATCTTCCTCCCAGGCCAGCTTGTATTGGATGCCGTAGCCGGTAATGGCGGAAGAACCCTCCGTCGGCGCCGTCCAGGTGACCCGGAAGGAAGTCTCCTCAACGTTGATTATCTCCGGCGTGTCCGGCTGGCCCGGCGGCGTATCCGCCACGTCGGTCACCGTGATGGTCACGGCGATGCTGTCCGCCAGCCCGCCGCCGTCGGTAGCGGTTACCGTCACCGTGTAGGAGTCCTTGGACTCGTAGTCCAAAGCCCCGCTGGTCTGCAACTGGCCGCTGTTGGAATCTATCGTAAAGTGGAGGTCATCTGTCGTCGTACCCAGGGTGTAGGTCAAGGTGTCTCCGGCGTCCGGGTCGGTGGCCGTGGGGGAGTTGGCGATGGCCGTGTTGGCGGCGGTGTTTTCCGCCACGCTGACCGTTGCGCTGGCGGCGGCGAAGGACGGCGGGTTGTTGGACGCCACCGCGCTGGCGGTGACCACGATGGCCTCCTCGGACCAGGGCCACCAGCCCTTGGCGTGTCTCGCCCGCACCCGCACTGTGTAGGACGTGCCCTCGGCTACGGTTTGCCGGTCCCGGTTCACCAGGTGGTAGCCGGTGACCGTACCCGTGGGCGTCGGCTTAACGTCGGCGTAGGCGGAATCTTCCTCCGAGGTCAGCTTGTATTGGATGCCGTAGCCGGCTATGGCGGTAGAACCCGTCTCCGGCGCCGTCCAGGTGATATAGAAGGAAGTCTCCTCAACGTTGATTATCTCCGGCGTGCCCGGCTGGCCCGGAAGCCTGCCCGCCACGGCATCTCTCGGCACTCGTTGGGCGGCTTGGGTCACGCTAATGTTTACGACAAGCCAATCTGCCCCGTTCCTTTCATTGAACGCAGCCACCCTTATTTGGTAGGTGTTCCGGGCCTCGTAATACAAGGGGTCTTTGGCCTTAATCTGACCAGTATTGGGGTCGATGACGAAATGCCTCCCGTCCTCGCCGTTGAGGGCGTAGGTGATGGGGTTGCCGTCAGGCTCGGTTGCCGGCAAGGGGCCGCCGATGTTTGTGTCGGGCGGAGACTTCTCGGCCACGCTGAAGTTGCGCGGGGTGGGGTCATTGAACGCGGGAGAGCGCCGCCCAGGGTCCTGATTGCCGAATTCCTCCACCGTGGCGATGCCGTCCCCGTTCCAGTCCACCTTCAGTGCCGGGTAGTCGCTGCTGGTTCCAAAGTCCCACGGGTCTACCCTTTTGTGAATCTGGTTCCAGTTGGCGTAGATACCGGTGTAGCCGGTGGGCTCTCGCAGAGAGGCGGTGTCATAGCCGATACCCGCGCCGCTGCGCGTGCCGCCGGTCTGGTAATCCCAATAGCTGTTGGTTATATGCCCCTCTGCGTCGGAATAGCTGTTTATCTCAACGAGTCCGACTCCACGGTTGTCGGCGAACACCGGGCCGGTGGAGTAGCTGCTTCTGATTCTCCCCAACCAGTTGTAAAAGTCGGGTCGGTTCGAATATTGACTGAAGCTAGTCAGTCCGCCCGCATTTCGGGCTGCGAACACTGCGCCGGTGGCATAGCTGGAATATATATGACCTCCGTTAAAGCCCACAAGCCCGCCGGCGAAACTCCCCGAGGCCCGCACGTTGACGGCAGCGTAAGTCTCCTTCATCGTGGCGCTCGTGAGGGACCCCACCAGTCCGCCCACATTGGTTCTGCCGCTGACCTCGCCGGTGGCGTAGCTGGATGAAATTATACTCCGCGCCGAGCCCACCAAGGCGCCTACTGTTGCGTCGCCTACAACCGTCACGTTCTCCAAGCCTACATTTTTCAACATGCCACTGTTGGTGGCGCTGAACAGCCCCATATTATTTTCGGCAGGGCGGTTGATGAAAAGGTTGGAGATGGTGTTGCCGTTACCATCGAATCTGAATTTGACCATGTTTTTGTCATGCCTGTACGGCACCCCGGGCTTGAAGGGGCCGCCGATGGGGTCCCAGCCTGCGCCGCCGTTCCAGTAGGCGCCGTCCGCGCTGGTAATCTGATTGTCACCGTCCTCGTCAAAGTTCAAGTCCGCGACCAGCTCATAGCCCCGGCAGTCGGCAACGCCATCGCCGTCGATGTCGGGGCAGCCCATGCCCGGCATCGCATTGGGAAAGGCAGCGTCATAGCTGGGCTGGTCGGCGCTGTCGTCCGCCGCGCCGTCTCCGTTCAGGTCCCAGCGGGTGGCGTTCAACCGCGCCAGATTCGCCAACTCAATGAGTTTGTCGTCGTCAATGTCGTAGTCCACCATAGCCGACGCCTGTCTCACGCCCCTTACCCTGACGGTCACGTCTATCGTGTCGTCGAATGAGTCGTCGGCGTCGCCGTTGGCGTCTTTGCCGTCGCTTACGCTCACCACAATGCTGTAGGAGTCCGTGGTCCCGTCGTCCGGCGCCGCCCTCCTGGCCCTCCTGGCCCTCTTGGTGGGGAGGTCTACGACACCATTGGTCTTGAGCTGCCCCGTGCCGGCGACGATGACGAAGTGCGCGGCGTCGGCTCCGTCGATGGTGTAGGTCAGGGTGTCGCCCTCCGGGTCGATGGCGGCGATAGGGTCGCCGATGTCCGTGGCCGGGGCGGTGTTCTCCGCCACCTCCAGCGTCTTGGCCGAATCGGCGAAGCTCGGCGGTTCGTTCACATCGGTCACGTTGATGGTCACCGCGATGTCAGCCAAGAGGCCGCTGGGGTCCTCGGCCGTCACCGTCACCGCGTAGCTGGCCTTGTTTTCGTGGTTCAGCGCCCCACTGGTCTTGAGCTGCCCGCTGCTGGCGACGATGGCGAAGTGACCCGAGTCGGTTCCGCCCAGCGCGTACTCCAGCGTGTCCCCGTCGGGGTCGGTGGCGGTCACTGCGCTGCCGATGTCCGTGGCCGGCGCCGTGTTCTCGTCCACCTCCAGGGTCACACCGGAGCCGGTATAGAACGGTGCCTCGTTCACGCCGGTCACGTTGATGGTCACCGCGATAGTGTCCGTGAGGCCGCTGGGGTCCGCGGCGGT
This sequence comes from Dehalococcoidia bacterium, assembly GCA_965222025.1. Lineage (GTDB taxonomy): Bacteria > Chloroflexota > Dehalococcoidia > Lucifugimonadales > UBA3495 > VXOI01. The sequence goes on along the minus strand of CBDCTI010000007.1, from coordinate 1,690 downwards.
GACGGTCACCGAGTAGCTGTCCTTGGTCTCGTGGTCCAGGTCGCCCTTGGTCTTGAGCTGGCCGGTCTTGGAATCGATGGCGAAGTTGGCGTCGTCCCCCCCGCTGCCCAGGGAGTATTCCAGCGTGTCCCCGTCCGGGTCGGTGGCCGTCAGCGGCTTGCCGATGTTGGTGGCCGACGCGGTGTTCTCGTCCACGCTGAAGGTCTTGGACGAGTCGGTGTACACCGGCGCCCGGTTAGGCTGGCCCGGCACTCCCAGGACCGGCCCGGCCCAGACCCCGTCTCCCTCGTCGTTCACACCCCGCACCCGCACCTGGTAGTGCTCCCCCGCCGTCAGGCTGCCGATATTCGCGCTGGCCGTCGTGTCGCTGTGGGGCACGTCCGTCCAGACGCCCCAGACCTCGGAGACGGAGTCGGCGGCGCTGGTGCGCAGGCGATGCTCCACGTCGTAGCCGGTCAGCACCGGCTTGCCGGTCATCACCGGCGCCGTCCAGGACGCCGTCAGACCGTTGGCTGTGCTGCTCACCTTCAGGCCGGTGGGGGCGCCGGGCGCCTCGTTGACGTCGGTTACGTTGACGGTGAGGATGATGGAGTCGTCCCAGTCAGTGTCGTCCTTGCCCGCGCCGTCCTTGCTGTCCCTCACCTCGACGACCAGGGTGTAGCTGTTCTTGGCCGCCTCGAAGTCCGGGGCCGCCTTGAAGGTCAGGACCCCGGCGCCGGTCATGGTGAAGGACCCGTGGTCGTTGGAGACTGCGGGGCCGGTGAAGGCCGCGGCGGTGTCCAGCCGGTAGGTGAGATCGTCCTTCTCCGGGTCGGTCACCTTCGGCGTGGCCACCGCCGTCTGGTTCTCCGCTGCGTTCACCGACGCGCTGGCGCCGGCGTCGAAGCTGGGCGCCTCGTTCAGGTCGTTCACGTTGATGGTCACCGCGATGGTGTCCGTCAGCGTCCCGTCGCTGGCGGTGACCACCACCGAGTAGCTGGCCTTCTTCTCGTGGTCCAGGGCCCCCTTGGTCTGCAGCTGGCCGCTGCCGGCCACGATGGCGAAGTGGGCCGAATCGGTCCCGCCCAGGGAGTAGGTCAGGGAGTCCCCGTCCAGGTCGGTGGCCGCCGGCGAGTCGTCGATGTCTGCGCCCGATGCCGTGTTCTCGTCCACGTCCAGCGTCACGCTGTCGCTGGGGAAGGCCGGCGCCCGGTTGGGGTGGCCCGGCGCGCCGCTGGCGGACGTCCAGCCGCTCTCCCCCTCGGCGTTGACCGCCCGCACCCGCACCTGGTAGACCGCCTCCGGCGTCAGCCCCGTGATGCTGGAACTGGCCGCCGTGCCGGTGTGGGACGCGTCGGTCCACGCCCCCCAGACCGGGGTGACGGCGTCGTCGGCGCTGGTGCGCAGCCGCTGCTCCACGTCGTAGCCCGTCAGCGGCGGCTTCCCCGTCATCACCGGCGCCGTCCAGGTCACCGTCAGCCCGTTGGCCGTGGAACTCACCGCCAGATCGGCGGGCGCGTCCGGCGGCTCGGCCACGTCGGTGACGTTGACCGTCAGGGTGACGGCGTCGTCCCAGTCCGTGTCGGCCTTGCCCGCGCTGTCCTTGCTGTCCCGCACCTCGATGACCAGGGTGTAGGTGTTCCTGGCCGCCTCGAAGTCCGGGGCCGCCTTGAAGGTCAGGACGCCGGCGCCGGTCATGGTGAAGGAAGCG
>CBDCTI010000006.1:0-48888 GCA_965222025.1 Dehalococcoidia bacterium | reverse complement strand
CGAGCGTGGCTGCCCAGCACCTTGCGTGCCCTCCGCTCTGAGACTCCGAGTGTCTCCCTCACATGCTGGATGCACCGTCGGCGGCGGGCGGGGCTCAGAAGTTTCCCTCAGTTGCCTCCTTGGGTATCTGGTTGTCCAGGGTCGGTTCGACCACTGCCCGTTTCAGCCTGCCGTTCTCCGCTTCCAGCTGCTTCAGTCGCCGAGCCTGGTCGACCCGGAGACCACCATACTCAGCCCTCCAGCGGTAAAAGGTCTGCTCAGAGACACCGATGCGCCGGGCGGCTTCTGCAACCGTACTTCCAGCGGAAATGACCACCTCCGCCTCCCTGAGTTTGTTGATGATTCCCTCGGCAGTGTGCTTCCTCTTGGCCATGTCTCAACCTCCGTTTTGTCCAGAATCCTAACATTGATCTCGGTTCCGAGTCGACTCCGGGCGATTAGGCGCATCTCATTCGCTATTGGGCCGTCAGGGAAGATTGCCTATTCTGCAGGGTTGACCCTTTCAGGCTGTAGGGAAAAGGCGAAGGTGCTGTCCCGGCGCGGGATTCGAGGTAATTCTTGAAGGCGTTGAAGCGGGCCTTCGCAGGGCGGGGGTAGGGACGACGGCTCCGATTGTCCGGATGTAAGGCGGTTGGCCTGCGACTCTCACGGATGTACCGTAGGGGCGACAGCGACAGCGGCAGGGGCCAGTCCAAGATGGGTAAGGCTAGTACTCAGTCAACTTTGGAATCAAAAGGGTAAAGGCGGTGAAGTTTGGTTCGGGCCTCCTGGGTTTTGAACCGCCAGTTGATACCAACTCGGGCGGCGTTGCGCTCCCGCACCAGTGCCTGGACTTCCCTCCCGAGAGCATCTTCGTCGGGGAGCCGCTGCTTCAGGCAGGAGCGGGACAGCACGCTGAACTCGATTTCCGCCATGTTCAGCCAACTGCCGTGCTTGGGCGTGTAGTGGAACTCCAACCGTTTCGCGATCCGCCGGGCCTCGGTCGCCGGGAACGTCTCGTACAGGGACGCCGCGCGGTGGGTGTTCAGGTTGTCCAGAACCACCCGCACCACCTCAACCTCTGGATAGGCTTCATCCACCAGCCAGCGCATCTGCTGGGCGAAGTCCTGCATGGTGCGCCGCTGGGTCACCGCCACATGGCGCCACCCCGCCAGGGGTTCACAGGCCAGGAACAGATTGCGGGTCCCCTCCCGCCGGTACTCGTAGTCCTGCCGCTGGGGGCGTCCCGGCCGGGGTGGCATCGGCGCCCGGGTTTCGGCCAGCAATTGGGTGGAGGTCTCGTCAAAGCAGACCACCGGCCGCTGGGGGTCATAGGGTTCGGCGTACAGGTCCAGTACTTCCTCCATGTGGGCCACGAAGTCGGCGCTCACCCTGGGGATGCACCACTCTTTCTTTTGCCAGGGCTTGAGCGCGTTTTTTTCAGCCGCCGGCGAACCCCCTCGTGGGAGATGGAGGTCGCCAACCCCAACTCCACCACCTTCCCAGCCAAAAGGCGCAGGGTCCAGTGGTCATGGCCTTCCGGCGCCGAACTGCAGGCCAGAGCGATGAGGTGGGCCTCGCCCCTGTCGTCCAACTTCCGGCGCCGGTTGACCTGGCGCCGGTCCCACAGGGCCCCGTCCAACCCCGCCTCCGTAAAGCGGCGCTTGATCTGGTACACGGTGCCCAGCGCCACGTCCAAGGCTTCGGCCACCCGGGGAGCGGCCCAACCGTCGTCGCTCTTGAGCAGAATCCGCGCCCTGGCCGTGACTCGGGCCGAGCTTTTCCCAACCCGAATCAGATTCTGGAGTTCTTCCCGTTGTTCCGGCACCAGCCGCACGGCGTACTTATCACGCACCATCACCGCCACCCCCACCGTCAACACTTCATCCCGACCACTATAGGGCTATTGGCCGGATTACCGAAGGACTTTCAACATCAAAGTTGACAGAGTACTAGCCGGAGGTCGCAGGGGCTGAAGGAGCCGGCATGACCCGGCCGCCGCCCCGGCGGGTTGCTGCGCCTGAATATGTTGTTGATGATGCGTTGGCAGTCCTTCCGGGGAAGGATGCCCCTGACGACATCGATGGTGAAGGTGGTTTTTTGTCGTAGGTATAACGCCTGGCGTAATTGAACAGGCCGTTGAAGCTCCCGGGCCGGAATCCCTGCTTGACGAACCACTGGGCGGACTGTATGGGCTGCAAGGTGGGATTGCCCTCCTCGCGGGCGGCTTGCCATTCGTCGCAGAAGTCCTGGGCGAGGCGCCGGGGTCGCACGACGGCGAGGGGGACGGCGTACTGGCCCTTAAGGGCATTTATCTCTTTTTGATCTGGCGGAAGGTCATGGTTGCTTGCTCCTGAGTTAGTTGGTTGGTTGGCGATGTTCGAAAATGCCAGTTTTTGCGTTCATTTCCGTGCATTCCCGTTCATTTCGCTCCGAGGGGCGTGGACCTTGGTCGTCGGTCGCCAAGGGAGTCGGGGATTTTTGGGTTCCTGCTTTCGCAGTAATGACGGTTGGGCGTTGGGCCGCATATGGGGCCGGAAATGCCCGTTCTCCTCTTCATTTCCGTGCGTTTCCATTCATGGCGTTTATTTTACCCCAAAACAGGCGTGGCCTTAGACAAAGGTGTCGGAGAAGGGAGGAATAGGGACGGAAATCACAAGTAAAGAAGCGTGTTTGTTCTATATATATTTTGCCCATGGTGCAGGCTGTTTTCGGGGTTGGCAAGGCCTTTTTGTCAGTGGGTCGAGTGAGGGCGAATGAATCATGGCTCTCCGGTTTCACGAGGATGGCGGTGTAGGGCAGAGTTGGGTTTGCAACCCGGACTTTCACCTCATCAAAATGATGCTTGCGGCCTTGACCACCCAGGATGAAAGCCTGCGGGGGAAAGCAAGGTCATTAAATTGTTGACCTGCGAGCGGCGAAGGGTCACTCTCTTTTGACCGAGATTCCTCGCTACGCTCAGAAGGATATGGCTCAACAATCTGGAAGAAGCGACGACTAAACCCGAATCCACCGATGGGAGGCGTGAATGCTGGGCAAATTGGGATGAGGGAGCCTACAAGGGAGAAAGCCTGGGCTTCATTGGACCGATGTGACCCCGCGAGGGTTTTCAGTAGCCGCACCGGACCTGGAGAGCGGTCTATGGAGGCTGGGAATCGCGTGATAGTGAGATCGGACGCAGCAGGATGCACTCGCGGGCGGGGCGGACGCGAGTTTGGAGGTGTTGGGGCGGTTGCGGACAGCGCCGTCAGGCGGGGAGTGGAATGGCTCGCAGCCGGGCCAGGGCGCTGCTGAACTGGGTTTCCCAGGGCCAATGCTTGGGAAGATGCAAAGTGAGGCGGCGCGCCGAGCGGGTGGTCCGTCCCGCCAGGGCGAAGAACCGACGCCGGAGGGTCTTGGTGGTCACGATCTGCTCGCGCAAGCCGATGCGGGCCGTCCAGCGGGCCAGGTTGTGGGCCATCACCTGTACCGCCAGCCAAGCGCCGTTGGCGGCGAATCGGCCGGACGGCAGGTGGTTCAGCCCGACGCCGTACTTGAGGTCCCGGATGGCGTTCTCGATCTCGGCGTGGCGGCGGTGGTCGGCCTCCAGCTCCAGGGTCTCCCCGTCCCGGTCGGTGATGAATCCGTGATAGCTGTAGGTGGCGAAGAGGGCCAGTTGGGAACCGGGCGTGGGCTTCACACGCCGGACGATGAGCCGCACCGGCGCGGCGCCGGCCTCACTCTCAAAGGGAGTGTAGGTGGTCTCGGCCACATCGGCGGCGCCGTCCATCCAGTATGGGATGGGCGTCCAATCCGTCTCGGGTATGGCCTCGATGAGATTGCGCAGGCTTTTGTGCTGGCGGATGGTGATGGAGTAGCGGACATCCATCTTGCGGCAGACGGCGACGATGGCGTGGGCATAGAAGCCGCTGTCGGCCCGCACCGTGAGTCGGCCCCTGGCGCCGGCGTAGCGCACCCGTCCCACCGTCTCGCGCAGGAAGTGGGCGGCGCCCCGAACAGTGTTGGCCCGGCCCTCGCGCAGCCGGGACATCAACACGTCGCCGGTGCCGGCGGCCACGGCCAACAGCGGGTGATAGCCCCGCTTGCCGGTATAGCCGTGGTGTCGCGCCCCCTCCTTGGCCAGTCCGTAGGTCTCGCAGATGGTGGAGTCCAAATCGATGGTGAACGGCGCGTCGCCGGGTCCCGCCCCGGCGGCCCAGGCCCGGGCCAGCAGTTCCCGGATCACCCGGTCCAGCTGACGGACATGGCCCCAGCGGAAGCTGCGCAGGAAGGTGCCCAGGGTGGATGGCGCCTTGACCCTACAGTCGAGAACACCGGCCGTCCCACCGGCGCGCAGCGCATCGGCGTCGTCGATGCAATCGCCGCCAGCCAGGGCAGAGGCGACCAGGGTCATCATCTTGTCGCCGGCGTTGGCCCGGCCCGGCGCGCTGCCGAGATTGAGGTGATGGTCTACGAGTTCCCCCAGGCCCAGGTGTTGGGCGAGAGTGGCCGGCAGGAGCAGGCCGGCATTGGCCACCAGACGGTGGTCGTCAAAGACAATGCGAATACGGTCGGGATGGTTGCGTGGTAGCATCAATTGGGCGCTCCTTTTCTGGGGTCGGTTTCCTTTCTCGAAAACCATTATCCCAGATTCAGAGGAGCACCCTTTGACCACTTCAGGTCGCTAACCTGACGTCCTCTATCGGTGGATTCGGGCTAAATGACGCTGCAAGAAAGGCGGTCTGCTTGACTTGCGAAATTCGGAAAACATATAATCTGCGCGGTAGGTTATTGAGAAGTGCCCAAAAGAACGTATCAACCCAAAAAGCGCCGCCGCGCCCGCGTTCACGGCTTCCGCTCTCGTTCGGCCACGTCCGACGGGCGGGCTGTGCTGCGTCGTCGGCGGTTCAAAGGCCGCCATAAGCTGAGCGTGTAAAGTCCGGCGCCTGGCAATGCAAAGCAGGCACCGGATCTCCGGTACGAAACGGCATTCCCAGATTCATTGCGAAGGAGCCAGCGCAGCAAACCGATTGCTGGTGATTCGTTACTTGGCCAACGGGCTGGACCACAGCCGCTTTGCGTTCGTGGTCAGCAAGCGAGTTGGCAATGCTGTTTTTCGAAACCGGGTAAAGCGCAGGCTCAGAGAAGTGGTGCGGAGCCGTCCGGTGGCATCCGGGTGGGACGCAGTGTTCATCGCGCGGCGTGGCGTACAAACGGCCAGCTACAGCGAGTTGAGCCGCGCCGCGTGGAATCTCCTGCGGCGTATCAAGATAGCGGACCCTGAATCCAGTCGGACTGATTTCGACGCAGTCCTCAACAGTTCTTCCAACTCCGGCTCTGATCCTAGTTCCAATTCTGGTTCCTATCCCGGCGGGGACTCGTCCTAATGAAGTTGGCCATCCTCTGGTGTATTCGCGCCTACCAGGTGAGTCTGTCCTCGCTGTTGCCAACTTCGTGCAGGTTTGAACCCAGTTGTTCCAATTATTCCCATGACGCAGTGAACCGATACGGCGTGCTGAAGGGCGCCCTGCTCGGCGCCAAACGCCTGGCCCGATGTCATCCCTTGGGGGGCAAGGGATACGACCCGGTGCCGTGAGTAATCGGACTCTTCGTTCGAGCTGAACTTGCTCAAACGTTATTTTCTTCGCGCAGAACCATCCGTTGCCGCTTCGGACAATGAGCAGGCAACCGGAACCAAACCAGTTTCCTTCATCTCGCCAGCCTTCTATAGAGGGACGGGCGCCTCTTCGCCAGCGCGATGGATTCTACTGCTGGCGCTTATTTCGCTTCTATGCCTGGCGTCCATCTCCTGCACACGAAACATCGGAGGCGTGACTTCGGGCTGGAACGCGCCCGTTAGTGCCAACGGCGTCGTGTACGTGGGCACGAAGGACGGCAGGGTGCAGGCCCTGATTGACAATGGCTTCGAAGGCGTGCGTCCCAGTTGGGTATTCCCGCAGGCGGAAGGCACCGAAGACCTCAAGGGCGTCTACTCCACACCAGTGGTGGCTGGCGGGCTTCTGTACGTGGCCGGCGAGAGCGGCTACCTCTACGCGTTGGAATTGGAGAACGGCAGCCCCTCCGACCGGGGATGGCGGCGTCCTCTGGGACTCCAGCAGAACATCACGCCGTTTGTGGCAGGACCGGCATACGACGTGATCAATGAACTGGTAGTCGTTCCCTCGGAAGACGGCAAGCTCTACAACTACATCGCCGACACAGGGGAGAGCCTGTGGGACAGGCCATTCTCCACCGGCGACAAGATCTGGTCCACACCCGCGATAAGCAACGGCGTGGCCTATTTCGGTTCCCACGACCACAAGATCTATGCAGTCAACATGGCTACTGGAGAGGAAATCTGGAGCTTCGAGACCGAAGGAGTCGTGGCAGGAACACCCCTCGTGTTCGACGGTATGGTGGTCGCGGGATCATTCGACAGGAACCTCTACGCACTGGACGCGACTGACGGAGACTTGCGCTGGCAGTTCCAAGGGGAAAACTGGTTCTGGGCAGGGGCAGTCAGCAACGGCGCGACGATTTTCGCTCCCAACATGGACGGCAACATATACGCCCTGGACCGCAACGGAATACTCGAGTGGAAGTTCGATGCGGGGGACGCCATCGTGTCCAAGCCGGTGCTTGTGCCGAGAGGCCTGGTAGTGGCACCGAGGAATGGGCGCCTGCTCCTGCTGGACGTGTCCAGTTCAGGAGATCGAAGCGAGTCTCAGCGGCTGTTGAGCTCGCAGAGCCTGGGGGACGGACAGATCAAGGCGCCGCTGGTGGCCGTGGGCGAATCGGTCTACGTGGGTTCGGATGACGGAAGCGTGCGGCGAGTGGAAGTCAAGGGCGGACAGGTGCAGATGTGGTGCTGGCACCACGAGAGCGTGCAATGCAACTGATGCGTCCACGGAGTCAACCGTCCTTCCGGACCGGGCAGGCTTTCCAGACCGGGCAGGCGGCAAGGTAGGGCCCTTTTGGGTATAGACGACCTCTGGCGAGAAATAATAATACGGCCCCTGTTGAACCTGCTGGTGGTTCTGTACACCATATGCTTCGGCAACATGGGCATCGCCATCATCTTGTTCACCGTCATCGTTCGGCTGGTGACGCTGCCGCTGACCATCAAGCAACTGCGGCAGATGAAGGCCATGACGGACCTGCAGCCGCGGATGAGGGAAATCCAGGAGCGCTACAGCAGGGACCGTCAGCGGGTGTCCCAAGAGACGATGCGGCTGTACCGGGAGGCCGGTGTCAACCCGGTGGGTTGTCTCGGGCCGCTGGTTATCCAGATGCCCATACTGTTCGGTCTCTTCCGGGTGCTGATACAGACGGTGTATTCGCGTCCAGACCACCTGGTGTCGCTGTCGGAGAAGTTCTACGCGTGGATACCGGTGTTTCCCATCTACACCGCCGCGCCGCTGAGCGCTGCGTTCCTGTGGATGGATCTTTCGGAACCAGACCCAACGAACGTGGTCGTGCCGGTGCTGGTTTTCGTTTCGACGTGGCTCCAGCAGAAGATGACGATGACGCCGTCGACGGACCCACGCCAGTCGACCAACCAGATGATGATGCTGTGGCTGATGCCGCTGATGATCGCCTTCTTTTCCTTTACCCTGCCCAGCGGCCTGTCACTGTACTGGATAGCATCTAACGTAATTGGAATCGGCATCCAGTACTTCATAACGGGGTGGCAGCCCATCTTCCCGTTGTTCCCCAAGGCGGAGCCAGCGCCAGCGGCGGCGCCAGCTTCGTCGTCCAGATATGATGAACCTGAGGAGGTTGATGGCGATGCAAGAACCTCTCGTAATGAGCGCACGAACCGTCGAAGAGGCAATAGAGCTGGCTCTGAAAGAGCTCGACGTCGACCGCGACGAGGCCGAGGTCGAAGTACTAAGTAGGGGGAAAGCCGGTTTTCTCGGGATAGGAGCGGAGCTTGCCCGGGTGCGAGTAACGCTGCTTGCCGGCGGCGCCGCGAGGAGCGGAGCCGAGCCGGGAGAACAGACCCCCGCCGCGCTGGCCACCGCAGCCGTTGGGCGCATCCTGGAGGCCGCGGGCGTCAACGTCACGCGCACCCTGCGTTCGGCTCACGACGCGGAAGCTGGTGGGCCGGTCATCGACCTTGAGGGCGAAGACTCGGGGTTGCTGATCGGGCGCAGGGGCCAGACGCTGCAGGCGTTGCAATTCCTGGTCACGCTCATCGTGCGCAAGCAGATGGACGAGGACGTGCGGGTAGTGCTGGACGTCGAGAACTACCGCCAGCGCCGGGAGACGTCACTGAAAGACATGGCCGCCAAGGTGGCAAGCCGGGTGGCCCAAACCAACCGAAGCATAACGCTGGAGCCGATGTCGCCCGCCGACCGGCGCATAATTCACACCTCACTGGCCGAGCATCCGGAAGTCAGAACGGAGAGCGCGGGCGAGGGGGAGAACCGCAAGGTTACCATAATGCCTCGCAGGGACTAGCGAGGAACGGAACAGCTTGTCCTCTCTTCAGGCGGGCGGCGGGGCCGCAACAACCCCTACCCGCCGCGCCGTCGGGTTTGATAACATTGGTATCCAAACTCGAACCCAGACGGCCGGGAGAATCAAAGACTGAAAAACCGTAGGAGGGCCTTACTTTGATTGCGATTGAACCAACCAGAGACGTCGTTTCAGAGGTCTATGAGCGCTTGGACAAGAACCTTCAGACTGTGCGTTCCGTCCAGGACCGCCCGCTGACCCTCGCGGACAAGATACTGCTGAGCCACCTGGACGACCCCACGGCCACCGGAATGGTGAGGGGCCAGACGTATGTGCAACTGCGGCCCGACCGGGTGATCCTGCAGGACGTGCTGGGGCAAACAGCGATGCTGCAGTTCATGCAGACGCGCCGGGCCACGACCGCCGTGCCCACGTCGGTGCACTGCGACCACCTGATCCAGGCCCGAATTGAAGGGGCCCGGGACCTCACCGAGTCGCTGACCGAGAACGACGAGGTCTACAACTTCCTGCGCACGGCCTCCGCCAAGTACGGCGTGGGCTTCTGGTCGCCAGGGGCAGGCATCATCCACCAGGTGGCGTTCGAGAACTATGCCTACCCGGGCGAGATGATGATCGGCACGGACTCGCACACCCCGATGGGCGGCGGGCTCGGGTCGATCTCCGTGGGCGTTGGCGGGGCCGATGCCGTCGAAGTGATGGCTGGGCTGCCGTGGGAGGTGCTGTACCCGCGATTCATTGGAGTGCGCCTCACCGGCGAAATGAGCGGCTGGACCGCCCCCAAGGACGTCATCCTGTACCTGGCCGGGGAATTGACCGTGTCGGGCGGCACCAACGCCATCATCGAGTACTTCGGGCCCGGAACCGCCTCCATCAGCGCCACGGGCAAGGCAACGATCACCAACATGGGCGCCGAGTTAGGCGCCACCACCTCAGTGTTTCCCTACGATGTGCGGATGGCGCGGTACCTCCGGGCCACTAACCGCGGAGACCTGGCGGAGCTGGCCGACGATTACAAGCACCTCCTGACGGCAGATCCGGAGTGCGAAGCAAACCCGGAGCATTACTACGACCGTATCGTGGAGATCAACCTTTCAGAGCTGGAGCCGCACCTCGTCGGCCCGCACTCACCGGACCGCGCGCGGCCCATCTCGCGGATGGCAGCAGAGCTGAAGGAAGACGACGGGCTGATCGACCAGATCTCGGCCGCCCTGATCGGCAGTTGCACCAACTCTTCATACGAGGACATGAGCCGTTCGGCCGACGTTGCCGAGCAGGCGAAGGCGAAGGGCCTGGCGTCCACGGTACCCTTCATGGTAACCCCTGGGTCGGAGCAGGTGCGGGCGACCATCGAGCGAGACGGGCAGATGCAGTCGCTGACAGACATCGAAGCCACCGTTCTGGCCAACGCCTGCGGACCGTGCATCGGACAGTGGCGGCGGGCCGGAGAGAACGTCGGCACGCCAAATACAATCGTTACGTCGTACAACCGCAACTTCCCGGCGCGAAACGACGGGCAGCCATCGACCATGAACCTGATAGGCAGCCCAGAGATTGTGACAGCGCTGGCCATCGGAGGCAGGCTGTCATTCAACCCGCTGACGGACACGCTTACGGCGGCCGACGGTTCGGAGTTCATGCTTGATCCGCCAAAGGCTGCGCCGGAAGTGCCAGCTTCAGATTTCGACCCGGGACGGTCGTTCTACCAGTCGCCGCCGGAGGACGGCAGCAGCATCGAACTGACGGTGTCGCCGGACAGTGAGCGCATCCAGCTGCTGCAGCCGTGGCCGGCATGGGACGGCAACGACTTCACGGATATGCCCGCGCTGCTGAAGGCCAAAGGCAAGACCACGACCGACAGCATCTCGCCGGCCGGCGTGTGGCTGCGCTTCCGGGGGCACCTGGACCGGTTCAGCGACAACATGTTCATGGGCGCCATCAACGCCTACACCGACGAGGCCGGCAAGGGCCTGAACGTTCTGACCGACAAAAGGGACGAGGGCTTCTCCAGGATCGCCCGAGACTACAAGGCCAAAGGCGTCAAGTGGGTGGTCATCGGCGACTCCAACTACGGCGAGGGCAGCAGCCGCGAGCACGCCGCGCTCTCTCCGCGACTTCTGGGTGGCGCAGCGGTCATCGCGCGGAGCTTCGCCCGCATCCACGAGAGCAATCTCAAGAAACAGGGCCTGCTGGCGCTGACGTTCTCCGACGAAGCCGACTACGACCGTATCCGCGAGGACGACCGAGTCAGCCTCACCGGGTTGAGCGACATCACCCCCGGGAAGCCGGTGCAGTGCACCGTCAACCACGGCGACGGGACTTCGGAGACGCTGGAGCTGCAGCACTCCTACAGCCAATCGCAGCTTGAATGGTTCCGCCTGGGCTCGGCGCTCAACCTGTTCCACCAGTAGGCCTCGAGGCCACCACTAGCAGATTTTCAGGTCCGTCCTTCCCATGTCTTCGGGAAGGACGGACTGTTTTTGTCCAAATATCGTGATTTGACCATGCCTGGGGCTGCTCCAGCTACAAAAATCGTCGCGAGTGAAGCATCAGTTAACATAATAACGGCAATCCGTTGGTTGACCGGTTGGGAAGAAGGCCGATAGAATAGACGCGTGAGAAGCGAGCCGGACTTCCCCCAGGTCTATGGCCCCTTCGACAACCCTCGCGAAGAGTGCGGGGTAATCGCTGTATATTCCCCTGAAGAGACCGCCAGCCGCCTCACCTTCTTCGGCCTTTTTGCCCTGCAGCACCGCGGACAGGAAAGCGCAGGCATCGCCGCCACCAGCGGAGAATCGGTGGAAATCCACGCCGAGATGGGCCTGGTATCCCAGGTCTTTCGCGAGCCCGATTTCCTTCCGTTGGCTGGCGAAATGGCCATCGGGCACACCCGCTACTCCACGACAGGCAGCAGCGAGCTGTGCAACGCGCAGCCACTGCTGGTAGAAGGGCAATCGGGGACGTTGGCCCTGGCCAACAACGGCAACATCATCAACGCCTTCCAATTGAGGGAGCAGCTGGAGCAGGAGTGGGGCTCCTCTTTCGTATCAACCACCGACACCGAGATAATCGCCCGGATGCTGGTCGAGTTGCCAGGGCCGACTTGGGAAGAACGCGTCTTCCAGTGCATGCGCCGCCTGGAAGGGGCGTACTCGGTAGTGGGCCTGACTCCCGACGCCCTGATTGCCGCCCGTGACCCGCTGGGGATTCGGCCGCTGTGCCTGGGGCGCAGGGGAGATGGCTGGGTCATCGCTTCCGAGTCCTGCGCGCTGGACAATCTTGGCGCGGAGTTCATCCGCGAAATAGAACCAGGCGAAGTTGTAGTCATCGACTCGGAAGGGTTGCGCTCGACAGTATGGCCGGGCGTTTCCGAATCAAAGCCGCGGGCGCTGTGTGTATTCGAGCTTATCTATTTCTCGAGGCCCGACAGCATCCTTGATGGCCATCTGGTCCACGCCAAGCGACAGCAGATGGGAGCGGAGCTGGCGCGCGAGCATCCGGTGGACGCCGATCTGGTCATCGGGATCCCGGACTCGTCCACGGCGGCCGCGGTGGGTTATGCCCTGGAGTCGGGAATTCCATTCAGCGAAGGTCTGATCAAGAACCGTTATGTGGGCCGCACATTCATTGAACCAGAGCAGCGGCTTCGCGAACTGGGCGTTCGTCAGAAGTTCAACAGCCTCGGTGCAGTGATAAAGGGCAAGCGAATCGTCGTGGTGGACGACAGCATCGTCAGAGGAACCACGACACCGCATGTCGTGAGCCTATTGAGGCGCGGAGGGGCCGCGGAGGTGCACATGCGCGTGTGCGCCCCGCCCATCCGGCACCCCTGCTTCATGGGCGTGGACATGGCCTCCCGCCGGGAATTGCTGGCCGCCAACAATAGCGTGCCGGAAATCCGCGAGATCATCGGCGCCGACACGCTGGGCTACCTCAGCGTGAAGGGGTTGATGAAGGTAGTAGGCGGGACGCAGGGCGGGTTCTGCGACGCTTGCTTCACTGGTAACTACCCTGTGCCTGTGCAGTTGGAACTGGACAAGCTGGTGCTGGAGAACTCGCGCCGCTAGGACACCCTCTACCTGTCTGGCCATCGGCCTCGTATTGTGGCGCCCCTGCCCAGGGCAATTGCATTTGGGAGATTTGATGACAATTGCTGCTTGCCTGTCCTTGTAACTCCCGCGTACCATTTTGGTATGACAGCTGCTGAACGCATTTGTTCTGGTTCCTTTTGTCTGCGTCGCCTACGGCGTGAGGCATGCTGGTACTGCAGAATGTGGACATGGGACGAAATGGGGAGAAATAGGACGGAACTTGAAAATTTGCGTTCAACGATCTCTGGATAGCAGGCTTTCAGCTTTAAAACCGGCCCGACCTGCCAACGAAATGGGAAAAATTGGGCAAAAACGGGATACGATGGGAAAAATTCCATCCCATCCCTCCCACGAGCAGTCCTTCGGTATGTGCCCCCTGTGGTCCAGTCCCGCCTTATGTCCCTCAATTCGACATCCCGACTGAGAAGCCCTTCATCCGAATGCGTTACCCCTGTGCCCCTGCCGGATTTCACTTGCCATCACCCTTGCAGTCAATTAACCTTCTTTACTGCAATTCGTTACTGGCACTCCAGTGGTGGAAAACAAACGGGGAGTTGAGTTGAGCGCCAACCCATCGGCGGACGCATACAGGCAGTCGGGCGTTGACCTGGCCCGGATGGATGAGTTGAAGGAACGCATTCGGGGCCTTGCGGCCAGCACCCACGGCCCGGAAGTGATTGACGGCGGGAGCAGCTTCGCCGGCCTTTTCCAGTTGGGAGGGGGGGATGGCCCGGTCCTGGTAGCGAGCACAGACGGAGTTGGGACCAAGCTGAAAATTGCCTCCCAGCTGGGGCATTTCGAGTCCATCGGTTGCGATCTCGTGACTCTGAACGTCAACGACATCCTGACCAAGGGCGCCCGTCCCCTGTTCTTCCTGGACTACGTGGCATTCAGCGACGTGGAGGCCCAGTCCCTAGACGCCCTGATGCGGGGTATAGCCTGGGGCTGCCGCGAGGCCCGCTGCGCCCTGATCGGCGGGGAGACCGCGCAGATGCCAGGGGTGTACACGGAAGGTGAAATGGACCTGGCGGGCTTCGTCGTCGGTGTGGTAGAGCGGGACAGCCTTCTGGAGCCCAGCCGCGTGAGAGCAGGGGACAGGCTCCTCGGCATCCCATCAAACGGGCTGCACACCAACGGCTTTTCGCTGGTGCGGAAGGTATTCAACACAGACGACGACCCAGCCGCCCTGTTTCATCGCTTCGCGGGTATGGAGCACCAGCTGGGGGAAGAGCTGCTGCTTTACCACCGGTCGTACTATCCGATGCTGGCTCCGGTGCTGGAACTGCTCAGCGGCCTGGCCCACATAACCGGAGGCGGGCTGCCAGGAAAATTGCCACCCGTATTGCCCGACCACCTGGCCGCCAAAGTGGACACGAAGGCCTGGACGCCCTCGCCGATCTTCGGGGTGCTGCAGCGGGAAGGCGGGATATCCGACGATGAGATGTTCCGAGTGTTCAACATGGGCCTGGGCATGGTTGCATTGTGCCCGGAGGCCAATGTTGCGGCCTTTCAGAGCAAGATTCCCGAGGCCATTCCAGTGGGCGAAGTCGTGGGCCGCGAGTCGGACGAGCAGGTTATTCTGAACCGCTAACCAGGCGAGTTGCATGGCCCCTGACGGCGAAGTCCCGGGCCCGTCCATCTCGCCAAGGAAACGGAGACAAGACTTGAGAGCGCTAATCAGTGTGTATGACAAGACCGGCGTGGTCGAATTCGGGAGACGAGTCGCAGCTGCCGGCTACGAACTGGTCAGCACGGGCGGCACGCACTGGACGTTGACTGAGGAGGGCGGACTGAGTGTGCGGCAGGTGGCGGACGTTACCGGGTCACCCGAAATCCTGGACGGTCGGGTCAAGACGCTGCACCCGGTGATCCATGGTGGACTGCTGGCACGACGTGAGTCGCCAGAGCAGATGGCCGAGCTGGAGGCCCACGGCATCGGGACCATCGACCTCGTGGTGGTGAACCTCTACCCGTTCGTGGCCACCATCAGCAGGCCGGATGTCACGCTGGACGACGCGCTGGAAAACATTGACATCGGTGGGCCCACGATGCTTAGGGCCGCCGCCAAGAACTTCCCTTCGGTCGCCGTAGTCGTGGACCCAGAGGACTACGACTGGGTGGCCGACAAGCTGGCCGGGGAGGGCCTGACGGCTGATGACCGGCGTGAACTGGCGGCCAAGGCATTCCGGCACGTTTCGGAGTACGACGCTGTTGTAACCGGGTACCTGACCGACAAATCAGAGGAGGCGCTTCCCCAGCGACTGACAATCTCGCTGGACAAGGTTGCTGGGCTGCGTTACGGCGAGAATCCGCACCAGTCAGGGGCATTGTATGCGCCATCGGGCGCAGGACTTTCCGGAATGGCGGGGGCGACGCAACTGCATGGCCGGGAACTTTCGTACAACAACCTGATGGACGCGGACGCCGCCTGGCGCACGGTGTCGGACTTCGCCGAGCCGACCGTTGCCGTAGTGAAGCACAACAACCCCTGCGGCCTTGCCAGCCGTGAGGCGATCGCGGAGGCGTACCAGCTGGCGTACGAGGGCGACACTGTCAGTGCCTTCGGGGGCATCGTAGCCATTAACCGAACGGTGGATGCAGCCACGGCGCAGGCGATGGATCCCATATTCTATGAGGTCGTGATCGCCCCAGGGTACAACGACGACGCGCTGGCTATCCTGCAGCGGAAGCGCAACCTGCGCATTCTCACCGTGGAGGCCGCGCCTGTGGGACCGGCGCTCGACCTGCGGCCCATCACGGGCGGCATGCTGGTGCAGGGAGCGGACGACATCGCCGAGAACCCGGCGGAGTGGAAGACAGTCACCGAGCGGGAGCCCAACGCTGCCGAGCGGCAGGACCTCGCCTTCGCATGGAAGGCGGCGAAGCACATCAAGTCCAACGCCATTGTTTTCGCCAAGGACCGGGCGCTGGTGGGCATGGGCGCCGGGCAGCCCAACCGGGTGGTCAGCGTGCACCTGTCGCAGCGCATCGCCGGGGACAAGGCGAAGGGGGCCGTGCTCGCGTCCGACGCCTTTTTCCCGTTCCCAGACAACATCGAGCTGGCCGCCGAGGCAGGCGTCACCGCGATCGCACAGCCGGGTGGGTCGGTGCGGGACGAGGAAGTCACTGCTGCCGCCGACAAGGCCGGGCTGGCCATGGTGTTCACGGGGGTGCGACATTTCCGCCACTAGGGTCCGATCTGCGGTGATGCGGGCCATGCACCCAAGCGTCGACGTCGTCATCCCAGTCTACAACGAAGAGGAAGCGCTGCCGGTCAGCATTCCCCGCTTGTGCGCGTTCCTAGGGGAAAACCTGCCAAATCCGTGGCGGATTACGATCGCGGACAACGCCTCCATCGACGGCACTCGCGAAGTGTCAGAATCGCTGTGCCTGGAAGTCGAGGGCGTGAACTACCTATACCTGCCGGAGAAAGGGCGAGGGCGGGCGCTGAAGGCGGCATGGCTGGGCAGCGAGTGCGACTTCGTTAGCTACATGGACGTGGACCTTTCCACCGACCTGTCGCACTTTCTGGCGCTGGTTGGCGAGCTGGAGGCTGGGTGCCACGTGGCCATCGGGAGCCGGCTCAGCAAGGGCTCGAAGGTTACGCAGCGGAGCTTCAAGCGAGAGTTCACGTCGCGTGGATACAACCTGCTGGTCTGGTCGATGTTCTTCGTGAGCTTTCCCGACGCCCAGTGTGGATTCAAGGCGATGACCCGAGAGGCCGCACAGGCGATCATCCCGCACGTCGAGAACAACAACTGGTTCTTCGATACCGAGCTGTTGATCATCGCCGAGAAGCGCGGCTACCGCATCGGCGTGGTGCCGGTGGCCTGGGAGGACGACCCTACCAGCACGGTCAACGTCATGAAAACCGCCACCGAGGACGTGAAGGGCCTGTTTCGGCTGCGGTTCGGCGGCATCCCCAGGGTGGACCCGCCGCCTCCGTAGACCCAGCTGCCGGCGCGTCACCGTCTCCCTCTTTTTCCCTCTCCCCAACTTAAGCCCTGATAAGGACGTGTCTCTCATGGAACTCGGACTTGCTAACAAGACGGTCATCATCACCGGCGGCGGATCGAACATCGGCCGCTCAATTGTCCATGCCTTCGCCGATGAAGGCAGCAACGTCGTCATCGCAGAGTTGGACCCGGCGCAGGGCCAGCGGGTGGCGGACGAGGTGGCGGCGAAGAGCATGGTCGGCAAAGCGATGGTGGTGGCGACCGACGTTACCAAGCACGAGTCAGTTAACACGATGGTAGAAAAAGCAGCGGCAGAATTCGGGAGCGTAGACGTGCTGGTGAACAACGCCGGGTGGACCATCGACCGCCTGTTCTTGGAAAAGCCTCGAGAGGAGTGGGAGCGGGAGGTGCAGGTCAACCTTTGGGGGGCGATCAACTGCATCCACGCGGTATTGCCGGGGATGGTGGAGCGGAAAGGGGGCAGCATCGTGTGCCTCAGTTCAGACGCCGGACGGATGGGGGAGTACCGTGAGGCGGTCTACTCGGCCTGCAAGGCCGGGGTGATTGCGCTCAGCAAGTCCATCGCCCGCGAGACTGGCCGCCACGGCCTGCGGCTGAACTGCGTCTGTCCGGGTCTGGTGGTGCCGCCAGAGGAGGAGTCGATCAGCGAGACCAGCATGTGGCACCAGATGCGCGACGTGTTCACGCCTGAGGCCCGGGAGCGTGCCGTCCGCGCTTACCCGTTGCGCCGGATGGCGGAGTCTCGGGAGATCGCCAACGCCGTGGTGTTCCTGGCGTCGGACGCCGCGGGGTTCATCACGGGACAGACGCTAAGCGTGAGCGGCGGGTATACGATGGCTTAGAGGGAATACCGATGGTGCTGTGGATAACCGGCAGTTTGGACGATATGCCTGCCTGGGTACATATCCTCATTCTTTCTGCTGGAGTGGTCGTAAATTTTGGAATTGCATGTCTAGCGTTGTGGCCGCATTTGCCTAGACGGCAGAAGATTGCAGTATTCTTGCGTTCTTCGCAGCAAATATCTATGTATGGGGATTGGTATTTGGTTGTTAACAATCTAGGACCGAGAGACATATCAGAAGTAAGGGTTCTCGACTATTCCAATCAGAGCCAATTGTTTGATGCACTATCAGTATATAGTCCAAATCCCCCTTCGGGTCCTGAACCTTTAAAATTGTGGGAACAAAACTACATCCAATCGGGTGGAAGCGCGGAAATCAATCTGGGGACCTTGGATGATGATGAAAGCAAGATTTCCGATAGGGCACTAACTGAATGAACGTGATTTCAAATTAAAGGTCCAGTACGCCCCAATTGGAGATTCTAAGAGGACTGTAGAATTGCGTTTGTCCGTTCGCTCGCTGATTAGCGAAATTAGAAGGCGCTACATATAGGTCAATTGACTTGTCAGCAAAGCAACGGCCCCGGCGATTGCCGGGGCCGTCGTGCGTTGATGCCTTGCCGTGGTCTAGAGCGCGGCGACTTTTTCGCGGAGGGCGTCGAGCTCGGCAATGAGCTGGGCCTTGGGGTCGTCCTTGCCGCCGTTGTTCATCTCGACCAGCTCCCAGGAGCGGGCCTCGATTGCCGGCATCATGGACTGGAGCAGTTCCTCGTCCACGTCGTTGGCTATGGTGGGGTAGCCGGCGCGGGAGATCATGCTCTTGATCTTGCCCTGCTTGAACTGGTCGAGGGTCCAGGCCAGGGTCTCGCCGGAAGTGGTAACGTCCCAGTAAATCCGGACGTCCTGGTTGCGCGGGCCGTAGTGGTAATGCGGACCGTTCTGGAAGCAGTCGAAGGCCAAGAGCTCGACTTCCTGGCCGGCGATGTCGGACAGGACGTGGATGGCCATTCCTTCGTCGTTGATCTGCGGCAGGTGGCGGTATTCCAAGCCGAACTTGATGTTGCCGACGATAATTTTATCGCCTTCCACCATCTCGGGCATCATGTGATGCACAGTGCGGCGCATCCCATTGGACATCTCGCGGGCGGTGGCCTCAGCCTCGTCCAGCTTGGCGGTGTCGACGGGGTTGGCTTCCAGCTGGTCGGCCAGGGCATCGTAGCCGGAGCGACGGACCATAGTAGGAAGGTTGTTACGCAGGTTGCCAATGGTCCATCCCAGGGGGTTGCCCGCGGTGGTCTTGTCCAGATGCAGGCGGATGTTGTGGTTCTCAGGGCCGTAGTGGTAGTGGGGATCCTGGTCGAAGCAGTCGAAGCGAAGAATCTCGGTGTCGTGGCCGTCGATTTCCGTGTAGACCTGCAGGCACAGGCCCTGATCGTTCATGATTTCCGCGCGGTAGCTCATCGCGATGTCGATGGGGCCGGCATTGATAACGGTACTGCCTTTTTCCACGTTGTGCCTCCTCTCATTTTTTAAATAGGTTTGCGTGGCAATTTCGGGCGATATTGTTCGCCCGCGTGGCGTATGAATTATATCACGCCGGGGTATACTGGCAAGCGGGATCCGTCAATTGCAAACCGTCCGGCAGCGGTCAGACATAATGACCTCTATCATCAGGCTGGCGGATTCCCCGGCGTTCTCGCATCTGGCTTCAATTATGAGTCAACGGATTCATTTTGTGATACTGATACCGTTAAGCCGCGAGTGATGCCCTCGCTTTTCTGTAAGTGTGTTGACCGTAAGTCATGCGGCGCGAGGAACTGTTCTTCTACCGAAACGAAACAGGGGAGATCAATATGGACATCGGAGTTTCGATGCCCCGCATTCCAGATGGGCCAGGTCTGCGGGAGTTTGCCCAAGCAGCGGAGGCGATGGGGTTCGAGTCGGTGCTGATCGGCGACCATATAGTCTTGCCGACGGGCGGCACGACGCAGTACCCGTACACGCCATCGGGCGGGTTCTCGCGACCGGCGGACGAGCCGTTCCTGGAAACGATGACGCTGCTGGGTTACCTGGCCGCATGCACCGAGCGGATCAAACTTGGCAGCACGGTGTTGATCCTCCCGTACCGCAACCCTGTGGTCCAAGCCAAGATGTTCGCGTCGCTGGACTCGCTGACCGGCGGACGCAAGATCTGCGGCGTGGGCGTGGGCGTGGGCTGGCTGGAAAAGGAATTCGACACGCTGGGTGTCAGCTATGCAGAGCGAGGGCCTCTGACGGACGAGTTCCTTCAGATATTCCGCACACTCTGGTACGACGAGCAGCCCGAGCATCACGGGAAGCACTACAACTTTGACGGCATCCAGTTCTACCCCAAGCCGGTGCAGAACCCGCTGCCCATCTGGGTCGGAGGCCACACCCGCGCGGCCCTGCGCCGAACCGCCAAGTACGGCGACTGCTGGCACACCACGCGCCAGACGCCGGAATTCGTCGCATCGCACATCCCCTTCCTGACCCAGCAGACCGAGAAGCAGGGACGTAAGATGGACGACATTACCGTCTCCCTCAAACGCAGCCTCCACTTCACTGACATGGGCTTGCCGGAAATGGGCAGCGAGCGCAGCGGAGGGGCGCTGGTCTGCAGCACGCAGGAGGTTGTCGACGACCTGCACGCCTGCTACGAGATCGGGATCGGGCAGCTGACCTATGACTTCCGAGTAAGCGAACTTCCCGACTGCATCCGGGTCATGGAACGGCTGGCGGAGGCGGTGCTTCCGGTGGCCGGGCGGCTGGGGTAAAGGGCAGCCTGCGAAGGTTCCGACGCCCGTTTCCCCTGACGCCCTAACCAACGCCTGCGATACCCACTCCGGTTCCGGCGAGAGCGGCTCATGAGCAATCTAGATATTGCGTTCCAAGCGATAGACCGATACGTCGAACGGCATATGAGCGAGGTCAACATGCCGGGGTTGGCCTACTCGGTTACTGACCGCGAGAAGCTGCTTCGGGTCGGGTGCTTCGGATTTGCGGACCTGTCCTCAGGCAAGCCAATTGATCCCGGCATGATGTTCGAGATCGGGTCGATCGGCAAGTCATTCACGAACGTCGCGCTCATGCAGTTGCATGATGAAGGCCATCTGGACTTGAACGCACCGGTGTCGCGCTACCTGCCGTGGTTTGAGGTGCAGTCGGACCATGGGTCGATTGCTGCACATCACCTGATGACGCATACGGCGGGTTTGCCGTCCGGGACCGACATCGGCACCCACGGCCTGTACGAGTCCTGGGCCCTGCGAAACAGTCGGACTGGCGCTCCTCCGGGTGAATACTTCCGCTACTCAAATGTCGGGTACAAGACGCTGGGCTTCCTGCTGGAAGAGCTGGACGGAAGGCCCTACGCAGAGGCCGCCCAGGCGCGGGTGCTGGACCCGCTGGGGATGAGCGATTCGCATCCGGTAATCGGCTTTGAGACCCGAAAGCGGGAACCCGTGGCTTATCGCAGGTTCTATGACGACCGTCCAGAGCACAGGGACCATTCCCTGGTACCGGCGCTGTGGACGGAGTACGGCGTGGGGGACGGCTGCCAGGCCTCCACCGCTGAGGATATGGGCATCTACCTGAGGATGCTCATGAACAGCGGCGAGGGGTCGGCGGGCCGGATCATGTCCGAAGAGAGTTATCGACTGATGACCCAGAGGGCCATCGCCACCCATCAGTGGGGAGGCGCTTGGTACGGCTACGGGCTGACCATGGCGGACATCGACGGTCACGTCTACCTTGGTCATGGCGGCAGCACGACCGGTTTCGTTGCGGCTATGATCGCCGACCTGGACGACGGGATCGGCTTAGTAGTGCTGATCAACGGCATCGCCGAGTCATACGGTGCCGTTCCCATGGCCCTTCAATTGCTCTCGATATTGCGGATGGGATTGAGTGCGCAGGAGATACCTCCCGCGCGGACAGCCGTGGACCCGGCATATGTTGGCAACGCCGCCGATTACGCCGGTACGTACAGGTCTGAAGAAAACAGCTGGGTGTTTACCGCGCGGCGCGGCAACCTGGTCCTAGAGTGGAGCGGCGAGGAAATCATGCTTCAGAAACGAGGTGAGGACACTTTTTATGCGCCACACCCGGATCTGGAGGTCTTCTTGCTGGAGTTCGAGCGGGATGGAGACCAGGTCGTGGAGGTGTTTCACGGAACTGACTGCTACGCGGTTGAGGGTTACGCTCCCGTAGATGACTTCCAATATCCCGAAGAGTGGGACAGTTTCACGGGACATTACCGGACATACAACTTCGGCCTTACGAATTTCCGCATTGTGGTGCGGAAAGGCAGGCTGCTGCTGGTCTACCCGGCGGGCAGTCACGAGGTCCTCGCGCCCATGGCTTACGGCGCGTTCCGCATAGGGGAGGACCCTCGGTCTCCCGAGACAATCAGCTTCGATTCGGTGGCCTCGGGGCAGGCGCTGCGCGCGGTCTATTCGGGCTGTCCCTACTACCGCACCTACACGCAGTAGTCAGGAAGTGCAGGCGTCGGGACAGAACTTAAGGGAGACCCCGGGGCCCTGGAGAAGTCATTTGAGCGGGACTAAAGGCCGCTGTCCTTGAACCACTTGGCGCGCTTGACCAGTTCCTCGCAGGTGTGGTGCATGGCGGAAATTTGCTTCTCGGTAACCGGGCGCTTCACCGAGGCCGGAACCCCGGTAACGAAGGAGTTGGCGGGTATCTGCGTGCCGGCGAGCACCGCAGAGTTGGCAGCAACGAGGCAGTTCTCTCCCAGCGTCACATGGTTCAGTACGGTGCAGTTGTTGCCAAGCAAAGAGCCGCGGCCGACGCGGTCGCAGTGCACAACAACGCTATGGCCTACCGAGACGCGCTCCTCGATGGTCAGGCCGTTTCCGTGTATTACGGAGCCCTCCTGGATGTTGACGTAGTCGCCGATGACTATGGCGTCTTCACCGTCCCCGCGGACGGTGACACCAGGCCAGATGCTGGCGTATTCACCGATTTCCACGTTTCCGACCACGTATGCGAACTCGCTGACCCAGGCTGTTTCGGCTACCTTGGGTGTGACGCCGTTGAGAGTGCGAATCAAGTCCGTTTTCCTCCTCTAAATGTAGCGTTTACCTAATACCGGGCTGCACCGACGGCCCGCCGGGCCTCCCGGTCCATGTCGCGATTAATGATGGCCTGCCGCTTGTCGTACTGCCGCTTGCCCCTGGCGAGTCCCAGCTCCACCTTGGCGACGTGGCGCTTGAAGTAGACTCGAAGCGCCACGAGAGTGAGGCCCTTCTCTGCGACTTCGCTTTCCAGCTTTTGGATCTCGTCGCGATGCATCAGAAGTTTGCGCAGACGCCTGGGGTCATGGTTGAACTGGCTGGCGGGGTCATAGGGCGCGATGTAGGTATTGTGCAGCCACATCTCGCCGTCTCTGACCCGTCCGTAGGCATCGCTGAGATCGACCTTTCCGGCACGAACCGACTTGATCTCGGTGCCGGTGAGAACGATTCCAGCCTCGTGCCGTTCCAGGATTTCGTAGTTGAAGAAGGCGCGGCGGTTGCTGGCTGCCGTGCGGCTTCCGTCGGAGTTGCCGTTTTTAGCTGTCTTTGCGGACTTCTTCTTGGCCATTTCTAACCTCCCCTGACGGCCGGCTCCAATTGGATACCAGTGGCCTGGGAGTTTTCAATCAGCTTTTCGAGTTCCTCGATTGCGAGGTCCAACTGGATATCTTCGGATTCGTCTTCGGACGATTCCAAGACTATGTCAGGGTCGATGCCTTCACCCTCAATCAACCTGCCGTCAGGAGTGTACCACCGGCCGATGGTGAAGTTCACCGCAGAGCCGTCGCTCAGTGGCCACAGGCTGTTGACGCTGCCCTTCCCGAAGGACTTGACGCCTATGGTGGGGGCCCGGTTGTGGGCCATGATGGCCCCGGCGAAGACCTCGCTGGCCGAGGCGCTGAAGCCGTTCATCAAGACCACTACGGGAACGTCGAGAGCCATCCCTTCGCCCTCAGCATTCCAGTCCCGTCGGTTCCCGTGTGCGTCGAGCTGGTACAGGACGAGACCTTCATCGATGAACTGGCTGGTTACCTCCACCACCGACGAGACCAGGCCGCCGGGGTTGTTGCGGACATCGACGACCAGCCCCACGCCCTGGGAGCGGCGGAACCGGGCCAGGGCGGTCTGCAATTCATCCTTGCTGGTGCCGCTGAATGAAGTGATCCTCAGATGGCCGACACGGCCCACCAGCATGGTCAGCTTGACGCTTTCCAGCTGTATGACGCCCCGAATGATCTCAAGCTCCTCGGTCTCGCCGGTGCGGTCGCGGCGAACGAGCAGGCGGACGGGAGTGCCCTGCTCTCCCCGAATCCGGCTGATCACGCGGAACAGGTCCCAGCCGTCGATCTTTTCGCCGTCGATTTCCAAGATCACATCGCCCGGCTTGACCCCTGCTTCCTCCGCGGGGGTGTCAGCGATGGGGGCGATGATGGTGATCAAGCCGTTGCGGACTCCGACCTCGGCACCGATTCCTTCGAAGTAGCCCTGAATGTCCTGGCGCTGGTGAGAGTAGTGCTCGGGGTCCAGATAGACGGCGTGGTCGTCTCCAGTGGCCTCCAACATCCCCTTTATCGCGCCTTCGGTCAATACGGAAGGATCGAAGGTCTCTGCGTCTATATGCTCACGCTGGAGGAGTTCCCATACCTCTGCCAGCTTGGCGAACTCCGGCGGCAATTCCTCGACATTCCCAGGCCCCGAGGGCTGAGGCTCTCCTGCTCCGAAGCAGGCAGTAGCCAACAACACCACGCCCGACAGCAAAACCGCTAGAGGGAAGAGCGAGAAGAGGAGGCGCCGCTGGGGGGAGCGGAGCAAGGGGCAAACTCCCGCCGGGCCATGCCGCCCGGCCAATCAAGACCATTCATTTTCGATTTTATCACAGGGATTCGGGTCTCTCTTGTACAGAGATAGACGAGGGTACTGAGGCAGTTGACATGAGCTCCCGAGGCTGTTTAAGCAGACTCCCCCACGAGAGACTTTAGAACACTTTACAAAAGTATTTTTGAGGCAATCTCCCTTATATAGCCCTTGTATGTTAAGATTGCGCGGAGATAGCGCGCTACCAGTAATCGGTTGAGTCAGGGTGAGCGGCGGAGACGCTGCTGGGCAGTCGAAGGTATCGTTGCGCTCTTTCCGGCTCCCAAGATTTCACCAAGACCTTGAATGGGACCCGATCTAAGGAGGAATGGTATGTCCACCCTTGCTGTGGAGGTAGTGTACCGGGGAATCTTTCAGAAGTCCCTGGCACGCAACATCGTCCGCTCCATAGTGTTCGCTGCCCGCAAGGACGGGAAGATAGGCACAGCGTTCGGTCGCTACGGCGACTCCCCGGAGCGCAACGGCATCCCGGCCAAGCAGTTCGCCATAGTGGCCGATGACCCTGAGGAACTGGAAGAGAGCCTGGCCGTATACCAGGCCACCAGCGTCGATGTAACCATCAACGTCGACGACACCATGTGCAAGGGCATTGAGTCCTGGGCATGGTACGGTCTTCAGCCCATCAACGAACTGACGAAGCCCGGCGGCACACTGATAGTCACCTCCCGGCAGCAGGCCGACGCCCTGCTGGAGGACATACACGCCAAGGAAACTCCCTACAACCTGTCAATCGTGACGGGCATACCCAGCTTCTCGGGTCTGTGGGTCTACAAGGACGACCACACCGACGCGCGCGTGCTGGGAGCACTATGCAAGGTCTGCCCGGATCTGGTCAGCCTTGATGCCATGCTGGAAACCATCGAAGAGCAGATGGGCGGCGGAACCAAGATCGCTTCGGCCCAGCGCTCCTATGACCGCACCATGACCCGGCCGGTTGAGCCCGGCGAGGGTGGCAACCAGCGTGAGTTGAAGTTCACCCTGCCCGGCTGGAAGACCATGCAGGAAGGCTTGGTGATTCAGGCTGTTCCCGAAGGCGGCGAGTTTGCCGAGGGCGAGGGCGGCTACGTTCCCGGCCGAAGCGACGTGTTCAAGAAGTACAGCACTCGCACGATGCGACCGGTGGTGAATTTTGAGACCTGCATCAAGTGCACCCTGTGCTGGCTGCAGTGTCCCGACACCTGCTTCGACGTCACTCCCGACGGGTTGTATGACGCCAACATGGAAGCCTGTTGCGGCTGCGGCGTGTGCGAGGCGGTGTGCCCCGTTCCCGACTGCGTAACCATGGTCAACGAGGCTGAGTTCAACGACCACGATAGCCAGTGGGAGTGGTGGCAGAAGGACAAGGACGGCTACAACGAGTGGATGACTGAGTTGGTCGATAAGCAGAAGGCCGAGACACGCACACACGGCTTCCACCACGTGGGCGGCTACGCCGAAGAGATCCAGGCGGCGGAGGCGGACTAATGACAACCGTTGAGACCGAAATGTTCACCCAGTCCACCGAGGAGTTGATCAGCGGCTCCGAGGCCATCGCCATCGCCTGTGCGCTGGCCGACGTGGACGTCATCACCGCCTACCCCATCCGGCCGTACGACACCGTGATGCAGTACGTGTCGAAGCTCAAGGCCGACGGAGTTTTAGACTGCGACTTCATCGTGGCGGAGAGCGAGCACTCCCAGTTCGAGATCGTCAAGCACGCATCGGCGGTGGGAGCACGCACTTTCTGCGGTTCCAGCGGCGTGGGCTGGTTCTACGCCTTTGAGGCAATCACGGTCACCGCGGGCCTACGGATGCCAGTAGTGGCGATGGTGGGCAACCGGGCGCTGGACGACCCGGGCGCCTTCGGCGTGGAGCACAACGACGCCATGGCCGTTCGCGACCTGGGCTGGCACCTGTACTGGGTGGCCACGGCGCAGGAAGCGCTGGACACGGCGCTGCTGGCTTACAAAGTGGCCGAGGACCGCCGGGTCCTTCTTCCGTTCGCCATCAGCTGCGATGGTTCCTTCCTGACGCATTCCCAGGCCATCGTGCAGGTGCCGACCCGGGATCAGGTTAACAATTACCTTCCCAGCTACAGCCGACATGAGCTACAGCTTCACCCAGACAACCCCATTACCATAGCTCCCCAGGTCAACGAGGATTGGCTGATGGAAATCCGACGCCAGACCGACGAGGCCATGCGGAGGGCCACGGGCGTCATTTACGAGGCCTACGACGAGTTCAAGGAAGTCTTCGGACGTGGCGACCCCAGCCCCTTCATCGAAGAGTACATGACCGAAGACGCCGAGATACTCCTGATCGGCATGGGGACGATGGCCATGCCAGCGCGAGTGGCGGTGCGCCGCATGCGGGAGCAGGGCAAAAAGGTGGGCTTCGTCCGGGTCAAGTTCTTCCGCCCCTTCGCGGCGGAAGAAATCCAGAACGCGCTCAGGGGGGCCAAGGGTATCGCGGTCATCGACCGGGATTACTCATACGGTTCGCCTTCCTACGGCGGCGTGCTATTCCATGAGTTGCGATCGACGCTGTACCCGTTGCCGGAACGGCCCTTGATGCTCAACTTCATCGCGGGTCTGGGCGGACGCGAAGTGATGGTCAAGGACATAAACGAGATGGTCGAGACTACCGAAAAGGCGGTCGCGACTGGTAAAATAGAACAGGAAACTACCTGGATTGCGGTAAGGGAGTAAGAGCAATGACCACCATGATGACCGCGACAGAACTCCCGCAGGTTCGGGGGGTCAAGAACATCCCGGTGGAGGAGTTCTACTCCTCCGGTCACCGCACCTGCCAGGGCTGTGAGTCGGCGCTGACGATGCGGCTGATGATCAAGGCCGCCGGACCGCGCAGCATCGTGCTGGGCAGCACCGGCTGCATGTACGTGGCGAACACCACCTACTACAGCACGCCGTGGGTAGTGCCGTGGATGCACACCCAGTTGGGGTCTTCTGGCAGTGCCGCGACCGGCACGGCCGCTGGCTTGGCCTCGATGATGCGCAAGGGCAAGATGCACAAGGAACCCATCAACGTTATCGCCTTCTGTGGAGACGGCGGCGGCGTAGACATGGGCCTTTCGGCTATCTCCGCCGCATTGCAGCACGATGAGTACAACCTGCTCATCCTCTGCTACGACAACGAGTCCTACGCCAACACCGACATCCAGGTTTCGGGAAGCTCCCCCTGGGGCGCCAACAGCACCTTCAGCCCGCCGGGCAAGGTGCACCGGATCATGAACAGCCGGTGGAAGAAGAACACCGCGCCGATGCTGGCCGCCGGGCATCCGGACGTCCGCTACATCGCCACCTCCTGTGCCTCCTACGGGCTGGACCTGAACAACAAGATTCGCCGCGCCCTGACCATTGGCGGGCCGACATTCATCCACAACATCGACCCCTGCCCCAAGGGTTGGGACTACGATCCCAAGTACTCGCACGAACTGGGGATGCTGGCCATCGAGACCGGCCTGTGGGTGCAGTACGAGATCATTGATGGGGAGCTGATGCTGAACGGGCCCAGCCGCTCTATCGCCAAGGGCATCCGCAAGCGGAAGCCCATCGCGGAGTACCTGACGCGCCAGGGGCGGTTCGCCCACTTTACGCCTGAGGACATCGCCTACTTCCAACAGCGTGTCGACGATAGCTGGGAGAAGTGGTGGATCCCGGGAGTAATACCCTTCACCATGAGCGAGGACTAGGTTTCGGCCCACGGGAGTTGGATATTTGGATTCGAGGGGCAGGTTTTCAGCCTGCCCTTTTTGCTGTTCTTGGGAATCCAGCCGGCAACTCACCTGTAAGCTCTATCGCACTTCGTGAAATCCCTTGGGCAATAGCCACCATTTAGTAGAAAATATATCCATTCCTGACAATTATACGTTCAGGTATCGCAGATTTATTGCAACTATTCGTATAAGCACTGACGTTTTCTGTATACTTGTGGTACCATATAACGGCTGTTTTCGCGCCGGTCAAAATGGGTTCCCCTTACCCACGTCCCTGTGTGCGGAGTCAAGACTCAACATTCATAGGAGAGGTGTTCATGCGATTCACGGTAGTCATGTCCCTTGCCATGGTGCTTATGATGGCATTGATGGTGGCGTGTGGAGAGGCCGCTACCGCCGT
This sequence comes from Dehalococcoidia bacterium, assembly GCA_965222025.1. Lineage (GTDB taxonomy): Bacteria > Chloroflexota > Dehalococcoidia > Lucifugimonadales > UBA3495 > VXOI01. Next base: position 20,499 of record CBDCTI010000006.1, on the reverse strand, counting down.
GCCGACCGCCACTACTGAACCAACGGCGGCACCAGAACCAATGATAACAATTGAGGAATACGCCGCGGAGAAGGCGGGTGGACCAGGCGCCATCTACATCGGCGACGGAAACTTTGAGGCTCTCGTTGGCCCCTCTGTTTATCCCGAGTTCATGGAGCTCGACGGCACCGACCTGGGCGATGACGAAGGCCAGGTACCCCTGGACGCCATAATGGACATCAGGTGGGTGTTCGAGTCCGACTACTACCGGCAGTTGATTGAGACTGCCAATCTGACCAATCCCACCAGGCTCACTTCTTCGGGCGAAAGCATTGAGCTTCAGCACACCTGCATCAACGGCCAGCTGCTCTGGTGCAAGCACCAAAAGACTTACTTTGTCCCCAACGTAGAAGCTCGAACCGAGGGTCAGGTTACCATTAACGTCACTTCGTTCCCGGAGTTGGGCCTGGCCGGCACGGATACCGCCACTCTCTTGGCCGACGGCACCCTGAGCATGACCGAGATCTACGGCGGCTACGTAGGCGGAGAGTTCCCCGCGCTGGCCGTGCAGTACATCTGGGGACTGTGGCCCGACCATCAGACCCACTACGAAGTACTGACCAACATCGCCCCCGATCTGAATCGGGTTTACACTGAAGAGCTGGGCGCGCAGGTGCTGATGCGCAACTGGATTGCCGGCGACGATCAATTCTTCTTCAGCAACAAGAAGCTGGAAAATCCCGAGGACTTCATTGGCCTCAAGACCCGCAGTCACTCGGCTGAGCTGTCCGACTGGATCAACCACATGGGCGCCGCGGCCCAGTTCATGGCCTTCGCTGAAGTGTACACGGCTTTGGAGCGCGGCATACTGGACGCCGGCGTTACCGGCGCCAACCCGGGCCTCAGCCAGCGGTGGTACGAAGTTACCGAGTACATGAACGGCCGTCTCTATAGTTTCAACTCCACCACCAACGTGATCAACGGCGACGTCTGGGCTGACATTCCCGCTGATATTCAGCAAATCCTCTTGGAGGAAGGCGCCAAGCAGGAGCTTGAAGCCCTACGGCTGACCCCCATCCACAATGTCACCGGCATCACCCGTAACATTGAGGAGGGCCTCGAATTGGTGGAATTCGGTCCCGAAGCCCAGGCCCTCAGTAAGCGGGCCGGGGCGGAAAGCGTGCTGCCCAACTGGCTGCAGCGCCTGGGTTACCCTGACCAGGGCCAGGACGTGGTAGACGTGTTCAACAACAAGATCGGCCCCTTCGTCGGCCTGAGGGTCGACCGGGACGCCAACGCAGAGCGCGGCTTCACGGTTGTGGATGTTCCCATCACGCTGGGACCCCACGCCCAGTAGCCGATCACCTACTACCAGCGCAACCCAAAGGGGCGGCCAGACGGCCGCCCCTTTCGCTTTGTATCGGCTCGTGATCCCCTGGGGTTGTCAGAAAAAGACGCTCAGATTCTTCGCCATGATCACATTGGCGTCCAGCACGATGGCGCGACGGGCTATCTTCCAGCCGCCGTCGACAGTCCGCAACACGTCCTCGCGGTAGCCGGCAAAGAGGTTTTCCTCCGTCTCGTGGTGAGAGCGGTACAGGAGGAAGGCGGTCTTCGTCTTTACGGCGCCGTCGGGCTGTGGGTCGACGACCAGGTTGCCCACGATGTGCCGGGTGCGGGACGGCGGGTCTTCCCCCCAGGCCATGCCGGTCTCAAGACGCTCGACGCGCATGGTCAGGTAGGTCTTGTCGTCCTCGAAAATTGCGACGTCACCAATGGGCGACAGCTCTCGCTCCGTCTCGTGGCGGTGAACATTCAAACGACGGGGCATGAAGTAAAACACGTCGTCGGTGAACAGGTCCAGCCACTCACGAAACCGGCGCTCATCCAGTATCCAAGCCTCTTGGATATAGAACTGCATCAGCTCATGCCACAGCTCCATTCCGGAGGCGGAAACAGTCTGAGTCTCCGTAGCCATTACTCTCCTAGCCGCGTAGCGTGGCGGTGCCTTCGTAGTCCATGTTCTTGGGCTCCAGGGGGATGTCTTCCCAGTTCTCGGCGTTCATGAACTGCTCCCAACGCTTGTAGAACAGCCTCTGGTTACTCTCGGAGGTGTAGCGTTCCGCAACCACGCCAGGGTAGTCGGGGTGGCGCCGGTCATGACCCACGCCCATGGACAAGTCCTGGGTGTACCTGCGGCCCATAGCGGAGAGCGCCGAATTGGTAACGCCGCGCCAGTTGTCCATGTCATCCTGCTCGAAGATGCCATTGACGCCGTTATAGTTGGCGCTCCCGCGGCGCAGGGCGGTCTTCAGGTCTTCGGGCATGTCCCTTTCCAGCACTACGAAGTGCCAGAATTCCGTCTGCAGCGGTCCGCGGGGATGGGCCAAACGCAGGCCCAGCACGCCGTTGGGGAACAGGCTGTGGTTGCCCAGCTGCAGGCCGCGGGCGCGCAGGGTGCCCAAGCGTCTCTCCGACTCGGCCAGAGTTTGGCGGTAGTATTCTTCGAAGGCCTCACGGTTGTCGGCGGTTATGCCGTGAGTCTGCCGGGGCTGGTCTGGCTTGTCCAGGAACCGCATGGTCAGCGAATGGCCGTTGACGAAAAGGTGCTTGCTTTCGGACTGGAACTGCTGTTCGTGGGTCAGGCGGGGGATGCCCCGGTAGCGACCCTGCACGATGATGGTGGAAAGGTGGGTCGTCGGCACATGGTAGTTGTCGGAGCAGTTGTCCACCGCAGTTTTCCAGTTGACCGGCTCCATCCACTTGATGGGGCCCAAGGCCTCTGTGCCGTTGTCCAGCCTGTTGAAGCTCACGTCTAGCAGCCAGCGGGCGTCGCCGAGGTAGTCGTCCAGGCTGGGAGCGCTCCGGTCCCAAGTAGCGAAGACGATCCCTGCGTAAGTATCCACCCGAGCTTCCACCAAATGCAGGTTGTCGCGGTCAAGCGCACCATAGTAGGCCTCCTCCTCACCGGGCAGATACTCCAGTGCGCCTTCGTTGGAGTACGTCCAGCCGTGGTAGGCGCAGGCGAAGTTGCGGGAATTCCCCTGATCGGTGCGGACGATGCGATTGCCCCGATGACGGCACATGTTCAGGAAGGCCCGCAGGTTGCCCTTGCCGTCGCGACAGAGGATGACCGGTTCTTCCCCTATGTAGGTGTGGAAGAAGTCGTTGGGCTTGGGCACCAGCGACTCGTGGCCAATCATCAACCAGGCCCGCCCGAACACCTTTTCCTGCTCTTCGGCGTATATGTCCGGGTCTACAAAGATGCGTCGGTCAAGCTGCCCTGTCTCCATGTCGATTACCTGATATTTGCGGCCGACGGCAGCCATGGAACACCCCCGCTGGACGTGGGATAGAGCCTTAATCAACAGTATCGAACATCCGGTGCATTCTGTCTATCAGTGTAGTAGAGTAGGGCAATTCATATCGTCGCGAACGAGGGAATCTGTATGAAATTCGGAATCTTCACCATCGTCCCTTACCACGAGGACTTCACTCAGCAGCAGGCCCTGAACGACGCCCTGGAGCAGATCGTGTATGCCGACGAAATGGGCATCGAGGAGGTCTGGCTGGGAGAGCACAGCTTCTCACGCCACGGGCTTCTGTCCGGCATCTGGTCGTTCCTGGGCGCCGTAGCCGGACGCACGAAGAACATCCGCATCGGAACGGCCGTGATCGTGCTGCCCCTGCACAACCCGATACTGGTCGCCGAAGAAGTGGCGATGCTGGACATAATCAGCAACGGCCGCTTCAACTTCGGCATCGGAGCTGGCTACCAACAGCAGGAGTTCAACGGCCTGGGAGTGAACATCGACACCAGCCGCGAACGCTTCCGTGAGGCCGTGGATGTCATCATCAAGGCCTGGACCGAGGACCGGCTCACCTTCCATGGCAAGTACACCGATGTCGACGACCTGTGGGTGCTGCCCAAGCCGGTGCAGAAGCCCTACCCGCCACTGTTCCAGGCCGTCAGCACCAGCCCCGAGAGCATCGACTTCGCCGCCAGCAGACAGATCCAGGTGATTGCTGGCGGTCCCACCGACATCCTTGGTCAGGCCCCGCAGGTCATCAAGCTGTGGCGGGAAAAGATGGACGAGTACGGTCACCCACACGCACACCTGCACCCGCCGATGTCCAAGTCCATATACGTGGCCCCCACAATGGAAGAGGCCGAGCGGGACCCCGTCGGCCTGGAGGACTTCTCGTCCCGCATCCTGCGATCCGCAGGCAGCAACGGCGCGCCCATCGGCATGCCCGTGGACAAGCAAGGCAATGTCGCCAAGGGCTACGAACACTGGGCCAACCGGCAGCGCGACCGCGACCGGCGCGACGACGTTGGCCACGCCGGGCTCCCGCCGCTTCGTGGAACACCCGAGGTGGTTGTTGAGCGGCTCAAGGAAACGCAGGAGGCGGGCATCAATCACGTCTTCGGTAACTTCGGATTTGCCGGTCTACCGCACTGGAAGGTTATGCGCTCCATTGAGCTGTTCGCCGCCGAGGTAATGCCCCACTTCAAAGAGGCGGAAGCGCCCGTGAGCTAGCACGGTCAATGGGCTCGACCTAAAGCCAAGGGTACCGAACGGAGAGAACCAGACATGACCACTCCCTCCTTCACCGAGGAATCGACAAGCAGGACCATCATGGTGGGCGACATGCCCGTCCATTACCACGACGTGGGCGAAGGCGAGCCAGTGGTCATGCTCCACTCGTACGGGCCGGGCACGACGGGCTGGATCACCTTCCACAGGGTGCTGCCCGCCTTCGCGGAGCACTACCGTTGTATCGTGATGGACCTGCCCAACTTCGGGCGTACGGGCCCGGTGGTCTATAACGAGCCGCTGCACAACCTGCAGGCGCGCACGGCGGTGGGCCTGATGGACGCGCTGGGCATCGAGAGGGCGCACCTAGTGGGCAACTCACAGGGCGGCCAGTCGGCCCTGGTGCTGGCCGCGCATGACCCGCACCGCGTGAACAAGCTGGTGTTCGGGGCCTGCCATATCCGCACCGGAGGCGACCTGTACCTTATGGGCAACCGGCCGTCGGAGGGCAGCCTGGTAACCCGCGAGGTGCGGGAGAACCCCACCCTCGACAATGTGCGCCGTTACCTGAGGACGCACATCGACGACGACGCACTGGTGACCGACGCACTGGTGGAATACATCTACGACAACTACACCGGCAACCCGGACCACATCAAGGCCGACGCAGAGTCTGTGAGCGTGCCCTACGACCACGGCGTGGACCTGCCCAACATTGTCGCCCCCAGTCTGATCATCTGGGGACGCTACGACCGGATGTGCGTGTTCGAGATAGGGATCGCCGCCCTCAACAACCTGGACGACTCACGCCTGGTGCTACTGAACAACTGCGGCCACTGGGTGCCCTTCGAGAAGCCCGAGGAGTATGCCTCGCAGGTGCTGACGTTCCTGAGGGGAGGATAGAACAGCGATCAAGTTGCGGGGTGTTGGCTATTCTTCCATTCTGTTGCGGCCAGCTACCTCGAGGCTCACTATAAGCTCGTTAAGCCCATCGAAATAGCGCGGCATGTCTTCAAACCCGACGATGCCCTCGAGGTACCTGAAGACATGGAACGTCTGCCGCATTTCGTAGTGGGCCCTTCTCAGATCGCTGCCCATAAGCCGGACTACAAAGAAATATCGGCCCCAGTCGTTCTCGGGCAGCTCATCTTAGGGCACCCCCTGCACATAAAAATGAGTCCACTGCTTCCAAGGCGGCCAGCCAGCCTCCAAGGCAGACAACCGGCCCTAGCCGAAGGCGTTGCGCTAGCCAATCACTGTCGCGCCGCTTTTGTCCTCTTCGGCCCGTGAGAACTCTTCGCGCGCTACCAGTGAAAACTCGCGCGCTGGATTCAGCGGATCATCAATTTGGGTAGCCGTCTATACGTGTTCTTTCCACCATGTGCACTACTCCCGCAGGTACCGCTCCTGGAGGGCGATGAATTCGTCGGTGCGGTTGACCTGGCGCAGGAGGGAGGGCGGAGCCTGACGTTCGGCGAGGTCTTCCAGCGCACCTCCGTCCTTGAGGTGGCGGAGGCTGTCGTGGATGGCCTGGACGACCACGGCGTAGGTGGGGTTGCCCAGCATCAGTATGCGGACGCCATTGGCATCGAGGAAGGCCTGGTCGTTGCGGGCGTCGGCGGGCGGGCTGAGGACGCAGAGAGGCAGAGAAGTGACTGTGTGCACTGCCTCGAGCTGCTCGCGGCTGCTGGAGCCGGTGAGCATGAGGGCTTCGGCGCCTGTCTGCGAGTAGGCCTGTATGCGCTCCAGGGCCTCGTCCAGCGGGCACATCCCCAGCGCGGCAGAGCGGGCAACAATGACTGTCGTCGGGTCGGTGCGGGCGGCAACTGCGGCCTCCAGCTTGCCCACCTGCTCCTCGGTGGTGACGAGGCCTGGGTCGGTCACGTTGAATTGCCTGGGCACGAAGTTGTCCTCGATCTCGATGGCCGCTACTCCCGCGGCCTCCATTTCCCGCACAGCGCGGGCGGCGTTCACGGCGTTGCCGAACCCATCCTCTGCGTCCACCATCAGGCTGACGTCAGCAATGCGGGTGATGCGCCGACAGTGGTCCACCACGTCGGACATGTTGGAGAGCACGATGTCTGGCACGCCCAGGTTGGCCACCTTGCCCACCGAGCCAGAGAGCACGCAGATCTCGTAGCCCAGCATGTGGGCGATGCGTGCGGACAGCGGATCGAAAATGTTGGCAGCCAGGGTACAGTGAGGGCGGGATATCACTTCCCTGAACAGTTCACGAGCTCTGAACATTGTTCTCCTTCCCATTCCGGCGTAGCGCGCATCTATTCATTGGACGCAGGTTTATCGGCCCCGCAGAAGGGGCAGTATCTTGTGGGACGCCCATTGGCGTCAGTTGCCGGGAACTCCCGTCCGCAGTGCAGGCAGGGCATGGTAATTCGCTCCTCCACCTCGACAGCGGTTGGCTCGCCGTCAGGCGTGGGCGGAGCCGCTGACTGCGGAGTGGCATCAGCCGCAGTCCCGACCGGCCTGGCCGGAACCGTATCGGAGGGCCCAGGCTGCCACGGCCCGGGGGAAATCGGCATCGACGGCACACGGCCCAGCCCCCATCCGAAACGGCGACGAAGGCGCGGGATCACGATAAACAGACCGATGGCGGCCAGCCAAACCGGACTGAAGATGCCCACCCAGATGAGAATAGTCAGTAGCACCTGTCCCACGACAGACAGCGCCCTTACTGCGGACTTGAAGGTGCTGCCGACGTCCCAGCCGGCGACAGCGAAGCCCTCGACCTCGTTGACCCGCACGTTGAAGGAACTGGAGCCGCGGATTTCGCCCGCCTCGCTCTGGGCAATGACTGTCAGCGTCACCCGGTAGGGGTCGGGACGGTGGTCCGGGAAGGCGTGATCGGCAACAGCCCTGGTGTCCCCCTCTTCCGGTACTTCGAACACCGTGGCTGAGCCGTCACCGAAGTCCCAGCGATACCTGAAGTCCAAGAGCTCGGCAGGCCTGGTGAAGGAACCGGTGTATTCCGCCTCGTCGCCTTCGTCCACGACACGGTCTTCGCCAGCGAAGACCTCTATGCCCGGGATCTGGGTGACTGTGGCGATGAGAGTGTCGGAGCCCAGGAACAGGCCTGCTTCCCCAAGGCCGCGGATGTTCATCTGGACGATATAGGGAGACTGTTCCACGTTGGTGTAGGTATGGGATACGGTGGACGTCACTCTCTCACCGGGGTTGGTGGTGGGAGCCGTTCGAGTTCCTTCCACCACCTGCGATCCGTCGCCGAAGTCCCACGTAAACCCGAACTCGTCGACGCCCTCTGGAGGACGGAAGGTAGCCCGGAACACCGTACCCAGACCAGAGCGGAAGGTGGCACTGGAACCGATGTCTACCGGCATTTCACCGGGCTTCGTGGTCATGGTCAGGTTGACCAGCGAAAAGGCCGCTGTCTCAGAGAGGAACCGCAAGCGCCCCTGAATTGATTCGATCTCCAACTGGATCACAGCCAATTGCTGCTGGACGTTTAGGGCTTCTTCAACGTTCACCGCCTGTTCCAGGAACTGGAGCAGACGTTCCTCAGTCCGTCGCAACCCGTTGAGGCGCGCCTGGTTGTCAACGAATTCGTCAGTTACGTCCTGGCTGTTGGAGGTCTCAAATTCTACGCTATCAGCGGCCTGCCTGATGGCCAGGACAAAATCTTCCAGGGATTCCGCTGGAACCCTGACGGACAGGAGTGCCTGATGCGTCTCGCTGCGGTCGGAGCTGACTACCCACCCGCCGTAGCGACGAGTGGTGGCTATGATGTCCTCGGTGGAACGGGCTACGTTGGGCACGATGATTCCCATATCCACAGTTCGGACGATGACCCTGTTCTGCGGCAAGACGCTGGACTGGGCCTCATCGGTCAAAGGAGCGGTCTGGAAGAAGCCCGTCGTGCTTCCATCCGAGCTTTCCTCCTCAGCCATTGCGGCTGGCGCGGATGTAGCGGCGGGGGCGAACTGCCTTCCGGCCTGCGAACTCGCCGCTGACGGAGCGGCCGTAGCGGCGGCGGACTCCCGTTGCACCTGTTCTACCTGTGTGGATGAGTCGGTTGTGGATGAGCCGGTTTCGCCGCACGCCGAAAGTCCGAAAGCCAGCAGCAACGCCAGTAACAGCGTTGTTGCGAAAAATAGAGACCGGGTTCGCAATGGCATGTCGCCTCCGGTGTAGACCTGGGCGGCTACCGGCCCATCAGTGAACCGCAGTCCCTATGGAGTCAGGATGACCTTCCCGCGGGTGCCTCGGTTGGCCAGGTGCTGGTGAGCGGTTGCCACTTCCGACATGGGCAGGACCTGGTCCACCACCAGGCGGGCCTTGCCATCGGCCAGCAGCGGGAATATCTCGGCCATGGCAGCCTGGTGGTCCAGGGTCCCCTGCGGGGAGCGGCCGATGCTGAATCCGATCACGGTCCGGTTGGCGGCGAAGATCTCGCCGGCGGGCAGGTTGGCTGGAGTGCCAGAGGCGTTGCCGTAGGTGATCATCCGGCCGTAGGAGGCAACGCAGCGCAGGCTCTTTTCCAGGACAGGGCCACCAACGCATTCCAGGATCAGCTCCACGCCGTTGCCGCCGGTCTGCTGGCTGATAACTTCCTCGAAGTCCTGCTGAGTGTAGTTGATAGTCTCGTCGGCTCCCAGGGAACGACACAGGTCCAGCTTTTCCTGGGTGGAGGCGGTAGCGACGACGCGGGCTCCCCACGCCTTGGCCAGTTGAATGGCCACGGTGCCCACGCCGGAAGCTCCGGCCTGGATCAGGACTGTTTGGCCCGGTTCCAATTGGCCGCGGGATTTAAGGAGGTGATACGCGGTCAGGAACACGATGGGCATTCCGCCGGCCTGCACAGGGTCGACGGTCTCGGGGTATGGAAATACGAAATTGCCGTTTACCGCAACCATTTCAGCCTGCCCGCCAGGGCCCATGGCCATGACGCGCTGGCCCACGGATATGCCCGGGACGTCGGAGCCGACCTCGACCACTGTCCCCGCGGCCTCCAGGCCCAGTGACGAAGGCAGGTCGGGCCCGGGGTAATTGCCGCCCCGGCGCATCAGGTCAGCGTAGTTAACGCCCGCGGCGTCAACCTTGATCAGCACCTGATGGGGCCTCGGTTCGGGGTCTGGGGCGTCCTCCCAGTTGAGCACGTCGAGGTCGCCAAATTCATGGATGCGGATCGCTTTCATTCTCCTGATTCTCCTGTAGCGGTGGCAATAATTTTAGTCTTCGGGTATGGATTCAACGAACAAATCTCACCCCGTCCAAGTACTGACTACTCGAGGGAGAGGAATTTCTTCGGGGTCCAGAATCGCTGGAAGCTTACTGGTAGCCCCGGAACTGAGGGGAGGCCAGCACATCTCCGTTGACCATGCGCACCGGCTCACCGCCGGCGAAAGCCCGGATGTCTTCGACTACCCCCGAGTACATGGCCCGGTAGGAGTCGTCCGTAACGTAGCCCAGGTGCGGGCAGATGAGGGTGTTGTCCAGCTTGAGCAGCGGATGGTCCTTCGCCAGGGGCTCCACCTCGAACACGTCCAGCGCGGCACCAGCGATGGCCTTCCGTTGCAGGACGTCCACCAGTGCGGCTTCGTCGACGATGGGCCCGCGAGAAATGTTGACCAGGTACGACGACGGCTTCATCAGAGCCAGCTCGGGCGCGCCGACCAGTCCCCGGGTACGTTCGCTCAGCACCAGGTGGATGGAAACAATGTCGGACTCCCGGAACAGCGTCTCTTTGTCCACCAGCTGGGCTCCAAGCTCGCGGGCGCGCTCGGCGGTGAGGTTCTGGCTCCAGGCGATGATGTTCATATCGAGCGCGGCGGCCACCCTGGCAACATTGCCCCCGATGTGGCCCAGCCCCAGGCAGCCGATGGTCTTGCCCTTGAGGCCCACACCGACCGTGGTGCCCCACTTGCCCTCGCGGGTCTCCCTGTCCTCAGCCGGAATTTGCCGGACGATGCCGAGAATCAGGCCCCAGACCAGTTCCGTCGGGCCTTCTCCCGCTCCATCCGTGCCACAAACGGCGATGCCAAGCTCAGATGCCGCCTCTACGTCGAAGGAAGCGTTACGCCTCCCTGTCGTGACCAGCAGGCGCAGTTTCGGCAAACGTTCCAACAGCGTTCGCTGGAAGGGGGTCCGCTCCCGCATTCCCATCACCACGTCGAAATCGGCCAGCCGCTCCGCCAGCGCGTCTTCGCTGGCCAGGTGGTCGCTGAAAAAAGTAACCTCAGCGTCGCCAGGTAGTTGGGACCAGTCGGCAAGACTCTCGGCGACACTTTGGTAGTCGTCAAGAACTGCTACTTTCATAAATCAGTCTCCGGTCCGAATATTGGAAAGGCGGGAATTTGTCGCCCTTCGGTATCTATTACTTGAAGGCGGGCATTACCTGCTGAGTCATTATCTTCAGGCTGCGGGAGACGCCCTCCTCGGGTATCAGTCCTCCAGCGTTCAACTCGGCAACCACGCCGTCCAGCGCCAGCTCTTCCTTCAATTCGGTGAAACGGTCCACGAGGCTTTCGCCGGTGCCGAATGCCACCTTGGTCTGCAGCATTTCTTCGTAGGTCATGGTGGCCAATCGGTCGGCACGGCCCTGTCGAGCGTCGGCGTCGCCCCCCTGTCGGCTGGTAGAGGCATCTCGGAGCAGTGATCCCATGCGATTGAAGTAGGCGTTGATGCTGTCCTGGGGCTCTTCCAGGGCTTCCTCTTCGGTATGGGCGGCGTACACCGGGATGCGAAGTGATACGTTGCCGTTTCCTTCGTGCCCGGCCTCGTGCCAGCCCTTGCGATATTCCTTCAGGCAGCCACGCAGTTCGGGTATGTCCATGCCGCGCAGGCCCACGAATATCGGGCGTCCCTCGCGACCCAGGCGGGGAAACGTTTCTGCGGTGGTGGCCGCGATGCGCAGGGGCGGATGAGGCAACTGGTAGGGGCGCGGCGAAACGACGGCACCCTCGAAGCTGTAAAAATCTCCATCGTAGGAAAATGGCTCACCCTTCCACGCTTCCAGGATGATGTTCAATGCCTCACGGAAGCGGTCGCGGCTCTCCACGTAGGGGACGCCGTAAAGGTCATAAGAGCGAGCGAAGCCGCTTCGGCCGACTCCGAACTCGAACCGGCCCTCGCTGATCTGGTCGATGGTCGCCACTTCCTCGGCGATGCGGAGCGGGTTGTTGAGCGGCAGCACATGCACCGCCATGCCAATGCGCAATCGCTCAGTCCTAGTGGCGATGGAACTGGCCACGACGATGGGAGAAGACAGCACTGAGCGGGTCGGATTGAAGTGCAATTCGGCCAGCCAGACGCCGTCTAACCCCATGTCCTCAGCCGTATCAACCAGCCTGAATCCCTCCGCGAAGGACTGTGCTTCGGACAGATTGGGCCGACTGCCAAATTCCATGAAAATGCCGAAGTGCATGGTCTCCTCCCAAACGATTCAAAGGGGCGATTTCACTGGTGCGAAACGGCGGAATTCGCCGCGCCGATAAAGTATAGCATGGTGCCAGCGCGACCGTTTCTTGACCCGCCGTTCGCCGCGGACTAACCTTATCCACGTGTCGGCGAGACCGGGAACAGATGTAAACGCCGGACGGGAGCGCGATCATGGAACGGCAGCAATACGACGTCGCCATCGTGGGTGGGGGCATCATCGGCTTGTCCACGGCCATGCACCTTACCCAACGCAATCCCGACCTCAGGGTTGCGGTCCTTGAAAAGGAAGCCGAACTGGCGACTCATCAGACTGGCCATAACAGCGGCGTCATCCATTCCGGAATCTACTACCGTCCCGGCTCCCACAAGGCCAACTTCTGCGTTGCGGGCGTGGGGAAGCTGATCCAGTTCTGCGACGAGAACGAGATCGAATACGAACGCTGCGGCAAGGTGATCGTCGCCACTGACGAATCGGAGTTGGGCCGGCTGGAGAACCTGTACGAACGCGGCGTTGCGAATGGGGTCGATGGCCTGGAAATCATCGGGCCGGAGCGGCTGAGAGAGATCGAGCCCCACGCTGCCGGGATCAAGGCCCTGTGGTCTCCTGCCACCGGCATCGCCGACTACCCCAAGGTGGCCCAGACCTATGCCAGCAAGTTCGCCCACTCCGGCGGAGACATCTTCACCGAGGCACCCCTACAGGGCATCGATCGAAGGGGCGATACCCTCGCGCTCCGGACGGCCAAGGGCACAGTCCAGGCGAAGCACATGATCAACTGCGCCGGCCTGTACGCCGACCGGGTGGCAGCAATGATCGAAGAGCGGGTGGATGTACGCATCGTGCCGTTCCGAGGCGAGTATTACACCATCAGGCCCGAGAGCCACCACTTGGTGTCGGGGCTGATATACCCAGTACCAGACCCGCGCTTTCCCTTCCTTGGCGTTCATTACACCCGTAACATCTGGGGCAGCGTGGAGGCGGGGCCAAACGCGGTGCTCGCCCTCAGGCGGGAGGGCTATCGCAAGCGGGACTTCGATCTTGGCGAGACCATGGGCACCCTGACCTATCCCGGATTCTGGAAGATGACGTCTCGGCACTGGCGCACAGGCCTGAGCGAAATGCGACGCTCCTACAGCAAGGGGATATTTATCCGGGACCTGCAGCGCCTCCTCCCCGAAATTCGCGAGGGAGACCTGGCTCCCGGCGGCTCCGGCGTGCGCGCCCAGGCCGTGGACCGGAATGGGGCGTTGCTGGACGACTTCAGCATCATCCGCGGACGCGAGGCGGTGCACGTGCTGAACGCGCCGTCGCCCGGCGCCACTTCGTCGCTGGCAATTGGCGAGCACATCGCCGGTCTCGCCGCCGACACTTTCAGTCTACCGGAGCGGGCCTCCTGATCCACTGGCCATTGCGCCCAGAATGCCAGGGGCACCGATGTCTGACTTAAGTAACCTGCTCTTTGCCTGCCCCATCATTTGTTGCCCGCTTCAGTAGCCGATATGTATAATCCTGTTCCTACTTATAAGGGAAATGCGCCGTAGTTTGGCAGTGCGACCACGAGAGGTCGCTTCCAACTCCCTGACTTCCCGCTAGGAACTATGTGAGCTTGCAGAAGGGAACTACGATGCTGGACGCCGAATCGGTCGGCAGTCCGGCAAACCCAACGGACATTGGCTGGGTCAGTTTAGCCGAAGAGCCGGTATCGGCGTACCTCCGGGCTGTCGGCGATAACCTTCCCATCTATTCTCAGTCGCGTCTCGCTCCTCCGCTGTTTGGAGTCGCCCTAGCCTTGGGCCAGATCCTAAAGCATTTCAGTCTGCCTGCTGGCGCGATTCACAGCCTCCAGGAATTCTACATGCTGCTTCCGATAGAAATTGGGTCCAACTTGCGAACGGATGCCTTCCTAGAAAGGCAACGGGAGCGAGGTGGCCTGCGCTTTCTGACCTTCGGCGCAAACATGGTAACCTCTGGCGGCGACACCGCGCTGGCGATCAAGACCACCCTCCTGGTCCCTCCACCTGGTGCTGCTGGCGATCCGTCTGAGCGGGTCGACTATCCCCCGGTCGTCGGAGAGAAAAGCGAACTGGCAGTTGTGAGCCGTGAAATCAGCCTGCAGCAGCTCGTTAATTATGCCGCAGTGTCAGGGGACGATAATCCGCTCCACTTAAACGAACATTTCGCGGCCGGAACACAATTCGGAGGCATCATTGCCCATGGGATGCTCACACTGGCGTTCGTATCCGAGATGATGGCTGCATCGCTGGGCAAGGCATGGCTCACTGGTGGCAGCATGCGAGGGCGGTTCAAGGGAGCTGCATACCGTGGCGACCAAGTGGAGACCTGGGGGCGGGCTAGCAATTCCGAGTCTGGCACGCAGATCTTCAGTGTGGGGCTGAGAAGCAACACGAGCGGCGTAGACCTCATAACCGGTACGGCAACGGTAAAAAACTACTGACGATCGGTCCCTAAGTCAGGGGCCCTCCGACCGAAGGGGCACAGAATGTCACTCAATGGAACGAAAGATGGCCGCCGGGTGCGGGTTGCCGTTGACACAATGGGCGGAGATTTCGCCCCCGTGGAGACGGTAAAAGGGGCGATCCAGGCCATTCGGTCGGTCAATGCCGAATTGCTGCTTGTGGGGGACCCTGACGCGGTGCGGAACGAGCTGGCCAAGTATGATGTTGCCGGGCTGCCGATCAGCGTTGTTCCTTCTGAGGGCAAGATCGGCGACGACGAGCACCCTGTCCAGGCGATCCGCCAAAAGCCTCACTCCTCGGTCGTTGTGGCCACGCAATTGGTGAGGGAGGGCCAAGCGGACGTGATGGTCTCCATCGGCTCCACGGGCGCATCGATGGCTAGCGCGGTCCTGTCGCTGGGCCTCATGGAAGGTCTGGAGCGTCCTTGCCTCGGAGGGCCGTTCCTCGGTCTCGCCCCCAACACCGTGCTTGTGGACATCGGCAGCAACCTCGACTGCCGGCCCAGCCTTTTGCTCAGCTTTGCGGTGCTTGGAGCAACTTTCGCCCAAACCTATATGGGCATCGAGAACCCGCGAATCGGACTCCTCAGTGTTGGAGAGGAGGCCGCAAAGGGGAACCGCCAGGTCCAGGAAAGTTACCAGCTCTTTCAGGAGAGCCACCTCAACTTCGTCGGCAACGTGGAGGGCATGGATTTCTTCACGGACAAGGCCGACGTAATTATCTGCGACGGGTTCGTCGGAAACATCCTGGTGAAGTTCACCGAGGGAATGGGTGGCGCGCTGGCCGATTTTGTAAGAGGACGGCTGGGCGGTTCAGTGGACGCCAGCATAGTTGACGCCTTGGCCAAGGATCTCTGGGAGACCACCAACCGTCCGCGAACCGTGGGTGGCGGTCCGCTGTTTGGCGTAAACGCTCCTGTAATCCTGGGGCACGGGTCATGCCGTGCCAATGGTGTCGAAGGTGCCGTCCGTACCGCTGTACGGTACGTCAATGTCGGGCTTCTGGACATAATGCGACAGGAACTGGCGATCATGAACAAGTCCAGTGCCGGAGTATCGGCTAGCGCCCAAGCGGGGAAGGCAGCCGATGGCGGAGACTAAATCAGGAATAAGCCTCGAAGGCCAGGTGGCCCTCGTAACCGGCTCCTCACGCGGCATTGGCGCCGTGATAGCCCGGCGCCTAGCCCGGGCCGGAGCCAAAGTCGCCCTGAACTACAACGCCAACCTCGACGCCGCCTTGGAGGTCAAAGACTCCATCTCCAAGGCCGGCGGGGACGCGATGCTGACGGCAGGCGACGTGTCCGACGAGTCCCAGGCTGAACAGATAATCAAGGCTGTCATCGGTGGGTTCGGACGCGTAGACATCCTGATCAACAATGCTGGCATTCATCGCGACCGTCTGTTGCTCCGCATGTCGTCAGCCGACTTCGACGAGGTGCTGCAGGTAAACCTGCGTGGAGCGTTCCTCTGCACTCGTTTCGTCATGCCTCACCTGATTCGCCAGCATTACGGGAGAGTGATCAACATGTCGTCCGTGGTCGGCCTCACCGGCAATCCTGGGCAGGCCAACTACGCCGCAGCCAAGGCGGGACTGATCGGCTTCACAAAGGCTGTGGCACGTGAGGTCGCTTCCCGAAACGTAACCGTCAATGCCGTGGCGCCAGGATACATCGCCACCGGAATGGTGGAAGACCTTACCGAAGATCAGCGTAAGCAAATCCTGGAGCGCATCCCCATGGGCCGCTTCGGGACTTCAGAAGACGTTGCCGAAACAATCCTGTTCCTCAGTAGCAAGGGCGCAGGCTACCTGACCGGCCAGGTTTTCACCGTGGACGGCGGCCTGATAGCATAGTTGTAGGCCCCCATCGATCCGGGCCGATTCTGGAGGACGAAATGCGCGCCACCACCAAGTTCCGACAACTGCTCAAGGAGCCCGGAATCATCATGGCCCCTGGCGCCTACGACTGCCTGACCGCCAAACTGGTCGAGACCGCCGGATTCCCCGCTGTATACATGACGGGCGCCGGTACGTCCGTGGCCCGGCTGGGCTACCCCGACCTTGCCCTGGCCACGATGACGGAAATGCTGGACAACGCCGGTCAGATTGCGTCCATCGTTGATATCCCGGTCATAGCCGATGCTGACACCGGCTACGGTGGCATCCTGAACGTCCGGCGTACCGTGCGCCAGTACGAACGAAGCGGTGTGGCCGCGCTGCACCTGGAAGACCAGGAGTTTCCCAAGCGCTGTGGCCACCTGGACGACAAGCGTGTGATCCCGACCGATGACATGGTCCAAAAGATTCACGCGGCTGTGGACGCCCGCACCGACGAAGACTTCACCATCATCGTCCGCACCGACGCCATAGCGGTCACTGGGTGGGATGACGCCATGCACCGTTGCGAGAAGTACGTCCAGGCAGGCGCCGACGTTCTGTTCGTCGAAGCTCTGAGGACGCCCGAACAGATCGAGCAGGCGGGGCGGGAACTCAGTGCTCCTCTGCTGTACAACTACGTCGAAACCGGGAAGTCGCCCCTTCTGCCCGCATCCGAATTGGAGAGAATGGGTTTCAAGATCGTCATCTACCCGGCCAGCGGACTCCTGTCGGCAATGCGCGCAGTGCGTGAAACTCTGGCGACGCTGAAGCAGCAGGGAACCACCTCGCACCTGCTGGAAAATATGGACAGCCTGCAGGACTGCTTTGAGGCCGTCGGCCTGACGGGAATGCTGGAAGAGGATGCCCGTTTTGCCACGTCCGGAACATTCTAGCCAAGCCAGGGCGGCGCAATGAACCGGGAACTTCGCGACTTCATTAAGGAATCCCTGGAGAGAGGACATGGCCGCGAAGAAATCAGCCGCGTGCTCGTTGAGGCTGGGTGGCAGGAAGGGGAAATCAGAAACGGCCTGGGGAGCTTTGCCGTTGTTGATTTCCCAGTCGCGGTACCCAGGCCGGCCCTCAACCTGTATGCGCGTGAGGCGTTCCTCTACCTCGTCTCGTTCATTGCCCTGTATGTATCTGCAATCAGCTTCGGATTGCTTGTTTTCGGGCTGATTGACTTCTCCATTTCCGACCCGCTGGACTATCGAGACAGGTACCCATCCGGAGAAGAGGCGACCGCTATTGCCTCGGTGATCGTCTCCTTTCCCTTGTACCTCTTCCCGACCCGATTGCTGGCCAGGCAGGCAGCGGAAGACCCGGAACGGCGTCAGTCACTTGTCCGTCGGTGGTTGACCTATATAACGCTGGTCGTGGCTGCGGGATTCATTCTGGGCGACCTGATCGCGTTACTGGCCAACCTCCTGGGAGGCGACCCGACCGTACGATTCGCATTGAAGGCGACTGCAATTCTGGCCATCACAGGCTGCATTTTCGGGTACTACCTCTGGGACATGCGCCAGACGGAGGCACCCACTGCAGCATCGGGCGGTGCCCGGCCGCTTCAAATTCTGGTGGCCGCTGTCGCTCTGGTAGTAGTGGGATGCATCGCCTACGCGCTCTTCCTGATGGGTTCCCCAGGGCAGCAGCGCGACATAAGGCTGGATCGCGAGAGGGTCTCACACCTGTCGAACATCGCCGAAAACATAGACGTGTACTGGGAACTGAACGGAGAACTTCCCATAGACCTGGTTGATATGTCCGGTCCAAGATACTTCCTCAGTCGCATTCATGACCCAGAAAGGGGAGGACGGTACGAATACCGCGTCCTCGAAGACGGCCACTACGAGCTGTGCGCAGTGTTCTCGACGGATACTGCTGAGCAGGAGGGAGAACGTCGTTTCTCGGAGAGGGCGTGGGACCACGGGAGGGGAGAAACCTGCTTCCGGCTGGAGGCTCAGGCTCCCTAGTCTGCCTCCTTGCCCAACCATTCGGGGCTGCGTCATACTCACCTTAGACCATCCCACCACTGGAGGCAGCAATGAGCAACCTCGTTGTCGTAGTGGATATGCTCAAAGGGTTCCTCGAACCGGGCCACAACCTGTATCACGAGGAGTCGCGGCGGATCATTCCCAATACCAGGGAATTGATTGAGCGGGAGCTGGCGGTGGGCTCGAATATACTGTTCCTTGCGGACAACCACGACCCGGACGACCTGGAATTCCAGGTGTTCCCTGTCCACTGTGTCGCAGGTACAGAAGAAGCCGACGTAATCCCGGAACTGGCTGATTTTGTAACAGACAGCAACTTAGTCCCTAAGAAACGGTATAGCGGATTCTTCAACACGGACCTCGCCGACCGACTGGAGAGGCTAGCTCCCGAAAAGCTGCTGGTCTGTGGTGTGGCCACCAATGTCTGCGTAATGCACACGGTCTCGGACGCACGGAACCGCGACTACGCCGTGGAAGTGTATTCGGACTGCGTCTCCGGGCCGGACCCAGAGGCTCACTGGTGGGCTTTGTCGCATTGCCAGAGGGTCTTGGGAGCCAGGGTCATCTAACATTCCTCCACCTGACCGGGGTGGAAATCGGCAGATCCCGCAGCGTTGGGCAATTTGCCATAACAGTTCCCTGCGCTTATTATCGCCTTGCCCAGCATTGTGTTGCTGCGATGGGGAGACGTGATGCTATTTCGTAGTTACCGCTATTCCAGGTGGGACGGAACCCAGAAAATCTTCGACATTGATGCCGAAGAATTGATGGACCTCCTCTCGGAGGACATTCTCAATAGCGGCGACGTGATGCAGGCCCTTCGAGACCTGCTGCGACAGGGCATGCAAAACCGCGACGGACAGCAAATGCCTGGGCTTCGCCAGCTCATGGAACAGCTTAAGGACCGTCGTCGCCAGCAGATGCAGCAGCACAACATGGACTCGGTCCTTGATGACCTCAAGGAACGGCTGGACGACATCATAGACACGGAGCGCCGAGGGATAGAGCGCCGGCTTGAAGAAGCGCGCCAGCAGGTCGAAGAAGCCGACGATGAAGATCGGTCCCAGCAAGAAGCCCACTACAACCTACTGGAGCAACGGGCCAACCGAAACTTGGAACGCCTGGACAACCTTCCAGAAGGTGTCGGCAGCCAGCTTAAGGAGTTGATGGAGTACGACTTCATCGACCCCGAGGCCCAACAGAAGTTCCAGGAATTGCTGGACATGCTGAAGAGCCAGATGGCCCAGAACATCTCCCAGCAGATGCAGCAGCAGGTCCAGAACATGTCGCCGGAAGACATGGCCGCCACCAGGGAAATGATGCGCGATTTGAACCAGATGATGCGCGACAGGCTCGAGGGTCGGGATCCCGACTTTGACGGTTTCATGGACAAATGGGGCTCAATGTTCGGTCCCAATCCCCCCCAGAGTTTCGACGAGCTGATGGAACTGCTGCAACAGCAGCTGTCCCAGATGCAGTCGATGCTGGAGAGCATGTCCCCCGAGGCGCGCCAGGAGATGGAGGACGCCTTGGCGCAGGCCCTCGACCCTGAGACCCAGCGGGAGATGGCACAGTTCGCTGCCCTCATGGAACAGATGATGCCTATGGAAGACCTGCGCCGCCAGTACCCCTTCCTCGGCGACGACAGCCTGACCATGGAGCAGGCGATGCAGATGATGCGAGAGCTTCAGCAACTGGACCAGTTGGAAGCAGCGCTCCAGGACGCCATTCGGACCGGCGACCTCAGCGAGATCGACCCGGACAAGCTGGCCGAACTGCTCGGAGAGGATGCTCGCAGGGTCTGGGACGAGCTGGAGAATCTGCGCAAACTTCTAGAAGAAGCGGGCTACATTACCGGCGGGGACAAGACAGAGCTAACCGCCCGCGGTATCCGCCGCATCGGCCAGAAGGCTCTCAAAGAAGTGTTTACCCACCTTAAGAAGGACCGCATCGGCGGGCACCTGATGGACACCCGCGGCGCCAACGGCGACCTTTTGGGCGAAACCAAGACCTACGAGTTCGGCGACCCGTTTCTCGTAGACCTGCAGACCACGGTCAAGAATGCCGTGCTTCGCGGCGGGCCGCAGGTACCAGTACGCCTGGGACCCCAGGATTTCGAGATCCACCGCACCGAACATATGACCAAATCCGCCACGGTGCTGCTGCTAGACCAGAGCCGTTCAATGGGCCTGTTCAACAACTGGCAGGCCGCCAAGAAGGTTACA
>CBDCTI010000005.1:0-480683 GCA_965222025.1 Dehalococcoidia bacterium | reverse complement strand
TGTTCTGCAGGTCCTCCGGGATGGTATCCCAGGTGTCCTTGTTCATGGTCTCGAATCCCATGGGCATGGAGATGAAGGGACCTATGAGGTTGTCGGTGACCTCGTACCACCGCTGACCGTGGCCGGCATGAGCACCGGTGACGCCCGCGTCCAGGATGCCGCGTTCCAATGCCGTGTACACCTCGGCGAAGGCCATGAACTGGCCCTCACCACCCAGTCCGTTGATGGCATCGGTCATCGTGGTCCCGTGGCTTCGGGTCTTCAGTCCCTCGAAGTCCTCTCTCTCCGCGCCCCGCTTGGAGAAGAAGTACTGGTCATTTCCGCCGTACCAGATGTGATAGATCAGCTTGCCGCCGCCTGTGTTGTCATATATTCCTTGGTCCAACGTCTCGAGGAGCGCCGTGTTGGCTTCATGTTCCGACTTGAAGTCCTTCCACAAGCCCCAGACATAGATGATGTCAATTGTGGGCCAGGTGCCGCCTACGTAGGCCGGCTGAATTTGGGCGAACTCGATGGTCCCCTGCTCTACAAGTTCCATCATGTCGGAGCCGGCCAGACCCAACTCCGGATAGCTGGACACCTCGAAGTCCACTTGCCCGTTGGTGCGCTGCCTGACGTTCTCGGCGAAGTAAACTATCTGGAGCTTGCAAGGAAGCAAGGCGCGGTTGATGCAGGCATACTGGATGTCTATATCCTCTCCGCTGGAGGTGAGAGGCGTCGGGTCGGTGAGCTTGGCCTTGTCCAGCAGCGAGCGGTAATAGTCGGTCTCGAAGATGTGTATGTTCTTTTCTAGGTACTCAAGGGGCACGTTGCCTTCGCCATCGCCCAAGGGGTCATCGAGGCGGGTTTCTCCGGTATCTTCGTCTTCCACTTCAGATAGTCCCGGAGGAGGGCCGACCAGTTGGGACAAGTCGCCGACGTAGATGGCACCGGGCCCGCCTGCCAATTTGGCGGCCACATCGTCGAGGGTCATTGCGTCTCCGGTCATCGCCGCCTCGGTGGCGGCCGGCGCTGCGGTGGGCGGGGCCGTTGTTGCCGGTGCCGCCGTGGGCTCTGGCTCGGCGGCGCCCCCGCATGCCAGCGCAAAGGCCACCAGCAGAATCACTGCTGCTCCCAATAAGATTGGCTTGACCATAGGTGCACTCTCCTTGGAAATTTCCACAATCATGCGAACCTTTTCCAAGACCATACGAAGTTTTCCAGAAAAGGCGTAACCGAATGATTCGGCGGAATATACCAAAAGAGAAAGGGTCATGCAAGACAAATTGCGTCATAAAATAATGTTTCTAAAAGATATACTGACGACAATAATATAATTGATTACGAAATACTTTAAAATTAACGGAAGTTGTGTATGCAATAGGGAAAGCAGTTTGCGTAAATCCGGCAATATGGAAAGGTTGTACATTCCAGCCCTTTCATTCTGGGGAAATATCTTTCGGCAACGCTGGTTGTCGATCAGGGATGCCATCCAGTCTGGACCAATCCCTATCCACGCGACGGGGTCCACATTCCCATTGAATAGTTCAACGGCTTCAGTGTCGGCGCCGCTCACCCGATTCACCCATTTGGGGATAACGCACCTGAGGGACACCTCTTCTAACAGGTGCTTCCGGGTCTCCTCCTTCCGGGTCTCCTCACAGAACGGAGTGTAGATCATGCCCTCGCCAGCAGCTTGGGTGTACCCAAGGCTGACATGGCGGGGGTGCCTGGGAAGAACTCCAGGTCGTAAATGGCGCCTTCTTCACTCACGATCTGATGGAAGTCATCCGGTATTTCCTGCCAAACGTCGTGGTTTAAGCCGGCGTTCTCCACGTTGAAGAGCGTCAGGGGGCAGGGCATCTGGTCGGCAACCACGTACCCTGGCTGGCGGCGTGCGACCGTTGGCGCCGGTTACTTCGTCGTCCAGGAGCTTCATGACGTCCGGTCCGCCGATGCCCAACCCCGAATAGACGATGATCCCGATGTTGGGTTGCCCGTCGGTGCTCTCATAGATACTCTCAGAAAGTCTGCGGTGGGAAGGTACCCAGTTGATGCAGGCAAACTGAGAATGCAGTTCCAGGCCCGTGCCGGGAGCTTGGGTAGAGTTGGTGAGGTTTGCCCTACCGATCATCGACCGGTAGTAGTCGGAGTCGAATAGGTGCAGGAGGTCTTAGAGGCCCTTATTGGGCACTCCACCGTAGCCGCGGACGTAGAGTGTCCGCAGGGCTAGGAAACTCGAGTAAACGGGTCTACGGACAGGGCCTTAGCCCGAATCCACCGATGGGAGGCGTGAATGCTGGGCAAATTGGGATGAGGGAGCCTGCAAGGGAGAAAGCCTGGGCTCCATTGGACCGATGTGACCCCGCGAGGGTTTTCAGTAGCCGCACCGGACCTGGAGAGCGGTCTATGGAGGCTGGGAATCGCGTGATAGTGAGATCGGACGCAGCAGGATGCACTCGCGGGCGGGGCGGACGCGAGTTTGGAGGTGTTGGGGCGGTTGCGGACAGCGCCGTCAGGCGGGGAGTGGAATGGCTCGCAGCCGGGCCAGGGCGCTGCTGAACTGGGTTTCCCAGGGCCAATGCTTGGGAAGATGCAAAGTGAGGCGGCGCGCCGAGCGGGTGGTCCGTCCCGCCAGGGCGAAGAACCGACGCCGGAGGGTCTTGGTGGTCACGATCTGCTCGCGCAAGCCGATGCGGGCCGTCCAGCGGGCCAGGTTGTGGGCCAGGTTGTGGGCCAGGTTGTGGGCCAGGTTGTGGGCCATCACCTGTACCGCCAGCCAAGCGCCGTTGGCGGCGAATCGGCCGGACGGCAGGTGGTTCAGCCCGACGCCGTACTTGAGGTCCCGGATGGCGTTCTCGATCTCGGCGTGGCGGCGGTGGTCGGCCTCCAGCTCCAGGGTCTCCCCGTCCCGGTCGGTGATGAATCCGTGATAGCTGTAGGTGGCGAAGAGGGCCAGTTGGGAACCGGGCGTGGGCTTCACACGCCGGACGATGAGCCGCACCGGCGCGGCGCCGGCCTCACTCTCAAAGGGAGTGTAGGTGGTCTCGGCCACATCGGCGGCGCCGTCCATCCAGTATGGGATGGGCGTCCAATCCGTCTCGGGTATGGCCTCGATGAGATTGCGCAGGCTTTTGTGCTGGCGGATGGTGATGGAGTAGCGGACATCCATCTTGCGGCAGACGGCGACGATGGCGTGGGCATAGAAGCCGCTGTCGGCCCGCACCGTGAGTCGGCCCCTGGCGCCGGCGTAGCGCACCCGTCCCACCGTCTCGCGCAGGAAGTGGGCGGCGCCCCGAACAGTGTTGGCCCGGCCCTCGCGCAGCCGGGACATCAACACGTCGCCGGTGCCGGCGGCCACGGCCAACAGCGGGTGATAGCCCCGCTTGCCGGTATAGCCGTGGTGTCGCGCCCCCTCCTTGGCCAGTCCGTAGGTCTCGCAGATGGTGGAGTCCAGATCGATGGTGAACGGCGCGTCGCCGGGTCCTGCCCCGGCGGCCCAGGCCCGGGCCAGCAGTTCCCGGATCACCCGGTCCAGCTGACGGACATGGCCCCAGCGGAAGGTGCCCAGGGTGGATGGCGCCTTGACCCTACAGTCGAGAACACCGGCCGTCCCACCGGCGCGCAGCGCATCGGCGTCGTCGATGCAATCGCCGCCAGCCAGGGCAGAGGCGACCAGGGTCATCATCTTGTCGCCGGCGTTGGCCCGGCCCGGCGCGCTGCCGAGATTGAGGTGATGGTCTACGAGTTCCCCCAGGCCCAGGTGTTGGGCGAGAGTGGCCGGCAGGAGCAGGCCGGCATTGGCCACCAGACGGTGGTCGTCAAAGACGATGCGAATACGGTCGGGATGGTTGCGTGGTAGCATCAATTGGGTGCTCCTTTTCTGGGGTCGGTTTCCTTTCTCGAAAACCATTATCCCAGATTCAGAGGAGCACCCTTTGACCACTTCAGGTCGCTAACCTGACGTCCTCTATCGGTGGATTCGGGCTAAGAGGCTTTGTGGAAGTTAGCGGGCGGCGAGAGGAGGCGGTCCGGAGAGGTCGCCAGTGCTGGCGGCACGGGAAAGGGCTACCACAGACCGGGCGACAGCCTGCAGATCGGTGATGGCCTGCGGGTCAGCCAGTTGACCGTCCCGGAAGTGGCCGGACTGCAGGTAGACCATGCCGGGCACTACATGGACACCGAACCAGGCCAATACAGGGCGAAGCTGGGAGTCAATGCTCAGGTAGTGATGGTCGGTGGCGCCCATGCCGATGAGCCCGCAGGCCTTGCCGTGCAGGCCCTCCACCGGGACGTGGTCTAGAAGGTTCTTCAAGGCGCCGGTGTAGGATGCCCGGAAGACGGGCGTGGCGATCAGGTACATGTCGGCGGCTGTGACTCTCTCCACAGCGGCCTGGGTGTCGTCATCGTATGCGTCCAAAGGACGGCCGTCGGCGAAGGAGATGCGGTGGTCGCCCAAGTGCAGGATATCGACAGTTGGGGCGTCGGTGCCTCCCAGACCAGAAAGGGCCGCCTCAATTGCCTGGTACAGGCGTCCGGGGCGAGTGACTGTGCCATGGATGGCCAGCAGCGTTGCAGGCATGGCTATACCTTGTTGGGCGCGCCGGCCTTGCGGGCGGCAGTGTACCGGTTTTGGGGTTTGGGGAGGCCCAGGTTGCCGCGGAGGGTGTCCGCCTCGTATTCGGTACGGAAGAGGCCGCGTTCCTTCAGAATAGGCAATACGTGGTCGACAAAGTCGTCGAAGCCCTGGGGGAGGACTGCGCCGCTCAGCATAAAGCCGTCGCAGGCGCCGGACTCGAACCAGTCCTGCATGGTGTCGGCAACGTGTTCGGGCGTGCCGATGAATTCGTGCCTTCCAGTGGTCACCTGCAGCGCCATTTCGCGCAGGGTCAGTTCCTTTTCACGGGCGGTCTTCTTGATGCTGTCGGTGGAGCTCTCCCAGCCGTTCCGTCCGAAATCCCCCAGTTCAGGGAAAGGCGCGTCTAAGTCATATTTGGTGAAGTCCAGGTCGTTGAAATAGCGGCCGAGGTAGTTAAGTGCCTGGTTGATATCAACAAGCCCCGCGATCTCGAGGTACTTTTGCTCAGCCTCCTTGGGAGTGCGGCCCACTATCGGAGAGCATCCTGGCAGGATCAGGACCTCGTCCGGGTTACGGCCAGCGGCTGCCGCCCGGCCCTTCACGTCTTTGCTGAATTCCTCGGCGCTGGTCCGGTTGGCCTGGCCGGTGAACACAGCGTCGGCAACAGAGGCGGCGAATCCGCGCCCCGCCTCCGATGAGCCAGCCTGGATGAGGACAGGTCGGCCTTGAGGCGAGCGCGAGATGTTCAGAGGCCCCTGAACCGAG
Organism: Dehalococcoidia bacterium; assembly: GCA_965222025.1. Classification (GTDB taxonomy): domain Bacteria; phylum Chloroflexota; class Dehalococcoidia; order Lucifugimonadales; family UBA3495; genus VXOI01. The sequence continues at coordinate 475,360 of CBDCTI010000005.1, read as the reverse complement.
AAGAACTCGCCGGTGTGGTTAAGGTGGTGCATCTTGTCGGTGTCGATGAACTCTCCGCTGGCCTGGTCACGGATGAAGGCGTCGTCCTCCCACGAGTCCCACAGGCCCTGGGCCACATCAATGTACTCGGCGGCCATAAGGTAGCGCAGATCATGGGCTGGGTGCTCGGGCTTGCTGTAATTCAGCGCCGAGCCCTCCAGCGGCGAGGTCACCACGTTCCAGCCAGCGCGGCCGTTGGATATGTGGTCGATGGACATGAACTGCCGGGCGACGGTGAAGGGGTCGCTGTAGGTGGTGGACAGCGTGGCCGCGAGGCCGATGTGGGTGGTGTCCATGGCCAGGGCGGCAAGCAGAGTGAGCGGCTCGAAGCGGTTTAGGAAGTTTGGATGGGACTTCTCGCTGATGTACAGCCCGTCCCCGAAGAAGGCGAAGTCGAGCTTGGCTTCCTCGGCCTTGCGGGTCAGTCGGCGGTAGTAGTCAAGGTTGATGGCCGCGTCGAGCACAGCCGTCGGGTGGCGCCACGACGCCATGTTGGAGCCGGTTCCGGCCAGGAATGTTCCTATTCGCATCATCCGCCTTTCAGTCATTTCGCTCTCCGCGCCCTAACGGCGCTCTTGCCCATGCTTGCGTAAGGCGCTCATTCGTGTTCCGCCGGGGCCTGTGTGGTCGTTCCGCCCAAGCTGGCTGTCATGCCGCCGAGCAGCTCGAAGGAGCGCAGCCGCTTTTCGAAGCTGTCCATGGCGGTCACCGCGATTATCTCGTCGGCGCCATGTTTTTGCTGGACTGTCATCAGTTGGTGTTTGACGGAGTCGGGCGCGCCATGGATTACCCCGGCCTGAAGTACGGTGATATCGTAGCCCTCGCTGGACTGGCGCCCGAACTCCTCGCCGGCCTCTACGCTGCCAACGGTGAGGGTGCGGCCGCTGTCGAGGGTGATACGGACGACCTGTATCCTGGCGGCGTGCTCGGCAGCCTCCTCCTCGGTGTCGGCCACGATGATGGGCAGGGCCAGCATGGTGCGCATCGGGGCAGAGCTACCCTGGTCGTAGCCTGTCTGGTAGCGTCGGACGGCCTCGGCCATCTCCTCCTCGTCGTTGTTGAGGAACAGGGCGAAGACGTAGGGCATTGCCATCTGGGCAGCCATGTCTCCGCTGGAGCGGGTGGTGCCCAGCAAGAAGAGGTCGGGGGGCTGGGACGGGAGTGGACTGGCCTGAAGACCGTGGAGCGGGTGTTCCTCCTCCAGCTGGTCGTTGAGGAAGCGTTTGAGTTCGCCCAGCTTCTCGGCCAAGGACATTGGCGGTTCGCCGTCGCCGCGGCGGAGGGCCGCGGTGGACCGGGGCAGGCCACCCGGGCCTCGGCCGATGCCGAGGTCGACGCGTCCGGGGGCGAGGGAGGCCAGCACGTTGAAGTTCTCGGCTACCTTGTAGGGGCTGTAGTGCTGAAGCATCACGCCGCCGGAGCCGACGCGGATGCGGGAGGTGTGGGCCAGCAGGTGGGAGACCAGCACTTCGGGCGACGATCCCATCACGCGGTTTGAGCCGTGATGCTCGGCCACCCAGAAGCGATGGTAGCCCCATTCCTCAGCTTTCCGCGCCAACTCTATGGTGTGGCGCAGGGCGTCAGAGGAGCTCTCCTCTCCGTGAATGGGGCTTTGGTCGAGGATACTCAGCTTGAGGCTCAGTGTGGCCCCCAAATCGGTCCCGTATGACTGTTGAACGCGACTCGATTCTACCTTACGGAACTGGCGTCGTCATACCAGTGCCGGAATTCGGGAACGCATTGAGGCGGGCCGGCATCCGCGCAGTGGAGATCAGGCAATCTTGATGTTTGTACTTGAGAGTACCGGAAACACGCGCCCCAACCGTCCTCCCGTGGAGAACAAGGGCCGGGAATCATGATTTTCTTACTCAATTCCGCTCATTTTGGAATAATTTAAGGGGAGTGATCGAAGGCGGTTCCCTGGATGGGATCACGGACATCGGCTGGTCCCTTTGGCCAATTCGGGGTTGGGCCAGGATTGGCGAACTTGCCGTTCTTGTTTGGGACAAATTCTCCATGCCGTACCAGTCTATCTTGCGGCCGCCCCCCACAGGGCCGAGGTGCAGTTGCGACAACGGTTTAGACACGACCACTTGAGCCCATGTTAAGAGGCGGTCGCGATGGGCAGCAACGGGCAACTGTCATCAGTTCCTGCTTGGCAGTAAACGGCAGTTGAGTCTTACAGGGAGAATGGAGGGAGCGGAATCGGACAAAGGAACTACGCCATCAAATATGAGCAGTATATGGGTGGAGAGTTTGTTGGAACCCATGCCAGCGAGTCCCCCATGGATGAGAGAGGGACAAGTCCCTCCATGCCTTGTGCTATGATTCGCCGAACCCCCATACATTGAAATATTTGGCCCTATTCATTCGACTGGAGAGGTGAGCTATGGCTCCCAGAGGCAACGAATGGCTGGCATTGACTAGAGAAGACATCCTGGAGCCTGAGATACCGATCTGCGACCCGCATCATCACTTCTGGGTGCAGCGTCCCGAACCGGTGGATTACCAACAATATCTGCTGAAGGATCTGGCCACCGATGTCAACAGTGGACACAACGTCCGCTCTACGGTGTTCGTAGAGGCGCGCTCCAGCTACCGCACCGATGGGCCGGAAGAGATGCGATCGGTGGGTGAGGTGGAATTCGTGCAAGCCATCGCCGATGAGGGAGCCACTGGGCAATACGGTTCGGGAAGGCCAGCCCACGGCATTGTCGGCCGTGCCGACCTGAAGCTGGGTGACGCGGTGCGCCCGGTGCTGGAGGCGCTGCAGGAGGCAAGTCCGAACCGCTTTCGTGGCATACGACATCCGGTGGGCTGGGACCCCAGTCCCGAACTGGACAACCGCGAAGTCGAGGGATGCCTGCTGCGTGACGACTATCGTGCCGGGGCGCGGGTACTGGCAGGCATGGGCCACGTGCTGGAGAACTCCCTCTACTTCCCGCAACTGGACGATCTAGCTTCTTTCGCTAATGCCGTGCCGGAGGTAGCCATTGTCCTGAACCACCTGGGCGGGTTCTGCCGCATCGGGCCATACGCTGGCAATGACGAAGAAGTGATGGCGGAGTGGCGTCGGGGCATTGCCGCCGTGGCCGCCTGCCCCAATATCGTGATGAAGCTTGGCGGCATCGGAATGCCGCGCATCGGGTTCGACTGGCACGAGCGAGAAACGCCCGTTGGCTCCGAGGAGATCGCGGACTCCATTGCGCCGATCATGCACTACCTGATTGAGCAGTTCGGGCCGTCGCGGTGCATGTTCGAGAGCAACTTCCCGGTGGATAAGGTGTCGTTCTCGTACCCCGTGCTGTTCAACGCCTTCAAGCGGGTATCGGCCGGCTACTCTGCGTCAGAGCGAGCCGATATGTTCCACGACACCGCGGCCCGGGTCTATAGCCTCGACTGATCGAAAAGGCGAAAAAGCAGGCTAGATATATCCTTCCCAGCCCCCTTTTTCCAGGGTGGCTGTCGGGAAGTCCCAGATACCAACGAATGACGAGGAGCTAACAAGATGGCTGAGGTCAGACCCTTTGAGATCGCAGTTGACGACGCGGTGCTGGAGGACTTGCGGCAACGCTTGGCCGACACTCGCTGGCCGGACGAAATTCCGGGTTCCGGGTGGGACTACGGCAGCAATCTGGACTACATAAAGGAGCTGTGCGAGTACTGGCGCACCGATTTCGACTGGCGGGCGCAGGAAAAGAAGCTGAACGCCTTCAACAACTGCAAGTCCGTGGTCGACGGGCTGGACATCCATTTCATCCACGAGAAGGGACAGGGCCCCAACCCGATGCCGCTGATAATCACCCACGGCTGGCCCAGCACCTTCTTCGAGACGACTAAGATCATTCCGCTGCTGGCCGATCCAGGCAGCCACGGTGGGGATCCCGCCGACGCCTTTGATGTCGTGGCGCCATCGCTGCCTGGCTTCGGCTTTTCGCAGGCTTCCAAGGAAAAAGGCATGGAAATCGGCAGGGTGGCCGACCTCTGGGCCCAGCTTATGACAGAGAACCTGGGGTACCCGAAATTCGTGGCCGTAGGCGGCGATATCGGGGCGGGCGTAACCTCGCGACTGGGGTATTCCCACGCAGACGTGCTGCACGGAATTCACTTGACCTCGGTGACACGGCCGACGCCGTACCTGGGGCCTGACTCGCGACCCCTGACCGCCGCTGAGGAGGCCCACAGCGCCCAGAGGGAGCGATGGTTCCAGGACGAGGGTGGCTACAACCACCTCCAGGGGACCAAGCCCCAGACGCTGTCATACGGGCTGAACGACTCGCCTGCAGGGGTGTGTGCCTGGATCGTGGAGAAGTGGCGTACCTGGAGCGACTGCAACGGTGACGTGGAGAGTGCGTATACCAAAGACGAGCTGCTGACCACCGTGACCATCTACTGGGTCAGCCAGACCATCGGGTCCTCGGTGCGGATGTACAGGGAGAATCAGACCCACGTATGGGAGATGGAGCAGGAAGAGCGGGTGCCGGCCCCGGCGGGCATGGCGATGTTTCCGCAGGAGATTGCCCGCCCGCCGCGCGCGTGGGCCGAGCGGTCGTACGACGTGCGCCGCTGGCAGGAAATGCCGAGGGGTGGACACTTCGCAGCCTTCGAGGAGCCGGGGCTGCTGGCGCACGAGGTACGGGAGTTCTTCCGGCAGTTCCGGTAGGTCAGATTAAACGTCGACCAATAGAGACGAATAGAGAGGAGTGGACCATGCCGGTTACGAGGCTCGAAATCACTTCGGAGCGGCCCTTTGCTGACGGGCAGTCCTTCGGTGAGGTGGGGCCGTACACGCGAATTGACGGCACGGCGCACTTCGCCGTCGACCCGCTGCATCCAGCCAACGAGGAAATCGCCGACATTAGGCTGGCCCCGCGCAATGAGCAGGGGCAGGTGGAATTCTCGGCGGACTTCCGCATCCTGCGGCCGGACGATCCGGCGAAGGGAAACGGCAGGCTGCTGCTGGACGTGCTGAACCGAGGGAAGGCGCTGGCGCTGCGCAACATCAACAGTGCTCCCGACGTAGCCCCGGATGCGCCGATGGACCCGGGCAACGGCTTCCTGATGCGCGACGGTTACACCGTCGTGTGGTGCGGCTGGCAGCACGACGTCCCGGAGTCGCCTGGCCTGCTGCGAATCAATGTCCCGGAAGCCCAGGAAGGAAGTAAGCCAGTTGCGGGAAGGGTGGTCGTTACGTTCCAGCCCAACGCCAGAGTGGATTCCCAGTACCTGTCCGACCGAATGCACCGCGCCTACGCGGCCAACAACCTGGAAGACTGGGAATCGGTGATGACGGTACAGGACGACGAGGATGCCCGCGAGCATGTCATTCCCCGCAAGCAGTGGTGGTTCGCACGGCTGGAAGACGGGCGGCGTATTCCCGACCCTTGCCACGTGCACCTTGAGGGCGGGTTTCAGCCGGGAAAGGTGTACCAGGTCATTTACAACACCACGGGCGCTCCGGTGACGGGGCTGGGACTGGCGGCAACTCGGGACTTTGCGTCTCATCTGCTGTTAGATGGCGAAATCAGAGTGGACCGCGCCTATGCTTTTGGGGTTTCGCAGAGCGGCAGGTTCCTTCGCTCGTTCCTCTATCACGGACTGAACTACGATGAGGCGGGCCGGGCCGTGTTCGATGGCTTCATGCCGCACGTGGCGGGCGGAAAGCGCGGTGAGTTCAACCAGCGCTTTGCCCAGCCTTCGAGCCAGGCTACCCGGAGCGTCAACAGCCTGTTTCCATTCGCCGATGCGGACCAGACCGATCCTGACACGGGGCTGACCGATGGACTGCTTTCGCGGCTGGCCCAAATTTGTTCGCTAGACCGGGGCGAACTGCCGAAGGTGATGTACACGTACACGTCGTCGGAATACTGGGCCGGCCACGGCGCCCTGGTCCACGCAGACGTCGAGGGACGGCATGACGTGGAACCGCCAGACGCGGTGCGAGTCTACGCTTTTGCCGGAACGCAGCACGCGCTGGGCGGGCTGCCGCTGACGGACACCGATCCGGCGGACGGATACCGGGGGGCCCACACCTTCAACTGCCTTGACTACCGCTGCCTGCTGCGTGCGGCGTTGGTGAACCTGGACCGCTGGGCCTCGGATGGCGTCGCCCCGCCGGCTAGCCAGTTCCCGCGTATAGCCGAGGGTAGCGCGGTGTCGCCTGCAGAGGCGGCGTTGGGCCTGGAGGCGGTACCGGCGGTGAAGTTGCCACAGCCGCTGCGTAAGTTCACGAGGCTGGACTTCGGCCCCGATCCCAAGGTGGCATCCGTTGTTCCTGCAACCGTGGGGCGGGTCTATCCGAGCCTGGTGTCGCAGGTGGACGCCGACGGCAACGAGGTAGCTGGCATCCGGCTGCCGCTGGTGTCGGTGCCCTTGGCCACGCACCTGGGATGGAACCGGCGCCACGCGGACATCGGCGGCGAGGGTCAGACCCTGTCCACAGGCGGGGCCTCGGGCGGCACCCTGCGCGGCTCTTCGATTCCGTTCGCAGCCACTCCTCAGGAGCGCGAAGCTACAGAGGACCCGCGGCTGTCCATAGAAGAACGCTACGAATCGCGGCAGAGCTTCCTGGAGCAGATAGAGTGTGCGGCCGTGCAACTGGTTGCCGACGGATACCTCCTTGAAGAGGACGTGGGACGTCTGGTCGCGCAATCCTCGGAGCACTACGCGGCGATGGCCGGCAGCCACGTAGAGGCGCAGCCTGTGGCCGACTAGCATTGCTCTTTCATTGGCTTTGCAAGCTGAGATAAGGTGTGTCTGTCGGAATGATTGAAATGATGAAATACCGGAGGACAGGATGAAGTACGACGTGATCGTGATTGGCGCCGGGTCCGGAGGGGGCGCGCTCGCCTCGCGGCTGGCGGAAGACCCAAGCCGGTCGGTACTGCTACTGGAAGCCGGGCCGGACTATGTTGACCTGGAGCAGACGCCGGATGACCTGAAATTCGGGTACGCTCCTCGCGCGTCGGAAATGGGAGCGCCGCACAACTGGTCGTTCACCGGCAAAGGAAGCGCGGTGCGTTCAGAGGACGTGGTGGTGCCGCGGGGCAAAGTGGTCGGCGGCACCAGCGCCATCAACGGCCAGGTGTTTCTCCGGGGTGTGCCCGAGGACTATGACAGCTGGGCCGAGTGGGGCAACGACGAGTGGTCCTTCGTCAAATGCCTGCCATATTTCCGGAAGCTGGAGACCGACACGGATATCGTCGACGACTTCCACGGATTCGACGGCCCGGTGCCGGTGCGTCGCCACAAGCGGGAGGCGTGGCTGCCGTTGCAGGAGGCCTTCCACGTGTCATCGATCGCGTCCGGGTACGCCGAGGTGTACGACCACAACCACCCGGACTCAACGGGGGTCGGGCCGCTGCCGATGAACAACCCCAACGGTGTGCGTATGAGCACGGCGCTGACCTACATCACCAACAACCGCCATAGGCTGAACTTCACAATCCGGGCCAACGTGCTGGTGCGCCGCATCCTGTTCGACGGCCTGAGGGCCTGCGGCGTTGATGTGGAGAGCGGCAGTGAGACCTTCACGGTGGAGGGCGACCAGGTCGTGCTGAGTGCCGGGGCGGTGGCGTCGCCCCAGATCCTGATGTTGTCCGGGGTCGGTCCCGAGGGGCACCTGCGGGAAACGGGTGTGCCGGTGGTTAAGGACTTGCCCGGCGTGGGCCAGAACCTGCGCGACCATCCGTTGTGCGCCGTGCGCGTCAAGACAAAGCCCGGGTTCCCGCTGGACGCCGAGGCACCGCGCATCCAGACGGTGCTGCGGTATACGGCTACGGGTTCCGAACTGCGGAACGATATGCAGATTCTGCCGTCGTCCTTCTCGACCCCCTTGGGCGGTGACCCTTTCGCGGAGGAAGGCATCCGATTCACCTGCATCCTTGAACTGGCGAAGACTGCTGGGGAAATCAAGCTGCGTTCGACGGCCCCGGGAGACAATCCGGACATCAACTGCCGCCACCTCGAAGAGGAATTCGACCGGCAGCGCATGCGGGAAGCGGTACGGATGTCCTTCCAGTTCATGGAGCACGAGTCCTTCGGCGACATAGTCGAAGAGGCAATATCGCCGACCCGGGAGGAGATTCAGTCGGACGACTTGCTGGACGCCTGGATGCTGGAGAACGTGGACATTGGGCAGCACCTGTCGGGCACCTGCAAGATGGGACCGGCCAGCGATCCGATGGCCGTGGTCGACCAGTACGGCCGCGTTCATGGCGTCGAGAACCTGCGGGTGGCCGATGCGTCAGTGATGCCCGACGTGATCCGGGCCAACACCAACCTGACGACGATCATGATCGGAGAGCGCGTGGCTGACTGGATCATCCAGCAAACGGGGTAACCAGGCGCTCCGTCGGCTACGCACCAAATGGAAAGCGCCCCTGGTATTCCGGGGGCGCTTTCGCCGTATCTGGGAATGTGGACCCACGCCACCCTGTTGATTGGTGGGTCTAATAGTGGCGCAGCTCAACTACGTTGTTGTCGGGGTCGTAGATGTATAGGGAGATGCCGTCGCCATGGGAGCCCCAGCGCTTGCCCGGGCCGGCCTGGATCTCGACGCCGATTCCCTCGAAGTGGGCCTTCAGTTCTTCCATGTCGGTGTAGTCTATGACCATGCAGAAGTGGTCCTGGTTGCGGGGGCCGTCCTTGTCCTCCGGCATGTTCTCCGAGGCGAAGAAGTCGATGATTGTATCGGCGTTCAGCCGGGCCGAAGGGAATCGCACTTCGCCGGCCCGCCACTGCTCCACGCGCTCAGCCTGCAGGCCGAGAACCTCCGTGTAGAAGCGCAACGACCCTTCAACGTCCCTGGTGCGCAGGACGATGTGGTCCATCTCGGTGATGTTGACCAGCGGTCTGGTCACCTGCTCGAACTTGGTTTCGGTAGCCATGACAGGCCTCCTGACTGAAAGGTTGCTTCTCTCGGACGAACTGATTCAGAAGTCATTATATGTGTCGCCAGAACCGTTGTCATCCGCCGTTGCACGGGGTAGATGATGAGGAATGCGGGTTGGTAAAAATCCATGCTTGACATGGGGGATAAGCCCGTGTTTACTAGTTGTCGTACCTTGCCGGGTTCCCGAAGAGACTCCAGTCTGCGGGTTATGGCGCGAGGTTCCCCAACGGTGAGTTAGCGGGAGTACACTCCAATGCCCACGGAACTATTGCGGGCGGAAAATCTCACCAAATACTTCCCTGTAACCAGGGGATTGATATTGATGAAGACCGTCGGCCACGTGCAGGCGGTTGACGGTATCGATTTCTCCATCGACGAAGGTGAAACGCTGGGGCTGGTCGGAGAGTCGGGCTGCGGCAAGACCACCACCTCCAAGCTGGTCTTGCGCTTGGAAGACCCTACTGACGGCGACATCTTCCTCGACGGCAAGAATATCAAGGACTTCCGCGGCCCGGAGCTCAAGGATTTTCGCACGCAGGTCCAGGCCGTTTTCCAGGACCCTTGGTCCTCCCTCAGCCCCCGGATGCGCGTCCGCGACATCGTTTCTGAAGCCTTGGTGGTTAACAGGGATGTCACCAACAAGGAGCGGGACGACCGGGTGGAAGAGGTTCTGGAGCAGGTGGGCCTCCGCAAGGCTCAGGCCGATCTTTACCCCCACGAGTTCAGCGGCGGACAGCGCCAGCGCGTTGCAGTTGCCAGTGCCTTGGCATCCTACCCCAAGCTGATCATCCTCGATGAGCCGGTTTCGGCCCTTGACGTATCGATCCGTGCCCAGGTGATGAACCTGCTCGTCGACCTGCAGCAGGAGACAGGCGTTGCCTATCTTCTGGTAGCCCACAACCTGGCCACGGTAAGGTACATGTCGCGCCAGACGGCGGTGATGTACCTGGGACAGATCGTTGAGTACAGCCCCACAGAGGACTTGTACGAAAATCCGCTCCATCCGTACACCAAGGCCCTCTTCTCTGCCGCCCTGCCGTCCCACCCGGACGACCAGCGGGAGGAAATCGTGCTGCAGGGTGAGGTTCCCTCGCCAATCAATCCACCTTCAGGATGCCGATTCCACCCGAGGTGCCCGTTCGCCATGGACCAGTGTTCCGTTGATGTGCCTGTCCAAAAAGATGTTGGCGGAGGACACTTGGTGACTTGCCACCTGTACTAGGCGATTACGGTGTCAATTCTGTTGAGAAGAAAAAAGCCTCTGAAAAAAAGAGGCTTTATTTTCCTCCAGCGATTTTCCAACCGACTTTCCCATAATTCCAGTTCTTTGGCCCCGAAAAACTCGGGGCTTGTTTTTTGCTCCGGACGGAGGACTGCGCTTACCGAAAGATTGGAATTAGAAACGACCGTGCCGCGTAACTTTCGGACAGGGAACTCAGAACTTCGTTCAACAACAATTCAGGGATTACACCCAGAGAGGTCCCGCAAACCGGCGATGTCGTCATCGGCGTGCCAAATCAGGCCGGCGAAGCTGATGCCGCCATGTCCCCGGCGAAGGGGAACCGGTCGTTTGCCTTACTGGGTCAGGTCCAAAGGAAAGAGCAATTTCTTCGGAGGATGAAAGATAGATGCGCCTCAGCCTCAAAAGGGTTCCTGTAAACCTTGTGGCTCTCGCTGTCGCACTGCTGGTCAGCATGCTGGCCCTTGCTGTCGTTGGGTGTGGTGGAGACGTTGCCACGGAAGCCCCTGCTGCTTCGCAGGCCGGCGCCTCCGGTCAAGCAAGCACTGCTGCTCCTTCTGGTTCCCAGGTCCAGGTAACCACCCTGGAAGGAGACATATCCATAGACGGCTCAAGCACCGTCTTCCCGATCACAGAGGCCATGGCCGAGGAATTTGGCAGAGCAACCGACGGCAACATCAAGATCACTGTCGGCGTGTCGGGCACCGGCGGAGGATTCAACAAGTTCTGTGGTGGAGAGACCGTTATCTCGGACGCTTCGCGCCCCATCAAGCAAAGTGAGATAGACCTGTGCGCTGAGAATGGCATCGAGTATATAGAGCTACCCGTTGCCATCGACGGTCTCAGCGTCTTGGTAAACCCGGGCAACGACTTCGTCGAGTGCATGACCGTTGACGAGCTGCACACCGTCTGGGCTCCGGAAGCCGAGGATGTGGTGATGAAGTGGAGCCAGGTCCGGGATGGTTGGCCGGACAAAGACATTCGGCTGTACGCCCCTGGGGTCGACTCCGGCACTTTCGACTACTTCACGGAGACCGTGAACGGCGCATCCCAGGCTTCCCGTGGCGACTTCCTGCCCAGCGAGGACGACAACGTCCTGGTAACCGGCATTGCAGGTGACCAGGGCTCCCTGGGTTACTTCGGGTATGCCTACTACTCCGAAAACGCTGATCGGCTGAAGCTGGTGGCGATTGACGGCGGAAGCGGGTGCATAGTCCCAACCGACGAGACCATCAACAACGGGACCTACGCGCCCCTGTCCCGTCCGCTGTTCATCTACGTGGCCGCGGATGCGCTGAACCAGGAACACCTCAAGGCCTTCGTCGAATACTACCTGGACAAGGCCAACCGAGACCTGGTCAGCGGGACCGGTTACATCCCCTTCCCCGACAGCACTTACGACCTGGTCCTGGATAGGTTCCTGGAGGGGATAACCGGGGCGGTATTCGGCGGCGACGCCCGGCTGCACGGGACGGTCGAGGAAGTGCTCCGGGCTTCTCAGTAATCCGCCTGCCCTCAAGGTAAGGCGGCAACGGTCAAGCGGGGATCGTGCCCGCCCGCTTTTCCCACGATCCCAGAGGGGATTTAGGCATGTAACAGGGACTACTCCAGAACTGCGGCGGGGAGTTCTCGTGCCGGCCGAGGTTCTTTTGACGCCCGCCACGGGCACGGCTACACTGGCAATCACCATCACGGGCAGTGGAAGGAGGAAATATGAGCATCGCGCGCCTGTATACCGGCGATGACGGCCAATCACACATCGAAGAAATGAGCGCCGACTCGCATCCGGAGCTGGCGAACCTTCAGTCAACTACCGGTATTGTCTTCAGGACAGTTGAGCCAGGGTACTTCAGCGACTGGCACACGGCGCCCCGGCGGCAGTTCGTCATCACGCTGGAAGGCGAGGTGGAGATCGGCCTGGGCGACGGCACGCTGCACCGATTCGGGCCGGGCCACGCCATGCTGGCCGAAGACCTGACGGGCCACGGGCATACGACTCGCGCCGTGGGGGACAAGCCCAGGGTTACGGCCACTGTTCCGCTTTCCGACTAGAACAAGCCCTGTTCACCTGGCAAAGGTGGAGTGAGAGCCCGAACTGGTTCAGAACCGGAGGAAGCCATGCCTATAGTGGCGCATGAGCCCGCGCTCGAGCGGATCATCTCGACTTCGCAGCCCATAAACGAACTTGCGGGCGGTTTCGGCGGGGAACAGGGTCCGGCGGAAGGGCCGGTCTGGTGGCAGGAGGGCAACTACCTCCTCTTCAGCGATATCCACAACAACCGCCGCATGAAATGGGCCGAAGGCGAGGGTGTTTCCGTTTTCAGCGAGCCGACCAACCGCGCCAACGGCCTCACCCGCGATCCCCAGGGCCGCCTGGTAGCTGCCGAGCACGACGGCCGGCGGGTCTCGCGGCTGGAACCGGACGGCTCGACTACCGTTGTGGCCAACAGCTTCCAGGGCCGGCCGCTCAACCGCCCCAACGACGTGGTGGTCAAGTCAGACGGCGCCATCTACTTCACGGATCCTAATGCCGGGATGCCAGTGCAGACACAGTTCGACCTCAACTTCCCTGGCGTGTATCGCGTGTCACCGGACCTCGGAACGATCACGCTGCTGGTGCGGGACTACATCGGCCCCAATGGTCTGGCCTTTTCACCCGACGAGAGCGTGCTGTACGTAATCGACTCTCGCAAAGGACACCTGCGAGCCTTCGACGTCCTACCGAATGGCACCCTGGCGCTGGCGACCAGCCGGGTCTTCAGCCACAACCTGAGTGAGCGTCCAGGTATCCCCGATGGCATGAAAGTCGACATCGAGGGGAACGTGTACGTGGGAGGCTCCGGCGGAGTGTGGATCATCGACCCTTCGGGCAAGCACCTGGGCACCATCGAAACGGGTGCGCCCCTGCATACCAACATGTGCTTTGGCGGCGGAGACTGGAAAACGCTGTTCTTCACGTCATGGGACAAACTGTGGTCAGTGAAGATCAACATTCCCGGAATCCCCGTGCCAACGCCCAAGCCTCAATAAACCCGTGGCCCCGCAATCGGGATTTACGTTCACAATTCCGAATGGTAAACCGGAGGAAATGGAATGGAATTCGGACTGTTTATGATGCCGCTCCACCCGCCGCGGCGCTCGCCTGCTGACTCCTATGACCGCGACATCGAGCTGATCGTCCAGGCAGACAAGCTGGGAGTGCACGAAGCTTGGATCGGTGAGCATATTACCGAAACCTGGGAGAACGCGCCCGTTCCAGAGCTGATAATAGCGCAGGCCTTGGCACTGACTGAGAACATCATCCTCGCGACCGGCGTCACGATGCTGCCGCTGCACCATCCGGTGGACACGGCGCATCGCATCGCCATGCTGGATCACATGGCCCGCGGGCGGTTGTATTGGGGCATCGGGCTGCGTTCCCTGCCCACCGATCTGCAACTGTACGGCGTGGAATACGACAGCATGGACGATGTGCGGGAGCGGGGCCGCGAGGCGCTGGAAGTCGTTTTGGGGCTGTGGGCGGCAGCCGACAGCGGCAAGTTCGGCTACGAAGGCAAGCACTTCCAGGTGCATGCCCCGGAGGACATGACAGAACTGGGCCGTCGCCTGTACTTCAAACCCTACCAGCAGCCGCACCCGCCCATAGGCGTGGCCGCTTCCTCTCCGAACACTGAGACCATACGTATGGCGGGTGAGAAGGGCTGGATCCCCATGACGAACCTGCCCAACCATTTCATCCCTGACCTGTGGCACAGCTGCGAGCAGGGCGCCGCCAGCGCGGGCCGGGTGGCCAATCGCAGCGAACTGCGCTTGGGCCGGGACATCTACGTCGGCGAGACGCCGGAGGCCGCCCGCGAAGAGGCCCGGATCGTGCTGGGCCAGCCCTTCGAGGACCACCAGTGGAAGAACCGGAAGGCCGGCGGAATCCTGGGGCATCTCAAGAACAACCCGGGAATGGCGGACGAGGATGTAACCGTCGACTACATGATGGAAAACATCTGGATCGTCGGAGACTCGTTCGAGGTGGCCGACAAGATCGAGCAGACCTACGAGGAGACCGGGGGATTCGGAACTCTGCTGGGCATCACGCAGGATCCTGACGACCATACCTTGGTTCAGCAGTCGCAGCGCTTGCTGATGGAGCAGGTGGCGCCCAAGGTGGCCCACCTCAACTGAATCCCAATCCCCAACCCTGACTCCGGAGAGTGAAATGACGACCCTGAACGAGCGTTTCCAGAAGGGAATGGAAACGAGGACGAAGTTTGTCGGTGGCGGTCCCATCGGCAGCGGTTCGGTTCCTGCTTCTCAGGATGTCGCCCCGGACCTGCACCGCATCGCCATGGAGGCCCTCTTCGGCACCATCTGGCAGCGCCCCGGCTTGGCGATTCACCGCCGCGAGATGGTCACTCTGTCGGTGCTGACAGTGCTGCAGCGAGAGAACCAGATCACGAGACACGTGGCAAACGCCCTTAACCTCGGGCTGACGCCCCAGCAGGTCATTGAGGTGATGATTCACGCCTCGTGGTACGGTGGCGTGCCCACTGCTTTCAACGCAATGGGCATAGCGAAGGATGTATTCGACGGTCTGGGAATCGACTTCCAGCCGCAATTGATGTTTAACCCTGAGGAAACTCCGGACGATCTTTACCAGAGAGGGGCCGCTCGTCGGGAAGAACTGATGGGCCCACCGTCAGGGGATCGGCCCGGGCCGGTGACGCAGGCGGAGCGGGACTTCAACCAGCTGAGCATTGAGTACTACTGGGGCTCGGTCTGGAACCGGCCCGGACTCGAACTGGCTGACCGTTCCATCTGCACCCTAGCATGCCTTTCGGTGCTGGGGCGCGAAGGGCCGCTGCGCAGCCACATAGGCGGTGCATTGCACATCGGGCTGACGCCGGAGGAGATCGTGGAAGTGTTCGTCCACGCCTGCTTCTACGGTGGCATTCCCTTCACTCGCGCCGCCATCGACGCGGCCAACGAGATTTTCCGCGCCAAGGGGTTGGGATAGCGGACCGCACAGGGGATTTGGGTTAGCCCATGGCTTTTAAACCCGCAGCCGCCCGGTTGAATCCGCGACTTTCTTCCCTGGACCTGGAGGAGTTCCGGTTTGAGTGGGCGGTTTTGCCGTCTATTACAGGCGACCTCCCCGGTACTGGGGGTGAACTACGAGTCTGCCCGGAGGACTTCGTGGTTTCGGAAATTCCGCGGCAGGCGCCGTCCGGCGATGGAGAATTCGCCTACGCGTACGTAGAAAAGCGCGAGCTCAACACCCACGACCTCTTGGCGGCTATTCGAGAGCGTGGGGTGCCCTACGACGCCATCGGGGTTGCCGGCCTGAAGGACAAGCACGCCGTAACCCGCCAGTGGCTCAGCGTTCCGGCTGAGCATTCAGGAAGCCTGGGGGCCCTCGACGCACTGGATGGTGTCCGGGTCCTGGAGACGTCTCGGCACGGCGATAGGCTGAGGCGTGGGCACTTGCGGGGCAACCGGTTCGAGGTTAGGGTCCGGCGTCCGCAGGACGGTTGGGAAGAGTGCGCCCGCGCCGTCGTGGATAGGCTGGCAAAACTGGGGCTGCCCAATTACTTCGGGCCCCAGCGCTTTGGGCGCTTCAACAGCAACGCCATCGATGCCGTGCGACTGCTCCGGGGCGAGAAGGTGCCCGGAGGCCGACGGCTCAACGACTTCTTCATCTCTGCCCTGCAGGCGCACCTCTTCAACTGGAACCTAAAGCTGCGTATGGAGACAGGAGTCTACGATCGCGTGGTGGACGGGGACCGCGCCCGCAGGCACGATACCGGGGGCATGTTTATCGTCGGAGAAGGGGTGGCTGAGTCTGAAAGGGCGGGGCGCCTCGAGATTAGCGCGGTGCTTCCTTTGTACGGCCGCAAGGTGTCAGGCGGGCTGGAGCAGGCTGCCGCCCTGGAAGAGAAGACGTTGGAGCGATTCAGCCTCCGGCGCAGTGACTTCCGGCCCAAGACCCGCGGCGACTGGCGTTTCAGCCGGGCTATCCCCGGGGAAGTGGAACTGCGCCCCGACTCCGAAGGGTACCGAGTAGCCTTTACACTTCCCAACGGCTCCTACGCCACCTGCTTTCTCCGCGAATTGACCAAGCTTCCCGTCGACAAAAGGCCGTCTTTCGACTGATCGGGCAAGTGCCTCACGCACTGTCATTGCGGAACCCTTCCAATTCAGGCGGTTTGCCCCTGTACGGGCGGGTTTCAAGCCTGCCCTGATTGAAACCAATCACCAAAAGGG
This sequence comes from Dehalococcoidia bacterium, assembly GCA_965222025.1. Taxonomy (GTDB): domain Bacteria; phylum Chloroflexota; class Dehalococcoidia; order Lucifugimonadales; family UBA3495; genus VXOI01. The sequence goes on along the minus strand of CBDCTI010000005.1, from coordinate 458,933 downwards.
GATGGACACCTGTGTGCGCCGGGCGAAACATTTGATGACAGTTGTCCGTAGCGAGAACGAATCCCGCCCTGCTAACCTGAATATGTGGTGCATCTGCTGCGGTTCAGTCGCAATGGACAGAAATGGGATGAAATGTGAGGGGATGAAAATCCTTTGAAGGCATGTCACTCCCTACTGGACTGGGACTCGACCCCGGCCACGTCTGTCGCTGCGGTCCCATCAAAGCGGCATTACTCTGGGCCAAGGCTCAGGTACCCCGGCACAATGGCCGGGGTTGGCCGGGGTTGGCCGGAAATGGCCGGAAAAACAAAGATTTTAACCCCTCGGCCAACGCGTAAAAACAAGGTGGGGAGTGTGGGCTGTAAGGTAGCGATTCCATTTCAGCGGTTGAGTCCGGAACTTCAATTTCGATCGACACAAGGCCGGGTAGCAGGCCCATTCCTGTGGAGAGCAAACCACCTGAAAGGAAACCTGACGTGCCATTTCCGGTTTGTTGACACGGTATAGGCGTTAATCTATCCTAAGTCATTCTTTGGCTGGGGTGCACTTCCCCCGGTGAACGTATGCAGCGATTCATAATCGTTCGTTGTTTCTACGCGATTCTGGTGCTTTTTGCGGTATCCATTATCGTTTTCGGCTTGGCACGTGCCTCGGGAAATCCTATTGACACCATGCTCCCCCTCGATGCTACCCCTCAGCAGCAGGAGGCGTTCAAGGAGCTCTGGGGGCTGGACAAGTCTTATCCGGAGCAATACTTCGACTTTCTCGTCAACGCCTTCAAAGGCGACTTTGGCGATTCGGTGAAGTGGGCCGACCGTACTGCAATGGGGCTGGTCATAGAGCGATTTCCTCTGACGCTCAAGCTGGGTGTTGTAGCGATAGGAATCAGCGTGTTGGTTGCCGTCCCGACAGGAGTGCTTTCCGCGGTCAAGAAAGACACGCCCTTTGACCTCGGCGGGAAGGTCTTCGCGCTGCTGGGGCAGGCAACCCCTCCGTTCTGGCTGGGCATTATGCTCATCTGGATTTTCGCGGTGGAGGTAGACTTTTTCCCCACGGGCGGGGACGAAGGCATTGTCTGGATCATCCTCCCGGCAATTACCCTGGGATGGTTCCAGGTGGCTGCGCTGATGCGGCTGGTCCGGTCTGCAATGCTGGAAGTGCTGGAGACCGAGTACGTCACATTGGCCCGGGTGAAGGGTATCCAGGAATGGAAGGTTATCTGGAAGCATTGCCTTCGAAACGCTTCGATACCACCACTGACTCTATTTGGGATCCTGGCCGCCCAGGTCATGACCGGGGCGATAGTTACAGAGACCGTGTTCAGCCTGCCCGGAACGGGCAACCTGGCGATTGAGGCTATCAGGGGCCGCGACTATCCCGTTATCCAGGCCGTAGTGGTGCTGTTCGCGGTCATATACGTCGGGATGAATCTGGCCGTAGATATTCTCTACGCTTACCTGGACCCGCGAATTCGCTACGATCGCGCCTGATTTTGCTCTGCCGCTTCCCATCGAAGGGATCTTCTGGTGGGAGCGGTCTTGCATATCGCCGCAGAGAGGCTGTAGATGGAAGTATCGCTGCCAACGCCGGCGCAAACGGAATCACAACCACGACGGATAACCCGCATCGCGCGGGAGGCTCGCCGTTATCCGCTGATTCCGATTTTGATCCTGCTGGTTATTCTGGTAATTCCGGCTATCTTCGCACCCTGGATCGCTCCCTACCACCCGATTGACGACGGGTCCCTGCCAAATCGGCTGAAGCCCCCGGTGTGGGCCGAAGGGGGGACCTGGGACCATGTGCTCGGAACTGACAAGCAGGGGCGCGACATTCTCAGCCGCATCATCCACGGCGCCAAGTACGTTCTGATGGTTTCCCTGAGCGTGATCTTCGTCAGCGGGCTCATCGGTGTTTCCTTGGGGCTGATTGCCGGTTACTTTGGTGGATGGATCGACAACCTGATCATGCGGGGGGTCGACGTCTTCCTTGCAATTCCCGCAATACTGCTGGCCCTCGCGCTGGTTACGTCGCGGGGGCCCAGCTTCGGTGTGGTCATTTTCGTCATCTGCTTCATCCTTTGGTCGAGGTACGCGAGGCAGGTAAGGGGTGAAGTGCTCACCATCAAGAACCAGGACTTTGTGGCCAGGGCCCGGGTCGTTGGCGCTTCCCACTTCAGGGTGATTGTCAGGCACGTTCTGCCCAATGTGTTCAATACGATCATTGTGCTGGCTACCCTGCAGGTTGGCTTCGTAATTCTGCTGGAAGCCATCCTCAGTTTCCTTGGCGCAGGCATTCCGCGACCGACTCCCGCATGGGGCCTTCTGGTCTCTGAAGGGAGGGAGCTGGTGATTTCGGGCAAGGGCTGGCAGCTTTCCCTGTTCCCGGGAGTAGCAATCGTGCTGGTCGTGCTTTGCTTTAACCTGCTGGGCGACTGGCTACGCGACCGCCTAGATCCCAAACAGAGGAACTTATGACAACAAGTGCCGAATCCCGGAGTGCTGCCCCGGCCAGAAGAGAGCCCGGTAACGTAATTCTGGAGGTGCGGGACCTGCGTACATATTTCTACACCCGCGCCGGCATCGTCACGGCTGTAGACGGTATAGACTTCGAGCTGCGCCAGGGCGAGACCTTGGGAATCGTTGGCGAGTCAGGGTGCGGCAAGAGTATGACCGCGCGGTCTCTTCTGCGGTTGGTGCCCAAGCCAGCCGGAAGAATTGTGAGCGGGCAGATTCTTCTGGAAGGCGATGACCTCGTCCAGAAGAGCGAAGAAGAGATGCGTCAGATACGCGGCAAGAAGATCTCTATGATCCTGCAGGACCCGCAGACGTCGCTGAACCCGCTGTACACCATCGGAAACCAGTTGCGGGAAGCCTTGGGGCAGGCTCACAAGGAAAGCACCAAGAATATGATACGTCGTGCCATCGACGCGCTGCGCAGCGTGAATGTGGCCGCTCCCGAACGGCGAATGCACGACTACCCCCACCAAATGAGCGGCGGAATGAAACAGCGTGTGGTTGGGGCCATCTCCATATCCTGCGAACCCTCGGTGATCATCGCAGACGAGCCGACGACGGCACTGGACGTAACGATTCAGCTCCAATATCTGCGGCTGCTGAAGGAGATCCAGGAAAGCACCGGGCTGGCCATCATCTTCATCACCCACGACTTTGGCGTGGTAGCCCGCATGTGTGACCGAGTTGCCGTGATGTACGCCGGGCGAATCGTGGAGCAAGGGCCGGTGCGGGACATCTTCAACAACCCCTCCCATCCTTACACCGAAGCCCTGATCGCTTCGGTGCCGAAGCTGGAAGAACGTGTGGAATGGCTGTACTCCATCGATGGGCAGCCACCCCTCCTTCGGGATCTGCCTCCCGGCTGCCGGTTCGCGCCGCGCTGTTCGGAGGCTCGGGACCAGTGCCTGGCAGAGTATCCGTCGTCGTTCCAGGTTAACCCTCAACATTCCGCTGACTGCTGGAGGCTGGACACTTCATGGTAGTAGTCAACCAGATCGATACCACGAGGGGAGAGCCTCTGATCAGGGTCGAGAACCTCCAGAAGTACTTTCCCGTGACCCAGGGCCTGATCCTGATGCGGACCATCGGCCACGTGCAGGCGGTGGACGGGATCAGCTTTGTGATTCGGGAAGGCAAGACGCTTGGGCTTGTCGGGGAATCGGGCTGTGGCAAGACGACCACCAGCAAACTGATGCTGCGGATCGAGCGCCCCACGGGTGGCCAGATCAAGCTCAACGGTGAGGACATCCAGGACTTCAGGGGCGACAAGCTGAGGGAGTATCGCACCACCGTTGGAGCAGTATTCCAGGACCCGTGGTCCTCTCTGAGCCCTCGCATGAGAGTCAGGGACATCGTCGCGGAATCGCTGGTGGTGAACCGAAGCGATATGTCTCGAGAAGATATGGATGTTCGCGTAGCCGAGGTCCTGGAGCAGGTTGGCCTGCACCCGGAGCAGGCTAACCAGTATCCCCACGAGTTCAGCGGCGGGCAGCGGCAGCGTATCGCGGTGGCCAGCGCGCTGGTCTCCTACCCGAAGCTGATAGTGCTGGACGAGCCGGTTTCGGCACTGGACGTCTCCATTCGCGCACAGGTAATGAACCTGCTCAAAGTGCTGCAGCAGGAATTCAACGTCGCGTATCTGCTGATCGCGCACAACCTCGCTACGGTGCGCTACATGGCCCAGGATACCGCCGTGATGTACCTGGGCCAGATCGTGGAGTACGGGGAGACCGAGGAGATCTACCACAACCCGCTCCACCCATACACCAGGGCTCTGTTCTCGGCGGCCCTGCCTTCGCATCCGGACTTGATTCGCGAGGACATCGTGCTCACGGGCGAGGTGCCTTCGCCCATCAATCCGCCCAGCGGCTGCCGCTTCCACCCCCGCTGCCCATTCGCCATGGACCGCTGCTCGGTGGAGGTTCCGGAATACAAGGAAGTAGCGCCGGGGCACATGACCAGCTGCCACCTCTACTAGCGCCCTGGCACTTAAGTGGCTTTAACCGTGAGGACGGGCCCTTTGGCCCGTCCTCTTTTTGCTGGGACATCTGCCCGCGTAGTCTCAACTTTCTTCGCAAACGGCTACGGTTGAGTCAGAGCGCCCGCCATAGTTGGCAGGCCAAGGCAATAGACGGCCATTGTGCTGGCCTGGAAAACACAGTGCAGCCCCAAGGGAACTGGGATGGCCTGTGGAGTTTTGCTGAAGACTAGACCATCCATATGTGCTTGCTTAACCGGGCAGCTAATGTGGGTAATCCAGCTCCGAACATGGCTCGGCTCGTTACAAAAGAAAGGGCGCTCCGATTCGATCGGAGCGCCCTTGGATCTGCCTAGGTGGGGAGTTCGCGCTCTAGCGGGCGGCCTTGGCGAAGGCAGCGCAGCAGAGGCGCGGGACCGTGTTGCCGGGGTAGACCCAGTCCGCCACCACGTCGGGGTTCACCGTAATGGTGTGCGGGAACCAGAACAGCGGCATCGACACGTGGTTGTCGTACATGTAGTTGCCGATGTCCCGGGCTATGTTGTCGCGCGCTGTAGTTTCATAGGTGACCTGGAGTTCCTTGACCTTGGCGTTGAGCCAGTCGCTCTCGTAGTGCTTGGTTACGCCGCTGCTGGTGTATGCGATGTTTACGTAGTACTCGATGGGGAAGTAGATGATGATGTTGGGCCAGACCTGATTCTGCATGGTGCGGCCGCGGTAGCGGTTGGCGACCTCTGAGCCGTCCAAGTCTACCAACTTGGCCTCGATGCCGATCTGGGTCCAGTACTGAGTGATCGACTCGATGATCTGCGGTAGCTCCGACTCACCGGGCGAAACGTAGGAGTTGGCCGTTACCTTGATCGGACCCTTCGGCCCATCCATACGGTCGGTTGAGTAGCCGGCAGCCTCGATCAGGTCGCGAGCCGCGTCAGGATCGAAACCGTATTCTTCCTCGTACCGCTCGACCCAATCGTCGTTCCAACCTTCCAGCGTCGGATGGAAGCCGTCGATGTACATCGGCTGCCAGAAACCGGCGTAGAGGAAGTCACCCAGTTCCACACGGTTGATGGCCTTGTTCATTGCCCTGCGGATGTTCAGGTCATTCCAGGGCTGCTCGGGGTCGTGCGCTTCTTCCGAGAGCTTGCCGAATTCACCGGACTCGGCCTCGGTGGCGAAATAGGAGCCGCCGAAGAATATCGAAACGTCGTTGGAAGTAAAGCGTGACTTGATCAGCGCCATTCCTTCTTCTACGGCATCCTGTTGCAGGTCGATGGGCAGGTCTGCCACATGGACTTCACCGGCCCGCAGTCCGGCGTAGCGGGAGGCATCTTCGGGTATCCAGGTAATTTCCAGTTCCTGGAACTCGGGATTCTCTCCGCTCCAGTGGTCGTAGTCGAGCTTTTCCATGATGATGGAAGATCCCTGGTTGCGGTCCAGGTACTGGTAGGTGTTGGTTCCAACCAGGCCCTTTTCGTCCAAACCAGCTTCGCCCTCTGCCTCCCAGAACTTCACGCTCCATGGAGACATTTCTCCGGACTGGGCTCCCAGGTAGAACAACATGTTGGAGTTGGTGCGGGTGCCGCGGAAGACGATATTGTAATCGTCAACGATTTCCAGCACCTCATCGTATGCCAGTTCGTCGCCGCGCTCGGTACGGGTGGTCAGGGCGCCACAGGTGGACAGACGGCTGTCCTCGCGGCAGAGAACCTTCAGAGTGTGCATCACGTCGGCGGCGGTAAACTCGCCCCAATCGTCGTGGAATTGCACGCCCTCGCGAAGCTTGATGGTCCAAGTGCTCAGGTCTTCGCTGGCGCTCCAAGACTCCGCCAAGCGCGGCACAATCTGGCCGTCATCAACTTTCTTGGCGAGAAGGTTTTCCAGCATCGGCTCGTATTGTACGTAGGCCTGGCGGCTGCCGGCCCAGGGCCGGTTGGTCTCATTGGCCACCGCACCGATGGCATAGACCAATCGGGTCGTGTCAGAAATGTATCCTGTGTCTGGCGCCTCCGTGGGCTGCGATACAGCGGTGGGCGCGGGTGCCGCGCTGGTGGCCGTGGGGCGATCCTCCTGCGGAGGGGCACCGGCCGGGGTCGCCTCGGGGGCCGATGTTGCTGCGGGTACGTCTGTTGCAGGCACCGGGGTCGAGGTTGAGGACTCGCCACAGGCAATGACGAAGACCAGCGCCGCCGTTAGCGCCAGCGCCAGAAACTTTCCGCTTCCTAAGAATCTGAACAGCATCTATACCCCCTAAGAGTAAATGTATTCTCGCTGCCCAATTCCCCCGCGTCGCCTGAACGCCAGTGAGACAAGGGCAACACACACCATCGCGACAAGCGCCGCAATAAGCGCGGATTATAGCCATAGGCTATTTCCGAGTCAATTGGTGCTTCTTGCAGTTAGCGGTTTGTTTCAGATGGATTGCTATATCCTAGGATGGATCTTCTTTCCGGTCCTGCCCGGTGCCGTGTTACTGTTCCGGGACTCCTCCATCCGAATACAATAGCCACGCTCCAGCCCATATAAACCGCGTTCCCCTTTGCTTTCTCACGTTGGAAGGGAGCCGAAAATTCTTGTTTTTCCGGCCACTTCCGGCCACTTCCGGCCAAAACGGCCATTTTTCCAGATTACCTGAGCCTTGGCCCTGGGCAGTGCACTTCGATGGGGCTGCAGCAACAGACGTGGTAGGCAGTCGGGCCCCGTAGGGAAAATGGGACACTTTAAAGAAAAGTCCCGTTTCTATCCTTTGTCGATAGAACCGTGGCAGACGAACCCTATATTCAGGCTAGCAAAGTGGAATTCGTTCCCGCAAGGCGCAACTGTCACCAAATTATTCGCCATGGTACAGCGCAGATTATCCGTCTTGGTGGTGTGTCTCGATCGCGACGGCCATGAACACCCGCCCCAGACCACCTGAATTGAAACGGCACCTGGACTCAATAACCGGGCAGGACGAGGATTGGGGGCTACGGTTCACGCTGGAAGGGGTCGGTTAGTTCGAACTCTTCCCCCATCTCCCGGACGGCCGGCATCACTTCCTTGCCGAAGAGCTCGAGACAGCGCATCGTGTCCTTATGCGTGATGGATCCGTCGTTGGTCCATACTCCAAGTATGCCGGGGCGTACCCGGGCCAGCACTTCCCGCAGCTTGTGGACAACCGTGTCCGGGCTTCCGATCACAAGGCGGTTGGTGTCGATCATCCCCTGGTAGGCTTCATCGGTAATGGGCCCGGTCCGGAACGGGTCATTGAGTCGTGCCGCCCTGGCCTGGGCGGACAGCGCCGCGGCCGACTCGGATGTTCGCATGGTCGGCCTGCTGTAGCCGGGAGGGAAAGAATACTCGCGGGGCATCGGGATGCGTCCGACCCCAACCAGCGCTTCCAGGAAACCCCGGCCGGCTTCGTACGCCTTCTCGTCGGTATCCTGCACGTGGATTGGCAGCATGTAACCGAAGTGCTCGGGTCCGGCTTCATATCCGAACTCGTGGGCGGCATCCCGATAAATCTGCTGCATCTGGCCGAAGGAGTCAGGGACAATGCCCAGGTAGAAGTACGGATACCGTCGTTCAGCGCACCAGACCACCGTGTCGGCACTGCCGGAACCGGGAATCCACACGGGCGGGTGCGGCTTCTGCAACGGGGTCTGGAACGGGTTCACCACCCTGAAGTGATAGTGCTTGCCCTCCCAGCGAAAGGGTCCGGGCTGGGTCCACGCCTTGATGATCAGGTCGTGGGCTTCCTCGAAACGCTCGCGGTTGTGCACCGGATTCGCGTTGGTGGACCAGGTCTCGGTGCCGCCCCCGCGCACGAAGCCTGAGACGAGGCGCCCGCCGGAAATCATGTCGATCTCAGCCAGTTCCTCGGCGAGGCGCAGCGGGTTGTCGTGGATGGGCAGCGGGTTGCCCATCAGCACTATCTTCGGTTTCTTGGTGATGCGGGCCAGAATGGCGGCCTCCAGGTTCATGGCCGCTCCGAGGCTGGTGGGGGTGTTGTGATGCTCGTTGAGCATCATGCCCTCGAAGCCAAGCTCTTCGGTGTATTCCCATTCGTCCAGGTACTCGTTGTATTGCCTTGAGGCAACCGCGGGATCGAAGTTGGAATTGGAGAAGGTTACTCGAACTGCCTTGTTGGGGCTGTTCAGCACGTCTTCTTCGGTGTAGTTTGTGTAAGCCCGTTCGGTAAACCGCATCAGAAACAAGGGTGAGACCTCCCGGTGTGGAGTTCGGTCATTTTAGCATCGCGAGCAGGAATGGACGGTAGCCAATGGCGTCATATTCCCAGCAGGCGTTCGGCGTTCTTCCAGAGAATCGCCTCTTTCTCGTCCTCGCTCAAGCTCTCCTGCCGCAAGACCCAGGATACCGGCCAGTCAATGGCCATGTCAGCGGGCCAGTCGGTGCCGAAGACGATACGGTCGATGCCCACGGTGTCGATCAGGTAGCGCAGCGCGGCTTCGCTATGGGTCAGGCAATCGTAGTAGAACTTTCCCAAGTAGGCGCTGGGGGGCTGCTGAATGTTGACGCGGGCCTCGCGCCGCACCTGCCAGCCCCGGTCCATCCGGCCGATGCCGAAACAGGTGTATCCGCCGCCATGGGCCAGAACCACATTCAGGTCTGGGCAGGCGTCCATAACGCCGCCAAAGACGAAAGAGGCGAAAGTGATCGCGCGGTCAGAAAGGTTGCCGATACTATTGGGCAGGTGGTAGCGGTCGCTGCGGGGTGTTACCACGGTGTCGCCGACCTGGTGGATGAAGATGGCGGCACCAAGAGACTCGGCCGCCTTCCACAGAGGCATGAAGGAAGGGTCGTCGTAGGTGACGCCGTTTACGTGATCCCCGATCATCGCTCCCTTCATGCCCAAGTCCCGAACCCCACGTTCCAGTTCTGCGACCGCGGCGTTCACGTCCTGTATCGGCAGGGTGCAGAAACCGGAGAAGCGGTCCGGGTGCTGCCGCATCATGCCGGCAACTTCGTCGTTGGCCTCCCTGCAGGCGGCGACGGCGTCGTCAAGGGCAGGGAAGGTGTAATAGCCGACGAAGGTGGAGACCACGTGGACGTCCACTCCGAGGGAGTTCATGTCGGCAAGGCGCTGCTCGGTGTTCCAGCCAAAAGCCGGCGAGAGAGGCTGCGTAAGTTCTCCAAGGCCGTAGATGAGTTGGCCATTGGCGGTGCGGTGGGCACTCACGCCGTGCCAAGATTCGCCGCGATACAGTGTTTCCAGCATGCAGTGGGGCATCAGGTGGGCGTGGATGTCTATGCTGCGCATTCTCAGTAATCCTCAATCAAATGAACCGAAGGATGAATTGGAAAGTGTCAACAGGCCGGTTGCTTTGCCAGATGGCCCGCCTGCTTGAGCCTAGAGGCCCAGCAGGGACTCGATGTTCCCGCCAAGAATGGCGTCCTTTTCGGCCTCAGTGAGCTTAGCCATATCCCTTACCCACGACACCGGCTCGTCGATGGCCATGTCGAAGGGCCAGTCGGTGCCGAAGACCACACGGTCGAGACCTACCATGTCGATGAGCATCCGAAGGGCGTTTTCGTCGTGGGTGAGGCAGTCGTACCAGAACTTGTCCAGGTAGCGGCTGGGCGGCTGCTCGATGTTGACGCGCGCCTCGGAGCGCACCTGCCAGCCTCGGTCCATACGGCCCGCTCCGAAGCAGGTGTAGCCGCCTCCGTGGGCCAGGCACACCTTTAGGTCCGGGCAGGCGTCCATCACGCCGCCAAAGACAAAGGACGCGAAGGTGACTGCGCGGTCGGCCAGGTTGCCGATGGTGTTGGGCAGGTGGTAGTTGTCGCTTCGGGCACTGACCACCGTGTCCCCGGCCTGGTGGATGAAGATCACGGCACCGGAGGCCTCCGCCGCCTTCCATAGCGGCAGGAATTTAGGGTCGTCGTAGGTGGCTCCGTTCACGTGGTCGCCGATCATGGCGCCCTTCAGGCCCAGCTGGCCCATACCACGCTCAAGCTCGGCCACAGAGGCGCTGACGTCCTGCATGGGGAGAGTCGAAAAACCGGCGAAGCGAGTCGGATGGTCTTTCGTCAGTTGGGACACGTAGTCGTTTGACTCCCTGGCCATCGCTGTGACAACCGAGGCGTCGCGCTCATAAAAGTAAAAGAAGGAGTTGGTGGAGAGGACGTGAACATCGACACCTAACTCATCCATCTCCTGAAGGCGCTGCTCCGGCGTCCACATGGTACGGGGGGTGTATTCATGTATGGGCAGCATCTCGGAGGAGGAAATGCCATGCCAGTCGCGACCTTCCGACATGGCTTTCACCATGCCTTCCGGGCTGATATGGGCGTGAATGTCTATGATTCGCATCGGCGCGGGAAACTCCTGAGTAATCGAAGTAATGGAGAGGCAATTTGGAACGTAGGAATTATATACGAATTCCGTACCAAGTGCCCGAAAAATATGTTAGCCAGGCAGGATTAAGGCATCGTCCCGCCGGGCTTATCTGGTGTGATAAACTCGATTGGCAATGAAGCTCAGTGCCGAACGAATACTGACCACTCATACCGGCAGCCTGCCGCGCCCACAACCCATGCTGGACCTGCTGCTCCAGCAGCAACGAGGGGAGCTGGACGACGCGTCAGAGTTGCACCTGTCGGTCCGGAACGCAGTCGCGGATGCGGTGCAACGGCAGGTGGACTGCGGTCTGGACGTGATCAACGACGGCGAGATGGGGCGGGTCGACTACACAGTGTTCGTCAAGGACCTGCTGACGGGGTTCGAAGGCGAAAGCATGGCTCCGATAGGAGCGAGCGATGAGGAGTTCCCGGAACTGGGAGAGCTCCTCCGGCCATTCGCTTCGCCGTTCCAGGTCCGACCTGCCTGCGTTGGACCTGTCGATTGGAAGGATTGGGCGTCGTTCGAGCGAGACCTTGAGAATCTGGCGGCAGCCAGTGCCGGGGCACAGTGCGAAGAAGTGTTTATGACCTCTCCGTCGCCCGGCCAGATTGCTCGCTTCCTTCACAACCACCACTACGACGATGATGAGGCTTATCTCTTCGCGCTGGGCGACGTGATGAAGCGGGCCTATGAAGCCATTGTTGACGCCGGATTTCTGCTGCAGCTTGACTGCCCCGACCTGGCCCTCAGCCGAAGCTCCGTATTCGCGCATCTCACGCTTGAAGAGTTTAGACGGGTAATCCGGACGCACGTTGAGGCCCTTAACCACTCGGTCTCCAACATTTCGCCAGACAAGATGCGCATGCACCTGTGCTGGAGCAGCACGATGGGCCCGCATCACACCGACGTGCCGCTGTGGGACATCATCGACATTGTGCTGGAAGCCAGGCCGGCGGCGTTTTCCTTCCCGGCGGCAAACCCGCGGCACGGACACGAGTGGAAGATCTGGCAGGACATCGAACTGCCGGATGGAAAGATTGTAATCCCAGGGATGATCGACTCAACATCCAACTTCGTGGAGCACCCGGAGTACGTCGCCGAACGTATCGTGCGCTACGCCGGAGTTGTGGGCCGGGAGAACATGCTGGTGGGTGCCGACTGCGGCTTTGGCACCTTCGCCGGGAGGTTGCAGGTCGACTCCAGGATCGTCTGGATGAAGCTGGCGTCGCTGGTGGAAGGCGCGCGCCTGGCATCTGAAGCGTTGTGGACTTAGCGCGCACTGACCGCCGGTTTCGAATCGGCGTCCCCGTACCATTGCTGATCGCGGCGGCCTCGAGTGGACTGGTCATCGCCGGTTCATTGGGTCCCTGGGCCACTGTCGCCGGTGAGCTTTACGTCGCCGGGGAGGTCGAACGGTTCCAGGTGGACGGAATGATCGGTGATGGGGTATTTACGCTTGCCCTGTCTGCCGTCGCGGCGCTTTTCATCCTCTGGCGGCTCCTGCGAGGCCGCGCAAACGGCTTTCTGTTGGGACTGGCGGTTATCCTGCTGGTAATTGCGGCATTGATTGGCATGCTCAACTGGGCGGACTTGGGCAATATGCCGGGCGTCTACGAGCCTGGCAAGTACTACCATTCGGCAGCGCGTCCCGCCTGGGGCCTGCTGCTCGCCACGTTTGGGGGAGCTGCTGGTGCGCTGGCGATGGGATATCAACTCTGGGTCGATGAATTGAGGTAACCGGTAGGAGGAAGATGGTGGTCGTATTCCAAGGACTCCAGCGGGTACAATTCGACGCTTCTGCAGCAGACCCCGAAACCACTGCTTTCGTGGCCGACCTTGAGGCCAGGCTCGCCACCTTGTCTCCGCCACAGCTTGTTGGCATCGAGGCGGTTCGCGAAGCGGCCCGGTCCGGGCAATCCTTCTTCGGCCCTGTAGTGCATTCTGACATAGCAGCTGACCGCGTCATCGAAAGCAAGGGAGGCGTCCTCACCCTTCGGGTTTTCACGCCGCCTGTAGTGAACGGAGTCTACCTTCACTTCCACGGGGGTGGATGGGCGCAGGGCGCTGCCGATCTGCAGGACCCACGCCTGGAGAAGGTAGCGAGGGAATGCGAAGTTGCCGTCATCAGCGTCGATTACCGTCTGACGCCGGAGCATCCGTACCCTGCGGGCCCCGACGACGCCGAAACCGCGGCCGTATGGCTGGCGAAGAATTCCGTCGCTGAGTTCGGCACGGACAGACTGATCATCGGCGGCGAGTCCGCTGGCGCTCATCTGGCCGCGGTGGCCCTGCTGCGCCTGCGGGACCGGCACGGCCTGTCGGAGGCCTACCGGGCTGCGAACCTGCTCTACGGTGCTTACGACCTGACGGGCACCCCCAGCGTTCGCGCTTGGGGTGAGCGTTACTTGATACTGAGCGAGCCTTACATCGACTGGTGCCTCGATATGTTCGTACCGGCTGAAAAGCGCACCGACCCGGACGTGTCCCCTCTCTACGCTGATCTGGCCGGGCTGCCTCCCGCGCTGTTCTCGGTGGGAACCGTCGACCCGCTGCTGGATGACACGCTCTTCATGCATGCGCGCTGGCTGGCGGCTGGGAATGAGGCGGCGCTGGAAGTTCACCCAGGGTTGCCCCACGCGTTTCCACTGATGCCTTTGAAAGCGTCGGAGGCGGCCAACGCCCGTTGCAACGAGTTCATCCGCAGCTGTATCGCTTAACTGCATGCTGCTGCTAGGTACGGCGTTGCGCGGGGTCTGCCTTGCTGGTACCTTTTAAGCGATTCTTGGAACCAGTGGCATGTCACTCCTCTCGCTAACCACGGCAGGAGATTCAGGAGGACTGAATGGCAAGCGTCAAACACACGGGAATTCATTTGGATTTCGGCATCTTCGACTCGGTGGAGTGGAGCGAGGAGCAAGCGGCCAACATATACGAAGACCGGCTGCAGATGGCTGAGTATGCGGACAAGAACGGCTTTTTCGCATTCCACCTGGTTGAGCACCACACGACGCCGCTGTGCATAGCACCGTCGCCGGGTATCTTTCTCTCTGCGATTGCCCAGCGCACCAAGCGGATACGCATTGGCCCCCTCGGATTCCTGCTGCCCTTCCACAACCCGCTGCGCCTGTACCATGAAATCTGCATGCTCGACCACCTGTCCCGGGGTCGGCTGGAGCTCGGATTCGCCCGCGGCGTGGTGCCGATGGAAGCCGAACGCTTCGGGCTACCGGCGGAGGAAGAGCGTCGCGACATGATGCGTGAGGCCCTCGAAGTCCTGCTGTACGGCTTCAATAACGAGACGCTGGACTTTGAAGGTAAGTACTTCAACTACTCGGGAATCAAGCTCTGGCTCAAGCCATATCAGAACCCATATCCACCTCTATGGTATCCCACCGCCAATATCGAGATGATCCCCTGGGTGGCTGAAGCCGGCATGAACACCTGCGGCATCATTGAGGCGTCGAAGGAATACAAGGAGCACTACGATCTCTACAAGCGGATCTGGGAGGACAGCAAGAATAACCCCAACCGCCTGAATGCCCATGTCGAAGAGCCGAAGATTGGCATGGCCCGTCCGGTCTACGTTGCCGACACCGACGAAGAGGCCCTCAAGCGGGCCCGCTCGGCCCACAAGGTATGGCGGTCGCACATCGGGTTCCTGTTCGACGAGGCCGGCATCACTATCGAGCCGCTGGAGCGCCTCGGCGACTTCGACACCCTGATAGAAGAGGAGACTTTCATAATTGGCTCGCCTCAGAGGGTGGCCGACCTGATAGTGAGAACGGTTGAGGACTGCGGCATCAACTACTTCAACTCCCTCTTTGCCTTCGGCGACTTCACCCATCAGGAAGTCATGAAGTCGATGGACCTGTTCGCCAAGGAAGTTATGCCGGCATTCAAGTAGGAACTTCTTCTCCGTACCTGGATATGAGACCTGGATATGAGCAAGGGGCTGGTGTTACACCAGCCCCTTGTTTCGTTACCGCGTGAGCGGCCCGATGTCAGAGTTTCAGCAGCTTTTCCAGGTTCTTCCAGAGGATGGCTTCCTTCTCCTCCAGGGTCAGGCTGGGCAGGCCCATCACCCAGCCGACGGGCCAGTCGATCATCATGTCGGCGGGCCAGTCGGTGCCCAGCACCACGCGGTCGATGCCAACGGTATCGATGAGGTAGCGAAGGGCGGGCTCGCTGTGGGTGAGGCAGTCGTAGTAGAACCTGTTGAGGTAGGTGCTGGGCGGCTGCTGGATGTTCACCCTGGCCTCGGGACGCACCTTCCAGCCCCGGTCCATGCGGCCTATGCCGTAACAGGTGTAGCCCCCGCCATGGGCCAGGCAGATCTTAAGGTCAGGACAAGCGTCCATCACCCCACCAAAAACGAACGTTGCGAAGGTGACGGTGCGGTCGGTCAGGTTGCCGATGCTGTTGGGCAGGTGATAGCGGTTCAGGCGTGGAGTCACTGTTGTCGGCAGGGCCTGGTGGATCAGGATGGCTGCCCCCATCTGCTCAGCCGCCTTCCAGAAGGGAAGGAAACTGGGGTCGTCGAAGGTTATGCCGTTGACGTGGTCGCCGATCATCGCCCCTTTAAATCCCATCTGCGTCACCGCACGCTCCAGCTCGGCGATAGCTGATGGCACGTCCTGCATCGGCAAGGTGGCCAGGCCCGCCAGGCGCTCGGGGTAATCCATGGTCATCTGGTGGACTTCGTCGTTGCAGTCATTGGCAATGGCGACCGCCGTGCCGACTTCCTCCTCGTACTTGTAGAAGGCAACGTTGGTCGAAACGATCTGGACGTCGACGCCGATGGAGTCCATGTCCTCGATGCGCTGCTCCGGAGTCCAGGTGTTGCGTGGGTTGCGCAACTCCCCCTCCGCCGCGGTCATGCCGTGCCAGGTTCGGCCCTGCAGCACTTCCCGCTGGAAACACTGGGGGGTGGAATGGGCGTGGATGTCGATAGCCCGCATATTTCTGCCTCTCTTTGGTTTGGGTGTCCTGCTCCTCCCTCATTGAGGAGCGAGTTGTCCGATTCAAGGGATGGGAATCCTAGACTCCCAGGAGCTTTTCCATGTTCTTCCAGAGGATAGCTTCCTTCTCGTCCTGCGCCAGGCTTTCAAGGCTCAGTACCCATGATACCGGCCAGTCTATGGCCATGTCCGCCGGCCAGTCGGTGCCAAAGACGATGCGGTCGATGCCGACAGTATCTATGAGCATCCGAAGGGCTTGCTCGCTGTGGGTGAGGCAGTCGTAGTAGAACTTGTCGAGGTAGGCACTGGGAGGTTGGGAAATGTGCTCTCTTGCCTCCGATCGGACCTGCCAGCCGCGGTCGAGGCGGCCGACGCCGAAGCAGGTGTAGCCGCCCCCATGGGCCAGGCAGACCTTGAGGTCGGGGCACTTGTCCATTACGCCGCCAAATACGAAGGACGCGAAGGTCACGGTCCGGTCGACGAGATTGCCGATAGTATTCGCGAGGTGGTACCGGTTCAGCCGCGGGGTGACCAGCGTGTCGCCGCCCTGCTGGTGGATGAACATAATCGCGCCCATCTGCTCGGCAGCCTGCCACAGCGGCAGGTAGTCGGGGTCGTCGAACGTCCGTCCGTGGGCGGTGTCGTTGATCATGGCGCCCACGAACCCCAGGTTGTTCATCACATGGTCCAGTTCATTGATGGCTGCGTTCACGTCCTGCATCGGGATCTGTGCGAATCCCTTGAACCGGTCGGGGTAGTCCAAGGTCATCTGGTGGACTTCTTCGTTGCACTCCCGATGCATGGCCGCGATGACCTGGGGGTCCTTGTCGTAGAAATAGAAGGCAGCGCCGGTGGACACCACGTGCACGTCCACCCCGAGGGAATTCATGTCGTTCAAGCGTTGCTCTGGTGTCCATACGGCGCGGGGCGCCACCCGCATGGTACCGGGCTTCACGCCGTGCCATTCTTCTCCAGCCTGCATGGCGCGTATAAAGCATTGGGGCGTCAGGTGCGCGTGGATATCGATACTTTTCACTTTATTCTCCATATTCGAGCCGGTTTTTGCGTTCGCGCTAAAGGGCGCACGGCTGTGCGCCCCTGGGACAATTCCGTCTGAGCCCTGTCGCAGGTTGCCTATCGGCCCCTCTGCCGGGGGTCAAGAATGTCGCGCAGGGCGTCGTCTGCTAAGGAGAACCCCAGTATGGTGAAGCTTAGGGCAAGGCCGGGGAAAATCAACATCCAGGGGGATGTCTCCATGAACTGGGCGGCCTGTCCGGTCAGCATTCTGCCCCAGGAAGGAGTTCGCGGCTCTATGTCCGGCCCCAGGAATTATAGGCCCGCTTCAGTAAGAATGGCTGTGCCAAACATGTACGACATAATTATAAGGAAAGGGGCCGTGGAGTTGGGGGTAATATGCTTCAGGATTACCCGCCAGTCCTATGCGACGATGGCCCGCGCCGACAACACGTAACCGCTCTCCAGTAGGGAGATCTCGGAGGCGCGGATGACCCGTACGCTCCGGGAAGTATGGTAGCGGCAACGGCGACAATGAGGATTTCCGTTGACTGCTCGGCCAAGGCAGCGACTATGGCCAGGGCCAGAATCGGGTCCTGCAGCGCCATCCACATATCGATAATGCGCTGCACCGTAGAGTCCCGGTACTGAAGACGACGTTGCGGTCCAGACCCAGCTTTTCCTTTACCTGCTGAATTTCTTCTTCGGTTGCCAGGTTGGCCCGGTCCTCACCGCCGAGCACCATGATGGTGGCGTAGTCGCCCGGGATGATGTGGAGAAGGAAGAACATGATGATGGACACCCCGATCGCCGTCGGGAGGAAAAGGAGCGGCCAACGAAAGAGATTGCCGGTCGTCCCTTCGCCTGTCGATGTTCTTCCGGCCATCCCCGGCGCGGAGGAGATCTCCCGGCGAATCTGGAAATTCCATGCCAAGAGAGAGGATCATCGGAGAATAATGGCGACGCCACTGGGAGCGCAAGTCCGTTCTCCCTGTGGCGTCGGTTATGCCCGTTTCAGAATGCCGTGTAGTTGGTCAGCTAGAGTCCGCTTGGGACGCCGGAGGTCTGGCCGCTGTAGCCACCACCGTCCTTCATGTTCGGATCCATCCCCATACGTTCCCAGCAGACGAAAGAACTGGAAGGCTGGGGGTGATGGTAGCAGCCCCCGACGTCAGGCCAGAAAGCGGCCGCTTTCTGCTCCCAGTAGAGCGGGAACCTCCAGTACTGCTGCATGGAATTCAGCTGCAGATCATCGGAGATTTCCTTGCGCCTGGCCGGATCTATTTTGGTCGCTGCCGAGCCTAGCAGTTCTTCGGCTTTCTGGTCAGGGTGTCCAGTGATTCGGCGCGAATACGCAGCGGAAGTAGTAGGGAGTGTCGTCAAAATAACTACTTGATGGTAAGGTACTGGGAAAGTGTGAGTGTGGAGTGTAGAATTGTGACAGCAGTGCATCGACGACACGACCTTTCGGACCAGGTTTGGGAACGATTGCGACCCTTTTTGCCCAGGGACGGAGGCAAAAGGGGTCGACCGGCCAAGGACAACCGGTTGTTTCTGAACGCGGTGTTCTGGATTCTGCGTACAGGTGCTCCGTGGCGGGACCTGCCACCGGATTACGGGGACTGGAAAAACACCCACCGGCGCTTCTGTCGCTGGCGGGACCGGGGTGTCTGGGAGCAACTGCTGGATACGGTAATTGACGATCCGGACTTTGAGTGGCTGATGATCGACGCCAGCTACATCAAGGTTCATCCCCACGGGACTGGGGCACGGGGAGGCAACCAGGCCACAGGCCGCACAAAGGGAGGCTGAACAGCCAGCTGCACCTTGCCGTTGATGCCGATTGTATGCCGGTTCGGTTGGTTCTGACTGGGGGCACGGTGGCGGACTGCACCCAGGCCCATTCGCTGATTGAAGGTATCGCAGCCGAATATCTGCTGGCAGACCGGGGCTACGACACCAACGCCATCGTGGCTGAGGCCGAGGCCCGGGGAATGGAACCGGTAATACCCCCGAGGAGCCACCGCAGGAAACCCCGGTACTACGACCGGGCGTTGTATAAACTGCGTCATCTAGCGGAGAACTCATTTCTGGACTCCAAACAATGGCGTGCCGTAGCGACTCGGTATGCCAAAAACGAAGCGTCCTTCCTGGCCATCTGACAAATCAGGGCACTGGCAATCTGGGCCAGATTATTTTGACGACACTCCCTAACCAATACCGAGGGCGGGGTCGTCTGCCGGCTTGGTATCGTTGCGCGGCAGAATGTCTCCCCAGGAGCCATCAGGGGCCTGCTCCAGTAGGCTACGGTCTCAACCAAGTCGAAGTCGGTCTGCACTCCAAGCAGGCGCAGCTGTTCCTGGCAGCTGTTCCTGAAGGAAGTGGCGCGGGCCTGCACCTGTTCGTTTGATTCGACGGTGAAGGTGAAAGTCTGGTCGAAAGGGAAGTTTTCCTTTTCCAGGATTGCACGGGCCGCCTCACGACGGGCGTGCCAGTCTCCGTCTTCAGGCGGGCACTGCACAAACGGTGGCTTCGTCCAACTCCCACGAACTGCCTGGGGACATCTGTAAGCCAGCGCCGCCGTGTCTGCCCTGGAGGATGCGGATGCCGGTGTCGCGGTCATTGCCCATCATGATGGCCTGGCGTACCCGAACGTATTCGAAGGGGGCATTGCGGGCGTTCAGCCACAGGGTGTGGTGGCCGCGGGTGGCGCGGATGACGGTCTGAATCTGATCGTCGTCGACGTAGGCGTCATACTGGCCCCAGTTCCGAACCCAGTGCCAGTCGGTCTGGCGTGCCAGCATGGCGGCCTGCTGCGCTGACTCGTCCAGAATGCCAAGGATGGTCACTTGGTCGACGCGGGGCGAACCATCCTTGAAGTAGTCCGGGTTCTTGGTGAATTTCTGTTCGCCGACGCCGATGCTCTGGCCATCGTCCCAGGTGAATGGGCCGGTGCCTACGGTAATGTAGGTGAACATGGCATCCTCGCCGTTTGCCTCAAACCATGCCTTGTTGAACATCACCGCAGCCTGGTCGGTGAATGCCAGCATTGCGGTGGCGTTGGGCTCAACGAAGTTCAGTTCTAGGGTCATGTCGTCGACGCGGGACGATGTATCCATGTCGAGGAAGCCCAGCTTGCCCTGCATCTCGCTGCACGTGAGGCCCTCGCCGGTCACCATCGTCTCCAGGGTGAAGCGGGCGTCTTCGCAGGTGAAGGGTTCGCCGTCTTGCCAAGTGGTGCCCTCGCGGAAGAACATCGTCACGCCAGTGGCGTTGTCATGGTTGGTCCAACCCCTGGCCAGGTCAGGAATGATCTTGCCGGCTTCATAGGGATTGTCTTCTACCAGGCAATTGTGGGTGGGGATCCTCAGGCGCGCGGATACGCCGGGACAGGCGCTCCAGATGTTCGCATGGTCCAGCGGGTATTCGTAATTGATACGGAGGCGGCCGCCGTAAATCGGCTCACCGTAGAAATCTGTGTGAGGCTGCCAGTACTCGGCGAATGACGGCGCGTATGACGGCCACATATTCGCTGACTCGCTGGGAGCCTGAATTGCCAGCGGGGCTGACCTAGCCAGCGGAGAGCTGGTGGCCGCGGGGAGTTGGAGTGGCCGCCGGGGCCGTCGCCTCAGTGGCTGCCGGAACGGGGGTGGAGGCCACTGATTCTCCGCAGGCTACCGCCAGAATTGGAATCAGAAACAAGAGGGTCTACCAAGCGAAGCGGGGAATCTACCAGCGGGAATCTGTCATCGAATCTCCTCCAGAAAATATAACCCGCGACGCTGCGGATCGCATGGCGCGGTACTTCATATTTTTCTCCCCGGCCCTGTCAACCTACATTCGTTGCGCTGAAACGAGGTTTATGATAGGGTTTCGTTCACTATTCGACACTGGAGGATTCATGCCAGAGGAAACAGGAAATACTCAGCCAAATTACGATCCCTTTCCGCCCGGCCAGTCCAGTCGGTCAATGGTCATTGAGATGGACGTTGAAGACATGGGCAACATGCTTCGCCGGGGTTTCACCAGTAACCACGGGAAGTTCACGATCTACTGCGACGAACCCCCGGCAATCGGAGGCAACAGCACGGCGCCGGCGCCGCTCCACTATTTCGCAGCGTCGATACTGTTTTGAGAGATGACCCAGATTGAGAGGTACTCTCAATTAATGAAAGTCGAGATCAGCGGCGTGAAGGCTCACGTAGCCGTGCATTTCGGAATCCAGGGCTCGGTCCTGGCAGGTACCATCGAAGCCAGCGCACCCAAGGTGGAGACCACCTATGAAATAGAGTCCCCCGACGACCAGGACCGCGTGGCCGCCGTGCTTCGGAACGCCCGCAATGGCTGCTGGGTGCGCGCTGCCGTGGCCAATCCCACTCCCTTCGAGGATAAGTCCACCCTGAACGGACAGCCGATTTACTTCGACTGAACCAGTTGATCGATCAGTCAAACGAAAGGGGCGCATCGGCATGCGCCCCTTTCGTTTTCTCTTCCGGCAGCATCTGGATTGCCTGCTACCAACCCAGGCTCTCGGGTATGAGCACCATCGAAATGCGGCCCACCACCATTTCGTGCTCCATCACCATGTACTTGCCGATGGGCGTTGGGGCGACACCCCGGTCCTCCAGCCATTGGTCGTGGCGCTCCAAGGTGAAGCCGCGCGTCCGGGCCTCTGCGTCGGCCAGGCTGGGGCAGATCTTCTGCGTTCCTGCCACCAGGATCACCCGGCGAGCACCGTACGAGTATGCGCCTATCTGGCTGCCGGAGCTGCTGGCGAGGACGATCTCTCCGGTCTCGGCGATCGCCTGCACGCTGCCAACAAAGTAATCGGCCGTCGTGGTCTTGCGGCGGAATTCGCGCTGGGATGCCGCATCAGGCTGCGCCATCATCTGGTCGTGCAGGTTCACGTAGCGGTCGTTGCCGTGCATGAACTCCGCGTACCCGATGGTATCCAGCGTCTCCGAGGTGTTCACGAAGACCTCAGAGCCCTCCGGTACCAGCTCCTGCAGCTTGGCCAGCGCCGCCTCACGGCTATCGACAATAAACGCTTCCACGTTGCGTGCAGCCAAGGATTCGAGGGTCCTCTGAATGGCTTCCGATGTGGCCGGGGCATTGGGAGTGCCGGTGGACATTGCAGGAGCTCCTTCGTTGTCTACAGTCGTTGGTTACAGTTCACAGGTAGGGCTTCATGCACCAGGGAGCAGATTGGGCATCACTTCCTCAACGAACAGCCCCATGGAGCTCATCACCTGATCAGGTGTCAGGTCGCCCCAGGCCAGTATGGGGCAGTAGTAATTTATGCCCGTCTCGTCAATGGCCCGCTGTATCTGCTCGCGGACCGAGGACGGAGATCCTACAACTACGATTTCCCTGGATACCAGGTCATCGAAATCCCGAACGAAGTTGAGAATGTCTAATCCGGCCTTTTCCCACAGGAAGTTGATGTTGTGGAACCACGTCCCAAAGGCTGACTTGGCCTCGGCCCTGGCCTGTTCGTCGCTGTCAGCTATGTAGACATGTCGGACAAGCCCCAGCTTGGGAACGGACACGTGGCTGTTCAGCCCGTCAGACATTCGCTCGGCGTTCCAGACCCGCTTGTAGAGGTCGTAGTGCGCCTTGGTGTCGACGTTGTCGGCGAAGACGTGGCAGGTATTGAAGCCGTGCTGGGCCATCCACGGAACAGTCTCGAGGTTGTTGCTGGCGTACCATAGCGGCGGATAGGGCTTCTGGTGAGGCTTGATCCAGAGTTCTATGTCCTCGTAGTTGTAGTGCTTTCCCTGGTGGTTGAGCATGCCGGTGCTGAATCCGCTGGTGAACATGTCCATCTGCTCGTTGAACACTTCCCAGCTGACTTCCAGGTCAACGTCGAATTTCTCCGCTTCTATCGGCGAGATCCCCCGGCCCACGCCCAGATCCAAGCGTCCGTTGCTGAGATTGTCCAGCATGCAGATCTCGTGGTACAGGCGGATGGGATTGTAAAAAGGCAACAGGTAGACCAGCGGGCCCAGCCGCAACTTGGACGTGCGCTGCGCTGCCGCAGCCAGGAACACCGTAGGCGAGGGCGAGACGCTGAGGGGCGTGATGTGATGCTCGGCAAGGTGATAGGAGTGGAAGCCGCTGCGGTCAGCGTACTCCAGCATCTTAAGGCGGTTCTCGAATATCTCATTGGGCGCCGATTTGTCCCATTCGATCCAGTCGAACAGCCCGAATTGCAGGGTGTCGTTGAGTGTCGGGACCTGCGTCATGGCTCGCCTCCAACATCGATTCCGGCAGATTCAGATTGAGCCGCATATTACGCTGGGAGAGACGGTGCCGCAAATGAGCGGTGCTTTAAGACCAATGACTTCGAATCGGTAACTGATTGCAAGCACCCAATACCGTATCTCCGCCTGTGCGAAAAAGGGTTAAAGAGCGAGTGCTGGACTCGCCCTGCCTTGCCTGGAAGTAGCTGGTGTCTTTGCTTACTCCCGCCGCGCCGGCGCACCCGCCACCACCATGTCGGCGAACGCCTTGTCGATGCCCCTCGGCCACTCCCTCCCTGAAGGGTCGGAAATGGTGATGATCAGCGGCGGGCCAAGCCCCTCGATCTCCATTCGGAGCACATCTCCGTTCTGGACGGCGCCAATGTGCTGATGGTTTACCCCAGTGGCGATGACGTCCCCCGGTTCCAGGGTGGTGACCTTCGACATTTCCGAGATCAACTCGGCTATCTTGTGGGCCATGTCACTGGTAGGGAAATCGTGGCGCGGCTCGTCGTTGTTCCAAAGGCGCACCTGCAGGTTCTGAGGGTCGGCGATCTCGTCGGCCGTCACCAGAGCCGGGCCCATTGGGGCGAACGTGTCCCAACACTTGCCCAAGAAGAAGCTGTTGCCCACCGCGCCTTGCAGTCCGCGGGCCGACATGTCCAGGAAGTTTGTGTATCCGAAGATGTAGGACAACGCCTCGTCCTGCTCCACCTTGCTGGCCGTATGCCCGATCACAAAGGCCAGCTCCGGTTCATGGTGAAACACCGACGCGGGCGCCGGCGGCAACTCGCAGGTGTCGCCGCTGCCGATGACCGCCGTTGGAGACTTCAGGAATCCGTCCAACACCGCCGGCTCCCGCATACCGAACTCCAGGTAGTTGACGGCGGCGCAGATCAGCTTGGGTGGTCTGGGCACCGGAGGTCGCAGCCTGACACTGCCCAGCGGCACTCCGTCCTTTCCCGCGACCGCTGCCTCGATCCGGGGGCGCATGTCATCCCAGTTGATAATGACCTCTTCGATCATGTCCTGTGGACGGCGGAAAGTCATTCCTTCAACTGCGCCCATTGCATCGGTGATTCGCTCTCCATTGATAACACCGAGCCGGAAATCGTCGTAAAGTGCCAGCTTCAAAGTCATACCTCCCATATCGGTGGGGTACCGGGGCGTAGTGTCGCACTAGATTGGGGGTTGGGCAAGCCGGACGCATCAAGGCCCGTGACGATTGCAAGTCGCTTCAGCTGCACAGACCCTTGCGCCGATCTGCTGAAGGACGGCGTGAGGAGTCCCGCCAATGCTCACAGCGGACTAACCGAGGCCTTTACGTGCCGTGCACAAGGCGGCGATATGTCGAAATTTTCAGGACAGTTTTGAGGCGCCCCGGCAAGGCCTTCCCCAAATGCGGGCGTCCCTCGTCAATGCACATCTAGCCTGAGAGGCCTGTGTCGTAGTTACTTCAAACTTTACAAAAGGAGTGCATTCCGCTCCGCCCGATCTGTGAATTCCAATACAATCTGATTCAGGCGGAGCGGTTTTACAGAGGTCGGTCGCCCGTGCGCTTTGTGCCCACGCACTTGTACAAAGATGGCTAGTTTGGGACCCAGACCATGGCCCCAATCTCGCTGAACTCCCGCTTCAACTTATCCCATGAGTCCCCGGCATCGTTGCTCCGGTAGACCTCGCCCAACAGGCTGGAGGCCAGGACGAAATCCGGGTCTGCCGGATGGGTCACTATGTTCCAGATATTGGAGTTCGGCTCCACCGGCAAAGGCCGGGGTTCCCACGTCCCCCCGGCGTCGGTAGAACGCTGGATGGCGCCGGTACTGCCGATGGCGGTGTCGCCGACAGCAGCGAACAGCACGTTGGGGTCGTCGGGTTTGATGGCGATGCCGCGGCTGTAGGGGAGGACGAACTGGTCGGTCGTGACTATGGACTGCCAGCTTTCGCCCATGTCGGAAGTGGCGTAGATTTCGCGGGGAGTGCTGGCCAGGACCTTGTGCGGGTCACCGGGTGTGATGGCCATGCCGTGGATGTCGGGATGAACACCGCCCTGGACGTGGGTCCACGTATCGCCGCCGTCCAGGCTGCGGTACACGCCGTCCACCTCAACGCCGGCCCAAACGGTGCGATGGTCCTTGGGGTCGACCATCAGCATGGTAACCATGGGCGGTCCGATGTGGCATTCCTGGGCCATCTGCGCCGAAAGCCTGCCCCAGCTCTCGCCACCGTCCTTGGATCGGAACAGGGCGGCAGGTTTGATGCCCACGAAGATGGTCTCAGTGTCTTGCGGGTCAATGGCGATGGACCAGATCGGCATCCCGTCCATGGGCGACCACAGCTTTTCCCAAGTGGCCCCGCTGTCCTCGCTCCGGTAGATACCGTAGTCCGAGCCGGCCAGTATGCGATTGGGGTTGTCAGGGTATACGGCCATGCCCCTGACCTGGCTGCCCAGGGGAAACGGGTCCCTGATACGGTTCCAATTGTCTCCGCCGTCAGGGCTATGCCAGACCCCGCCACCAAAGCCGACGGCGCCCACGCAGATACTGTAATTCTTTCCCATTTCGATTCCCTCCTTCTTCTCTGATGTTTTCCCGGCCCTGGTTCCGCCTATCCTTTGCAGCAGTATACGAAACTTGTGATTCGAATTCCATCAGGTATTGAAAACTTTAAGGCGCTATGGTGCTAATGTTGCCATTCTGCTTGACACTTTCTTGGCTTCGTTCAAGAATGTCCTGCCGAACTCATCATCCAACGGCGAGTATTTGGAAATCTACGTGGAAGGTGATACCACATGACGATTTCCTCCAACGGTTGTCCAGAAAACACCATAAATGTCGGCGGTACCGGCGTATCGCTTCTCCGGAGAGGAACGGGCCGCACTGTGCTGGTGCTGCACGAGGAGCTGGGGCATCCGGGCTGGCTGGGATGGCACCACGACCTGGCACGGGACCATTCCCTGCTGGTGCCGATACACCCAGGATTTGGCGCGCTCCCAAGAGCTGACTGGATCATCGGCGTGCGGGACTTGGCTGGCTTCTACTCGCGGATGCTGCGGGAGATGTCGCAAGGGCCGGTGGACGTGATCGGGTTCTCGCTGGGCGGCTGGATCGCGGCTGAGATGGCGGCGGGGAACCCGGAACAGTTTCGT
Organism: Dehalococcoidia bacterium; assembly: GCA_965222025.1. GTDB lineage: Bacteria > Chloroflexota > Dehalococcoidia > Lucifugimonadales > UBA3495 > VXOI01. Next base: position 432,737 of record CBDCTI010000005.1, on the reverse strand, counting down.
AGCATGACGCTGGTGGCACCCACCGGCGTGAGGCCACCGGAAGGGGAGATCCTCGACCTCTTCATCGTTACGGCGCGGACCTACTTGAACGCCAGCGTCCACGACTTTGAGGCCACCCCCGAGTTTGCGTCCCTCTATGGTGGTGAGGAGACCACGGACCAGTTCGAGGCGTGGGAGGACGCGCGGGCCGAATCGGCCCGGCTGGCCTGGAAGCCGTATATGCACAACCCCAGCCTGCCGCATCTGCTCGAAGGCGTGAGCGGGTTGCCTACCCTGATCGTCTGGGGGCGGGATGACCGGATCATCCCAGTCTCGGCAGGCAAGTTGTACAACCGTGCCATCCTAGGTTCCGAGTTGCTTGTGTTCGACAATTGCGGACACCGGCCGGAGATTGAGAATACGTCCGAATTTGTGAACCGCGTTAGGAGTTTCCTGGCTCAATAGCAAGTCTCAGGAGGCATCGCCATGCACATCATGATGTTCACCGAGCGTCCCTACTACGACGTTCCTGAGGACGAGATCATCAGGAATGCCAGCTACTTCGGCATACCCAACGAGCACTTCAATCCGGAAGCCGGGGGCAGGCTGTACAATTCCTACTTCGACGAGGCGGTCTACGCCGAACAGATGGGCTTTGACGGCGTGATGCTGAACGAGCATCACGGCACCCCTTTCTGCATGGGCGCCGTGATGAACATCGAGGCGGCGGTCCTGGCACGGATCACCGAGCGGGTCAAGATCGTGCTGCTGGGTAACCCGCTGCCGGCGGCCGACCCGCTGCGCCTGGCCGAAGAGCTGGCGATGATCGACATGATCTCGGGCGGGCGCCTGGTGCCGGGCTGGGTACGCGGCGCGGGAAGCGAATCAATCTACAACAACGCCAACCCTGCCTATAACCGGGAGCTGTTCAACGAGGCCCATGACTTCATCATCAAGGCCTGGACCGAGCCGGGCCCCTTCCGCTTCGAGGGAAAGCACTATCACTACCGCTACGTGAACCCCTGGGTGCTGCCGGTACAGAAGCCGTATCCCCAGATGTGGATCCCCGGGCTGGTCAGCCAGGAGACGGTGATCTGGTGCGCTCGGCACAAGTATCCGTACCTGGCGCTGGCAACCTTTCTCGAGCCGACCCTGGAGATGGTCAAGCTGTACCGGGACATAGCGGCCGAGGAGGGATACGAGTCCGGGCCGGAGAATTTCGGGTATCTGCAGCGTATTGTGGTAGCGGAGACAGAGGAGAAGGCGCAGGAACTGGGGAGGGCCTTCATGTACGGCGGCGGCATCAATGCCTTCGCCCGCCCAGAGTGGATGTTCCCGCCGGGCTACAACTCCAAGGCCGCCACCCGTAGGCTGGCCCGCGTGTCGGTCAATCCGGACAGCGGGGAGGAGACGCTGGTGCTCAAGCCCGCCAGCACACCTGAGGAGGTGGAGGCCAGCCGGAAAGACATCTACAGCCGGTTCCAAGGAGAGCAGGACAACCTGCAACTCATCTGCGGCACGCCAGACACCATCATCCCGAAGATACGGCACATCCTGGAGACGATCCGCCCCGGCATCTTCGCGATGTGGCACCACCACGGCCCCGTGAGCCACGAGGACCGGATGACGAGCATCCGGCTGCTGGGCCAGGAAGTCCTGCCGGCCATGCGCAGCATTGCCGAGGAGCTGGACCTGCCGGGCCCCTATGAGCGCCTCCCCGGCGCCCGTCCGTTGACGACGCTGGTTGCTGGGTAATCGCGTCCCGCCTACCGCCATTAGAATTGGCAGCAAACGACCCCCGGGGCTGAGATTCACGGCTCCCGGGGGTCTCTTTCGTTGATCGGATCGCGGAACTGCCCGTGGGCCCTGACCGTCAGGTGTGGCAGTGGCCGTTGGCGTGGTGCGAGGGGGGAACGTCCAGCGCGGGGTTCTGATCGAAGAATCCCATCGGCATGAGTTTGAAGCCCGTGTACATCACTGGCATCACCGGCCAATCCTCGGGCCGTGGCACGTGGTGGCTGCCGAAGTTGTACCAGACCACGATGTCCGTGTTGTCGACGCTGCGGTTGGCCTGGGTCCACTTGGGCAGGCCGTCGCCTCCCGGGTGCTGGTTGGGATAAGGGCCTGTGGGGGACATTTCGTCAGGATGGTAGGGCGTCACCCACAGGTGTTTCCAGATGAAGCCGGCGCGCCTGGACACACTCGCCTCGGGATGGGCAAAGGGCAGGATGTTGTCGCCGGGAATCAGCTTGTAGCTCACGGGCTGTCCCAGGTAGTTGTGCGATGACGGATTGGCGATCAGCCAGTAACGCCCGGCAAGGGGGTCTACGGTGCGTTGGGCTGCCGACTCGGTCGCCAGCAGCGTCTTCTCGGCGTAGAAGGCGTTACCCTGCGGGTTGTCGGGGCCCATGGGTTCCGCTTTCGTGTTGACCTCGAAGACGGAGTTGTTCGGCCCGTCGACGCTCATGTCGAGCCGAACGCTGAAGAAGTGCTGGTGGATGTGGCCGCCCAGTTGCGGGGCAATCAGGGAGCCGTACTTCGGGTCCTCGCCCGGTTCCAGGGCCATGTTGTTGACGATGCCAGTCAGCTTGACCTGGAACTCGATGTTCCCATCCTGGTAGAAGTGCCAGAAGAAGCCGTACTCGTAGTTTCCGACGGTGGCGATGAACGAGATCACCAGCCGGCGGGAGCGGCGCACCTCGGCACGGCCTGTTCGCCAGTCGGTGTGCTTCCACAAGATGCCGAAGTCCTCCTCATGGAGGCACACGGCGTTGGGGATCTGTACGGGTTCCCCCCGGCTGTTGTTCAGTACCGCGTCAAAATAGTAGATCTGGCCGAGGCAATCGCACCCAAGGGTCAGCGAGTTGGCAAGGGAGCCTATGCCCGCCTCGCCCACGTCGAAGGCGTTTTTGCGGTAATTCTTCTCTGCCGGGTCGCCGTAGGGGACGACCAACTCGGCCAGGGATGCCCGGTTGATTATGGAGCGGCTCCTTCCCTGGTCCTCGTAGCTGATGCCGTGCAGGACCAGGCCCTCGCGGCGGGTGTAGCCGACCCGGAAGCTCCACTTCTGCCAGGACACCAGGTTGCCGTCGACGCTGAAGCTCGGACCATCGGGCTGCACGACATCCAGCGGCTTCAGGTCGGTGCGAAACTCTTTGACGAACTCGGCGCCGTAGTTGCCGTCGTTTTGCGGCATGGGCACCACGCCGTGGTCCTCCACCCGGAGCACCTTCATCGCGTTGAGGTCTACCACGGCGATCACGCCCTCGATGGGGCGGGCGTATCCGTTGTCGTCGGGGCTGGCGCGGAGCCAGCTTCGGGCAAAGGAAAGGCGCAGGCCCTCCTCTTCGGGCACCCCGTAATTGCCAGCGGGCCAAGGGTCGACCATCACCATGCTTGTGTCGTCGATGCCCCGTTTTCGGAGCGCGGTCTGGAACTCGGGGGAAGCCTTAACGGCGTTCTCGCATTCGAAGAACTCGTCCATCATCAGGCGCGGCTGGACGCCGGGGATATGCGTCCACGACTTGACGCCGCGCTCAGGCAGGGAGACGACGGCCTCGTAAGTTGCTCCCGAATCGTTGTCCAGCAGGATGATGAACGCCTCGCGACCGGCGGGTTCATGCCCGTTACGGCTGAGACCGCTCTCCTTTGGCGGCTCCCTCAGTTCGACGGTCTCGAACCTTACTCGCTCACCCAGATCTCTTTCGGTGCGCAGGATGGCGACAGCGCTCTCTATTTCCTCCGGGCTCAGAGGGTCGAGAGGGTGGACGTCGCCGGAGGACGCGGACTGCACCTGAATGGAGTGGCCTGTGGTTGTCATGGAGGGCCTCCTTCTTCCAGGTAGGGATTATCAAGTAAGAGAAGATCCGGATTTGGCTGGGCTCGAAAGCAGAGGCAGCAGAGTCAGGGAGACGGCGACTGCGATATCACAGGGGTCGCATGGCCCAGTATAGTTTGGCCTGGCTGAATGAGAAAGCGACAAAGCAAGTGTCGGTGGCGGTTCCTTCCGGATGGCTTTCTCTCCACAGGGAGCGGTCTGCTACCCGGCCCTATGGCGTGCCTAGTCAATATTCCCGGACTCAACCACCTAGATGGAGTCGCGCCCCTGCCCACACTCCCCACTTGCCGTTTTGTGCTCACGCGTTAGCCGAGGAAAAAAATTGCTTTTCCGGCCAAATTCGGCCATATCCGGCCAAATCCGGCCAAATCCGGCCATTGTGCCGGGAAACCTGAGCCCCGGGAAATGGCACTTTAGATGGGGCCGCCGCGACGGACATGGCCAGGGGTTGAGGGCCGGCACACCTTCAAAATAAGTTCCATTTGTCTCATTTCCGTTTTTGGGGACTGAACTGCGTCCAACACACCACCCCTTCAGGTTAACAGTTCGAAAGGCGCTTTCTCTACGGCCAACTGTCATCAAATTTTCCGCCTGAAGTACAGGGGGGTTGGTGGTTACGGTGTTTGACTAAAGCAATACAATGCCTCCATAGAATCCGCAACCAGGGAGGCAAGCATGGCCAGAACGCCCGCAGTCACCAGGGAAACGGTGCCAGAACAAGAACGAGGAGCCTTCGATGCCTTCGTGTCGGCCCGCGGGGAAGTGCCCGCCACTGGCCCAGGGTCCGTCATGCTCAACGCCCCGGAGGTCGCTCAGCGTGCCCTGGGCCTGGCTGCCTATCTACGCACCGAGACTTCGCTTTCGCCTCGCATCCGGGAGCTGGCGATGCTGCTGGCGGCCCGGGAAAACGACTGCCAGTTCATATGGAATGCCCATGCACCGCCGGCAAGGCGGGAAGGATTGCGAGACGATCTGGTCGACGCCCTCAGGGACAAGAAGGAATTGCCCAGCCCCGCTGATGACGAACTGGCCGTAATCAACTGCGGACGGGAATTCTTCCGCACGCGCCGCGTCAGCCAGGAGGCGTTCGATGCCGTGGTGGCGCATTTCGGGGTCAACGGCGCCACGGAGCTGACCACGCTGATGGGCTGTTACGCCATGCTGGCCTTCAACGTCAATGCCTTTGGCGTAGAGCTGCCGGAGGACCGCACGGAAGAGGCGCTGCCCATTTAGCGACAGCAACCAACTCACCTCCTAGCGGACAGATCTCCTACCAAGGAAGTGGACCAATGGGGCTCGGAAAGCTGAAGGACAAACTCTTATCCGGCTACCCCGGAGGCTACAGGCATATGCGGCGGGGGAACCAGGCTGTCGATGGGCCACCTGCCTTTGAAGTGCCCACCGACCCTTTGGACCGCCGCAGCCGCATTCCCCCAACCGGGTACCGGGAGTACTGGTACCCGGCCCTTCCGGCCAAGGACGTCCGGAAGGACAGGCCGGAGGTACTGCGGATGCTTGGCACCGACCTGGTCTTCTTCCGCGACAGGGAAGGGGAGGTGCAGGCGCTTCTGGACAAGTGCCCGCACCGCTCCGTGTACCTGTCGATGGGGCGGTGCTACTTCAAGGGGTTCCTGACCTGTCCGTATCACGGCGCAACCTTCGACGGTGAGGGCAATTGCGTCGCCTTCCTCACCGAGGGTCCCGACTCCAAGATGACCGGGGCCCCTGGCATGCAAGCTCAGAAGTACCCCACCGCCAACATCAAGGGGATGGTGTTCGTCTGGATGGGCGACGGCGAGCCGGTCGCCCCCGAGGAGGATATCCCGCCGGAAATGTTCGAGCAGCACAACGTTTTCCGGCCCGCCTTCACCATGTTCGACTGCAACTGGGTGCTGGTGCTGGAGAACACCATGGATGCCCACAATGCCTTCATGGTGCACCGCAACTCACTGCGTATTCTGAAGAGCCGCTTGGGCGGACGCCCGAGGACCCCGTTGGGTTACAGGGTGACACTGGTCAACGAAAAAAACGTCCACTACCGGCCGGGCGAGGGCAAGTCGCACGTGGAGAAGTATTACGAGGACGAAAACGAGGTTGTCCCGTACCAGATGTATTACCCGGGCGTGGACGGGGTCTGGCCCCTGCACAAGTGGCGATTGCTGTGGACCTGGATTTTCGACCGGAAGGCCCGAAATAAAGGTCAGATGCCCGGACGGCTTCAACCCAAGCAGGCAGACGGCCCAGACGTCAACGAGTGGAACGGGACCAGGTTGCCGGGAATGTCCCGCACCGGCGGCAACAACGAGTTCTTTCGCAGCACCCGCTGGGCGGTGCCCGTGGAGGCAAATCTCACGCGGATGGTGTACCTGAACGTGGAGCGTTACTCCAGCCGCCCCGGCTTCGTCCGGAGGCTGTGGAGCAGCGTGACGTGGCCCTACCGGAACTGGGAACTGAATTTCAACTTCCGCAACCAGGACTACGACGCCGAGAAGTACGTCCAGTACGCCTCCCCGGAGTACCTGTCGTCCACCGACTCTGTGGTGGTGGCCATGCGCCGGTTGTTCGTGGAACACGCCAGGGACGTGCAGCGCCGCCGGGAACGGGAGGAGGAACTCCCCGAGGTCCTGGAGGAAACAGAAGCGGAGAGGATGGTGCGGGAGGTTGACTCCCAAGTCGCCGAAGCAGCCCACGCCTTCGACGCCAGCCGCCTGGAAGAAGAGCTGTTGCGTCGCTTGTAGGCCCTAATACCGCGTTGTTTTGAAACCCGTCAGAGCGAGAGGAGGCAGGCAATGTCCAGGGTAACCATGATCCAGCACATCAATATATATCAGCGACAAGGAGCGAAGCCGCGAGTGGTATGAGAAGGTGCTGGGCGCGGAGTACCTCGACCCCGGCCCGGAATTGAACCGGGGACAGCTCCAGTTGCGCATTGGAAGCGGGGAAATTCACAGCACTCTGACGTCTACACCCAACCCTTCTGGCCATTTCGCCTTGGAAATCCACGACTGGGATGAGATGATCGCCAACCTGGACGCGCTGGAAATTCCGTATTCTGCGCCCACGGTCCGCGCGTACAGCGGCGGCCACTCCACCTACATTAAAGACCCTGACGGGAACATGATCGAACTGGTGCAGCACCCCTTGGGGTTGAGGGACTCGAAAGGCGATAGCGTCGAAGTTGTGCATGATTCCGCTGGAATGAGGTGGGCCCAGAGCCCCGGCTTCGGCCCTATAGGCTGACTTTCCCTGCACCAGGGACGGTACGCGGACGGGACCTGGCCCTATTGCCCGCTCTTGACTGAACTACAAGGCTTCGGAGGCGCAAACATGCCTTTTCTGGCCGTCGAACCCGGAGTGGAACTGCACTACTACGATGACGACTTCACCGACCCGTGGCGATCGGCGCCGACGATGTTGCTGCAGCACGGTTTTTCCCGGAACGGGAAGTTCTGGTACAACTGGGTACCCCTGTTGTCCCGCGAATTCCGTGTTCTGCGTCCCGACATGAGGGGAATGGGCGGGTCGGTAATCGCCGAGGAACAGTATGAGCCTTCGCTGGACATCTTCGTTGATGACCTGAGAGGCATCCTGGACCACCGGGGGATTGAGGACGTCGTGTATGTCGGGGAATCGTTCGGAGGGATTCTCGGGCTGAACTTCGCTCACAGACATCCCGAGCGGGTCCGGGCGCTGGTGCTCTGCAACACTCCATGCCGGTTGCCCAGCCGGGATCGCTCAGGTAGGGGAGGGGACGTGGATTCTGCCCTGAACCGGAGCGTGGGGGCCTGGTCAACCGCCACCATCGACAACCGGCTGGACACACGAGTGGCACCGCAGGGACTCGTCGACTGGTACATCGCCGAAATGGACCGGACGCCTGCCTCCGTCGGGCGGAGCCTGCAGGCATACCTGGATACGCTGGACTTCAGCCCCTATCTGAAGGAGGTCGAGACCCCGACGCTCCTCCTGGTCGGAGAGGAGTCCCCCACTTCGACCCTGGAGCAACAGCAGTTCATGGCCGAGCAGTTGCCGGACTCCCGGCTGGTGGTCTATCCCGGGCTGGGCCACGGCATCAATGCCATCCACCCGGAGTGGTGCACCCTACAGGTGCGGGAGTTCGTCTGTTCGGGTACCTAAATTGGAGGGAATTATGCCTTACTACATGTATGTTGCCGTGAATGAGGACAACAAGATATCGGTCTTTACCGTGGACCCTCAGGGCGGAGGTCTCACCCACCAGCACGACGTGCCGGTCGACGGGGGGCCGTTTACGCTGGCGATCAGCCCTGACCGCAATAATCTTTACGCCGGATGCCGGGAAGATCCGCAACTGGCAAGCTTTAAGATCGACCAGTCCAGTGGCGGCCTCACACGGACGGGGACGGTGCCGCTGGATTCCTGGCCGGTCTACGTGGCCACGGACCGCAAGGGACGGTTTGTGCTGTCGTCCTATTACCAGGGCGCACGAGTAGCGGTGCACCCCATTGGCGACGACGGCTCGGTGGGAGCGCCGCCCGTCGTGTCGCTGGAAACGGCGACAGGGGCCCACGCGATGCAGACCGACCCGACCAACAGCTACGCCTTCGTTCCCCACATCGCAGGTAACGGACCGAACCAGGTCTGGCAGTTCAGGTTCGACGAGAACACCGGGCAGATCACCCCCAATGATCCGGCCCTTGTGGAACCGGAAGAATTCCTGGGACCTCGCCACTTCTGCTTTCACCCTTCCCTTGACGTGCTTTACTTCTCCAACGAGCAGGGCTGCAGCGTGAGCGGCTACCGCCTGGACACTTCAAACGGAACGCTGGCGCTCTTCCAGACCATCACCACCCTTCCCCCGGAAGGCTTCGCCGAGAGAAACACCTGCTCCCAGATACAGATCTCAGGGTCAGGGAAATTCCTGTACGCACCCAACCGGGGCCACGACAGCATCGCCTGCTACACCGTGGACACCGCCTCAGGAGAGTTGACCGGCAACGGCATCGTCGCCTCGGAAGCCAGACCCAACGCGCTGTGCCTGGGCCCCGGTGACCGTTACATATACTCCGCCGGCCAGGACTCGGGACAGATGGCCATCTTCGGGGTTGATCCTGATTCGGGCGCGCTATCCCGGTCGGAGACGTTGCCACTGGGCAAGGGGCCGTGCTGGATATCGGTCGTGGAGTTGCCGGGGTAGTGCCGTTCCTTCGCAGACAAGACTGTCGGCGCCGGGAACGTCGAAAATCAACATCAACAAAGGAGTTTCGGTCATGGCCTCACCAGAATTGGACCAGGCTATCTCCATGTTCAGGGCAGGCAAGGTGGAGACTCAGTCGTTTACCACCGTCGCGGAGTTCCGGGTCTGGTACGAACAGTTCACGGGCCAATTTGAGCTGCCCGAAGACGCCGTCTTCGAGCAAGTGGGAGCGGGAGGCGTCGCCGCCGAGTGGGTTTCCACTCCCGGGGTCGCTGCCGACCGGGTGGTCATGTACCTGCACGGCGGGGGATACATGATCGGTTCGATGCGCACCCACCGGTCGCCGCTGTCCTACCTGTCCCGCGTGTCCGACGCCCGAGTGCTGGGGCTCAACTACCGTCTGGCCCCGGAGCATCCCTTCCCAGCGGCGGTGGAAGACTCGGTCTCGGCCTACAACTGGCTGCTGGAGAAAGGGATACCGCCGCGACGGATAGTAATAGCAGGGGACTCGTGCGGCGGTGGCTTGACCATTGCCACGCTGGTAGCCCTGAAATATTTCGGATACCCGCTGCCCGCTGCCGGGATATCCCATTCCGGCTGGACCGACCTGGCGCACACCGGGGAGTCCTTTGTGACCAAGGCAGAGGCGGACCCCCTCATCGACAAGGAAATGCTCGAGGGCATGGCAGCGGCCTACCTTGGCGACCGGAGCCGCACCACTCCCTTGGCCTCCCCGTACTATGCCGACCTGCGGGGGCTGCCGCCGCTGCTGTTGCAGGTGGGCACCGCCGAGGTGCTGCTGGACGACTCGCTGCGATTGGCAGACCGGGCCAAGGAGGCGGGCGTGGAGGTGGCACTGGAAGTCTGGGACGACATGCCCCACGTCTGGCAGGCCTTCGCGTCCTTCCTTCCCGAGGCCAGGCAAGCCTTGGACAATTGCGGTCTGTTCATCAAGAAACACACAGGCTGAACGCACCCAGCCTGTGCGTGGGAAACTACGCGCGCAACCAGGCGCGGGCTTCTGGTTCAGTTCAGTGCGTGCCTGACCGTCGCCAGACGGGAGGCCGTGGAGGCGGCCAGGGCGGAAGTCGTATACTCTAGCCGGACTCATCCCAACGTGGAGCGAGAAGCGCTTACTGGCCGCATCAGTGTGGGCAGAAGACGGGAAGCTCCACCAATCAACCGCCATGCGGCATGCGACCGGCGGCAACTGAACAACGTGGCTGGATGTATATGGACGACTACGCCCTGGCAATTGACGTGGGAGGAACCTTCACGGACATCGTCCTCCTGAACCTGTCCACCGGCGATTTCCAACTCCTCAAGACCCCATCCACTCCAGACGATCCGTCCCGAGGCTTCATAACCGGCATCTCCCGGATACTCAATGCCAACGGAGTGGCCTACTCCCAGGTCCGCCGCATCTTCCACGGCACCACCATTGCAACCAATGCGGTCCTGGAGGGCAAGGGCACACCCGTCGGCGTGCTCGTATCCGAGGGATTCAAGTATGTCCTGGAAATCGGGCGGCACAGCATGGCCCGGCTGGCCAACCCCCACGTCTGGGTCAAGCCGGAACGCCCGGTTCCCCCGGAGCACGTCCTGGAAATTCCGGAACGCACTGCCTTCGACGGCACGATCATTTCCGCTCTTGACGAAGACGCAGTGCGGGCGGCTGCAGCGCATTTCCGTAGTCTTGGAATAGACTCCATCGCTGTATCGCTGACCCATTCCTACGCCAACCCCGCGCACGAGCACCGGGCCCGGGAACTGGTCCTGGAGGAGTTCGCCGACGCCCACCTGTCCCTGTCGTCCGAAGTACTCCCCGTGTTCCGGGAATACGAGAGGACGATAACCACCGTTCTCAACGCCTACGTCATGCCGCGGGTCAGCTACTACATCGAGAACCTGGACCATGAGCTTCGGGAGCTTGGAGTGGAAGCCCCCATGTTGATCATGACGTCCAACGGGGGAGTAATCGGTGCAGAAACCGCCATCCGGCGGCCGGTTTACACCGCCCTTTCCGGCCCGGCAGCAGGGGTCATGTCCGCCATCGATGTAGCCGGAAACACAGGGGTCGAGGACTGCATCTCATTCGACATGGGCGGAACCAGCACCGACGTTTCCCTGGTCAACCGGCGCACTCCCACAGTTACCCTGAAGGGGGAATTGGGCGACTGGCCGGTACAGCTGCCTATGCTGGACATTGCCACCATCGGCGCTGGCGGAGGCAGCATTGCCTGGCTCACTGCGGCGGGCAACCTGAACGTGGGGCCCCGAAGCGCCGGGGCCGTACCCGGCCCGGTCTGCTACGGCCTGGGAGGTACCGAGCCGACAGTTACCGACGCCAACCTGGTGCTGGGCCGTATCAATGACACCATCGCCGGAGGGGCCCTGACCCTGGACGTAGCAGCTGCCAGATCCGCCATACAGGAAAAAATCGCTTCCCCTCTTGGTCTGGACCTGCACCGTGCGGCCCACGGCATCCTGCAGATAGTCAACTACAACATGATGGGCGCCATTCGCAACGTCAGCGTGGAGCGTGGCCACGACCCGCGCCATTTCGCGCTGGTCGCCTTCGGCGGCGCTGGGCCGATGCATGCCATCGGCGTGGCCCGCCTCCTCGACATGACCACCGTCATCGCTCCGCCGAGCCCTGGAGTGGCCTCGGCCTACGGGCTGCTGGTGGCCGATTTCAAAAACGACTACGCCAGGACTTCGATTCAGAAGCCGCCCAACTACGACCTTTGCGCCATGGAGGGCATCTACCGGGATCTGGAGGGTGAAGCGGTACACTGGCTTGACTCCGAGGATGTTCCCGCCGACCGTCGGGAATTGGCCCGGTCGGCCGACCTGCGGTACGCCCACCAAGGATTCGAAGTGTCGGTCGAGCTGACCGGCGGAGCGGTGGAGCAGTCCAGCCTGGACGCCATGCTCGAGGGCTTCCACCGGGAGCACCAACTTCTGTTCGGGTTCTCCCTGGATCAGCCAGTGGAGATTGTCAGCTTGCGCGTTACCGCCCGGGGAAACTTGGAATCGGCAAGAATGGCCCCGCTTTCCCGTGATTTGAACACACCCGCTGAATCCCTCCTGGGTCAGCGCCAGGTCTACTTTGAAGACACGGGGGGCTTCGAGCCCTGCGATATTTACGATCGCGCCGCGCTGGCACCGGATTCGACCATAGCCGGCCCGGCAATCCTGGAAAACGTCGACTCAACAGTGGTCATCGACCCGGGCTGGCAGGCCCGGATTGACGACTATGGCAACTGCATCATGCAGCCAGTCTAGCCAAAGGAAAGGCTACAAGGGATGTCAACAAACCCGGCCAGGGGTGAAAACGTGATAAACAAGACCTCCGTAGACCCGATTACGCTTCAACTCGTACGTGGTTCCCTGCGTTCGGCACGGCTTGAGTGCGAGTTGATTATCGAGCGTACGGCCATGTCGGCCTTCATCCGCGAAAAGAAGGATTACACTGTCAGCTTTCTTGATCGAGAGGGACAGGAAATCTACGGCGAGACCATGGGCAGCGACATACTGGGCTGTGTGTGGGAGTGCTACCCCCGGGAGACCATGCACCCAGGGGACGTGTACTGGTACAACGACCCCTACATCTCCAAGGGCAGCATCACCCACACCCCGGATATGGTTTTCATAACGCCCGTCTACTTTGAGGAGGAGCTGGTGGCCTACTGCCACTCCTTTGCCCACTTCTGGGACCTGGGTGGGTCCCGCCCTGGCAGCATCGGGCCGGCCAACACCGAGATATTTCACGACGGCACCCTGGTACCGCCCATCAAGATAGTCGACCAAGGAAAGCTGAACAACGAGGCCTACCGGATCATCCTGCGCAACTCCCGGTATCCCGACCTGCTGGAAGGCGACAGCCGGGCCCTGATGGCAGCCGCAAAACGGGCCGAGGAACGCGTCCTCGAAATCTTCCGCCGCTTCGGAATGGAGACCACCCTGGCTGCCATCCGCCAGGACCAGGAGGAAACGGCGGACTTCATCCGCCGGAAGACGTTGGAAATAATACCGCCGGGAAGTTACTCCACCAGCGACTATATGGACAATGACGGAGTGGGCACCGAGTGGCATTCATTCCACTTGGAACTGAGCAGCACGGGCGACAGGATTAGCCTGGACGCAACCGGAAGCGACGATCAGGCCCCTGGCTCCATCAACTTCATGGCCAGCGACGGCGCCATCGCGGCCTACTTCGGCCAGCACTTTCACCAGTACGACCCATCACTGACCATGAATCAGGGACTTCTGGCGTCTGTGGACGAGGTGAAGCTGCGCGACGGCAGCATCCTGCAACCTAATTGGCCGGCAGCGCTGGGCTGCCGGGCCCACACCTTCACCAAGCTTAAGAACGCAGTCCGCGCCGTGGTCGCCAAGGCCAGCGGCGGAGATACCATGGCGGCTATGGCGGTCTACGTGATCGCTTACTGGCGAATGAGGGACGCCGTGTCGGGAGAGTGGATGCTGTGCACCGACGGCATTGCGGTCGGGCATGGCGCCCGTACCGGTGCCGACGGCATCGACGCCGTGTACAGCCGCCACAACGAGAACTACCCGGCAGAGTTCATGGACATGGAGTACCCCCTGCGAATGGAGCGGTACGCCATAAACCCCGACTCCGGCGGTCCCGGCAAGTACCGCGGCGGCTGCGGCATCATCCGGGATGTCCGGCTGCTGGCTCCTGAAGGTACATTCGGGTTGAGGGTGGAGAACAACCGATTTCCGGCCTGGGGTGTCGCCGGCGGGAAGGCCGGAGGCACGTCGAAGGTGGTGATGAACCCCGGATGCGGGAACGAGAGGGATATCCGTCCATTTTCCGACGACAACGCCTGGTATGCTGGCGATCTGGTCAGGATATACACCGCAGGCGGAGGCGGCTGGGGCGATCCCCTGGAACGGGAAATTCACTTGGTCGAGAAGGATGTGCGCGGCGGCTTCGTATCCCTGGAATCCGCTCGATCCGAATACGGTGTCGTGATCGACCCGGTAACGCAGAAGGCGGACGGCCCGGGCAGCCTGGCCTACCGGAATGACCTCAGGCAGGTGCGGGAGCAACCCAGGCTGTTCCACCGCTTCATTTACTTCGACGACGACGAAGAGGAGCGGCGCTGGATCGAGCGTAACCTGCCCCGGTAGCGTTCCTGTCTGACGGTCGGTACCGATGTCGAGGTTGTCTCGTCTCGCACCCTTTACTCCTCGCCGGGATGACTCCCCTGGACCTGACCTGCGGGGATGGAACTCTGCCTGGTGTCAACACCCGCTTGACTTCGAGGGTCGTTCCCGGTAGCCTGAATGTGAGTATTGGTACAAATATTCTATTACTACGAAGCATATTGCCGCAGGCCTTCAGCATCCTGTCATCGCGGTGTGACCCAATGTCAATAATGGCCGGAAATGGCGGGAAATGGCCGGGGGTGGCCGAAAGTGGCCGGAAAAACAAAAATTTCCGTGACTGCCCAACCCTCACTCCAACGAAGCTTGTCCTGGACCAGATCGGGGAGCCGGAACCCGGAATTCCCGTTTCCCCTGGCGTCCGGCAACTCACCGGGCGCCCCCAGCGGCCGCCCGGAGAATCAGCCCCAATGGCCGGGGTTGGCCGGAAATGGCCGGGAAAACAAAAATTTCCGCGACTGCCCAACCGGCGTTCCAGCGAAGCTTGCCCTGAACTTGGTCGGGGAGGGGGAATCCAGAGCCCCGGTTCCCCTGACGTCCGGCAACCCACCGGGCGCCCCCAGCGTCCGCTCGGAGAATCAGCCCCAATGGCCGGGGTTGGCCGGAAATGGCCGGAAATGGCCGGGAAAACAAAAAATTTCCGCGACTGCTCCAGCAGGCAGGTGTGTACTACAGGGGGATTTAGGGGGATTGCAACCCCGCCCCTTCGTTGGACAAACCGCCCGGAGCAGAAGGCTTGAGGCAGACCCAACTCCCTTGCACACTCATCATTTCGCATGTAATTTTGTCCGAGGAAATAGCGAGGCTGGCCGAAAGGAAGGAAGCAATCGCCTCCTGCCGGGTAAGCCAGTGCCGCGGAAGGCAAGGATATGCCTGATATCGGCTACGAAGTCCACGATCACGTTGCCCACATAACCATCCGGCGGCCGGCTGCGATGAATGCCCTGGGGCCGGAACAGCAGGCCGAGATCATTGCAGTGTGGGAGACTTTCAGGGATGACCCGGAAGCGTGGGTCGCGATCATCACTGGCGAAGGTGATCGGGCCTTCTGCTCCGGTGCCGACCTGAAGACCTACACGCCGGTGCTGGGGGAGCGTGACATCTACGACCTGCGGCAGGATGCCGATCGGCCGGGCTTCGGGGGCATAACCCGCGGCCTGAATATCTGGAAACCCATCATCGCCGCCGTTAACGGCTACGCACTGGCCGGCGGCCTCGAACTGGCGCTGGCCTGCGACATACGGGTGGCGTCCGAGAACGCCGTCTTCGGGTGCTCCGAGGTTCAACGGGGATTCCACCACTGCGACGGCGGGACGGTGCGTCTTCCACTGATCGTCGGACTGGGGAATGCCCTGCGAATGCAGCTTACCGGTGAGCACATCGGAGCCGATGAAGCCCTACGCATCGGCCTCGTCAGCGAGGTGGTGCCGCCGGATCAGCTGTTGCCCACGGCGGAGCGATATGCTGCGGTCATCGCTTCAAACGGGCCACTGGGAGTGCGCTCTGCCAAGGAATCCATGATCCGCAGCCTTGGCCGGGCACTGGAGGATGCTCTCCGGTTCGAGAATGTGCTCTTCTCCACCCTGACTCGCACCGAAGACTTCGCGGAGGGCCCTCGGGCATTCGCGGAAAAGCGACCTCCGGTGTGGAAAGGCCGCTAGACTGGACTTTTCTGTGGACGTGCTCTGCGTCTGCACTTCGCTATGGGAAAACGAATCTGAGCGCTGGAGATTAGAAGTATGGTCGAAGCCGACAATCGTGTTCCCCTCGACTGGGACGCCCTCGAAGTGGGCGAGACTTTCGAGAAGTTCGAGTATGTCTTGACCCAGAATATGATCGACGAATACCGTCAGGGCGTGATGGATCCTGAGGCCGCCTTCCCCACTATTTCGCACAAGGTGGATGTGCGCCAGTTCAACGCGAAGTATTCCGACAACGGCTCAGTCAACGCCCGCTGTGCCTTTCAGTGTTACAACTCTCCGATTCCAGGCAAGAGGTTGACAGTGACGGCCTGGGTCGCCGACAAGTACCTGCGGAGAGGAAAGAACTACATCGTCACCGAGGCAACCTCGGTGGATGAAGACGGCCGGCTGATCGACAGGGTCATTACCCACGAGCTGAAACAGCCGTGGGAGGTGGGAAAGAAATGGGAAGGGTAGAACGGAGCTACTCCGAAGGCGATGCCGTCGGGCCCCTGGTCAAGGAGATTACCCAGGAAGCCATCAATCTCTTCGAAGGCAGCGCCGGGCAGGAAGGGCCCTCGCAGTTTACCGACGAGGAAGCTGCGCGCGAGACCCTTGGGACCAGCGGAACCGTTGCTTCGGGGCGGATGTCCATCAGTTTCGCGCTGGAATTGATGCGGAGGCACTTCGGCAGCGACGTCTTCAACCACACCGGCATGGTCGACCTGCGTTTCATCCGGCCCGTCCGCCCAGGGGACACCATCACCTTCACCGGGGAGGTTGCCGGGACGTCCCAGGAAGCAAACGGTCTCAAGGTGAACGTCAAGATAGAAGCCCAGAACCAGCGCGGAGACACTACTGGCGTGGGTAGCGGGAGCGCGGTCGTGCCCAACGCTTTCCTGCCGACGGAGGAGTGAACAGGTTCTAAAACGAACGCCAACTTCCTGTTATGCCGCCCGTATTCAGATTCTTCGTTGATGTTATAATAGCCCTTGGCGCTAGTTAAGGTGTCCTGCTGTTGGTTACTGATACCGTTACCGCTGCCTCGGATGACCTGGACTGAGCCCCGAGTTACCTAATATCTGGAGGTTATCCGATGGCTTTGGCAGACAAAGAACTGACATGTGTGGAGTGCGGGGGGCCTTTCATCTTCACCGTAGGAGAGCAGGAGTTCTTCTCGTCCCGTGGTTATACCAACGACCCGAAGCGGTGTTCGGCGTGCCGCAGCGCGCGCAAGAGCCAGCAGCGGGTCGGCGGCGGCGGCGGCATGGGCGGCGGCGGCACTCGTGAGATGCACCCGGTGGTCTGCGACCAGTGTGGCGTTGACACGATGGTCCCCTTCGTCCCCCGCGGCGATCGCCCGGTGTACTGCAGCGACTGCTTCAGCACCATTCGTCGCTAGGCGACTGGCAACCCGGTTATCGAGGGCTGCTCCCTTTGGAGCGGCCCTTTTTCGTTTGTGATAGAGTTGCGCCGGAGGCCAATAAATGACCCAGACCATCGGCATAGTCGGCTGCGGCGCCATTGGCCGCGCCCTGCTGCGCGCCGGGGACGCGGGTGAGTTGGGAGTCTCCGTCGCAGGTGTGACCAGCCGGACAGCCAGCACGGCCCGCGGGTTCCTGGACACTATGGAGTCGCCGCCTCCCTACCTGGACCTGCCCGAGCTCGTGGAGCAGTCGTCCCTGCTCATAGAGACAGCCGGCGGCCACGTCGTACCCTCCTTGGCCGAGGCTGCATTCGGCGCTGGCAAGGACCTCATGGTCATCAGCATCGGAGCGCTGCTGGAGCATCCCGAGGTGATTGACCAGGCGCGGCAGCAGGGCTGCCGGCTCTATGCGCCCTCAGGGGCCATCGCCGGTCTCGACGGGATCAAGTCTGCCTGCCAGGGCCATGTCGACCGGGTTGAGATGGTGTCCAGCAAGCCCACTGCCGCCCTCGAAGGCGCACCGTTCCTCGTCGAAAACGAGATTCGGATAGATGGTCTTGAGGAGGCCCAGGAGGTCTTCTTCGGGACCGCTCGTGAGGCATGTCTAGGCTTCCCATCCAACCTGAACGTCTCCGCAGCGGTCAGCTTGGCGGGCATCGGTGCAGACCGCACGACCGTCCGAATCGTTGCCGACCCGGCGCTGACCCGCAACACCCACGACATTACGTTGGAAGGCGAGTTCGGCCTTCTGCGGGTGCACATCGAGAACATTCCCTCGGAGAATCCCAAGACCGGCAGGTTGACCGCTCTGTCGATCATCCGCTCCGTGCGCGATGTGGTTGACCCAGTGCGCATCGGAACATAGGCCTCTTAGATCCGGCCACTTTATCAGGCATATTCCAATGGCGCCTCCGCTCATATGAATCAGGTGGGGTAAGGGATCGATGACCCAGGAGAATGCCGCCAATTCCCAATCCGCTTCCCGGCGTTTGATGATGCCCGGGCTGGCTTCCGGGCACGCCACATTTCACTGGATCCTGCAGAGCTTCGCGGTGGCGCTGCCGGAAATCCAGATGGCCTTCGGGCTGAATGCCGTGGGGGCAGCGGGCGTCATGTCTGCCCGGGACCTCGCCTCCGGCATCATTGCCCTCCCGGGAGGCGTGGTCGTCGATATAATGCGCCGGTTCTGGGGCCTGCTCTTAGCCGGCTGCCTTGGACTGGCCGCGCTGGGATCGTTGGTGATGGGAGTGTCGCCGGTGTACTCCCTGTTGCTGATCGGCATAGGAGTGGTGGCTATTTCCCACTCCGTCTGGCATCTGCCAGCGTCGGCATCGCTGTCTCATCACTTTGCTGAGCGGCGGGGGATGGCGCTGGCCGTCCACGGCGTCGGGGGAAGCGTCGGCGATGTGGTCGGGCCGCTCGCCACCGGAATCCTGCTGGCTCTGCTGAGCTGGCGGGGCCTGCTCAGCATCTACGCCATCGCACCGTTCTTTCTCTGCTTTTTGGCTGTATGGGCATTCCGGAACATCGGGCGGGTCAACACCGAGTCGGGTGTGCCAGACGATGCTCCGACCATGGCCCGTCGTCTTCAACTGACCCGTCAACTGTTGCGCAACCCCGTTCTCTGGGGACTGACGTTCGTTCGCGGGCTGCGGAGCATGTGCCTGATATCTCTCGTTACTGTGCTATCGCTGTACCTTGGCAATGAGCTGGAGATGAACACTGCCTGGCGTGGGTTTCACATAGCCCTACTGATAGTCGTAGGGCTCGTGGCCAAGACAGGCGCGGGGTACCTGTCCGACCGGTATGGACGCAAGCAGGTGCTGGTGCCAGGGCTTCTATGGTCCTGCCTCTTGACCCTGGCGCTCATACCCTTCAACGACGGGATCACCTTAACGATCACGATCGCGCTCCTCGGACTGTTTCTATACCCCGACCAGCCCATCCTGACCGCCGCCGTCTTCGATGTCGTAGGCAGGGAGGTAGCCTCGACTGGACTGGGCGTGGTGGCCTGCATTGCCTTTCTGATGGGCTCGGCTTCGGCGCTGGTGGCAGGAGCGATCTATGAGACGATGGGCTTCTCCGAGACGATGATTTACATCGGCGCACTGTTCGGATTGGCCGCAGTGGTGTTCGGGCTGTTGCCGCTTTCGCGGCGGCCGGCGGTGTAACCCGGCAAGGCAACAAGGGACAAAACAGCCCCAGCTTTCAATTGTGGGCTGAGGGGCAAGATGTGATGACCGGTGTTACTGGCGATGTAATCGCAGAAGCGCAGTTCGACAACAGGATTAGCTCTTGGGCACGCCTGATTATCAGCGGGTATCTCTGTATTAGCGTGGTGGGCATCCTGCTGATCCCATTCTGGTGGGCCATGAGCTTCTGGTACGGGGCGGAGTATCTGCGACGGGTGTCGGCCCGGCTGACTGCCAACGCCGTGGAGATCAGGATCGGGATGTTCTTCCGAAAGGAGTCGACCATCCCGTTGAACCGGATCACGGACGTGCGGCTGCACGACGGGCCGTTGATGCGGCACTATGGCCTGCGAGGTCTGAAAGTAGAGACGGCTGGATCGTCCGGCGCCCAGTCCGGGAATTCTGAGGGCAATCTCATAGGGGTGGTGGACGCGGAGGCGTTTCGCAACGTGGTCCTGGCACAGCGGCAGATGGTCATTGACGCCGAGTCGGGCCGTGCACCAACTGCCGTTCCCGAAGCGGCGTCTACTTCCAGCGATGCGGTGCTGGTGGAGATCCGGGACATCCTGGCGCGGATAGAGACTCGTCTGGGGCAAGACGGCGAAAAGTAGAGAGGGGCGCACGGCTGTGCGCCCCTTCGGGTAGTTCGAGGTGGCAGACCGTTTAGAGCAGCTTGGCGCAGTCGTCCAGGATGGGCGTGACGCTGCCGGCGCCCTCGGACGGCAGGTTGAAGAGGACGCGGTCGACGCCGTACTCCTCCATTCGAGCCAGGGTTTCGGGGTCAGGCCGGGCGCCAAAAATGGTGATGTTGATGGATTCCGGATCGCGGCCGATGTCTTCGGCGCGATTCTTGAGGGTCTGAATCTTGTCGGGCAGGCTTGGGCCCTCGGCGGCACGCCCGCTTATGGGCATCCACCCGTCGCAGTACTCCAAGACGCGGTCGAAGGTGGTGGGGCCATCGCCGCCCATGAGGATGGGCGGATGGGGCTTCTGGGCTGGCTTGGGCCAGGCCCACATCTTGTCGAAGTTGACGTAGCGGCCATGGAACTCCGGCTCGTCCTCGGTCCAGATCGCCTTCATAGCCAAAACGTTCTCGCGGAGGATGCGCCAGCGCCGCCGGTAGTCGGTGCCGTGGTCGGCCATCTCCTCCGCGTTCCAGCCTCCGCCGATCCCGAAGATGAAGCGGCCGTTGGAAATCAGGTCGAGGCTGGCGACCTCCTTGGCGGTTGTGATAGGGTCGCGCTCGATCATGAGGCAGATGCCGGTACCCAGCTTGAGGTTGGTGGTGACTGCCGCGGCCGCGGTCAGGGCTACGAAGGGGTCGTAGGTGTGCCAATACATCTCAGGAAGGTCGGGACCGCCGGGCCAAGGGGAGACGCGGCTGGTGGGTATGTGGGTATGCTCGGGTACCCACATGGACTCGAATCCCCGCTCCTCTAGGGCCCTCGCCAATTCATCGGGTCGCATAGAGTAGTCGGTAACAAACATCATTGCGCCAATGTCCATATCAATCTCCTGTCAACTGTCTCCCTTTGAGGGGAGGAATGGTTTGCTATTTCGAGGGCAGGGATTCGGCGTAGGTGATACCGCGTCCAGCCCAGGTTGAGAGTCCTTCATCCGTTTCCAGTCCTTCGGCACCTACGTATACGAAGCTGCGCATGGGACGGCCGGTCATGTCGAAGGGGCGCGAGTGGGATTGGGAGAGAGCTTCATCCAGGTTCTCCCGGCCCACCCGCACTACCAGTTCGTTGCCGAGGATGCCGCAGGCCATGTTGCCCTTCAGCATGAAGCACAGTCCGCCGAACATTTTCTGTTCGCGGACGCCGGGCCGTCCGGCCAGAAGGGCACGGACGCGATCGGCGAGGTCCTCGTCGTAGGCCACCTAGAGCAACACCACCGAACGAAGTACCTCTCCCTGTTCCATCCTATGGAATGCCTCCTCGACGTCGCCGATGCCGATGGTCTCGGAGACGAAGCGATCGAGGTCGAGACGGCCCTGCATGTAGAGATCAATGAACATGGGGAAATCGCGAGTGGGCAGACAGTCGCCGTACCAAGAGGACTTGACCGCGCCGCCGCGTCCGAAGACCTCGATCAGGGGAAGCTCGATCTTCATGTCGGGGCTGGGAACCCCCACGAGCACAACGGTTCCGGCGTGGTCGCGGGCGTAGAAGGCCTGCTCGAAGGTGACGGGGTTGCCCACGGCCTCGATGGCCACGTTCACACCGTTGCCGCCGGTGAGGTTGCGAACGGCCTCCACGGGGTCGGTGTTCCGGGCGTTGATGGTATGGGTGGCACCGAACTCGCGGGCCCACTCCAGCTTGCGGTCGTCGATGTCGATGGCGATGATGGTGTGGGCGCCGGCCAGTTTCGAGCCTGCGATGGCGGCGTCGCCGACGCCGCCGCAGCCGAAGACGGCTACCGAGTCACCGCGGGAGACGCCTCCGGTGTTCACCGCAGCTCCCAGGCCGGCCATGATTCCGCAGCCGATAAGCCCTGCAGCGGCCGGGCTGGCCTCGGCGGGGACCTTGACTGCTTGACCGGCGGCAACTAGTGTCAGCTCAGTGAAGGCGCCGATGCCGAGGGCAGGGGACAGGGGCTTGCCGTCGGGCAGCGTCATGGGCTGGGTTGCGTTGCGGCTGTCGAAGCAGTACCAGGGACGTCCACGGACGCAGGAGCGGCAGGTGCCACAGGGCGCACGCCAGGCGATGATGACGAAGTCTCCCGGCGCCACGTTGTCCACGTTGGGGCCGACGCTCTCGACCACGCCAGCAGCCTCGTGGCCCAGCAGGAAGGGGAAGTCGTCGTTGATCGCCCCTTCGCGGTACTGGAGATCGGTGTGACAGACGCCGCAAGCCTGCACCCGTACCAGCGCCTCGCCCGGCCCGGGGTCGGGGACATTTATGGTGGTGAGCTTGACCGGCGCTCCCCTGGATTCTGCTACTACACCCTGAACCTGATGGGTCATGGCATTTCCCTCGGAGTCTCAATTGCGTAACGCCTTCGGCATAGTAAATTGAGCATCCGGCTTTGTCTACACACTGTGCACTGGCGGCAGGGCTATCGCATTCGGATGAAGGGCTTCTCAGTAGGGGTGTCGAATTGAGGGAAACAAGGCTGGACTAGGCCACAGTGGGTGCATGCCGAAGGACTGCTCGTGGGAAAGACGGGATGGAATTTTCCCCATCAGATCCCGTTTTTCCCGAATATTCCCATTTCGTCGGCAGGTCGGGCCGGATTCAAAGCTGAAAGCCCGCTATCCGAAGATTGGTTAACAGAAATTTTCAGATCCCGTACCAATTCGTCCCATTTCGCCCAATTTCCATTTTCTGGAGTACCGGCATGCTCACGCCGAAGGCGATCCAGTAAAAAGGGGCCAAAACAAGTGCGTTCAGCAACTGCCATACCAAAATGGTACGCGGGTACCACAAGGGCAGGCAAGCGGCAAATGTCATCAAATTTTCCAACTGCAATTGCCTTGGCACTGGCGGGTAAAGGATTGGACGCAGGGGTACGCTGCAACCACTGGCCAATGCAAGCGAGGATCGGTTACCACTTGAGGCCGAGATGTTTTCTGATGACTGAAAACGAAACGTTCTCCAGAACCTAGACTTTTTCCGACATCTGGACTGTGGCGGTCAGGTCTGCGGGCCAAACAACGTGGGACGCCGAGCGCTTTTGAGTATTCCGGGACGTTAATTTGATTGATTAGAAGGATGGCGAGGGGAATGGCAATGGCCTAACCGTCAAATGGCAATGGCCTGACCGTCAGCGGTTGTCGTTTCGAGGGTGCTGGGTAGAATTGCAGAGCCTGCAGGCCATCGACGAATGCGACAAGCGATGCGATCCATCCCTTGCCTTTAGGAGAGGGCTTTTTCGATTTCCAGGGCGAAGGCGATCAGGGCCTCGTCGTCGCCGCGATTGCCCATCAGGGAGAAGCCAACAGGGAGGCCGTTGGCCTCAGCCAAGGGCATGGAGAGCTGGGGACGCCCGGTGGTGCCGCCCATGCAGGTGAGGCGGACGATGCGGCCCTGAGAAGCACGCTTACCGGAAAGGGGCTGTCCGCGTGCCGGGGCCACCACGGGTGAGGTGGGGAAGCAGAGGAAGCCTCCATCCGAGAGCACGTCTTGCAGTCGCTGGCGAACAGCGTCTCGTGTGGTTTGTGCGTCGTCGACCTGAGCTTGGGAGAAGGAGGTTCCCAAGGCGTAGCGTTCGGTGACCTGGAAGCTGAACCGGGGATTTACGGCGTCGATCCAGTCGGCCACTGATTCCCAGGCCTCTATGGATTGCAGGGTGTTTTGCTGTGCGGCCCAACTTTCCACCCCATCGGCGGCGAGACGGATGGTCTCGGAGGAGGCTGCCAGGGCGGCGACCCGGTCCGCCACTGGGCGCAGGGCGGCTGCGACTTCGGGGTCGCATTCCCCGAACAAGTCTTCGGCGATGACGAGGCGAGGTGGCGACGCCGGTGCAATGGTCGAGCTGAATATCGCCTCTGCTACCCGGGCGAAGGTTGCGGCGTCGCGGGCGAACCAGCCGATGGTGTCGTAGCTGGGGGCCTGCAGAAGGATGCCATCGAGAGGGATGCGTCCGTGGGTGGGACGCAGGCCGTAGAGGCCGCAGAAGCTGGCGGGGATGCGGACCGAGCCGCCGGTATCGGAGCCGAGGGCGAAGTCAACCAACCCGCCGGCGACGGCCGAGGCCGAGCCGCTGGAGGAACCGCCGGGGACGCGGCCGGGCGCCCGGGTGTTGATTGGGGTGCCGTAGTGGGCGTTTTCGCCGAGGATGCCGCGAGTCAGTTCGTCAGTGTGCGTTTTGCCCACCATAGTGGCCCCGGCGTCCACGAGGGTCTGGATGATCCAGGCGGTGTGCTCAGCAGGGGGATGCGTGGCCTTCCAGTCCGGGTTGCCGCCTCCGGTTACGTGGCCCTCGACGTCGAAAATGTCCTTGGCGGCGAAGGTCAATCCGGACAGGGGCCCAGCGGATGATCCTCCCAGGTAGGCTTCGGTGTCGGTGCAGAAGGCGTCAAGGGTGTCGTTCAGCGGCGGCCTGTTGGTGGTCATGGCGATGCAATCTCCGGGTGTTGGGATTGGTCAGAGACTTTCTAGTCTGCGGCAGTTTATCTTCTTTATTCGGCTTGGTTCAGGGCGGTACTGGATCTTGCTAGCGAGGAATGTTCAGCCCGGCGATTCTTCGTCGAGCCTCCACCACATCATCCTGGGGGCCAACGATGTCCCACTCGATTTTCACCACATGATTAACGTTGTATGCCGCGGGTGGGTTGTTGAGGGTGAAAATAGGTTTGGCGTCCCGCAAGTTGGCGAGGGTTTCCAACAGGAGTTGCTTTACTTCCCTTTCGAAAACTTCACGGTCGCGTGAGGCGGAAAGAGGGAGCTCGTACTCGTGGAGATTCTCCCTCCCATTTATCGTTATCGCCTTTACCTGCAACCTCAGACATTCGCTGCTCACTTACAACCTCCGCACGATAGCTGGGTCGGAGTGCGAGGGACACACCTGCTGACTCACCTGATGGGCGCTCAGGATGGCTGAGCGTATCATGGCAGAAGACCGATTTTTATCCAGGGCGGATCGTTCGTGCAGGTAGAGAGTAACCAAGGCAAGTATAGTCCAATCGCGGCGCCATGGTGCGGTATACTGTCGGCCAAATGAAGCGCCGAACCATCGTGGAGGAACGTGTGCGATGCTGACCGCCGAGGCCAACGAACGACTGACCCGAGTCGGGCCAGGGACGCCCATGGGAGAGCTGATGCGCCGCTACTGGCTGCCGGTCAGGCCGACAGCGCAGCTGATAGAAGAGCAAGTGATGGCCGTGCGGCTGCTGGGCGAGGACCTGGTGCTTTTCCGGTCCGCCGACGGTCAGATGGGGCTGGTGGGGGACCGGTGTCCGCACCGCATGACAGAGATGCGATACGGGATTCCGGACGTGGGCGGACTGCGATGCTGCTACCACGGGTGGATGTTCGCTCCTTCCGGCCAGTGCATAGAGACGCCGTTGGAAGCGGAACATGATCCGTTCAAGGACCGGATCCGAATCAAGGGATACCCGGTGCAGGAGATGGGCGGGCTGGTCTGGACCTACATGGGGCCGGAGTCCGCGCCGCTGCTGCCGCCATGGGACCTGTTCGTGATGCCCAATGCCCTACGGCAGATCGGGATCATGAACCTGAACTGCAACTGGCTGCAGTGCCATGAGAACACCGGCGACCCGACGCACAGCGTGTACCTGCACGGCAACTTGTTCGAGTACGTATTGCGGAAGCAGGGCAAGCTGGAGGAGCGGGCAGCCGACGGGCAGGTTCATACCCTCTTCTCCCGAATGGACATGGGTAAAGGCATCGAGTCGCTCTACGTCCACGGCACACGCTACGGTATGGAGAAGGGCATCAAGTACTCCAAGGCCCTTGGCGCTGAGAAGGACCATACTTCGCGGCACGCAACGGTTATCTTCCCGTTCTACACGCAGACAGGCGGTCCGGGAATGGTGCGGCAGGAATTCCAGATACGGGTGCCGGTGGACGACACCAACACCTATCACATCAACTACGGGTGCTACATGGCACCTGGGGAAGCGCCTGCTCCAGTGCAGGAGATGATCCCGTACTACGATGTGCCGCTGTTCGACGAAGATGGGAAGCCGATCCTCGATTTCGTGTTGGCGCAGGATGCACATGCGTGGATATCGCAGGGACCGATCACCGACCGGACGCAGGAGCACCTCGGTCGCACCGACCTGCCCATCGTGTTCATGCGGCGGCAGTTCGAGGAGCAGATGCGGATCGTTGAGGATGGCGGAGACCCGATGAACGTGTTCCGGGACCCGGCAGCCGTGCCGTCGGTAATCCATGGGGGGCACTGGGACGAGGAGGAAGAGGAGGGCAAGTCAGCGCTCACCGGCGCGGGCAGTCCGCTGTCGTCTTTCCGCTCCAACTACCACAAGGGATACGCCATCGACGATGCCGACCGATACGGCCCGGCCATGCCGACAGTGATCGAGATGATGCAGCAGATTGAGGAGGCGCAGAAGCAGGCGGCGGGCGCGTAGGATTGTTGACCGGCTCACGGGTGATACTTATAATCCCGCCCAAGCATAAAGGGGCGGCCGCGCGGCGCTGAGGCGGAAGTACGTAGAGGTTGGAGGAGAATCATGGCAAGCACCCGCGCTCCGTTTCTTTCCACCAAGTACGGCGGTTACTATCACTCGCAGGTCCCGAAGGAAGACGACGAATTGACCCACGTTGGGCCAGGGACACCTGCGGGCGAGTACCTGCGGCGCTTCTGGCAGCCGGTCTGCTACGCTGACGAGCTGGGCGACACACCGGTGGGGATCAAGATCCTGGGCGAAGAGCTGGTGGCCTTCCGTGACTTCAGCGGACGGATCGGGTTGGTCGAGGCACACTGCCCGCATCGGGGGACGTCGCTGGAATACGGCCTGGTTTCCGAGCGGGGAATCCGCTGCTGCTACCACGGCTGGCTGTTCGACGTGGACGGCACGATCCTCGAGACGCCGGGGGAGCCAGCGGGTTCGACGTTCAAGGACCGGTTGTGCCATGGAGCATATCCGGTGCACGAGCTCTGCGGCACCATTTTCGCTTACATGGGGCCGCCCGAAGAGATGCCTCCGTTCCCCATTCCCGACAGCTTCGATCGCGAGGGATATCGCCTGATGCCGGGTCAGAGCTATGACTACCCGTGCAACTGGCTGCAGGTCCTGGAAAACGCCATGGACCCGGTGCATACGTCGTTTCTGCATACTATCGTCAGCGGATCGCAGTTCACCGACGAGTTCGGTGTGGTGCCCAACCTGGACTTCATGGAAACCCCTGCTGGAATCATCTACATCGCCACCCGACGCGTAGGCGACAACATCTGGGTGCGGTCGGTGGAGAATGTTCTGCCCAACCTGCAACAGGTGGCGCCCATCTGGGAGGACGGCAGGGACGTCCACGGGTTTGACGGTCCGATGATGACCCGCTGGATTGTGCCGAGAGACGACCGAAGCACCATGCTGCTGGAACTCCGCCATATCTCGGAGGCCGAGGAGAAGGAGCCGGCGTGGTGGCTGGACCGGAGCCAGATGCTTCCCGCCCAGCTTCCCATGTCGGACGACCCCCGAGAGCAGCAGCTACAGCCTGGCGACTATGAGGCTCAGGTGACCCAGCGTCCCATCGCTGTTCACGGCCTGGAGCACCTCGGTGCCACCGACCGGGGGATCACCATGTTCCGACGGCAGATCCGCCGGGGCATTCGCGCGGTGCAGAGCGGTGAAGAGATCAGCGGGTCCCACGCACAGCTGGGAGGCGAGCATTTCTCCACCTACTGCAACGATACGGTGGTCTACGCTCCACCCGCCGCAACGCCTGAGGAGGACGAGAAGCTGATGCGGGATACCGGCCGTCGCCTTGCCGAAGAGTACGTGGCGACCCGCAGCAACGGCAACGGGAAGTAGGGTTACATCGCGCTCCCGGATGACCTGCGGCCTCGATGATTGTCGGGGCCGTTTCCTTTTGTACCTAAGTGGATTGTTAGGCCGCAAAGCTAAAGCCCAGTCACGAAAGGTTTATTCTTCCTTATTTTCCACTGTGGTAGTGCCTAACTCTGTCAATTCCCATATCCCCCAACCGGAATTGCTTTTCAGAAACCCTTCCTTAACAAGTGCGAAGCGCCCCCATTGCGCTCTGTTATGCCACTTGACGTCGGTTCCGTTCTTGTTGAACTGATAGTCCGCGTCGCAGAATAAATGCTTCATCCTCTGCTCAACAGTAGCCAGAACATCTTTCGCAGCAGCCTTTCCGCCTAGTCCATACAACGTTTCCAGAATTGGGCGCCTGTATTCCGAAGCTGGGATGCCCTTGTCTTTGGGCAAAGCTTCTGCATCCATTTTGGTCGATGAATCGGGATCAGGCTTTTTTGCAGCTTCGGATACAAATTGAATTTCGGAGGCTCCATGTTGGATACGGCTTGAGTCGTCGTAGTAGGGCTGATCGGTTGCGTTTGAGTTGATCCAATTCTCGGCGGCAGATAAGGCTTTTCCCAGTGCATCGTCCGCGCTATCTTCAAGAGGAGTTGCAAACCTCTTCAAGCGATTCCAATTTTCGTCGCTTACCCGCATAACTGGAGACATGAGATCCTTCTTTACATAAAATTTATGTTACAAGTTCACAACAATGGAATGCAATTGCAAGGGGTTCCCTAAGAAATTTCGGGAGCAGGCTTTCGCTAGGAAACGATCGTGCGGCGTGTCACTCTTTATCAAGCTGCAAAAGTCCTTTGGTATCCTCCTACACATTTTGCGGTCTGAGCGCCTTCTAACGGCGTCTTTTTTGAGGGTGCTACACTGGCTGGCGGAAATTCTGATCTGGGTGAAGGTTTTTATGCGTGCTGTTGTTATCACCGAGCCGGGTGGTCCGGAGGTGCTCAAGGTACAGGAGGTGCCCGATCCGGTGCCAGGGCCGGATGATGTGCTGGTGGAGGTAAAGGGGTCGGCGCTGAACCGGGCCGATACGATGCAGCGGCAGGGCGGGTATCCGGCGCCTCCCGGCACTCCCGACGACATTCTGGGGCTCGAGTTTTCGAGGGTTGTGCTGGAAGCTGGTTCGCAGGTCAGAGATCTGGCTGCGGGTGACAGGGTGTTCGGGCTGCTGGGAGGCGGCGGGTATGCCTCAAGAGTAGTGACGCACTCGCGCATGTGCATGAGAATTCCCGACAACCTGGACTTCGTGCAGGCGGCGGCGGTGCCCGAGGTATTCTTCACTGCTTACGACGCGCTGTTCAACCACTGCGAACTGGCAATGGGCGAGTCGGTGCTGATCCATCCATGCGGCAGGCAGCGGCGTGGGGACTGCGGCGGTGCAGTTGGCCCACAATGCTGGGGGCGTATGTCTTCGGCACTGCGGGCGGCGAGGACAAGCTGCGAGGGGCCGCCGAGCTGGGCATGGACGTGGGCATCAACTACCGTGAGGAAGACTTCAACGAGGTCGTTCGCAAGCATACCGGCGGCGCGGGCGTGGATGTGCTGCTGGACGTCATCGGTGGGGACTACTGGGAACGGAACCTGGCTTCTCTGGCTCTACAGGGACGGCTGGTACTGGTGGGCACCATGGGCGGCGGCGGCGTGGAGGCCGACCTGCGCCCGCTTATGTTCAAACGGCTTCGGGTGCACGGGACGGTGCTGCGTTCGAGGCCCATCGAAGAGAAGATTGTGTTGACGAACCGGATCAAGCGCCATGTCCTCCCACTAATCGCGTCCGGCGCCATCAAGCCTGTCGTTGACACTGTCTTTCCGCTTTCTGAGGCGGCAGAAGCACACCGGCACATGGAGAGTAACGCCAACTTCGGGAAGATAGTCCTGACTGTGGATTAACCTGGACTAATTCGCCCGTTGGAGATCCATTCTTCGTTCACCCAAAGGCGGGGTTCCGGGTCTCTGCTCCGAGAACAGTGCTATTGGCACGGATGCTATGGATTGCCGTAAAAGCGGCAATAGTTGTACTTAATCGGACTAAGACGAGAAGCTGCGCCCCGGGTACTCCAGGTTAGCCGCCTGCCTGCCTGTCTGCTATGATTAGCCAACTTAGCTGCCGGGTGTTCATTCGGCTCCGTGGAGGCGCACCATGGCTGAAATCCTTGGCGTAGGCTGTACCCACTATCCGCCACTGATCACTCCGGACGAAGACCGGGGATTCCCCATTAATGTCACTCTGAACCGCGATGAGCGATTGCCAGAGGAGCTGAAGAACCCACTCAACTGGCCGGAGCCCATGCAGAAGGAATACGGAGACGACCAGGGGATGGCCTCCGCCGCCGTGCACCGGGCGCGACTGGTGGAAGGATTCCGACGGGTGCGCAAGGAAATCCTCGAGTTTAACCCGGACTTTGTCGTCGTCTTCGGCGACGACCAGTACGAGAACTTCCGGGAAGACATAATCCCGCCCTTCTGCGTCCTGGCATACGAGGGTTTCCAGTGCACGCCGTTCATGCGGCACGGGACGCCCCGGCGCAACGTCTGGGAGGAACCAGCAGACAAGGTGTTCAGCTATCAAGGCCACCCCAAGGCGGCGCGCTACCTGGCTGGCGGACTGTTGGATTCCGGCATCGACATGGCCTATGCCTACCGCCCGCTCCACGAGCCGGGACTGGCGCATGCCTTCATCAATACGCTGTTATACCTGGACTATGACCGCGAGGGGTTTGACTTCCCGGTAATTCCCTTTGCCGTTAACTGCTATGGGCGGGGTGTTATCAGCAACCGCGGCGGCATACTTCCGCACAAGGTAAACGGCCAGACGCTGGAGCCCGACCCTCCTGGGCCGTCGCCCAAGCGCTGCATGGAGGTCGGGGCCGCGGTGGCGCGGGTGCTGACGGACAGCCCATACCGTGTGGCGCTGGTCGCGTCGTCAAGCTGGTCGCATGCCTTTCTAACGGCCAAGAACAACTACCTCTGGCCGGACGTTCCCTCTGACCGCGCGTTGTACGAAGAACTGAAAACGGGTAACTATGATGCCTGGCGCAGACGCACGACGGCGGAGATGGAATCCTCGGGGCAGCATGAATTGCTGAACTGGGCCTGCATGCTGGGTGCGATGTCGGAGCTCGGTGCCAAGCCAGACAGCATCGAATTTGTTGAGACCCGGGTGTTCACGTCCAACAAGGTGTTTGCCACTTTCAAAGCTTAGGAACCTACCTCCATTGTGCATGGCCGAAGATAGATTCCACAGGCAGGAGGAGCAATATGGCCAAGGATGTTTCGATACTGATTGGCACTATCGGGGCGGGGTTGTGGACAAGCCCGGACGGCGGAAGAAGCTGGGGCAGGGCCGGAGGCATTTGGGGCGACATGAAGGTCTTTGGCCTGAAGGTCGATCCTACAGACCCGGCGGTGGTCTATGCCGGCACTGACGAAGGAATATTCCGCAGCAATGACCGGGGCAAGTCCTTTGAGCGACTCGACTCGCAGCTTAATTCGATGCACGTTTGGAACATTGCCGTCAGCCCGTCCGATCCGTCAGTGATCTTCGCGGGTACCAGCCCCTCGGCGCTGTTCCGCTCGACGGACAGCGGCGCAAGCTGGGATCAGCTGACGGTCGACATGGCAGAAGAATGCCCCAACGTTCGTGTTCCCCGTGTGACCGCGCTGGAGATCGACCCCGGCAACCCCGACGTGGTCTGGGCCGGGGTGGAGGTGGACGGAGTGCGCCGCAGTTTGGATGGCGGCGAAACCTGGGCCCGCATCAACGGCGGCCTGAGCGATCCGGACATTCACGGCATGACTGTCAGCGCCGGTTCGGACGTAACCGTCTTCACCAGCACACCCGGCGAGGTCTTTTCCAGCACCGACACCGGTGAGAGTTGGCAGGGCCTAGGTGTGGAGGCGACGTTCCCCATGCGTTATTGTCGCGGAATCACGGTGAAGCAGGGCGACCCTGATACGCTGCTGGTAGCGACGGGCGATTCGCCCTTCGGCGTGACCGGGGCCATTCAGCGCTCCACTGACCGGGGTCAAAGCTGGGAGAGGATGTCACTGCCGCAGGAGCCCAACACTCCCATGTGGGCGTTCGCCACACACTCGTCGGATGCAGACTTCATACTCTGCTGCAGCCACTACGGCCAGATCTACGCCACCGCCGACGGCGGTGACTGGTGGGTCAAGCTGCCTCGCGAATTCAGCGAGGTGCGAGGCCTCGCCTGGACACCCAATTAACGGCTCACTGGGAGCCACTCAATTAGAAGATTCTGGAGGTACATCATGCCGTTGGATCCGCAAGCGCAAGCAGTTATTGACACGGTAGGCGCCCTTGGCCTGCCGCCCGTTTGGGAAGTGACGCCGGAGCAGGCCCGGATCAACGCGGCTGCCCGTCCCCGTCCAGTAGGCCCCGAGGTGGCAGCTGTGCAGGACCGCAGCATACCTGGCCCTGAGGGCGACGTTCCCGTCCGCATCTACACGCCGGAGGGCGACGGGCCCTTCCCCATTCTGGTGTGGTATCACGGTGGCGGCTGGGTGATCGGCGACTTGGAGTCGGCTGACCCAACGGCCCGGCATCTCTGCAAGGGAGCGGGCTGCGTGGTCGTATCGGTGGACTACCGGCTGGCCCCTGAGACCAAGTTCCCCGGTCCTGCCGAGGACTGCTATTCCGCCACAGTCTGGACAGCGGAGAACGCGGCCAGCCTGGGGGCCGACGCTTCGCGTCTCGCAGTGGGCGGCGACAGCGCGGGCGGCAACCTGGCAGCAGGGATTTCGCTGATGGCCGCAGACCGCGGCGGCCCCGCGATTGTCCACCAGTTGCTGGTGTACCCGGTCACCGAGCGCAACTTTGACACCGGGTCTTACGCGGACAACGCGGAAGGCTACATGCTGGCCCGCGACGCCATGCGTTTCTACTGGGACGCCTATTTGGCTAGCGACGGAGACGCATCCAACCCCTACGCCGCGCCAATGAAGGCCGGCAGCCTGGCCGGACAGCCCCCGGCTCTGGTCATCACCGCAGAGTACGACCCCCTTCGGGATGAAGGCGAGGCCTACGGCAAGCGCCTGCAGGAGGCCGGTGTAGAGACCACCATGACCCGGTATGACGGGATGATTCACGGCTTCTTCGGCATGGTGGGCGTGATGGACAAGAGCGGGCTGGTGATGGAAGAGGCCACGGCGGCCCTGCGCGTCGCGTTCGCGGGCTCCAGTGTGCCCGCACCGGCAGACGACTAGTCTTCCAGGGAACGTCTCTCGAACGGGGAGGGCGCAGGGTCCCTGTGTCCTCCATGCTCAAATAATTCTGGGGGAGAACGATGGTTGCATCAAATCCCGTTGAGGTCACCGTCTGGCAGGACTACACTTGACCCTTTTGCTACGTGGGCCTGGGCAGGCTCGATATTGTTGCCAAAGATCTGGAAATCACGATAGATCGCAGGCCGTTTTTGTTGCGGCCGGATTGCCCCCCGGAGGGCCAGCCCCGACGAATATTCGACGGGGAAACCGAAACTGAACTTAATCCAGGGATGCAGGAACGGGCCCGGGGCGCCGGGTTGGTCATGCGTCGTCCCCAGTTGGCGCCCAACACGCTGTACGTACACGAGGCCACCCTATACGCCAAGGAGAAAAGCCTGGACGACCGCTTCCACCATGTCGCCGCTGCAGCCTACTGGGAAGAAAGCGTCGACCTGGGCAGCCTGGAAGTGGTACAGGGTCTGGCCGAGAAGGCCGGACTCGACTGGTCGGAACTTGGGCCTCGCCTGGAGTCGGGCCATTACCGCGAGGCAGTGGTCGAGTCCAACGATACGGCCCGGGCCAGCGGAATCGGTGGCACTCCCACCTACCAGATCGGGGGCTGGCGGAAATTCGGCGACCTGAGCGTCGAGGAACTGAAGACCATCATAGAGGCGGTGGGCCGCTAGGCCCTTTGTAGCGGATTCATGTCTACTCAACGATCTATCGTAGTCGCAGGCGCCGGCATCTTCGGGCTGTCTGCGGCTTTGGAACTCAGAAGTCGCGGTTATGCGGTAACGGTCGTCGATCCCGGGCCAGTGCCGCACCCGCTGGCGGCGTCGAACGACGTAAGCCGGATGGTCCGTATGGATTACGGCGACGACAAGCTGTACAGCGACCTGGGAGCCGAGGCCATCGAGGGATGGCATGTATGGAATGAGAAACGGGGAAAGCTGCTTTACCACGAAGACGGTTTCCTCGTGTT
Source organism: Dehalococcoidia bacterium (assembly GCA_965222025.1). Lineage (GTDB taxonomy): Bacteria > Chloroflexota > Dehalococcoidia > Lucifugimonadales > UBA3495 > VXOI01. Next base: position 398,552 of record CBDCTI010000005.1, on the reverse strand, counting down.
GACCAGCGCGCCGTTGGAACCGGGGACCGTGGAGCGCCAGTCTTACGACCTTCTCACTGCCGAGGGGTGGCCGTTGCAGCGGCTGAACTCGGAGTCCGTGGGCGAACGGTTCCCGCTCTGGAACTCGGAGCACTACACCGACGGTTACTTCAATCCCCGCGGAGGCTGGGGCGAAGCTGCAGAGACTGTATCATTTCTCGCTATGGAGGTTGCGGCAGCCGGAGTAGAAGTGCGCACGGGCTTCCAGGTAGAGTCGGTCTTGAAGGAATCGGGACGTGCGGTCGGACTGAGGTCGTCCGATGGCAGTGAGGTGCGGGCTGACAGCGTGGTGGTAGCTGCCGGAGTGTGGACACCGCGTTTGATACCGGAGTTGGCCGACGTGATGGATCCGGTGGCACAGACGCTGGTGTACCTGCGTCCTACCCTGCCGGACCGGTTCAGGCCTCCCAATTTTCCGCCGTGGGGCGCGGACATCCCCAAGACCGGGTGGTACGGTTTCCCAGCGAACGCCGAGGGGGTGGTAAAGCTGGCGAACCACGGGCCCGGACGGCTGGTAGGCGCCGATGATCCCAGGGACGCGGATCCCGCCGTCATCGAGGACAGCCGGCGGTTCCTGTCCCGCTCGGTGCCCGAGTTGGCCCATGCGCCGCTGGCGGGTAGCCGCGCCTGCTTCTACAACGATACCTGGGACGGGGACTTCTACATCACGCCCCACCCGGAGATCGAGGGCCTGGTCGTGTCAACGGGCGGGAGCGGGCACGCCTTCAAGTTCACTCCGGCCCTGGGGAAGGTAACTGCCGACGTCGTGGAGGGCAGGCCGAACCGTTACGCTGAGAGGTTCGCCTGGCGACCGCGTGGAGAGGTCACCAAGGAAGCCACCCGGTTCCATGGAGAGTGAACGCCGCACTTCCAACTCTAATGTAGAGATAAAGGGGGCGGAATCATTTCCGCCCCCTTTTCTATTGGACTCGGAGGACGATGTGCAGATGGCCGGTCAGCCCCAGTTGGGGTTTTTCTCGAACTTCTTCAGCTCCGGCATTACCTCAGAGGCAAAGAGCCGCATGCTGGCCTCGGCATCGTCGTAGGGCATGCCACCGTAGCTGAAGGCGGCGACCAGCGAGTCGGTGCCGGTGTACCCGTGGATGTCCATCACCTTCTGGTAGCACTGCTCCGGCGTGCCCGTAACCTGTAGAGCAACAAAGAAGTCCACAACGTCCCTGTCGCCATAGGTGTTTATCTTGTCGGTGAAGCCGCCGTAATACTCGTAGCCCCGCGTGGTCTTCAGGTGGTCGCTTCGGAACTCATAGTGATTCATCACCGATTCCCAGTATGCGCCGACGTATTTGCGGGACATCTCGGCGGCGCGCTCCTCGTCCTCGTCACAAAAGGCGAATGTGACCACCACCGGCGCGGGAGGATCGCCCTCGTTGACTTCCTGGTATGTGGCGCGATAGGAGGCCAACTCAGACTGCACGTCGCTCCAGGGCTTTTGCGGGATAATCAGGACGCCGACGCCCAGCCTGGCGAGGACGATGCTGGATTCCGGGGAAATGGCAGCGGCGTAGGTGCGACCTTCAAAGCTCTTGAACGGATTGGGACGTATCTCCACCCGCGGCTGCCGGACGTGTTCGCCATCCATCTCGGCGTAGCCCTCCTCCAGGGCGCGGACCAGCATCTCCGCCGATTCATTGAACCGGCCGCGGGACTGGTTCATGTCGAGGCGGAAACCCTCGTATTCGACGCGGGCCAGACCGCGACCGACGCCCACCACGACGCGCCCGTCGCTGAGGTTGTCGAGCATTACGAACTCTTCGGCGACGCGGATGGGATCGTGCCACGGGAGCACCACCACCATTGAGCCCAGCTTGGCCCGCTCGGTGCGGCCGGCCATGTAGGACAAGAACTGCAGCACGTCGGGGCACATGGTGTAGTCTGTGAAGTGGTGTTCCACACCCCAGATGGACTCGTAACCCAGCGGCTCAGCGAGGTCAGCCAGCCTCAACTCGTTTCGATAGACCTCGTAGTCGGACAAACGCTTGTCAGGGTTCTGGAACACTGTAGACATGCCTACATGCATGGCTGACCGTCCTTAATGAGTGGAAGCCATTGAAGTTGGGCTAGCTGGTGGCAGGGAGTCGGGCCTAGTCGTCGCCGGGCAAGTTGCCCGCCACATCGACGCGGAGCTCGTTCTCGAGGCGCTCGCGGACGCTCTCGCTGAGAACGCCGCACTTGAACAAGTTGTTGACCAAGGTGTTGTGCATTTCGCGCTTGAAGAGGCTCCGGAAGAGGACGAAGTCGCTGCTCTGCGCCTTGTCGCGGCGCATCTTTCGGATCTCATCGATTTCGTGGTTGTTGAAGCCCATATCAAGGTAGGCCTCCCTGGGGAAGCCGCCAGTTAACGTGTTGCGCAAGAAATGGATAGTGAAGTCCTCCATCTCCTCGCGCTCTCTCGGGGACAGCTGCTGCACCTGCTCGGGCAGGCTGAGCATACCAAATCCCATGTGCCGCGATTCGTCGCGGAGGATGAGCTTACAACCCTCGCGTAGCAGATCATCCTTGGAGGTTTCCGCCAGCATTTTGAACAGGGCCACTGCGAAGGTCTCCCCCACCAGCTGCAAGCCAATGACCTTTATGTACCAGCGGGGGTCGCCTAGGATGTAGTCGAAGAGTTCCCTCCCTACCTCTGATTGGCCGTAGACCTGTCCCACACGGCCGTGGAGGTACCGTTGGAAGAACTCCGTGTGCCGGGACTCGTCCATTACCTGGGTGGACATAAAGAACTTGGCGTCGGCGTCGGGCAGTACGTTGGCCAGCTGGGAACAGACCAGCACCGCCGCGTGCTCTCCATGGAACAGTTGGCTGAGGCGCCAGGCTGAGAAGAGCCGGTTCATCTCGGCTCGCTCGGAAGCGTTCATCTTGTGCCAGTAGGGAGAGTCGTAGATGTCGATCAGCTCATCGGCTACAAAGCCCTGCTCCAAGTCCACGGGCTTGTCCCACGCGATGTAGGTTGCCGCGTTCCACTGGTCGCGCTTGGCGTTCTCGTAGAGGCGGCGCATATCCTCTTTTCGCACTTCGTGGTCGTGCAGATAGACGACATCGTATTCCGAGTGGACAACATGGGACGCTTCAGGCAAAGTCACTATACAGCTACCCTCCCCCACTGTGGGGAATTTTGTTTATCATAGTATCGGAATTTAGGTCGAATTGTAAACCAGAAACGTTTCGAGGCAACCATCTTGTCCAGGCGGCGATACCCGGAATGCAAACGCAAGGAGGGGAATGGCGATGAACTGGAGAGAGATGGTATCCGACAAGCTGATGAGCCCTGCGGAAGCGGTGCAGGCAGTAAGATCAGGGGACACAGTAGCCATATCGGCAATTAACTGTACCCCGTACACGCTTTGCCAGGCGCTGTACGACCGGCGCGCCGAATTGAGCGATGTTCGGATAGACCACCCGGCCCCTCTCTTCCCCTGGGTGCAGCCTGGAGATGAAGGGCCCTTTACACTTCACGACCTGTAGGCCACACCCGCCGACCGTGCGGCAGCCAACGCCGGAAGGGTCGAATACCGCCCCGTAGCCCGCTGGAAAGCCGGGACCCCTCCCGACGGATTCGTGGGGCATCCCGACGTGTATTTGTTGCCGGTCTCCCCGCCCGACCGCCATGGCTATTGCAGCTTTGGGCCTGGCGTATTCTTCTCTCCCACATTTTGTCGGAATGCTGCAACCGTGGTCGGCGAGGTGCACGAGAATTTCATACGTACCGGGGGCGAGAACTATGTGCACGTATCGCAGTTGCACCGCCTGTGCGAAGCTGCCGCTCCTACTGGGGTTCTCGCCGTAGCGCCAAGGTCTGAAGAAGAGGATCTGGTTACCGAGGTAATCGGGACGCTGGTGGCGGCGGAACTGGTTTATGACCGGGACACCGTTCAGATCGGCATTGGTACCGTTGCCTCAGCCATGGGAGCGTTTCTCGGCGAGAAGCAGGACCTGGGGATCCAGACCGAGATAATCACAGGCGGGATAGCTGAACTGGTTCGCCAGGGTGTGATAACCGGCAAGTACAAGACCCGTCATCAAGGTAAGGTAGTGGCCAGCATCGCCCTGGTGCCCGAAGAAGAACTGACGATCATCGACGGAAACCCTGCCTTCGAGCTGTACGAGTTCGGCTACGTCGATGATGTGCGATACCTCTTGCAACAGGACAATCTGGTTGCGATCAACAACGCGCTCCAGATAGACCTGACTGGGCAGGTTGCCGCCGAGACAATCGGGAGCATGATCTGGAGCGGAGTCGGAGGGCAGACGGCCTTCTCCATCGCTGCCAACTACTCCAACGGGGGACGGTCCATTTCGGTGCTGCCTTCCACCAGCATGGTCGAGGGGGAGCGCGTATCCCGTATAGTCCCGACCCTACCCGGGGGTGCAGCGGTGACTATCCCACGAACACTGGTTGACTATGTGGTCACCGAACACGGCATCGCTCACCTGCGTGGTAAGTCGCTGCGGGAACGAGCCGGGGAGTTGATTGCCATCGCTCACCCGGACTTTCACCCTGAACTCCGCCGTGAGGCAAGCAGGATATTCAAGGTCAGTGTGTGATCAGCTCAGGGTCTTCCTACGATGAAAAACAACTTTTCCACTGAGTTTGTGGATGAACCGTCCGTTGGTGGTTCGACGGGCTCACCTTGAACGGGTTCTTGTCGTGCCGGAAAAACCGAAAGGCCCTGTTGAGCGGCTGCTCTTTAGTAGTGGGCGGTGGCGACAAACAAGGCCGGCCCTTTTGGGGAGTCTGCAAACTTGCCCCAACAGGCCCGGCATAGTAAATTTAGTCCAATCCGGCAGGTATCGCGAGGATTCAGCAGATGACTAGCAACAAGCGCGAAAAGGGACTGATTGTAATCCAGCTCTCCGGCGGAAACGACGGCCTGAATACGGTCGTGCCCTACGCCAGGGGCGAGTATTACGACTCCCGCTCCACGGTGCATATCCCCCAGGAGAAGGTACTGCCACTGAACGACGAAGTTGGATTCAACCCCAGCATGTCCCCGATGAAAGCGCTGTGGGATGAAGGAAAGGTGGCAGTCATCCAGGGTATCGGATACGAAAACCCCAACCGATCCCACTTTCGCTCCATGGATATCTGGCACACCGCCGAGCCCTACGCCATCGGCAGCGAGGGCTGGCTGGGACGGGCCATTCGCGACATTGACCCGCAGGGCGAAAACGTGCTCACCGCCGTCAACTTCGGACGCGGCCTTCCCCGGGCGCTGGGCTGTCCCGGCGTCTCCGTCGCCTCTGTGGGCGACCTGGAGACCTACGGCCTGTTCCCGGACATTGAGGATGACGAGCTTCGGATGTTTACGCTCGAGGCATTCTCTCGCATGTACGGCAACGTGGCGGGCCGAGACCCGGTGATGTCTATGCTCAGCAAGACCGGTCAGGACGCCTACGTGGGCGCTGACATTCTGCGCACCGCTCCCGAACAGTATTCCTCCGCAGTAGAGTACCGCAGCGACTCGCTGTCCAAGAATGTGAAGAGCATCGCACAGGTGTTCCTGGCCAACCTGGGCACCAGGGTCTACTACACGCAGCACGGCAGCTTCGACACGCACTCAGGAGAACTGCTGACCCACGCCCAGCTTTGGGACGATGTGGCTGGTGCTGTCGGGAGCCTTATGGAAGACCTGAAGCAGCACGGTCGCGAGGATGATGCCGCGGTTTTGATATTCTCGGAGTTCGGGCGCCGCATCAAGGACAACGGGACTGGTAGCGACCACGGCTCTGGTGGCGTCAGTTTCCTGGTCGGCGGATCGGTTAACGGTGGCCTGTACGGCGAGTATCCGTCGCTGGCTGAAGCCGAGCAGCTTAATGGAGACCTGCGACCCAATAACGATTTCCGTTCCACCTACTCCGCCATCCTGGACAAGTGGTTGGGGCTGGACCCTGATCCCATCGTCAACGGCCAGTTCGAGCAGTTGGACCTGTTCCGTAACTAAGCCGAACATCGGGCAATCCGGACGCCATTTGAGAAATTAGAAAGCGAGGGTTTGCAATGAGCAACGACAACGTCGCCCTGATGGCCCACCTGATGCGCCGGGCCGGGTTCGGCGCCAACCGCGACGAGTTGGAGCGCTACGTTGAGCAGGGGTATGAGGCAGCTGTTGAAGAGTTGCTGGACACCTCCAACCCTAATAACATGCCTGACGATCTCATCCGCCGCTATCACGTCGAGCAGTCAGAGTTGCGCGACCTGGCGGGTTCCGCGGCATATTGGATGTACAGGATGATCTCAACGGAGAGCCCGCTGGAGGAGAAGATGACCCTCTTCTGGCACGGGCTGCTCGCAACCGGCTACGCCAAGCTGAACCAGGCCCGCTCGCAGCTGAACCAGGTGGAGATGTTCCGCAGGAATGGTCTCGGCTCTTTCGACGAGTTGCTGCTGGAGATTTCCAAAGACCCGGCCATGCTGGTGTGGTTGGACAACCAGGACAACCACGGTGAGGCGATCAACGAGAATTATGGGCGCGAGTTGCTGGAGCTCTTTTCCATGGGCATCGGCAACTACACCGAGGACGACATAAAGGAGTGCGCCCGGGCCTTCACAGGGTGGACGCTGGGTAACGCCGAGTACATGTCCGTCCGGGCCTACAAGGACTCCATCTGGCCCTACGGTCGTATCGCCTGGCACTTCGACTATAGAGAAGAAGACCACGACGACGGCGAGAAGACCTTCCTGGGAGAAACAGGCAAATTCAACGGCGAGGATATCATCCAGATCATCGCCAAGCAGGACGCAACTGCTGAGTTCGTCTGCACCCGTCTGTTCCAGTTCTTTGCCGCCGACGAGGTAGACGAGCAGGGTGGCCGGTGCATTGGTGCGATGAAGGAGACTTACTTCGAGTCTGGCTATCAGATCAGGGACGTGCTCCGCACGCTATTCAATTCCGAGTACTTCAAGTCCAACGAGGCACGCTTCGCCCGTGTGAAGGGACCGGTGGAAATGGTGGTCGGAGCGATACGGATGGCCGGCAGCCACCAGACTCCCGAACTGGGAATCGAACGGGTTTCAAACAATATGCTGTACATGGGCCAGGGCCTGCTGCAGCCGCCCACAGTCGAAGGCTGGCACGAGGGCGTTGAGTGGATCGACAGTGGCTCCCTGGTTGAGAGGGTCAACTTCGCAGGCAAGGAGTTGTCGGATACCAGCAGCCCCGGTGTTAGGGCAATCATCGAACGACTGGCGTCCAGAGGCGACGGCGTGCTGAGTCCCGCCGAGTTCGCCGACGGCTGCGTTGACCTGCTGGGCCCCATCGATGTCGGCGAGGACACCCGGTCGGTGCTGGTGGACTATGCCGCACGGCAGGGTGAACTGGACCTGAGGGACCGGCAGCCCGGCGACGAGTCGGAGCGACGAGTGGGCAGCATGCTCCGCCTGATCGCTGCCACTCGGGAGTTCCAGTTGGCTTAACGCTTCAGTCAAAATCATCCCTCTCCCGATTGGGGGAGGGTTCCGGTGAGGGCAAGTGACCACGCAGACTCAGAATTCCAGCATCGCGCTGGATTACGTCAAGACCATCGGCATCGTGAATAACGGCCTGAATGGCCGGGGCTTTGCCAATCCCTACGACCTGGCAGTCAGCGTGGACGGGCGCATTTTCGTGCTCAACCGTTGCGACCCCGCCCGGGCCTCCGCAATTCGCGTGGGCGTACTCACCCTTGGCGAAGACTACCTGTACGAATTCGGAGACGGTGCCGGTGCCGGGGATACCCAGTTCCGCTGGCCGGTGTGCATCGCTTTCGACGAGAACGACAACCTCTACATCACCGACGAAGTGCACCATCGAGTCACGGCTTTTGACGCGGACGGGTCCTTCCTCCGCAAATGGGGGACTCACGGCAGCGGCGAAGGGGAGCTCAACGGTCCAGCGGGCATCGCTGCCGGCCCGGACGGCTCAGTCTACGTTGTCGAGCAACACAACGCCCGGGTGCAGAGGTTTTCGTCGGACGGCGTGTTCATCGGCAAATGGGGTTCGCGTGGCAGTGGGCCCGGACAGTTTAATCTGCCCTGGGGGGCCGCGACTGACACTGCAGGAAACGTCTACGTCGCCGACTGGCGCAACGACAGGATCCAGAAGTTCGACTCCGACGGCGAATTCCTGTCTGCCTTTGGTTCGTCCGGAGATGGCGAGGGGCAGTTTCAGCGGCCCACCAGCGTGGCAGTGGACGACGAAGGCTACATATACGTGGCTGACTGGGGCAATGAGCGCGTTCAGGTACTGGATCCGGAAGGCGGCTTCCAGGTGTTGCTGAGAGGCCAGGCTACGGTGTCCAGGTGGGCGGCGGAATATTTCGCGGCCAACCCCGAGGAAAAAGTGGAGCGTGACCGGTCCGATCTGACGCCGCCGTTGCCGCCTCACCTGAATACGCCATACCACATCTCTTCTCAGACGGAGCCGTATTTCTGGGGACCGGTGGCCGTGTCGCTGGACCGCGAGGGCCGGCTATACGTGGTGGAGACCAACCGGCACAGAGTGCAGGTATACCAGAAGCGCCAGTAGCCCGCGGCCTGTAGGAGCCGGAGTTCCCTAGCCAGAGAAAAGGGGCGCATCAATATGCGCCCCTGAGTTATCCAGCCTTAGTGTCGGCTACGCAGTAGCAGACAGACCAGCAGCCTGAATGCCAGCTAGGGAGGCGTCTTCGTCCTCCTGTGCAGTGCCGCCGCTGCCGCCGACGGCTCCCACCAGAGCTCCGTCCTTGAATACCGGCAAGGCGCCCTGCCCAGGGATCATGTGGCCGCCTTCCATGGCCATGAGCCCCCGGAAGACCGGGGCCATTGCGTTCTCAGTCAATTCACCGCTAGCCCGCCCGAAGCAGGAGGCCGCCACGGCCTTGGCCCGCGAAATGGCTGGCGTGCGCCAGGATGCGCCGTCGGTGCGCATCATTGTGATCAGGTCGCCGCGCGGGTCCACCACCGATATGCTCATGTTGGCGCCCAGCTCGAGCACTTTGGCCTTTGCTGCCGCCAGGATTACTTCTGCTTCCGCAAGAGTCAGACTGGGCATAGCTAACCTCCGAATTCGTAACCGGATTTTGACCGTGCATATTGTAGGCCAGAATCGGACCAATAGGAACAAATCCGGTTTATGCGGAGTGGGGCGGGCCGGGACAGGGAGACGAAGCTAAAGGCCTAGGGCTGCCAGAGTTCCGTGTTGGGGTAGAAGGACTGCCAGCCGAACCAGTAGGCGTCCCTGGAGGGTAGTCGAGGAAGGGTCAGGCTTTGGTCATTGACGTTTAACAGGACGTCTTCGTCCACCGCCCAAAGCTGTCCGTTGCTGTCGAGCAACTGTCCTTCGGGCGCTGCCTCGAACTGCAGGCCCTGGCGATCGAAAGCGCGGATCCCTCCTCCGGGCACGGCGACGATGACCACCTCCTGGCTGCCCACCATGTCGTTCAGGACCTTCGCTTGCATAAGTGCGGGCCGGGCATAGGCGCGAGCAACTTTTCCAAATACTAGGCCGAACACTTGCTCCTTTATGGGCAGGCTCTCGTCGATGCCTGCCACCGGGAACATGATTCCTGGATCGGCCCGATAGGAGAAATAGATGGATCCCATGTCCCATTCAGGGCGGTAATACTCAGCGGGATAGACGCCGGTGTCGTTGCTGATGACGGTGGTGTCGGGGTGCTCAGCGAGCCACTCACCCCAGGTGGTTAGGACATTGGGGAGTATCTCCAGCCGGATACCCGAGCCCGCCAGAGGGCCGACCACCGGCTCGCCGCGGAACTGGTGCCAGAGCGTTTCTGTCGCCCGGTCGTACATCAGCTTGTTGCTGCGGTACAGCATTCCTGATGTGCCGAATTCTGTGGTCTTGCCGTTGATCTCGGTGGAATACACGATTCCAGAGCCGCAGAGAGTTCAATAGGCCAGGGCAAACTGGACCCCTCCTACTGTGTCGTTGGCCATCTCGTGGGGATTGAGCACACGAAGCGGGTAGGCGCGATGCTCGCCATTGATGGACACGCCGAACACCCTGTCGCCCGACTCCAGGAAAGTTGCTTCTTCCGGGGTTACGTGAGGAGGGAATTGCAGGTCCGGGATTCCATCGCGTCGCACGCCGCCCCAAACGATTTCTTCCAAGCGAATGGTCGTTGGAACTCCGGGGTACATAAACTCGCCCATGGGCTCGTCGATGATACCGAAGAGTTGCCCCTTCCACCCATCATAGCCGTCCGGAGGGGAGACCTCGGGGTTTTCCGACAGCCACTCAACCCACCATGCCCAGGAGTCCTCGCCGTACGGTACGATAGCAAAATCACCCTCGGGGATCCGGTCGCGAATCCGAACCAGGAATGATGCCAACGTAAGCAAGGATTCCTCGTCGCGCTGGAACCGCATTAATTCCATCACCACGGGGATGAAGGCGTCGTTGTGCGAGTACGCCATCTTCTGTCCCACCTGCAGCAGCGAGTGGTCAAAGGCGGCATACATCAGTTCCGTTGGGTCGTCGGGGAGATGTCCGAGATGATCCGCGCTCAAAGGCGTGGTAGTGGCAGGATACTCGGGGATGTCGGTGGGGGCTCCAGGTTTTTCTCCGGCTGTCGATCCGTCCTCTGTCGGGCTTGGCTGGGCGACTCCGGTGGTTGCGGTCGGCGGCACGGTGGTTGCTGTTGGTGGTGGGGCGATGATAAAGGGCTGAGTCGGCGTGGGTTCCGACGCGCAGGCCACCAAGGCCACTGCCAAGGCAGCGAGCAACATTGTGGCCAGCAGGAGGAACCGGAGAGAGAGGAGATTCACGAAGTCTCCAGAAATAATTCGCGGCCGATAAGCATGCGGCGGATTTCGCTCGTGCCGGCGCCTATCTCGTACAGCTTGGCATCGCGTAGCAGGCGGCCGACAGGGAACTCGTTGGTGTAACCGTTTCCTCCAAGGGTTTGAATAGCCTGCAGCGCCATCTGGGTCGCCTGCTCTGCCGAGAACAGAAGGCAGCCTGCGGCGTCCTTTCGGGAAATCAGCCCGCGATCGGCGGCTCGAGCTACGGAGTAGCAGTATGACTGGCAGGCGGAGAGCGCGGTGTACATGTCGGCCAGCTTGGCCTGAATCAACTGGAATTCGCCAATGGGCTGTCCGAACTGTTGTCGCTGGTGGACGTAGGGAACCACGGCGTCCAGGCAGGACTGCATGATGCCCAAGGGACCGCCTGATAGCACAAGCCGTTCGAAGTCGAGGCCGCTCATGAGCACCGCCACGCCCCTGCCCTCTTCGCCCAGCACGTTCTCTTCGGGTATCTCGCAATCGTCGAAGACCAATTCGCTTGTGTCGGAGCCGCGCATACCCAGTTTGTCCAGCTTGGGCGAAGGCTGGAATCCGGCAAAGCCGCGCTCTACCAGGAATGCTGTAATGCCACGGGAACCTGCGTCCGGGTCGGTTTTGGCGTATACGACCAGAGTGTCGGCCTCTGGCCCATTGGTGATCCACATCTTGCTGCCGTTGAGGACGTATCGGTCCCCGTGCTTATCCGCCCGCAGCCGCATGCTGACCACGTCCGAGCCGGCCTCCGGCTCGCTCATTGCCAGAGCGCCGAGGTGCTCCCCGCTGATCAAGGGTGGGAGGAAGCGGCGCTTCTGCTCTTCGCTGCCGTTGCGAAAAATCTGGTTAATGCAGAGGTTGGAGTGAGCGCCGTAGCTCAGTCCGACGCTGGCCGACCCGCGTGAAACCTCCTCCATGACCACGGTGTGGGCCAGGTAGCCGAGGCCAGCACCACCGTATTCCTCAGAGACTGTGATGCCCAGCAGCCCCATATCCCCAAGGCGGGGCCAAAGGTCACGGGGGAATTCGTTGGCCTGGTCAATCTCTCCGGCCCGTGGAAGTATCTCGGCGGACGTGAACTGGCGAACAGTCTCGCGGACAATGTCCACAGATTCGCCCAGGTCATGGTTCAACGTGGCCCATGTGGGACGCCTGGAGGTCATTTAGGCTCCCTGCCGAGTGTTCCTACTACCGGTGGATTTCAGATTGTGCGACGATCTATGATACGCCGCGCCTTGAATTGGGTACGCTCAAACTCGCCGGCCGGTTTCAATTCCACTGCAACGCTTACGCCGAGGGCACGGCGCAAAGCGGAAGTGATTTCTTCGCGAACGGGTTCAAGGGCTCCCGGGTTGGACTCCCGCATGGAGAAAACGTCCGACAGCACCTCGGTCTGTACGGTCAGGCGGTCAAGCTCTCCGCGCTCCCTTTCCAGTAACAGGCGGAACTCGCCTCCGAAAACATCCATGCTCCGAAGGATGTCCTCAATGCGCGACGGGAAGACGTTCTGGCCCCGCACGGTGATCATGTCGTCAGCGCGTCCGTAGATGCCCCGGGTCAGGGTCGGATAGGTGCGTCCGCAGGCGCAGTCGATCATTTCCCATTGGGCGATATCCCCGGACCAGTAGCGGATCATTGGCTGGGAGGTCCGCTCCGTATGCGAGTAAACCGGCACTCCCTCGGCTCCCATAGGCAGGCTATGCCGAGAGTCCGGGTCCACCAGCTCGGTGTAGACGATGTCCTGCCACAGGTGCATGCCAGTGGGGAGGTGGCGGCAACCGGAGTTGCTCATCCACGGCGTCATCTCGGCCATACTGCCCTGGTCGACGACGTAACAACCGTAGGTGTCCTCTATCAGCTTGCGGGTGGCTGGTACGCTGGCTCCTGGCTCGCCGGAAAAGAACATGAACCGGAAGTCGAAATCTTCAAGAGGGTCCATGCCCATCTGCCGGGCGGTCTCCGCCAGGTAGAGAGCGTAGGACGGTGTTCCGTACAGGGCCGTCGGTTTGACCATCGCTGCCCATTCTGCGGCGCGCTCCGTTTGGCCCGGCGCACCGCTTCCGAAGGGAAAGCATGTGGCGCCAAGGCGCTCCGCTCCAACGAGTGCTCCCCAGCTGCCCACGTAGAGGCTAAACACTGCGGCGACCATAACCATGTCGTCTGGGCGAAGCCCGGCAGCCCACAGTATGCGAGCATGGGCCTCAGCTATGCGGTCCCAGTCGCCGCGCCCGATGCCGAACACCGTGGGCCGCCCCGTGGTACCCGATGTTCCATGCACACGGAACACGTCGGCTGGCGGCACGCATAGGAAGTGGCCATAGGGCGGATGCTTCTCCTGCTCGCCCCGGATCTCTTCCTTGGTCAATATGGGAAGCTGGGCGAATTCATCGAGGCTCTTGAGGTCTTCGGGGTCTACGGGAGAGTTGTTATAGAACTCTCGGTAGAAGCCGGAATTCCTGTATGCATACCGGACCTGCTCTCGGAGCTTGGCAAGAACGACTGTGTCGCGCTCCTCGAGAGACATAGTCTCCAGTACCGGCGACCAGTGCTCCTGATCTGTGGGAGGCAGGTAGTCGGAGGGGTAAGCAGGTGGCCAGGCGGCAGAAGTCATGGGCAGTTAGGAGGCCTGTTCCGCCCGGTGGACGTTGGCGAATATGAAGTCGATCATGTCGGTGGTGAAGCTGCCAACCGGAAATACAGCGTGCACGCCCATTTCCTGCAAAGGCTCCACATCGTCCTCCGGTATCGTGCCTCCCACGAGTACAAGGACGTCGCCAGCCAGGCCCCGGTCATTCAGGGCTTTGGTGAGTCGGGGCATCAGTCGCATGTGCGCGCCGGAGAGGATACTGACCCCAACGACGTCGGCGTCTTCCTGCAGTGCCGTCTGCGCCACCTGGTCGGCAGTGACGCGCATGCCCATGTAGACGACCTCAATCCCGGCATCGCGCATGGCCCGGGCGATGACCTTAACGCCCCGGTCGTGCCCGTCCAGTCCCAGCTTGGCCAGGAGGACTTTGGGTGGAGTGTTCTGGTTTAGCAACCCCGCTTATCCCCCCGGAAATGATCCAGTCCCCAGCGGCAGACTCGGACATATTCAGACCACGTTTCTCCACAAGACTACTGAGAGATTCAGGTCGAGGTGCCTTGCTGTAAATCATTCGTAAGCTGTGATTGTTGGTTTCCGCCACTAGGTCACTGAATATCAATAGTGATTCATCGAAAAACGACACACTGATTCGGCTGATTCCGGATGTGTCAAGGGTGATCGTTCCGTCGTGAGTGGCCTCGCGGATTGCCGCTTGCATCGAACGTGCCGCCGCCCGGGTTCCCAGCATGCTCTTCCGTGAAAGATCGAACAATTTGACCGTACTCATTGCTCATCTACAGGGTCGGAATAGGCAGTGACGCCATCACGGCGGTGCCGTTGTACCTTAGTGAACTAGCCGGAGTCAGGTTTTTCAACATGGGTAGGCGACCCTTCATCTTCACAAACAGACCGGATCCGGAGACGATCAGTAGTTCGCCCCTATATGCACTTACACGCTCCGCTACGAAATGCAGTCCAACACCTCGACGCTCCGTAGTTCCGGAAACTCCCAATTCTGTTGCTGATGAGATAGCACTCTCATCATTTCTCAAATGGGCAAACTCAATATTTTTTCGAAGAGACGATAGGATACCAACACCGGCATCCGCAACACCCACGCTGAACACCGTCTCCCAATCCGTGATGGTGCATTCCAAAGTAGCGGTACAGCCTAGTTTTGACAAAGAATGTTGAGCTGCATTTAGCACTAACTCTGCGAATTTTCCATCCACATCCGGCCACGTATTAGGAGGCCCTATACCTTGTGCTGCCAGTTGGTCTTCTGCCTGCTCCCAAAGGTCAGTGGCTTCGGTCTCGCTGCGAAATCTGGTGACGGGCAGCAGCACAATACTTGGTTGAGTACTAGGAACGTTACCAAAGGCGAATTCTACATATTCGTCATAATCAGATTCAGGATCCAGCAAAGGCCGGCTTATTCTGTCCATACAGCCAACCAATCTCCTCAACCTGGCATGGGCTCGGTTGTCTTCTGAATCTTCGCTATTTTTCATTAAGGCCGGGTGATTCTCCGATTAGCTAGAACACGCCGGGGTCTACGTACTCGCCGTAGACATCGCGCAGGGTGTCGAGGATTTCCCCCTCAGTGGCCAGGGCATTCACGGCGGTCAGTGTCGCGGGCATGAGATTTCCGTCGTCCTTGACGGCCTGCTTCAGAGCAGAAAGTGCGCCGCGCACTTCTGCGGGACTGCGTCCACTTCGAGCTTCTGCCAAGCGGCCCTTCTGCCATTCCTCCTCTTCCGGATCGAATTGGAACAGCTCCAGTTTCTGCTGGGTCTCCGCCTGGTATTGATTCAGGCCCACAATGACCTGCTTGCCCGACTCGATGCGCTGCTGGTACTCGTAGGCTGACCGGGCGATTTCGCGCTCGATGTAGCCACTGCTGATGGCGCGCAGGATGCCGTCCCGCATGGACCCCGCGCCCATTTCATCAATGCGATTGATGTATTCCCTGGCCGCGTCTTCGATGTCGTTGGTCAGCGTCTCTACGAACAGCGAGCCGCCCAGAGGGTCAGCGGTGGCGGCTGCCCCCGACTCATGGGCCAGGATCAACTGCGTCGCCAGGGACATCCGCATGGCGTCCTCTGACGGGATATCGTATGCCTCGTCGTACCCGCTGACGTGCAGCGACTGGGTGCCGCCCAGAACCGCGGCGAGAGCCTGCAGAGCACCCCGGACGATGTTGTTCTGCGCGTCCTGGCGCATTAGTGTCGAGCCCAGCGTCTGGGTGTGGAAGCGCATCCGCATGGACTCTGGGCGGGTGGCTCCGTATCGGTCCTTCATCAGACGCGCCCACATGCGGCGGGCGGCCCGGAATTTGGCGATCTCCTCGAACAGATCATTGTGTACGCCGAAAAAGAAGGACAGGCGGGGAGCGAAGCTATCCACCGGCAGGCCGCGGGCCAAGGCCGATTCAACGTAGGCCATGCCCTGCGCGATTGTGAATGCCAACTCCTGCACGGCGTCGGATCCGCTCTCCCGTGTGTGGTAGCCGGATATCGAGATTGTGTACCAGTTGGGGACGTTGTTCGTGCAGAACTCGACGATGTCGGTGGTCAGCTTAAGCGAGGGCTCAGGCCCTAGGGCAAACGTCTTCTGGCCGTGAAATTCCTTGAGTGAGTCGTTTTGGACCGTGCCGCGAAGAGCGGCCCAATCCACACCGCGACCCTGCGCCACGGCAAGGAACATGCTCAACAGGACGATGGACGGGTGGTTGATTGTCAGGGAAACGCTGACCTGGTCCAATGGAATTTCGTGGAAAAGGTCGTTCATGTCCCGCACGGTATCTATGGCGACGCCGAGCCGCCCCACCTCGCCCTCGGCCAGTTCGTGGTCGGAGTCGTAGCCGGTCAACGTCGGGTGGTCGAAATCTGTGCTGATGCCAGTCTGGCCGTGCTCCAGCAGAAATCGGTACCTTTCGTTGGTGGCCTGCGCCGTACCGAAGCCGGCAATCTGGCGGCGAGTCCACAGGCGTCCACGGTACATATCGGCGTACGGGCCGCGGGTGAAGGGGAATTCGCCCGGACGCCCTAGATCGCGGTCTAGATCGATACCTTCCGCAGCCTCGGTTCCATAGACCGGCTTGATTGGCAGCCCTGAAAGCGTCTTGTATTCCGGTGGCCGGGAGTTGGAGCCGTCGGTCATTTCCCTTCCCCTCGTGGTGTTGTGTTCAAGGTTGTGATTACCCGACGCGCACGTATTTGTCGATGCTCTTTTCCGCGGTGAGGGCGAGGTACAGGTCGCCATGGGCGTCTACCCATGAGCCGTGGGCCGAGCGGCCCGGGAAACGTTCCAGCACCTTGCCTTCGCTGTCCAGCACGCTTACCTGGGGTGGCTTCCCGTCTTCGGGGCGCTCGCTGGTGTAGAAAATGCCCTCGCTGTCCTGGGAGATATCCAGTGGGCGCTGCATGTCGGTCCACATGGTGATGTACTCGCCATCTGGAGAGAAGACCTGCACCCGGCTGTTCTCGCGGTCGCACAGGTAGATGCGCCCGTCCTGGCCGACGATGAGGCTGTGGGGCAGGTGGAACTGGTTGGGGCCACCCTTGCCCGGCTCACCCCACGACGAAATCAACTCACCGGCGGCGCTGAAGCGATGCACACGGGCGTTGCGGTAGCCGTCGGAGACGTACAGGTCGCCGCTGGGAGACGGCACCAGTTCGGTCAGGTAGTTGAACGGTCCGGCAGACCGGGGGCAGACCTCGCCCGCAACCTCGCAGCCGGTGTCCGAGAATTCGCCGCGGGTGCCAATGGTCAGGAGAGGAGTGCCGTCAAGGGTGCACTTCTGGGCGATGCTGCCCTCGCGGTCGGTCAGGTAAACGATGTCGTCGGCGATGTAGATGCCGTGGGGATTCTCGAATCGTCCCTCGCCCCACGAGCCAACGTAGTTGCCCTCGCGGTCAAAGATCACCACAGGTGGCTCGGCGCGCTGGAAGGCGTAGACGCGGTCCTGGGAGTCGGCTGCCACAGCACTGACGGTCCCGAAAGCCATGCCGTCAGGGAGCCGCGCCCAGTCCTCAATTACCTCGTAGGTATACTTACCGCTTCCTACAGTAGCCAAAGCAAGTGCCTCCTGAAATTTCAAGTAACGTCGGCGGCTGACCGCCAGTTACATACTATCATAGCTAACGATTGTGGAAGGGAGAACAACACCTAAGCCCGAATCCACCGATAGAGGACGTCAGGTTAGCGACCTGAAGTGGTCAAAGGGTGCTCCTCTGAATCTGGGATAATGGTTTTCGAGAAAGGAAACCGACCCCAGAAAAGGAGCACCCAATTGATGCTACCACGCAACCATCCCGACCGTATTCGCATCGTCTTTGACGACCACCGTCTGGTGGCCAATGCCGGCCTGCTCCTGCCGGCCACTCTCGCCCAACACCTGGGCCTGGGGGAACTCGTAGACCATCACCTCAATCTCGGCAGCGCGCCGGGCCGGGCCAACGCCGGCGACAAGATGATGACCCTGGTCGCCTCTGCCCTGGCTGGCGGCGATTGCATCGACGACGCCGATGCGCTGCGCGCCGGTGGGACGGCCGGTGTTCTCGACTGTAGGGTCAAGGCGCCATCCACCCTGGGCACCTTCCTGCGCAGCTTCCGCTGGGGCCATGTCCGTCAGCTGGACCGGGTGATCCGGGAACTGCTGGCCCGGGCCTGGGCCGCCGGGGCGGGACCCGGCGACGCGCCGTTCACCATCGAT
The DNA here is from genome assembly GCA_965222025.1 of Dehalococcoidia bacterium. Classification (GTDB taxonomy): domain Bacteria; phylum Chloroflexota; class Dehalococcoidia; order Lucifugimonadales; family UBA3495; genus VXOI01. The sequence goes on along the minus strand of CBDCTI010000005.1, from coordinate 380,438 downwards.
CTGGACTCCACCATCTGCGAGACCTACGGACTGGCCAAGGAGGGGGCGCGACACCACGGCTATACCGGCAAGCGGGGCTATCACCCGCTGTTGGCCGTGGCCGCCGGCACCGGCGACGTGTTGATGTCCCGGCTGCGCGAGGGCCGGGCCAACACTGTTCGGGGCGCCGCCCACTTCCTGCGCGAGACGGTGGGACGGGTGCGCTACGCCGGCGCCAGGGGCCGACTCACGGTGCGGGCCGACAGCGGCTTCTATGCCCACGCCATCGTCGCCGTCTGCCGCAAGATGGATGTCCGCTACTCCATCACCATCCGCCAGCACAAAAGCCTGCGCAATCTCATCGAGGCCATACCCGAGACGGATTGGACGCCCATCCCATACTGGATGGACGGCGCCGCCGATGTGGCCGAGACCACCTACACTCCCTTTGAGAGTGAGGCCGGCGCCGCGCCGGTGCGGCTCATCGTCCGGCGTGTGAAGCCCACGCCCGGTTCCCAACTGGCCCTCTTCGCCACCTACAGCTATCACGGATTCATCACCGACCGGGACGGGGAGACCCTGGAGCTGGAGGCCGACCACCGCCGCCACGCCGAGATCGAGAACGCCATCCGGGACCTCAAGTACGGCGTCGGGCTGAACCACCTGCCGTCCGGCCGATTCGCCGCCAACGGCGCTTGGCTGGCGGTACAGGTGATGGCCCACAACCTGGCCCACAACCTGGCCCACAACCTGGCCCACAACCTGGCCCGCTGGACGGCCCGCATCGGCTTGCGCGAGCAGATCGTGACCACCAAGACCCTCCGGCGTCGGTTCTTCGCCCTGGCGGGACGGACCACCCGCTCGGCGCGCCGCCTCACTTTGCATCTTCCCAAGCATTGGCCCTGGGAAACCCAGTTCAGCAGCGCCCTGGCCCGGCTGCGAGCCATTCCACTCCCCGCCTGACGGCGCTGTCCGCAACCGCCCCAACACCTCCAAACTCGCGTCCGCCCCGCCCACGAGTGCATCCTGCTGCGTCCGATCTCACTATCACGCGATTCCCAGCCTCCATAGACCGCTCTCCAGGTCCGGTGCGGCTACTGAAAACCCTCGCGGGGTCACATCGGTCCAATGGAGCCCAGGCTTTCTCCCTTGCAGGCTCCCTCATCCCAATTTGCCCAGCATTCACGCCTCCCATCGGTGGATTCGGGTTGAGACGCGAATCCGGCGGACTCCCGAGGAAGCCAGGCCTCGGACCCTGCGGTGATTTCCCTGTAATCGGGCGTTCCATCCTGGACCACATCAGGGCCCGCAGGGTGACCGTAGTGCCCGACGTGGAGACTTTTTTCGCAGATGGAGCCCGCTTCACCGACGGTTCTGTGTGGACCGGGAACACCGTGCTCTTCGCCACCGGTTACCAGTCGGCAATCCAGTGGATGGGCGAATACGCCATAAGGGACGAGTGCGGTTTCGCCCAACGCACTGACAGGGTGCGAAGCGCGGCTCACCCGGACCTGTATTTCGTAGGCCACAACTATGACGGCCGCGGCGGTCTCTACAACATCCGAGTCGATTCCAGGCGTGTGGCCCGTCTCATCCTGCGCGGTCACGGCCAGTGGTAGTCGGCGAACGCCCACAGCGCAACCGCCAGCACCATATGAAACCAGATCGGGATCGTGCGTTTGAACCACCTCAGCTCGGGCCGGAACCACATCGTCAGCACATAGCGAACCACCATGGAACCAAAGTAGACCCACGACAACACCGCCAGATATGCCCCCGCCGCCTCCCACCAATCGGCCGCAAACAGCCCCCGCTCGCGATAGACGTCGACCGTAATAATCGCCATGACCACCAGAAGTGCCAGTTGCGAGGGAAGCAGGTACTTGTAGGGCATCAGGCCCGAGTACCAGTGTTAGTTGCTGGGGAGCCAGCGCGGCTTGCACAGGACGACCACCAACTGTCCTAGCACGCGCAGGGCAAACAGAAACGTGCAAATCCCTAGAATGAGAAAACTGGACGACATCTCTCCTGACGATTCTACCCCGTCGGGAGATCGACGGAGCCCCTGGGGCAAAGGAAACGCTTTGCCGCCTTGAGGTTAACGCCACCAAAGCAGCGCCAGCCAAGGATTTTTATGACAGTTGCCCGTGGCGAGAATGCGTCCCTCCCTGCTAGCCTGAATGCGTGGTGTGTTCGACGCCGTTCAGCCTGCCAAGAATGGAAATGAGACAAATGGAACGGAATGAGACTCTTTTTGAAGATCTCCCACTCTAAGCCGGGCCTCAACCCCCGACCATGTCCGTCGCCGCAGCCCAATCAAAGGGCCGCTGCCAGCGTCCGTGGCTAGCATTTCCCGGAAGTGGCCGGAAGTGGCCGGAAGTGGCCGGAAGTGGCCGGAAGTGGCCGGAAGGGTTCCGTTTGCTTGTAGCGTATGGGCATTAACGGCCTCTCCCGCGCTTACGCTGGTTTCTCCTGATTCCGTTCCGTAGCTTCGCCATCGGATGCAGTGGTCCCGTTTGCTTAAGCGTATGTGCGCCGCCGCCCTCCAGTTCTAATACGCTATAAGAATTCGGAACTCTGGACAGGAGCGCACATGATTTCCTATGGCACACGTCGGTGCCTTCCGCCTATCTGCCTGGCAGCCCTGATCGCTGCCATTTGGGCGTTGCCCTACCGTCCAGACTGCGACTCCCTGGCGTGGGGTGACGACCCGGCCATAGCCCGCATCGACAGCCAGTGTATCCTCCTTTCCCACTATGCCAACTCGCTCCACATCGTAGAAGCAACCATCGAAAACGCGGAATTCGGTTTGCTCATTGATGAACTCGCCTCCTCTGATCACCAGCGACGGTGGAACGACCGTGTCAACTTCTACGGCCCCGAAACCCTCGCGCTTGCAGGCGCCATCAGGGACTCTGCCCTCTATCAGGGTGCGGTTGCCGACGGACATGCTCCTTCCCAGGAAGAGGTCTCGGTCCGCCTCGACCGGGACCGGCTCCGGTGGGAGAGTTTCAACGACGTCGTTCAGTTGGCGAGGTTGGCGCGGAATCAGGACCTTACCGGATTCAGAAAACTGGCGGTAGAGACAAGGCACCCTGACATTAGAGGATTCCTCAATGACCAGACTCCGTCTGAGGTCATGCAGGCCATGAAGGGGAACGACTGGCGCCAACTGGAGCAAACGCTGAAAGAGGGAGAGGCTTACATCGAATCCTTTGGTCACCAACGCTACTGGCAGGAAATACTACCGGCGAACTTGCGCCGCGAAATGGCAACACTCAAGCTGGAGGAGGCGGTGTTGGAGGCCAGCGCCCACGGTCTTGACGGTCCTCATGCAGATGTGCCCCGCCTGGCGTGGCTGGCGTACCAGGAGAGGGCGTTCGAAGGACTGAACATCAAACTGACGCGCGCCGCTCCCTCGTCCGTTTCAGTTGATGGTGCCCTGGCTTATCTGGCCGAGGTTCTACAGGAGGAACAAGAGGAACTCAGTGAGGAATACAGAAGGCGGTTTGGACGGCGCTAGGAAAGACGGTGATCAGGCCCCTCGCCTCTGCGCCGAACCCCAACTAAATTCTATCCGGCCCAGGACACGCCGTTCAGCATGAGCGGCTTGACCCTGTTCCCAAGTGGGCCGTGAACACCTTTCACCAGTTCTGATTTCTTATAGCGTATTCAAGCTAGAGCGCGATGGTGCACATACGTTATAAGCAAACGGAACCGCCGGAGGTGGCCGGAGGTGGCCGGAGGTGGCCGGAAGTGGCCGGAAGTGGCCGGAGGTGGCCGGAGGTGGCCGGAAGTGGCCGGAAGTGGCCGGAAGTGGCCGGAAGTGGCCGGAAGTGGCCGGAAGTGGCCGGAAGTGGCCGGAAGTGGCCGGAAGTGGCCGGAAGTGGCCGGAAGTGGCCGGAAGTGGCCGGAAGTGGCCGGAAGTGGCCGGAAGTGGCCGGAAGTGGCCGGAAGTGGCCGGAAGTGGCCGGAAGTGGCCGGAAGTGGCCGGAAGTGGCCGGAAGTGGCCGGAAGTGGCCGGAAGTGGCCGGAAATAATAAATTTTTACGCTCCGCCGACGTCAGGAAGTCTCGCCATTTGGCGATTCAAAGTCGCGGGTTTCAAAACCGCTCCTGCAGTTGGCAGGCCATCTGAAAGAGGATCTCTGCGCCTCTGACCCGCAATGTTCTTCCCTGCCGAATTCCGGGTCTATAATGGGCCAGGCAGAAGAGACTGCATTCGGACAACGAATCAGAGGGGTGCGAAATGGCCAGACTGCCAGTATTGACGAGAGAACAGGCTCCGCAGGAATTCCTTGAAGCCTTTGATGCTGAGACCGCCGACACCGGAGGGATTGTCGATTCGGGCCCAGGCTCGGTCATGATCTACAGTCCCGAATTGCGCCGCCGGGCCAACCACTTCGTCGGCTACTTCCGCCAGGTCACGGATGTTCCCCACAAGCTCCAGGAACTGGCGATGCTGCTCACCGCCCGCCACATGGACTGCCAGTATATCTGGTACGCCCACGCCGCTCGTGGGAGGCAGCAGGGACTCAGCGACGGGCTGGTGGACGCACTGCGCGACCGAAACCCCCTGCCGGATATGCCCGAGGATGAAGCCGCTCTCGTAGCCTATGCCACGGAGATGTTCAACAACCACCGGGTGAGCACCGAGACCTACCAGCGGGCTATCGGCCAGTTCGGCACCCGGTGGCTGGTGGAACTCACCACCATGATGGGCTACTACACGACCCTGGCCTACAACGCCAACTCCTTCGAGCTCGACCTGCCTGAAGGCGGCCCTGAACCGGTCCTCCCGGTCTGACGTTCGGGGCATTCCCTTCGAGGGCCGTAAGGAACAGGTAGCCTCGCCCGGGAAATTCATACTTGAGGGAACAACAATGCCTGAAAACAAACGCGCAACCACGAGGCTGAAGGAACTTTTCGAACGCCCGGAGGTTTTCGTTTTGGCGGGCGGGATGAATGCCATGGGCTCCAAAATGGCCGAAGCCATAGGGTACGAAGCCTTCTATATGTCCGGCGGGAACACCTCGGCCCAGCTGATGGGATGGACTGAAGGCGGCACCAGCATGCGTGACATGGTGGACAACGCCCGCCGTATCGTCAACACCGTCGATATTCCCGTGTTCTGCGATATGGACACCGGTTACGGCGACGCCATTACTGTCTACGAGACCGTCAAGGAATACATCAGGGCCGGCATTGCCGGTACTCACCTTGAAGACCAGACCTACCCGCCCAAGAGCGGCCCACGGCGCCGGTGTGTCTCAATCGAGGAAATGGTTGGCAAGCTGAGGGCCGCCATGGACGCGAAGATGGAATACGACCCGGACTTTGTAATCGTGGCAAGGTGCGACTTCGGAGGAGTGCCCGGTGCCACTTTCGAAGAAGTGATGGAGCGTTGCCTGGCATACAAGAGTCAGGCAAATCCCGACGTTGTCTGTCCCAATGTGGCCTCGTGGGAGGAGAACAAGGAGGCCATTCAGAGGATACCCGGCCCCGTGCTGCCCCTCTTCACTCACGGACCTTCGACGCACCCGACCCTAGATGAACTTCAGGAGGCTGGAGCAGCCGCGGCATGGTATCCCTCGCTGACCACCATGGCCGGACTCCAGGCGTCCTGGGACTTCCTGAACGATTTCCATGATCGTGGTACCGGCGCCATCGACGACTTCCTCTCCAGCGCGGCTCTGAGCAAGTGGGGTGTTGCCAGCAACGGAAGCATCCTGGGCGCTCAGCGAATTCACGAAATGGAGGACAAGTACCTGCCGTAGCGCCGATTATTGAGGCGCGACACGGGGGACGGGCTCGACAAATCGGCCCGGCTGCTGTCTCCCCAGTCTGCAGTCAATGGACAGCGCTGTTTTAAGCTTCGGCGGTGCGAAAGGACGGCCTTTCAGTTCTCAGGTGCAACGGCGCGCATCGCGGCGATCCCTTCAGCCAATCCCGGCTGAGCCAGTCCCAGGGTTCGCATCGTCCGTGCGCAATCCAGCCCCAGCATGTCTCCTGAAGTCGACGGTTCACCGGAGGTCCCCCCGGTGGCGGGATTGGACGGAACGACAAGCCGGGCATCCAGCCCGAAACCTTCGGCGACGGCTCTGGCAAACTGGAGCATGCTTACCCAGTCCCTGCCGGCTATATGGTTGATGCCCGGGGTATCCCCCTCCACCAGGCTGGCCAGCCCATCCACGAGGTGTTCAACATATACCGGAGTCCTCAAGACCTCGGAGGAGCCTGCGTAGGATTGCCCGGCTCGCATTCGTTCAACCAGCCCTGTGACGAAGTTCCGCCGTCCCGGTGCTGGCCAGCCGTACACGATGCTGGTTCGGACGATGCTACAACGCGGGGCCAGTTCGGCTGCTGCCAGCTCCGCCTCGTACTTGGTCCGGCCATAATGTGTGTTTGGACTCGGCGTATCGTCTTCCCGGTAGAATCCCCGCTGGCCGTCGAACACATACTCTGTCGACATGAATACCAGCCGGGCGGCCCCCCGCTCGCAGAGCCGGGCGACGGCCGACGTGGCAGTGACGTTGACTGCCGTTGCCATCTCCGGCTCCCTCTCGCAGGCGCCCACGTCAGCCATTGCCGCGAGGTGCACCACCACATCGGGCCGGGCGCTTCCAAACGCCGCTTCGAGGCCCGCTTGGTCAGTCAGCTCGACGCGATGCCACGCGCTGCCGTCTATCGGGGGAGCCTGAGTCCCGTAGGTGCCAGCGACCTGGTGCACTCGCGTACCTGTCAGCCGGCGCACCAGGTAACGCCCAATGAACCCGCTGGCCCCAATGATCAGGAGCCGCAAGGGAATCCCTCCGTCTCCGGGCGAATGGTTGACTCCTCCAATGGACTCCGCCTTGCTTGCAGTGGGCCTGCCACCGTGCTCGCCAAGGATGGCATCACTGGTAGAGTTCCTCTCCGCGCTGCAGCCGAAGGGCAATCTGGTAGATCTGCCCTTCGGCCCTTGGAGTTGGAGAGTGAGCCGCCAGGAACCGGGAAAGCCCGATCAGAACGTGGCGACCCGACTCGGTGCCCTTCCGGGACTCGAACTGCTTGAAGGCGGCGTCGACGATCTGGAAGGAGTGAAAGTCCGCGTCCTCACGCAGCATCATGTGCCCCAGGGTTGCCAGCAGGTCGTCGGACGGACATCCGCTGGCCAGGTATCCGGAAACGGCCTGCGCCGACTCCTCCACCTGCTGGCGGACGTTCACCATCTCCAGCAAATGGTCAAGCTGTTCCGGCGCGGAGAGGTCGCTGATCGCTGCCCCGGGCAGCCGTTGCGGCGGCATGTTGAGAAAACGGTCCAGATAGATGCTCATCGCCACGTCAAAAACGCCCCGCAACAATTCCGGAGTCGGACTGCGCTTCAAGGCCTGGTGCAGGGCATTGGCGGCGCTCAGGGTGTTGTGCACCGTGTCCCAGTCGCGGAACTCGTTTGAGAGATGGAAGTGGGCCATGCGCAGGAACGCGGCGTGGGCAACAGCGCCCCCCAGCTGTTCGGCGGAAGCGCCTCCGGAGACGGCTTCTTTGATCGACGAGATGATTTCGCCCGGAGAATCGCCCAGCATGCGGGCCGCCAACTCGTCGGCATCGTTCCATTCCCCCGCTCGAGTTTTGCCACTCTCCTTCAGCGTTGGAAGCTCCGCCCTCGCTTCCCAGACCATCGCAGCGATGTCGATGGGGTGGCGCCACTGGCTCAGCTCCTGGCTGCGTCGCGCCCTGGCCATGCCGTGGACCAGGCTTGGCAGCACCTGGCCGGCCATCTCCCACCCCAGGTGGTCCAGCAGTTCGAAGGCCTTGTTGGAGAAGTCCACCACATGACCGGCATCGAGATAGATGTGGTCAGTGGCCGCGGCAAACACCATTTCTGCGATTTGCTCTCTGGATATGCCGATCTCTATGGCGGTTACGAGGCAGCGTTCCGCTCCTTCATCGTCCCGGACATCGATGAAGTTTCGGAACCATCGTGAGTAGACCTCAGGTCTGGTCTCCCCGGTTGGCAGAGGGTCCACGGAGAAGCTTGGCGCCTTGCCGGCGCACTCCCGCGCTACGTGACGTAGCCCCTGGTAGAGAGCCCTGGGACGGTCCTCCTCATGCAATTGCGGCAGGATGTTGGCGGTGCAGGTGAGCATGCTCATGGCGGCGCCCCAACCGCTTGCGGAGTAGGTTGTGCCAAAGTGCGCACCGATCCTCAGTGGTTCCCGGTAGTCTCCGCCTGCGGTCTGGAGGCCCAGCACTGACTTCGCGATGACGAGTCGTATGTTGTGCTCTAAGCCGTCCTCCAGCCTTCGCCGCCAGTGCGTCCCATCGTCGCGGGGTGCTGGTTCCGGGTCAATCCAGACCTCGCCATCGATAACCGTCACGGGGAAGCTCCGCACATCGTCGGCAAAGGGATTGAAAGTTCCGCCGCTGGCCAGGTCGAATCTGGCATGGTGCCAGTGGCAGGTCAATATTCCGTCCTGTACGCTGCCCCGATCCAGCGGAAAGCCCATGTGCGGACAGCGGTTGTCCACCGCGTAGACCTGTCCCTCGTGGTGGAATACGGCAATGGCGTGTCCTCCGCCGGTGACCACCGTGCAGCCCCGATCCTTCAGGTCTTCGAATCTCCCTGCCTTGATTTGGCCCATCACTGACGTTGCCATGAGACTCCCTCCTGTTCATGTGGGAATGTTCTCACCGTTGGCTGAAAGGCTAACTGGCTTACCTGTCCAATAGCTGAAAGGCGCTGGCTACCTGCTTCCTGCTGACCGGCCGCCGTCCACCATGTACATGCCGCCAGTACTGAAACTGCTGTCATCACTGGCGAGGAACAGCATCATGCGGGCCACTTCCTCGGGGTTGCCGTAGCGCCCCAGCGGTATGCGGTCGGCGAAGGATTGCTTCGCGACTTCGACGGTTACCGACGAATCGTCCATCGCCGCCACCCTCAACTCCTCGATGGAGCGCATCATGCGGGTCTCGATTGGAGCTGGGTGAACAGTGTTGACCCGGATGCCGTCGGGAGCGCCTTCCAGGGCCGCGGTGCGCATCAATCCGACGACCGCGTGCTTGCTGGTGTTGTAGGCTGACATTTCCGGCGTGCCGCTGATGCCGGCGGTGGAGGATGTGATGACGATGCTTCCTCCTCCCCGCTCGCGCATCCTTGGGACAGCGTACTTAATCCCCAGCCAAACGCCGCGCACGTTTACGGCCATGACCCGGTCGAAAACGTCGATCGGGTACCCGGGTATCGATGACAGGGTTCCCTCTATCCCAGCGTTTGCGAGGAGCACGTCGATGCCGCCCCAGCGGCTTACCGCGGCGTCGATGTAGACCTGCGTCTGGTCTGGTTGGGTCACGTCGGCTACTGTGTAGCTGGCTTTGTCATCGCCTATTGAGCCCACGACCTCCTGCAACGACGTCTCGTCGAGATCGACAAGGGCCACCTTCGCACCCTCGTCCGCAAACAATTTCGCAGCCGCTTGTCCGATACCACCGGTCGCGCCGGTAATTACTGCAACCTTACCTTCCAAACGAGCCATATCTGGCCACCCCCTGAATCAGGCCCTTCGACGGGCCCGGCATTATTTTTCCCGATCCTTTAAAGTCGAACGCTCTTGAATATGCCAGCTAAGATTGTCAGGCTTCTTGGCTGGCCGGAGACGCACCCAATAACCCCATGCTTGCCAACATGAAAGCGTACTCTTCCGCCACCTCGTACAGTCTGTCGAACCTGCCTGATCTCCCGCCGTGCCCCGCTCCCATGTTGGTCTTCAACAAGAGCTGGTTGTTGTCCGTCTTCAGTGTTCGCAGTTTTGCCACGTACTTTGCTGGTTCCCAGTAAGTGACCCTGGGGTCGTTTAGCCCTGCCGTTACGAGTATTGGGGGATAGTCTCCCTCCTTCAGCTGGTCGTATGGAGAATAGGACTGAATGTCGTAAAAAGCAGACCTGTCCTCGATTGGGTTGCCCCACTCAGGCCACTCGATGGGCGTCAGCGGCAGGGTGTCGTCCAGCATCGTGTTCAGGGCGTCGACAAAGGGAACGTGAGCCGCCACGGCGCCCCATAGGTGCGGCGCCTGGTTTACCACTGCCCCCATGAGCTGCCCTCCGGCGCTGCCCCCTGCGATTGCGATACGCCCTTCCGCGCCGTATCCCGCGTCCAACAGGTAGCGCGCAACATCAACAAAATCGTTGAAGGTGTTGGCCCGCCGGTCCAGCTTGCCTGCCTCGTACCAGTGGTACCCCAGGTCATCGCCCCCGCGAATGTGGGCGATGGCGAAAATAAACCCCCGGTCCAGCAGAGATAGCCGCGTGGTGGAAAAAGACGGAGGGATCGAGAGCCCGTATGCTCCGTAACCGTACAGGTATAACGGCGCGGTGCCGTCTAAGGGGGTTTCCTTCCGCCGTACTATAGAGGCCGGGACCTTGACTCCATCGCGTGCAGTGGCCAGCACCCTCTCCGTAACATACTCGGACGCTTCGTATCCGCTGGGGACCTGCTGTACCTTGCGGACCTCGAGTTCACCGGCGTCAACGTGGTAGTCGAACACGGTGGTCGGCGTCACCATCGAAGAATATTCCAGGCGCAGGATGTCTGCGTGGAACTCCAGGTTGGTCTCCAGGTGCACGGTATATGTAGATTCCGGGAACGACACGTAGGTGGACCGAGCCGTTGGGTCAATCAGGCGTACCTGGTCGAGACCATCAATGCGCTCTTCCACAGCGACGAAGTCCCGGAACGATTTGAAAGCCCGGATGTAGTGCGAGTCGGAGGCGTCCACCAGCGGCTCCCATGATTTCTCGCTCGGATCGTTCCCCGGAGCGACGGCCAGGCGGGTGTTCTTGTGGGTGTCGTTGGTGCGAATGACGAAGCGGTCGCCCTGGTGGTCTACTGAGTATTCATGGCCGGTCCGACGATGCGAGACGACCACCGGCGAGGCGGAGAGATCCAAGGCAGGAACGAGTCGGATCTCCGAGGTAACGTGGTCCCCCGTGCCAATGATGACGTATTCCCTGGACGTGGTGATCGACAGGCCAACGAAGAAACCCGAATACGTTTCTTCATAGACCACTGAATCTTGGCTCACAGGCTGTCCGAGCGCGTGGCGGCGCACCTGCCACGGGCGCCAGTTCTCGTCCACAACCGTGTAGAAGAACGATGCGTCATCTTCAGCCCAGACTGCGGTCCCGATCGCCCCCTCGATTTCCTCCTCCCGTATCTCCCCCGTCTGGAGTTCCTTGACAACCATCCTGAACCGTTCCGAGCCATCGGTATCGACGCTGTAGGCCAGAAGCGAACCGTCGTTGCTTACCGACATCGACCCCAGTCTGAAGTACTCTACTTCCTCTGCAAGTGAAGGCTCGTCAAGGATCGTTTCTGCGTCTGGAGGCGGCGCTTCCCGTGCGTTTGAAGTGTCGGGCGGCCAGCGCTGCCACACGCGGTACTGGCTCCCCTCCTGGAAACTCCACTGGTAGTACCAGTTACCTCGCTTCCAGGGCACGCTGGACAGGTCAGGCTGCTGACGGGCCTTGATCTCTTCGAAGATGGTGTCTATCAACTCCTTGTGGGGCGACATGGAGGCTTCGAAGTAGTCGTTTTCCGCCTTAAGGTACGCCAGCACCTCGGCGTCCTCTACCGTCGGGTAACCAGGGTCTCGCAACCAGTGCCACGGGTCGTCAACGGTAATGCCGTGGATCGTGTAGCTGTGAGGCCGCTGCTCTGCAGAAGGCGGTTCAAGCCCTGGTTCTCCGCAAGCCGTATAGGTATGCGTTGGATCTTGGGTCAAGCCCGGCACCTCGTTTCGAAATCTCAAGTCCGAAGAATAGGACTATCGAGGAAATGGAATGGAGTCATTGAATATAAGTAGACGACTCCCGCTCTCGTGAGATTATCACATCATGTCAGCCAATAATGCTGTCCCGCAATTGACGCTGCCTGCAATGAACGCCATCTTGGAGAGACGCTTTCAAGGAATTTTGAGGAATGGGATAAGGGAATCTCCGTAGTGCCCGAGCCCAAGTGCGGCTCCGCGACCCGTACGTGAGCCCCGGTTCAGTTGAGCCGTCACCTTCGCTAGCGCTGCTAAGGAGGACTTCTTCTCCGATTTCCTTTGCAGCAATCAATTCTTGATAAGGCCCCCTTTCATATTCCCGCGCTACTTGGCAATCTCCTCCTTTCAACCCTCTTCTTCCCGGCTTAAATGCCCATTCCTGCCGTACGGCGACCCAATTCCGCGTCCCTTCCCATTTGTAGCAGGAATAACTCTCCCAGGAACATATTACGAAGCACCAAGCCCGGACTCTTCTTCGAGGATCGATGGTTTGTCTCGGAAGGAAAAATCCAATCGAGATTCACTTTTCCCATATCAGTTATACAAACAAATAATGTTTATAAATGCGATTTCGTCTATTTGGGGCTCCAGTCGACCGGCCAAGTAAAGACCGTTCCCGTGGAGTGGATTGTTGTAGTAAGGAAGGAGGGATTAAGGAACGGTTGCAAAAGGCAGAATTTTCGAGAAACCGGGAGCAGAAGGGTACGGAAGGAACATCGTTGTGACCCTGATCGCGCTTATCGGGATCATCTCGCTCACAGTCGCTTTGGGCCAGTTCATCGGGCCGGCCAGTACAGCCCACGCCAAAAGCAGTGAGGCGTGGCTCTATTTGGAGTGCTTGGAGGATGCAGTACAGTAAAGCGACGACTTCAGGCTGGTGGTGCACAAGAAGTATTCCGACGACACCGCCCCCTATAAGAAAATGGGGGTGTTCTGGTACACCGAAGCGCAAACAGCCGACGAGACAGACTACGAATACATGTGCGCCGTGCGCTAGGCCAGCAACGGGTACCAGTCGGAGACCGGCAAAATGGGCCGGGATTTCCATGCCCTGGAGGACATATTTTCTGAGCCAAACGAGACCTATAAGGTCAAGTTCAACATCTCCAACGACAACGGATCCAACGACTCTTGTTTTTCACCATCAGGGACGACGACGGCACTGTGTCGTTGCTCCATTTCACAGGACGAAGCCGCTGCCGACAGAATCGCCAAGTGTGAACGTCAAGGAAGCCCCGAAACCAGGGCCTCCTCTCATTTGCCAGGGCTTGGGCGAGAGTCGAGGCTTTTTCTACAGTCAGCTGAATGACCTTGAGCCACCAAGCCTTGCCTGCCCGGAATAGGGATGCTGGACCTTCGCAGACTGTAGAGCGAAGGTATTCATAATTGACAGAGGGGGGCCCGGCCATATAATAGGGCGACCATCGGCGAATCCCTCGTGGCAACGCATGTTCATGCCGGAGGCACGACTCGCCGCCGTATCTCACAACGGAGGCAGGGATTCATGCCTAAAAAAGAAATCATCTCCACCGACAAGATTACAGCCGGGAACGCGCCTTTGTCCCAGGCCGTCCGCCATGGCAACGTGGTCTACGTTCAGGGCTGCACGGGCCGACATCCTACGGACAACAGCGTGGGCGCCGACATCAAGGAGCAGACCCGTTACGCCCTGCAGCGTATCTCGGTAATCCTGGAGGCGGCGGGTTCGTCGCTGGACCAGGTGATGACCAACACCTGCTACGTCACCAACCGGGAGGACCTGGCGGGGTTCAACGAGGTGTATGCCGAGTTTTTCCCTAGCGACCATCCCGCCCGGACGACGGTGATAGTCAACTTCGGGGCTGCCGACAACCTCGTGGAGGTCACGAGCACGGCGGCGGTTCCCGACTAGCCCCCCTTGTTCCTGTCCAGTCGAGCTCGGAATTAACGAGAAGGGAAAGCCCAAGTGGCGGCACGAGCCTACATATTGATTGAGACCAAGGTGGGAGAGGCCAAGAACGTTCTGGTTGCCCTGCGCACCATGGAGAATGTGTCTGAGTCTGACATTATCACGGGCACTTATGATCTGATCGCTCTGGCAGAAGCCGATGACATGGTGGCGCTGGTCGAGTTGGTCACGGCTCAAGTACAGGGCATTGAAGGTGTGGAGCGCACCATCACCTGCGTTGCCGCCTGAGTTGGTTAACAACAGCAGGAGTCCAAGACTAATTTTCGGAGGACGACAATGATCTGCCAACTGCGCACCTATACCATCAACAGCGGAATGATGGATGCATGGGTTGACCTGTTCAACGACCAGCTGGTGGGCATCCAGAACAAGTACGGCATCACCATCGACGGCATGTGGGTCAATGCGGACGCCAACCAGTTTATCTGGATCCGGTCCTTCCCCAGCGCTGAGGAAGTTGCCACCAGGGAAGCGGCCTTCTACAACTCGCCTGAATGGCAGGGTGTGATGGACCATGCCCGCAGCCACATCGCCCGTCTCGAGGTGCAGGCGATGAGCTCAGTAATGAAGGTGCCTGCCTCCGCCTAGCCGCTGAATCCCCCAGTGTCAATTGTCGCAGTCCGACACGAACACCGTGTCGGACTTTCCAGGGACGCCCAGGTTCTGAATCCTCTGGTCTTCCAGTGGGCCGGTTTCCGGTCTGTTGTACGGTTCCTCCGAGTGGAAGCGGGCCAGGTATTCAGCCAGGGCGTCCTGTTCTGTGCCGGAGGGGGCGAAGTCTGACAGCCCTGGATCGACGGCCTTCGGACCGTCGATTTCCCCGTTGCCGTTGGTGTCAGGAAATTCCCCATCAGGCGAGTTGGGCTGACCGGCCTCCCCTGCCATATCGATCCGGCCGGAATGGGGAAAGGGGAACGGAAAACCGCCTCCGCCGTTGGCGATGTAGTTAAGCGTAACCACCTTAATCAGCCGCTCAGGGTTGCCAGCGAGGGCGCCGTCCTCCACCACCCGGTCGGCAACGGCCCCGGAGTCATCAAACAGAGCCAGCGACCGTATGCGCTGCCCCGGCGGCGCACCGGGGTCGAAGCTGAACCGCATCCCGCCCACCTGCGGGAAGTTGCCGACGGGTACTTCTCCAACCCCCTCGAAGCCAATGCTCTGTTCAACGATCGCCACGAGTTGGCGTGCGGTTAACGGGACGATGGCCAGCCCGTTGTTAAAGCGGAGTGCACCCTCTATATCAAATTGCGACACGTCTCCGCTCCCCTTTCCAGTAACCGGATTTGCCGGTGGAGGCAAGAAGCGTGCATCTTCGGGTGATGTAGTTCCGGGCGGCTGCACCACAATCCCTATCTGGTCCCGGATTCCTCCGGCGTTCTTGAAGGACACCATCGTTTCCGGGTCAACCTGTTGCGCAATCCAGAGGTTCGCATCGGCGGTCAGGTTGCCCAGGTTGGTTTCCTGTGTCCTCACATGGGCGCGCCTGCCCTGGAGAAAGACACCGGTGCGGCCCGCGATGTTGCCGTCTCGCTCCTGCAGGACGCTGCGCAGGGATGCGGTGATGCTGCTGACTTCAGGTATTGGCGCCCCGGCGAAAAGCTGCGCTCCCTGCAGGTCGGTGGCATAGGCCCCGCTGACGTACGGGTCGACGGACTCGGTAATGATGAGGCCTTCCCCGTCGAAGTCCACCACCAGCCGTCCAAGGTACCGGTAGTCGCCGTCGGTGTTGACGAGGATCACCGGATCACCGGTGGAAGATTCCAGGCGCATCGGGTAGGTGCCCTTGGCAACGTCACCGGGGCGGAGCCGATCGGTTGCGTCGGCCAGGAGGGTATTTGAGCCTCCGGCGATAATGATGTCGACGCCGCTGAGTTTGCTCGCCAGGGCCTGCTCGATGTCGATGCGCTGCATGTGGGCCAGCAGCACCACCTTGTCGAGGCCCTGGGAGACCAGGGCGTCCACCGAGTCCTGGATGATTGCGGCCAGCCCGTCCACGCTGTCGTCAGACGGCACTACGGAGATTCCGCCTGTGGACGCAATGCCTGCTAATGATGGTGTGGTTGCCCCGACCAGCCCGATGCGTTCGCCTCCAACGGTGACCACAGCGGTGCGGGCGAGGCTGCCGCCGACTAGCGTGGCCTCCTGCCCGTCGGGGACTACCAGTGGCGCCAGGTTCTCGTCGTCGGTGAAGCCGAGATTGCTGGACAGGTAGGGGAACATGGAGCCGCGGTAGTTCCCGTCCTCGCCGACTTCCGCACCCACGATCAAGGCGAACTCGGACGTGCCCCGGTCCAGCTCGTGATTGCCCATGGCAGTTGCCTGAAACCCCATGGCGTTGAGCAGGGCGACATCGCCTCGTCCGTTGCCAGGGATGCCGATGACGGAATTGTTCTCACTGTCCGCAGCGGCGAAATAGCGCGGGCCGGGGACCCAGTTGTCTCCGGAGCTCAGTACCAGGGTGTTATCTGGGTACTGGTAGCGAAAGCCCGAGAGGATGGCCGAGAAATTCTCCACGTTCTGCAGCGCCCCGGTGGTTCCGTCCATGTCGGATGCGTGGAGCAGTTGCAGGGTGAAGTCTGCGCCGTATTCATCGTCGGCTCCTTGGCTCTGCGCCGCTCCTTCTGACCGCATGCGCTCGACTTCCTGCCTCAGTTCGTCGACCGCCGCAGCCAACTCGGACAGGCCGTCCGCACTGCCCCCGAAGCACGAGACCATGGGGATGACGGCAACACAAATGAAGAGGATGAGGATTTTGCTCATGGCAGACGGAGAAATTTGAAGGCTCAATATCTCCAAATTCTGAGGATGTGACTATTCGAATTCCCGCTCACTTCCACCCATTTCCGAGTATCTTGGCGAGATATCGAGGGGCGTCCCTTGGCACAGGCCAAGGGCAGTGGGTGAGCGGTCGGCCCCAATAAAAGAGGCCGTCCGCTACTCCAGCCTTCGACGGCATGTAGGCGAAAACCGATTAGTAGGTCAGGGCCGTCGCTGTCCCTTCTGGCAGGTCGACGTCCAGGGCCTGCAGGCAGTGGGCGAGGGTGTGGTAGTAGCCGCTGACCACCAGGGTGTCGATCACCCCGGCGTTACCCACGAGGGCGCGCATGGCCTCGAATGTTGCGTCGGAGATGCGGTGCTGACGCAGCAGTTCCAGAACGAACTGGACAACGGTGGCGTCATCGGCGTCGAAGCCCGCCGGCGCACGGTACTCCAGTATCGCGGCGATGATGTCGTCGGAGATCCCGGCTTCCCTCGCGGGCCCCTGGTTGACCGTCCATACGTAGTTTCCGCACGCCTCGCGGGCCGCAGTCAGGACGGCAAGGGCCTTGATGCGGGCTGGGAGCGGCGTTTCGTATCGGGCGTAGCCGCCCAGTCCTGCGAGAGCGCCTGAGGCCTGAGGGTTGTTGAGCAGCGCGGCGTAGTTACGGGCGACGCCTCCCCTGCTGGTCTCGATATCGTCCCAGATGGCCTGTCCTGCGGCATCCATGCCTTCCCTGGTGGCGAAGGGTACTCTGGTCATTTCGATTCTCCTAAGTCAGCTTTCCAGCAATAATTGGATTCAACCCGGCGGTAGCGATACAGTCGCCGATGCCAATAATAGCTTAGGGGCGCACGGCCGTGCGCCCCTAAGTGTTGTCCGGGGTTACGAAGTCCGTCGAACTAGTCGGCGGCCTGCGCCAGCCCTGCCGGCTCGCCGTCCTTGGCCCAGAGGCTCTCGAGGATGGCGTCGGGGGACATGGGTAGCTGGTTCATCCGCACGCCGACGGCATGGTAGATGGCGTTGGCAATGGCGGCCATGGGAGGCACGATGGGCACCTCGCCCACGCCGCGCACGCCGTAGGGATGGCCGGGGTTGGCAACCTCGACGATCACGGTGCCGATCATCGGCAGGTCCAGGCTGGTGGGCATACGGTAGTCCAGGAAGGAGGAGTTCTCCATCCGCCCGTCGGCGTTGAAGCGGTACTCCTCGTTCAGGGCCCAGCCGATGCCCTGTACGACGCCGCCCTGGATCTGGCCCTCGACGTAGCTGGGGTGGATGGCCTTGCCGACATCCTGGATCGCGGTGTAGTCCAGGATGGTGACCTTGCCGGTGTCGGGGTCAACTTCCACGTCCACGATGTGGGTGGCGAAAGCGCCTCCCGCGCCCCGGGGGTCTACGCTGACCTGGGCGGAGATGGGCCCGCCGGTGCGGTTCAACTGGCCCGCCAGTTCCTTGAAGCTCATCTGGAGTTCTTGGTCCGAGGTGTGCTGGAACACGCCGTCGACCAGGTCAACTACGTCGACGTCGACGTCCCAGATGCCGGCGGCCCGCTCGATCATCTTCTGCTTAATTTCCTGGGCGCACTCGTAGGCGGCCCACCCAGTCGCGAAGGTGGTGCGGCTGCCGCCGGTGAGGAAGGTGTAGCCCACGGAGTCGGTGTCGCCCACGCTGGGGTCCACATCCTCGGCAGGGATGCCCAGGACTTCGGCGGCCTGCATTGCGATGGAGGCGCGGGTGCCGCCGATGTCGGTGGAGCCTTCCACCAGCGAAATGGTGCCGTCGGCCTGGACGCTGATGGCGGCGCTGGACTGGAGGCCGAT
This sequence comes from Dehalococcoidia bacterium, assembly GCA_965222025.1. Classification (GTDB taxonomy): domain Bacteria; phylum Chloroflexota; class Dehalococcoidia; order Lucifugimonadales; family UBA3495; genus VXOI01. Next base: position 362,123 of record CBDCTI010000005.1, on the reverse strand, counting down.
GTTGAACCAGAATCCCGAGGCAACGCCGCGTCCGCGGTTGGGGCCTTCCAGCGGGCGCTGGTACTGCTCGGACTCGCGGGCGGCTTCCAGGTGCTCAACGTTGCCGATCTTGGGGAATACCGGGCCATCGACGCGGCGGGTGCCCTCCTTGGATGCGTTGCGGAGACGGAAGTCGATGGGGTCGATGCCCAGCTTCTCGGCCAGTTCGTCCACCACCGTCTCGCCAGCGAAGGCGGCGATGGGGGCGCCGGGCGCACGGTAGGCGGCGACCGGCGGCTTGTTGGCCACCACGTCGTAGCCGTCCACGCGGCAGTTTTCGATGTCGTAGCAGGAGAACATGCACTGGGCACCCGCGGTTACCGGCGAGCCCGGGAAGGCCCCGGCGTCGAAGGCCAGCATCGCCTCGGCGGCCACGATCTTGCCGTCATTGGTGGCGCCCATCTTGATGTGCATGTAAGAGCCGGAGGTGGGGCCGGTGGCCTCGAAGACCTCGGCGCGGCTCATGGCCGACTTGACCGTAACGCCAGCCTTCCTCGACAGCAATGCGGTCAGGGGCTCCAGGTAGATGGGAATCTTCCCTCCGAAGCCGCCTCCGATTTCCATCGGGACGACCCTTACCTTGGAAACGGGCAGGTCCAGCACGCCAGCCAAAGCGTCGCGAGTGGTGAATGCGCCCTGGGTGCTGACCCAGATGGTGAGCTCACCGTTGGTATTCCAGAAAGCGGCGCCGTTCTGGGGCTCGATGTAGCCCTGGTGCACCGTGGCCGTGGAGTATTCTTTCTCCACGATTACGTCGGCAGCGGCGAAGCCCTGTTCCAGGTCGCCCTGCTCGTAGCGGAAATGGGTGGCGATGTTGCTGTGCTTGTCAGTCGCCTCGCCCATCTCCGTGGTCGTCTGGTCATCGTGCAGCAACTCGGCATCGTCGGCCATGGCCTGGCGCACCTCTGTGGCGGCCTTCAGCACTTCGTACTCCACCTCGATGAGGTCGAGGGCCTGCTCGGCCTGGTGGGCGCTGACTGCGGCAACGGCGGCGACGGGGTGACCCTTGTAGAGGACCTTGTCTTTGGCCATCACCTTCCGGGCCGCGGCGCTGTCGGTGGGGATGTCCTGCCCAGTGATGACGGCGCGGACGCCCGGGGCGGCCTCTGCCTTGCTGGTGTTGATGGACTTGATGCGAGCGTGGGCATGCGGACTGCGCAGCACCTTGGCGTAAAGCAGGCCAGCGGCGTCGAAGTCAGCCCCGTACTTGGCGCGGCCGGTGACCTTGTCGGTGCCGTCGTGCCGTACCGGTCGTGTTCCCACTACCTTGAAATCGGTGTTGGACAAGACGATGTTGGATGCCATGTAAATCCACCTCACGGGGAGTTTGGATGACCAAGTGTTAGTTCCTACACGTTAGGCCCGGCCGGAGGGTCAAATTGCGCTCTCCCGGCAAGGCATTCGGATTGTACCACAAGCACATCAGAGGGATGTTAAAATACCCCCCACACGTTTTCCCGGCGGAGGGGTAGGATGATGGACTTCAGCGAACTCAGAGATATTGATATTAGGGAGGCCTGGGCCAATGAGGCCGAGGACTTCACGCCGTGGCTGTCCGACAACCTGCCACGGCTGTCTAGGGTGCTTGGCATCGCCATCGAGCCCGACGACTCCGAAGTTGCGGTTGACGGATTCAGAGCCGATATCTTGGCCACCTTTCCGTCAAACGGAAGCAGGGTAGTCATTGAAAACCAGCTGGAGAATACCGACTACAATCACCTGGGCCAGATACTCAGCCACATGGCCAGGCTGGAAGCGCAGACTGCGATCTGGGTGGCCCGGGAATTCCAGCAGGACCACCTGGCCGCCATAAGGTGGCTCAACATCAACACAGCCGACGACTTTGACTTCTTCGGCGTCAGGGTCAGGGCGGTGAGAATCGGGGAGTTCCCCGCGCCTATTGCCCCCGTGTTCGAGGTGCTGGAAAAGCCGCACAACTGGGACCGGCGTGTGCAGTTGCTGAACCGTGCATCTCAGAGCGGCGGCAGGCGGAACGACCGCCTGAACCGGTTGCGCAGGAAGCGCAACGACTTTTGGCACTCCTACGCCGAACAGCACCCGGAGGACATTCATCTGGACCCGGACCACATCCACAGCAATGTGTACCACGAGGTCGGCGGCGTGCTGGTTTCCCAGTACCTGGCGCAGGGAAGGGTCGGCGTATACCTTGCTGAGCAGAGCCGCGTCTACGACGACGAGGCGCGCCGGTTGGTCTCCATATACCGGGAAGGGCTGCAGCTCAACCTGGGCAACTCGTCCGTCAACCTGCGCATTGACACCAACGACCGCGACAACTGGCCGGACATGATCGACTGGCTCCACGAGCGGCTGGGCGAGTTCCGGCGGGTGATCGAGCGGTACTCCTCGGGCACGGCGGACGAGGTGGCCGAGTACGAACCAGCGGAGATGGAATAAGTGGAAGGTACGATGCAGCCACTCTCCGGGATTCGCGTCCTGGCCGTAACCGTTTACCTAGCGGGGCCATTCGCCTCCATGAGCCTGGCCCGGCTGGGAGCCGAGGTCATCAAGGTGGAAATCCCGGGGCGCGGTGATCCGGTGCGGGGTAACGGCCCCTTCGCCGGGCCCGAGGGCACCCACGCTCTCCGGAACTCCGACGAGGACATCTCGACCCGATTCCTCAAGCGAACCCAGGGCGTCAAGAGCGTCACCATTGACCTGAAGACCGACAAGGGCAAGGAGCTCTTTCTGGAGTTGGCCAAGAAGAGCGACGTGGTGCTGGAGAACCTGGCCCCCGGTTCGTTGCGGCGGACGGGACTGGGCTACGAGGAAGTGGCTGCGGTCAATCCAGGCATCGTCTACGCCTCCATATCCGGGTATGGCCAGACCGGTCAGTACAAGGACAAGCCTGCCCACGATCCGCAGATTCAAGGCATGAGCGGGCTGATGGACATCAACGGCGATGTCGATGGGCCGCCGATCAAGGTGGGCTTCTACATCGGCGATCTGGTCACTCCAATGTTCGCCTGCTACTCGATACTGGCGGCGCTCAGGGAGAAGGACCGCACCGGCAAGGGGCAGTACCTGGACGTGTCGATGATGGACACGCTGGTATCCCTGATGTTCATGGAGAACCTGGAGGAGAGCATCGAAGCCGGTCTGCCCCTGCGCACGGGAAACATCAGCCGCAGCGGTCCCACGGGGCTATACAGCGCCATAGGCGGCGACCTCTCGATCACCATGACCAGCGACGACCAGTGGCGCCGCATGACCGAGGCCCTGCAGGCTCCCGAGTTACTGGAAGACCAGCGCTTTGACACCTACGTGAAACGTACCGACAACGTCGAGGAAGCTCGGGAGGAAATCCAGGATCGAATCGGCACGATGACGCTGGACGATGCCCTGCAATGCCTAGAGAGGCACGACGTGCCCTGTGCTCCCGTGCGTACGGCGGAGCAGGTGATGAACGACCGCCACTTCTGGGACCGCGGCAGCCTGGTGCCGATGAACCATGGAGCCATGTCGGAGCCAGTGGCCGACGCGGTGGGAGCCGGGTTCCCCGTCCGGTTCTCCGGAGGTGAGTTGCCTGCGTTGCCGGGAGCTCCAACCCTGGGGATGCACAACGAGGAGATACTGGGGGACCTACTTGGCCTCAGCGACGAAGACGTCGCCGACCTGAAGGCGCAGGGTGTGGTCTAAATCGCCAACCTGAGTGAACAGATGCAAGGGCGCACCGCTGTGCGCCCTTAGACTTGCCTGAACCAGGCATGTCTAAAAGCTAAATCGAAACGCGAAGCCAAATCGAAGCACGCCCGTCGGGGGTTATCGTTTGACAACCAGCAACGGCAGATTCAAGGCCAGGCCCATCCGGACCGAGATGTTCGTTCCGGGCAACAAGGAAGACTGGATGCGCAGGGCGCCGCGCTTCAATGCCGACGCGCTGATCCTGGACCTGGAAGACTCGGTACCGCCACCGGAGAAGCCGGCGGCACGGGAGTCGGTGGCCAAGATGGTGCAGGAACTGGGCGAGGCCGGGCAGACCATCGTGGTCCGGGTGAACCGGTTGGAGACCGGCCTCACCGGAGGCGACGTTGAGGCCGTCGTTGGCCCTCATCTGTACTGCGTCCTGCTGCCCAAGGTAGAAGGGCCCGAGGACGTCGTGGAAGTCGACACCTTGCTGCGCCACTTCGAAAGGGAGAAAGGGCTGGAAGTTGGCAAGGTGTTCATCGACCCGTCTCTTGAGACCGCCTCCGGTATCCGGCAGTCCTGGGAGATAGCAATCTCGTCGCCTCGCGTGGCCCACATGGGCTCCGCCGGTGGCAAGGGCGGCGACACCGCCCGCTCCATCGGCTTCCAGTGGACGCCGGAAGGCATGGAGACCCTCTTCCTTCGCTCCAAGGTGCTCGTCGACGTACGAGCAGCGGGTATCCCCTACCCCATGAGCGGAGGGTGGATGGACATTCACGACCTCGAGGGTTTGCGCAAGTCGGCCCAGCAGGCCAAGCAACTGGGCTACACCGGAATGCACCTGATTCACCCGTCCCATGTGCCCGTTGTCAACGAGGTCTTTACGCCCTCCGAGGAAGAGGTATCTCACTACAAGGGCTTGATCGAGGCCATGGAGGCCACGCGAGCCGAGGGCGGCGCCGCGGTGACCTTTGGTGGCGACATGGTGGATATCGCCCACGAGGAGACAGCCCGGGCCATGCTCGAAATTGCCCGTGAGATGGGGGTTCCCGGAGCATGAGCGAAGGCCAACATATCCACCCAGGCCGCGATGGCCACACACGTTGGCTGCCCATGCAGGGCTGCGTGAACTTTCGAGACTTGGGCGGTTACCGTAATTCCCAGGGACAGGGCACCAAGTGGCGCCGTCTATTCAGGAGCGACGCCCTTCAGGAACTGACCGAGACCGACTCCGAGTATGCCATCGGCGAGCTGGGCATTGGGCTGGTGGTGGACCTGCGCAACACCAACGAGGCGAAGCGTGACGGCGTTGGGCCGCTTCCGGAAAGGGGCGCGGAATACCGGCACTTTCCTCTCCTGGATAATCGTGGAGAAATCCCTCCCTTCACCGGCAGCGACATCGCGGAGCGACTTTCGGAGACCTACCGATGGCTGGTGCAGAACTCCGGGGACGGCGTGGCCGCAGCGATAACTTCCATAGGAGCGGCACTGGACACCGGGAATGGGGTCGTCTTCCACTGCAGCGCGGGAAAGGACCGCACCGGCCTGCTGGCCGGCCTGATCCTGGAAGTGCTGGGCGTGGACGCCGAAACCATCCAGGCCGACTACATGCTGACCGGCGAAGCGGTCGAAGGGATAGTTCGCCGCATCAAGGCTATGGAGAATAACCCCAATCCGACTGCGCTGAGCCTGGCGCCCCAGCCGATGGCATTCAAGAGTTTTCAGAACACTTTGCACCAGGACTACGGCGGCGCCGAAGCATACCTGTTGCAGCATGGAGTAACTGCTGAAACGCTGGACAGCCTGCGAAGAAACCTGCTGGAACAGGCGTGATCCTCCTCAGAAAATTGGGATCTACACCCTCCCAATTCCCTTAAGGTCTATCAAGGAGCAGCGAGATGGCCAATTACGTCCTGGTTCATGGCTCAGCCCACGGATCGTGGTGCTGGGAGAAGATTGTGCCGTTGCTTCGGGACCAGGGGCACACGGTCGTGGCAGTAGACCTCCCAGGCAACGGCCATGACGACACGGCGCTGGCCGACGTTACCCTGGAAACCTACGCGGAGTTCCTCTGCGGAGTCCTCGACAGTCTCGACGGTCCGGCGGTGCTTGTTGGCCATAGCTTGGGAGGCATATCCATCAGCCGAACGGCGGAGCTGCGCCCGGACAAGATTGCGGTCCTTGTCTACCTTACGGCCCTGCTGATTCCGGAAGGCCAGGCCTTCATGCCGGCCGCCTCTTCCGATCCGGCGGACGTGCGCCACGCGCTGGAGGCTCGCACCAGCTGGAATATCGCCGAAGACCTGACCCACGTGGTCTACAAGCCCGAGTTGGCGCAACAGCGTTTCTACAACGACTGCACCCAGGAAGATGTGGACTGGGCGAAATCAATGATCGTGCCTCAGCCGGTGGGCCCGTTGATAAGCCCCATGCGGGTTACCGACGCCAACTTCGGCACGGTGCCCAGGGTGTACATCGAATGCGCGCTGGACAACGCCGTAACGCCTGAGCACGCCCGGGAAATGTACTCTGCCCTTCCCTGTATCGAAGTAATCACCATGCAGACGGGCCACTCGCCCTTCCTGTCGGCCCCCGACGACCTTGTGGCGCACCTGCACAGCCTGGCGAGATACGCCGCCGCTGGCCAGAGGGCATGACCCACGGCCTCCTGAACGGTCTCCGAGTCCTGGAGGTGGGAGAGTTCATCTCGGCGCCCTACTGCGGCAAGCTGCTGGCCGACATGGGCGCCGATGTTGTCAAGATCGAGCGCTCCGGCGTCGGAGACTGGGCCCGCGACTACGGCCCTTACCCTGGCGACCTGCCCCACCGCGAGCGCAGCGGCCTGTTCCTTTACCTGAACGCTGACAAGCGTGGGGTTACCCTCAACCTGGACACCCCCACAGGTAGGGAAATCCTTGCCGGCCTGGCCTCCCGTTTCGACGTGCTGGTACACAACCTCCATCCCACGGAGATGGACCGGATGGGGTTGAGCTACGAGACGATGAGAGGCCATAACGACGGCCTGGTCATGGCCTCCATCACGCCCTTCGGGCTCACCGGCCCATACCGTAACTGGAAGGCCTACGACATCAACCTCGCTGCCGGGGGCGGGATATGCGAGGGCTTGGGCAGCCCGGAGCGCGAACCCCTGACCTTCGGCACGCCGGAGGTCGGTTACTTCGCGGGCACCGCCGCCGCTTCGTCCATCGTCATGGCCCTGCTGGCGAAAGAGGATGGCGGTGCCGGACAGCACATCGACATCGCCGAGATCGAATCAATGGCCGGGCTGTACAACGGCCCCGAGGCCCTGATGGCGGTCTACCAGTGGCGCGTGACCCGCCGCACAGGTCATCATGCGTTGGACTTCCCCTACCCCAACTGCATCTTGCGCTGCAAGGACGGCTACATCTTTGTGGGATCGCCGGAAGGCCGGCAGTGGCGAAGGCTGCTGGACCTGATGGGCAGTCCCGAATGGTCGCATGAGCCGCGCTTCCGAAACCGCACCGTGATGAACAACGAGTACGCCGACGAGGTCGACGGATACGTCGAGGAATGGCTGCTACAGCACACCAAGGCCGAACTGCTGGAGCTGGCCATGGAGCATCGCATCCCCCTGGCCCCGGTGCGGGGGTTCGACGAGGTGAGGCACGACCCCAGCCTTGCCACGCTGTTTGCAGGAATCGACCGGACCGACACCGGCCCCATCCCATTCCCAGGCCCGCCCTATGCCCTTTCGGCCCCCGGCGCTCATGCTGAGCCTGTCGAAGCACCCCAGCCACGACCCGCCCCCACCCTGGGCCAGCACAACAGCGAGATCTACGCCGGAGAGCTGGGCTACACTCCGGAGGAGGTTGCCCAGCTCTACCGGACTGGAATCATCTGAAGCGGATGATCCGGCCGGATACTCCATTCCTCGACTGAGCCATCTACGGATCAGTTTTCTCCCAGTCCCTCCAGAACCAGGTCCTTGGCCAGCCCGAGAGCACCGGGACCCGCTGAGCGCCGGACCGCCTCTTCGTCCGCGTCATCGTCAGTAACGGCAGTCAGCGAGAGCGTATATGTGCCGGTATTGCCTTCGCTCTCGTACGGAGTGCCCACCTCTGTGTAGTAGGTGCCCGGTTCGTGGTGCCACTCGACGGCGTCCACGGGAGCCACCGTCGCTTCGAGCCACAGGTTGCCTTGATAGTCCCAGATGTACCAGATGCCAACTCCGGTCGGCTGGCCTGTAAGGGACAGCCGGTACGTCCCCTCCTCGGCAATCTCGTAGCGGAAAACGTCGCGGTCATCCAGGGACTCAATGCCCCGACGGGGACGGACCACGTCGTCGGTCTCGCCTCCGGAACGCAGGGGAGGCTGGATCTTCCAGTCCCAGTAGGTCAGCCCCGGGTCATCTGTTGCGACATCGATGTCGATGGTGGCGGTGACGGACTCTCCTGGACGGATGACGACGCCGCTCTGAGTTTGGAAGTCGTCGGCGTGATCGTCTACCCGCACCGATATGGTGTAGCAGCCAGGGCCCGCGCGGTCCTGCCTCAGGGCGCCGACCTTGATGTAGTAGGTCCCGTCAACCACGGGAGTGAAGAAGGCACGAGCGAAATTGAGGGTGAAGCCGCCCTGGCCGTGTTCCCCCAGCAGCTGTGCGTCCATGTCGTCAATTACCTCGAGAATACTGGGGTCGACCAGGTATCCCGGAATCTGGCTGGGGCTTCCACCAATTCCCCTCTCATCGATGGGCGAGAATGTCATTGGATGTTTCACTTCAATTATGTAGCTGGTGCCACCCGTCGCCTCAAAGCTGTACCAGTCCCCTCCCTCGTCGGCCGCGGTGAGGCTGCCGGTGACAATCCCGGACAGGCCCACGGTGAGCGCCGCGATGGTGTCCGGGGAGCCCTCGTCATCGTCGAGGAGTGCGATTTCTCCCCCTCCCTGGATGGCGGTGGAATCCTCGCCCACTGTCGCGGATACGCCAATCCATTCGCAGGAATCGGCATCTGCATCGTCGACGGCGGTCACCGTAAGGGACCCCGCGGCAGTACCCGTGCTGAGAGTCATTTGGTGTCCCTCGATTCCATCGTCGGTGTCGGCCGGGATTACGGTGTAGTCATCGCCGTAAACGGCCGGCCCGCCGAAGTTGACCGTAATGGTATGGTCGCGGGGGAGAAAAGCGCCGTTGGTGTTTTCTATGGTGATCGTGGCTGTCGTGTAGCCCATCTCCCCGATCCTGTCGGTGCTGACCGACAGACTGAAATCGGGTTCCTGGTCGTTGTCCAGGATGGTTACCAGATAGTCGTTGAAGCAAACTCCGAGGCACCGGGTACCGCCAGAATCCAGCAGGCTGACTCCCCACGGAGTGGTCGAAGCTATGGAAAGTTCGAGTCCAAACTGCTCGTCGCCTTCGACATCGCCATCGTCAATGACGGTAACGGATACCTCCACCCTCCCGACCAACAAACCATCCTCCTCCGCGAAATCGCCTGGAAGGAAGTTGATTTCCTGCGAGAGTAGAGAATAGTCGCCTGGGCTGTTTGCCTCCTTGGCCTACGTCAAGACCGCCACCGAGAACTCATCGACATAGGGCACCCCGGACGCCGCCCGTGCTACCAGCATGGGGGAAAATTCTCCCACGCCCTCATCCACGGAATACTGAGTCTCTTCGAAGGAAACCGTGACCGGAGGCTCCTCCAGAGAGATCACCCGCACCTGCACTGTCGCGCCGCTGGTGTCGTAGCCGGATACGGGCGCCACGGTGGCGGCAAGGTCACCGCTCCTAGTGACATAGACATAAGAGGGAAAATCCGAAGGACGGAAGGTAAGCGTGGCCGAGGGATTTCCTGCAAAGATGGTTATGGGTTGGGAGGGAAATCCGAGCCACTCTTCATCCTCCGCGAAATTGAGAGTAAGGTCCAAGTCAGACGTGGTATCGCCAGTTCGGGCCACTGTGAAGGACAAGGGACCGATGCCCGCAACGTATTCGCTCCGGCTGGCCTCGATGGTAATCTCCGGCAGGGACTGAGTGCTGGGCCTCGCCAAAAGAACGTGGTAGGTCTCGAATGTTGCTCCGTCCTCTGCTTTCACAGTTAGTGACAAGTGGGTGACCGCGCCTTCCACTATCAGGGGTCGTGTTGAGAGTTTGTCACTCGCCGGCACAAGCTCCCCTGATTTGTCATCAACGGTGTACGACACGATAGAGGCCGTGTCCTTGGCAGTTACCGCTTCGATAAGCACGCGATCTGCTTCCGACGTAGCGGTGTAGAAAGTGGTTTCCGGATTGAATTCAGGAGACAAGGGTACGGGCGACTCGACTGCGGTCAGCGTTAGCACGCTCAGAGTGGCGTCGTTTGATCCCCCTCCTTGCGATGTCGGCGAGAGCACGGCGGACGGTCCAGTTGGCCCGTCGCGGACACTGCCTGCAAACGCGTTCCCGGCCCCGGAAATTGCCAGAGCGGCCAAAAGGGCAAGCGAAAACAGGCAAAGAATTATATGGGTTCCTCTGAGCCTCGAAGGCAGGTACCTCTCCATTTGATTTCCTCTTCCTCACTGATACTGCACAGCCCCTCTCAAATGGACTGTTGTCAATTCCGGCCTGGACGATTGGCGCACCCCCCAAGGGGGTCGCCGTGGGCGATTGCGGCGATCTGCGGTCGGCACGCGACTCTCCGGTCATTCGAAGAGCCAAGGAGAATGGGCCAGTAAATGTATTGTTATATGACATACTCAGTATCTGATATGCTCATAATCTATTACGGAAATACTGGCCGGCCGGATTGGCAGTGGAATGGGTTGATGCCTACGGATCTGCGGAGGGTTGCTGAATCAGGTGTCGGACACTGAAGGGGAAGGAAACGGGTAGCAGAGACGCTCAACAATCGAAATGACATCCGGCGAAATCCTTCTCGGCGCCAAACACGGGAACCTGACCTCGCGTATAATCCCCCTGAAATCGCTTACCAATACGCCCGATGCTTTACCAGCCTGCCCGACTGCATTGAGCTTCGAGCGAGGGCGCGACGCTTGGGGTACCCAGGCATCGGGACGATGCGGCAGGCGCAGGCCCAAGTACAGAGGCGATAGCCTGGCGAAACATCCGTGGCGGCCCTTCGGAGGGCCGGGGAGACCTGAGGATGGCGGGATACGGCAACTACCCCGTGGAACTGGTAGGCGAATTTGACGAGAGGGTCAATCGGCTGCTCTGGCTTATCAAGTGGATTCTGACAATACCCCATGCGATTGTGCTGTGGGTCGTTTCGCTTCCAACCATTCTGACCTTACCGGTATCCTGGCTGATCATTATCGTCTTGGGCCGCTACCCGTCGGTTCTGTGGAACTACCATACGGGCCTGTTGCGATGGGGATGGCGCGTCAACTTCTATTCCTACGGGGCCGGAAATACGGACCAATACCCGCCCTTTTCCTTCGCTTCGCGCGACGACTACCCTGCCGACCTCCTGATCGACTACCCTGACCGCTCGTCCCGCCTGACGACATTGTTCCGGTGGCTGCTGGTCATCCCTCACTGGATAATCGTGTATTTCCTGGGGACGATCGCAAATATCCTGGTGCTGATAGCTCTCGTGGTGCTGCTGTTCACGGGTCGCTATCCTGAGGCGTTGTTCGAAATCATCATGGGGCTGAACCGCTGGGTGATCAGAGTCAACGCCTACAGCTGGCTGCTGGTGGACGACTACCCTCCGTTCAACTTCGACTAGGCCGCGGGCTCTCTGAATGACCCAACTATCTGACCAACGGCCCGGACCCCTGGAAGGCTACCGCGTGCTGGACTTCGGCTGGGTGCTGGCAGGCGCCGTGCCCGGCATGATCCTGGCCGATATGGGCGCCGAGGTCATCAAGGTGGAGACTCGCCAGCGCATGGACTATATGCGGCTGGGGAGGCCCATCATCGGCGACGAGCCCGACCCGGAACAGAACCCCATGTTTCACAACGTGAACCGGGGCAAGCGCAGCATCACGTTGAACACCACAAAGCCCGAAGCCGTTGCCCTGGCGAAGCGCCTGGCAGCCGGGTGTGACGTGGTGATCGAAAACTTCTCACCGGGCATGATGGAGCGCCTCGGCCTCGACTACGCGACCCTCAGCCGCGACAACCCGAGGCTGGTGATGGCCTCGATCACCTCCAACGGCCAGACGGGGCCGCTGAGGGACCTCCGGGCTTACGCTCCGTCCATCGGCGCGCTGTCCGGGCTGGACAGCATCATGGGCTACGAGGCAGCCGACGGCGAAAGCGGCCGTCCGCTGGGCCTCAAGCACGCCTACGCCGACCTGTGCGGCGCGCTTCACGCCGTCTTCGCCATCGTATCGGCCCTGCACCGGCGCAGGATCACCGGGCGCGGACAGTACATCGACGTTTCGATGCTCCGGGCCACGGTCGCCACCATGGGCGCTGGGCTGATGGAGTACGAGTTCACAGGCCGGGTACTGCAGCCGAGGGGCAACCACGACCCGGTAATGGCCCCCTACGGCAACTATCCGTGCCACGGCGAGGACCAGTGGGTCTCCATCGCTGTGCGTACAGAGCAGGAATGGCGAGGGCTTGTGGAGGCGATGGGTAGTCCTGACTGGACGAGAAAGCCCGGTTTCGCCAGCCGGTATGCCCGCCTGAACCACAGGCAAGAGCTGGACGAACACGTGGCGGAGTGGACGCAGGGGTGGACAGCGTGGGCAGCCACTGAACTCCTGCAGGCCAACGGGGTGGCAGCATTTCCCGTGCTGGATGCGGAAGGACGCCTGTTCAACCCCCACTTCCAGGAACGTGGCCTGTATTCTGACATCGAGCACCCTGCGCTGGGCAGTGAGCCCGTCTTCAACCTGATGTGGCAACTCAGCGAGAACCCTCCCCGAATCCAGCGCCACGCTCCCCTGCTGGGGGAGCACAACCGAGAGGTTTTCTGCGGATTGCTGGGACTGGATGAGGCGGAGGTTTCACGCATGGAAGAAGAGCAGGTAATTTGGTAACCAGTAGCAATCGGAGATAATCTAATGACCAGCCAGAACGAGCGCGAGCGCGTAGTCGAAACGCTGCCCGAGGTGGAGGGTGGGATTTCGCCCGAGGCCATCGCCCGGGCCAAAGAGATGATCGGTATGCGGATGCGTACCGAAAACTACGTTCGTGATGCGTCCCTGGGCGCTCTTCTGAACTTCGTCAACGGGATCGGCGACACCAATCCCATCTTTCGCGACCAGGAATACGCCGCTTTTTCCAAGTACGGCTCCATCATCGGCCACCCCTGCGCTCCCTACATGCGCCACTGGTCTGGGCGCACCCGCTGGGGCCTTCCTGGAGTCCACGGCTTCTTCGCGGGCAACGACTGGGAGTACTTCCGCAACCTGCGCGCCGGCGACGCCGTCAACTGTGTCGAGCGGGTGCTGGACGTGCAGGAACGCCAGAGCCGTTACTCGGAAACGCTGGTCATCCAGTTCGTTGAGACCACCTACACCAACCAGCGAGACGAAGTGGTCGCTCGAGTGGTCGGGTGGTGCACTCGGCACCAGCGCCGGGCGTCGCGGGAGCGCGGCAAGTACGCCAACGTCCCTCGCCGCCACGAATACGCCGCCGACGAGCTGGAAGCCATCGACCAGCAGGTGCTTGCAGAAAAGGCCCGGGGCGGCCAGACCCGCTACTACGAGGACACCAACATCGGCGACGAACTGGAGCCCGTGGTCCGCGGGCCCCTGTCGCTGCAGGACGTGTCGGCCTTCCTGGTAGGGACCGGACGCTCCAGCGCCCATGGCGTGCTGCTGCGCGAGGCCCTGCGGCACCCGGACCACTTCTTCCGCAACCCCGAGGCCGGCGGCGGACTGGAGTACACCGGCATCGGACACCTGCGTGACTCCGTGGCCGAGGCGGTGGGCGTACCGGGAGCCTACGATTACGGCCCCCAGCGCGTGTCATGGATGGGGACGCTGGTCACCAATTGGATGAGCGACGATGCCTTCCTCAAGCGCCTCCGCGTTGAGTGTCGCCGCTTCAACGTGTACGGGGACACGCAGTGGTGCAAGGGACGAGTCATTGGCAAACACATCCACGAGGGCGTTCCGCTGGTCGACCTGGAAATCTGGGCCGAGAACCAGCGCGGTGAAGTCACGGCGCCGGGGCAGGCCACCGTCATGCTGCCCTCCCGCGACCCACGCGTACCCTGGTTCACCGACGGGCGCGCCCTCAGCCTCCGCGACGCCCCCCGCAGCGAGCAGATGCCCCCCATCCTGCCCGAGTAGCTGTCGGAATAGTCTGAAATTGGTAAACAACGAATGAACGACTATCACATAAACATTCATTGCAGCGAAGAGGATGTCGGTTACATTGCGGACATCCCCAATCTGGAGTCTTGCTCCGCCTTCGGAAGTTCTCCGCAAGAGGCCTTGGCTGAAGTAGAGAGGGCCTGACGTGCTGGGTTTAAAACCTTCCGGGATCAGGACAACTCCATACCCGGCCCCCAATATCGCCCATTCATATATCAAGTCGGGCCTATTTCGGCCAGTAACTGGGAAAAGATGATCTCGACTTCGGGACCTCTCGCGGCAAGCAACCCCGCCGCCCTTGCCGGCCTGCGCGTTCTGGAGGTCGGCGGGATGGTGGCGGTTCCATACTGCGGGAAGTTGCTGGCGTCGCTGGGTGCGGACGTTGTGAAGGTAGAGCCGCCCAAGGTCGGCGACGCGAGCAGGCGGCGTGGGCCGTTTCCGGGAGATGTACCCCATCCCGAGCGCAGCGGAGCATTCCTCTACCTGAACACCGGCAAGCATGGGATCACCCTGGACGCGGAAGACCCTCAGGGCCGGATCATGCTGCGGCAACTGGCAGCGGACGCCGACGTCATCATCCATGACTCACCGCCAGACATCGCGGTTGCCCGGGGCCTGGACCGCGACTCGCTGACCGATGTCAACCAGTCGATTATCGTTGCAGCGATCACGCCCTTTGGCTCCAGCGGCCCGAACGCAGGGTTTGCGGCTCACGATGTGAACGTATTCCACGCCGGCGGCGAGGGAAACCTGCTTCCCAACGGGCTGGCCCTCGACACTTTCCCTGACCGCGCTCCCCTTGCTGCGGGCGGCATGATGGCATCCTACCAAGGAGGACTCACCGCCGCCGTCGGCATCCTGGGGGTGGTCGTGGCCCAGTGGGACAGCGGAGCAGGACAGGCCGTCGACTGCTCCATGCAGGAGGCGCAGTTAGCCATCGGCTACTTGCCCATTCAACGGCTGGAAGCCGAGGAGTTCATTGAGACCCGCTTCTCTCGCTTCTTCAGGATGGGCGGGGTCTTACCCGCATCCGACGGCTATGTTGAACTCCTGACCCTGGAACCCCGCCAATGGGAGGGTCTGGCAGAACTGCTGGGAAACCCCGAGTGGGCTTCGGCGGACAAGTTCCGCGATCCGGCGACCCACGGTGCAGCCATCAACGTGAACCTGCGGCAGTGGACGGCAGAGCACACCCGCGAGTGGCTCTACCGTGAAGGCCAGGCCCATGGCGTCCCCATAGCCCCATACTTCGCTCCCTCTGAGGTTTACTCGAGCCCGCAACAGAGGGAACGGGACTTCTTCGAAGAACTCCAGCATCCGGAAGCCGGCACCTACGATTACGCTGGACTACCCTTCCGCATGAGCGAGACTCCTCCAACGACCAGAAGGGCACCCATGCTCGGCGAGCACAACGCGGAAGTGTTCCAGCGCCTGGGTTACTCGAGTGAGGAACTGACAGCGCTTGCCAGGGCTGAGGTGATCTGAATGAACGAATCGAACGGACAGCCGAACCAGGGCCCCCTGGCCGGAATCCGTGTTGCCGATTTCTCGGTGCACGCCGCCGGTCCCTTCGCAGGGCTGATGCTGGCCGAAATGGGCGCGCAGGTTATCAAGGTCGAAAGCTCGGCCCGGCTCGACATCACTCGCCGACCCCACGCCATGTACGGCAAGCCCCCCTCCAGCTTTGAGCAGATCAACGCCAACAAGTTGTCCGTGTGCCTGAACCTCAAGGAGCAGCGTGCCGTCGAGCTGGCCCTTGAGCTGGTCAGCACGTCCCAACTGGCCCTAGAAAATTTCAGGCCCGGCGTGCTCCGAAGGTTGGGACTCGGATACGAGGCCATGCGTGAGGTAAATCCCGACATTATTCTCGTATCGCTGTCGTCCAACGGGCAGACCGGCCCCGAGAGCAACTACGCCGGGTATGCGCCCATGTTCGCCGCCCTCGGCGGGCTGGGGCACCTGACCGGCTACGAGGACGGCCCTCCCGTCGAACTTCGCCACGCCATGGACCATACCGGTGGGATGCTGGCGGCCCTTGCCGCCGTGGCGGCCCTCTCCGCAAAGCAGCGCAACGGGATGGGACAGCACGTCGACGTCTCCGTCAGGGACCTGGCCGCCTCCTTCATCGGCCCGGAGCTCCTTGACGTGGCCATGAATTCCCGCGACCCGCACCGGCAGGGCAACCGTCACCCCTCAGCCGCTCCGCAGGGGGTCTACCGCTGCCGGGGCGAAGACGAGTGGGTCAGCCTTTCCATCGCCTCCGAGTCCGAGTGGCAGTGCTTCGTCAAGGCCATTGGCTCGCCCTGCTGGGCTCTGGGAGACAGGTTCGGCGATGCCTACCGTCGCTGGAAAGGGCACGACGACCTGGATGCCCGCATCGAAGAATGGACGCTCCAGCACACGGCCGCTGAAGTAACGGAATGCTTGCAGTCCCACGACGTGGCCGCCCATCCGTCCCTGGCGCCTGACGCGATGATGCGAGACGCCCACCTGCAGGCGAGGGAAGCTTTCCCTACGGTCTACAACCACGACACTGGGGAGCAGCAGCGGGCGGTCGTACCTCCCTGGCGCTTCTCCGGAACCCCTGCCAGCGTTGACCGGTGGACTCCCACGCTCGGGCAGCACAACCTGGACGTGTTCTCCGGCATCCTGGGACTGCCACCCGACGAAGTGCGGAAGCTGGAGGAGGCGAAGGTCATCTGGTAGAGCACAATAGGGTGATGCAAAATAGTCAGGGCGCGGTTATTATTGCCGAAAACTTTTCCTTCACATCAAATTCGTACAGACCCCGGAGGTAGCAATGGCTAAGAAAGGCACCGGACTGATGATTGTTTGGGCCGACATTCCCGCGGAGATGGAGGAAGACTTCAACCGCTGGTACAACGAGGAACACCTCGCCGAGCTGCTGTCGGTGCCCGGCGTGCTGAACGCCGCCCGCTACGAGGCCACCAGCAGCGGACCTAGGCACATGGCGGTCTACGAGCTTGAGAGCCCCGCGGTCGTCGAGACCGACGCCTTCAAGAACCGCCCGCGCACCGAGTGGGGCACCCGGGTAAGCCCCAGCATCATCGGCACCAACTTCATGAACAACGTCTATGAAATGGTCCACCCCACATCCCTTTCCGACGGCATCGCCAACAGCGAGATGGCACCCGCCCTCCAGATCGGGAGGATGGACGTCCCCGCCGCCAATGACGCTGAATGGAACGACTGGTACTCCACGGTATACGTCCCCAACTACGAGAAGGTTCCCGGCTGCATCCGCGGCCGACGGTGGAAGGCCGTCAAGGGCGCTCCCGCCTACGCAACCGTCTACGAGTTCGAGGACGAAGACGTTTCGCAGACGGCCGAGTGGCTGAAACAGAGGGAAGTCCACCCGGACAACCAGCGGATGCGGGACATCATGACGCACGCCGCCGGGTCTCCGGGGATCTGGAAGAAGACCTTCCAGTTGTAGGAAACCGCGACGCTCAGGGCGCAAAACGCCCAGGCCACTGTCCCCAGGAGGCGAGTCAATGACCACTGGCACCGACCAGCAGGATGCGGGCAATAGCCAGCGGGCAGGCGGAGCCGGCCGTGGCACCCTCATACTGGCGTTGCTGCTGGTGGTTGGGGTCCTCGTCGCCGAGGTCATCGGGGGCGCCCTTTCCGGTAGCCTGGCGCTCCTCGCGGATGCCGGTCACATGCTGGCCTCCGCCTCGGCCATTGGCATAGCCCTGTTCGCTTCCTGGGCCGAGAGCCGCCCCGCATCCATCGAGCGCACTTTCGGCTATAACCGCTCCGAAATCGCGGGCGCCATGCTAAGTGCCCTGGCACTCTGGCTGGTGGCCGCCTGGGTGCTCTTCGAAGGCATCAACCGTCTTCGCGACAGGGACAACCTGGAAGTCCAGGGCGAGATGATGCTGATCATCGGCGCCATCGGCCTGGGAGTGAACATCGTCGCCTCGGTGATTCTCCGTATCGGTGCCCAGCGCGACCAGAGGGCCGACGATGCCTTCCGGCACCTGGTGGCAGATTTCTTGGCATCCGTTGGCGTCGTTGCAGCGGGCGTGCTGGTCATGTTCAATGACTGGACCATCGCCGACCCCGTTGTTTCCATAGGCATTGCGGCCCTCATCGCTGCCAGTTCGTGGCGTCTGATCCTCAAGGTGTTCTATGCGCTGATGGAGGGAACACCCGAGCAGATCGACCTCTATCGGCTCTGCGCCGACATCGAGGACGTGCCGGGCGTAACCTTGATCCACGATGTCCATGCCTGGACTATCTCAGAGGGCTATCACGCGCTCACCGCGCACGTTGTTGTTGAGCCCGGTTATACGGGTAACACGGACCAACTGCTGGAGCACATGCGCTGGGTTGCCTATCAGAAGCACGGCGTGCATCACTTGACGCTCCAGTTCGAAGAGTCCGCCACTAACTGCCTCGAAAACCACCATCTTGGCCATCTCGAAGCCAGGTCTCGCTTCGGCGGCTGAAACCAGAGCGGCCCATCAATGCTCCGACGTCCGGCGGTTTATGGGGCACCAGTCAGCGGCTGAATTGACTGGTGCCCCTCGCTATATGACAGTTGCATTTTCCGGCTCTTCGGACCTTGTGCCCTGGGTCGTCTTGCCTTCCATTTAGCGAGTCCGTGCCTGTCCGGCCGACACTACCCAGATGATACGGTACCGTTCCAATTCAGGCGGTTTGCCCCTCTACGGGCGGGTCTCAAGCCCGCCCCGGTTGCAACGCACCACCAGAATAGGTAGGCACCTCTATTCGCCGGGCGAAAAATTTGATGACAGTTGCCCGTAGCGAGAACCCGTTCGGCCCTGCTAGCCTGGATATGTGGTGCGTTCCCCGAAATTCATTCCCCAAAGAATGGGAATGAGACGGATGGAATGGGACGGAACGGGACGCTTTTTGAAGGTGTCCCACTCCCAACTGGGCCCCGGCTACTGACCATGTCTGACGCTGCAACACCATCAAAGGCAAAGGGCCATTGCCTGCGGCCGCGGCTTGGCCATTCCCGGCACAATGGCCGGGAATGGCCGGGAATGGCCGAAAATGACCGGAATTGGCCGGAAAAACAGAATATTTTGCCCCCTTAGGCAACGCGTGAACGCAAAACGGCAAGCCGGGAGTACGGCGCATCCATCTTGGTGGTTGGGTCCAGGAAAATTAACCCGGCACAAGGCGCGGTGGGCAGCAGACCCATCCCTGTTGGGAACAATCCACCTGAAATGAAACGCGACTCGGGTGACACCTGCCGGCTGCGACGAGCACCCGCAGCTTCCTATACGCCACTGCACTGTATGCCTGTCAGGGTTATGAAATTGTCTCTTCTTGCAGCACCTTGAGCCCTGTCATTCCAAGCCAAGCGCAGAGTCTCGCTCTCGACAGGGAGACCCTGAGCGCAGCGAAGTGTGGCAATCAAGTGACTCCGGTACACCCGCCGAATCGCCGTGCGCGGCCTGCTACGGCGCGCTATACTGGATGAGGTCTTCCTCCGCTTCGTTATGAAACTCAGGCCGTCTTGGGGCAAATGCGTGTCCATTCCTTCAACCTTTCCACCGGGTCTTGGTCTGCGTTCCCCGATTTCCTTGCTGGCCGTCCTGTCGGCGATAACCGCCGTGATGTTCTTTGCTCATATCGCCTGGGCGCAGGATGGGTCGCGGGAAGAAGTGCATTTTGTTGGAGCGCACGACATTCGCGTTGTGCCGATCAACCTGAATCTCGGAGCCGGTTCGGCGCAATATGCCGTCTTCGTTTCCCACCTGGAGACCGGCGAGCCCGTCCCAGATGCGCGAGTGGTGCTTATTGCTTCCAACTCCGAGGAAGGCAACCCGGGTTGGGCCATTGCCACCAACTCCCCCGCTATCCCCGATCGCTACGACGTGAATCTGAAGCTGGACTCCACAGGCGAGTGGGCGATCAGTGCCGATGTATCCTCCCCTCTCGGCGCCGACCTTGTCGACGTAACAACATTGGAGGTACCTTCCGTAAATCGGCTGACCCAGGGCAGCTGGGTCTTTCTGGGTGTGTTCGTCCTGATCCTGGGCGGCATCGCCTACGTCTGGTTGAGCGCTCGACGCGACTATCGACGGAAACGCGCTGCCCAGGCTGACTCCCAGTGAGGGCTAGTTCGCGGAACACCACGCACGAACGCCGTAACTGGCCGGTGTTTGTGGTGGCGTTTGCAGCCGTTGCGGCGTTTGCGCTGTTCGTTGCCCCCGCGGCGATGGCTCATGGAGGCATCGATTCCGGCCAGGAACCCTGGACCGCCTGGAACTTCAACCCGCTGCCCACAATCCTCGTTCTGCTGGCGGCCTACACTTACCTGAACGGGCTGAGCAACTGGGACCGTCCCAGCCATCCCATTAACAACTGGCAGAAGGGCTCCTTCTTCTTCGGACTGTTCCTGGTGTTCTTTGCTCTACAATCCCCGCTTGATCCCCTCTCAGACCATCTTCTCTCATTCCACCAGGTGCAGCACTTCCTGCTGAGAATGGTGGCACCAATGTTCATACTCCTCGGCGCGCCGCTGACGCCCATGCTGCGCGGTCTTCCTCCTTGGGCGCGTCAGGGCATCATCAGGCCAATGGCCAGGAACCACTACGTGCGCCAGGTGTACGGGCTGTTGACCAACCCCATCTTCACGATCTTCTTCTTCCTCGGGAGCCTGTACCTGTGGCAATTCCCAGGCGCCTTCAATCTGGCCCTTCGGAACGACGAAGTGCATGCGCTGATGCATCTGACCATGAGCGTATCCGGTTTCCTGTTCTGGTGGGTGATTATCGACCCGCCGCCCCACCGCTCGCGGCTCCACTACGGCCTCCGGGTGCTGTACCTTGGGCTGATTGTGCTGCCCAACACGTTGCTGGGTGCGGCCATCACCTTCTCCGAAGGCCCGATCTACAGCGCCTACTCAGAGGTTTCGCAACCCTACGGTCTTGACCTGATGACCGATCAGCAATTGGGCGGACTCATGCTCTGGGTCCCCGGCGACATGATGAGCATCGTCGCCGCCGGCATCGTGATGGTGATGTGGTACCAGCGCGAAGAAAGTCAGGACAGGGCCGAGGCCCAGGCACGTTCGCGATTGTAAATCAGCTTTTGCGTATTCAGAAGCACTGTTAACGGCAGGAGGGGCTATGAATAACGGCGTGGACGAAGTGCGTTTCAGCTGGTTCATCCCTATCGACGGAGACGGCAGCAGGGCGGGGACGATGCGGGCCGAGCGCCCCCCGGACTTCGAGTATCTGCGCCGTGTGGTGGAGACTGCCGAGGAATGCGGCTATTACTCTCTGCTGATACCCACCCGCTTTGCCAACGGCCTGTTCGCCGAGGACGCGCCCCTGGCAGAGACCTGGACCACCGCAACCGCCCTGGCGGCGGTGACCAGCCGCATCCGTTTCCTGATCGCCGTTCGCCCGGGATTCATCGCCCTGGGCCTGTTCGCCCAGATGGCCGCTGCCCTGCACCAGATTTCCAATGGGCGAATTGACATCAACATCGTTCCTGGCGGCATTCAGAACGACTTCGAGCGTGTCGGGGAGCAGAGCAACCACGAGACCCGCTACGAGCGGGCCGAGGAGTTCATAGCCGCCTGCCGCAAGTTGTGGGCGGAACCCGGGCCGGTGGAATTCAAGGGCGAATACTACAGGCTGAGCGATGCCTATTGCGCTCCCCAGCCAGGCAAGCACGGCCCTCGCTTTTACCTCGGCGGCGCCTCACCTCGCGCCTTGGGACTGTCGGGGCGGCAGGCCGACGTGCACCTTTCCTGGATCGAGCCGCTGGAAGACACGGCCCATCGTAACGAGGAAGTCTTGGCCCAGTTCTCCAAGGCCGGACGCACTCCGGAACTTGGGTTGCGCACCCACCTGGTGGTTCGCGACACGGAGGAGGAGGCCTGGAATGCCGCCAACGAGTTGATCCTGCACGCTGATCCAGCGGTGAAGGCCCAGCGCCAGTCGGCCATCGTCGGGACTCAGATGGTCGGGCAGCAGGCGCAGGCCCGCGAAGCCCCCGACCACCGTGTCGGCCCTCACCTGTGGAACGGCCTGTCAGAAGTGCGGGTCAACTGCGGCACCGCCATCGTCGGCACCCCCCAGCAGGCCGCCGACACGCTGTTCGAATACGCTCAACTGGGGTTCAAGGAATTCATACTCTCCGGCTTCCCCCACGTGGAGGAATGCCGGAGAGTTTCCGACGAGGTCCTGCCGAGGCTCCGCGAGAGGCTGGCTGGGGGTTAGGTTCCCCTACTCGAATCCAGCCGGTATCTTGTCGGCCCAGGGGCGGGCGGCTTCGAAGGCTGCCGACGCCTGCAGCACCTTCGCCTCTGCCCGCCGTGGCCCGATGATGTGAAGGCCGATGGGCAGTCCGTCCGAGGAGAACCCGCAGGGGACACTGGACGCCGTCTGCCCGGACATATTGATCGGATAGGTGAAAGGTATGAACCCCCACTCGGGGTTGACCTCCTTGCCGCCGATCACCGATGGCCTGGCCCCAATTTCCAGCGACGGGGTTGCCATGGTCGGGGAGAGGAGCAGGTCGTAGTTGTCGAAGAAATCCTCCAATTGCCTGCCCAGACGATCCACGTGAAGGATGGCCCGCGATAGCCTGGCGCCGTCCACGCGGGAACCGTGCTCTATGGCATTCAGAGCGGGCGGGGTGAATTCGTCCCGGTGTTCCTCCAGCAGGTGCCCATACGAGGTATAGGCGGCGGTGGCGAATACGTCATAGAAGGAGTCAAAGGGGTCTTCGAGCTGTAACTGAGCGTCCTCGACGACGGCCCCCAGTTCCTCGAATACTCTGGCGGCGCGGGCCGAGGCCGCAGCCACCTCCGGGTCCACGCCGGCGTACCCGAAGTCGGGGCTCCAGGCGATCCGCATCCCCGCTACCCCTCTACCCAGCCCGGCGCTGAAGTCCGGCGGGGTCTCCTTGAGAGAGTTGGGATCGCGGCTGTCCGGTCCCGCCAGCACTTGCAGCAGCAGGGCCGTATCGGCCACAGTGCGGCTCATGGGCCCTGACTGGGAGAAGTGGTTGGCAGCGGGACGGCCGTAGCCACCGTAGCGCGGCACCCTATGTTGCGTCGGCTTGATCCCGAAGACGCCATTGAAGCTCGCCGGGATTCGGATGGAGCCGCCGCCGTCGCTTCCAGTGGCGATGGTGCAGAGCCCCGCTGCAAGGGCCGCGCCCGCGCCTCCGCTGGAGCCTCCCGAAGTATGGTTGGTGTTCCACGGGGTGCGGCAGGGGTCACTCACCTTGTTCTCGATGGTGCCCGACTGGCCGAACTCTGACGTATTGGTCTTGCCCAGCACGATGGCGCCAGCGGCCTTGACTCGCTCCACCACAATCGAGTCAATATCTGGAGTCCGGTCTCTGAACACGTAGGAGCCAAGGGTGGTGGGAATGCCCTTGCTCATCTCGAGGTCCTTGATGGAGATGGGTACTCCATGCAGTGGGCCAAGTGTCCAACCCCGCGCCACGGCGTCGTCGGCAGCCCGGGCGTCGGCCATTGCCTGGTCCTGGCACAGCGCTAGGTAGGAATTCAGCCTGGAATCCAGCCTCTCGATGCGGTCATAGAAGTGCTGTGTAACCTCCACAGACGACACCTGTCGGGCCCGGATGGCCCGGACAAGCTCGGTGGCGGGCATGTAGGAAAGCTCGCTGCTCATAACCACTCCTTGGCGAGTTGATTTCGATCGAGTGGGCAACTTTTGCGGGTGATAATGGCACCTGGCGCGCAATCGCGCAACCGACGGGCCATTGAAAAAGGCGGCGAGGTCATCGACAATGGGCAACCGTGGCGCGAGCCGTGAGCGTCTGTTGAGAACCTATGGCAGCGACTGGAGGAGCCCGTGGCGCTAGTAGGGATTATCGCCAATCCGGCGGCCAGCAAGGACATTCGCCGCTTGGTGGCGCAGGGCAGAGTAGTGCCCGACTGGGAAAAGGTGAACGTTGTGCGCCGGGCACTGCTTGGCCTGCAGTCCGTGGGTGTGGACAAGGTACTGGCCATGCCGGACAGCTCCCACCTGGTGCAGCGGGCTGCTGACGATCCCCACCTGTCCGTGGAGGTCGAGCTGCTGCGCATGTCAGCCCTCTACAACGAGGGTGACACCGTCCGCGCGGCCGCTGCGATGGCCGAACTGGGTGTGGGGTGCGTCATCACCCTGGGCGGCGACGGCACCAACCGCGCCGTGGCCAGGGGAAGCTGCGACCTGCCCATGGTCGCCATTTCCACCGGTACCAACAACGTCTTTCCGGTCATGGTCGAAGGCACCACGGCAGGCATGGCCGCCGGCCTCGTCGCTTCCGGCAGCGTACCGCTGGAGCAGGCGGCAGTCCGCAGCAAGACGCTGGCCGTGATCGTGGACGGAGAAGACCGCGACATAGCCCTCGTGGATGTTGCCCTCTCCAAGGAGCGCTTCGTAGCCACCCGCGCCATCTGGGATATGAACACGATCTACGAGGTGTTCCTGACAAGGGCCGAGCCATCATCCATCGGTCTCTCGTCCATCGGCGCGCGGTTGGAGGCCGTATCGATCGCAGACGAAGGCGGCCTTCACTACCGCATCGCTGCAGTGGAGGATGACGGAGTTGAGAGCGAAGACGGGTCGCGGGATGGCTTGTCCAGCGAGCGGGTCGATGGGCACCTGTACGTACGCGCCCCAATAGCGCCAGGCTCCGTGCCGGTGGTGGGCATCGAGTCATGGCAGCGCATCGGCGAGGGCCAGCGCGTTGCGATAGAGCGGAGAAGCTCCACGGTGGCCCTGGATGGAGAGCGATCGTTTTCCGTGAACTCCAGCAACCTCTTGGAGATCGAGGTACGGCGCGACGGCCCTCCCGTCGTCAGCGTTGACGCCACCCTCCGTCATGCGGCGGCGGCGGGAGTGTTCCACGTCTAGCGCGCTGTTCACGGATGTCGCCTACCTTCCTGCGACGTCGGCTTGGGGACGTCGGCGCTGACCATGTTCCTCGGCTCTGAACTTACCGGCCTGTTTGAGCTTTTCGTCTCCCTGCTGGTGGTGACCGTCGCGGGAGTGGTGCTGGGAACGGTCAGCTTTGGCTTTGGGCTGGCCTCGTCCCCGCCCCTGCTGCTGTTCCTCGAAGCCAAGAGCACCATCGTCATCGTCAACTCCCTCACCACCATCCTCCTGGTACTCGTGCTCGCCAGCACCTGGAAGCACCTGGACCTCTCGCGGAGCAGGGGGATGATCATCGGCGGTCTGGTCGGCACGCCGGTGGGCGCGTTGCTGCTGGACCAGGCGGAGCCCAGCCTGTTGCGCGTGGTCATCGGAGTGGTGATCGTGGTGATGGGTCTCCTAAGCATCCGGGAGATCCGTTTCCCCTATGCCACCTTCCCTGGGTCGGGGCTGTTCTTCGGCTTCATAACCTGCCTCATGGTAACCGCCATCTCCATCGGAGGGCTGATTGGCGCGGTGTACGCCTTGGCCCAGAAGTGGCCAGCGCAGACGGTGCGGGCGTCCCTGGCGGCGATGTTCGTCGTGTCCGGGACTATGCAGGTGGTCCTCTATGCCGTAACCGGTCTGTATTCGCGCAGCACTCTTACCATTGTGGGACTGATGATTCCCGGGGTGCTGCTCGGGTTCTGGCTGGCGGGGTTGCTGGTGGGCAGGCTGAACGAGCGCGCCTTTCGCAACGTGGTCATAGCGCTGGTGGTGACCGGCGGCTCCATTCTGCTGTTGCGGGAGCTGGCGTTGTAGGGGGACAGGAAAGGGGCGCGTACTGCACGCGCCCCTCGGCATGTCGGGCTTGAATCGGGCCAGAAGCAGGGCGGCTATTCCTGCAGGTCGTGGTAGGCGGCGAGGGCGGCGGTGATGCCGTCGCCGACGGCGGCGCCGAGCTGCCGGGTGGAGTCGGCGCGGGCGTCGCCGCATGCGTAGATGCCAGGCACGCCGGTTCGCATGTGAATGTCAGTGTAGACGTGGCCGAGGGCGTCCATCTCCAGCAGGCCCCTGAGGTACTCGGTGTTGGGATGGAAGCCGACGTAGATGAAGGCAGCGGCGGTGCCGTAGTCGTAGGTCTCTTCGGTCTTGAGATTCTTGACCCTCGCGGCTTCCAGGGCCTCGTTGCCCACGAACTCCTCGACGACGTGGCTCCAGAGGAATTTGACCTTCTCATTGTTGAAGGCGCGCTCCTGCAGGACCTTGGTGGCTCGCAGTTCGTCGCGACGGTGGACGAAGGTCACGGAATTGACGATGCCGGACAGGTAGTGGCCCTCGTCCATGGCAGCGTCGCCGCCTCCGATGACCACGACGTCCTGGCCGCGGAAGAAGTTGCCGTCGCAGACCGCGCAGTAGGAGACGCCGCGGCCGGAGTACTCGTCCTCACCGGGGACGCCCAGCTTGTTATGGGAGCCGCCGGTGGCGATGATCAGGCTCTTGGCAGTGTACGTGGCGTCATCGGTGTGAACGGTCTTGACCGGCTCATCGGCCCGCTCGATGCCCTGCACTTCGGAGTAGTCCATCTCGGCGCCAAAGCGAGTGGTCTGCTGCTCCATCATGACAGCCAGTTCCTGGCCCTTCACGCCCTCGGGGAAGCCTGGGTAGTTCTCGATCTCATCAGTGATCAAAAGCTGCCCGCCGGGGCCAAGCTGTTCGATGATCAAGGTCTTGAGCATGGCCCTGGTGGTATAAAGGCCAGCGGCGAGGCCAGCGGCTCCCGCCCCGAGGATAATGGTGTCGAAGTCTGTCGCGGGTGTTGCCATGTTGGTCGCCTTCCTTATCTATTTGTTTGGTCCTGCCTGTACCGTAATCTCGCGGAAGACCCGCTGATTACGGTGCTTGTTTAGCTGACGCCAGCAACCTCGAGGGTGCTGCGGAGATATTCCACGGTCCTGCTCAGGCCGTCTTCGAGGCAGGTCTTCGGAGTCCAGCCCAACTCCTCGGCTGCGCGGGTGCTGTCAAGGCTGATCTGGTACACGTCGCCGGCCCGGGTCGGGCCGTGCTCAGCATCCCAGCGAAAGCCGATGATCTTCTTGAGCGTCTCGTAAACCTGATTGACGCTGGTCAACTCGCCGGTGCCGATGTTCAAAGACTTGCGGTGCCCACGGTAGACCGCCGCCAAGTTGGCCTCGACCACGTCGTCCACCGATACAAAGTCGCGGGCCTGGTTGCCGTCGCCGAAAATGCGGGGGCGCTTGCCGCTGAGCATGGCGGAGATGAATATGGCGATGACGCCTGCCTCGCCCTGTGGGTCCTGCCGCGGGCCATAGACGTTGCCATACCGCAGTGTGGTGTAGTTCAGCCGGTACAGCTTGAAATAGAACTCGAGATACTGCTCAGCCATGTACTTGGACAAACCGTAGGGGGAAATGGGGGCGACGAGGGCATCGTCGGGGCAGGGGACCACCTCCGGTTCGCCATAGAGCGCCCCGCCGGTGGAGGAGTAGATGATCTTGTCAACGCCAACACGCCGGGAGGCCTCAAGGAGCCTGAGGGTGCCCATTACGTTGACTTCGTTATCGAGGATGGGTTCCCTGATGGAGCGGGAAACGCTGGACTGAGCTGCCAGGTGGAATACGACGTCGGGCTTTTCGCGGTTCAGCACGTCCGCGAGGGACGGCTGGTTGATGCTCAAGTGATGAAAAGTGGCGTCGTGGTTCAGGTTCTTCAGCTTGCCGGAAGTCAGGTCATCAACAATGACCACCCGGTAGTCTTCTTCCAGGAGCCGGTCCACGAGATGAGAGCCGATGAACCCGGCTCCTCCGGTGACCAGCGCGGTCTTACTTTCCTGCCTGGCGCCTCGTTGCTGAATATAGGCCATTCAACCTGCTCCCGGGTGGCCTCCGGCGATCTGGCCGGTCCGCCCAGTCGGCATTCGCGAAAAAGTTCCCGGTCGAATAACCGAGAAACCCTGATTCCATGATAACGCGGAGGGGCAGGACAGCACAACGGGCGCGTTCTCGCGGAAGGTCGCCTTTGCTTTCAGGTGATCTGCTCCCTACAGGGATAGACCTGCCAGCCGGCCCCGCGCCGGGTTAATTGCCCCGGACTCAACCACCGAAATGCTATCGCCACGCTCCAGCCCGCGCTCCCTGCTTGCCGCCTTGTGCTCAAGCATTGGCTGAGGTGCAAAAAACCTGTTTTTCCGGCCATATTCGGCCATACCCGGCCATATTCGGCTATACCCGGCCATATTCGGCCATTGAGCCGGGATATCTGAGCCCCGGCCGCCGCAGCGGCCATTCAGGAGGACTGCAGCGACGGACATGGTCAGAGCTCGAGGCCCGTCTGGAAGTGGCATACCTTTGCAAGGAGTCCCGAACCCTCCCGTTTCCATAACTTGCGGACTGAGCCGTAGTTGACGCACCACATATTCAGGTTAGCAGGTAGAAACACGTTCTCGCTATGGCCAGCTGTCATCAAATATTCGCTTGGTGCCTGGAGGCTCGAATCCCTTTGTTGGTGTGCTTCAAGCGGGGCAAACTCCGCCTCACACTGGTTGGATTTTTGAATACTTACCATAACGAAGACTTACCATAAAGTTTTCAGGCCCTCAGAGATGCCATATTCAGCTTTGAATGCCCCAAATTCGCTAAGAAGTTTCAAAAAAGGCAATTCGTCAACTGGGATTCAAAGACAAGGGGGGTGTTACTTTCTCGTTGTGAGTTGATAAAGGCAGGTCCCGGCGGGGGGCTTCCCGCGGGGTCTGCGCTCCGGTGTTCTCTCCTCCTTGGACGCCGGAACGGACCATCTACATTCCGGAACATTCCGGGTGTGAAGTAGTGAGGGTGTGGAGGGGATATGTTCCACCGTATGCCATTTATCTTAGCGACAGCAGCTACCTTAGCTGTGGTCGCTTTCTTTTTTGCGGCCGTCTCATCACCCTTCACGCCCGATAGCGTCGCGCATGCGGACCACAGCGGCAGGCCCACGGTCAGCATCGCGAGCATCACGCCGGAAGTTGGGGAGGAAGGCAGGAACGTCACGGTCACGCTGAAGCTAAGCAGGCCCCTCACAGACGATGAAAAATATTGCTACAACAACATTGGGGGAACACCAGATGAGAGACGCAAGAACGAGGTATGCATCGAGGGAGGGGTGAAGGTCAGGGACAACTACAACGACCATTTGAACGAGGACGGGCATAATCCATCTGACAATTACATCAAGTTTATTTTCCGAGGAAGCCAGGAAGAAGACCGCGTAACCGTCCCGATAGCCGATGACGAGTGCATCACACCCGAGCGAGAGCTTGAAATCTGGATAGCAACGGAGTATCAGGACCGGGACGATCATCCCGATGAGACCAAGTACGGGTACGATATAGACACTACAGACCACTACGTCGGGGTCATTGGGGACGATGACGAAGACGACCCTGCGGACCTCTGGCCCGAGTTCGACCCCGAAAACCACAACAAGCAGACATGTGCGCCCGTTGAGGAGGGCGCCAAAGAGGATGGGGACTACAACCGGTCGCCGCTGTTTGGGGACGACGAAGAGACGTTTTCCGTCGCCGAAAACACCGAGGCCGGGGAAGACATCGGGAGTCCGGTCACGGCCACCGACCCGGACGAGGACGACGACCTAACCTACTCGCTGACCGGCACCGACGCTGACCACTTCGGTATCGACGACGAAACCGGCCAGATCGAGACAAAGGACCCCCTCGACCACGAGACCAAGGACACCTACCATCTGGCCGTGTCGGTCACCGACGGCATGGACATTCACGGCAACTCGGATTCGTCGGAAGACGACAGCATCGACGTAACCATCACTGTCGACGACGTGAACGAGCCGCCAGTGTTCGATGCCAACGCGCCCACGGTCCTGAACGTCGTCGAGAACACCGCCGTGGGAGTGGACATCGGCGACCCGGTTACCGCCACCGACCCGGAAAACGCCCCGGTCACCTACGAACTGGATGATGGCGACGGCGCGTCTTTCGATATCGACGAAAATTCGGGCCAGATCAAGACCAAGGCTTCCCTGATGAATGAGGCTCAGGACAGCTACACCGTTACCGTCACGGCCAGCGACGACAACAACAACGAAGAAACGCATGAAGTTACCATCACGGTCACCGACGCCAACGACCCGCCGGAGTTCACCGACGACAACGGGGACGTCCAGACCAGCGTCACTCGCGAGGTCTCGCGGAGAATACCTCTGCGGACCAGCCGGTCGGCGCGCCAGTGGCAGCGACGGACGAGGAAAGCGACACCCTGACCTACACGCTGGGCGGCACTGACGCCGCGTCCTTCGACATCGACACGGCCACAGGCCAGATCAAGACCAAGGACGCCTTGGACTATGAGGGCGGGACGACCACCTACAACGTCACCGTATCGGTTTCCGACGGCAAGGACATCAACGACAACGCCGAGGACCCGCCGACGGAGGACGCCACCATCGACGTCACCATCAACGTTACCGATGCTAACGAACCGCCCGCTTTCGACGCCAACGCCCCGGCCACCCAGACCGTAGCCGAGAACACAGCAGCGGAAACGGACATCGGCAGCCCCTACACGGCGACTGACCCCGAGGGCGACACGCCGCTGACCTACTCGCTGGGCGGCACCGATGCCACGTCCTTCTCGATCGACGAGACGAGCGGCCAGCTCAAAACCAAGGTCGACCTCGACCACGAGACCAAGGACACCTACACCGTCGATGTGCAGGTTGCCGATGGCAAGGATGCTGCGGGCACTGCTGAGACCCCTCCTGTGCCGGATACAACGCATACAGTGATCATCACCGTCACCGACGCGGACGACCCAGGCAGCATCACGCTGTCGACACAGACGCCCATCGTCGGTTCGACAGTAACGGCCACGGTCGTAGACCAAGATGACGGTCTCACGGGCGAGACGTGGGTGTGGGAGAAATCGGACGGCGGCCAATCCAATTGGACGGCGATCTCCGGCGCCACGTCGGACAGCTACACCCCTGTCGCCGGAGATGATGGCAGCTACCTGCGGGTTACTGTCACCTACACCGATGACGATGGCGCCGGCAAGACCGCTAACGCTGAGGCGACCAGCGCGGTCACGGCCGCCCCGGCCACCAACGAGCACCCGGAATTCGCCGACGCAACTGCCACGCGCGAGATCGCCGAGGGTGACGTTGCCGGTAGAAACATAGGGGAGCCCGTGACCGCCACCCACGCCGACAGCAAGGGCACGCTGGTCTACTCGCTGGGCGGCACCGACGACACGTCCTTCGCCATTGACACAACCACAGGCCAGCTAAAGACCAACGCAGACCTGGACCATGAGACCAAGAACGAATACACGGTCACCGTCTCAGTGAGTGACGGGATGGACAGCTACGAGGAGACGGATACGGTCGTGGACGACACCATCGAGGTCACCATCACCGTGACCGACGTGAACGAGCCGCCCGCCTTCGACGACAGTTCGCCCACGGAAATCGAGGTTGACGAGAATATGGCGACGGACACGATCATCGGCGATGCGTTCTCGGCCACAGACCCCGAGGGCGATGACATTCAGTACATTCTGCACATATTCGACGACGGAGCATCTTTCGGCTTTGACCAAACTACGAAGAAACTGAAGACAAAGGACGATCTCAATTACGAGACGAAGAGCAGCTACAAGGTGGTAATGGGGGCCAGGGACAACAAGGCTGCCGATGGTTCAGTAGACTCCGAGTCGGACACACTGCACGAAGTAACCATCACTGTGACGGACATGGACGATGCCGGAACCCTCACGCTCTCCAGCGAGCACCCACGCATCGGCGCGCTGCTGACTGCAACTCTGAACGACGAGGACGGCGACCACGCCAACATTACCTGGCTTTGGGAGAGCTCAGCAGACGGCCAGGACCCGTGGACGGCCATTCCCAACGCCACCAGCGCAACTTACACACCGGTGCAGGGCGACCTAGGCAAGCACCTGCAAGTCACCGTCACCTACGATGACAAGCACAGCACCGGTGACACGATCACGGAGCAAGCCGACAACGCCGTGGTCGAGAACACCGCGCCGTCGTTCTCATCGAGCACGGCCACTCGCTCCGTCGCCGAGAACACTCCGGCAGGGCGGAACATCGGATCCCCGGTGACTGCGACCGACAACGATCCCGACGACAGGCTGGCCTACTCGCTCAGCGGCACCAACGCGTCGTCCTTCGACATCGTGAGGTCCTCGGGGCAGCTGCAGACCAAGTCGGCCCTGGACTATGAGTCCAAGACCAGCTACACCGTGGTCGTTACCGCCACCGACACGGCGCAGGCTACCGACACCATAACGGTCACCATCAGCGTCACCAACGTCTCCGAGGGTGGTGGCAACGGCGGAGGCGGTGGTGGTGGTGGCGGAGGCGAAGGTGGCAACACAGTCACCGACGCCGACGACCCAGGGACGATCACCTTCTCGTCGGATCCACCCCCGGTGGGCACAACGCTGACGGCTACCCTGAACGACGATGATGGCGTCAAGACGACCCCGGCCGTTACTTGGGCATGGGAGAACTCCACCGACCGATCCAACTGGACCCCAATAACCGGCGCCGATACCGACAGCATAACCCTTGGCGCCGAAGACATCGGCAACTATTACCGGGTAACCGCGACCTACGACGACGAAAAAGGCTCTGGGAAGACGGCCACGGGAGAAACGACCAACGCTGTAGTATCCTCTCCGCCTACGAACCTGAACCCCGAATTCGCCAGCAATGCGTCGAATACGCTCAGCGTCGCCGAGAACACACCGGCAGGTGAGAACATCGGGGACCCATATACGGCCGCCCACGGCGACAGCAAGGGGACGTTGGTCTACTCGCTCGGAGGTACTGATGCCGCGTCGTTCGACATCGTCGCGTCGACAGGCCAGATCAAGACAAAGACCATTTTTGACTACGAAACAGACACCCGCAGCTACACCGTAACCGTTTCGGTCGCCGACGGCCTAGACGACTACAGCGCCTCGGACACGGCGGAGGACGATTCGATCACCGTTACGATCAACGTCACCAACGTTAACGAGAGGCCAGCATTCGACGACGGCCTTTCCGTGGCAGAAACGGTCGTTGAGAACACTGAGGCGGACACGAACATCGGCTCGCCGTTCACAGCCACCGACCCGGATACCACGGGCGACACTCTAGAGTACTCGCTGGCCACGACAGGAGACAGCACGGCCTTCGCCATCGTCTCCACATCCGGCCAGCTCAAGACCAAGGCCGACCTGGACCACGAGACTAAGAGCAGCTACAGCGTCACCATCCAGGTTAGCGACAGCAAGGCTGCCGATGGCATCGCAGACACGGCCACAGATGACACCCACGCTGTAACCATTACAGTCACCGACGCGGATGATCCAGGGACGATCACCTTCTCGTCGGATCCACCCTCGGTGGGCACAAGGCTGACGGCCACCCTGAACGACGATGAAGGCGTCAAGACGACCCCGGCCGTTACTTGGGCATGGGAGAACTCCACCGACCAATCCAACTGGACCCCAATAACCGGCGCCGATACCGACAGCATAACCCTCGGCGCCGAAGACATCGGCAACTATTACCGGGTAACCGCGACCTACGACGACGAAAAAGGCTCTGGGAAGACGGCCACGGGAGAAACGACCAACGCTGTAGTATCC
Organism: Dehalococcoidia bacterium; assembly: GCA_965222025.1. Classification (GTDB taxonomy): domain Bacteria; phylum Chloroflexota; class Dehalococcoidia; order Lucifugimonadales; family UBA3495; genus VXOI01. The sequence continues at coordinate 328,600 of CBDCTI010000005.1, read as the reverse complement.
GCTCCGCCTACGAACCTGAACCCCGAATTCGCCAGCAATGCGGCCACTACGCTCAGCGTCGCCGAGAACACACCGGCAGGTGAGAACATCGGGGACCCATATACGGCCACCCACGGCGACAACAAGGGGACGTTGGTCTACTCGCTCGGCGGTACTGATGCCGCGTCGTTCGACATCGTCGCGTCGACTGGCCAGCTGAAGACCAAGACGATCTTCGACTACGAAACCGATTCCAACACCAGCTACACTGTGACCGTATCGGTAACCGACGGCCTGGACGACTACAGCAACGACGATTCGTCGGCGGTAGACCACACGATTACCGTGACCATCAACGTAACCAACATCGACGTACCAGCAGTTCCGGGCGCGCCGACGGTCGAGCCGGCCAACGGAGCGGCGGCAAAGCTGAACGTAACGTGGACGGCAATAGCGGCCACCACGACGTCACCCGTAGACGGCTACGACATGCAGTACCGTGAGAAGGACGCCACTCCAGAAGACACCTGGACAGAAGTGTCTGTCACCACGAACAGCGCCACAATTTCCACTGGGCTGGACTACAGCAAGACCTACGAAGTTCAGGTGCGATCGAAGAACAGCGAGGGTGGGAGCGGCTGGTCTCCCAGCGGTGATGGGAGCATTCCCAGCCGGTTGAACGTGTCGTTCTCGCCGGCGAGCCGGACGGTCGACGAGGGCAGTTCCGGTTCCTTCACCGTCAACGTTTCGCCGGCAGCTGACCGGGCGCTGACCATTCCTGTATCCATTGCTGCGGGTAGCGCGGAGGCGGGAGATTTTTCGCCGTCCAGTACCAATGTGAGCGTCGCGTCCGGCAGCAATTCGGGAACCCTTTCGATTTCGACGACGGATGACTCGGACAGGAGCCACGAGACGGTGAACCTGCGATTCGGCACGCTGCCGCCTGCCGTTGGAACCGGGTCGCAGTCGACGGCGACGCTTACTATCAATGACACGACTCCTGCGCCCAACAACGGCGGCAACGGCGGAAATAACGGCGGCGGCGGTGGCGGCAACGGCGGTGGAAATGGTGGTGGAAACAATAACAGGGTGCCGTCCAGCGGTGGTGGTGGAGGCGGAGGCGTCACGTTCACGTCTCAGCTGCCGGCCAACCGGGCGCCGAGCTTCTCGGAGGGGACCAGGACTTCGCGGTCCGTGGCCGAGAAGACCGCAGCGGGTGAGGATATCGGCGCTCCGGTCTCCGCGACCGACGCGGACGGCAACACGTTGACCTACACCCGTGGCGGCGCGGACGGAAGCTCCTTTGACATCGACTCAAGCACGGGCCAGCTGAAGACCAAGGCGGAGCTGGATTTCGAGATCAAATCCAGCTACATCGTGGGCGTGTTCGCGTCCGACGGCAAGGGAGGCAGAGGCTCGATCACAGTGACCATCAACGTCACCGACGTTACGGACGTCGCAGTCACCAACCCCGGAACGCAGGTCGTCGTCCTGGTGGACCCGGACGAGGACACCGAGGTGCAGACGCCCGACGGGTCGGTGACCGGCACCATACCCGCGGATTCCTACGACGGTCCGTTCTTCATAAGTATCGACACGGACTCGGACAACTGCGACTGGAACTCCCTGGGCGACCCGCCCGCGGAAGAACTGCAGGCCTGCGTGACGGTGGAGATATTCGACACGCAGGGGAACCCGATCACCGGCTCTGGCGTGCTGGACGAGTCCATCAGCATCGAAGTCACCCTGGAGGCCGACGATGTGGGCAATGATACGATCCACGCGTTCATCGAATCCGGCAGCCAATGGTTGGTGGTCAGTTTCGCTGAAGGAACCGATGGCCAGGGGGACATCACGGTAACAATCTCGGGAATCACCGGGGCCGGCACCTACGGTATCGGCAGCAACGCAGTACAGCAGTTGGTCAGGTCGATAGTCCCGCAGCAGGAAGTGAAGTCGAGCCAGCAGCAGTCCAGCGTGGTGAATTCCGTCGTGCCTACGCCGGAACCTACACCCGTGCCGACGCCGACTGAAGAGCCGACGCCTACGCCGGAGCCCACTCCGACGCCGGAACCGACCGCCACGGCTGTGCCCACTCCTACGGCGGTGCCCACGCCCACGGCCGTGCCGACCGCTGTGCCGACGCCGACGGCCGAACCGACGCCCACGTCGGTGCCGCCGGTGAGCGGGCAGGGGCCTCCAGATCCGCCGCGGCAGCAGATGGTGCGCCCGCAGCCCATCGATGCTGGCAGCTTGAGCCAGGCATCGGACGGGCAGGCATCAGTAACGCCGGTGCTGGATGATCCAAGACTCAGGATATGGCCGATCATCCTGATGGCGATTGGAGCGGCGATGGTGCTGATGGCGGTGGGGCTGTTCCTCAGGGAACGGATGGAAGGCCAGTACCCGGTCGTGAAGTCGATACTTGCGACCAGGTAGCCCGCCAGCGCACGGGGTCGTGGGTCGGGCGTTGGAGCGGCAAGCGATGTGTGATACAGTTTTTTTCGCACTTCCGCAAGGCTGTTCCGGGCCAAGCGGGACGCTAGCTGATAATCAGGAGGCCGAAAGATGGACGAAAAGATCGGGTTTGTCGGTTTGGGAATCATGGGCAAGCCCATGGCTCGGAACCTGCTCAAGGCGGGATACGATCTGACCGTGTACGACATAGTCGGCGAGGCCGTGGAGGAGGTCGTGGGCGATGGCGCCACCCCGGCGTCGTCGAGCAGGGAGGTGGCCGCTGCCACCGACAAGATAATCACAATGCTCCCCGACTCGGCGGACTCGGAGAAGGTCATCCTGGGGCCGGACGGCGTTCTTGAAGGCGCAGCGGCTGGCAAGACGATCATAGACATGAGCTCCATAGCGCCGTTGGTGTCGCAACGCATTGCCGCAGTGTGCGCCGAGAAGGGCGTGGAGATGCTGGACGCTCCTGTGAGCGGCGGCGAGCCGGGGGCAGTCAACGCCACCCTGGCGATCATGGTGGGCGGCAAGCAGGAGATATTCGACGAGAACTTCGACCTGCTGAAAATCATGGGCAGCAATGTCGTGCTCACCGGGGATATCGGCGCTGGGGGAGTGACCAAGCTGGCGAACCAGATAATCGTGGCGGCCAACATCGAGGCTCTTGCCGAGGCTCTGGTGCTGTCCACCAAGGCGGGCGTAGACCCGGAAAAGGTCTTCAACGCCATCCGCGGAGGCCTTGCCGGCAGCAACGTGATGGAAGCCAAGGCCCCGATGATGCTGTCGCGAAACTTCAGGGCAGGATTCCGTGTCCGCCTGCACCAGAAGGACCTGCGCAACGTGCTGCAGACCGCCCAGGACCTGAACGTACCGCTACCGGTGACGTCGCTGGTGCAGCAGATGCTGGGGGCGCTGGTCAACGATGGCGAGCAGGAAGCCGACCATTCGGCGCTGCTGAAGTTCGTGGAAGACCTGTCCAAGATTGAGGTAAAGGCAGGAGGCTAGCGGAACGCTCCCGCCATAGCATCCTCCTCTACAAGAGGGAACTTCGACAGCACGGTTAGTCCAGTTCCCGGAAGCGGGCGTCCCTCCAATTGAGGGCCGCCCGCAAACCATTTTCGCCCGCGATGGCGTTGAACTCGTCCTGCTCGGGACTGGTGCTGGTGTCGAATATCGTCATCAATTCCAGGTTCTGTGAGACGGCGTTGAGGAATCCCATATTTTCAAGGGCGCGGTTTACCGCCACCTTGGTCATCTTCACGCCCACCTCGGAAATGAGGCAGATCTTGCGGGCCACGCGCTCGCACTCCGCCATCAGGTCGTCGTGGGACACCACCCGGTTGACGAGACCAATGCGGGCCGCCTCGTGGGCGTCCACGGTGTCGCCGGTCAGCAGCAGTTCCTTGGCAGAGGCGAGATTGACACTGTAAGGAGTGATGAGCAGGGGCGGACCGAAACCAGCACGAATTTCTGGCTCGCCCAGGACGGCGCGCTCCGAAGCGATTTTCACGTCGCAGACCTGAACCAGCTCGCAGGCCCCGCCCAGGGCATAGCCGTTGACCGCCGCGATGACAGGCTTGGGCAGGTTCCAGACTTTCATGAAGGTATCGATGAGCACCTGCAGGTGGCCCCGCCATTCGTCGGGGGAGCCGCTGTGGGGACTGGGGGAGCCGGGGTCGGGCTGGATGTCGAACCCAGCGGAGAATGCCCTTCCAGCCCCCGTGATGATGGCGACGCGGACGTCAGGGTCGGCTTCCACGACGTCCAGAGCCTCGCGCAGGTCGGAGATCAAAGGCCCGTTGAGGGCGTTCAACTTGTCCGGGCGGTTGAGGGTGATGTAAGCGATGGCGTCCTGCCGTTCGTAGACCACGTTCTGGAAAGCCACTGAGAGAACTCCTGAAATGTTGTAACTATGCCAGCGTCGCCGCTACTGACGGGACGTCTGGATGATGTCGATGCGCTCGATGATCACCTGCTGAAGGGGGACGTCCCTCGTGCCGACGGCAACGCGGGATATTGCGTCAACCACCGCCTGCCCCTCGGTGACGACACCGAAGATGGTGTGGTTCCCGTTGAGGTGGGAGGTGGGCACCGTGGTGATGAAGAACTGGCTGCCGTTGGTGCCGGGCCCGGCGTTGGCCATGGCCAGCTTGCCCGGGGCGTCGAAGACCAGCCCTGGCACGATCTCATCCTGGAAGGCGTACCCGGGGCCACCTCCTCCAGTGCCGGTGGGGTCGCCGCCCTGGATCATGAAGCCCTCAATGACGCGGTGAAAGATCAGGCCGTCGTAGTAGCCCTGCTGGGCCAGGAAAACGAAGTTATTGACTGTCACTGGCGTTTGAGTTGACAGGAGTTCTACCCGGAAATTGCCGTAGTTGGTGCGGAAGTCAGCGTCGTAGTTGGCCCCAGGGTCCAGGGTCATGGCCGGAGCGCTGGAGTAAATGGTCCTGGCACCGGTACGGGCGGCGGACATCGTCGGTGTCGCACGCAGGGTCGGGGTCGGAACGGTGGACGTGCTGGTTACAAGATTCTGGGCGGGAGGTGCTTCGGCTGGCTCTGAAGTCGCCGGGTCCTCGGCGCCAGGGGTCTGGAGCACGCAAGCCATCAGGGCCAGCAACGTCAGAATAAGGGCGATCATGATGGGAATTCTCATAGCTCCACTATTTTGCCATCGGTTTAGTTACGCGCTTGTTGCCTGTCTGAGGGCTCATCGTTACTTGGTAAGCTGGCCATTCCGTTCTTGCTCAGCGAAAGGAACCTGCCCTGCAGGTCAGTGCTGTCCTTGAACTTACCAGCAAAGGCGGTGGTCTCGAAAGTAGCCTGCCGGTCATTGCGCCCCTGAACCATGGGGCAGAGATAGGTGCCCAGAAGCCTTACGGCCGCGCCTTCCGTGCGGTCTTCCAGCGCGTCGCATATCTGCTCGGTCAGCCTGTCCAGTATCTGCAGGCGCCGGGAGAGTGCATCGACCACCCTGGGGACGTCTCCCAATTCGCCCTGCTCCTCGTTGGGCAGGTACCCCACGTGGGCCACACCGTAGAAGGGAAGCAGATGGTTCTCGCAGGAACTCACGAAGGGAATGCCGGGGAGCATCTTCAAGTCGTCGCCAGTGGAGGATGCCTGGAGGGCGGAGTGCCCGTTTTGCAGAAACTCGGAGAAGTCGCCGTTGGTGTAGCGGTATCCCGAGAAAAGCCTTTCCCAGAAATTCACCACACGGCGCGGCATGCGCTCCAGTTCGGGACGGGTCGGGTCTTCTCCTATTTGCTGGAGAAATCGGGTTACGGTCTGCTCCGCGTCTTCGCTGAGTTCCGTTCCCTCCCAGGGAAACACGATCCAGTCAGTATTCTCCTTGACCAGCAGCGGCTCCACCCTGAGGCCCTGCCTCTTCAAGACCTGCTGGGCTGTACGCCCACTGTCAATGATGTCGTCGACAGCGATGGTCGCTTCGGTCCAGTCAGCGGTGATGCTGATCCCGTGGTTGCTGCGCAGCAGGGCGGCCACGACGCTTCCTCCGCGGGGAACACCCCAGCAGCAACTGTCGAGGGGCAACCGTGAGGCCAGTCCTTCGACCAGACGGTCAATCTCCTCCCACGTCAGGTTTATGACTGCCACAATTCCCTCCCGGGCCAGGTGAGTAAGGCAGGGCAGATTGGATCGACCTTCAGGACCATCATAGCGAGAGCAGACGTTTGCCTAGTCAATGAAACGGACGTATTCGAGGTTGGCGACGTAGATAGAGTTGGCCTCGAAGCCGGAAACAATCTGCACGTCGTCGCAAGGTTTGGCCACAGACCCAAATCTCATCCCGCGGCTGCATGCGACGGGGCTAACCGCGAGGGCGAGGGTTGGGGCGCATACAGTTTTGATTATACTGACCCGTCTAAACATTGGGCATCTGGTTACCGTTCTGGGAGAGAGGAGTATTGCCCCAGCGGTCGAGTTTAGCCGTAATCGCGAAGTTGCCAGCAGAACGCATGCGGCAAAGTTCACGGCCAAGAATATAACAGAAAGCCGCGACGATACAAAATCGCCCCCCGCATTCGCTGCAGAGGATTCGGCACCCTGCTTCAAGAGATGCGGGGCTGTGGGGAAGGTGCTTGTCAGTCGTAGTCACGATCGTCGGGATGCCAGTCATCCCAAGGATCTTCCGGGGGCGCATTGGCCTGCTGAATGCGGCGATACACGAAGCGAAGTCCGACTACCGCAGCGACGAAGATGGCTACGCCAGCGAGTAGCCACACGTCGAGATATACGAAGGGCGACGGTCCCTGTCGCTGCCCGGCAGGCTGCTGTGGGGGAAGCGCAGTGGACTGCGCCAGCAGCTGGCTCTGCCCCTGGCGCTGCGGCGGGAGCGGTGTCGCTCGCGCTCCGGGCGGCGCGGCTTGCGTCAGTTGGCTGACGTCGGAACCGGAGGAGGGATCAGCCCCTGGGTCGCCCTCGGGCCCTTCCTGACCGGTCTCAGAGCTGCGTAGTATCCGGCCTCCGTTTGAGGTCGTTGATTCGGCTGGATTGGGAATGGGCAGTCCGGCCCAGCTGTTGTCCAGCCCGTGGTCGTCGAAGCCGTAAACGTTGATCAGCGCTGCCTCTATGTTGCGCCCCTTCTTCAACTCGGCGAGCAAGCGTCTGAAATTGTCCTCCCCGTACTGCTCGATCAGGTGGGCCACAACGCTCACAGACTTTTGGTAGAAGAGCGGAATGGTTTCGGGAGTGCCGGAAAGGCTTCGCATTCCGCGAAGGTCCGGGGTCCGCCCGTACAGCTCGCTGCTGCTGCGTACGCGGACGTTGGGCTCCATGTACGTGGCGAAGCCCTCATTGAGCCAGGTCGGGAGTTCGACGGACCGCTGGCCCATGGCATCGCTCAGCATAAGGTGGGCGGATTCGTGGATGATTATCCGGGCATCGAGGCCCTGTCCGACGAACACCCGCTGTTCCGGGAAGGCGTAACCGCCGAAGGTGCCGTGGTCGGTGGTGGTCCGGCTTTGAACCGGGAAGGCAGCATTGGCGTCGGAGTATCTCCGGTAAATCACGCCCTTGAATGCTCCTGGCTGGCCCGACTGCAGGATGTCTTCCACCCTGCGAAGGTACAGTTGAAGCTGGCCGGCCGCCTGCTCCACGCGGGAGCGGTCGATGTCGTGGTAAATCAGCTCTAGGGGGCCTATGTTCACCCTTTCCCAGTCAAAGCGCTGGTCCAGGTACTCCACGAAGGCGCTCTGTGTTCTGAAAACGTTGCCCTCGACGTCCAGTATTTCGTAAAAGTATTCGACGTTGGCGCCTGGGGCGATGTAGGTGGACTCCCGAACTGGAATTGACTGGGTGGCCACGACCCGGCTGCCGGGGTTGAAGTCAGCGTAGGCATAACCCCATCGGCGGTTGCCGGCCGGCCGGTAATACACCCGCACTTCTTTGATATTGGCTTCGGACTCGATTGTGGCACTGAGGCCCACGCCGCTGGGGTAGTTGACCTCATGTTCAGCCTGCACCACCTGGATGGGTCCACCGGAGGCCCCCAAGGCAATGGGGAACAGGGCCGCAAGCAGAACGGCTGCAGGGAGCAACAGCAGGCATATCTTCACCGGGACACTGCGCATAGTTAACAAGGACATTCTTCCAACGGCGCTTGGTGCCAATTATACGCAGGAGGGTGAATGCCGGACTTGCCGGACGACGGAAGAACCTTCGCGGTCAGGTTCCCTGTTCCGCCTGTTGCCGCTCCATATCCAGCAGCGCCTCCTTGCGGTGCAGGCCCCAGCGGTACCCGGCGAGGGCCCCATCCTTCCGGATCGCCCGGTGGCAAGGAATGACCGGCGCCACGGGATTGGTGGCGCAGGCCCGTCCCACGGCCCGGCTGGCTTTCGGGTGGTCCAGCTCGGCAGCCATCTGCTGGTAGGTGCGGGTCTCACCCGTGGGAATGGCCTGGAGGAGCCGCCACACCCGCCACTGGAACATGGTGGCGCGGACGTCCAGCGGCAGGTCGATGTCGGTGCTGCTCCCGTCGAGGTAGGCCAGCGCCGACGCGGTCCATTCCCGGAGGCGGCCTGTCTCCGACGGGGCTGCGTCGAGGATTACCCGCCGAATGTCGGCCGCGGGGAACTCTTGTTGAAGCTCTGCCTCAAGAGCGGGGGCGTCGTCGCCCAGCTTGATGGAGCACACGCCCTGATCGGTACCGGCCAGGAGCAGGCCGCCCAACGCGGAAGGGGTGACCACGTAGCGAATCACCGCGCCGGCGCCTCCCTTGCGGTAGCTGGCCGGAGTCATTCCCAGCTGGCCGGAGGCGTCTTCGTATATGCGGCTCGATGATCCGAATCCAGCGTCGTAGGTGGCTTCAGACACTTTCGCTCCTTCGCGAAGAAGACTCTTGAATCGATCCATTCGCCTGGCACGGGCATACTGCAGCGGCGTGAGGCCGGTCTCGCGGCGGAATACGCGCCGCAATCGAGACTCCTGAACGTCCAATGCCTCTGTGAGGTCGGCCAGGGAAGGCAAGGCATCGCTGCCACGGATGTGGCTGTCGATGTACTCGCAGGCCTGCTGGACCATCCCGGCATCTGTGCCGGACTCGTCCGGCAGGCAACGCAGGCAGGCGCGGAAGCCAGCGACCTGTGCCTCCCGCGGTTCGACGAAGTAGCGCACCTGGGTCTGCCGGGGACGTCGGCTGGGGCAGGTCGGGCGGCAGTAGATGCCGGTGGAGCGCACGGCGTAGATGAACCTGCCGTCGAAGCTGCGATCGCGAGACTGCACGGCAGCCCACAGGCGGTCTGAATCAGGAAGGCTGACCCCGTTGGTTCCCGCGGACATTGACTCGTCCCGGCGGAGTTGGGTCTCGGTCTTTGACTTCATTCCTCTTACCTCGAAGGTGGGCGTACGAAGTGGGTGGAGTTGACCAGGGCCAGCAGCTTGCCCTCACCGTCGGTGATGCGGGTTGTGGCGGCCACCAGGGTGCGTCCGGGGTGGGGGATGGTCGATTCGGCCACCAGCAGGCCCTCGCGGATGTTGGAGACGATCTGGCTGGAGATGGTCACGGCCACCGGGAGTTGCTCCTCATCTAGGTCGCCTCGATACGCTGCCACCGAGGCCAACGTAGCGGCGGTGTCGGCCAGGGAGATCATCACGCCGGCGTGGATGTAATGGTGCGGCGTGTACAGGCCGTCATGGACCGGCAGCTCGACCACCGCACGCTCGGGGCCAACCTCCAGCACACGCATCTTGAGGCGGTTCATCAGCGTTTCCTCGCCGTAATGCCGGTTCAGCCAGTCGGCCAGGTCCTGTGGGGAAAGGTTGCTGGGCCAGTTCTTCACTATGGTCCCTCGACTCCGTGAATTCCTGCTTCACCATCAGGTTAGCCGATGCGAGAGGGCAATTCTATCCGGTTTTCGCCGTCAAATTTGCAGTGGGAAATTTCCAGACCCTGCGCCGGGGACCAGCCCGTGGGCCGCACCTGTATGGCGGGGCCTTGATGCTAAAATAGGCCATACTTAAATACAGTTCCCGGCAAGCGACGAGCCGTCGCTGCCGCAAACAGGAGAACAATATGGACGAACTGATAGTCATTTCTTCCGATTCCCACGTGTTTGAGCCGCCCGACCTTTGGACAAAGCGCATCGACGCCGAGTTTCGCGATCGGGCTCCTCGGATGGAGCGTGTTGGGGACGTGGACCATCTGGTGGTGGAAAAAGACCAGATGATCGCCGGCATTGGCCTCATCTCCAATGCCGGGGCCCGCTTCGAGAATCCGGAACAGATCTCCGCCCACGGTCGGTTCGAGGATGTGCACGCCGGCGGCTACGACCCAGACCAGCACATTCGCGACATGAAGATCGATGGTGTGTCGGGGGAGTTGCTCTACCCGTCGCAGGGGCTGTTCTATTACAAGGTCGAAGACTCTCGGCTGATGTCGGCGATCTTCCGCGCCTACAACGACTGGCTGGCGGAGTTCTGCTCGGCCAACCCTGAGCGTCTTAAAGGCGTGGGCATGATCAACCTGGACGACGTATCCGAGGGAGTTGCCGAGTTGGAACGGTGCGCCAAGCTGGGCATGGCGGCCGCCATGATTACGGAGTACCCGCTGGAGGACAGGCGTTACGACAGCCCGGAGTACGAGCCCTTCTGGGCGGCCGCGCAGGACCTGGACATCCCGGTCAGCCTGCACACCGCCACCCGCCGCGAGGGACGCAGCCGGGGCGCCGGCGCTACCTCCGTGCGAGTTGCCAGCGGACGGGCCACCAAGGTCTTTTACCCGGCCATGTCGATGTGCGACATCATCTTCTCCGGCGTGTTTGAACGCTACCCGAAGTTCAAGCTGGCCATCGTGGAGTTCGAGCTGGCCTGGGCGCCACACCTGCTGGACTCGATGGACTACACCTACATCGAGCGGCAGGAGGAGGCCTCATATCGCTTCAAGGGCGACGTTCGCCCCAGCGATTTCTTCCGCAGCAACGTTTATCTCAGCTTCCAGGAAGACGCCGTTGGCATTCGCTTGCGGGACATCATCGGCGTTGACCGCTTGATGTGGGGCAGCGATTACCCCCACTCCGAGTCAACGTTCCCCCGCTCCCGGGAAGTCCTGAGCGAGATACTGGAGGGCGTGCCCGTGGAGGAGCAGGCCAGCATCGTGGGCGGCGCCGCAGCCGAGCTCTACGGCTTCGAAGTCGCCAGGGTGGCTGTGCCGATAGGGTAATCGCCAGTTCTTCAACGCTAGAATGGCGTTTCACAAGAGAGAAGAATCGCCAAGGCCCGGAGAAACCATGAAACAGGTATACAAGGCCATCCTGCACGGCGACCGTGTCGAATGGCTCGAAGGCGCCCCGGAAACGGAAGTGCCGATTCAGATTTACGTATCCATTCCGGAAGTAAAGAGATCCAACGACCTGGAGCAGGGCGAAAAATCAATTGTCGAGCTGTTTCAGGCTTTAGCCGATTCCGGGGCCTTTGCCGAAATAGAGGATCCCGTTGAGTGGCAGAGAGAGATTCGCAAGGACCGTCCCCTTCCCGGTCGCGACCCTGATGTTGATTGATAGCAACATCATAATTGCGGCCGCCAAGCCCGGAAATCTAGAATTGGTGCATTTTTTATATTCCATCAGTCGGTCCGTTTCCATCATCACTTATATCGAATCATTTGGATTTCATTCACTTTCCGAAACCGAAAAGAGCGACCTGTCGGAAATATTTGGCCTTTGCGAAATGTTACCCCTTACCCAAATGATTGCAGAGCAGGCCGTTTCCCTCCGACTACAGCGCCGCATGGGACTGGGCGATGCGATAATCGCCGCCGCCGCGATCACCCACAATCTCGCGCTGGTGACTCACAACAGAGAGGACTTTCGCCGGATCAAGGGCCTCGAACTGCTGGACCCACTCGAAAACTAGATGTAAGGAGCCGGAACGATGCTGGATATGCTGATCAAGGGTGGACAGGTCGTTACCCCGTCGGGGGTCGGTAACTGGGATGTGGGGGTGCAGGGTGAGCGAATCGTGGCCGTGGCCCTGCCCGGCGTGCTGCAGGAGGATGGGGCCACTGTAATCGACGCTACCGGCAAAATTGTTGTGCCCGGCGGCGTGGAGGCCCATGCCCACGCCGCGGCCAACGTGCAGCCCGGAGCGCCGGAGTCCGTCCCCGGCACGCCAAATGCGGGACCGGCGGTGCATTCCCTGGGCGCCATCTGGGGCGGCACCACCACAGTCGTCGACTTCGCCCCGGTTCCCAGCGAGGGCGACCTTGCCGCGGGTATCCACGACTTCATGAATGTGTGGCAGGGAAGCGCCTACACCGACTACACCACCCACTGCATCTACCGGGAGGGCAATTCCCCGGATTCCATTGCCCGGTTCCATGAGCTGGTCGAGGCGGGGTTCCCCAGCGTCAAGATCTTCACCACCAACATCCGCCCGCCGGGAGCGGGAGGAACCAGCCTCACTCCTGTCGGCAGGATCGACACCGGCCGCCTGGGCGACCTGATGGAGCAGATGCACCTTCACGGGGGCGTGCTGGCCGTCCACGGCGAGGACGATGAGTTGGTCATGTACAACTACCTCATGGCCCAGCAGCGTGGCCTGTGGGACTGGTACAACGTTCACCTTATCCACTCCAAGAGGGTGGAAGACCTCGCCTTCCGACACGTGGTGCGCATGGCCCAGCAGACGGGGGTCGGAATGTACTTCGTCCATGTCACCGCCAGTGATGGCGCGGACGTGATCTCCGAAGCCAGGGCCTCCGGGATGCCCGTATATGGCGAGGTGCTGACCCTGGCTCTTTCCTTCGAGGCCGAGCGGTACAAGGAGTCCGACGGCATGAAGTACCATACCTATCCGTCTCTCAAATTCGAGGAGGACCGGAACGTCCTGTGGGACGGAATCATGAAGGGCGACCTGTCTTTCACCGCCACCGACAGCAGCTTCACGACTTACATAGACAAGATCGCCGGCACCAACGTGCGCGACATTCGCGGAGGCAACGTTGGCATCGAGATCCGCATGGGCGTCAACTACACAGAGGCCGTGGTCAAGCGGGGCATGTCCTTGGAGCGCTTTGTGGACGTGACCTCTTCCAACGCCGCAAAGCTGCTGGGCATGTACCCCCGCAAGGGCTGCATCGCCGCGGGAAGTGACGCCGACTTCGCCATCATCGACCCGTCCTTCAAAAAGGCCCTCGAGCTCTCCGACCTGCACGTGCGCGACTACAACCCGTGGGAAGGCTCGGAAGTCGAAGGCTGGCCAACCACCGTCATCCTTCGGGGCAAGGTGATGGTCGACGGCGGCCAGTTGCTTGGCGACGGCAACGACGGGCGGATGATCCTCCGCAAGGTCGACCAGACAGTGCTGAACCGCCCTGCATTCTAGTAACTCCCCTGGCGCAAGGTTTGATGCCCAGGTTCTCCGTTTTGAAGGAAACCCCGAAATCCGGGGTTTCCTTCAAATTTCCTTAACAGAACCCCGCTGATGTGATAGGCACGCGGGGAGGCACCGCCCTGTGGGGCGACCTTATGCTGTGGGGAAGTGAGCGGTACAGCGCGCGAATCCACAGAGGTGCCCAATGGCAACGGAAACCCACATCAACTTGAACGACATACGGTATCGTAATGCGGCAGAAGAGATACTGTCACGGCACGAAGCTCTACAACCCGAAGCGAACATCACCAGCTCAGTGCGCGACTTCCTTATCAGTACACACCTGGCCCGAAGCGAGGAAATAGTCGAGGAAGACCCGCCCTCCGATAGCTCCCGGCGGGCAGTTGACCTGACTGCCTTGGACACTTTCGTTGAATTCAAGAGGCGCATTGGGACCGTTCCTTCCGGCGAGCCCGACCCGAAGAACGTTCAGCAGCTGGATGAATATCTGTCGGAATCAGCGGTCCAAGGCCGCATAAGGATGGGCGTGCTCACCGACGGTAAGCGTTGGGTGTTCCGGTGGCCCGGAGCGGGCCCTGTGCAGATGGTTCCTCCATACGGCTTCACGCTGGAGACCCCCGACGGTTGGTTCAATCTATACCAGTGGTTGCGCGACACTGCGCTCGTATCCCTGGAAAATATCAGCCCCGACAAGACGAGCATTGCGGAGCAATTCAGTCCCGATAGCCCCGCGTACCAACGGGACATCGCGGTCCTCAAGATTCTGTACCAGGAGAGCGAAGAACTGGAGACGATCAGGGTCAAGCGGCGCTTATGGTACGACCTACTGCGCACCGCCCTGGGCGAGGTGGCCTACACGACGGAAGGAATGACTCACCAGGTGCGCAACCCGGACACGCAGGAAATGGACGACCTGTTCGTCCGGCACACCTACCTCAGTGCCGTCATCGGCATGGTAGTGCAGGCGTCGTTCGGGATTGACATCCGCAAGCTCGCCGAGGTCGATCCTGCCGACCTGCTGCAGGGGCGGGAGTTCCACAGCGCCACGGGTCTGCAGGGCGTCCTGGAATCGGATTTCTTCGCCTGGCCCAACGAGGTGGGCGGCAACCCGCTTTTGCAGACACTGGCCCGCCGTGTGGCGCGATTCAACTGGGCCGGTGCGCCGCCGGACACCGCCGCCAACCTGTACGAGACGATCATCCCGGCGGAGGAGCGGCGGCAGTTGGGGGAATATTACACCCCGGCATGGCTGGCCCGGACCATGGTCAGGGAACTGGTGGTCGACCCCCTGAATCAGCGCGTGCTGGACCCGGCCTGCGGTTCGGGAACCTTCCTGGCCGAGGCCGTTTCACACTTTATTGCCGCAGCAAATGAGGCCAACTGGGATCCCCTGGAGGTGCTCAACCACCTCCGGGACGCGGTGACCGGTATAGACGTTCACCCGGTGGCAGCGCACCTGGCACGGGCGGCATGGACGTTGGCGGCACACCCCGCCATCAGCGCAGCAGCGGCGACGGGCTACGATGCGTCCATGTCCATCCCGGTGTACCTGGGCGACGCCCTGCAACTCCGCTTCCGCACCGGGGATATGTTCGCCCTGAACGAGATCACCATCGAAACCAGGGACGCTGGGAGCACGGAACTGGTCTTTCCCGTCAGCCTGGTGGAGCGCGCGGAGGACTTCGACGCTTTGATGGGGGACGTTTCGGCCTACATCTAGGAGGGCGGAGACCCCCTGCTGGCGCTGGACGACAACCACATCAACGACTCCAATGAACGAGCGGTGATCACCGGGACCATCAAGACCATGCAGCGGCTGCACAATCAGGGGCGCGATCACATCTGGGCCTACTACACCCGCAACATGGTGCGGCCCGTGGCGCTGTCACGCGCCAAGGTCGACGTGGTGATCGGCAATCCGCCCTGGATCAACTACAACCAGACCGCCGACATCCTGCGGGATGAGCTGGTGAATCTCAGCCGCAACCGTTACGGCATCTGGGCGGGCGGGCGCTACGCCACCCACCAGGACGTGGCAGGACTTTTTTTCGCGCGCTGCGTCGACCTCTACCTGAAAGACGGTGGTGTAATTGGATTCGTGATGCCTCACAGCGCCCTGCAGGCGGGCCAGCACTCCAAGTGGCGCACTGGCAGATGGGAGTCGCCGGTCCGGGGTAAGGGCCGTAACCGGACGCCCGACTTCAGCTTGACAGCAGACTTCACGCTTAAAGCAGCCTGGGATCTTGAACAACTGGAGCCAAACACGTTCTTTCCGATACCCTCTTGCGTAGTGTTCGCTCGTAGCACGGGCCGATCTGAAATATCGGCGCCGCTGGCCGGACAGGCGGAACGATGGCGAGGCGTGGCAGGGAGCGACGGCGTCCTGCGGGAGCCGGTAGCTATCACTGATACTGGTGTGTCCGGCGGCTCACCCTACGGCGGCTACTCCCGTCAGGGCGCGACCATCGTCCCTCGATGTCTGTTCTTCGTTCACGAGACCGAAAACACGGCCAGAGTTCAGGCTGCGCCGACGGTAACAGTCAATCCCCGCCGGGGCAACCAGGACAAAGCGCCTTGGAAGGACCTGGACCTGGCCGCGATCACTGGCCAGACTGTGGAGGACATCCATTTTTTCGACGTGCATCTGGGCGAGACTGTAGTTCCCTACGCCACACTGGGACCTTTGAAAGCAGTGCTGCCATTAAAGCAGAATGACAATGTTATACCCCTGCAGGTCGGCGGTCCGGGCGGCATCAGCCTCGGAGATCTGGAAAGTCGGATGCGTGGGCGTTGGCAGACCATTAGCAATCTCTGGGAGGATAATAAGGCCCCTGCCAACCAACTGAATTTGGTGGGGCAGTTGGACTACATACACAAGCTGTCATCCCAGTTGGAGTGGCAGCGCAATCCAAGAGAACATCCGGTTCGGATTGCCTATTCTGGGTCAGGAACCCCGACGGCAGCGTTGGTGGAAGACGATCAAGCCTTTATCGACTACACTCTTTTCTGGGTACCTTGTAGAAATATCAACGAAGCGACCTATTTGCTGGCCATAATTAACAGCGACACCTTATTTGAGGCCGTAAAACCCCTAATGCCCAAAGGCCAGTTTGGTGCGCGCCACCTACAGAAACACCTCTGGAGGCTGTCCATACCGGAGTTCAACCCTGCCCTGGATTTGCACGCAAACATCGCCGCATCCGGCTCTGCCGCAGCTGCAGGCGCACAAGAGAGGCTGGTGGAATTACGTGAGGAGCGAGGCGACAAGCTCACCGTGACAATTGCTCGCCGCGAGCTGAGGAAATGGCTCCGCGTTTCGGACGAGGGCCAGGCCGTCGAGAGCGCCGTCGGCAAGCTCTTAGCCGGCGGGTAGGGCAACTGGACTCCGGCGGTCTCGGGAATAACGGGACGCAGATCAGAGGCGGTCCGCCAAGTGCGCGGTTCCATGCACAGGCTGTCGAATGGGGTTGCTTTGGAGCGGGGATTCGGGATAGCATTTCGATATGCAGTGGAAGATCTGCCCGGCTCTCCCGAGGGCCGAACCACCGGCAACAATGCGGCCCCCGATGGCCCAGCCGCTTTTCCACAGAACGCTCGCAGACAGAGAATCGAGAGGGGGCTTTGCCACTCGTGGCTGAGCCCCCTAACCACGGCCCTTCCGGTTCGGTTCCACGCCGGATGGGTCGATTTCTTTTCCGGAACGATTCACCTCTTCGGGACCTCATCTGGCGCTGTCTCGCCGAGACCATCGGCACCTGGCTGATGGTGTTCGCCGGGACCTCCGCGGTCGCCGCCGCCGTGCTGGCCGGGGCGCAGGTGGGGCTCTGGCAGGTGGCTGTCGCCTGGGCCCTCGGCGTGTCGATGGCCATCTACCTGACTGGAGCCGTGTCGGGCGCCCACCTGAATCCGGCCGTCAGCCTCTCTTTCGCTATCTTCCGCCCCAGGGACTTTCCGCTTCGCCTGCTGCTGCCGTACTGGGCATCGCAGCTGCTGGGCGCGGTCCTGGCGGGACTGACGGTGCTGCTGCTGTACGGCTCGTTCATACGCCGTTTCGAAGACGAGCATGGACTGTCGAGGGGCGATCCGGGCAGCCAGCTCTCGTCGATGATGTTCGGTGAGTATTTCCCCAATCCGGGCATGGCCGGTACCGGAGAGACGGCCCAGGCACTGATTTCCCCCCTCGCCGCCGCCGCCGTAGAAGGCATCGGCACGGGCATCCTGGTGCTGATGATCTTCGCGCTGGTTGACCGGCGAAACAGCACACTGCCGGTCAAATTCCTGGCGCCTGTGTTCATAGGTCTGACCGTGGGCCTGATCATCAGCATGCTGGCTCCCCTGACCATGGGGGGCTGGAACCCCGCGCGAGACTTCGGGCCCCGACTGGTCTCCTTCTTCGCTGGTTGGGGGGAAGTGGCGATTCCTGGGCCATCGGGCGGCTTCTGGGCCTACATCGTCGGCCCGCTGATCGGGGGGCCCCTGGGAGCCGCGGTCTACGAGTTCCTGCTCAGGCCGGCCCTGCCGGTTGAGCCGGAGCAAGAGTAGACCGGCAATACCGCCTCTGACCTCCGGCACGCAATTCGTCGTTCCTGCGAAAGCAGGATTCCGGAGCCCCGTTTCCCCCACAAGGCTTCGCGCCGAACGGAGCGAATGGAATCTTCATCGCAGGCGTGATTCTTGGCTTTGCCCAGGGTATCTGTGTTGGTTTTCAAGGATGAGTGGGCCGCGGTCGGGTTGGCACCCTCCCATGCATTGCGCTGACCATCTCAAAGGGAACCGTGCCTTGAAATGGAGATGACTGCAAAAGCAGCTTAATGGATAGCCACCCGGTAACGGACCCCGCAGTACGCCACTGATCCGGATTTGAAACAATCTTGTGATTGTGTGCACTATTTTGACATCCCTCAACTTCGCTCCCGATACTTGGCGCAGCACAGTTGAGGAGGTGGGACATGGACTACCTGGTAGTTGAGGACAGGCCCCTCCGTTGCGCGGTGGTGCACCGCGTGGACTGCAACAGAGCGACGGATTTCGGGAGGAGGCCCCTCCGTACCGGAGAGTGGCATGGCCCGTTCGGTACGAAAGTAGCTGCGCTCGCTGCGGCCAGCAGGACGAAGCTGAGGGACGTTCGCTCCTGCCAGTGCTGTGTCGGTTAGGACCATTGCTGAGGGAGTTCGGCCAGGGGGCCCGGCAATTGCCGGGCCCCCTGCTGTTCATTTAGCCAAGTGTCTCCCGATTATCCGCTTGCGCAATCGTCTTAGAAGTGCGTCATGGTTGCGACACCTTGCTACAACTTATACAATACGTTATCCGTTTGCGCCGGACGCAATATTGCGTTTGGGCGGTTTGCGCCTGTCCGCCGGCCCGCTTTCTCGGTCCTGAGGCCACATCAGGCGTGCAGACTCTGCAAGGGGGAGCAACGTCCTTTATGGATGCTAACAGCATAAGAAACGTGGCCCTGCTTTCACATTCCGGCGCTGGCAAAACTTCACTCTGTGAAGCGGCGCTTTTCAGCACGAAGGCGGTAACTCGCCAGGGCCGAATCGAGGACGGTAATACCGTCTCTGACTATGAGCCCGAAGAAATAAAGCGTGCCGGCAGCATTCAGACAACTCTGATTGCTATCAACACCGACGGTCACAAGATCAATTTCCTGGATACACCGGGTTACGACGACTTCCAGGGAGAGGTCGTCAGCGCGCTCCGGGTGGTTGAGGGCGCAGTCATCATGATTGACGCGACCTCCGGTGTGGACGTCGGCACCGAGCGGGCATGGAACCAGTGTGAGACCGGCAGTCTCCCGCGACTCATCGTCATCAACAAGATGGACCGCGAGAACGCCGAATTCGAAAAGAACGTGGCCGATATCCAGGCCACCTTCGGACGGCAGTGTGTTCCCTTCCAGGTCTCTGTCGGGCAGGCCGACACCTTCAAGGGGGTAGTCAACGTCGCTGACCCCAACGCCGATGTTCCAGCCGACCTGGCCGACGAGGTGGAAAGCGCGCGCGAGCGGCTCATCGAAGCTGCCGCAGAGAGCGACGACGAGCTGGCTGACCGCTACCTCAGTGGCGAGGAACTGACCGCCGAGGAAATCGAGGTCGCCCTTCGTGGTGCAGTGCTTTCGGGTCAGCTGGTCCCCATTTTGGCGGCCTCCGCCACGGGCAACCTGGGCGTGGACGAAGTCCTGGCGACGGCCGGTTCATACCTGCCCTCCCCGGTTGACGGGGTGAAGCCGCGTCTGACCAAGGCCGGGTCGGACGACGAGGTGGAATTCCAGGTCGATTCGAGCGCCCCGCTGTCCGCACTGGTATTCAAGACCACTGCAGACCCATTCGTCGGCAAGCTGTCCCTTTTCCGTGTCTTCCAGGGATCCATCAGGAGTAACTCGGAAGTGTGGGATGCCAGCCAGGGCCAGTCAGAGCGTGTCGGGCAGCTCTATCTGCCCAAGGGCAAGAACCAGGAGAACCTGAGTGAAGTTACTGCCGGAGACATAGGTGCGGTAGGTAAACTCTCCTCCACGGTCACTGGGGACACCCTCTGCGCCCGGGACAGCCAGGTAACGTTCGACCCCATCCAGATGCCTGTTGGATACTACCGGGTGGCAGTGTCCCCCGCCTCAAAGGCCGACCTGGACAAGATGTCCCTGGCCCTGAACCGCATTGTGGAGGAAGACCCCAGCCTTCAGATGTCACGCAATGCCAGCACCAGCGAAACGCTGATCACCGGTCTTGGCGAGGCCCAGATCGATGTTGCCATCGACAAGATCAAGCGGAAGTTCGGGGCCGACCTGCGGGTGAAGCTGCCCCGGGTCCCGTATCGCGAGACTATCACCCGGGTCACCCAGAGCGAATACCGGCACAAGAAACAGTCGGGTGGGCATGGTCAGTTCGGCCACGTGGTGCTTCGCTTGGAGCCCATGGAACGCGACCAGGGATTCCAGTTCGGCAACGAGGTGGTCGGCGGACGCGTGCCTAGGGAGTACATCCCCTCGGTGGAGAAAGGCGTGGTCAAGGCCCTGGACGAAGGGGCCCTGGCCGGCTTCCCGCTCGTCGACCTGAAGGCTGTTCTTTACGACGGCAGTTTCCACAGCGTCGACTCCTCCGGAATGTCCTTCGAAATAGCCAGCGTTCAGGCACTGAAGAAGGGCGTCAGTGAAGCCAGCCCCATTCTTCTCGAACCCGTGATGCGGCTTACGGTCAACGTTCCGGAAGGGTACACCGGCGAGGTGATGAGCGACCTGAACGGCAAGCGCGGCCGGATTCTGGGAATGGTGCCCGAGGACCGGGTAACCGTGATTGATGCAGAGGTGCCCCAGTCCGAGATGTTGCGCTACGCCCAGGACCTGAGGTCCCTCACGCAGGGCCGCGGTTCCTACTCCATGGTGTTCGATCACTACGAGCCGGTCCCAGCCAATCTCGAGCCGAAGGTTATCGAGGAAGCTAAGCGAATGCGCGACGAGGACGACTAGTTCTCGGGCCCCGAATCGCAACGGTAAAAAGGGAAGGCCCCGACATTAGTCGGGGCCTCTTCATTCCGTCGTGAGGCGTCTAGAACGCCCAGCCGGGCTGGTACTCGCCGAAGACGTTCCGGAATACGTCCATCATCTCGCCGAGGGTGGCGTAGGACTTTACAGCCTCGATCAGCGGCGGCATCAGGTTCTCGTTGCCCCGAGCCGCCGTCTCCAGGGCCCGCAGCTTTTCCGCAACTTCACGGTTGTCGCGAGTGCGGCGGACTTCGTTGAGGCCCTCTATCTGCAGGCGCTCCCCTTCCCGGTCCACTCGTAGCAACGGGATGTCGGCCTCCTCGCCGGTGTTGTACTCGTTGACACCGACGGTGATGTGCTCCCGGCGGTCCTCTTCCATCTGGTAGATGTAGGCCGCGTCGGCGATTTCCCGCTGCAGGAATCCCGTTTCCAGCGCCGGGATTACCCCCCCAACGTCCTCGATGCGGCGGAAATAATCGTAGCTGCCCGACTCCAGCTGGTCGGTCATCACTTCCAGGAAGTAGCTGCCCCCCAGGGGGTCGACGGTGTCGGTGACGCCGGTTTCGTGGGCGATTATCTGCTGGGTGCGAAGAGCCTGGAGGGCCGCCTCTTCCGACGGCAGGGCCCAGGCTTCGTCCTTGCCGTTGGTATGGAGCGACTGGCACCCGCCCAGCACCGCTGCAAGGGCCTGTAGCGACACCCGCACCACGTTGTTCTCCGGCTGCTGTGCGGTCAGGGACTGCCCGGAGGTCTGGGCGTGGAATCGCAGCTTGTGAGAACGCTCGTCCGTTGCCCCGAAGGTGTCGCGCATCTCCTGGGCCCAGATGCGTCGGGCGGCGCGGAACTTGCCGATTTCCTCGAAGAAGTTGTTGTGAACATTGAAGAAGAAGCTGAGGCGGGGGGCGAAATCGTCCACATCCAGACCTCGCTCCTGGGCGTGCCGGACATACTCGAACCCGTCGGCCAGCGTGAAGGCGAGCTCCTGCACCGCGTTGGAACCGGCCTCCCGGATGTGGTAGCCGCTGATGCTGATGGGGTTCCAGCGGGGCACGTGCCGGGCGCCGAACTCAACGGTGTCGGTGACCAGCCTCATGGAAGGCCGCGGCGGGAAGATGTACTCGTTCTGGGCGATGTACTCCTTCAGGATGTCGTTCTGAATGGTGCCGCCGACCTTGTCCAGAGACGCCCCCTGCTTCTCGGCCAAGGCCAGGTACATGGCCCAGATGATGGCCGCCGGCGCGTTGATGGTCATGGAGGTGGTTACCTGGTCGAGCCGGATGCCGTCGAAGAGCGTCTCCATGTCGGCAAGGGATGATACGGCCACGCCGCAGGTGCCGAACTCTCCGAAGGCCCGGGGGTCGTCGGTGTCGTAGCCGTACAGCGTGGGCATGTCGAAGGCCACCGAGAGGCCGGTCTGGCCCTGCTCCAGCAGGAACTTGAAGCGCTCGTTGGTCTCCTGCGGACGCCCAAACCCCGCGAACATTCGCAAGGTCCAGAGGCGTCCCCGATAACCGGTGTCGTGGATTCCGCGAAGGTACGGAAACTCGCCGGGCAGGTCAACCGCCCCGTTGGAGGCAGTGTCGACCGCGGTGTAGACCTGGTCCACCGGCAGTTGCGACGGCGTGCGAAACTCCGGGCGACGCTGTGAGGAAGGGTCCTGTCGTTCCCGCCAACCGGCGACCCGTTCTTTCTGTTGCTGCAATTCCTGGTCGGAAGTCAAGAGGTTACCTCCAAGCCATTACCTGGTGGGTGAAGCCGGTCGACTTTGAAGGCGCCGACCGCCCGCCGGCTGCGACGATCTGTACAGGCAGTCTAGTCAGAGTCAGAGAAGAGTGTCAACGCGGGCGAAGCCTAAGGCTGATCAAGAAGGTTGTCTAAAAAGCGGATAGGGTTTGGACTCCGACGCGCGTCAGCCGGCGTATAATGTTGAAAATGGAACAATGGACAGTCTTGGAATACCTTCAAGCTGGAGCATAAATCGCCATTATGCTCGCCGTCTTGGGAGTGCCGCAAATGTTATCCAGCTATTTTGACCACAGAGCGCGCCGCACGGAGAGGGCTGAGAACGAGGCAAATGCAGAACACCGTCACGAGGAGACTCTCCAAGCAGAAGCCAGACGCGAGGAGCGACTGGAAGAACGGCGCCGCCAAGACGCAGAAATGGCGGAACGACGCCACCATGAACTGATGACCCTGCTAATCGCAGCCCTGAACAACAGCGGCAGCCAAGGGAACGGCCAGAGCGAACTAGTCCAGTCCCTCCAGCGGACTATCGAAACTCTCGAAGCGGAGAACGCCAAGCTGCGCCAGCAGAACGGCAATGGAAACTCATCTGCCGTGTCCTGATTATCCCTCGCTGACCAAAAAGAAACCGACAGGCTACGCCGTGAAGCGAACAAAGCGGCGGCGGCCAGCGCGGAGCACGTCGCCGGCGGAGGGTTCCACGCTGACCCGGTCATCTTCCAGACGACTTGAATCTCCCGCCGGTGGCAGGAGTTCCACGGCGCCCTGGGACAGGAGCCGGCGGGCCTCGGCGTTGCTGGATGCCAGTCCCGCGGCTACCAGCAGGCGGTCGGCCCGGATGGCACCGTCTGGGGAGCCGGCCTGTTCCCTGATTTCCGCCAAGGACAATTCGGGCATACCCTCCGGCAGGCTGCGACCCTGCACCACCCGCTCGAAGTTGGCCTGGGCGGCGTCGGCAGAGGCGGTGTCGTGGAACTGGCAGGTGATGTCCCAGGCCAGCCGCTTCTTGTGTTCCATGGGGTTGACCGAGTCCTGGTCGAGGTCCCTCTCCAGATCAGCGAGCGCTGCCGAGGGCAAGTCCGTCAAAAGGGAAAAGTAATTGACGATCTGGCTGTCGTCGATGGACATGATCTTCCCGTACATGTCTTCGGGGCGTTCGTCCACCGCCACGTAGTTGTCCAGGCTCTTGCTCATCTTCTGGACGCCGTCGGTCCCCACCAGGATGGGCATCATGAAGCACTGCTGGGGCGTCTGGCCCATCATGCCCTGTAACTCGCGGCCCACCAGCAGGTTGAACATCTGATCCGTTCCGCCAAATTCCACGTCCGACTCGATGGCAACGGAGTCGTAGGCCTGGAGCAGGGGGTACAGCAGTTCAGTGATGGCGATGGGACGCTGCTCGTTGAATCGCTGCGCGAAGTCGGCCCGCTGCAGGAACTGCGCGACGGTGAAGCGTCCGGTCAATCTTATAACATCCGCCAGTGTGAACTTGCCGAACCATTCACTCTGCTCGACGACCTGCGCGCGGTCCTTGTCCACTACCTTGAAGAACTGCCGCAGGTAGGACTGGGCGTTCTCCATTACCTGCTCGTGGGTCAGCATGGGGCGGGTGGCTGACTGGCCGCTGGGGTCTCCGATCTGGGCCGTCCAGTCGCCGACGATGAGAATGACCTGGTGCCCTAGCTCCTGAAGCTGGCGCAGCTTGCGAAGGCCGACCACGTGACCGAGATGGATGTCTGGACGGCTGGGGTCGAAACCCATCTTGAGGCGCAGGGGGCGCCCCGATTGCAGAAGCCGGACGAATTCTTCGCGGGATATGATGTCGCTAACGCCGCGGTTGACGATGGTGTCCAGCGTCTCGGGGTTAAGCAAAATCATTCCCTCTCAATACAGGTTGGGTCTAACCAGCCTTGGCCAGTGCGACTCGGGAATCGGCCACATCCTGCCCAATCCGGGCGATGAGCGTGTCTATGTCGGCGAAGGTTTCCTGGTTGCGTACCTTCTCCACGAACTCCACTTCCATCTGCTGGCCGTACAGATCGCCGCTGAAGTCCATAACATACACCTCAACCAGCCGCTGGGTCAGCCCGAAGGTGGGCCGGACGCCGATGGAGGTGGCGGCCAGATGGCGTTCGCCGCCGAAATGTGCCCAGGAGGCGTAGATTCCGTCCCCGGGCCAGAGGAGACCGGGGTAGACGTCGATATTGGCCGTCGGGAACCCCAGGGTGCGGCCCCGCTGGTCCCCAACCGCGACGGTGCCGCTCAGGGTGTGGTTGCGGCCCAGAAGATTCGCCCCACCGGAGACGTTCCCGGCGACTAGGGCTTCACGGATTATCCTGCTCTTCACGGGCTGGCTGTTGATCTCCAGCGGCGGCACGCTGCGAACCCAGAAGCCCAGGCGCTCGCCTTCGGCCTGCATGTAGGGGAGGTCGCCCTCACGCCCCTGCCCTAAGGCGGAGTCAGGACCGAGCACCAGCCCCTTCATTTTCATGGAGTCCGTGAGCAGTTCCGCAAACTGGCGTGCTGAAACCCGCGACAGTTCTTGGGTGAACTCAAGGGAAACAACCAGGTCGATGCCCGCTTCCCGAAGCAGGGTTTCCTTGTGTTCCGGTGTGGTAAGGTAGCTTGGAAACGTTCCGGGACGGAACACTGTGACGGGGCGGTTGGTGAAGGTGATGACTGTGGGGAGACAGGTCGGGCCAGCCCAGTCAATCAGGTGGTCCAACAGGTGACGGTGGCCCAAATGAACGCCGTCGAAGACACCGACGGTCAGCACCGTGTCTTTCCCCGGGGCGAAGCCGGCCAAGCGCTGGCTGAAGCTCATCGGTCTAGTGGTCCCCTATCAGTCGCGGCATCCATCGTAGGTGTGGATTGAGGTGGCTACGTGGACAGAAAGAGCCGCCGGTTCACCGCTCCGGAGGGCCGACAGAGGCGTTCCAAGGGGCGTTGAAACCGGGGTAAACCGCGTGCCGGATGGTAGCACAGGGCACTTTTAGCGTCAACTTAAACCGCCTTTTGCCGCACGTATTTTCGTCGACGACCAAGTTCTCGGGTCAGCCGAAATTGCGCCTACCCAGATATATACTTGGTTAATTTCTTAAAATAAGTTAAAATTGCGACCAGAATGTATGGGACAAGGGACGGTCCGCCTGTATAATTCCAACTTGACCCGAACATGCGTGTAGGTGGCGGCGAGGCTCGCGGAAGGCGGCTCAAAGGTGCCGTTGTCTCCGGAGTTCGTCCAACCACCGAGCGGGTGCGGGCGGCGATCTTTAACATTCTGGCCGAAGACCAGTATGCAGACCGGCGGGTGCTCGACCTCTTCGCCGGCACCGGCAGCCTGGGCATTGAGACGCTCAGCCGGGGCGCCGGGTGGGCCGACTTCGTGGAGCGGGACCGCCGTCAATGCGCGGTCATCCGCGAAAACCTGGCCGTTACCGGATTCACCGAGCGGTCTGACGTCCGTCAAACCGAAGCTTCGCGGTCGATCGCTCTGCTGCCCGGCGGCTACAGCCTCGTGTTGCTGGACCCTCCCTACAGGATGGGGGCCTATCACGAGATCCTGGAGTCGATTGCCGGGAGAGAAGGATTCCTGGCCCCCGACGCCATGGTGGTTGCGGGGCACTCGCGCCAGACGGAACTGCGCGCTGCCTACGGTTCGCTGAGGCGCATAATTCTTCGTCAGTACGGGGACAACGTGGTGGAATTCTACCTGAACGAATTTGATACTCAACCGTCGACCGGGGACTCGCAGGAAGACGTGGGGCAGTCATGGTAATCGCGCTGTATCCTGGCAGCTTCGACCCCGTGACCGTGGGGCACCTGGATATTACGGCCCGGGCCTCCAGGTTGTTCGACGAAGTGGTCGTCGGCGTGTACGACACCCCCTCGAAGAGCCTGTTGTTTACCACCGACGAGCGATTCAAGCTGTTTGAGGATTCCTGCGGACATCTGCCCAACGTGCGGGTGGTGAGGTACGCGGGACTGACTGTACGGTTCGCCAAGGACATCGGCGCCGGGGTTGTCGTCCGGGGCCTGCGCAGTGGCTACGACTTCGAGTACGAATTCGAGATGGCCTTTATGAACAGCAAGCTGGAGCCCGAAGTGGACCTGGTTTGCTTCATGACCTCACAGGACTACGTGTTCGTGAGTGCCAGTCTTCTAAAGGAGGTTGCCAGGCTAGGTGGAGATATCAGGGAGATGGTTCCTCCCAACGTGGCGGAAGCGCTGTATTCGAAATTTGGAAATCCGGTCCAGGAAGGGTAGTGACCGGGTGAGGGGGTTATCATAGATATTATAAATGTCATCGACAAACTGGAGACCCTGATCGACACGAGCAAGGCGGCCCGCGCCGGTGGCCACATCCTGGTGGATCGTTCCAAGGCGATGGAACTGGTTGACCAGCTCCGCCTGGCCGTGCCCAAGGAAATTCGGGCAGCTGAAGAAGTCCTGGCTCAGAAGGACCACATTCTGAATCAGGCCCAGACCGACGCCCGTCGCACCAAGTCCCAGGCAGAGGACGACTACCGGGAGCGCCTGGACAAGCACGAGCTGCTGCTGCAGGCCGAACAGCGGGCCATGACCATTCTGCGAGACGCGGAAGAGCGCTCCCGCCGGATGATGGACCAGGCAGAGTCCCAGTCCACGGCCAACCGGTCGGACGCCGACGCCTACGCCCTGCGCAGCCTGCGCAGCCTGGAGCACGAGCTCAACAACATCACGTCGTCAGTCCGCCGCGGTATCGACGTGCTGTCCGGCCCGGCCACGGCCACCCTCAGCTCGCAGTACTTCGACGTCGACGAGCGGGAGCCGGTTCACTAGGTTACGAGACAGGTTACGGGACAGGTTACGGGACCATCCGTCAGATACCCGGCACGGGACTCGGGCCCGTGAGGGGACGGCCGGCAACCGCCACCATCCCGCAGCGCCGAATCCGCCGGGACACCCTATAGGCGATCGCAGGGGCAACATCAAATTCGTTGCCCCTGCCGCTCGTCAGTGCGAAAATCGGCCCCGATATATAGAGGACTGGGCGTCGACCAGCGCACTTTTGGGTTGACATGCAATTTAGGGCAGGAATAGAATTTTCTATTAGCTTGGACTTATGCGGAGGCCCACAATGAAACAGATGACTGTTGACAGCATCCGTGTGAGTCCTATGAACTACCAGCGGGTGGTTATTCTCCGCGAAAATGATTCAGACCGTTACCTCCCTATATGGATCGGCCCTGCGGAGGCCGATGCCATCGCGGTCAAGTTGCAGGACCTCAATGTTCCCCGCCCATTGACCCATGACCTCCTCCACGAGGTCATAGACAAGCTGGGTGGCTCCATCAAGCACATCCTGGTCAATGACCTCCAGAACGACACCTTCTACGCCACCATCACCATCGAGGTTAACGGTGGTCAGGAAGACATCGATTGCCGTCCCAGCGACGCGGTCGCCCTGGCGGTGAGGGCCAAGGTGCCTATATTCGCCAACGAGGCCGTGCTGGACAAGGCGGGTATCCAGCTTGATAAGGAAGGCAAACCGGAGGGACAAGCGGAAGGGGAGGAGCCTGCGGCGGAGCCTCGCTCGGAAGTAAAGGAAGAGGAGTTGGAGGGAATGTCGGCCTTCACCGACTTCATCGACTCCCTGGACCTGGAAGACTTCGGGAACCGCTGATTCCCCCAACAGGACCAGGCGGCGAACAAGTCATTGCAATGCAGAATTTTAAGGCCCCGGCGGCATCGCGTCGGGGCCTCTTTTGTCACTTTAGCTGTGGTTCCGGGGAAGTAAACCCGGCAGTCCGAAAGGGACTCGAAGGCACAGAATTTCCATTGGTTCTCGGGTTCGGCACCTTACGGAAATCGGATTGACTTTCGATTAACCCGGTGATAATATCCTGCCGTTTGAGCGGTTGTATGGACCTACGGCTCCTTGCACTGCGGCTCCTGGGACTGGGTTGGTATGTGGCCGCCTGTGTGGTGGTAGGTGCGGTGAGTGGAGTATGGCTGGACAAACTGTCGGGTTTGACTCCGCTTTTCACTCTGCTGGGAGTTCTGATCGGCACAGTGACAGCATTCTACGGTCTCTATAAGATGGTTCTTCCTCTCTTTAACACCACTTCTTCAACCACCAAGTCCGACTCCAAAGGAGAAAACTCCAAGTGAGCCGGAATCTTCTGGTAGGCGGACTGCTGTTCATTGCGGCCCTGTTTGTTGCAGGACTCATCACCGGGGCCATTGGCGCCGGACTGGCGCAGTCCCCGGAAGACAAAGAGGCGGGCAAGACAGCCGAAGGGCCATTTATCCCCAAGCCCGCTGTCCACCTCCAGGCCCAGGTGGTTGGCCCTGTCGGCGCCCGAGAACACTACACCGAGTTCCTCCACGTCGAGCACGAAGAGCGCGAGTACGGTGAGGACCACCTCGATGATCACGGGAAAGAGGTGCTGGAAGAGGGGCCGTACGTCGGCAACAACTTCATCATCACCAACACCCTGCTCTCCTGCTGGGTAGCCAGCATCATCCTTGTGGGCATATTCGTGCTGGGCGCCCGGCGTGCCACCCTGGTCCCCGGACGGCTCCAGAACTTCTGCGAGATAGTAATCGAGGGCCTGCTGCGCTTCGTCGAAGGCACCGTTGGCCCCGGGCGTTCCCGGATGCTTTTCCCGGTGATCGCCTCCATATTCCTGTTCGTACTTGTCAACGCTTGGGTCGGTCTCCTTCCCTTCTACCCCGCGCTGGGATTCATAACCGACGGGAAGGTGGAAATCCACCTCCTGCGGCCGGCAGGTACCGACATCAACATGCCGCTGGCGCTGGCGCTGGTCTCCTTCGTGTTCGTCGAGTACCTCGGACTGAGGATTCTGGGTTTCGGATACTTCAGCAAGTTCGTCCGGGTGCGAAGCCTGACTTCAGGCATAGGTGCGCTCTTCCAGTTAAGGTTTCTGGATGCCTTCCAGGGCATGTTGGACTTCTTCTTCGTGGGACCGCTGGAGGCCTTCAGCGAATTCGTCCGGCTGATCAGCTTCACCTTCCGTCTCTTCGGGAACATGACGGCGGGCGAGATACTGGTGCTGATGTCGGCCTTCCTCGTGCCCTTCGTGGCCACGGTGGGGGTCTACGGGCTGGAGTTGCTGGTCGGCCTGATACAGGGACTGATTTTCGCCGGGCTGACGCTGGTGTTCGCCGCCATCGCGATGACAGCCCACGAACACGAGGGACACGAAGAGCATCATTAGAGGGCGCAGGGGCGCCCTCGCCCCCGCTCTTGCGGAATCAGGCTCCAATCCCTTCCTGCTGGAAGGGGACACTACGTAAGGGGCAACGGCTATGGAAGTCATAGTGCTGGCAATGGTGATAGGCACCCTGGGGATTGCCGCTGCAGCTCTGGGCGGCATATTCGCCATATATTCTTCACGACAGGACTAGAGCATCCTGCAGGACATATACTAGGGAACTACCCAAGGAGGGGAAATGGAAATCCTTTCGGCACTGCTGAATTTACCGCTGGCCCAGATTGAAGAAGGTGCGGCACGGCTGTTGGGCGCTGGCATCGCCATCGGCCTGGGGCTGATCGGTCCGGGCATCGGCATCGGCATCCTCGGCGCCGCCGCCATGAGCGCCATCGGCCGCAACCCGGAGGCCACGGGCAACATCCAGACCAACATGATTCTGGGCATCGCCTTCGCTGAGGCGCTGGGCATCTACGCCCTGGTGGCCACGATCATGATTGGCTTCATCTTCTAGCACGACTGAGGACGCAATGCTTGAGACGTTGGGAATTCACTTCCCAAGCCTGCTCATCTACCTCGTCAACTTCCTGCTGGTCCTGGGGCTGCTGTTCGCATTCGCCTACAAGCCCATACTGCGGCTCATGGACCAGCGGGCCGACCGGATCAGGGAAAGCCTGGAGGCCTCCGAGCGTGCGCGCGAAGAGGCCGCCTCTTCCCAGCAGGCGGTCGAGGACCAGTTGGTCGAGGCCCGCCGCGAAGGGCAGCGCATCATGGACCTGGCCCGCGAGGCCTCCGAGCGTTTCCGCGCCGAGGAAATGGACCGGGCCCGGGGCGAGGCGGAAGCCTTCGTCTCCCGCGCCCAGGCCGACATCCAGCGGGAGCGCGATGCTGCTATCCAGGAAGTCAGGACCAGCTTCGGAGACCTGGCCATCACCGCCGCCGAGAGGGTGGTGCGTCGCTCCCTCGACCGGCAGGCCCACGAGGACCTGATTGCCCAAGTGCTGGAAGAAGGCGAAAGCCTCCGCAGGGGTTAGCTGACGAATGGCACAGAGGGTATCAGGGAAGCGATACGGACAGGCCATCTTCGAACTGGCCCAGGACCAGGGTGAGGCCACCCAGTGGGGTCCCGAAATGGCCGTCGTGTCCGAGGCGTTCGAGGACGCCGACTTCGGCGCCCTGCTGAAGCACGCGGGCGTTTCGGCCGAGGACAAGCGCAACGCCGTGGACACCGTGCTGGGCGGAGTGAATCCGATGATTCGGAACATGGTCAACCTGCTGGTGGCCCGCGGGCAGGTGGAGGCCATCCCGCAAGCCTGCGAGGAATTCGCCGAACTGCTGGACCGACAGGAAGGCCGGCAGCGGGTGGAAGTCACCACCGCTGTGCCTCTGGAACCGGCCGAGGTCGAGCGCATCGGCACCTTCGTATCCGGTCTGATAGGCCGGGTGGTGGTGGTCACCGCGCGGGTGGACGATTCCATACTGGGTGGCCTCATTGTCCAGATCGGCGACCGCCTGCTGGATGGCAGCACCCAGTCACGGCTGAACGGACTGAGGGAGCAGCTACACGCGGGCTCCCGATAGCTTCCTCGCCGGGTCTACCGCCTCCGGAATCTGCGCAGGGGTATAATCATCCCAGCGCGGGCTGCGTATAACCTTTTACTTGTTTTGATATCGATAACTAGTTGGGCGAGGAGAACCTGCCATGGCTACCAGGGGACAGGACATAGTTTCGCTGATCAAGCGTCAAATTGAGGAATTCGGCGGCGACCTGACCCTGGTGGACGTTGGCACTGTGGTCCAGGTGGGCGACGGTATTGCCAGCATCCAGGGCCTTCAGGGAGTCCGCTCCAACGAACTGCTGGACTTCGGTAAAGACGTGCTGGGGTTGGCCCTGAACCTCGAAGCCGACCTGGTCGGTGCCGCCATCCTGGGCGACCCAAATGCCGTCAAGGAAGGCGATCGGGTTCGCTCCACCGGCCGCATCATCGAAGTGCCCGTCGGCGACGCGCTGATAGGCCGGGTGATTGACCCCCTCGGCCGCCCCCTGGACGGGAAGGGATCGGTAAACACCACCAGCAGCCGTTCCGCCGAGGCCGTGGCGCCCAACGTGGTAGTACGCCAGTCCGTGAACACCCCGGTGCAGACGGGCATCAAGGCCATCGACTCCATGATCCCCATCGGCCGGGGCCAGCGGGAACTGATCATCGGCGACCGCTCCACTGGCAAGACCGCCATCGCCGTCGACACCATCATCAACCAAAAGGGCGGCGACCTGATCTGCATCTACGTGGCCATCGGTCAGAAGCAGGGAAAGGTGGCCCAGGTGGTGAGCTCCCTGGAAGAGGCTGACGCCTTGAGCCACACAATCATAGTAACGGCAGGCGCTTCCGACTCGGCCCCCCTGCAGTATCTGGCTCCCTACGCCGGCTGCGCCATGGCTGAGGAATTCATGGGCCAGGGCAAGGATGTGCTGATCGTCTATGACGACCTGACCAAGCACGCCTGGGCCTACCGCCAGATGTCGCTGCTGCTCCGGCGACCCGCCGGTCGCGAAGCCTACCCCGGCGACGTTTTCTACCTTCACAGCCGTCTCCTGGAACGTTCGGCGCGGCTGGACGAAGAGCACGGCGGCGGCTCGATAACAGCACTCCCGATCATCGAGACGCAGGCCGGCGACGTGTCGGCCTATATTCCGACCAACGTTATTTCCATCACCGATGGACAGATTTACCTTGAGCCTGAGCTGTTCAACTCGGGTATTCGACCGGCAGTAAACGTCGGTCTTTCGGTGTCCCGCGTGGGCGGTGCGGCCCAGACCCGGGCCATACGCAAGGTGGCGGGTCGCCTGCGCCTCGACCTGGCCCAGTACCGTGAACTGGCCACCTTCGCCCAGTTCGGAACCGCCGACCTTGACGCCGCGACCCGGGCGCAATTGGCGCGGGGCCAGTTGGCTACGGAAGTGCTCAAGCAGGCGCAGTATGCTCCGCTCTCGTTGGAGCAGGAAGTCGTCATTCTCTTCGCGGTCAACTCAGGCGCTATGGAGAATGTGGCCCTGGAACGCACTGGGGAATTCGAGGATGGACTGCTCCGGCATGTCGGCAGCAGCCACCCGGATATCCTGGAAAACATCGCCGAGACCCGCGACCTGACCGACGAGAACGAGGCCAACCTGACCCAGGTGATAACAGACTACAAGTCCACCTTCGGGGTGTAGTCATACCTCAGCTCAGACCGTTCCCAGAACGGGCGAGGTAATGAGGCGCAAAGAATGCCCAGTGTAAGAGACATACGCCGCCGCATCCGCAGCGTGGAAAACACCGGCAAGGTCACCAACGCCATGTCGCTGATTGCCGCTTCCAAGATGCGCCGGGCCCAGAACTCTGTGCTGCAGGGGAGACCCTACGCCGAGAAGATTCAGGACGTAATCGCTCACTTGGCCGCCCAGCCGGCAGACGACGTTTCAGCGTCGCAACCACTGCTGCAGATCAGGCCCGTGCACAGCATTTCAGTGCTGGTGATCAGTCCGGACCGTGGACTCTGCGGCGGCATGCACGCCAACCTGAACCGGCGGGTCGGACAGTTCATGCTTGATCAAGCGGTTCCGGTGCAGGCAATCGCTGTGGGACGCAAGGGGCGAGACTTCATGGTGCGGGCCGGGGGCGACCTTCGCGCCGTCTTTACTGACCTCGGCGAAACACCTGTCTTGGACGACACTGTAGCCATTTCGCAAATCCTCATCGACGCCTACTCTGAAGCCGTAGCCGATGAGGTTTACGTGGCCTACACCCGCTTCAACTCCACTCTGTCGCAGACCCCTGTGGTCGAGCGCTTGCTGCCCGTCACTCCTTCGGAGTTGAGTGGTCCCCAACGAGTGGGTTATATCTATGAGCCGGACAACCTTGCCGTGCTACAGAGCCTCCTGCCCCGCTTCGTGGAAATGGAGGTCTACCATGCCCTGCTGGAGTCCATCGCCAGCGAACAGTCGGCCCGAATGGTGGCCATGCGGAACGCCACCGACAACGCCAAGCAGCTCGGCGAGGACCTGACCCTCGTGATGAACAAGTTGCGCCAGGAAAGCATTACCAACGAGCTGCTCGACCTGATCGGTGGCATGGCAGTGCTGGAAGGCTAGCAATGGGCATCATCGTCAAGGAATACACCGTAATTGGAAACCGTGCCAGTGACACGGTGCGCGTCCTGTATGACACCGGAGCAGGGGCTTCTTTCGTGCGACGTGACGTGGCTGAGCCACTGGGGAACATAGAGGCGTCCCCTGTCCCAATACGCTTTATGATGGCCAGTGGTCAGGAAACCTTCACGGTAGAGCAGGTAATTAATCTGGCCGTTGACATCGAAGGCACGCCACTTGTTTACCTGTTTTACATCGCCGATGATCTGGCTGAGGAACTCATCATCGGCGCGGATATGATGCAGAAGTTCAAGATTACTCTTGATATGGATAATGAAGCGGTAAGCATAGATCCGCGAGCGTTGTACCTGAGGGCCTAGCTCTGGGCCCGACCTTCATCCGGCTTCGGGAGAATAAAAATGGCTACCGGTAGGATCGTCCAGGTAATCGGCACCGTCGTTGATATCGAGTTCCCGGCGGAAGAACTGCCTAACCTCTTTGACGCGGTAGAGGTGGACAACAACGGTGAGCTCTTGGTGCTGGAGGTGCAGCAGCACATCGGCAACAACTGGGTTCGCTGTCTCGCGCTGGGTGCCACGGACGGTTTGGCCCGCGGAATCGAGGCCGTCGATAGCGGCCAGCGGGTAACCGTGCCGGTAGGGCCGGAAACCCTGGGGCGTCTGTTCGACGTTACCGGCACGCCCCTGGACAACCTCGGACCTGTCGAGACTTCGCAGCGATGGCCCATCCACCGCGACCCGCCCGCCTTCGACGACCAGAGCCCCAGCATTGAGATTCTTGAAACCGGAATCAAGGTATTCGATCTGATCACCCCATTCATGAAGGGCGGCAAGATCGGCGCCTACGGTGGCGCCGGTGTGGGCAAGACCGTGATCATCCAGGAACTCATCCGCAACATCGGCGCCGTCCACCAAGGAGTGTCGGTGTTTGCCGGCGTGGGCGAACGCTCCCGCGAGGGCAACGACCTCTGGCACGAGATGCAGGACTCCGGCGTGCTTTCCAGCACCGTACTGGTCTTCGGACAGATGAACGAGTCCCCCGGTGTGCGCGCGCGCATTGGCCTCACCGGCCTGACCATGAGCGAGTACTTCCGCGACGAGCAGAACCAGGACGTGCTGCTGTTCGTGGACAACATCTACCGCTATATTCTCGCTGGCATGGAAGTTTCTGCGCTGCTCGGCCGGATGCCCTCTGCCGTGGGTTACCAGCCCACGCTGGGCACCGAGATGGGTGCCCTGCAGGAGCGCATTACCTCCACCCGTAACGGCTCTATCACCTCATTCCAGGCCATCTACGTGCCCGCCGACGACTACACCGACCCAGGCATCGTTACCACCTTCGGCCACCTTGATGGCGTGGTATCGCTTGAGCGTTCGCTGGCGGCGCAGGCTCTGTACCCGGCGGTGGATCCGCTGGCCAGCTACTCCCGCATGCTGGAGCCCCGCATCGTCGGTGAAGAGCACTACCGTCTGGCCCGTGGCGTGCAGCAGGTGCTGCAGCGCTACCGCGAGCTGCAGGACATTATCGCCATCCTCGGCATCGAAGAACTGTCTGAGGAAGACAAGCTGACGGTTTTCCGCGCCCGGAAGATTCAGCGGTTCCTCACCCAGCCGTTCTTCGTCGCCGAGACCTTCACCAGCCAGCCGGGCAAGTACGTCCCGGTTCGCGAGACCGTCCGCGGCTTCCAGGAAATCCTGGATGGCATGCACGACGACCTGCCCGAGCAGGCCTTCTACATGGTGGGAACCATCGACGAAGCAATTGAAAAAGCCGAAGGAATCCGCGCGCAGGGGTAGCAGCAATGCCGATGATGCTGGAAATCACCACTGCCGAGCGGCAGGTGTATGGTGAAGAGGTTGACATGCTCATCGCCCCGGGGATCGACGGGCAGTTGGGCATCCTCCCCAGGCACGCCCCGCTGATGACCATGCTGCGGCCCGGCGAGCTCACCATCCGCAAGGGTGGTGCGGACACCTACTTTACCCTTACGGGCGGTTTTATGGAGGTCCTCGGGGACCGGGTTATCATACTGGCCGACGCCTGCGAGCATTCGGAGGAGATTAACGAGGAACGTGCCCAGGAAGCAATGCGGCGCGCCCAGGAGCGCATCGCAGGGCAGCAGACCGAGATGCAGTTGGAACGCGCCATGGCCTCCCTTCGCCGCGCCCAGGCCCGCTTGGATACCGTGCGACGTCGCCGGGCCCGCCCCGGAAGCGGACAGCTCCCCCCGTCGGTCAGCAGTTCATCGGGTTAGTGCGGGAACGAGTGTAAATCCCCCAATCCCCAGTAGAAGAAGGGCCCCGCCAATGCGGGGCCCCTGCATTTTCACAATTTCTTCTGCTGCTACTCGTCGTTGTCGCTGTTTATGTAGTAGGTCATGGACTGCAAAGAAAGCACGGGGTCGATGTTTCGAATCTTCACTCCCTCCCGTACGTGGGGAATTATCGGGGCGTAGTTGAGAATGGCGCGAATGCCGCAGGCCACCAGCTGATCCACCACTTCCTGGGTGTGGGATACCGGGACGGCCACGATCGCGATGCTGATCTTCTTCTCGGCTACCACCCGCCGCAGGTCGTCCAGTGAATGGACCTTCAGCCCGCCCACATCCTCGCCGATGACGTCTGCTTTTACGTCGAAGGCCGCAACCAGGTGGAACCCGTCGGGCGTGAATCCAGGGTAGTTCACAATGGCCCGGCCTAGCCGTCCCACGCCCACCACCGCCACGTTCCAGAAGGCGTTGACTCCAAGGATCTGGCGGAGGCGGTCCAGCAGGTCGTGGACGCTGTAGCCGCGGCCCTGCTTTCCAAAGCGCCCGAAGTAGCTGAGATCTTTCCGGATCTGTGCGGGGGTGACCTGTAGCTTCTCGCCTAGCTGCTGCGAACTCACCACGGAAATGCCATCTTCCATCAATCGGTTCAGGATTCTAAGGTACTGTGGAAGCCTGCTTACTACTACTTCAGGCACTTCGGAGCGGGACATTTCCGTGGCAAAAGCGTCACCAGCCATAGACCTCTCTATCCTCAGCCTTGGTTGTTCACAAAATATTTACGCCAGATGGGTTACCGAAAATCGCAATTTGCGCCTCTTCGGTTAATATAGCATACAATCTGGGCAACAATTCAGCAGTCATTTGATCCATGATCGGTTCGGTTCATAGGAGTGCCAATTGTACGTCGGGGTCTGCAAGGTAACGCTGATCTTGCCGGATGTTTCCAGCCTGAAGGAAAAGCGGCAGGTTGCCCGCTCATTGTCTGATCGGCTCCGGAACCGGTTCAACGTGGCGGTTGCCGAGGTGGAAGACGCCGATCTAAGGCAGCGGCTCACGCTGGGATTCAGTTGCGTGAGCAATGAGCGGGGGCATGCTGACGCCATGCTCTCCAATGTGCTGAACTTCATTGAAGAGTCCCGCTTGGACGCCGAAATTGTGGACATTCAGAGCGAGATCATCGGCGGCGTGTAACGGGGGGCCACATCCCCGCTCGCCAGGCCGTTTCGAAAGTCAACCAGGGCCTGTCCCATCTCGTCACTCGCAACGTGATGGACATTATTGTGTGTGGCCCCCCGGAGGGTGACGAAACGCTTGGGGCGATTGGCAGCGCGGTACAGCTTCACCCCCTGTTCGTGCGGCACTATCTCGTCGTGCTCACTGTGAATGATCAGCAGCGGCGTATGCACCCTGGAAATACGCTGCACCGAGTTGTAGTGGCCGCGGACGAACATCCCGGCGAAGGGTATGGGCAGTGTCAGGGCCGTCATATCCCTGATTGACGAGAACGGGTTGATCAGCGCCATGCCGTAGGGCGGATTGTCCATCGCCAGTTCAATGCACACCGCCGCCCCCAGCGAGTGCCCAAAATAGACGACACGCCCCGGGTCAATCTCGGGGCGCTGTTGCAGGTAGGACAGGGCAGCGCGGGCGTCCTGATAGGTGCCGCGCTCCGTGCTATTTTCGTCGCTGTGCCCGTAGCCCCTGTAGTCAAAAATGAACTGGTGTACACCCAGCAGGTGGTGCGCCCGCTCCAGTTGACCGACCCGGGTACCCACGTTTCCGCCGTTGCCGTGAAACCACAGCCACGTCTGGGTTCTCCTGTTATAGAAGCCTGAGGGGGCGGGAAGAAACTAGCCGTGCAGCTTGAGGCCGTCAGCGGTCGGCAACTCCACGTCCTCATATTGCAGACCGGCCTGGTCTGGGGTGCTCATAACCTCCGTTTCAGGAAAGAAGACGAAGCGTTTTTCAGCCCAGGACCAGAGCATATTCGGTGGAACAGGCCCTACGGGGAGATGACGGCCTGCCCCCTGGTGCGGAGCAGTTCGGGGAGCTGTTGCGAAAAGTCCCGCTTGGTCAGCACGGCATCGCAACCCAGTGCCCGCGCCTTCCGCAGCGTCTGCGCGTCGCCGTGCGGGCCATAGGCTATCAGCGGGAAGGCTTCGGCATCCTGGCCGCGACTGTTCATCGCCTCGGCGAGGGTGGATATCCCCTCAACCCAGGCCTCCTCGTCCTGCTCGAGGTCAATCAGGGCCAAGGCGACTTCGCGGCCCGACGTGGACTTCAGCAGACCCGACGCGGAGTTCCCGTAGATCGCCTCCAGCCCGGAGCGGATGGCAGCGGATTCGATACGCGGAATGAAGAACAGGTTGCCGGTAAGAACCAGCGCCACCGGAGGAGGGGTTTCGGCTTCATCTTGTCGGGAGGTCATTTCTGCGCACCGGAGGCGCCCCGAAGGGCACCGCCATCTGGGACTGAGGGTAAGAGGCCTGTTCCTGCTGTATCGTTTTCATCCGGTCGGCGATATCGCGCCGCTCAGGGTGCTCGACCCCACAGGTGGGACACATGATGAGTTCCTTCGAGGAAAGCATCATGTTGTCCTTCTTGACCTGGATGGTCTCGATCTCCGTCGTGCAGACGCTGCATCTGCGGATTATCAGCACTTGGTCGATAGACGGCATATTCCTGTCTCCCTCCCCAACGTACCGGACTCCCCCGCGTCTGATCCCCTGTGTCCCATGGCGGCTCGGCGAATGCCGGGTGCGGTACCTGTACGGTTCACGCTTCCAGGCTTTCGGACAGCAACTCCAGAATGTCCTTGGATTCCTTCTCGCCTGCCATTCCCTTTGCCTGTATCCCCTCTGTCATCATCTGCAGGCAGAAGGGGCACGACACTCCAACGGTCTGGGCGTCGGTCTCGAGGAAGTGGTCGGTGCGCACGTGGTTCACCCGCTCTCCTTGGCTCTCTTCGATCCACATGTGGCCGCCGCCGGCGCCGCAACAGAACCCCCGTTGGCGGCATCGGCCTTCCATCTCCACCAGCTTCAGGCCGGGGATGGCCTTGGCCACGTTCCTGGGTTCATCATACACCCCGTTGTGGCGGCCGAGGAAGCAGGAATCATGGTAGGCAACCGTCACGTCCATCATCTTCACCGGCTTGATCCTGCCTTCCTTGATCAGCCCGTCGACAAACTGGCTGTAATGCAGGACCTCGAAATCCCCGCCCAGTTGCGGGTACTCGTTCTTCATGGTGTTGAAGCAGTGGGGGCAGATGGTGACCACTTTCTTGACGTTGTATCTGTTCATGGTCTCGATATTCTGGGTCGCCATGATCTGGAACAGGTACTCGTTGCCCATGCGTCGCGCCGGGTCTCCGGTGCAGGTTTCTTCGTCGCCCAGAATGGCGAAGTCCACCTTGGCCGACTTCAGCACTTTCACCATGGAGCGAGCAACCGACTGGCTTCGCTGCTCCAGCGCCGGCGTGCATCCCACCCAGAAAAGGATCTCCGCGTCCGGCTTCTCCGCCAGCGTCGGCACGTCCAGGCCCTCGGCCCAGTCCGTGCGGGCGAACTGCGTACCCCGCCACGGGTGGCCGCGCTGCTCCATGCTGATCAGCGCGTTCATGGCCGTCTCCGGGGCGTTGGATTCCTCCAGCACCATGTAACGGCGCATATCCATGATCGTCGGCACGTGCTCGACGGTGACCGGGCACTCCTCCATGCAGGCGCCGCAGTTCAGGCAGTCCCAGATGGCCGTCTCCGGGATCGCGTTGTTCAGTATCGGCGAGGGCTCCACGTGCTCCGGGTTGCGGGCCCCCTGGTGGCCGATCTCCACCATATGGTCCTTCAGGTTCTCTACGATGTGCATCGGCGACAGCAGCTTGCCGGTGATGTTTGCCGGGCACACGTCGGAGCACCGCCCGCACACGGCGCAGGCATAGCCGTCCAGCAGTTGCTTCCAGGTGAAGTCCTGCACCCGGGACGCCCCGAACCGCTCGGCGTTCTCCAGGTCCATGGCCGGCAGCGCCCCCCGCGAGTCCAGCGTCCGGAAGAACGCGTTGATCGGCGCCGCCACCATGTGCATGTGCTTCGAGAACGGGATATAGACCGTGAAGAACAGGATGATGGCGAAGTGTACCCACCAGAACAGGCCCTGCAGGACGTTTGCGGCAGACTCGCTGATGCCCCAGTCGACGAACAGGCCGCCCAGCGCGCCCCCGATGATCACGTCCGCCTCGGGACCGGTTCCGCCCTGCGCTACGTAGAAGCTGTGCGTCAGGATCGTAGAAGCCATCAGGCCGGCAATCATGCCAACGATGATGATGGCGTCGGGATTGCGGGTGAGGTCGTAGCTAAGGCGGCGCGGCCTGACCACCCACCGCCGGAATGCGGCCCAGATCAGCATGACCAGCAGCAATGCAGCCAGGATGTCCAGGTAGCTGCTGTACACCATGGCACCGGTCGTGGTCAGCAGCCACTCCGGGAAGTGGCTCCACGCCACCGCGCCGAATATGAAGATGGCGTACGACAGCATGAAGGTCAGGAAGCCCCAGAAGATGGCCGCGTGGCCCAGGCCCGCCCAGTCCCCGAAGGGAACGCGCTGCAATACTTTCTGCTGCCCCAGCACGATTGCCATAGCGCCGGTCAGCCGCTCCAACGGCCGGTCGAACCGGGCGTCGGCCCTCCCCTGCAGCACCAGCCGGAACACCCGCTGGTAAATCGCATATCCGCCGGCCGCAGCGGCCAGAAGGAACAGGAAGTAAACGCCAACCCAGATGGGAATGGGGCCAATGTCGCCAGGAGGAACCACTGTCTACACCTACTGCCTGTATTGCTGCTTGGCTTGGCTGCTTCTCGTCGATCTACTGACCCTGTCTCAAGCGACGCAGCTCTTCTTCCAGCTGCCGAATTCGCGCCTGATCCGCTTCACGAGCAGTTCGCTCTGTCTCCAGAGCGGCGTGCAGTTCCGTTAGCGTGTTCAGGTAGCTGCCAGCTGTCGGGTCGTAGAAACGGAGCCAGTTGCGTCCTTCAATCCAGCAGAGACTGATTCCGAGAACAGCGCTGTACCCTTTTAAGACTCCGTCAGGTTCGGTAGTCAATTGGATTGGCTGGTAAGCTCCGTCGACCAGCGTACCACCGTACAACGGTTCGCCGTACAACTGGCCGCCGGTGGGATCAA
This sequence comes from Dehalococcoidia bacterium, assembly GCA_965222025.1. Classification (GTDB taxonomy): domain Bacteria; phylum Chloroflexota; class Dehalococcoidia; order Lucifugimonadales; family UBA3495; genus VXOI01. Next base: position 287,285 of record CBDCTI010000005.1, on the reverse strand, counting down.
ACCGCCAGTATTCGGTAATTCCTATCTGCGCGTATATTCCAGGCTTGCGGCCAAGGTCATTTCGGTAGGTAGTGTCCGAAGCCAGCTCCAGCGCGAAATCGGGAGGCTTTCCAACTTCCCAGGGTAAGTAGAGCCGCCGTCGGCGAATGGAATCCTCGTCCACTCCAAACGCTACGTAGTAGTCGGGTTGAACTCGGACGTTCAGATTATTGGGGTCGTAGCAGATGTTGGTCCCGTTGCTGAAGAAGTTGGCTCCACGTCTGCCTGTTGCGGAAAAATGCGACGAGAGCACGTGCCCGATTTCCTGCAGAACGGGGTCCTGGAGCATATCTCGCGCCTTAAGCTCGTCTGGATCGAAATTCAGGCTGCTCCAAGTGATATCGGCCCCGCGCTTGTAAGGGAGCATTTTGGGGACGGCAGTCGTCATTTCGGCCTCCAGCGATGGCCGGTTACAGGTTGGCGGGCAAATGGTAACACGTTGTCGCTCTGGGACTAGCCTACAGGTCCGCGACCTGCGGGATAACCTCACGGCCAAGGAGTTCGATCTGCTTCAGCACCTGTTCCTGCGGCATCCCCGGCCATTGCATCCGGAAGATCATCATGTTGACGCTCAAATCTTCAGCATAACGCTTCAGTTCGGTTACCACGTCGTCCGGTGATCCCAGCAGGAACCGGTCCTTGGCCAAGTCCTGGTACGGAACCGAAAACGATTCCTCACCGGGCAGGGCCTTGTCCTGGCCCCACGAGGCATAGGCCGCGTACTTGCCTTCCAGGAAAGGCTGGCTCTCAATGTAGGCCGTCTCACGGTCGGAAGCGACGTACATCTCGCGCATCATCGGAAGATCGGCGGGAACAGGGTTCCCGTATGACTCCAGCGCGGAGGTGTACCGAGTCCACTGGTCGGCCACCATCGGCACCGTTGCGTGCGGATTGATCAGCCACGGGTAGCCCCAGCGGGCGGCGCGGCGAATGGCCACGTCGTTGTTGGCGGCGACCCAGATGGGCGGGTGCGGCTGCTGCACCGGGCGGGTTATCAGCTGTGTCCTCGGGATGGTGTAGTACTTGCCTTCGTACTCCATCTCATCCTCGGTCCACAACCGCTTGATGACCGCCAGAGACTCGTTCATGCGCCCGACGCGCTCTTCCCGCTTGACTCCGAAGGCAGTGTATTCTTCGTCCCTGTATCCCAGGCCGATGCCGAAAACGAACCTGCCGTTGGTGATGCAGTCCAGCGTGGCGATGCTCTCCGCCAGCTCCACCGGGTTGTGGAGCGGCAGCAGCAGCACGGTGGCTGCCACCTGCATGTCTCCCGCCTCGGCGGCGAGGCGCGAAAGCAACGGGAAGATGGTACTCATCTGGTAGGGCGCGGCCAAGTAATGTTGCCCGGTCGCGATGAGGCTGAAACCTGCGTCGCGGGCTGCTGCCACCTGCTCCACGCTGTCCTGAATCTTCTGCGGCATGGACTCGCCCGGCAGGTACTGGTTGGTAACGAAGAATCCCAGCTTCACGATTGCTCCTCGTCAAGACGGCCCGAAATAGGGGCCGTTCGTTGTCGGCTCACTATTGTATACCAGATGATTTGTGGCTGCAGACCAGCGCCGCCTTGCCAGCCAGTCGCAACGTTTACCGTCTAATCCCTCGCGGGCTATACTGATTGCAAGTCGAGAATCCATATAGAGGCCAGTAATGACAGGGAAATCGAAGGACGGGACAAAGAGGATCTGTCAGGTGTCGCTGGATGACGAGGAGTATGCTCATTTGGAGCATATTTCGGCCTTTCGAAAAATAACCGTAGAACAATGGATTCAGGAGATAATCCGCAGAGACATGGCCGATTACCGCAGGCAGTCAGAGCGCATTAAAAAAGTCATCGAAGATGCCGGACGTCTGGAATTTCCTACTGCCGATATTGAACAAATGCTCAAGGAGATCGAGTCAGGATATAACAGCTAGTGATATTCGTGGACTCAAATGTGCCGATGTACCTCATTGGATCTCCGCATCCTAATCGGGAACGCGCAGTACAAACCTTGAACCGATTGCAGGAAGAAGGTGAACAATTCGTCACCGGAATAGAGGTTTATCAAGAGATACTTCATCGATACGCTTCAATAAGACGCTTCGAGGCTATTGAGCCTGCATTCCAGGCTCTACAGGATATCGCTGGTCCTGTCTTATCCTACGGACTGGACGAAATTCGTGCTGCCAGAGATATCATCCTTTCCGTTCCTGACGTTTCCGCCCGCGATGCCCTCCATGTAGCGGTTATGCGCCGCGAAGGAATGAGTCGCATCTTCAGCTACGATTCCGGCTTCGACTCAGTCCCCGGAATCGAACGCCTGGAATGAACACCGTCAATTTAGTTGTAAAGGAATAGAGCATGAAAATAGCCAGGTTTCAGCATGACGGCCATACCGCCCACGGCGTCGTCGAAGGCGACGAGGTGGTCGAGATCGAGGGCAGCATCTTTGCCGATTTCAAAGCCAGCGGCGAGCGGCGCAAGCTGGCGGACGTCAAGTTGCTCCCGCCGACCGACCCCAAGGAGATCTGGGGGCCCGGCCTGAACTTCGCCAACCACTTGGAGTTCGCCGCGGGAGTTCTGGGCGACGAGGACCCTCAGATTCCGGAGCACCCCGAGCCGTGGGTCAAGGCGCGGAACTCCCTGACCGGTACGGGTGAGAACATCGTCCTCCCGTACGACACAGATGGCGAGGTCCACTACGAAGGCGAGGCCGTGGCCGTCATCGGCAAGCCCTGCCGCCGGGTCAGCCCCCAGGAGGCCGGCAGCTACATTTTCGGCTACGCCTGTGGCAACGATGTTTCGGAACGTGCCTGGCAGAAGGATGACTGGACCTTCTGGCGGGCCAAGGGAGCCGACACCTTCGCTCCCGTGGGCCCGTGGATCGAGACCGACATCAATCCCCAGGCCCTCGAGATGATCGTCCGGCTCAACGGCGAGGCGGTGCAACACGGCCGCACCGAGGAAATGCTTTTCACCTTCGCCGAGATTGTCAGCTACATCAGCCAGCAGATCACGTTGCAGCCTGGCGACCTCATCTTCTCCGGCTCCACCGGCGTCACCACGGCCCTGAAGGACGGCGACCTCGTGGAGGTGGAAATTCCGGGTATCGGGGTGCTTTCCAACCCGGTGATACTTGAGAAAGCGTAGCCCGGCTACAGGCTGATCACGGCGCGCGCGCGCGCCACGGGCTCACCGCGGTCGTTATCCACGGCGACCGCGCATTCCACCAGCCGCAGCCCGTCCGCAGTCCGCTTGCCTGCGACGCTGCCGGACAGGCTTATGGTGTCGTCGGCGACGACCTCTCGCAGATGTTCGACGTCCAGTGAGCTCTCCGCCGCGTCGATTCGTTCCTGCGGGAAGCCCTTCGCCAGCAGTTCGACGATGTAGGACGTAACCGTCTTCTCGGGCAAGCTTGTCGCGGGCTCGCTTTCGTCATCCGTGTCAGGGTCTCCGTGGAGCGAGGCGTAACGCTGGATGGTGTCCTCCGTCTCCCATTTTATGAGGACCGGCAACGTATCGCCCGCCGACACGGCGTCAAAATCCACCGTCATCGCCCACAACCTGGCCATGCAGCCCTCCCGCTCTCGGATATCCATGAATGTCCCGGCTACCGCGCTTTTACGGCCAACCGCTGAGGATTGCGTTCCAGACTAGCTGGATTGGTTGCCCCGGAATCGTCATACCCGCTGAAGATCGCGTTCCAGACTAGCTGGATTGGTTGCCCCGGATTCGTCATTCCCTCTGAAGATCGCGTTCCAAATTAGCTGGACCGGTTGCCCCGGATTCGTCATTCCCGTGGAATCGGGAATCCACTGAACTGGCCTCCATAAGCGAGGATGTCGGTCGATCAACTGATTCGGAACGCCATCTCCAGCGATGCCCGAACTGGCATCGGGCACCCCTTTAGGGTAACCTGTTTCGCGGTCTTATGGGCATGATTCAGGCAATTGTCAGGGATTGAGTGATGGCGGATTCGGAAAGGGAAGAACCATACAGTCGCGCGATGGTCATCATGGCCCACGCGGACGACGCCGAGTGGACCTGCGCCGCAACGATGGCGAAGCTGTGCGCCGAGGGCTGGGAGGTCGTGCTCGTCCTCTGCACCGACGGCTCCAAGGGCAGCGACGACCCGGAGATGACCTCCGAGCGGCTGGCTGAAATCAGGGCGGCTGAACAGAAGGAGTCAGCGAGAGTGCTGGGCCTCAAGGACGTGGTGTTCCTGGGCTACCCAGACTCGTACCTCGAGCCCACTCTGCAGCTTCGAAAGGACTTGGCCCGCCAGATCCGCCGCCACTGCCCGCACGTCGTTATCACCGAGCCGCCGACTCGCGACATCGACAGCCGCTACTACGGCAGCCACCCCGACCATCTCGCCACCGGCGAGGCAGCCCTGGCCGCAGTCTTCCCCACCGCCCGCGACCGTCTCACCTTCCCCGAGCTGCTGGAAGAGGGCCTCGAGCCCCACAAGGTTCTCGAGGTCTGGATCGTCGGCGGCATGGAGGGCTCCGACCACTTCGTCGACGTCAACGGCTACATGGACACCGCCGTCGCCGCCCTCAAGGCCCACCAGTCCCAGGTGAACCCCGAGGATGCCGACAAGTACTTCCCCATGGGCCGCGTCGCCACCGCCGAAAAAGTCGGCCTAAAGTACGCCGAAGCCTTCAAGACCATCAAGTACTACTGAATGGAAAGGAAAGGGGGAGCCTGATTCAGCGCCCCCTTCCCCGATCCGACCGACGAGCCCACGCTAGGCCGGCTTGCGGGCCGCCACCTTGAAGCTGGCCGATCCGACCGACGAGCACTCAGCCTAGCGTTCCGTTTGCTTATGGGGTATGCCTATGCTCCCGGTTACATCATCGGTCGCAGGGGTTGCGGACGTAGTGCTGGTCCACGTGGATCTCGAACGAGCCGGGTCCCTTCACGAGGGGTGCGTTCGAGGTGTCCACTCCCACTAGGACGTTGTCTTTCACGAGCCACAGTCCCGGGACCAGGTCCCGAACGCAGTGCTGCCATTCGTCGGACAGCCGCGAGATATAGAATTCGGCCAGGTATTCCTGGTCGTAGTCGTCGAAGTAGTACTCCGCCAGGGTACTCCAGCTTCCGGGCGGGGTTATGAAGCTGTCGTCCCTGGAGTACCCGTAGGAGTCTACGTTGGTGCGTTCGGCGCCCGGCGGGACCGGGAGTGAGCGGAGGATGAGCCGGTTTTGAGCGATGTCCTGCCATCCGAACCAGAACCATCCCACCGTGAAAACGAAGGCGACCATGGTCGTGAGGGCTATGAGGGCCAGGGTGGCTGGCCGGTGAGGTTTCCGTTTCCGGGTGGTTCCGGAATCGTGGTCGGTCATTCCTGCTTATTCTGAGGCTTCTTTCGGGCCCGTGGTCCCCTGTGACAGAGTGTTGCGGGCATGCTACGTTAGGCATACCCCATAAGCAAACGGAACCCACCCTAGAGAGGCTTCCACGCAGTCACCTTGAAGCTGGCCGATCTGACCGACGAGCCCACGCTAGGCTGGCTTCTGCGCCGTCACCTAGAAGCTGGCCGTTCCGTCCGACGAGCCCAGTCTAGACCGGCTTGCGCGCCGTCACCTTGAAGCTGGCCGTGTTGGTGTACGTCTCCCGTTCCGACTCGTTCCAGAACTCGAACCCTTCCCCGCTGACCTCGATCTCGACGAATCCGGCCCGCCGCATCCGGTCGATGTAGATTTCGTGGTACTCCGCCCCCGCCGCGCAGGAAACCCACGAGGCCGCGTCCGTAACCGCCGGGCCCTCCGCGGACAGCGCCAGCACGTCCGACAGGTGGATGCGCCCGCCGGGAGCCAGCACCCGGAAGCTCTCGCTGAACACGGCGTCCTTGTCCGGAGACAGGCACACCACGCAGTTGGAGATGATCACGTCGTAGGTGTCGCTGGGCAGGGGCATCGACTCCAGTTCGCCCTGGACGAACTCCACGTTGGTCAGTCCCAGCGAGGCCTGGTTCTTCCGCGCCAGCTCCAGCATAGAAGGCGTCATGTCCAGACCGGTAACGCGTCCGGTTTCGCCCACCTGCTGCGCCGACAGGAAGCAGTCGATGCCACCGCCGGAGCCCAAGTCCAGCACTCGCTCTCCCGTCTGCAGCGCCGCCAGTGCCGTGGGGTTCCCGCACCCTGCAGACGCCGCGATCGACTCGGCTGGCAGCCCCGCCAGCTGGCCGTCGTTGTACAGCCGCATGGCGTGCTCCATGTCCTCCGGCCCGCAGCATGCAGCCCCGGCCGGACCGCACCCGCAGGAATCGGTGTGCTCATCGGCGCCGTGCTCCACCACCGGACTCAGCTCGATAACCCGTTGTGCCCGCGCCCCGTACCTCTCCCGGACCAGTTCCTTTATCTCGTCGTTGTAAGTGGTCATTTGCTGTCTCCTAAGCTCTTGAATCTAGGCCTGATATATGGCGGGGCGATACAAGGGCGGCGGAATCGGATTCCCTAATTCCCGTGCCGCGTCCAGCCAGGCCACCTGGGCTAGTCTGACCTCCCTCAGGGCATCTTCAGGCGTGTCGCCAAAGGCAGAGCAGTACTCCAGGTCGGGGATATCAGCAATGTAGCTCTGGTCCTCTTCGCTGTAAAAGATGTTTATGTGGTAGTCTTTCACTCTTCATCCTCCAACGTAAGCCGATGTCGCTCGACCAGCCTGAGAAACTGGCGAATCTGATACGGCTTCGCGTCCCCCCTGTCTGGTTGGAGATTTATCGTTTTGGGTATGCCGGTACGCCCGAATATGTGATGGCTTCCATTAAGGCGGATGAGGCTGAATCCGAAGCCCTCAATCAAATTGACCATATCAACGAAGGCGACGTTGTGCACTGAGCCACGGGCTAAACGCGCCAATAGTCTTCTACGATTCATCCGATCGCCTGCGCAACCTCCCTTTAGAGTATAGACAAAAATGTCCTCTCATGGACTTATACGGTAAAATATCGGTTGAACCGTGAGAGCGGCTCGATATCATCCAACCCGGCCCCAGGACGCTCCGATCATGAAAGTCACCGGTTACCAGACCCGCATCCTGCACACTCCCGCCGACGATCCCTTGGCCTACAGCCTGCCCGACACCGGGCGGCAACGGGCCTTCGTCACCCTGGAAATGACCACCGACGAAGGCGTTGAGGGCGTCGGCCTTACCTTCGTTCCCGCGCTCTCCGCCAGCCCGGTGGCCGGTGCCCTCCGGACGTCGGTCGACGCGCTGGCCGAAATGACCATTGGCGAGGACCCAATGGAGATCGAGGGCATCGTCGGGCGTCTGGCCGAGGCCACCTCCGGCGCCGGCCCCGGCGGGCTGCTCACCATGGCCCTTGCCGCAGTCGACATGGCCCTTTGGGACATCAAGGGCAAGGCGTTGGGACAGACCGTCGCCTCGCTGCTGGGCGGCTACCGGAAGGCCGTGCCAACCTACGCCAGCGGCGCCCTCATGCGCCCGGTGAACGTCGAGCGCCTTGCCGAGATCGGTCCCATGCTGGTCGAGAAGGGCTTCCGCCAGATGAAGACCCAGATGGGTGCCGAGGCTTCCGCCAACCGCGAGGTCGACCGCATCCGCACCCTGCGCGACGCCGTCGGCGACGACATCGACCTCATGTGCGACATCAACCAGCTCTGGAGTGTCAACCGTGCCATCGACGTCGGCCGCCGGGTCGAGGACTACCACCTCTTCTGGCTGGAGGATGTGGTCGCTCACGACGACTACCAAGGCATGGCAAAGGTCGCCGACGCTCTGTACACCCCGATCTGTTCCGGCGAGTACGTCTACGGCGTAAACCCCTTCCGGCAGCTCATCGAGAACCGCTCCGTCGACATCGTAATGATCGACCTGCTCCGCGTCGGCGGCATCACGCCCTGGCGCAAGGTGGCGGCCATGGCCGAGGCCTTCAACCTGCCGGTGGTCAGCCACTTGGTGCCCGAGGTCCACATCCAGCTCATGGCCTCCATCCCCAACGGGCTGACCGTCGAGTACATGCCCTGGTCGCTGAGGCTATGGGAGGAGACCCCGGCGTTCGTCGACGGCAACCTGGAGGTTCCTGACAAACCAGGACTCGGATTGGCCTTCGACCAGGACGCCCTGCGCCACTACGCCGTGGCGTAACCGGGACCAAACAGCAACTTGAATACGTAAAGAGAGGGACGACTATGGTAGCTCAACTGAGGACTTACACTATCAACCGTGGAATGATGGACTCTTGGCTCAAGGTGTTCGACGAGGAGATTCGTCCGATTCACGACAAGATCGGCATGCCCATCTCCGCCACCTTCGTCAACGCCGACCGCAACGAGTTCATCTGGATTCGCAACTTCAACAGCGCCGATGAAATCCCGGAAAAGGAAGCGGCCTACTTCGGTTCCGACGAGCGCAAGGCCCTGGGCGACAAGCCCACCAGCCACATCGCCAAGATCGAAGTCAAGGTCATCGAGACCGTCCTGGAAGCTGCAGCCGTCGCCTAGAATTCATTGCCAAGAGACTAATTTCATGGCAGTAGTGATGTCTTTCCAAGGGAGGGCATCACTACTTTCTTGTCGACCAATAGCGGGCGGGGAAATCGTGGCTCTACCCAAATGATCGTTTTTGAAGGAGAGCCGTAAGGGGGTAGAGCATATGGCAGGACAACTCCTCAGGTGCCCGAACTGTAAGCGCGAGTTTCCCTTTCCCAACAAATACAACTCAAGAGACTGCTTTGTTTGCAAGGCCCGCGGGCGCGGAAAATTCGTTGGAAGGCCCGTCCAAACTGTGTCAAGCTCCCGCATGGCTGAACGAAGGACGCCGGTATCCCCACGGCCCACCCAAAATGTGTCAAGCTCTCGCAGGGCTGACCGAAGGACGCCAGGATCTCCAGGGCCCGTCCAAAGTACGCCAACTTTTTCAAGTGCCGTCCAGAGTGGGACAAGACCTCGAGGGAACTCAAACCTGGGCTTCTTCATTATTGCGGGCTCCATCGTGGTTGGGGCCCTGCTGATTCCGTTGGCAATTTTCTTGGTAGATTAGTCGCTGCAACGGGGCTTCGCAATCGTAGCGCCCCTTCTTGACCAAAGCATCAGGAGGCGGCTGCCTCTTTTACGCCCCCTTCCGCATCTCCACGTGGAGGATCCCCGCCTCCATGAACGTCTCGCCGTGCTCCTCGTAGCCGTGCCCGGCGTAGAACGCCTTCACGTACTCCTGAGCGTGCAGCACGAACTCCGTCGCCCCCTGGTCCCGGGCCTGGTCCTCCAGGAAGCGCAGGATCAGCCCTCCCACGCCGCCCCGCCGGTGAGGCTGGTCCACTGCCATTCGCCCGATGCGGGCCGATTCCCCGTCAACGATCGCCCGCCCTGTCCCGACGGCTCGGCCACCCTCCAGCGCAAGGGCGTGAGTGGCGACGGCGTCGTATTCGTCCAGCTCTATCTCCGGGGGCACGGACTGCTCATCAACGAAGACACGGAAGCGGATTCCCACCGCCGCTTCCATGTCTTCTTCGGTCTCTACCAGCTTGACTGTTATTCCGTTCTGGGCCAAATGCCATCTACTCCCAAGTTCCTGGGTAGAAGCTAGAAGATGATTACGCCGCGGCCGATTTCACCCTTGTCCATGTCATCGTAGGCCTCGTTTATCTGGTCCAGGGTGTAACGACGCACCACCAGGTCGTCCAGGTTCAGCTTGCCTGCATGATACAGGTCGGTGAACTTGGGCATGTCCACGCGGGCATGGGTTGAGCCGTAGTAGGTGCCCCGCACCGTCTTCTCGTTCCGCACCATGTCCACGGCGTTCAGTGGCGCCTCGGCGCCGAAGGGGGCAATGCCCACCAGGGTGCAGATGCCGGACTTTCCGGTCATGTCGTAGGCGTTCTTGATGGCCTGGGTCGCGCCCACAACCTCGAAGGTGAAGTCCGCGCCCTTGCCGCCGGTCAGCTCCTTGACGCGGGCCACCGGGTCGCCGTCGGAGGCGTTGACCGTGTGGGTGGCCCCAAACTTCATGGCGAACTCCAACTGGCTCTCCCGCAGGTCCACGGCTATGATCCGCGTGGCGTTGGCGAGGGCCGCGCCCATGATCACGTTGATACCCACGCCGCCGCATCCCACCACCGCCACGGTACTGCCCGGCGTGACCTTGGCGCTGTTGATCACCGCGCCCACCCCGGTGGGTACGCAGCAGCCGATCAGTGCTGCCTGCGCCATGGGGGTGGGCATGTCGATGGGCACGCAGCCCATTTCCGGCAATACCGCGTACTCGGCAAAGCAGGCCACCTTGCCCATGTGATGAATACGGGTGTCTCCCTTGTGCAACCTCTGGGTGCCGTCCAGCATATTGGGGCCAGTGGCCATGTGGGTGTCGCAAACCTGCGAGTTGCCTGACAGGCAGGAGTCGCAGCGCCCACAGGCAGTGACAAAGGACAGTATCACCTGCTGCCCAGGACGTACCGAGGTGACTCCCGGCCCCACGGCTTCCACGGTGCCCGCGCCCTCGTGGCCCAGTACCACGGGCAGCGCGATGGGGGCATCGCCGTGCATGAAATGTCGGTCGCTGCGGCAGATGCCCGCCGCGCCTATCTTGACCAGGACCTCCCCCTCCTTGGGGTCGTCCAGCTCGACGTCTTCAATGACAAGGGGTGTCTTCGGTTCGTAAAGAACGGCTGCCTTCAATGTAATTCTCCTGGGTCGTCAGTCTCGTTTGCGGAATGGCAAGGACACGAATCGCCGTCTATATTCCACCAGCCCGTTACGGGTGTCAATGCGGGCTGCCCCCCGACACAAGCTTCGCCCCTCATCTCTCCCCAACCGTATTAGCGACGCCGACCCGTCGCATCCCGCCACCCCGGGCGCCCACCCGTAACCCCCGCGTCCACACCCAACTCCCCCGCCCCCCACCGTCATTCCCGCCCACTCGTAACCCCCGCGTCCACACCCGACTCCCCCGCCCCCCACCGTCACCCTCGCCCCCTACCGTCATCTTCGCGAAAGCGGGGATCCACTCCGCAAACAACCTACGATCACCCCCAACTTCCCCGGCCCCCCACCGTCCCCCCGCGAGAGCAGCCACCCACAATCCCCGTCTCCCCACAAAGACTCATGCCCAACTCCCTGTAAGCCACCACCGGCCAACAACCCCGGCAAGCGAACACTACCAACCCACAACCCCCAAATCCTGCCCATCCCCTAATCAAACAAATCACAGTTCAGACAATGACACCCAGCCCCCAACTCCCCCGCCCCTCACCGTCCTCCCCTCGAGAACAGCAACCCACAACCCCCGTCTTCCCACAAAAACTCATGCCCAACTCCCTTCAAGCCACCACCACCGACCAACAACCCCCCAATCATGCCCATCCCCTAATCAAACAAATCACAGTTCAGACAATGACATCCAGCCCCTTGACTCCCCCAGCCAGCCCGCATAAACTTAGGAGGATTGAATAGTACATACATTCTAACAATGACACCTGGCCACCAAGGAAAGTCGGCGCTGCTCTACTCGGAGCACCCCGAAATGGCCGGGAATGGCCGAGAATGGCCGAAAGTGGCCGGAAAAACAAAAATTTCCGCTGGCCCTGAGCCTGTCGAAGGCCGACCGTCAGCTACCGCACACCCTGACCCTGACAGACCAAGAACCGGAGAACAACCATGTCCATCGCCCGCCTTCGCAACAAGCTAGAAGCCCTAGAGCGTAAGCTCGCCCTGCCACTGGCCGTGGTGCGCGCCAAACGCGTAGCCCAGGACATCTGCGACCACTGGGCGAAGGCCCAGGCTGAGAACAAACCCCTGCCCACCCCGTTCGAAGTAGTCCAGATGGCCCGCGAAGCAGGCATTCGCTACGCCTCCTTCATGGACCTGAACCTCTACATCCAGCGTAGCCTGAAAGAGGAAAGGAGCCCCGAGCCCGAGGGCTTTCTACACTCGGTCCTGCCCAGGGCTTCGGCGAACGGCATGGTCAGGGCCGCCATGCAGCGGGACTCCGCCTCCAGTGACCCCACCCCGCGCCGTGCGGGAGAGGCGCACAAACCCCTGTACCCCGCCTGGCTGGTCGCCTTTCCTCAGGAGCTGGCCAAGTATTCGCGTATGCTCATCAGGGAAGCCCGCGCCACCTTCAACCGTGGCAAAACCCCCCGGCCCAGAGGCCGACACCGCCGCAGCGGAATCCTGAAGCCCATCCTCGCATTCTGACCCGGCGCGGACCCGCCCGCCGCAACCCGCGCCGTGGCAACACAGGACGATTGCAAAGCAACGTCGCCCATTGGTGTCCGCGCATCCTGTTGCTGTTTACTCATCCCGTTAGTCTCTGCTCGTCCTGTTGGTGTCTGCGCATCCCGTTGGTGCCTACTCATCCCGTTGTCCCCCGTCATCCCGTTGGCCCCCGCTCATCCTGAGCTTGTCGAAGGGTGGTTCGACAAGCTCGCCATGGGCGTGATGTAAAGGACTTCGCGATCGTCCTTGTGGAGGCGCGTATCGGACCCGTCCTGGCGAACCCTCACCACGAGCGTGATGCAGATGACTTTTCAATCGTCCTTGTGGAGGCGAGTATCGGGCCCGCCCTGGCGCACCCTCACCCCCGCCGCAGCAGTACTCGGACGGGTTCAACGATCGATGTGCGCCTTTTTGCTATTAAAGGAAAGGTTGACGGCTGGCGGGCAAGTGGGTATACCTTTTGTGGCGTCGGCTCCACAAAGGGGCCGGAATCCCTTTTCAGGAGACTGACGATGGCAGAACTCAGCCCCGCGCGGGTGCTGCAGGAACTGAAGAACAACGGCGTGACACACGTGGTGTGGCTGCCCGACAGCGAGACCAATTTCCTCTACGTCCTCATGCGCGACGACCCCGCCATCGACCTCGTGCCCGTAAGCCGCGAAGGACACGCCTTCTCCACCGCCGCCGGGTTGTCGGCCGGTGGCAAGAAGCCGGTCATTCTCATCCAGAACACCGGCATGATGGAGTCAGGCGATTCGCTGCGTGGCTGGGCCATCGGCATGAACATCCCGGTGGTGATGATGGTGGGCTATCGCGGCTGGACCCGTCACGGCGTGATCACCGACACCGCGGCTTTCTACACCGAACGCTTCCTCCACGCCTTCAACGTCAACTATTACCTCGTGGAGTCGGACGAGGACGCTGACCGAATAGGGATCGCCTTCGCCGAGGTCTCCAGGGAGAAGCGTCCTGTCGCTGTTCTGGTCGGCGATGAGTATCACGGCTTCAACGTGAGCCGGTAGTTGGAAGTGGTTGATATGATGAAGACAGCCGAGATGCTGGAAGTATTCAACAAGCACCGCGGGGATTCGGTCGTTATTCCTGGCCGCGGAGGCCGTTTCTGGGTGAGCATCAGCGATCAGCCCGACCGGGATCTGCCGCTGGGCGATCCGGCCATGGGTGGACACGCGTCCTTTGCCTTGGGACTGGCGCTGGCTATCCCTGACGAGCGAGTCGTGCTGTTCGACTCCGAGGGCGATGTGCTGATGGGAATGGGTGCGCTGCCCACCATCGCCGACAAGGCCCCGGAGAACCTGTACCATTTCATGCTGGATAATGGCGTCTACGCCACCACCGGCGGACAGCCCGTGCCCAACGCCGAGGTGATGTCCTACGACGTGGTCGCCCAGGGCTGTGGCTACCCCAGGACCTACGCCATCGACAACCTCGAGGACTTCGCCAGCCAGATCGAGGAAATCCTGAGCCAGCCCGGACCTGTCTTCGTTGCGTTGAAGATCGATCCGGATATCATCAACGAGCCGATCAACGCGCGACCGCAGTGGCAACGCAAGACGCGCAACCAGGCAGTTGCCGACATGAAGGCAGAACTGGGAATCACCGGGTAGGCTGCCCGCTCGCCCAATGCTCCCCGCGTTGTGACTGGTCCCTTCTTCGCCAGTGGGAGCATGGAAACGGGGCGTCGCCGTCAGTCAGCCACCCACGAAAGAATCGATGAAGTGGCTGATCAGACCTTCTTCGCCATCGGCCTGCACCAGGCCCTGCTCAATAACGGTGCCCAGCTTGAACCGCCCGAAGATCAACATGGCGTAGGTGGCCGACGAACACCTGAATGTAACGTCCGGAGCGTGTGAGGCCTCCCCGAGTTCGAAACTGGCCCCCTCCGGGGCCAGGACGACATCGACCGTCGCGTCCGGGCCTCCGCTGAGGTCAAACCGGTAGCGAACCGGGCCAGTCCTCGTAGGGTCCGCTCGAAAGGCCCGGCGCACTGCCCTGCCCGAGGCGTTCACCAGCCCCGGGAGGCTTTCATCGGCAAGGGTAGCTTCTGGGTCGAAGGCCCAATGCACGTCCCATTCGTGCATGGCCAGCTCGGCAATGCGTATATCCACCTTGGACCGGACAGTTTCCGGCCTGAGCCTGTGGTAGCAGAGCTTCTCCCAGTCGCCGGCTTGCACGAGAGCGAGCACGCGGTCGAACTCGCGGTTCTGGTGAGCTAATTCGTCGAGTAGTCGCTCCCCCAGCTCCTCTCGCAGCGCAACGGCCGCCCGGTCAAGGTCGAGCCGGAACTGGTCCTCGCTGGCCGGCGCCGCCGACGACACTCCGGCTGTGGGTGAAAGGTCGCCCTTCAGGCCACGCTCGATCTGGTCCGGGATGGGCCCGCCGCGTTCCACGAGGTGGCCCACAACGTCGGCCACAGTCCACTCCTCGCAGGCGCTCTGGCGAGCGAGGTCGCTGGCATTGAGAGTCCGCAGGAAGCTCTCCAGTCGCCGGCCAGCCCCCGCTATCTCCTCCCTGCGAGCGTCATCGTCGTACATGGTCCTCCTCAAGCTTCCCTACCGAGCATATCGCCGTGTTGCAGATAAGTCAGAGGCCGCGTGGAAGCCCGGAAGAATCCGAGTCCACCCAACTCAGGCAAGCACAGCCACTGCTTCGATCTGCATGAATCTCCGTCGAGGGCAGTGGTTAACGCAAGTCAACCGGAAATTCCACCTGTAACGACCCGGACGCACTAGTATTACAACGACAGTTCGCAGGAAAGGGACCTCGAGCACCTCTTCATGGCGACCCGACCACGCGCTCGACAGCTTTGTGGCCTTGCATTCCGTGAAGCGATTTCCGACCAAAAACTGACTAGATTATGGAAGCGTCGTTGTAATACTAGCAGCCCGTCTGAGGATTGACCGACTGGCGGTGTCGGTCAGCCGGGACTACCCTGCGACAACGGTTCTGGCGGGGTGCGGGTAGGCACCTGCGGATTGTCGCTTGAAAATCCCACTGCCCATGGACCGGCGCGTCTCCCTGTCGTTCCCAGTGGCGCCTTTTCCCCTCGCCTTGACGAACATCCCGGCCCCATACCGGAACAGCTTCAGCAGGTTGTGGCCGGCGCAGATGATCAGCCACTCCCGGTTCACCTTAGCCAGACCCCGCAGCAGGAACTGCCGGAAGCCCCGGCCCTGCTTGATCTGCCCGAATACCGGTTCCACCGTCTCCATCCGAAGCGCGTAGCGTTCCCTGCCCCGTTTCGTCCGCAGCTTGCGCCGCATCCGGTCCTTGGCTGACAGCCCCTTCGGTATGCGGCCACGGGGCGCCGGTGGCGGCACCCAGCCGTGGCGGGTCCTCTCCGGCGCGACGAACGGGTCCACTCCCAGGGCGTAGAGTTCCTCCACCGCCTTGGCCGAGTAGTATCCGGCGTCGGCGGAGACTTCCTTTGGGACTGTGCCCACGTTCAGGATGGCCTCCTCAATCATGCTCACGGCCTGATCCTTGTCCGAGGGCTGATCGGTGGCACAGGCCGCCACGATCACCTGATGCTCGCTGTCCACCACCGCCTGGCAGTTGTAGGACTGCTGGAAGTCCCTCCCTCCCGGGCCGGGCATGATCCGGGAGTCCGGGTCGGTGAAGTTCCGCTGCGCCTTGTCATCAGGCACCCCGAGATGATTGCGTCCCTCGGACTCAGCCTGCTCCGCATCCGCCAGGGCCTCGGCCTCCAGCGCCGCCTTGGCCTCCCTTATCTTCCGCAACCGTCCCTCCCGGAAGGCCAGTTCCTCCGGCAACTCATCCCCACGCCTGTCCTTCCCGTACCGGCGGTCCTCCTCCTCGTCCACCTCCTGCGCCTTGCGGAGCAACTCGTCCACCTCGGCCTGCAACCGCGCTTCCTTCTCCTTCATCCGCCCGTAGCTCATCGCCTTGTGCTTTGAGGCATTGGCCCTCACCTTGGTCCCGTCCAGGGCCACGTGCCCCAGCTTTACCAGTCCTGCCTGCTGGCACAACTCCAGCACCTGCAGGAACAATTCCCCCAACGCCTCCAGATGGTCCTTTCGGAAGTCGGAGACGGTGCGGAAGTCCGGCGTGTTGTTCGCCGCCAGCACCCGGTAGGCGATGTCCTCGTGCAGCCTCTGGGCGATGCGACGTGAGGAGGCCACGCCGGTGCAGTAGCCGTAGAGCAGCACCTTCACCATCATCCTGGGATGGTAGGGCGGGCCGCCCCGCCTCTCCTGCTCGTAGCGGGCGGTGATGTCCGAGAGGTCCAACTGGTCCGCAACGTCGGAGATGAAGTAGGCCAAGTGCTCCGGCGGCAGCCATTCCTGGAGGGCCGCCGGCAGCAGCAACTGCTGGTCCGGGTCGTAGGGAAGGTAGGTCTTGCTCATTGACCGCTCCGATCGTCTGATGCTCCGTACCATCATACCCCCAACGGCTCACCAACCCCGTTTCTCGGACGGGCTGCTAGACCGCAACACCACTGCAGAAGAGTGTCGCTTCCCGCACTTGCCCGGGAAAGAGGCAAGAACCCGGCCCAGAGTTGGCTGCATCTTCTCCTGTTCTCTTGTGTTAGGACGAATACTACACCTGAGAAGAGCAGAGCCGGCAAAGCCGCCTTGGGTGAAGGCGAATTATCCCCCTGGCCGCCTGCATTGAGCTAGGCCGGGCTTCTTCGTCCGACCGTCGAACCTTACCCAACACGCTTGGATTCGAAGGGTCGGGTTGCCGGAACGCCGCAGTTCGATGCAGTTTGCCACTTCGGAGACCGGTCTAGGGTTCGGTTAACTGAGTCCAAAGCTGCGAGCCCGATAGTTGCACCAACTTACAATCAACGATTGGAATCTAATTGGCCTCACTGTTCGTAATAATTAATATTACTAAACACTCTATAGAACCATTGATTCGACCGTCTTTCCGGCGATCGGTTGTAGTACTCAGAGAGTGTGTTGATGGCGAACAGTTGGGGTTAGAAGGACAGTTGGGGCTAGAAGGAAACAAAACGGCGCCCGCTGTATTGCCTGCCCAGGAAGGACATCCTGCGGGGCGGTCCATAGTCATGGGGATCCAAGGAGGACTGGTCCGATGCGATGGGTAATCAGCTGGCGATTTAAGGACTGGATTGCCTTCAACACGGCCATAGGAGGTTCGGATAGCAAGAGGCGCGATGGGGTGACAATTGTGTAGAGCGGGCCAAAGTTACGGCAAGAAGGATCAGTTAACACACACAACGCAGAATGATTGTGCAATTGGACAATTACACGGACTTGACGCCTTGAGTCGGCTAATCTGGCAAAACTCTTCGACTCAAGAGCTTTCGAAAGATAGATCCCGAGAGGCAAGTCAAGGATAGCAGATTTTGAGCTGCATTTGGTGGAGGTGAGGAGTAGTTGTGAAGCAGCCCTTCAGGACCTTCGGCGGTAGATTAGCTGATTGCGCCAGCCCTCCAAGTCGCCCTGCCGATACCGATTTTTCACGCTTCGGTTGGCCCGTGGAGAAGCACGACGCGTATTCAGGAATGGCGGCCCTCGACCGACCACTTACTGCAAGAGCGCGTTGGGCGCGCAATGAGGACGTAAAGGCTGTTCCTAATATCCTACGGCCCTGGTCAATGGCTGCTCTTCCATCGTTCCGACCTCCAAGTTCGAGCCTGTGGACCGATGAAATTAGCAAATGCCCGACAATACCTCTTCACTCGATGTCTACGCTCCAGCTGCCCAACCACTCCTGGATTCACCTCTGGATAGGGTTTCTCGAGTCTTCGCATCCACAAACTTTTGATCGCTTAGCCGTCTCCGCCCGTCGCATTGTCCAGGATGTCCGATTAACTCGGCAGCCAGACTGGAACTGTACAAACGGCACGGAAGGTTGATGGCATGAGTATTGAAGGTCAAGCGCAAGGGGACCGCGATGGTCCGTCGAATTTGATACGAGAAGCCATGAGGGTCTGTCTCGAAGTTGCTTCAGGAGCAGAGATCAGTGTAATCCTTCAAACTGCAACTGAAGGGATTAGGGTATTAACGGGGGCGCAACACGTTAGCTTAGAAGTCTCTGGGGTTCCCGGAGCAGGAAGATACTCCTCCGATGAAACCAGCGGAGCTGATCCCCCCCAGGATCCACCTGACCCGGATACGCCGTTGGGTCCCATTCCTGATGCAGAGGCTCCAATTGGCTACGGCAGGAGAATTTCGGGTCTGATTCGCCTGTTCGGAAAGGCTGATGAAGGCGAATTCTCACAAGTGGAGCTGCAGGCGATTTCGCTGGTCGCATCTCAGGTTTCACTGATCATCGGCCGGTCGCAACTTCTTCAAGAAACCCGTTTCAAAATGTCGGCAAGCTTCAGCGGAGAAAATCGCCCTGAGGCGATTCTCCTGCTGGAAGCCAGCAGACGCGAACCGCTCGCAGAAATGTTGGCACAAGACCAAGCCCTATCGGCCCTCGGTGTTGCTCTTGTTGAGGTCGACGACTCTGTGGGTTCGTTGGTTTGCCAGTCCGAAGACGGAGAGAGTTTGACGCTTGGCGAGTTCGCCGTGCGGCTGGCGTTCGATGCAGGCGGCTTCCCGGTATTTGAAGATACCGTGGTAGGGGTGCCAGATGGCAGGTCATTTGCAGTCGAAGTCGGCGCGTTCCCGATACAGCGGGACGACGGGTCAATCGCGCAAGTACTGGTAAACGTCAGGGAGGCCTCACCACAGACGTCCTTTGATGTGGTTGGGACGGAATTCTGGGGACGTGTAAGTCACTATCTCTGGAGGTTACTCACCACTATCAAGGGATCCGCGGCGACCGCATTAGGAACGCCGGTCCCTTTGGACCCCGCTGATTTCCGCCACGTATTACGCATTATCGACCAGCAGGCCGACCACATGCGGGACGTGCTTGGCAAACTGCTGGATCTCACGCGACTAGAATTGGGCACGCTGACTCTCGCACCTGAGACAATCAGAATTGCGGAATTTGTTGAACAGATTTCAGCGCGCTTGAGCGCGTCAGGATCGTCGTACCAATTGGGCTTTGCGCCAGGGCCTGATCTGCCCCCTGCCAGAGTGGACAGAGAACGGTTGTCGCAAGTTGTAGAAAGGTTGATTTCCCTCTGTGCCGTCCACTCAGATAGGGGTTCACTGGTGGACATAAGGGCTGAGTCCGAAGGAACGGGAATCCTGATTGTTATTGAACGGGGAGATGGTTCGCCAGTCGGCGGAGCTTCTGTACTATCTGGCGAATCGCTAGGCCGCGACTTTGATTGGGATACCCTGGAGTTCCACCTTGACATCGCAATTTGCAGAGGTATCGTCGAAGCTCACGGGGGCAGATGGATCCAGGAAAGTCGGGCTTCAAGAGAAGCTGATCGGTTCGCTTTTTCACTCCCTGTTGGAATAGAAGGCCCTGACGCTGGAACGGCCACCGTAAATCCAGGCCCAGTTGGCCCACGTTCAAACGAACGAAATTTCCCCCGAGTCCTGGTAATCGACAGCGATCCGCAAGCTCTGATATACGTGCAGGACACACTCAGTCTGGCCGGGTACTCTGCCATAGCAACCAGTAACCTTGAGGAAGTTCACGGCCTGATTGAAGCCGAAGTTCCCCAGCTGGTGTTGTTGGAGTTGATGTTACCAGGAGCTGATGGTCTCGAGCTGATTGGCCGCATTGCCAGAGGACTTGATGCACCCGTCATCTTCCTTTCTGACAGGGGTAGGGAAGGTGAATTGGAACAGGCCTTCGAGATGGGTGGAGACGACTTCATAGTAAAGCCGTTCCTCCCCGCTGAACTCATCACCAGAGTCAGAGAAGTTCTGCGAAAGAGGGAAGCCCAAATCCAACCGAAGTCGACCCAGATATATTCCTTCCAGGATTTGGAAATCAACTACGCCGAACGAAGTGTCATTGTGGCCGGCGAGACGGTCAGGTTATCGGCAACCGAGTATCGGCTACTGTTTGAATTGTCGATCAGCGCCGGTAGGCTCCTGACACACACCCAACTGCTGCGTCGAGTCTGGGGATCGGAATATGGCGGGGACAAGAGGCTTGTCCGAGCCTTCGTGAAGAATCTGAGGCGCAAGCTAGGGGATGACGCCAACGCACCCAAGTACATCTTTACCGAGGCAGGTTCCGGTTATCGCATGGCAAAGCCATAGTTGCATGGGCCAGACCGTCATCGCGCTTTCGGTCTCGACCGACCCTTGCGCTGAGAAACCAGTCCCCGAACAGAGTGACCTCCCCGCATGGAAACGGTACTAGGGGAGGTCACTTTCGTTCTAAGGAGCCACCAAAACTAAACGGATTCCAGTTCTTCCCGACAATTGGCCGGTCCCGTTTGCATCACCTCAGGAAAAGGCAGCGCCGCTACGGCCAGGATGCGGCGGGCACTTCCCGACACGTTAACGATTGCCGTCGTTACAACAGCATGGCAAGGGGTAACCGTCGCGAGGTTTGGTCGACCAGATGAGTGACTCTCGACTTTAAGAAGGCACGCTCCAGTGGCCAGGGAAAGTCGGTCGAGGTTCAACTGGAGCCGCTCTCTAAAAATGTTGGCCACGAAGCGGTCCTTGGTAATATGGCCGCCAAAATGGGTATCAAAGAAGCCAAGTTCATTTTATTAGGTGCTGGTAAAGGGAGAGCGTTGGGGCATTTCGTTCTACCCTCTAACTCTCAACTGAGGCAAATCCGGCACCCAACTCTCGTATAAACCCAGGGAACGCCTCAGTTCCATTCCAGCGCACCCGTCCCCCCGACTCGATGGCGCCCGTTTCTCTTTCGATGGACACGTCGCCAGTTTCAATGAGGAGTTCCACGTGGCTCATAACCTCTGACAGGGCCAGAAAGAAATTGGCGTCGGTCAACTCGCGATGCGAGAAATGGTCCTTGGTCAGCGATACAAGATTCTGTGGTTCGTACTTTAAGAGCTCCACAAGGTCATGGCAACGGCTGACATGGTGCTCAACTATCTGCGAGGCCCTATCCAATCCCACAAGGTTGAACTCACTGCGGTGATATGCGCGGTGAGCGGGAAGGACGTCTATGGCGTCCCCCAGGCTGGCCACGCGCAGCAAGGAGCGAAGCAGTGCCTTCAGACCGTAAATGTCGTTCTTGTAGCGGTAGGGTTCAGGAAGGGCGGAACGGTAGCTGGCATAGCTGCGACTGACCGAAGGGTGGGGGGTGATTTGAGGCAGTACGTGGTCCCCGGTAAACATGATGTGGTCGAAAAGGATACAGAGTTCGTCGGGCGAATGGCCAGGAGTGTAGAAATATGTCAAGCCGTCTGAGCGCATGCCATCGTAAACAGGACGGTCCAGTTTCAGTGCCAGTATCCTGCGGTGGTGCTCTTTCACTCGCTCAATCGTCTCGGTATTTTCGAAAGCGTCAAAGCCGTCAACATTTCGACGCCAATCCATTTCTCTTTCCCAGCGGTCGTTCAGCAGCAAACTACCGTAAATCTCGTGGGCCCAGAGTTCCGCTCCACTGGCGCGAACGACGTTGAGGCAACCGCCGTCATGGTCCATGTGGCCGTGCGTTACGACGACTCTTTGCACCGCTTCAAGGGAATGCCCCAAGTACTCTAGGCCTTCGGCAAGGTAGTGTTCCGAACCATGGCAGCCCGGGTCTATTACGGTAAGTTTTTCCCCTTCAACAACGTAACACCAAGTCGGCCCCAGTGGAGTTTCCCATGCTTGTGGAATTCCCAAGGCCCACACCTTCGCGCCAGAAAGGGAGGTGTACCTGACCACCATCCGGTTCCCCGATTCGTCGCCTTTTTTCAGTATCTCCGGTTCGAGCATTTGCACCGCCGGGCATTTATTTGGTTACCTAAGCTGATACGAGTGGCCAACTCTTCCTTTGGGTGAGCAATTCGTGTGGTCTACCAAGGTGCCATTCTATTCGTGCGCTTCTTTACTTTCTAGTTGCTAGTGGTCTGGTCTGATGCATCCGATGCCGCGTTTCTCCCGTCCAGCTTAACCAATGCCGCCAATAACTCCTCATCACGGACAATGCCCTCCACGATAACGGCATCCCCTGCAGAGATCTCATCCTGAAATACAGTGAGCGGAGCGACAGTAATGACGTTGCCCTTCAGCAATAGAGTTTCCGGATGACCTTCGTTATCCACTCGAATCTCTTCAAGGGTACCCTTCAGGTTAAACCGCGCAAGCGTGGCAGTGCCCTGTAACGGAACGGATCTTAGCCTCTCAATTTCTCTAGCTAGGAATGTGCTACCGGAAATTGAGCCGATAACTTTCACCACCGCGCCACCTGACAGCGCACCGATGATGTTGGTTTCGCCGGAAATCCGGACTGTTATCCCGTTGACCGTGATGTCTGCCGGCAGCGTAGGAGAAACGGTGAATGGCCTTCCTACTTTGCCTTGCATCTGGACCAAGGGAAGGACGCCTATGCTGCCAGTTGGACGTGGCTCTACGGTGACTGCCAGGATCTCGCCTTCTATTACGATAGCCTGGGCCACCACCGCAACACCGGGCGTAAGTTCTACGTCCACCCTCGTGAGGCGGTCAGCGGTAACAGCAATTCCGTCGACCACGAACCCAATCAGGCGGCCATCTTCATCCGTGTTGACGCGCTCTACAACCCCTGACACGCTTGCCTCGGTGCCGCCAGTAACCTCTGGGCCGAAACCCACCACTTCACGGGCCAGTACCGAGCCATCGCGCTGCAGCAGACCGCGCACCTGTACTGGGGAACCTACCTGAATCGCAGCTTCTATCTCTGTGAGCACACTTATCGCGACCGGTATACCGTTTACAACCAGGCTTCCGTCCTGGCCGACTCGCTCTATTCGACCCTCGATATCAACGGGATTCGCCCTTGTCTCGCCCGTCTCGTCAAAGGCTGCGAGTTGCGCGACTTCGCGCGCGAGGAGAGAGCCGTCGGGTTGCAGCTCCGCCTTTGCCAGTACAGTGGACCCGATCTCAACTTCGCCTACTACTTTTGTGAGATCCCCCATGTCGACGCGCACTCCGTCGACTACAAGCCATTCCCCTTCGGAGATCTCTTCTATGGAACCGCGAATGCTAACGCTTCTCACCGGGCCGTCTTGGTCGGACGATGCCGCTGAAACTTCGGTGGCCAGAAATTGGCCCGACAGGGCCAATGCTGTGACGATTACGCGCCTGCCGACAGACGGCCTCCCGGCAAGAACGGTATTTGCGTCGACCCTGATTGGCAAGCCTCCGATGTCCCACGCCCCCTGTGCAGTAATGTCCCGGAAGATCCCCTCCAGGAAGACAGTATGTTCGCCGGAGGGGTCCACCGTTTCGGAGCGATTCTCAACTTCCCGGGCGTATAGCGTTCCATCCTTTTGTACTAGGCTGGATACCCTGACCCGCTGGCCTGATTGTGGTAGTGCATCCGTATAAGTACGCCCATCGACCAGTATTCGGGCCCCACTGACAACCCAGTAGCCCGTAACGGAATCTCGCGTCTGGAACACTCCACGGAGAATGGTGCGGGCCGCCACCTGCCCGAGCCCCTCGTCATGTTCCAACCGACGTGCCAGAAGTGACCCGTCGGGCTCTAGCAGGGCTTCCACTACAACGTTATCGCCCACGGACATGCCCGCGGTCATGACAGTGTGAACGTCCAGCGCTATTTCCGTAGATGAAAGAATGATATTCGCGTTTTCGAGGTTGATTCCCTGAAAGACGCCGCGTAACTCGGCCAAGTTTGTGGGTTCCTCGGGTGGCTCCGTGGTTTCTTCTGTTACGGGACCGGGGATCACGTTAATCTCGAGCAGTGTTGCAGCGGTCTGCCCGTCTGAGGCAACAAATGAAGCAATTACGAATTGACCTTCGGCTAGATTGTCGATTCCCGGACGCAACTTGATCTGGACTGAATCGGTCAACTGAAAGGTCGATGGTTCGCTACCTTCCGACGGAGGCTGAATTTCAATTTCGTTGTCGCTCAGGCTGCTTACCCTGCCTGCCAGGTGGCGGTTGCGGGTCTTGGTGGGCACCAAATGCACCTGGCGAGCCACCCCGACTCTCCCACCTGCTTTCAACGAAACTGCTACATGGTCGCCAACCTCTAGATCCCGCAAGGTGGCGTTAGGCCGATTAGGAACCCTTACTTCCGTGTCAGTGGCAATCTCCAAATCCACCCGTCCTCTGTCTGTGCCCACTGCAAGGTTGCCATCCCCGCCAAAGTTCAGGTGCACCTCCAGCACCGAGCCAAAGAAATCCAGAGGCGGGGGGGCAATGTTGGACCAGTCTGACTCGTTGCCAGCCAGGTCGATTGCTGTTACCGAATAGGAGAACGCGCCGTTAGCAGGAAGAGTACGGTCTTCAAATCTAGGTGCAAACAAGAGAGCCGTCACGGGGCTGTGGGGCCCGTCTTCGTCCTGGCGGTAGACACGATAGCCACCCAGGTCCACATCGTCACTCGTCGTCCATTCCAGCCGGGCTATTCCTCTATCCCAGTCTAGACTCGCAACTTGCAGCCCTGATGGTGGACGGGGAGGCGTGAAATCCTGAGACGGTACTCGCAGAACGGTGGATTTTGGAGATTCTTGCCCCCAAGAGTTGATCGCAGTCACCGCATAGTAGTAGCTGGCCCCATCCGTGGTCTGGGTATCGGCAAATGAAGTGTCAGGAAGAAGCCAAGCCCGACGGACAAAAGGACCTGAGGTGGTTCGGCTCATGTAGACGGCGTAGCCAAATATGTCAGATTCCGAGTTTTCCACCCAGGAAATCGTGATAGAGCCAGGGTGAGAGCCAGATGCGTTACCGTCTAGGGCTAACGGCGCCTTCGGGCCTTCTGGAAAGAGGCGGTCGCTGCTCTCGCATGAGGACTTGGATAGCACTTCAAGGGTGCCAGAAATGCCATTGTAGTCAAAATAGTATGGCTCTTCGTCGATGGCCACGGCGGTCGTTGCCGGGTCTCCAGCGAGAACGTCGACATAGACTGCTTCGAAGGAGCCGAACTGGTCCAAAGAAAGCGAGGACCCGGACACCAGTCTAGGCGCAGGTTGAGTACAGGCGATCTCGCCGGATGGCAGGGGATTATCCAATCCCACCAGCCTGCCCCTGTACCAAAACCGCAGCGGCTGTCCAAAAAAGACAGTATCGAATCCAACGGCTGCGGAGGTGATGCTGGCAGTGCCCGTATTTGTTAGCGTAACTGACGCGCCCGTAGGGGCTGGCGGAGCTTCGCCCAACGGTGCCAGCTTCACAACCAGGATGTCCCGGGCGCCCCGAATAGTACCACTCCATCCGGCGACTACAAAGCCGCCTTCATCGGTCTGTCGGATTGCACGCCCACCGGCTGAAACCGAACGCAAACCGGCTACGTCCGATTGGGCGCGCTGAGCACTGCTCCACTGAAGAGTGCCGGATTCATCAGTTTTAACGACCCACAGCCGGTCCCCTCCAGCAAAAGACTCAGACCAACCGGCCAGTGCATACCCACCGTCGTCTGTGTGAATAATGGAATGGGCGGCGTCGCGAGGAAGCCCGCCGAAGGAGCGCTGCCACTGAAACTCGCCTTCGGCGTCTGCCTTGAGGAGCCAGAAGTCTGACAATCCTGCGCCTATGGACCACGTGAAGCCGCCCAGGGCAAAGCCACCGTCGGCAGCTATTACCACCGACCTCGCCTCGTCGTTGTGTCCACCACCAAGAGTACTGGTCCACTCGGTTTCGCCGTCTGAGCTCACTTTTACTAGGAGCGCATCGCTGCCGCTTTCAGAGGTGCTCGTGCTCCCGACGACTGCAAAACCGCCGTCAGATGCTTGGACCACATCATACGCAACGGTGGATAACGTTCCCCCTATTGTGCGTTCCCACACTTTAGTCCCAGTAGCATCAGCACGGAGGAGCTTCATTGCCATCCCGGTGACGCTTGCGGAACTCCCCACCATCACGTAGCCACCATCAACGGTCTGCTTCACCGCGTAGGCGATGTCCGAAGATTGGGATGAAGAGGCCGGGTCTCCCGAGTTGGAAAAGCTGCGCTGCCACTCTTCCCGGCCCTCTAAGTCTGTCTTAACAAGCCAGAAATTGCTGCTGGAGGCTGTTGCTCCACCGAAGGAATGGGTCTTGCCAGCCATTACGTACCCTCCGTCGGACACGTTTTCCACTGAAAACGCAACGTCTCCCTCCGCCCCGCCAAAAGTTTGAGCCCAAGCCTCCGTACCTCCCGCATCCAGTTTGACCAGCCAAGCATCTTGGGACCCCGCTCCATGGGAACCGGTCTCACCCGCTATGACAATTCCACCATCGCCGGAAAGCACGATATCGTGTGCGAAATCATCGCCATCACCTCCCAGGACTATGCTCCACTCATCGGCCGGCTGCGCCAGTGTTTCTTCGGAGGTTAGGGCCAGAACGCATGCGACTACCACCGCTGTCGCGAACAGTGCCGACAGCTTCACTGCGAACCGCGGGACGGCAAGAGCTCCGACGAGCTTTTTACTTACTGCCGGGGTCAACGAACAACCTCATGCAGCCTCGCAGTCAACAGTCACTATTTTCCAACGTAGATTTATCGGAATTACCAATGAATTACGCACTTCCTTTGGCGCTACCACCTACTCAATCAAGCGGCGATAGATTACCGCAAGCACCTTGCTTAACGTCTGGCCATCGTCGTTGGTTGCCACAACGTCAATTACATTGGGGCCTTCGTCCAACGGCAGCGAGGAAGTGAAATATCCGAATCGGTTTACCGGTACTGACCGTCCATTGACGCTGACAATGGCGTTGGGGCCGGTGCGGCCAGAAATGGGAAGTAGGGAGCCAAACACGATGCTTTCGTTTTCTGGCTCGGTGATCAGAAGAAGGAAGGGCAAGGAGAGAGATGTGACATTTCGCGAGACAGTCCTGATCCCTGCCTCTGGGTTGCTGGCAACCACCTCCACCACGTTTTCCCCTGGGCTCAGAGAAACACTGGAACGGAATCCCCCCTCTGAGTCCACCTCTGTCCGCACCCCGGAAACGAGCACTTCCGAGTCCGGTTCTGTCTGACCAAAAACGGCGACGGTGTTCCCTAGTACAGTCGCCCCTTCTTCTGGGGCGAATACCTGCAAGAAAGGCCCCTGAGGAGCGCTGGTAGGCAAGGGAGACTGCGTGGATTCTACGGTCGGTCGAGTAGGAGCCGGTTCGAAGGTTGGGGTCGGGTTCTCAGTAGGAATGGGTATTGGGGAAGGAGGAATCACAGTCAGGACAGGCGCAACGGTCTGGTTCGTCGGTGAGGGCAAAGTGGAGGTTGGAGACGGTGTTTCGGGGACTGGTGTGAAATTCCCAGGACGAGGTAGTGGAGTGATGACACATCCCAAAGAAAGGACGAGCATGAGCACTGCGAAGGGAACCGCTACTCGTAAGCCGCTACTCTGATTTGCTCTGAACCGCTGTATCCTGAGTGGAGAACTACGCAGCTGCAACTCCTCCGGTTTCATCGGCCCTTTACGGGAATGGACAAAACGAACGTCGTGTGGTGATTCTCATCGGGTTCTACCATGGACTCTACAGTTAACTCGCCGCCGCACTGTTGGGCCAACGATCTGGCTATGAACAGCCCCAGGCCGGAGCTGCTTTTCTCTTCTCTGCGACCAACTTCCGGTGTCCAGCCACGATCAAAAATGTACTCGAGATAGTGCGCCGAAATGCCAGGCCCATCGTCCCAAACTCTCACGTAAAAGCTTCTGTCATCCCTGCTCAAGTTTACTTCTATGCGGGCCGACGCGTGGGTCACCGCGTTATCGATGAGGTTGGCGACGACATGTTCCATAGCATGGGAATTGGAAACCACCATACCAAATTCAGTGGGATCGGCCCACCAACTGATGTGCTTGTTTACCTCGATGGCAACGGGAATGTAACGCTCAACGATTCGACGCACTACTTCCGCCGGTTCAACTGGGGTCATGGCCAGCGGTTCACCCGGAGCCTCGGATTGGACCAGCACCTGAATGTTTGACAGCATCAGGCGATAATTGACCGCTTGGCGCTCAATTTCATCCAACAAATCCATTGTGTCAGGGTCCGCCGTCTGACCCGACGCTCGCAACGCCGCCCTCAACTCTCGCTGCCTGCCGGTAATCCGACGTAATGGCCGCCCGAGGTCATGATCAAACTCGTTGAAGAAACTGAGGGTAGTTTCCCGCCAATGGTTACTCTGTTCTTCCTCCGAGTTCACTCCGCCGTTTCGTTGAGAGTCCGCTTCGGCAACTCGCCTCAAAGCGGCCAAGGCAAAGGAAACCGCCGAAACGGCGAGGCCCGCAATGAGCAGCACTGAGCCGATATACCCCAGTGGTTCGACGCCCCAGAGACTGTCAAAAGCGGCCCGTCCCACGAAAGGCGCGATAATCAAGCACACAATGCCTGCGGCAACTACCGTGCCACCACTCGAAATCAAGAGAAGCAGGTTGCGTGAGAACCGAACAGCTGAAGGGCGTGCTACCGACACTCGAGCCATTTAAGACATACCTCGGCGGGGGAGAATTAAAACTGAGGCGGTGTCAGACGATAACCCCGGTCCCGAACATTTATGATTAACTCACCTGACCCGAATCTTACTCCCAGAGCCTTCCCCACGGAGTCCTTGATTTCTCGTATGCGAACCCGAAGTGATGCTCTAGGGTCCTCCCCCTCCGAGTACCTCTCTAAATGTGAGAAGGGAACGAGCTCGCCCGGGCTTCGGTGCCAAGCAGCCGACAATTCTCGCAGGATCTCAAACTTCATTCCTTGAATGTCGTTTATCGGGCGATTGTGCCCTTCCTGCTCTACGAACACGGTCTGAGAGGCAAGGTCGAGGACCAGTCCAGCGCCGATGAATATTCGCTCTGCAGACGCCCCCATCAGGCGGCGAAGTCGAAGCACAACCTCGTCAGGGCCCGCCAGCTTGTCAATGAAGTCGACCGGGGCATCCCATTTCAACGACCCACGAACGGCGTGCTCTCTCTCTGGACCCTGTGAGTATTGAGTGAACATAAGCACAGGCAGTCGAGGCCAACGATTAATTATCTGACCAAGAATCTCCAAACCCTTAAAGCGATCATCACGGTGCTCGCCGAAGCGCACATCCAATAAGACCGCATCCGGCCTTTCTTCTTCTATATCCCATAGGGTCTCAGCCTCAAACTCCTCGCCCATGGAGCTGCCCGCTGCTGGGTGAACTACCGTCGTCTGCCACCCTTCGTCCTCCAAGCGTTGGCGAACTGACCGCAGAATGGACGACTCAGCCTCATCGTCCACGATCATTATCTTTTGAGCTATTCGATTGACCGTCATCACCATCATCTCCCGCCCTATTCTCCCTGTTACATTTTAACAAACCACCGAAAGCGGGGGCCCACACCCAATTGAGTCGATACTCTTTCAACCAGTTGACAAGGCTTCGTCCATCTATAGAATTGGCGCGGTGACCTTTTCAGAAGACGCATTTCTGTCATGATGCACGAAACTGATCAGCTACCTCAAGTTTAGCGAACCTAATCTGACAAGAACGGCGAAGGCTTGGATCGACAGCGCAGATTAGATCATCTCAATTCGTGTTACGAGCAATCTGGAGCAGGAGGCCAAGAATGATCACAAAATTTGGGAGTCTGTTTGCGGGACACGTCGACCTCGGCGACATAGGTCTGGACGGTACGCCCGTTAACCAAAGATGGTTGCCGGACCAAGAACTTGCCGGTGTTTTTGACAAAACTGAGGCCATCGTCTTGAAGATGGAGGAGATGGGATACGATACTTTCTGGTCTGCGGAGCACCACTTCCAGCGAGAGGGGTATGAGTGTATCCCCAATCTTCTTCTTCTATACGTTCACCTTGCGCACCTGACCAAGAACATCAAGTTTGGCTGCGGGTTCAACATCAACCCCATGTGGCACCCACTGCGACTGGCAGAGGATTACGCCACCGCTGACATACTCACTGGTGGTCGGGTCATCTTCGGAGTTGGACGAGGCTACCATTCCCGGGAGGTGGACACATTCGGGGTCCCCAGCACGTTGAGCGACAATGAAGCCAATAGGGAAATGTTTGAGGAACAGGTCGAGATTATCATGAAGGCCTTCAACGAGGAGTCCTTCTCCTACGAAGGCAAGTTTTACAAGATTCCGCCAGAAGTGCCGTATCGTGGCTACACACTCAAGGAAATCACACTGGTGCCTCGTCCTCGAACGTTGCCGGTGGAGACCTGGCAGCCGGTGGTGAGTGCCAGTCAAAGGGCTATGGACTTCATGGCGCGGCACGGCATCAAGGGGATCATTGGCGGCGGGGCGGCTGCCGGCGGAGCAGCCGAGGGTGTGATGCGCCAGTGGCGCGACACGTTGGCAGCCCACGGGCGCGAGACTGAAATGGGTGAGGACCTTGCACTCGGCTATACCATTCACATTGCGGAAACGGAAGAAAAGGCGATCCAGGAAGCCCGCGGTTTCTTCGAAGAGAACATGAAGATGTTCGCGCCCCTGGGATTTGTGGGCGGGCTATCCGAGGTGCAGATCCGGGCGATGGAAGACCCCCGACGCGCACGTTCGGCCGGCCTGCCAACGCTTGAGGACGGAATCAGGGCCGGGTCCTGGTTGTGCGGGCCTCCGGAGCTGATAACCGAGAAGCTGCAGACGATTCAGGAGCAATGTCCCGGATTGGACCAGATCAATGTCGGCTCGGTCATAGGTACACCGCAGAGCGTGATCCTCGAACAATTGGAAGCTTTTGGCAAGGACGTAATGCCCAAAATCAAATCGCGGGCGTAGAAAGCTCAGTTCTCTCCGACGGGCGCGCCTGTGCAAGTCGCTTTCGCGACTAGTGGTGCGCCCGTCGGTATTCTCACTTTGCACCAATCGAGGTGTTCCTATGACGCAACATTTGACCGAGGCAGAATTGCTGGAACTGGCACGCAAATTCAGCTTCCGCAGTCGCATAGATAAGAATGTCATCACGGGGCCGATTATGGTCTGGGGGCGAGGTTCAATAGTGCGCGACGTCAATGGCAAGGAGTACCTAGACTTCAACTCCGGTCAAATGTGCGCGGCCCTTGGCCACAACCATCCACGAATCGTACAGGCCCTCCACGAGAGCGGCGAGACCCTGATCCATAGCCACATGAGCATGTTCAACGACCGTGAGATTATTCTGGCGGCGCGTCTCGCGGAGATATCACCCGAGGGCATGAACCGCTCTATGTTTCTGACTTCAGGCAGCGACTCCAACGAGGCGGCGATGGCCATCGCCAAGCGGTACACAGGAGGCTACGAAATCGCGAGCCCCGCAGTCAGTTTCCACGGGATGAACGACTCCACTCGCGCCGTCACATTCTCTGGTTGGCACGAGGGCTACGGACCATACGCGCCGGGTCATTATCCTATCATCGCTCCGTACCGCTACCGATGCCGGTTTTGCCAGGACCGCGCGGCCTGCGATTACTCTTGCTTGGACACCAGCTTCGAATTGCTGGATGCCCAGGCAGACGGACCGCTCGCTGCCGTGATAACCGAGCCGCTGTTCAGTGCCGGCGGGGTAATTGATCTGCCCCCGGGCTGGCTGGCTGAATTGAAGCGCCGTTGCGAAGCCAGGGGAGCGCTGCTGATCGTCGACGAGGCCCAGACGGGCCTGGCCAAGCTGGGCATGATGTGGGGATTCGAGCAGGAGGGAGTTGTACCGGACATCTTCACTATTTCAAAGCACTTCGGGGGAGGAGTGGCCATCAGCGCCGCAATTACCACAGACGAAATCGAGGAGAAGGCATCCGAATCGGGCCTGGTAGTCGGTCATTCCCATTCCAACGACCCAATGCCGTGTCACGCGGCAATCGCTAGCATCGACATCATTCTCGAAGAGATGCTGACTGATGTTGCCCAGCGCATCGGTGATTATTGGCAGGACCACTTGCACCGCTTGGCGTCGCACCATGAAATCATCGGTGATATCCGTGGTCGTGGACTGCTTCAGGGTATTGAACTCGTAACCGACCGAAGATCACGGGATCCTGCCTACGCGCAGGGCCGTGAGATCGGACGCCGCTGCCTGGAAAATGGACTGATCATGAGTGTCCGCCGCAGTGGATCTGTCTTCCGTTTCGTACCGCCCTTCACCACCACCGAAGCACAGATGGACGAGGCCGCCGAGATTCTGGACGATGCGATTGTTTACGTACTCGGGTAAGAAGCGTCAGCCTCGAGCGGACTAGCACTACAGCAAGCGTTCGGCGACAAAGACCAACCGTTCATCCCGACTAAGTCTAAGGACGAACGGTTGACTTCTGCTTAAGAATTACAACGGACATAGGCCTGGAGGGGGCTCATCAGTGTACCCTGGCCAACTCCTGATCCCATGGGCCAGGCAGCCGGCCCTTCTCGGTGCCACCGATCATGTACTCGTCTTCCTCATGCCCCCATTCTTCTCGAGGCATCTCGTACGAGACCTCGATTCCGTTGCCATCTGGGTCGCGGATGTAGATACCGACAGCATGGCCGTGGTCCGACACCTGCTCGATGGCAATATCCCGATCTTTGATCCGGTAATAAAGTTCCTTGAGGTCGTCCAGGCTCTCCATATACCAGGCCATGTGGTTCAGACCCACCTGGCCCTTCTGCGGTCCGGGTGCGTCTTCACCCACTTCGACCAAGGCGATTTCGTGGGAGTTGCCCATGTCGGCCGTCATGAATGCAGCCCGGCCGGGTCTAACACCGTAAGTATGCAAACCCAGCAGGTCTTCATACCACTGGCGAGAGCGTTCAGCGTTGCGGACGTAAATGTTGATGTGCCCCAATTGCCTCGGCTTATAGCTCATACTTTCCTCCTTGCTCCCATTTGACTAGCGTATTTGCCCATGTTAGCAGCAACGCGCCGGATAATGAAGTCAAAGCAGTGATAGGGCAGCATTCTTGCGGAAAGGCTTATGCTTTTCGATAAAAGATTGCTATTATGAGTACAAAGCCGGTCAATGGAGGTTCTCAATGGTCAGGCTAGGTGGAACGGCAACTATCTCGCACTTGGAAGTGTTCCAAGGACTGGAGACGCTTTTTCGAAGACGGGGAATCGAGATGGACTGGGTATTGTATTCCGACTATGACGTTATGGTAGAGGCCTTCGCCAAGGGAGACATAGATCTGGCCTGGAACGGACCCCTTGGTTACGTGAAGATCAAGCGCCTGCTGGATGAGCAATGCCATGTCATCGCGATGAGGGACGTCGACATTGACTTTACCACCCGCTTCATTACCCGGAACGACTCGGGCATCGACACCGTGGAAGACCTGAAAGGGCGCCGATTCGCATTTGGGAGGCGGGCGTCAGAACAGGCGGGACTGGTCCCCTATTACCTGCTGAAACAGGCAGGCATCAACCCTTCCAAGGATCTCGCGGCTTCCAGTTTCTACGAGCAACGGCATTCATCCACTCGCTCCGACGAGCGAGATGTGCTGGAACGAGTGGTTTCGGGCGAATTCGATGCCGGGGCCGTTAGCCAGCGTACGATGGAGACCGTTGCGGCTGAGGGTAACCTTCCCAGAGACCAGGTCCGAGTCTTCTACTCCAGTCCTCCGTATAGCCACTGTTGTTTTACGGCAAAGACAGACCTTGATGTCTCCCTGGCACGTGAAATCGAGTCGGCTTTCCTTTCGGTGACTGGGGAAGACGACGTGGAGCAGGCAGTATTGAAGGGCGAGGCATGCAGCAGCTTTGTTCCTGGCATTCAGGAAGGCTGGGACCTCATAGAGGCGGCGGCGATAAGCGAAGGTCTGGTGTAAAAGGTTTAGCTGCCGCCTTCACCGCTGGAGGCGTTGCGAAGGATGTCTTCCAGCATGTTGTCCAATGCCGGGTCAAGTTCCACGGCAGGCTCGAAGGGAGTGTAATTGAAGTCAGTTCGAGCCCTGTCGATCAACTCTTTGGCCGTGGGGTTGGTACCGCCGATCTTGTCCAGTGTATCCCGAAGTTCCTGCGATTCGGCTTCCCCCAAGGACCTTAACTCGGAAAGATCAAGGTCTAGGCTGAAAAATGAGTTGATGCGCCTCATGATGTCATAGAACGACCTGTGATCACGGCTGATGCCTACCGGGTCGTTGTTCGACGTTAGAAACGGATACATTGGTGCCATTGCGCCCAGACGGAACATTTCCAACTCAGGGCGCTGGAAATGGGCAACGGTAATCAGGGCCATTCCGATGGTCGGGCCGTTTCGGCTCTGAGAGCCATAGTTTGAGAAGCGCACGCCTAGCTTCTCCATGTCCTGCTTCATACTTGCTTGGCTATAGATGCAACTGACACTGCGTTCCATGTCAGGAGGAGCCGCGCCATTGTAACCCTCAACGGCCACGGTCCGAGAAATTCCCAATTGTTTGACGGCCTGAAAGAATGCGTCGGCGTAGACATCGAGCCGGAACCACGGTTCTTCGCCCAAGAAGATAATCAGACCATTGCCAGCATCAAAAAAATTGTTCTCACGCCGCATTTCGGAGTCTGGGAGACCATCCCGATAAGCGACACGAGGACGGTAGGTGTCGTGAGTTCCGGGCACCTGGAACGGGTAGCACAACTTGGCCACGTCCGTTCCCATGGACCCGATGCGTCGGGCCTGCAGCTTGTCTATGAGGTAACGTGGCAGGCCGCTGGAAATCTCGCCTCCATCGGACCACTGACGCCGCCAGCCTGCGATGAGGTATCGGGCGTCGGGGGTGGACTGCAAGTTGAGCAGGTCGTCAGCCATCGGCCAACTCTCCTTTCGCCTAAAGGGCGCCACTCGGTCAAGTTAAATAAATATTATTCTGCCAGATGGCCCGCCGCAGCGCAAATTCTAGCTTTTTTCACCCCGGACAGCCGACAGATTCTGCGGGACGCCGCCGTACATTTGTTGACACACCCAAAAGGATATCTTGTAAGATTAAACACAGGCGGAATGAGCTCTCACTCAGACGCCAAGCGCGCAGCGAGTCCCAGTAGCTCAGGGGATAGAGCGGCTGCCTTCTAAGCAGCGGGTCGCGGGTTCGAATCCTGCCTGGGACGCCACTACAGCTACGAAATACCCTGGTTCCAGCTACAAAATAGCTGATCCAGGGGGGCAGAAAGTGGCCGGTTCGGGCGGCTTTTTCTATTGCCAGACGGCATATCCGTCCCGCTGCCTGCCCACAAACCATATCGTGTTCCGTGCCTCCCTGCTTGCCTGACAGACACTTATCCGAACCTGGGCAAGTAGGTAATATGGCCATTAGAAAGGCGAGGCGGAGCCGGATGGTTGGCGCGGAAGAACTGGAACTCGGGAAGCTGGCGGAGCGGTTCGAGATTCACAACAGGTCGGACGGGAAGTCCCCCAGGACGGTTGAGTGGTACAACCAGGCGCTAGTACTCAGTCAGAGTGGTAATGACAGGCCTATCATATGTTGAATGGAATTGGTAGGGTTGCCAGAGGAGCTGTGTTGGTTGAGGTGTGGTATCCATGGTTCAGGAGAGGTATGCGGTCAGGCTGACGTCGGAGCAAAGAGGGCATCTACGGAGGGTGATTCGGTCGGGTAGGAGTTCGGCTCAAGCCAACACCCGGGCCCGGGTTCTGCTGAAGATAGACGAGGGTTGGCCCTTCGACAGGCTCAGGAGCTCCCCAAGTGGCGGCGGCTATGGAAGTGACGGAGCGCACGGTGTTCCGCATCAAGCGGCGCTTTGCCGAGGAGGGACTGGAGGAGACGTTGCACCGGCGCAATCAGGTCAACCGGCACCGGAAGGTGGATGAACGGGTGGAGGCCCATCTGATCGCCTTGGCCTGCACTACAGCGCCCGAAGGCCACGACCACTGGACCCTGCGCCTGTTGGCAGACAGGACGGTGGAACTGGGATTGGTGGAGTCCTTGTCCCACGAGACGGTGCGGCTGCACTTGAAAAAAACGCGCTCAAGCCGTGGCAGAAGCAACAGTGGTGCATCCCCAAGGTGAGCGCTGACTTCGTGGCCCACATGGAGGATGTGCTGGACCTGTACGCCGAGCCTTACGACCCAGCCAGACCGGTGGTCTGTTTTGACGAGAGTCCCACTCAGTTGCTGGCCGACGCCCGGCCGCCCCTTCCGGCGGAGCCGGGGAAACCCAGACGTGAGGACTACGAGTACGTGAGGGGCGGAACCCGCAACCTGTTCCTTACCTGTGAGCCCAAACGGGGCTGGCGCCATGTGGCGATAACCAGACAGCGTACCATGCAGGACTTCGCCCACCGAATGCGTTTGCTGGTGGATGAGGCCTACCCTGAGGTGCCGGTGATCCGCTTGGTGCTGGACAACTTGAACACCCACCGGATGGCGTCGCTGTACGAGACCTTCCCGCCAGCAGAGGCTCGGCGCATTGCCAAGCGGCTGGAGTTCCACCACACGCCCAAGCATGGGAGTTGGCTGAATCCTGTCCTGAGCCTGCCGAAGGGATGGCGGAGATCGAGTTCAGCGTCCTCGCCCGAGCCTGTCTGCGGGGACGCAACCCGGACGAGGACAGCTTGGAGCAAGCCGTCAACACCTGCGTCTCGGAGCGCAACGCCGCGGCAGTACCCATCAACTGGCGATTTACCACCAAGAAGGCCAGAACCAAACTCCGTAGGCTATACCCTGACACTTCTACTTTGACCGAGTACTAGAGGTCTTCACCGGGTGGCTGGCGAAGGAAGGGATGTCCACCTGCTTGGATGACATCGGCGAGGACGAGGTGCGGCGGTTTGTGCTTCATCTCCAGCGGAGAAAGGGCCTATGGGGTGATGCCTCCAGCCACAGGGTGAACAACCGGGTCCGGACCCTCCGGGCTTTCTTCAACTGGCTGTACCGGCAGGGCTACACCGAGCGCCACCGCCTGGAAAATCTGAAGCCTCCTGTTGATGGTCTACGATTCAGTCACCTGCTAACTGGTCAGCGAACATGTCATCCCTATGAGGGATGTAACGTTGAACCAGCAGGAACAGGCAAGGATTCCGGTTCTCAACGGTGTTCTGGAATACCAGCTTCCCATCGCGCAGGCCGCCGAGATCATGGGAGTGAGCGAACGCCACACCAAGCGTCTCCTCGCGGCTTACCGCAGGAACGGTGCCGCCGCACTGGCCCATGGGAACCGGGGCCGAAGACCTCACAACGCCGTCCCTGAGACGGCCGCCGCTGCCGTGGTGAAGCTGGCCAGCAACGGCTATGCGGGCGCCAACCACACTCATCTCACCGAGCTGCTGCGGGAGCGCGAGAGCATCGACCTGAGCCGCCCCACGGTGCGCCGGATTCTGGTCAAGGCCGGCATCGGCAGTCCTCGCAGCCGCCGCTCCCAGCAACACCGGTTCCGGCGCCGGCGCATGCCCCAAGAGGGCATGCTGGTGCAGATCGATGGCAGCAACCATCCCTGGCTGGAGGACCGGGGACCGAAACTGACGCTGCTCATCGCCGTGGACGACGCCACCGGCACCGTGGCCCAGGCGGTATTCCGCACCGGCGAGGACACCCGCGGCTACCTGATGCTCCTGGAGGGCTTGGTCCGTCAGTGGGGAATCCCCCTGGCCCTCTACAGCGACCGCCACGCTGCCTTCAAGTACAACGCCCGTCAGAAGCCGGTGCCTGTTGAAACCACCCACCAGTTCGCCAGGGTGATGCAGGAGCTGGGCATCCAGCAGATATTCGCACTCTCTCCGCAAGCCAAGGGACGGGTGGAGCGGATGCTGGAAACCTTCCAGGACCGGCTGGTAACCGAACTGCGCCTTGCCAAGGCCGGCACCGTCGACCAAGCCAAGGAGGTCCTCCAGGAGTTTCTACCCAAGATCAACGCCCGGTTCGCCGTGGCTGCGGAGCAGCCCGAGACTGCCTACCGCCCGGTGCCGGCCGAGCTGTCTCTGACCGAGACCATCTGCATCAAGGACACCCGCAAGGTGGCCCGAGACAACACGGTGAAGTACCACTGGCGGGTCCTGCAGTTGCTGCCTGGACAGGAACGGCCCAGCTATGCCGGTCTCCGGGTGGACGTCATGGAACGGGCCGACGGGTAGCTGATGATCAGGTACCAGGGAGAGGCCGTGGATTATCAGGAGGGGCCGCCGCCCTCCTCGGCGCTGTGGAGCGCAGACACCGGTTGCTCTCCCGGCCCGGAATAGCAGGAGGACGCCGATGGGGTGGTCAACAGCCACCTGAACGAGGCTCAACAAGAACGCCTGGCCGCCCTTGAATCGTCAGAATCGTCCGATGACGACGAGGCCAACGACGAAGACGTAGCCACCAGGCGCAGAGGTGGAAAGACAAAGCCAGTTCGCCACCAGTTGCGCCGGACGCCCACGGAAACCCAGCAGGCTCGCTGGGAGGCGGTACAACAGGCCACGGAGCAGGGGCTTTCCCTCCGGGCCATCGCCCGGAAGCTGGGCATGGACCGAAACACCGCCGGAAAGTACGCCCTGGCGGAGACTCCGCCTAGCAGCCCGTCCGAGAAACGGGGTTGGTGAGCCGTTGGGGGTATGATGGTACGGAGCATCAGACGATCGGAGCGGTCAATGAGCAAGACCTACCTTCCCTACGACCCGGACCAGCAGTTGCTGCTGCCGGCGGCCCTCCAGGAATGGCTGCCGCCGGAGCACTTGGCCTACTTCATCTCCGACGTTGCGGACCAGTTGGACCTCTCGGACATCACCGCCCGCTACGAGCAGGAGAGGCGGGGCGGCCCGCCCTACCATCCCAGGATGATGGTGAAGGTGCTGCTCTACGGCTACTGCACCGGCGTGGCCTCCTCACGTCGCATCGCCCAGAGGCTGCACGAGGACATCGCCTACCGGGTGCTGGCGGCGAACAACACGCCGGACTTCCGCACCGTCTCCGACTTCCGAAAGGACCATCTGGAGGCGTTGGGGGAATTGTTCCTGCAGGTGCTGGAGTTGTGCCAGCAGGCAGGACTGGTAAAGCTGGGGCACGTGGCGCTGGACGGGACCAAGGTGAGGGCCAATGCCTCAAAGCACAAGGCGATGAGCTACGGGCGGATGAAGGAGAAGGAAGCGCGGTTGCAGGCCGAGGTGGACGAGTTGCTCCGCAAGGCGCAGGAGGTGGACGAGGAGGAGGACCGCCGGTACGGGAAGGACAGGCGTGGGGATGAGTTGCCGGAGGAACTGGCCTTCCGGGAGGGACGGTTGCGGAAGATAAGGGAGGCCAAGGCGGCGCTGGAGGCCGAGGCCCTGGCGGATGCGGAGCAGGCTGAGTCCGAGGGACGCAATCATCTCGGGGTGCCTGATGACAAGGCGCAGCGGAACTTCACCGACCCGGACTCCCGGATCATGCCCGGCCCGGGAGGGAGGGACTTCCAGCAGTCCTACAACTGCCAGGCGGTGGTGGACAGCGAGCATCAGGTGATCGTGGCGGCCTGTGCCACCGATCAGCCCTCGGACAAGGATCAGGCCGTGAGCATGATTGAGGAGGCCATCCTGAACGTGGGCACAGTCCCAAAGGAAGTCTCCGCCGACGCCGGATACTACTCGGCCAAGGCGGTGGAGGAACTCTACGCCCTGGGAGTGGACCCGTTCGTCGCGCCGGAGAGGACCCGCCACGGCTGGGTGCCGCCACCGGCGCCCCGTGGCCGCATACCGAAGGGGCTGTCAGCCAAGGACCGGATGCGGCGCAAGCTGCGGACGAAACGGGGCAGGGAACGCTACGCGCTTCGGATGGAGACGGTGGAACCGGTATTCGGGCAGATCAAGCAGGGCCGGGGCTTCCGGCAGTTCCTGCTGCGGGGTCTGGCTAAGGTGAACCGGGAGTGGCTGATCATCTGCGCCGGCCACAACCTGCTGAAGCTGTTCCGGTATGGGGCCGGGATGTTCGTCAAGGCGAGGGGAAAAGGCGCCACTGGGAACGACAGGGAGACGCGCCGGTCCATGGGCAGTGGGATTTTCAAGCGACAATCCGCAGGTGCCTACCCGCACCCCGCCAGAACCGTTGTCGCAGGGTAGTCCCGGCTGACCGACACCGCCAGTCGGTCAATCCTCAGACGGGCTGCTAGAAAGAAACTCAGTGCAAAGGAGCGTGCCAAAGCAGAGACCCTGGCCGGATCACCAACCTCCGACGACTAAACCGGGTGACATATTCGCTTTTCATTTAAGGGGACATATTCGCTGGACAACAACATCTTCACGCCAATGTACTTCATCCACCCCTGCAATCCCGCTTGGTGAGCGCGAGACGCCGAGACCATCATCCACTCGCCTGTGTCCGGGCACTCATGCCAGAAGAAGGTCCTCCACCTGCAGTCTGACGTGCCGACGGCACTTTTGATCCGAACGTAGCCGAAGCTTGTGAGGGCTCACTCGGGGAGGGCTGACGGCCCCCGGACTGAGACCTCACCCCGGAACGTTCGCAATATCGCCTGCCCAGACCCCCGCCTCAAGAACTTCCCCTGAAGATCAGTGTGAGGACCAGTCCCGTCGCACCCTGCGCCCAACGGCCACATCCCTGTGTACGAAGCCCAATTGACGGTATCCCATACCGCTTTTACTGTGCTTTGGGCTATTATAGGGTCTCCACATCTACACAAGGGGAATGACTCATGAACTCTAACGGAAAGCCCGTCGCAGTCGTAATCGGAGCCACGTCCAAGTGGCAATCAGACGGCCGCAACACCCACCTGGTGCACGGCGGCGACGTTGACGATAGCGACCTGCCCGTAGGAGTGCGCTGGGGTGTAGGCGGCGCAATCTCCCTGAAGTTTGCCACAGAAGGTTTCTACACGGTCCTGACCACCCGCAGCGCTGCCAACGCGGCTCCATTGGAAGCAGCAATCCGGGAGGCGGGCGATGAAGCCATGGTCGTCGAGCTCGACCTTTCGTCTCGCGACTCCATATCAAATGCATTTGCCCAGATCCGGGACGAAGCTGGCGACCCCGATGTCCTGGTGTATAACGCTGGCTATATTGAGGGGCGCGACCTGCCGCCGGAAATGGAGTTGCTGGAACACATTCCCTTCGAAATGTTCGAAACTGCCCAGCACATTGCCAGCAGCGGGCCGTTCCTGGTCGCCAAGGAGGTGTTGCCCGCCATGCGCGAGCGGGGCGAGGGCAGTATCCTCATTTCCAACAACAATTTCTCCCTGCGGGGAAGGAAGCGGTTCACCGGGCAGTCGCTCTACTATCCGCGGGTGCTGATGCGTGCGCTGGCACAGGCGTTGACGGAGGAATATTCCGAGCATGGCGTGCATGTCGCCAACGTGGTGATCGACGGCATGATCGATTCCCCTGGCACGCACGCCCTCCCACACGCCCAGCAGAATCCTGATTTGCTGATGAACCCAGTCAAGATTGCCGAGGCTTTCTACTACCTGCACACCCAAGACAGGTCCTGCTGGACCCACGAACTCCAGTTGACCCCCTTCCCCACCAGACCCAGCTTCTGACCCC
Source organism: Dehalococcoidia bacterium (assembly GCA_965222025.1). Classification (GTDB taxonomy): domain Bacteria; phylum Chloroflexota; class Dehalococcoidia; order Lucifugimonadales; family UBA3495; genus VXOI01. The sequence continues at coordinate 245,799 of CBDCTI010000005.1, read as the reverse complement.
GATTGGGTGAGGTTGGCTGCCAACTTGATTGAATCGCAAGGAGCTTTTGAATGGATGTCGGAATGATGATGGTCTTTTCCAGTTACGGCTGGGAAGAGGGATCGGACGGCCAGATGTGGGAAGAGGAGCTGCGCCTCGCGGAGATCGCTGCCGATTCGGGGTTCGATAGCCTGTGGTCTGCGGAGCACCATTTCAACGATTATTCCTTCGTGCCTGACAACATCCAGCTCATGACCCACCTCGCCGCCAAGCATCCCAACATCGACGTGGGGACGGCTGCGGTGATCCTCCCTTGGCACAACCCGCTCCGGGTGGCGGAAAACGCCGCCGTCCTAGATATGCTGAGCGGCGGTCGGCTGCGGCTGGGCTTTGGGAGAGGTCTGGCGCGCCGAGAATTCGAAGCGTTCGGCATAAGCATGGACGAGTCCCGCGAGCGTTTCGACGAAGCGGCGCCGATGATCGTCGAGGCCCTCAAGACCGGCTTCATCGAGGGCGATGGCCCCTACTACAACCAGCCACGCGTTGAAATACGGCCCAGGCCACAGCATTCCTTCGACGGCCGCATCTACGCTGTGGCTGCCAGCGATGAATCCATCCTTTCGGCGGCCAAGCTCGGGGCCCACATCGTCATGTTCGCCGACCGTCCCTGGGAAATGCGGATGCCGGGGATCGAGCACGGCCGGGCGTTGCACCGTGAATTTCATGGGACCGAGGCACCGACCCTGATGCTCACCGAGTTTGTGGTTTGCGGCACTGACTTGGAGCAGTGCGAAGAGGAAGCCCGACAGTACCAGGGCAAATTCGTCGAAAGCAATTTCCACCATTATGAGTTTCTCAGCGATCACTTTGGAGCGGTCAAGGGCTACAACGCTTACCAGCAGAAGGCTGAAATCGCGCGCTCTGCCGGCCTCGAAGGCGCGGTAGAAGGCTTCATGAAGGCGGCCAGCTGGGGCACCCCGGACAAGATCCTGCGTGGCCTGGAGGAGCGCCGCGAACTGCTCGGCAAATTCGAATGGAACGTAGCCTTCCGCTTTGGTGGCATCCCCATAGACGTCGCGGAGCGAAGCCTGAAGCTCTTCGCCGAAGAGGTGCTACCGGTAATAAAGTCCTGGTAGCAGATCTCGGGCCTGCCTGCTATTAATCACCACGTTCCGAAAGACGGCAAGTGCCCTCTTTCGGAATCATATTGTCGTAGCTAACCCACCCGAAACGCCCGGTGGCTGCAGCCACCGGGTCTTTTGATTTTCACGCTGAGTGCAGCGAAGGGTCTCACTTGCATGAATGAGATTTTCGTTCGGCGCAGGATACAGAGTTCTATACTCCCAAGGTATGGGCAATTAACAGGCCCTGCCTGATTTCAGGTTGCACTGGGAGAATCTTCGCGGGAATGGCCTGTATGGCTTCTCGACATGCCTTGAGATTATTTCTTAGAGGGAAGTTGGTGGTTTCCAGGCGAAGTATGTTCTGCCGGATCACCTCCAAAGACCACTCCGGCATAAGGGCTTTAGCTTCGCAAGGTGAAAAGGAAATGCCGGCTACTATTGAGCCGGCATTCCAGCGGGATATCGGAGGCGACCCAACCTCGTCGTGTCTGAGCCCCTTCACCACGCCCCCATATGGGGAGTTTACTCTGTCATTATGTAAAATTTGTGAAAAACGTCTGAAAAATAGTTGTATTTTTGTGAAGATTGGTTTCCAGGATATCCCATAGGTTGTAGCCCCCAAGAGTAGTGCCTTAGAGTGTGTCGTCAAAATAATCTGGTCCAGATTGCCAGTGCCCTGATTTGGCAGATGGCCAGGAAGGACGCTTCGTTTTTGGCATATCGAGTCGCTACGGCACGCCATTGCTTGAAGTCCAGAAATGAGTTCTCCACTAGATGACGCAGTTTATACAATGCCCGGTCGTAGTTCCGGGGTTCCTTGCGGTGGCTCCTCGGGGGTATTACCGGTTCCATTCCCTGTGCAACGGCCTCAGCCACGATGGCGTTGGTGTCGTAGCCCCTGTCGGCCAGCAGATATTCGGCTGCGATACCTTCAATCAGCGAATGGGCCTGGGTGCAGTCCGCCACCGTGCCCCCAGTCAGAACCAACCGCACCGGCATACCATGGGCATCAACGGCAAGGTGCAGCTTGCTGTTCAGCCCCATTTTGTGCGGCCTGTGGCCTGATTGCCTCCCCGTGCCCCAGTTCCGTGGGGATGAACCTTGATGTAGCTGGCGTCGATCATCAGCCACTCGAAATCCGGATCGTCAATTACCGTATCCAGCAGTTGCTCCCAGACACCCCGGTCCCGCCAGCGACAGAAGCGCCGGTGGGTGTTTTTCCAGTCCCCGTAATCCGGTGGCAGGTCCCGCCACGGAGCACCGGTACGCAGAATCCAGAACACCGCGTTCAGAAACAACCGGTTGTCTCGAGCCGGCCTACCCCTTTTGCCTCCGTCTCCAGGCAAAAAGGGTCGCAATCGTTCCCAAACCTGGTCCGCTATATCGTGACGTCGATGCGCTGCCGTCATAGTCCCACCCCGCACTCTCACACTTTCCCCAGTACCTTACCATCAAGTAGTTATTTTGACGACACTGCCTTAAGCGGCGTTAGTGGAATTGCCGCCTGTGGACTTACAATTCGGCTCAGAACTCGGTCTCCGACCTGCTGTGGTTCTTGTTTGGCGCAATGGCGCGACTGCGGTTGGAAGGAATCAAGATGGCAATGCGCGTTATGGTCTTGATCAAGGCCACTGAAGACAGCGAAGCAGGACTGATGCCCTCAACTGGACTACTCGAGGCAATGGGTAGCTACAACGAGGAATTGCTCAACGCAGGCATCCTCCTGTCCGGCGAAGGCCTCCACCCGTCGTCTCGGGGGCGACGTGTGGCCTTCGACGGTACAAGCCGCACCGTGGTAGGCGGACCTTTTCCTGCGAACACCGAATTGGTTGCCGGTTTCTGGATCTGGGAAGTCAAGGATATGGCCGAAGCGGTCGAGTGGGTGAAGCGCTGTCCCAATCCCATGCCGGGTCCGAGCGAGATCGAAATCCGACCCATATTTGAAGCTGCCGACTTCGGTGAGGCCTTCACTGAGGAATTGAGGGATCAGGAAGAACGGCTGAGGGAAAATATCGGGGAAGGCTGAATTCCAGCCTTCGATTCCTGCGAGCCATCAGTCTCGCATTTGCTCCAATCCCGCCGAGGCTTTATCCGCCGGTCGCTACCCTCCATCCTTCCCTGGGTCAGTGCTTCGGGCTCCTGGCTTTCTCTTGTGATTCCCCATTGTCTGTCGCTGCCTCCATAACTGGCGCCGGCCTTCTCGCCGGCCGGTCCAGGCCCCCTCCTTGATGTCTGCCGGCCCTTTTGCGCCCATTGGACTGGAATTTCAACAATTCAACAAGTAGATGTGCAAGGTCCGCACACCTCTTTGTTGCTACTTTCCTGAGTATTTGCCAGTCGACTATAGTCAACTGAATTTCGACTGTGACTGTATTCGTTTCCAGGTTTGACCCGCATAGTTGCAGTCCATAGAATCCCTCACTACAGCCAGTCTGGCCGGAGGAGGAAGTATGTCCGACTTCACGTTGACGGTGGGCGGCGTTGAAATAGTCGCACTGTCCGACATGAATCTGCCTTTCCCCATGCCTCTCACGCAGCTCTTCCCAACAGCACCCGCGGAAGCATGGGCTCCCTACAAGGAGCGTTACCCCGACGCGTTCCAACAGGACCACATGCTCATCGAAATCGGGTGCTACCTCCTCCGTGCCGATGGCCGTACCATTCTCATCGATACCGGCTACGGTGAGGGGCCAATAGAGGCAATAGGCGGCCGCAGGGGCGAACTTATGGACGACCTGACCGGCAAGGGAGTGAAGGCGGAGGAAATCGACACCGTGTTTATATCCCACCTTCATTCCGACCACGTAGGGTGGAACGTGGTCGGCCCCGACGACGATCCTGCTCCCGCGTTCCCCAACGCCCGGTACGTGTTCCATCAGGCAGACTTGGACCACTTTCGCCGGGCCGACATACAGGCGGCATCCACATTCCCGTTCATGGACCGGTGTATCGAATCGATAGCGCGGCTGGGCCTGGTTGACACGCTGACGGAAGATACCGATCTCACCCCCGAGGTCAGGGCACTGCACACGCCGGGCCACACTCCCGGACACATGAGCATACTCGTGTCATCGCAGGGGGAGGAGGCGCTGATCCAGGGAGACGTGTTCGTTCACCCGGCGCAGGTTACCGAGGACGACTGGAACTGCCATTTCGATTTCGACTGGCCGGTGGCGACGGACACCCGACGGAAAATGCTGGGCGAGACCGAGGCTAAGGGCACACGGGTCGTCTCCTGCCATTTCCCTGCCCCCGGATTCGGTAGGGTTATCCGCGAGGGAGGCAAACGCTACTGGCAGGTGGGCATTGGGCCGTAGCATCCTCACTGGTGGAACTGCATCGACCCAACGGGAAATACCGAAAGGCTTGCTGAGAGGTCGTCCATGAACGAAGAGGCTGCCCGGAACATACTGGACAACATCGATGGAGACGAGATGCTCCGTCTGGCCCAGGAACTGATAAGGATACCCAGCTTCAAAACGGAAGAGAGCGACGTGGCCCGTTACCTGGGCGACTACCTGTCCCAGCGGGGCTGGGAAGTGCAGCTGCAGGAGGTAGAACCAGGTCGGTTTCAGACGGTCGCCACCCTGAAGGGCAGTGGCAGCGGCAAGTCTCTGATGCTCAACGGCCACATCGACATCGACCCGCTTGCCATGGGCTGGAAGCGCGATCCGTGGACTCCCAGCGTCGAAGGCGACTTCATCTTCGGTGCCGGCATCCGCAACATGAAGAGCGGCGTGTCCTCCATGATCACGGCGGCTGAGGCCATACGCAAGTCAGGTACCGTACTGAACGGCGACCTGGTCCTGGCCTGCGTGGTCGGCGAGCTTCAGGGCGGCGTGGGTACTACCCACCTCTGCCGCAACGGCCCCTTGACCGACATGGCCGTGGTCCCGGAGCCCTTCGGAGCCAATAATATTCTGACGGTGCATGCCGGTGTGCTGGAGATGGCCGTGCACGTGTTGGGCAACTCGCGGCACATCAGCCGGAAGGAAGAAGGCATCGACGCCATTGCCAAGATGTGCAAAGCCGTTCCCGCCATCGATGGAGTGGAGTTCACCTACACGCCGCGGGACGACCTCCCCGGCCTTCCTCGCATCAACGTCGGGGCAATCATCGGCGGCCGTGGGCGGGACTACGACTTGAGGGGCCCAAATTTCGTTTCAGACTTTTGCACCGTCCTTGTGGACGTACGATTCCTGCCGGGGATGAGTTCGGCGTCGGTCAAGGCCGACATCGAGCGGGCCCTTGACCGGATCAAGGACGACGACACGGACTTCGAATACGAGATCGAGATGCCTCCGGACCCCAAGCATCGGGTCTTCACCGTCGTTATGGAGCCCTTCGACCTTCCCAAGGACGAGTACATCCTGGACTGCGTCCTTCGCCAGTTCCGGGCGGTCACTGGTAAGGAACCCGACGGGGTGGGGACTGTGCTACCGGGTTCGTACACTGGCGACGACACCTGCCATCTTTGGACTGCCGGCGTGCCGTGTCTGCTCTACGGGCCGGGCGGTGGCTCGGAGTCGGAGACCATCCCGGACGAGTTCAGCCGCATCAGCGATATGGAGCAGGTGGCCAAAGTGCTGGCGCTGACTGCCCTGGACGTGTGCAGCCTGCCCAAGTAACACCGCTGTCTGAGGAGTTCAGACGAGGCGGGTGGGGGTATCGGCGATAAAGCCCGAAAGGTTGAGGGCGGAGTGGATCAGCCCGATGTGCGAGTATGCCTGCGGGAAGTTCCCCAACTGACGCTTGTCCGCCTTGCCGTACATCTCGGCGAAGAGTCCCAGGTGGTTGCCCTGCTTGGTGATCACCTCGTGCAGGTAGTCAAAGGCCCTGTCGTGCTGCCCCGTGTAAATCAGATTTCCGATCAGCCAGAAGCTGAGTAGCGTGAACGAGCCCTCCGGCTGCCCTCCCAGGCCGTCGTCGGTCTCCTCGGGCAGGTAGCGCCAGACCTGGGGGCCGTCTGCCAGTTCTCTCTCGATGGCGTCCAGGTTCTGCCGGATGCGCGGATGGTCCCGGGGAATCATGCCCATGAAGGGTATGCCCAGGTTTGATGCATCCAGTGCCTCATGGCCATATCGTTGCCTGAACGCGTGCTTCTTACTGCTCCAGCCCTGGTCCAGTATCTCCGTCTTTATGCCGTCGGCAGCCAGCGACCACCTTCGGTACATCTGCCGGTGACCGGTGGCGGCGGCGATGTAGGCGCCGTAGTCCAGGGCGGCCCAGCACATCACCTTGGAGTAGACGAAGTGCTGCTGCTCGCCTCGCACCTCCCAAACTCCGCGGTCCTTGCGGTGCCAATTCTTCATGACGGTTTCCGCAAGCCTGTGAACCAGTTCCCACGCTTGGTCCGGGATATCCCCATGCAGCAGCAGCAGCGAATATATGGAGAGGATCACTTCCCCGAACACGTCCATCTGTAGATGGTCGACAGCTGCGTTGCCGATGCGGACCGGGCGGGAGTTCTCGTATCCCCTGAGGTGGTCGAGCGTATACTCCTTCAGGGATGATTCCGGACTGATGCCGTAGACAATGCGAGTCCTGCGGATCTGCAGCTGACACTGTTCTATCAGCCAGTGGACGTAGCGGTCCGCGCCGTATACGTCGCCGAGTCGATAGAGAATGTCCACGGTGAAGCTGGCGTCTCGCAGCCACGAATAGCGATAGTCCCAGTTCCGGGATCCCCCGATGGTTTCTGGAAGGCTGGCCGTAGGCGCTGCGACGATGGCGCCGGTCCTTCGGTACACCATCAGGTGCAGCACAAGGAAGGAGCGGACCACCTGCTCCCGCCAGAGCCCCTCGTACTCCATCTTCGCAACCAAGTCCTGCCAATACCGTTTTGTGTCCTCCAGTTTCTCTCCCGTCCGGTAGGCTTCCACGCTGGATGGGCGGCCATGGCCATAGGCCATCACGAACGTGGCGGTATCCCCTTGGGAGAGGGTGAACTCGCCGGTCGCACCCCGGTCTTCGAACGGAATAGGCACCGTGGCTGCGAGTGTCAATGTCTGGCCGCCACCCTTGGCCTCCACGGCACCCCCTTGCCCTTGCCGCAACGTCCTGAACTCTGGCATGGCACGGGCGTAGTCGTGGCGGGGCTGGAATTCGCAACGCATACGCACCTGGCCCGAACGGCAGGTGACGATCCGGTGGATTTCCGGGGGATTCAGGGGGTCGATGTCAGGACTGCCGTCGTCATCGTCGTCTGGAATAGGCATGAAATCGACGATGGATACTACACCTGTGGACGTCCTGAAGGTGGTTTCGAGGATGTTGGTGTCTGCGAGGTATTCCTGGGTTGCTTCCAGGCTACTCTCGACTGGGGCAATTCGGAAGCTGCCGCCGGTATCCGAATCAAGGATCGAAGCGAAGACGCTGGGCGAATCGAAGCGGGGCAAACAACACCAATCGATGGCTCCGTCGATTCCGACAAGCGCCGCCGATGACATGTCACCTATCAGGCCGTAATAATACACAGCATTCCGTAATTCGTAGCTTCTCTTCCTTAATTGTAACTCTATTGCTGGGAACAACAAGTTTACAATGAGAAAGTCCTCAAAGCCATCGGCGAGAAGCGCCGGGTGCATTGCTTTTTCAGGTGGCGGAGCGGCAGGCGAGGCCCGTTTCATTCCCTGCGACATACCGGGAGGAAACTCCGGCAGGCGACCAGCCATGACGAACCCTGCCCCCTTTAATCGGCTAGCGACTATGTGCCCGGACCCAACCGCCGAAATGAATTCACCATTCTCCAGACCAAACTCCCCACTTGTCGTCCTTCCATTTCCCTTTTGCGAGGTCCGAAAATTTTAGTTTTTCCGGCCATTCTCGGCCATTTCCGGCCATTTCCGGCCATCGTGCCGGGCAACCCTTTGCCTCGGCCTAGGGCAGTGGCACCTTGGTGGGGTTGCAGCAACGGACATGCTCAAGGGTCGAGGCCCGGGTGGCGGTGAGACACCTTCAGGAAAAGCCACATTCCGTTCCATTAATCTCGTTTCCATTCTTTGGGGAATGAACCCCGTCGAACACACCTCACCTTCAGGCTAGCAGGGCAGCACGCGTTCTGGCTACGACCAACTGTCATCAAAATTTTCGCCCGGCGCTTACAGGTGTCCAACTCTTTATAGTGGTGAGTTCCGGTGGGGGCGAGATTGAACCCCGCCCGTACAAGGGCAAACTACTCGAAAATGCAACGCTATCTAACCGCCGTTTTTGCCCCATTGCCCAAGTGCAGCGGCGCTGGTTCCCTGTTTGGAGTGAGTCATGCCCTAGAATGTACGTCATGCTCACCTTCCAATGGAGCTTTGGGGCATCAATTATCCTGACTTTCGGCGTAGTCGTGCTCTCGCTGGCCGCGTGCGACAGGAAATCGCCCCCTCCAGCCTCACTATCTCCGCTGGAGGCCACTGCAACGCGTTCCGTTCCAGTACCACAGTCTGTGGCTCCGACAATCCCGCTACCGACCAAGGCTTCACCGCTTGAGACTCCACTGCTTTCGAATACTCCCACTTCTTCCCCCGCACCTTCACCCACTCCGGGGCAATCAATCAGGCTTCTCCCGTTGCCGACACCCCATCCCGGCAACACTGATTGGGTAAATGATCGCCTGGACTCGCTGGTGGAGCTTTACCGGCCCACTCCCGTGGGAGGGGCCCTCCTACGCAGCCTGGACCTGCGCCAGATGCTGGGAGAGCCGGGATTTTTTGGCAGTTACGGGTTCGGAAAATGGGCCGGAGTAGGAGAGGCCAAGCCAATCGGGATCATGCACGAGCTGGGCCATTCCTACTGGGGCGGCTTCCCGGTGCTGGGCAGGCCCGACTTGGCATGGGAGCCTTCTGATGACAGCGGTTTGGCACCGGCCATCGCCAACTACCACCGCGACATATTGACCTTCATGGCCCAACCGCCGGACGAGTACGAAATTCTAAGGCAGAGGCTTCGCAGCCTGCCCAGCGTTTCCGCCAGAAACCCGCAGCCGCTGTTTCACAGCCTTGAAGCCGACATACCGTACACCACCGGGGCCGACCTCTCGCTGGTCCCGCCGATTCTGCGGAAGTATTGGGCCCTCTTCCTCGCTGAAGGCCCCTTTGGGTCGTGGGAGCACGCGGCGGGCTGGTTCCAGTCGCTGTCCCCGGAAGAGCGCAGGGTGGCTGGCAAGTTCCTTGGATTCGAGCACCTCGATCTCCGGGAATACCCCGATCTGCCGGAGTACTCGCCCTCTCGCGACCTGCTGTCGGCAGCATCTCCGGTGCTGGAGAGTGAAGAGCGCCAACGCCTGACCGATCTGGTCGAACAGTTCGATACCCTGCTGGGCGACCCACAACTTGATGAGGACTTCCGGTTCTGGCGCGGTTACCTTCAGGACAAGTTGGCATTGCACCGGTCCCACCCTGGCCACCTGTCGACGCTAGGCGATCCAAGGGCGACTGAAATAGCCAAATCCCTGGACTTCCTGGCCTCCCTGGATGGCGCCCCCGAAGCGCATGCCGAAGCCATCGGGGAGCGGATAGCGATTCAGCCCTTCCTGGTCAACTTTCTTCCCGCAGCGGACGATCGCACCCTGGTCAAGCTATTCGCCTCGGGTATCAACTTGCCCGACGCCCCGACCCTACAGGCGACGGCCAGCTTTGTGGAGCGGCTGCAGCGTTTCGGAGCCATCGTTGAGCAGGTGCTGACCGACGGCGGCAAGTCGCCGCACGCCGGGGCGCAATCGCTGCTGGAATTCCTGGACGAGACCGGGCTGGAAAACGAGCAGGACCTCAGGCTTTTCCTTGACCTGATTCACGGCTCTGACCGGGCACTGGCCAGACGCATACTCAGCGCGGTCGATAAAGAAACGATTCAAGCCTTGATGGCCCCCGCCCCGGTGCATATGCGCAACCTGCTCGGGCCCGACAGCTTGCTGAAGAAGCTGGACATCACCGCCGACGCACCCGAAGAAGACCTCCGGAAGGGAATAGGCCTGCTCGTAGACGAGTCATCCGGCAACTACCGCATTGACGAGCCATTCCTGGAACTCCTCTTTGAAGTAATGGCCGACAGAGCAAGGTATTCTCCAGCTCTGGTTCTGCGAATAATGGCCGAACCGCATTTCCCGCTTGAGGCCATGATTGTGCAGCAACCTCTTGCCGCGTCCACGGCGTTGTCCAGCGACATCGTCCGGGCGGCAGAGGTCGTGAAGGCGGCAGACCCAGTGCTGGCCCCGCCAGCGCGGATCATTTACCGGCTCATTGCAGCTGATCCCGGACTCGCCGCTGAGCTGGTCATCACCATTGACCAATCTGGAGAAGGTGAGATCACAAGGGAATCACTGGCCTATTTTGCCTATGACATGAGTAGGTCCGAGAAGTTCCCTGGCCTCCCCATTTCTCTGCAACGAAACGACGAATTTCTTTCGTCCTTGCTCCAAGGGAAAGGCCCAGAGTGGCTCGCGGCCCGGATATCCGCCACAGTCGAGTTGTACCGCCAGCGAGCAGGGTCAGGGGAAGTGGGCCCCGAATTCCTCGAACGCTACCAGGAAACGCTGCTTGCCGCTGCCGATTCCATGGACGCCGGCTCAGGCGACCAACTGCTTGCCATAGTCCAAGCCGCCTTCAACCAATAGCGAGACAGTTTGGCATTCCGTAGACGACGGCAGGGCGTGTGTTCGCTTCGATAGTAGGCCCGGTGCTGTGTCAGGCCGGCGTCGGCCTCGCAGTTGCTGCTGGCCTGCTGAACCCCAGCAGGTCGCGCACTGCGTCGTTGGAGCGAATCAACCGTATCGCGGAAGTGGGGAACGAAGGGTTGTTGGGGTTGGCGACGTCATGCCGTTCCACCACCTCGTCATACAACCACTGGTCTATCAGGCGGTAGCACTCGTATTCGGAGGAAGCCATGCCCCAGTCCAGCATCCATTGGGTGCAAAGCTTGTTGTACCCCACGAAGTTCATCGACGCCTCCAGCCGGTCCATGTGGCGCACAAACACCTGCAGAGCTTCCTCGATGGACATCGGCTGCCCCTCCGCTGCCAGGGAACCATGTTCCGGCAAGCGGAATCCCAGCTCGGCTTCCAGCGGGAAGAGCGGGGCCACGGAAAGCATGTCCCGGGCTACGGACTGGCTGAAGGCGCAGATGATGATTCGCCTTCCGTTGCTCTTGGCTCTATCGACCAGGGGCTGGTAGTCGGAATCGCCGGAGCCGAGGACGATATACTGGCAATCATCCCGGTCCCTCACCCAGTCGTACACCTCCAGCAGGATGGAGGGATCGGTCCGGTCTTTCCCCGCCATGGTTCTTGGGGCGTTGTAGGGCTCTATGCCGGCCATGCTGAAGGCCGCCGCGTCTTCCCTTCGCAGGCTCCAGTCGCCAAAAACCTTGCCTCCGCGCACCTCGCCGAACGTCTCCCCGACAGAAGTCATGGCTTCCCACAAGGCTCTGGGAGTCAAGGACTGCTGGTACATCTGCGCTCCGCGCCTGATGTTTTCCCAGTCGATTGCTATTAGGACTCCCATCCTTTCAGCGTTGTCAGACTTCTTCATCTAGGAGATCCCTTGGGGCTGAATAGCCTTATAAATCACGCCATGTAACATTGGCGTACTGCGGTCGATTATCAGGCGTACATCCTAACTCATTCCGCCTCTCAGCGTAACTGTACCGGAATCATTCCTTCGAAATATGTGTGCATCTGGCAACTTAGTGCACAACACGCGATTAATAAGTGAAAGGTCCTGTCCCTTTCCTGCCAAGGCCTTGAATGGGCGTGAAAACCAAGTGTGCCGGACGCTCAATTGAGCTTGACCACGGTCCCGTCGTCTTCGATGCGGATGCCGACAATAGGGGTGATTTTCTCGTTGAATATATCGAAGATCGGGGCGTCCGAGTCGCCCACGCCGTTTATCCAGCCCGGGACCAGGTTGTTGAACGCGGCTTGCTCGCTTAACGCCTGAAGCTCGTTTGAGAACAGCACTTTGGTCAGGCCCTCCAATTCGTTCTTTGTTTTGCCCACCTAATTCTGAATCGCTGCCAGGCGAAGGGCCTCCAGTTCGTGCTTGGCGCCTTCCTCGATGAGAATGGCTTGCAGGTCTGCGGGAAGCTCCTCGAAGTTACCGAGGTTCATCACGACGCTATCGTTGAACAGGCTTACCAGGAAGCCGTTCATATGCGTGGTCACTTCGTACCAGCGCTGGCCGTAGGCCGGGCCCGCGCCGGTAACGCCGCAGTCAAGAATGCCGCGTTAAAGCGCTGTGTACACCTCGCGAAGGCCACGAACTAGGCCTCGGCGCCCATACCTTTGATCCAGCCGGAAATTGCCGCGCCGGAAATGCCCAGCTCCGGGAAGGAGGCCATGTTGATGATCAATTGGTCGCTGGTGCGTTCCGCCAGATTGGGGATCAGATAATGCTCCATCAGCTTGCAGGGCAGCAGCGCCCGGTTGGTGCAGGCGTACTGGAGCTCGAATTCCCCGCCAGTGGTGGAAAGTGGTGTCTGAGCGGAGAACTTGGCCCTCTCCAGCAGGTCCTGGTAGTAGGGGGACTAGTATATCCAGATGTGCCGGTCCAGTGACTCCAGTGGCACGCTGCCGTCCGGTGTCCCTTCCACGTCGATGCCGCCCTAGGGCACCTCAGGAGCCGGGCCGCCCAGCTGGCTGAGGTCGCCGACGTAGCTGGCACCTGGACCGCCAGCCACCTGGGCGGCCTATGCCACCAGGTCCTCATTGGCTATCATGGCGCTTTCTTCCATCGCTTCCGCAGGTGCCTCTGTCGGCGCAGCGGGCGCGGTCGTTGCTACGGGCGCCGCGGTCGGAGCCGGGGCTTCAGTGGGTGGCTCAGCGGCCTCTCCGCAGGCAACCACTGTCAGGAACAATGCCGTAAACAGGATTAGAAACAGGGGCAATCCAACCAGTTTCTTCATTGAAATCTTTCGAGAATTCAAAAGGAATATCAGAAGTATCGGCTTCTCTAAAGCCTCCGCCGGTTTTTGGTCTCGATCCCTCTTCCTTCCTTGAGAAATCGGCTCAGATTACACCCCGCTCCTTGGAAGAGACGCTGAAACGCCGGATTTGAGATTCTTGGTTTGACGATTGTAGAGTTGTAGGCAGCAATTGTTACTAATGGTTTATCTATATTCGCATATATTGTTACGTATAGCGTAACAATATAGCTCAGGGTCATCTGCAAGAGGATATCGGCCGCGGGGAATGGATAAAGCCAGAGATGGGGGAACCGGTCAGGTCAATCGGGCATTTGACAGGAACGCCTCCAGGAGTTCAGTCATCTGCCGTTCATGGAAAGGGGAGAACCCAGCAAACTCGCGCACGTTGAGGACCGATTCCTCGTGCGGGTCGAATGCTGGTCCCATCAACTTGTAGTCGTCGTGAAACACTTGGTCCCACACGTTCAGCTCCGTCAACGTCAGTTGCGGCTCGAACTGGAAGGCATAGGAGTTGCCATACCGGAAGGCCATGTTGATGCGGCGAAACCTTGCATCGCGGCAGAGGATATGGGCTTCGGCAAGCTTGGTCGCGCCTTCCGGAATGGTGAAGCACTCGCCGTGCAGAGTCGGGACCAAGGGAATCACGATAGCCCTGAAGACCGGGTCGCCAGACCCCTCCTCGGTCACTCGTATTTTACGGAGACCGAACTGGTAGCCACCGCTGGGTTCCACAATCCCTCCCAGGGCGGTCGCCATCATCTGCGCCCCAAGGCAGACCCCGAAGACCGGCTTCCCCCGTTCCATTGCATCCCTCAGGTACTGACGCTCGGCATGGAGGGCGGGAAGGTCATCGTTGACCGACATGGGGCCACCGAACGCCATGATAGAGTCAACTTCATCGAGGGAAGGCGGATCGAACCGGTCGAAGGCGGGTGCGGATTCGAAGATGTTGCAGGCTGTGAACTCAAAACCATGACGCTCCAGGATTCCCCGGAAGTTGTCGCCTATGGTCTCAGATTCATGGTGCCGGATGATCAGCGCCCGCTTCATTGCGCCCTCCGTTGGCTGTTACCTGCCGGTGCAGGCGACTGTATCACAACTGCCAGGCTGTCAATGGTACAATCAGCCTCGAAGCTCAAGAATCGATCACAGCTTGAGGGACACCAGTCCCGCAGGGGCTGACTAAGCGAAAAGGAAGATTGCATGGCCAAGATGACCGGCGGACAGGCATTGGTGAAATCGCTATACCGCGAGGGTGTGCGGGTTGTGTTCGGGCTACCCGGAGTGCAGCTCTATCACGCCATGGACGCCTTTTACGACGAGCCGGGCATCCGGTTCATCACGACCCGACACGAGCAGGCCACCGCCTATATGGCCGACGGCTATTCCCGCGCTGGCGGGGGCATCGGCACCGCACTGGTGGTGCCCGGACCGGGGCTGCTCAACGCCACCGCCGCCCTGAACACCGCCTACGCCGCCTCGTCTCCCGTGATGATGGTATCCGGCCAGATTGAGCGCGACCTCATCGGCGTCAACCGCGGGATGCTCCACGAGCTCGACGACCAGTTGGACATCATGAAGACGGTCACCAAGTTCGCCCGCCGGGCCATGGATCCGGCCGAGGTGCCGGATACTGTGCACGAGGCCTTCCACCATCTGAAGAACGGCCGCCCTCGACCTGTAGAGATAGAGATTCCCCCGGAAACCCTCGCTGAGATGGCCGACGTTGAACTGCTGGAGCCCGAAGCACCGGGCCGCGTGGCTCCCGACGCTGGACGCATCGCCGAGGCGGCGAGGATGTTGGCTGGTGCGGAGAACCCCCTCATCTGGGCAGGCGGCGGCACCATTTCTTCAGAAGCTTCGGACGCGGTGCGCAAGTTGGCCGAGCATCTTCAGATGCCGGTAATCGCCACTGCCGAGGCCAAGGGCATAATATCCGACCGGCACCCGCTCTCGCTGGGATCGCTATGGCTGCGCAATGACACGGTGGCCGGCGAGAACAGTAGCCACGACCTCGTGCTGGCCGTGGGCACCCGCCTGGCGTTCCCCCTCTGGATTGGCGGCCAGCAGGTGATCCAGATTGACGTGGACTCAGAGGAGTTGGGCCGCAACTACGCCAACACCTTCGGCGTCCACGGCGACGCCCGGTTATCCCTTGAGTCGCTGCTGGATGAAGTGTCGAAGATCGCGCCGGCCCGTGCCGACCGCAGCGCGGAGGTGGCGGCGGAGCGGTCCCAGCGGGAAGAGACCCGCATCACCGTGGAGCCGCAGGAGTCCCTCCTCGCGGCAGTCCGCTCTGCGATGCCCGATGACGGCATCCTGATAGCGGGCATGACCCAGCTCGGATACTACAGCCGGGCCTACTTCCCGGTGTACGAACCGCGCACGTTCATCACGTCCTCCTACTCAGGCAACCTGGGCTACGCCTATCCCACGGCTCTGGGGGCCAAGGTCGCCCAGCCCGACAAGGCCGTGGTGGCCCTGTCCGGCGACGGCGGCTTCCTCTACAACTCGCAGGAAATGGCGACGGCGGTGCAGTACGGCATCAATGCCGTGGTGGTGATCTTCAACGACAACGCCTACGGCAACGTGCTGCGCGACCAGCGCAACCGCTTCACCGGGCGCACCATAGGCGCGGAACTGCACAACCCCGACTTCATGAAGCTGGCCGAAGCCTACGGCATGAACGGCGTCCGGGCCGAGACCCCCGAGGCCCTCGAGACCGCACTGAAACAGTGCCTCGCCCACGACGGCCCGTCCCTCATCGAGGTCCCCGTCGGCCCGATGCCCACCCCCTTCGAGCGGCTGGGGTAGATCCCACCTGCCTGTAGGATTAAGAGAGGCATGCCTCGGCGTGCCTCTTTCTCGTTGGTCGAAGTTCTCAACAGGAAAGGAGCGGGAATGAATCCCGCCCCTTCGCTTGCGTACCGTGCGCTGCTGAAGCTGGCTAGGCGTTCAGCTTCATCGGCAATTCCATCATGGAGCGGAGAGCCATGGTCGGGCGGTACTCCGACTCGTGCGGCTCCATCTCCAGGTTGGGGTAGCGGTCTGCCAGGGCCCGGAAGACTTCCTGCCCCTCCACGCGGGCGATGGTGGCTCCCAGGCAATGGTGGACGCCGGCACCGAACGCTACGTGGGGGTTGGGCCAGCGGGTGATGTCCATCTTGTCGGCATTTTCGAACTTCTTGGGATCGCGGTTGGCCGACGGGATTACCCAGCGTACGCGGTCCTTTTCCCTGATCATCTTGCCGCGCAATTCCACGTCCTCGCTGGCGAGACGCGGCAGCGTCATGACCGGAGAGTCGTAGCGAAGCGCTTCCTCACAGGCCCGGACCATCATGCCCTCGGTGTCCTGCTTGAGCAGTTCCCACTGGTCGCGGTTGTTCATGAACGACTTGGTGCCGTTGCAGATCAGGTTGATGGTGGTCTCATGCCCGGCGATCAACAGCAGAGCCGTGTTGGACAGCGTGTGGGCGCGGCTGAACACCCCTTCCTTCTCGCCACTGGCCAAGACAGAGATGAAGTCATCGCCCGGGTTTTCCTTCCGTTCGTCCAGCAGCGGGTCGCAGTACTCGAACATGCCGTTGACGCCTTCCATCAGCGTGCGATATCGGTCAGGCTCGCTGCGGTTGTTGTAGAGCAGCTTCTCGGCGAGGGTGCGGATGTAGGGACGGTCCGCTTCAGGAACGCCCATCATCTCCGCGATGACCAAGAGGGGAAGCGGAACGGCCAAGTCGCGCATCAGGTCCACGCTGCCCTTCTGCTCCGCCTCGTCCAGGAGGTGATTGGTGGCAGAGATGACCAGCGGGCGCCATTCCTCCATGGACTTGGGGGTGAAGAACTGGTGCACCACCTTGCGCATGTCGAGATGAGCCGGGCGGTCGTGCTGGATGAACATCATCCCCTGGTACTGGCACGCCATCCGGTAAATTTCCTCATCGGACTCGTAGATGGCCGGATAGGCCGGGCGCGGGTCATTGAGGAAGGTAGCGCTGGAGAACTTCTCGTGGTTGCGCGTCAGCCAGACCAGGTCGTCGTGTCGGGTAACGATCCACAACTCGTACAGCTCGTTCCAGTGGACTGGGTCTAAATCACGCAGCTTCCCATAGTAGGGGTAGGGGTCGTTAATCACCGACGGATTGAAGATGTCATCTGAGACGATAGTGGATACCATGCCCCACCTCCGGCATTAAGGTCGGAATCATGTACGGGAACCCGCCATCGGGAACCCTTCGCCAGTGTTGTAAGTCTATCAAATTCTCAACGGGGCTGACAATAGTCAGTATTCGTGACTTTGATTGCGATAAGTGAATCTATTCCACCGGAACCCGTTGGAATTCGGTTTTCGGGAATACGGCCAGCAACGCCGCCTTCTCGCTGGAGCGGTTGACGAAGCCGTGCTTGATGCCAGCGGGCGCCAGCACCGTGTCGCCGGGGCCAAGGGTTACCACCTCGTCGCCCAGGATCGCCTCCAGTTCACCTTCGACGATCACCATCGCCTCCTCGGTATCGGGATGTATGTGCGTGGTGACGGTTGCGCCAGGGCTGATCTCCAGGTGGCCGACCCACAGCGACTGGGAACCGTGCTCCGCGCCGACCAGCGTCGCCCGCGGTATCCCCGGGTAACCTTCGCTCGTTTCTGCATTGGCTCGCCTCAGGATGGGCATGACGCTACCTCCGGCTGTATCTCGTGGTTTGTTTCCTGCCGTTGATTCGCCGAATTATAGGTTGTAACCGATGAATTCGACATAGGAACGGCACTGATTACAACATGATTTACGCTGGGATTGGTCATTCTGGTTTTGCTGCATCTCCCCTGTTGCGGAATTCTGGTATTATTCCCGCAATTCTTTCGAGATGTTCCAAGGAGGCGCAGTAATGTTGGATAAAACGGCGCTTGTGGAAATGATGCGTCGAATGCTTCGCATCCGCCACTTCGAGGAGGCCGTAATCAACCTGGTTGAGCGCGGCGAAATCGTCGGCGCGGCTCACTCCTATATCGGCGAGGAAGCCGTGGCGGTGGGCGCGTGCATGGCCCTGCGCGACGACGACTGGATGACCGGCAACCACCGCTCTCACGGCCATCCCATCGCCAAGGGCGGCAACGTCAAGACCGCCATGGCCGAGCTGCTGGGCAAGAAGACCGGCATCTGCAAGGGAAAGGGCGGCTCCATGCACCTGGCCGACTTCAGCATCGGCATTCTGGGTGAGTCCGGCATACTAGGCTCCTCCATCCCCGTGGCCGTGGGTGCTGCGCTGGGCAGCCGCCTGCAGGGCAACGACCGGGTGGCCGTCTGCTTCTTCGGAGACGGCGCCAGCAACGAGGGAGCGTTCCACGAGTCCATCAACCTAGCGGCGGTGTGGAAGCTGCCCGTGATCTTCCTCTGCGAGAACAACCAGTATGCCGTGACCAGCAGCTTCAAGGAGATGGTGGCGGTGGAGAACATATCCGACCGCGCCGCCGCCTACGCCATTCCGGGGGTGCTGGTCGACGGGCAGGACGCATTGGCGATGCACGAGGCGGTAACCGAGGCTGTGAGGCGCGCCCGCTCCGGTCAGGGGCCAAGCCTGGTCGAGGGCCGCACCTACCGCTACTACGACCACTCTCTGGGTCTCGGCCGCATCGTCCGCAACCCCTACCGCGACGAGGACGAGGTCGAGCAGTGGAAGCTGCGCGACCCGCTGGACATCCACCGTGCCCGGCTGATCGAGCAGGCCATTGCCACCGTTGAGGAACTCGACGCCCTCGAGGAGCAGGTCAAGGCCGAGATCGAGGAGGCCGTGACCTTCGCCCGCGAGAGCCCCTACCCGGACCCGTCCGAGGTCTGGGAGGACATGTACGCCGACCCCATTCCGCTGGAATAGAGTGCGCCGGCACAGATCGCTTGCCACTCACGGGGTACCCTACTTCCTCTGAGGAGTCACACAATGGTCACTGCGACGCAGACCCGCAACATCACCTTCACCCAGGCGATCAACGAGGCGATGCTGGAAGAGATGCGCCTGGACGAGCGCGTCTTCATCATGGGCGAGGACATCCAGAAGGGCGTCTACGGCGCGTCCGCCGGGCTGTTCACCGAGTTTGGGGGCGACCGCGTCCGCGACTGCCCGTTGTCGGAAAATGCCTTCTTCGGCGCCGCCGTTGGCGCAGCAGCAGTGGGGATGCGCCCCATCGTCGAGAGCCTGTCCAGCTTCATGTGGGTGGGTATGGACCAGCTGGTCAGCCAGGCGGCCAAGATGCGGTACATGTTCGGCGGCCAGGTCAACCTGCCCATCGTCTACCGCGCCGCCATGTACTACGGCGGCAGCATGGCCGCCCACCACTCCGACCGCTCGCACCCGCTGTTCATGAACATCCCAGGCTTCAAGATAGTTTTCGCCAGCAACGCCTATGACGGCAAGGGGCTGCTCAAGCAGGCCATCCGCACTGACGACCCGGTCATCTTCTGGGAGGACCGTACCATCCTCGGAGCGCGGGCCGAAGTTCCCGAGGATGACTACACTATTCCACTCGGCGTAGCCGACGTGAAGCGGGCGGGAACCGACGCCACCATCGTCGCCATCGGCGGCATGGTGCCGCGGGCGCTGGCCGCCGCCGATGCGCTGGCGGGCGAGGGTATCTCCGCCGAGGTCATCGACCCGCGCACGCTGGTGCCGCTGGACAAGGCAGCCATCCTCGGCTCGGTGGCCAAGACGGGCCGGCTGGTGGTGGTGGACATGGCCCACAAGACCTGCAGCGCGGCCAGCGAGATCGCCGCCATCGTGGCCATGGAGGGCTTCTGGGACCTTCAGGCGCCCATACAGCGATTGGGTACCATCAACGTCCACATCCCCTTCAGCCCGGCCCTGGAGCCGCTCTGCTACCCCACCGACGAGTCCATCGCGGAAGCCGTCCGGGTGACGATGCAGTAGGCGGATGTACCTGGTCCACTGGGGCAATTCCGGGGCGCACCGCGGTGCGCCCCTATTCGACTAATCTGGAGCTCTTTAGAGGAGTTGAGGTCATGGCGTCGGAGATTGTGCTGCCGCAGTGGGGCATGGAGATGCAGGACGGCACAATAGTCCGCTGGCTGAAGCAGGAGGGCGACACGGTGGAGGAGGGTGAGGCCATCGTCGAGGTGGAGACGGCCAAGCTGCAGACGGAGCTGGAATCCACCGCCGCCGGCATCCTCAGCCGTATCGTGGCCCAGGAGGGCGAAATCGTCCCCATCCGCGGCGTGCTTTGCGTAATCGCGGAACCGGGCGAAGAGATAGCGCGGGCGGACGCTCCCATTTCCGCCGCGGCCAGTGCGGCGGCAACGCCAGCAACCCAGACGGTTCCGGCCTCAGATGGCGCATCCGGCACCGTCCGGTTTCAGGTCGTGCCCGCGGCCCGTCGCTTGGCGAGTGAGCGGGGGCTCGACCTAGCCCACGTGCGAGGGAGCGGGCCCAACGGCCGCATCCTCCTGGCCGATGTGGAAGCAGCTTTGCAGGCCCCCGCGGCTCCCGCAGCCGATGGAGCCGGGGATGAGCGAGGAAGGGTACCGGTAGTCCCGGCCGCTCGACGGCTGGCCCGGGAGAACGACATTGACCTTGCGACCGTCAAGGGGAGCGGTCCGCAGGGCAGAATCCTCATCGAGGACGTGGAGGCGGCCATAGCTGCGCAGTCCGCGCCTGCAGCCGCCCCCGGACCGGCAGCGGACGGCGTTGTGCCGCTGACGGGTATTCGCGGCGCGGTGGCGACCCGCATGCTCCAGAGCATCCAGACCACGGCACAGGTTACGCTTACCACTGAGGCTGTCGTCACCGAAGCCATGCAGCTGCGGCGCGGCCTGTCGCGACACCAGGCGGAACAGGCGGAACAGGCGGAACAGGCGGAACAGGCGGGCGGCAACATCGGCCCGCTGCCCGTGGTTGTGAAGGCCACGGCCGAGGCACTCAAGCGTCACCCGCGCATGAACGCCATCGAGACCGTGTCAGCGAGCGGCGAGGCGCAGGTGCAGATGCTGTCGGAAATCAACATCGGGCTGGCCGTGGCACTGGACGAAGGGCTCGTCACGCCGGTGATTCGTGGGGCCGACGCCAAGTCGCTGGCGCAACTCGCCTCCGAGAACCGCGACCTGGCCGCCCGCACGCGGGAGGGCCGCACCCGTCCCGAGGAGATAAGCGGTGGCACTTTCACCATAACCAACCTCGGAGCCAACGAAATCGACGGCTTCACACCCATCATCAACCCGCCGCAGGTTGGCATACTCGGCGTGGGCCGGGTGGTGGAGAAGCCGGTCATAGCCAATGGCGAGATTGCCAAGGGCGAGACCATGTACCTGAGCCTCACGTTCGACCACCGGGTCATTGACGGCGCTCCCGCAGCCGAGTTTCTACAGACGGTCAAGAACTTGCTGGAAGACCCGTGGTGGATGGTGGGGTGATCCCTGCGGCACGGCCCAAAACCTTTTCGATCTCTGTGTCTATCCGGATATTGGTATTCTCCCGATGACTTGGCGAAGCCCGTCCAAGTCCTCGGTGGCAGCGTGATACACTGATTCTCGATACTTGATTCACGGTTAAGATCAATAGCCCAGAGTGCGAGCATGACCCTGATCCAGACACCCCAGGAGATTTTCGCCGACGCGAAGGCAGTTCACGCCAGCGCGCTGGAAAGGCTGTCGGAAGGCGACATCCGAGACGCGGCAGAGAAGGCATGGTGCGCAACCAAACGGGCCACCGAGGCGCTGTTGTTGGCAACTACTGGTCAACTGCCACCCACTACCGTGGGCGTATCCAGCGGGCTTCGCGGATTGGGCAGGGAGAGCGAAGCCGCAAGGTCACTCCAAGCCCGATTTGGATATACTGTGCGCTATCTGCATCACGATTGCTTCTATAACAACCACTGCGAGCCGGTCGAAGACACCGAACGGCTAATCCGTGAAACCGCCCAGTACATTGAGGATGCGGAAGCGCTGGCAAGTCTTTGATTCTGGTCGGTAGGTTCCCTCCACCCGGTCCACGCCGTAAATAAAGGGCTCGCCGACCGTGACGAGCCCTCTCTGTTTTCGAACCAAATGGGTCTGCCTAGACGTCAACCATAAGCACCCACATGGGGCCCTTGCCAATGGGGTAGACCTCCAGTGGCTCCAGCGCCCCGCTATCGCCATTGACCCGGTACGACGCCAGCCGAGCAGATTCCAGGCCCGCGACGTACAGGAAGTTGCCCGAGGGATCCAGGCTGAACGCCCGGGGGGTGTCCTCGGTGGGCGTCTGACCCAGCGGCGTCAACGACCCGTCGACAGCGTCCACGGCGAAGCCGGCGACGCTGTTGTGACCGCGGTTGGGCGCATACAGGAACCTGCCCGAAGGCGTTACCTGTATCTGGGAGCAGGAATTCCGATCGCTGTAGCCCTCCGGCAACGTCGGCACGGTCTGGAAGGGGGTGAGCGTGCCGTCGGCCCGATTGAACCTGTACGCCGTCACGCTGCAGCCCTGCTCGTTGGACGAATACACCACGTCCAGGTTGGGGTGGAAGCAGACGTGGCGCGGCCCCTCCGGCGCGTTGGGTAGAGCCCGGTCCGGGTCGCAGGGCGCCAGGTTGCCGGTCAGTTGATCGAAGCGGAACTGGAATATGGCATTGACGCCGGTGTGAGCACCCTCGGCTATGTGGGGCACGTAGGCGTAGCGGTTCGACGGGTCGGTCTGGACGTAGTGCGCCCCGATTCCCGTCTCCCGCCACTCGATGGGAGTGGCCTCCAGTGCGCCGTCCTCTGCGAATCCGTGTACGCCCACGCGAGCCTGGTAATAGTGGGCCGACAGCAGGTACTTGCCCGTCCTGTCCACGGAGATATGCACCGGGTCGCCCTCCAGCGGCACTCCGCCGAGTTCCCTCAGCCGCCCGGTGTCATGGTCGATTGCGTAGCTCGTGAGACCGAAGTCTCCTGGCTCCCGCCGCCCGACGAACAGATACCGACGTTGCGGGTCCACCGCCATCGGAGCGGGCATCCCGGACAGAGGGAACTCCGTCCGACGTGTCAGCCCACCTGTGTCAGGGTCCATCACATACAGTGATATTCGGTCCTCCCGCTGCAGGGAGATATACACATAGGTAGTCACATCAACTTTCCTGGACTGAGAATCTGCCATCCGGCATCGTGCAAACTTGTGCGTATAATAGCACCACCTGTAGCCAACAATGCCGATTAACAGGGTGATCAAACAATACCCGAGCTGGAGGATTCCAAATGCCCGAACAAGGTGAAGTCTCGATGGAAGAATTCCGGTTGATGGCCGAACGAGCAGGGCTTGGTTTGAAGGAAGGTGAACTGGAAGAGCTCAAGCCCATCTACGATCTCTATGCCGCCTATGCCGCCCAACTCCACACCATCAACTATGGCCCCGAGGAAATGGTGGTGGAGTTTCGCCCCGACTGGCCGGGCTCATGACACTGGTCCGGCAGAGACTTCAAATTCTCATTCTTCAACGCGGGGTGAACTGAAATGGCAGATAAGGACAGGCTGTATTTCCTGACAATGGGAGAGGCTGGCGAGCTGATGCGCAGCGGCCAGCTGTCGCCAGTGGAGCTCCTGCGGGCCTGCCTCGAGCGCATAGAGGCCACCGACGACCGCCTGCACTCCTTCATCACAATGATGACCGACGAGGCCATGGAGCAGGCGCGCACGGCCGAAGCGGAGATGCTGCGGGGCAACTACCGTGGCCACCTGCACGGCATCCCCTTCGCTCTCAAGGACCTCTACGACACCGCCGGCACACGCACCACTTCCGGCTCATACGTCGACCTCGAGCGTGTCCCGACGGCAGACGCCACTACCACGGCACGACTAAAGGCGGCCGGTGGAGTGCTGGTTGGCAAGCTGGCGATGCACGAATTCGCCCTGGGCGGTCCAGATTGGTCGACGCCCTTTGAGCCCGCCCGCAACCCATGGAACCTAGACCACATCACCGGCGGTTCCAGCAGTGGCACCGGGTCTTCGGTGGCCTCGGGTCAGGTTATGGGCGGCCTCGGTTCTTGCACCGGCGGTTCCATCCGCGGCCCGGCCTCTCTCTGCGGCATCGTCGGCCTCAAGGCCACCTATGGCCGAGTCAGCCGTGCTGGCGTGGTGACGCTGAGCTGGTCCCAGGACCACGCCGGCCCCATGACCTGGACCGTCGAAGACACGGCCTACATGCTCCAGGCCATTGCGGGACACGACCCCAAGGACCCGACGTCCAGCACCGCACCCGTGCCGAACTACTCCGAATCACTGGTGGAGGATATCAAGGGCGTCACCATCGGCCTGCCTCGACACTACTTCTTCGACGCCGACCCCAGCGTAAACCCCGAAGTCGTGGCCGTGGTTGAGAAAGCGGTTACGGAGCTGGAGGGCCTCGGAGCTAAGGTCCGCGAAGTATCGCTGCCCAGCCTCGACTGGGTGCGGGCCGCCAACTCCGTCATCATGGTGTGCGAAGCCTACGCCTACCACGAGCCCAACCTGAAGTCCGTTCCGGAGAAGTTCGGCGACATCGTGCGCTCCCGCTTCCGCACCGGCGGATTGCTCACGGCCGGCGACTATCTGCAGGCCCAGCGCGTGCGCACATGGGCGCGGCGGGAGTTCGCCGACGTCATGAAGGGCGTGGATTTCCTAGTTACACCCACCATGACACAGCCCGCCCCCGCCTTCGAGGGTTACGATCCCACCAGCACCGTGCTGGGCCGCAGCTTCACTGCGCCGTTCAACGTGACCGGCCTGCCAGCGATCTCGGTCCCCTGCGGCTTCACTGAGACCGGACTGCCCATCGGAATGCAGATCGCCGGCAAGCCCTTCGACGAGCCCGGTGTCATTCGGGCCGCCTACACCTACCAGCAGCACGCCGGCTGGTACAAGACGCGCCCGCCAATCTAGGCGGAACCCACGTCCCGAGGATGATGATGGCCAGTGCCGCCGACCAATATGCTGCCCTATTGGATGCCGTAGACGGACAGCAGCTGCGCCTGTTCGGGCCGCGCCCCGCCGACATCTGGACCGGCCAGTCTGCGGCCCAGTTCCGGTTTGACCCACACCGCGAGCTGGACGCCAACCTGGCGGCAATGGCTTCCCACATCGAGCCCGAAGACGTGTTGGTGGACGTTGGCGGTGGCGCGGGACGCATCTCCCTGCCATTCGCTCTTCGCTGCAAGGAAGTGCTGACCGTGGAACCCTCTGCAGGTATGGCCGCCGAGTACGCGGGGTCCAGGCAAGAAGCGGGCATATCCAACGCTCGGCTGGTGTCTTCCGGCTGGATGGACGACCATGGCGTCGGGGGCGACGTGGTCCTGACCTGCGATGTCACCTACTTTGTGCGCGACATTGTTCCCTTCGTGGAGAAGATGCAGGCTGCGGCACGGCGAAGGGTGATGATCGTGGTGTGGGACGAACCGCCGCCCAACCGCGGGGGCAATCTGTTTCGCCGGGTCTACGGTGAGCCTCTGGCCCCCATGCCCGGCCACCGCGAACTGCTGCCGGTGCTGTGGGACATGGGCATCCTGCCCGACGTGCGGGTCCTGCCCGCGCCGACGTGGTGGGAGGATTGGCACTACCCAACCCGCGAGGACGCGCTGGACTCGGTGATCTTCGGCCGCTGGTCCCGCGAGGGCGTGCGCGACCAGGCCAGGCAGATCTTCGATGAACAGTTTGACGAGCTATTCGAGACGGACGGCGTAGGCTACCGTGCCATCTGGCGCAAGCCCATGCGCGAGCTGGTGATCACCTGGGAGACTAGCCAGTAGCCGGCCTGACACCTACCAAGCGTATCGCCCCCAGCTTGTTCAGTTCCTGGTTGTGTGGGTCGACCTCGATCCCCATGGACTCCGAGGCTGTAACCCCCAGGAGAGGTTCTACGGATTCGTCTCCCATGGCTATAGTTACGCCAGCAATCTCGCCCATAAACTCAACTTGGGCTACGGTGATGTCCATTGTGACCTTGGTTCCATCAGCCAATGTATAGACCCGACTGCTTCCAGGAGTCAGCCCAATTCCTTCCAGATATTTCCGCGGCACGACGCAATCAACAGCGCCGGTATCTACCACAAATGAGCCTTCCCAAAATCGTGATGGATCGGCAAGATTTCTTACTGTAACTGGTACGGTGGTAATTCCCATATCAAAGCCCCTCGGCTTTACCCCTTTTTGTGGAACTGCGGCAGCAACTCCTCGCCCAGGATGTCCAGCTGCTCCATGCTCTCCTCGGCTGGGCATAGGGGCCGCACCACGAACTTCGACGCTCCCGACTCGACGTAGCGGTTGACGTACTCGGCGATCCGGTCAACGGGGCCCACGGCAGTGAACTCCGTGAAGTGGGCGTCCGGACGTTGGCGAGTGATGAACTGGTTGGCCTTGATGGTGGCTTCTTCGACGTCGTCGCTGACGTAGTACCCCATCAGCACGCCTACGTGGTCGTCCTCGATCTCCCGGTTGAACTCTTCGGCCGTCTCGAAGAGGATCTCGCGGCCTTCCTTGATCTCCGCGGGCGTGGCGCTGGAGACCAGCCAGCCGTCGCCGACTCGCCCCACCCGCCGGGCGGCAGCGGCCGTCCGTCCGCCGATCCAGACGGGAGTGGACGGCTGCAGGAAAGGCTTCGGGGTCACCGATACGTCGTGGCAGGAGTAGAACTCGCCCTCGTGGGTGACGACTTCTTCCTCCCACAGGCGCCGCATCAGCTGTATGGCCTCGTCGGTCCGGGGGCCACGCCTCTCCTTGCTGACTCCGCAGGCCTCGTATTCCTCGGGCTCTTCCTGGCCGAGTCCGACGGCCGGGAAGAAGCGGCCCTGCGAGAGGAAGTCCAGCGTGGCAATCTGCTTGGCCAGCACCACCGGATTGCGCAGCGGCATGGCGATGACGCTGGTACCGAACTTCAGGCGGTCGGAGTATGCCGCCACCATGGCGCACGCAGTCATGGCCTCGAGGCTGAACTTCTCGCTGACGATCCGGTCGCTGAGCCATATGGAGTCGTAGCCGTGCCTGTCGCCGGTCTCCACCAGCTGGCGCAGGTAATCAGGATTGTTGCCGCCCTCGCCGAAAGCTCCTGGCATGTATCCGATGGCGATGCTCATGGCGTTCCTCTCGTGGCCGCTCGGTTAGCGGTGGATTGTGGACGAATTCTGGCCCGTGGATTCTGGCCCGTGTCTGTGTTTTCTGGATTATACACGCAGGGACGCACTCCTGAGCCTGTCGAAGGATGTGCGCTCCTTCCTCACCTCAGGATTCCCAATATCTCGAAGGCCGGCATTGGTCAGCCAATTATCCAGCCAGCGGCTCCATTCCTGCCTCGGCCCGTGCGTCGTTGATGTGGTCCAGGACTCGCTGATGAAGCGGGGCGATTTCGTAGCCTATGTCTGCCAGCATCCGGCTGTTGTCCACCATGTAGACGTGCGGCACGGTGCGGTCGCCGGTGGTGATCTGCGCGTCGGGAATGAAGCTGCGCACCGCGTCGGCCATGTCCTTGATGGTGGCCAGGTTGCCGCCGCTGATGTAGGTCCGGTGGTTCAGCTTGTCGGCCAGCGCGGCGCGGACGAATATCTCCGCCGCGTCCTCGGCATGGATCATCGGCGACGGCTCGTCCTCGTGGAACGGCATCGATATGGGCTGCCCGATGGCTGGCAGCGACATCATCAGTCCGCCGATCATGCCGGTCATGCCCGTTACGCGCCCGTGGCCGAACACCGTGCAGATCCTGATGCCCCGCAGGTCGAGGCCGTACAGGTCGGTGTAGCGTCGGGCCGAAAAGTCGTTGACCGACTTAGTCATGCCATAGACGTTGATGGGGTCGTTTACGTCGTCTTCGTTGATTGGCCGTTCCCCGAAGGTTTCCTGCACCCCGTAGACCGCGATGGAACTGGCGTACACCACCCGCTCAATACCCGTCCACCGGGCCGCTTCGAAGACGTTGTTGGTTCCCCCAATGTTCACCTGCATGGCGAAGTGGGGCCGGTCCTCCGTGTCAGGCGGCAGCAGGGCCGCCATGTGGATGACGCGGTTGACCCCGTGGGTACTGATGGCTTCCATAAGATGCGGAAGTTGAGTGACATCGCCCCGGTAAAAGCTTATCCGGTCCAGGTAGGGCGTAAGGTTCGCGCGCGGCGGCGCGAGGTCGAAGCACACGACTTCCTCGCCGCGGTCCAGGAGCTTGCGAATTATGCGGTTGCCGATGAATCCGGTCCCGCCGGTTACCATGACGGACATCTGCGCTCTCCAGTGTTGCCAGCATGCGGCCCAGTGCGACTGAGCCCCGCCAATGATAATTTGGAGCCCACACCCCCGCAATCCCCGCCATGGCCCTGGTGTCCAAGACAGTGGTTACTTTGATGGGACCTTTGACTCAACGCTGAGGGCGGAGCGTGCGCGCGGCATAAATGAGCCGGCGGCGTTCATCCCTTCACTGGGTGTCGTCCGAATCATCGAAAAATAGAGATAGCCAGACCTGCTTCCAACCGTCCTTGGACGGCACCACCACCAGCCTGCCGTGCCACAGCCGCCCTTCGTCGTCGAGAACGGTCCAGGAGAACCAGCCAATGTCGCCCGAGGAGCCTTCATCGACAATATCCCAACTTGGATGTATCAGGCCGTCAAGAAAGAGGTCTACTACCTCAGAGGCTGTAAGGTCCACCTCCAGTTCGGCGTGAATGTTGACTTGGTTGTCGATAGCGGACATCCTGCCGCCCGTGCTGAAGCTGGAGACGGAAGAATCGTTCCTGAAACTGCCGTGTACGACCCTGGCTCCGGGCACCGCTGCCAGGATATCCTCGCGCCGGTTCAGGTCCAGGCCGGGAATCTGGGGAAATTCGTTCTCCCTGCCGTCGGGCCCGGATGGCCGGTCTGATACGACGTATGGGCATATTTCAACTGGGCCGTAGAGGAATCCTGCCCGCCACGTTCCATCTTCCAATCCCACTGGCCATGGGTAGGTTGGAGATGCCCCTGCTGGCCCGGCCTGTTGCCTGGCGGTTACTTCAGCGAAAGCTCGGTTGGGATCCGCGACATCCAGAAATACCGCGCGCACTTCAACGTTCGCTAGAAAATCCTCACCCTGATCGAGCCAGGACTGCAAATCTTCCAGCTGGCAACTATCGGCCAGCTGGCGCGTCAAAACGGATTGGAACAGCGCAGCGTCCTTCTCCTGGAGCGCCTGGTTCCAGGTATCGAAAAGCACCTGCACCGCTTCCTGGACCCCATCATCGCCGTCCCTATCGGCATCGGCGACAGGCGCCTCGGTAGCCGGAGGCGCGACAACTTCCGTGGCCGCAGGCTCAATCCCCATCGTTGGTGTTGGAGTAGCCGCCGGCCCGCAGGCCAGCAGCGTGAGCAGCGCGGAAAGGAACAGCACCAGAGCAGGCAGCCTGGAAATCATGGAAGGCACTTTGCGGCCACTTGGGATCATCGCTTACATTCTGGCTGGCAACAGCAGGACTCTCGCCCTCTGCGTCTGGAGGCTGCTTCAAACGAAGAATTCTCGTTCCTCCTTGCGCAGAGGCTTGACCACCCGCCCCATTTTCGAGCGTGGCGATAGCGCCACTGATACCATGGCGGTCTAGCTGGGGACAATTCCTCTGAACACCTGCACGGACTTATTCCCTGAACTGCGACAGGAGTCAGTCAGACAATGGCCCCCAGCAACCTTGGCACCGCGGTATTATCTAAATAGAGGCGGCAGCAGGACTTTCGACCCTCGCCCGCCGGTCTCTCAGGTAGAGCGACCCATCCTTTTCGAAGCGCCCATCAAATCGAAGAGCCTTCTCGTTCGCCGTCTCCCCGAGGTCGTCGTATTTCAGTTTGGAGGCTTCGCCGGTAGAGATTTGTTCAGGGTCGTAGACTCTGACCATCCTTACGCTTCGATTGGAAAATTTCCCGTTCTTCTCCAAAAACAAGAGTTTGGCCAGTAACTCAGGCCCCACACCAAACTCGGAGCTCAAGCGGCGGTTGATTATCTGTGTCACCACCCGGGGCTTTGAATTTTTCCAGAACATCAAATTTATGGATTACCATCCTTATTAAGCTTCCTAAATTTCCAGACCTCGTGAAATTAGCTATCTGTCCCAATTTCCTCGGAACCGAGTCTGATGATATTCAGCAAATCCCCTACGACTATGTCTTTCAATATCGGTCCATGGAGGGGGCGGTCCTGGTTCACCGCATAGGAATTTGTCCGCCCTTGTCGGGACCTGGCTATATACCCCGCTTCTTCCAAATCGGCGACGATTCTGAGCACGGCCCTCTCGGTGATCCCCAGTTCCTGTGAAATCTCCCTGGCGGTGATCTTCGGTTGCCGGAACACGGTTACCAGCACACCACCATGGTTGGTAATGAAGTCCCACCCCGGCATGTCAGCAAGTCCTATCAACCGATCTTATTGAACCACTTTTGTATGAATTTACATTCAGGGTATATAAATCATGTATTAAGATTCACAGTATACCACAATGCCCCATTCTTCAACCCGCCAAGTCCGCCTGCACCGATGACCAATCGCCTCCTTACTGACGCCCATGTAAGAGCGAGCGAAATCGGCAGAGTTGACTTGACTCTCTTACGGTGAGGGCATCATTCGCGAAGATCTTGTGGAGGTGCCTGCGGAATTTTGTGGAGGTGGGACAAGTTAAGAAGATATATGGGATGACGGGAGCGGAACGCTCGATTCGGGCCCGTCTGGGGCCCTATTGTCGACAGCTTGCCGTGTTAAAATTTGCGGACTCTTCGGCTTCAGGAGTCGTGAGGTTGACGGCCACCATTCTGTCCGGGACAGACCTGTCCGCTGAAATACGCTCCGAGGTCGCCGCCGGCGTCGTTGAGATGCAGGAAAAGCACGGCGTTACCCCCGGCCTGGCAGTCGTGCTGGTGGGCGACGACCCCGCCTCCGCAGTCTACGTGAACAACAAGCAGCGCGCCTGCCAGGAGGTTGGGCTCTTCAGCGACTCCGCCCGCCTCCCCGGCTCATCGACCGAGGATGAAATTCTCACCGCCGTCAACGGCTTCAACCAGGACCCCCGCGTTCACGGCATCCTGGTGCAGCTTCCACTGCCCCGCAGCATCGATCAGTACCGGGTGATCGAAGCCATCAACCCAGGCAAGGATGTCGACGGCATACACCCATACAACCTCGGCAAGCTGCTGCAGGGCCGGCCCGACTTCGCACCCTGCACCCCCTCGGGCATCGTAGAACTGCTGATGCGCAACGGCCACGACCCTTCCGGGGCCAACGTGGTGATCTGCGGCCGCAGCGAAATCGTGGGCAAGCCCCTCGCCGCGCTGATGATGCAACGGTCCCGCGGCGGCAACGCAACGGTCACCGTATGCCACACCCGCACCCGCGACCTGGCCGGGGTGACCATCGCCGCCGACATACTGGTCGCCGCCATCGGCCGCCCGGAGGCCATCACCGCCGACATGGTCAAGGAGGGCGCAATCGTCATCGACGTCGGTATCAACCGCGTCGACGACCCCACGGCAAGGCGCGGCTATCGCCTCAAGGGCGACGTCGACTTCGAAGCCGTCTCGGCCAAGGCCTCCGCCATCACCCCGGTTCCCGGCGGCGTTGGCCCCATGACCATCGCCATGCTGCTGGTCAACACCCTCGCAGCCGCCCGCATCAGCATCCACGGCCACTAGCCCGCTTCTGCGCCTCAGACTCGTGCGTACCAGCGACTTCGACTACCACCTTCCGCCCGAGCTGATCGCCCAGACACCGCTCGAACCCCGCGACTCTTCGCGACTCCTGGTCCTGGACCGCCGGACTGGCATCACCGATCACCGCCGCTTTACCGAGCTCCCGGGCTACCTGCGCCCTGGCGACCTCATGGTTTTCAACCAGAGCCGCGTGATCCCCGCCCGGCTTTTCGGCGTCCGCGACGACAACGGCGGCAGGGTAGAGTTGCTGCTCCTCCGCCGCGAAGCCGACCGGGTCTGGGAGGCCCTCGCCCGACCCGGACGCCGCCTTCGCCCCGGTGCCACCATCACCATCACCCCTCCGGGTGAAGAGAGCGGTAGCGTGGAGGCCAGCAGAAGCCTGTCCGTGGAAATCCTGGAATCAAGACCTAAAGGCCTGAAGGCGGTACGCCTCTCCTCCGAGGGGGCCATCGACCGCATGGGCCACACCCCGTTGCCGCCCTACATCCGGCAGTCTCTTGGCGACCCGGAGCGCTACCAGACTGTCTACGCCAACCACCCGGGAAGTG
Source organism: Dehalococcoidia bacterium (assembly GCA_965222025.1). GTDB lineage: Bacteria > Chloroflexota > Dehalococcoidia > Lucifugimonadales > UBA3495 > VXOI01. Next base: position 213,618 of record CBDCTI010000005.1, on the reverse strand, counting down.
CCGCAGCTCCCACCGCCGGACTTCACTTCACCGCGGAACTGCTCGACCGGATACGAGAAGCCGGAGTCAGGACCGCCTTCGTTACTTTGCACGTGGGCCTCGACACCTTCCGCCCCGTTCAGGGAGAAGACCCGTCAGAGCACCACATCCACACCGAGCACTACACCATCGACGCCGCCACCGCCGATGCCCTGAACCGTGCCCGCACCGAAGGCCGCCGCATCATCGCCGTTGGCACCACCAGCGTCCGCGTGCTCGAACAGGCCGCCGCCGACGCGGCAGGGAACGGAAACGACACATTTCGTCCTGTCGACGGCAACGCCGGCATCTTCATACTCCCCGGCCATCCCTTCCGTGCCGTCGATGCCATGGTCACCAACTTCCACCTGCCTCGTTCAACCCTGCTGATGCTCGTCTCAGCCTTCGCCCAACAGGTAACGGGCGGTGACGCCGACTCGGGCCGCCAGATGATGCTCGGGGTCTACGAGGAAGCCGTCCGCCGGGGCTACCGTTTCTACAGCTTCGGCGACGCCATGCTTGTCCTGTGACAGCCAGGAGAAAGGACCGGAAGTCGCTAACCAACGCTCAGACGAATATCCCCCAACCCCTCGAAGGCGAAGGCCGCCTCATCGCCAGGATTGAGAAACTTCGTGCTTACGATGCTTCCGGTCATTACCAGCATGCCCGCCTGCAGCTCCTTGCCCCGGCCTGCAAGCGTGTTGGCCAGCCAGGCCAATGCGTCCAGCGGATGCCCCAGCACGTCTCGCCCGTATCCCTCGCCCGCGGGCTCGCCGTTGATGGTCATCGCCCCACGGGCATCCTCCAGATCCAGCGACTGCCAGTCGGCCCTCTCCGGCCCCAGCACCACCCCGGCGTTCCAGGCGTTATCGGCGGCGACGCCCAGGAAGTAGAGGTTGGAATAGTCGGCCCCCCGGTCATCCACCAGCTCGAAGGCAGGCATCAGCGCACCCACTGCGGTCGCCACTCCCGCTTTGTCGTACGGCGCTCCGGAAGCGGGCAGCCCCACCTGCAACCGGACCGCAACCTCGCACTCCGCACCCAGCCGCACGTAGTCCGCGGACTGCACTGAAGCTGGAGAGTGGTGCACCGCACTCTCGAACACCGCCCCGGCGCAGGGCGCATCGAAGCCCACCATCCGCTGCATCACCGGTGTGGTCAGCGCGATCTTGTAGCCCACTATGGCCCCTCGCTGCGGTGCCAGGAGACCCTGAAAGGCCTCCTGCATGTCGTAGGCCTCGTCGATAGTCGCCGGAGAGATATCGTCCGGCAACGGCGCGTAGGCCAGCCGCTGCCGGTGGGCGTCAAACAGGTGCTGCGCTGCCCTCTGCGCCTTGCTCTGCTGCGTCATTCAGGTGCCTCCCAAAGGTAAGATTGAGACAAGCTGCTCATTCGAACAGCCTGAAGCTGATGGCCAAGTAACCGAATTGTACAGCCACTCCAATGACAAGCAAGCCCGCTCTGCTGCGTGCGGAAGCACTAGTCCCTGCACGTACGACCCTATGGATGCCCAGCAACGAGCATCCAGCTACCACGATCGTCAGGACGATTTCGGTAAGAGAGTAATTGCCGGAGGCAACGTCAAGGAGCCCCAGCAAATAGAGCCAAACGAACGCCATCATCCCGACCCAGGATCCAAGCACACCAACCGCAACCCAGGCCACCGGAGCGCTCCTGGTCAGCAGGAGTCCTGCGATGAGCAGGACTGGGACAATCTGAAACACATGCCGTGGAACTGTGCCACTGACCACACCCACCAGCACAAGCGAAACAACGACGCCACCAAGACACAACCCAAGGAACGCAACATTCTTCCTGCTCATGTCACTGGCCAAGACTACCGCCGCCCAAAGGCAATTGTCAGTGCTATTTCAGCTGCAGCAACTGCAACACATTCCCGTCAGGGTCGAGGAAGGTGGCCACCCATCCTCCCCAGCTCTCCTGTTCCGGCTGTCGGATGAACTCCACGTTTGCCTCGGCCAGCCGCGAGGCGACGCCATGAATATCATCCACTCCAAGGTGAGGCATGAAACGAAACGGGTCCTTGGACTCCCCAGACACCCGGTCGTGAAGCCCGATGTTGAACCGCACTTCTCCCAGTTCAAAAGCAATGAAGTCCGGATGCCGCGAGTGCAGCGGCAGTTGAAGCACCTCACTGTAGAAGCGAAACATCTTCTCGAGGTCGTCTGTCCAGAAAGTCACCCCGACAACGCCCGTAATCATCGCCTCAACCTCCGGCAACTGCGCAGTTTCCATCCGACTGCAAGTTTAGGGCATCTGCGGAAAAAGGAAACCGGCCGGTGTGCTGCACCGGCCGGTTTCAAATCCCTTCACCGGGTATTCCCTAGCCTGCGAAATCAGACCTCCGCCAATTCGCCGCGCCGCTTTGCAGCTGAGCAACGGGGGCACAGTCCGTAGAAGTCCACCCGCTGCCAACCAACTTCGAAGTCCGAACTTTCCGCAATCCTGTTGCGAAGGTTCACCACCAGGTCCTGAACATCGCTCGCCGTGTCGGCATCAATGACGTTCTCGCATTCGATGCAAACGAGGTTTACATGCGGCTCCATATTGGGCTCATACCGCGACATCCTCTGGAAGGGCAGTTCCTGTATCAGACCGCTCTTCTGGAGGACGCCCAGCGTCGAGTAAATGGTCGCCAGCGTCATGGAAGGGAAGTGGCCGCGTACCCGCTCGTAAATCTGCTGGACCGTGGGGTGATCCTGGGAGTTCAGCACTACTTCGGCGATTGCAAGCCGCTGCGGAGTGACCCGGACAGCCCACTCCCGCATCCGTTCCACCAACTCCTGTTGTGTCAACATAGACTGCTCCGGGGCGGCATTTACGCCACGGGACGGGTGCCTAGGTGCCCGCCTGTTTGTTCGAAATTACACTTAATATAACGTTTAGACCTCTTTCGGGCAACCCTGGCAGCTTTATTTTGGCTCCTGTATAGATGAGTTTTGGTGTCTTGACTGTCCTTTCGAGTCCTGCCCTTAACCGTGCGTGCATCAACCAGATACGCATTGCTCTACCTCAATCTGCGTCCAGGCTCTTTCGCCCGTGGCAGCCTAGCAGTCGGACATTTTTGAATTGAGTACTGAGCGAGAGTAGTCTACCAAGCCTAGGTCGAAGAGGATTGGGGCGTGTGCGGAGGGGATGCTGATGAAGAGATACCGGGTCAAGCTGAGTGCGGAGGAGCGGCAGGAACTGAAGACATTGGTGTGCCGTGGCCGGGCGGCGGCATACAAGCAGACCCACGGGCGCATCCTGCTGCTGAGTGATGAGGCCCATACGGAAGGGGCCATGAAGGATGAAGGCATTGCCCGGGTCCTGCAGATTGGCCGGGCGACGGGGGAGCGGGTGCGCCGCCGTTGCGTGGAGGAAGGAATTGAGGCGGCGCTGGGACGAAAGCGGCAGCTTAGCCCGAATCCACCGATGGGAGGCGTGAATGCTGGGCAAATTGGGATGAGGGAGCCTGCAAGGGAGAAAGCCTGGGCTCCATTGGACCGATGTGACCCCGCGAGGGTTTTCAGTAGCCGCACCGGACCTGGAGAGCGGTCTATGGAGGCTGGGAATCGCGTGATAGTGAGATCGGACGCAGCAGGATGCACTCGCGGGCGGGGCGGACGCGAGTTTGGAGGTGTTGGGGCGGTTGCGGACAGCGCCGTCAGGCGGGGAGTGGAATGGCTCGCAGCCGGGCCAGGGCGCTGCTGAACTGGGTTTCCCAGGGCCAATGCTTGGGAAGATGCAAAGTGAGGCGGCGCGCCGAGCGGGTGGTCCGTCCCGCCAGGGCGAAGAACCGACGCCGGAGGGTCTTGGTGGTCACGATCTGCTCGCGCAAGCCGATGCGGGCCGTCCAGCGGGCCAGGTTGTGGGCCATCACCTGTACCGCCAGCCAAGCGCCGTTGGCGGCGAATCGGCCGGACGGCAGGTGGTTCAGCCCGACGCCGTACTTGAGGTCCCGGATGGCGTTCTCGATCTCGGCGTGGCGGCGGTGGTCGGCCTCCAGCTCCAGGGTCTCCCCGTCCCGGTCGGTGATGAATCCGTGATAGCTGTAGGTGGCGAAGAGGGCCAGTTGGGAACCGGGCGTGGGCTTCACACGCCGGACGATGAGCCGCACCGGCGCGGCGCCGGCCTCACTCTCAAAGGGAGTGTAGGTGGTCTCGGCCACATCGGCGGCGCCGTCCATCCAGTATGGGATGGGCGTCCAATCCGTCTCGGGTATGGCCTCGATGAGATTGCGCAGGCTTTTGTGCTGGCGGATGGTGATGGAGTAGCGGACATCCATCTTGCGGCAGACGGCGACGATGGCGTGGGCATAGAAGCCGCTGTCGGCCCGCACCGTGAGTCGGCCCCTGGCGCCGGCGTAGCGCACCCGTCCCACCGTCTCGCGCAGGAAGTGGGCGGCGCCCCGAACAGTGTTGGCCCGGCCCTCGCGCAGCCGGGACATCAACACGTCGCCGGTGCCGGCGGCCACGGCCAACAGCGGGTGATAGCCCCGCTTGCCGGTATAGCCGTGGTGTCGCGCCCCCTCCTTGGCCAGTCCGTAGGTCTCGCAGATGGTGGAGTCCAGATCGATGGTGAACGGCGCGTCGCCGGGTCCCGCCCCGGCGGCCCAGGCCCGGGCCAGCAGTTCCCGGATCACCCGGTCCAGCTGACGGACATGGCCCCAGCGGAAGCTGCGCAGGAAGGTGCCCAGGGTGGATGGCGCCTTGACCCTACAGTCGAGAACACCGGCCGTCCCACCGGCGCGCAGCGCATCGGCGTCGTCGATGCAATCGCCGCCAGCCAGGGCAGAGGCGACCAGGGTCATCATCTTGTCGCCGGCGTTGGCCCGGCCCGGCGCGCTGCCGAGATTGAGGTGATGGTCTACGAGTTCCCCCAGGCCCAGGTGTTGGGCGAGAGTGGCCGGCAGGAGCAGGCCGGCATTGGCCACCAGACGGTGGTCGTCAAAGACGATGCGAATACGGTCGGGATGGTTGCGTGGTAGCATCAATTGGGTGCTCCTTTTCTGGGGTCGGTTTCCTTTCTCGAAAACCATTATCCCAGATTCAGAGGAGCACCCTTTGACCACTTCAGGTCGCTAACCTGACGTCCTCTATCGGTGGATTCGGGCTTAATCGTCGTCCGAAGCGACTGGACGGTCAAGGGGAAGCCCACCTGATTGCCCTGGCCTGCGGAGAACCGCCGGAATGCCGCGCCGGTTGGACACTAAAACGTTGGCCCACCGGCTGGTCGAATGCGAGGTAGTGGAGAGCATCAGCACTGAAACGGTGTGCCAAACGCTCAAAAAACGAACTCAAGCCTTGGCTGAAGGAATGCTGGTGTATCCCTCCGCAAGACAGCGCCGAGTTTGTCAGTGCGATGGAAGACGTGCTGGAAGTCTATCAGCGCCGGTATGGAGACAACGATGTTCTTGTCTGTCTGGGCGAGACCAGCAAGCAACAGGTGAAAGAAAAGCGTCTGCCGCGTCCCGCCCGGCCTGGGGCGGCGGGCTCCTACGATTATGAATACGAGCGCAACGGGGTGAGCAACCTTTTCATGTTGTTCGCTCCGCTGGAAGGGTGGCGCCGGGTGGAAGTGACGGACCGGCGCACGAAAGCCGATTGGGCCCGGGTGGTCAAGCAACTGGTGGACGAGGACTGCCCGCACAAGGGCCGTATTGTGCTGGTGATGGACAACTTGAACACCCACCACCAGTCCTCGCTGTACGAGGAATTTGAACCTGCCGAAGCGCGGCGCATCGCCGAACGATTGGAGATCCACTACACGCCCAAGCATGGCAGTTGGCTGGATATGGCCGAGACCGAAATCGGGGTGATGGCCCGGCAATGCCTGGACCGCCGCATTCCCGATCAAAGAACTCTGCGGCGGGAGGTGGGAGCAACAGCGCAACCGGGACCGGTTACGAGTGGACTGGCGCTTCACCACCGAGGATGCACGCATCAACCTCCGAGGATGCCCGCATCAAACTGAAGCCTCTCTACCCATCAATCCAACACCGATGGTCTACTAGTATTACAACGACAGTTCCCAGGAAAGGGACCTCGAGCACCTCTTCATGGCGACCCGACCACGCGCTCGACAGCTTTGTGGCCTTGCATTCCGTGAAGCGATTTCCGACCAAAAACTGACTAGATTATGGAAGCGTCGTTGTAATACTAGTAGTGGGACATCGTTGAACTGATGGGTGATGGAGTACCATAATGTCAGTAGCCAAGAGGGAGTTTGGGGTGTGGATGATGGTGAAGAGGTACAGGGTACGGCTGGAGGAGGAGGAGCAACAGGAGCTAATGGCGTTGGTGTCCAAGGAACGTGCGGCGGCCTATAAGCAGACTCACGCCCGCATCCTGCTGCTTTGCGACGAGAACCAGGCTGACGGTGGCATGAAGGACGAGGAGATTGCGGCGGCCACCGAAGAATCGCGCCCGGTGCTGACGGGCGCGGAGGTCAAGATGCGGGAAGGCTCCTTCACCATGGCCGCCCCCGACGGCTTCCGTCTAGCAGTGCATCACGGGGAACTGAACCAGTCGGTAACTGACGAGATTAGCGTTATCATCCCGGCCCGCACCATGACTGAGCTCCAACGTCTGCTGGGAGATCAGGACGAGCCCGTGGACATCATGCTCACTCCGCAGAAGGGTCAGGTGATGTTCCGTTTGCAGGGTGGCGACAGGGTTGAGTTGGTGTCCCAGCTGATGCAGGGCACCTTCCCCAACTACGACCAGCTAATCCCCCAGGGCTACACCACGCGGGCCATTCTGGACCTCTAGCAGACCCTGCGGGCAACCCGGACGGCGGCGATTTTCGCCCGCGATGGTTCCAACATAGTTCGGATGCACGTGATGCCCAACGAAGAGGGAGAAGAAGGAACCGGGGGGGGCAGGATGGTAATCTCGGCCTGCTCCGAAGTGAGGTGGACCCGGAAAACTGGACAGTTGGTTAAGTGGGAATCCTGCTCCTAAACTGAGGACAGCGACAGCTGTTGATGAGGAGCGGGAAATGTCCACAGAGCGGAGAAAGCACAGCCCGGCCTTCAAGGCGAAAGTTGCACTGGAGGCAATGAAGGGCGAACAGACGGTGGCCGAGTTGGCCGCCCGGTTCGAGGTCCACCCCAACCAGATTCAGACTTGGAAGAAGGCCTTAGTGGATGGCGCGGCCGCTATCTTCGGCCAAGGCAACGGGACCAATAAGGGCAAGGAGCAGAAGAACAAGAACAACGACGCCCTGGTGGCTCGCCTGTACCAGCAGATCGGCCAGCTCAAGGTGGAGCGGGATTTCTTGGAGGAAAGGTCCGGTCCATGAGCCCAGCACAGCGGCGTGAGCTGACCGACCGGCAACATCGGCACCTGTCCATAGTGCGGCAATGCCAGCTGATGGGTGTCAGCCGCTCCAGCCTCTACTACCGTCCCAAGGGGACACCCCTGGGGGACCTGTCCCTGATGCAGGCCATGGACCGCCAGTACCTGGAAACCCCTTTCTACGGTTCCAGGCGGATGAAGGCTTCGCTGGGCCGGCAGGGCATGCCGGTAAGCCGGAAGCGGGTGCAGCGGCTCATGAGACTGATGGGACTGCGGGCTATCTACCGGCAGCCTCGCACCAGCCAACCAGCGGCGGGACGCTGGGTCTATCCCTACCTGCTGAGGGATCTGACGATCACCCGGGCGAACCAGGTGTGGGCGGCTGACATCACCTACCTGCCCATGGCCCGGGGATTCCTGTACCTGGTGGCCATCATGGACTGGCACAGCCGGTACGTGGTGGCTTGGGGGTTGTCGAACACTCTGGAGGCCGGCTTTTGTGCCGAGGCCCTGACCGAGGCCCTGAACCAGGGAACGCCCGACGTGTTCAACACCGACCAGGGAAGCCAGTTCACCAGCCGCGAGTTCACGCAGATACTCCAGGATCACTCGGTGAAGATCAGCATGGATGGCAGGGGCAGGTACCAGGACAACATACTTGTCGAGCGGCTATGGAGGACGGTGAAGTACGAGGAGGTCTACCTGAAGGCCTACGCCAACGGCCTTGAGGCCCGCCGAGGGCTGCGAGAGCACTTCCGGTTCTACAACCACCGTAGGCCGCATCAGGCCCTGGGCTACCGTACGCCGGCGGAGGTCTTCCACGGCGAGCCTGTAGAAGAGGAGTTGAAGGAAAGGAGGTGCCCGGACCAACGGGTCTTGGTATCATACGAAGGAGTGCAGGAGTCCCACTTAATTGTGGCTTAATCCTGTCCAACCGATGGGGTCCACCTCAGAAGAGGTGGGCGACAACGAGGACGTGGTGGACGTCGCCGAACTGGAAGGAGAGGAAGGCAAAATAGCCTTCAACAGCCGCTATTTGATTGATGTGCTGTCCGTCCTGGAGCGTGGGCGCGTGGCCATCGAGACCACCACTTCCTCCAGCCCAGGCGTATTCGAGCCCACCGACAGCGACGACTACGTTCATGTCGTCATGCCCATGTTTGTTCAGTAGTAGTACATTTAGCCAAATTCACGAGGGTGATCAACAGTTCTTCGCGGCTGGCCTGAACTGAACGCCGAAGGAAGCATAAATGACAGGCCTGCCTTCGGTGTCCAGATTGTCCAAACGGGCCGAAACCTGCTGGCAGACCTCGCGCACCCGACGGTCCCGTTCCCTCAAGTCGTCTCGCTGTCGCTGTTGTTCCTCCTTCGCCTCTCTACTTTGGCAGTCACTACGAAACTCGGGCCAGCTCGTAGGAAATCTGCCAGTCGCCGGGGCTACGCTGCCGTAGGCGGCCCATTATGGGGTTAGGAGCCGCGAGAAATCCGATTTTTCATCGACTCGACGCGTCTTGCCTCAAGGGCACTTCTATTCCTCCAAGACAGTCAGCGCCGTCAACTGATTGCGCCGGATCCGCAACTACTCCCTCCAGCCTCAAAATGGGTTCATTATCTTGATTCAACACCACTACGGAATTAATGACGCCTTCCATTTGTGCGGATACTACCGACGTAGTAGGAGGAACACCGAACACCAGCCATTCGCGAGCTCCAGCCACAAGCGAAAACAATCCCTCTGCCACTTCACAGCCAAGAAATTCCTGTTCCGTGCCGTCGCTGTATTCGATTCGAATATGGGCATCTACAATCCACTTCACCCTCCTAGTTCTGCCGTCGCCATCGGTAAATTCTCGCTCAATTATCTTGACCATTGGTGCCCCCTATTGAAGAGAGTTGCTTACGGGCTCTTGCTCTTGCGGTAGGTGCATCAGTTCCGGCAGTGATGATATGGCAGAAAAAGTGCCGCTAGGCGGAAGCAAAGACACTCTTGCAGACGAAATCTTCCGTTTCACGTCCTCCGTCAACTGCGACGCGCCGCATAAATGATCCAAGTATGCATCCCCTAATGAGTAGGCCCGCCCTACTGCTACGCGTATTGATTCGTCGGAGCCATCCGGCAGATCCACCTGTGCGGAGCCAAATCGCCCACCTTTTTTCATCTTGTCGCCCGTGCGAGGGATTTTCACGCCCAATCTTTTCTCCGCGAATTTTCTGCGGCTCTCATACTCAGTCGATGCCGCAAACGGTATTTTGCGGAGCCCAACGGCGATCGGGACGTAAAGTGCCAAGACAGCGGCACCGAGCAATGCGGCCAGACGCCCTCCGTCGTAGCCATCTGACTTTAAGGACATTCCCGCCAGAATTGCGGCAATGCTTTCTCCCACTAACAGCAAAATTGCTAAGGCGACTCCAGCCTATCCCAATCGAACCTAGTTATTCGCCCAATCTTTGCGCGGAGAACGGCTCTCATTGCCCTAAACCCCAATCTCTGCCAGCCGCGCCATGAGGTATTCGTGGGGCCGGTCGCCCTTGATGCGGTTACAGTTTGAGCAGAGCAGTTGCAGGTTCTCCGTGTGGTCCGTGCCGCCGCGAGACCGGGGCACGCGGTGGTCGACCTCGAACAGCTTGAACGGGAAGTCGCCCTTGCAGCCGTTGCACAGCCCTTCCTGGTGGCCGAACAGGACGTGCTTGTTCTGGCGGTAGGGAATGGGAACCTCGATGTCGGTGCGGCGGGGGATGTCCGTGCGGGCCGTCACGTAGCCGTGGTGGAACAGGCTGCCCATGGCCTGCTGGAGGCGCATGTTGACCAGCCCGACGGCCTTCGGGGATATGTCGATGCCGACCCACTTGCGGCCCAGCTTGTCGGCGGCGACGCACTCGCTGTTCATCCCGCGCAGGATATTCAGTTTGTCGCCGGTCCAGATCGTCTTGTCGGCAAAGTTGGCATCGGCCATTTCCCTACATCATTCCTGCAAGCTAAACCAGACGCGGTTGCCCTCTGTTGACAGGAATTCCCGGTCAAATAACATCAGCAGGGAATCAGTGTCAGCGGAGGCAATCTCCCAACATACGTTGCCCTCTATCGTCCCATTTGTGAATAGCTCAGGATTGGGCAAACTATCAGGAATAACGCCGCAGGAATTCCCGAATGTAGAATACACGACTCCGCCATCGCCCAATGCTTTGAGTCGAATACTCCGGTCAAGCCTTGTCGAATCTGGTCCGAGGTACTTTGCGCGGACTTTGGCGATAAAGAACTGGTTGCCCTCTTCCGGTGGGCCATTAAACCGGTTTTCCTCCAAGACAAGGGCGGTAGCATCGGGAGTTGTTTCCAAGACTGATACTTCCCAATGGTCAGTTTCAGAGTTTCTCACTTCAAACGCCGTTTCCAATGGCACGGGATTATCTCGGCTACCAAGGCCGGGCGTGGGCTCTGGCTCCGGTGGGGATACTCGAGTTCCATCAAAGTAGGCGTCGATGACATCGAACAGTTCAGAGATGTCGACGACGCCGTTGCCGTTAGAGTCAACGCAGCCCAGGTTGGACCCCGATTGGGCGGATACTACACCGATGGATATAGCGCTGAAGGCCACCAGCGAGAGGGCAACCACGGCCCCGAGGGTGGCAGATACCAGATGCGTGGCTAGTTGTCTTGTCATGTCGCTTTTCCTCTCAGCCAAGGGCTACAACTCCAAATCCGCGTCCCGCGCAGGATGTCGAGGTTGTCGCCGGTCCAGATAGTCTTGTCGGCAAAGTTGGCATCGGCCATGGCTTTTTCCGGTCTTTATGGATGGATGAACCCAGCCATCATTATAAGTACCATCACAGCCAGACCGCACCCTGCAACTGTCACTAAGTGTGGGCGCCAGGAACTGTAAACTGGGCGGCAGCTAACACATCGCGGGAAAGCGCCCGGGTATGCGTGCAGATGTGGAAGCGCGCAGGCCCCTACAGGTTTATTGAGGGTTCCTCGTAATCCTTCAGCTTGTTGTAGATTTGAAGCCTGTGATGGTAGGACTCCAAAACTACGATCCGGTCGTCTTCGTCAACGTTGACTGCCACCGGTCGTCGGAACCGCCATTCAGGCTCCAGATCCGTCCGCCGCCTGGCTTTGACGATATCGGGGTTGGCTTCGATGTAGGTCTGGGCCCACGGCGAAGGGTCCTGGGCGTCGCCGACCAGCGCCGTAATGTATTGGCCGTCGGCGTCGTAGATCTGGACACGGTGGTTCCCCCAGTCGGTTACGTACACATCCCCGTCCGAGTCCACAGCTACACCGGATGGCCCTTTGAGGGAGCCCACCCCTGAGCTTGAGCCCTCGAACTTGACGAGCATCTCTCCATCAGGGGAAAACTTTTGCACCCGGTTATTTCCCCAGTCCGCGACGTAGATGTTGTCCTCACGATCGATGCAGATGCCCCATGGCATCTCCAGATCTCCGTCGCCGCCACCTCGCTTCCCGAACCCGGACTGAAACTCACCGATCAGGCTGAAGCTCTGCACCCGGTGATTCTGGCTGTCCACCACCCAGAGGGCTCCGAGGGAATCGAAAGCAATTCCTGACGGCCCGTTCAGTTGCCCGTCTTCGCTGCCGGGCCTGCCCCAATGATACCGATAGGCGCCCTCTTCATCGTACATGGTTATCCGGTTGACATACTCGTCCGAAACGAAGACCCGCCCGTGACGGTCCAAGTCAATTGACCGGGGCCAGACGAAGCGCCCGTCTTCCGCGCCGACGGAGCCGAACTGGCCCAGGAACTCGTGGTCGAAGTTGATCTTGCTGACACGCTGGCCCAGTTGTTCCACGCCGCGGCTCAACACATAAATTCGACCGTTGGATCCCAGGGCGAAATCCTGGGGGGCCCAAAATCCCCGGCCAGACTGACTGTACATGCCTATGCAGTAGCTATAGTCATACACCCGGCCCGCAGCGACGGTGGTCAGCATATCCGCTCTCCCGTGAACGAGTCTGGGATTCCAGAGCTACACGAAGGACATTTGCTCGAAGTGTCCGCCGACGATTGGCACCGGGTCGAGTCCCAACCATTTTTCCGCCAAGGTGGAGTAGAAACCACGGAAATCGTAGCTGGGCGCCAGGTCTCCCTGAGTGAGGTCTCCCGGCTTCAACGACGGGTAGGTGCCGTACATTCCACCATTCACCCTGTCGCCGATGGCGAAGGCCACCCCGGCCGCTCCGTGGTCGGTGCCAGTGCCGTTGTCGCGGACGCGGCGTCCAAACTCGCTGAACAACATGACAACCACCTCGTCCGAGGCGTCGTGCTCACGCAGGTCGGCGAAGAAGTCTCGGATGCCAGCGGAAAGGTCCAACCAAAGCTTGGCATGTGATCCCATCTGGTCATAGTGGGTGTCGAAGGACCCGTAGGCCGTGTAAAAGACCTGGGTGCCGAGGCCAGCCAGATGCACCTGGGCTACGTCTCTAAGGCGCCTCGCGATGGGATTATTGGCGTACTCAACGTTCGAAGAATAGGTTTGGGGAGCAACCCGGATGATGTCGGCCCCTCTCAACGCATCCCGCCCTGCCTGTCCCAGGTAGTCCATGGTCGGTCCGGTGCCGATGGCGGGAGCGTACATGCGGGCGAAGCTCTCCAACAACTGGGCCCGCTCCTGCTCGGACGCGATTCCCGGATTTGATGAGAGCACGCCGTATGTAGGGAGGTGGTTGACCGAAGTTACGGGAACTCCCTTCATGGTTAGCGCCCTGGGCAAACCCTGGCCCAGGCTCACTCCCTTCAGCACGTTCTCGCCGCCGGGATCCAGGTCGCGGACGACCTCGGCGAGCCAGCCGTTTATCCCGATGGAATCAGGCTCGCAGGTATGCCAGATGTCCATGGCGCGAAAGTGCGAACGGGGTGAATTCTCAAATCCGATTCCGTGGATGATCGCCATGTTGCCGTTGTCGTAGATATCTTTCAACGGCTCAGTATCAGACCGGAATGCCAGTTCGTCATCTATGGGCAGTAACTGGTCTTCAGCGATATGAACCTTGGTCCGGTTATCCCAATACAGAGGATTGCCATATGGAACGATCGTATTGAGGTAATCGTTGGCCCCGGTAAGCTCCAGTACAACCAGCACGGGGTCCTTATGGGTTGATGCCATCTGCATATCCTTCTGAATTGGCTATAAGCACTTGCCTAGGCAAACTGGTAGTCCCTTGAGGCGGCGATCAAGGTCAAAATCCTGCTCACATTCCGGAATGTGGCATTGAGTTCCTGCCTGGTGCTCCAGGCCAGAGCGCCACATTTTTCGGCATGGACCATCAATTCAGAGTGGGTCACCTCACTGACTTCCAACGGTCCCATCTCATCAAGACAAGCTGCCACTATCGCCTGGGGGGAATGATCCCCCTGCACCTGCACATTCACCAGCACCCGTTTGATGATGTTCTGCACGCCGGGTAGCGAGGTGTCTCCGAGGGTCCTTGCGGCAAAATTCACCCGACGCATCAAAACGCCAGGGTCGATCCATTCGGAGCCCGTGTGCCAACCCTCCACGCTGGGAGGATTGAGAAGCTCCTGTCCCTGCCAACCGCACTCCAACGCCAGATTGTTGAATCCTGGTTTGAAGCCGTTGTAGTTGCCCGCCACGCGCACGGTACCAACGATGAATTCGGCCGGGCTTTTCACCCGGGCGAAGCGGGCATTCTTGAAGAACTCCGAGTTGAACAATGCTCGCAGGATAGACCGGATGTCGCCACGGGACTCATTGTAGGCATCCACCAAGAACTCGATGGCTTCAGGATCAATGGGTGGCGTGACGCTCCAACTGGCGACATGGGGCTCGTCGGCGACGAAGAATCTGTAGAGGTGGCGGGCCAGGAACCGGGCCGTAGCCGGCTGATCCACAATAATGTCCACGATGTCTTCGCCGTTGAAGTTCCCGGTATGTCCCAGGAAGGTCTTCTCCCGATCGTCGTGGTCCTCGGGTTTGTACTCGAATTGCCAGTGGAAACGGCCGTAGGGATTGCGGGGAATCTTGGGGGCAATCGTCCATCCGGTAAAGGCCCTGGCTGCTTCCTTGATATCATCCTCTGAGTAGTTTCCGACTCCGAGGGAGAAAAGCTCCAACAGCTCCCGGCCCCAGTTTTCATTTATGGCACCGTCATGATTTCCGTGATTGTCCAGCCAGAAGATCATCGCCGGCGACTTTGCAACTTCTATTAGCAGGTCACGGAAAGTACGCAATCCGTGTTCGCGGAAGACGGCGATCTGGCGAGTCAGCTCCGGTGGATTGTCCACCTTGGAGTTACCGGTGGCGAACAACTGATGCCAGAAGAGGGCCATCTTCTCTTCCAGAGGCCGTTTGGTATTGATCATCCGGAAGACCCAATCGGCCTGATTAATTGGCGGCGCCCCGGCCCCCTCATAACCCGGGAAGAACCGGTACAGCAGTTCCTCGTCTATGGCCGGCTGTCGCTCTGGATACAGAAGCTCCTCGACCACTGCTTCGTAGCCTTTGGAGACACGCTCCTCCAGTTCCTCACGGGGATCACCGAAGCCCGCGCGTCTCATCAAATGGGCCATCAATCGAATGTCTTCTTGGTGGGGCATTACCACCTCTCCGTTTATCGAGCCCAAAGCACCAAGCCAAGCGCCAATTCACGCCATCTTAGGATTGGCCAAATCTAATGTCAACGAAAGAGACGATGTCCCTTACACGCACGACAACCTCGAAAGGTTACTACACACATTCAGGGAACCCGACTCCCCTACACTGACAACGATCCGCTCGTTAGTTAGACGGTTGAGCGCGGAGTTGGCGATCCGCGCCTAGTCAGGACCGGCAACCCAAGCGGCTAGAGGCGCAAATCCCTGAAGGGCACGCGCAACTCCGCTCCTATGTTGCCCGCGATGTATGCGCCGCCCCGGGGATCCCGCCCGCGCTCTATGCGGGCGATGGCGGCGGTAGTGCGAGAGAAGGATACCGGCATTTGCTCACGGCAACCCTTGAACCTTACGCGGCAATCATCGGAGCGGAGTTCAAGGGCGAGATAGGCTATCCGGTATCCCTGAATTTCCGCAGACTGGCGGCGGCTGATATTGCCGCCCGCTCCCGCTCCCGCGCCTATGGCACTTTGAAGGCAAGCGGAGTGAGTGACGAGGACGCCGCAGAAGTGAGCGGGCTAACTCTATGACGCCCGATGATTTGATAGCCGTTGAAATCATTGGCTGTATCTTGCAGCTGCTGTTGGGCTGGTATGCCGTAGAGCATCTATGAGAGGCTACCTCTGCAATCATAAATCTAACCACTTAATTTCTTTGGCTTTTTTAAAGAACTGGTCATAGAACTCTCGAAAGGGAACTTTGTCCCCCGGGATGATGCCTACCACCTGCTCATGGTCAACGATTAACCTTGTCAATTCGTCGGTCTGTTGCTCGGAGAGATTCCTTGACCACGCGGCCAAAGTAAGTGGAGCTCTTTTTATGTAATATTTGTGGTGGAGAAATTGGGCTACACTTCGTTCGTGCAGAATGCGGTTCTGGTCGTCTTTAATGTCATCGGCACTAGCGATTTTCGATTCCCACTCACTGAATAACTTCTTTATGGCAGTGATAGCCTTCCTCTGCTGCCACCGGTCATGCAAATTCCTATACGCCAATTCAACAATTACTACGATGAATCCCGCGATGACGCCCCCCACTATGGGGAAGATAACGGTCTCATAAACATCAAATGAATCTGACCACATGACAACCCCCAAGTCGAACTCTCTTTATCCGACTCCCGTTTCCCTTATATTTCAACCTAGCACCGCCCTTCGTTCAGCGTTTAGGGGCAACTGTCAGCAGGGAAAGGGCGGGATGATTCCCGCCCCTGTTTCGTTGGTAGCCCTATCGGGACCGGGTTAGCCCGTTAGGAAATCTGCCCACTGTTGCATTAGGGCGCGGCGTTGCGTGAGCAAGTCGGAGCGCATATAGGCGGCTTCAACACCATTCCCGACATTGTGGACTAGGGCTGATTCACAGACTGCCCAAGCCGCCCCTGAACATTCAGCCGCCCAATCCCTGAAGCTAGACCGGAATCCGTGAGGAACGGCGTCAATTTACAGACGCCGCAGAATGACGTTGAAAGCCATATCGGTTAATGCCGCTCCGCTTTGCAGGGAATATCAACCCTTCACGGCCCGTCAAATCCCTTGCGTTCTGTAGAAGCTCCAAAGCCTTGCCACACAGTGGTACGCGATGCTCACGCCGCGCCTTCATTCGGGCGGCTGGTACAACCCAATAAAGGATTCTGCTAAAGGATTCTGCGGAGCGGAGACGGGTAAGGACAAGAAGTGTGATAATCGCAAGCTATTTAGCTACGGTTTTCAAGGATGGCAAAGCAAAGGGCAGAAAAGTAGTAAAGTGGCGGAGAGAGTGTCCGTAAAACTTAAGCCGCAGTTACCTACGGGTTGGGACTATTATAACCCATCAATCGGCGTTGCTGTACACATACTGTACACACCAGCATGATCGAGGTCGGCAAAAGAGAATCCCCGGCCACTGCTCCGGGGCTGGGGGATTCCCGAGGAAGAAGAGGGGAGGGCATAGTAGACTAGTAGACCAACATCTCTGAAATGACGGGTGGCTCGCCAATTGTTTGCATGGTCGCAGTATGTCAGGGCAAGGGCCCTGTACCAATCAACCCATCATTTCAGAGATTTCGGACTACTAGATGGAAATGCGTGAACACTATCAAACGTAAGCTATTTAACAGTGATGGGAGGCAATATGGGCCTACTTGACGGAGTACTTAATCAGGCCAAGACTGAGGGCGGACAGAAAACTGGCTGCCCTATTTGTGGCTTTCCCAGGTCGCCCTACCAATACTTGGTCAAGGGATACACTTCACCAAACTTCTACAAGAACGACCGAAAAGGACACGAAGTCAGCGAAATTAACGAGCTAGCTGAGGAAGGCTGGGAACCCATAATGATGTCGGCCGCATCCGCCCCTATGTCAATGACTTTCACAGGAATAATGTTCCGGCGACCGCAACCTCACTGTTCTGGGGCGTGCTAGTAGACCTACATCCTTGAAATGACGGGTGGAATGCCCTAATGCTCGGGGGTTGTCTTCATGAGCCCAGTATGCCCGAGGAAAAGTGCTGTACCAATCAACCCATCATTCCAAAGATTTCGGGCTACTAAACTGAAGCTAAGGTGGGATGTGCATTCGAGGGGCGATTAAGATTGCTTGAGTTGTACCAGTGGAGTTCTCCCATCTGTGCTTAAAGAATGATCCGGCACCGCCGCTTGAACTCTACTATCTGCGCATTTCACCTGGGCTTTAGTTTAGGATCCGAGCGAAATCAGCCTGCAAGGGCATTGCTCCTCTTTACGACAGGAAGGTCATTGTGGAGCGGGAGTTGTAGCCCTAGCAGCTAGGTTCGACAGTCGACAGCCAAGTTAGCAACTTAATCGATTCCGATTCCAAGTCCCTGAGCGATGGCGTGTTTTCCACCAAATCCGGTTCATCGCGCCGGTAGTCAACCACGAATTGCGTATAGCCGTTCAGCTCGACGAGCCAAGTGCTCAGGGCGTTGCAAACGTAGTTAGTTTCAGCCAAGTCCAGGACACCATCGGCGGTAATCGCGCGGTATTCAGCGCGAATGCCGATCATCCGGTCGTGCAAGTCAAAATGCCGTTTCCATCGCCCCTGCCGCGCTTGGTCATCCTCCAGCGTTTCAAGCAAACCGCTTATCTGTTCATCGGTTAAATCACAGTCAGTTGAATGGCCCATAGCTTCCGACGGCATTTCCTCCCGCAGCCAAGTTTTGTATTCTTGCGCGGTCATATCGGCAAAACCTTCAGGGGGCGTCCAGAAACATTTTTGTTCGCTGGATTCCTCTAGCAGCCCGTCTGAGGATTGACCGACTGGCGGTGTCGGTCAGCCGGGACTACCCTGCGACAACGGTTCTGGCGGGGTGCGGGTAGGCACCTGCGGATTGTCGCTTGAAAATCCCACTGCCCATGGACCGGCGCGTCTCCCTGTCGTTCCCAGTGGCGCCTTTTCCCCTCGCCTTGACGAACATCCCGGCCCCATACCGGAACAGCTTCAGCAGGTTGTGGCCGGCGCAGATGATCAGCCACTCCCGGTTCACCTTAGCCAGACCCCGCAGCAGGAACTGCCGGAAGCCCCGGCCCTGCTTGATCTGCCCGAATACCGGTTCCACCGTCTCCATCCGAAGCGCGTAGCGTTCCCTGCCCCGTTTCGTCCGCAGCTTGCGCCGCATCCGGTCCTTGGCTGACAGCCCCTTCGGTATGCGGCCACGGGGCGCCGGTGGCGGCACCCAGCCGTGGCGGGTCCTCTCCGGCGCGACGAACGGGTCCACTCCCAGGGCGTAGAGTTCCTCCACCGCCTTGGCCGAGTAGTATCCGGCGTCGGCGGAGACTTCCTTTGGGACTGTGCCCACGTTCAGGATGGCCTCCTCAATCATGCTCACGGCCTGATCCTTGTCCGAGGGCTGATCGGTGGCACAGGCCGCCACGATCACCTGATGCTCGCTGTCCACCACCGCCTGGCAGTTGTAGGACTGCTGGAAGTCCCTCCCTCCCGGGCCGGGCATGATCCGGGAGTCCGGGTCGGTGAAGTTCCGCTGCGCCTTGTCATCAGGCACCCCGAGATGATTGCGTCCCTCGGACTCAGCCTGCTCCGCATCCGCCAGGGCCTCGGCCTCCAGCGCCGCCTTGGCCTCCCTTATCTTCCGCAACCGTCCCTCCCGGAAGGCCAGTTCCTCCGGCAACTCATCCCCACGCCTGTCCTTCCCGTACCGGCGGTCCTCCTCCTCGTCCACCTCCTGCGCCTTGCGGAGCAACTCGTCCACCTCGGCCTGCAACCGCGCTTCCTTCTCCTTCATCCGCCCGTAGCTCATCGCCTTGTGCTTTGAGGCATTGGCCCTCACCTTGGTCCCGTCCAGGGCCACGTGCCCCAGCTTTACCAGTCCTGCCTGCTGGCACAACTCCAGCACCTGCAGGAACAATTCCCCCAACGCCTCCAGATGGTCCTTTCGGAAGTCGGAGACGGTGCGGAAGTCCGGCGTGTTGTTCGCCGCCAGCACCCGGTAGGCGATGTCCTCGTGCAGCCGCTGGGCGATGCGCCTCGAGGAGGCCACGCCGTTGCAGTAGCCGTAGAGCAGCACCTTCACCATCATCCTGGGATGGTAGGGCGGGCCGCCCCGCCTCTCCTGCTCGTAGCGGGCGGTGATGTCCGAGAGGTCCAACTGGTCCGCAACGTCGGAGATGAAGTAGGCCAAGTGCTCCGGCGGCAGCCATTCCTGGAGGGCCGCCGGCAGCAGCAACTGCTGGTCCGGGTCGTAGGGAAGGTAGGTCTTGCTCATTGACCGCTCCGATCGTCTGATGCTCCGTACCATCATACCCCCAACGGCTCACCAACCCCGTTTCTCGGACGGGCTGCTAGGGGTTCACAAGCCACAAGGAATATCACGATGGACAATAAAGCCAACCCCTTAATCATGGTTCACACGACCCGTTTACGACTACCGCCACAAGTATATCTGAGTTGAAAGTGGCGGTGTGGGAGTTGCAGCAGCAGGCAGGAATTCCGCTGGACAACTGGACCTGTCCGCAGGATCAGGAGAAAAATTGGTGCGGTAGTTTGTATCTGAGCGGTTCGCTGTAAACTTGAGCCGCAGCAGTGGCCTGAACTGGCTGCACCGCTTGGGATTTGCCTTCAAGCGCACCAAGAAGCGGCTGCTCAAGACGGACGAAGCCAAACAGGAGTCTTTCGCGGCGGCGGTGACTGGCGGCAAAATATTCTTTGCCGACGAGGCCCACTTCCAGGCAGACGCCGAACTGACGGGCAAGTGGGTGCTGAATGGTGAACGGGTTCTGGGGGACTCAACCAGCCCGCGGTATGGAGGGAAGGCCAGCAACTATTCGGCGGCGTGCCTGGAGACCGGAGAGGCGGAGTGGATGGAACTGGAGGGCAACAGCAACTCTGGGACCTCGGAGGCCTTCCTAAGCCAGTTGGGGCAGAGGCACTCAGGGCAATTGAACGTGATCTGGGACAATGCCGTGGCGCGGGGGAAAGGTGTCCTCGGCCATCCCAAGGCGCCCACCTCAAGGCTACTTGAGCGCCGGTGGGAATATCGGCCACCACGGTTCGGAGGATGTGGAAACCAACACCCCGCAGATCCAGACTTCCCTGTTCCAAAACCCAGTCGTCCGCAACAGCCTCTTCAGCCGCTCCGTCGATGCTGTAAAAATCGAGCGCTTGGGGTGGTCCCTGCGATGGGACGGCCAACACCAAGGTTCCGCACTGAGCGACGCCACTCGCGCATGTGGTCGAGTTTGTCCAACTGTCCAGTGCGATCACTGTGTTGAATGTTACCGTGGTGCCTCTGACGGAGCTCCAGTCGACGTCGAAATTTACCCCCCCCCCGTTGCCGAGGAACTGATAGGCGAGAGTGCGCGGCGCACCTGAATACCCCGAGTACAACCTCGACGTGCCTTCTATCGACGCTGGCGTCAAAACGCTGCCCAGTATGGGCTCCTCAACGATGGCGATGTACAACGGCTCGACCGGGCCGCCCTTGGCTGTATCGACCAAGAGGAGACCGCCGATAAGGACGGCGATGACGGCTGCTACCGCGACGGCAACGCGTGTTTGCGTCCATCCGTTCAAAAGCTCACCCTCCCGGCCCTCCCCAAGGCAGCCAGAAGGCCCGCCAACAACCCTGCCAAGGTGGATACAGACCCCCAGGAATCGTCAGAAGGAACCGTTCAACAGCGGTCGACAAAGAGAATCAGTGAAGAACGCCCTCGTGTGCCCCAATGTCCAGAAGGCGGACAACACGCTGGCCCACAGCTCCAGCAGGGCGCAACAAGACTGGAATGAGCAGTCTCTGACGCAGCACATCTGATTGGAGCAAGGACCAACCCCATCGACGGTAAGGCAACGGTGAACTTCTAGATGGAAGCGCCGGGGCCTCTTTCAGTCCCACGGGGCGAGGGACACTTTGTTGACAGATGTCCCTTGCATGACACACTGTAAGTACATCACAGTGGGCCGGCAAGCAAACGCTGCCAGCGCAGCCCTCGTGGAGTCCAGCATGGTCACCTTCCATCCCATCCTGCACCACATCAGAGGCCGCCTGGTCTAAACCAGGCTCTGCGACTTTGCGCCCGCGACCGACGTGGACATCGCGGTGGAGGATACATTCGCCCTCCGGGACGCGCGTTCCAAAGCAACGCTTTGCCCCAAGTGCCAGCAACGTTCAAGGATAGCTGCAATTTACCTCAGGCAAGACCGGTACGGGTCGGGCAGGCGCTCCCAAGCACGAATGTTCACCGTACCGGTCCTCTACCGGTTCGATGACATCCGGACCTGTCCCAAATGCCGGGTAGGCCCCGTCGACCACAGGTGCCACCACTGGGAGGAGGCAAGAAAGGCCGTCCGCGTGCTGAAGCAGGATGCCAAGCTCTTCGTCAGGGACGCCGAAGAGCTCCTGGACGTCACAGGCGGCAGAGCCGCAATGATTTACCGGTTCCTCGACGGCTCGGTCGGGTTCTTTTGCTGGGGAGCGCCGTCTTGTCAGGAATCCGGGGAAATCACCGGCACCGCACTCGAAACTTCGCTCCGTGTCCTCGAGGTCCGCGGTCAACCGGGCGGGAAACACGGCTGGGGCGCTTCACAAACATGATGATGCACCTGCTGGCCCACAGACGGCGTGAGACGGGGAGGAACCGCTTGATGACACCATTACCGGGATAAGATACTGAACCTCCACAGCAACAAAGCCCTGGCAATGCCCGGGCCTTTTCTTTTCAGGGGACTGATACCACGAGCACTGAACCCACCTACGGGCAAAAGAGGAGGCGCGGCTTATATGAAGATGCCGAAGAGGCGCTGACAATCCTCCTAAACAGAAAGACCGGAGCCAGCGAGTTCATCCATTCAGAAACCACTGTACCCAGTGCTGCAACAACACCGTTACCAACTGACTCCCAGAGACCGGAGGCCACCTCCGAGCCGACACAGACTCCGGCGACACTCAACCCGGTCCCGACACTTGCACCGGAGCCCCCGACAACGGTGCCAACGTCTACACAGACTCCCACGGCGGCGATCCCAGTACCGACTAGGAGCGCCCCGACGCTGGTTCCCACGGATGAGCCGGGACCAAACTACACGCAGTCGGTCGACGTGGACGGCATTTCCGTCAAGGCGTCCCGGGCAGTCGACCCAAAGGCCCTGAAGGCCGGAGCGGATACCGTCCGCGTGATGCTGGCCCACCGGCCGGACATGGCCCGGAGGATGGCGGAAGCGAGCGCCGCCCTGGCCATCGTCCCGAAAGACAGGTACATCACCGAAATTCCGGAACTAAACCAAAGCCAAGGTGAAATACGCAGACGCATAGGGTAAATTTGTGAGGGAACTGGGTTAGCTGGTCTCAGGAGTAACGGGGGGTTGGTGATGGGTGTGAGGGAGATAGACCGGTCTCTGGAACAATGGCAGATGGGGGTCAAGGATTTGCGCCGGCGGATGATTCTGGCGCCCACACCCAGGGAGCGGGAGCGGTGGTACGCCATCTGGCTCTTGGCGCAGGGCTGGACAGCAACGGCCACGGCGGAGGCGCTGGAGCGGGACCCCCACACCATAGGACGGTGGGCTTCGGTTTTCGGCGAGGGAGGGCCAGCGGCCTTGATATTTGAGCAGACCGGTGGTTCCCCCCCGTCCTTGACGAGACGCAGCAGGCGGAGTTGAAAGGGGCGGTAGGGCAACCGCCCGCTGAGGCGGGCATCGAACTGGCCAACTGGTATTGGAAAGGAGTCCGGCAGTTTGTCTTGGGACGGTTCGGGGTCAGTTTGAGCCGCAGCAGTTGTCTGAACTGGCTGCACCGGTTGGGATTTGCCTTCAAGCGGCCCAAGAAGCGTCTGCTCAAGGCGGATGAGGGCAAGCGGGAGGCCTTCGTGGCGGAGTATGCCGCCCTGAGGGAGGAGGCCCAACGGACCGGAGCCAGGATATTCTTCGCCGATGAGGCCCACTTCCGGGCCGATGCAGAGTTGCGGGGCAAGTGGGTGCTGAGAGGAGAGGCTGCTCTGGTGGACTCGACCAGTCCGCGGTATGGGGAGAAGGCCAGCTATTATTCGGCGGTGTGCCTGGAGACGGGTGAGGTGGAGTGGATGGAGTTGCAGGGGAACAGCAACGCCGGGACCTCGGTTGACTTCCTGAAGCAACTGAGGGGAAAACACCCTGAGCCGATGCGGGTCATCTGGGACAACGCCCCGGCCCACCGTGGGGAGGCGATGCGGGAGTACCTCAGGACGCCTGGGCTGGAGTTGAGGTTGGTGAACCTGCCGGGGTACAGCCCGGACTTCAACGGGGATGAGGCGATCTGGGGTTGGGCGAGAGAGGAGGCCACCGGCAATCTGTGCTTGGGAAGCAGGGAGGCGGTGCAGGAAAAGGTCGGCAAATTCCTTGCCGGACTGGCCAGCCGCAAAGACGAGGTGAGACGGCGGTGCCGGACAGTCTTGCAGTCACGGGGTGAGGCGCTCCTGCGAGCCTCCCGGACCGATTCTCAGCCTCCGGCAAATGCACATCCCACCTTGGCTTTGGAGCTTGTCTCAGAAGTCAGAGCTCATAACGATAATCGAAGCAAATTTGGATTGGATACATGTAATATGGTTCCCAATAGTTCAGTTACCATATAATGGACTGGAATTTAGGCGATATTCGTCTGGCAAAACACTTCTGAGACAAGCTCTTTGGTTTAGGTTACCTGAAGGGGCAGTTGGACCTGAACGGCAACCCCTACGACTCCTTCACCGTGCGGGGAGCCGGTGGCATACCCCAGCAACCCACCACGGTCACTTTGGAGGAGAACCTCCTGGGTCTCGTTGAAGACCTGACCAGGTTCTGGGCAGAGGACATCACCGTCCACGAGTGGGCGCATGCCATCGAGAACCTGGGATTCGATGACGAGACCCACACCAAGTGGCGGGACCTCTTTGACCGCGCCCGCGCCGCCGGTCTCTGGCCGGGCACATTCGCCATGGCGGTGGACGGTGGGAGGCAGTTCTTTGCTGAGTTGTCGCAGTCATTCTTCGGAGTGAACAACGAGATTGGAGGGCCGGAGGCCCTGTACAGCGAAGATCAGACCGGCGTACGCGCCGAGATATCAGGCGCCCTGGAAGATATCTACGGGCCGCCGGAGGGAAGATAGCACCCCCCAGAGACGGACTGTCGGACACGGGGTAAAATCACGGTCACCCTACAAAGAGCGTGAGTAAAGCACGAATGCCGGTCAGCAAGAACAAACGAAAGAGCAAGAAGGCACAGGGCCGAAAGGTGAACCGGGGGAAGGCAGGGGGCAACTTCGGAGGGGACGGAACCCCGCCCGAGTTCGACCATCCACCTCCGCTGTCCCCGCAAGGCGCAATCCCAGAGCCCACGGCGCTGGAAACAAGCATCGACGAAAACCGCCGGTACTAGGTGAACTCACCCGACGACCAGGCACTATCTGAAATGGAGCAAAGTGACGCGATCACCCTGCGGTCGGTGTCCTTCGAGATGACCGAAGCCCACCACGACAACATCGGACTCAGGGAAATGGATCTGGACAGCGAAATTTCCGGCGGCGACATCCTGGGGCCGATAGAGGCCAGCATAGAGGTGGACCCCTTGGCAACAATCGAGGGACACCCCAGGTGGCAGACGGGACAGGAACTGATCGACTTCCTTGACTCCGACCCCAACGTGTCCAGGGAAGAACTCTTCGGCAACCGGTGGCAGGGTCTGGGAGGAGTTCCGTGGGTGGAATGTCTGCCCGAGGTCGGGGACTGCCCCTACCGGCAGGAGGAAGCCCATTCGGACAGCCAGCCCAGATGCTCCCGGTGTGAGAGCGGGATGCAAGCGGAGGAAGTCCACTTCCATACCCTGGAGGATGATGATTTCGTTACGCTGTGCAAGGAATGCTGGTCAAAGGGACCCCTCCCCTGAGAGGACCGACATTGAAGTGCGAGTTCCAGTTTCGCGGAGAGTGAGGGCAGTTCAAAACAGGAGAACCGCCCGGCCCCGACCCAACGGTCATCACGTCAGTGGTACACGATCACGCCGCCCCAGTGGCCCAATATCTCGGCGCCATTGGTGTTGATGGTCTACGATTTAGTCCGTAGTTAACTGTTCAGCGAAAATGTCCATCCATGAAGGATGTGACATTGAAACAGAGAGAATTCGCGAGACTGCACGTACTCAACAACGTCCTGGAATACCGGATCCCCATTGGCCAGGCTGCCGAGGTTCTCGGGGTAAGCGAGCGCCAGGTCAGGAGGCTCCTGAATGCTTATCGAAAAGAGGGAGTCGCAGCTCTTGCTCACGGCAACCGGGGCCGTCGGCCTCACAACACTATCGAGGAGTCCCAGGCTGCAGTGGTGGTGCGGCTGGCCAACACTCACTACGCGGGAACAAACCACACTCACCTCACCGAACTCCTGCGAGATCAAGAAGGTATTGATCTGAGCCGTCCCACCGTGCGCCGCATTCTAGTCAGAGCTGGCATCGGCAGCCCGCGCAGCCGCCGGCCTCAACAGCACAGGGTACGCCGCCGGCGTATGCCCCAAGAGGGGATGCTCTTGCAGATCGACGGCAGCCACCACCAGTGGCTGGGTGAGAAATGTTCCAGGTTTACGCTGCTGCTGACAGTGGACGATGCCACCGGTACCGTGCCCGGCGCCCTGTTCTCCCGCTCTGTTTTCCAAGGAGGAGGATACCCGGAGCTACCTCCTGCTCATGAGCGGCCTGATCAGAGAACATGGAATACCCCTTGGCCCTCTACAGCGACCGCCACCCGGTCTTCAAGTTCACCGGCGATCTCAGCGAATACCCAGCGGGTCCCACCCAGTTCGCCCGCGCCATGGAGGAACTGGGAATTCAGCAGATTTTCGCCAGATCACCCCAGGCCAAGGGCCGGGTCGAACGCGCCGCGGGCACCTTCCAGGACCGTCTGGTAACCGAGCTCAGGCTGTCCGGGGCAGCCACCATCGATGAGGCCAATGACGTCATGCGCAGCTTCCGGTCCCGCTTCAATCAGAAATTCGGAGTGCCGGCAGAGGAATCGACTCCAGCCTATCGTCCCCTGGACTCGTCTCTGTCCTTGGAACATGTCCTTTGCTTCAAGCACTCCCGCAAGGTGGCCAGAGACAACACCGTCAAGTACAACACGCGAACGCTCCAATTGTTGCCTGGTACGGATCGCCCCAGCTACGCCGGATTGCAGGTGGAAATACACGAGAACCTGGAAGGCCTGATATCCGTGCAATATTTGGGGCAGGTCATCGCCACCCAGGAGGCACCGCCGCGTCCGGGTCTGCTCAGGGCAGCTGCTCCTCGTGCGCAAGGAAGCGATGAGGGCCAATGGGGCATGGCAGTCAACGGCCGCTGGCAAGAGAGCCTGGCAACTCTGGAAACAGGAAATGTCGACCGGCCCCGGAGGACACGCAAATCCAGAGCGAAACTGAACAGACAGCCCACCCCTCGTCAGAGGACCATATGGAAATCCGTCCAGGAGGCTAAACTCAGGGGCCTGTCCCTTAGGGCAATCGCCCGGGAACTGGGCATCCATAGGGAGACCGCTAAAAAGTATGCCCTGGCCGACAGCCCGCCGGTGAGGCGCACAGCCACCGCGACCCTGGCACAGAAGCCCGATCGCGTGCCGACCGCCTAATCGGACATTTTCGCTGACCAATTGGGCGGACATTTTCGCTGGACAGCAACACCCTTGACAATCAGCCTCAAGCACACACACAAGGTGGCCCGGGACAACACGGTCAAGTACCACTGGCGGGTCCTGCAATTGCCGCCGGGAGCAGACCGCCCCAGCTATGCCGGTCTCCGGGTGGAGGTCCTGGAGCGGGCCGGCGGCCAGATGATGATCAGATACTGGGGAGAGACCGTCGATTTTCAGGAGGCACCGCAGCCCTCGTCGGCGCTCTGGGCAGCAGCCGGGCCCTGCTCCCCCGGTCCGGAACTGCAGAAGGTCGCCGGCGGTCCCGCCAACGGGCACCTCAACGAGGCCTAGCGCGAGCTCCTGGCTGCCCTGGAAACGGCCGATGAGTAGGAGGCCGAGGTGAAAGGCGTGGCCATAAAGGGTGGACGTGGCACAGGGAAACCGGTTCGCCATTCGTTGCACCGGACGCCCACGCCTGACCAGCAGGCCCGCTGGGAGGCCGTGCAGCAGGCCAAGCGACAGGGACTGTCCCTGCGGGCCATCGCCCGGAAGCTGGGCATGTCCCGCGTAGCCGCCAGAAAGTACGCACTGGCTGAGCGCCCGCCCACCAAACTGCTCAGTGTCAAGGAGCGTGCCAAGGCTGAGGCTCTGGGCCAATCGCTAATGGCCGCCGACTAACGCCGCCGACTAACCAGGATGACATTTTCGCTTTTCAATTGAGGGGACAAAATCGCTGGACAACAACAGTTTGACAGCCGAGGCGATGACTGTGTCGCCCAGGAGTTCGCCCCACTCGGCGAAGCCCTTGTTGGAAGTGAGGAGCTGCCCCGCTCGTAGCGAGCCGAGACCACGGTAAAGAAGGCGGTGGCCGAGTCCCGGTCGTGGGGTCAGATGCCGAATTCATCCACGATGAGCACCTTAGGCGCCAGGTAGACCCGTATCCGCCGGTCCAGGTTGTGCTCAGCCCGAGCGTTGCGCAGGTACTCCATCAGGTCGTGGGCCCGGACGAAATAGGCCCCGAAGCCGGTCCCGATGGACCGGACGGCCAGCGCCACCGCCAGGTGGGTCTTGCCCACGCCGGGGGGCCCAGTAGCAGGAAGTGACTACCAGCTAGCCGTATTTCTTGAACACGCTGTGAGAGCGGTTGCCGGTGTGAGGACCTATTGTCGCTTTCCAGTCCCCTTTGTCAGACTCGGCCTTCCAGGCAGCGCTCTGCAGCACCTCGGGAGAATCGAGTTCAAACACCGTCGCATAGCGGGCCACGCCGTCCACGTCCGACGACTCCAAGCGATACCTGGTGCAACTGTTGACTCCAGGGGCTTTCAACAAGTTGGGTATAAGCTGAGTGTCATATACTCTGTTGAATGCGTCCTCTAGCTCGGCAGGTATATCCAACTGAACCAGATACATGTAATCCGCCATACTGCAGGAACCTCCGCATATTAGTCTATACGTCAAAGTAGGCAGCATTATTACCCGACTTTGAATGCAATTGGAGACCGGGCGCTTTTTGTTGCTACGGCCCGCCACTGCGCTCAGCTATCGACAGGAAGGCGTACCGAGCTATGATCGCATCCGCCTCAGCTAATCCATGGGCCAAATGCGGCGGGCGGTGGCTAGGAGCATCCGTTCTGTACCGTCGAACAGGCGTTCCGGATCCCAAGTTGCCCTCAGCTTTAATAGCTCATCCCCAGCCCGGCTTGGATCGCTGGAGTCAGTTTCATAGATCGCGAGGTACTTCCCCTTGGTATTCTGTGGGTCTAGGCTTTCATAGCGATAGGCAGTATGAAACAGCCCGGTATTTAAGATGTCGGGAATGTGAACATCACTGTACCACCGGTTATACTCCTCCTCCTTGGCTGGGTCCTTGCAGTTGAGCAATAGCATAAGGATACCCCGTGCTGGTCTGCTGGCGGCAGAGAACTCGCCGCCCAACTTCTTGAAAGCACCACCAAGTACTACTTGGAGGTGGGGGGTGTAACGACCCTCCTCCCGCAGCCTAGCACCGACCCCTCCCATTACCTTCGTTGCCTCG
The DNA here is from genome assembly GCA_965222025.1 of Dehalococcoidia bacterium. Lineage (GTDB taxonomy): Bacteria > Chloroflexota > Dehalococcoidia > Lucifugimonadales > UBA3495 > VXOI01. The sequence continues at coordinate 184,572 of CBDCTI010000005.1, read as the reverse complement.
GCCACATCCTCCCAGTTAGTCTCATAAGTGGCAAAATACTTGCCCCCTTCGGGATTGGGCGCGGTGTTGACGAAGCGCATAGCATGTCGAAATACTCCAGCCGACGTCACATCTGGCAGGTGAATGTGGTTGTACCAGTAATTGAACTCCTCTTCTTTGGAAGGGTCGCCGCAGTTGGATATTACGACCAGCAATCCGTTTGGATAACGTCCTTCCATGGTGTGCCTCCTTTCAGTTTCGCGCGATAAGAATAGTCTTTTGGGCCTCAGTTCTGCCACTCCGTGCCCGAATTCATCTCGGTCCTGCGGGCTTTAACGGGGAATGACTGGCAGCACGATGTGAGAGGGGTACTCTTCCCTGTGATAAACAGTCTGCCTGGCTACTTCCAGCCGGTCGTCCCTGCCCAGAGGCGCGCCGGTATTGGGATTACGATCGAACCGGGGGAAATTGCTGCTGGATATCTCGACCCGTATTCGGTGGCCCGTTTTGAAAAGGTGGCTGGTTGACCAGAGGTCGATACCGAACTCATAGACCCGGCCAGGCTCAATCAAAGAAGGCTCGGACCCCGATGTCCGAAAGCGCGCGCGAATAATGCCGTCCTGGAGGTTCCGGGCGTAGCCGTCGAGACGAACGTCGACCAGTTTGGCGGTAAAGTCGGTATCGACCGCGCTGCTGGAAGCGAATAAGTGGACCTGGATCGGGCCGGTTACCTCCAAGTCCCTCTCTAAGGCCTCGGAGGTATAAACCAGTACATCCTGCCGGTCTTCCACTGGACCCTGGTCGGCTACCCCTTGGGGAATAATCAGGGTGTTTCCCCCAAGTGTGGCCGCAGGGTCCTTCGGGTCATAGGTGTAGGTATCCGGCGGTTCGTCCCCCGGCGGATATGTAGAGAGTGTTCCGCCGCCGTTCCTCGTGTTGGCTGGGGCCGCAGCGTGCAGATAGTAGCGTGTGTATTGGGTGCGGGCCAAGGGCCACTCTTGTTCGCCACGCCACCGGTTTTCCCCCATGACGAATAATCGTACCGGTGGCTCATCCGTGACCCCTGTGTCTATGTCTTTAAGCCAGTAGTCGAACCAACGGAGCAGGTATTGATGCAACTCGATTATGGCTTCGGGCCCGAAGTCGATGTCGCCCGTCCCGCCCGAAGTTGGTACGGTGTAAGGGAGAAGGTGGGCCCAGGGACCGATCAAGAGCCTCTGGTTCCGTCGGGCCAATTCGCTTCCGCCCCGGTCGCGGATAGTCCGGTAGGCGTTGAGTGCTCCTTCTAGAAAGATGTCGTACCATGAGGTTACATGGAACATGGGCAGCGTGATCCCCTCTACGTGCCGCAATAGGTTGATCCGCCACCAATAGGGTCCGTCTGCTTCGTTGTCCAGGTATTCCTGGAAGTAAGGAGCTGTTTCCTTGAGTCGGTTGATCCAATCGGAAAGCGGTAAGTGCCGGTACCACTCATCCTTCAACGGTTGGGCGAAGTTAACTGAGGGCAGGACGTACTCGTTCATCTGGGACAGAAGTCTCTCGTTGCCTGTCCTGTCGAGCGTGTTTCGCCCCTTGAAAATAGCGTAGGGTACCATCCAACCCCACTCCATGGCGCCGCCGGTATGGTAGACCCAACTTTGATGAAAGTCAGCAGAGGCGGATACTGGTGCCATCGTCTGAAGGTGGGGCGGAACCGGATTGTTGGTAGCCAACGTATATTGGGTGGCGCCCAAGTAGGACTGCCCGGTAGTACCGAGCCTTCCGTTGGACCACGATTGACGCGCCGCCCATTCCACGGTGTCGTACCCGTCTTGGGCCTCTTGGAACAAAGGATTGTAGCCATTCCCCTCAGATTCAAAGCGGCCCCGGCAGTCCTGACTTAGCACCACGTAGCCGTGTCCGGCAAAAAACCAGGCGGAGTGGTCGGGATTCTCAACGTAGCTGTCTTTACCGTAGGGCCCCCTGGAAACTAATACAGGGTACCGGCCGGGGGCGTCGGGCCTGATCACACCCGTAGCCAATCTGACGCCATCCCTCATGGGGACCATAACGTTTGGTTCCCGAGTTACTCTGAATTCATTCTGTCCAAGCATTAGGCACAATCAACGGGCGTTTCGGCGCTATTGAGCTGTCACCCCACCATCTATAACCAACTCGCTGCCAGTCACAAAAGAGGACTCATCCGAGGCCAAGAATAAGACTCCATAGGCGATATCCTCGGGGGTGCCGATCCTTCCGATGGGAATGCCTCTGATGGTCTCCTCTATTCTCTGGGAGTTGCTGCGATGACGTTCCGTCATGAGTGGTGAGTTTCGCAACATGGGCGTATCGATGGCGCCAGGGTGGACGGAGTTGCACCGTATCCCCTCGGCGGCGTACCCAATCGCCGTGGCTTTGGTGAGCAAGCGCACTCCACCCTTCGACGCATGGTAGGCGGAGGAAGCGGCACTGCCAACCAGCCCAAAGATGGAAGATATGTTGATGATGGAACCGCCCCCGGCTTTCCGCATTTCGGGGATGACCTGCCTGGTACCCAGGAAAACCCCCTTTATGTTCACGTCCTGAACGTGATCCCACTGCTCTTCCGTGACGTCTTCCAGAGGTATGGGTTCGCCGTCCGGAGTAAACGGACTGCCTACACCGGCGTTGTTGACTAGGATGTTGAGCTTGCCGAAGCGGGCCACGGTGACCTCCACGACATGCCCCCAGTCCGACGCCTTGGTTACGTCCAGACGAACGAAGAGGCATTCACCTCCACCGTCATTTATCTGGGCCTCTACCTGTCGGCCCTCGTCTTCCAGGACGTCGCCGATTACAACTCTGGCCCCCTCGCTGCTGAAGACCCTAGCTTCCTCAGCGCCCTGGCCCCTGGCGCCGCCGCTTATCAGAGCAACCTTACCTTCTAGTCGCACGTTTGGCATTACCTCCGTTCAGTTAGTCCGGTATCTCCTGGACGAAACTGATGTTTCCCCCTCTGAAATGGTCATGGAAGCCCTTACTCTATCTGCCGCAGCCTAGGGTCTAGGGTATCCCTTAGCCAGTCGCCGAACAGGTTCAAGGACATCACCGTGAGCATTATAGCCAAGCCCGGTATGGTGGCGATCCACCAAGCATCCGCCAGCCTGTCCCTACCGTCGGCCACCATGGAGCCCCAGGCGGCGGTAGGGGGCGGCACACCCGCGCTCAAGAAGCTCAAGGCAGCCTCGACAAGTAGCACTGAGCCGACCTGCAACGTGGCTAATACTATCACGGTGTTGAGTGTACCCGGGAGGATGTGTTGGAACATTATGCGCGGGGTGGAAGCCCCGGCCACCCGGGCCAGGGCCACGTAATCCATGTTCTTGAGTTGCAGCACTTCGCCCCGGACCATCCGTGCGAAGCGCGGCCATATCCATATCGCTATTATCACGATGATGAGACCAAAGGATGAGCCCAGGGCTACCACCAAGACCAGCGCGATCAGGAGAAGCGGCAACGCCAGCTGAGCGTCCACCAGGCGCATTATCAGCTCATCTACCCAGCCGCCGTACCACCCGGATATCAAACCGAGGACGGTACCCACGGTACCGCCAACCAGCAGAGTTAGCGCCGCTAGTATCAAGGAAATGCGTGCGCCAAAGATGATACGGGTTAACAGGTCCCGGCCCAGGTGGTCTGTACCCAGAAGGTACTTGGAACTACCTGCCGCCCTTGTCACCACCTCCACCTCGTCACCCAAAACGGCATCTTCTTTTATCTCCCGGACTTTCTCGAGGCGGATCTGAGTGTGCTCCAGCCCCAGCTCCACTTCCTCCACCACCGTCTTCAACTCGGTCCGCTCCCCCGCCCAAATTCCCGGTAGATTTCTATCCGATAGGGTCCCTTTCGTGGGGGTGTGGGGAGAAATCAGAGGAGCCGCGATACCGGCCACCAGTACCAAGAGAAGCGTAGAGATCGGTATTAGAGGCAGCCGCCTGCCGGCCTTGATCGCCGTTATTGTACGGACCCGGGCCGGCCGGGCGCGGGCAAGAATAGTAGCGATGACCATCCGGACCTCTCCTAGCCTTCCTAGGTATGACGGATTCTGGGGTCTATGTAGCCGTAGAGTACGTCGACCATTAAGGACCCCGCCAAATACATCAAGGTGAACACAATGATTATCCCCTGAAGCAGGGGATAGTCGGCGGATCGCATGGACTGGACCGCCAACTGGCCTATGCCGGGCCAGGCGAAAACCAGCTCGGTTGTCACGGCGCCGGTCATCAGGGCGCTCATGTTGACGCCGGCGAAGGTCAAGGGTGGGATCAAAGCATTGCGAAGGGCATGTTTCCAGATTACGGCCCTACCCGACACGCCTTTGGCTCTGGCTAGCTTTACGTACTCCGAGTCCATCACATCTAGCATGGCGGAACGCATGATCCGTAGGTTGCCTGCTATGAATACCCAACTAAGGGTGATCATTGGAAGTACGATGCTATTCCAGTCTTGCCGGCCGGAAGGAGGTACCAATTCGAATCTCACGGCGAACAGGAAAATGAACATGATGCCCAGCCAGAAAGAAGGAGCAGATTGACCTATCAGGGCCACCACCTTGGCGAACCGGTCCAGACTCGTCCCGCGATGGACGGAGGAGTAAACGCCCAGGGGGATTCCAACCACCAGCGAAAATAAGAAGGCGGCTATACCAAGCTCAAAAGTGGCCCACAAATGCCCCGCGATAATACCCAAGACCGGCCGCCGCTCATGGATAGAGTCGCCAAAGTCACCTCGTACCAGATCTTTCGCAAATAGGGCGTACTGGTGGTAGTAGGGCTTGTCTAACCCGAGCTCCTCCCCGAGGCGATCCCACTGCTCCCTGCTAGCAAAATCGGCAAGAAGTAGGGACCTGGGGTCGCCAGTCGAACGGACCATGCCGAACGCCATCAAGGATACAGCGAACAGCGTGATTATCGTTATTATAAACCGGCGTATCAGAAACCTTTGCATATCAAGGCGGCCGCTTCAGATCTCAGCTCGCTTGGATGTGAGCCGGCAGTCTAATTCCGCAGAAAATTGGATGCCACCCACTGTACTCAGGCGACACAGTAATGATGGATGTCATTCAGACCACGATCGCATTGAGGCGCATCCGGCAAACGACGGGCCCCGAGAGAATCGGGGCGGCGTGGAGCGCGACGGCCTACGGCGTGCTCATGTAACTAAGGATGCGGAGGGGCATGATGGCGGCCCATGACGTTCAACTTGTGCAGACGACATAGTCGGTATCCTTCTCTCCCGGGCTGGCAGCCTGTTTGAATGTCCAGGCCATCGGGAGAGAAGATTCACCAGCTCCGGCCCTAGTCTTACTTGCGGTGGGTGATCCACTGGGTGGAGGTTAGCGACGCTGGAGTGGAGTAATCCAAATGCTCTAACCAGGAGTCAATCTCGGGGCCCAGGGGCCATATCCTATTGACGATGTAGACCGCAGAGAGCAGGGTGTTTTCGTATACAAACCTTGCCGCCTCAATCATCACCACATCGCGCTCTACTGGGTCCGGTATTTGGACGGCTTGGGACATCAGGTCATCCAGCACAGGGTGGGACACGCCCAAGGTAAAACCGGCGGTGCTTGGGAAGATTTCGGGCCAAAGGTCGAGAGGATCAGGCCTGCCTGAGCCGCCGTTCAGGTATGCGTGATTAAATGAGCGGTCTATTACCGTCGGCCGGATGGTGGCGTAGGCCTCCTGCTCCGCCCTGGCGCTGATGCCTATGTTCTCCCACATGGTCGCGACGGCCTGCGTCGCCTCAAAAGCACCAGGTAGGCCAAGGGGCGGGGCCTGTAACGTTATGGAGAAGCCATCGCCGTAGCCGACCTCCTCCAGCAGTTGCTTGGCAAGCTCCGGGTTGTACTCCCACGAGCGGATATCTTCGGGAAGCCTGTGTGCCGCGCCTCCCCAACCTACCATGACCGCCGGCTGTCCCTCCCCCGACAGTATAGTGTCCACTATCTCCTGGCGGTTTATGGCGATGCTCATGGCTCTGCGGACCTTGGCCGCGTTCTTCCACGCTTCAGAGTTGATGTCCGGGCTGCTGGATACCCAGGGCAGGTCAGGGTCGTAGCCGGGCCGTTGGTTCTCGGTGCCATGCCCGACGTACCAGTTGCCAAACCAGCTCAGGGCCAGCCCGGTTGCTCCGGGCACCCGCATGAACTTGGTACCCTCCTCCCGCGCGATGGCGGGCAAGGAATCCAGGGCCATCTCGAAGGTGTCAAGTTTGCCCACCTGGAAATTCGCCACCCGGGTGGATTCCTCGGGTATGTGCCACAAGATCAACTCGGCGAAGTCGGGTGCCTTGCGCCAGTGGTCCTCCACCGCACTCATCCTCCAGAACTCGCCGGGTTTGATTTCCGCCTTCTGCCAGGCCCCTGTAGCAACGGCCTCTTCGAAGGCCGCCTCTTCACCCAGTTCGTCGGTCGCCTGCTTACTGTAGATATTTATGTGATGGCGACTCATGGTGTTCAACATGTCGGCGTAGACCTTACCGCTGTCCACTTCGACAGTGTATCTATCTACTACCCTCGCTCCTCCTCCTTCGATGTTCCAAAGCCTGGCGATTTGGCCCTTCAGGCTCTGCAGAGAGTCCTCTCTTGCCATCTCCTGCATGGACCAGACGACGTCCTCGGCGGTCATTTCTCCCCGCCCATTGTGGAACTGGACACCCTCCTGAATATTGAATGTCCATACCACGCCGTCGCCGGAGATGCTCCAATCCTCGGCCAGCCATGGCACGTATTCCTTCTCTTGGTTTACGAAAATCAATCCTTCACCAAGAGCGCGCCAGGCATGATCTGAGGTGCCGCCCGCAAGCCGGGGTTGCATCCCAAACTGGCGCAGGTCCGCGTGGCCAACATCCAAGGTGCCAGTGGGCGCTACCTTCGCCATGGACTCCGGTGTAGGTGTGGATGTGGGAGCAGGAGTTGGGATTGCCGCCTTGACGATAGCTGCAATTTCAGCTTCGGAAACCGGTTCTGGCGCACTAGCCGCTGCCTGAGCCACAGCCACCTCAACGAGCTCCGCGATTTCGGTGTCGGAAAGGGGCTCCGGCGCACTAGCCACCGCCTGGGCTACCGCATCCTGGACGAGCTTCTGTATTTCGCCCTTAGAGAGAGTCTCGGGGCTTTCTATCCCTGCGATCGCATCAGCCATGGCCTTCTGCATTTCCGATGTAATGCCAGACAGGTCGACTGGTGTTGGAGAGGGCACCGGCGCCACCACAGCCTGGGTCGGCTCCGGCACGGCGGTGGCCTCGGCGCCGCACGCAATTACGAACACCAGGGTTAACATCAGGGGCGTCAATATCAGTACTAAAGGATTGCTCAACCGGCGGTACGCCATGATCCAATCTCCTTGCTTTTTGCTTTGAAAAGACAGAATCGCCCCTACACAGCGTCGGTTATTTCAGGATATAGATTTTGGGACATAGATATATATGTGGTATTCGTCATAGACGGGGCTCACTGTATACTAGCAGCAACTGGGATGTCAACGATCCGAATCGTTCTGAGTCTCGCTACTGAAAGTCGGCTTTTCATCCCTGGCTGGCGATTCCAAGGCGGTGGTCACCGCCTTCGTGGTATCGGGATGGCGGGCTATACGGGCACCTAATTCCGGCTAATCGGTCCCGCATGCTTTTGCAGCCAAATTTTTGTAGCGAAAAGCGGTCGGCGACGTGGCATTCTTGACCCCGACATGGGGTGCTGCTATTCTTCCGCCAACGCGAAAGAGCGTCGAACCGGGCGCCGGCAACCCTGTTCTCCGTTGTTATTCCGACCTGGGAGACGTCATGGCCGCAGTGATCAGCGACGACATGTTTACCAGTGAAGCCGTTTCGGACCCTTACACCTATCTAGCCAGGCTGAGAGAGAGAGACCCAGTTCACTGGAACGAAATCTACGGGGGGTGGGTGGTCACTCGCCACGACGACTTGGTGTGGATCTCGCGTCATCACGAATTGTTCTCCAATGAGTTCTGGAAGAGGGATAACAAGCCAGCCTATCCGGCAATCGAAGAGTCGGAAGACGGCTTCTATCAGTGGGTGAAGGGGTTCTTCACCAACATGATCATACAGAAAGACCGTCCAGTGCATACCGATCATCGGAGGGTGGTGCACAAGTGGTTCAATCCCAATTCCATGGAACTGTGGCGCCCTATGGTTAAGTTGGTCGTCAAGGATATGTTGGATGAGGCAGACCAGAGCGGACGCATGGACGTCATGCGGGATTTTGCCACCCCGTTACCCTTGTTCGTCATCGCCCAGATGATGGGCATGCCTGTCCAGGACCGCCGGTTCATCAGGTCCATAGCGGAAAAACTGGTCTTCATCAGCCGGGGGGGTGCAGGCCGCATGAATATCCTCGCGGGAGCGCTTAAAGAACTGGCAGAGTACCTGGCTCCGATGGTGGAAGAAAAGGTGTCCCAGCCCGTTGACGAGAACAACCTCCTATCGGTGTTGTGCAACGGAGAGAAAACCGGTGTGCTCACCCGGGATGAGGTGATTGCAGATGGCATCATGCTGCTCTCGGCTGGCCACGAGACCTCTATAAATCTCCTTTGCAACGGTACGCTGGCATTCGCGCGGCATCCGGACCAATGGCATTTGCTAAAACAGCACCCATTCGAGGCGCCGGATACGGTGGTCAGGGCAACTGAGGAGTGTCTCCGTTATGACCCCCCCATCAAGTCAATCCAGCGTTTAGCTTTGGAAGACGTGGAATTGAGGGGTAAGCTCATCAGGCAGGGCGACCGCGTCCGGTGGTTTATCTCCAGCGCCAACCGGGACCCCGATCATCATAATAACCCAGACCAGTTCGACATAAGCCGGTGGCCCAACACCCACGTCGCCTTCGGCTCGGGTATTCACCATTGCCTGGGTGCAACCCTGGCGCGAATGGAGGCCCAGGAGGCCTTCAAGGCCCTGTCTCAGAGGTACAATTCCATCAATCTGGAGACGGACCAGATCGAATACCAGCCGAGCATAGTGTTTCGTTCCATCGTCAGCTTGCCGGTTTCCATGAATTAGGGAGGGGGTGGACCAGGAAAGGGGAGAGATGCTGTTTCCTGGCGCCGGCGGCGTTTTAGACAGGGAGAAACGCCGGCCCCATAAGTCCCAAATAATAACGCCCGGACCGATTTTTCGGTCTGGGCGTTCTGTGGACAGAAACTCGCAGTGAGAAGGAGAGACCATGAGGACCAGAGCCGTGCTTGACCTAGGCTACGGGCAGAGACTGGCTGTGGACGAGGTGGAAGTACCCGAACCAAAGCCTGACCAGGTCTTGGTCAAACTTTTTTCCAGCGGCATTTGCCATTCGCAACTCCACCAGATGCACCAGACTGACGCTTCTAGACCGATGGTCATGGGACACGAGGGCACCGGAATCGTCACCCGCGTGGGCGCCGATGTCAGCCATGTGAAGGAGGGCGACCATGCCATCGTTACCTGGGTTCCCCGGACGCCTATAAAGGGGCGAGCGGCGCCTGTCCCCTCGGATTTGACCTACCACGAAGAGCCGGTACACGGAAGTATTTACACCTGGGGAGAGGACGCTCTGGTTAACGAGCAGTACGTCGTACCTATTTCAAAGGAGGACCCTGTCGACCTTAGCTGTATCGTGGGGTGCGCGGTTCTCACGGGGGCCGGTGCGGTAGTGAACACGGCCAAAGTGCGGCCCGGACACTCGGTGGCAGTGTATGGGGTCGGAGGTGTGGGCCTCTCGGCCATCCGAATGGCCGCGATTCTGGAAGCTTACCCTATTATCGCCGTGGACCTTAAGGACGAGAAACTGGATTTTGCCAAGGAGTTTGGGGCCACCCATGGCGTTAACGCTGCCAAAATAAATCCAGTGGAGGCCATCGTGGACATCAGCGGAGGAGGTGTGGACTTTGCTTTCGACGCCATAGGCGTGCGCATCACGAACGAGCAGATTCTGCCCTCTACACGGAGCGGAGGGTGGGGCGCCGACAATCACGGCGGCATGGCGGTCTTGATTGGGGTGCCCGGTAACGAGATGACCCTAGACCCCAGGCTCTTCGTAAGCCACCAGCGTCAGTACCGGGGCAGCCTTGGCGCGGCGTACCCAGAAAAAGACTTTGCAATGTTTCTAAGATGGCATCAGGAAGGAAAGTTCCCGTTGGAGAAGCTGGTGACCCGGCGCTATAAGCTGGATGAGATCAACGAGGCCTGCGATGCGTTGCAAGCGGGGGATATTTTGGGTAGGGCAATAATAGAATACTGATCGCGAGCTTCCTCGTTAAATGGCCGTCCCGGGCACAATAAGAAGGTAAGGAGGCCCTAAATGACCACGGTTGGCACTGGACGATATGTATACGAGTCGGTGGAGAATTGGGCCAGACTACCGGCGGGTTGGACCCTGGGACAGACCGGGATCGTAACCGATAGTCAAGATCGCGTATATCTATTTAACCGCGGCGATCATCCATTGATTGTCTTGGACCGGGAAGGCAACTACCTTGCCTCTTGGGGCGAAGGCGTCTTGACCGACGCCCATGGCATGTTTATCGACGCCCAAGACAACCTCTATCTGCCGGTGAAGAACAATCATGTGGTGCTCAAGTACAGCAAGGACGGAAATCTACTAATGACCCTAGGTACCAGAGATCAGCCGTCGGATACCGGCTGGGTCGAGAATTATACCTGGACTCTGAGAGATGATGGAGTCTGGTTTTTGATGTGCGATCTTGCGGTGCGTGCGGCCGGGCCCTTCCACCGTCCCACCGACGTGGGCTTGGATCCTCAGGGCGACCTTTATGTATCCGACGGCTACGGCAATGCCCGTGTCCACAAATTTTCAGGCTCTGGGGAACTCCTATTTTCTTGGGGCGCACCCGGCAAGTCTGCCCCAAGTGAGTTTCACGTTCCCCACGGTATATGGGTGCATACCGACGGCCGGGTTTTTGTGGCCGACCGGGAAAACAACCGGATACAGATTTTCTCGTCCGACGGCCAGTTCTTGGACCAGTGGACCGACTTCGCCCGTCCCTGTGATATTTACATCGATGCCGACGAAGTTATGTATGTAGCAGAGCTGGACTCCTTCGTAAGCATCGTTACCATTGAAGGCGATCTGCTGGGGCGGTGGGACAAACCCAACAACGCAGGGCACGGAGAAGGCGCCCACGCCCTTTGGGTGGACTCCCACGGAGACCTGTACGTTAACCAGAATCTGGAAGGGCACCGGCTCATTAAATACTGCCGAAACGCCTGAGGCTTTTTCTTGCCCTGACCAAACCCGGCCTGTTTCCGGACCGGACTGAATTCAGGCTCTCCGGGGTGAACTTTGTCTTTCAGAATCTAGCCAGTCGGATCTGGCTGTTTGTCCCGCCCAAGATTTGTCAATACATCAAGAAGAATCTGCCAAACGTGCCCACCACTGGGCGTTTGGCAGATTCTTCTAACGCATTATACGAAGGCACTGACCTTTAGCGGGCAGGGCAATCGCGTCTTAACCGAGCAGCACTTTTAGGAGGAAGTCCTCACGCCAGCCTGCTTGGAGACGTTTGCCCTGGATGCCGACTTTCAGGCTGGTCTCCTTCTTGAGCAGGTTGTGAGAAATCTGCCGAAGCGTAGCCATGGTTTGGGGAGCGTAGTCCTTGCGGATCCGGCACTGGTCTTCAAGGAAGCTCACGTCCAGGGTCCAGTGCAGTGAGTTCTCGATGCTCCAGTGGCTGCGCACCGCCTCCAGCATCTTCCCTGCCGGGGCCTCCAGGCTGCTGATGTAATAACGGGAGTGGACCGTGGCGCCTTCCGCCGTCTCCCGGCGGGCACTGACTTTCACCGCCGCCTTCAGCCCAAACCATTGCGTCTTGGTCCCCAGGTAGTCGAGATGTAAACGGCGGATATAAAGTGGACCGTGCGGGCGGAAGATTGCTGAGTATCGGCGACTGAATACTGTACCGCCCGCCATCATTCATAGGGTTGTATCCGACTCCATGGATGGTGCGATGGATGTACAGAGTGGACGTATATCTGCGGGTTCGCCGGGCGGTGATGGTGTAGGGGATGAGCATGCGGGAAGCAGCCCGGACGTTCGGCCTGCACCGGGACACCATACGCAAGATGCTATCCTACTCGGTCCCGCCGGGTTATAGCCGGCAGAATCCGCCAAAGAGGCCCAAGCTCGAGCCCTTTACCGGCGTCATCGACCGGATCCTCGAGGACGATCTCGGGCGTCCCAGGAAGCAGCGCCACACGGCCAAGCGCATCTTCGAGCGGCTCAGGGACGAGTACGGATTCGACGGCGGATACACCACGGTCAAGGACTACGTCAGAGAGAATCGCCGTCAGACAAGGGAGATGTTCGTGCCACTGTCCCATGCGCCGGGACACGCCCAGTGCGACTTTGGCGAAGCCCTGGTGGTCATCGGCGGCGTGGAGCAGAAGGCCCACTGCTTCGTCATCGACCTGCCCCACAGCGACGGCTGCTTCGTGAAGGCTTACCCGGCGGAGACCACCTAGGCCTTCCTTGACGGGCACGTTTCCGCCTTCGCCTACCTGGGCGGAGTGCCTCAGAGCATCCTCTACGACAATACAAGGCTGGCTGTTGCCAGGATCCTGGGCGACGGCCGCCGCCAGCGCACCCGGGCCTTCACCGAGCTCCAGTCCCACTACCTGTTCGAGGACCGGTTCGGCCGCCCCGGGAAGGGCAACGACAAAGGCAAGGTGGAGGGCCTTGTGGGGTACATGCGCCGCAACTTCCTGGTGCCGGTGCCGTCCTTCGAGAGCTTCGATGCGCTCAATGCATACCTCGAGCGACGTTGCCTGGAACGAATGGACCGCAAGCTCAGGGGCCACACGGAGGTCATTGGTCAGCGTATGGAGCGGGACATGGACGCCCTGCTGCCCCTGCCTCCGGTGGCATACGACGCCTGCGAGAGGCAGGCGGGCCGGGTGAGCTCGTCGTCCCTGGTCCGGTACAGGACCAACGACTACTCGGTGCCGGTGGCCTACGGACACCGGGACGTCCTGGTACGGGGCTACGTGGGCCAGGTGGTGATCAGCTGCGGAACCGAGGTCATAGCCCGGCACATCCGCTCCTATGAGCGGGACGATTTCGTCTACGACCCCATCCACTACCTGCCTCTCCTGGAACGGAAGCCGGGCGCCCTGGACCAGGCCGCTCCGCTACAGGGATGGGACCTCCCCGAGGAGTTCGGGAAGCTGCGCCGGCTGCTGGAAGCGCGCATGGGACGCAGGGGCAAACGGGAGTACGTACAGGTGCTAAGGCTGCTGGAGACCTTCTCCCAGCAGGAAGTGCGCGCAGCCGTCAGGGACGCCATCAGGCTGGGGGCGCTGAGCTTCAACGCGGTGAAGCACCTGGTGCTGTGCCGGCTGGAGGGACGTCCGCCAAGGCTGGATCTGGAGCTGTACCCCTACCTGCCCAGGGTCAGGGTCAGCACCACGTACGCCGGGGACTACATGACATTGCTGTCGGGGAGGGCGGCATGAACGACCGGTCGACGCTGCTGCTGGAACATCATCTGAAGGAACTGAAGCTACCCAGCTTCCTGAGAGAGTACGGGAAGATGGCCGCGCAGTGCGCCGCCGAGGGTGTGGATCACCCCCAGTACCTGCTGCGCCTCTCTGAGCTGGAACTCATCGACCGCCACCAGCGCATGGTGGAGCGGCGGATCCGGGCCGCCCGATTCCCTGCCGTCAAAAGCCTGGACACCTTTGACTTCCCGGCCATCCCCTCGCTGAACAAGGCGCTGGTGATGGAACTGGCCCGGTGTGAATACATCCAGCGCCGGGAGAATATCATCGCCGTCGGCAACAGCGGCACCGGCAAGACCCACATGGCCCTTGGTTTGGGGCTGTCCGCCTGCCAGCGGGGGATGTCGGTGGGCTTCACCACGGCCGCCGCCCTGGTCCACGAAATGATGGAGGCCAGGGACGAGAGAAGGCTGCAAAATCTCCAGCGGCAACTGTCACGGCTCAACCTGCTGATCATCGACGAACTCGGCTTCGTACCCTTGTCCCGCACTGGCGCGGAACTGCTCTTCGAGGTCTTCAGCCAACGCTACGAGCGGGGCTCCATCCTGGTCACCACCAACTTGCCATTCGACGAATGGACCGAGGTCTTCGGCTCGGAGCGCCTCACCGGGGCGCTGCTGGACCGGCTCACCCATCACGTCCACATCCTGGAGATGAACGGCGAGAGCTACCGACTCAAGCGCAGCCGGGAGAATGCAGCACCGCCGCCACCAGCCGAACCGGACGACGCTTAACTTACACCTGCACTGTCCTCTCTCGCTACCAAACAGTCCCCACTCCACGTGCCATACGGCCCTCGCTCATCACGCCGGTGGTACACGATTCTTCCGCCGCAGTGGTACGTTTTGTGAACGCCCTTGACAAGTGGGGACCCAAAGTAGGTTGTCGTTGCTGCGATCCCCGCCGGGGAAGTGGGCCAACTGGTTATTGCGGAACCAGTGGTAGAAATGGGTGTACAGGCCGTCCAAATTGCCTTTGTACATAGTCGAATGCAGGAACTTGTTCTTGTCTTGTCCTGAATGATGGGCAGCAGCCCACCAACGGACAGCGTCTGCGAATAAGACCTTCATTAGGTGATCCAAGAATGGACCGATCATTGGCATGTGCTTCCGACGAATGTCGCTTTCATCAAGCAATTCGCGCATGAAGAATGCTCGAATGTTCTGCAATCGTTGGTCTATTTCCGTTGTGTTGACGAGTTCCCAGTCGATCCTCCTCTCTATGAAGATCCACTTCATCGTTTCTATGGAAGCCAAGGAAGCGAGCAGGCATCGTAGAGATTCGCGTTGTGCCCAGGTTTTTTCACTCATGGGAACTGTCCTTGTTTGTAATGTCTATCTCTCTTTCATCTGCTGCTCGGCCAGTGCTGCCTGGACCGGGTCGCTAAGCAGTTGGGCTACGGTGGACTCGATGGCTTTAGCGGTCGCGTTGGTGGGCATGGCGACGACAGCGGCTGCTATCAGGGCTATGCTCGTGGTGGCTCTCACGGGTGAAACTCCAGGTCACCCAGCACGATCACGCCCACGGTGTCGGTATGGGGTTCTGCTGGGCCCTCGACATACTCACCGCCAGCCCGTCGCAGCCTCTCCAGGTGTGCCGCAAACTGACGCTGCGCCGATTCCAGGTGAGCATCAACGGCAGCTCGCAGCTGTTCCGTTGACCGGCGATATCCGGGCCGTCGCGGGAACACGCCCCACCAATTCAGCAGCGCCTCGCACAGGTACGGGTGTACGCCGGCGGCCATAGCCGGGTTCCTAGTGGAGAAGTCGGCGACGTTCTCATGGATTCGCTCACCGGCCAGGGCGTCGGCAATCAATATGACCGCCTCTGCCTCGTCCATCGTGAATATCTTTTCCCTGTCCATGTGTCCCCTCCGGGTCGATTATGGTTTGACCTGCCGCCCACTCACCCACTCACTCTCCCCCCCGCGTTTTGTCGTGAGTAATACACTCAGTGGCGCCACCGTAGAGTCAGGGGGATTTGCTTGACGGCTCGCGCCGTCTCTAGGTTCGCTCGCACCCCGGTCACGACGGCGGCCATGCTGCGGCTGTGCGGGGCTGGGCCACGGCCTCTGATGCCTGCCCCCAACCGGTCCAGCAGGTCGCCCGTCTCCAAGGTAGAGGCCCTAGTGGGAGTGCCACCGTAGATGGCCGCCGCCACCTGCCGGGCCGTCGTAAGGGTGTTCGACTCGGCAAGGATGCCCCGGTCCAAAGCCGCCGCGATTCGGATGACGACTTGCGCTTCGGTGTAGCCCAGATCAATCAATATCATCTCAACCCCCCCGTGTGTGTGTCTGTGTCCAAAGCGGCAAAGGGTACTTTCTTATCGTGTTACTAGAATTTTAGTCTCTTCCCCCAACTGCCACCGCCGCTGCCCGGCCTGTCCTCACCCAATGGCCCACTGTTGCCAGCGGGCGGTCTATCTCTCGGGCTATCTCTTGGTAGCTCGCCCCCCCTCTCCGCAGTTCTAGGATGGTGCTGGCTAGCTTCGGTGTTAAGGATGTTGCGGATCCCCGACTCGCCAGTCCACCAGCCCGGCGTGCATCAGCTGGTATGGTGGGTTGCCTTACACGGGTTGTCTCCGTCCGCCCCGCCAACCCAGGCAGGTTGTCGAATGGGTTGGCGCTGGGCTTTCGGTACGCGCTCCTCCAGCGTTCCCGCCGCCCTTCCTTCCTATCCTCAAGGCGGGCGATGTACCTCTTCTTCGACCGCTTCTTCTGTGCCCGCTCGGCCCGCTTGACCTGGGTTCGCATCTGCGCAGCAGTGGCATCCCAAGCGGTTGGTGGACTCACCCAGGAGAAGGTCGTCAACTCGGTTGCCCCACCCGTTCCCGTCCTTCGCACGGTGACCGAGGCCGGCCGCTGCGTTCGGGCGTTCCGGCGCCGGCGGCCACGTCTCTTCCTGGGCATCACATGAACCTTCGGATGACGGCGTTGGCCGCCCCCTGGGGTAGCCCTCGATCGCGGCGAACCGACCTTGCCTTGAGTCCTCGATGTCCGTGGACATGGCTTTCGTGGTCCGGTTCTTCGGCCAGGCCCGGCGGAGGGCGGAATGTCGACGCGCCACAGGACAGGCATTTGTGTTCGGCTGGGTCGTCTGGGTCCCGCAGCATGAGCTGGCGGCATCTGGGTCTTGGGCAGTTCATTTACCAAGGCCTCCTGCAGGGGTTGTTGAGATACCACGCCTCACGTTGGGCCAGCGTCCGGCAGTTCAAGCAGACGAGCCAATAAATACCCCGTCCGTCGGGGGTAATTAGCTGGGCCAGATAGTGACCTGCTTCGAGCATCCGGGGCTACCTCCTGTCGTGTAGGGTGCTGGCCAGAGTGGAGCGGGGGCGGGGTAGCGGGGTAGCGGGGTAGCGGGGTGTTCCCAGACTATTACTATCACGCCACCCCCTTTTTCTCTCTACGAGAACACTATACTGTTAAAGCACCCCGCTACCCCGCTCCACCCCCTTACCCTCATCAGACGCCGGGGAACCACCGCCGCAACTTCGTCTTTCCGACTTTCCGCTGCACCAACCCCAACTGCTTCAGGCCGGCAGACAACGCCACGGAGTTGCGATTCACGAACTCCGAGACACGCCCCTGGTCGGGCTCCCGGAACACACCCTCTCCCTCGGCCGAGGTATTGATCGTAGTCAGGAACTTCGTCACCATGTCATGTAGGGCCAACCCATCATCCGGGAAACGGTCACCGGCTTGCAGGTGTCCAACCTGCGCGGTCACCGACTCGAAGAAGTTGTCCAGGTGACCGTTCCCCGCCTTCAGCTGGGCAGCGTGGTCCCTCGCCTCATGGAGTTCGTCGGGCAGTTCCTCGAACCGCTCACCTGCGCGGTATCTGTGCAGGGCCTCAGCCCATATCTGCTGACGGTGTTCAGCGAGGAAGGTGGTCAACTCTTTGTAGTCCATGGTCTTGACGCAATCGACGCTGATGTATCGCCTGTAACCGCTGGCGTCGCTCGGAATGCTGGTGTTCCCCAGCGGATTCCCACTCATCACCATGTGGAACGCATATTTATGATTGGTCGACAAGACGCCGTACCTGTGCCTGTATGGATATTGCCGTCGTGAGATGAAGGTTTTGGCCTGCTCAGCTTCCGCCCTTCTCGTACTGGGGTCGGAGAACTCCACTAGCCACTTCGTCCGAGTAGCCTCGAATAGTTCCTCATCGGACAGCGGGAAGTGCATGGATTCGTGGTACAAATCCAGCTCTGGTGGGAGTGTGTGCTTAAGGTAGCTGGACTTGCCGCAGCCCTGTGGCCCCCAGAGAACCGCGATTCTGGGCCAAGCAATCCCAGGTTCTATCGCACGGTTCACCAGTCCCATGATGATGTCTCTGGAGGCTGTGCGGACAAGCACCCCACTGTCATCGTCCGCTACCGAGGCACCCAGACACCACTCCAACAAGAAGTCAACCCGAGGTACCTCGTCCCACCGTGGCAGCATCAGCAGCCAGTCCCTCACCGGGTGATAGAGTTTCCGCAGCAAAGCACCTTCTATTCCCCAGCGAAAAACCAGCTTCTCGTTCACAGTGAATTTTGAGGTCACAACATAGGCGCCGCCGCTCGGCGTGGTCCTCTCCGTCTTCAGAAGGTAGTTGAGCTCAAGATGACAACGGACTCGGTGTATCCACCCGTCATCCTGTTCGATACCGTCGCAGAAGGCGGTCATGGACATTTCGTTGAATGCCAAGTCCCAACCCTCCCGGTCGCAAACTTCCATGAACGACGCCAGCCCCTTGCTGCCCCATATCTCATGCTTGTTGGTGTCCTTCGGCGTGTCCTTCGTGAAACCCACCTCAGTCAGCAGGTCATCCACGAGTACGGGGGCCAACTGGGGCAGGTCGCCGTCCAGCCCGTACAACAGCACATGACGCTGGGCGCCGGGTGGGTAAACCTCGCAAACGACACCGGACTCATGCCGCCAGATTCCGTGTCTGCGCTCGTAATGGTCGGCGTCGGCCACACTGACACGGAAAGCAACCCGTCGTCCCTTCCCCGAAGCAGATGGGGCGACAGGGCAACGCCAGTCCGATAGCTTCTGGGTGATCTTGTCGCGGGTCAGGTCAGCCCATTCGGCCTTCAGGGGGTCCAGAGTCTCACCCGCGGGCGCCTTCGGATAGTCCAGGTCGAGGGTCACGACGGCCGGCGCATCGGAGTACCCAGTCGCATAGGAGATGGCGAGGTCTCTGTCAGTCGGTAGTGCTTCCTGCCATGTGGTGTGAGAGAACCACCCGCTGGAACGGTATCGAGGGGTGGTGAGCGGTATCCTCCGATACCTCTTCTCTCGTGAGTCCCACCGCCTACTGACGGAAATATGGTCGATGCACACGCCACCGGAGCGCACAAAGGTCTCGGCATCTATGTCATCCTCGAACCCGCCGCACTTGGAGTCATCCTTTCCCTTGTGAGAGAAGGTACTAGCCATCAACTCCGTGTGGCCTTCGTTCGGGAAGGCTAGGGGACGCTTGTTCCTCACGACAATGAACCTGGGTAGCTCCCTCAGTTCGGCTATAGAGGAAACAACTGCCCATGCCGCTGGGGAGTCAGAAGCCGGGTCGTCACCATCGGGGTCTTGTGCGCTGGCCGGAAGGTCTACATCCAGCTCCAAGTCTGACTGTCGGAAGACCGCACTGTAATCAACCTTCTCGGCAGTCTTCTGGTCAAAGAACTGCGGATACACCGTGCCATCGCTCCACCTAGCAAAGAGAGCATGACTGCTGGAATGGTGAAGAGGGCAGGGGAGCGCCGAGTGGGTGAACGACTTCATGGAGTCGTCGGGGCCGAAACCTTGAGACTCTAGCCACTGGTGCTGCTCGGAGGGGGAAGTGCTGTCGGGGAGATCATCGAGGAAATGAGGAGTGGGGTCGTCTGGGTCGTCAGTACGGAACTCGGGCCAGTCGAACAGGTCGATGTACTCGCCTTCGAACCAGACAATGCACTCGCCAGGGCCCAGTGGGTTGTCTGGGAGATCGTCGGGGAGGAAGCTAACGTACTGCGTTGCTGGAGCAGGGACGGGGATATGCAGCGTAGGAACGCCGTCCGGCGCTGGAGGTGAAGAGGAGTTCATCCGACTATCCTTGTGCCCGATTGGCGCTTGCTTAAGGCGCGGCATACTCAGTATATCAAAATGCGGAAAACCCCGAGTTTTCGCTCGGGGTTTTTGTGTTGGTCAGGGGATAGTCAGCCTGCCCAACCCTCGACCGAGATAAGCAGTCTCAGCCGTCCGCTTGATGTTGACTACACCTGTTGTACCAGCAGCACCCTCTCCAGGTGCCTTGGCGTTGTCAACGCTTGGATGTTATAAGAGTTTGACCCAGTAGTCAATTGTTAACCGGACTTCCAGACACCCGCCCGCACTAGTCCACGCTCACTTTTCCCTGTCTATCAAGTCCCCTTTGTCCATTGTTGGTCAAACCGGCCCAGTGGCACGTCTATTGGGTTTGAGGCGGCCACAAACCGATCGACCATCACAGGCTCATCTCCTTCCCTCGCGCCCGCTCTGCCGCTTATCATACTGTGACCTCGGTAGCAGGTCTGGCCGACGAGGCTCACAGCGTGGAGTTAAGGAAGCTGTAGTGGTAGAGAACCGAACTGTTCATCTGAACCCCGAAGAGGCTCAATCCTATTTGCATCTGGGCATCATAGCTGCTCACGCGGGACACCGTGATATTGCGCACAATGTAAGGCAACAATTGTCGAGAGGTGAAAGAGATCTTAGTGGCCTCGATATAGGCGCGTGGTTCTATAGCCGGGCGTTCAATGACGAAGAATTGTTGGAATTGTTTCACTTCAGGAACAGCCTATTTCACAGCATGACCATTGTGGGCCCAGATGGATCGGTGAAGATATTCGATAAAATCAATGGTGAGTCCACATATACGTCCGATCGGATCCAACAGTACGCAACTCGGTTCTACAACTTACGATTCGACCAACGCGTAACGGCGGCCATTGAGGGTAGTTCTCGTTGCTTATGTGGGGCTACCTTTCTGCAGCCAGAGGAAAACGAGCTATGTGAGGAACATATCAAGGTGTGCCAGGTCAATCTGGAAAAATTCTCTTACAGGCAAAGAGAGATGGAGACTCCTAATGACTCAGCCGAGCAGGAATGATCAAGAGTTTGTCCAGCGGGTGGAGGAACTGGCGGAAGCCTGGGAGTCCAGCTTGAACCGGAACGGACTACTGTCTCACGAACGGAAAGAGGCCTACTCGTGGTCCGGCAGTTCGTCAAGTGGATCAAGGAAGGGCAGGTTTCTCACCTGCCACGTTCACGCGGTTGACGTTGGTGGCAATTGGGGACAAACTGGAGCGACAGAGATAAGCCTCGGAGGGCGCCTCAATATCGCACAAGAATCATCCCTACAAGTGGTACTCCAGAGACGAACAGACCGGTGTGTATCATTTCTGTGGCAAGTGTGGCTCATCCTCCAAAATCCTGCCGGAAAACCTGAGTGTCCATCCGCCACCCATCTACCGGCAACCCTGTGGAATGTGCGAAAGACAGATTCAGGACTGTGATGGAGATTGCGTCTTCGACTACCTGTTCGGTGTGATATGTACGTTACAGACTCGTTTCCCAGGAGCCCCAAGGGTCCGTGTCATAACCAACTGAGGATACTGAAGAACCGGCCTTTTAGCCCCGCCACTCGGTGGGGTTTTTCTTTACCTTTAAACTGCGGCAAATCTGCTGGCGCCGCAAATTAGGCCCACCGTGAACGCTAAGAAATCCTAGAACCCCCACAGTAGAAGAATCACCGCCGCTATGGCGAAAGTGCCCATACCGACTTGCCTTAACTGGTTCCAGCGCAATTCCTTGCCCAGGGCGACCAACCCCACAGACAACGCCATTACGATCAATCCCACTGCAAGATGAAGTACTGGAGTCATGCCGATTCTCCGCCGGATTCTAACTCTGCCAGCATTCGGCATGATAATGAGTGCGGTAGCCTTCAGCCAGTAATGTAGTCCGCCCACTGCTGCATCAGTTCCCGGCGCTGTTCGAGCAGATCGCTTCGCATGTAGGCTTGCTCAACAGTGCTGCCTACAGAATGCCCCAGCGATGCTTCCGCCGTGGCCCAGTCCGCCCCATGTTCGGCAGCCCAGCTCCTGAACGACGACCGGAACCCGTGGGGTACGGCTGGGACGCCGAGCCGCCTCAGCACAGCCAACAAGGTCATGTCGGAGAGCTGCCCGCCGGACCTGGGCGCGGTGAAAATCAACGCATCCTGCTCTCCGCTTGAATATCCCCATGCCTCCTCCAGCACCTTCATCGCCGCCGAAGAAAGGGGGACGCGGTGCTCACGGGCTGTCTTCGTCCTCTGCATGGGTATTGTCCAGGTTGCTGTCTCCCAGTCGACCTCATCCCAAGTCATGCCCCTGACTTCGCCACTACGGCAGGCGGTCAACGCCAACAGTCTGAAGGCCAACTTGGTCGCGGGGTAGCTCGTGCTGAGTTCCACCTGACGCAGAACTCTGGGAACGTCGCAGTAGGACAAAGCAGGGTGATGGGTCACGGCTGGCTTCGCCCTTGGCAGCACTTTCAGGATGGATGGACTGGCCGGATCGCTGGTGCACCAACCCCGTGCCATGCTGTAAGCGAAAATGGCGGATAACCTCTGCCTAACTCGGCCGGCGGTTTCCCTCTTCTCGTGCCAGATCGCCTCCAGCAATTCCATGACATCGCTGGAGGTGATTTCGTCGACGCGCTTGTCGCCGATGGCCGAGAATGCGTAGGTCTCCAGGGTTGACCGCCACTGGGCGGCATGCTTGGCGTTGCGCCAGTCCGGGCGGTTTAGCTCGATGTACCGGAGAGCGGCCTCGATGAAGATGGGGACGCGGGCGGCCTCCCGGACCTCAGGGCGCCGCGACACCGGGTCATGGCCGTCGGCGATCATCTTCCTGGCGGCCTCGGCGTCCTTCCGGGCCTGTTTCAGGGTGGTTCCGGGATAGGGCCCCATGCCGATGTTCTTGGCCTTGCCCTGGAACCGGGTCCGCAGCACCCAATGGCGTCGACCGTTGTCAGAGACCCGCAGAACAAGCCCCTGTCCGTCGGTGTGCTCACCTGGGGGTAGGTTCGGGATTTGTGCCGCAACCAGGGCGTTTCGCTTCGTAACTGGCATTGTCGTCCTCCTGATCCGGTGTACACACACCCGCGATGGCGTTGGTCGAGTTTTAGCCCATGCGGCCCCTGTCCCACCTCAATGTACAAACCCTGTACGAACGCCTTTCGAGCATAGTAGCGTCGTGGAGGGCAGACTGTCTATGAAGGCCGGCTATAAATGGCACTGGCATGCCGTTTTCGGAGGGTTTTGGAGCCCTCAGATAGTGTTGGTGGCGGAGAGAGTGGGATTCGAACCCACGGTACAGTTGCCCGTACTCCGGTTTTCGAGACCGGCGCTTTCGTCCACTCAGCCATCTCTCCGCGAGTGGAACCAGGGAGGGGTGTTGCCTTCAGTCGAGGCGCTCTTTGGCGATTCCGCCAGCGCCTCAGCGAGGGGGAATGAATCTTCAGTCGTGACTAACCGACTTATTGCGATCGTTGAATCCAGTTTAACGAAATCCGTATGTAGCGGCAAGAGTGACCTGACTCGCCCATGGCCATTTCAAGTCCTCTCAAACTCCCGCGCCGTTAACGACTATCTCATGACTCGCATGAGGTCCCATTCTGTAATTCCCGCGATGCTTGTCCCTGCGGAAACATCAATCCGGAATCCATGAGCTTTATCTCTCAACCAGTGAATGCCGCTGCATTCGGCCTGTTTCAGCATGGCTTCTTGGTCCTGGTCCTGTCTTAGGACGGGTATGGGGAGTCTTTGGATTGTTTGATTGTTCTGCTCTGTCACCACCGATGGACCTTTGAGAATTTTGATCAGCCCCTTTCGATTCTCACATTCGCGTGCCGGCTGCAACCACAGGGCTGGCACAACCGCACCTGCCCGATGCCGTCACCGCCAGTCGTGCGACGACGGCATCGGCACCCGCGGGTCGATGGCCTGCAGGTCCGACACCACCAGGCTGGTGGTCCCGTCCCACCGCGACACAACCCCCCGTGCCAGCACGATGTGGCTCTGTAGCTGCCTCCGCCGCCGGAAAAATACCTGCGGCCACAGGATAAGCTGCACGTCCCCCTCCTCGTCCTCAATGGTCACGAACACTGTCCCATCCTGTCCCTTGGGGTGCTGCCGCGCGATGGGCCAGCCCGCCACCAGGGCCTCTGCGCCCTCCTCCAGCCCGTACACCGCCGTCGTGGGCAGCACCTCCCGGCTCAACCCCGGCCGCACGAACTCCATCAGGTGTCCCTGCGGATAGATGCCCATCACCTCGTACTCCCCCGACATCCTCTCGTACTCGGTGAAGTCGGCCAGTTCTGGTGCTCCACCCGGCAGCGAAGCGCCAGTTAAACCCGGAGCCAGCGGCAGGGGCAGCGCCGCTTGTCCATTCCGACCCGGCCGCGTGGCCAGCCCCGCGTCCCACAGCGCCGCCCGCCGGTTGGGAATGACGCCGTCGAATCCCCCTGCCTTCACCAGCGACAGCACCGCCTGCGGCTTCAGGCCAGTGCGCCGCACCAGGTCGCTAGCCCCCGCGTACGGCCCGCCCCGCTCCCGTTCGGCCACGATCAGCCGCGCCGACTCCGGCCCCACGTCCCGGATGAACCGCAGCCCCAGCAGCACCGACCCGTCCTCCGGCATGCACGACACCGCGCTCCGGTTGACGCAGGGGTTCAGGAACGTCACCCCAAACCGCCGCGCATCCTGCTTCAGCGTCTCCATGGGATAGAAGCCCATGGGCTGGTTGTTCATCAGCCCCACGAAGAACTCAACCGGGTGGTAACGCTTCAGCCACGCCGCCTGATAGGCCGTGACCGCGAAGGCGTGGGAGTGCGACTCCGGGAACATGTAGTGCCCGTTCAGCTTGGCGAAGGCCCTCTTGGCCGCATCCTCCGGCACGCCATTGCGCTGAGCGCCCGACAGGAACCGCTGCCAGTGTCCGTCGATCAGGTGCTGGTTGTTGGGACGCGCGAACGACCGCCGTAGCTCATCTGCTTCGGCCGCGGTGAACCCCGCCACGTCCATCACCAGCTGCACCACCTGCTCCTGCCACACGATGATGCCGTAACCTCGCTCCAGCGCCCGCTTCTCCAGCGGATGGTCGTAGTCCCACGACGCCCCGTGCCGGTAGCGTTCCACGAACTGCGACACCGCGCTCCCCTGCACCCCCACGCCGGGCCGGATCAGCGCCACCTGGTAGGCCAGGTCCAGCAGGTTGCGTGAATTGAGCCGCTGCCCCATCTTCAGCTGCGCCGGCGATTGCAGCAGGAACACCCCCTTGGCCTTGCCCGCGTTGATAAGGTCGTACACCTCCGGGTCCCTCGGGTCGACGCGCGACAGGTCGGGCCGCTCCCCCTCGCGTACCTCGATGAGGTCCAGCGCCTCCTCCAGCTGATCCAGTACCGGCAGCGACAGCAGGTCGATCTTGGCGAACCCCGCATCGGCCACGCTGTCCTTGTTCCAGTCCATGATGTAGCGGCCCTCCATGGCACCGGCCCTCGTCGGCACCATCTCAGGGATCGGCGTGCTGCTCAGGATAAGTCCACCGACGTGCTGCCCCAGTCCCCGCGGCGCATGCATCAGCTGCGGCGCCAGCTCCACCAGCTCCCGCCAGCCCGGGGCATCCACCCGGTCCTGGAAGGCGGGCAGCTCCCGCATCTCGAACTCCAGCGCGTCGGCGTCATGGGAGTGCAGCTGCTTCGACAGCAGCGACAGCTCCTCCT
This sequence comes from Dehalococcoidia bacterium, assembly GCA_965222025.1. GTDB lineage: Bacteria > Chloroflexota > Dehalococcoidia > Lucifugimonadales > UBA3495 > VXOI01. The sequence goes on along the minus strand of CBDCTI010000005.1, from coordinate 159,296 downwards.
TCGGTAGTCCCAGCGCCTTCCCCAGGTCCTGGATGATCCCCTTGACGCTGTAAGTCGAGATCGCCCCCGCCAGCACCGCGAACTCCGGCCCGAACCGCCGGTGCACCCGCTGGATCAGCTCGTCCCGCAGGTTGCGCGGGAAGTCCAGGTCGATGTCCGGCAGCAGGCTGGTATCCTCCGAGATGAACCGCTCCAGCGTCAGGTCCCACTCCAGCGGATCGACGTGACTGATGCCGATCAGGTAGCCCACCAGCAGCGCCACCGACGATCCCCGCCCCCGCCCCGGCGGCCGCTCCTCCAGTGGCGTCTCCGGCTGCACCAGCCCCCGCTCCTCCATGATCTTCTGCGCCAGCAGTACGATCTCCCGGTACAGCAGCAGGAACCCCGCCAGCCCGTGCAGCTCGATCAGCCGGAACTCCTCCCGCAGCCGCTCCGCCACCTTCTGCGTCACCGACCCGTAGCGCCTCGTAGCTGCCTCGTAGCTGAGCTGCTGCAGGTAGCTGTCGGCCGTATACCCCTCGGGCACGTCCGCTTCAGGCAGCGTGTAACCCAGGTCCGCGCTGAGGTCGAATTCGCACATCTCGGCTATGCGCCGGGTGTTGACCAGTGCCTCTGGACAGTGCCGGAAGAGCCGCTCCATCTCTTCCGGCGGCTTCAGGAAGAGATGATGGTTGGGCCGGATGAAGCGCAGCGCTTGGTCTATGGTGGTGTTGTGGCTGGCTGCCACCAGCGCGTGCTGCAGCCGGTAGCGCTCCGGCATGTGATAGTGCACGTCGTTGGTCGCCACCACCGCCGCCCCGGCCTTGTCGGCCAGCGCCGCCAGGTCGCGGTTCCGCCCGACGTCTCCCTGCAGAAAGTTCTGCTGCAGCTCCACGTACACCGAATCGCCGCCGAACCACTGCATCCAGTCGTCCAGCAGCCGCATGGCCTCGCCGGTCCTGCCCTCCAGCACCGGCGCCGACAGCGGCCCGCCACGCCCGCCGGTGAGCAACACCAGCCCCCCGGCGTGCTCCGGCAGCAGGCGCGGGTCCAGCCGCGGGTCGCGGCGGTCGGCAGCGTTGGCCAGCGAGAAGAGGCGCGAGAGGTTGCCGTATCCCTCCCTCGTCCGCGCCAGCAGCGTCAGCCGCGAGCCGTCGGTCAGCGTCAGCTCCCCGCCCGTGATGGGCTTGAGCCCCAGGCCGTTGGCCTGCCGCGCGAAGTCCAGCGCTCCGCACAGGTTGGTGTCCGTCAGCGCCAGGCACCCGTATCCGTACTCCTTGGCCTGCGCCAGCAGCTCGTGTGCGTGGGATGCCCCCAGCCCGAAGGAATAGAAGCTCTTGGTGTGGAGTTCGAAGTAATCGCCGTACATGGGGTTCCTCGATAATGCTAATGGCCCTGCTGGTACCAGCTACCGTCATGCTGGTCCCGGAACAGGGTGACCTGTCCCCCATCCTCTCGCTCCACCCGGTAATAGGTCCTCGTCAGTGGTCTGGGCAGCCACCACAGGTCGAAGGTCCACGAGTCCTCGATGCGCGCCACCCTCCGCCACTCTCCCGAGTCCCCGTGGCCCCTCGACCGTCCCCAGCGCTCCCCTCCACTCCCCGGCTGCCCGCCTCCCGATTGCCTGATACCCGGCTGCCTGATCGCTTGTGGCAGCCGGTTCTCGTCCTCCTTCACCGCCACGTGTTCCGGGGCCAGCAGCGGGCGCAGGCCGCCGCTGAGCGGGTCCAGCGGCGTCTGCACCGCCCGCATCTCCGGCGCTGGATGCCACGGCGCCACCTCCACCACCCGGTACAGCGACGCCCAGGCGCCCGTCTCGCTGGCTTCCCCCGCTTCCCCTGAGTGCCGTGCTCCAGTTTTTACCGCCGGCACAGAGCGATAGCGTGCAGCGTGCCGGCCTTGACTCCGCGCCTGCAGCCGCTGCTCCGCCTCCATCAGCTGCCCCCGCCGGTCTTCTCGGGCATCGGGCAGCATACCCAGCTGCGACCCCGACTCCCCCGTGAAGCCCGACAGCGTCAGCTCCAGCCCGTCCACCGGCACCTCCGGCGGTTCCGCCTCCAGCTTGCTGCGGATGATGAACGACGCCCTCTCCCACCGGCCCACACCCTCCTGGAAGTTCACCGCCTTCTCCCACGGGGCCGTCCCGAACACCGGGCATTCCAGCGACGCCTGCCTCGCGTACCGCCCCCGCATCACCGGACGGGCGTAGGCCCGCCGCAGCAGCGTGTCCGTCGCCACCAGCAGCATCTCCAGCGACGTCGATGCGAAGGGCAGCGACGTCTGCTCCGTAACCACCTCTTCGTACTTCAGCGGCACCAGGGCGCGGTCGTCGTGGCCGCTGGCCAGGTTCCATATCCACCCTCCCAGGTGCCCGAACTGGTCCACCATCTGCGCCTGTCCCATGCCGGTTATATGACAAATGCTATATAGCCCGAACCGACGCAGGGACGATATAATTTCCTCAGACACCGGAAGCTGCCCGATGGAGTGCGGAGCCAGGAAGGCCGCCGCGTCCTCCGGCACCTTGGTCGCCCGGAGTGGCTCGCTGATCCGGGCAGCCACCAGGGCAGGAAACTTGCCTTCGCCGATGCCCGCCCGCGGCTGCAGGTGTTCGGGAACGGCGTTCATCAGTGTGCAGACCAGGCGCTCCTCGTTGCCGTACATCGCTTCCAGTCCATCCATGGCAACGTAGGCAACGCCCAGCCCGGCGTCCTCGACCCGGTCGGCAATGCCCTGCAGCGACCTGAGGATCTGCCGGAACACTCGTCGGTAGTGGGGTTCGTCCGCTTCCAGCACCACGGCCCCGGCCCTCCCTTCTCCCTCGCGAAAAGGGCTTTCGGCCTGACGCGACAGGGCCTGCTCCAACGGCGTTCCCGGCGACACCGACGCAGCCGCCGGGAAATGGTCGACCACCACGGGTCTCGACTTGCTGCGATCGACGATCAGGGCAGGCTGGTCCTTCAGGTGGGGCCGCCGCTGCATTTCGACCTTGGCCCTCAGGTGGGAGATGAGCACACAGGCGACCTTCAAGGAGCCTCCCAAGGTGTTACTAGGTCAGAAGAGTCCGGCCCAGCCGGTAGAACAAATGTTATAGAACATCTGTTTCTATGTCAACCACCTAATGACACCCACACCACGCCCTTTCCGGTCATCACACTTCCACGGCTCCCAAAACTGTCGAAGGCACGTCGGCTAAAGATACCCAAACCTCTGCCTCAGATAAACGCGTCAGCCCGACAGCACTAACCGCAATACTCGGCGTTCATCCCCGGACTCCGGCAAAAGAAAAACCCCTGCTGAACAGGGGCTCTCTGATGACGACTGGGAAGGAGTTTCAAGGGACGCCAAACTCATCTGCAAATCTGTGCAGCGTCTCCAACCCTGGCTCAGCGCTATCAACCAATTGTGGGAACAGTTTGTACATTGCCAGGTCAACCAGTACGAAATCCCGTAGTTTGTCCAAAGCTGGTCCGTAGTCTCCAGCCTTCGTGGGCTCTAGCACCTCACTGCGTAGAATAACGCTCCAATCTAACTAACACTTGTACACAGTATCTCTCGATTATTCCAATAACATTGTCGTGGATCTCAAGAAGGAGAGCCTTGGCTTCAATTTCCAGAAGTTGTCGCTCATAAAAGTAATTGCTACACAGTTGGCTTCTTCTCTCCTAGGTTCTGTAAATCACGATACACGTCATGGAATTTCTCAATCAACCGCTTGTTTTCTCTGGCCTTTCTTGCAGCGAACAACTCTAGACGTCGGATCTCCGTTGCCTCTTGGTCAATCAAGTAGTCAGTGCGGGGATAACCTGTCTTCTGCATCTCCACGGCTTAACTCCACTCTTGGTATGAGTAGAACCTATCACAATTGGTGGACCTCTCCAATCCAACCAACTATCGCTTATTGGTGTAGCGGCTCTGAATGACGTCTTAACCCCTCTGTATCTCGCAACCTTAGGGCCATGGCCTCCCATCGCCATCGCTCCCATTAGCCTGATTGTATCCCTTGGACGAAGGCTGTCTTCCCCACCTCAAACCCCACGTCCCCACCCATCCCCAAACTCCTGACACAACCCCCTTGCGCATTGTAATAGACCGTATGTACTATTATAGGCACATGGCTCGTAAGACCCAATTCGATTTGGGCCAAGCCAAATCCAGATAGCCACTGAGGCAACACGATATTTGATGTCTGAAAAGCACAAGCAGACCAACAATACTCGCATCCCAAGGCGCCCCCACGGGACCGCGCACAACCCCGGCGACAACTCAGAATCGGCGGAAACGAGTGGAAATGAACGGGAAAATGACGATTCTGACCTCACCTTCCGTCAGCAGGCCGTCCTGCCTACCGTTGCCGTCTCCACCTCCGTCGCTCAGGCTGCTCGCGACTCGGGCATCGCGGAATCCACACTGCGGCGTTGGCTCGAGGATCCCTCCTTCCGGGAAGAACTGGCCCGCATCCGCCAAGAGTCACACAGCCTTGTCCGCCAGCAGATCCAGACCGCCATGCCCACTGGCATCGCCGTCATCACCGAACTGGCCACCAAGGGCTCTGATGAGGCCCTGCGTCTCCGTGCCGCCCGCTACCTCGTGGAGTACGGCATCAAGCTCGGCGACCTAGACAAGCTCAGTGATGATCTTCAGGATCTGCGCGAGGCCGTCAAAGGTACGCAGGACGCAGCCCCGCTGATATAGGTGGGCCAGAACAGCATCTCCCGCAAACGCAGGCCCGGCATGAACCCGGCGCAACGATATCCCGAGGGCCGCGCCCCCCGGGGCGAAATGAACGTAAACAAACGGAAATGAGTGGGAAAACAGGCATTTTCCAGTATCGCCACTCAATCAGCCAACTAACTCAGGAGCAAGCAACCATGACCCTCAGTCAGATCAAAAAAGAGATAAATGCCCTGAAGCGCCAGTACGCTGTCCCCCTCGCCGTAGTGCGAATACGGCGCCTCGCCCATGACTTCTGCAACCAGTGGGAGACTGCCCGCGAGGAAGGCAAGCCCACTATGCATCCAATCCAGTCCGCCCAGTGGTTCATCCAGAGGGGAATTCCACCCGGGAGCTTCAACGGCCTGTTCGACTACGTCAGGCGCTGTGCCAAAGAAAAAGAACTCCCCCTGACCATCGACGTCGTCAGGGCCATCCTTCCCTGGAAAGCGAGCAAACGCATCATTGACAGAGTGTTTAGGCGCGGCGAGTTTCTCGAGCGTCGCCCGGGGTACAACGGTCCCATAAGCCACCGCGACCTCCAACCCGCCTTCCCCATCATGAGTTGGCCAAGACAACCCCTCGCATAGGCCGGCACAACTACCGCGACCACAATCGAAAACGCGATGACCCTCTAGGACTTGCATTTTTCGGCCGTTCCCCCACTAATGCAGGACAACAGGCGGGGCAGTGTCTATGGTGACTCCAGCAGCGCCGCCTTGAGGAGGATTCATGGACAGACCCAGGATCGCCGTGTTCTCCGGTCCCAGGTCCACCATCGCCAACTCGCCAACCCTGGTGACCGGCAACAAGGGCCGACTGCCCGATGAACGCACCCTGCCCGGACGTTACGACCACCTCGTGCCCCAGCTCCTCCACGAGCCGGCCGTCGTCAGGATCAGGAGGTACAGCGCCCATCCGCTTGAGGAGGATTCCTCTACGGTCTACCACCAAGATGGCAACGACTACTACGAGGTCGAGCTGCGTCCCGAGGACGGCCCCTATCCCCTGCCCTACATGGCCCGCCGCGCCAACGGCTCGAACCAGGGCCAGCCCTTCGAGGAAGCCGATCTCTTCGACCCCGATCTCGACTACGGAGGCCGCCAGTTCTTCTACCCCGATGCCTCCCGCATGTTCACCGAGATCGACCGCACCATCCCCGGCAGGGACGAGTCCGGCGAGGGCAGCATCCTCGACCGAAAGGCCGACTTCGACTTCATCCGCGTCCTGCCTCCCGGTGGATACTCCCGGAACGGCGAGAAATCAGGCGTCGACTACTTCCCCTACCGTCCCCTCGCTCTCCGTCGCTCACCCCGATACCGCGACCTCGCCAAGGCCACCAACAGGGTCCACGCCGAGCTGTCCAGCGGCAGGTACGCCGGCGGCATCTGGCTCGAGGGCAGTCCCACTGTCGAGGAGACCATCTACTGGCTCAGCCTCCTCATCGACACCGACCTCACCCTCGCCGGATGCGCCTCCCAGCGCACCCACGGCCAGCTCGCCAACGATGGCGACCGCAACATCGTGGACGCCGTCGACCTCATCGTCTCCGGCTTGGGATCAGGCATCGGCGCCGTCGGAGTCCAGGACGAGCGCATCTACGCCGCCCGCGAGTTCAAGAAGGCCGATGACCGCCCCGGCAACTACAAGGCCACCGGCGGCCACGGCGGCATCCTCGGCACCGTCGGACCGCCCGTCACCATCTGGTACAAGCCAGCCTACCACCACACCGCCAACTCCGACGTCAACCTCTCCCGCCTGCCAGACTGGCTGGAGTTCCCCGAGTTCGCCGATAGCAGCGACCCGGTCCGCGTACAGGTCAAGGACGACAGCGGCGCCCTGCTCGAGGACGCCATACCACGGGTACACATCGTCAAGTACGGCGCCTACATGGACGAGGACGAGACAGCCAACCCCGACAATGAAGTGGACATCATGGCCCGCATCGACAAGGGGTTGAAGGAACAGGCCAGCGGCGACCCGGCGTCCCCCAGCCTCCACGGCTTCGTCCTGGAGGGCTCCTCACCCTACGGCCTCGGCTCCATGTCCCAGCACAGTGCCCTCGAGGTCGCCGCCTTCAGCGGCATGCCCGTCGCCCGCGTCGGCCGCGCCGACCCCGGCGGCAGAGTCCCCAGCGGCTGGGACGACCTCACCATCGCGGGCAGCAACCTCGACTGCAACAAGGCCCGCCTGCTGCTCATGGCCGCCATGCTCAAGCTCGGCCGCCTCCCCAAGGCCCGCGACCCCCGCAACCCCACCAGGCAGGAACGAGCCGCCACCGTCGCTGCGGTAACCCGCTTCCAGGAAATCTTCGAGAACCACTAGCCCACCCCAAAACGCATCAAGAACAACCCATCCCATGCCACCAGCCCCGTTCATCCTGAGTCTGTCGAAGGACCAACCATAGCAATACAAAAGGCCCAACCGTGGCAAAACGAATAACCCAACCGTGGCGAAACGGATAGCCCAACCGTTCATCCTGAGCCTGTCGAAGGACCAACCATAGCAAAACGAAAGGCCCAACCGTGGCAAAACGAATAGCCCAACCGTTCATCCCGAGCCTGTCGAAGGACCAACCATAGCAAAGCAAATGGCCCAACCGCTCATCCTGAGCTTGTCGAAGGATGAACGGTTGGGCCGTACAAACGGAGTTGAATGCTACTGGATCAAATGAGGCGGTCCCCTATCCCCCGTCCCGCTCCCACAGTTGGTGGAAGTGGTTCAGCGGCCCATGCCCCTGGCCCACCGGGAAGCTGGTGCGTATGGAGGCAGTAACGTAGTCCTTGGCCTGCTGCACCGCAACAGGCACGTGCAGGCCCTTGGCCAGGCCGGCGGCAATCGCCGAAGCCAGGGTGCAGCCGGTCCCGTGGGTGTTCGGTGTATCAATGCGCTGGGAGGTGAACAACACGAAGTCCGAACCGTCGTACAGCACATCGGTGGCCGGCCCATCCAGGTGCCCGCCCTTCACCACCGCGTTCTTGGCGCCCATCTCGTCGACCAGCAGCTTGGCCGCCGTCTTCAGGTCGTCGACGGTGTTCATCTCCAGCTCGGTCAGCGCGGCGGCTTCACGGCTGTTGGGTGTCACCACCGTCGCCATCGGGATCAGCACCGTCCGCATCGCATCCACGGCGTCGTCCCTCAGCAGCCGGAACCCCGTGCTCGCCACCATCACTGGGTCGATTACCGTCGGACCCAAAGAGTGTCGGTCCAGCCGCTCCGCCACGCACCGGATGATCTCGTTGCTCGACAGCATGCCGGTCTTCACTGCGTCGGCGCCTATGTCCGACACTATGGCGTCGATCTGCGCCTCGATCATCGACGTGGGTGTCTCCAGCACAGAGTCCACGCCAATGGTGTTCTGTGCTGTGATGGTCGTTATGGCGCAGGTACCGAACACGCCCATCGCCCCGAACGTCTTCAGGTCGGCCTGGATTCCCGCGCCTCCTCCCGAGTCCGACCCTGCAATGGTCATCGCCCGCGGCACACGTACGGTGGTCATCGTTCCCAGTCCTGGCCAACAGCGGTGGCTGCCCTAACCTTTGCCACGACCACTCCTTCCCAAAGCGCTCGAGTCGTTAAGGGAGGACTTGCGAAGACTCGCATGGAGCGGCTAGGGCCGGAATACAGCCATGCACTTGTTGGAGTTGAATACATAGGTCTCAACGTAGTCGAGGACCTCCGGCTTCCGGTCCAGCTCCGCCATGGCACCCAGCAGGCAAGCCCAGTTCAGAAGCTCCTGCTGTCCCGCAGCCTCGACCTCCGGGGTGGAGACCCTGCCCCAGGCATCGTAGTCGCCGGCCTGGAGGGCCTCGAACATGGCCCGGTCGGACTCAATGTCCGGCCAGAGGAAATGGTTCTTCTCAGTCAGGAAGGCATGCGACCAGCTCGACGACGCCACCAGTGCCACGCGCCAAGGGCTCTCCCGAAGCGCCCGGGCCGTCGCCGCTCCCACCTGCATGCAGCGTTTGAGGGAGGGCCCAGGCGGGTCCGGCTCCAGGAACTTGCCGTTCTCCTTGTGAGGAAGGATGCCTCCCCGGTTGCTGATGACCTTGCTACCGTAGCAGTTGACCGCAAAGGGCACCACGGGAATGTCGAACCCCTTCCGGTCGTAGTCCAGGAACAGCAGGGTGTTCAGTATGGAGTGGGGCAACCCCGGGTCGTGCAGCGGCTTGTAGGCATACGCCATGTCCACGCCCTGCTCGATCAACTGGGTGGCGAGCCAACGGGACGCCTGAGGGTGGCCACGGTACTTGAACACCTTCTCTGCGGGCTCGTCCCAGGCGTTCCGCTTGCCGGACGCAAATCCCTTCTGGAATGGGGTGGACTCCGATTCCTCATAGGCCAGAATGCAGAAGGGCGGGATAATGGTCTCTCTGAAATTCTCGTACTGGTCGTCGCCGAAGATCACGACGAAGTCAGGCTCAAACGCCTGGATCTCGTCGCTGACTACGCGGAAGCTCTTGACCAGGCGTTCCCGGTGAAGCGCCGCCGAGGCAACACCCTCGTCTTCCCCGTACTCCACACGCATGGCTTCCGGCCAATTGGCCGGGTTCTTCATGTGCTCCGGAACCCTCTCGTCCCGCGCCAGGGTCAAGTTGATCGGGAATGCCTTCTCCTCATCCGATACCAGCATCGGCGGATAGTGGGTCACGCCCGCACCTAGGATCTCAGCCATCTTGACCTCCTGTTCCTGTAAGGGCCTGCCTTGAGCTTGCCGTATAGGTTAAGCATCTCCCGGAGACCAGATCCAGTACCTCGAAACGGCACCGGCATCCACGCGAAGGTCGAATCCGGTGATCATTTCAGAGTCGTCAGATGCCAGGAAGACCGCAGCCTTGCCGTAATGTGTCGGCCTGGGAAGCTTGAGCAAGGGCGCCCCCCGGCTGGCGTCCGGCAGCAAGCCCGCTGCACGTTGACCCAAGCGGGGACGCGGCCAGTCCACGCCCCACCTAGCGGCCCGCTCCTGCCCTTCCGATGAGTCGGTGGCAGTCGGCGTCAGGCTGTTGACCCGAATGCCATACCCGGCCAATTCCATGGCCACCGACCGGGTGAAGTTGAGCAACCCGCCCTTGGCGGTCCCGTAGCCAACGTTGCCGGGTTCCCCCTGGTGCCCTGCAGTGGAAATGATGTTGATGATGTTGCCCTGCCGGTTCTGCCGGATCATCAAGTGAGCCACGTGTTTCGTGAAAAGAAACGCACCGGTAAGAATGATGTCGGTCTGCCGGCGCCACTCGTCTACCGGCATGTTCAGCACGCCCTTGAAGTTGAACTGGGCTGCGCCATTTACCAGTATATCCACACCCCCGAACCGTTCCGAGGCTTTGGAAATAGCCGCGAGCACCTGATCCTCATCGGTTACATCGCAGGCTACGCCCATAGCGACATAACCCTCGGCGACTATGGCCGCGGCGCATTTCTCCGCATATTCCTCGCGGACATCGACACAAATGAGGTTGGCCCCTTCCCGAGCCAACTCCTCAGCGATGCCGCCCATGATGTTGGGACTTGTGCCCGTCACCAGTGCCGTCTTACCTTCGAGCTTCAAACCATATCCTCTGCCACCCGGGTGCCTGAAGGGATCAACTTGTCCGGCCGTTCAAAAGATGATGCTGACTGCACCGTGCCAAGAGAGGGCTTCCAAGTCCAGCACCGCGCGCCGGTACGCTATTCTCAAGTCCTCGCCGTCTCGCCGAAGCAGGTAGTCGATGCTGCCCACGTATGGCGCTCCCTCTCCGCTGCGGAAACGGTAGACCATCACATTCGCGGTGACCGAGATCTCTCTATCGCTGGTCTCTTCTACCCGCACATTGGGAACGAACCTGCGAGTTCGCGACCACGGATATTCGCGGTGAGCATGGCGGCTGTTCAGCCGCACCGCACGTGCTCGAAGACGGGTGATATCGTCGTCGATGAACACCAGGTCCCGTTGGGGGTTCCCCTCCGGCAGATCGGTCGTGGGAACCACGTATCGACCATCTTCGGTAAACAAACCGACCCAGTCGTCCAGACGCCAGTCGTCCAGAAGCGCCGCTTCCTTGAACAGGAAGTCCTCTACCTGCTCACGCAGGGTGGGCTTATTTGCGGCCGTCATCGTTCATCTGGTTCGAATGCCGGGCTTGAATACCGGGTTTCAGGACCAAGGATGTTAATCGTCCGTTGCCAACGCGGCTTCCAATTCCGGGGCCTGCCCATCCTGCACGTTGGTATGGCTGAAGCCTTGCATGTTTGCGTGCCATTGCCGCCAGAACCCGCGCATCTGGAGCTCGTCCGTCGATTGGGGAGAGGGATTGAGCATTCCTCTCGAAATGTCGGACCATTCGTTTTCGGTTGCTCGAAAGCCGACCTGGCACGATTCCAAGGCTTCAACATCATCTGGGGTGGCAAAGCCTCCGGGCCCAAGAAAGGTGAGGAAGCTGTCAAGCCTGGTGGCCAGCATGGTATCCGATTCCTCCTTTGGTACGAGGTGCCAGGCGGTGACCTCCATGTTGTCGGGGGCGAGAGGTTCGAAATACCTGACGGTAATGGCCATGATGTCGTTGATGACCAGGTTGGGATAGATGATCAAGTTTCGGGACGTGTCGGCCATCCGGTAGGTGCGCTCTTCGCCGAATTTCTCCACCAGCCGTTTGACGGGCCAGTGCCATCGGCTCCCTGGCGTCCTCGCCATACAGAGGGTGCCAATGGGCGATGGGGCGGCCGTTCCGGGCTGCGGTCTCGATCACGCAGTGGCCATTGCCCAATGCTTTGGCTCGGCCCGGGATGCGGGTAGCCATGGTTTCTCCACTGTCGTCGGTCCCGAGACTGGCGATGTAGTCCAGATAAGTCTGGTGAGTCGGAATCAGGTGATACCCATCCAGGCTGTTTTCAACCAGGAGTTTCCAATTGGCTTTCATGGTGTACTTGTTGGAACCGGCGACTACCCGCATCCCCTCGTCGGCCTGGTCTACGATCAAGTCCAAGTAGTCCCTTGCGCCCGCCAAGTAAGTGACCAGGTCTTCGACGTAGGGGTTGAAGCTCACAAAGTAAAACCCCCGATAGCTTTCGACTCTAGGCGGTTCCTTCAGGCCAAGTTCGCTGCGGTCGAAGTAAGGGCCGTAGGCATCTTCGCCTGGGACTCCGATAAGCTCTCCATGGTTATTAAAAGTCCACGCGTGATAGAAGCATTGCAGGACTTCGGCCTTCCCCTCGTCGCGACGGCATATCAATGCACCCCGGTGGGGACAGGTATTGAGGAACACCCGGACTTCACCATCTCTACCGCGAGCAAAGAAAAGCGGCCGGCCAGCAATTGTGCGGCGCCGGTAGTCCCCAGGGTTCTCTACTTCTGACTCGTGTCCCAGGTAGATCCAGCACCGGCTGAAGATCAGTTCCCGTTCCCTCTGGAACAGATCAATGGAAGTCATGGAAGAACGATGGACCCTGAAAACCCCTCTCTGCCGATCGTCAATAATCAGGTCTTTGATCTCCATAGATTCACCCGTATCCGCAGCGTCGAGTCGAGGCTGCCGCTAGCCTAGAGTCCTTCTGCGGTGCTGTCAACAAGAAGCCTTGGGCAAACTCCAACGCGAAGACTTGGGCCTTGTTTGCAACCTATCATCCAAAGCGAACTCATCCCGGACTTAACGTGTCTGGTCGGTCATATGCGTCCGTTTTGTGTTTGTCGGAGACCCTTAACTCTTGTTTGAATTGGTCGTTTCAGGACACTTTGGAAGATTGCAAACACGCCCTAGTCAACGGAGAGGGTTATGGCTTCTATTCGCACCAAATGTCGGGACAATACCTCTCCGCAGTCTGCAGTTGGATTGCTTCCGTGCTTAAGAAAAGATCATGTTCAGGGTGAACACTTGAAAGGCATGGGTCCGCATTCTCTGGTTGCTTAGTTGACCGTTGCAACGATCGGCGCACAGCCGTCGCAGACCGCCAAGTAGGTTCCAGGAGCCACGCTTCTTCCTCGATCCTCCGCAACTTGGTTGCGGCAACCCATCATGTCACACTCTCGCATGCTCGAGCGGTGATCCTGTTCCAGGTGTTCCTCCACCGCCTGGATCGCCGCCTCCACTCCCATCTTCTCCACAGGAAGACGGAAGAGAAGAGATGGGCCTCCCCCTTCCTCATCTTTTCCGGGGACCGCGTAAACATGGCCTGTCTCGTGAATGATGGCCACCCGCATTTCCCCTTCGGGGCCGTTCCATGTTCCAACACTGGTCTCAGCAGGATCGACTATCTCCAGGTCTCTGAGAAGTTCCTCTACTGCTGTCTCCCATTTGAGAGCATTCATTTACTCACCTCTTTCAGAATCTCCCCTTCACGGGGGCCCTTCTTTTCACATGGGCATTCTCCGATCCAACTCTTGGATAACCCTATTGGCTGATATCGGCGACGGGAGTCAAGACGCGCCCAGCTGTTGGGTCAGACATTTCTCTGTTTTTCATATAGTTTTCCCCGTTTTGCCGGTTAATGGAACTTGCTCTTGGCCAGCGGCATCAGTGGGATGCAGCCTCGCCGGGTGAACTTCCGGCTTTCCACAAGAATCCTCCATTTGCACCTTGACGACATCACACTTGCTACATCGACTACAGATATCTCGATGGTCGCTTCTTGAATACCTGAAACGCCTGCCGTTCGTCTTCCTCTGCGTTCTGGAAGCCCCACTTCGCTAAAACGGGACAGACTTTTTCGTGGACGGGTACGCCCCTATTCTGCATCAACACGCTCATAGGCATCGCGATGTTCTGTATCGCTCAGGCCTCATTCCTGTTGACTAATCGAAGGACCTCTTTCCGCTATTTCAGGTTGCGGTCGCTCGAATCAATTTGGAATCACACCTGCCCAGCTGTTCCTGCAATGATGGCCCTTCAGGCTGGGCACTGTTTCTGCCTTCCAGAAACGTCTATCCCCGCAAGCCAGAAGAGTCTACAGTTCTTTCTCTTCTTTATTGTCCATTCATATATATTATATCATATTAGAGGTGGGTGCTCTATCTACTATTTTCGAGGGAAAAGCTCACCTGCAGAATCAATGTCCAGCCAGGCTCCAAGGCGTTCCGCATATTTTCTGAGCGGTCACTACAAAGAAGAACCAGGGTCTGCGGTCGAATACAAATTCGGGCTTGTTGATATCCCTTTAAGTTGCACCACCGAAAGGCGAATACATGATCCCTGAGTCGGCCGTTAGTCTCATCGGACGAGACTTAATGGCAGATAAGGGGCACCAAGTGGCCACCCGGGGATGGTCGGTCGGGGCACTTGGGTTTGCTGGCTGGTGATAAGGTTGTGCCCTACGGCATTCCCATGCGGCTCCGTGAAGAACCCCCGCGACGGCGCGCATCGATTGCACTCCTATTACATGCACAGGCATCAAATGGGAGGGGACCGCTAGCTCTAATCTGCGCGCTGTGTCCGGATGTTCACAGAGCATGGGAGCGCCATGAGAAAAGCCGAACTTAGCTGGTCCTCGCATCCATTCCCTAAAGCTGCCTTCTTCCTTTTGCATTTGGTAGAGTCCTGTTTCAGTTGGTCGAGTCCGAGAGCATCACCTTCTCGCGTCGAAGGAGCGGGATCAAAAGCCATCCCCAAAGGGTGCATACTACATTTACTAGAGCGCTTCCGCAGCGGAATATGGAACACTTACTAGGGAGCGTTGCACTGTGTTGCATTTTCACTGTCGGCAAGGGTGACCGTTTAGGAAGCGGGACGGCGGGTCGCCGGCCCGATGTCGTTCGGAATTATTTTTCCGGACCAAACCACCCGAATAGATTCGCACTCTCCGTTCCTCGCTGCCTGATCGCCCCTTTGCTTTCACGCGTTGGCCTGGGGGCAAAATATTTAGTTTTTCCTGTCATTTCCGATCATTTCCGGCCAAAACCGGTCATTGCCCCAGGAAAACTTAACCCCCGCCGCTTGCGGAGGCCATTTGATAAGGATGCGGCGACAGCCATAGCCAGGAGTCGAAGCCCGGTTGGGAGTGAGATACCTTCGGGAAGACTCCCATTCCATCCCGACCCGTCTCATTTCTTTCCCTCGTGGACTGAACTGGGGCGGACGCACCACATATTCAGGTTAGCAGGGCGGAACGCGTTCTCGCTACGGGCGACTGTCATCAGATTTTTCACCCGGCGCAGTTGAGTGTCTATCCCTATTGTTGGCGTGTTTCAGTGGGGGTCGGGCTTGAACCCCACTCATACAAGCGCAAACCTTCTGAAATGGAACGGTGTCGCTACAGCTCAAGACTTGGATCAAGTATCCACTCGCTGGGTTAACACCTCTTCCGCGTCAGCCCGCTATATAACGGCCAGGGAAATTCGTGCGCTGTCCCAGCACGACTCCAGTCAACATGGGAACAGCTGACTGCTCGCATCTTGGGGGTGTGCAATTTCATTGTTGCCACGCTACAGTTCCAGGTTGGAACACGGCAACCGGCGTGTCAGGTGATGCGTTCCGGAAGGCGTTCACCCTACTCGGCTCCTAGTCGGGCCGGGACATCTGTGCCCTCAGCCAAGTCGACCATCTAGCTCGAGTATCCCTGTGAAGTCCACGGAGTCGCCCGTACCATGTTGGCGCGACCACTTGTTGGCGACGATCTGTTCCCTTGCTACGATGTTCCGCCATTTAGGTAAGGTCTTACGCCCTTTTAACGGCGAGGCGGTGGTCCCTCTACATCTGTATCTGTCGCTACCAATACAACTGCTTGGACTCTGCTAGCCAAGCGGGGCAGGAGATTTCAGGTTGGTGCCGAATGTTATGGTGGCAACTCACCTTGTCTACTTCTTAGTCTTGCCCATGTCCCGGCGCGCAAGAGAACACTTTCTTAGATTTGAAATTTTGCAGAATCACCTCATTCCAGCCAGAATTGCCGTTAGAATAGCGATATTCAGCTGAGGAGATCAGAAATGCGTCTGCAAGGCAAGGTTGCCCTGATCAGCGGCGGAGCAAGAGGGATGGGGGCAGTCGAAGCGCACCTGTTCGCTCGTGAGGGGGCAAAAGTAGTCATCGGCGATGTGTTGGAAGAGGAGGGCCGCCAGACCGAAGCGGCGGTGAACGAGGCGGGTGGCGACTGTGTGTTTGTGCGACTTGACGTGACCAGCGAGGAAGACTGGGTGGCGGCTGTTGCGACCGCGGTGTCCCGCTTCGGCAAGTTAGACGTGCTGGTCAACAACGCAGGCATCTCAATCACCGGCGGTATCGAAGATTTTTCAGAAGAGGATTGGGACAGGACTTTCGACATCAATGCCAAAGGTGTTTTCCTGGGCGTCAAGACCGCCATACCCAACATGAGAAACGCAGGAGGCGGGAGCATAATCAACATTTCGTCGGGTGCAGGTATCGCCCCAGCACCGGGCACCTCTGGAGCATACGCGGCCAGCAAAGGCGCGGTGCGGATTTTCACCAAGTCCACGGCAATCCAATATGCCGGGGATAACATCCGCTGCAACTCGGTGCACCCCGGACCCATCGAAACGCCGATGCTGCGCTCCGCCCGCGGCTCCGGGTCCCAGCTAAATGAGGCGATCGAGCGCATTCCGCTGGGCCGGATCGGAACGCCTGAAGAGATCGCCTACGGAGTGCTCTACCTGGCTTCGGATGAATCGTCCTTCGTCACAGGCTCGGAGTTGGTAATAGATGGCGGAAGGACTGCCCAGTGATTCCGATATCTCCATCGCTGTAGGAAGGTGCCGTTGTTTCTCTTGCTCACGCCCAACGGGCATTGCAACGGTGAGTTGCAAGGCGGCATATCGAGCGGGTTGTGAGATGCGGTGTGAAGTGCGGGTGAGGCAATGACGGGTCTGCGGCATCCGGGGGGTTCGTTAGACCATTCAGAAAGCCCTCGCTTTCCTCGTCGCGGCTTACGAGGTAAGCCACTTCGCTTACCGAATGGATTTACACAATTCCGATGGGCGACATCTTTAGCTATCCCAAAGTTCCGAGGGTTCTCCTACCCTTCTGCCCCACCACTCAGGTCCCTCGGTGATATAGGCCCACTCCGGGTTCTGCTCAACGTCTCGCAGGGCAGCCATCACTTCACTGAACGTGGGTGCGTCAGCTTCGGCGAACTCGAAGTACCCCACGAAGTCGTAGCTTCCTTCCGTGCCGTAACCTCCCGGAGAATGCACCAGTCTTCGAGTGATGCAGTCGATGCCCGAGTCCGCCGCCAGCGCGTGGCCTTTCACCGCCATATTTTCCGTCGCGTCGTACCGGGGCAAAAAAAAGCTCTCCCGGTGCATCCAGTCCATGCCCCACCATTCGGCATTCTTGTTCATCGGGGTCACCACCCCCAAGGGATGAACGCTCCCTTGGCCAGGTTGCTGAGCACGAGCATAGGCGTATTGGGTCATGGCGTGGCTGGTATAGCTGCGAGGCTTCTGGACGCCTGTCAGGGTCTCCACGCTACCGCCGACGCGGTCCAGCAAAGCCCGCAAGCCTTCTTCGTATTTCAGAAGGGGGTCTGGAATTTCCCCCTCCAGACGGACCAGACCGTCGGCTTCCATCAATGCGAGATGGGGTAGTTGCTGGTTCTGGCTCATGGCCGTCTCAGCCCTAAGGAATTGGAACCTCCCTCTCCGGAACGCCTCCGACGATGGCGGCCCGTCCACGTAGTGCATGTTCTCCAGGCCATCCCCGAGGCGATCCATAGCCCCGACAAGAACGGAGTCCGCTTCGCCTCCCGGGAGCTTGATGAACAGGAACCGTTGGTGCCCCGTAACAGTGGTAGTAAGGTTGAGATCAGCCGACTGCATGCGTAGACCTCCTCAAATACGGTGCACAAGCCCACGAGTGTTCAACCGGGGAAAATTTTGAGCTAAAGCTTCGCAGAATTACAACGAAGCGTCCTATGAGCGGCCTTGCCGCCCGTTGCGGAACGATTTCTTGCCTCTTGTGGGAGTCTGACTCGTTCATTCCGCTGTTGCGCGTTCCTGGGACACAGCAGCAATTCTTTACAAAGGAACTATCGCGATATCCCAGTACCCTAGAATGGAAAAAGCTCGGACTAGTACCGAGCTTTTTCAGTGCCAGTTTACCGCATCCGTCAAAGAGAGCCTGTTCCGGAGGAGGGTCGGTGCGGCCATCTATATCTCTGCGACTAGCCCTCATGCGACTTTGGCGTCGGACTAGAAGACGGATGTTTTCAACGAGGGTATCTCTCGCCCTTTTAAGAAAGGAGAGGAAGAAGAGTGCCGAGGGACAGACTCGAACTGTCGACACCGGCATTTTCAGTGCCGTGCTCTACCACCTGAGCTACCTCGGCTGGGGCCTCCATTATCGAATCCGTACTTCCGACTGTCAAGAAAGCAGGTAGCAAAAGTCGCGCTTTCTTTCGGGCGGTTTGCCCTCTGAAGGGATGAGTCTGCTGGCCAGACATGCGTCATGCCAGGTCAATTTCCCTGCACATGACCATCGAATTGGAATCGCCACCCTCCTCCCCACGCTCCTGCTTTCCGCCTCGCGTTACCGCGCTGGTCGAGGGCCCAAATATTTTGTTTTCCCGGTCATTTGCGGACATTACCGGTCATAGTACTGGGAAATCTATGCCCCTACCGCCCCAGCGGGCCTTTGATAGGGCTACAGGGACGGAAGTAGTCAGCGGTCGGGGCCTGGTTGAAAGTTGGACACATTCAAAAAGCGTCCCATTCGTCTCACTTCCATTCTTGGGGGACTGAATTTCGGAGAACCCACCACACATTCAGGCTAGCAGGGCAGAACGCGTTCTCGCTACGGGCAACTGTCATCAGATTTTTCGCCCGGTCCATAGAAGTGTTGGCCCCTTTTGGTGGTGTGCTATATCAGGGGCGAGCTTCAAAGCCGCCACTACACGAGCAAACCACCTAAATTCCAAGGATGCAGCTCGCAAGGGAAAGTGTCCGCCCGTGCACTGTGTACAGGGTGATTGCAAAGCCTCTTTGGTGGTCGTCTTGACCGGGGCGAAACTTCTCTTCATCTCAGGTGAGATTCTTCGCTTTGCTTGGAATGTCAGGCTGCTGCTACCACTTTGTTTGCAATCGTTCTGGCGCAGCGTGCCAAAGGTTCGACAAGCCTAGGGCAACACTTTATAGTTGGGAAATACATATCCACTGAAAAAGCTACTTGGCGAGACGGCAGGAATGCAGCCGAGCAACGAAGAAATCGCCGAAATGTTCGATACCCTGGGAACTATGCTGGAAATGCAGGGCGAATCGGTATTCAAGATTCGAGCGTACCAGCGGGCAGCCCGCGCCATCGAAGGGCTATCCTTTCCACTAGCCCAGGCAGTTAACGATGGGGGAAAACTTACAGCCATACCCGGCATCGGCAAAGCCATCAGTGAGAAGATCCAGGAATTGGTGACCACCGGCAAGGTGCAGACCTACGAAAGGGTCAAGTCCGAGTTACCTGAAGGCGCACTGGAGCTACTGACCATACCAGGAATCGGCCCCAAAACGGCGGTGCTAATTGGGTCGGAGCTAGGAATCAGCACCGTGGAGGGTGTGGAGCAGGCAGCCAGGGACGGCCGCCTGGCATCCTTGCCCCGAATGGGGAAACGCGCTGCTGACAGCATCCTGCGTCACATCCAGGCCGCACGTAGCATGGGGACTGAACGCACGCCCATTGGCAGAGCACTGCCGACGGCCGAATCTGTGATGGCCGCCCTGCGGGAGCACGATCCGGACATCACGCTGCTCACGCCGGCAGGCAGCCTGCGCCGTTGGGAAGAGACCATCGGCGACGTCGACCTCGTAGCCATCACTCCGCGCCCCGAAGAGCTGGGGCGTTGCCTGGCTGGCCTGCCACAGGTGAGCGAAGTGCTGGTCAATGGCCCGCGCAAGACCAGCGTAGTGGTCGAGCCCGGCCTGCAGGTTGACCTTCGTACCGGAGAGGCCGAATCCATCGGGGCGATGCTCCAATACTTCACTGGAAGCCAGCAGCACAATATCAGGCTGCGCGACTTCGCCAATCGCATGGGGCTTTCCTTGAACGAATACGGCATCACCGACGTGGAGTCGGAGAAGGTAGAAGTTTTTGCTGACGAAGCGTCTTTCTATGCCCGACTTGGTCTGCCTTGGATCCCTCCAGAACTTCGTACCGGCATGTGGGAATTGGACGCCGCGCAGAAGGGAACACTGCCGCAACTGATTGAAGCGCGGTCCCTTCGAGGTGACCTGCACCTGCACAGCGACTGGAGCGATGGCCACGACGCCATCGAGAAGATGGTAAGCACAGCAGCGTCCCTGGGCTACGAGTACATGGCGCTGACCGACCACTCGCAGGGACTCGGCGTGGCCAACGGCCTCACACCAGAGCGACTGACCGCTCAGCGGGAGGTGCTGAGTCAGTTGCAAGAAAAACACTCCATGCTCATCCTGGCCGGCTCCGAGGTGGACATCCGGGCCGATGGGCGAATGGACTTTCCCGACGATGTGTTGGCTGAGCTGGATGTAGTTGTCGCTTCCGTTCACAACGCTATGTCGCAAGACCGGGAAACCATGACTCGTCGCATCATTCGGGCCATGGAGCACCCTTCAGTTACCGTTATTGGGCACCTTTCCACGCGGCTCCTGGGTGAGCGCCCCCCCACTGACTTCGATCTGGAGGCGGTGCTCCGTGCGGCGCGAGATACAGGAACCGCCCTGGAAATTAACGCCTCCCCCGAGCGACTCGACCTCAAGGACACCCACGCCTACCGCGCCCGTGAGTTGGGAGTGCCTCTGGTAATCTCGACCGATTCTCATCATCATTCTCAGCTTTCCGGCGGGAGATTCGGCGTCGCCGTTGCCCGCAGGGCTTGGTGTGAACCGCGCCATGTGCTCAATACCATGCCCTTGGAGCATTTTCTCAGGTTTATTCGAACCCCCAAACCAGAGCGCATCGCAGTGTTCGACGCAGTCGCTTCTGTCGGGAAAACCTGATGCCTCGGGTTAAGACGCCCGGAACCGCAAGGACCGCCGCAGCTTCCTCAGCTGCCGAGTCCTTCCCGTGGGCTGAGCCGGCCGAGGCCCCGGGGACGCTTCCCCTTAAGGTGAAGGAAGGTTCCCCGCTGGATGAAATTACCGGTCTCCGGGTACAACTAGCGGCCGGTGTTCCTTGGGACAGGGCTTTGCTGGAAGCCATGGGTCGATGGACGCTTGCTGAAGAAACCCATAACGGTCGGCGGTACAAGTACATGGTGGGGCGGGAGGCCTTTGACTGGCTGCTCCTCGCCGAACGCCTATGCATCGAAGTTGAGGAATTCATACCGCCCAGGGACCTCGAGCGGTTGCTCTTTCATGGAGAACTGCCGGAACCCTTGGCAGAGGACGTACTTCGAGAGTTGCTGGGGGTTAGCAAGTACCGCGCCTATCTCAATTTCCACTATGGGGTCGTGCTGGAGGAGGTACTGCAGCTAGACGCGGAAGAAGGCGTCCGCAAGCGTCATTTAGCCCGCGGCTTCTCGGACAGCGAGGACCTTGCAGAAGAGGCCTTTCGACATCTGTACACCAGCCCACGAAGCGAGTTGCTCTGCGAATTCCGAAGTGAGGCCAAGCTGGGGCGCCGCCAAGGAATGACCCTTTCGGATGTAAAGGAATTCACTTACTGGCTTCACAAGCGTCGAGTAGATTACTGGGACCCGGCGCGGGTGGCGTCTGACACTCGGATAGCCATTTGCCGTCTTGAGGGTCTTCGGGAGACCGCTCTACAACGCGCACTCTCCAGATAGACGCCCGCCATTCTGCGATGTTATATTTGCCCTAATCGTCAAATGGCGATTTTCGTTGCACGCCCCGTGCCCAATTCAGGGCACCTCCTATCTAACGCCGCGTTTGCCGGCCCCGGAGATGGTGTTTACCCATGTCTTCCGGCCAGATGCCACGAGCCTACAACGCCGCTGACGTAGAACGCCGCATCTACCAGAGTTGGCTGGACAACGGCTACTTCCACGCAACTCCGAAAGCTGGCGAACAGCCCTACGTCATCATCATGCCCCCGCCAAACGTAACCGGCGAACTACACCTTGGGCACGCCCTGGAAAAGGCCCTAGAGGATGCACTCATTCGCTACCGGCGCATGACCGGAGTGCCTACCTTGTGGCTACCTGGCACGGACCACGCTGGCATCGCGACGCAGTGGGTGGTGGAGCGCCAACTCCTGGAGGGAGGCATCAGCCGCCATGAAATGGGGCGCGAAGAGTTCGTGCAACGCGTGTGGCAGCACGTTGAGAAATCCGGCGGGATCATTCACGAGCAATCCCGGCGCCTGGGCATTTCGGCCGACTGGGAACGCCACAAGTTCACCTTGGAACCCGGCCCCAGCCATGCTGTTCGCACGACTTTTGTCAGCTTGTACGAAAAGGGACTAATTTACCGCCACGAGCGCATCATCAACCGGTGTGTGCGTTGTGCGACCGCCCTCTCAGATCTTGAAGTGGACTATCAGGACGTGGACGGTCAGCTCTATTACATTCGCTATCCGTTGGAAGGCGACCCGGGCAATTGGGTAACCGTAGCGACCACGCGCCCGGAGACCATGCTGGGCGACACAGGGGTTGCGGTGCACCCCGAAGACCCACGGTACGACGAAGTTCGAGGCAATAACGTTGTCCTGCCGATCATGGACCGAGCCATTCCGGTGGTGGGTGACGAAGCGATCGACCCGGAGTTCGGCACAGGTGCGCTGAAGGTCACGCCTGCCCACGATCCGGTGGACTTCGAGGTGGGGCAAAGGCACCGACTCGACGCACCAAACGTAATAGGCGGAGACGGCAACATGACTGCGGTGGCAGGAAAATATGCGGGAGTGGAACGATTTGAGGCCCGCCGGCGCGTCGTGGAGGAGCTGGAATCACTGGGTGCCCTCGAGAAGGTGGAACCACACAGCCACTCAGTCGGGCATTGCCAGCGATGCTCCACCGTGGTCGAACCTCTGATAAGCATGCAGTGGTTCGTGAACGTCGGCGGCCACGAGGAGCGAGACAGCATCGCGGGGAAAGCGTACCGGGCCGTAACCGAGGGCGATATCCGTATCGTGCCTGAGCGGTTCACTCGTGTGTACCTCAATTGGCTGGAAAACATTCGAGACTGGTGCATCAGTCGCCAGCTCTGGTGGGGACACCGCATTCCGGTATGGTACTGCGGCCCCTGTGGGCACCTAATGGTGGTCATGGAGGATCCGGATGCCTGCGAGGCCTGCGGCTCATCGGAAATCCGTCAGGACCCGGATGTACTTGACACTTGGTTCAGCTCTGGCCTGTGGCCTCATTCGACGCTGGGTTGGCCGGAAGAAACCGCCGACTTCGATTACTTCTACCCAACGACCGTGCTGGAGACTGGTTACGACATCCTGTTCTTCTGGGTCGCCCGCATGATCATGCTGGGTATAGAGAATACCGGAAAGGCTCCCTTCAACACCGTGTACCTCCACGGCCTGATCCGGGACGGGTCAGGCGCCAAGATGAGCAAGACCCGCGGCAACACCATGGATCCGCTGGACCTGCTGGAAAAGTACGGAACCGACGCCCTGCGCTTCGCCCTGACCACTGGCACGGCGCCGGGTAACGATCTTCGCTTCACAGAGAGCCGGCTCGAAGCAGGGCGTAACTACGCCAACAAGATCTGGAACGCCTCGAGGTTTGTCATCAGTCAGCTGGAAGGCAAGTCCGGCCTCGAGGGCTGGAGTGCCGTAAGGCCGATACACCGCGAGGACCGCTGGATTGTCAGCCACCTTGACAGGGTAACTGCCGACGTAAATCGCGCTCTGGAGAGTTTCGAACTAGGCGACGCGCAACAGCGACTCCACGAATTCATCTGGAACGACTACTGCGACTGGTATATCGAGATGGCCAAGATTCGCATTCGTAACGGAAGCGAACACTCGCCGCTACCGACTCTGGCCCATGTTCTGGAGCGAATCCTGCGCCTTCTGCATCCATTCATGCCCTTCATCACCGAAGAGATATGGCAGACACTCAGGACTGAGCTTCCGGAAGAGGGCGACACGATATCAGCGTCCATCATGGTCGCTCCATACCCGACGCCCTTAGGACGACTTGACCAGGCGGCGGAAGAAGAAATCGCTCTGGTACAGCAAGCGGTTCGGGCCGTTCGCAATACGCGAGCCCAGCTGCGAATTCCGGCTGCCCAGCGTCTGGAGGCACTGGTGGAGGCCAACGGACAGATTGTAGCCATCGAAGATGAAGCGGACGTCATTCGCGCCCTGTCTCGAGTCGAGCCGCTGCGCATTGTTTCCGGCCCGTTCGACGGTGATGCACCAGTACGGGGTGTCACGCTGGTTGTCAGTCCTCTTGTAGTGCGTCTGCCCCTGGAGGGGGTGGTTGACCTTGACGCCGAGGGCGACCGGCTGAGGTCGGAGTTGGCTGACTGTTCTCGCAACCTCGAGCGGGTGGAAAAACTCGTGTCCAATCCCAACTTCAGGGAAAAGGCCAGACCTGACGTAGTGGAGACGGAAGAGGCTCGACTCGCAGACCTTAAAGAACGCAAGCAGCGCCTCGACGAAATCCTTGCCCAACTAGCGAGCTAATTGAGCCTGTCATATCTTCGGAGCTGAACCTGCCCAATGCCGCAGCGACTGGGAATCATCGGCCATCCCATCGGACACTCAATTTCGCCTGTATTCCAACAGGCGGCGCTGGATGATATTGGGTTCGATGGCACCTACCAGGCGTGGGACGTAGCTCAGGAGGACGTGGGGAATTTCGTTCAGGGCCTGAGGGAGCCAGGAACACTGGGGATCAATGTGACAGTGCCGCACAAGGAGGCAGTGATTCCCTTTCTGGACGAAGTAGACGACTGGGCCTCCACCGCCGGTGCGGTAAACACCATCGTTAACCGAGAGGGACGACTCACTGGCCACAACACAGATGGTATAGGCTTTCTGCGGGCTCTGCGGGAAGGCGCGGATTTTGAGCCACGCGGGAAGGACGTCTTGGTGCTGGGGGCTGGCGGTTCAGCACGCGGAGTGGTGTATGCACTGGCCCGGGCTGGAGTGGCCCAGATATTTATCGCCAACCGAACCGTGGAGCGGGCAGAGCGGCTGGCGAGGCTCTCTATTGACAGTGGCGTCGCCGCCGTGGGGTTGGGGTTGTCAGATGCTCCGGGTGCCACAAGGGAAGTTTCGCTGATCGTCAATTGCACATCGATGGGCATGGTGCATGGACCTGACGAAACAGGGACTCCGCTGACCGCAGCCGACATTCCGTCCTCGGTGCTGGTCAATGACCTGGTGTATAATCCGCTGGAAACTCCGCTTTTGCGCGAGGCCTCCCGGGCAGGCGCTGCCACATTGGGTGGAATACAGATGCTGGTCTACCAGGGGGCTGCATCTTTTGAGATGTGGACCGGTCAGGATGCACCCGTGCTGGTCATGCTTGAAACGGCTACGGTTGCTATGCGTGCCAGGAGTTGATCGGTACAGACCCTACGACGCCTTTCGTTCCCTCTCCCAGGGAGAGGGAATTTTGTAGAATGGACGCAATCTCAGTAAGACTGGAATAGTATGGTTCGCTTTGTAACTGCCGGCGAGTCTCACGGCCAAGGATTGTTAATAATCGTAGAGGGAGTGCCTGCAGGGCTGTCGATCGACGAGGACTACATCGGCGTGCACCTGGCACGGAGGCAAAAGGGTTACGGACGCGGTGGCCGGATGCTCATCGAGCAGGACTGGGCACATATCATTTCGGGTGTGCGCCACGGCGAGACACTGGGAAGCCCTATCGGAATGAGCATCGAGAACAGGGACTGGGCGAACTGGGAAGAGGCCATGTCGGTACGCCCAATCGAGGGAGAGCCTCAAAGCCCACGCAGCCAGCGCGTCACCCGCATTCGCCCCGGACACGCCGATCTGCCTGGGGCAATGAAGTACGGTTTCAACGACGTCCGCAACGTGCTGGAGAGGGCCAGCGCCCGGGAGACCGCCGCCCGTGTCGCTGCAGGGGCAGTGGCACTGCGTTTGCTGGAGGAGTTCGGCGTGGCGGTTAGAAGCCACGTCTTGTCCATTGGCAGCGTCCGCGCCGAGCCGCCCAAGGAAATCGACTGGCAGGCCGTGGAAGACTCCCCGGTACGCTGCGCCGACCCCGAGGCCGCCGAGCGCATGACCGCCGAGATAGACGCTACAAAGGATGCCGGCGATACCGTTGGCGGCATCGTCGAGGTCATCGCCGAGAACGTTCCCATCGGTCTCGGTTCCCATGTGTCGTGGGACCGCAAGATCGATGGCCGCGTGACTCAGGCTTTGATGTCTATCAACGCCGTGAAGGCCGTTTCCATCGGACCTGGATGGGACATCGTGCACAAGCGAGGCTCAGAGGTGCAGGATGTCATCGAGCCGGTTACAGACCCGGACCGCCCCTGGCAGCGCAACACCAACAACCTTGGCGGCACCGAAGGCGGAATGACCAACGGGATGCCCCTGACCGCCCAATTTGCGATCAAGCCCATAGCAACTCTGATGCACCCGTTGCCTTCGGTCGATCTCGACACGGGTGATGAGGTGCAGGCGCACTATGAAAGGTCCGACATCTGCCAAGCGCCACCGGCCTGCGTAGTCGGAGAAGCCATGGTCGCCCTTGTGCTGGCCGAAGCGTTCATGGAAAAGTTCGGCGGCGACTCAGTGTCAGAAACACGCCGCAACTATGAAGGCTATATCAAGACAGTCGGCCCGCGCCTAGTCTTCCAGTAGCCACTCTGCCTGCGCAAAAGTCGTTGATTGTCCATTGCTGGCGTCCTCGCTGCAACCTCAAGTGCCTTTCAGGTCTCCAATCCTATTGATTCTCACTTGCGAGTCGTTTGACGAATGAAATTTGGCGTGACCTTGTTTCCCAACAATCTCGAGGAAGTTGCCAACGCGGCGAGGCTGGCGGAGGAATTGGGATTCGATTACGTAGGAATTGCTGACTCCCAGTCGCTGGCCCGGGAGCTTTACGTCACCCTAAGCGTGGTGGCAATGTCAACTGAGCGGGTCATGCTCGGCCCCACGGTCAGCAATCCTCTGACCCGCCACCATGCGGTGGTGGCCTCGGCTGTTGCGTCTGTCAATGAACTCTCTGGCGGCCGCGCCTTCCTCGGCATTGGTACTGGCGACAGTGCCGTCCTGAACCTCGGGCTGCGACCAGCGCGTTTGGCCGAGCTGCACCACTACATCCAGACAGTCCGCGAGATGCTGGCTGGCGAGACCAGCGAGTACCTGGGCGACCTTGCCCACGTACGCTGGTCCAATTCCTCCGTTCCCGTCGCGATGTCGGCTGAGGGACCGCGAACCTTGGCCATGGCCGGAGCAGTAGCCGACGCCGCCATTATTCACACCGGCCTCACACCCGACGTCCTAAATGACACGGTCGCCCGCATCCGCGAGGGGGAGCGGGCCGCCGGACGCGAGAAGGGCGCCGCGGCCGTTTGGGCTTTTGCCAAATGCAACATCGCGGACCAACGGGACGATGCAATAGATGAAATCAAGATGGCCCTCGCCGCCTCCGGGCACCATGCCTTCCGTTTCACCCTCGAGGGCAAGAATGTGCCCGAAGAGCACAGGGAGGCCATCTCTATTCTGCACCGGGAGTACGAGGCCGCCGAACACGAGCAGGTAGGCCATACCCGCAACGCCGTACTGACGGACGAACTCGGCCTGACAGACTACTTCGCAGACAGATTCGCCGTTGTCGGGAACCCAGAGGAGTGCCGCGCCAAGACCCGCTCCATATTTGACGCGGGAGTTGACGCCCTCCTGATCACCGCCATCGGCCCCTCGCCGGAGACCATCCTCCGTCGCTTCGGCGAGGAGGTCATCATGCCACTCAGAAGGCCTTAACGTGGCCTCAGTGGGCCCGTGCTATCATGGGCCGTCTCGTCTGTCAGGAGTGTAGGCTAAGCCTTTAGTGACATAGGCCAAAATGTTCAACAGCAGAATGACATTTTAAGAGGGTCATACGTGTCAAGGGGACTATTCGTGGTATTCGAGGGGTGTGAAGGCACCGGAAAGAGCACGCAGGCCGAATTGCTCAGAAACCGGCTGATTGAGGCGCAACGCCCCGCGGTACTGGTTAGAGAGCCCGGCACGACCACCCTGGGCCTTTACCTGCGCGAATATCTGAAGAGCAAGCAGCCCTTGGCACTTGAGTCGGAGTTGCTGTTGTTTGTGGCGGCCCGTGCCCAATTGGTGTCCGACCAGATACGACCTACTTTGGAGCAGGGGACTCATGTCATAGCCGACCGGTTTGTCGGCTCCACAGTCGCCTACCAGGGTTACGGCCGGGGAATCAAGCGGGATGTTATCGAATACCTGAACGAATATGTCACAGGCGGACTAGACCCCGATATCACCTTTCTCCTGGACGCTGAACCGACGGAGGGCCTAAATCGAGTGGGCTCGCCACAGTTGCAGATGGCCCTGTTACCCGACGAAGCTACTGCGGTGGGAAGGGCTGACATTCCTGGACATCGTCGCTTCGAGGACCAGTCCAGCACCTTCCACAACCGGGTTCGACGCGGGTACCTAGAACTTGCCAAGACCGCGGACGGCTGGCATGTCCTCGACGCCCGACTGCCGATAGAGGCTCTGGCAGAGCAGATCTGGAACGCGGTGGCACCGCTCTTTTCGAAATACAGGGACGATCAGGAGGCACCGGGCGCGGAAGCCCTTGCAACCGGCAAAGAGTGAGCCCCTCCTTCACTAGGAGGGGCTCATGTTTTGGCTCGATCTACTTGCCGTTGGGCAACCGACTAATCGTCGTCTGCGGCCACCATGTCGGCCTGTTCAATCTTCTCTCGCACATGGGCCAGCATCTTGCGAACCCTGCCGAGGTCAGGGAAGACGTTGCCTTCACCCTTCTTGTCAAAGATGCGCTCGCCGTCCACGAACACCTCCATGATGCTCTGGCCGCGAGGGGAGATGGCCACCGCTGCGTCGGGGCCGAAGTGCCGGAAAAACTCGTTTGCCATCCACGTGGCAGTTCCGAGATGCTGTCAACTTACGCAGTAGGTAATCTCGATCTGGACTTTGCCTTCCATCGGTATCCTCCGAGGAGTTAAATATGAGGCGAGTTTAACTGCCCAACCCCTTCGACGCAAGTGAATTTCTGCACAACCCCCAACACGTTACCGGGAAGGAGTGGAACCATTTCATCTAAACCCGGTAAAACATCACGGCGCGGTCGGGCTCCCGGCCCTGGCTCGTGGAAGGCACATTGTAGCGTTGACCCAGCATGTGTTGCAGGCGCCGGATATGAGAGCGTTGTGGCGCCAGCTTGACAGTCGGTTCCCCGCCGAGCACTCGGTTAACTGCTTCCTCAGCCTCCTGCATTGCCCTCTCTATGTTGGGGGCCTCAGGCTTCTCATCAGAGCTAGGATGGCGTTCCCCGTTTCGCGACTGCTTCCGTACCGCTGAACGAAGAAAGTCCTGAAGCTGGGGCAGGGAGTTTTTCCGCAAGACATAGACTGGCTTGCCATTGGCTTCAGCGATTCGTACCAGTTGAGAGCCACGACGATAGTGAGTCTTGGTGGTCAGGACCAGATCAGCCCGGCGCAATTCGTTAACGATTTGGACGGGCGTCCCAGATTCGACCATGGCCGCTTCCAGTTTGTCCCTCCCTACTCCAAAGAGGAAAACGCGGGTCTCGGAGACCATAGCCTCTTCTTCGGAGGACATCTCTCCCATGGGCCGGGGCATTCGTGGAGCGGGCGCTTCTCCGCCACCGTGTCGGTCAGAGTCCCGCCGACGCTGCGACCCTTGTTCGCGAGGGGAATGCCGCGCCTCCGGCTGCCAGGGCGCCGGAGCGTCCTCGTTGGCTCGGTACTCTTCCTCCGCTCGCTGCACCTCGCCGTCTTCATCCAACCAACGGATCTCGGGAACGATAGGGTAACCACGGAGCCACTGATCAACCACATGGGCAACGTCGCCGTGGACCGCCAACCGTTCCCAACTCTGGATCTCGACCACAACGTCAAACGTCGGGGGGGCCTTGCGTTCCAGTACGGACTTCTGAGTACCGCGGTAGCGGGCTTCCTGGTCACCCAGAGTAACTGTCTGGATTCCGCCCACCAGGTCGGAGAGAGTTGGATTCATGATCAGGTTGTCCAGGGTATTTCCGTGAGCCGTGGCGATGAGCTGCACGCCTCTCTCAGCAATGGTGCGGGCGGCAGCAGCCTCTTGCTCGGCACCCATCTCGTCTATGACGATGGTCTCCGGCATATGGTTCTCAACCGCTTCAATCATCACGCTGTGCTGCTGAGAAGGAGTGGTCACCTGCATGCGTCGGGCCCGTCCGATGGCGGGATGGGGGACGTCACCATCTCCAGCTATTTCGTTGGAAGTATCGACGATAATGACCCGCTTATGGGCTTCCACCGAAAGCACCCGCGCCGTCTCCCGCAACATCGTGGTCTTACCGACGCCGGGGCGACCCAGCAACAATATATTCTTGCCGGAAAATGCCAGATCCTCGATCATTTTAATGGTGCCGAATACAGCGCGACCTATACGGCAAGTAAGACCAATGACACACCCACGGCGATTGCGTATGGCCGAAATCCGATGCAGAGTGCGTTCGATACCTGCCCGGTTATCGTCGCCGAACTCACCCAAGCGATCGATGGCGCTCTGCAAGTCCTCCGCATCCACTTCCTGGTCACCGAGAGGAGAATCACCGGCTACGAAGCGTGCCTCGGGCAATCTGCCCAGATCAAGCACAACTTCCAGAAGTTCCGCCAAGTCCTCCCGCTGCCTAAGTGCCGCCGATACCCGGAACGGCAGCACATCAAGCACCAACTCCAGTTCCTCCCGCACTGCGTCATGCACCGTCGCCAATATCACTCCTCCGCCCAGAATGATTCGGTCTCGTCTGGTACAACCTAAAAACAAGCCCCCGCGATTAACGAGCAGGTGGCTAGAGGGAATTTCCTTCGGCAAGGCTTACAAAATACCGGTGTACGCGGATGTCGGTAGTCAGTTCAGGGTGAAATGCGGTGGCCAGCAAGTTGTCCTGCTGAACCGCCACGGGCCGTCCGTCCTCGAGACAGGCCAGAACTTCGACGGGAGCTCCAACTCGGATGACGATCGGGGCTCGAATAAAGATGCAGTGGTAGGGCTCTGTGCCCAATGGCCCAATTCGAAGGGACTGTTCGAAGCTGTCTACCTGACGACCAAAAGCGTTGCGCTGGACTCCGATATCCATCAATCCGAGTGGGACAGGGTCCTTCTCAGTGATCTCATTGGCCAGCATGATCATTCCTGCGCAAGTGCCCCATACAGGACGGCCATCAGCCACCATCTGTACGATGGGTTCACGCAGGCTATAGATGGACATCAACCGGCTTAGCGTAGTGCTTTCGCCACCGGGAATAATGAGGCCGTCCACATCCTCCAACTGACCTGGTAGCCGTATCTCCCGGCTTTCCACATCCATCCTACGGAGTATGGCAATATGTTCCGCGAAATCGCCCTGTATCGCTAAGACGCCGATTTTCAATTCTTCGTGCTAACCAACCACCGTTGACTGAGATTCAATTCGATTGCGGACTATCCACTTAACTCGAAGCCAGACGCCAGTAAACTGAACGTCATCTCCTACACGCTACGTGGAGCCAGCAGTTCACCGGCGGGAATGTCGCGGACATTGCGGCCGACCATGGGTTCGCCCAGATCCTTGGACACGTCAGCGAGGATCTTCGGGTCCTTGTAGTGGGTAACCGCTTGCACTATAGCGTAGGCCCTGCTGGCCGGGTCACCTGACTTGAAGATGCCGGAGCCGACAAATACGCCGTCTGCACCGAGCTGCATCATCAGCGCCGCGTCGGCGGGAGTGGCAACGCCGCCAGCGGCGAAGTTGACCACGGGCAACCGTCCCTGCTCTCGCGTTTCCTGCAACAACTCCAGGGAAACCTGCAGATCCCGCGCCTCCACCACCATTTCATCGTCGGGCATGGTCTGCAGCTTGCGGATGTTGTCCTGCACCGCCCTCATATGGCGGACGGCCTCTACTACGTCCCCGGTACCGGCTTCGCCCTTGGTGCGGATCATCGCGGCACCCTCTGAGATGCGTCGCAGTGCCTCTCCCAAGTCGCGGCAGCCGCAAACGAACGGCACCTTGAAATCGTGCTTCCAGACGTGGTGAGTCTCGTCAGCAGGAGTCAGGACTTCGGACTCGTCAATGTAGTCGACGCCAAGGGCCTCAAGGATCTGGGCTTCCACAAAGTGCCCAATCCGCACTTTGGCCATGACAGGAATGGTGACCGCATCCATAATCCGAGTGATAATCGCGGGATCAGTCATGCGGGCCACGCCGCCGTCGGCGCGAATGTCTGCCGGTACGCGCTCCAGGGCCATAACAGCTACAGCGCCGGCCTCGGCTGCAATCATCGCCTGCTCGGGGGTAACGACGTCCATGATGACGCCGCCCTTTAGCATCTGGGCGTGCCCCGACTTAACGGTAAAGGTACCGGTCAAAACGTCTACAGCCATTTCTGCCATCCTTGAACTGGGCCGCACTACCCAAGCTACGGCGTCGCCCAGCCTGAGATTTTCTCGCTTAAGTTTCAGGCAGGAGATGCGTCTCCACTTTTCTGAAACCCTGCATTGTTTACAAAGCCATTATACGAGGCCGTATCTACGTAATCAATTGTGCTGCCAATGGAGGAGACCGCGACGAAATGTGCCCCGATTTATTGGGCTGCATTCCGTTATGACGGTCCCGAGGGTGTCACATTTCAATTGGGCGGCTATGATTGGGCGCAACCGCCAGAGTTGCAACCACGAAGAAGAAACTGAAGGGGCCGGCGAGTGGCCCCATTCAGTTTGCGATCAAGGGGATTCTATCCGGACCCTTTTACTCGGACTCCGGTTTGCTCGCCTCCAGCGCTTGAACCATCTGGCTCATTTGAGCAGCCATATGACGAGCTCCGGCTATAGCAGTGGAATATCCCATGCGAGTCGGGCCCACAACACAAATAGCCCCGCCCACTCCGTCCGGACGTCCGTAGCGGCAGACGATGACTCCGAAGGGATGCAGGGACTCCTCGCGATTTTCCGCTCCGATAAAGACCTTGGGGCTATCGCCACGGGCCACGGACACGGTGCGTTCCAAGAGCACCCGTTCTTCGACCATTTGGACCAAGAGCCGGGCGCGCTCGGCTGCGGCAAACTCAGGCTGATTAAGCAGTCTACTGAGGCCCTCAACGTGGTGTTCCGGCTGATCCGAACGCTCCGCTTCGAACATCATATCGACTGAGTCGTGGCGAACCTGGTCCTCCAAGGTATCCAATTCCACCTTTCTGGTCTGAATCTGTTGCCGGTTGAGACCTGCCAGCGATTCATTAAGGCGCCCAGTGGCTAGATCCAGCTTCTGCTGGCTGACAGAGTCGTCCAGCTGCAGTAAGCGCTTCAACACCCTGGTTTCGCCCAAAACGATCACAAGGAGCGCAAGGGAATCCTGCAGGAAAACCAACTGCAGCCTCTTGAGTCTGGGAGATACAGAACGAGGTTCAGTAACAATCGTGAGATTGGCCGTCAGCTGCGAGAGGGCAACAGCACATCGCCGGGCCCATACTCCTGCGTCAGGCTCCGCGTCGTTCAGAAACCGATCGACCCGCCTTCGGACACTTCCGGATAGTTCAGGCGGCTGTCCAATGGACTCAACGTAATGCCTGTAACCCATATCAGAGGGTACGCCGCCAGCCGACACATGCGGGCGCGAGATATAGCCCGCCTCGGTCAGCTGCGACATGGCAGAGCGCACGGTGGCCGGGCTTACCCGCAAGGCTGGACTACGTGCGATACCGTCCGAGGCGACAGGCGTGGCCGTCTCGACGTATTCGTCTATCAACAGGTTGAGGATGGTAGATGTGCGCTGGGATAGCATCGGCTTAGGCCCCCAAGTCGGGCTTCCCCGGGCTGGTGCCGGCACCTCTTTTCTCGAAATTAGCATAGCCTTCGCGGCAATGTCAAACCCAGGGGGCGGGTAATGAGGCATTGCGAAAAGCAGCGTTGAGAGGTTGTCCTTTCGTTGACCCGAACTGTAGGCGGTTCTATACTCAACGCGCGGTTCTGTCGGTCTTATACCGGTCCGGCAGGCCGTCAGTTTTTGCGGGCGGGTGTGCTGTGCAGTACCAATCCAGTGTTGCGGCCCTAGCTGATGTGGCGTTGCCGGTGGAGGAGTTTCGGGCGCGGGTTGCCAGGGACGTGGTCCTCATCGTCGGCTTCGCCCTATTCGTTGCGCTCTTCGCGCGATTCTCGGTCCACCTACCCTTCACCCCGGTGCCGGTTACGGGTCAGACGTTTGCCATGCTGGTTACCGGCGCGGCGCTGGGCAGCTGGCGAGGGGCGTCTTCGCTGACGCTGTACCTTGTCGCCGGGATGTTCCTGCCCGTCTTTGCCGGACAGGCTGACGGATACATCTGGCAAGCAGGTGCGGGCGAGTATGTGTTCGGGTTCAGCTCAGGGAGCTCCGGGTTCTTCTGGCAGATAGCTTCCGGCGGGTACATCATCGGGTTTGTGGCGGCGGCTTGGCTGGTGGGGTTCCTCTGCGAGCGAGGCCTGGGTAGCAGCGTTTGGACGCTGGTGGTGCTGCTGGCGGGGAACGTGCTGGTTTACGTGCCTGGCCTGATCCAGTTGTCGCTGTTCGCGCCGGAGGGGAAGACGCTGGCGTGGGGGCTGTACCCGTTCATTGCCGGGGACCTGATCAAGCTGTTCCTGGCAGCGATGCTGGTGCCGGCGGCCTATGGGCTGGTGAACTTCTTCCGGGGCGAGGACTACAACGGCGGCGGCGGGTACGGGGACAGATGGCTGTAGCGGCGAGGCAGGGAGGAGAGCGATGGACCTGAACTGGCTGGGGCATTCATCCTTCAGGCTGCACTCGTCGGGGCTGGTGGTGGTCACCGACCCGTTCCCGGAGTCGCTGGGGCTGCGCTTTGACGGCCGCCCGGCGACGGTGGTTACGGTCAGCAACACGCATCCGAACCATTCAGCGGCGGAGACCGTGGGCGGATCGCCGCGGGTGTTCAGCGCGCCGGGGGAGTACGAGTTCAACGGCGTGGTGGTGCGCGGCGTGATGACTCCGCTGCCGGAGGGCGTGCCTCACGAGGAGCGGAACGTAGCCTACACCATCGAGCTGGACGACGGGATCAGCGTGTGCCACCTGGGGGACCTGCGGCAGCCGCTGACTACGCGGCAGGCGAACGAGCTGAAGCCGGTGGACGTGGTGCTGATCCCGGTGGGCGGGCGGTGCACCCTGAGCCTGGACCATGCGCTGCAGACGATCCAGGACCTGGACCCGAAGGTGGTGGTGCCGATGCACTTCTCGCATGGGCAGGAGGGCGTGGAGCTGGAGGATGTGGGGCCGTTCCTGCGGCGGATGGGCATCGACGAGGCGCAGCCGCAGCCGCGGCTGGTGGTGTCGCAGGGCAACCTGGGGACTGACATGCGGGTCAGCGTGATGTCGCCTCCGCGGGGGTAGGTACTTCCGGGGCCTGGTCCCTTCTGCCTGGTCCCTTCTAGCTGGCTTGAGTCTTGTGGCGGCCTACCTTCGGGTGGGCCGCCTTTCTTTGTGGGGCTAGTCGGCCTGGGCGTGGCGGGTGCGGGGGCGTCGGAGGGAGAAGATGAGGATGGCGAGGCCGGCAGCGGCGAGGGCGGCGCCGAGGGCGATGACGACGGGCGGGATGCGGGTCACGGCGGTGTCGCCGGTGACGGGCAGGATGGCCGTCGGGGTGGGCTCGGGCGTGGCCGTCGGCTCGGGGGTCGCGGTGGGCTCGGGGGTGGCTGTCGGCTCGGGGGTGGGGGTGGGCTGGGGGGTCGGGGCGGGCGTCGGCGGGACCGGCGTGGCCGTCGGCGTCGGGACGGGCGTCGGCGGGGGCGGTGCCGGGAGGGGCGAGCTGAAGGTCAAGTCCCTCTGGTAGAGGTCGTAGACGCCGAAGAACTCGGTGGTGCCGTCGGACTGGATGCTGCCGTGCTCGTTGACGATGTGGAAGGTGACGTCGCGGCCGATCATGCGGGGGTCGGTGGGGGCGATGGTGAGGGCGGTGTAGGCGCCGTTCTCGCCGATGGTAACGGCGGCGGACTGGTAGGTGTCGCAGGAGTCGACGCAGGCGACGAGCTGGGTGCCGGCGGGGGCGTGGCTGCCCTGGACGGTGGCGGTGCCTGAGTAGTAGTCCTGGAGGAGGGGCTGGGAGGGCCGGAGGTCCTCACCGCCCTGTCCGGGGGTGGCGGCCACCAAGGCCAGTACCAGGATCGCCATTGCCGCGGCCACCGGCCAGATCGCCCACTTCGCCCTCACTTCCACACCTCTCGTCAGTCGCTGATTATGTTTGCTCCTGATTTTGTACTATTTTTAGAATAATTTCAATATTGTGGTGAGCATGATTGGGGAGTTGTGAGTGTGATCAATGGTTGTTTGCGTAGTGGTTCCGCTAAATTCACGAACGAAGTGCAACACCAAGTTAAGGTGTTGCCATGGGAGCACGATATCGACACCTCACCATTGAGGACCGGTGTGAACTGGCCCGTCTACGAGCCGCGGGATACCCAGTCCGCCAGATCGCGGCAGCTCTGGATCGCTCGCCATCTACCATCTCGAGAGAGTTGAGGCGCAATGCCTCCCGCACCCAGGCCTACCTGCCGGTCTACGCCGACCAGCAGGCCTGGGCCCGACGCTGGACCGGTTCCAGGCTGGAGCGCAGCGCCTCCCTCCGGGAGCAGGTCCTTGTCCGCCTCCGGCAAGGCTGGTCCCCGGAACAGGTGGCCGGACGATTGGCCCTCGAGTCGGGTCGCCGGGTCATCTCCCACGAGTCCATCTACCGGTTCATCTATGCCCAGATCCGCAGGACCACAAACTACAACTGGCGCCTCCTCCTGCCCAGGGCCAAGTTCAAACGGGGCTGGCGGGGCCGCAAGGGCGGCAGTCCCGCCTCTTTCATCCAAGACCGGCGACCATTGTCCGAACGTCCCGCCGAGGCCAATTCCCGCCAGACTCCCGGCCACTGGGAGGCCGACCTGATGCTGTTTCGCAAATACGGACAGGCCGTCCTCACTCTCCACGAACGCTGTTCCAGGGCGCTCATCGCACTGAGGCAACCCTCCAAGGCGGCTGATCCGGTGGCCGCTGCCCTGACCCAGGTGCTGGGCGCCTTCCCTCCCCAGTGGAGAAAGACAGTGGCCTTCGACAACGGAACCGAATTCGCCCGCCATTACCGCCTCCACCACCTGGGTGTGCAAACTTTCTTCTGCGACACCCATTCCCCCTGGGTCTTTTAATTGTAGAAAGGGGTGTTTGGGTTGTTGGATAATCAGGTGAGATTTACCGGGAGTGTGGAGGATTGTTGTGTGGGATGGGAGTGTTGGCGATTGGTGGCCCGGACTGCTGGAGGCCCTGAGTGAGGTAGAGGACCCCAGGAAGCCCAAGGGAGTGCGCCATCCCTTGCCGGCAGTTCTGGCCCTGTCGGTGTGCGCCATGCTGGGCGGCGCCAGGAGTTTGTACGCCATCGCCCAGTGGGGCCGGGAACATCCCCAGTTAGCGCAGTCTCTGGGATTCAGCCGGGAGCGGACCCCGTGCGTGGCCACTTTGCATCATGTGTTTCGGCGCTTGGACACGGACGCCTTCGAGGCAGCGCTGGGCCGCTGGGCCCAGGAGTGCTTGGGGGAGGGAAAGGCCGCCATTGCCATAGACGGCAAGGCCCTGCGGGGGATACACGGCGGTGAATTGCCCGGGGTCAGGCTGGTAGCGGCATATGCTGGGGAGAGCGGCCTGGTACTGGGACAAAAGGGGGGTCAGGGGGGATCGCAAGGAGAGTGAACTGGGGATGGCCTCCGGACTACTGGCCGAACTGGAACTCAAGGGCAGGGTGGTTACCAGAGACGCCCTCTACGCACAGCGGGAGTTTAGCCGTAGGATCCTGGAGCAGGGCGGGGACTATTTCTGGGTGGTGAAGGACAACCAGCCTGGGGTGAAAGAGGCGGTGAGCCTGCTGTTCGAACATCCGTCTTGGGGAGAGAGCTTTGGCGAGGCTTACCAAGAGGGCCGTGATGGGGACCGGTGGGAACACCGGCGCCTGTGGGCATCGGCAGCCTTGAACGGGTACTTGGATTGGCCTGGGCTGGGACAGGTCTGTTGCGTGGAACGAACCAGGAGGCACAAGGAAAGGGAGACGGTGGAGCGGGCTTACGCCATCACCAGCCTGACGCCGGAGCGGGCGGATGCTGCCAGGTTGCTGGAGATCTGGGGGGGCACTGGGGGATAGAAAACCGGCTGCACTGGTGCGGGACGTGGTATTCGGCGAGGACCTGAGCCAAGTGAGGACCGGGTCGGCGCCGCAACTGCTGGCGGCGTTGC
This sequence comes from Dehalococcoidia bacterium, assembly GCA_965222025.1. GTDB lineage: Bacteria > Chloroflexota > Dehalococcoidia > Lucifugimonadales > UBA3495 > VXOI01. The sequence goes on along the minus strand of CBDCTI010000005.1, from coordinate 121,337 downwards.
GCAACCTGGTCATTGGTGTGCTGCGGCTGAGTGGGGTGAAAAACATATCGGCGGCCCTTCGACACTACGGCTGGAAACCCTGGGAGGCCTTATCCCTCATCGGCCTCCCCCCCAACAATTAAAAGACCCTGCCCATTCCCCCTGGCAGAAGGGAGGAGTGGAAAACGCCATCGGGCGCATGCGCCGGGTGCTACCCAGAAAGACGGACCTGGCGGATATCAGCAGCGAAAGATTTGACCAGCTGGTGCAAAACTACAACAACACTCCCCGCAAGTGCCTGGGCTACTACACCCCGACCGAGATCCTTGCCAAAAACCTCAGAGACCACGTGTTGCACTTGAAATTTGAATCCACCTCCCCGCTTTCGCGGGAATGACGGGGGTGGGCGGTCGAGGTTGAGCGGTTTTCGGGGGCGGGGTTGAGGCGGAGGCGGCCGCGGCCGCGTGGGGGGTGCGGCTGCTCCGCCTGTGTATATGGTACTAATGTTCTGGTTGTTTGGCAAAGGGGTAATTGACGTGGAAGATTTGATGACATTTGCCCCTTGTCTGCCCGCGTACCATTTTGGTGTGGCAACTGCTGAACGCACTTGTTCTGGTCCCGTTTGTCCGGATCGCCTCCGGCATGAGGCATGCCGGTACTCTAGAAAGTGGACATGGGACGAAATGGGCAGAAATGGCACCGAAACTGAAAATTTCCTTTCGAAGATCTCTGAAATAGCAGGCTGCCAGCTTTAAATCCGGCCCGAACTGCCGACGAAATGGGAAAATCCGGGAAAAAATGGGGCTCCCCGGGAAAAATTCCATCCCGTCTCTCCCTCCAGCAGTCTTTCGGAATGCGCCCCCTGTGGTCCCCCCTTCGACAAGCTCAGGATGAGTGGTTTGGGGGTCCAGGATGAAGGGTTTGGGGCAGGACAATTGCAAAGTAACGTCGCCTATCGGTTTTTTCTCATCCTGAGCTTGTCGAAGGATGCCCATACTAGCCACCGATGGTTCGACAGGCTCACCATGAGCGGGTAGAAAAAGACTTTGCGATCGTCCTGCGGTTTGGGGGGGGTGTCTGAACTGAGGTGGACCCGGAAAACTGGACAGTTGGTTAAGTGGGAATCCTGCTCCTAAACTGAGGACAGCGACAGCTGTTGATGAGGAGCGGGAAATGTCCACAGAGCGGAGAAAGCACAGCCCGGCCTTCAAGGCGAAAGTTGCACTGGAGGCAATTAAGGGCGAGCAGACGGTGGCCGAGTTGGCCGTCCGGTTCGAGGTCCACCCCAACCAGATTCAGACTTGGAAGAAGGCCTTAGTGGATGGCGCGGCCGCTATCTTCGGCCAAGGCAACGGGACCAATAAGGGCAAGGAGCAGAAGAACAAGAACAACGACGCCCTGGTGGCTCGCCTGTACCAGCAGATCGGCCAGCTCAAGGTGGAGCGGGATTTCTTGGAGGAAAGGTCCGGTCCATGAGCCCAGCACAGCGGCGTGAGCTGACCGACCGGCAACATCGGCACCTGTCCATAGTGCGGCAGTGCCAGCTGATGGGTGTCAGCCGCTCCAGCCTCTACTACCGTCCCAAGGGGACACCCCTGGGGGACCTGTCCCTGATGCAGGCCATGGACCGCCAGTACCTGGAAACCCCTTTCTACGGTTCCAGGCGGATGAAGGCTTCGCTGGGCCGGCAGGGCCTGCCGGTAAGCCGGAAGCGGGTGCAGCGGCTCATGAGACTGATGGGACTGCGGGCTATCTACCGGCAGCCTCGCACCAGCCAACCAGCGGCGGGACGCTGGGTCTATCCCTACCTGCTGAGGGATCTGACGATCACCCGGGCGAACCAGGTGTGGGCGGCTGACATCACCTACCTGCCCATGGCCCGGGGATTCCTGTACCTGGTGGCCATCATGGACTGGCACAGCCGGTACGTGGTGGCTTGGGGGTTGTCGAACACTCTGGAGGCCGGCTTTTGTGCCGAGGCCCTGACCGAGGCCCTGAACCAGGGAACGCCCGACGTGTTCAACACCGACCAGGGAAGCCAGTTCACCAGCCGCGAGTTCACGCAGATACTCCAGGATCACTCGGTGAAGATCAGCATGGATGGCAGGGGCAGGTACCAGGACAACATACTTGTCGAGCGGCTATGGAGGACGGTGAAGTACGAGGAGGTCTACCTGAAGGCCTACGCCAACGGCCTTGAGGCCCGCCGAGGGCTGCGAGAGTACTTCCGGTTCTACAACCACCGTAGGCCGCATCAGGCCCTGGGCTACCGTACGCCGGCGGAGGTCTTCCACGGCGAGCCTGTAGAAGAGGAGTTGAAGGAAAGGAGGTGCCCGGACCAACGGGTCTTGGTATCATACGAAGGAGTGCAGGAGTCCCACTTAATTGTGGCTTAATCCTGTCCAACCGATGGGGTCCACCTCAGAACTGTGATTTGTTTAATTGGTTTGATGGGCGTGATTTGGAGGGTCGAGAGCGGTTTGGGGGGTATCTGAACTGTGATTTGTTTGATTGGTTTGATGGGCGTGATTTGAGGCACGGGGTGGGTGTTACTACATGGATGGACAGGATGTACGGGATGGGGGTTGAACCACTGAGGGGGTTTGGTGGTGCGCCCTTCGACAAGCTCAGCAACTGTCTTTGATGTCAAGAGTTTTGGGGTCCGGGGTTCCAATGGCGATTTTGCCTGACCATGAGATTGAGTATGGTCAGGAGCTTGCGCATACAGGCGGTGAGGGCCACTTTCTTGGGTTTGCCTGCCGCGCACAGCCGGTGGTAAAAGGCCCGGAGGACCGGGTTGAACCGGGTTGAATCCGGGTGGACACCAAGGCTGCCATGTACAGGGCGGCTCGCACCTGGGCGCGCCCACCCCACACTTTGCGTTTTCCCCTCAGTGTGCCGCTGTCGCGGTTGAAGGGCGCCACGCCGAACAGGGCGGCAATCTAATCATCTCACCACGGTTCAAGGCGCCCAGTTCCGGAAGGTCGGACAAGAGTGTCATGGACAGAACAGGCCCCACTCCCGGAGTGCTCCGGAGGAGTTCGTCCTTGTCCCTCCAGATTGGGGAGGAGCGTATGAGGTCTCCCAGATCCCGGTCCAAGTCTGCTAGGTTCTCCTCCAACCAGCGGACAACCAGCGGATGTGCTCCTCAACCTTGGGGCGTATACGCCGGGCGGCGGTTCGGAGCCGGTTTTTCTCTGCGGTGATCATTTCCACCAGTTGGCGTCGCCGGGCCACCAGTGCTGCCATCTCCTGGGTGCCGGCATCCGGCAGTGGCCTGGTGGCAGGGCGCATTGCCTCGGCAAAGTGGGCCAACACTCGGGCGTCCAGGGCATCGGTCTTGGCCAGCTTCCCGGCAGCACGGGCTAAGTCCCGCACCTGCCTGGGGTTACCTGCCTGGGGTTGACCACGGCTACAGGCAGCCCGGAGGCAACCAGTTCCCCTGCCAGGGTCATTTCCACTCCGCCGGTAGCCTCCAGCACCACCAGTTGGGGCATCAGTTTCTCCAAATGCTCCACCACCTCGCCGATGCCCTGGGAATCATGGGAGACCTGCCACACCTCACCGGTGGGACGCACCGCCACATCCAGGCGCTCCTGGGAGACACCTATGCCAACAAACAACTGGACTTCCTGCATTCAGCACCTCCCTGCAAATGTTCACCAACTCTGGCCCAGCCTTGCCTTATCCGGGCTCTGCGGCCCAGTCAACTGTTCGGGCTCCGAGCAGGCAGGACGCGACGACCCAGCTGAGCTACGGTTTTCAAGACCCAGGACTACGCGGTCTGCCACGTCCATATCAAAGATACAAGGATGAACAGGGTCGGGGGGCTCGAGGGGCGGGTTGGAGGCCCGCCCCGGCGGGGGTTGGGTCAGGTGGCGCCGGCGGTGCTTAGGGTTTTCAGGAACTCTCGGTTGTTGGCGGTTTTGGAGAGGCGGTCGAGGACTCGCTCGGTGGCGTTGCCGCCGCCGTCGCTTAGCATGCCGATCATGCGGCGGAGGAGGACGACCTGGCGGAGGGCGTCTTCGGAGTAGATGAGTTCCTCGCGGCGGGTGCCGGAGCGTACGATGTCGATGGCGGGGAAGTAGCGACGCTCGGCGAGCTTGCGGTCGAGGTGGAGCTCCATGTTGCCGGTGCCCTTGAACTCCTCGTAGATGACCTCGTCCATACGGGAGCCGGTGTCGACGAGGCAGGTGGCGATGATGGTGAGGGAGCCGCCCTCCTCGATGTTGCGAGCGCCGCCGAAGAACTTCTTGGGCGGGTAGAGTGCGATGGGGTCGATGCCGCCGCTGAGGGTGCGCCCGCTGGTGGGTACGGCGAGGTTGTAGGCGCGGGTGAGGCGGGTGATGGAGTCGAGGAGGATGACGACGTCCTTGCCCATTTCGACGAGGCGCTTGGCGCGGTCGAGGCAGAGCTCGGCGACGCGGCACTGCTCCTCGACGTTCTCGTCGAAGGTGGAGGCGAAGACGTCGCCGGCGACGGAGCGGCGCATGTCGGTGACCTCCTCGGGTCGCTCGCCGATGAGTGCGACCATGAGGACGGCCTCCGGGGCGTTGGTGACGACGCCGTGGGCGATCTGCTTGAGCATGGTGGTCTTGCCGGCCTTGGGTGGCGAGACGATGAGGCCGCGCTGTCCGAGGCCGATGGGTGCGAAGAGGTCGACCATGCGGGTGGAGAGCTCGCTGGCGCTGGACTCGAGGACGACCTGGTGTTCGGGGAAGATGGGTGTGAGGTGCTCGAAGACGGGTCGGGTGCGGCCGTTGACGCGGTCGGTCTCGAAGCCGTTGATCTTTTCGACGCGGACGAGGCCGAAGTAGCGCTCGCCCTCCTTGGGGGGGCGGACCTGGCCGGTGACGGTGTCGCCGGTGCGGAGGCCGAAGCGGCGGATCTGGGACTGGGAGATGTAGACGTCGCCGGAGGGGCGGTGGCTGGAGACCTGGCGGAGGAAGCCGTAGCCTTCGTCCATGGTCTCGAGGATGCCGGTGGCGACGAGGGCCTGCTGGGCGGAGGCCATCTGGAAGAGGCGGCCGAGGATGTCCTCGCGGTGCAGGTTGCCGAGGTTGTTGGAGTCGGCGAGTCCGACGGAGGGCGCGATGGCGAGGAGGTCCTCCTTGGACTTGGTGGCGAGCTCCAAGACGTCGAGGGCGACGCGGGCAGGCGGAATGGGGGCCTGCACGGGGCCTGCCTGCGGGGCACCGGCCTTCGGGGGGGCGGCCTGCGTGGCGGTGGCGCCGTCGGCGGGGAGCGCGGCGGCCTTGGGGGGCCTGCCACGGCCGCGGGCGGGCGGCTTCCTTTCAGGCTCGACTTCGGGGAGGCCGTTGGGGGCGGGGTGTTCTTCTAGCATCTCTATCCTTGGCCCGCCTTCTGCCAGTCGGCGATGAAGCGGGCGAGTCCGGCGTCGGTTAGTGGGTGCTGCGCCATCTGGAGCAGTGTCTTGTAGGGGATGGTGGCGATGTGGGCGCCGGCTTCCGCGGCCTGGATGCAGTGGAGGGGATGGCGGACGCTGGCGGCCATGACCTGGGTGGGGATGCCGCCCTGACGGTAGAGGGTGGCGATGTCGCGGATGAGGGCGATGCCGTCGTGGCCGATGTCGTCGAGGCGACCGATGAAGGGGGAGACGACTGTGGCGCCGGCCTGGGCGCCGAGGAGGGCCTGGTTGACGGAGAAGCAGAGGGTCTGGTTGACGCTGATGCCCTCCGAGCTGAGGGTGGCGATGGCCTCGATGCCCTCGATGGTGCTTGGGATCTTGACCCAGGGGTCGGGGATCCAGTTGGCGATGTCGCGGCCCTCGTCGACCATGCCCTGGGTGTCGGTGGATACAACCTCGACGGAGATGGGGCCGTCGACCAGGGACGCGATCTCGGCGACGGCGGAGCGGTAGGACTCGCGGTCGCCGATGCCGGCGCTGGCGGCGAGGGACGGGTTGGTGGTCACGCCGCTGATGACGCCGAGGCGGGCGCCGTCGCGGATTTCTTCGATGTTGGCGGTGTCGAGGAAGAGCTTCATATTGCCCTCGCCCTTGTGTTGATAGGTGGCTGGCAGACCCTTGCCGTTGAATGCTCGCTGGCCTCCCGCTTTCGCCGGGCATGGCGTGGTAGACCAGATGCCCGCGCCTGGAGGAGTAGCGAATGTGTTCCCGGTATCAGCTTACCCTCACGCAACGTCCAGTTCACTCCAGGGGGAGTGGTGGCTGGCTGCCTTCGCGGATGGTCTTGGTGGCTTCTCCTATGAACCTGACGAAGAGGGGGTGGGGCCGGTTGGGACGCGACTTGAACTCGGGGTGGTACTGCACTCCCACCATGAACGGGTGGTCCCGGACTTCGCTGGCCTCCACGAGGTTCCCGTCGGGGGAGAGTCCGGCGCAGATGAGGCCAGACTGCTCCAGGGCCTCGCGGTAGGCGTTGTTCAACTCAAAGCGATGGCGGTGGCGTTCCTCGACCTCGGTGTCGCCGTAGGCCTCTCGAGTCAGCGTCTCGTCCTGGGGACGGCAGGGGTAGCTGCCAAGCCGCATGGTACCGCCCTTGCTGGTGATGCCTTCCTGGTCCGGCATGATGTGAACCACAGGATGTGCTGTCCCAGGCTCGAGCTCCTCTGAATTGGCGCCATCAAGACCAAGGACGTTGCGAGCCCAATCGATGACCATGACCTGGAGCCCGAGGCAGAGGCCCAGGTACGGAACTTTCTGCTCGCGGGCATAGCGCACGGTGTCGACCATACCCTCGACGCCGCGGGTGCCGAAGCCGCCGGGGACGACGATGCCGCTGACGTTGCGCAGCAGGTCGTCGGGGCCGTAACGCTCGATGTCCTCTGAGTGGACCCACTGGAGCTCAACATCCCGGGTGTGGGAAAGGCCGGCGTGGCGGAGGGCCTCGCGGACAGAAAGGTACGAATCGGGGTACTCCACATACTTGCCAACGAGGGCGATGGGCAGGGCTTCCTTGGGCCTGTCCATCATCTCAACCATCCCGCGCCACTCATCGAGACCGCGCTGGTAGCCGCTCAGCCCCAATGTGTCCAAGATGATGTCGCCAAGGCCGGCTTCCTCCAACACCAATGGGACGCTGTAAACGTTATGGACGGTCTCCAAGGGGATAACAGCATCGCTGGGTACGTCGCAGAAGGAGGAGATTTTCTCGCAGATGCCGGGGGGGACGGGGAAGTCGCTGCGGCAGATGATGGCGTCGGGCTGGATGCCTAAGGCGCGGAGTTCCTTAACGCTGTGCTGGGTGGGCTTGGTCTTGAGTTCCTGGGCGGCGGAGAGGTAGGGGAGGAGGGTGAGGTGGATATAGAAGACGTTGTCTCTACCCACCTGATTGCGCATCTGCCTGATGGCTTCCAAGAAGGGGAGACCCTCGATATCTCCCACGGTGCCGCCGACTTCGACGACAATCACCTCCACGCCTGACTCGTCGGCGAGCCGGAGAATACGTTCCTTTATGTCGTTGGTGACGTGAGGCACGGACTGTATCGTTCCGCCGAGGAAGTCACCACGACGTTCCTTGGCGATGAGGTTCAGGTAAATGTCGCCGGCGGTGAGGTTGGAACTACGGGTGAGTTCGAGATCGATGAATCTCTCATAGTGGCCCAAGTCGAGGTCAGTCTCGCCGCCGTCCTGGGTCACGAAGACCTCACCGTGCTGGTAGGGCGACATGGTGCCAGGATCGACGTTCAGATAGGGGTCAAGCTTGAGAACCGAAACACTGAGGCCCCGGCTCTTCAGGATGCGGCCGATCGAAGCGACACAGATGCCTTTGCCCAGTGAGCTAACGACGCCGCCGGTGACGAAGATAAACTTTGTTGGCATGTATCCGCACAGCGAAAGTTGTGGAAGTGCCAGTCAAACAGGCGCTGTAGTAGAAGCGCAGACGTAATCGGGAAGAGCCGCAAATTCAGCACGAGGGGGAAGGTGAAGGAGCGAACTTGCAATGCGGATTATATGTATTCGATTCAGCGCTGTCAAATAGTAGGAAGAGACATTCTTTTTGCATTCCAACCGGATTAATGATTTGCAAACCCGACACGGCAAACACTGATGTTGTTCGAGAAATCTGCCCTCTTTAATCCTGCCCACTGGACAAAGGGTGTAGTTTCGCCTGCAGATTGGCCGACAGGTTGGAATATTTGGGGATCTACATGTGCTTTCTGCCCGGCCCTAACTTTGCCGTCGGTTTCTCAGTTCTTCTTCAAGTTCGTGGACTCGGACTTCGGCGGCGATGCGGGCTTCACGTTCGGCGATACGGGCCTCACGTTCGGCAATACGGGCCTCGCGCTCTTCGTCAAAGGTCAAAAGGTGGCTCTGTGAGGACGGTTCGTGCCAACGCAGTTGCCCGTGGTCCCAGCAAATGTCAAGGTTCAGGACTTCGCTGCGTCCGTGGTAGTGCCCGGGAGTGACTTCACTTATCTCTATGGGCTGGTAGGCCCCCTCCTGCAACCGGTCGCCGGCGATGGGCGCGTCATAACGTTGGCCTCCGGTGGGGTCGAAGCGCCAGTATTCGGGTATGCCAAAAGCGGCGTAGTCATGGCGCTTGCCCGTAACGTCCTGCTCGGCTGTGGTGACGGAAGCTACCTCCAGCACGAAGTCGGGCGGCTTGCCCTGATGCTGAATGGAGTAACCGTTCTGCTCAATCGCCAGTGCCCGATCGACGTTGAAGGCGACAAGGAAATCAGGGATTCGGTGCCCTTCACGGCCCGGAGTTTGGCGCACAGGGATTTCGCCCAGCACTATGGTGGTGTCCAGGTTACCGAAATGAGCCTCCAGGACAGCCTGGTGGGCAGGTCGGTCCAAGTAAATGGAATTCTGCATATCGTCCCTGGGAGGGAAGTCCGGGAACGTCTGAATTGATCTATGTTTCCCTGTCTGTTTCGTAAGTTTGCTGGTCATGGCTAACCCCTGTGGGGTGGCTGTGTAGGGTCCCCTAGATGATGATAATAGGGTACTGGAGCGGCGATAACGCAGTGGGTTGGGCCGCGAACAAGGCCGATGTGAGAAACTAGCGGATGGCTTCTTCGAGAGCGGTCCAGGGAAGGAGGGCGCATTTTATGCGAACGGGATACTGGCGAACCACACCCAGGGCGTAGAGGTCTCCGAGGGTGGACGGGTCCGGCCTGCCATCCTCGGTTGTGGCTCGGAGGAAGGTGCGAAATCTAACCGACAGACCTGCGATTTCGTCGATATTCATACCCTTCACGGCTTCAGACATCATAGAGGACGACGCCTGGATGATGGAGCAGCCTTCGCTGCGGGCGTAAATTCCATCGACCACACCGTCGCCGTTCAGGTGGAGCTGCAGGTCGATGAGGTCGCCGCAGAAGGGATTCAGTTCGTAGGCCGCAAGTGTAGGCGCCACAAGCGGTTCGCAGTTCCGCGGGCTGCGGGAGTGGTCGAGGATGACCTGACCGTAAAGGCCGTCGAAAGCAGGGCCGGTCTGTTGAGTCATAACGCTCGGAAGTGCTGTTAAGAGGCAGCGGACGAGTTCGTGAGGCGATTACTCCGTAGTTACAGAATCCCCCTCGCCGCTGAGCGCAGAGCGCATAGTGTGCCAAGCGAGGATAGCGCACTTGATGCGGGTGGGGTACTCATTCACACCGGCCAAAGTTTCCAAATCGCCGAGGGTGTCGTAGTCGGGCTCCTGGCCGGGGTGGGTGATCATACTATGAAACGCGTCGAAGATGACACCGGCCTCGCAGAGGCTCTTGCCCTTGATACTCTGGGTCATCATTGAGGCGGAGGCCCGGGAAATGGCGCAACCGACACCCTGGAAGCCAACGTCCTCGACGACATCGTCAACGACCTTCAGGTAAAGGGTTATCTGGTCGCCGCAGAGGGGGTTGTAGCCTTCGGCAGAGGAGCTGGCATCCTCAACTTTGCGGTAGTTCCGGGGCTTGCTGTTGTGCTCGAGGAGAATTTCCTGGTATAGCTCGCTGAGACCCGACATTAACTGAACACCTCGATAACCCGATCGATGGCCCGGACAAGGGCGTCGATGTCTTGCTTCGTATTGTACATCGCGAGAGAAGCCCTGACCGTAGCCGGAATCTGGAAACGCTGCATGACCGGCTGGGCGCAGTGGTGGCCGGTGCGGACGGCCACGCCCTCGGCGTCGAGGATGGTGCCGATGTCGTGGGGGTGAATATTCTCCATGACGAAGGACAGGATGCCGGCCTTGTGAGGCGACGTGCCGATGATGCGCAGGCCATCAATGGACTCGAGGGCCCGGGTGCCATAGTCCAGCAACTCGTCCTCGTATGCCCCGAAGGCCTCGTATCCAATGGACTGCACGTAGTCGATGGCCGCGCCGAGGCCGATGGCACCGGCGATGTTTGGGGTGCCGGCCTCGAACTTATAGGGCAGGTCGTTGTAGATGGTCTTCTCGAAGGTAACTGACTTGATCATGTCGCCGCCGCCCTGAACCGGGGGCATGGCCTCCAGCATCTCGGCCTTGCCGTAGAGTACGCCGGTGCCGGTGGGGCCGAAAATCTTGTGACCGGAGAAGACATAGAAGTCGCAGTCCAGCCCGCGAACGTCCACGGCCATGTGGGGGACGGCCTGGGCGCCGTCCAGCATCACGGGCACCCCCTGGGCGTGGGCCATTTCGATAATCTGCTCGACGGGCAGGATGGTGCCCAGGGCGTTGGCTACGTGGGTGATCGAAACGAGCTTGGTGCGGGGCGAGAGCATCCGCTCGTATTCGTCCATCAGCAGCTCGCCTGAATCATCTATGGGGACTACCCGGAGAACGACTCCTTTCTCTTCGCGCAGCATCTGCCAAGGGACGATGTTGGAGTGATGCTCCATGTTGGAGACAATCACCTCGTCGCCGGGGCCAAGGCTATGTTTCCCGAAAGACTGGGCAACGATGTTGATGCTGTCGGTGGTGCCGCGGGTGAAGATGATCTCGTGATCATCCGCGGCGTTGAGCAGCCCGCGCAGCTTGGCCCGTGCGCCTTCGTAAGAGTCGGTTGCCTGCTGGCTCAGGGTGTGGACGCCGCGATGCACGTTGGCGTTCTCGGTGCTGTAGTAGCGCACCAGCTCGTCAATGACAACCTGCGGCTTCTGGGACGTGGCCCCATTGTCGAGGTAGACAAGCGGCTTTCCGTTTACCTGCTGCTGCAGGATGGGGAAGTCGGCCCGGACTCTTTCGGCATCGAAACCGGAGGGCATCTGAGTTATCTCCTGAACCAGGCGGCCTAGCCCCGCTGGAGGGCGACCGGCAGGCTCTTCACTACTATGGAGCGATCGAACAGGGACTCGAGGTGGTTGCGCAGTGATTCGGGCTTGACCTTGTCTACAATCTCTCTGGCGAATGCTTGAACGAGCATACGGCTGGCGGTCTCGATGTCGAGGCCACGGCTGCGCAGATAGAACAGCACCTGGGCGTCGATCTGGCCTGCGGTAGCGCCATGGCCGCACTGGACGTCGTCGGCGTAGATCATCAGGCTGGGCTTGCTGTCGACCTCTGCGTTCTCCGAAAGCAGGAGGTTCTTGTCGGTCTGCTGGGCGTCACTTTTCTGGGCGTTGCGGCGGACCATGACCTCCCCGCCGAACACTGCCCTTGAGTTGCCATCGAGGATGCCCTTGTAGTTGAGGCGGCTGGTGCAGTGGGGCTGGGCGTGGTCGATGCTTATCAGGTTATCGACGTGCTGGCCCTCCGCGGTGTAGTACAGGCCGTTTAGGGAGCAGAAGGCGCCGGGGCCGTCGAGGGTGACCGCGAAGTCGTTGCGGGCGAGGGCGGTGCCCAATGCGAAGGAGGCGGAGCTGAAGCTGCTGTCGCGCTCCTGACGCACGCGGGTGGTACCGACATGGAATACGGCAGGGTTTTCGTCGAGCAAGCGGTAATGATCTACATGGGCGCCTTCGCCGACGATGATCTCGGTCACTGCGTTGGTGAAGTAACGGGGGCCGGTGAGACCGCCGTAGGTCTCGATGACGGTCAGATTGGCGTTGCGGCCGGCGAGGATCAGCGTGCGGGGGTGCCGGGCGTATTGCTGGTCGTCGTCCTCCACGTTGGGAAGGCCGCCGTGGTTGACGCAAACGGCCACGGGATCGTCGGAGCCGTCGGGGATGCGGACGACAGCGACGTCGCGAAGGAAGGCGGTGTTAAGGGCGGTGAAGCCGTCGTCTTCCATGGGCGCGAGGGAGCCGAGGTGCCGGCGGACGGCGTCTTCGTGGTCGCTGGTGAAGGCCGAGGCTGGATTTACCAGAGAAAATCCAAAGTCGAGCGGGGAGTCCGAGTTGCCCGGCCCTTCATTATCCAGGTGATGGGCAAAACCGACGCGAGCAATGGGTGCAACGGCGGTGTACTTCCAGCGCTCGTTTCCACGCCGGGCGGTCGGGAAGCCCAGCTGGCTGAAGCGTTCCCAGCCGGATGCTCGCAGGTCGTTGAGCCATGCCGGGCCGTTACTGGCGGCTGCGAGGGCGAGGTGGTCTTCTTGGTAACGGTGGTTGCTGATGGTTCTGGTGGTCATATCGCTTGGCGTCAGTAGCTCAGACTACTTGCCTGACTCGACCTCCTCGCGGACCCAGTCGTAGCCCTTTTCTTCCAGCTCCAGGGCGAGTTCGGGGCCGCCGGAGCGTACTATGCGACCGTCCACCAGGACGTGGACCCTGTCGGGGCGGACATAGTTGAGCATCCGCTGGTAGTGGGTTACGAGGACCATGGCGTTGTCTTCGGACCGCAGCCTGTTTACGCCGTCGGAGACGATGCGGAGGGCGTCTATGTCGAGGCCCGAGTCTGTTTCGTCCAGTAGTGCGAGGCGAGGTTCAAGCACAGCCATCTGAAGGATTTCGTTGCGCTTTTTTTCACCACCAGAGAAGCCCTCGTTGACGGCGCGGCGGACGAGCTCGGGGTCGATCTCGACCTGCTTGACCTTTTCGTCGAGCAGGCGTTGGAACTCGCGGGCCGAGAGCTCTTCCTCACCGTTGTGGACGCGGCGGGCGTCGACGCCGGCCTTGAGGAACTGCCAAGCACGGACGCCAGGAAGCTCGACAGGGTACTGGAAGGCTAGGAAGACACCCATACGAGCACGGATCTCGGGTTCCAGCGACAGCAGGTCTTCGCCGTCATAGATCGCCTGGCCGGCAGTGACGCTGTAGTCGGGGCGGCCAGCGAGGACGTTGGCGAGGGTGCTCTTGCCGGAGCCGTTGGGTCCCATGATGGCGTGGACTTCGCCAGAGAAGACCTCGAGGTCTACGCCGTTCAGGATTTCCAGATCGCCCGCAGAGGCGCAGAGGCCACGGACAGAAAGCAGGGGGTTGTTCTTGGTCATTCTCTCATCCGATTCTGATTTATGAGGTACACCATGGTGTCAATTTGCTAGTCGAAACTAAAAACCATTTAGGTTGAAGCAGTTCGGGGCCCTTTCATTTAGTATCGCTAAAACAGGGTGCCCCCCTAAGCTGGCACAGTGGATCCCCTCTTTCGCGGGGATGACGAATTGGTTAACGACCAATTCTGGCATACATCCGGTTAGCCCACCGCGCCTTCGAGGCTGACCTTGAGGAGCTGGGAGGCTTCCATGGCAAACTCGAAGGGGAGCTCCTGGAAGATGCCGCGGCAGAAGCCGTTGACGATCATGAAGTGCGCGTCCTCGACGGACATGCCGCGCTGCTGGCAGTAGAAGAGCTGGTCGTCGCTGACCTTGCTGGTTGACGCCTCGTGCTCGAGCTGGGCCGTGGGGTTCTTGACCTCGATGTACGGCACGGTGTGGGCGCCGCACTGGTCCCCGATGAGCAGGGAGTCGCACTGGGTGAAGTTCTTGGCGCCGTCGGCGGTGGGCATCATCTTGACCAGGCCACGGTAGGTGGCGTTGCCCTTGCCGGCGGAGATTCCCTTGGCGACGATGGTGCTCTTGGTGTTCTTGCCTTGGTGGATCATCTTGGTGCCGGTGTCGGCCTGCTGGTAGCGGTTGACCAAGGCCACCGAGTAGAACTCGCCGATGGAGTTGTCACCTTGCAGGATGACGCTGGGGTACTTCCAGGTGATGGCCGAGCCGGTCTCCACCTGAGTCCAGGAGATTTTCGAGTTGCGGCCGCTGGCGAGGCCGCGCTTGGTTACGAAATTGTAGACACCGCCGTTGCCGTCCTTGTCGCCGGGGAACCAGTTCTGGAGGGTCGAGTACTTGATCTCGGCGTCGTCCAAGGCCACGAGCTCGACCACGGCGGCGTGAAGCTGGTGGGTCTTGCGGGCGGGGGCGGTGCAGCCCTCGAGATAGCTGACGTAGGCGCCCTCCTCGCAGACGATGAGCGTACGCTCGAACTGGCCGGAGTCGGCCTGGTTGATGCGGAAGTAGGTCATCAGCTCGATGGGGCAGCGGACGCCCTTGGGGATATAGGCGAAGGAGCCGTCGCTGAACACCGCCGAGTTGAGAGTGGCAAAGAAGTTGTCGGTGTATGGGACCACGGAGCCGAGATACTTCTGCACCAGCTCGGGGTGTTCCTTCACCGCCTCACTCATGGAGCAGAAGATGATGCCTTCCTTCTCCAGCATATCCTTATAGGTGGTGGCCACCGACACGCTGTCGAGCACGGCGTCCACGGCCACGCCGGCGAGCCGCTCCCGCTCCTGGAGCGGTATGCCCAGCTTCTCGAAGGCCTCCAGGATCTCGGGGTCGACCTCGTCGAGACTCTTGGGGGCGTCCTTGTTTGAAGGGGCGGCGTAGTAGTAGATGTCCTGGTAGTCGATTGGTGCGTGGTGGATGTTGGCCCAGGCCGGCTCCTCGTACTTCAGCCGCTCCCAGTGGCGATATGCCTTGAGGCGCCACTCCAGCATCCACTCGGGCTCTTCCTTCTTGGCCGAGATGAGACGCACGACGTCCTCGCTCAGGCCCTTGGGGGCGAGGTCGGAGCCGATATCAATGGTGAAGCCCCACTTGTAGTCGGAGTCCAGCTCGGTGGAGGTGGTGTCGCGGGAAATGACCCTGGGGGTGGTCATCGGCTGCTCCTTGCATGGTCGGGAATAAAGCGCGGGAGCCGTCCCGAGCGGGTGTCATTATCGATGCGCCGGCCACCTTGCCTGCGGTGGCCAGCGGGAAAGCTAACATTGTTGACGAGAATGGTCAACAATTATGCTAGCACTGGCGAGAGGGGGTGTCAACGAGATTCGACGGGGGGAATGGAGGAGGGTTGGGGGAGGGTTGAGAGGGCGCTTGGCGTCGGTCTTGAAGTAGTTAGCTGGCTGGGTGAGTGGATCTGTATTCCGATAAGAAATCGCCGCGCATTTGGCAGTTGAATTCCCCGTGTTCCTCGACATTATCGAATAGCGTCTCGTCGGTCGTTACCAGCAGGTCGGCGTTAGAGGCAACATAGGCTTCGATGAGGTAAACATCTTCAGCAGGTGCCCAATCGTAGGTGCCTGGTAACGATGAAAGCTGGGTAGAGGCAGGAAGGATAATACATTTCTCGGGGTCTCGCAGTAGGCGATGGAACAACTGGCTTACCTGCCTCTGGGCTGGGTTTTCCGCCGTCATCAGCTGGTAAGCCTTTCTTTTCCAACGCTCTTCGTTCGGCATAACGATTGCGTCCTCAGAATCGTATAGCCTTTTAATGAAGTCGTCGGACTCTTTGAACCTTTCCGAACCGTTCTCACCAAGAAGATCGTGGAATATCCACTCGTTGATCACGAGGATCACGTTTGGTCTACCCTACTCGCTGGAGAGGCCTAGGAAATCCACGAGGTCCTTGGCCTCAGAGGCCATGAAGGCGCGGAGACCCCCTTCGATCTGGCCGCTTCGGTTCGCCTTCTGCTGGGTCAGCACGGTGCTGCCGTTGGGGTTCTCGGCTAGGACGAACGACACATCGTCAGTCTTGATCTTGCCCGCGGCGATCTGGGACAAGAGGGCGATGACGAAGGTCTCGCTGTGGGTGGATACGATAAGCCTGCGGTCTCTTTCTACGGCTATTTCAGCCAATGCGATGGCGAGCTCGCGCACCATGGATGGGTGGAGGTGGATCTCGGGTTCTTCTATGGCGACCATCTTGTAACGGGAATAAAGGCATATGGTCAGCATATAGACCAACTGATTGATGCCGAAGCCCTCGTTAACGATGGAGGCAGGGACTCCCTTACCGGTAGGAATTGAGTCAATTGCGAATGTTGACGTGCCGATCTGGGCTTGGGGTTGAATTCGTCTCCCTGCGATTTGCTCTACGAACCTACTAACTTCGTATTGCGCGAATCGCTCCGTGGGAGAAGCCAACAAAGAGGCAACTTCATCTTCATTGCTTAGACCTTGAGTGGCATTTACCAAGTTGTACATCGGCTTGAAAAAGCCGCGACGGAGGGGTACAAAACCGGTTTGTCTTGCTAATTCGATTGGAAAGTTAGCTCTTTGATTCAACTGCAACATTGCTTGGACATAACTGGGGGAATCATTTTCTAGTCGAGCGGCTATAGAAACACCATTCCAGCTAAGCGTACCTGGGATGGGATCCATAACATACCCTATGTCTTCGCTCACGAAACGAGGGGAGGACGAGATTTCAAAGGTATCGTCCAATCGCTGATTCCCTTGATAAGGTACTGAGATCCCCAGGTTCGCAATAGAGGGCCACGACCAGATTCTTTCGTCTGCACTAATGCTTTGCTCTTCGAAAAAGACACCGGCCTCTGCGCCCCATTCGGACAGGGTTATGGCGAAGCTCGAGGAAAGCTCGCTAGGATTGAGGGCGCCGATTGACAACATCATATCCCGGTTGGTCTCATGGCGATGCACTACCTCGTGCAGTCCGCCAAGGGATATCGAGGGGAAGGAAAAAAGGCTAGGAATGTTCTGGTTGGGGTTGGTGAGAAAGTTCCTAAGGGTGAGCAGTCCGTAGATAAGGGAGGACTTGCCGGAGCCGTTGGGGCCGTACACGACGGTGAGAGGCGCCACTTCGAGGGTGACATCCTCGAGTGAACGAAAGTTTTTGAAACCGAGAGTGTATGTGTCCGACATTTGGCTGCCCCTTGCCCGCTATTTCAGCCGCGCTCGAGTCTCTTAGGCGAACCTATGCAATTCTATCAGGGTACTGTAAACGACCAGGGCAGTTGGCTCGCTACTTTCATAAAGTTGACTGGCCTTGTCCGCCCTAGCTATCATCCGAAACAGAAATATGAAGGCATTGGAGCCCACGAAATGACCGAGCCGCTGACCTTTGGCGACTGCCACACCCACCTGGACCAGTACGACGAGGCAGAACTGCCCGGCATCCTGGAACGGGCGGCCGAGGCGGGTGTGACGTCGGTGCTGCTGGCCGGGACTACGCTGGAGTCTACGCGGGCGTGTGTAGGGCTGGCGGAGTCCTTCGACGGGCTCAGGACGAACGGTGCTGCTCTGTATGCCGGCGTCGGGATTCATCCGTGCCAGGCCTATGAGCGGGTGGACGACGCGATGTACGAGGAGCTGGAGCGGCTGGCCCAGATGCCTCGGGTGGTTTGCATCAGCGAGGTGGGGTTGGACTACCTGCCCGAGTCGCCGGACCACTCGGTTCAGGACCAGGTGTTCCGGGAACACATCCGGCTGGCCAAGAGCCTTGACCTGCCGATCATCTTCCACTCGCGGGAGGCGCACTCGGCTTGCTTCCAAGTGCTGCGGGAGGAGTCGGCGGGGGATGTGGGCGGCGCGATGCACTACTTCCAGGCGGACGAGGCCACGGCGCGGGAGGCCATCGAGTGCGGCTTCTACATCTCGCTGGCGAGGCCGCTGACCCGGCTGCCGGAGGTGCAGGAGGCGGCGCGGGCCATCCCGCTGGAAAACATCGTGCTGGAGACAGACGCCTTTCCGCAGCCGTTCAAGAAGTACCGCCACAACTGGACAGAGCCTCGACACGTGGCCGAGGTGGCCCGGTGCCTGGCCGAGGTCAAGGGTGTGTCAGTGGAGGAAGTCGCAGAGGTGACCACGGCCAACTTCAAGAAGATGCTGAACCGGGGGCAGATGTTCATATGACGACCGAGCACGCGCATCCTCAGGTTCCGGAGCAGGTCGTCCCGCAGAGCCTGAACGACTACCTGGAAGTGATGACCAAAGCGGTGTTCCAGAGCGGCCTGTCGTGGCAGGTGGTGACCAGCAAGTGGCCGGGGTTCCAGGCGGGATTCCAGGGCTTCGATGTCGCCGCCGTCGCGGCGATGGGTGAGCCGGAGATCGACGCGCTGGCGGTCGACACGGCGATCGTGCGCAACCGGCGGAAGATCGCGGCCACGGTGCACAACGCGCAGCGGCTGATCGAGCTGGACGAAGAGTTTGGCGGGATACAGAACTACCTGCGCTCCCACGAGGACTTCTACGCAGTGCTGAAGGACGTGCGGAAGCAGTTCAAGTACATGGGGGATACCGGGACGTATTTCTGGATGTACGTGCTGGGCGAAGAAGTGCCGGACTACGCGGAGTTCTGCAACCGGGGGAAGTAATCTGCCGTCCCAGTCCCCCTGTGATACCATTCCTTCATCCATCAGGAGGCGATCCACGCCTTCAGGAATGATGCCCGGAGGATTGACGCGATGACCACTCCCGAAAAGTGCCAGATGGCCCTTAAGGAATGGGCAATTACCTGCGAGGCCATCGGCCGGGGTGAGCAGATACTGCTGCTGCGCAAGGGTGGCATTCACGAAGACGGGAAGGACTTCAGGGTGATCCACCGGGAGTTTCTGCTGTATCCGACATTCGAGCACCAGAAAGTTGACCTGCTGCGGGCGGAGCACCAGCCAGCGCTGGAGTCGTTGCTGGAGCGTCCCCGGGACGAAAAGCAGATCACTTTCACGCACTTGGCCAAAGCGGAGGAAGTGCTGGAAATCGAAGACCAAGGCAAGGTGGACGACCTTGCTCCGCACTACATCTGGACCACCGGCTATGCGCAGTCGCGGCTGCGCTGGAAGCCGATGTTGCCGCTGTCAGTGATGCTGCTGCGGGCGTACCGCTTGGAGCATCCGGTTACGGTGCCGTGGATTCCCGAGTACAGCGGCTGCACATCTTGGGTGGAAGTGCTGACGGACGTGCCTCTGGGCCGGCTGGAGCCGGTGCTGTCCGATGCGGAGTTCCAGCGTCAGGTGGACGCGATCAAGGGCAGCCTGGGGCTGGTTGCAGCGGCCGGGTAGACGGCGTCGTAGCCGCCATGCGCCCGATGCTGGATACTTAGTATGAGCAGCCTGGTCTCTCTCCTTGAAGGAGCAAGCCGTGAGCGCGAACTACTGGCCGCCGATGAGGCCCTCACAGCCGAGCGGGCTTTTGCGCTGGTGCGGGACATGCCGTATCGGCGGGCCAGTTCGCGTCGGCCGAAGGCGATCGTGGAGGAGTGGCGCGGGACCTGCTCGGGGAAGCACTACCTACTGGCCGATATCTTCCGTGAGCTGGAGATGAACCTGCGGGTGATGATGTGCACCCATCAGTTCAAGGCTGAGAACACCGGGCATTTTCCGCCGGAGCTCCGGGCACTGGTGGCCGAGAGTCCGGTTCCGGATGTACATACCTTCCTGTGGGTGGATACTGACCAGGGATGGACGCTGGTGGATGCAACCTGGCCAAGCAGCGCGGGACCGCTGGGGATGACGGTGAACCGGGAGTTCCGGCCCGGCGAGAACATGGCGCTGGCGTGCGAACCGATCGATACCTACGAAGTTCCGGCAGGACAAGACCCTCAGGGGTTCAAGGAGCAGTTGATCCGCGAATTCTGCGGGGACAGCAGCCGGGTGAGGGACGATTTCATCGAGGGCATGGGCCGCTGGCTGAGCGAGTCGACTTAAGGGAAATAGTGAAATGAAATTTCGACAAATGCCGCGTACTGATCTTGTTCTTTCCGAAGTTGGCTTCGGGGTCTGGACGGTGGCCACGAACTGGTGGGGGAAGCTGGAGGACGCCGAGCGGGCGTCGTTGCTGGAAAACGCGGTGGAGCTGGGAATCAACTTCTTCGACACCGCCGACACGTACGGGGACGGCTTCGGGGAGGAAATCCTGGCGAAGGTGCTGGGACACAAGCGCAGCGATCTGGTGATCGCAACGAAGTTCGGGTACGACATCTACGACCCGACGCCGCGCGACGGGCACCGGGAGCGGCCGCAGAAGTTCGACAAGGAGTTCGTGAGGTTCGCTTGCGAGCAGAGCCTGCGTCGGCTGGAAACCGACTACATCGACCTGTACCAGGTCCACAACCCTCGGGTGGAGGCATTGGAGCGCGACGAGCTGTTCGAAATGTTGGAGCAACTCAAGTTCGAGGGGAAGATACGGCACTTCGGGGTTGCGCTCGGGCCGGATATCGGCTGGTTCGAGGAAGGCGAGATGTCGATGCGGGAGCGGCAGGTGGAGAGCCTGCAGATCATCTACAGCATCCTTGAGATGGAACCGGCCATCGACTTCTTCCCCATCGCTGATGAATGCGAAGTCGGGCTTCTGTCGCGGGTGCCCCACGCCTCGAACACGCTGACTGGGGAATTCACCGAGGTGCCGGCGTTCAACGAGAACGACCACCGGGCCTTCCGCCGCGCCGAGTGGATGCGGGAAGCGCTGGCCAAGGTGGAGCGGGTCAAGTTTCTGGCGCAGGAGGACACGCGGACCATGGCGCAGTCGGCGCTGCAGTTCGTGCTGAAGAAGCCGCAGATCGTGTCGGTGCTGCCCAACTTCACCAAGATGGAGGATCTGCGGGAGTACACCGCCGCCGTGGATACGCCTCCGCTGACGGACGAAGATCAGGCCTACATGGAAGAGCTGTGGCAGAACAAGTTCTACCTGGAGGATCCGGAACCGGTATTCCGGGAGATCTAGGGCCGGTTGGCAGCCCCGGGGACGGTCTTTTAGGGGCGCACGATGGTGCGCCCCTTTTGGTCGTAAAGGTGAGACGATTGCGGGAGTGTCTTGTGAGGGATTGGCTCAAATCCAGTTTGAACTTGCACCGCCAGTCGGCCAAACTGTTCTGCACAGAAGGATTTGTTGCCGATACTCAGGCTCAAATTGATCAACCTTCAAAAGGGAATGCACTTGGATGACAGAGGAAAACGTTGTTTAAAGGCACACAGAACGGGCTGTTCTGGCTACATGACAGGCCCGAGCACAAAGCGGAAGGCACGTTGGATTTCCACGGCAGCGGGAAACTGCAATTGACGACACGGAGTCTACTTGACTCTTTCGATGATGGAAGTGAGTCAAAGAGTATTCGAGGTGTTACGACAAATGGATATGTAACACTCGTGGATGCCGAATGCTTCCGCAGAGAGGAAAAATTTAACGCATACATCACAGGCAGCGAGGAAGCTTGGCATTGCCAATACGCGTTCCAAGGACTGCAGGAAGGAGTAGAAAACTTAGAAAACCTAAATAAAGGTATATCATCAGTCGCCGTTGAAATCGAGTTACTAACCGATTGGGCACACATTGGGGTACATTTTGATAGGGATTGGAACTTGCATCGAGGTTCATTTTCTTGGTCAGTGGAGCAACCAGGTCGCAGTTCTGAGTGGTCTTTGGGCAAGATAGAAGTTCGACATTCGGTCGTTCCTTCCTTCACCCCGAATGCCGGAAGAATACGCAGCGTAAAGGTATCAACCAATACTTCATTCATCGTGAAATTCGAAAGGACCCAAAATCTGGATGCTGCCCTAAGCGCCATAACCAGTCTGCAAGCGTTGGTGAGCGTAGCGAAGGGGGAGGCCGCTGCGATAGAAAGAGTCTCGCTGGGCTTGAAAAATTCGGAAACGGACTTCTGGGTAACATTTCATTACGAGCCAACTCTGAAACCCGACCCCATCGCTACAAAAAGTAGCGAATTATTCTCGCTGGAAGAGCTGGGCGGAATGAAAGGCGTGGGCAAATGGATGGATGTGCAACAAGGTCAATCAATTTTGAAGAACGCACTTCTGATTGATCGTTACAGGCCGCCCACCTTCGTTACCGACCGAATAGGGCATCTCCTGATGGCGCACGAGGCGTATCAGCGGCACTCAACGAATCGGCATAAGGGACAGTTGAGCCTCAAACATGTGCTCCCTCCTATACCGAAGCGAATCGGCGATGGGTTCCTAGATTGGATTGGGGATTGGGAGGTTTGGAGAAAAACAATTTCCCGAATACGAAGCGAGCAAATCGCGCATCTTCAAAACTTCGGAAAAAATTGGGTTGGCGAGGGCATCGTTCAGCAGGTAAATGATCAACTCTATGCACTCCTCATCATCCGCATTCTCAATCGATGTAGCTTCTCGGAAGAACTATTAGAACAGGTCCTAAAGCGGTCGCGCTCAAAGTCCCTTGTTCGGCTATAGCTCAATTGGTTAACCTGTATCTCTCTTAGCCTACCTCCCGGTTCTGGTTACCTTGGTGGAATGCTTTCCGTCCGATGTTGGTTAATGCCGCACCAAAATCGAGAAGGGCGCGGGGGCGGGTAAGATTGGTATGGTTTTTCATGCCCTCTTCCGTTTCAGGGGAGGGTGTTTTATTTGGGTGAAATTTCCCTGGGGGAGAGCGTCGGGTATAATAAAAAGGCTGGTCTTGTGAGTAGAGAGGGTGGTTGCGGAGGTGAAAGGGCCGGAAATTGAGGCTTTCATAAGGGGATTTTGCCAATGGTTGTTCAAGCTCAGGCGGGGCAATTGGTTTACCGATTCAGCGAGGGGGACGCCTCGATGGGCGACCTGCTCGGCGGCAAGGGAAGCAATCTCTGCGAGATGACACGGCTGGGGCTGCCCGTCCCTCCGGGGTTCGTGATCACCACGCAGGTCTGCCGCGACTACCTGGCCGGAGACTATACGCTGCCCGAGGGGCTGGAACAGACCATCAGGAAACGGATCTCCGAACTGGAAGAGTCCATCGGCCACGAGTTCGGCTCGACCACCAACCCGCTGCTGGTGTCGGTGCGTTCCGGTGCGCGAATATCGATGCCGGGAATGATGGACACAATCCTGAACCTGGGCATCAACGACGAGATCGTCGAGGGGCTGGGGGCGATGATGGGCGACCGTCGCCCGGCATGGGACGCCTACCGCCGCTTCATCCAGATCTACGCGGAAGTGGTACAGGAAGTGGCTCCGGAGCCGTTCGAGGAGTGCCTCACCGAGCACAAGGCACGTGCCGGGGTGGAGCTGGATTACGAACTGACCTCAGAGCAGCTGCAGGCTGTTACCCGCGACTTCAAAGAGATAGCCCGCGAGTCTGCCGGGGCAGCGCCGCCCGATGACCCGTGGAAGCAGCTGCTAGGTGCGGTGGAGGCGGTCTTCCGGAGCTGGCACAATCCGCGGGCCATCGTCTACCGCAACCAGTACAGCATCGACCACGACTTGGGGACAGCCGTGACCATCATGGGCATGGTATACGGCAACCTGGGACCGACCAGCGGCACCGGCGTGCTGTTCACTCGTGATCCGTCGACGGGAAAGCGCGAGGTCTACGGCGAGTTCCTGACCAACGCCCAGGGCGAGGACGTGGTGGCCGGCGTGCGCACTCCTGAGCCGCTGTCGGCGCTGGCGAAGGTTATGCCGGAACGGTCGGCGGAGTTGCTGGGGCTAGCCTCCAACCTGGAGAAGCATTACCGCGATGTCCAGGATGTGGAGTTCACCATTGAACAGGACCGCCTTTACCTTCTGCAGACGCGCAACGCGAAGCGCACGCCGCTCTCGGCGGTCAAGACGGCGGTGGACATGGTACGGGAGGGTATGATCGACCGGGAGCAGGCGCTCAATCGCGTTGACCCGGAGGAGATCACTCAGTTACTGGTGCCGCAGTTCGCTTCCGACATGTCCTCAGAAGAGCTGGAGGGGCGATTGATGGCAACGGGCGCGGGAGCCTCGCCTGGGGCCGCGTCAGGGCGAGTGTGCTTCGACGCCGACGTTGCCGAGGACCTGGCGCGGCGGGGAGAACGGGTCATCCTGGTGCGTCCGGAGACGAAGCCCGACGATATACACGGAATCATCGCATCGGCGGGGGTGGTCACCAGCAGAGGCGGGGTGACAAGTCATGCCGCAGTGGTGACGCGCGGGCTGGGGAAGCCCTGCATCGTCGGGTGCGAGAACCTGCACGTGGACCTGGAACTCCAGGAAATGAGCGGCAACGGCCTCACGTTGAAGGAAGGCGACCAGGTCAGCATGGACGGTGCCCTGGGCAGGGTGTACACCGGCGAGCTGGCGACGGTGAACCCAAGGCTGGAGGATCTGCCGGAGGCGAAGGAGCTCCTGGGCTGGGCCGATGAGACCCGCCGACTGGGGGTGATGGCCAACGCGGACACTCCCGCCGACGCACGACAGGCAATCATCATGGGCGCCGAGGGCATTGGACTGTGCCGCACGGAGCACATGTTCCTGGACCCGAACCGCCTGCCAGCGGTGCGGCAGATGTTGCTGAACGCTGAGGCCGCGGAAGAGTGGCGGCGGGAGCACGAGGGCAGCCACATAGACCCTCTGGCCAATCCGTTCATGAACCCGGAAGTATCCGACATACCATCGGAAGTCGTGGAGTTTTACCAAGCTTTGGGCCGGGTGAAGTTGCTTCAAACCAACGATTTCCGGGGCATCCTGAGGGTAATGGCGCGCAAGCCGGTTATCATCCGGCTGCTGGACGCGCCGCTGCACGAGTTCCTGCCGCCGTACGACGATCTGCTGACGGAGCTGGCAACGCTGCGGGCCACCGGAGCGCCGCACGACGAGCTGGCTGGAAAGGATGCCTTCCTGCAGCAAGTGGAATCGTTGCGGGAGACCAACCCCATGCTTGGGCACCGGGGCTGCCGGCTGGGTCTGTCGTTCCCTGAAATCTACCGGATGCAGGTGGAGGCAATCATCACCGCCGGGGCGCAGCTGGTGTCGGAAGGGCTGGAAGTGTATCCGGAGATCATGATCCCGCTGACCGTGGACGTGGAGGAAATGCGGCGTCTTAGGTCCGACCTCACCCGCGTCGCGTCGGAAGTGCAGGAACGGATGGGCGTTGAGGTGCACTACAAGTTCGGGACGATGGTGGAAACTCCTCGAGCGGCGCTGACCGCCGGGGCGGTGGCCGAGGAGTCGGAGTTTTTCAGCTTCGGCACCAACGACCTGACGCAGATGACCTACGGGTTCAGCCGCGACGACGCCGAGGGGAAGTTCCTGCGGAACTACATCAACGAGGGTGTGCTGCCGATTGACCCCTTCGAGAGCATCGACCGGGATGGCGTGGGCGAGCTGGTGCGAATGGCGGTGAAGGCAGGGCGAAAGGTGCGACCCGATTTGGAGATCGGGATCTGCGGTGAGCACGGCGGAGACCCCGCCAGCGTGACTTTCTGCCACGAGGTGGGGCTGGACTACGTGAGCTGCTCGCCCTTCCGCGTACCGGTGGCGCGCCTGGCTGCGGCGCAGGCGGCGCTGCAGGACAGCTAGTCCCCATTCAAAGGGAGAAACCCTAATTTTGAAGCGAATCCCGTTGTTTGCAGGGGTGCTGGCCGTCGTCGTGCTGGCACTCCTTTTTGTTGCATGCGGCTCGGACCCGACGCGTGTGCTGCCTCCCACGTCTGAGCCTCGGCCCACTGAAACGCCAGGTGTAACGAAGGCGGCCATGCCGGAGCCTACGCCCAGGCAGTTGACGCCGCTGACTCCTGAGCCGACGGCTACGCCGGAGCCTACCGTCGCACCCACGCCCACTCCAGAGGAGCCGGCGGAAATCGACCCCAGCGAGGCGTATTTCACCCTGGATCGGGTAATGGAGATCAGCATCGAAATCCCTGAGGAAGACTGGGACACTCTTCGTCATCAGACCCGAACGTTTGAGGACCTGATGGCGGAGATTGAGAGGTACAACCTCTCTCGTCCCTTCGCGGACATCTACACGTGGTTTTCCGCCACGGTGACCACCGACGGAGAAACCCACACGGAAGTCGGGGTGCGCAAGAAGGGGTTCCTAGGGTCGCAGAGCGACACCAAGCCGTCGCTCAAGCTGCGATACGACAAGTACGTGGATGGGCAGAGCCTTGGCGGGGTGATGGAGCGAATGACGCTGAACAACAGCGTCCAGGACCCGTCCATGATCAACACCTGCCTGGCGTACCAGGTGTTTGCTGCCGCCGGACTGCCGTCGCCGCGCTGCAACTTCGCGACAGTCACAGTGAACGGCCAGGAACTGGGGCTGTACGTTCACCTGGAGGAAATCAAGAAGCCGTTCCTGGCGCGACACTTCGACAGCGCCGAGGGCAACCTGTACGAGGGAACGGTAAGCGACTTTGCGCCCGGATATCGCGGCACCTTCCAGAAAAAGACAAACGAAGACGAGGACGACTGGTCGGATGTAGACGCCGTGATGGCGGCTCTCCAGGACCCGTCGGAGAATGGGCTGGAGGCGCTGAGCGAGATCGTGGACCTGGACCGGTTCCTGTCGTTCTGGGCGACCGAGGTGCTGGCGGGCCACTGGGACGGGTACGCCGGCGACCGCAACAACTACCACTTCTACCGGGAGTCGGACGGAAAGTTCGTGTTCATTCCGTGGGGTGTGGATGATACTTTCCACCTGAAAGACGACCCCAATCCATTCGACAACATCAATAATCCGCCACCGTCCGTGCTGGCTCTCACTGCCATCCCCAACCGCCTGTACAACATCCCGGAATGGCGGGCGAAGTACGCGGCTCGGCTCAAGGAAATACTGAACACTTCCTGGGGCGAGGGCGCGCTGCTGGCGAGTGTGGACGAGATGGCGGCGATCGTCGCGGAACACGCTCTGCCAGCTGAAAGGTCCAAGGCAGCAGCCGATACGGAGCGGGTTCGCAAGTTCATCCTGAAACGCAAGGGCGAGTTACTGGCGGACCTCACGCCTGAGCCGCCGGACTGGCCGGAGCCGTACGATGGAGCGAGTGCGGTACCGGGTGGAGACTTCTCGGGGGTTGAAGTTCATTTCGAAACGACCTGGGGATCCAATGACAGCGCAAATCCCATAGAGGAGGGGAGGGTCACCTACCTGCTGAGTGAGGATGGGGCGCAGACCGGCGACCGCATCGATTGGATGGGGGTAATCGCAGGGCCGTCAAGCTCCGAGGAGCAGGCGTTGCTGCCGGGGGTTGCCGACTCGGCGTCAATAACCATGATGATGTTCCTACCCGAAAGCGGGGAGATCGAGGGAGTAACCGTCGTTCTGCCGCGGGGCATGCTGACGGACGGGGCAATGCTGACCCTGGGCGAAGACCCCATCGACGCAGTGGCATGGGGCATGCCCTCCGGTGCTGCCTTACCTGAGTGGTTCGAACCCCTGACTGCAGGGACGCTGGAGTTGATCGAGGCCAGTTCCAGTGCCGGTACTGTCATTTCGGGACGGTTCAGCGGCGCCACCGAGGAGGTTTCTGGGCCGGCGCCAAGAGAGGTGGAGTCCGGAACGGTCGAAGTGAGTTTTGAGACCGCCTGGGGTTCCAACACGAGCCCCAACCCATTTGATGAGGGGACCATCACGCGACTGCTGGGCGACGGAGGAGAGGAATCTCCAGAGGGCCTGGGGGTCATAGCTGGTGTGGCTGGTCCGGATGAGCAGCTCCTTATGCCCGGTGTGGAGGAACTGGCATCGATCGCCGTTTTGGGCTTTGAGGATGATGGCTCACTCGTCGGTATGACAGTGGTTCTGCCCATGTCCCTGATAACCGGTGGCGCCAGCCTGGTAATCGGCCGCGACAATATCGCGGGGGGAATCTGGGCAGTCGCCCCTGGCGCTGCCGAGCCGGAGTTCTTCCTGCCGTTCACGGAGGGCACGCTGGAGTTGTCGGTAGCCGGAACGGAGACCGGCGCGGCAATAGTCGGCGGCTTCAGCGGCGCCTACGGCAGCATGACCGAGGCGGAGCCGACGAGAACTTACACTTACAGCGGCGACGAGCCTGACCCCTCCGGGTCGGACTTGGGCCTGGTGATCAACGAGGTTGCGGCCAAGGGCGACCCGCTGGACTGGTTCGAGATTTACAACTCCACCGATCAGCACATATCCCTGGCTAACTTCTTCGTGGCCGACGACCTGACCGACGTCGGCAAGCGAGTGGCATTCCCGACGAATTTGACGATCTCGCCGGGCCAGTATGTGCAGGTCGAGGTGGATAGCGACAATTGGGCCAGGTTCAAGCTGGGAGGCGACGAGGAGTTGGGCGTGTGGACCCTCGCCGGCAGCGAAAAGGAGGGCTGGAGCGCTGACGGTGACTTGGTGGACAGCGTAGGCTGGGACGAGAGGGACTCGGGCGAGGGCGAGAGTTACGCCCGGATTCCGGACGGGACTGGAGAGTTCCAGACCGTAAGCAGCCCCACTCCGGGCGCG
Organism: Dehalococcoidia bacterium; assembly: GCA_965222025.1. Lineage (GTDB taxonomy): Bacteria > Chloroflexota > Dehalococcoidia > Lucifugimonadales > UBA3495 > VXOI01. Next base: position 93,173 of record CBDCTI010000005.1, on the reverse strand, counting down.
GCGAACCTGGCCGGCAACTGACTGAGGGAAACGCCGGGTGATGCCGGCGGGAAATCGGTATAATCACGATGTCCCCATCGTTGAGAAAGGGCTAAGGAGCTGACCGTGGTAGCAACATCCGCAGAGGCACGCGCCCAGATTGTGGCGATGGTCCGCGATTTCGTGCGGCGCGAGGTGGAGCCGGTGGCCGCCGAGCTGGACCGGGAGGACCGGGTCCCTCATGACCTGATCGACCAGATGAAGGAACTGGGGCTGTTCGGCATCACCGTGCCCGAGGAATACGGTGGTATGGGGCTGGACTACACCACCTTCGCCAGCATCTTCGAAGAACTGAGCATGGGACTGATGAGCCTCAGCGGGGCCATCGGTACTCATCACATCCTGACCTACGTGCTGACGCATTACGGCACCGAAGAGCAGAGGGAGAAGTTCCTGCCGGACCTGGCATCCGGCAAGAAGCGGGGAGGGCTGGCCCTCACCGAGCCGGGCGGCGGCACGGACGTGGCCAACCTGCAGACGACGGCCACCAAGGACGGCGAAGAATACATTGTCAACGGCTCCAAGATGTTCATCACCAACGGGCGCTACGGCGACATGTTCTGCCTGCTGGCCCGCACCGACCGCGACATGGAGCCGCGCCACCGGGGGCTCAGCGCCTTTGTGATGGAGCGCGGCGAGCCGGGCTCGGGCTTCGAAGTGGGGCGGGACCTGGACAAGCTGGGCTACCGAGGGCTGGACACCGTGGAGCTCAACTTCAACAACTACGCCATCCCGGCCGACAACCTGATCGGTGAACAGGAGGGCGTGGGCTTCGGGCACGTGATGAGCGGGCTGGAGACGGGGCGCATCAACGTCGCTGCTAGGGCAGTGGGTGTGGCGCAGGCGGCCTTCAACGCGGCAATCCGTTACGCGCAGCAGCGGGAGTCGTTCGGCAAGCCCATCGCAGAGCACCAGGCGATACAGCTCAAGCTGGCGGACATGGCGACCAAGATTCAGGCTTCCCGGCTACTGGTGTACGACGCAGCCACCAAGAAGGACGCGGGCGGACGAATAGACCTGGAGTCCGGTATGGCCAAGCTGTTCGCAAGCGAGATGTGCGGCGAGGTCACCATGGAGGCCATGCGCATCCACGGCGGGTACGGGTTCATCAAGGAGTCGCCGGTTGAACGGTACTACCGCGACGCTCCACTGATGATCATCGGTGAGGGAACAAACGAGGTGATGCGCCTGGTTATAGCACGACAGTTGCTGCGACGACCGGAGTACCAGATTTAGCCGTACTGTGTAACAATAGGCTCGATTTCAAGAGGGTGAGTCTCCAAGGCGGCTCCCCTCTTCGCATTAGGGGCCATTTGCAGAACCGAGACTGATCGCCTCTTCCGGGACGGAAGCAGGTTAGGGTGAGGGACAGAGTATGAAGCCAGCCAAGTTCGATTACTTCGCTCCGACCACCCTGGACGAGACACTGGAGTTGATGGCGCAACATGGCCTGGACGCCAAGGTGCTGGCCGGCGGGCAGAGCCTGATGCCGATGATGAACCTGCGGCTGGTCAGGCCCGGAGTGGTCGTCGACATCAACCGCGTCGCGGGGTTGTCGGGGATTTCTGCCAACAACGGCACGGTCTCGGCGGGCGCCCTGACCCGGCAGCGGGACCTTGAGCGCTCCGCCGTCATCCGGGACTCCTTCCCGATGATGACCGCCGCTATCAGCCACATCGGGCACTTCCAGATTCGCAACCGGGGCACCATAGGCGGTAGCCTGGCCCACGCCGATCCCGCCGCCGAGTTGCCTGCGATCTGTACCGCGCTGGACGCCGAATTCGTGGTCGCTGACAGTAACGGTACTCAGGCCATGTCCGCCTCAGAGTTCGCCATCGCCCCGCTCATCACCTCGTTGGCGCCGGAACAGCTTCTGACGGAGATCAGGGTGCCGACGCTAAAGGGCGACGGGTGGCGCTGGGGATTCCGTGAAGTGAGTCGCCGCCAGGGAGACTTCGCCTTGGTGGGTGCTGTCGCCATGCTGCGGAACGACGCCGGCGGCGTGTGCCAAGAGGCCCGCATCACCATGTTCGCCGTTGGCGACGGACCGGCGCGGATGCCCGCCGCCGAGCAGGCACTGGTGGGCCGTGTGGTGGACGACACCGCGCGACGGGAGGCAGCTGCCCTGGTTTCGGAGGCAGTGACTCCGGGATCCGACATTCACGCGTCGGCGGAGTACCGGAAGGACGTCAGCGCGGTGATGGCGAGGCGGGCACTGGAAGACGCCTGCGCGGAATAGTACTTGTCCGTTCCATTCCTCCAGCCCTGTGACAGCCAGTGTCGATGCATGGTGTAAGGGCTAAATTCGAGTCACCACGGGTTGCCCTGTTCGTACATTCTCCAATCGAGGAAACAACATGACCCAGCTTTTTGATATCAAGATGACGGTCAACGGCAGGGAATACACAGGGCGGGTCGAGCCGCGGTTGACCCTGGCCGATTTCATACGGCAGGAACTGGACCTGACGGGGACGCACCTGGGATGCGAGCACGGGGTCTGTGGGGCCTGCACCATCCTCGTGGACGGTGAGGCGGTGCGCTCTTGCCTGCTGCTGGCGGTACAGGCAGACGGAGCTGAGCTGATGACCGTCGAGGGTCTGGCCAACGGCGATGAGCTTCACCCACTCCAGGCGCAGTTCCAGGAGAATCACGCGCTGCAGTGCGGGTTCTGTACTCCAGGGTTCCTGATGACGGCCTACGCGTTCCTGCGGGACAACCCCAACCCCACGGAGGCGGAGGTGCGCACCGGCATTAGCGGCAACATCTGCCGTTGCACAGGGTACGCGCCGATCGTTCAGGCCATCGTGAAGACGGGGACGGTGTAAGTTTATCCGTCCCACTGGCGAGAGGTTTCGAGCTATGACCACTCAAACCAAGCTTATGACCGCCGACGATCTGCTGGTGATGTCGGAAGACGGCAACCGGTATGAACTGATTAGGGGAGTGCTAGTGCCCAAGATGGCTCCAGGAGACCCGTACGCCACCGTAGTTTTCAGAATAGCCACCATTATTGGTGTCTACTCGGACACCAATAATTACGGAGCCGGACGAACTGGAGAACCCGGATATCGCTTGGACCGCGATCCAGATACAGTTCGAGCGCCCGATGTGGCCTGGTTTTCCCCCGAGCGAACACCCCCCTCGGATACGGAGGGCTATCCTGAGGTAGCACCCGACGTCATTTTTGAGGTCAAGTCTCCGAGTAACTCCAACCCGGAGATGGCAGCCAAGGCAAGAATGTGGATTAGCTATGGATCAAAGATAGCGGTGGTTGCAGATCCCCAGCATTCGACCTTCACAGTATTTCTGCCTACCTCCGAACCACTAGTATTGACTGAATACGACGTCTTCGATGGAGACGAAGTGATGCCGGGCTTCTCCTGCGCGGTATGGAGATTCTTCCGCCGGGAACGGTGAGTTTCTGCAGACGATTCTTGAGGTCCAATGCTACGGACAAGGAGCGCGCGATGGCTACTCATCAGGATGTTGCCCGACCCGAACTGGCGAAGATGGTGCAGGGGCGGGGGCGGTTCGTCGACGACGTGAAATTGCCGAAGATGTGTTACGCGGCGTTCGTCCGCAGTGAGCGCGCTCACGCCAACATCTTATCGATAGATTGCACGGCCGCGATGGAGGTGTCAGGGGCAATTGGCGTCATCACGCCCGACGAGGTGCTGCCTCACGTGAACCCGGTGCGGCCCGCTGCACCCGGCTCCAGCGAGTATGCGCGCCCGTACGACCGTTTTCCGATGCCGCCCGGCAAGGTGACGTTCGTTGGCGACCCTGTCGTTGCCGTGGCGGCCGAAACGCCGCACGCAGCGCAGGATATGGCCGAGGCCGTGGTGGTGGTGTACGATCCGCTACCGGTGATCGGCGGGGTGGAGCAGGCAATGGCACCCGATGCGCCAGTCATACACGCGGGGATGGACGATAACGTCGTTTTCTACCGCCAGTATGGGGACGGCGACGTGGACGGGGCCTTGGCCCGGGCCAGCGTGAAGCTGGACAAGACCTTTCATTTCCCGCGCCAGACCGGCGTGCCGGTTGAAGCCAGGGGTGTAGTCGCGGACTACGACCGGGGGCAGGACCGACTGACGATCTGGGCGTCGTGCCGCTCGCCGCACCTGGTGCGTACGACCGTGTCCAACGTGATGCGGCTGCCGCAGAGCGCGGTGCGGGTCATCTCCCCCGACGTGGGAGGTGAATTCGGCATCAAGGGGGCTGCCTACCCTGAAAGCATCATCCTGGCCTTCCTCTCGCGGAAGGTAGACCGTCCGGTCAAGTGGATCGAAGACCGGATGGAGAACCTGATGGCCTGCGGGCACGCCCATGAGATGGCGGTGGACGTAACGGTGGGTGCCAACGGCGATGGCAAGATCCTGGGCATACGCTCCCGCGTCCTGGTTGACCAAGGGGCGCACACCCTTGGCCCCACGTCAGCGGGACTGGAACCAATGACCACGGGACAGTCGATCGTGGGCCCATACAGGATCGATAATTTCATATGCGACGCCTACGGAGTGTTGACCAACAAGTGTCCCGGGGCCGCCTACAGGGGTGTGGGCACCGTGCAGGGCGTGTTTGTTATCGAGCGGGTCATGGACATGCTGGCCGCGGAGCTTGGGCTGGACCCAGCAGAAGTGCGGATGACGAACTTCATCCAGCCCGAAGACCAGCCATTCAACACATCGGCCGGAAGGCTATATGACAGCGGCGACTATCCCGATACGCTGGCCAAGTTGCTTGAGGTGTCCAACTACCGGCAGTTGCGGCAGGAGCAGGAAGAGGCGCGAGCGCGGGGCGAGCAGGTTGGTATCGGCATCTGCTGCTTCGTGGAGCACTCCAGCACTGGGTCCCATGATTATCACAGGCGCGGAGTGTATGGGCTGCCGGCCTTCGACTCGGCCACCATTCGCGTGGACGCCGGCGGCAACGTGACGACGGCGGTGAGCGCAAAGTCAACCGGCCAGAGCCATGACAGCGTGTTCGCCAGCCTGGTGGCCCGCGAACTGGGCATACCTTACGAAACGGTCAGGATACTCGAGGGCGACACCGACGCCACGCCCTTCGGTGCCGGGACGGGGGTCAGCCGCAGCGCGGTCAGCACCGGCGGCGCCATACGGCTGGCGGCTCAGGACATCCGGCGCAAGGCCACCGAAATCGCCCGCTTCTTCCTGGAGACGGAGAACGAAGAGCTGCAGATAGCAGAGGGACAGATCTACGTCGCGGACGATCCTTCCAAAACCGTGTCATTCGCTGCAGTGGCTGCCGCTGCCCATGACGCCTCGCGAATCGTGTCGCTGCCGGACAACATCGAGCGGGGCCTGCAGTCCACGCGGACCTTTGACCCGCCGCACCAGACCTTCGGCCACGGCGCTCACATGGCGGTCACCCGGGTAGACCCGGAGACCGGGATGGTGAAGGTAGAGCAGTATTTCTGCGTGGAGGACTGCGGCACCATCATCGATCATGTGATCGTGGACGGACAGGTGGTCGGCGGGGTGGCCTGCGGCATAGGCAACGCGCTTCACGAGGAACTGGTCTATGACAGTGAGGGCCAGCTTCTGACGGGTACGTTCATGGACTACTTGGTGTCGACGGCTCCAGATGTTCCCGACATCCAGACAATGCACACGGAGACGCCGTCGCCGTTCACGCAGGGCGGGGTCAAGGGCGTGGGAGAGGCCGGGACCGTGGGCGCCTTCGCCGCCGTAGGCAACGCGGTGGCCGACGCCCTGCTGCCGCTCGGTGTCGAAGTCACGGAGCCGCCGATAGGGCCACGGCGGGTGTGGCAGATGATCAAGGACGCGGGGGCTTAGACGCTATCTCCAGACAGTCTGGTTCTCTAGGTGCCTCGCAGTCAACGGCAAGGGCCCTGGTTCTCCATTCCTCATCGCAACGAGGACAATGTTCGGGGCTAACGGTTCAAAGGGAACGGTGTACCGTTCCAGTCCACGCGATTTGCCCTTGTTAGGACAAGTTTCAAGCGCGCTCCCCAATGGAACCCGCCACGAAAGTGGATCGACGCCTCTGTGCGCCGGACAAAGAATTTGATGACAGTTGGTCGTAGCGATAACGCGCTTCGTCTTGTTAACCTGAATATCGGGTACGTCTGCCCAGGTTGAGTCCGCACAGAATAGTTATGGGACGGAATGGGATTCTTATTGAAGGTGTATCATTCGCATCCGGCCCTCGTCCCTTAGCCATGTCCGTCACGTCAGTCCGATCATGGCACAACCGCCTGCATTTGGGACTCAGCTTTTCCGGCACAATGGCCGGAAATGGCCGGGGGTGGCCGGGGATGGCCGGAAAAACAAGTTTTTTTCCTCGGCCAACGCGCAAAAGAAAAACGGCGAGCAGAGAACATGGGCTGGAGGATGCGATTCCATTTGGTTGGTTGAGTCCGGGGGCATTGGCTTGGCGGCGGGCCGGGCCGGGTAGTAGGCCCATCTCTGTGGATTGCAATCCACCTGAATTGAAACGCGATCTCGTAACGACGACTGGTTGAGGAGTGCGGCAAGTCTCGAGATAGCCGCTTTACGGTCTCAGCAACATTACTGGTCAGGTTGGTGAAGAAATGACGACCGGCTATATCGGCGCACCCATCAGGCGCAAGGAAGACCGCAGGTTTCTGACCGGGCGTGGGCAGTTCGTGGACGACGTGAAGCTGCCCAATGCGCTCCACGCCGCCATCGTTCGAAGCCCTCACGCCCATGCGCGGATCGTTTCCGTAGACACCAGCGCGGCACGGGAAATGCCGGGGGTGTTTGATGTACTTACCTTCGAGGATATCGCCGCAGCGGTTGTACCGAGACCAATACCCGTACGTCTGCGGGCGTACAGTGACCTGCTGAAATTCCTGCAATACCCGCTGGCGCACGGCAAGGTGCACTACGTGGGCGACCCGGTTGCAGTGGTGCTGGCGGACAGCCGCTACCTGGCGGAGGATGCCGCCGATGTAGTGGATATCGTCTACGACCCCTTGCATGCACTGGTCGACGTCAAGGAGTCGCTTAGGGGCGAGACCGTGATCCACGAGGCGCAGGGTACCAACGTGGCCTTCGAGTACACTTCGTCCATCGGCGATCCGGACACCGCGTTCCGGGATGCCGACTACACTCGCAAGGAAGAGTTTCGCTGCCACCGGCATACCGCGAATCCCATGGAGACGAGGGGCCTGGCGGCTTCATACGACGCAGGGCGGGAGCAACTGACGGTCTGGGGCGAGACCAAGGTCCCCCATTACAACCGTGGGGTGCTGTCGTCGCTACTCCAGATGCCTGAGCACCGGATCCACTTCGTAGAGCCGGATGTAGGCGGCGGTTTTGGCGTGCGGGGCGAGTTCTACCCGGAGAATTTCCTGGTACCCTTCGCTGCCATCAAGACAGGCCGCGCAGTGAAGTGGACAGAGGACCGGGCGGAACATCTCATATCGGCCAACCACTCGCGCGAGCACGTCTGCGAGATGGAACTGGCGGTTCGCAAGGATGGGACCATCCTGGGTATGCGGGCGCAGGTGCTGGGAGCGCTGGGCGGTTACGTCCGTACGCATGGAGCGTCGGTACCGACGTCGACGACGGCCCTCCTGCCAGGGCCGTACTACATCCCCAATTACCAGTGGGACGTGAAGTGCGTTCTGACGAACAAGGTAGGGATGGGTACGTTCAGCGCGCCTGGGAGGTACGAGTCCTGCTTCTTCCGCGAGCGGATGTTCGACCTGGTGGCTGCTGACCTGGATATGGACCCGACGGAGTTCAGGCTCAAGAACCTTATCCCGCCGGAGATGATGCCCTACGAACTGGGGCGGACTCGTCCGGAGTCCTACTCCATCATCTATGACAGCGGGGACTATCCCGAGCTGCTCAGGCAGGCCTTGGTGGAGCTTGATTACGACTCGTTGAAGCCTCTCATCGGCCAACAGGTTGACGGAAAGTACCATGGCGTGGGCACAGCCTGCTTCGTCAAGAGCACCGGCACCGGAGACCCTGGCGAGGGGGCGAGAGTCGTCGTTTCCAATGCTGGCGGTCCTCACCAGGGACCGCTGCCCGGCGAACGGGGCATGGAGCCCTATCCCGGTCAGGAGAAAGCGCCTCCCCGAGCGGAGGTAGCAGTCTACCTGGGCATTTCCACGATGGGGCAGGGCCACGAAACGATCTTCGCCCAGATATGCGCCGACGGCCTGGGCGTGCCGATAGAAAGCATCACCGTATATCACGGCAGTACCGACCTGACGCCCTATGGGGGCGGCACCTACGCGAGCCGGGGCACGACACTGGCTGGGAACGCGGTCTACGGCGCGGCGCAGAAGCTGCGGGACAGGGTTCTGGCCGTGGCGGCTGGATATCTGGACGTTGATCCTTCGGAACTGGCGCTGACCGACGGAGTGGTCCACCGGACGGACGAGCCCGGGGGCTTCGGCATCACTCTCACGCTCGCTGAGGTGCTGCGTCTTGCCGCGCCGGCCAGCCGGTACAGCCTTGGAGAGGCAGGGCTGGAAGCGAGCCATTATTTCCAGTCTCCGCAGGAGCTGTACCCGTGTGGCACGCACGCGGTGCATTTGACCGTGGACCCGGAGACCGGCGTGATCGACATACTGCGCTACGTGATCGTGGAGGACGTGGGGCACGTGATAAATCCCCTGCTGCTGAGGGGGCAGATAACCGGCGCTGCGGCCCAGGGCGTGGGTGCGACGATTCTCGAGGAACTGGTCTACGACGAGCAGGGGCAACCGCTGGCTGGGACGCTTATGGACTACCTGCTGCCAACGGCTACGGATATCCCGGACTTCGAGACGAAGGTACTGGACCTGGCGCCTTCGCCGCTGAATCCGCTTGGCGTCAAGGGAGGCGGAGAGATCGGCATCGTGGCAACCGGCGCGGCACTGGCCAACGCCGTTTCACGGGCCCTGGCGCCGCTGGGGGTGCAGGTGCGAGACCTGCCGCTCAGCCCGGACCGCGTGCTGCGACTGATACGGGAGGGCAAGGGCGACTGATCCTCGTCAATTGGCTGGTATGGATTCCCCGCACTCATGCGGACCGTAGCCGGAAAGACCAGTCCTTCCGAAGTACGCATCCAAGGAACGACGGACGGGGTGGGCCAATCGCCCACCCCGTTGCCAGGTCAAGATAAGCCGCAGGTATTCCCGGATCAGCGGCCCTGCCAGTTGGGTTTGCGCTTTTCTGCAAAGGCACGTGGGCCTTCCTTGCTGTCCTCGGTTGTGAGGAGCTGGTCGTACATGTGGTAAGTGAGGGATGAAATGTCCTGGGTGGACATATTCAGCCCCCGGTAGGCCAGCTCCTTGAAATACTGAACGGCCAGCGGGGCGTTCTCGGCGATCTGCTGGGCAAGGGCCATCGCCTCTTCCATGAGATCTTCGGAAGGGACGACCTTGTTGAGGAAGCCGATATCGTAGGCCCGCTGGGCGGTTATCGGCGCAGCGGTGAACACGAGCTCCAGGACGGCTGACATTGGGATCATCTTGGGGAGGATGGTGCCGAAGGGAGGAAGCAGGCTCCATTTGGACTCTGTGATCCCCAGCTTGGCGTCCTCGGAGGCGATGCGTAGGTCGCACATCTGGGCTATGGACCAGCCGCCAGCGAGGGCGAATCCGTTGACGGCCGCAATCAAGGGTTTCCAGGTCTGCGGCCACATGTAGGGCCGGTCGGGACTCATGCTGTGGGAGGCTCGGGCCTGGACGCCCTCGGCATTGTCTTCGGCCCGTTCTTTCAGATCGCGGCCAGCGCAGAAGGCCCGGCCAGCGCCGGTGATGATGGCAACGAAGGCCTGAGGGTCGTTGTCGAACTCGGTGATGGCGTCGGCCAACTCGCCGCGCAGTTGCCGGTTGATGGAGTTGAGGGCATCCGGGCGGTTGAGGGTCAGCAATACTATGTTGTCCCGCTTTTCGTAAAGGACAGTTTCAGCCAAGTCAGTTGCTCCCTGTGAAAGACTCGTGTTCTATTGCCGTGTTGGGTACGGGCTGGGAATGGAGGACATACCGAAGTCGTGCTCCACGTAGTGACCCAGGAAGGTGCCGCCGACCACGTGCAGGTGGCCGTGGCTCTGGCTCTGCAGGCCATCACGTCCAAAGTTGGAGAGGATGCGGAACCCGTTGGGAGAGTACATTGCGCCCATGTCGACGGCCAGCTTGCCTAGGCGCGGCAAGAGACCGCTGTCCCACATGCCTATCTGGGACAAGTGCTCCTTGGGCATCACCAGCAGCATGAGCGGCACCCAGTCCAGCTTGTTTACGATGACGATGATGTCGTTATCCAGGTAGCGGACGCGGGCGGGGGAACGGCCTGCCACTATCTGGCAAAAGACGCAGTTGGAGTCGGTTTTCAACGGCCTGCTTCCGGGGGTCAGGTTGCGGCGAAATTCGGAATGAATATAGTCTGGGGCCGTGGGGTTGTCAACGCAGGCAAGCCCCATCCACCCCCACGACCTGCGGGACGGTTCCGAGGCCAACGCAACCTGAGCGAAACCCAGATACGCGTTTTCCAGCAGGGGGGGTTATGGTATTATTTCCCGCGGAGGACGTGATGGCCGGATTGGGCGTTTTGACAGTCAGCACTTCAGGGGCGCAAGGCAACCGCGAGGACACCAGCGGCCAAGCGATCCGGGACATGTTGACGGCCGACGGGTTCGACGTTGTGCGCTCGGAAATAGTGCCCGACGACCACGTAACGATCGCGGACACGCTTTCTAGCTGGGCGGACGCCCCGGACGTGGACCTGATTGTCACGACGGGGGGAACAGGGCTGGGTCGGCACGACGTCACGCCGGAGGCCTGCCTGTCGATTCTCGACAAGGAAGTGCCCGGCATGGCAGAGGCTATGCGGGCCAAATCGCTGGAGTTCACTCCGATGGCCATGATCAGCCGGTCGGTTGTGGGAATCCGGGGGACCACGTTGATCATCACCCTGCCCGGCAGCACCAAGGGTGTTCGCGAGTGCCTTGAAGTGGTCCAACCTGTACTGCACCACGCCATCGACCTGCTGCAAAGAGAAACGGTCAGCGAACATCCTAACTGAACGGCAGAATTGCCCTCGCATCGCCTGAAACGATACCGCCCTCCCTGGAATGCGACAGGTTGGGAGGTTTTTCCCGAAACATCACGATTTGATACTGAATTCGGATTAGCAAGGATGAGTGAAGATTCCGGCAATGACAAGGTAGTTTACTGGCCCAGGGTGAAGGAACTCTTAGACAGTATCATGGCAAGGTGGGTGGAACGCTGGGGACGGGATCCGCTGCCAGGTATCCATGCCTATTACTGGGAGACTCCGGAGGATCTCCAGAAAGCCGTTCTGTCCGGAATCCGGGCCATTGAGCCGGGGGTTCCAGGCAGGGACACGCAGCTGGTCCGGTCATTGGCGCGGAGCGTCGGGACATCCGGGAGGATGCCGTTGCGGGGCCCGTTCATGCCGCGAGAAGAGATCGAGGAGATCGTCGTCTGGATCGACAACGGAATGCCCCACGGCCCTGACTGCTAGCATTTGAGGGAAACGTCTTATCCCCCTCACTCAGAGCAAGAGGATATCCGATAGCTGATGCAAAGGGGCACACGGTGGTGCGCCCCTTCTTTTTACACCCTGAAAAATTTGAATGCCCAGTAGTCAGAGCCGACCAACGATGTAGGAAAGGGACGGCCGGCCATGCGCCTGCAAGCTTTCATCCTTCGCCAGGGGGAATAAGCGGAATAAAGGAAGGGGCGCACTGTGGTGCGCCCTTTCCGAGTTGCAGTTGCAGAGGTCTGTCTAGCGGAGGACGGGTTCGTCTTCCTTGACGTAGACCTGGATGCGGCCGCGGGTGTGGTCGATGATGGCAACGCGACCCTGCTCGTCGATGCGGACGCCACAGGGATGGGCGAAGCGCTGTTCGTACGTGGGGTCGTTGGCGTGGGCCAGATTCCGCTGCCGAATCATGTCGGGGTTGGAATTCAGCTTGTCCTTGCCCCACTTGGAGAGGGCAGCGTCGCCGCGGAACATGGTTACGAAACGACCATCGGGGGCGAAGACCTGCACCCGGTTGTTCATCCAGTCGGCGACATAAATATCGCCATCAGCGTCAACGGCAACACCGTTGGGGCGGTTGAACTGGCCGACGCCTTCGCCTGTCGAGCCGATCGACTGTTGCCACTCGCCGTCGTGGCTGAAGACCTGGATGCGATCGTTGCGCCAGTCAGCGATGTAGATGTTGTCGTTCTTGTCGAGAGCAATTCCCCAAGGCAGGCTGAACTGGCTGGGGCCACTGCCCTCGGAGCCGAAGCTGCTGATGAACTGGCCATCAAGCGAGAACTTCTGGACGCGGTTGTTCTTGCTGTCGACAACGATCATGTGCCCGTGGGAATCGATGGCCAGACCGGACGGGCCGTTAAGCTCGCCGTCGCCGGAACCTGCGGTGCCCCACTTGCTGACGAAATCGCCATCGGCGGTGAACTTGGAGACGCGGTTAAGCCACTCGTCGGCTACATAGACGCTGCCGGCGCTGTCCAGTGCCACGGCGGTGGGCCAGACGAACTGGCCGTCGCCTTCACCGTATTCGCCGAAAGCGCTGACATATTCCTCGTCCAGGGTGCACACGGTCATGTGGACACCGTCGGGACGGTTCTCGTAGGAGCGGTTGATGACATAGACCGTGCCGTCGGAAGCGATTGCCATATCCACCGGATTGCGGAACCCGGTGCCGGCAAATTCGTTCCGGCCGACGGCATGGCTATGGTAATACGTCCGGTCTTTCAGACCGAAGAAATGTGTTGCCATATCCTTACCTCATCGTGCTTTGGAATGGGAGGGCGCGGGTCATGCCACCCTCCCAGATAAATAAGTCGCCAGAGACTTTCTAGGTGTTGAAGAACTTCACGCGCTCGAAGTTGCCGTTGACGATGGGCTCAGCCTCAAGGTTGAACCAGTCTTCGAGGATGGTGGAATAAACGGAGCGGAAGTCCAGGTTGAAGGCGAGGTTGCCGCCCATTTCCTGTTCAGCCGGAACGAGGGACGGGTACATGCCGTAGACGCCGCCCTTTACGTGCTCGCCGACAGCGAAGGCCACGCTGGCTGCGCCGTGGTCGGTGCCGGAGCCGTTGTCGGCGACACGGCGGCCGAACTCACTGAACAGCAACAGCGTTACGTTGTCGCTGGCGTCGTGATCGCGCAGGTCCGTGAAGAAGGTGTCGACGGTGCTGGAAACGTCGGTCCACAGGGCGGCGTTGGCCTGCGCCTGGTTGGCGTGGGAGTCAAAGCCGTTGTAGGGCGACGTCGTGTAGAGAACGCGGGTGCCGAAGTTGGCCAGATGGGTCTGGGCAATGTTCTTCATGTAGCCACCAATGACGGTATTGGAATACTCGACATTGGAGGTGTACTTGTCGGGGGCGGTGGCCAGAATGTCGGCGCCCTTCAGAGCGTCGGTGCCGGTGGAGTGGATGTAGTCCAACACCGGGCCGGAGCCGATGGCCGGAGAGTACATGCGGCCGAAGACGTCCAGAGCCTCGTTGCGCTGGTTCTCGCCGTCGATGCCGGTCAGCAGACCGTAGGTCTCGAGGTTGCCGACGGAAGAAACGGGGACGCCTTCCATCACCAGGGCGCGGGGGAGGCCGCGGCCGAAGTTAACGGAAGTCAGCACATTCTCGGCGGTGGGATCCATCAGCTTGGCGGCGCGGCCCAGCCAGCCCTCGGTTCCGATGATTTCGGGCTCACAGGTGTGCCAGATGTCCATGCTGCGGAAGTGTGAGTAGCTGGGAGTGGGGTAGCCGATGCCCACGAACACTGCCAGTTGGCCGGCTTCCCAGAACTTCATCAGGGGAGCCATGGTGGGGTGGAAGCCCAACTCGTCGTTGATGGGCAGGATCTGTTCTTCCGGCACACCGATGGTGGGGCGGAAGTCGCGGTAGTAGCCGCTGTTGCGCGGGATGACGGTGTTCAGGCCGTCGTTGCCGCCAGACAGAGAGAGAACTGCCAGGACGGGATCTTTCGCGGTCGATACCATTTGCTACTCCTTATAGCATAGCGCTGTGATTTGCTCTTTTACCGTGGTACTGATTGGCCGACTCGGCCGTTCGTCCTTAAAATACCTCAAGATGAACGGCCGAGGATACGATGCGCCTTGGTTACTCGAACTGGAACTCGGCCGTGGCGGCGATCATCTGGAACATTTCGCCGCTGCGGCGGGTGAAGGTGGCGCGCTCGTCGTCGCTTCCGTGGCGAAGGTCGCCCTCCTGGGCGGCGTGCGCCACCAGCTGTGCATGGGTGTCGTCGGTAACCTGAACCGGGCCGGTCATTTCGAGACAGCCGTCCACGAACTGTTCGGGGGTCATGCTGGCGCCGCGGGACATCAGGCGATCAACAAGGCCGCGAACGCCGTCGATCTCGGTATTTCCAAGCATCTCAGCTGCGAAGTTGATGCGCTCGACCAGGGTGCCGCTATCGATCCACTCGCGGCCGGTGTGCCAGCCTTCCACCGTGGGCGGGTTCATCAGGTCCTGGCCCATGTACTTGGGCTCTTGGGACAGCTCGAACAGGCCGGGCTTGATTTCCTTGTGCTCGCCGACCATGCGGAGCAGGCTGACGACCATCTCAGCGGGGTTCTTGACCTTCTGGTAGCGAACCGACTCGTCCTTGAAGAAGTCGGACGTAAACAGGACCTCGAGCATGGCCTTGATGGAGTGACCGGAGTCGAAATAGGCCTTCTCGAGTTTCTCGATGGCTTCGACGTCTCGCGGGGGGGTCAGGCGCCAAGCAGGGACCTGCGGTTCATCTGCCACGAAAAAGTTGTACATGTGGCGGGCGAGGAAGCGGGCGGTTCCCGGCTGCTCGCAGGTAATGCGAATGATATCGTCGCCGTTCCAGGGGCCGGTCTGGCCCAAGAAGGTCTTTTCGCTTTCGTCGTGGTCAGCGGGGTCGAAGCGGAACTGCCATGGGCTGCGGCCGTGGGGGAATGGCGGGTAGGCCGGTGCCACGTTCCAGCCAGTGAAGGCGCGGGCGCAGACCTTGACGTCGTCTTCGCTGTAGTTGAACGCGCCGTCCTTGCCAACACCAAGGGAGAAGAGCTCGAGAAGCTCACGGCCATAGTTCTCGTTGAGGTTGGCCTTGTGGGACTCGGTGTTGTCCAGGTAGTACATCATGCCAGGGTTCTCGGACAGCCTGAGCAGCAGGTCGTCAAAGCGGCCCATGCCGTGGTCCCGGAACATGCTGACCATGATGCCCATTTCCTGTCCGGAGTCGATCTTGCTGTGGCCGGCACAAAATATCATGTGCCAGAACAGAGCGACCTTTTCCTGGAGCTGGTTCGGGTTGTTGATCATCCGATATACCCAGAGCTGGGTATTGACTTCGATAGCGCCCGGCTCGTAATAAGCCGGGTTGTAGCGCATCAGGATGTCTTCATCTAGGCCGCCGCTGGGGTTGAGAAGATCCTGGACTACGTTGTCATAGCCCTTTGCTGCCTTGGCTTCTATCTCATCCCGGCTCGCCCCGAAACCGGCGCGACGCATCAGGTGAGCTACCAATGCGATGTCCTGGTCTGCCATATGCTCCTCCTTCTTTACTTTCCCTTTAACCACTTCGGCCGCCAAGCATTCAGCGGGCCCTGGCGCCCGGTTACATCAAAGAGGTATCCCTCTCTGACATGGCTTGCCAGCTTGGAATGCCGCCCTTATGTAACATTCATTACAAAGTAGAAATATATGGCAATCTGGGAGAGGTGTCAACAGTTTTGTACCATCTGGGCCACATTCCGAATGCCGCTTTGATGGCGCGGTTATTGTAATATAAGGAATCCCTGCTGCGGGTGGCGGTCAAGGTTTTGAAGGCGGAAACCTAGCACAAGCTGACGGCCGGGCCGCCGACTCCTCTTGAGAGACTTCCCATTTTGAACGAGTACCGCCCCCATTGCGCCCCCGGCAACTCCTCAAACCAGCAGGGCGAGCATCCGGAGGCATTCGACCCCTCAGCTTCCACTCTTCCCCGACCTGCGGACGAATCGCGCCTCCCGCCACCTGGCTCCTTCCGCTCAGGAATGTACCGATTGGCGCGGGCTCTCTTCATCAACCAAGGGGCCGCTATCAATAGAAGGCCATCGCCGCAGCGGCGGCCCCAAAGGCTCGCACCTCCACAAGCGGCCTTAACCGTGGAAGAGAGCGCGGCGGAAAGGTTGCCCGCTAAAGAGAAGCCTTCTGGAAGGTCTTTCAGCAGGCATCGTTCGCTTCCTGCCGCTATACCCACTTCCATGTCCTGGTTGAGCCAGGCGGTGCTGGCCGCGCACCTGTTACCCCGGGAATCGGTCGTTCCCACGAGGCTGCCGTCAGCCTCTCAGGGTCGTGCGGCTGAATACCGGCGACCTACGCTGCCCAGATTTCCCGCTCCGGGGTTGCGGCTCGCCGATATTCTACGCAGAACAGAGACGGTTGCGGCGCACGCGCGCCGTGCGCTGGCGCCGGATGAGGAGCTGGTGGTGCCTCGCTACCTGGAGGTTGGGCTGGTGGCGGCACTGACCATCGCCGCACTGTTCCTCAGGGCGTGGAACCTGCCGGATTCACCGGTGGGTATTCATGGTGACGAGACCGAAATGGCGATGGAGGCCCTTCGGTCGATACGTGGCGAAAGCATCGGTATATGGACGGGCGTTACGCTGGGCAACCCCGCAGGTTACGCCCACTGGATGGCCGTGATATTCCGGCTGGCAGACGCGAACCTGACCACCATGCGCCTGGCGTCGGCGATCCCGGGTGTTGCAGTAATTCCGGTCGGCTACCTTTTGGTGAGGAGCCTGTTTCCCTTCAGGGTGGCAATACTGACCGCGGTCCTGCTGGCTGTCTCTTTCTGGTTCATCATTCAGAGCCGGATTGCCTTCGGGGGCATAACATCGGTGTCCATGGCACTACTGGCCATGTGGCTCCTGATTGCCTCTGTCCAGTCGAGGCGGCCCTGGCTAGCGGCGCTGGCCGGGGTTGCGCTGGGCCTGGGTCTCTACACCTTCAAGACGTCACTGTTCTATTTCACAGGGACATGGGGCGTAGCACTGGTGGCTCTAGCCCTGAGCAGGGATCTGCGGCGGGGGTGGGAAGTGTGGTTGTGTCTCGGGGTGTCAATGCTCGTTGGGGCTCCGATGCTCCTGTTCTATGCAACCTCGGGGTATATCGGACCGAACCTGAACGACCTTTATTCAGTATCCCTTTCCTCCCCTTCGACGTGGCTGAAGATTCCCGGCCTCGCCTTGGACGCCGTATTGCTGGTTCACCAGCCGGTCCAAGGCAACACGGTAGACGGTGCGCCCGCCTTGCCGGTACTGACATTCGCTGCGTCCGTGTTTTTCTGGGCAGGGCTGGCGGCAACACTACCGTTCATCAAAGAGAGGCGGAATCAGCTTCTGGTCGCCGCTTGGCTGATCGGGATGGCACCGATTCTGATGGTCCCGGGAGCCGAGAGCCGGCGTTACCTGCTGGGGCTTTTCTTTGTGCTGACCTTCGTATCGATCGGGGTCAACGGCATGCTCTTCCCGCTGTTTAAGCGGTTAGCGTCCTATCTGCAGGAACAGGGAAGTTCTCTTCAGTTAGCGCGGCGTTTGGCATTCGCCTCGGCTGTCGTATTGTTTGTGGCATTCGTTTCGCTCTTTGCTGCGCAGAACTTGAGGGAGCACGGGCGGTGGAGCGACGGGGTAGGCGTAAGGTGGTTCTTCAACTACGAGTATCACCAATCGCTCCTGTTCCTGAAGGACCTGCCGGCGGACATCCCTGTGATGTACTACACAGTGCGGCAGCCGTTCGACAGCAGCATTCGCCGGTTCGAACTGCCCGAGGCAAGAGGCGGCGACGGCGCGGAGGAATACGGTGGGGGCGGAACCGTTCCGTCTCCAGGCGACCTGCAGGAAAACACCATTTTTGTTTTCCTCGACAAGTACCTTCCTCTGGCCAGTGAGCTCGAGCGGAGCCACCCCGGTGCCATAAAGATCGGCGAGGCCTCAGAGAACGGCACTCTCCTTTTCGTTGCCTACCTGCTGCCAGGGAGCAGTAGCCTATCAGGCGAAAACAAGACGCCCCTGGACGAGGATCCTCGCTAGCGACCAGGGGTGTGCTGCGGGAGTCTAAGGTGCGGTGTTGGGGGAAGATTTTCACTTGACACCTCTCTGGGGCATTGCTAACATCCTTTGCCATACATCGGCAGCCGATGTTGAACGCCATTCAACGATGAATTTGCGTCGAGACACGGGGTAGGGATTCGGACGATGGCATCGGACTCGATCACGGAAAATCCGTCAACAGCGCCTCCCGGGCCCAAATTGCCAGGGATGTTCGTGCGGTACGGAAACTGGATCCAGGACGAACTGGGTCGCGCAGTGCCCGCACCTGACGGCATGGACGTTAATCTGCTGTTGTGCTATCACCTCGGGTGGGTGGACCAGCACGGAGTGGCCGCCACGTCGCCCTCCTCCCAAGGCAAAGCCCTGCGCCCCACCCTCTGCCTCTTCGCATGTGAAGCCCTTTCTTGGGAACACGATCGTGCCCTGCCCGCCGCAGCCGCTCTGGAACTTATCCACAACTTCTCCCTCCTACATGACGATATCCAGGACCAGGACATGGAGCGGCGCCATCAGCCCACTGCCTGGAACGTATGGGGAATCCCCAGGGCCTTGGTGGCGGGAGACGCCATGCACTCCACCGGGGATCTCGCCGCGCTGCGGGCTTCAGAGAAGGGCGTTTCGCCAGAAGTAGTACTGCGGGTCTCCGCAATACTCACCGACAGTTACCTGGCTATGATCGAAGGCCAGTGCCTTGACCTGGAGTTTGAAGGCCGAACGAACATCACCACCAACGAATATCTTTACATGATCGCCTGCAAGACAGGCGCACTGATCCGGTGCGGCCTGGAGACGGGGGCGTTGCTCGCTCACGGAGATGAGGAGACCGTGCAGGCCTTCGCCACCTTTGGAGAGGGCTTGGGCCAGGCCTTCCAGATTCGGGACGACTACCTGGGCATCTGGGGCGATGAGGCCACGCTGGGCAAGGCGACGGGCAACGACATCCGACGACGCAAGAAGTCGTACCCCGTGGTTTACGCGCTGGAGCGAGCCGGAGGAACGGCCCTGCGCGACTTGCAGCGCATCTACGGTCAGTCTGAACTGGAAGATGACGACGTCCAGAGGGTGCTGGCGGTTCTCGAAGAGGTCGGTGCCCGGGAACAGTCACAGTCTCTGACCGAGGCTGCAGCCAATCGAGCCCTGGAGGCACTCTCGTCGGTGTCGCTGCCCGGATGGGCGCAGGAAGAAGCGGAGGAACTGGTGGATTTCCTGGCGCGGCGGGAATACTGAGTGACCTACGGGTAATCGAGGCCTGCGGGGAATAGAATAGGAAGGGCGGAATTCATGCCGGAGCATGAATCCGGATTCGAAATACGCGAAGGACAGCAGATGACCAGCACCGCGAAACGAGCCAAGCGGCCCATGGAGCTCTCCGTCCGGCTAGCTGGCTACATCCTGAAGAACAAGGCGAAGGGAAGGAGCAAGTTCCCCTTGGTCACCATGCTGGAACCCCTCGAGATGTGTAACCTGGCCTGTATCGGCTGCGGAAGGATTCGGGAGTACAAGTCGGTGCTGGACAAGATGATGCCCGTAGACGAGGCCATTGGGGCGGTGAAGGAATCTGGAGCGCCCATCGTGTCCATCGCCGGCGGCGAGCCGACCATTCATCCTCGCATTCACGAGATCATCAACCAACTGGTAGCGGAGAAGTATTTCGTCTACTGCTGCACAAACGGTCTGCTGCTGCAGCGGGTAATGGACAAGGTACCTCCCTCCAAGTACCTGTGCTGGGTTGTCCACCTCGACGGTATGGAAGAGAAGCACGACGAATCGGTGGCCAGGGATGGTGTGTTCAAGAAAGCCGTTTCGGCCATTGAGGAAGCCCTCGACAGGGGCTACCGGGTGTGCACCAACACCACGGTGTTCCGGGGCAGCGATGTCGAAGACCTGTCTGATATGTTCCGCCTGGTCAGCGGCATCGGCGTCGAGGGTTCGATGATCTCGCCTGGTTACGACTTCGTCGACGCACCGGATCAGGAAATCTTTCTCACCCGCCAAGAGTCGCACGATCTCTTCAAACAGTTGCTGGACTCGGGAACCTCGGAAGGTGCCAAGTTCTACAACAACCCTCTGTATCTCAACTTCCTGAAGGGAGACCGGGAGTACCAATGCACGGCGTGGTCCAATCCCACCTATACGGTGATGGGCTGGCGCAAGCCGTGCTACCCGCTTGCAGACGAGCATGTCGAGCATGTGTCGGAGCTGTTCGAGAAGGACCTGTGGGAGAACTATGGCGTGGGCAAGGACCCCCGTTGCTCCAACTGCATGATGCACTGCGGCTTCGAGTCAGCCACGATTTTCGGCGCAGTGCAGTCGCCGCGTGATTGGGCCACGCTGATAAAGTCGGGCGCCGCTCACAAGGGCGGCATAACCGCCGCGTAAGTTGACAGCTCTCTCCAAGCGGAGAGGGTAAGAGTGATAGACGGAATTGCTCTACGTCGTAGCAGGAATGGAACCGGAGTTGTACGGGCTGCAGCAAGAGCTTGCATCCCTGCAGCCTCCGCGAGGAGTCGGCTTTCCAGTGGAGTTTCACACGCTGGGAGTCGGCCCCCGGCGATCGGCCGAAACAATGGCGACGGTCCTGTCGAAGGCCAAGCGCCAACCGCAAGGCGTGCTGATGCTGGGCGTCGCTGGAGCCTTGGAACCGGGGATGGAGACGGGGCAATTGCTTCTTGCCAGCAATTATGCCTTCGACTCGAAGCAGGAAACGGCCAGTGCCATTGCCCCTGCTCCGGGGATGCTCGAACTGGCGGAAAGCGCTGCCGCCTCCGCCCGTATGCCAGTCGACTACAGCGACTCGCTGACGGTCGACCACCTGATAGCCGAGGGCTGGGAACGGGAGGAGCTTAGGCAACGATACGGGGTGGCCAGCGTAAACATGGAAGACCACGCAGTGGCCACTGCTGCCAGGAATGCTGAAGTGCCGTTTCTCTCAGTGCGCGTGGTACTGGACACGGCGGAACAGAAGCTGCCCGGATTCCTGCCGGATTTATCTTCCAAAGGGCGAAATGCCGTTTTCACCGAAGTGTTAATGCGGCCCTGGCGCATTCCCATCCTGCTGAAGCTCAAGTCCCAGATGGATTTGTGCCAAGGGGTCCTCACGAGATTTGGCATGTCCTATCTGCGATTGGAAGCCGAAAGGCGAAGGAGTATACGAGAACAGGCGTCCGCCGAGGCCATTTACTAGGGGCATTATCCAGTCCGGAAACCGGAGCAGGACGAGCGTCATGAAGGTCCTTGTCACCGGGGCGACGGGATTCGTCGGCGGCAACTTGGCCAGGGAACTATGCGACCGTGGCCACGAGGTTCGGGCGCTGGCGCGGCCCGGCAGCAATCCCTTAACAATCGAAGGCACGGGAATCGAGCGGGTCGAGGGGGACATCCTCGACCGGACGTCGATACGGCGGGCGGTAGAGGGCTGCAAGGCTGTGTTCCACTGTGCCGCCGCTTATACCTTCTGGTCCAGGGACCCCCAATCGGTCAGGCGGGCAAACGTCGAAGGCACGGTCAACGTGCTGGAATGCGCCGCTGAGGCAGACGCCGAAAAGATCGTCTATACCAGCACCGTCTCAACTGTCGGAATTCCGACGGACGGAAGGCTGGGCAACGAGGATACAAAACTGGTTCCCCGCTCACTTCACGGGCACTACAAGAAATCGAAATACGAGGCCGAGCAAGAAGCGCTGCGATTGGCTGGCGAGGGGGTTCCGGTTGTGGTGGTCAATCCGACTGCTCCCGTCGGGCCCTGGGACGTCAAGCCGACCCCGACCGGCAAGATCATCCTGGATTTCATGCGCCGGCGCATTCCTGCCTACTTGGCGACAGGGCTGAACCTTGTGGATGTGGGGGATGTGAGCGCCGGGCACATATTGGCCCTGGAAAAGGGCCAAATCGGACAGCGGTATATTCTCGGCAACAGGAACGTGACACTCAAAGAGATGTTCGCGATGCTCGGAGAGATAACGGGGCTGCCAGCGCCGCGGGTGCGCTTGCCCTACTGGCTCGTGGTAGGCACCGGATACGTAGAGCAGGCCATATCCGCGGGGCTGCTGGGACGAGAGCCGGCCATCCCTGTCGAGGGGGTGTTGGCATCCAGGAAACCCGCATGGGTGAGTTGCCAGCGGGCCATTTCGGAACTGGGTCTGCCACAGACTCCGGTGGAGCGGGCGTTGGAAAGGGCGGTGGATTGGTTCTCCACCCACGGATATCTGGATTCAGGTAAGGACGGCGCAAGGTCGTGAAGTCAGAATCAACAGGTTCGAAGCTAAACGGACTGGCGAATCCGGCCGGATTGGTTAGGAAAGTCAAGAAGGCCATCAGCCATTCTCACAGGTATTTCCGGGGATCACAGCACCCAGACGGCTACTGGTGGGGAGAACTGGAATCGAACCCAACCATGGAAGCCGAGTACCTGATGCTGAGCCACTTCTTGGGCCGGAGGAACCCGGACCGGTGGCGAAAGGTCGCAAACTACATCCTGAGCAAGCAGCAGGACGACGGATCCTGGGGCCAGTACTACGAGGCTCCCGGAGACGTAAGCACCAGCGTGGAGTGCTACTTCGCCCTGAAGCTTGCCGGATACCAAGCGGACTCGCCGGAACTGACGCGGGCCCGCGAGTTCATTCTCAGCAGGGGCGGCATATCCAGGACACGGGTGTTTACCAAGATCTGGTTGGCACTTTTCGGGCAATGGGAGTGGAGCGGGACGCCCAACCTGCCGCCGGAACTGATCCTGCTACCGTCGTGGGCGCCCTTCAACATCTATGAGTTTTCCAGTTGGGCCAGGGCAACTATTGTGCCCATGAGCATCATTCTTACCGAGCGGCCATACTGCCCGATCCCGGATTCGGCCGCTATAGATGAGCTTTACGTCGACGGCCGAGAGGCGGCGGACTTTTCGCTGTCGGTCCCTGACGACTGGATTTCGCGGGGCCTCTTCACGCTGGACCGGCTGATGAACCTGTACCGCAAGTCCCCGATGCAGCCGCTGCGCGGGCTGGCCAGGCGGCGGGCAATTGAGTGGATCCTCGAGCACCAGGAGGCGGACGGTGCCTGGGGCGGGATCCAGCCACCGTGGGTCTATTCACTGATCGCACTGCATCATGCCGGCGACGAAGAGTTTGCCGACGCCCTGGAAAAGGGGTTTGACGGCTTTGACTCCTTTGCCATCGAGGACGAGGACACCTGCTCGGTTCAGGCCTGCATATCACCTGTCTGGGACACCTGCCTAGCCCAGGTAGCGCTGCTGGAGTCTGGAGTATCGGACAACGACCCTATGGTGCAGCGGTCCAGCCGCTGGCTAATGGACAACCAGATCCTGGCCGAGGGCGACTGGAGCGTACGGGCCAGAGGAACGCCACCGGGAGGTTGGGCCTTCGAATTCCACAACGAAAAGTACCCGGATATCGACGACTCTTCAGAAGTCATAATCGCGCTGGCTCTGGCTAAGCTGGAAGGAGAAGTTGACGGGCAGCGGCAGGATGCCATCCGGCGCGGCGTGGACTGGCTCGAAGGGATGCAGTCGCGCAGCGGAGGATGGGCCGCCTTTGACAAGGACAATGACCGCTGGTACGTCGCCAAGATACCGTTCTCTGACTTCGGGGAGACGCTGGACCCGCCAAGCGCGGACGTCACGGCGCACATCCTGGAGATGTATGGGCGCCTGGGATATTCAACGGAACATCCGCCGGTCCAGCGGGGCTATCAGTACCTGAGACAGGAACAGGAAATAGACGGACCCTGGTTCGGGCGCTGGGGCGTCAACTACATTTACGGCACAGGAGCCGTGCTGCCAGCCATGGAGGCAATCGGCGAGGACATGAGCCAGCCATACATCCGGAAGGCGGTGGACTGGCTGTTAGCCCACCAGAACGAAGACGGTGGCTGGGGTGAATGCTGCGGTTCGTACGTCGACGTGACGCTGCGGGGAGTCGGGACTTCAACAGCATCGCAGACCGCGTGGGCCCTGCTGGCCCTGATCTCCGCCGGAGAGGCGGAGTCGGAGGCTTGCTACCGGGGCGTCCGGTATCTGATGGACATCCAGCAGCCAGACGGGAGCTGGGATGAACCTTATTTCACCGGCACCGGCTTTCCCGGTTACAGGGTGGGCCAGCCACCCAAGGGCATGCCAAAACCGGGCGAACCCGATTATCAGGGTCTGGATATGCCCGCCGGGTTCATGATCAACTACCACCTTTATCGCAACTACTGGCCCCTGCTGGCGCTGGGACGCTTCGTCAGGGCCATGGGGGACAACAAATCAGCGGACGCCCACCGGGACAATCTGGAGGGGGAGCCTCGCCAGCTCGAAAGGGCATCCTCGTTGTAGGGCCGACTCGTCACAAGGGATAGGAAACATGAAGACCAAATCGTTCTGTCTCAGCGTCAAAACCAAGGAAGCACCGGAATTTATCGATATAACCGACTGGGTGTCGAACTGCGTCATCGACTCTCGCATTACTAATGGCTTCGCCGTGGTCTACTCTAAGCACACTACAGCCGCGGTGAAAATCAACGAGAATGAGCCGCTGTTACTGGAAGACATGGCATCCTTCCTGGAAGGAGTGGCTCCGCGCCATGCCCCGTACCGGCATAACGACTTCGAAATCCGTACGGTCAACATGAACCCCGACGAGTCGCCCAACGGCCACGCACACCTGCAGCATCTTCTGCTTGGCACCAGCGAGACCGTGCCGATTCTGAATGGAGAGATGCAGTTCGGAACCTATCAGAGCATCTTCTTCATAGAATTGGACCACCCGCGAAACCGTGAGGTGATGGTGCAGGTAGTCGGTGACTAGCTGCACGGCAGATTCCCCTCACCCCGACCCTCTGTGAACGAAAGAGGGATCCCGAACAAGAGCGGGAATATTGGCGGCTTCCAATACCGAACTGGAACTGGCCTACGTCGATTGTCAGACCATTACGCGGCGCGAGGCCAAGAACTTCTACTATGCGTTCATCACTCTTCCCAAGGACAAGCGGAAGGCGATATACGCCGCCTATGCTTTTTGCCGCCATTGTGACGACTCGGTCGATGAGGCTGCCTCCCACGAAGACAAGCTGACGGCCCTGGCAGAACTGCAGGACTGCCTGGAGCAGACCTACCGGGGCAGTCCTCCCACTTCCACATTCCTCGCCCTGGGCGACACCGCCGACCGCTACGACATCCCACAGGACTATTTCCGCGAAATTATCCTTGGCGTGGAGAGCGACCTGGTCAAAACGCGCTACCAGGACTTTGACGAGCTAAGACAGTATTGCTACCGGGTAGCGTCCGTAGTTGGGCTGGTCTGTCTGCAAATTTTCCAGTACCGCGACGAGGCCGCCAAGGAATACGCCGTCGACCTCGGCATAGCGATGCAACTGACAAACATCATGCGGGACGTACGGGAAGACTGGAGCATGGGCCGCGTCTATCTTCCTCGGGACGAGATGGACCGTTTCGGCTACACGGAGGAGGATCTGGGCAACGCCGTGCTCAACGATGCCTTCGTCCAGTTGCTGCAATTCCAAGGAAACCGGGCCCGCGCCTACTTCAGCAGCGGTTTCAGGTTGCTACCGTATCTCTCACGACGTAGCAGGGCATGTCCCGCCGTGCTGGGGGCCATATACTCCAGGGTGCTGGAGCGTATAGAGGAGTCGGGATACGACGTCCTGGGCGAACGACGCATAGCTCTCAACACCGGTGAGAAGGCGCGCATAACCGCCCGGGCCTGGATTTCCAGCACGCTTTCCCTGTCGGGCCTGCAGCCTTGACTAAGTCTATAATTCCGTTCCGGGAACGCATTTCATCTCCGGTGCTGGTCCAAGAATGACAACTCCACGAAAGGTGGTGGCGGTTACCGGGTCCTCGGGTCAAATTGGTTCCAAGCTGCTGGAGCACCTCGAGGAAGCCCCCGGTTTCGGAAAGCTCGTGGCATTCGACACAAGGCCGCTTCGCGCTCCGATCCACAACATAGCCGCCATTCGCCATGATGTCTCCACTCCAATACACGAGGAACTTTCGTTTCGTCGGGCGACAACACTGGTACACTTGGCGTTTGAGTGGAAAGCCGGCCTCAGGCGGCGCGAAGCAAACGCAATGAGCGAACGCAACGCGGCGATGCTGAAGGAAGTCCTGGAGTCTTGTGAGCGTGCGGGAATAGAACATGTCATATATGTGAGCTCGCATTCGGTATACGGGGCCCGCGCCGACAACCCGCTTCCGCTGCACGAAGACTCTCCACTGCGGCCAGCTACCGGATTCCCGTACGCCCAGGACAACTACCGGGCAGAACAGGCTCTGGCTGAATTTGCCGAGAAACACCCCGACATCAAGCTGACTATTTTCCGCTCCTGCCTGGCTCTGGGAACAATGACACCGATGGGAATGCTGCGGGAGTTTTATTTCCCCGGTTGGGTGGGGCCGTCGGACCACAACCCGCCGCTGCAGTTCGTCTATGACGACGATCTCGCGAGGGTCATCCACCTGGCAATAATCGAGGGAATGGAAGGCGTCTTCAACGTTGCCGGCAGGGGCGTGGCCTTCCTGAGGGAATTGTCTGACACCGTCCGGACAAGGCGATTGCTGCTGCCGGCAGCGCTGGTCTATCCCCTGAAGAGGCTGACCGGCGGCTCATCCGTGGCTTATTCGCACTTCCTGGACCGGTGGCCAATCATCATGAGCACCGCACGATTGCAGTCGACGGCGGGCTACAGGTCCAGGCACTCTGCAATTCAATCGTTGGCAGCCCTGGCCAGCTATAACGACGAGATGCAGCTACGTCCTCCCACACTGGCGAAGGTGCGCTGACGCATCCGGAGCACCATCATCGGCCCTGACAACAACCGAAACCTGCAGCTGATCCTCGACACCGATCCTGGTGTGGATGACGCCATCGCAGTGCTGATGGCACTGGCCGTGCCGGACGCGGACGTTCTGGGTCTGACTACGGTCGGCGGCAACGTCCCCAGGGCACGGGCCACCCGGAACGCCCTGGCGCTGCTGCAGGCTGCGGGGAGGCCGGGCATTCCGGTAGCCCGGGGAGCGGCCCGACCCATCTCCGGCAGCTACAGCCCGTCAGTAGCCTTTCACGGGCCAGGAGGATTGTCGGTACGTTTGCCCGAGCCGGCCAATAAGCCCATCTCAGCCAGCGCAGTCGACTTCCTCGCAGAACACCTGACTTCCGCCCCCGGAGAGATCACGGTCCTGGCACTGGGACCGCTCACCAACCTGTCCCGACTGGAGAGCAGACGGCCGGGCGTTCTCAGCATGAGCGCCGGCGTGGTGGTCATGGGCGGCGCCGTGGAGACAAGGGGCAACGTCACTCCAACGGCAGAGTTCAACTTCCACAGCGACCCTCTCGCTGCCTCTCACGTCCTAGAAATGGATATCCCGATTAGGCTGGCCGATCTAGCCGCGTGCCGGCAGGTGGGCATAAGCAGAAAACAGGCGGAGGGGCTGACTGCCGGCACTCCGCTGGGCCGGCTGGCGTTGCGTGTGCTACGGGGCTGGTTTGCCCGGGACGAAGGCCGGCAGAGGTTCGAGTTCTACGATCCACTGGCGGTAGCCCTGGCTCTCGACCCGCAGGTCGCAACAGCCCGCCCGGTATCGTTGGCTGTGGGCACGGAGCGGAACGAGCACTGGGGTGAGACGAGGGTCGCGGCAGAGCCTGGCTCGATCGTCGTGGCCGCTGAGGTCGACGCCCCACGCTTCTTCCGCCTGCTGACCAACCTGTTCGGGTGGCAGGGAATGTAGACCGCAAGCCAGCGCGTCTCCCAACCATCCGGGGTTCTTCGCTCAAATCCACCGGCGGTGCGTTGGGCAATCGCTCGAATTTCGTAAACCCGCTTGCGTGTAGCAGGCAGTCATTTGGTGTACCATGCCCTCCCGGACTGTTATGTAAAGAGGGTTCAATATGGCGAAGATCGTTTGGATTGTGATTCTGGTGGCGGTGGCAGCTGTGGTGGCCTGCTCTGACCCGACGCCGACTCCCACGGCTACGCCAGCGCCCACGGCTACTCCGCCGCCAACTGCAACTCCGGCGCCCACCTGGACACCCATCCCGACGGCGACGCCCATTCCTACCGAGACGCCCAGGCCCACTCCCTCGGAGGCGCCGAGCATGACCGGCAGCAGTTCGGGCGGGATCGCTCCGCTCAGAATGGATGATCCATTAGCCATAGCGAACGAGTTGTCGCCGGAAGAACTGGCGTGCATAGCCGGAGTCGATGATGTCGGCAACCTGCTCCAATTGCTGACAGCCCCGGAAATGGCAACTCCGGAACAAAGGGTGCAACTGGTCGGTTGTATGGAAGACGAGACATTGTTGCGTCTCTTCCTCACCGGACTCATTGGTGAATCCGGGCCACTTAGCGTCGAGACCTCGGACTGCATCCGCACGGCGGTGGAAGGCATAGACCTGCGTTCAGTGATGTTGGCCGGAAACGAGGGAGACGAACAGGCGGCGATGGTGGGCAGTATGTCCGCTATGTTTTTGACGCTAGGCTGCCTGAATGACGAAGAGTTCGCTGCTTCCGCGCCGGCCCTGGATATGACTCCGGAAGACAGAGAGAGTCTTGACTGCGTATTTGCGCAACTGGGTGGACCTGAAGGTATAGCCGAGGCCTTGGGCTCCGAGGACGGAGCCGGTGTCATGGCGATCTTTGGCGCTGCGATCGGGTGCGGACTGCAGATGGGACCAGCCTCCGGCGGCTAGACAGTAACCGCCCGTGAGGCTGCCTCTGCCCGAAGGATGGGTATGAGCTCTCTTCCATATTCGGCGGTATCCTGCAACGGGTCGAAGCCGCGAATGAGCACAGTGGTGCAGCCAGCGTCGTAGTAGGCCAAGAGGGACTCGGCAACCTGCTCAGCGGTACCCACGAGGGCGGTGGTGCTACCCGCCGCCCCGGTGGCGGCCGCAATCGGCATCCAGAGGCGCTGGTCGTGTACCTCCCCCTGAGCCGCGAAGTCCAGGAGGCGGCGGGAGCCCACCGACTGCAGCCTGGCAGGGCTGCTGGGGCCGACGGACTCGCCCACAGAGCCGCGAACACGCTCGAGGATGCCCCGGGCGCGCTCCCACGCCTCACCTTCAGTGTCGCCAAGGATCGGACGGACTGACAGGCTGAAGCGGATGGAACGCCCGTAACGGGCGGCGCGGGATCGTATCTCGGCGATCTGCTCCCTGATGGCCGCTATCGGCTCGCCCCACAGGGCGTAGACATCGGCGTGACGGGCACCGACCTCCATCGCGGCTTCTGAAGCGCCACCGAAGTACAAAGGGACGTGAGGCCGTTGTTTCGTCCTGACCTGGCTGTGGGCCTGCTCGAGGTGATAGAACTCGCCTTCGTAGTCAAAGGGGGCGTACTCAGTCCACATGCGGCGCACAATGTCCATCCACTCGCCGGTTCGGCGGTAACGCGAGTCGTGGCCCAGCCAGTCGCCGTCTCGGCGTTGCTCCTCATCGCTGCCGCCGGATATGACGTGCAGGGCGATGCGGCCTCCGCTGAGTTGGTCCAGCGTGGCGGCGTGGCGAGCAGCCAGCGTGGGGGCCATGAACCCGGCGCGGTGGGCGATGAGGTAGCCCAGACTCTCGGTGCGGGTGGCAGCGTAGCCCGCGACTGCAAACCCGTCGGCGGTGGCCGACGAGTAGCCGATCAGCACCTTGTCGAAGCCGCTGTCCTCATGGGCCTGGGAGAATTCGGCGATGTAATCGGGATCGATCCCCGCCGGTATCTCGTCGGCAGGATTGATGCCGCCGCCAAAGAGGCTGACAGTCACACCGCGCGAGGAATCACGTTCGCGGTTAACGCCGATCATGCCGATTACTTCGATGCTGGACATACGGTAATCCTCTACGGAGCGTGGATTCAGGATGTGCCTTCGCTTAGCCTGGGCAGAAGCCTGGTCGAGTAAAAGTGGCACATCCCGGCCAGGACAGGAATCAGGAAGGCGTAGACCACGATTGCCACCGGATAGCCAGCTGGCCAGGACAGGATGGGAATTCCAATCAGGAACATTGCCAGGGGAACGATTGCCTTGCGGGTATGGTACAGGGCAAACAGGGACAGGGCTCCGATGGGCAGCGCGATCAGCGGAAGCGTGGCTATGAGCACGCCGACTGCGACCGCCGCGCCCCGTCCACCACGGAAGCGCAGGAATATCGGCCAGATATGCCCGGCCAGGGCGCAGACCCCGGCAAGCATTTCTATTCCTATATCGTGAACCAGGAACTTCGCCACCAGAACCGCAACGCCGCCCTTGACTATGTCGATGGCGCCGCAGGCCAACCCAGCGCGAGGGCCAATTTCCCGGAACACGTTGGCTGCGCCACTGTTGTTGTCGCCGATGCCGCGTATGTCTCGTCCCAGTGCGAAGCGGGCGAAAAGGTAGGCGGTGGGGATGGCGCCTATGAAGTAGGCCAGCAGCCCCAGTCCCAGCCAGTGAGCGATTTCGGTGAGCGTTTCCACGGGTTACTGAGTCGATCTTGTCGATGCGGGATGGGGCGCGTCAACGCTGGGATGCCCAAGCATCGTAGTTCTCCT
Organism: Dehalococcoidia bacterium; assembly: GCA_965222025.1. Classification (GTDB taxonomy): domain Bacteria; phylum Chloroflexota; class Dehalococcoidia; order Lucifugimonadales; family UBA3495; genus VXOI01. The sequence goes on along the minus strand of CBDCTI010000005.1, from coordinate 62,540 downwards.
GCATAGACTGCACGTGTTCCGGGACGTGGCTTTCATACACCCTGAGCCAGTCATCGAGGGTCATGTCTCCGTTCTCGGGGTGGAAAGCAGTGTTTCCCCACACGTACGAAGGCAGCGTCCTGATGAGGGAATAGGTCTTTTGGCGCAACCACCTGAACAGCTCGAGGGTGTCGGAGATGTCCTGATCGTGATAGAGCAGTTCACTGGCCCAACGGTTCTCGTCATAGGCCATCAGGGCCTGCCCTGGCTCTGCGATCAACCTTCGACACCTGATGTAGCAGTTGGCCTCGCTGTCGGCGATGTGGATTATATGCTCGTGGATGCTCCAGCAGCCATGATCGTCCCTGAAGGTCCACATTTCGCGAGGAAATCTGTCGAGAGCCCCGACCAGTAGCTCATAGCCCTTCCCGTAAGACTCAATTTTCAGCGTTCTCTGCTGAGGGTTCACGGCTTCAGTACTCCACGGGTTCGTCCAGTAAAAACATTACCGGAGTGGCCTTCAAGTGCACTCCGGTAAGTCGCCAACAGATGCTGTTCGGGAGATCCGCAGGTCCCCTCAGGCCGCGACCAAGTTGGGGACGGCAGCGGTGCACCAGTGCAGGTACTTCGAATTTCGCCCGAAGACTATGTCGAAGTACATCTTCTTCAGTGCGGTGGACACTGGGCCAGGGTTGCCGTCGGCGATTGGGCGGCTGTCCAGCGAGATCACGGGGGTGAGGTGGGCCGCCGTGCCGCTGAGGAACACTTCGTCGGCAAGATATAGCTCGGTGCGGTCGATGCGCCGCTCCACTACTTCAATGCCCAGATCTTCCTGGGCCAGCTCCATCACAGTCTCACGGGTGATGCCCGGCAGCGGGTTGTCCTCGAGTATCGGCGTAATCAGCTTCCCCTTGCGCATCATAAACAGGTTCTCGCCTGAGCCCTCGGCGACGTGCCCGTCCTGGTTCAGCAGGATCGCCTCATCGAACCCGGCCAGTACCGATTCGGTCTTTGCCAGAATACTGTTGAGGTAGTTGGCCGACGTCTTGATCTGCGTCGGGGTCATCTGGTCCTCGAGGCGGCGCCACGAGGAGGTGCAGCATCGCAGATTCTCGGTGCCGAGGTAATTGCCGAAGGGGACCACGATGAGGGTGAAATCGCTAGCGATCTCGTGCAGCTTCAGATTGGCGACCAATTCTTCGCTCTTGTAGGCGAGGGGCCGGATGTATACATCGGAACGGTTGCCGTTGCGCTCCACTAGCTCGACGGTGATGTTGCACAGGTCATCGACGCTGTAGGGAATGTCCAGCATGAGTATCCGGCATCCCAGGATCAGCCTCTCGTAGTGCTCGCGCAGGCGGAATATGTAGGTTGTTTCGTGCTCCCTGTTCCAGTTGCCGCGAATACCCTCGAACACGGCGGTCCCGTAATGGAGGGCATGAGTCATCACACTCACCCGGGCGTCCTCCAAGGGCACCACCTCGCCCTTGAAGAAGGCGAACTGGGGTAGGGGCGCGCCATTACCGGATGCCGTGCTGTTGGTCATTTCAACCGTCCTAGGGCCAGAATCAGAGGTGGATTATATTGGAATTCGCAAACCTGTGCCAACCTGCACGAAAGCGGTTGATGGCGTTCACCTTCAGGCGCTTTGGGAAGGGACCATCGACCTGCTGTGTCGAAGGGTCGGCTTTGAACCAGCGCCTGCAGGGTGAAAACTCCCTGGCCTGCGAGCCTGCTGCACGGGCATGAATTGGCCGTATTCACGTAACGGCCCATGGCTATTGCATCCGTGTGATTTGATGACATTTGCCGCTTGCCTGCCCTCGTGCCAACCGCGTACCATTTTGGTATGACAGTTGCTGAGCGCACTTATTCTGGTCCCTTTTGTCTGGGTCGCCTTCGGCGTGAGGCGTGCCGGTACTCCAGAAAGTGGAGATGGGACGATTGGGACGAATTGGTGCTGAATCTGAAAATTTCCGCTAAATGATCCCTGAATAGCGGGCTTTCAGCTTTGAATCCGGCCCAACCTGCCGAAGAATTGGGAAAATATGGGGCTCGATGGGAAAAACTCCATTCCATATCTCCCACGAGCAATCTTTCAGCATGTGCCCCCTGTGATCCACTCCCGCCTCGTGTTCTTCAATTCGACATCCATACTGGGAAAACCTTTATCCAAATGCCTGAGCCCTGCGTAACGTCCGTAATGGAGTTGCTGCATTCAGCAAGTCGTGGTCTATAATCGCGCCTGCTCAATTGGACTATTGGGGATCTTTTTGCGCCGGCCACAGACTGAAGGGCAATGAGCGGAATGACGGCCAGGATTGCAGGGGCAGCGCTGGCCCTGTTGGCAGCGCTGGCACTGGTGGTCGCGGCGGTGGTGCTGCTGACGAGGGGCGAGGACGCGGCACCGGTGCAGATCATCGCTCCGCAGCCTACCGCGGCTGAGAAGCCCGCCGCCCGGGACATCAGGGTGCAGGTCAGCGGGGCGGTGATGTCGCCCGGCGTCTACTCCATGAGCGAAGGCGACCGGGTCATGGACGCCATCGCCGCTGCGGGAGGAGTCGGCCCCGACGCCGATCTCTCGGCCATCAACATGGCCCGGCGTGTACAGGATGAGGCCCACTACTATGTCCCTGTGGTAGGAGAGGTCTCAGCCACCGCCTTCCCTGCATCTCCGCCAGCGAATTCAAGTGAAGAAAGCGGCACTGGAAAGACGCTCATTGATCTGAACTCCGCATCGGCACTGGAACTGCAGACGCTGCCCGGCATCGGCCCGGTGCTGGCGGAGAGAATCATCCTTCACCGCGAGGCAAACGGCAGTTTTGCGTCGGTTGAAGACCTGCTGAACATCCGTGGCATTGGCCCCAGTATTTTGGAGTCCATGAGACCTCTCGTTACGGTAACAGGCGAACCATAGCTCCTTGCTCCCCCTCCGTCAGTTCCAAGAGAAAGCAATGAACGGGATTCAGGAGCGCCCGGTTTGAAGCTGGCGCTGATTTCAGCAGCATGGCTGGGCGGGGTGTTGCTGGGACTCTCTTCGACCATTGGGACCATACCTCTGCTACTCATGGCCAGCGCGTGCGGTATGGCCGCGGCCGGTCTGAGGTTGGCGCGGGTTCCGGTCATGCCCTCGATTCTTGTGGCGGTGTTGCTGCTTGGGATGGCGCGAGCGGAGTCTTCTCAATCCGGGCCCGATCCTCTGCGCCAACTGTACGGCGAGGAAGTCACCGTAACGGGTTGCATTGTTGATGACCCGGAGACGACTGCCAGGCAAGTGCGGTTTGAGGTGGAGGTATCCCGGGTCCAGCTCGACGGCAACCGGGAAGTCGCGGATGATCTGTGGCTGGTCTACGCAAGCCCGCGGGATGACCTCGTATCGAGGCGGAAGTCGCCGTATTTCCGCTACGGAGACGAGGTAACCATCAAGGGGATTCCACGGGAACCTCAGCCTTTCGATGGGTTCGACTACGCCGCCTATCTCTCGGCGCAGGGCATAACCGCAACGATGTTCGCGAGAGAGGCACGCGTGATAGGGGAGAGAGGGTTCGGCTGGCGGGCTGTGATTTACGCAGTTCGAGGGCGGTTGGCAGAAAGCATCGAGAGGGCCATGCCTTACCCTGAGTCAGCGCTGGCTTCGGCGATGCTACTGGGAAAGCGTGAGAGTCTCCCACCGGACCTGGTCAAGAAATTTCGCGGGACTGGCGCAGCCCACCTGCTGGCCATATCCGGCCTTCATGTGGGAGTGCTGATGGCCGTTGCGCTAGGTTCGGCGGCGTGGTTGCTGGGACGGCAGCGGCCCACTTACCTGGTAGCCGCAGCAGTGGCGGTCTGGCTGTATGCCCTGGTCGCCGGGGCGTCTCCTTCGGCGCTGAGGGCAGCAACAATGGGGACCGTGTACCTAATGGCGTTGGGAGTGGGCCGTCCGTCAAGCGTGCTGCCAGCTCTGGCACTGGCGGCTGCGCTGATGACCTCCCTTTCTCCCATCCTTATCCGGCAGGTGAGCTTTCAGCTGAGCTTTGCCGCCGTCGGAGGAATTGCGCTGGCACTGGCGTTGCTCGGTGGCAGACTGGGATGGGAGAGTCCTTCGTCGTCGGGGTGGCCGAAGCGGTTGCTGGGCTGGGCAGCGGCCCTCATCACCGTATCGGCGGCAGCAACCCTGGCTACCTGGCCACTGGCGGCCGCCAATTTCGGGCAGGTCGCATTACTCAGCGTCCCGGTATCGCTTCTTACCATTCCAGCAATGGCCCCGCTAATCGGCTCGGCCCTTGCTGCGGGTGTGGGAGGATTGGCGTCCGGGACATTGGGGCAGCTGCTTGGCTGGATTGCCACCGCCCCTACCGCATACTTGATCGCCGTCGTCTCTGCGTTCCCTTCGTGGACGGCGGAGGCTGCATGGGCTGGGAGGCCGCTCCTGGCGGTGTGGTACGGCGGGTTGGGGCTGGCGCTGCTGGCGGCACAACCGCACCGAACCCGTCGCTGGAGGCAGCAATCGAGCGCCGGCTTTTCAAAGGTGAAGGCGATGTTGAAGAGAACTCCATCGCCGGACACGGAAGCCACCGGCGGGACGGGTAACCGATGGCCGTTCCCCGGCGCGGGTATCTCCATGTCCCTGGCTGCCGCATTGGCCATAGCCGCTTTCATTCTTTGGCTGAGGGTCGCGGATGGGCCGGACGGCAACCTGCACGTTTACTTCCTGGACGTCGGACAGGGGGACAGCACCCTGATCGTCACACCTTCGGGGCGGCAGGTACTCGTCGACGGCGGGCCAGATGGCGACCGGGTGTCGCAGGAACTGGCCGAGGTCCTGTCCGGAGGAGACCGGACCCTCGATATCGTGGTAATGACACACCTGGATTCCGACCACAGCCACGGGCTCCTTGAAGTGCTGGACCGCTACTCAGTGGGGGCCGCACTGCAGGGGATCGAGCAGCCCAACGCTGAAGCGCAGGCAGAGTGGGACCGCCGGCTGCAGGAAAAGGGCACCACGCCGATAGACGTTCGGGCAGGGTATGCCATCCATTTGGGTGATGGAGTGGAACTTACCGTGGTGAACCCGCCACCCGATGTCCTCTTCGGGGACTCCAACAACGACTCGGTGGTACTGCGTCTGACCTACGGGGACTTCAGCGCGCTGCTTACTGCGGATATCGAGGCTGAAGCTGAGCAGGCGCTGCTGAACGCCGGCTTGCATCTCCCGAGTACAGTGCTCAAGGTGGGGCACCACGGCAGCAACACGTCGACCACGGAGGAATTTCTGGACGCCGTCCGCCCTGCCATCGCCGTTATCTCGGCCGGACGCGACAACCCATACGGACATCCCGCAGCGGCAGTGATGGACCGGCTGAATGATGCGACCGGTGCGGAGGGTGTATACCGCACGGACCTGCAGGGGACCGTTGAGGTTGTGTCCGACGGGTTGAAAACCTGGGTGCGAACGGAGCATTAGACTGAACGAGGGATTGGTTATACTGGTTCAGGCTCAATACGAAAAGAATCTCAAAGGGACAAGACGGACAACTCCAGATGGCTCTTAACATCAACCGAAATGACGGGCGGCGGTGGGATGAACCACGGCCAGTGAATATCTCAGTGGGATACCAGCGATCGGCGGAGGGGTCGGCGCTGATAGAAATGGGCGGTACCAAAGTGCTGTGCGCCGCGTCGCTGGAGGAGCGCGTCCCTGCGTTCCTGAGGGGTCAGGGCACCGGCTGGGTTACCGCCGAATACTCGATGCTGCCCAGGGCGACCAACACGCGCTCAGACCGGGAGCGCAATTCCGGGCGAATCAGCGGACGGTCACAGGAGATCCAGCGGCTTATCGGGCGTTCGCTGAGGGCAGTGACCGATATGGCGGCACTGGGGGAACGTACGGTGCAGATCGACTGCGACGTAATCGAGGCCGACGGAGGGACCCGCACAGCCTCCATTACGGGAGCATACGTGGCCCTCCACCAGGCGATGATGATGCTGGTGCGCCAGCGGGTGCTGCGCCGGGTGCCGCTGGAGTGCCCGGTGGCCGCGGTGAGCGTGGGCATTTTAAAAGAGAATCTTCTTCTTGATCTTTGCTACTCGGAAGATTACGAGGCGGACGTGGACTTCAACGTGGTAATGACAGCGAACGGTGGTCTGGTGGAACTGCAGGGAGCGACCGAGGCCCGGCCCTTCGCCCGGCCCATGGTCGAGCGGGTGCTCGGGCTGGCGGCACGAGGCATGGAGCCGCTGTTCAGTGCCCAGCGTGAAGCCTTGCGAAGGGTCTAGTGGGACCGGACTCCGACTTGATGCCAAACACAAAGGGCAGGTGCTCTCTGTTCAAGACTCCTGCCCTTACGTTTTGCCGGCCCACCAGTTGTGGTCTAGGTTGTTCTGTCGCCGTCTTCGGTCAAGTGCACCAAGGGCAGGCCCAGCTCGGAAAGCGGACCTTCCACGGAGGCCCGGTCTCCGACTACTAGGATGTGCAGATTGTCCGGCTGGATGTGCTCCCTGGACACCCGGTGCACGTCTTCGAGGGTGATCCCTTCGATGGAGGGACGCACACTGCGGAAGTAATCGTCAGGAAGACCGAACTGCTCCATTGCCACCAACTGCCCGAGAATTGAGGCGGGGCGCTCGAAGCTGGCAGGGTAAGCGCGCAGGAGGCCATCCTTGGCGTTGGAAAGCTCTTCAACGGTTATCGGGCGCTCTGAATGGACTTCTCGGAACTCCTTCAGGGTCTCATAGACCGATTCTTTTGTGGCATCGCTCTGCACCGAACCTCCAGCTACCAGCAGGGAAGGGAGGCGAGTCCACTGGACAGATGACTGATAGCCGTAGCTGTAACCCTTGTCCTGTCGCAGATTCTGGTTCAGGCGTGCCGAGAACTGGCCGCCGAAACAGTAGTTAGCCAGCAGCAGAGCGAAGTAGTCCGGGTGGAGGCGCGGAACGACCGACTGAACGGCGCGAATCACGGACTGGGGGGCACCGGGCCGGTCCACCAGGTAAAGGGAGGTCTGACCAGTCAGAAGGTCCATGTCGTCGCTTGATGCGGCTCCATCCGATGAACTGTTCCACGCGCCGAGAGTCTCGGCGGCCCGGCGCATCACTTCCCCACGATCAACGTCCCCGACAACCAGCAGGTGGGCGTTGCCAGCCCGGTAAGTCCGGCGAAACTGGGCCACCAGGTCGTCACGAGAAACGGCTTGGGCCGACGCTTCAGTGCCGACGATGGGGTGTGCGTAGCCGCTGTTGGCAGGGTACACCAGACCGGATAGCAAACGCTCGGCGATGACGTTGGGCTCGTCCTTGCTGCGCCGCAGGTCGGTCAGGTGTTCGCGGCGCACGCGGTCCAACTCGTGCTGTGGGAAGTCCGGAGACAGGATTACCTCGGCCATCATCTCCAGCGCGCTATCCCAATGCTTCGAAAGCGTCTCGGTGGATACCAGCGAGTACTCGCGACGGCTGTCCACGGAGAGGCGGGCGCCGATGAACTCGAAGTCGTTGGCGATCTGCTGGCTTGATTTGCCTGCCGCGCCCTCGGGCAGCATGTCACCCAAGAGGCCAGCGAGACCGGACAGGCCTGCCGGGTCGGCAGAGGCGCCGGAACCCAATAACAGGCCGAAGGCTACGATGGGCATGCCCCGCTGCTCGACGACGGTGACTCCCATGCCGTTGGGCAGGCGGTCGCGAGTGGGCAAGGGCGGGGTGAACGAAGGCTCTTCGGCAGGGGGCGGCATGATGTTGCGGTCGACGGTGGTAGCAGCCGCAGACAAAGGCGTTTCCGGAAGTACACGCAGGCTCACCCTGTTGTCCGAAATGTAGGTTTCCGCCACGCGCAGGATGTCCTCTCGCTGCACGGCGAGGCACCGGTCCAGGCTGGTGTTGATCAAACCGGCGTTGGCCTCAATGATATTGAAGTGGTTCAGCTGGTCGGCTCGGCCGCCGAAGCCGCCGATGCGGGCCAACTGGCGGAAATGCGTGGCCTCGATGCGGTTCTTGGAGCGGGCGATTTCCTCGTCGGTGGGTGGGTTGCGGTGGATATTTTCCAGTTCCGCTTCGACTGCGGCTTCGATCTCCTCGAGGCCGTGACCCTCTGCGGCGGTTACCTGGACGATAAGCTGTCCGGCAATCTCCGACGGCCCGTAACGCACGAAAGCATGCTGAGCAATCTGCTTTTCGTAGACGAGGGAGCGATGAAGGCGGGAGCTGAGGCCATCTGACATTACGGCTTGGTAGAGTTCCAGCGGGGCGTCGTCGGGATGTCCCTCGGGCGGTGCGGGCCAGGCGATGTAGAGGCGCGGGAGAGTCACCTTGTCGCGCAACTCGATGTCTATCCGGCCAGACAGCAGCGAGTCCTGGCGGCCGATGCGCGGTACGCTGTCGCCGGGGGCGAGGTCTCCGAAGTATCGGTTGACCAGGTCAAGGGCCTCCGAGGTGTGGAAGTCCCCGGCGATGGCGAGACTGGCGTTGGACGGCCCATAGAATCGCTGGAAGAAGCCCTTGACGTCGTCGAGGCTGGCCGCGTCGAGGTCTTCCTGCGAGCCGATGGTCATCCAGTTATAAGGATGTGGCAGAGGGAACAGGGCCGACTGCAGATGCCCGTGAACCATGCCGTAGGGCCGGTTCTCGTAGGACTGTCGGCGCTCGTTCTTGACCACATCCCGCTGCACGTCGAACTTCTGTTGGTCCAGCCCGTCCAGCAGGAAGCCCATGCGGTCGGCCTCAAGCCAGAGGGCGAGCTCCAGGTAGTTGGACGGCACGTCCTCCCAGTAGTTGGTGCGGTCGGTGGTGGTGGAGCCGTTCAGGTTGGCGCCGGCCTTCTGCAGCGGCTCGAAGTGGCTGTGATTGTGGTGCTTGGTGCCCTCGAACATCACGTGCTCGAACAGGTGGGCGAAGCCGGTGCGGCCCACTTCTTCGTTCTTGGAACCTACGTGATACCACACGTTAACCGCCACCAGCGGGATGCTGTGGTCCTCGTGAAGGATGACATCCATCCCGTTAGACAGCTTGTGCTGCTCGAAGGCAATGGTGACCATGCAAGAACTTCCTAGTTACAGAATTTGGGTACTAAGCGGATTTCTCAATCGAGCGGTGCCCTGATGGGAAAGGCTCGCCATTTCAGGGGAGTCCTGCAGGGTCAACCTTTGTCGCTCGTTCGATTATCGCGTTTGTCTCATCGGAAGAAAAGACCAGTCCATTGTATCCCCGACCGTACTTCACCAATACAAAGGCCTGCATCGTGCTCATTGCTTCCAGAACTTCAAGGCAGTATTAGAGGTGCTCCGTCATTTCCGTCAGGGTGGCGTCGCCTGACTCGGCGCGAGCACAGAAAGCCAGAGTCTCGTCCTTGTTCCAAGGCGGTGCTGCATACCTGATACCGTTATTCCAAGCGAGCGCAACATCTCTCCGCAAGACGTATTCGTTCGCTTCAAGGTAGCGGTATAGCTGTTGGATAACCTCTTCGCCAATACCATCGAGTCCATCTTTGCTACGTAGAAACGACGCTCCCGCGTCAACAACAGTGTTCACGGTCTCGGGGCCCCTTGGTCAGGTTGCCGACCGTCAGGGACACCCCAAGTCTGCCCAAAGGCGTAACTCCTAAGAATGATGACGCTAATTTATTGGTGTCAGTTTTAGGTGTCGTCGTCTCCCATGAAGACTATGCCTGGCAACAGTCCCAATCCCAAAAGCGAAGACAGGGACTGTTTAGCCGGATCTGGCTCCAGCAGCAGGTCGGATAGTGTATTGGTGCCCAATTCGCAACGGTCTTCGGGGCCAAAAACGACCATGGCGGAGCCTTCGGCGCCTTCAACGGTGAAATACGCGCTCCCCACCGGGAACTCAACGCGTTTCCCGTCTTCCGAGCGGAAGTGCATGGTGCGTTCGGGTTCAATCCCCAACCGGTGCAGCAACGACGCCGGCATTACAGCGATCGCCGTGCCCCCTCCAACGAGTGCATCGACCTTTTCTTCATGGCCAGTACTGTGATTGGCTACGCGGACGGAGACCCTAAACGGCTCCTGAGGCATCTACACCCCAGCTTCGTGGCCCCAGTAGTTCTCGTCTGTGCGCTCGCTGAGGGGCGGGTTGGCGCGGTTGTTGGCGACTTCCTCAGCGTCCCAGAGCTTGGAGAACTTCAGGGCGCGCGGGCAGTGGCTATAGGCCTCTTCGACCTCAATGAGCAGCCCCTGGAGGTGGCGGGAATTATCGTCCGTCTCGTAGAGGGCGAGCTCGATGTTCTGCTTGTCCAACTCGCCCTTGCCGACGATACTGGCCTTGCCGTTCACGCGCACTGTGTCGTTGATGCCCGGTATGAAGAATATGAGGCCGACATGGGGGCTGGCCTCGATGTTCTGGTAGGACTGGAAGAGCTTGTTCCCGGCAACGTCAGGGAACAGGAGGCGATGGTCGTCGATAACCTTGACGAAGCCCGGCTTCCCGCCCTTGGGAGAGGCGTCGCAGCGGCCATCAGCGTCGGCGGAGGCCATTACCACGAATGGGGCGTTGCTCACAAACTCCTGGACCCAGGGGGTAAGATGGCCCTTGAGCTTCTTCACCGCCCGCTCGGAGGGCGGTCCAAACTGCCCATTGAACTGGCTCTCGCCCACTGCCTGATCTCTGATGGCTGTCATAACGCCTGCTCCTTTCTGTCCAACTCGTTTCGGGTGATTCTAGCCGCCCTGCCCAGAAGCGTCCAGCGAAGCTAGAACTCGATGCCCGGCTGGGCCTTGATACCCTCGTGGTACGGGTGCTTGACAAGAGTCATTTCGGTTACCAGGTCGGCGAATTCCACCAATTCGGCTGGCGCGTTTCGGCCAGTGATGACCACGTGCATCATCTCTGAACGGTTGCGGAGTACTTCCAGCACGTCCTCCACCGGGATCCAGCCGTAATGCATCGCGTAGGTGAACTCGTCGAGGATCACGACGTCGTGCTCACCCTTGGCGATGACCTCCTTGCAGCCCTCCCAGTGCTCGCGGGCCAGATCGGCGGTTTGCTCAATATCCTTTGAGCGCCAGGTGAAGCCGTCACCCATGGCGATCATTTCAATACCCATCTTTTTGGCCGCCCGCTGCTCGCCGAAGTTGGCCGTGGTGTGCTTGATAAACTGGAGCATTACGACCTTCATGTCGCGTCCCCAAGCCCGCAGCATCACGCCCATGGCGGCCGTGGTCTTGCCCTTGCCAGTGCCGGTGTTGACGATGACCAGGCCCTTGTTAATCCCGAATCCACCGATAGAGGACGTCAGGTTAGCGACCTGAAGTGGTCAAAGGGTGCTCCTCTGAATCTGGGATAATGGTTTTCGAGAAAGGAAACCGACCCCAGAAAAGGAGCACCCAATTGATGCTACCACGCAACCATCCCGACCGTATTCGCATCGTCTTTGACGACCACCGTCTGGTGGCCAATGCCGGCCTGCTCCTGCCGGCCACTCTCGCCCAACACCTGGGCCTGGGGGAACTCGTAGACCATCACCTCAATCTCGGCAGCGCGCCGGGCCGGGCCAACGCCGGCGACAAGATGATGACCCTGGTCGCCTCTGCCCTGGCTGGCGGCGATTGCATCGACGACGCCGATGCGCTGCGCGCCGGTGGGACGGCCGGTGTTCTCGACTGTAGGGTCAAGGCGCCATCCACCCTGGGCACCTTCCTGCGCAGCTTCCGCTGGGGCCATGTCCGTCAGCTGGACCGGGTGATCCGGGAACTGCTGGCCCGGGCCTGGGCCGCCGGGGCGGGACCCGGCGACGCGCCGTTCACCATCGATCTGGACTCCACCATCTGCGAGACCTACGGACTGGCCAAGGAGGGGGCGCGACACCACGGCTATACCGGCAAGCGGGGCTATCACCCGCTGTTGGCCGTGGCCGCCGGCACCGGCGACGTGTTGATGTCCCGGCTGCGCGAGGGCCGGGCCAACACTGTTCGGGGCGCCGCCCACTTCCTGCGCGAGACGGTGGGACGGGTGCGCTACGCCGGCGCCAGGGGCCGACTCACGGTGCGGGCCGACAGCGGCTTCTATGCCCACGCCATCGTCGCCGTCTGCCGCAAGATGGATGTCCGCTACTCCATCACCATCCGCCAGCACAAAAGCCTGCGCAATCTCATCGAGGCCATACCCGAGACGGATTGGACGCCCATCCCATACTGGATGGACGGCGCCGCCGATGTGGCCGAGACCACCTACACTCCCTTTGAGAGTGAGGCCGGCGCCGCGCCGGTGCGGCTCATCGTCCGGCGTGTGAAGCCCACGCCCGGTTCCCAACTGGCCCTCTTCGCCACCTACAGCTATCACGGATTCATCACCGACCGGGACGGGGAGACCCTGGAGCTGGAGGCCGACCACCGCCGCCACGCCGAGATCGAGAACGCCATCCGGGACCTCAAGTACGGCGTCGGGCTGAACCACCTGCCGTCCGGCCGATTCGCCGCCAACGGCGCTTGGCTGGCGGTACAGGTGATGGCCCACAACCTGGCCCGCTGGACGGCCCGCATCGGCTTGCGCGAGCAGATCGTGACCACCAAGACCCTCCGGCGTCGGTTCTTCGCCCTGGCGGGACGGACCACCCGCTCGGCGCGCCGCCTCACTTTGCATCTTCCCAAGCATTGGCCCTGGGAAACCCAGTTCAGCAGCGCCCTGGCCCGGCTGCGAGCCATTCCACTCCCCGCCTGACGGCGCTGTCCGCAACCGCCCCAACACCTCCAAACTCGCGTCCGCCCCGCCCGCGAGTGCATCCTGCTGCGTCCGATCTCACTATCACGCGATTCCCAGCCTCCATAGACCGCTCTCCAGGTCCGGTGCGGCTACTGAAAACCCTCGCGGGGTCACATCGGTCCAATGGAGCCCAGGCTTTCTCCCTTGCAGGCTCCCTCATCCCAATTTGCCCAGCATTCACGCCTCCCATCGGTGGATTCGGGTTAATGCGTGGGCCAGTTACCGACTGGGGCCCTGGTTCCGACCTGGTACCCGAGGACTCCAAGTTGCTGGAAGTCATATTTAATTCCTCGGCCTGTCCCTCTCCCGCAAAAGGGAGAAGATTCACAGGCTAAATGGCGCTGTTGACTGCGCAGGTCTCGACAAAGCGAGGGGCCAGTCGCGGGTCGCTGCCCATGTGGACGTGAACATAGCTGGCCCATACGCTGCCGGCACGAAAACCGTCAGGTCGGCCGGCCTGGTTCACCACTCGGTATACGGACTCGTCCTCGCCCGGTGGCTGCTCAAGAGTGGACCAGTGGAATTCGTGCCCTCGCACTTGCTGTCCGGAGGCAAGCAGCGGCCCATCGGCGCGCGCCTCGACCTCGCGGTACCCGAGGGACAAGCGGGACTGGGACATAGAAGACACCGCCGGGAGCAATCCGGCCATTGGGTGGGCCTCTCCATCGAATCCGGTGAGGCTGCGTCCCAGGTACATCAGGCCGCCGCATTCTCCGTAGACTGGGACTCCTCTTGCTGCCGCCTGCCGGATGGAGTCCAGCATCGGCCGGTTCGCAGAAAGCTCAGCTGCGAACAGCTCGGGGAATCCACCGCCGAGGTAGACGCCGCCAGCGCCTTCGGGAAGGGCCTCGTCTTCCAATGGACTGAACGGACAGATCTCCGCGCCCCATGCTTCCAGGAGATCAAGCGAGTCCTGGTAATAGAAATTGAAGGCCTTGTCCTGGGCCACGGCTATCCTGGCACGCTTGGGCTGTGGCTCCAAAGGATAAACTCGCGGAACCTCGAGGTTGGGAGTCGATGGAGTACCGGCCTGTTCGGCGAGCTCGTAAATGCGACCGACGTCCATGGTCTCTTCTACTTGGGCGGTGATCGCCTCGTACCACTGGTTGGCGACGGTACCCTCCACGGTCGGGATGAGGCCGAGGTGTCTCTCCGGTTGGACGAAGGCGTCCCGTCGGGGCAGGTACCCCAGCACAGGGAGGCCGGTGGTGGCTTCAATCTGTGGTTTGCAGAAGTCCAGGTGAGCCGGGCTTCCCACGCCGTTGAGAATCACGCCCGCAACGTTCAGGTCGGGGTCGAACTGCTGGTAGCCCAGGACTTCGGCAGCCACGCTGCGGGCGACCTGGGCGGCATCGGCGATAAGGATCACCGGGGCTCCGAGGAGCTTGGCAAGTTGAGCAGTGGAGCCCTCTTCGGTCAGGCTGGAATGCCCGTCAAACACCCCCATTACGCCCTCTATCACAGAGATCTGACGCCGCGCCGAAGCCTTGTTGTATAGCTCCAGCACCGTGGCGTGGGGAAGCAGCCAGGTGTCCAGGTTCCGGGAAGGAACACCACAGGCAACCTGATGGTACGAAGGATCAATGTAGTCAGGCCCTGCCTTGAAGGGCTGCACGGCGTAGCCCCGGCTGGTCAAAGCGCCCATGATGCCCGTAGCGATGGTGGTCTTCCCCACTCCGCTTCGAACCCCGGCAATTACGATCGTTGGAGTCATGCGCATGGCTTCCGGTATTCTATGGCGGGGATTTTGACACCAGAACCGCCCAACGCTACGATAGCACAACATTCGCCCCTTAGCAGTAGGCGGTCCTCCGGGGCCTATTTCAAGCCGCAGAGGAGGCAGAAATGTCTACTGACGCCACCCAGTTTCGTCGGGACTTCTGGTCCCGTTATGCCGAGTTCTACCCCGACGACGGCGTACCGCCCGGCTGGGGCAGGAGCAACGCCTGGGTCTACGTGGAGTCCGCCGACCTGAATGTCTCTCTCTCGGTATTGCACTGGGGTGTCGGCCTTGGACTGAGAGGCCGGAAGGGCGAATCGTCTGACGAAGCCGCTTCCAGGAGTAGGCTCTTCAAGGACTCCTTTCAGCGTACTTTGAACGACATATTTGACGGGCGCTTCCAGTTCACTCCAGGCACAGAGTGGATCGATGCGACCAGAGGCTTCGACGCGAGAAGAGAGTTCGAAGCGGCCGATCCGGAAAACTGGGTTGACATGGCCGCATGGCTCCACTACATGCTGCAGATATACCGGAAGGTCATCAACAACGCCCTGGTGCCTACTGAGTAGATATCCCGCCCTTCCATCTGTGACTAATCTGGCAGTGACTAATCTGGCGAATTCAGGTCCAGACATTCCTTCAGAATTTCAACCTCCAGTCACAAACGGACCGCGAAAAATCCAAATCTGACGGCAGGTGCGAATATGCCCAGGCTCGAGACCCTAAGCGAAGTGCAGCGCAAGATGCTGCAGATGTTCCCGTGCATGGAGCACGACGACACGCCGTGGCAACCGATGCGCAAGCCGCTTAGCGAAAGTCGGGTGGCCCTGGTCACATCGGCCGGACTGCACGTTCGGGACGACAAGCCCTTCATCACCGAGCTGAATGGCGGCGGAGACTCGTCGTACCGGGTGCTGCCCCGATGCACCCCGGCGGCGGACATCATACAGAGCCATGTCAGCATCGGCTTCGACCACACTGGCATCTACCGGGACATCAATGTGACCTACCCCATAGACCGGCTGGAGGAACTGCGGGATCGGGGAGTCATCGGGTCCCTGGCCGACAACTACTACTCGTTCATGGGCGCAATCCGGGACGGCAGCAAACTCGCCAGCGAGACCGGGCCGGAAGTGGCGCGGCAGATGCTGGACGAGGGCGTGGAAGTGGTGTTCCTCACACCCACTTGACCGCTCTGCTCGCACGCGGTCAGCGTGCTGGCAAGGTGCTTCGAAGAAGCCGGACTGAGTACGACTGGCGTAGTGTTCGTCAAGGAACACGCCGAACGGGCGAAGCCGCCACGGATGCTGTGGGTGCCGTACGCCTTTGGAAACGCCTTGGGGCGGGCCGGGGATCCCCTGGTGCAGCACCAGGTTATGAAGGCAGCCTTCGATCTGCTGGATGCCGAGAAGGGACCGGTTCTGGAGGAGTTCGAGGACGAAGCGGAACCCGAGCAGTTGCTCCAGGCGTCCGCATTGCCACGGTCCGACGCGGCCAAGGGACTGAACGCCGCCGACGAGTTGACTTCCCTGCGGCCCTACTACGAGCGCTGGACGGAGAAGAACGGCGGACGCACGGCAGTGGGCATCAGCGGCGTGCCGCAGCGGCGGTTCCGGGGTGTGGTCCGGTTCCTGGAAGGCTACACGGCCGGCGAGGACTCCGATCTCGACTGCCGTCCCGATGGCGTGGGCGTGCCGCAATTCATTCGCTACTGCGTGGACGACCTCAAGGCCTTCTACTACGAGGCCCGAATGGAGCAGCGTCCCGGTGGCGAAGACAACGAGATCCACGAGTGGTACTGGAGCGAGACGGCCATGAGTGGACTGATCGTGAAGTTGGCCGAGGCCATGAACCAGTCGGACGATCCGGCGGTCAAGGCCATACCCTACGGCCTGGCGCGATAGACGGTGCTCTTCAGGCAGACTACAGCCCTCTCCGCTAATGGAGAGGGCATTTTATTCTCAGATTTTATTCTCAGTGAGATGAGCAGATGGCCCTTTACACCTATGACCACATACACCTGCTGAGCCAGGAGCCCATGGAGACGGCCCGGTACTTCAATGAGATGTTCGGGGCGCGAATTGTGGAATCAACGCAGTCGGACGGCAATCCACGGGTCGACCTGGACCTGAACGGTCTTGAAATCTTCATCGCACGATGCCCCGAGGACACTACGCCCAGCGCCGACCACCCCCATCAGGGCCTGGACCACTTCGGCCTGCGTGTGGAGAACCTGGACGATGCGGCTGCCGAGCTGAGAGCCAAGGGGGCGAGCTTCACCTCGGAACCCCACGAAATCCGGCCGGGAGTCCGAATCGCCTTTGTCGTCGCTCCTGGCAATATCCGCATCGAGCTGCTGGAGAAGGACCCGAACCGCGTCGGGTCGTAATCGGTGGACAAGTGCCTGCCCAATAGCGATGCGGGCTATAGGATTGCTTTATAGTCTCCCGATGTTCTTCAGTCTCATGCCACTGTAATGGCGCGGTTAGTTGGGATCCAGTATGCAAGAACGATTCAGCAACATTGAAAACCTCATGGAACTCTATGCCAGCGTGGCGGAGCAAATTGCGACGTCGCAGCGGCGAATGAGAGAGAACCATCTTCGCATAGCGGAGAATCAGCGGCAGATAGCGGAGAATCTCCAACGAATTGATGAGAACCTGGAATACTTGGGAGAATCCCAGGATAGAATCAATGACCTGTTGCGGCAGGTCATGCAAGCAATTGCGCTAATGCAGGCCGACATCGTTCGGATAGACGAGACGCATGCATAGGGCGGGGCTACTGGATGCACGGAGCGAAGGGGCGCATATGCATGCGCCCCTTCTGTTGCTGTGAACGAATGACGTTGCTTTACAACCCGTCTCGGCGGCGCTGCGTCACCCAGTTCACGATGGTCAGCACGATGATCAGGACGCCCAGGGCAAGAGTGATCCAGCCGATGCCCTTTATGATCCACTCCCCGACCGGCGAGATCAGCACGGCGCCTATGACCGCCAGCCAGACGCCCGCCATCAGACCGCAGCCCGGACCTCCTCCTCCGAACCGGATGCCACGCCCGTAAGCCAACCTCGGACCTAATCCTCGCTGAGCGAATAGGTGGAGGAAGCCTCGGCTACCCGGCCCTCCTCAACCAGCTTCTGCAGATGGGTGCGCACGTTCCGTGCCGCGGCGCCCCTCAGGTTGTCGGCAAGGTCCCGGGGATAGACGGCAGTCACAATCTCGTCGACTGAGCCAGCGCCTTCTGCCAGTGCCGCCAGGACCTGCTCTTCGAGCTCGTTGCGGTGCCGGGCATACCAAGCGATGCGGGCCGCGCCGTCGTTGATGATCTGCCCATGTCCAGGACAGAGGATGTCCGGGTTCAGATTCGCCAGAGTCTCCAACGATTCCATGTATTGCTTCAGGTTTCGCACGCTGGAAGAGGAGCTACCGAGGATGGTGTCACCGCTGAATACCACGCCGTCGGCAGGCAGGTGGTAGGAGATGTGGTCGTCCTCGTGTCCCGGAGTGTGCCACGCTCGCAGGGTTACCCCGCCGCCCGTGTCAACAGTTCCCTGTTCCTGGAGAGGGCGGACAACCCCCCGTCCCAGCTGATGAGTGAGGCGCGGCTCAAGGTCGGGGTGGCAACGCACCTCGCAGTCGAAGCTCTCCTGCAGGCGGTCAAGTCCGCCGATGTGGTCGCCGTGGCCGTGGGTGATCAGGACAGCGGAGATCCTCGGCCGGCCTAGCTCGGTGTGGTATTCAAGAATCTGCCTGGTCCAGGAACGGTACGGCTCACCCGAGTCCACCACGACCATGTGCTCCGAAGGGTCCCCGACGAAGTAGATCTGGGTGCCGCCAGGGTGCATCGCCCCGAAGGTGGTGGGGTCTTCCTCAATGTGAGTGCTGTAAATATGGGGCGTAATCTGCATCGACGGCCTCATGAATTGGGATGAGTATTGGGGTCAGTTTAGCAGGGTAAATGCTCGGAAGCCTCGATTCGCTTCTACCTCCAAATCCGGCGCGAAAGTCAGGTGACGTGCGCCGGGTCGATGTCCACAGTACACCCCGCGGGGAAATCGACATCGTCCAGAAACTCTGGCAGGTTGCGGCCCCGTAGCAGGAGGCGCCAGCGGTAGCGGCCTCGCAGGCGCGGGGGCAGCCCAGGAGCCGGGCCGGCGACCTCGATGTCCGTGCGTCCCTGGGCGGCGACACGGCGTTTCAGCTCGTCAGCTATGGCGGTGGCCTGGCGCTGACAGGCCTCGCCATCGGAGTTTCGGTAAACGATGTGGGCCAGCTGGTTGAAGGGCGGGTACCCCAGACTCCTCCGCGACTCGATCTCCTGGTCGTACATCTCGAGGTAGTCCTGGTTGGCACCGGCCTGGATCGCATAGTGGTCCGGGTTGTAGGTCTGAACGAACACCCGGCCCGGTGCATCGCCCCTTCCGGCTCGGCCGGCGACCTGGCAGAGCAGGTCGAAGGCGCGCTCGCCGGCCCGGAAGTCCGGGACATAAAGGCCGATGTCGGCCAGCACCACTCCAACCAGCGCGACATTGGGGACGTCCAGCCCTTTGGCGACCATCTGGGTGCCCACGAGCACCTGCGTCTCGCCTGACGCCAGCCGCGCCACCGCCTCCTCGGCTGCTCCGGCGGAGCGGGCGGAGTCGGAGTCCAGACGGTCGACGCTCACGCCCGGAATCATCTCGCTAATCTCCCCGACCACTCTCTCAGTGCCAATGCCGAGCTGCCTGATCCGGTTGCCGCGGCAGCCTGGACAGCGGCTGATGGGACGGCGCGTGAGGTTGCATTGGTGGCACTGTAAGTGTCCGGGGCCGGCGTGGTAAGTCAGGGGAGTGGAGCAGCGGCGGCAGGAGGCGACGTAGCCGCAGTCACGACACTGCACGATGGACGACGTGCCCCGTCGGTTCAGGAAGAGAATAGCCTGGTTGCCGTCGTCGAGGCATTCCTTCAACGCGCTGGAAAGGGCGTGGCTGAAGATGCTGCGATTGCCCCGACGCAGCTCCTGGCGCATGTCGCAGACAGTCACTTGAGCAAGACTGGGCGAGGGAGAAGCGCCGTTGGCAGCCTGGCCGCCGGCTACGCGATAGGGAAGCGACAGCAGCCTGATCCGTTCGCGGCTGGCATGGTAGTAGGTCTCGACCGACGGCGTGGCGCTGCCGAGTACCACAGCCGCCCCGGTCTGGCGGGCTAGTTCCAGGGCGGCAGTACGGGCGTGGTAGAGAGGCGCAGTGTCCGCCTGCTTGTAGGTCCACTCGTGCTCCTCGTCGACGACGATGATGCCGAGAGCGTCCACGGGGGCGAAGAGCGCGCTGCGTGGGCCGACCACCACGTCAACGTCGCCGCCGCGAATCTCCCACCACTGGTCGAACTTCTGGCGGGCCGTCTGCCTGCTGTGCAGCAAAGCGACTCTGCCCGCGAACCAAGCGTTGACACGCTCCACGGTCTGCGGCGTCAGGGCGATTTCGGGGACGAGGAAGATGGCGCGGCGCCCCAGCTGGATGGCGTGGTCGATGGCCCGAAGGTAGACCTCGGTCTTGCCGCTTCCCGTCACGCCGTGCAGCAGAAAGGAGCGGTAGGACAGTGGCCGAGGCGACGGGCTCGAACCCGAGGCGAAGGAGGCGTCGAGGGCGGTGGTAATTGCTGACAGCGCCTGTTGCTGCTCGGGTGTCAGGGTCAGCTGTTGTGGACCGGACTGACGGATGACAGGCGGGCTGCCGGACGTTCGCCACCAATCGGTGCCAATGAGGTCTTTCTGCCAGAGGGCCCGGACGGCGGCGCTGCCAAACTCGCGATTGGCCTCTGTCAGCGGGAGGTGCGCCGGCGGCTGACGAACTGCTTCGAGCAGCTTACGCTGTCTATCAGTTAGCGGGGCTGCAGGGTCGCCCGGGCCCTGGGCAGGTACTAGGAAGGCCTCGTATTTGGGGGCCACGCCGGGCCGGGGGATGGTGACTTCCCGGTGGACCGCGCCCTGCTCGACCAGGCGGTTGAGCTCACGTGTACTCCTACGGCCCAGGAGCTTTACGAAGTCGGCCTGGGGCATGCGGCCCTTGTCGTTCAGGGCTACCAGCGCCGCCGCCACTTCTTCGCGAAGAGAGTCCTGGTCGACCTCCGAGCTTGGGGCGGGGAAGATGCGGGAGCGGACGCGGGACTCGAATCCGGGGGGCAGCATAAGCGAGAGGGCGGCAAAGAAGGGGCTGCGATAGTGGCGGCTCATCCATCGGCCGAGCTCCAAGTGGTGGGGGCTGAGCAGGGGCGCAGGTTCCACAGGCTGGAGGATATCGCGGGTGGCGAAGTCGGGGCTTCCGGAGGAGAGCTCGACGACTATGGCCTGGAGGATCTGCGCGCCGAAGGGCACCCAGACGAGCTGTCCGGGCTGCACGGAGAAGCGGGGCGGTATGCGGTAGGTGAAGGTGCGGGCGTGTCCTACCGGGGAATCAACAGCCACGTCCGCGTACTTGAAATCATCCACAGGACATCAGCGCTGTGGCGAATGATGACGAGTCAGGCTGGCCGGAACGGGCCAGCCTCAGGGGAGCTATTCTTCAGTCTGTCCGGAGGCTTCCGCGTCCGAGCCTTCTGCGGAGACTTCCTCGGCCGCAGCGGCTTCCTCGGCCACAGCGGCGTCTTCCACTTCGGCTGCAGGTTCGTCGGCTTCCGCCTCAGCCTGCTCTGCGGCCTCGGCGGCTGCCTGTTCATGGGCCTCGGCTTCAGCAGCGACACGGGCCTCTTCCTCCCGTCGTGCAGCGGCGGCAGCCTGGGCCTCGGCGGCACGGCGGCGCTGCGCCGGGTTCAGTTCCTTGATGCGAGCGGCGCGGCCCTGGAGGCCACGGAGGTAGTACAACTTGGCACGGCGCACGGAGCCGTAGCGGGTGATTTCCAGCGACTCGATCAGGGGCGAGTGCAGGGGGAATATGCGCTCGATACCGATGCCCGCGGAGATGCGGCGAACGGTGAAGTTGGCAGCGGGCCCCTTGCCGTGATTCAGTCGAATCACCACGCCCTGGAACGCCTGGACACGCTCGCGCTCACCCTCGCGAATGCGGAAGTTGACGCGAACTGTATCTCCTGCGGAGAACTGGGGGATGCGGGGGTTGGCTTCGGGCTTATAGAGATCGGCAGCGTTCATTGTCAAGTCCCTGTCTGGAATCTGTCTTGGCACCCGCGAAGAAGCCAGACAAAACCATACTGCAAATTGTGCCAGATTTAGAGCGGAATCGTCCTCGACAGACGGTGCGCAACGATGACCATTACTGGTGGTGGGCGGTAGTGGACTCGAACCACTGACCTCTTGCGTGTCGAGCAAGTACTCTAACCAACTGAGCTAACCGCCCGAGCTAATTCAAAGTTTAGCAAGTACGGGGATGACGGTCAACAACTGGCGTCGCGGTCTACAGGGCTATCGCGTTTGGATGAAGGGCTTCCCAGTCGGGATGTCGAGTTGAGGGACACAAGGCGGGACTGGATCACAGGGAGTACATGCCGAGATACTGCTCGTGGGAGATATGAGATGGAATTTTTCCCATCGCATCCCATTTTTTCCCAGATTCTCCCATTCCGTCGGCAGGTTGGGCCGGATTCAAAGCTGCAAGCCCGCAATCTTAGAGATCGCTGAAGGGAGATTTTCAGTTCCGGTACCATTGCGTCCCATTTCTCCCCATGTCCACTTTCTGCAGTACCGTCACGCCTCAAGCCGGAGGCGACGCAGAGACAAGGGAACGGAACAGGTGCGCTCAGCAGATGTCATACCAAAATGGTACGCGGGTACACAGGGGCAGGCAAGCGGCAAATGTCATCAATTTAGCAAGGGCAATCGGCCCACCCGCCGGTCGGCGTCCTCGACTGCGCCGAGGCACGAGCTCGCAGGATTACACGCCGTTCACCCGGTCCCTTCGGACTAAGAGGGACAGACTTGCACCGGCTCCATCCTTCCGGTTCAGTGCTATACTTCGCCACCAAAAGCGGGCTATTAATGATGGCTAACGGAGGGCATTTTGGAGCCAGGCGAGACTACGCGGACACTGTTGGCTGCCAAGAAGGCCGCCGGACTGAGCTTTGCCGACCTTGGCAAGGAAATTGGGCGCGATGAGGTGTGGGTGGCCGCCCTGTTCTACCAGCAGGCGAGCGCGCCGCAGGATGAAGCACTGAAGCTGGCGGAACTGCTGGGCGTGAGTTCAGAGTTGGCGAATGAGCTCACCGACCCCCCAGTAAAGGGACTTGGGCCTGTGGTTCCCACCGACCCGCTGATTTACCGGTTCTACGAGATAATGCAGGTCTACGGCATGCCGCTGAAGGACGTGATCCACGAGAAATTCGGCGACGGCATCATGAGCGCCATAGACTTCACGATGAACGTGGACAAGGAAGAGGACCCGGAGCACGGCGACCGGGTCAAGGTCACCATGTCGGGGAAGTTCCTGCCGTACAAGCGGTGGTAGAATTCGGCCAGCCAGGGGTTTCAAGCTGGAAATCCAAGACCTGCCTCTTCCGGCCCATTGCCCCCTGTCATTGCCCGTTGAAAGTCGCTCGTTGTGCAACGAGCGACTTTTTGTTGCAACAGGCAGGTTGGGACCATTTCCGGAATCTGCGTTTAAGGAGCGTCTCGCAGGTTGGCGGGGGGCCGGCCAAATGTGGCTACCAGCGCTCCGACGGCGGCGACCGCCGCTCCAATCATGAAGACGTCGCGGTAGGCCATCAGGAAAGCCGCAGACTCCGCCCCCACCGTGCCCGCCAGTTGCATCAGGTGATGGTCCTCGCGGAGGGCGAATACGCCGCCCAGGATAACGATGGCGAATATGGAGCCCAGCGCCTGGGTCAGTGAGAGCATGGCGCCCGCAGTCCCGAACCTTTCGGGGTTGACGCTTTTCATCACCAGCGAATAGCAGGCCGCCTGAACGAGCCCATTCCCTGCACCTGCCAGAGACACCCAGAGGGTCACTTCGGCCAGGGACGATTCCCCGTCCAGGAACCCCATCGTGGCGAGTCCGGCTGCGATGGCCAGAAGGCCCACGGAGCCAACGATTTGCGTGCCGATGCGGTCGCTCAGCCAACCGCCAAGCAGGGACATGCCCACGCCGCACAGCGATGCAGTGGCCAACATCGCCCCCAACGCCTCAGGGCCTCGGCCAAGACTGTCGGCAACATAGAAGGGGAAGACGAACCAGATCACGAAGGCCGAGAGGTAAACAAAGGCGGAGCAGGCTCCGGCGATCACGAAGCCGCGATTGCGGAACAGACCGAGTGGCAACACAGGCCATTGGGCGGTCTGCTCGATTCGCCAGAAGAGCGCCAGGGCCGTTGGCGTGAGCACGAGCAATGCCAGCACCGGCCAGGCGTCCCAACCGATTTCCCGCCCCAGCCTTGTTCCTATGATGAGGCAGATCATTCCGACGGCCAAGGCCACTGCCCCCTTCAGATCAAAGGCGGGCCCCTGTCCAGATGCCGGGTGGTCGCGATCCAGGAAGAGCCAAGCCAAGACCAGGGCCAGGGCCATGAAGGGGACCCGGCCCCAGAACACCCACTCCCAATCCTGTCCAAGCCAGCCAGCACCCACCAGCAGCCCTGCTCCGATAGTTCCTCCCACCATTCCCAGGGCCATATTGGCGGTGGTGAAGCCCATGCCCAGGCCGCGACGGTGGGGAGGAAACAGGTGGGCCGCAATAGCGGGGGCCACGGCGTACATGCAGGCCGTGCCGATGCCGTGCAGCACACGGAATCCGACCACCGAGGCAAGGTCAGGGGACAGGGCAATGCAGAACATGGAGACGAGGTAGGCCATACCGCCCCAGAGGTAGACGCGGCGGAGGCCGAAGCGATCGGCGAAGCTGCCAGCCCCGATCACCAGGCTGGCCCTGATCCCCATGAACACCACCAGCGCCCACTGAACGCTTTGCAGATCTGCGTCGAGGTCGCTGGCGATCTCGGGCAGGGCCACGTTGACCGAGAAGTCCAGGGCGGCAAGGAACATGGCCAAGCCAGAGGTGGCGCCGATCAGCACGTCGCGCCACCTTCCGCCAGTCAGCAGGGGGCCACCGGCCACGGCGGGGCTCAGGGCAGCCAAGTGAGACAGCCCTTAAGGAGGGTGAAGCCGGAAGGGAAGCGGTCAGCCGAATCCATCGTGATGGGATTCTACGCTAGTGGGCAAGGGCTGGTGCGGAGGCGCAAGAAGGACGTGAGGGAGCGGCGGTTCGGGTGGTAGAATGCGCGCTCTCGAGTTTAGGCGCTATCAATCTCCGGAAAAAACCAATGCCCCGGAATCATCACCAGTCTCCTGCAGAAGACGGGGCGGGGAACATCCGGGGCCACCGTGTCTATACTAACAAGGATATTTGCCGAGAGTCACGCAGCCACAGCGACTGCGGGATGACAAAGAACTTTGCCCCGGACCCATCACCAGTTCAAGACTGGGAGAGGAGCACCCGGGGCTTACTGATAAATGTAGCATAACCGAGGATGCATAGACTGTCAAAGCTGCAGGAACCAAGTTGTCATGTTTCAGAATGAATTCTTCAGCCAATTACAGCATGGGATTTCCCGCGACCGATTAGAACCGTACCTTAGCAATAGATCACCTCCGCAGGAAGGATTAGCCTTATATGCTTGGAACGTCACTCTTTGCGAGAGCCTCTATCCCAGTTTAAATTCTATCGAAATAACTCTGCGGAATGCGATTCACCAGGCGGCGTCCGAGTATTTCGCAGATGAATATTGGTTGATCGCCCACGCTACTGGTAGAGAAAAATCGATTGTCCGCAAGGTTAATCGAGATCTCAAGAAATTCAAGTCTGCACCGAGTGCGGGCGATATCGTGAGCAATCTTTTGTTTGGCTTCTGGGTCAAGTTGCTCTCAAACGAATATGAGGGCATTTTATGGCCCCACCTTCTCAGACTAGTCTTACCTCATGTGCCGAGGCGGCGACGAACAATCAAGTACCTTCACGCACGGCTGGACTCAGTAAGAATCCTGCGCAACCGGGTGTTTCACCACGAGCCGATCTGGTACCTAACGGACTTGGAGGAGCAGCACAGGTTAATTCTGGAGACGATCGGGTGGATCAGCCCGGCCATGCTGGCTATGACGAGAATGTTGGACAGGTTCAACAGCGTTTATACTATGGGGCCACAACATTACACAGAGGAACTCGATTCCGTAGCTCAGAGTTGGAGTTCGAAGTAACCAGGCCAGGAGGATGACGATGGTTGAGAGCACCGGAAGCATTGACGCACTGCTTCACGAAGAGCGGAGCTTTCCGCCTCCCGCCGAATTCACGGCGAAGGCCAATATGGCCGACCCCGACATCTACGCAAAGGCGGCGGCCGACCCTGAGGGCTTCTGGGCGGGTCTTGCGGAGGGGCTGGACTGGTACCAGAAGTGGGATACGGTCCTGGACTGGAGCGACGCTCCATTCGCCAAGTGGTTCATCGGCGGCAAGCTGAACGTCTCGTACAACTGCATCGACCGGCACGTCAAGAACGGGCGGCGCAACAAGGCTGCCATTGTCTGGGAAGGCGAGCCGGGCGACTGGAAGGTGTATACCTACGGCGACCTGCTGAGAGAAGTCTGCCAGTTCGCCAACGGCCTTAAGAGCCTGGGCATCAAGAAGGGCGACCGCGTGACCATCTACCTTCCCATGACGCCGGAGCTGCCCATCGCCATGCTGGCCTGCGCCCGTATCGGCGCGCCGCACAGCGTGGTCTTCGGGGGCTTCAGCGCGGAGTCTCTGCGCGACCGGATCAACGACTCGGAGTCCAAACTGCTGATTACTGCCGACGGAGGATACCGTCGCGGCGGGGTCGTGCCTCTCAAACGTAACTCTGACGACTCTCTGGACGGCGCTCCCAGCGTCGAGAACGTGGTGGTGCTGCGACGCACTGGCACCGCCGACGATCAGATGGTGGACGGCCGCGACATCTGGTGGCACGACCTTATGGAAGGGCAGTCGATGATCTGCGAGCCAGAGCCGATGGACAGCGAGGATATGCTGTTCCTCCTGTACACCAGCGGCACGACCGGCAAGCCCAAAGGCATCGTGCACACCTCCGGCGGCTACCTGCTGGGCGTTCAGGCGACTGCCAAGTGGGTTTTTGACCTGAAAGAAGACGACGTCTACTGGTGCACCGCCGACATCGGCTGGGTGACGGGCCACAGCTACATCGTGTACGGTCCGCTGGCCAACGGCGCAACGACAGTGATGTACGAGGGGTCGCCGGACTACCCCGACCGGGACCGGTTCTGGGCCATCGTCGCCAAGTACGCCGTCAGCATTCTGTACACCGCTCCCACCGCCATTCGCACCTTCATGCGCTGGGGCGAGAGCTACCCTGACCGGCACGACATGTCCTCGCTGCGGCTGATGGGCACGGTGGGCGAGCCGATCAACCCGGAGGCGTGGGTCTGGTACTGGCAGCACATCGGCGGGGGGCGTTGCCCGGTGGTGGACACATGGTGGCAGACAGAGACGGGCAGCATCATGATTGCGCCGATCCCAGGGCTGACCACGCTGAAGCCCGGGTCGGCTACCAGGCCCTTCCCCGGCATCGAGGCAGAGATCCTGGACGCGGACGGCAATCCTGTCGGCCCTGGAGGCGGCGGATACCTGGTGATCAAGCGGCCGTGGCCGTCGATGCTGCGCACGGTCTACGGCGACCCGGAGCGGTTCATTGACACCTACTGGTCGCGCTACGACGGCATCTACTTCACTGCCGACGGCGCACGCACGGACGAGGACGGCTACTTCTGGCTGCTGGGCCGGGTGGACGACGTGATCAACGTGTCGGGCCACCGCATCGGGACGATGGAGGTGGAGAGCGCGCTGGTGGACAACCAGAAGGTCGCCGAGGCAGCCTGCATCGGCAAGGAACACGAGGTCAAAGGACAGGCGGTGGTTGCCTTCGTTACGCTGAAGGACGGCGTAGACATGTCAGACGACGTGGTTGTGGAGCTCAAGGCCCACGTTGCCGGGAAGATCGGGGCCATGGCCCGGCCGGACGACATCCACTTCGCCGCCGAGCTGCCCAAGACCCGCAGCGGCAAGATCATGCGACGCCTGCTGCGCGACGTGGCCGAGGGCCGCGCACTGGGCGATACCACGACGCTGGCCGACCCGGCGGTGGTGGACTTGCTGAAGGCGCAGTATGGGGACGAGGAGTAGAGAATCGCAGGTGGCCACGGAGAGGAGTACAGGTCTGTGCTCCTCTTGTTTCCTTGAGCGATCGGCCACCCGCCCGGGTCAAGATTTGGGAACCCCAGAATCAGGAGAGCGAAAGCGCAATGCAGGCCCAGAACATCACATTTCAGCAGATAATTTCAGGGCCAAAACAGTTCCTGATTCCAGTGTTCCAACGCGACTACAAGTGGCAAGAAGAACAATGGCAGAAATTGTGGAACGACATTATGGGGGCGGGTAGCGCAGGGCATTTCGCCGGTTCCATAGTCCATGCGCCTGACATTGCGTTTTCCTCCATTCCCACGTACTTGGTGATAGACGGCCAACAGAGGCTCGCCACGCTTACAGTCATGTGCGCAGCACTGCGCGACCACATAGGGGAGACTGGATGGCAAGGGAATGGCGGTGGCCCAACGGCCGGCCAGATAGATGAATACTGCCTCAAGAACAGCCTGGAAGCAGGCGACCGCAAGTACAAGCTGGCACTGAGGCGTACTGACGACAAAATCCTGCGATCGATAGTAGACGGCAATCCCCTGGGTAACGCCTGTGGTGCTGACCTATCCCTTGTCGACGAGGCGTACGGACATTTCCGGGAAAAGCTGGCGGAGGACGGAGTAGACCCGGGGCTTGTTTACCGCGGAATCATGGGACTCAGGCTAGTCGAGATGACGCTCGACCGGAATATAGACAACCCCCAGAGCATTTTCGAGAGCATGAATTCCACTGGTGTGGATCTCAGTCAGGGAGACCTAGTCCGCAATTACCTGCTCATGGGGATAGAGGAGGCAGAACAGACCCGGCTGTACGAGCAGTATTGGCAGAAGATAGAGACCCTATTCCGCACTCACGACAGTGCCCTAGACTCCTTCATTCGGGACTACATCGCACTCAAGAGGGGAGATACCAGACAAGCGCGAACCGACCAGATCTACGAAGAATTCAAACGCTACCGGATTTCTGAGTCTTCACCTTTGGATCTGGAAGAACTTCTCAGCGAGATGTTGAGGTTTGCCAATTACTACGCAAGCTTCAGAGGATTTCAAAGTAGCCTCTCGGCAGGGATTTCTGAGCCGTTGGCCAACGTGCGTCATCATGGGGACACCACGGCTGTCCTCATAATGCGCTTATTCCATTGCCACGACCAAGGGGCGATGGAAGAACGAGATTTCATTGAAGCTCTCTCCGCCATAGAGAGCTACCTTATGAGACGGGCGGTTGCCGGATCCCAAACACGCGGCTATTGGGGGATCTTTGCCACCCTCTCCAAGCAAGTAGAGGACGATGCTCCATTGGATTCGTTGAAGTTCGCTTTAACTAAACCAAAGCCAAGGTGAAATACGCAGACGCATAGGGTAAATTTGTGAGGGAACTGGGTTAGCTGGTCTCAGGAGTAACGGGGGGTTGGTGATGGGTGTGAGGGAGATAGACCGGTCTCTGGAACAATGGCAGATGGGGGTCAAGGATTTGCGCCGGCGGATGATTCTGGCGCCCACACCCAGGGAGCGGGAGCGGTGGTACGCCATCTGGCTCTTGGCGCAGGGCTGGACAGCAACGGCCACGGCGGAGGCGCTGGAGCGGGACCCCCACACCATAGGACGGTGGGCTTCGGTTTTCGGCGAGGGAGGGCCAGCGGCCTTGATATTTGAGCAGACCGGTGGTTCCCCCCCGTCCTTGACGAGACGCAGCAGGCGGAGTTGAAAGGGGCGGTAGGGCAACCGCCCGCTGAGGCGGGCATCGAACTGGCCAACTGGTATTGGAAAGGAGTCCGGCAGTTTGTCTTGGGACGGTTCGGGGTCAGTTTGAGCCGCAGCAGTTGTCTGAACTGGCTGCACCGGTTGGGATTTGCCTTCAAGCGGCCCAAGAAGCGTCTGCTCAAGGCGGATGAGGGCAAGCGGGAGGCCTTCGTGGCGGAGTATGCCGCCCTGAGGGAGGAGGCCCAACGGACCGGAGCCAGGATATTCTTCGCCGATGAGGCCCACTTCCGGGCCGATGCAGAGTTGCGGGGCAAGTGGGTGCTGAGAGGAGAGGCTGCTCTGGTGGACTCGACCAGTCCGCGGTATGGGGAGAAGGCCAGCTATTATTCGGCGGTGTGCCTGGAGACGGGTGAGGTGGAGTGGATGGAGTTGCAGGGGAACAGCAACGCCGGGACCTCGGTTGACTTCCTGAAGCAACTGAGGGGAAAACACCCTGAGCCGATGCGGGTCATCTGGGACAACGCCCCGGCCCACCGTGGGGAGGCGATGCGGGAGTACCTCAGGACGCCTGGGCTGGAGTTGAGGTTGGTGAACCTGCCGGGGTACAGCCCGGACTTCAACGGGGATGAGGCGATCTGGGGTTGGGCGAGAGAGGAGGCCACCGGCAATCTGTGCTTGGGAAGCAGGGAGGCGGTGCAGGAAAAGGTCGGCAAATTCCTTGCCGGACTGGCCAGCCGCAAAGACGAGGTGAGACGGCGGTGCCGGACAGTCTTGCAGTCACGGGGTGAGGCGCTCCTGCGAGCCTCCCGGACCGATTCTCAGCCTCCGGCAAATGCACATCCCACCTTGGCTTTGGTTTAGACAGCGAGGCGGTCAGTCATTTCCAAACGACCCGGATTTTCGTTTGTCGCTCGAAGGGCGGGAACTATACCGAATGCGCGCGTGCTGGAACCTGTTGTCCCGGCTGGAGAATCACGGAAGTAGGGAGCCAAGCCCGACTGGGACTTATTCGATAGAGCACATCATGCCTCAAAATGAAAACTTGTCTGCTGAATGGCAGGCAATGCTGGGGAATGACTGGCAGGAAATACACGGCCGGTGGCTTCACAAATTGGGAAATCTCACATTGACTGCGTACAATTCACGGTATTCAGACAGGTCGTTCGAGCTGAAAAAGACCATTTCCGGAGGCTTCAACGAGAGCGCGATCCGTTTGAACTCTTACGTTCGACAACAGCAAATCTGGAATGCGGACACAATGAGGACGCGCGGCCAGCTTTTGGCGGATCGGGCCTTGGAAATCTGGAAGTATCCGCAGCCGTCCGGGGAGTATGTAGACGAACGACATGATCGGCGCGTGCGGGAGCGGGCCAACACGACGGACGTCCAGAACATTTCGATGACCGAGAGGGCCCGTAATTTATTCGATCCCCTTCACGACAAAATTGCGAGCATCGACGATGGCATCCAAGCAGTGCAGGAACGTAACTCTATCTGCTACTACACCTCGGAGTCGCAATTCTTCCTGGAGTTGCTCCCACAGAAGTACAACCTCAGACTTCTCTTGGATGTGGAAATCTCGGAGATCGAAGCCCCAGGGTGGCTGGTCAGGGATGGGAACGATTGGAAATTTATTCCCAATTACACATTCAATCACCCGGTGGGTGCCGTAGTGGACATGTGGCAACCTAGCAGCCCGTCTGAGGATTGACCGACTGGCGGTGTCGGTCAGCCGGGACTACCCTGCGACAACGGTTCTGGCGGGGTGCGGGTAGGCACCTGCGGATTGTCGCTTGAAAATCCCACTGCCCATGGACCGGCGCGTCTCCCTGTCGTTCCCAGTGGCGCCTTTTCCCCTCGCCTTGACGAACATCCCGGCCCCATACCGGAACAGCTTCAGCAGGTTGTGGCCGGCGCAGATGATCAGCCACTCCCGGTTCACCTTAGCCAGACCCCGCAGCAGGAACTGCCGGAAGCCCCGGCCCTGCTTGATCTGCCCGAATACCGGTTCCACCGTCTCCATCCGAAGCGCGTAGCGTTCCCTGCCCCGTTTCGTCCGCAGCTTGCGCCGCATCCGGTCCTTGGCTGACAGCCCCTTCGGTATGCGGCCACGGGGCGCCGGTGGCGGCACCCAGCCGTGGCGGGTCCTCTCCGGCGCGACGAACGGGTCCACTCCCAGGGCGTAGAGTTCCTCCACCGCCTTGGCCGAGTAGTATCCGGCGTCGGCGGAGACTTCCTTTGGGACTGTGCCCACGTTCAGGATGGCCTCCTCAATCATGCTCACGGCCTGATCCTTGTCCGAGGGCTGATCGGTGGCACAGGCCGCCACGATCACCTGATGCTCGCTGTCCACCACCGCCTGGCAGTTGTAGGACTGCTGGAAGTCCCTCCCTCCCGGGCCGGGCATGATCCGGGAGTCCGGGTCGGTGAAGTTCCGCTGCGCCTTGTCATCAGGCACCCCGAGATGATTGCGTCCCTCGGACTCAGCCTGCTCCGCATCCGCCAGGGCCTCGGCCTCCAGCGCCGCCTTGGCCTCCCTTATCTTCCGCAACCGTCCCTCCCGGAAGGCCAGTTCCTCCGGCAACTCATCCCCACGCCTGTCCTTCCCGTACCGGCGGTCCTCCTCCTCGTCCACCTCCTGCGCCTTGCGGAGCAACTCGTCCACCTCGGCCTGCAACCGCGCTTCCTTCTCCTTCATCCGCCCGTAGCTCATCGCCTTGTGCTTTGAGGCATTGGCCCTCACCTTGGTCCCGTCCAGGGCCACGTGCCCCAGCTTTACCAGTCCTGCCTGCTGGCACAACTCCAGCACCTGCAGGAACAATTCCCCCAACGCCTCCAGATGGTCCTTTCGGAAGTCGGAGACGGTGCGGAAGTCCGGCGTGTTGTTGGCCGCCAGCACCCGGTAGGCGATGTCCTCGTGCAGCCTCTGGGCGATGCGACGTGAGGAGGCCACGCCGGTGCAGTAGCCGTAGAGCAGCACCTTCACCATCATCCTGGGATGGTAGGGCGGGCCGCCCCGCCTCTCCTGCTCGTAGCGGGCGGTGATGTCCGAGAGGTCCAACTGGTCCGCAACGTCGGAGATGAAGTAGGCCAAGTGCTCCGGCGGCAGCCATTCCTGGAGGGCCGCCGGCAGCAGCAACTGCTGGTCCGGGTCGTAGGGAAGGTAGGTCTTGCTCATTGACCGCTCCGATCGTCTGATGCTCCGTACCATCATACCCCCAACGGCTCACCAACCCCGTTTCTCGGACGGGCTGCTAGCTGGACGAACAGCGTGATGGAAGTAGTTCGTCAAGCGTATAATCTGGCCGCTGACTAGGAGTCTTCTGCTCATCGGATATACAATGAGCATGGTGAGCAATAACATTGCGTTAACCTTGAGGAACCCCAGTACTGAGTGGTTTACCCAATCCGATTGTGAGGGCTAGGCCATGGCTACTTATCGCAAGCATGAGGCTCAGGAGTGGGCTTGGGAGACTTTGAAGGGTCAGTGGACGACGCTGATAACGCCGTTCACTCCGGATAACCGGTTTGACCGCGAGGGGATGCGCCGCAACATGCGCCGGGTGCGCAGCCTGGGCACGACTGGTGCCGGCTGCACTTGGGGCATGGGCGAGTTCTGGAGCCTGACCCACGAGGAACGGCTGGACGTAATGGAGACCGTCGCCGAGGAGGCCCAGTCTTCGTCAGAAGACGGCAACTGGCCCATAGGGGCGCATGTGACGCACACATCTGGGCCTGAGATGCTGTCGCTGGCAGCCCATGCCGAGCGGCTGGGCTACGACCTGCTGATCGTGGCACCGCCCTTCATGGTTACGAAGGTTGAGGACCAGGTGGTGGAGTACGTCCGGCTGCTGGCCGAGCACACCAACCTGGCCATCATGTTCTACAACTCTCCCCAGTTCGGCATCACCATGAGCGTGAACGGGCTGGAGCGCCTCTGCCAGCTGCCCAACGTGGTGGGTGTCAAAGAGGCCAGCTTCAACCAGCAGCTCTCCATCGAAGCGCACATGACCCTGGGGCAAGACTCCATAATCAGCACTCCTGACGAGTGGATATTCTTCAAGGGCCAGGAACTGGGAATCAACCAGCAGGTGATGTTCGCCAACACCTCCGACTGGCGCTTCGACGTGCCCGGGGCAAACAACTACGTCCAGTGGATCGACCGGGCATGCAAGGGCGACCTGGACGAGGCGTTTTACGACCAGCACCTGCGTCGGCTGAATGAGCTCTCCGACGCGTGGTGGACACGCACGGTAGACAAGTACAACGGCGCGCTTCCGGTCTCGCTGGTCAAGCACTGGGGCGAGCTGATGGGCATGGCAGCCGGGCCGCCGCGCCTGCCGCTGCTGGACATGACACCATCCGAGAAGGCCCAGTTGCGCTCCGAACTGGAGCCTCTCAAGCCCCGCGTTCCGGAGGAGATACGGCCAAAACCCAGCACAGTTCGCAGCGAGGAACGTCCGGCATACACTCCCCGTCCGGTCTATGCCAGGACGGTTGATCCGCAGTCGCGCACTGCGTGGCTGACCGGCAATGACAATTTCGCCGCGGGCATGCTCCTGATGGTCAGCGTTCAGAACGTCGAGGAGGCCCTTGAAGCGGAGCAGGGCGGCGCCGACGTGGTGGACGTCAAGAACCTGCAGGAGGCCCTGGTAGGGTCCGGCCACCCCTCCACCGTGCGCCAGATCCGGGGCATCATCCCGGTGGAAAAGCACGTCAGCGTAACCCTGGGTGTGGTGCCCAACCAGGCAGGCACCGTGGCGATGGCCGTCTACGCAGCGGGCATGATGGACGCCACGTCGGTCAAGGTGGGGTTCCGCGTCGCCGACTACGATACCGCCGTAGAGGTGCTGCAGGAGTCCCGACGGGCGCTGGACGGTTTCAACACCAAGCTCGTCGGCTCACTGTTTGCCGACAACGAGCTGTATGACGGAGGTCTGGACCCGCACCTGATGGTGCAGTTGGCCAAGGACGGAGAGTGTGACGGCTTCCTGATCGACACGCTGACCAAGGACGGTCGCAACCTGTTTGACTTCATGCCCGAGCCGGTTCTTCGCCGCATCGTGCTGGAGGGGAAAGAGGTGGGCCTGAGTACAGCGCTGTCGGGCCACCTGAAGATCAGCGACCTGGACGAGCTGGCCCGCATCAATCCCGACATCGTGGGCGTTCGGGGGGCGGTATGCTCCTCGGGCGACCGGGGCCGTGCCGTTGCCTGGGAGGCGGTGGCCGAGTTCAAACGGCAGCTGGACCTGCGCAAGAGCGGTGAGGTCAGCGTCCACTCGGAGGCAGTGACGGTCACGTCGTCCAACGGCTGGGTGGTCATCGACGGCCGGGGCAAGAGTTGCGCCGGAGTCATCGCGGCGCTTTCGCACCAGCTGGAGCAGGACAAGGAGTCCTTCGTAGAGGCGATCCTGGCCGACGCCCTGAACATCTACGACGTCATACTGTGGACGGAGCAGGCGGGGCACAAGCTGCTGACCCAGCGCAAGGACCCGGATGGAGCGGTCAGAGTCCTGATTCAGCCATAGGCTTCTGACCCAATAGGAACGCCCCAGCAGTAATGGGCAGGGGCGCTCCCTCAGAAGGACTTCTCCTGAAGTCCTGGGCAGAAAGACTTCTCCTGAAGTCCTGGGCCGCTCTCTTCGGATACGAAAAAGGAGAGCGGCCTCCGCCTTCCGCGGCTCCCATGTTCATGAGATTGTCTCAATTTGCCAACGACGTAAGGGCCTGACGATGAGCTTCCCGAATAGTGTTGCGATTAGCGTAAATAGATAGCAAACTGGTAACGGATCTCGGTCACCGCTCCAAGTGGTTTAAAGCAACTAGACATAGCATAGTGTTGATAACCCATTGCCGCCAATATAGAATTACACGTTGTCGCCGAATCCCGACTCCACGAAGGAGCGACATCTACTCATGACAAAAAGGGAGGACCTGTGGATTGACCGTTCTAGGTTGTCACGTCTTGCTGGAACTCAGGGACTGTAACCCCACCCTTCTCAACGACCTCAACTACATACGTCAGGCGATGCTGACGGCCGCCAATGACGTAGGCGCCACAGTCGTCGGAGAATCCTTCCACCGCTTCAGCCCCCAGGGCGTTACCGGTATCTTGGCTAT
Source organism: Dehalococcoidia bacterium (assembly GCA_965222025.1). Taxonomy (GTDB): domain Bacteria; phylum Chloroflexota; class Dehalococcoidia; order Lucifugimonadales; family UBA3495; genus VXOI01. The sequence continues at coordinate 27,177 of CBDCTI010000005.1, read as the reverse complement.
TGCCGAGTCCCATATCTCCATTCACACTTGGCCGGAATATGGCTACGCAGCCGCAGACATCTTTTCCTGTGGCTCGTCGTTCCTTCCCAGGGACGCGGCCCGCCGTCTGGCAGAGCAACTGGAATGCCAGGACGCAGAGTTCAAGGAGATTGAACGAGGACTGGTGGCTCAGCCCGTTTCCGGCTGAGACCTCTGCCAATGGAACTGACCGGTAACTGGTTCGCCGAAAGCGTTTCCCCCGATTTGGCCGTGTTGCTACGGCTTCGGGCCGTGCTTTTCTCAGGGTCCACCGCCTATCAGAAGGTGGAGGTCCTGGATTCGGCCGTATTCGGTCGAAGCCTTGTGCTGGACGGGAAAACGCAGTCCACGGAATCGGACGAATTCATCTACCACGAGTCGCTGGTACACCCTGCAATGCTGTTCCACCCGGCACCGAAGTCGGTCTTCATCGGCGGTGGAGGTGAAGGGGGTACGCTGCGCGAGGTGCTGGCCCACCGGTCGGTGGAAAACGCCACGATGATCGACCTTGACCGGGAAGTCGTGGAGTTATGTCGCGCCCATCTGCCCCACCATCACCAGGGCAGCTTCGACGACCCGCGGGTAACCCTGCTCCACCAGGACGCCCGAGGGTACCTGCAAGCCGGAGGCGCCGGCTTTGACGTGATTATTCTGGACCTCGTAGACCCGCTGGAGGAAGGGACAGCCTACCTGCTGTACACCGACGAGTTCTACCGAATCGCCAAGTCGCGCCTGAACCCGGGCGGAGTGCTGGTCACGCAGTCGGGACCGGCGGGGCTTCCCAATCACCAGGAGTGTTTCACCACGATCTTTAACACCCTGAGCAACGTGTTCTCCCACTCGGCTGCGGTACATGTGCATGTGCCCGCCTTCCAGACGCTGTGGGGCTTCACCATCGCGTCCGACTCGCCGCTCCAGCAACGGCCGGAGTCCGAAATCGACACCTCCATCGCCCAGCGTATCAACAAGGAACTTCGGCACTACGACGGCGAGACCCACCGCGGGATGTTCGCGTTGCCCAAGTTCCTGCGCGAAGGCATCAGGGGCGAGACCCGCATCAACAAGGACGACCACCCCGTCTTCATGGTCTAGGGGTCCCCGGCAGTCGGGTCCTCTCCTTCGTATCTCTCCTTCCTTTTCCTTACTGGTCAGCCCGACTGCGTCTTCTTTTGCCACGGGCGCCAGCCCAGGAATTCACCCTTCAAAGAAAAACCCGCTCACGACCAGGCATGCGTCGCCGTGAGCGGGTCTTTCTGGTTCATGCCATCAGGACAGTTGCTAGAAGTAACAGGACCCTGGGTTCGCGGCTATTCGTTTTCGTTCCACGCGGCCTGCAATTCTTCCTCGTCGATGACGCCTTCCTCTTCTTCCTCGTCCACGTCGGCTGCTTCCTCGTCGACGGCCTGAAAATCCGTCGCATCGTCATCGCGCTCGCGCTCGCGTTCCCGCCGGGGTTTGGGGGCGGGAGAGAAGCGGCTGGGGAACGAAGCGACGTTCTGCAGGCTTGAATGCCTGTGTGTTTCATGAATCATGAGGCTGATGCCGTCGCCGCTGACGCCGATGATGGCCGCCTCGTATGTGTTGCCGCCCTCGATCAGCCTGCTCAGGCGCGCACCCAGACGGGAGTCGATCTGCCCGAGGTACTGGCCATCGTCGGCATGCACACTGATGCCGTGATGCTCTATGACCAAGGACACCGGGTCTCCGGGAGAGGCGAAGGCCAGCGACAGCGTACGGGGTGTGTGGCGCAGGGTTGTCGTGGCAGATTTCCCGCTCTCACCGATGAAGAGCTGGGGCGCTCCGGCGTGCTTCCGTGCCTGCCTGGTGGCGACGGCGCTGCTGCCCTTCATCTGCTCGACGCGCGCGCGGTTCTTGCGAGCAATGTTGTTGTAGGGCGCGATGGTGCAGACGCGGTCCAGGACGTCGCCTGCCTCTTCGTAGCTGCCAAGTTCGATGAGCGCCTTGGCCAACCGGTTCATGGCCTCCACGTCGTCAGCGAACAGCTCCAGGATGGCGCGGTTAACCTCAACTGCGCGGTCCCATTCGCCCTTCAAAGCCAGATCTACCGCCTCGCGGTCCAAGTCCTTCCTGAACTTGCCATTCCTGGAAGCGGCGGGAATTTCCGTACTCATCCTTTTCCACCCACATGTTGCCGAACCTAGCTTCAGACACCCTTCGGTCGGACGCGTCCTCTTCAGCCTGCTGCCGCCGACCGGATGCCTCATGGCAACTTATATTGTTCTTTACATTCTAGAGATATATCAATTTCCCTATGTGGGTCAATAGGAAAATCGTTCGCAAAAATGCAGATTTTGTGGCTGTTTTCTCACAAGACCCAACGGCGGCAAAGTCGGATTTTATCGCTTGGAAGAGCCGCGGTGCCGCCACCGGATGCGAAGCAAATCCAGTGTCATCGAAAAGGCGTCGCGAAATGGGCGAACCTTGCTGTGTTCCCGGTAATGCCAGTCAACCCCGATTTCGGCAATCGTCAACCCGTAACGTCGCGCGAGATGGAGCACTTCCACGTCGTAGGAGAAGCCGTCAATTGCCGCTTGGCCGAACAGAAGAGAGGCTGCCCCTCCCCGGTAGCACTTGAAGCCGCACTGGGTGTCGGCAAGGCCCGGGGCGGCCAGCCAGCGGGCGAAAGTGTTGTAGACGCGGCCCATGAGGTGGCGACGCCCCGGTTCGCCGTAGCGTGCGGCACCGGGCGCCTCACGGGAGCCGACGGCCACGTCAACACCGCCACTCCGCGGGGGCAACAGCCGCTCCACCTGGTCGATGGGTACCGACAGGTCGGCATCGCACAGCAGCCGGAATTCGCCACTGGCCGCCAGCATCCCGTGGCGCACCGCCCAGCCCTTGCCCCCGTGCCGCAGCGGCAGGACCCGTACCCTCGCGTCGTCCCTGGCCGCTTCCAGCACTAGGCGGGAGGTCGCGTCGGTGCTGCCGTCGTCGGCAACGATGATCTCCCATTCGTAGTCCTGTTCCTTGAGAAAGGAGACTACCTGCCGGACGGTTTCAGCTATACGGATTTCTTCGTTGTAGGCCGGAATGACAACGGAAAGGTAGGGGGGCGGGTCGCTATGGGAAGAGGAGCGCGAAATGAGAGATCACTCCTGAATGGCAGCGGAAGATTTGGGAGAGGGCAGCAGGTCCTGAGGGTTGTGAATATATGCCTTTTACACTGTCATGCTGTCGGCATGGTCGGAGAATTTCACTGACCTATGCCCGGTCCAGCTGGAAGCCTTCGTGCAACAGGCGAACAGCGTCGCGACCCTGGGTCTCTTCGATGATGCACGATATGCGAATCTCGGAGGTCGTGATCATGTCGATGTTTACGCCACCGTTGGCCAGTACGCGGAACATCCGGGAGGCGTAACCGGGGGTGTTCTGCATACCCGAGCCGACGATGCTCACCGACGCCAGGCCGGAAGCACTGGCCACACCGGTCGCACCGAGCTGCGGGGCCACTCCCTCCACCAAGCGAACGGCGGCAGAGAGATCGGCGCGATTGACCGTGAAGCTGATGTCAGTAACCCTGTCGCTTCCGGTGTTCTGCACGATGGTGTCGATGCTGATGGCCGCCTCGGTCAGGGGTTCGAACAGGGCGGCGGCCAGTCCCGGTCGGTCGGGCACGCCCTGTACCGTAATCTTGGCGACGTTGGCGTTGAAGGCAATTCCCGTTACTTTGATTCTGTCTTCCATCTGATTCTCGGCGGTTGGGTTGCTGGCGGGCTGAACGTCCTTGGATGCTATCTTACCGTCGCTGGCCGTACACTCGCCTCCGGGGTTGTCGAGTGCCGGCGGCTCCGTGGCGAACGCATCGCCCGGGCCGTTGCCAACGGCGTGAATCAGCGTGCCGGGGGCATCGCTGAAGCTGGAGGCGACGTAAATGGGCACCCGGTAGACTCCGCCCAGTTCAATGGAGCGCGGGTGCATCTTTGCTCCCTGGCTGGCCAGTTCCAGCATTTCTTCGTAGCCAACCTCGTGCATCTTGCGGGCCTCGGGCACGATGCGCGGGTCGGCGGTGTAAATGCCCTCGACGTCAGTGTAGATCTCGCACCGGTCGGCCTGCAGGGCGGCAGCTATCGCGACGGCAGTGGTGTCGGAGCCGCCCCGCCCCAGCGTCGTGATGTCTTCCTCCGCCGTGATGCCCTGGAAGCCGGCGACCACCACGATGCGACCGTCGTCGAGTTCCCGGCGCATGCGGCTGGGCTCGATTCGGCTGATGCGAGCGCGACCGAAGCTGGTGTCCGTTCGGATGCCCGCCTGGGGGCCGCTGAGGCTGATAGCCTCGTGTCCCAGCTCCCGCAATGCCATTGTCAGCAGCGTGCATGACACGATTTCGCCGGTCGAGAGCAGAAGGTCCATTTCCCGGGCGTGGGGTTCGCTGGAGATGGAATGCGCAAGGTCAATCAGGTCGTCAGTGGTATCGCCCATAGCCGACACCACGGCCACCACGTCCGTTCCCGTTTGACGCACTGCTCCGATCCGCCGTGCGACGCTGAGGATCTTCTCCGCGTCGGCGACAGATGAGCCGCCGTATTTCTGTACTATGAGGGGCATGCATTTAAGCCTTGGTCATTATCTTAGTCGGGAACCTCAATTTCCTCCGACGATAGCTAATGAGGGCCATCCCTTATCTGCCACCGAGATAGGGTCTCTCTGGATGAATGATCGGAACAAGCTGTTGGCGACCGGGTTCCACGGCCAGGTCGAACGCTTCAAGCGTGGTCGCACCCAGAAGAAATTTCCCATCAGGGCCGAAGATGACAGGGCAAACCCATTCTTCGCCTTGCCAGGCTATTCGCGCCTGACCGACTCCTAAAGTTTCGGTAGCACCGTCCGCGAATCCGAAATTTCGCTGCACCATGGGTTCGATGTGCAGCTGAGTTAACAACGACTCCGGAAGCATCGTGTGGTGAGCACCCGTATCAACCACTGCTGCAACCTCGTTAAGGTCACCGCCGGCGGGGTGGCCAACTCCGATAGTCACACTAAACAGGCTCATATTGACACCCCCTGGTACAAGTAACTATCTCAAGATACCAGATGCGCGCCCAGCACAGTCGGCTGAGTTACTTTGACAGTGCCCTCCACAGAAGCCTGGCGGGCAGCTTCGGCCATCTCGTAAGCTACGGTCATCTCCCTCCCTTTGGTCAAGGCCAACACGGTGGAACCGCTGCCGGAGAGGAAGGCGCCCAGAGCCCCGGCGTCCATGGCTGCTTTCATCAGCAGCTTCATCGCGGGAAACAGGGGCTGGCGGTAGGGCTGGTGCACCCTGTCCTGCGTGGCGACCGACAGGTACTCGGGGTGATTGGTGGTCATGCCAGCGACCAACAGTGCCACCCGCGACATGTTGTGCACCGCGTCGGCCACCGGCAGCTGCCTCGGTAAGACGGCCCTGGCGTCCGCCGTGGCGATGCGGGTGTCGGGAATGAACACCACCGCGTGTATTTCGGCCGGGACGCTTACCGGTACGGTGTACAGCGTGCTCTCCTCGGAGACCACCAACTGCAGACCGCCCATGACGGCCGCGGCCACGTTGTCGGGATGTCCCTCGATGGTGGCCGCCATCTCCAGCAACTCACGCGCCGAAAATTCGCCGTCGGCCCCGGTCATTTTAGCGAGCTCATTGGCAGCGGCCAGACCTCCCGCAATGGCGGCGGCACTGCTGCCCAGTCCGCGAGCCAGCGGTATCTCGTTATTGCAGCTCACCCGCACCGGTGGCATTGGTCGGCCCAGCTCTCGATGCAGGAACTCCATGGAGCGATAGACCAGGTTCTGGGTGCCAGACTCCAGCTCGCCTGAGCCTTCGCCAGACACCGCTACTGACGGCGTGTCGCCATATAGCAGCTGCTCAACTTCGATAGTGTTCCAGATGTCCAGGGCCATGCCCAGGCAATCGTAACCGGGGCCGAGGTTGGCAGTGGTGGCTGGCGCGGCAACACGAATCGCTGTCATGGGCGGGCCGGCAGTACGTCGTCGAAAATGTAGCGGCCAACGTCCATGTTCTCGTGGAAGCGAGCGGGATCCAGCCCAGGGCCGCAGCCAATTATCGGGACGGTGGTTTCGTAGGCAGAGCCGTGAGAACGTAGTCCTGGCGGCATCGCCACCTCGGCTGGGTCACCAAATACGGTCGCCGCATCAGCCAGGACCAATATGTCCCCCATGCGTTCGGGCATCAGCTTGAATCTCAGGGCCGCTTCCTCGACCGCCAGGGCGTCGTCCACTCCGTCCAGACTGCGCAGCGCGTCCAAGGCCGGGTTGAGGTCGCTGGAGTCATCAAGGTGAACGTAGATGCTGCCTCCCAGGTTGGAGTGATGAACGGTGTAACGGTCCTTGATCACCGGAACGGCGCGCGCCTTTATTCCGTAGCGGGCCAGCACCCCGGGCAGATGAAGCATTCGAGACTTGTCTGACATCCCGTGATCGGCCGTGACCAGGATGCGGGATTCCGGGGACTGTTCTACGATGGCCCCCAAACCCTCATCGAGCAGCCTCACGTGGCGGCCTGACTCGGAATGGGCGGGGCCGTAGGTGTGCATGGCATAGTCGGTCGTGGTCAGGTACACCAGGTCGTAGTGGCCTTGCGACATGGCATATCGCCCGGCTTCCACCACCCAGCGGTTCACTTCCAGTGAGTAGATGGGTGGCGGCTCACCAACCCCGCTGACCACCCAGCCCGGAGGCTCTTCCGAAGAGATGCTGACGGTGGCGCCGTCGCCCAGCAGGCGGCGCAGCTTGTCCTTTGCGGTTACCAGCAGCGAGCGCAGGCCGGCAGCGGAGGCCCGCTGGAACATGGTCTCGGCGCGGAGAAACTCGCCGGACTCCATGTAGAATTCCTCGCCGCGCTGGCGGTCGAGCCAGTAGTTGGACGTGATGCCATGGCGTTCGGGATAGCTGCCGGTTACAAGGGAAACGTTGTTGACATTGGTGACGCTGGGCGTCATGCCACGACCATCAACCCGGAATCCGCGCTGCGCTATCGCCGCCAGGTTCGGCGCCGGACAGGCATCCAAGTATTCAGGGTCAAAGCCGTCGATCAGAACGACGATTGTCGGAGCGGTCACCAAAATAGCCTCTCGCACACCTTCTTGGTCAGGGCTATTGATACTGCGGCTCAGCTGAGCTGCCTTGATTTCTGGCTCACTGTGGCCGTTGTGGAAGTACGCCAATTAAGGGCCTGTCTGCGATCCATATTCGGGCACGCAGGGTCTTTGCAACATCGCTCTGACGAGCATGTAAGCCAACTACCGGCTGCCAGCAATGGCCAAGGTGCATTCTAACACCGCAGGAACGAGGGGAGAGACAGCATCTCTGCAAAGTACCGCGAAGGTCAAGCGCTTGGCCTTCAGTTGCTATCCCTCGCCGTTCAGCCAGCGTGAGCCTTGGCCACCTTCAGGTAGTCCAGGGCCAGGCGCGGAAGAAGGAACTGGCGACGGACACTGTCGTGGCCCGCAGCACCGATCCTGCTGGCCAGCTCTCCATCCTTGAGCAAATTTACGATGTGGCGGGCACATTCCTCAGGGGAGGAGACCAGGTACCCCGAGACCCCGTCTTCGATCTGCAGACGAATGCCGCCGGCGTCGCCTCCGATCATGGGCTTGCCCTTCCACATTCCCTCGGTAACAGTGAGGCCGAATCCCTCTCGCTTGGACTTCTGCATAAGAACCGACGAGGCCACCTGGAAGGCGTTGACCACGAGGTCGATGCTGGCGGGCAGGGCGCTGGGGTCATGGTAAAGGTGTATGTCCGGATCCCCCGCGGCATGGGACATTACACTCGCCAGCACTTCCACGGCCTCCGGGTCATCCGCGGCCTGCGAGAGGCCCAGTAGCGCCAACTGCAGGCCCGGCACCGCCTGGCGTGCAAGACGATAGGCGTCGATCACTCCCCACGGGTCCTTCCACAGATCGAAGCGGGATACCTGGGTGATGAGCGGCCTCGTGCGGTCGACGCCCATGGAAGACACCATGTCCCAGGCCTCGGACTCGCTCATCGGCGTGTTCTTGCCGGTGAGCGGGTCGATGGCCGGGGGCGCGATATACACGGGCTTCCCATTTATCACGGAACGCGGCACGTATTCGGGCAGCGAGAAAACAAGATGGTCGTAGTCATCGTGTAGCGGCAGGAGAGACTGGACCGCGCTTTCGTTTGGATGAGTCAAGTCTATGTGGCAGATCCAAAACCACGCCTTCGCACCAGCGTTGCCGTTCCGTCGGAGGAGGCCGGCCAGCGGCAGCAACTGCGGATCGTGGAGGAACCAGACGTCGGCGGATACACCGTCCCGGCTCATTTCCTTTGCCACCGCCTGTATGTTTCGGTGATATACCTCAAGCTCATGCTCGCTCAGAGCGCCATCCGCCCCTTGCAGCAGGTTGTGAATCTTCTTGGTTACATGGAAGAACTCGGGCTCCGTGGGGTTGATCACAATCCGCTCGGTGTGGATGCCCAGCGAATTGAACAGGGGCACCATGGACTGCAGAACCTCTGCCACCCCTCCGCCAGTAGCGGTGCTGTTCAGATGCGCCATCCGCAGACCGCGCATGCCCGAGGCAACGGAGACCAGTTCATCGGCCAGGTCCGGGTCCATGTATGGCAAATACTTGTCATGGGAAACAGGAGGATGGTCGAGCTTGAGATACATGTATACTCAGTTCCTTTTGCTAAAATAAGCGCCCCAACGGCTTGATAACCGTACGGGGCGCAACTGCTTTTTTGGTAGCTTCAGTCATTTCACCAATGGGGGCGTGGTTGCAACAGTTTTCGAAACTCCCCTCATCGGTGGATACTCACCCCGGCCCACACGCCAAGTGGTTCAACGCGATTTCTCTCGTTGCCACTCTAATTTACTCCACAGTTACAGATTTTGCCAGATTCCGAGGTTGGTCGACATCGCAGCCCCGTAGCAGCGCGATGTGGTACGAAAGCAACTGCAACGGAATCGAGGTAATGGCCGGCAACAAAAGCTCCGGCGACTCAGGAATAAACAGGGGGTAATCCACCTCGGACGCAGCCTCCTCGTCTCCCCTCGTCAACACCGCTGCCACAACGCCGCCGCGGGCCTTCACCTCTTTGATGTTGCTCAGGGTCTTGTCGCGCAGGGCGTCGCTGGGAGCCAGCGCCACGGTGCACATGGTGTGATCAATCAGGGCGATGGGGCCGTGCTTCATCTCCCCGGCCGCGTAGCCCTCCGCGTGGATGTAGCTTATTTCCTTCAACTTCAGCGCACCCTCAGAGGCGATGGGGGCGCTCGCTCCTCGCCCCAGGAAAAGGAAGTTGCCGTAGTGGGCGACACGCCTGGCCAGGTCCCGGCAGGATTCCGCCATTGCGATCGCCTCGCCGATGAGTCCGGGGCCCCGGGCCAGCTCGTCCACCAGTCGTCTACAGGTACCATCGTCCAGATGGCCCCGGACCTGCCCCAGGTAAACGGACAACAGGTGCAGAATGGCAAGCGAGGAAATGAAGGTCTTGGTGCTCGCCACACCCACCTCCAGCCCGGCCCGCATGTAAAGCGTGCCATCGGCAACGCGGGCGGCCTGGCTTTCCTCAGCGTTGCAAATGGTGACCAGAGTCGCACCCTTTTCGCGGGCCAGATGCATGGCTGCCACGGTGTCGGCGGTCTCCCCGGACTGCCCGATAGACACAACCAGGGTGCGTGGCCCGATGATCGGGTCCCGGTAACGGAACTCCGACGCGCTCTCAGCTTCGGCGGGAATACCGGCCAGCCGCTCGATGTAGTGGCGCCCCACCTGGGCCGCGTGAAGGCTGGTCCCGCATCCAATAAGCAGGATGCGGTCAAGCTGCCTGATTTCAGAGTGGGTCAGGGGAAATCCTGGTAGTTCCACACGCCCGTTGGCGAAGTCCACCCTGTCGCGCAGGGCGGCGGACATCGCCTGGGGCTGCTCCATGATTTCCTTCAGCATGAAGTGCCGATAGCCGCCCTTGTCCACCAGCACGTCGTCCCGGGAAACCCGGCGGGACTCCTTGACGATCGTGTTGCCCCAGAGATCGCAGTAGCGCACCCCGTCGCGGCTGACCACGGCCATCTCGCCGCCCTCCAAGAACCCCACGCCCGGAGCCGTGGTTCCCCTTTCTAAAACCGGCAGCAGCGCCGGAAGATCGCTGGCGACGATACCCTGCCCGTCATGGTGGGCGACGACGATCCCCCCGGCGTATCCCAGACGCATGGCACAGATGGGCGCTTCCTCCCCTTGAAGCGTGGCGGTGATGGCCGACGAGCCATGCACCATCCGGCCCATTCGCCGGAATGCCTCCTCAAAGCTCAGACCCAGCGACATCCCCTCCTCGACCAGGTGCGCAAGCGCCTCGGTGTCGGTCTCCGAACGGAAAGTATGGCCCGATGAGATGAGCCGGCGTTTTAGGTCCAGGTAGTTCTCGACGATCCCGTTATGCACGAGAGCCACCCGACCGGTGCAATCAGTGTGCGGATGGGCGTTGTCGTGGGACGGGGCCCCGTGGGTGGCCCAGCGGGTATGACCCAACCCCAGCGAACCGCGCGGCGCGGCGCCGTTGATCTCGGCCGCCAGACCGCCGACCTTGCCCACTGTCTTGCGCAGGTGCATTTCACCCGCGTCGTCAACCACGGCGATGCCCGCGCTGTCGTATCCTCGATACTCCAGGCGCTTCAGGCCCTCGTAAATGATGGGCCAGGCCTCATTTCCCCCTACGTAAGCAACAATGCCGCACACGGCGATCCTCGATGTCTAGTGCTGGGCTGACCAGCCCGCAGGTCTGGATATACTCAAAATCGGGATCCGCTTCAACTCTTTCGCGCTGAAAGCTCCCTCGACAGGTTGCGGGCGAATTCCTCAATGGTAGCCTGGGCCTTTCGCCTGATGACTGGCTGGCCCAGTTCGCCCAATCGTCCCATGAACGTCGTGTCGGTCTCCAGCGACAACTCGGTGCCGCCCGATGATGCTGCTGTCAGAAGCAACAGCATTTCAGTCTTCACGCCGCCGCCCACTCGCCGGTCGCTTGCTTCGACCAGGAAGCGGGCGCGACCCACGTCTGGTTCCTGCTCCTGGATCGTAACCTTACCAGTCAGCGTTATGCTCATCGGGCCCACCCGTGCCTTCAGCGTTCCGCGGTAGCAGCCGTCGCCCTCGGGGGACACTTCGCCTACTCCGGGCACACACCTGGCCGAGTCCACAACGTTCATCAGGTAGTCCCAGGTTTCTGCCAGCCCGGAAGGGACAACGCAGCTGTTCTGCAGCTTCACTACGCCGCGGCCCCGCTCGCTGACCTGGACGCAAGGGCCTGCTCGATGGCACGGCGAGTGAACACTCCCGCCATCTCCCGCTTGTAGTCGGCGGAGCCGCGGAAGTCGTCCAGCGGGTCCACGGCTTCCGGCACGCTATCGGCGGCGGCGCGGATGGAGTCGGCGGAAAGCTCCTGTCCTCTCAGCACAGCTTCCGCCGCGTGGGCGCGGATTGGCGTGTTCCCCGCCGCTCCGACGACAATACGCGCGTCGCTGCAGGTGTTTCCGGGCCCCCGTTCCAATACAGCCGCGACGGACACGGTGGCGTAATCGTCGGCGGTGCGCGGCAGGAATTTCAGGTAGGCTCCACAACTCTCGGCCGCCGGAACCGGCACCTGTACCGAGGTCAGGATCTCTCCTGGCCGCAAGTCAGTCTCGTAATAGTCAATGAACAGGTCCTCAACGGGGCAGGTGCGGCTTCCTTCGGCGGAAGTCAGCTCAACCGAAGCGCCGAGAGCTATGAGGGCCGGAGGCGGGTCCTGGCTGGGATCGCCGTTGACCAGTCCGCCGCCGATGGTGGCCATGCTGCGGATGCGCCGCGTGGCGACCCGGCTGAGAGTGTAAGCCAGCATCGGGATATCCTCCCGCAGCACCGGGCTGTCCTCCAGCAACCGTAAAGTGCAGAGAGCCCCTATCCGCAGGTCGCCGTCTTTCTCTTCTACAGCTCCCAACTCATCGCCCAAGGAGCGCAGGCCGATGACATGGGATGGCTGGGCAAACCGCTGCTTCATCTGCAACACCAGCGCCGTGCCTCCAGCCATCAGGCGCGCGTCGTCGCCGTAACGGTCCAGGAGCTCGAGGGCGTGGCCCAGCGATTCTGCCCGGTGGAATTCGAAATCAATCAACGGCGTGCGCCATTGTTTTTGGCAGCCGCGGCCACCGAATTGATGATGCCGTAGTAGCCGGTGCAGCGGCAGAGATTGCCCATCATCCAGTCCCTGATTTCTTCCTCGGTGGGCTGGGCATTGAAATCAAGTAATGCCTTGGCAGCGACGATCTGTCCCGGTGTGCAGATGCCGCACTGGAACCCGCCGTGGTCGATGAAGGCCTGCTGCACCGGGTGCAGTTGCCCTTCCCGCGCGATGCCCTCAACGGTGGTGACCTCAGTGCCCTCAACGGCAACTGCCAGGGTGATGCACGAGGCATTTAGCTCGCCATCCACCAGCACAGTGCAGGCGCCGCAGACCCCGACCCCGCAGCCCTCCTTGGAGCCGGTTAGGCCCAGATCGTAGCGTAGGAAATCAAGGAGTAACCGGCCGGCGGGGGCATCTGCCTCCCACTCCATGCCGTTTACTTTCAGCTTTACCATCATGGACACCATACCGTCATGCAGCCATAGCGTCAACCGCGGTTCGCAAAGCTGCGGACGTTGATATACTGGCCCGGAATTCATTCAATCTGGTGTTGACACTAGGTCAGGGAGAGGCGGACATGCAGGAACGAAACGGGAACGCCCCAACCCAGCACATCGGCACCACGGTCTTGGTGGTGACCATGGACGTTGACCCCGAGGACGAGGCGGAATTCAACAAGTGGTACAACGAGCAGCATCTGCAGGAGCGCATGGAAATTCCCGGCTATGTCAGCGCCCGCCGCTTCAAGCTGGAAGAGGGCGAGGGAGCGCTCAAGTACCTGTGCATCTGGGAGCTGGAGGACGGCAGCCCGTTGCAGAGCCAGATTTACAAGGAGCAGCAGGCCGACCCGACCGCCCTGTACCAGCGAGTCAATAAGACCATCAAGGCCCGCACTCGCGGCCTCTACCGCCAGGTCTTCCCCGAGACCGGCGCCTTCGATGACCACTCCGGCTTCCACCCCCGCCACCAGGAAGTTTCGGCGTAACGCGGTAAGGTGTCAGCCTGGACAGAATCGAAGGCAGCCAAAAAAACCAGTAGCAACTGTATTTAATGTCAAGAGGAGCAATCAGCTACTGCCCGGCTCATGTCACGCCACGGGCAGCCATGCTTGAGCATAGAGTTGAGGATGACGAGCAGTTTGCGCATACAAGCGACCAGCGCCACCTTTTTGGGTTTACCGGCGGCCAACAGCTTCCGATAGAAGTCGCGGATGACCGGGTTGTGGCGGCTGGCTACCATCGCTCCCATATACAGGGTGGCTCGTACTCGGGCGCGCCCGCCCCAGACGGCCCGTTTGCCCCGCAGGGTGCCGCTATCGCGGTTGAAGGGAGCCACTCCCACCAGGGCCCGGCGATCCAGTGTTCCCAGCTCCGGCAGGTGGGCCAGCAGAGTGAGGGAAACCTGTTCCCCCACGCCGGGAACCGTGCGCAGGAGGTCATCCTTCTCTCGCCACACAGGGCTCCGGCGGAGAGTCTGTCTCAGCCCCTCGTCCAAGTCGTTCAACTCCTGCTCCAGCCAGGCGATGTGAGCCTCAATGCGGGGACGAACGGCGCTGGTGGCAGTGCCCAACCGGTTCTTCTCAGATACCAGCATGGTCAACACCTGGTGCCTGCGGGCAGTCAGCGAATTGAGTACCTGGGTCTCAGCGTCTCTGAGAGGACGCACGGAGGGACGAACGGCGTCGGCGAAGTGGGCCAGCACCGCCGCATCGAGAGAGTCGGTCTTGGCCAGCGTACCGGTGGCCCGGCGAAGTCTCGAACCTGGCGCGGGTTGACCACCACCACCGGCAGCGCCGCAGCAGCGAGAGCGGCCACCAACGGCAGTTCCAGACCACCCGTTGCCTCCAGCAACACCATGGCGGGACCCAGATCCACCAACTGGGAAACCAGTTCCCCGACGCCGGTCTCGTTGTAAGGCGTGGCCCATATCTGTCCCGTAGGCCGGACGGCCACATCTGCCTGAGCCTTCGAAACATCAATGCCTACGTATCTCGGTTCTCCTTCCATCCGTACCTCCTGTGTGAGCGTCGGCCCGTCCTTGCACGATACGGGCTCTATCGGCCCGGGCAACTGTTCGGGCTCTGCTTGTAGGGAGCGCGGCAACCCTCGCTACTGGACGGCCTGTCGCGACCCAGGGAATGACGGTCTGCCGCGCTCGGTTCCATCGACAAACTCAAGATACAAGGGGATTTCGATCATCCGTCCTTCGACAAGCTCAGCAACTGTCTTTGATGTCAAGAGTTTTGGGGTCCGGGGTTCCAATGGCGATTTTGCCTGACCATGAGATTGAGTATGGTCAGGAGCTTGCGCATACAGGCGGTGAGGGCCACTTTCTTGGGTTTGCCTGCCGCGCACAGCCGGTGGTAAAAGGCCCGGAGGACCGGGTTGAACCGGGTTGAATCCGGGTGGACACCAAGGCTGCCATGTACAGGGCGGCTCGCACCTGGGCGCGCCCACCCCACACTTTGCGTTTTCCCCTCAGTGTGCCGCTGTCGCGGTTGAAGGGCGCCACGCCGAACAGGGCGGCAATCTAATCATCTCACCACGGTTCAAGGCGCCCAGTTCCGGAAGGTCGGACAAGAGTGTCATGGACAGAACAGGCCCCACTCCCGGAGTGCTCCGGAGGAGTTCGTCCTTGTCCCTCCAGATTGGGGAGGAGCGTATGAGGTCTCCCAGATCCCGGTCCAAGTCCGCCAGGTTCTCCTCCAACCAGCGGACAACCAGCGGATGTGCTCCTCAACCTTGGGGCGTATACGCCGGGCGGCGGTTCGGAGCCGGTTTTTCTCTGCGGTGATCATTTCCAGGTGATCATTTCCACCAGTTGGCGTCGCCGGGCCACCAGTGCTGCCATCTCCTGGGTGCCGGCATCCGGCAGTGGCCTGGTGGCAGGGCGCATTGCCTCGGCGAAGTGGGCCAACACTCGGGCGTCCAGGGCATCGGTCTTGGCCAGCTTCCCGGCAGCACGGGCGAAGTTCCGCACCTGCCTGGGGTTACCTGCCTGGGGTTGACCACGGCTACAGGCAGCCCGGAGGCAACCAGTTCCCCTGCCAGGGTCATTTCCACTCCGCCGGTAGCCTCCAGCACCACCAGTTGGGGCATCAGTTTCTCCAAATGCTCCACCACCTCGCCGATGCCCTGGGAATCATGGGAGACCTGCCACACCTCACCGGTGGGACGCACCGCCACATCCAGGCGCTCCTGGGAGACATCTATGCCAACAAACAACTGGACTTCCTGCATTCAGCACCTCCCTGCAAATGTTCACCAACTCTGGCCCAGCCTTGCCTTATCCGGGCTCTGCGGCCCAGTCAACTGTTCGGGCTCCGAGCAGGCAGGACGCGACGACCCAGCTGAGCTACGGTCTTCAAGACCCAGGGCTACGCGGTCTGCCACGTCCATATCCCAGATACAAGGGAATCGGAGTCCAGTCATCCTCGGGTATAGCCTCGATGACATTGCGCAGGCCCTTGTGCTGGCGGATGGTGATGGAGAAGCGGACATCCATCTTGCGGCAGACAGATATCTCGCCATAAGTGTAGAAGCCGCTGTCGGCCCGCATGGTGAGTTGACCCGTGGCTCCGGCGTGGCGCACCGACCCACCGTCTTCCGCAGGAAGTGAGCAGCGCCCCGCGCCGTGTTGGCTCGTCCCTTGTGCAGCCGGGACATCAACACGTCCCCGGTTCCGGCGGCGACGGCGAGGAGCGGGTGATAGCCCCGCTGGCCGGTGTAGCCGTGGTCGCGCGCCCCCTCCTTGACCAGACCGTAGGTCTCGCAGATGGTGGAGTCCAGGTCGATGGTCAACGGCCCGTCGCCAGGACCCTCACCGGCGTACCAGGCCCAAGCCAGAAGCTCCCGACTCACCCGATCCAGCTGGCGCACGTACCCCCACCGGAAGATGCGCAGGAAGATTCCCAGCGTGGACGGCGCCTTGATCACGCATCCCAGCACCCGCCCAGTGTCCCCCCAGCGCGCGGCGCGTCGGCGTCATCAATACAGTCGCCACCAGCCAGCGCCGACGCCACCAGGGGCAGGAACTTGTCTCCCGCATTCGCCCGACCTAGTGCATCTCCCAGGTCAACGCGGTGATCCACCAGTTCCCCCGGTCCCAGATTATGGGCCAGGGTGACCGGAAGGATCAGCCCAGCATTGGCCACCAGGCGGTGGTCATCGAAGGCGATGTGGATGCGGTCGGGATGCTCAAGTGGTAGCACCTTTTGGGTGCTCCTTGTTTCTGGTCGGTTTTCTATCTCAAAAACCATTATCCCAGAAGCAAAGGAGCACTTTCTTACCTCGTCAGCACCCCGCGACACTCACCCTTTCGGTGGATTCGGGCCTAAGAAAGTGATTGCCTCAAATAAAATGCTACTGAAAATCGGGAGGCAATCACGTGGTGGGAGGCGTCAACCGAATGGCAAAACGGGAGTTGCTGGCATCAATACAAGACCGCTACCAGGTGGCTTCCAAGAAGCATAAGGGCCGGATACTCGACGAGTTCATCGCCGTTACTGGCCATCACCGAAAGCACGGCATTCGTCTGCTGGGCCAATCCGGCGATGCCGGGGACTACGTGCCTGGGGTGAAAGGCCGGCGTATTCACGACGCGGCAGTTCGGGAGGCGGTGATCCTGGTGTGGGAGGCATCGGACCGTATCTGCGGAAAGCGTTTGAAGGCGGCGCTACCCCGCCTGATAGAGTACATGGAACGACACGGACATCTGGACCGGGACCCTGAAGTCAGGGAGCGTCTATTGACCGCCAGAGCCTACGCTGGACCGGTTGCTGAAACCGGTCCGCGCCACGGTGGTCAGTCGGCGGAAACGCCGCCGTAATCTGAGTGCGGGGCGGAACATCCCCGTCCGGACCTTCGCCGATTGGAACCGCCCTCCACCGGGCTTCCTGAAGATTGATCTGGTTGCTCACTGCGGGGACAACGTGGGAGGGTCGTTCATTTACAGCCTGGTAGCCACCGATGTCTGCACCGGATGGATCGAGGCAGTGCTTCTATTGGCTCGGGAGCAATCCTTAGTGATGACCGGGTTGGAGGCCATCGCCAAACAGCTGCCCTTCACTGTTCTGCGTATCGATTCCGACTACGACAGCGTGTTCATCAACGAGACTCTCACCCAGTATTGCGCCGACCGGGGTATTGAATTCACTCGTTCCCGGGCCTACCGCAAGAACGACTAGGCGTGGGTTGAGCAGAATAATGGGGCAGTGATCCGGCGCTTTCTGGGTCATGTGCGGTTCTCGAGGCAAGTCGCGGGGCAGACCATAGCCCATCTCCACGGAGCGATGCGGCTTTATTGAATTATTTCCAGCCCTCGTTCAAGCTGATGGAGAAAACACGAAAGGGCTCAGTGGTGACCAAGCGCTATGATTCTCCGGCCACGCCCTGCGAGCGAGTGTTGTAGCATGAGATGGTCGGAGCTGAGGTCAAGGCCAGCCTGAATGAGCGTCGAGCCCGTTTGGATCCTGTGTCCCTGCTGCACTCCATACGGGAAACCCAGTCAGCGCTGGCGGCCTTCGTGTCACTGGTAGTCAGGCCCACGCCGAGAGGCGAGAGCCTGGAACGGTTCCTGGCGAAACTTCCCGAGCGGTGGCGGAAGGATGAAGAAGCGGCATCGCGGCCGAAGAAGGTGAGGGCGCCCCGCACCTAGCGAACACGGAAAGACCCCTTTGATGGTGTGTGGTGTGAAGTACTGGAGTGGTTGCAGGTGGACCCGGACGCCAGCGCGGTGGCATTGCTGGATCGGCTACAGTCAACTTATCCGGACCGGTTCGAAAGGGCTCATCTGCGCACTCTGTAGCGCCGGGTGCAACAATGGCGGGGCATCATGGTGGTCTATCCCGTTTCCAGCGAGACTGCATGGGACGAACATTCTTTTGCCGGAATTAGCGCTGGTTGCAAGTGGTTCCAAGCGATGAGATTTCGGTAACATTCTTCTGTGAGGCAACAGGAACAGCTGTCCCACACTCCCTATCGTGCCAGGCTGTCAATGATGCCGGAGAGCTATGTCACTGACACGGAGGAGAATCATATTACCAGGAGAATTCCCGTAAGCTGCCCTCCAAAACCAACAGCTGGGAGACGCCATGGTCGCGGAAACCTATGCCATCGACATTCCGGTTTCGATAACCTGATACGGCTACTTCCTGTACGTATGGAAAGCCACCGCCCACAGGGCGACCTCTTCCTCTACGTTGGTCGCACCGGAGACGACGTCTATGCCTCGGCCAATCCGCCCGTCGTTCACGTCGGCCAGCACCTTGGCCAAGGTCGCGCCGCAGCCCTCACGAACAACTTGCGCAGAATGGGCGTCACCGCCCACGAGTGCACCAAATTCCGCGTAGTCATCCACGGACCAATCTTCCCTCCTGCGCTTGGCAATCGAGACGCTCACGACGCCCGAGTAACCGCCATGGAAACTCTCGAACGGGCGCTCAGTGACGCCCTCAAGCACAACGGTTACACCGTTGTAGGCATTCACCCACGCAATTGGAACCTTTGCCGCCGTTGTTGGCAGGGTGTTCAGGAGGCCTTTGGCCAGCACTTCGACCTCGACGAAGCGCCTCCAGGCAGGGACGATAGGGCCGATCATCCCGGTTATGTCCATGCCTGACCACGCCCGCCAGGGAAAGCTGTAATGGGAGGGGATTTGTCTATACGCGTTGAAGGATGCGGTGGGGCATGGTAAATCGAAGGTGGTCAAAACCGACTAAGCATTCGCGCTCGACGGCAGGTAGTTTATCTAGGCCCGCTACATTGTTGGCGCGAAGATCGGTACGTAAAGGAAGGGTAGGAAGGCCCACGACATCTTCATGGACCGCTTGTGCCCCCCTGTGCAGGCGGAACACTTCAAAGAAACTATCTCAAAACAATTACCTTGACCTCCCCGCCGGATCGTAAGGACATTACCTAAGAAGACCCGTACACCTGCTGATTTTCAGGACCACCGTTTAGATGTCCACACCCAACTCAAAGGTTTGTAATACAGTGCCGCATAGCCCACTGCAACGACTGCACCGGACCGAACCATTCCCGGAGCAGCATCTCACCCACCGCTCGGGGAACCCGCTGCATTGCCCTAACTAACGCTTGAACAGTCTCAGAAGGGTCTCGGCGTTGCCTGGTTCCCTAGACTGCACCAGCAGGCCCTGGCGACAATGACGGCCACTGTACCGGGTCTCCCTGCGCCCCACATGTTGGGCGCAGGGAGAGTGAAAATCCTGACGGGTTCCCTACACCAGCTAGAAAGCCTCCCTATCCACTTCCCAGCCTCACTTGCCCAAGCCTTCCTCAAACCTCCTGTCGCCCTTTAACCCAACCGTCGTCGGTAGGACCAGGAGGTGTGGCCAGCGGGGACCGTTAACGACGCTGCGACTCAAAGACCGTTTTCGAGGCGGATTAGACCGCCGCCTGATGGGGAGGTCGTGTCAAAGATACGAAAGGAGACGGCAGCGCACCCGGAGAAGAACAGGGGGAATTCTGAGAATCTCACCTGCCCGGAGATTCGACCTGCGCATCGGCGATGGCGCCGCGTAGAAGTGGCATAACCGAAGTCGACTCCGGATGCTCCATAAGGGCAAGTATCTCATCGCGGACCGCCAACAGATCAGCACGTATCCGCCCTCCCAACTCGCCGGAAATCCGGGTTTCCGGGTCATACTTTTCGGCCCAGCCGATTACTGCCAGCATGACCGGGAGCAGATCCTTTCCCTTCTCAGTAAGTTCGTACAAGACCCGGCGCCCGTTGGCCGGATCTCTTCGGCGACTGATGATCTGCTGCGCTTCCAGTCGACTCAGCCGGTCGGACAGAACATTCGTCGAAATGCCTTCACCGGCATCCAGGAAGTCCTGAAACCGGGTAGAGCCGCGAAACATCATGTCGCGGATGATCAGTAACGACCAACGATCGCCGAACACACCCAGCCCGAACCGAATCGGGCATTGACTAGGCTCGTAAATCATGCGCTTAGCATACCCACATTAGAAACTCCTTGCAAATCGCAAGTACTGATGTACAATTGCTTGCGTTTCACAAGTAATTATACGTCTGCTTTTATGGGACTAATATATGAACCGCTCTATCACACTGGCAGACTGGGTCCTGCTCCTCGGAGCATCAGTGCTCGTCGGCAGCACCTTCCTATTCATAAACATTGCTGTCAAGGAGATCTCTCCTCTTGCCATCGCCTCGCTCCGGGCGCTGATCTCGGCGCTGATATGCTGGGTCGTGATGCGGGCTTACGGAGTGCGCCTGCCACGCACCCGCCGGGGATGGACCTCGCTATTCTGGCTGGGCCTGCTGACGTGCGCGATCCCCTTCAGCACGGTCGCCTGGGGACAGCAGCATATCGAGAGCGGCATGGGCGGCATCCTGTTCGGCACCATGCCGATCCTGGCGGTAGTGCTGGCGCCCCTGTTCCTGGCCGAGGAAACATTCACCCGCAGGGCGCTGGTCGGCGGCGTGGTCGGGTTCGCCGGTATCATCCTGCTCATGGGTCCGTCGGTGCTGGCCAACGCCGGCAACCAGGTCCTGGGTATCGTCATTACTTTTCTCGGCCCCGTAAGCCACACGGTGGGCGCGATCTATGCCCGCCGGCAGACCGACCTGAATCCGCGTGCCATGGTCACCGGTTCCATGATCTTCGGCAGCGTGGTGCTGGTGCCGCTGGCGTTTGCGGTGGAGGCACCCCTCACGCTGGACCCCGGTATGGGTGCGATCGCCGCCATAATCGCCACCGGAGTCTTTACCGGGGCGGGTTTCTGCCTGTACTTCCTGGTAATCAGCCGGGTCGGGGCCATGCGGAGCTCGCTGGTGCCGCTGTTCTTTCCGGTGGTTGCGGTGGGGCTGGGCGCCATCGTGCTGGGGGAGCGGCTGCCGCTCGAGGCCTTCATCGGCCTGGCGCTGATCATGGCCGGAGCACTTGCCGTCAGCAGCCGCGCACCGGCCAAGCCGTCCGCCCCTGCAGTTCCCAACCCGCAGCCCCAGAACTAGCGGCGTCCATGCGACCGGGAGTCGGTTGTATGCAAGTATCATGCAAACGGCCTCGCCTGAGGCCAGCGGGCCCGACAGCCGAACGAGCCTTCACCATCGTCAGGGACTGCTTCGCGACCCAGTGCCCAGTTGAAAGGGGAATAGCAAAATCGACACTCAAGTGCTGCAGGTAAGGGCAAGAGAAATAAACAAGGCGCTGTTTCTTGCGGGCCTTTTCGTGGCCGTCTTCGGCGCCATGAACTCGACATTGATGATCACCGCTCTACTGGTGGAGATATCGGACGATATGCAGGTCTCGGTTGCGGCCGCCGGGCAGTTGGCTACCGCCACCTTCGCCGCCTGGGGTGTCTCGGTCATTTCCGTCGGCCCATTGTCCGATTCCTTCGGTCGTCGCCCCATTGCCCTGACCGGCTTGCTGCTGATCACCGGCTCCCTGATCGGAGGTGCGTTCGCCCCGAATTTCGAGACGCTGCTGGCGCTCAGGGTCCTCACCGGCCTGGGTGGAGGAATGATGCCTCCCTCTCTGGTGGGCGCTATTTCCGACGTTATTTCTCCGGAAAGGAGGGCTCGGGCGATAGGCGCACTTCTGGCCGTTGGCATGCTGGCAACGGTGGTTGGCGTGCCGGGCGTAGCCTTGTCGGCTGACTGGAGCGGATGGCAATTCGCTTTCGTCGTCTCGGGTTTGCTAACTGCCGCGGGCTTTGTTGCCTGCTGGTTTTGGCTGCCAAAAGACAGCGGGGAGCGCGCTCGCGACCTGGTCATATTCTCCAGGTACTGGACCCTCATCCGCCTGGGTTTCTTCCAGGTGGCTCTGACCGTCAATCTCGCTCACCGCATCGCCTTCTGGGCCATCGTCAGCTTCTTCGCTGCATACATGATCCATACCTACGACGTGAGCCTGCGGTTCGTGGCTTTGCCTCTGTTAATAATAGCCATAGGCCAAGTGCTCGGAACCTACGCTGGCGGGGTTGTGACAGGGAGCAGGCACCGCCCCCTCCTCATTGCCGCCCTCTGCGCCGCCGGAGGGGCCTGCGGGTTCCTGTTCTTCGCTGTCGATCTGCAACTCTGGGTGGCCGTTGCCGTGGCAACGCTGGCAACGGGTTTGCTGAGCGTTAGTTTCCCTACCCTGGTGGCTGCCAGCACCGAGTACTCGGGCGAATCAAAGTCCACCGGGGTGGGCATGATGGGCCTGACCAACCAGTTGGGGGGCGTATTCGGCGCTGCGATTTCCGGCGGCCTCTTGGCGAGCACGGGCTACCAGGGAATAGCGTACCTCTGCATCGGCGCCACAGTCGTAAGTGTCTTGGCGGCAGTCCTGTTCTCCAGGCAGTTGCGCCTAGGCGGTGCCTGACTGCCACAAACTGCGATCGGCCCTGCCCGCGTTGGCGCAAGTCTGACCGCAACGACAGACATCGCCTTTTCGCCAGAATGAACCGGTTAATACTGAGGGAGCTTGCGCACATCCTTCCCAAGATCTTCGCTCTCTGCCCCATGCGGATCTACTACCGACTCCACGGGCAAGGTTCCATACTTTGCATTTAGCCCGTAACTCAGTTGCGGGGAGGGCAGCGCCGCGGCATAACCGGGGCCCGGTTTTCGAAGAAATCTCTAGTTGTACGGATGTCATCAGTGAAACCCAGGGGACGGGGCCGCGATTGTCGTGCCCGCCTGAGCAGCCTCGGGATGATTGCAAAGTATCTCTGGTGATCGTGCTGAGCGGAGCGAAAGGTCTCTTCATCTCAGTGAGATTCTTCCCGTTGCTCAGATTGACAGGCTGCTACCACTTGCAATCTTCTTGTTGTGGCCTCGGTAGGCTTGCGGGCCCGTCCCCACCCCCAATATTATCCTGACTGCAACCTACTTTTGCGCTGGCCGCCCGGAGCCCGCATTGGAGTCAAGGCAATGGCCGCCAAGAAATCCGTGAAGTCAACCAGAGTGGCAGAGAAGTCAGCCGCCAAGAAGGCCAGCGGGGAAGCTGTGCTGCTTTCGGGTGGCAACCCTCAGATCGCTAAGGCCGACGGCGATGCCCCGGTGCATGCCTACATCACCGCAATGCCGGAGTGGAAGAGCGACGTCGGGCGAGCCCTCGACGATCTCATCGTGCGGACCGTGCCCAACGTGCGCAAGGCGGTGAGGTGGAACTCGCCCTGGTATGGCATCGAAGGAAAAGGGTGGTTCTTAAGTTTTCACGTCTTCACCCGTTACGTAAAGGTGACCTTCCTGAACGGGGCGTCACTCAGTCCCGTCCCACCCGGCTCGGGCAAGGACAAGGACTCGCGCTGGGTTGACATCCACGAAGGCAAGCTCAACGAGGAGCAGATGGCGGAATGGGTCCGCCAGTTGGCCGCCCTGCCTGGCTGGAAAGGGTTCTAATGGTGTCATTCGCATGAACTTAGCCTTGTAGCAGTTCGCTAGACCGGATGAAGAGCTTCCTCGACAATCAGATGCACGACTGCCTGCCGCAGTAGTCGGCATTGAAATTCGAGGCTTGACCGGAGAGATTCGGAGCAACCAGGCCTGCCGAGCGTTCATCCCGACTTTCCAGGGGCGCTTTTGAGGCCCATAGAGTGCCCAGCCGTCTCTTAGCCCGAATCCACCGATGGGAGGCGTGAATGCTGGGCAAATTGGGATGAGGGAGCCTGCAAGGGAGAAAGCCTGGGCTCCATTGGACCGATGTGACCCCGCGAGGGTTTTCAGTAGCCGCACCGGACCTGGAGAGCGGTCTATGGAGGCTGGGAATCGCGTGATAGTGAGATCGGACGCAGCAGGATGCACTCGCGGGCGGGGCGGACGCGAGTTTGGAGGTGTTGGGGCGGTTGCGGACAGCGCCGTCAGGCGGGGAGTGGAATGGCTCGCAGCCGGGCCAGGGCGCTGCTGAACTGGGTTTCCCAGGGCCAATGCTTGGGAAGATGCAAAGTGAGGCGGCGCGCCGAGCGGGTGGTCCGTCCCGCCAGGGCGAAGAACCGACGCCGGAGGGTCTTGGTGGTCACGATCTGCTCGCGCAAGCCGATGCGGGCCGTCCAGCGGGCCAGGTTGTGGGCCATCACCTGTACCGCCAGCCAAGCGCCGTTGGCGGCGAATCGGCCGGACGGCAGGTGGTTCAGCCCGACGCCGTACTTGAGGTCCCGGATGGCGTTCTCGATCTCGGCGTGGCGGCGGTGGTCGGCCTCCAGCTCCAGGGTCTCCCCGTCCCGGTCGGTGATGAATCCGTGATAGCTGTAGGTGGCGAAGAGGGCCAGTTGGGAACCGGGCGTGGGCTTCACACGCCGGACGATGAGCCGCACCGGCGCGGCGCCGGCCTCACTCTCAAAGGGAGTGTAGGTGGTCTCGGCCACATCGGCGGCGCCGTCCATCCAGTATGGGATGGGCGTCCAATCCGTCTCGGGTATGGCCTCGATGAGATTGCGCAGGCTTTTGTGCTGGCGGATGGTGATGGAGTAGCGGACATCCATCTTGCGGCAGACGGCGACGATGGCGTGGGCATAGAAGCCGCTGTCGGCCCGCACCGTGAGTCGGCCCCTGGCGCCGGCGTAGCGCACCCGTCCCACCGTCTCGCGCAGGAAGTGGGCGGCGCCCCGAACAGTGTTGGCCCGGCCCTCGCGCAGCCGGGACATCAACACGTCGCCGGTGCCGGCGGCCACGGCCAACAGCGGGTGATAGCCCCGCTTGCCGGTATAGCCGTGGTGTCGCGCCCCCTCCTTGGCCAGTCCGTAGGTCTCGCAGATGGTGGAGTCCAGATCGATGGTGAACGGCGCGTCGCCGGGTCCCGCCCCGGCGGCCCAGGCCCGGGCCAGCAGTTCCCGGATCACCCGGTCCAGCTGACGGACATGGCCCCAGCGGAAGCTGCGCAGGAAGGTGCCCAGGGTGGATGGCGCCTTGACCCTACAGTCGAGAACACCGGCCGTCCCACCGGCGCGCAGCGCATCGGCGTCGTCGATGCAATCGCCGCCAGCCAGGGCAGAGGCGACCAGGGTCATCATCTTGTCGCCGGCGTTGGCCCGGCCCGGCGCGCTGCCGAGATTGAGGTGATGGTCTACGAGTTCCCCCAGGCCCAGGTGTTGGGCGAGAGTGGCCGGCAGGAGCAGGCCGGCATTGGCCACCAGACGGTGGTCGTCAAAGACGATGCGAATACGGTCGGGATGGTTGCGTGGTAGCATCAATTGGGTGCTCCTTTTCTGGGGTCGGTTTCCTTTCTCGAAAACCATTATCCCAGATTCAGAGGAGCACCCTTTGACCACTTCAGGTCGCTAACCTGACGTCCTCTATCGGTGGATTCGGGCTTAGAATGGGAACCCCCCTGCTAAGAGTTCGCCATTCGGTGCTCTTGCGTCCACCTCCCGGCCTGAACTCGGTGTCCTGCGAGCTGATGCTACGGCTGCGTTCCGAGCACGAATTCGCGACCGGCCTCCTCGTATTTGCACCGATATTATCCCGGCAGACGGGCATTGCACTGACTCCCAACGTGGGACACTCTACCCTGTCCAAACCGGACATGGTACCGAGGCAGCTCGACAGAAGTTGGGGCTGGGAAAAATCTCACATAATATTTACAAATTCTTCATTCTGTTTCTCACAATACATGTACCGCGAGCGACCTGCGAAGAAATAAAGTGACAACCATGGGCTAGGTCGGACCACATCAATAACGCTGCCGTTGGGGGAAGTGAATGACGAATGTAGTGTGTCTCTTCGCTGGTCGAATGAACTGCATTCATGACAACTTGACCGCTGCAGATGCCGTGGTTCCAGCGGAAACTCCCGGAACGGAACGATGATAGCCACGCACTGGGGACCCTACCCTCTCAAATTAGGGGGCGCGGGTTTAGTAATAGGCCTCAACTCGGTAGTGCCCGCTGATGAGAGCGACGCAGTGGCTCCAGTAGTCGCTGCCGGGACTCTCCAGGGTCCTCAGTACTCGGTTAACACCATGCTGGCCCCCTTTCGGTAGCAGGTGCCGCGCGTAAAAGGTTCAGTTTGGGAACTTTTCGATGTAAGTCAAGCTCTCCAGAGCCCTTCAAGAAAATCAAGGCCTTTCCGGTGTCGCCTCGACAGTCCGCGAATACGAACATCGCATTGAGGCAGATAAGCGCAACGGATTAGTTAACAAGGCAAGTGGCTATAGGGAGATAAATAACCTGTACTATGACTGTTGATGTTCTACGATTCGGTCATGTGCTAACTGTTCAGCGAACATGTCATCCCCATGAGGGATGTAAAGTTGAATCAGCAGGAACAGGCCAGGATTCAAGTACTGAACAGTGTTCTGGAACATCAGCTTCCCATCGCCCAGGCGGCCGAGATTATTGGAGTGAGCGAACGTCATACCAAGCGTCTCCTCGCCGCTTACCGCAAGGACGGTGCCGCCGCACTGGCCCATGGGAACCGGGGACGCCGACCCCACAACGCCGTTCCCGAGGCGGCCGCTGCTTCCGTGGTGAAGCTGGCCATCAACGGCTACGCCGGTGCAAACCACAGCCACTTCACCGAGCTGCTGCGGGAGCGCGAGGGCATCGACCTGAGCCGCCCCACCGTTCGCCGCATTCTGGTCAAGGCCGGCATCGGCAGCCCCCCGCAGTAGCCGCTCCCCGCAGCACCGCTTCCGGCGCAGGCGCATGCCCCAGGAGGGTATGCTGGTGCAGATCGACGGCAGTCAGCACTCCTGGCTGGAGGACCTGGGACCGAAGCTGACGCTGCTGATCGCCGTCGACGATGCAACCGGAGTGGTTGCCCAGGCCGTCTTCCGCACCACGGAGGACACCCGCGGCTACCTGGTGCTCCTGGAGGGAATGGTCCAGCAGTGGGGTATCCTCCTGGCCCTCTACAGCGATCGCCACTCGGCCTTCAGGTACAACGCCCGACAGAAGGCCGGTGCCGGTGGAAACCACCCAGTTCGCTAGTATTACAACGACAGTTCAAGGCGGGATAGTCCGAGATGCGCGCAAAGCAGACCGGCGCTTGGCGTGGGAGCGACTGGCTCGCTCGTTACTACACTGCGTCTGCTTCAGCCACAGTAGCAACTCCTCC
>CBDCTI010000004.1:0-20727 GCA_965222025.1 Dehalococcoidia bacterium | reverse complement strand
GAGGCCTACTTGCACTTCTACAACACCCAAAGACCCCACCAGGCCCTGGGTTACCGGACACCGGCCGAGGTGTTCAGTGGAGACTCGGTGCAATCAGATGAACAGTCAAAAGAGAGGAGGTGGCTGCCAACCAGAGCATTGGTAGACCTTGGAAAGACAGCGGGACCCTCACTTAACATTGCTCCAATACTGTCCAACTGATGGGGTCCACCTTACTTGTCTCAAGGATGTGGCATACTTCTCTCTCACCCTTGAGGAAGTCCCCGAGCAATATTTGTCTCTGGTGACCTGTTTGTTCCGAATGGGCGACGAGGGTAAGAGCACCTTGGGAATCCTGAACCATCGGGGTCTGGCTTATCCTACTTCGCTAGGCGAGTGTGCGTAGGCGGACACTTCTGACGGCCTATACGGCTAATTCCTCATAATGTTATGGATCGCTTCTATACCACTCGGCGAGAATTATTTCATTGTGCCCGTATCGTGACGGTAATTCCGGACGATATGCTTTTGTTCCGTAATCGAGCCCGGATAATATAGACTATCAATCTTCACCATGTCAATACAGCACGATTTCGTGGCTTCCTAACGCCCGGACGGTAGCTATGAATCCTAAACCAATAAAGACACGACGACCCGCCCCGATCTTGGGGCGGGTCGTCGTGTCTTTATTGGTGGATCTCGGGATAATGGGATGTGACCGACACTTGTCGCGCGTCTAGGCCAAGAAATCCTCAGCTTTGCGAGTGTTCGAGTACACCGTACACTTGCGACCTTGACGATATAAAGGCCTGTCTACTACATTTACGTCGCTCCAAACCGCCTCTTCTACGTCGCTCCAAACCGCCTCTTCCGAGCAACATTGTTACTGCTCCTTCCGGAGGCGGTAACAATCTGCCTACTCCATCTCAGAGGATTGCTACCGGGAGGGCTATGCGTACCGACGCGCTTCATATGGCGGATAGTAAGTAGAACTAGCTATCCCCTTCTAGACGTACATAATATTCCCAACTGTAATCGGCGGAGTTAAAGTGGGCCACGTGGGCGGATAAATTGCTGACATTTGGCGATTGAATACTGTACCGTCCGCCGCCATCCATAGGTTCGAAGTCGAGCCTACGGGTGGTGCAACGGATGTACAGAGTGGAAGTGTATCTTCGGGTCCGCAGGGCGGTGATGGTGGAGGGGATGAGCATCCGGGAGGCGGCGCGGGAGTTCGGGTTGCACCGGGACACGGTGCGCAAGATGCTGGAATACTCGGTTCCGCCTGGGTACCGGCGGCAGACTCCTCCCAAGAGGCCCAAACTTGAGCCCTTAGTCGGTGTCATCGACCGGATTCTGGAAGATGACCGCGGCGTAGCCAGGAAACAGCGCCACACCGCCAAGCGCATCTTCCAGCGGCTGCGGGAGGAGTACGGGTTCGACGGCGGATACACCATAGTCAAGGACTACGTAAGGGAGCACCGCCGGCAGACGAAGGAGATGTTCGTGCCGTTGTCCCATCCGCCGGGCCACGCCCAGTGCGACTTCGGCGAGGCCCTGGTGGTCATCGGCGGAGTGGAACAGAAGGCCCACTGCTTCGTAATCGACCTGCCCCACAGCGACGGCTGCTTCGTCAAGGCCTACCCGGCGGAGACCACCGAGGCATTCCTGGACGGACACGTGTCGGCTTTCGCCTTCCTAGGCGGGGTGCCCCAGAGCATCCTTTATGACAATACCAAGCTGGCGGTGGCCAGGATACTTGGAGACGGGCGGCGCCAGCGCACCCGCGCCTTCACCGAGCTTCAATCCCACTACCTGTTCGAGGACCGTTTCGGCCGTCCGGGCAAGGGCAATGACAAAGGCAAAGTGGAGGGTCTGGTGGGGTACGTGCGGCGCAACTTTCTTGTACCCATTCCGTCCTTCGAGAGCTTCGATGCCCTGAATGCCCACTTGGAGCGGCGCTGCCTGGAGCGGATGGACGCCAGGCTCAGGGGACATACAGAGACCATTGGCCAGCGGATGGAGCGGGATCTTGACGCCCTGCTGCCGTTGCCGTCAGTGCCCTACGACGCCTGCGAGAAGCAGGCGGGCCGGGTGAGTTCCCTGTCGTTGGTCAGGTACAAGACCAACGACTACTCGGTTCCGGTTGCCTACGGGCACCGGGACGTGCTGGTGCGGGGCTACGTGGGCCAGGTGGTCATCAGCTGCGGGTCCGAGGTCATCGCCAGGCACCCCCGATCCTATGAGAAAGACGACTTTATATACGACCCCATCCACTACCTGCCGCTGCTGGAGCGGATGACAGGAGCGTTGGACCAGGCGGCTCCGCTGCAGGGATGGGAGCTGCCGGAGGAGTTCGGCACACTGCGCCGTCTGTTGGAGTCCCGGATGGGCCGACGGGGCAAGCGGGAGTATGTACAGGTGCTCAGGCTGCTTGAGATCTTTTCGATGGGTGAGGTGCAATCCGCCGTGAAGGATGCCCTGCGGCTGGGCGCCATCAGCTTCGACGCCGTGAAGCACTTGGTGCTGTGCCGGCTGGAAGGGCGGCCGCCCAGGCTGGACCTGGAGCTGTATCCCTACCTGCCCAGGGTCAGGGTGAGCACCACCTCCGCCGGGGACTACATGAGCCTGCTGTCAAGGAGAGCGGCATGAGCGACCGGTCGACACTGCTGCTGGAACACCACCTGAAGGAGCTCAAGCTGCCCAGCTTTCTGAGAGAATACGCCAAGATGGCGGCCCAGTGCGCCGCCAAGGGCGTAGACCATCCCCAATACCTGCTCAGGCTGGCCGAGCTGGAGCTCATCGACCGCCACCAGCGGATGGTGGAGCGCCGGATCCGCGCCGCCCGCTTCCCAGCGGTCAAAAGCCTGGACACCTTCGACTTCCTGGCCATACCCTCGGTGAACAAGGCCTTGATGATGGAGTTGGCCCGCTGCGAATACGTCGAGCGCCGTGAAAACGTCATCGCCGTGGGCAACAGCGGCACCGGTAAGACCCACATCGCCCTCGGTTTGGGCTTGGCCGCCTGCCAGCGTGGGATGTCCGTGGGCTTCACCACCGCCGCAGGTCTGGTCCACGAGTTGATGGAGGCCCGGGACGAGAGACGGCTGATGAATTTGCAGAAACAGATGTCCCGCCTGAACCTGCTGATCATCGACGAGCTGGGATTCGTGCCGCTGTCCCACACCGGCGCGGAACTACTATTCGAGATCTTTAGCCAGCGCTACGAGCGGGGCTCCATCCTGGTCACCACCAACTTGCCCTTCGACGAGTGGACCGAGGTCTTCGGCTCGGAACGGCTGACCGGAGCGCTACTGGACCGGCTCACCCACCACGTCCACATCCTGGCGATGAACGGCGAGAGCTACCGACTCAAGCACAGCCGGGAGAGCGCAGGCTCGCACCCCCCTGACGAGCCGGACGTTCCTTAACCCACGCCGGTAACCTCCGGCTTCGGACGGCCTCCACAGTCGCCAAGCGCGACCCTTTCCTTGAACCATTGGCGTCACCATCCCCGATTACTGATAACACCAGTGGTACACCATTACCGCGCCCCAGTGGTCCAATTTGTCTCCGCCCTTGACATCCAACGATGGAACCCTAGAAACGTGGCCGGAAACTGGCTTCAGCCGGGTGGTCAGCTATACTTGAGCCATCAAGAAATAGCGAGGGCTTGAGCATGCTAGGAGAGCGGTCGGACCAGAGGGGCCTCTGGGAAGCAGACCGGTTGTATCTGGACCACGTGGGGCGGGACACCTTCTACGGTCTGCTGGCCTCGCTGCGGGGCCGCCTGTTCCGGGACCCCGATTTCGCCGGGTTCTACTGCGCCGACAACGGCCGGGACAGCGTGCCGCCCAGCCTGCTGGCGACGGCGCTCCTGCTCCAGTCCCACGACAAGGTGAGCGACGCCGAGGCCAAGGCCCGGGCCGACTTCGACATCCGGTGGAAGGTGGCCTTGGGTATTGAGGTGGAAGACCGTCCCTTCGCCAAGAGCACGCTGCAGGTGTTCCGCGCCCAGCTGATACTGCACGGCAAGGTGCGGGAGGTGTTCGAGTCCAGCCTGCGTTTGGCCCGGGAGTCGGGGTATCTGAAAGGGCGCGGGATGCGGGTGGCGTTGGACACGACCAACATCCTGGGCCGTGGCGCGGTGAAGGACACCTACAATCTGTTGGCGGACGGGATCGTCAAGCTGTTGCGGGCGCTGGCGGCAGTGGAGAAGTCCAGCGTCAAAGAATGGGCCAAGGCCCGGGGATATGAGCGGTACCTGGGTTCCAGCGTGAAGGGTGAGTCGGCCATCGACTGGAGCGACAAACGGGCGCGGCAGGCCCTGCTGGCCGAGATTGTGAGAGACGCCGACCGGTTGTTGGAGTTGTCGCGGCAGGCGCAGAGGGAATTGGGGGAGGATAGCGCTGAGCGGCAGCAGATAGTGGCGGCGGCGGAACTGCTGGGGCAGTTGCTGCTCCAGGACGTGGAGCGGACCGATGACGGAGTGAATCTCAAGGACGGGGTGAGCCGGGACCGGATGATGTCGGTGCATGACCCGGAGATGCGCCACGGCCACAAGAGCAGCAGTAGACGGTTCGACGGACACAAGGCGGCCATCGTGGTGGACACCGACTCCCAGCTGATCACCGCGGTGGAGGTATTGCCCGGCAACGCTCCGGACAACCTGGGATCGCTGGAATTGGTGGAGCAGAGCGAGGCCAACACCGGTGTGCCGGTGGAGGAAGCCATGGGCGACGCCGCCTATGGGGATGGCGATACCAGGCAGGCCTTCGCCGATGCGGGACGCCGGTTGGTGGCCAGAGTGCCGGGACGGCCCGACCGGAAGCACTTTCCGAAAGAGGACTTCCATATTGACCTGGCCGCGGGCAGTTGCACCTGTCCCGCCGGACAGGTTACCCACACCATCGTGCCGGCGGGAAAGCGGATGGGTCGCACAGGGCGGGTCCACCGCTTGCAGGCCTTCCAGTTCGACGGGGCCGAATGTCGGACATGTCCACTGCGGTCCCAGTGCATCGCAGCCAAGGGGAGTAGGGGGCGGCGGGTGCTGATCCATCCCCAGGAAGCCCTGCTGCAGCAGGCCCGAGCGTTGCAGCAAAGCACTCATTATGACGAATATCGAGTGCGCCGAGTGGTGGTGGAACACCGGTTGGCCCGGCTGGTCCAGTTGGGCATTCGCCAGTCCCGCTATTTCGGCAGGGTCAAGACGCGATTCCAGCTGTATCTGGCTGCCACGGTAGCCAACCTGACCCTGGTGGCCGGGAAACTCGGGCGGTCGGGCCGTACCGGTGGCGGCGCAACAGGCCGCAGCGTCGTCCTCAATATTGTCCCCTTTGTTGTCGCCCATGCTGCGGCCAATTTCTGCGCGGTCCGGCTCGGACAACTGTGGTCCGTGATCCTGCTCACGTCGGCTTTATTGCCCAAATCCCCCTACCCAACCAGGACTTTTCGGCCCGGTTTCTAGTACTACAACGACGCGTTACCAGAACGGACACAGATTTTGGTCCTTGACGAACGCGAGTGACGCTCACATCAAGATGGCTTTGCCTCCCTCCGATGCGAAGCCGCAAGCGTCGCCGGTTAAACGCGTCGTTGTAGTACTAGGGCGTGTCGTCAAAACAGGAACAAGATGGTAGATTATTTCGGAGAGTGTGAGTGTGTGGAGTTGAGGTATGGCGGCAGCGCATCGGCGTCACGACCTTTCGGACAAGGTTTGGGAACAATTGAGACCTTACTTGCCTGGTGGAGCAGGCAAAAGGGGGCGTCCAGCCCGGGATAACCGGCTTTTCTTGAACGCGGTGTTTTGGATCCTGCGTACTGGGGCGCCCTGGCGGGACCTGCCGCCGGATTACGGGGACTGGAAGAACACCCATAGACGCTTTTGCCGGTGGCGAGACCGCGGTGTCTGGGACCAACTGCTGGAGCGGGTCATCGAAGATCCGGACTTTGAGTGGTTGATGGTCGACGCAAGCCACATCAAGGTTCACCCTCATGGCACTGGGGCCCGGGGAGGCAATCAAGCCATAGGCCGCACAAAAGGGGGCTAAACAGCAAACTGCACCTGGCGGTGGACTCCCACGGCATGCCGGTACGTATGATCTTGACCGAGGGTACGGTGGCGGATTGCACGCAGGCTCATTCGCTGATCGCCGACATCCCAGCTGAATATCTGCTGGCAGACCGAGGCTACGACACCAACGGCATCGTGGCCGAAGCCGAGGGCCAGGGGATGGAACCGGTGATACCACCCAGGAGCCATCGCAAGGAACAACGGTACTACGACCGGGCACTGTACAAACTGCGGCACTTGGTCGAGAACTCATTCCTGGACTTCAAGCAATGGCGGGGGGTGCCACCCGATATGCCAAAAACGCAGCGTCTTTCCTGGCAATTTGCCAAATCCGAGCGCTGGTCATCTGGACCAAGTTATTTTGACGACACCCCCTAGTACTACAGTCGCAGATTAAAAACGGATAGAATTGGGGCAATCAGCGGGTGGTGAGGTGAGGCTGTGGTTGTTGTGAGGGATGAGGTTGCGGAAGTGGCTCGGTGGGCCGAGGGCATCGAGCGGGTACACGAGTGCATCGGTGGACGGTTCCGGCGTCCGGAGCCGCGGCGGCGGGCGCTGGACTATCTGAAGGGGTTGCTCAGCCCGGTGGAGCGCAAGAACGGCTGGCAATTGGCGGAGCGGGCAGGCGACGCCACTCCCGATGGGGTGCAGCGCCTGTTGTACAACTACCAGTGGGACGCGGACCTGGTTCGCGATGACTTGAGGAGCTACGTGATCGAGCATCTGGCCGACGCTGCGGCAGTTCTGGCGGTGGACGAGACCGGATTCCTCAAGAAAGGAGACAAGTCGGTTGGGGTGCAGCGTCAGTACAGCGGTACGGCAGGGCGGATCGAGAACAGTCAGATTGGCGTATTCTTGGCCTATGCCAGTGCCAGGGGGAGGACGCTGCTGGACCGGGAGTTGTACCTGCCCCAGGTGTGGGCGGAGGACTTGGAGCGCCGGCGGGAGGCCGGTGTGCCGGAGAGTGTCGGCTTTCGGACCAAGCCGCAACTGGCGCAGCTGATGCTGGAGCGGGCGGTTGAGTCGGGAGTGCCCTTCGGCTGGGTGGCCGGGGACGAGGTCTACGGCAACGACCGCAACCTGCGGCTGTGGCTGGAGCGAGAGGGCGTTCCCCACGCGCTGGCCATCAAACGCAGCGAGAAGCTATGGGCTTTGACGGACAGGGGGCCGCGACAGGTGAGGGCCGACCGTCTGGCCTCAGGGGTTGAGGAATGCGCTTGGGTGAGGTGCAGCGCCGGGGACGGAGCCAAGGGACCACGGATCTACGACTGGGCCACTGTGGAAATACGTCCCCTGAGGGAGCCTGGCAAGGGCTATTGGCTGCTGGCCCGGCGCAGTCTGGCCAACCCGGGGGAGCTGGCCTACTACGTCTGTTACGGCCCGGCGGGAACGACCCTGGAGGAACTGGCGAGGGTGGCCGGGACCCGGTGGGCCATAGAGGAGTGCTTCGAGGAGGCCAAGGGACAGGTGGGGCTGGACCAGTATGAAGTGCGGAGGTGGGACGGCTGGTACCGGCACATCACGTTGGCGATGTTGGCCCACGCGTATCTGTCCGTGATCAAGCATCAGGCCATGGAACAGGGAGAAAGGGGGGCTACTACGGCCCGGATGAAGAGCTGATTCCCATGACAGTGCCCGAAGTGCGCCGACTGCTCACCCGCCTCGTATGGACGGAGAACCAACTGCCTGATTTCATCCTGTATTGGTCGTGGTGGAGACGACGCCACCAAGCCAGAGCCCGGCGTTGCCATTACCAACGACGACTTTCTAATCTGCGACTGTAGTACTAGGCAAACAACTTGGGCAATTTAATCGACAACCCAGTAGCCCCCGCCGATCTCACCGTAAAGTGCACTAAACCGCACATCGCACGGGAGATATGGCGTACATGGTCTAGATCAAGGCGATGGGATTTACCGGTGAGCCGGTGCCGCCCACGACCCGCAGCGGATTGACGGTGAGCATGAATTCCCAGCGGTTTTCTTCGGCGCAGACCTGGGCCAAAGGCTCCAGCAGGGCGTTGTCCAGCAGCCCGATCCCGTAGGCGAAGATCGACCCGTGGACCGACCAGGGCAGGTCATAGCCGTTGGGCTGGTAGTCCATCATGTCCCAGACCAGCAGGCAACAGTCTGACTCGCGTAGGAACTTCAGGCAGGACGCGTGCAACCCGGCGCGGTGGCCGTTGGGGTCCGAACCCCACAGAGGGTTGACCCGGTTCCAGGCCTCACGCCCCCCGTAAACGCAGATGGCGTCTCCGGGCGACAGGGTTATTCCCTCGGCCTTGGCAACGTCCTCAAGCTCCCAGCCGTGGATGGGTTCTTCGTGGGTTACGAAGTCCGTTCCTCTGAACCGGGGCACGTCCAGGAGCACTCCACGGGTGATGATCCCTTCCTTCCAATGCTCCACGGAGCCCCACTTCGCGCCGTCGAAATCAATAACGTCGTCGGCGTCCCTCCCGTTCCACATGCCGTTGCTGTCCCAAACGTGGCAAAGGGCGTCGAGATGAGTGGTAGCCTGGCCGTGGTAGGAGATGCCGTAAAAGTCGGTTGCCGAGCCGCCGCCGTTGGGCCGGGTGCCCCGGCGCATGTAGTGGAGCGCCGGCGATGGGTTGTTGGCCGCGGGAGTGACCGGGAACTCCCGGCTCAACGTTACCGCCCGGCCCTTCTGGACCAGCCTGGCCGCGCCGGCGCGTTTTTCATCGGTCACCATGTTTACCGCGCCCACCTGGTCGTCATTTCCCCACCGGCCCCAGTTCCGGTCATCCTTCAGGTATCCTAGAAACCCGGCCGGAAACCCCTTGTCGGGAAGAAGGATTTAGTCAGGGAGGCCGACGCGAGCAAAGTGAGGGTCCGAATTTGCCCGAGCCACGCGGCCCCGGTATTGGCGGCGGAGTTGACGATACCGGCAATCAGGGGGCTGCCGGCCCTGGGACCGGCGGCGGTTTCTCCCGTCGTGCCGGCTTTGGCGGCCACCAGGGTCAGGTTGGCCACCGTGGCGGCCAGGTACAACTGGAACCGGGTTTTGATGCGGCCGAAGTAGCGGGACTGGCGGATTCCCAGTTGGACCAGCCGTGCCAGCCGGTGCTCCACCACCACGCGGCGTTGCCGATACTCAGTAAAACCCTCGCTGTGCTGCAGTGCGCGGGCCTGCTGCAATAAAGCTTCCTGCGGGTGCAGCCGGACCGTCCGTCCAGTACTCGGTTTTGCCGCCAGGCACTGGGACCGCAGGGGGCATGCTCCACAGACCGCCGCGTCGAATCGGAAGACCTTCAACCGGTAAGTTCGACCCATTTGGTCGGTGCGCCGCCCTACCGGAACTATCGTCCGGGTAACCTGCCCCGCCGGACAGGTGCAGGAACCCCCCTCCAGGTCAATCCGAAAGTCCTCCTTGGGGAAGTGAGACCGGTTCGGGCGGCCCGGCACCCTGGCAATCAGAGTGCGGCCCGCGTCGGCGAAGGTCTGACGGGTACCGCCGTCGCCGTAAGCGGCGTCGCCCATGGCCTCCTCCACCGGCACACCGGTGTTGGCCTCACTCTGTTCCACCAGTTCCAGCGCCCCCAGGTTGTCGGGAGCGTTGCCGGGCAATACCTCCACCGCGGTAATCAGCTGGGAGTCGGTGTCCACCACAATCGCCGCCTTGTGTCCGTCGAACCGCCGGCTGCTGCTCTTGTGGCCGTGGCGCATCTCCGGGTCATGCACCGACATCATCCGGTCCCGGCTCACCCCATCCTTGAGGCTCACTCCGCCTTCGGTCCGCTCCACGTCCTGGAGCAGCAACTGCCCCAGTAGTTCCGCCGCCGCCACAATCCGCTGGCGCTCCTGACCGTCCTCCGGCAACTCTCCCTGCGCCTGCCGCGACAACTCCAACAGCCGGTCCGCGTCTGCCACAATCTTGGCCAGCAGCGCCGTCCGCGCCTGCCGGTCGGCCCAGTCGATGGCCGCCTCGCCCTTCACGCTGGAGCCCAGGTATCTCTTATATTCCCGGGCCTGGGCCCATTCCCTGACCGGAGCTTGCTCCACCGCCGCCAGCGCCCGCAACAATTTGACGATCCCGTCGGCCAATAGATTGTAGGTGTCCTTGACCGCGCCCCGTCCCAGGATGTTGGTCGTGTCCAATGCCACCCGCATCCCGCGCCCTTTCAGGCAGCCCGACTCCCGGGCCAGTCTCAGACTGGACTCGAATACCTCCAGAACCTTGTCGTGCAGGATCAGCTGGGCGCGAAACACCTGCAGCGTACTCTTGGCGAAGGGCCGGTCTTCTGCCTCAATCCCCAACGCCACTTTCCACCGGAGGTCAAAGTCGGCCCGGGCCTTCGCCTCGGCGTCGCTGACCTTGTCGTGGGACTGCAACAGCAGCGCCGTCGCCAGCAGGCTGGGCGGCACGCTGTCCCGGCCGTTGTCAGGGCAGTAGAACTCGGCGAAATCGGCGTCCCGGAACAGCCAGCCCCGCATCGAGGCCAACAGGCCGTAGAAGCTTTCCCGCCCCACGTGGTCCAGGTACAGCCGGTCCGCTTCCCAAAGTCCCCTCTGGTCCGAACGCTCTCCCAGCATTCTCAGCCCTCGCTACACTTGTTGACCCCAAGTATAGCCGCTTACCCGGCTCCCGCCACTTTCCGGCCAGACTTCTAGTATTACAACGACGCGTTATGAGAAAACACGCTCAGGTCTTCTTCTTCAGCTACGGACCGTTCATCATGGGAGACTCGCACTCGTTCGTTGCCAGCTTCAAAATCCGCCCACGAGTTACCTTGTAGGACAACGCGTCGTTGTAGTACTAGGACCTCTTCTTTGGTAGGTATTCTTCGCTCCATTGGTCATTCTCCTTTCGTGGCTAGTAGTCCATCAGTGTTGGATTGATGGATATAGAGACTTCAATTTTATGCGGGCGTCTGCGGTTGTAAAGCGCCAGTCCACTTTTATGGCCTCTTGATTGCGCCGGTCCTGCCACGCTGCGGCCTCCCGCCGAAGAGTTCTTTGATCGGGAATGCGACGGTCCAGGCATTGGCGGGACATCACCCCGATTTCAATCTCGGCCATATCCAGCCAACTGCCATGCTTGGGCGTGTAGTGAATCTCCAGCCGCTTGGCGATGCGCTGGGCCTCGGCAGGTTCAAACGCCTCATACAATGAACTGGGGTGATGAGTGTTCAGATTGTCCATCACCAGTACGATACGGTCTTTGTCCGGGTAGTCCTCGTCCACCAGTTGCTTGACCACCTGCGCCCAATCGACTCTGGTACGCCGGTCCGTCACTTCCACCCGGCGCCACCCCTCCAGCGGTGCGAACAACATGAACAGGTTGCTCACTCCGTTGCGTTCGTATTCGTAATCGTAGGAGCCCGCCGCCCCAGGCTGGGCCGGACGCGGCTGGCGCGTCTCTTTCACCTGCTGCTTGCTGGTCTCGTCCAGGCAGACCAGGACCTCGTTGTCCGCATACTGGCGCTGATAGACTTCCAGCACGTCCTCCATGGCGCAGACAAACTCGGCGCTGCCTTGCGGAGGGATGCACCAACACTCTTTCAGCCAAGGCTTGAGTTGGTTTTTTTCAGCGTCTGGCGCACCGTCTCAGAGCTGATGCTCTCTACTATCTCCCTTTCCACCAGTCCATTGGCCAGCAATTGCAGCGTCCAACTGGCCCGACCCTCGGGCGGTTCCCCGCAGGCCAGGGCAATCAGGTGGGCTTCCCCCTGACCGTCCAACCGCTTCCGCCTGCGGTTCAGTTGCTCCTTGCGCCCCAAAGCCCGTTCCAAACCCTCCTCCACACAGCGGCGGCGTACCCGCTCCACCGTCGCACGGCCAACCTGGAGGGACCGGGCAATGTCTTCATCCTTCATGGCCCCCTCCGCATGCGCCTCGTCGCTCAACAGCAGGACGCGGGCATGGGTCTGCTTGTACGCTGCAGAACGTCCCTTGGAAACCATTGCCTTCAATTCTTCCCGCTCCTCCGCACTCAGCTTGACCCGGTACTTCTTCTCCATCACCCACTCCCCTCACCTGCTTCTTTAACCCCTTTGTTTTGGGAGTTATATACGATTCTACCCATAGGGCACCCCCACGGGGCATCGCATACCGTTCCGGGTCAAACCCGCCAACACAGACTTATCGGTGCCAAGGGCTATCGAGCAGCACTTGTGCGATGTTGAAAGGGACTCCGGCGAGTTCGACCTGTTCCATGACGGGGCCGATGTGCTCCCTGCTGGAGACAATAATTCTGATGTTGCCGTAACCTCCTGAGTCGGTTGCGGTGTAGATTCTGGTGACTCCGGGATGTTGTTCCAAGCCGATTTCCTGGATGACTTTGAGCCACTTTTCCAGGTCGGCTTGTTGGTATCCAATGTCTGGATAGGCAATGAGCGGTTCCAGGTTTTCTTTAAGCGGAGGTTCGATGGTGGGAGTTGGAGTTGGCGTTGGCGTTGGAACGGGAGTCTCAGCGGCACAAGCCGCTGCAACTGTGAGCCATAGGCTGAATAGGGCGAGGATTGAGAGCTTCATGGTCTCCTTTTGGGTAAAATCGTATATAAATCCCTTTGTTTTTACCTATTATCCATCAGTCCAACCCTGCTCGACTACTAGGCTGCCTTGTCTCTTAGACAACTGAACAATTGGTCCATCATCATCTTGGCCACACTGCCCATGAGCCGCTGTCCGACCCGCGCCACTGTGCCTCCCACCTGGGCGTCACTGTCCACCGCTACAATGGTTTGGTCTCCCTGGGCCGACAGTCTGATGTTAGCCTCCCCGCTGGCGAACCCCGAGGGGCCGTTGCCTTCCACGACCAGCCTGTAGGAGTCGTGAGGGACCATGTCCCGTATGGCCACCTTTGCGTTGTAGTTGCCCCGGACAGGCCCAATCCCAACCAGCAACGAGGCTTGGTATTCATTCTCCCCCAACGGCTCCAGCCCCGAACAGCCGGGGATGCAGCCGGACAAGACGGAGGGGTCGGTCAATACCTCCCAAACCTTCTGGACCGGAGCGTTGAACGTGTAGCTGCCTGAGACCTTCATGGACCTACTCCCTGTGGGTTGCCGCTATCTCTGGTCCGCCAGCAGCAGCAGGTTCAATAGGACCTGCGTTCCGTTGGCGCAGGCTTCGGGGGTAGAGTATTCCTCCGGAGCATGGCTGATGCCGTCAATGCTGGGCACGAACACCATCGCCATATCCGTGATTGCGGCGATAGCCTGGGCGTCATGGCCCGCCCCGGACGGCACACGCTGCGAGGCAAAACCTGATATCCTGGCTGCTTCTTCAACCAATGCCTGCATGTCGGGCGTGATGGGGACTCCCTCGGTGTGCCGTTGCCGGTGTATTTCCACGGAGACCTGGTCGTCCGACGCGATGGAGTCCGCAGCCCTGCGCAACTCAGCTTCAGCCGCGTCCAGGGCGGAAATCTCGATGTCGCGGAACTCCACTCCGACGCGCACGTGACCTGGGATTACGTTGACCGCGTTGGGATGCGCGTGAATCGCGCCCGCGGTCGCCACCCGGCAAACTTCCGAGTCCGCCGCGATCCGTTGGACTTCCAGGACTAACCTGGACGCGCTGACCAGGGCATCCCGGCGTGAGGGCATGGGTGTCGTTCCGGCGTGGTTGGATATACCCTGAAACTCCACCTCAAACATGCCTCTGCCGGTGATGCCGGTTACGACGCCTATGGGCACACCGGACTGGTGCAGTTCCGGACCTTGCTCTATGTGCAGTTCGAAATATGCCGCGAACTCGTCTCTGGTCCTGCGAGCTTCTTCCATCCTGGATAGGTCGCCGCCGATGTCGGCCATCCGGCTGGCCAGGCTCACCCCTTCGTCGTCAACCGCCGCCAGGTCTTCCTCCAATAACTGGCCCGCCATCGCCCTGCTGCCGATGAGCCAGCGATGGAACCGTGTGCCCTCTTCATTGGTGAAGACGATCACCTCGACGGGATGCCGAAGAGATTGCCCGGCGTCTACCAGTGTTTGTACGCACTCGATCCCTCCCATGACCCCAAGCGCGCCGTCGTACTTCCCTCCGCTGGGAACAGTGTCGGTGTGAGACCCCATGGCGATGGCGGGAAGTCCGGCGACCGCGCCCTCTTTCCTGCCGATGATGTTGCCCGCGGGGTCTATCCGGGTCTCGAGCTCGGCTTTATGCATTAAGGAGATGGTGTAATCGCGCCCGGCGATGTCTTCCGGGGAAAAGGCGATCCGCTGCATTCCCAATGGCGAGTCCCCGATCTTCCCCAACTCCTGGAGAGTGCGGTTGAGGCGGTCGCCGTCAATGGTTGGTTGCGTCACGATGGCAGGTCCTTCATTGCTATTCTCTTACGAGTGCGTACAAGAATTCGTCGACCGTGCTGCCAGCCTTGGTGGCGCTGTTTCGCATCCGCGCTTCGAAGTTGAACCCGGCCTTCTCCAGAACGCGGGCCGACGCCGGATTCCATGCGAACACGATGGCGTAAAGCCGCACGAGGTCAAAATTTGCGAAGGCGTATTCGGAGAAGGCGCGCAACGCCCTGGTAGCTATGCCCTGTCCCCAGAAAGGTTCACCGAGCCAGTAACCCACCTCGCCAGACCGGAAGTGGACGTCGTCTTGCAGCGTGAGCCCGATGCTGCCGATGGCCTCATCCGCGGTGGCGATAGCGAGGTTAGTCAAGGGCTCACTCTGGTTCGGACGTTGGGACCATTCCCTGGCGTCGGTCTCGGTGTACGGGTGAGGGAACGTGTCTCTCAGATTTCTCCAAATTGCGTAGTTGTTGGCGTACTTGACGAGTGCGTCCACGTCTCGAGGTTGCCAGGGTCGCAATTTCCACGGGTCTATCCGGATTTCCATAACTAAGGCCTGTGTTCAGGGATTCCGAGGTCACGGCATATCTTTCGGACCAGGAATTCGTCGATCTCGTTGTGCCTGGGTACCGCCGTTCGGCGATTATTCTGTGGATTTCCCCACCAGGAGTGCCTTCGACCTTCTCTGACCAACTCGCAACCATGAGATCTGAGATAGGCAAGGACACTACGGCGCCTCACACTTGTAGGGCGACCTCTTCGTAGTCGCTTTCGGCGGCTATTAGCGCATCGGCCCGGTTCATTTCTAAGGCTTCGGTGAGGGCTGATCGCAGGTCTTCCATTAACTCTTCCTTGGTGGCGGCCTGCGCGTTCACGCCGGGGACTTCTTCCACCCAACCGATCCACCAATCGGCATTCTGTTTGATTACCGCCATGTATGTTGAGTTCATAGGGTGCACTCCGATGGTCTGGGCGGAGCCCTCGGCCAGTCCTACTTGGCCACAAGCTTAACTGGGACTAGCGTAATTTAGCAAATCCGGTGCGCTTGTGCTGCCGCCTGCCTGGGAATATACTCAGGCCTACCATGTCCACCCCAGAAGATACGCCTTTGGGCGAACTGGTCCGTATCCCCCTCTTCCCCTTGAACGTCGTCCTGTTCCCCACCATGCCCATGCCGCTCCACATCTTCGAGGAGCGGTACAAGGCAATGATCGGGGAATGCCTGGAGCTGGGCGAGCCCTTCGGCATCGTCCTTATTCAAGAGGGCCGCGAGGTTGGCGACCCGGCGGAGCCCGTCAGGATCGGCACTACCGCCAGGATCATCCAATCGGAAACGCTCGAAGAAGGCCGCCTGAACATAATGACCCGTGGCGAGCGTCGGTTCGAGGTGGTGGACATCTTCCAGAGGGTCCCCCACGTGGCCGCGGAGATCAGGTACGTGGAGGAAGAGGCCGGGGATGACCCATCGAGCGTGATCGCGGAAATCAGCCCCGAGTACGCCGAGTTCCTGAGGATGCTGACCGCCCTGTCCGGCGGTTGGACCGCCCAACCCGATGTCCCTGCGGAGCCGGTCGAGCTTTCTTTCTCAGTGGCGTCGGCTCTAGTCACCAGCATCCCCCTGCCGATGGACATCCGGCAACAACTCCTGGAGTCCTCCACCGCCAAGGAAAGGCTCGAACGCCTTGTTCCCTTGATAAAACGCGGCAACGAGGCCCTGCGGGAAGAGGTGGCGAAGCGGAACCCGTTCAAGGGCCCGCGCCTCAACTAAGTCTATCCGCTAGGTCTATCAGCCGGCGCTAACCGCTCCGGTCTAGACCTTCACCAGCGATCCGTAAATCTTGGCCGCTCCAAACTCCGGCACCATCCCCGAAAACAGCTCCGGA
Source organism: Dehalococcoidia bacterium (assembly GCA_965222025.1). GTDB lineage: Bacteria > Chloroflexota > Dehalococcoidia > Lucifugimonadales > UBA3495 > VXOI01. Next base: position 4,538 of record CBDCTI010000004.1, on the reverse strand, counting down.
TGAATCATCTCCGCCATGATTTCCAGCCCGGTCACCAATCGCGGCCCCGACCGGCTGGTATAGGCGCTGGCGTCGATCACATACACCCTCTGGTTCTTAACCGCGGGCAGTGTGTCCCACCTCTCGCGAGCGGTCAGAATGGGCACGTCCTGCAGAGCGCGTTTTACGTCAAAGCCGCAGGGCATGAAGATGATGACTTCGGGCTGGCTTTCCACAATCGCGTCCCATTCCATCTGGAATGAACCCGTTTCCTTATCGCCGAAGCAGTTTTCCCCTCCGGCTATCTCCACCATCTCGGGCACCCAGTGACCACCACAGAACAGGGGATCGACCCATTCCACGTGTAGGACACGTGGAGCGTTGTTCGCCAGGGCGGCGCGGCTGGCGACGGCGTCGATGCGTTTTTGCATCCGGGCGGTGATGAGTTCGCCCTTCTCCTCGGTGCCGGTGGCGTGGGCAACGCCGCGAATGTCCGAGAGCACGTCGCCCAGGTATTGTGGGTCCAGAGAGAGGACTTGGGGCTCTTTGGGAAGGCTGACGCTTACCTCGGCTACCTGCCGAGTGGAAATGGCTCAAACCTCGCAGATGGCCTGGGTCAGGAGTAGGTCGGGCTCGGCGGCCTTCATTATCTCCTGGTCGATGTCGTAGATGCCGAGTCCCTGGGCAAGGCGCTCGGATATCACACGGTTGATCTCCGCGCTGGTTGGCTCCATCCCGTCAAACACGCTATGGACCACATGGGGCTTGCGTGCCGCGTCGGGCGGGAAGTCACATTCGTGGGTGACGCCGAAAAGTTGGTCTTCTAGGCCGAGTTCGTAGACAATTTCGGTCGCGCTGGGGAGGAACGAGCAGATGCGCATGGAAAACCTCCGGTGGCCGTTGGGCTATTCTAACATTCGCGCTCTTCGACGACCAATGCTAACCGCCTTCGTCGTCCCCCAACGAGAGTTCCGCCGACGGTTCGGCGTCGATGCTGTAGGTGTATTCCGGGGAGACTTGGTCGTCGATATATACGTACTGGTCGTCGTCGACGTAGTGAGGGTCGGGTTCGTCGCGGTATTCCAACTCATCTGGCCCCAGGAAGGTGTGAATGAAGGTGCGCTCCAGTAGGTGATGGATTTGAAACGCGGCGATGGCCAGGCCAGCCACCAAGCCCGCCGCCATCGCGATTGCCAGCGGCGTTACCAGTATGCCCATTGAGAGCAATCGCGAAACAAGGGGGATGCTCCAGATCGCGGGCAGCAGAAGGAGCGGAATCGCGATGCTGTCACGCAAGATCACGTGCATGTTTCGCCCCCGCAGGATTTCGGAGGCGCGGAGCCGTCTCGGCAAGACGTAACCTACTATGCCGTCGCTGAGCGTCCGCAGCGACTTCCAGACCTGTAGCGCGGGAGGCACGGACAGAGCCAGGGCCGTGCCTCCGATAGCCAGCCCGACAACGTTTTCCCTCAAATGAAAAAAGTGGGCCAACTGAGGCGTGAAGTGCAGGCTACCCGTGCCAATGGCGATGAAGAGGCTGATTATTCCCATGTTCAGCAAGATGAGCCGGTTGCTGCGTTGAATCCGGCGCGCTCTCGGACTATGGAAATGGAAAGCGCTTCTTAGCGCAGCCAAGGCCAGGACCAGGCCGCTCCCGTATAGCTTGAGCAACCTGGGCGAACGCCGGTCCAGGAAACCGGCTATCAGATTTGTCCCGCGAAACAGGAACGGGTACACCAGCGCGGTAATTGCGGTTGCGCCGGTCATCACGGGATAGAGGAAGCTGCCGATGGCCGCCGTTTCGACTCCGACCCGCACCATGGCCAGCGAGAACTCTCCCACCTGGGGCATACCCAGTCCCACGTCCAGCGACTCCTTGCCGCTGTGTCCCGCAAGTAACGTGCCCAGGGTGTCGGCAAGCACCTTCCCCACGATGAATACCGCCGCCACGATCAGAGTTGGAAGGATGAAGTCCGCCGCCACGGAGAGGTCCATCAGAAGTCCGATGGAGACGAAGAAGATGGCGGCGAACATGTCCCGGACCGGTCCCATGATCCGGTCCATCTCCTCGGCGTGATCGGTGTCGCCGAGCACCGCTCCAATCAGGAACGCGCCGACGGCTGGGGAAAGCCCGAGTTGACCCGCAATTAGCGCCAGGCCGAAGCACATCGCAAGTCCGGTTATGAGCAGGGCCTCTTGCGATTGGAACCCGTTTACGAATCCCACGACCCGCGGAGCAACCAGGGCCCCGACCACCAGGGCTACCGCCCCGAAGGTGGCCAGCTTCACCGCCAGCACGACTATGGAACCAAGGTCGGTTTCGCCACTGGTGGCCACGCCCGTGAGGACCGTCAGCAATATCACCGCGGCAATGTCTTCGATGACCAGGATTCCGACGATTAATTGCCCACGGGTCTGTAGCAATTCCCCGGATTCCCGAAGCATGGTCATCAAGATGGCCGAACTGCTGATTGACAACGCCGCTCCCAGGAAGACGCCCTCGGTCTTGGACCAGCCCAACAGGTTGGCCATCTCGAAGCCCAGCGCGAACATGATGGTCATCTCCACCAGTCCGATGATGACCACGCTGCTGCCCACGCTCCGGATGCGTTGCCACCCCACACCGAGACCTATTCCGAAGAGGAGTAGCACCAGTCCCAGGTCGGCAAGCAGGCGAATCGTGTCCAGGTCTTCGACTAACGGACTCCACACTGTGAAAGGGCCAATGAGAGTCCCGGCGGCGAGGTAGCCGAGGACCGGGGGCATCCGGACAAGACGGAAGATGATTAGGGCGACCCCGGCCACGGCCATTATCACGGCCAGGTCGCGAACCAACCCTGTGTCTTCGCTGCCCAGTGCGAGAAGAGGTATCGAGGTTGTAGGATCTATGGGGCCAATGCCTCCAGCAACGGCTTACGGGTAATGTCCGCCTAGTATACCGCTGGCTATCCAAGGATGGCTTCCGCCATCATGCCGGGCGGCCAATCGCAACATGACGCGAGCCCGCCGATCCTTGATTCGGCGGGCTCAGAGTCTTAGCCGAGGTGTTGCAGTTTACCCTGCGGGTAGGTCCCGTGTCCTGCCGGGGACCACGGCCGAAGGGGTCATCGCCCCTGCCGCTCTGTTACCGGTGGGGTTCGTTGTGGGAGACCAAGTCTACGGTGGTATCAGGGGTCGCCACGGCGACCGAACCGTAGAGGGGTCAACGCCGTTTCCAGGTCTCAACCAACTCGTTGGCCTGGTCCGCGGCCACCCCCCACATCTCGAAGTTCACGCGTATGGCGTCGTATAGAGAGATGTCGCCGGGGGTCTTTTCCGGGTCGCGGTAGGACTCCACGCTGACGTCCATCCATTCCAGGGGAATCTCTTCGTCGCTGGCTATCCTCTCGACCATGTTGACCGCGCAGGCGGTGATGCCGGACAGGAAGAGCTCTCCCGCGCCAACCTCGTCGCCGTTGGTGCCGTCGGCAACCCAGTGGTGGGTCCGCGCGTTACAGATCGCCCTTCCCAGGGTGCCAGTGCTGTAGCTCCGTACCTTGTAGGCCAGGGCTAGTTCCGCCATAACATCCCTCCTCAAGTTTGGTTATTGCCGGGGATTCCAGCTTACATCCTGGAGTCCCTTTGGGCGACTCCTTGCACCGGGAATTTTCGACTTGTTTCTAGTCGCGCACCCGGTATGCGATGCACTCGACGATCTCGATGGCCAGGGGCGGTTGCGCCAGTCCGGTGGTGCCTATGACGGCGCGGCACGGAGGGTTGGGCACAAATTCCCGGTAAATCTCGTTCAGCAGCGGCCAGTTGTCCATGTCAGTCAAGAATATGACCAGGCTCACTACGCGACTGAAGCTGGAGCCAGCGGCCTCCAGATGAGTCTGTACGTGCCGGAATCCGGCCCGGTATTGGTCGGCGTCTGTCTCGCCCACGACCATTCCGTCAAATCCGGAGGAGGTTGTTCCACGGCAATGGATTTTGATCGCGTCGACCTTGTACATGCGTAGAAGGTCTTCTTCAAAGTAATCGCAGTAAAGGCCCACACGGTAGGAGTGTATCTCGGTCGATTGATGACGTCCGGCGGCGATAACCAGGTCCAGAAGTTGGTCCCGGTCCACGAAGGGCAGGGCTTGGGCCTGCTCCAACGTCATCTCGTCCAGTTCGGCTAACGTGTAGGGCATAAAGCTGCGCTCGTGTAATGCTTCTTGGCGGCCTTGCCGAGGCGTATGACCCGGGAGTCCTCTTTAGGTCCAACCGAAATGTGGCGTCGAGAAAAAGGGGGGGCCAATCTATATTCGGATGGGTTGAGACCTGACTCCCGGAGTCTTCTTAACAGGTCGGTAGCTTCCGCCAATTCCTTAGGATTGATATGGGGATTCGCCGCCAAGATTTCTTCAATGTTGGGAAGTTTGGTCAAGATTAGACCTCCCACGAGAAGGGAAGATAGCTTCCCAATATGTGTAGGGCGCCTTCGGCCCTGGTTTTCACCATGTAGTCACCCAATAGGTTGTGATAGGTACGAATGCTGTCACTCATGATTCGCTCTTGACCGAAGTCATCAATCAAGA
>CBDCTI010000003.1:0-35822 GCA_965222025.1 Dehalococcoidia bacterium | reverse complement strand
TATGCTAGTGAGTACAAAATGGAATATATGTTCCATTACATGGAGACCTGTCTGGCGAAGGCAGCGTGGCGCGAGGCAGAGTTCACGAATTGAAAGGCCATGGGCAGGTTCCAACGTTCGAGGAACTAGGGGAGGACAAGGGAAGACTCTGCCGCGTATTGGCCAGCGAATACTGGGAGGATCGGTTTACGGCAACCGTCTCGGACCGTTCAGCACCCGCGTTCCAGCCCTCCATGTGCATGATTTTCGCGTCGCCGCCAACGGGCCGAATTCCTCTTGAGGGACAATCGAAAGCGCCTCGCGATACCCTAGGGCAATTGCATTTGGGAGATTTGATGACATTTGCCACTTGCCTGCCTTTGCAATGCCCGCGTACCATTTTGGTATGACAGTTGCTGTGGGCACTAGTTCTGGTCCATTTTGTCTTGGGTAGCCTTTGGCGTGAGGCATGACGGTACTCCAGAAAATGGACATGGGACGAAATGGCACGAATTGGTACGGAATCTGAAAATTTCCGTTAAACGATCTTCGGATAGCGGGCTTTCAGCTTTGAATCCAGCCCGACTTGCCGACAGAATGGGAAATATCGGGAAAAAATGGGATACGACGGGGAAAATACCATCCCGTCTCTCCCACAAGCAGTCCGTGAGATCCCAGGTGCACCTGTCAGCCGCAAGACTCTAGCGAAGGGCTTTTGGATTGCGTTGAATTGGCGGTGGCTGTGCGAGGAATCACTGGCATCTGTTGCCAGAAATGCGGATTGAATGGCTGAAGGTTTTCTAAGGTGATAGCCTTGGCTATACCTTCTATTTCGCTTGACAACTTCCGTCACGTACCATAGAGTTTGCCAAATCTACGATACGTTGGTGAGGTTATGGTTACGACCTTCAACGAGAATATGTTTGCCCCGGAAATCATGTACGACCCCTACTCTTATTACGGACAGCTCCGGGACGAAGACCCAGTCCACTGGAACGAGTTGTACGAGCTCTGGGTCGTAACCAGGCACGACGACTTGGTGTGGCTGACTCGGAACCATGAGCTCTTTTCCAGCACCGTCTGGCTCAACGACCCGCGAGGGCCCTACCCCGCCGTCAACGAGTCCGATAGCGAGCTCTACGAGTTTGTCCGCAACTACCAGGGAAAGCAGTTCATCCAGTACGACCGTCCCGACCACTTGGAAATGAGGAAGGTCGTTCACGCCTACTTCACCCCCAAGTCCATGGAAGAGTGGCGCCCTCTGGTCCAGAATGCCATCAACGAGCTTTTGGACGAGGCCGAACAGAAAGATGATTTCGACATGATGCGCGACCTGGCCACTCCCCTCCCGGTGCTGGTTATCGCGGAGATGATGGGAGTGCCGAAGCAGGACCGCCCATACATTCGCGCGATTGCCGAGAAGCTCCTCAATATTGCTCGTGGCGAGGCTGACCGTCTTCCCCGGCTGGTTGAGGGCATGGAAGAAATGCTCGAGTACGTCAATCCCATGGTTGAAGAGCGCCTCGTTAAGCCCGGTGACGACTTCATATCGGTTCTGGCAGGCGGAGAGAAGGCCGGAGTCTTCACCCGCGAGCAGGCTCTGGTTAATACCTCTCTGTTGCTTCTGGCCGGGCATGAGACCACCATCAACCTGATCTGCAACGGCACACTGTCGTTCATGCGGAACCGGGACCAGTGGGACACCTTGAGGGCTGACCCCCAGGGCATGATGGTCCGCGCCACCGAGGAGTGCCTGCGGTACGACGCTCCGGTCAAGTCCATCCAGCGGCTGGCATCCCAGGACGTCGAGATGCGGGGCAAGACCATCCGAGAGAAGGACCGCATCCGGTGGTTTATCACGTCGGCAAATCGTGACCCCAACAAGTTCGAGCGGCCCGACGAAATGGACATTACCCGCTGGCCGAACCCGCACGTCGCGTTCGGTGCCGGCATCCATCACTGCCTCGGCGCCACCATCGCCCGCGTGGAGGGACAGGAAGTGTTCCGTGAACTCGCGGAGCGCTACCCCGACATGGAATTGGGCCAGGACGAAATGGAGTACGAATCCAGCATCACCTTCCGCTCCATAAAGAACATGCCCATCAACATCAACGGATAACCCGGGCATACAGGTCAGACACAGCAGAGGCCCCCGGTCGAACACCGGGGGCCTCTCGTTTGAATCACAATGTGCGCCCGGGGAGCCGGGCGAGGACTAGGAACCCCGGAGAGCGCTAGGGTGAGAGAGTGCTTCCGTCCCTCACCGGCTGCCGTAGCGGTTGAACGAGCTGACGTCCTCAGCGGGTTGGCGTTGCGTTGGTCCGAAGCTTCCCCGTGGATACCCCAGCGGGGTCAGGCACACCGTCTCCACGTGCTCCGGTATGCCCAGCCACTCCTTGATCTGCTCCTCGCCGCGGATATGCACCGTTGTGATGCGGGTGCCTAGGCCAAGAGCCCGCGCTGCCAAGAACAGGTTCTGGATCGCCAGCCAGACGGACGAGGCATACCGCCCCCGCTCGATGGGCTGACCGGGCGTGTATGGGGCCGAACCCTTCGTGTGGTCGGCGCAGACGAGGATCATCGCCGGGACTTCAGGCATGCGGTTGGCCAACTGACGGGCCTGCCTGTAGGCGGGAGGCTCGTCGGGCCCCGGTTCCGCACCCTGGGCGCCCAGCCAGATATCGCGGTACAAGCCGCCGACCTTCTGAATCAGCTCGGGGTCGGTGATGGCGATGAAGTGCCACGGCTGGGTGTTGCCGCCGCTGGGAGCCCGAATTGCGGCGTCAATGATCTTCTCAATGTCCTCCCGGGAGACAGGGTCCCGCCGGTAGCGGGTGATCTGCCGTTGGCTGTAGATGGCCTCCATCAGGCCTATGTCGTCGGCCATGGTGAACCTCCGGATAGATGGCTGTCGGGGAGCCTTAGTGAGCGTTGGTCAGTCCCTAGATCGGCGGGCGGCGTGTATGCCAGTCGGTGGCTTGCTCGTAGGCGTGGGCCACCCGGAACAGCGTGTCTTCAGCAAAGGGCTTGCCCACGATCTGTATCCCCAGCGGCAGCCCCGACTGCGTGAAGCCACAGGGGACCGAGATTGCTGGCACCCCAGCCAGGTTGAAGGGGCCGGTGAAACTGATCCGCGCTCTGAGGCCGGCCAGAGCTTGTTCCTTGCTCTGCACGCCGGGAACGCTTTCAACCGGCGGGGCAGCGCCGATTCCGCTCGGAAGCGCCAGCACATCCACCTCCTCCAAGGCCGACAGGATCTCTTGCCTCAGCAGGGACCGCACCTTCTGAGCCTTGTTGTAGGCCTGGGCCGGGGTAAGCATTCCGGTCAGGAAGCGTATCTGGTTGTTGCGGTCCAACTGGTCGAAGTTCGGCTCGAACGTCTTCCGATGCAGACTGGACCACTCGACTCCGATCATGGTCCAGCTGAGGGCGCCCGCGTGTGGAGCAAGCGGGATCGACACCTCCCGGGAACTGGCGCCCAACTCTCCCAGCGTGCCGATCGCGGCAGTGACTGCGTCCCGCATCTCAGGGTCGAGGTTGGGAGCCTCCATACGTTCCGCGATGGTACCGATCTTGAGCCCGCCGATGTCTCCAGTCAGAGCTGCCTGGTAGTCTGGGACAGGCACATTCCAAGTGTACGGGTCTTTGGGGTCGTAACCGGCAATGGCCTGCAGGGTGATGGCGGCGTCTTCGACGGTGCGGGATATTGGGCCGACCGTGTCCATAGACCACGAGCCGCCCATGACCCCGTACCGGCTGACTCTGCCAAAGGAAGGCCGAATACCCACGAGCCCCGAAAAGTTGGCCGGCCCCCGAATGGAGCCTCCGGTATCCTCGCCCAGCGATGTGGCGCACAGGAACGCGGCTGTGGCCGCCCCTGAGCCACTGCTGGAGGTGCCCGGGTTGCGCGAAAGGTCCCATGGGTTGCGGGGAGTGCCGTACGGGTGGTGGTAGATCTCCGACATGGCAAACTCACTCATGTTGAGTTTGCCAAGAAGCACCGCCCCGGCTTCCTTGAGCCTGGCCATGACCGTGGCGTCTTCGTCCGGCACGAAGTCGCTGAGAATTGCCGACCCGCCAGTAGTAAGGATTCCGGCGGTGTTGAACTGGTCCTTCACCGCAACAGGGACTCCGTGCAAAGGCCCGCGATACTTGCCGGCGGCGATCTCCGCCTCGGCCTGACGGGCCGCTTCCAGAGCGTGGTCGCGGGTGACCGTGATGTACGAGTTCAGCTTACCGTCCACTTCGGCGATTCGGTTGAAGTAGGCCTCCGCTGCCTGCACGGGAGACACTTGGCCGGACTCAATGAGCCTGCCGAGTTCCGAAGCACTGAGAAAGGGGATCTCGCGCTGATCCATAACTTGCTCCTGTCCAACAAGACGGATGAAGCCCCTTCCCGGAAGGAAGGGCTAGGGATAAGGCAAGTGGTGGTTCAACCTAGTCTTCTGGAACAGAGGCAATTAGCCGTCCTGCTTCAATTGCCACCGGGAAGGAAGTCATGCGGGAGTTGGGTCCGTTGATGCAGACGCCCTCGGTCTTCTCGAAGCGCCAACCGTGGTCGGGGCACATGAACACGTTGCCCCAGTCCACCACCTCGCCCATCTGGTGCGGACACATGGTGGAGAGCAGTTGGTAGACGCCTTTCTTGTTCTTGGCCAGGAAGTATGACCAATCGCCGATGTCCACCTGCGCCGGCAATTTTGTGAATGACGATTCGGCGCCAATATCTACCTTGAGTTCCTTGTAATCGGCCATAGCCGCCCCATCTTCAACTGTCAAAGGTATCGGCCGGAAGGATTCAGCCGAAGCGAGGCCAGTATACCCCAAAACCCATCGCTTGGCCTTGCCGGGGAAGGCTTGACGGACGGCAGCCAATACAGCAGTATTGGGCCGGATCAAACCACGAATTCATCGGAGGCTGTCATGGCCGACTTGTCGAAAGAGGACATCCAGGCTTTGGGCCGAGCGGTTGGACTGGACATCCAGGAACCGGAACTGACGGAGGTCATGTACAGCCTGAACGCGCTGCTGGAGTCCCTGGACGCGATCAACCCACCTGGCTTGGACGAAGTTGAGCCCCTTCCCATAATCCTTCCTCCGGCCTAGCGCTGGCCTGCCTGCTGCATTTGCTCCCCCACCCGTAAACTCGGAGGGTCTTATGGACAAGTCCGAGCTTCCCTTTCTGTCTGCTTCCGACCTTTCCAGACTAATTGCTTCCAAAGAGGTCTCCCCAGTCGAGGCCACTGAAGCATACCTGGACCGCATTGACTCCCTCAACTTCAAGTTCAACGCCTACCTTACCGTCGCCCGCCAGATGGCCATGGAGGCAGCCCGAGAGGCCGAGCGGGAGATCGTAGCGGGACGACACCGCGGGCCCATGCACGGTGTTCCCGTCGCAGTGAAGGACCAGTTCCTCAGCGCGGGGGTTCGCACCACCGGCGGCTCGCGAATCCTGGCCGACTACGTGCCTGACGAGGACGCCACGGTCATTGCCAACTTAAAGCAGGCGGGTGCGGTGCTGCTGGGAAAGACCAACCTCACCGAGTTCGCCATCACCGGTTTTTCACACCGTTACAGCACGCCGCGCAACCCCTGGGACCTGAACAACTATGCTGGCGGTTCCAGTAGCGGGTCGGGAGCGGCGACAGGCGCATTCCTCTGCGCCACGTCCCTCGGCGAGGACACAGGTGGCTCCATCCGGTTCCCCGCAACCTGGTGCGGGCTGGTTGGTCTGCGGCCCACTTGGGGACTGGTCAGTCGCTACGGGGTGATGCGGGGTGTCTGGTCGATGGACACGGTCGGGCCCATATCCCGCACAGTGGAGGACGCTGCCATCACCATAGGTGCCATCGCGGGGCATGATCCCAAGGATCCGCATACTGCAACGAGTCCCGTACCTGACTACGCTGCGGCGCTGGGAAAGGGGATCGAGGGTCTCCGAATAGGCGTGGTTGCGGAACACATGGAGTCAGACCTCGTGGAACCAGATGTGCGAAGTGCCGTGCAGCGCGCCATCGCCGTGCTGGGCGAACTGGGAGCGTCCGTGGGAGAGGTGTCGCTTCCGCTGTCCGCGATGGCGGGCCCGGTGTCCGGCACCCTGCTGGCAGTGGAGCCAGCCAACAACCACGCCAAGTGGGTGCACGAGAACATCGACGACTACGGGCATGACGACCGGATACTGCTGCTGACCGGAAGCGTGATGCCGGCTCAGTACTACAACAAGGCCCTGAAGCTCCGGGAGTTTATTCGGAGGCAGGTGCTGGACGCGCTGGGCGACTACGACGCACTGGTCTTTCCTACGTCCGGGAGGGGCGCTCAGCCGGTGGAGGATGACCCTGCTGTTACCAGCAAAGAGACGGCTTCTCGGCTGCCCTTTCTGTTCGCGAGACTGTTCAACATAGCAAGCTGCCCAGCGATGTCGGTTCCCTGCGGGTTTGACGACCGAGGGATGCCGGTAGGCCTGCAGATCGGCGGAAAGCCGTTCTCCGAGGAGACGCTGTTCCGCATCGGTTACGCCTACGAACAGGCCACGGAGTGGCACAAGAAACGCCCAGCCGCCGTGGCATAGAGGCATCGGGCGAGTCACAGGGACCACGGCTCCGTGCCTTGGTTGATTGGGATGCGAGAGGGGCGACGAATTCGTCGCCCCTCTGTTCGTTAGCCGGAAGGCAGGGTCAGGCGGGGTACATCTGGTCGGCTAGAGCCTCCTGCCAGACGGAGTCGGCGGGCAGGATGCAGTCTATAGCACGGAGCTTGTAGTAGCTTTCGGACAGGCCCGGCGGGTCTCCGCCGTCGGCAACGGTTTCGGCAGCGCCCAGGAGCATGCGGCGAGCAACCACGATGGCCATATCGCTGGCGGACAGGTTCTCTGTGCTTCGATCTACGATTGCACCCATGCTCTCCTGAACCGCCTGGTCCTGGGTGTTGATACCCTCGATACCGGTGAAGGTCTCGTACTTCTGAACCTTTCGGTCGATCAGCCAGTCGTTGTCGCGGTTGCGCTTGGCCCGGAAGTTGGCGTCGAGGTCTTCCGGCCCGCGACCAAGCTGGCGTTCGATGTCTCTGTCGGCCTCTGACAGCGGCTCATCACCATAGCTGTACAGCCAGTTGAAGACCATGGAGTTATCGTCGTCTGTGGGAACCCAGCAGTGGCCGGCAATCATGGTACTGGTGGTGCCCCCCGACAATCCGAACTGCTGTGGGCGCATCTGGTGGAAGGGCAACACGAAATGATAGGCCCGGATGAAGTTCTTGTCCTCGCCCTCCAGTTCGCGAACGCCCGCGTATCGATACCCATAGTCTGTGCGGTCAACATCCACCCGTGGGGCCTTGCCGGTCACAAAAGGCGTATCGAAGCCGATGCCGGGGCGTGTCGTATCTGTGGTGATGCGACGGTGCAGGATGGGGGCGTGAGCAGTGTCGACGCCACCCTCCACGGCCTGGAGCCAGTTGCATTCCTGGCGGTTCTTGGTGATCACGCGGTGGCTGTCTGGCACCTGCGTCCATTCGAAGCGGGGCAGGGGAGGTTGCCGGTCTGGGGGCCCCATGTAGGCCCAAATGACGCCACCCATCTCAACGACCGGGTAAGCGACGGCCTTGACCTTGGTGTGGTAGTCGCTGTCTTCGGGCTCGTTCATCATGTGCAGGCAGTTGCCAGCGACGTCGAACTTCCAGCCGTGGTAGACGCAGCGGAGTCCACCCTCTTCGTTCCGCCCGAGGAACAGCGAAGTGCGGCGGTGCGGGCAGAACTCCTCCAGGAGGCCGACCTCGCCGGAAGTGTCGCGGAAGGCGACCAGATCCTCCCCCAACAGCCGCAAACGGACTGGGGGGCAATCCGGCTCGGGGAGCTCGTCGGACAAGATCGCTGGCAGCCAGTACCTGCGCATAGTATCTCCCATGGGGGTGCCGGCACCTACGCGAGTGAGTCTTTCATTGTCCAGCCTGGTCAATGTCATGGACGGCCTCCTCCAATCGCCTGATCGACACTGCACTCAGATAGCGATACTTCAGCCTGCCGTCATCCCTGCACAGAACGACGGGCACGTCCAGGGGGAGATTTCGCAGGAGCGCAGGCTGCATTCTAACGTGGGGAAACTGTCGTGTCATCTTGTCAGCGTCCGCCTTCAGTACCGCTAGTCTGTGGGGCTGCCGTCATATCCACGTCATTGTTCTCGTTTCCAAGGTCTTGTGGGAATTTGAAGCAGGAAAAGCTGATCGTTTGCACTCGTTTTGATTCGCCTAGCCGGGGTTGGATTTCCAAGAAAACCTTCGACATGACCAAGGCAAGCGGGCGGCACGCTGTAGCTATTTGCGGGTTCTACACCAGTTCTGTGCGGCTTGAGGTTGCGGGCAGAATGATTTTTCAGGATGTCATACGATTGTATGAAGACAGACTCCCTGTACCGAGGAGATGTGCCGAATCTGACAAGAGGAAAATATCATCATCAAGGAGAGTCGGGAGGGACTACAAAGCCGCTGTGAATCCGTCTACGGTGAGCCTCCAGAGCCATTAACGGATTCTGGTCTTCCACCCTTCGACAAGCTCAAGGCTAACGGTTTGTGTGCTTGAACGACTTTGCAATCGTCCTGAATTGAGCCAGGCCAGGCCTGAAATGTGCCTGCGAAGGGGAATGTGGTGTTCTAGTGGGACAGACGGGACAGAATTTTTCTATCGCTGTCCCATATTTTCCCATTTTATCCCAGTTCGGCCTCTTTTTGGGGGTTATTTGTATCTGGGGAGTCCCCGGCATGGCTAAAATTTTTGATTCCCGTCCCATTTTGCACCACTTTGTCCCACTGCCGGTTTTTGTCCAGTTTGAGGAGACTAGACGGCAACGCCAACACCCGGGAAAGGGACCAAGGGCATAAAGAGAGTCAGCAGACATATCATCTTTGGTACGGGTGTTCTATTTGCATTTGCAAGACGCAAGTGTCATGAATAGTCGATTGCCCAGCAACACATCAGGACGATTGTAAAGTCGCTGTGAGTTCGTTGACGGTGAGCCTGTAAAACCAGTATCGGATTCTTATCATCCGTCCTTCGACAAGCTTAGGACTACCTTCGACAAGCTCAGGACTTCCTTCGACGAATTCAGGACTAACGGATTGTGTGCTCGAACGACTTTGCAGTTGTCCTGACAGAAGCGGGGCATCCAATTGTCACTCTTCGGATCGGCAAGGGAGTACCAATTCTGGGCGAGATTTAATCAGGTTATAATCGAATTCCGGCTTTGAGGATAGGCCAATCGACAAGGTTGGATGGCCATCCTTGGCGCTGGCACAATTGACAATGCCATAGGGCGTTCATAGAATCGAAATGCTTTTTATTGCATTTGGGCAGGGCTACCGCGCATGACAACCATCAGACAATTGTACGCATTACAGGAAGTCGACCTTGATCTGGACAGGGTGTACAAGGCCCTTGAACAGGTTGAGGGAGAGATGAAAATCGGGGTCTCAATCGAGAACCTTGAAGCCGGACTTCGGGACCAAGAGGAGCGGCTGCAGGAGGTGGAGCTTCGTCAAAGGGAGAACCAACAGGAGGGGGAGGGCCGCCGGGAACGATCGGAAACGCTGGAAACGCAACTATACGACGGCTCAATGGTGAGCGCGAGAGATCTGGAGGCACTGCAACAGGAGGCAGCAAACGTCCGGCATCAGATCGAGCAGGACGAGGCCCTCTCTTTGGAACTGTCCATCCAGGCAGAAGAATCCCAGATGCGCTGCGCCAGCCTGAGCCAGCAGTTGTCGGAAACCAGGGCCCGATGGCAGGACCAGCAGGTAGAGCTCAACCGAAGGGTCACTGAACTGCGGGCGGAACAGACCGAATTCGAGAGACAACGTGAACTTCTTGCAGGACGGTTCGATCCGGCGACGCTGCAGCGCTACGAGACGCTGCGGAAGACGAAGGGTGGCCGGGCTGTGGCCAAGGTCGAGCGTGATCTGTGCCAGGGCTGCCGCATGTCGCTTCCCACCCAGTTGCGCCAGCGGGTAAAGAGCGGCAGGCAGGCCGTCAACTGCAGCAGCTGCGGTAGGATGCTCTTCGTGGAGTAGCAGGCCTCAGCAAAAAGGGGAAATCACCAGGGGCGCCGGAAGTCAGGCGCCCCTTTTATTTTCAGCGGGGGTGGCTTCGGCGCAGGAAAGCCACCCGCGTTGAGTTTAGGCAGAGTTGTAGAAATCAGATGGGCGGCAGGTGATGCTTCCGAGGCGAGGCAAATTACGGAGCTTCAACGTGACTAAAGCGAAGGCACCTGCGGATACGCCTACTCAGACCCTTCCAAATCGGCTCGTGTTGGACTTCAGCGCCATGAAGATGACTCGAGAACAGTTTCTCCGACCATGTTTCAGACAACCGCAACTTCAGAATGGAGTTATCGGCGGACGGAGAGCTGATTGTCATGCCCCCGACTTGGTCAATAGCGAGCTGGCGAAATGAGGAAATTAATTCAGCAAATGTCGAACTGAGCATACGGCGATGGGACGGGGATGGTATTCGACTCCAATGGGGGATTCGCGCTCCCCAACGGAGCGGTTCTGGCGCAAGATGCATCTTGGGTTTCGCGTTCGAGTTGGGAAGCTCTCAGCGAGGAACAGCGGTTGGGATTTGCCACCATCTGTCCTGGTTCAGTTATAGAACTCAGGTCGCAGTCAGACCTCTACCTGACCTGCAGGCAAAGATGGCAGAGTACAAGGACAACGGGATCCAGCTTGGCTGGCTGATCGACCAGCAGGCCAAACGGGTGTTTGTATATCGTGTCGGAAACGCAGTGGAAGTGTTCGATGGTCCAGACTCAGTGCCGGGGGACCCTGTGCTACCTGGCTTCGAGCTGGATCTGTCTGCCACCTGGTCATTCTCGGTGGGTGTCAGACAGAGTCAAGTTGACCGCTTTTTGGGGCCTATGCTAGATTGACGGTGGAGGGCCGTGCGGACCGGGTGACCGCCCCCAAAGCCGTTCTGGCAGAGGGGGAGGAAAGTCCGGGCTCCTCCGGGCAGGGTGCTGGGTAACTCCCAGGCTATCGTATAGGGATCAATCCTGAGCGGTAGACGGAAAGTGGCACAGAAACATACCGCCTCGCGACCCTTGGGGTCCGGGGCAAGGGTGAAATCGGGCGGTAAGAGCGCCCGGCCGTCTGCGGTGACGCAGCGGCGGTCAAACCCCACCTGGAGCAAGGCCAAATAGAGGGACCATGAGTGCCCGGCTCGTCCCCGGGTTGGCTGCTCGACCACGGCGGTAACGCCGTCCTGATTTGTCGGGTCCCGGTTTAGGCCGGGAGGCTAGATAGATGGTCACCGTCCCGAATCTTCGGGATACAGAACCCGGCTTACAGGTCCGCTGGGCCTCCCGCCCTCCTGCTCCCTCCGCTAGGGAGCACAAGGCCGAATTCTTGCCCTGAACGCGCGGGCGTGTCGCGGTACGCTAGCACGGATAAGCGAACGGCCAGGGTGAAGTTGGTCATGCTACTTAAGTTGCGTTCGCCGCGCTGGTTGCCGGATCGGGTATCGTTGTTTATGATAGTCGAGTTGGCCGCTTATCATCCTGGCGGCATGTAGAGGAGTTCTGCCAACGTGTTTTTGGACCTGCATTGCCATTCTGTTTCATCCGACGACTCCCGGGCCACGGTCGAGCAATACGTCAAATGGGTGCAGGTGTTGCGCAAGAAGGGATTTACGGTCGATGGCATGGTGCTCACCGAGCATCGCAAGTTCGACTTCGACAAGGACTATTCGGAGCTGGCCGAGCAGAATGGCGTGCTGATTCTCAAGGGATCGGAGCTGGATACTCGCTACGGCCACTTTCTTGTTTACGGAGTCAGCGAGGGACTGACGAGGGACATTGATTTCTCCAACGTGCGCATGGACGCCCGCGAGTTGATGAAGGCGGCGCGCCAGCACGACGCCATCGCCATCCCGGCACATCCAGGGCGGTTCGGCATAGGTCTGACCGAATACATCCAGCAGGGTGAAGTCTTCTCCGACGTCAATATCGTCGAGATACTGAACGGGGGCGGGCGCGCTGGGGAAAACGAGCGGGCCGAGGAGCTGTGCGAGCAGTTCGGCTACCTGGGTATCGGCGGCAGCGATGCCCATCTGACCAGCCACCTTGCCACCTGCCTGACCGACTTCCGCGCCTCCGTCACCAGCGAAAGCCAGCTGGTGGACGCCCTGCTAACCAGAGAATTCCAGCCGGTGCGACTGGAAGAAACGGCGAAGGTCGCCTCCGCCTGAGGGTCTCCAGGCAGTCCGAGACAAGCACCAGAACAAGCCGGGGAGCGCTCCCATGACGATGCAGTTGAACTACGACCGGTCTCTCCACGAAAAAGAGCACCGTGCAGGGCCCTTTGAAATCACCGCCGAGATGATCCGTTCGGTCAACGTCAGCCTGGGCGAGACCGGACCCGCCTTCAACTCCGACGAGGGCGCCAAGGGAGAGGGTTTCAAGGGGATGATTGCCCCACCTACCCTGTGCTCTATTTACGTTCGTGAAGTGCAGTTGCCCGACATGGGCTTGGAATTCGGCAGCGTTCAGATGCACGCTGGCCAGCGGGTGCAGCCAATTGCGCCAATTTATGCGGGCGATACGATTTCCGCGTCTTCTCACCTCAAGGACGTGTACGCCAAGACCGGGCGGTCGGGCACCATGGTGTTCGTGGTGTGGGAGACCACCTTCCGCAACCAGGACGGGGAAGTGGTTGCCGAGGTACAGGAGTCCTTCGCGCGACGCGAGTGATCCTGACCCAGGGCGTTTTTCCTGATTCACCGCTGAAAGATCTGACGGGCGAGAAACGAATTGCCTTACTTTGAAGACGTAGAACTGGGCGACCAAATCGGTCCCGTTGAAACCATCGCCACTGACGATGGGGTGGCCGGTTTTTGCGACGTCTGGACTCCGCCGACACCGAACCGCTTCACTGATGTGGAGACCGCCAAGCAATCAGGGATGCCCGGGCCGATCGTGCCGGGGATAATGGCGATGGCAATGATGGCGCGGTTGCTGACCGACTGGGCCGGACCTGATTCGGTGCGGGACCTGGACGTGGTTTTTCGGCAGCCAGTGCCGCACAATTCTCCTCTTACCCTGGAGGCCACCATAACCGACTTGCGCCAGGAGGATGGCCAGAACCTGGCCGAGTGCGACATCCTGATGGTCGGCAGCCAAGGTGAACGCCATGTCGGCGGCAGGGCGCTGGTCTCTCTTCCCACTCGAGGGTAATTCAAGCCATATATTTCCTGCTGCCAGCCGGCGGGGATCGCCAAGGGCAAGGCAAGGTGCCAGCCATGCTTCACCGCCTGCGGCAGGTCGATTTTGTTGTAGCCGACCTGCAGAATGCCACCGATCTTTACGAGCGATACCTTGGCATGAAGGCCGTTCGGGACTATCGGACAACGGACGGGCAGCGAGCCGTACTTCATGCCGGGGATGGCACCTTTGTGGAACTCTGGCAACCCGACCTGGGAGATGCGGAGTCATCGGTCTTCCTGGAGAGCCGGGGACAGGGCCCGTACGAGCTGGTGTTCGAGACGAAGGACCTGGACGCCGTGGTAGGCCATCTCTCGGCGCATGGGGTCAGGACCAGCAGCGTTGCCCGGATGGATGGCTGGCGCAGCGCCGCAGTCGACCAGTATTCGGTCAATGGCACTCGCGTCCGTGTCGTTGAGGTGGAGTCGGGGGAGAACGAGTGGCCCTTGGCCGGAATGACGTGGCAGGGCTCTCCCCAGCCTCGCACGCTGCGGCTGCGACAAATTGCAGTGCTGGTGCGAGACCTGGACAGCGCCATTGACCGCTGGAGCGAGTTGTTCGGACTGCAGGCAACCAAGCGGTTCCAGGTCAGCTTTACCGATCTGGAGATTGCGGTCCTTCCACTGGACGGGCGGGACACGTTCATAGAACTGGCACAGCCCACCGGGCCCGATGCTCCCTCGCAACGGTTCCTCAACAGGTATGGAGAAGGCCTCTACCTGACCATTTACGAGATCTCCGATTCATTGGCGCTGGATGCTCACCTGGTTGAGCAGGGCGCGAGATTCACCTCCTCCCGGCAGACGGCTAACTACACGAACCTGGGATTCAACAGCATCTGGCTGCATCCGGCTGGATTCATGGGATCTTTCACGCAATTGTCACTGGTTTTTTCGCCGGACAATCCTTGGCCTCCGGCCGGGGACGACTGGTATTTGCAATGACCATAGGCTGCGGATAGGCGATTGCGGGCCGCGGCATGGCCGAAGTGTTAAGGCTGGGCGGTACCGCTCCAATCCAGGTGGTTTGCCTCTTTTCGGTCGGGTTTCAAGCACGCTGCCGATGGGACGCTCCACTTCTTGGCATCAACACCTTTATGCCCCGGATGAAATATTTGATGACAGTTGTCCGTGGCGAGGACCCATTCCTACCTGCTAACCTGAATGTGGACTACGCTCGCCGCCGTTCAGTCAGCTAAGGATGGAATGGGACTCTTTTTTAAGCTGCCCCACTCCCAGAGACCCTGGACCATGTCCGTCGCTGCAGTCCCTTCAATGTGCCGTTGCCCAGGGTTGGGGTTCGGATTGCTGGGCGCCATGACCGGATATGACCGGAAATGACTGGGGAAACAAAATACTCCGACTTTCGGCCAACTTGATTGCGTAGACGGAGAGCTGGGACTGAGGAGTGGGATTCTATTTGGGTGGTCGAGCCCGGGGACATTAACCCGGTCCGGCGCAGGGCCGAGTAACAGATACGCCCCTGTTGGGGAGCAAACCACCTGAAGGCCAACCAGACCAGTCAGGGCAGGCAAATTGACACCTGAAAATTGTTCGTGATATCTTTCACATAGTCCGGCGACCAATGCGCACGGAGTTTTTGTATGGCTCTGAAAATTGCAGTTTTAGCCAAGCAGGTGCTTGACCCCGAAATGCCGATGGCGGCCTTTCGAATTGACGAGAACGCCAAGCGAGTGGTACCGCCGACGAATATTCCTCCCGTTGTGAACGGATTCGATGAGAACGCCGTCGAGGCGGCGCTTCGTATCAAAGATTCCCAGGAAGCCACCGTCACGGTGATCTCCACGGGATCCGAGTTTGCCCTGGACGTGATGAAGAAGCCGCTGTCCATGGGCGCCGATGAACTGGTCTTGCTGCAGGACGATGCCTTCGACAACACCATCGACAGCTTCGTGACGGCTCAACTCCTGGCCGCGGCCATACGGAAGCTGGAGGGGTTCGACCTGATCATCTGCGGGCGGCAAGCGTCCGACTGGGACAACGCGCAGGTTCCCCTGGGCGTGGCTGAAATCCTTGGAGTGTCGTGCGTGTCGCTGGGGAAGAGCGTGGATGTGGTGGACGGGAAGGCCATCGTAGAGCGCATTGTTCCGGACGGGTACCAGGTGGTGGAGGCTTCGCTCCCTGCTCTGGTGACCGTTAGCAACGAGCTGGGGCAGCCGCGGTATCCTACGCTGCGCGGCATCATGGCAGCGACCCGGAAGCGGCCCACAGTATGGAGCAAGGCAGACCTGGATATGGACGACTCGCAATCCCAGGCCAGAATAGCTTTGCGACAGCTCTTTATTCCGGTCAGCGACCAGGAATGCGAAATAATCGAGGGCGAAAACGCTGCCGACGCAGGCCGCCAGCTGGCCCTCAAGCTGCGCGAAGCCAAGATAATCTGATTGCCGCCTCAGCAACCCTTTTCCGAGGGAGCTGGAGGGGAATCTGTACATAGTTCCTTTTCACTTGATTTCGGGAGGCCGAAATGGCTGACGCCACCGGGGTTCTGGTAATCGGGCAAACGTCCGGAGACGGACTGGATTCAACGGCTGCCGAGCTTCTCGCCGCTGGCCAGGGGGTGGCCTCGGCGATGGGAGAGCAGCTCTCTGTAGCGGTTCTGGGCGATGTAGTTGATGCAGCGGCGCAGCAGGCCATCGCTCACGGGGCTGAGCGTGTCTACGCCGTAACGAACCCACTGCTGTCTGAGTACCATGCCGACCTTTACCTTTCCGCACTGGACACGCTCTGTCGGGACGCCAACCCTCGCGTGGTGCTGATGTCCCGGACTGCCGAGGGCCGAGAGCTGGCCCCAAGACTGGCCTTTCGCTTGGGCGTAGGACTGGCGCAGGACTGCCTGGAAGTGTCGGTGGACGAATCAAGCGGGACGCTTTTGGCCAACCGCCCGGTCTACGGCGGCAACGCCATTGCCGTGGTGAGCTGCGAGCAGACGCCGCAGATCGCTGCCATTCGACCCAAGGCCTACGAGCCTGCGGAGGCGGACCGGTCGCGCCAGGGAGAGGTTGTCTCCTTCCCGGTGGACTTGGACGCATCGATGGCCCGTACTAGGGTCGTCGAGACGGTGAGCGAGGAGTCCGAGGGTGTGAAGCTGGAAGATGCTCGTGTGGTAGTTTCGGGCGGTCGAGGACTCGGCGGGCCGGACCCCTTCTCAGGACTGGAGGACCTGGCCAAGCTGCTGGGCGGCGCCGTCGGCGCGTCCCGTGCGGCGGTGGACTCGGGATGGGTGCCTGCGTCTTACCAGGTAGGTCTGACGGGGAAGGCGATCACGCCCGACCTCTACATCACCGTGGCCATCTCGGGCGCCAGCCAGCACATGGCAGGTTGCTCAGGAGCCAAGTGCATCGTTGCCATCAACAAGGACGCAGACGCCAACATCTTCAAGGAAGCACGCTACGGCGTGGTTGGCGACTGGGAGGCGGTGATTCCGGCTCTGACTGAAGCGGTGAGGGAACTGGTCGACAGCTAGCGAACATTTCCGGTCAAAGACATCAGTCGGAAATTTTGGGGGCGCAAAAAGAGCGCCCCTATTTCAATATCAGGTTGTCGATGAGGCGGATCGGGCCCACGTGTACACCTGTCGACAGCATTGCTCCGCTGGATGCCGAATCCAGTTCTTCCAGCGCGTCGGCGGATGCGACGCTGACGTAGTCGATAGTCCCCAGCAGTGGCTCCCCCCGGAGTACTTCCCTGACAGTCGAGCGGATAATGTCTGCGTCGCGAATTCCGCTTTCCCAAACTTCTTGACCTTCCGATAGGGCCCGGTACACCGCTGCCGCCGCGGCCCGCTGTTCAGGGTTCAAGCGGACGTTGCGGCTACTCATCGCCAATCCGTCGGGTTCCCTGACCGTGGGCAGGACGACGACTTCGAGTCCCATGTCGAGGTCGCGGGCCAGCTTTCGCACGACCACCGTCTGCTGCCCATCCTTCTGTCCGAAGTAGGCCCGGTTCGGCTGAACGATTCCGAAGAGCTTGGCAACCACCGTAGCCACACCCCTGAAATGTCCTGGCCGCGCCTCTCCCTCTAACCGATCGGCGATGGGGCCGACATCGACCCAGGTGTCGAAGCCCGGAGGATAGACTTCACTGATCTCAGGAACAAATACAAGGTCGACGCCGTGTTGGCGTAGCATTTCGAGGTCAGCGTCAAGGTCCCGGGGGTACTGGGCAAAGTCCTCTCCCTCGCCGAACTGGGTGGGGTTGACGAAGATGCTGACCGAGACGCTGGAACAGTCTGCGCGGGCGCGGTCAACCAGGGAAAGGTGCCCATCGTGCAGCGCACCCATCGTCGGTACCAGGCCCATCAGGCGAGCCGACTGGCGGCAGGTCAGCCGCATTTCGTGCTTGGAGCTGATTACCTGCATTGCCTGTTCACCTGATCGACGCTGGCGGACTGCAGTTCGGATACGGAGGGGATGCCTCCCAGCCCGGTTGCTTTTCGGATGGCCCTGAGCACGGCCTGGGCGGTGACTTCGACGGCTGCCGCTCCGAGAGCGGTGAGGTCGGCAGCGGTGTCGGACTCGCCGGTGGCCATGGCGAACATGGTATCGCCGTCGCGGATAGTGTGGCAGGGTCGGATGGCCATGGCGAGGCCGTCATGGCTGACGCGGGCGAGGTAGTTGGTCTCCTCCCGGCTGAGCCTTGCGTCGGTGGCGACGACGCCGATGGTGGTGTTGACGGGCCCGGTGGGAGAAGCGGGCGGTGAGCCGTCCAACAGGACTCCCACCGGATCGTCGAACCCGCCGTCGTCACGCCTGGGACCGGCGACTATGCGCCCGTTGGTGTAGTCCCAAATACCGCCGATGGCATTAACCGCAACCACCGCGCCAACGGAAACGCCGTTGGGGAACCGAAAGTGAGCCGAACCGAGGCCTCCCTTCACCGCTCGCGGAGTCCCGCCGGTCTTGGCCACTGTGCCGCCCGTTCCGGCACCGACGGTGCCCTCGGAAACTGTTTCCTTTGAGATTGCGTTACAGGCTGCCCGGCCTTCCTGCGGGCCAGGGCGGACCCTAGAGGTGATCAAGCCAAGGTCGTAGATGATGGCGGAGGAGACAATGGGCACGATTACTTCAGGCGATACGCGGAAGCCGATGCCCTGCTCTTCAAGCCAGGCCATGACGCCGGTCGCGGCGTCCAGGCCGAAGGCGCTGCCCCCGCTGAGGGACACTGCGAAGAGTTGGTCGACCCGACGGGTGGGCTCGAGCAGGTTGGTCTCCCTCGTTCCGGGGGAGCCTCCTCGCACGTCGACACCCCCGACGGCCCCCCCGCGGCAGAGAACAACGGTGCAGCCGGTGGCATTGTTGAGGTCGGTATAGTGCCCGGCTTCGATGCCCGGCACGGATGTGATCGTATCGTTCAATGCGTCAGACGTGCCTGTCAGTCTGCCTGGGGCTGGTAGTTGGGAAAGGGGGTCAGCACGACAATCACTCCGGCCGCAGCGGTAAGGATGCCGACGTAGACGTACACCGAGCCGTAACCGCCGAAGTTCTCGATGATGACGGCGGCGATTGCGGTGGAAGCGAAGCCCACAGCGCCGTTTATGCCGAAGACCAAGCCGGCCACAGTGGCTTCCGTGCCCCGGACCACGCTGTCGAGGATCGCGGCCAGCATGATCTGGTGCAGGGCAAAGCTGAAGAGACCCAGAGCGGCCATTACGACCGGCACCAGGTAACCATCTCCTGCGGGCACGACAAAGAAGGGCAGGACGGCCGAGAGAGCCAGCCCGGGCACGAGGATCTGCTTTCTGCCCAGCTTGTCGGACAACTGACCCAGTACCGGCGAGGAAACGGCCCCCATGCCGGTGAGAAGGGCCATCTGGAAACCCGTCCAGAAATACGAGAAGCCGAGCCCGCCGACTTCCGGGGAGTTCTCGAGGTAAAAGGGAGTCCAGTCGAACATGGCGTTGTTGGCGACGCCCCGCAGCGATGCGGCGATCAGCAGGGCCAGCATAGCCGGGTTCTTGAACACGCTGAGGCCGGCGCCACCGAGGGAACGAAGGGTGCGCCTGTCTGCCCGCGACTCTTCCTCGGTCTCGTCCCGTCCGAGATCCTTTAGAGACCACCAGACGAAAAAGGCCACTATTGCTGCAGGGATGGCGTAGAGGAAGAGCACGTTCCGCCAGAGTAGATAGGAAAGCAGGAGACCTGCCACCAAGGGGCCCAGAGCGTTGCCGACTGTGGAGCCGAAGCTGTGTATCGAAATGGCAAAGGCCCGCCGGTCGGTGAACCTTCGGGAGAGAGATGCGATCGCGGGAAGATGCCACAGGGAGCCGGGAACGGAGATCAAGAATACGCCGATAAGCAGCAGGCCATAGTTGGGGGAAAGGCCGATGACAACAAAGGCCACGACGTTCAGCACCATGCAGGCAGTAAGCATGATGCCCCATTCGTTCCGGAAGCGATCGACGAGGACACCAGCGCCCATGCTGACCAAGCCGCTGCCACTGGTGCGGATGCCCAGAATCATCCCGGACTGGAATGTGCTGAGACCGAGGTACCTGGCGATGGCAGTGAGGAAGACCGGGAAGCCCAGGTCATATAGATGGGCCACTCCGTGTCCGAAAGTGAGAGAGCCGAGGATGAATCCCCTGTTCTGCCTATGGCTGCTGGACGATTGGACCGCTTGCGCCATCTACTTCCGCCGTTGTGGTCTCTGCGCCTCGTGACGTATCTCGCCTAGGCGTTGATACCCCGGCTGATTCTATTCCCGCACTCGGAATGGCGCAAGCCGATTTGGTCGAAGGAAGTGACCCGTTGCTGTGCTATGCTACGGCATCCCACGGTCCGTTTACGCAGTATTGGGAGGGGAAGATGGCCTATTCGGGACTGAGCCTTGAAGGGAAGGTTGCGCTGGTCACCGGTGCGGCGCGAGGTATTGGGGAAGCCCTCGCAGTCGGGATGGCGGAGGCGGGGGCGGACGTTGCCGTATCCGACATGGCTTCGCGACTGGAGTTGACGCGCGACACGCAGGCGAAGGTGGAGGCGCTGGGAGTCAGGAGCAACACTTACGCACTGGACGTGCTGGACGTCGGCGGTATCCAGCCGGCCGTAGACCGTATCGTCAGCGAATTTGGCAGGCTGGACATCCTGATCAACAACGCTGGCATCCGCATCCGCAAGCCGGCGCTGGAGGTAACGGAGGCCGACTGGGACGCCACGGTGGACACCAATCTCAAGGGCCTGTTCTTCTGCGCCCAGGCGGCAGCCCGGCCGATGATTGAGCAAGGCTGGGGGCGCATAGTCAATATCGGGTCGCAGTTCTCGGCGGTGGGATCCGTAGACCGGGCGCCATACATCGCCAGCAAGCACGGGGTTGCCGGGCTGACCAGGGCACTGGCCGCCGAATGGGCCCGGCACGGCGTGACGGTGAACGCCATCGGGCCTGGCCCAACGGAGACGCCAGGGATGCTGGCGGCAGACGACCGCACGCCCGAGGAAGTGCAGGCCGATTTGGACTACCGCATGCCACTGGGCCGACGGATGCAGCCCTCGGAGCTGGTGGGAGCGGCCATCTACCTGGCAAGCCCGGCCGCCAGTGCCACCACGGGGCACCTGCTGCTGGTGGACGGCGGCTGGTCTGCGCTCTAGACACTTGTGAATAGGGAGGATATCCCATGCCCTCTGAAGATTTGGAAAAGAGGATCCAGGTTCTCGAGGATATCGAAGAGATAAAGAGGCTGAAGCACAGGTACTGTGCCTATTGCGACGACCACTATGACGCCGACGCGCTGGCCGAGTTATTTGTCGAAGACGCCGTGTGGGACGGGAGAGAACGGGGACGGAACGAGGGCCGTGAGGCCATCCGGGCGTTCTTCCAGAATGCCCCGAACCGCCTGCCGTTCGCCATCCACATGGTGCTCAACCCCATCATCGAGGTGGACGGCGACAAGGCCACCGGGGTCTGGTACCTGTTCCAGCCCTGCACCTACGCGGATGGCGAGAGAGCCGTCTGGGGCTCGGCGCGGTATGACGAGGAATACGTGCGGGTGAACGGGGAATGGAAGTTCCAGAACCTCACTCTTACGTCCCACTTCTGGACGCCTTTCGAAGGCAAGGGGTGGGTGGAGACCCAATTCGCCTGACGCTCAACTCAGCTGCTGTAGCTGTGCGATGATCTCGTCGTTGTCGGCACGGTCAGTCGCCGAGGTCCTGCCGATGTACTCCCAACGAATGTTGCCCTGCTTGTCGATGATGAAGGTTGCCGGTGCGGGCAGCTCATTCTGGAAAAGGTTCCAGACGCCGTAGGCATCAACAACATTGGCGTCCGGGTCGGACAGGACCTGGAATTCCAAGCCGACGGCCTCAATCGCCCTTTGGGCACCGCGCAGGCTGTCGATGCTGACTGCCAAAATTTCTGTGTCCAGACCGGAGATGGTCTCGTAGTCTTCCTGCAGCTCAACGAGCTGCCCCCGGCAGTAGGTTCACCAGAAGCCACGGTAGAAGACCAGCACCACGTTCTTATCGCCAGTGTAGGAGGCGAGGCTGACGGTCTCGCCTTTTGCGTTAGGGAGCTCGAAGGTCGGTGCGACCATGGACACTGGAGCGGCGTCGGTGGCGGCCGGCTGTTCCTGGTTCGCTGCTGTTTGTGGTACTTCCGTTGCCTGAGTCCCAGTGGTCACCTGCTGCTCCGGTTCTGCCGCGGAGCCGCAAGCGACCAGAACCAAAGCGCTTAACGCAAGCACGATGGCAACGATGAGTCGCACGTAGTTGCCTTGGCGTAGAGTGACCAGGGTTCTGTACATAGTTGCCGTATCCCTGCGAAGGATGCTGCCCGTCAGGTCAGGTTCGCGAGCTGGGCCAGGATATCGCCTATGGAAGTTCTATGCGTAACGGATCCCAAGTGCTTCCAAATTATGGAGCCTTTAGTATCGATGACAAAGACGGCTGGGTTCGCATAACCGGCCCGGTTGTAGACCTCGTAGGCCCTTGCGACATCTCCTTCTACGTTGTATAGGACTGGGAAGGGATATTCCTGTGCCCTTTTCGCCAACTCCGGACTTGAAAAATCGTCAACGGCGATGGTGAGAATCTCGGCGTTCAGACCTGCAATATTGTCAGTTTCCCTTCGCAGCTGCCCGAGCTGCTGAACGCAATAGGGTCACCAGAATCCCCGGTAGAAGACGAGAACCACGTTCCTGTTCCCTCGATAGGACTCCAGACTGACCTGCTCTCCATTTACGGCGTTGGGCAAGGTGAACAGGTGCGCCGGGTTTGCCGGCGGCTCGGGCGTTGGAGTCGACGTTGGCTCTGGCGTGGCCGTTGCCGGCGGCTGGGGAGTAGGGGTCGCCGTTGCAGTCGGCTGAGGCTTCGGCGTTGTTGTGGGATCTGGCGCTGGGGGTGGCGTCGGCTCTTCCGCAGGAACAGGCGTGGGCAATTCCTCAGTGGCGGGAGGTTCGGCAGTCAGCGCGACAGTAACGGGTGGTTCCGGGGTTGGCGTTGTGGTTGGTTCCGCAGTTGGTCCTTGTGGCAAAGGGGTGCGGGTTGGAGAAGACACACTGACCTGCCCGGTTTCCGTCTGAGTGGGCAGAGGTTCAGTAGGGGCAAGGGTTGGTGGAGTGTCGGTACCAGCTGGCGCGGATGTCGCTGCCGGCGGACGCTCCGTCGGCGATTGGACCGCAGCGACTGGCGGCTGGGTGGGATCGGCCTGGGTGCCAGGTGGAGTTGACTCAGCCGAGCCACCGCCGCAGGCAACCAGCATTGCAATTGCTAGAGCGATTGCGGCTAGCAGGCCCAGGAGGGGGATATTTTTCCTGAATATTTGCGGAACTTGAAGTGCCATCGACGCTATGGACCCGGGCTGCTTTGTTTCCTGATTCAGGATACGTTCTTGATCACACACTGGATTCGATGCGAAGGACTACGCGAGGCACCGCACCGGTTCTCCGCCGTTCAGGACGACCATGTCGTCGGCTATGGGGCCGAGGTCCAGCACAATTCCCAAGGGCTCGCCTCGCAGTTCCGAGTAGGCGCGGTGAAGGTTGCCGGCAATGCGCTCGGTGTCGTGCCATCCTGCGAAACGACCTAGATCTGTCTGCTGGGCTGCCTCGAGAGGAGCCAATCCTGAATCAAAGGCGGCCTTTGCGGTGTCCTGAATGAAACGCAGGTAATCCTCTATCCCATCCATCACCTCGGGCCCGCAAACGGACCCGTGGCCCGGAACTATTGTCTCGGCGCCAAACTCACGGAGGCGGTTTACGGCAACCAGGGATCCGGCGATGGAACCCATGGCCACGAAGGGTGTGCCGCCGTTAAAGGCGAGATCCCCTGTGAAGAGGAGCTTGCGCTCTGGCAGCCATACCACGACGTCGTTGGTGGTGTGGGCGGGCCCCATGAAGTGCAGTTCCAACTTGAGGTGGTCGACGAAGAGGTCGAGGCGGTCGTTGAAAGTGATGAACGGTGGAGCGAGTTCGAGATTACCCCATGTCACGTTGGGGAAGAGCGGGTGGAGGGTGTGAAGGCCGATGTCGATCACCGTCTGACGGCACAACTCGTGACCGACGATTGAGGCGCCGGAGACCAGGTAGTTGCCGTGGGTGTGATCGCCGTGGTGGTGGGTGTTAACCAGCGTCCTGAGCGGCAGGTCGGTCACTTCCCTGATAGCCTGCAGGAAGGCGCGCGTGCGAGCCTCGGTGAAGCAGGTGTCCACGACTGAAACCGAGTCGCTGCCGGCGATGAAACCGGTGTTGTTCAGGCCCCAACTGCCGTCGAGTTGGATGTAGGCGTAAACGCCTGGGCTAACCTCTTCCAGGGTGGGGGGCGGTAGCTCGTCCGAGCTGTGGGCGTGGCCCGCACTGGCGTTTTCCGGCATGGACAACCTCCCCGCAGCAGTCAGATCTGAGGATGAGGTTCAGGATACGTCCCAGGTAGCCGGTGGTCAACAGCACCCGAAGGGGCGAGAGGCGCTCGTGGAGTCGACGAAAATGGAAAAGGGGCACGTATGATTGTATGATTTCCAGCGCATTACTGACTGCATTCACACAGGGGAGGGGCGCGCATGCCTTCAACTTCTCCGTATGGTTCCTGGAAATCACCGATCACCACCGCACTCATAGTGTCCGGAGCGGTGGGACTGGGGCAGATTGCGCTGGATGGGGATGACGTGTACTGGGTGGAAATGCGGCCCTCGGAGGGAGGACGCATGGTGATCGTCCGCCGAGGGAGCGACGGGGAGACCGTCGACGTCACCCCCGCCCCGTTCAGCGTCCGTACCCGAGTCCACGAATACGGCGGCGGGGCGTTCCTGGTATCTGACGGGGTCGTGTATTTCTCGAACTTCGCCGACCAGCGAATCTACCGACAGGAACCGGGCGTGGAACCCAAGGCCATCACTTCCGGGGAATCACTGCGGTATGCGGACGGGGTGTTCGATGCCAACCGAGGGCGGATAGTCTGCGTGCGGGAGGATCACACGGGGGAAGGTGAGCCCGCAAACGCGATAGCAGCGATTGACGCCAGCGGGGCTTTGCCCCAGGAGGTCCTGTATTCGGGATCGGACTTCTGTGCTGCGCCGCGCCTGAGCCCTGATTGCAACTGGCTGGCGTGGCTTTCATGGGACCATCCCAACATGCCGTGGGACGGCACCAAGCTGCTTGTAGCAGCCCTTGATGCCGATGGCAGGCTGGGAGAAGCCCAAACGGTTGCGGGCGGTCCTTCGACAAGCTCAGGATGGGACGAATCGGTGCTTCTTCCACTCTGGTCGCCTGAAGGCGAGTTGTATTTCGTTTCGGACCGCAACGGGTGGTGGAATCCGTACCGCTGGCGCAACGGAGAGGTACAGCCAGTTCTGGAGATGCAGGCGGAGTTTGCCCGCCCGCAGTGGGCATTTGATCCAGCGGCATACGGGTTCCTGGACGACGGGCGCATCGCCTGCAGCTACGTGGAGCGTGGCGTTTGGAAAATGGGCGTCATCGAACCCCAAGGGGGTACCTTGGTGCGCCTGGAATTGCCCTACTCGGAGATGGGGCGCGGAGAGCTGAGGGTCGCTGGCCAGCGGGTGGTGTTTTCAGCCGGGGCACCAGACAGGCCAATGTCCCTGATGTCACTCGAATTGGCATCAGGAGAGATCACGACGCTGCAGCAGGGCCACGACCTGGAGGTCGACCCGGCATACCTGTCGGCTCCGGAGGCCATTGAGTTTGAGACGACAGACGGAAGGACGGCGCACGCCTTCTATTATCCGCCGCGAAACCCTGACTTCGTGGCGCCGGAGGGCGAGGAGCCGCCACTGCTGGTAAAAAGCCACGGAGGCCCTACTGCCGCTGCCGGCACCGCGTTGAATCTGGGGATACAGTTCTGGACCAGTCGCGGCTTCGGGGTGGTTGACGTGAACTACGGGGGAAGCACGGGTTACGGCACTGAGTACCGCCGCAGGCTGAACGGCACCTGGGGTATCGTCGACGTGGACGACTGCGTGAACGCTGCGCGATTCCTTGCCTCGCGCGGGGACGCGGACGCCGACCGGCTGGCCATCGATGGAGCGAGCGCCGGGGGATACACGACCTTGGCGGCGCTGACCTTTCACGACGTGTTCAGGGCCGGAGCGAGCCTTTACGGGGTGAGTGACCTGGAGGCGCTGGCAAAGGAAACCCACAAGTTTGAGTCGCGTTACCTGGACAGCCTGGTGGGACCCTACCCGGGTCGGCAAGACATGTATTTGGAACGGTCGCCCATCAACCACACACATCTGCTGTCATGCCCGCTGCTGCTACTGCAGGGGCTGGAGGACGAGATAGTGCCGCCGAACCAGGCGGAGATGATGTTCGAGGCGGTGCGATCAAAGGGGTTGCCGACCGCCTACGTGCCTTTCGAGGGGGAGCAGCACGGCTTCCGGAGGTCGGAGAACATTGAGCGGGCGCTGGAGGCGGAGTTGTACTTCTACGCCCGCATCTTTGGCTTCGAGCTTGCGGATGCCATCGAGCCAGTCCAGATAGAGAATCTGCCTGGGTAGGGAGAGGCGAGTTAGCGGCAGGGTGCCCTAGAGTTCCCCCGTGCGGGTCTTGTGGTCGCGGCGGCCGGCGCAGGTTTTGCACCAGCCGTAAAAATCAATCCGCTGGCCGGAAAACTCGAACTCAGTGGTATCTTCCAGCTGAGACTTCAGCTCGGTTACGATTTCCTGACCGGCGTGGGAGTCGACCACACCGCCGCAGCCGACGCACACGAGGTTGGCGTGGGGGGACAGGTTGGCGTCGTAGCGAGACTGCTTCTGAAAAGGCAGGGCGCGGACAATTCCAGCCTGCTCTAGCGTCTCCAGCGTTGAATAGACGGTGGCCAGGGTCACGTAAGGAAAAAATTCCTTGACCCGCTGGAAAATTTCCTTCACCGACGGGTGGTCGCCAGAATTTACGACGACCTCGGCGATGGCTAGACGTTGCGGCGTCTGGCGTATGCCCAGAGACTTGAGCTTACTAGCTAGCTGTTCTGGCGTTGTCAAAAGTCCTCGGTTGCAGTGCTGCGACTCAGTCGAGGGGCAGCGGCGGAATTCAATAGCATAAATCAAAGGGAAGGGGGACAGGCCGTCCTCCTTCCCTTAATCTGGTGCCCGGATTAACAGGCAGGGAAAGGGGGACGGACTACAGGCGGCCCCCGAAGAACATGGGCTGCTGCTTGCGGTAGATCTGGATGCGGTTGCGGCAGGACTCGACCGCGAAGAGCCGGTCCTGGTCGTCGACTTCGACGTAGCAAACGCCCCAGAAATTCTTCTCGCGCTCGATGCCTTGAGCGATCTCGCGCTCCTCCCACATCTCGGAATTGGCGTCCAGCTTGTCCTTGCCCCACTTGGAGATGGTTGCGTCGCCGACGAGAGTCTCGACCAACTCGCCCTCGGGTTCGTAGATCCTGACCTTTTCATTGCCCCAGTCGGCGACGTAGATCAGACCCTGGCTATCGGTGTCGACGCTGGTTGGGCGGCTCAGGTCCCCCGCGCCGTATGCCTGGAGGAACTGGCCGTCGGCGGTGAACTTCTGCACCCGGTCATTGCGCCAGTCGGCAACGAAGACGTTGCCGTTCTTGTCTATTGAGATGCCCCAGGGAAGGCCCAACTCACCGTCGCCAGTGCCTTCCGTGCCCCACTTGGCGAGGAACTGGCCGTCGGCGGTGAACTTCTGTACCCGGTGGTTCTTGCTGTCGACGACAAAGAGGTTGTCGTCGGCGTCAAAGGCCATGCCGGACGGGCCGTCAAGCTCGCCGTCGCTGCTACCCTTGGTGCCCCACTTGCCGAGCCATTCGCCGTCGCGGTCGAACATGGAGACGCGGTTCAGCCATTCGTCTGCAATATAGACATTGCCCTTGCTGTCTAGGGCGACGGAGGTGGGCCAGATGAGGGAGCCGTCGTTTTCGTTCTCTTCGGTTTCACCGGCGGTGTGGACGCCGCGGGCGAACTCGCCGACGTAATCCTCGTCGATGGTGCATATAGTGATGCGCTTGCCGTCGGGCCGGTATTCGTAGGAGCGATTGACGATGTACATTGTGTCGTCCTCGCCCCTGGCCATGGCAACCGGGTTGCGGAAGCCGGGGCCGGAGAACTCGCCGCGCCCGATGGTATGGCTGTACTGGAAGGTGATGCCGATAGTCTGCGTTGCCATCGTTACCTCGCTTGATTGGAGTGGCGCCCGAGACGCTGGTGGGTCCCCGATCCCCCGTGTGGTGCCGCGGGGACCGGGGCGATTCACGCGGTGTCTAGGCGGTGATGAAGTCCATCTGTTCGAAGGTCCCGCCGACGATCGGTTTGGCATCCAGTCCCATCCACTGTTCAAGCAGCGTGGAGTAGAGGCCGCGGAAGTCGTTGTTGAAGTGCAGATCGCCCTCCAGCAGCTTTTCGGGAGCGAGCGACGGGTACTCGCCGTAGAGCCCGCCGTTGATGCGGTCGCCGACGACAAAGGCAACGCCGCCGGAACCGTGGTCAGTGCCGGAGCCGTTGTCGTGCACGCGGCGTCCGAACTCGGTGAAGACCAGCAGCACGACGTTGTCGCTAGCCGATTTCTCGCTGATGTCCTGGTAGAAGTTGGAGATGGCGCGAGAGGCGTCGGTCCACAACTTGGAATGGGCGCTCAGCTCACCAGCGTGGGTGTCGAAGCTGTTGTATGGGGCTGTGGTGTACAGGAATCGGGTACCCAGGTCGGCCAGGTGCACCATGGCGATGTTGCGCATGTACTGGGCAACGGTGTCGTTCCCGTACTCCACGCTGGAGGAATACTTCTCCGGCGCGGTGGCCAGGATGTCGGCACCCTTCAGGGCGTCCATCCCGGTGTGAGACAGGTAGTCGACCACGGAGCCGCGCCCAACGGCGGGGGAGTACATGCGAGAGAACAGGTCCAGTGCCTCGTCCCGCTCCTCTTCTTCGATGCCAGTCAGCACGCCGTAGGTCTCGAGGTTGCCGACCGAGGCAACGGGAACCTGGGGCGCAGCCATCGAGCGGGGCAGGCCGCGGCCGAAGTTCACGCCGGTCAGTACGTTTTCGCTGCTGGGGTCGACGTCGCGTATTGAGCGCCCGATCCAGCCCTCGGTCCCGACCTTGTCCGGCTCACAGGTGTGCCAGATGTCCATGGAACGGAAGTGAGAACGGTTGGGGCTAGGGTAACCGATGCCCTGGATAACAGCGACCTTGCCCTTGTCGTACAGGTCCTTGAGAGGACCCATAGAGGGATTGAAGCCGACGTAGTCGTTAAGGCGGAGGACCTGCTCGTCGGACACCCGCACCGTGGGACGGTTGTCGGCGTACAGCGGGTCGCCGTAGGGAATCAGGGTATTTATCGCGTCGTTGCCGCCCGAGAGCTGCAAAACCACGAGAACGGGATCTTTTTTGGTTGAAGTCATTGTCTGGCCACTCCTTGTCTGATCTCTTGTAGCCTTGTCGTGTCAGGGTTGGGGCGCTTTCTACTCGGCAGTCGTGCCGCCGTCGATGACCAGCTCGGAGCCGGTTACGAAGGACGATTCGTTGGATGCCAGGTAAATGACGCCGTAAGCGATGTCTTCCGGTGTGCCGACCCGCTTGAGCGGCAGGCGCTGCATCCGGGCCTCCCAGCGCTGGGGGTCGGTAAAGGTATCGCGGATCATGTCGGTGTCGATGGGACCCGGGTGCACCGAGTTGCAGCGAATATTGTCGCCGGCGTACTGGATCGCAGTAGACTTGGTCAGCAGCCGCACCGCACCCTTGGTGGCGGTATAGCTCGAGGAGCCCTCCGGGCTGCCCACAAGTCCGGCGGTGGAAGAGATGTTGACGATGGAGCCACCACCGGCCTCACGCATGGCGGGGATGGCGGCCTTGGTGCCGAGGAACACGCCCTTGGCGTTGACAGCCATTATCCGGTCCCAGTCTTCCACGGTGGTTTCTTCGATGCTCTTGCGAATCAGAATGCCGGCGTTGTTCACCAGGGTGTCCAAGTGGCCATAGGCAGACAGGGCGGCCGAAACCGCGGAGGTCCAGTCGTCCTCGCTGGTAACGTCCAGGTGTACATAAGTGACGTTCAGCCCGGCCTCGGCGAGCTCGGCCTCGACCTGCCGTCCGAGATCGTCCAGCAGGTCACCGATCACAACCTTGGCGCCTTCCTGGGCCATCATGCGGGCCTCCACGGCCCCCTGGCCCCTGGCGCCGCCGCTGATCAGGACTACCTTTCCGTCCAGTCTACCCATGCCTGTCTCCGGGAACGAGTCGTGAATTCTCAGAGCCAGCGGAGAATTCACGATCCGCTCACTAAATCAAACGCTTTTACGCGAACTGAAATTCCTGGGTGGCCACGATGAGCTGGAGAGTCTGGCCGACGCGGCGGGAGTAGTCTTCGGTCCCGGTCTGCAGCGCGCCGCCGTTGGTGAGGTGCTCAACCAGATATTCGCGGGTCTCGTCGGGAAGCTGGTAGGAGCCCACCATATCGAGGCAGCGGTCGACGAAGGCATTCGGCTCGGTGATGTTCTCGGAGTTCATGCGGTCGATAATGGCGCGAATGCCGGGCAGTTCGGTGTTGCCCACCTGGTCGGCGGCAAAGTTGATACGCTCCACCAGGGTGCCGCTGTCGATCCACTCGGCGCCGGTGTGCCAGCCTTCGACCGTTGGCGGGTTCATCAGGTCCTGGCCCATGTAGCGGATTTCCATTGCGATGGGGTGCAGGCCGGGCTTCGGGTGGGTGAAGTCCTGTACCAAGCGCATGGTCCCGGCAACGGTCTCCGCCGGGCTCTTCACCTTGGCGAAGCGGGCGTTCTTGAAGAACTCCGAGTTGAACAACGTCCGCAACATGGCGGTGACGTCGTAATTGGACTCGAAGTAGGCGTCTTCCAGCATCTTGATGGCTTCAGGATTGCGGGGTGGAGTCTCCTGCCAGGCTGGCACCTGCGGCTCATCTGCCACGAAGTAGTTATACAGGTGGCGGGCGACGAAGCGGGCCGTGGCCGGCTGACGGGCGATGATGTCGATGATCTCCTGGCCGTTGAAGTTGCCGGTCTCGCCCAGGAAGGTCTTCTCCTCTTCGTCGTGGTCGGCGGAGTTGAAGACGAACTGGGAGGCGTAACGCCCATAGGGATAGCGCGGGATGGCGTTGGTGATGGTCCAGCCGGTGAAGGCCCGGGCGCACTCCTTGACGTCATCCTCGGAGTAGTTGGCGTGTCCGTCCATGCCGACGCCCATGGAGAAGAGCTCCAGCAACTCGCGGCCAAAGTTCTCGTTGATGGCGTCCTTGTGGCTCATGCAGTTGTCCAAATAGAACACCATCGCCGGGTCGCGGGACAGTTCCAACAGCAGATCGCTCACGCTGCCCATGCCCAGAGCGCGGAACATATCCAACTGATCCTGGATCTGGCGGCCATGCTCGCACTTGGAGTTCCCCGTGCAGAAGATGCCGTGCCAGAACAGGGTCATCTTTTCCTGAAGCGGGCGCTGGGTATTGATCATCCGGTAGGTGAGATACGCCTGGTTAATTTCCAGGGCGTTCATTTCCTTCCAGTCCACAAAGTAACGCTCGAGGAGATGTCGATCGAGGTCGGGCTGTTCCATAGGAGAGAGGAGTTCTTCGACGGTGGCCTCGTAGCCTGCGGCCGCCCGGCGTTCAATCTCCTCGTAGGTGGCACCGAACCCGGCGCGGCGCATGAGGTGAGCCATAAGCTCAATATCTTGGTTGGCCATGAATGCCTCTCCTGCCTTGAAGTCTGGCCGATAGCGAAAAATGGGAGGAGCGGTACGACAAAGGCGACAAGGGATACTTGGGGCACCGCCCCCAACTGAGCCGGATTATAAGGATTCCAAGATAAGATTGTCTATGCTTCACCGGATATCGGGACAGACGGCTGTTCCCTGCTGGCCGTTTCGTACCCTCACAACGGAGACGGGGCGGAATCTCTTCCGCCCCGTTGTGGTGCCGGTGCGCAGGGCCACAGTTCGAACCCATGTTGCGGCCACCGGGATTCGTCGCTAACCTCGGCCGAAGCGGCGACGGTGCTGACGGAGGGCGCAGTCGTTCATCACGACCGGAATACCGGCGGCCTCGGCTTTGGCTTTGGCTTCCTCGTTTATTACCCCGTCCTGCATCCAAATGTACCTGGCGCCCACTTCGATCGCCTCGTCCACCACGGGAGGCACCTGGTCTGAGCGTCGAAACACGTCAACCATGTCTATAGGCTCGGGCACTGACTTGAGGTCAGGGTAGCTCTTCTCGCCCAGGGCCTCTTCGATCACCGGGTTAACCGGGATGATACGGTAGCCTTGACCCTGCAGGTAGCTGGCAACGCGGAAGCTGTCGCGCTCAGGATTATTGGAGAGTCCGACCACCGCGATGGTCTTGCTGTTTCTGAGTTGCTCATCGACGAGATCAACGAAATTGCTGGCCATTAAAGCCTCCCGCGGCAATGAATTGGCGGTTACGGTAAGGGCTTTCGCTGCGTACCCGCTCTATTACCAATCTAACCCCAGGACTTGCCGGAAATGTAGCGATAAGCTGCTATGGCAGCAGTGGCCCCATCCCCGGCGGCAGAAACCAACTGCGAAGAGGAATACTGCCGGATGTCCCCCACGGCGTACACCCCTGGCATGGATGTTTCCATGGAAATGTTGACGGGTATGTGGCCTCCGCCGTCGGTATCCAGCAGTCCGTCCACGATACTGGCGTTGGGTTCCAGCCCGACGTAAACGAAGAGCCCGGAAAGCTGTCGCACTTCCTGCTCCCTTGTCGCCACGTTGGTAAGCCGGACTCCGGAAACGGTGTCCTCACCGAGGACCTCGTCAATCATGGAGTTCCATACAATTTCGATCTTGGGCTCGGCCAGGACCCTGTTTACCAGATCCTGTTGGGCCCTTAGTTGATCGCGCCGATGGAACAGGAGCACACGGTCGGCGTACTGGGCCAGCACGAGAGCCTCGTCAGCGGCCGAGTCTCCGCCGCCGGCTACACCCACCACCTCGCTGCTATAGAGCGGGCCGTCGCAGGTGGCGCACTGGGAAACTCCCCGCCCCATGTACTCTTCTTCGCCAGGGATCCCAAGCAACCGCAAAGTCGAGCCTGCGGCTACGACGACCGCCCTGGCGCGATACTCTCCGGAGTCGGCAGCCACGACCCGGTAGTCGCCATCTTCGGAGATGCCGGAGGCCTCACCCATCACAAACTCAGCACCGGCGTTCATTGCCTGTTCCTGGGTCATTGCCGCCAGGTCGGCGCCCATGATCCCTTCAGGAAACCCAGGGAAGTTCTCAACCTTTTCAACGTTGATGATGGACGCGCCGCCCATCATGCGCTCAAGGACACCGGTCCGCAGACCGTGCCTGGACGCGTACATGCCCGCGGTCATTCCGGCCAGACCGCCGCCAACAATGAGGACATCGAAGTCAGTTGCCATATTCCTGGTCCCAGTTCAAATCGGGCCTGGCGGCATCGGTAAACAGAGTGCACCCAGCCCGCAGGAAGATTATACGCCCGATAGCTCTGAATACCGAGATGCCTTCAGACCAGATCTCGGGTCTCCATGAAGTCGACAGTGAAGGCCGCGCACTTTTTCGGCTCTTCGAGCTGGAGAAAATGAGTTGAGTCGGCAAGGTAGTCGTAGTCCAGATCAACGAGTTGAGAAAGGTCCATGCTGGGCATGAACGTGAAGGGCACCGTGGGGTCGGCTCCCACCACTTTTACGGGACATGAGACCCTCTGGAGGTTCACTCTCATGGCCCACCCAAACAGGTACTCGTAGACCTGGGCCTCATATTCCCGGGGACAGCAGAGCTCGAATGCAGTGCCATCAGGGTTGAGGCGCAGGGTCGTGTCGGCCATCAGCTGAACGATAGGTGAAGGAAGGTTTCGGTAAACGGGGCTCCCGACAATTCGCCGGGTAAATTCGTCCTTGCTCTCGAAGCGAAAGCGCCGGCGACGGGCGGTGGCACTCATGGCCTCACCCATCTCCACGAGGTCTTCCGGCCGTCCTCCGGGCGGAAGGATTGGGACATCGAAGAGCATGAGTCCCGCAAACCCCTTCCATTGCTCTTCGTGGAGGAGGGCTACCAGCCCAGAGAGAGAATGAAACGCGCCTACGACGGGCCTTTCCTCGTGATTCCGGCCGATGGCCCGAAGGACAGACTCGCAATCGCGGACAAAAGTGGGAATGTTCTGGGCCCTGATGTTCCCGGGGGGGTTCCATCCATGACTTCGAAGGTCGTAGACGAACAGGTCAAAGCGGTCCTGTAGGAGCGACCAGTAGGGGTAGTAGGTATCTATGGAAAGTCCGCAGCCGTGGCTGAGCAACATTCGCTGTCCGTCAGGGTTTCCATGGCGTCGCACGTAGACCAGCGCTCCGTGGGACATGGGAACTTCAAGGATCGAATTCGGCTGGGGCAACTCCCAAATGCCGTTCATGTCTCCTTCTCAGCCTCCGGAGGTTGTCGCATATGCCGCCCCGAGCTGGGTCGCTGCGAGATCAAAGGGAATTCTGGGCGGATCGTTCAGGCTGTTTATCGTTCAGGCTGTTTGAGGTGCAAGTTGGAAAAGGATTGTATCAGTGAGGGGGGTCCAGTCAAGGATTTTTGATTCTGCGCAGACGAAAAAGAATAGCTGTGACAATTGCGGATTCTGTTAACATCTTCGATCATTCGGCGCTGTAGTGCGTCTACCAGTGTTGTTCAATACCCGTTTTCAAGAACCCAGGGGCGGCGATTTTCGTTGACACGTTCGAGGCGTGTCCGTAGACTGATATTAAGAGTATTCGGATTTGCCCTGCGATCCGATGGCCACAAACCACCACAGTCCTGGAGTTCCCTATGACCTCTTTAGCCGATCTGGACCCAGAAATTGCTGCCGCGCTGGAGGGCGAAGACCGTCGTCAGCGCGAGTCCATAGTACTCATAGCTTCTGAAAACTACGCGACTAAGGCCGTCCTGACATCGGGGTCGAGTGTCGCCAGCAACAAGTACGCCGAAGGCTACCCGGGCAGGCGTTACTACGGCGGCTGTGAGCATGTCGACGTGGTGGAGAGCCTGGCCATCGAGAGGGCAAAGGAACTGTTCGGGGCAGAGCACGCCAACGTGCAGCCTCACAGCGGCGCCCAGGCCAACATGGCAGTCTATTTCGCCCTGCTGGAGCCAGGCGACACAGTGATGGGGATGCAGTTGGACCACGGCGGCCACCTGACTCATGGGGCCAAGGTCAACTTCTCCGGCAAGCTGTATAACTTCGTTTCCTACGGCGTGGACCCGGAATCAGAGACCATAGACTTCGACGCGGTGGAGAGCCTGGCCAAAGAACACAAGCCCAAGATCATAGTGGCCGGGTACAGTGCCTATCCGAGGACCATCGACTTCCCGCGCTTCAGGGAGATCGCCGACAGCGTGGGGGCCTATTTGATGGTGGATATGGCCCACATTTCGGGCCTGATTGCCGGCGGGGCCCACCCATCGCCATTCCCCCATGCGCAGATTGTGACATCGACCACGCAAAAGAGTCTGCGGGGTCCCCGCGGTGGGTTCATCATGTGTACAGAGGACCTTGCCAAGGATATCGACTTCGCGGTGTTCCCGGTCATGCAAGGCGGGCCGATGATGCACACGATCGCGGGTAAGGCCGTTTGTTTCGGGCTGGCTATGAAGCCGGAGTTTTCGCGGTACGCGCACCAGGTGGTGGAGAACTGCCAGGTGCTGGCTACGGGCCTGTCGGAGGCGGGCATGCGCCTCGTATCGGGAGGCACCGACAATCACCTGTTGCTGGTGGACGTTGGTCCCTTGGGTATCACGGGCCGCCAGGCCGAACAGGCGTTGGAAAAGGTTGGGATCATAGCCAACAAGAATGCCATTCCCTTCGACTCACGCCCTCCACGGGTAACAAGCGGATTGCGGCTTGGCACTCCGGCCATCACCAGCCGCGGCATGGGAGTCAACGAAGCAGGTCAGGTCGCCTCGATGGTGGCCCGTGTCCTGACAAATATTGATGACGAACATGTACGGGAACGGGTGGCCAGCGAAGTGAGGGAGCTGACAGCCGGATTTCCTGTGCCGGGCATCGACGACTAGTTGAGACGTCCCAAGGCCAATGCTATAATCAGTGGAGTTTTCTGTCTGAAGGGGAATCTTTGCGTCATTACGAACTAGTAGTCGTTCTCAGCCCGATGATCAGCCCCGACGAGGCTGGGCAAGCGTGGGA
>CBDCTI010000002.1:0-341097 GCA_965222025.1 Dehalococcoidia bacterium | reverse complement strand
AGCGCCCCCGGATGCGGCCCCTGCGACCGCACCTACTGAGCCCCCACAGCCGAGACGCCCGCGCCAGATCCCGCGTCGGCCCCCGCTGCCGAGGCGCCTGCGCCCGATGCTGCGCCGGCCCCCGCTGCCGAGGCGCCCGCGCCCGATGTTGCGTCGGCGGCCGAAGAGGCTGTGCCAACGCCCGTGGCTGAAGCGGAGGCTGCGCCTGCCGATAGTCCGCAGACCGAAGAACCCTCCGAGTAGCAGGGTTAGCCTTGAACAAGATAATTGTTATCGGCAATGTTGGCCGCGATCCCGAGATGCGGTACACGCCCAGCGGACAGGCTGTAACGTCGTTCAGCGTGGCCTCAAACCGCCGTTATCGCACCGCAGACGGCGAGCAGCGTGAAGAGACCGAGTGGTTCAACGTCAGCGCCTTCGGCCGACTGTCCGAGATCTGCAACCAATACCTGCAGAGAGGGCAGCAGGTCTACGTTGACCCCGATATTCTCTCGAAATAACGGCTACCGAAATGCAGATGCTGGGTCGCCGTGGCGAAAATGAGTCGGGCGGCGGTAACGGAGACAGAGACAATTATAGCGGTGGCCGGGGAATGGCCGACGCCGGTGGCCCTCCGCCCTTTGACGACGCGGACGATCTGCCCTTCTAACGAAAATCAACTACCACCCCGGTAGTTCACAAGGACTGAAACCCTATGACTACTGAAGCAACCAACAGGCCGCCCGATGGACCACAGGGTGGCAGGCCGCCCGGACCTCCGGGTGGACGGCCAGGCGGCGGTCCCGGCGGACGACCGGGCGGACGACCGGGCGGTCGGCCCCGCGGGCGGTTTGTGCCCCGACGGCGAGTCTGTACCTTTTGCGTTGAGCACATCAAGATTATCGACTACAAGGATGTAGACAAGATCCGGCGGTTTGTCTCCGACCGCGCCAAGATCGAACCGCGCCGCCGCACGGGCGTTTGCGCCAAGCACCAGCGGG
This sequence comes from Dehalococcoidia bacterium, assembly GCA_965222025.1. Lineage (GTDB taxonomy): Bacteria > Chloroflexota > Dehalococcoidia > Lucifugimonadales > UBA3495 > VXOI01. Next base: position 340,117 of record CBDCTI010000002.1, on the reverse strand, counting down.
CACTGCGCGTGGCTATTCAGCGGGCCCGTCACTTGGCCCTGATCCCGTTCGTGGCCCACCATTCCTTCCCCAGTGTCCGCCGATAACCCTCTCGTGCCCGGCTCAGGGTCAGGAGATCGCTTCTTGGCAGGATTCCAGTCCCTCGAACTGTGCGCCGGACGTGAAAGATGGCCCTAGCCAGGCTTACCGGACGATTTGGCGGCGAGCCCACCAGGGCGATCCGCAGGAGGCGTGCCCGTTCGGGCGGAGGAGATGGCCCGGAAACCGAAGCACCGACTTCCTCAGAAAGGGGAGAGAGGCGCAGGCGCTTCCTGTCGATTGGCATTGGCGTATTTCTGCTGGCTGTCGTCTTCGGAGTGGTGATCTTCGGATACTACCAAGAGTTCTTTCGTCCGCCTCGCGTCTGGGCCGGCAGCGTTAACAATGTAGAATTCAAGATGGGAGACCTGGTGCAGCGAATCAGAGTGCTCCAGGGCGTCAATCGGTACGATGGTGGCAGGGTGGACCTGGGCACCGTTCCGTTCGAATACCTGCAAAACCTGGTCAACGTGGAAATTCTCAGGCAGGCCGCTCCCGGACTGGGGATCAAACCCACCGAAGAAGGAATTGAAGATGCGCTTCGGCGTCAATTCCAACCCACGGTGCCTGAAGGTCAGGAAGTTGATCCGGGCCAGTTGGACCAGGAATTCCGAAACAGCTACCAGACTTTCCTGACCGCCACCGGCCTTACGGATTCGGAATACCGGGTGATCGTAGAAGAAGAGTTGACCGAGTTCGGACTGTTCCTTTTGCTGGAGCAGGACATCGAGAGCCCACAGGAGCATGTGGAAGTCCGCTGGATCAGGCTGCCAGTTGACCCGCAGGAAGCGGGCAGCAGCGAATTGCAGCCGGATCAGGTGGTTCGTCGATTGGAAGTCGAGCCGTTTGAAGTCGTTGCTCGGGAAATTTCGCGCTCCGCGGGTTATGCCGATCAATCCGGCTACGTGGGGTGGGTCCCCAAGGGGGCATTCTCTAACCTGGACCTGCTGCTCCATGGCGACGAAGAACTGGGAACCGCGGCACTGGAAGCCGGCGAAATGAGCCAGCCCTCCTACACTCGGGACGGCATTTTTATCGTGGACAAACTGGCCGGCCCGGAGGAGCGTCAGGTGGATGACCGTATGCGAGTCAAGCTGGCGCTGGAATTGACCGAAGACTGGAAGGACCAAGCTCTCCAGGAAGGCAGCGCAAATGGAACGGTCAAAATGAAATTCAACTCCACTTTCTACGACTGGGTGGTTGACCAGGTGTCTATAACTGCGCCGCGTGTTCAGGCACCGGGACAATAGGAAGCTGGAGATGGCGGGCGATTCACCAATAAATGTCGGTCTCCTGGGGTTGGGAGTAGTTGGCGGCGGAGTGGCCTCCGCGCTTTTGCGTGAGCCGTCAGGCGTTTCTGCCCGGGTGGGCAGGGAGGTCAACCTGCGCAGAGTGTTGGTCCGCGACAAGGCTCGCCGCAGGGACGTCGAAGTTCCGGCCGAGTTGCTGACAACCAACGCCGAAGATCTTCTTGATGACCCTGAAATCGATATCCTTGTTGAAGTGATGGGCGGTTCCGACCCTGCCTCAGGGTATTTCCGCAGGGCTTTGGAAGCAGGCAAGCACGTGGTCACCGCCAACAAGGAAGTTATGGCCAAGAACGGAGCGGAACTGATGGCGCTGGCCAGGGCCAACCAGGTGAGCTTGCTGTTCGAGGCCAGCGTCGGCGGCGGAATTCCCATCGTCGGTTGCTTGATGAACGAACTGGCAGCCAATGACGTCTATTCGATTCGCAGTATTATCAACGGCACCACCAACTACATCCTCACCCAGATGGCGTACCAGAAGACCGCTTTTGCCGAAGCCCTCGCGGAGGCGCAGGGGTTGGGATACGCCGAAGCTGACCCAACCAACGACGTCGAGGGGATCGACGCTGCATACAAACTGACGGTTCTGGCCACGCTTGCGTATGGCAGCCGGTTCCGTCCCGAAGACATATACCGGCAGGGCATTTCAGAGTTGGAACCCCAGGACTTCCGGTACGCCCAGGAATTCGGGTACTCAATTAAGTCGCTTGCCATTGCTGATCTCAACGACGACGGAGTGCAGCTGCGAGTCTATCCTGCCCTGATTCCTGCCGAAAACATGCTCGGCAACGTCAACGGCGTGTACAATGCGGTAGAGGTATACGGAAACCTGTGTGGTCGAGTCCTGTTCCACGGAATGGGAGCTGGACGAGGCCCCACCACCAGCGCGGTACTGGGGGACTTGGTTGAGACCGCGCGTCTGGTCCGAGACAGCGCGCTGCCGGGCGGACCCGGAGAATTGTCGCAAGATCTGGGAGTCCGGAAGATCGACACGCTACAGACTCGCTATTACATCAGGCTGGTAGTGGCGGATCGGGCCGGAGTGCTTGCCCAGATAGCCAGGGCGCTGGGGGACGAGGAGATCAGCATCGCTTCGGTTCTCCAGAAGGATGCCGATCCGGACACGCAGAGCGCGGAAATTGTGATTATGACCCACCCTGCCCGAGAGTCGTCAGTTCAGCGGGCGTTGCTGGCCATAGGACAGCTCGACCCCGTTCGACGCGTCGGCAACATGATTCGCATTGAAGAGTAACGTACTTAGAGAAACGAGTATCTGAAGGGCAAGAATCGTATTTCCCCAAGGTCGAAATGGGCGTTGGAGTACTAAAAACTTACAGGGACCTGCTGCCGGTCACGGACGCCACGCCCATGATTACTCTGGGGGAAGGCGACACGCCGCTGGTAAAGTCCAACCGCCTGGCCGCTGAGCTTGGGTGCCCCGAGTTGTACTTCAAGCTGGAGGGCTGCAACCCGACCGGTTCATTCAAGGACCGGGGGATGGTTGTGGCCATGGCCAAAGCCTTGGAGGAAGGAAGCCGGGCCATCATGTGCGCCTCCACCGGGAACACCAGCGCTTCAGCCGCGGCTTTTGGCGCGTACAGCGGACTGCCGGCACTGGTTATCATCCCGCGCGGGGAAGTGGCCATGGGAAAACTAGCCCAGGCAATGGCCTACGGTGCCAAGATCATCATGGTCAATGGCAACTTCGACACCGCCTTTGACCTGGTTCGCTCCTTCACAACGAAGCACGAAGTGACGCTGGTCAACTCCGTAAATCCCTATCGCTTGGAAGGCCAGAAGACCGCGGCCTTCGAGATCGTGGACAGTCTGGGAGACGCGCCGGACTACCTGTTCATACCCGTGGGCAACGCAGGTAATATTACGGCTTATTGGCGTGGATTCCGGGAATACCATCAGCTCGGGCGCGCCAAGACGCTGCCGAAGATGATGGGCTTTCAGGCCGAAGGCGCTGCGCCGATCGTGCGGGGCGAGCCGGTTGCCAATCCGCAGACCATCGCATCGGCAATCCGGATCGGGAACCCGGCCAGTTGGAAAGGGGCCCTGGATGCCCGTGACAGTTCGGGCGGCACCATTGACATGGTGTCTGATGACGAGATTCTTGAGAGTTACCGACTGCTGGCCTCTCATGAAGGTATTTTCTGCGAACCCGCCTCGGCTGCATCCTTCGCCGGTCTGATCAAACTGCAGAAACAGGGTCTGAACCTGTCTGACCGCCGGGTGGTCTGCGTTTTCACGGGAACGGGCCTCAAGGACCCGGACCTCGCTGTTACAAGCGTGGCGCCACAAACCATCGTCGTAGAGCCGACGCTGGAGGCCGTCGAGGCAGTGGCGCTGTCATGACGCGACAATTCGGTGGCAAGTAAACCTGGAGGAATCACGGTCGAGAAGAGCCAGATACAGCAGGCGGTAGCCAGCATCCTAGAGGCCGTTGGTGAAGACCCGCATAGAGAGGGTCTGAAGCAGACACCGGCTCGCGTGGCCCACATGTATCAGTCCCTGTTTGCCGGCATAGGTGAGCGCGCTGAGGATGCCATTGATGCAGTCTTCGAGAGCGGCGACTCCGACCCGGTGGCCTTGAACCACCTCCCTTTCTATTCAATGTGCGAGCATCACCTGTTGCCCTTTTTCGGTGAAGCCCGCATCGGTTATCTGCCACAAGACAGGATTGCTGGCGTCAGCAAGCTGGGGCGTGCCCTTGAAGTGGCCGCTGCCAGGCCACAGGTCCAGGAGCGATTGACCTCCGAGGTCGCCGAGGCGATCTACAGTGCTCTACAGCCCCGCATTGTAATCGTGGAACTGGAAGCCGAGCACCTGTGCATGTCGATGCGCGGGATCCGAAAGCCCGGAACCAAGATGCTCACCAGGGCCGTTAGGGAGACATCTGTGGACCGTGATACGAGGGAATCGCTATTAAACCTGATGCGCAGCAGCTAGAAGTGTCGGTCAATCCCATTACCTCATTCAGTGACACCCACGAAGAATGGGATTCTGTGCTGCGTGATTCGCCCGTCGCCAGTATTTTTCTCTCCCCGGAATGGCAGGAAGTCTGGTGGGAGAACTTCAGCGGCGGCCGCGAGTTGGCTGGTTTCTACGTTCCCGCTGAAGAAGGGACTGTTGACGCTTTGGCCTCCCTGTCCCGGTTAGGCGACGAAATTGGCTTTGTGGGGGCCACCGACACTTTCGACTACAACGACTTCCTGGTGCGCCCCGGGTTTGAAGAGTCCTTCTACCCACTCCTGCTTGACGTTCTTGCCGATCGGGATTGGAGCGAAGTGCGTTTGGACTCGCTAGTTGAGAATTCACCCACCCTGGTCCATCTGCCCGACCTGGCGCGAAGCAGGGGATATTCAGTTGACGTCGAGCTTGAAGACGTCACATGGGGAATTGGCCTCCCGGACGAGTGGGAGGAATATCTGGGTCTTCTCAGCAAGAAGAACCGCCACGAATTGCGGCGCAAGCTAAGACGCCTTGATACCCAGACCGACTGGCGTTGGTACTGCCTGTCCACACCATCGGAGGTCGAGGGAAGCTTCGACGAATTCCTGTCGCTGATGCGGATAAGCCGCCCCGACAAGGAAGAGTACATGACGCCGACGCGCGAGGCTTTCTTCCGCGACATGACCAGGCGGATGGCGGAGCTGGACCGCGTCCGACTTTTCTTCATGGAGATGGACGGAGCCAAAGCGGCGGCAAGCCTGTGCTTCGACTACGGTTCGGCGCGCCTGTTGTACAATAGTGGATACGACCCGGGTCTCTCCTACTACAGTGTCGGTCTCCTGCTGCACGCCATGTGCGTGCGAGACGCCATCGATCGGGGGATCGAATACTTTGATTTCCTGCGAGGGCCTGAGCCATACAAAGCCCATCTAGGCGGGCTCCAGAAAAGCCTTTACAGAATGGTGGTAAAACGAAGTTGAGCCTCCAGCGAGCCGCTTTTATCTCGTTTCATGCCTGCCCCCTGGCCGCCCCTGGACAGGGCAAGTCGGGGGGTATGAACGTTTACGTCAGGGAGCTTTCGAGGGCAATAGGTGAGTCCGGCGTACCTGTAGACATATTCACCCGTGAGCACGAAGACGCGAGGGCATCCATTGAGTGGATTGCGCCGAACGTGAGGGTTATTCACCTGCCCGGCGGCCCGCACGAAGCCTCAGTCGGCGACCTCTTTGCCCACCTACCGGAGTTCTTGGACGGGGTCCGCGCGTTTCAGGTGAAGAACGATATTGAATACGACGTGGTGCACTCCCATTACTGGTTGTCGGCATGGATCGGGCAGCGCTTCGCTCGAGGTTTGGGAATACCCCATCTGGTGACTTTCCACACCCTGGCCCTCATCAAGATGCAATCACGTGCTGGTGAGTCGGAGCCGGAAGAGCGGGAAGTGGTCGAGCGGGAGGCCATGCTAACCGCCGACCGAATCATAGCCTTCAGCGGACATGAGCGAGATGCCATGGCGCGTCTTTACGGCGCAGATCCCGATCGCGTTATGCTTGCACCCTGTGGCGTGGATCTCATCAAGTTCCGGCCGCTCGATCAGAAGGAAGTCCGGCAACGACTGGGATTGAATGGCGAAAAGGTACTGCTGTACGTGGGACGAGTGGAGCCACTGAAGGGTCTGGACTTGCTGGTTGAAACGGCGGCGCAGATGGATTCAGGTGAAGAAGAAGTCCGCATGATGGTCGTGGGAGGGGGAGGCCCCGGAGAGCCGGAAACAGACCGAGTGAGGCGCCTTGCGGAAGAACGCAAGGTTGACGGGATCATTGATTTCGTAGGCCGAGTGGACCACGACGACCTGCCCATCTACTACAATGCCGCCGACGTTTGTGTCGTGCCGTCCTACTACGAGAGTTTTGGGCTGGTCGCACTCGAGTCCATGGCGTGTGGTACGCCGGTGGTGGCAACCAGGGTGGGAGGTCTTCCCACCATTGTGCAGCACGGTCACACGGGATATCTGAAGTCTTGGCGGTGCCCCGAAGCCTTCGCCAACTCCGTCGAAATGATTATTAGCAGTTCCGGGCTTCAGGAAAGCCTGGGCGCTGCGGCCCGGCGCCGGGCGGAGCAAATGGGCTGGGAAAACGTGGCATCCATGATTTCCAAAGAATATCGGGTTCTGACCGACGGGGGGCGCTGAATCAGAAGCGGATTGTGCTTCTCCGCCCGCGGTACCCCTCTGCCTCTCTTGGGAACCCGAGTTGATCCCGACGCCGATGCCTGGGCTACGGGTAGCCTGCGCCGACCAGTTTTTAATCCATAAGAATCGGCTATCGTTTTGACTCCGCAATTTATCCCGCCCAGCCAACCAGGGGGCAACGGAAGTACGCCGGAACAGCCTGCAATCTTGCGAAGGATACTCCGGCGCGTCCTCGGCCATTTCCAGCGCACGTTGGCCGCTGGAATACTCGTGATGCTGCCCATAGGCATCACTGCCCTTGTCCTGAAATTCGTATTTGACCTCCTGACTCCAATTCTCCAGCCGTTGACCGACCTGTTGCCCGGGCCCGACGTGCGCGGCACAGGGCTGGTGGCACTGCTGCTGCTGATATACGTCGTTGGCTTGATCGCCGCTTTCGTAATCGGCCGCCGCATCATAGGCGTGGCCCACCGGGCCATGGAAGTCATTCCGGTAGTGAAGGGTATATACAGCACAACGCGCACGGCCGTGCAGTTACTGTCCAGCTCGGGCCGGAGCAATGGAACGGCCAACAGCGAACACTACACAGGAGTGGTGCTGGTCGAGTTTCCCAGGCCCGGAATCAGGTCCATTGGACTGGTTACTTCCCAGATGTATGATCTGGAAGGCCAGGAAGTATTGGCGGTGTATGTGCCGACCACGCCGATCCCGTCATCGGGGTTCCTGATCATAGTGCCGGCCAGCCAGATTACCCGTCTCGACATGTCCGTGGAAGAAGCGATGAGCGTCGTGGTGTCGGGAGGCATTCTGTCTGAGCGCATGTTCCAGCGTTCCGGGTTCGAAGCTCGCTCAGACGTCCGCTCAGGGGAGGACCCGGATGGTTAAGCGGGTCACGCGGTGTTTCAGGCTGATAGATTTCGCGAAGGCGACAACAAGTCTTGACACTATTGGATGGCTGTAGCAGAGTTGTCTCGGGTCTGGAATATTTGATTCTTGCTTCAACGACCGCGTTGTAGCTGGTAACTGTCGAAAGGTCTTCCAAATCCGCTGGGTTAGGAGAAGATCCCGCCCGGCGGCTCTTTTTGTGCCCAGGGGTCTTCAAGAGCCCGCAAGAGGCAATCACGTTCCCACAAGTATTGGAGGTTCAGGCAAATGGAGGAGACACCTCAGCGCATACTGGTGGTCATTCCGCATCCAAACGATGCGGAGTTCTGGTGTGCAGGGAGTATCGCGCGATGGATAGCCGATGGAGCCACGGTGCGTTACGTGGTCTGCACAGACGGCTCCAAGGGCACGACCGACCCGGAAATTGACGTCTCTGAACTCGCTGCCACCCGGGGGCGGGAGCAGGAGGAATCTGCCCGTTCACTTGGAGTCCAGGAGATGGTGTCACTGGGTCGCATCGACGGTAGCTTGGAGGACACCGACGATTTCCGCCGGGAATTGGTGCGGCAGATCCGCCAGATGCGTCCCGAGGTGGTGCTGTGTCCGGAACCGTACCGTAAGAACCTGGCCTGGCACAGGGACAGCCGCATCACGGGACAAGTGACGTTGGATGCCGTGTTCCCCTGTGCCCGAGACCATCTGCACTTCGAGGAATTGTGGCGGGACGAGGGACTGGAGCCCCACAAGACGGGCACGGTGCTGTTCTGGGGCACGGAGACGCCCAACACCTTCGTCGACATAGATGCGTCATTGGGCGCCAAGACCCTCGCGGTCAAGGCCGGGTCGACGAGGCTGGCGGGCCGGACCGAGGAAGAAGTCGACGCCTTCCTAGAGCAGCAGGGAATGGACAGTGTGGGGGATTCCGGTGCCGAATACGGCGAGGCGTTCCGCAAAATCACCTTCAGGACGTAAGGCTGGGGCTGTTCGAATCCTGCACTGGAGCGGGAGATTGACGAACCACCTGAGCCCTGCCAAATGCTCGCAAGGAGTGAATTCCCCTGCGAGCATTCTTTGTCGGCTGCTCGGTTGACTTTGCTCTAGAGCGCTGTTCCTTTCCCTTGGAGCATGGCCTCTCTCAGCAGCGGCAGGGGTGGGGCGCCGTAGGACAGCAGGCGGTCGTGGAAGTTCTTCAGAGAATAGCCACCGTTTTGTTCCTTTTCGTAGTCCTCTCGCAGCTTGAGGATCATTAGCTTGCCGAGGGTGTAGTTCAGATACCCCGGATCAAAGGTCCCTCTCAGTGCCTCGCGCCTTGAAGGATGTTCTCCCATGAAGGCGTTATCCACAAAAAACTGAGTCGCTTCATCCACCGTCATGTCACCGGTGTGCATAGCTATGGAGCACATGTACCGGCAGTTGCGCACCAGAGCCTCGAGCAGCTGCGTCAGTTGCAACTCCGGTTTGTTCCTGCCGTACTCCGTTTCCACCATCATCTGTTCGGTGTAATGTGCCCATCCCTCGGTGAAGGCGTAGGAAGTAGAGGCCCGGTTGATCAAAGGCAGAGCCCTGCCGTAGCGGTTGTGGAGTCCGTGGACGAAATGTCCCGGATAGACCTCGTGGATCGAGATGATCTTCAGTGTGTTGTAGTCGAACTTGGACAGCCACTCCTCGGCTTGCTCTTCCGTCCAGTGTCCTTCCACCGGAGTGACGTAATAGAAGGACTCGGTAGCCCTAGTTTCCAGTGCTCCGGCGCTGTCCATGGCGGCGAAGGCGTAGCGCATGTAAGCCGGAGTCTCCACCACCTGGCAGCGGTCCTCTGACGGCAACGAAATGATATCGTAATCGAGCAGCGACTGGCGGATATCTTCCAGCAGTTCCTGTGTATCTGGAATCAGGCCCCCGGCATCGGGGTGATTGCGGCTGTTGTGGTCCACGATCTCCCGTACCGATTTTCCCGGGGCTATCGAAGCGGCCAATTCCCGCAGCTGGCGTAGATTCTCCTCCAGGTTCGCTTGCCCCACAGCGGCAATGCGTTCCAGCGAGACGTCAAGGGCTTCGCCCGTGGTCAACATGCGTGAGTACAGGTGGTTGCCAATGGCGAAGTCGTTGTCCTTGGCCTTTGCGCGTTGCTTCAGCTTGTCCACGAACGCGTCGAGGGCCGCAGCTGCGGTATCGATGGCTTCGATAAATCCTGTACTGATTTGTCGATCGTGCACCGCCCCGGCGAAGGCGGAGAGATCGGTACGATAGAAGTGGGCCATCCCTCCGTAGCTCTCAACGCTCATGTCCACCAAATGGCGAGAAAGGTCCTCTCGAAGCGCTGAGTCGAGGGTGTGCAGGAAGTCCGGAACCTGTCCCAGAGCCGTGGTAGCAGACCGAATCCGGTCTTCCAGCGGAGCGTAGTCGCGACGGACGTAGCCTCCCATGTTGAGGAATCCGGCCTGTCGCATCGGATTGTCTTCCAGCGGGCGCATCTCCTCGAAGGTGAACAGTTCCCGCTGAAGAAACAGGTCCAGCATCTTATGAGAAAGTTGCTCTTCGACCTCCAGGTCCGAGGCATCCATCCGCCTCAGTTCGGTTAAGCCCCTCCGGAGTTCCTGCATTCTGGGATTGATCCGCGAGGGTGACAGATCAGGCAACCGACCGTCATATTCGTGGCGCCCAATGCGAGACCCCGAGGTGGGATAGAAATCCCAGTGTTCGGTGATGAGCCGTTCAGACAGAGCGGCGAGTGCGGCACTCGCTTCGGAGAGACCTTCGCTGGCTTGCTGAGTCATAGCCGTTCTATCCTCCAGGCCGGAATTTAGGGACACGTTTTCTCGCAATACGTCAACGGGCGGCCAACTTCAAGGCCGCCCGCTAGAGGTCTCTTGTCGTCCGAGAATTCGATTAGCTAGAGTACTTCGCTGATCTGGTACTGAGGAGAGATGTCGGTGTAGTTCTTGATGTCTCCGATGATTTCCCGGCCATGAGTCTTGAAGCCCTCGTGCACTTCGTCAGCCGTGTTGAAATACATGGTGGCCATGGCCATAAAGGGGGCAGGTGCGTTGGGGTCGGCGGCAGAAACGCCCTTCTCCAGCTCGCTGCGATTCAGGCCCATCGGATCCAGAAGCCGGTGCACAATCTCCATGTGGGTACCGGACCAGTAGTCGAAATCAAAATTCTTCCCCTCTTCGTTGGGGTACAGAACGGTAACTTTGATCATTGCTGATGTCTCCTTGCAGTCTTACAGGCCACCTGGGTGGCCTCCCGTCCCTTCCGAGTCGAAATCTGTCAGGTCGAAATCTGTCAGTTGGAAGTAGATCGCCTGACGGCCAGTTTACATTCAGCATGTTCGGCTGGCAACGGTTGCCTTCAGCATGGGTCGCGTTTCCATTCAGGTGGTTTGCTGTCCCGATGGATGTATCTGCTTCCTGGCCGGATGGCGGTCGAGGTTAGAGTTCCCGGGCTCGTCCAATGAAAAGGCATCGCCATCTTCCAGCCCTCGCACCCTGCTTTCCGTTTTGTGCTCACGCGTTAGCCAAGGAATTTTTTATTTTTCCGGCCATTTTCGGCCACTATCGGCCATACCCGGCCATTGTGCCGGGAAATCTGAGCCCCAGGTGCTGGCGGTGGCATCTAGGAAGGCCACGTTGACGGATGCGGTCAGGGTTCGAGGCCCAGTTGAGAGCGGGGCACCTTTTTAAGAGTCCCATTCCGTTCCATCTGTTTCATTCCATTCTTTGGAGACTGAACCGCAGCGAGCGCACCATATATTCAGGTTAGCAGGGCGGGAGGTGTTCTCGCTATGGGCGTCTGTCATCAAATTTGTTGCCCGGCATATACAGGCGTCCGTTCTTTTTGGTGGTGTGTTGTAGTCGGGGGCAGGCTTGAACGTCGCGGATACAGGAGCAAACCACCTAAACTGGTACGCTAACTGACAGCGGCTGCATTCAGCCCGAAATACCTCTCTTTGCTACAATGACACGAGCCCCTGATCCTGCATTGGCGGAACCACGACTTGCTGATTACAAACCTTCCTGGCCTTATATTCAGATTTTCCCTCCTTGCAGCGACATTGATGCTGGTTTCTGTAGCAACAGCCTGCACGGATGCACCCCAGGAACCTCAGCCCAGCAATAACGCCGAAGATCTGGCCTTGGTCTGGGACGCCTGGGACGTGCTCCTCGCGAACTACGCCGCTCCGAAGTCACTTGACCAGAAAGCTGTAGCGGGTGGTGCAATTAACCGGATCCTCGAGTTGGGCGACTTCGAACCGTACCCGTTTTTGACAGACCTAGGGCGAATTCGAGGCCAGGTGCCTGCAGGGATCCCTACAGATATGACGGACGTTTGGCGGGCAACCCAGCAATATCGAGCTGAAAACCCGGATGTCGATCAGGACGAAATCACGCAGGCGCTCATCCGAGGACTGATGGATGGATTGCCGGATGCCAGGGCCGGATTCCTGACAGCCGAGCAACTGCCTGAAGCGCAAGAGCGCCTGGAGAAAAGCATCGAAGGAACCTACCTGGGGATAGGGGCCCGGGTTGTTTCACAGCAAAGCCGGATTATCCTGTTCCCCTTCGAAGGTTCACCTGCTGAGAAAGCGGGAATCGAGCCTGGCGACGTTCTCCTGGCTGTAGAGGGGGTCGCGGTGGGGAATGCCACTCCGCAGGAAGTGGGGGACCGAATAAGAGGGGAAGAGGGTACGAAAGTCGCGTTACGTCTTGAAAGGCTGGACGAAACCGAGCCCGTGGAGCTGGAGGTATTCCGCGGAAATGTAGATCTGCCCACGGTGGCAAGCCAGTTGCTGCAGGGAGGAATTGGATACATTCGCGTTTACCGCTTTCGCGACAATACCGGCCAGCAGGTGTTTGAAGCCCTGGAACGCCTGAACCGCTTCGACATGCTGGCGCTCATACTGGACCTTCGCCTCAACTCCGGCGGATCAATGGAAGCCGCGGCGGAGGTTGCGGCGCAATTCCTGCCGCCCGGAGAGGTGTTCCGCCATGTGGAAGACCGTGAAGGAGAGCGAAGCGAACATCGATTCCCGGAAGAAAACAATCGACTGTCCATCGAAGACCTGATGGTGGCTGTGCTCGTGGACGAGCAGACGGTTGGAGAGGCAGAGGCAGTGACCGCCGCGCTTCAGGAGGCAGAACGGGCGACTGTGATAGGAGTCCCCACCTTCGGAGAGGGCTCCGACTACAGCTTCGTCTCACTGTCTGACGGCTCGGCTCTGTACATGCCCACCTCCCGCTGGTACACAGCAGGTGGAGTGTGGGTCGGCGACGCCCCCTTAGTTCCTGATATCCAGGTTGAATACGAAGAAGTGCCGGTTGGAATTGGCGGAGAGAGGCAGTTCAATACGGCCTATGAATTCCTCGACAGCCAACTGCCCCTCTTCCGCTAGGCCTGAGGTTTCGCGGGAGCGACGAAAAAGACCCCGCCCGGAACAATATGGGCGGGGTCAAATGTTGACCTGGGGTGTCGGCCTGAACCGGATCCAAGTTACGCGGCCTGCTGGTCTTCCTGGCAGCGCAGGCACACATATGTGCTTCGGTCCTCCGGCAGGGTGTCTACATTGACATTCCGCCGGCGGTTACAGACCGAGCAGGCAACTGACTCCGTTACCGGTGCGGGCGGAGGCACCGGGGCAGTTACAGTGGCCGCACCCCGGAATCCCTGGTAGTCGGCGTTGGCCTCCCTGAGGCGTATGAAACGCTCCCGGTCTTTCCGACCCATGGCATGCCTCCCAGCAGGACGGGTAAGGCTATTTCACTTCGACGACGGCGCCGGCCTCTTCCAGCTTGGCCTTTACGGAATCTGCTTCCTCGCGCGGAACCGCTTCCTTGACGGCGGCGGGAGCGGACTCCACCAGCTCCTTGGCTTCGCGCAGACCTAGGGAGGTAACTTCGCGAACGGCCTTAATGACGTTGATCTTGTTGGGGCCGATTTCGCGGATCTGGACTTCGAACTCGGTCTGTTCTTCTTCGGCTGCTGCTGCGGGGGAGTCACCGGCGGCTGGAGCGGCAGCCACGGCCACAGGCGCGGCAGCGGTCACGCCGAACTCGTCCTCCAGCGACTTCACCAGGTCGGCGAGGTCCACGACGTTCATTTCCTTGATTGCGCTGATGAGTTCTTCTTTTGTGAGTGCCATAACTTGCTCCTCTCTCTAGTGAGATGTGAATCTGCGTTGGATCAGTCGCTTTCAATCTGGCGCATACGGGCTCGCAGTACGTTGTCCAGATTCTGCACGGGACCGTTGAGAGCCCCCACCAGCCTGGACATAGGGGCCTGCATCTGCGCCAGGAGTAGGGCGATCATCTGAGGCTTCGGAGGCAGTGACGCCAGGCGGGTTACTCCGTCGGTGCCCAGTGCCGCGCCATCGCCCAATACTGCGCCCCGTATGGCGAAGGTATTGGCATTGGCACGGGCGTAGTCAGACATGGTCTTGGCGGCGGCGGCAGGGTCTTCATACCCGAAGGCCACTGCACTGGGACCCTGCACGATGTCCTTTACCCGGGGCCTGCCCGCCTCGTCTGCGGCCAGATACATGAGGGTATTCTTGACCACAGTGAACTCGATCCCGCCTGCCCGCATGGCCCGGCGCAACTCGGTCATCTGGTTAACGGTGGTGCGGGTGTAATCGGCGCTGAAGGTGATGGTGCTGCGCTCCAGTTTCTCCTTCAATTCCGCTACCCGGTCGAATTTTTCCGGTGTCGGCAAAACCTCCCTCCCTCTGAAAATTATCCGTAGAAAAACCCTGCGACGTGTTCAAGACGCGGCGCAGGGTTAATATCCCTTTGTATAATTCGTCGCGCCTCGGCGGGCGGCTAGGCCATTATCCTCGTGGGACCCGCAGTCTTCGGCGTTGGTTATTCAATTGTTCCAGCAGTTTATCCGTCTAATCCTCGGGGCGCAAGGCCTGCAGAGCCACCAAGTCCATGGGCACGCTGGGACCCATGGTGGAGGTAACGTAGGCTGACCGGAAGTACGGGCCCTTGAGGGCGGCCGGCCTGTCGCGGACGATGGCATCGCTCAATGCCGCCAGGTTGCCCAGCAGCATCGGCGTCTCAAAGCTGATCTTGCCGATGGCGCAGTGGATGATGGCCGTACGATCGGTGCGATATTCCGTCCGCCCCCCCTTGGCTTCCTGGATGGCACGGGGCAGATCCTGGGGCTGGACCATGGTGCCGGAACGAGGGTTGGGCATCAGGCCGCGGCGTCCAAGAATGCGTCCCAGCTTGCCGATCTTGGGCATCACCTGGGGAGTGGCAAGGCCGATGTCAAATTCGACCCAACCGCCTTCGATCCGTTCAATGAGGTCGTCTTCACCGACGTAGTCGGCCCCGGCCTGCCGGGCGATTTCGCTTCCGTCAGCCCCGGTGAACACCAGTACCCGGACCGTCTTGCCGATACCGTGGGGAAGGCCGACGACGCCCCGAACCATCTGGTCGGCGTGGCGCGGGTCGACATTGGTGCGGAGGTGAAACTCCACTGTCTCGTCGAACTTGGCGGTGGACATGTCCTTAAGGAGGTCGATGGCATCGCTGGGGTCGTAAAGTTGGTCCGGGTCAACCCTCTCGGCTACGTTGCTGTATCTACGGCTGCGGCTGGGCATTGTCTAATCTCCCGACACCTGAATACCCATGCTCCGGGCGGTGCCTTCTATGATAAGCATGGCCTCGTCGACGCTACCCGCGTTCAGGTCTGACAGCTTGGTCTGGGCAATCTCACGCAACGCGTCCTTGGTGACAGTGCCCACGCGTCCCTGCCGGATGTCTGGCGAGCCCTTGTCGACCCCGGCAGCCTTCCGCAGAAGTTCTGAGGCCGGAGGGGTGCGCGTTACAAAGGAGAACGAGCGATCTTCGTACACAGTGAGGTGTACTGGCACGATGGTGCCCGCGTCGTTGGCGGTGCGGGCGTTGTATTCCTTCACGAAGCCCATGATGTTTACGCCGTGCTGACCCAGCGCGGGGCCGACAGGGGGCGCGGGGCTGGCTTTTCCTGCTTCCAACTGCAGCTTTATTATCGCGCGAATTTTCTTCGCCACTTGGGACTCCTAGACGTCGCTAACCGCCGGCATGCTACCTGCTGGCGAAGGCGGGTTGTCGCTTAGATTCTTTCGACCTGCAGGAAATCCAATTCGACTGGAGTTTCCCTTCCGAAGAAGGACACCAGCACTCGGACCTTGCCCTTGCTCTCATCAACGTCATTGATGGCGCCAATGAAATCGACAAAGGGGCCCTCGGTGATACGAACGGTCTCTCCTCGTTCCAGGGAAATTTTAACCCTGGTTGAGTCGGACTCCACTTGCCTTAGGATATCCTCGATCTGCTTGTCTTCCAGGGGCACCGGCTTGGGGCGGCTGTCCCGCTCGTCCTCGGTGGAGACGAAGCCCGTAACGCCGGGGGTGTTGCGCACGGCGTACCAACTTTCGTCGTCCATGGACATTTGGACGAGGATGTAGCCAGGGAAGAGCTTCTTGCGTTCCGAGCGGCGCTTGCCGTCCTTGAAGATAACTTCCTCTTCGGTCGGCACCAGGACCTGCTTGATGCGGTCCTCCATGTCGAGGCTATTGATACGCAGGTTCAGGTTCTTCTCTACCAGATCCTCCTGGCCAGAGTAGGTGTGCACTATGTACCAGCGCATGTCTTCGGGCTGCGCGCCGGTTTCAGCTATGTCGTGTGCGTTCGTCATACGAACCATCCCGACTTATGAATGGCGCCCCCAGCCCGCTTGACAGGCCGGGGGCGGGTTGCGATCTCGATTTGGAAGGGGCCGAGATGCCTAGAGCCCGAAAATCACCCGGTTGAACAACTCGGCGAACACTCGGTCAAGACCGCCCAAGAAGAACCCCGCCGCCACTGCCAGGACAATGACCACCATGGTCAGGCGAGCGGTTTCCTCCCGGCTGGGCCAGAAGCATTTCCTCAGCTCCTCGTACGTTTCACGAATGAACTGTACTGGCGTAAGGCGCCCGCCCCCCGAGGGGGCGAGAATTCGCTGAGCGCGTGAGCCGGCCCTTGCCACGAAACTACCTCACTTCGCGGTGAACACGGTGATTGCGGCAGCGGGAGCAGTACTTACGGAGCTCCAGCCGCTGTGGGTCATTGCGGCGGTTCTTCATCGACGTGTAGTTACGTTCACGGCAGTCCCCGCACTGCAGGGTGATGATCTGCCGGATGTCGGCGGTCTTTCTGGCCATACTAGTCCATCACCTCGGTTATCACGCCCGAGCCCACGGTGCGGCCGCCTTCGCGAATCGCGAAGCGCATACCACTCTCGAGGGGCACCGGGGAGATGAGTTCGATGTCCATCTGTACGTTGTCGCCAGGCATCACCATCTCAACCCCCTCGGGCAGCCCGATGGAGCCGGTGATGTCGCTGGTGCGGATGTAGAACTGGGGCTTGTAACCGGTGAAGAACGGGGTGTGCCGCCCGCCTTCCTCGCGGCTCAGGATATACACTTCGGCCTTGGCCTTGGTGTGGGGCCTCATGGATCCGGGTTTGACCAGCACCTGGCCGCGCTCCACCTCGTCGCGGTCCACGCCGCGGAGCAGTACGCCAACTGCGTCGCCGGCCTGGCTCACGTCGAGGGACTTGTGGAACATTTCCAGTCCGGTAGCAACGGTGGCTCGGGTGTCGCCGAAGCGAATAATCTCCACCGGCTCCCCCACCTTGATGGTGCCGCGCTCGACGCGACCGGTCACCACGGTGCCCCGGCCCTTGATGCCGAAGACGTCTTCAATGGGCATGAGGAAGGGCAGGTCAGTGGCGCGCGGTGGCACGGGAATCCAGTCGTCCATCGCGCTGACAAGTTCAACAATGCTCTGTTCGTATTCCGGATCGCCCTCCAGGGCCTTCAGTCCGCTCACGCGGACGATGGGAGTGTCGTCTCCGGGGAAGTCGTAGCGATTGAGCAGGTCGCGAATTTCCAGTTCCACGAGCTCAAGCAACTCTTCATCGTCCATCATGTCAACCTTGTTGAGGGCGACGAGAATTCGTGGAACTTCCACCTGGCGCGCCAGGAGGATGTGCTCGCGGGTCTGGGGCATGGGGCCGTCGGGAGCGCTCACAACGAGCACCGCGCCATCCATCTGGGCCGCGCCGGTAATCATGTTCTTGATGTAGTCGGCGTGCCCTGGGCAGTCCACGTGGGCATAGTGGCGGGATTCGGTCTCGTACTCAACGTGGGCGATGGCGATGGTTACGCCTCGGGCCTTCTCTTCAGGGGCGTTGTCGATGGAATCCATGTCCAGGTATTTGGCCTGGCCCCGGTCCGCCTGAACCTTGGTAATAGCGGAAGTCAGAGTTGTCTTACCATGGTCCACGTGGCCGATGGTTCCAACGTTCACGTGATCCTTTGACCGGTCGAACTGCTGTCTGGCCATGTTGTGCCGTGTCCTCCTTAAAGCCTTGCAAGTACTGTGGACAGATATCTGGAGCCCAGAGGCGGGATTGAACCGCCGACCCCGTTCTTACCAAGAACGTGCTCTACCGCTGAGCTATCTGGGCTCGTTGAGTTAGGTTGTAAATCCCGTATGTGAGCGTCACGCCTCTTCCCGACAAGGAAACTATCTGCCTGCTCACAACTCCGGTCTGGATGGTGGAGGGGGCAGGATTCGAACCTGCGAAGCCCTTCCGGACGCCAGATTTACAGTCTGGTGGCTTTAACCACTCACCCACCCCTCCATAAACAGGGAAACCCAACCATGTTCGCACAATCCGCGCCGGGGACGCAATCCGTTCCTCCCTGGGTTGACGGACCGCCGGAGCGATTGAGTGCTTTTGGAGCCCCAGAGGGGATTCGAACCCCTAACCTGTCGATTACAAATCGACTGCGCTTCCATTGCGCCACAGGGGCCTCAGCAAAGCCCGCCCAGTCTCCATTTAGCTCATGTCCGAGAGCCGGTATTCGCTTTAGACATTAGAAAATAGCCCCACTGTAGCGGGGCTATCTGCCAACCGGCAATCACGGAGGCCCGAGCCGGTAACTTCGAAATATTATATTGATATCCGTGGGTCAAGTCAAACAATCATTGTGGCATTTCGTCGCATTTGCTGGGCGTTGGCAGCCCAGGGGTGAAGAGTTTGGGTTGACTGAATATGGGGCCTGACTTAGACTGCGCGCGCCGCGCCTTTCCTATATGGAAGTCCCCGTGACGCGATACTTCGACGCAAAAGCCATGTCAGAGCTAGACCTCAAGAAATATATACGTGACATTCCCGACTTTCCCGAACCTGGAATCCTGTTTCGGGACATCACGCCCCTCCTGGCCTCTCCAGAGGCTTTCAACCATACCATTGTGAGCCTGGCAAAACGGTGCGATGAAGCGGACTTTGACGTGCTGGTAGCCGTGGAGTCCCGAGGTTTTATATTCGGTGCACCACTGGCTCGGGAGCTGAACAAGCCGCTGGTGCCTGTCCGGAAGGCTGGGAAACTCCCTGCTGATACTCATTCCGTCGAATACGATCTAGAATACGGCTCAAATGTGCTGGAAATTCACGCGGACGGAATCGCCAGGGGCCAGCGTGCGCTCATAATCGATGATCTGCTGGCTATAGGCGGCACGCTTTCTGCGGCGGCCCATCTCGTCGAGGCCTGTGGCGGGGAAGTGGCCCGCCTGGCGGTGGTGGTCGAACTCGAATTCCTGAATGGACGGAGTCGGCTGCAAGGGCGTGACGTGATCTCCCTGATTCAATACTGAACAAAAGTCCGGGATCCCCGGCCTCGGCTTTACCAACTGTCCCGGCACTTAGAAAGCAGATACTGAATCCAGACCACCTCGGTGTCTCGCGTTGTCATACTTTATGAAGAACCCTAGAGGAGGATTCGTATGGCAGGTCAGATTACGATCGGTAATGTGGAAATTGTGGCAGTTCTGGACATGGTGCCCCCGCCCCGTGATCCCTGGATGATGTTCCCCACCACCTCTGAGCCGGACTGGTCAGACCAGCAGCACGCCCTGGAGTGCGGGCAACTGCAGCTCTATTATCTTCACTTCTTCCTCCGGTCCGAGGGCAAGACCATCATGGTCGACACCGGAATGGGGCCCGGCCCACACCCTGACCGGGGCAATCGCACCGGCGACCTGGTGAACCAGCTCAAGCTCAAGGGCGTCAACCCCGAAGACATCGATGTTGTGGCCCATACCCACCTGCATGGCGATCATGTGGGCTGGAACGTGGACTACACCGGCGAGAGGCCGGCCGCCACCTTCCCCAAGGCCCGCTACCTTGTGCCGCGCCTGGACTGGGACTACTTCACCAAGCCTGAAGTGATTGGAAGCGCCCCGCAGGTAACCAATAGCGTGGTGCCCCTGGAGGGCATGGGCGCGATGGATCTGGTCGATGACGAGCACACCATCACCGGCGAGGTGAAAATGCTGACCGCTTCGGGGCACACGCCGGGTCACATGGTCATCGACATCACCTCTCAAGGCGAGCGGGCCATGGTGGTCGGCGACCTGCTGCACAGCAAGGTGCAGGTTGAACGGCCCGACTGGACTGCCGGCGTCGATACCGACAAGGAAGCCAGCCAGCGCAACCGGGAGCGCATTCTGGACCGGGCGGAAAACGAGAACGTCGTGATCGCCGCGGGCCATTTCCATCCAGACGATCACATTGGAAGGGTGATCAGGAAGGAAGGACGCCGCTACTGGCAGATCCTGTAGGGCAACGCCCCGACCAGCGGAACGGAGTCAATTGTGACCACCGAATACGACAACGAAGACGACCCGTACCTGCGCCCATACCAGCCCGATCTGGAACTGGAGGACGAGGACGGCGACGACGAAGATGAGGAAGACCTGGTGGCGGATCTCGACGAGGCCGCTGCCGAGTTCCGCATGCGCTACTACGGCCCCGAGAACAACCCGCAACCTCCAGCGGCGATGGCCGAACTTGCGCCGGAGGTAATGCGGTTGGTCGACGCGGTCGTATACGGGGAGATCTACAACCGCCCAGCGGTCGACCTGCGTACCCGAAGCCTCTGCACCATCGCCGCACTGGTCGTGCTCGGACACAGCCCACAGATGATCAAGCGGCACATCACCGGGGCGCTTCACATCGGCGTAACCGAGGAGGAGATCTCCGAGATAATTGCGCAGATGGTGTTCTATGGGGGGATGCCCGCCGCCATCAACGCCTTCCGCATCGCCAAGGAGACCTTCGACGAGCAGGAAGAAAGGCCAAGCGCCGTTACGCCACGGCCGGAACGTGCGCCGCGAGACACCCCCAGCGGTTACGCTCCGCGGTACCGTCGGGAGAATGTCAGCGATTCCGGCCCCGAAGCACCGTCGGAGGAAGAAACGCAGCGGGTCCGGCTGCGGCCAGCGCCCGGGCCCGAAGTACACGATCGCCAGGGCACTGACCGCCGCGCCCCCGATCCGGAACCCCGGCGACCACAACGAGACAGGAGAGAACAGGATGAAGATAGGGTTCATCGGAACCGGCAACATGGGCAATCCGATGGCCGCCAACCTGATCCGGGCCGGCCACCAGCTAACCGTTCACGACCTGCGACGAGAAGCGGCAACCAACCTGCTGGAGATGGGCGCCGACTGGGCGGACAGCCCCAGAGGGGCCGTCCCGGGCAACGACGCGGTCCTAACCAGCCTTCCCGTCCCACGGGACGTCGAGGCGGTGGTCCTGGGCGAGGGCGGAATCCTGGAGGGCGCAAGTAGCGGGACAGTAATCTTCGACCTTTCTACCAACTCCCCCACTGTGGTCCGGCGCCTGCACGAGACCTGCGCCGAGCGGGGTGTTACTCTGCTGGACTCCCCGGTCAGCGGCGGCACGTATGGCGCGGCGGCGGGCACATTGGCGGTGATGGTCGGCGGAGACCGGGCCACCTTCGACCGGTTCGAGGCCACCCTGAGCGCCGTCGGAAGCCACGTGGTCTACTGTGGCGACATCGGGGCCGGCTCGGTCTGCAAGATCTGCAAAACCTGATGAGCATGGGCATTGGCGTACTGCTCTCCGAGGCCCTTACGCTGGGCGTCAAGGCCGGCGTCGACCTTGGCACGCTGGCCGATGTCATCGCCCACAGTTCCGGCAGTTCGAGGCGGCTGACCGAGAAGTTCGCTCGCTTCCTCTTCCAGGGCAACTTCGTTCCAGGGCAACTTCGAACCGGGATTCGCGACCGCTCTGGCAGCAAAGGACGTTCGCTTGGCCACGGATCTTGGTCGCGAGTACGGTGTTCCGATGGACCTATCGAACCTGGTGGACCAGAGGCACGTGGAGGCCATGTTCCGCGGCTTCGGGCCCGAGGACTCCGACGCGGTGGCCCGAATCCAGGAAGAGAAGGCCGGCGTGCAGTTGCGCCTGGACGTCTAGCCAATCCAGGGTAGATATGGCGATATACAAGATAGTTGGCGATAAGGGCAGGCTGGACAGACTAGCCCAAACTACTTTCGGACAGGAAGGGGTCTTGGAGCGCGCCGACCTGCAGAGGATGTTGCGTGACCAGCCTGAGGCCCTGGAAGAAAAGCTGTTAATAATTGCCGAGGAGTTTGGCGATTGGCGGGACTCTAACCGAAGGATTGATCTGCTTGGGCTGGACGCCAGTGGCAGATTGGTAGTGATTGAGTTGAAGCGGGGTGAGACGGGCGGACATATGGACTTGCAGGCCATTAGGTATGCCGCCATGGTGGCCAACATGACCAACGAGAAAGCCATAGAGACTTATCAGAACTACTTAGACGAGCGAGCCCGTGAAAGGGGTGAAACTGAGGAGGCGGACGACGCAGAAACGCTTATCCGGGAGCATCTCGAAACAGAGAGCGAAGCACCGCTGATACTTACAGAGACCCCCCGGATCATTTTGGCTTCAGAGAACTTCGGCAAAGAACTCACCACTTGCGTAATGTGGCTGAACGAATCTTGGTTGAGAGCCGCAGGTCAGGAAATCAAGTGTATCCGACTGCAACCCCATCGGAGCGAGAATGATATTCTGATAGAAACAAGCGTGGTCATTCCCCTGCCTGAGGCTTCCGAGTACCAGACACAGTTCGCTCAGCGGAAGGAAGAAGCCAGGGCGCAGAGGGCCATTGAACAGAGCTCAGCAAAGTCGAGACACATCCCGGGAAAGGACATATTTAAAGAAAGCATCGACAGAGCCCAGGAGAGATTCCAGCCAGGATTAAGACGGCTTTATGACCGTGCAATTGACTTGGAAGAGGAAAGACTGGCTGAACTCGCTACTTTCATCAATGCCAATCAAGACCACATTAGGTTGGAACTCCGAATGCCGGGCGAGAGCGACCCCTTGGTATCATTCAACAATCTTCTTCATAAGGGGGGAAGGGGCGGAGAGATATCGTTTTGGCCAACTCAAGAGAGCATTGCCCCCAAATCTTTGTCGCGGATAGACGACCTGATTGGCACGGCAACGTCGCCTTCTGGAGTCCGTCACCGCAGGCTATCTGTAAAAAGAACTGCCGATAACCTCGATGAAATCCTAGCTGCCATAGGCGACGTTTACCGCGAGGCAAACGGCAAGCAGATGGATGTGGACGCTGCCGTCGTTGAACAAGTGGCTGGGGAATAGTCTCACCCCTCGTCCGGCAACGGCAGCAAGAAGATCACTACTTGCATCAATACTATGAATCTGCTGAAGAATACTGAGGGCAAGAATGAACCGTTCTGAGATCGTCGAGTTCAGCGACACGGTCGAAATCATCGAGGAATGCTATCGGATGGGCTGGAGCGACGGCCTCCCGGTGGTGCCACCGGTCGAATACAAGGTGCGAGAAATGCTGGAGCTTTCCGGCATGACCGGTGAGGAGGAGATCATCACCTTCGAGATGCGTCGCCGCGTGCTGACAGCAGAGAACGCAGCGGCGAACGCGGTGATGGCAGGCTGCCTGCCAGAATACTTTCCAGTCCTGACTACGGCACTCCGCACGCTCGATGAGGAAAAGAACTACGTCAATATGGCCGCCTCCTCGACCAGCTCGCCGGCCATCCTTATGATCGTCAACGGGCCCATCCGGCATACCCTCGAAATGAACTCTCGCGACGGCATATTCGGTCCTGGCAACCGGGCCAATTCGTGCCTGGGACGTGCCGTGCGTCTCTGCTTTATGAACGGCTTCGAGGCACGGCCCGGCATTCTCGACCGCGGTACTCTCGGGAACCCCAGTAAATACACCCTGACCTTCGCCGAAAACGAAGAGGACTCGCCTTGGGAGCCGCTGCACGTCAGCCGAGGGTTCCAGGCGGGCGACAGCTGCGTCACCATCGCGGTGGCCTACAACCCCATCACCGTCAACAACGCCTACGGGCATACCGGAGAGACCATCCTGGCGTCCGTAGCAGACACTCTGAAGAGTGCTGCTCTCGCCTGGCGTTTCCCGGCGCAGTGGGCCTTGGTGTTCGGCCCAGAGCACGCAATTACGCTGGGTGGCGACGGTTGGAGCCGAAAGGACATCCAGGAATACCTGATGGAAAACGCGGCCCGCCTTCAGTCGGACCTCATCCGCCTGGGAGTCGCTCAGGGCCCGGAGCGGAACGGCGACGACCAGATCCTGCGCCGGTGCTCCCGGGACCCTGGCGACATCATAATCGCCATGGGAGGCGGTACCGGCGGACGCAACAGCGCCATCATAGACACCACCAACTACCAGATACGCACCCGCAAGATCGAGGCACCCCGCTAGCCAGCTGGGACTTGAAAAATCGGCGTGGTTGTTGTTCACTTCCTATCAGGTAAAGATAAGCAACGCAGGAGGACGTTATGGCGGACACAGTGACGGTCAGAAGCGTCAGGTTGGTGAACCCCGCAGGCCTTGAGTTGCCCGCCGGGGATTTCCGTCTGAACGACCGCCCCAACACCCTGGAGGGCAAGACCCTGGGGCTGCTGGAAAATTCCAAGGCCAACTCGGACAAGGTCCTTAATGAGTTGGGCCGGATGCTTCAAGAGAAGTACGGGCTCAAGGAAGTCCGGATGTTCAACAAGCATTCGGCATCCCTGCCCACGAAGCCGGAAGTAATCGAGGATATGCTGAACGGCGTGGATGTGCTGATTACCGGTGTGGGTGATTGAGGCTCCTGCAGTTCGTGCAGTGTGCACGACGGCATCGAAATGGAGCGCCTGGGCCTCCCCACCGCTTCCATCATCACCCATGTGTTCAACAACACCGCCAAGGCCATGACCCGGATCATGGGCGTGCCGGAATATGAGTACGCGGTAGCTCCGCATCCTCTGTCCAGCCTGACGGACAATGAATGCCGCGAGCGCGCCGAGGCCCTGCTTCCGGACGTGGAGAGAATCCTCCTGGGCAGCGTCGCACGGGTGGAATAGTCTCATCGCCAGTGTGGAGGCCCCAAGGGGGCTGATTCCAACCGATACCCACAGTTCGATGACAAAAGAGGCGGGTTCTGGCCCGCCTCTTTTCGTTTTCACACCGCAGTGAAAGAAAGTTTGTCCGTCGAAATATTGAATCTGAATCGCTGATTATGGTAGTATCGACTTGATTGTTAATTCTTTCACGAACATGCCGGTGAAGCTGGCGTCTGCCCGGAAAACCGGGTAACGACCGCCAGACTCCCTGCCCCAGGAGTCCGTCCGATGGATGGTCTGGAACAGCGAATAGACCGGGCCGTCCGCAGCCAGAGCCAGCCCACTGTCACCATGTTGTCTTCCCTTTTGGCAGTGGAAGACGAACTGCACTATATTCCGCGAGAAGCGGTTGAACTAGTCGCGAAATTTACCGGTGCGACGGTCAATGACGTTTGGGCCGTCGCTTCCTTTTATCCCAACTTCCGCTTCGAGCCGCCCGCCGCTCGCCAGGTCGAGGTCTGCTGGGGCGCCTCTTGTCACCTTATGGGGGCGATGACGGTGGTGAAGGCGGTACTTGAGGCGGCTGAATTGGAAGATGAAGGCGAGCGCGAAGACCACCGCCTTTCGGTGCGCCTGAACACCTGCCTCGGGGCCTGCTCTCAAGCCCCTGTCATGTCCATAGACCATCACCTGGCGGGTCGGGTTACTCCAGAGGACGCGGCATTCCTTGTCTCGGAACTGCTCAGGCGGGATGCCGGAGAGGTTCATGCCCGCTAATTACGAGCAACTGGAAACAGAAGCGCTAAATCGCTGGACGGCCGATGCTCAACGGCCATGGGTGCGGATTGGCACCGCACTGTGCGGCCAGGCCGCCGGCTCGACTTCCGTTGTTGCAGCGTTGAAGGAGTCCGTTGAACGCCGGGGTCTGGACGCTCGCGTGTCCGAAGTTGGTTGCATCGGTCTCTGCTATGCGGAACCCCTTGTAGATGTGCAGTTGCCCGGCGGCGCGCGAATCTTCTACGGAAACTTTGACCCGGAACGGGCCGACGAAGTTGTGGAAAACCACGTTGCCGGCGGGCGCCCGGTTGAACGCCTGGCATTGGGGTACCTTGCCCCAGACAAAGCAGACGACGGCTTCGTCCCGCCTGAAGGTCTTCGGGACCTCTCGCTGCATCCCATGCGGGTGTGGGAGCACCGAATAGCCCTTCGCAACGCCGGAAACATCGACCCATTGGACATCTACCAATACATCGCCAACGGTGGATACCGGGCTCTGACCCGTGCTTTGCTGGATATGACTCCCGAGGACGCTCTTCAGCAGGTCAACGAGTCTGGGCTGCGAGGGCGGGGCGGAGCTGCTTTCCCCACGGCGACCAAGTGGCGCTTCCTGGCCGGTAACCCTTCGCGGGACAAGTATGTTCTCTGTAACTGCGAAGAGGGCGATCCGGGGGCCTTCAACGACAAGGCTATCCTGGAAAGCGACCCGCATACGTTGGTGGAGGGAGTGATTCTTGCCGGTTACGCCACCGGGGCCAGCAAGGGGTATATCTTCATCCGCCATGGCCATGACGGTCCCATCGACCGGTGCCGGGCCGCTGTCAGCCAGGCGCAGAAATTGGGCCTGCTCGGAGACGACATACTTGGCTCCGGATTTGACTTCGATATCGAAGTCGCCCTAACGGGCGACTCCTATGTGGCGGGCGAAGAAAGCGCCCTGATGGAGGCCATCGAGGGAAAACGGGCAATGCCGCGATTCCGGCCCCCGTTCCCTGCCCAGTTCGGTCTGTTTGGGAAGCCCACCAACATCAATAACGTCAAGACCCTGGCCTACGTGCCTGAGATCATGTCGAAGGGTGGTGAGTGGTTCGCCAGCATTGGCCACGAACGCAGCACGGGGACGGCGATCCTGTGCCTGTCGGGTGCGTTGAACTACACCGGTATGATGGAAGTACCCCTTGGGATCAACCTTAAGGACGTGCTGTACGAGGCTGCCGGCGGAATACGGGGCGGCAAGAAACTGAAGTTCCTCCAGACGGGCGGCCCACTGGGTGGAGTGCTTGGTGCCGACAACGTCGACATCGTCCTGGACTTCGAGGTGCTGCGAAACGCCGGGGCAATCCTCGGGTCGGGGGGCATCATAGCCGCCGACGAGGACACCTGCGTGGTGGACCTGACCCGCGCCCTGGTGGCTTTCTGCCAGTATGAGTCCTGCGGCAAGTGTTTCCCCTGTCGGATGGGCATGAGCCACATTCTGGAGGTCCTGGAACGGATCTGCGACCTTCTGGGAGAACCGGAAGACCTTGACCTGATGCGGCGGACAGGCGAAAACATGCAGGCTGGTTCGCTTTGCGGGCACGGGCAGCTCGGCTTCAACCCAGTGTCTTCAGCCCTGCGCTATTTTCCCGGCGAATTTGAGGCGCACATAATTGACCACAAGTGTCCCACCGGCATTTGTCTAGGCCCGCGGTACTCCCCGGTTGGGTCGCGGCGCTAGGCCCTGTGGGTCAGGCTCGGGAGCGATAGAGCAAAAGATGCCCGACGATATCAACATCAGCATCGACGGAGTAGAGGTCACGACCCAGCCCGGCAAGATGGTTCTTGAGGCTGCCATCGACTCGGGCATCTACGTGCCCTATCTGTGCTATCACCCAGGCATGAAGCCCTTCGCTGCTTGCCGGATGTGTGTCGTCGAAGTCGAGGGACAGCGAGGCTTCCCTGCGGCCTGCACGCTGCCCGTTGCTGACGGTATGGTCGTTCACAGCCAGATTCCGGCGGTCGACGACCTCCGTAAGTCGGTCATGGAGATGCTCATCGCCGAGCACCCCAATGGCTGCCTTACCTGCCACCGTATAGACATCTGCGGGCCCAGCGACGTCTGCCTTCGCCATGTTTCCGTCAACGACCGATGCGTTACTTGTCCCAAAAACGAACGGTGTGAGCTCAAGGATACCGTCCGGTACCTCGGGATGAACCTTGAATCCCCCTTGGGCTACAAGTATCGAAACTTACCGCTGGAAGTATCGGACCCCTTCTACGACCGCGACTATAACCTGTGCATAGTTTGCGGACGGTGCGTACGGGCCTGCGACGAGTTGCGTGGCGATGACGCCATCGGCTTCACCGAGCGCGGCGGCCAGGCGCTGGTGGGCACGTCGTTCGGAACGTCGCTGCTGGAATCGGGGTGCGAGTTCTGCGGCGCGTGCATCGACGTGTGTCCCGTGGGTGCTCTCGTCGAACGCGAGCACAAGTGGGAAAAGGCCAGGCGGGTCGAACGCTCCATCTGTCCCCATTGCCCCGTCGGTTGCCAGCTGAACCTGGAATTCAACGAAAAGGACGAGTTGATTCGTGCTGTGCCGGAAATCAATTCGCCAGCCAACCAGGGTCAGGCATGTTTTAAAGGCAAGTTCGGCCTCAAGTTTGTAAATGATCCCAGTCGGCTGACCACGCCCCTCGTCCGACGGCATGGGGTGCTGGAAGAAGCTACCTGGGATGAGGCCCTCGACTTTGTGGCAGCCCGGTTGTCGAAGGTCAGTGGCGACGAATTCGCGATGCTGACATCGCCCACCAGCACCAACGAAGAGCACTATCTGGCGCAGAAGTTCTCCCGGGTGGTGATGGACTCCAACAACGTCGACCATACGTCCAACACCAACCCCGAGCTGGTACTGGGCCTCGAGACCTCCCTTGGCTTTCCTGCTGGCACAAACCCGATCTGGGACCTGGAACAGTCAGGCTGTATCTTGGCCTTCAACACCAACGTTACGGAAGAACAGAACGTAGTAGCGGTCCCAATCAAGCGGTCGGCGAGGAAGAACACGAAGCTGGTCGTGATTGACTCTCGGGAAGTGGAGCTAACCCGTTACGCCCACCTGTGGCTGCGCCCTGTGCCCGGCACTGAGTTGACCCTTCTGGCCGGCCTGCTGCGGAGCGTCGTGGATCAGGGCCTGGAAAGGGAGGAGTGGCTGGAGGAAAACTGCGAGAGTCCGGCCACGCTTCGCTATGCACTTCGCTCCCGGGAAATTGAGGAAGTTTCGGAGATCACGCAGGTCTCCGCCGAAGACATTGCCGAGGCTGCGCGCTTGTTCGCCCAGGCCGATGGTGGCGCGGTGGTGTACGGACTTGACAACGTTCCTCCCGAACTCGAGCGCGACTGCGTGCTGTCGTTGGTAAACCTCGTGCTTCTAACCGGGAATCTCGGCAAGCCGGGAGCGGGCCTGTATCCTATGCGGCGCGGCGCCAACGAACAGGGTGCCTGGGACACGGGCTGCCTACCCGATCGGCTACCCGGATATCGACACGTTTCGGAGGCCACCGACCGCGAGGCAGTGGAAGCTGTCTGGGGCGTGGCCCTGCCTGAAACTCCAGGGCTGGGTTTGCCGCAGATTGTTGACGCCGCGCGAAGCGGGGACTTGAAGGCTGCCATAGTTGTAGGCAACAGTCCTAACTTTGCCAATGGCCGGCTGGGTGATGTCGTCGACGCGCTATCCGGCCTCGATCTGCTGGTGGTTCACGATACGTTTTTGACTTCCCTTGCCTCGCGGGCCGATGTTGTTCTGCCCAGAACGACCTTCGCCGAAAAGGACGGTACCTTCACCAACCTGGAGCGTCGCGTGCAGAGGGTCAAGCCTGCGATGGACAAGAGCGACGGCGTTCGATCGGAGGGGTGGGTGCTGACCCAGTTGGCGGAGTTGCTGAAGCCAGGCGCTTTCCCGGCAATGACTCCTGCCGAGACGATGGATGAGATCGCGCAGGTTTCACCCATCTACGCAGGAATAAGCCACCGGCGGCTGGAGAATGAAGGTTCCTTGGTGCTCCGTACCCAGCTGGAAAGCCCTCAGCCAACGCAGGTGCTCTACGCCAGCCGCCAGCATCGCGGCCTGCAGTGGCCCTGCCCCACCCAGGACCATCCCGGCACAGCAGCACTGTATGCGGACGGCTTTGGAGAATCCCGGGCCGTGCCGCTGACGCCGTCCTTCTTTGCTTCTCCCCCTGAGCCCCAAGTGGAATTCCCAATGTGGTTCGCCCCTGGGCGGGTCCTATTGCAGCAGCACAGGGAAATGGAAGTGGTCAAGGGTAAGCGCAATCGAATCAAGCGCGAAGAGTGGGTGGAAGTCAACCCGGATGACGCTGCGCGTCTGGGCATCGCCGAAGGCGACAAGGTGGCCGTTGAGACGGAGCGCGGACTTCTGCCTGGCGTGGCAAGATTCAACTCGGAAGTTCCGAGGGGGGTCGTGGCTTCAACCGGGCTTTTCGGGCAGTTGGCAATTGATATGCAGGCCAGCGAGGAATTTGATCCTGCCGGCATGCTGGAAGGGTTGGTCGTTGGGCCCGCGAGGCTGATCGAGTCGCCGATAGGGTAGACCCTGAAATGGGAAGGTACGCGGCGGCCTGAGGCCAGTGCGAGACTTCAACGCTGAAAGGAGGCAGGGAAGATAATGGTAAAGTCAGCGGCCACTGGCAGTGCACAGGATATTATTCTCACTCCCAATCCTGCCTTTCCCAAGGCCAAGGTGGTGGAGCGAGTCGACATATCAGAAGAGCTCATGGTGTTGAGGCTGGAGCCCGATGAGGGTGGCTCATTCAATTTCAAGCCTGGTCAATACTGCACCTTAGGTCTGGGCCCCATCGAGCGCGCTTACTCAATCGCTTCGGCCCCCCATGAAAAGGCATTAGAGGTCTTTGTCGAGCTGGTGACGGACGGGGAGCTGACTCCCCTCATGTGGCAACTGCAGCCCGGGGATTGTATGTCCGTTCGTCCGCGGGCCAAGGGAATTTTCACCATGGACCAGAAGGTGCACCACCATTTCATGCTCTCGACCGTGACAGGCATCTCACCGTCGGTCAGCATGGTCCGGGACTATCTGCACAATAATGGTGAGGGACACACCTTCTACATCCTGCTGGGCGCCAGCTATGCCGACGAATTGACGTACGACTCGGAGTTCATGGAGCTTGCCGCGAAATACCCCGACGCGGTCAAGTTCGTGCCTACCGTCAGCCGTCCCGATGACCCACGCAACGAGGGTTGGTGCGGTGCATTCGGTCGCGTCAACGTCATCGCGGAAGAATACCTCGAGAAGTTCGACCTTCCCAAAGACGATACGATGGTCTACGCCTGCGGTCACCCTGGAATGATTGAGGACATGAAGGCCAAGTTGCCTCCGCAAGGCTGGCGTTTCAAGGAAGAGCGTTTTTGGAAGGAGTAAGAAACTTGGCGGTATTGCCACGGAAATTGGCCCTTTCCGCAGATGGAGAGGGCCCTTATCATTTATGCCTCTCCTGTAGACATAATATGAGAATGACTTGTAATAGAATTGACGGCATCCGTCCTGATTGGCTCGTGATTCCGTGACTCCGATTCGCCGACAATATCTCAAGATCAAAGAGGCCTACCGGGACTCTATCGTCCTGTTCCGCATGGGCGATTTCTATGAGACGTTTGACGACGACGCTCACCTCGTTTCCCGGGAGCTGGAAATCACGCTGACCGGCCGCAGTTTGGGCAAGGACCTGCGAGTTCCAATGGCGGGGGTTCCCGCCCACTCGGTGAACTCCTACCTGGCCAGGCTGGTCAAAAAGGGATACCAGGTCGCCATCTGTGAGCAACTCAGCGACCCAGCTACCTCGAAGGGTCTGGTCGACCGGGGCGTGGTGAGGGTGGTTACGCCCGGCACCGTATTCGAGGATTCCCTGCTTGATCAGCGCGCCAACAACTACCTGGCGGCCGTAGCAGTACGCGGCGGGCAGGCCGGTCTGGCGTATGCCGACATTACGACCGGGGAGTTCGCTGCCACAGAAATACCGATGTCGCAGCTGCCTTTGGAACTGGGGCGGGTGGCTCCATCGGAGGTGTTGGTTTCTCAGAGTTCCGCCGGCGAGATTGACGTTTCTGACGCCTTTTTTACTTCTACATCTTTCGATGAGGCTGCCTTTGAGCTTGATCGCGCCACCAGGGCGCTTCTTTCCTGGTTTCAGATTCACACTCTTGAATCTTTCGGCTGCGAGAATTTGCCTCTGGCAGTCTCGGCGGCTGGGGCAATTGTTGACTACCTAGAGCGCACCCGGAAGTCGACAAGACTTCAGCTCAACAACCTGGCCGTGTATTCCGCCCAGCGGTACATGGCCCTGGACGACCGCACCCGACGTAACCTGGAACTCTTCGAGGGTGGCAGAGGCGAGCAACGGGAACTTTCGTTGCTGGCTGCCATCGACCGAACTCGAACGGTCATGGGGGCCAGGCTCCTGCGGCGCTGGATCGGCCAACCGCTGTTGGACCTGGATGACTTGGGACAACGCCTGGATGCCGTGGACAGCTTCCATATGGATGGGATGACGCGTGGGGCCGTGTCGTCTGCCTTGGCGGGAGTCTCCGACCTGGAACGGATAGCGGGCCGAACTGTCGCCGGTTCGGTGGCGCCGAGGGAATTGCTGGCCCTGAGGTCTGGCCTGGAGGCCTTGCCCGAACTGAGGGAGAGAGTGTCCTCTTTCGGCGCCGGTCTACTGTGGCTCAGCGCGGAATTGGTGCCGGCCCCGGAGGTCGTCGGCTTGATTGAGGCTGCCATCGAGCCTGAACCTTCCGGCTCTGTTGGGGAAGGCAGTGTCATCCGACGGGGATTCTCCGGAAGAATCGATGAACTGAAAGATGCCACGGTTAATGCACGCCAGTACATCGCCAGCCTTGAACAGAAGGAAAGAGAGCGAACCGGGGTCCGCTCCCTTAAGGTGGGATACAACCAGGTCTTCGGGTACTACATCGAGGTATCCAAGTCGCAGACAGCCAATCTCCCGGACGACTACATTCGGCGCCAGACGCTCACCAACGCCGAACGCTACATTGTCCCAGAGCTTAAGGAGTACGAGTCGCGGGTCCTGAACGCCCGTGAGCAGCTTTTCTCCGAGGAAGAGGCGGTATATCGAAGGGTATGCGCCCAGGTGGCCGAATCGGCGACGCTTGTTGCCCGGGCAGCGGCAGGCATAGCCCAAGTGGACGTGTTCTGCGGGCTTGCGCAGGCGGCCGCCGAGAACGGCTACGTGCGTCCAATGCTGGATAACGGCCCTGCCATACGGATAAAGGAAGGCCGACATCCGGTTGTGGAGCGGGTGTTGCCAACTGGCGAGTACGTGCCCAATGACGTCGAACTGTCCGACGAGGCCCGTGTGCTGGTGCTGACCGGCCCAAACATGGCGGGAAAGTCGACCTACATCCGGCAGGTGGCGCTGATCACCCTGTTGGCCCAGATCGGAAGCTTCGTGCCGGCTTCCGAGGCCCACATAGGCCTGGTCGATCGTATTTTCACCCGTGTGGGACTGCAGGACGACCTAGCCACCGGCCAGTCCACCTTCATGGTCGAGATGGTTGAGACGGCGGCCATCCTCAACCAGGCCACTCCTCGCTCCCTCGTAATCCTGGACGAAATCGGGCGGGGGACCAGCACTTACGATGGTCTGTCAATCGCCAGATCGGTGATGGAGCACATCCACAACGATCCCCGTCTCGGCTGCAAGACCCTCTTCGCGACCCATTACCATGAACTGACGCAGCTTGCCGCGGCCCTGCCGGGAGTTCGCAACTTCAGCGTGGCTGTCGCGGAGGAAGGAAGCGACGTCGTTTTCCTGCACCGCATCGTCCCGGGAGGAGCCGATAAGAGCTACGGCGTTCACGTGGCCAGGCTGGCGGGGCTGCCCCAGGGAGTGGTCAACCGGGCCTGGGAGGTGCTCTCGGACCTGGAATCGCAGAGTGAGCAGGGCCGTGAGCGGCAGAAGCCTGCCGCCCCTTCGCAGCAGCTGGCACTGTTCGCGCCGGGAACTGAGTTGGTGGACGAAGTGCGCGCACTCGACGTCCCCAACATGACCCCCCTGGATGCGCTGAACAAATTGTACGAACTGCAGGAGCGAGCCAACCGGCTTCCCTGAAGCTATGGGAAGCGATAGCATACCGGCAGGCAGGCCGTCTCTGCAGGTTGTCCTTAAGTATAGAATGGGCAGCAGACTGTCCTTTGTTCTGTAGAACTTCATAGATGAAAGAGGGAGAGCATGAGCCAAGCTGTTCGCTTCTATTGGTGGCCCCGTTGATCGACCTGCCGTAAGGCAAGAGAGTTGCTCTTGCAGAATGAAATAGTCCTGTACGAGCGGGACTACTTTAAGGAACCGTTCTCGGAAGAGGAAATCAGGGAAATGGGCGGTCTAGCCGGCGTCGACCAGATTTTCGCCAAGCGCAGTCCGAGTTTGAAACAGATGGGACTGGCAGGCCAGGACCTCTCTGAAGATGAGATGGTCAGGTTGATGCTTCAGGAGCCCAAGCTAGTGCGCAGGCCCATGATGCGTATTGGCGATCAGGTGTTTGTTGGTGGGGGAGCTTCGGTGATGGACTTGGTCGTAGCCGCAGCGGCGGGATGACGCAGTTGCCCGGGTGGTTGCGGTAACCCGCAGCATCCAGGGCGGGGTTCCGCTCTAGATGAACTGACGCCCTGCAATTCGCCCAGTCTGCCGTTCCACCAATACCAGGAGTCCACGGCTGGGAGCTTGTTGACTGTCTTGGTGGCTGCAAGACGCCGAAGCCTGCCCAAATGAGACACAAAGCTGAATATATTGTGGCGATGTAATATACTTGTCTAATCCCCTCATGCGCCGAGTGTATCCTTTTGCCGCGGAATGGGGAGAGCTGTAATGGAAGGGCCAGTTACTGCCAATGAAGATCTTCTTTGACGTCGACTATACGATTCTCGGACTCGATAACAGCCTCCGTCCCCAGACAAAGGAAACTTTCCAGGCGCTGCTGGACGAAAACCACCAGATATACATATGGTCAGGTATGGGTGAACGGTGGGAGGTAATAGAGAAGCACCAGCTGGAACCATACGCCAGCGGCGTTTTCGAAAAGCCCACTCACCACTTCCACGAGCGTCTTGAAGAGCTCGGCGTGCCATTTGAGCCGGACTTCGTTATCGACGACTACCCTGAAGTAGTCGCGGCTTTTGGCGGCGTTTGGGTCCCTCCATACTTTTTCAAGCGCTCCCCCGACCGGGAAATGGAAAGGGTCTATCGCATCGTTCAGGACTTCGCCGCAACCGGGACATCCGAAGACAAGCAGTATCGCGCCAAGGGCACTATCGTTCCTCTTTTCTGACGGAGGTACATGCCGATAAAGGTCCTGCCGCCCGATCTGGCCGCTCGCATCGCCGCTGGCGAAGTTGTCGAGCGGCCTGTTTCTGTTGTAAAGGAGCTTCTGGAAAACTCCATCGATGCCGGGGCATCCCAGGTTACGGTGGAGATTCGGGCGGGCGGTGTCGAGCTGGTGCGGGTCGTCGACGACGGGACGGGTATTCCGGCGGACGAGGTTCCAATCGCCTTTCAACGCCACGCCACCAGCAAGCTGACGTCTACCGAGCAACTCGACCGCGTGGCGACAATGGGGTTCCGTGGCGAAGCCCTTCCCAGCATTGCTGCCGTTTCCTGGATTACCGTGCAGACGCGGCCGTATGAAGAGACGGCTGGCTCTCGCCTTGAGCTACGGTGGGGAGAGACTGTTGATTTCGGCAGCGAGGGGTGTGCGCCGGGGACCATTGTCGAGGTGTCCGACCTCTTCGGCAACCAGCCGGCGCGCCGCAAGTTCCTTCGTTCGGCACAGGCCGAGACTGCCCGCGTGCAGGAACTGGTCAGTCGCTACGCCCTTGCCTTCCCCGAGGTACGTTTCCGCCTGGTTAACGACGGTCGGGTATCCCTGAACACGCCGGGCAACGGCCAGCCTCGGGAAGCTCTGCTGGCGGTATACGGCTCGCAGGTAGCGGAGAACATGCTGGAGGTCCACGCCGACGACCCCGAGTCCGGATACGCGGTCGAAGGGTTTGCCGCCGCACCCAGCGTCAGCCGGGCAAACCGCACGTACCTCACCTTCTTCGTCAACCGCCGCCTCATCCAGAGCCGGATGCTGTCTTTCGCCGTTGAGGAGGCCTATGCCGGGTTCATGCAGGTAAAGCGGTACCCGGTCGCCGCGATCAACGTCATACTTCCCTACGGGCAGGTTGACGTGAACTCCCATCCCTCCAAGCGGGAAGTGCGTTTCCACCAGGAGAACCGGGTGTTCTCGCTGACACAGCGAGCGGTGCGCGCTGCACTGGTGTCGGAGTCGCCGGTGCCCAGTGCCTCATCCACCACTTCTGGGCAGGTTCCATTCAGTCCTCCAGGGGTCAGAGGGAGCACCTACGGCGGTACAGGTGGGGGTTTCCGGGGACTTCCCGGCGGCGGTACTGCCGAGCACAGGCCGCCGGATGCTTCCGGTGGGGAGGCGCTCCAGCTGCTGGGCCGTCCGGCAGTTCCGCTGAAGGTTGTAGGGCAGCTGCAATCCACCTACATCGTGGCCGAGGGTTCCGAGGGGATGTACCTGGTCGACCAGCACGCCGCCCACGAGCGGGTGTTGTTCGACCGCATCTGCCAGCGAAGAGAAGAGCGGGGAACAGCCTCCCAGCCGCTGCTTGCCCCTGTGAGCGTGGAGCTCACGCCGTCGCATTCCACGACACTGCAGGACAACCTGGAGGCCGTCAACTCCTACGGGTTCCAACTGGAGCCCTTCGGGGAGCGCGGCTACCTGCTGAGGGCGGTCCCCGCTGTGCTGACCTCGGATGATCCCGGCAAGGCGCTGATCGACATACTGGACCTGGCAACGCTGGAAGGACTGACGCGCCAGAAAGAGGACATCATGGCCGCTTCAATTGCCTGCCATGCCGCAATCCGGGCCGGGCAGGCCATGACCGAGCCGGAGATGCGTGCGCTACTGGAGCAACTGGAGGCCACGCCCAACCCGCACACCTGCCCCCACGGGCGCCCCACGATGGTGCACTTCAGCTCCTACCACGTGGAGCGGGAATTCGGGCGGCGCTAGGACACCAACTGCCAGTACCGGCGCCCCTCGGCGCGCACTACTCGGCCGAAGCCGCCATGGTGGCATATGGCGATGATGGCATCCTCTGATTCCGCGCGCTCGATCATGGCACCGCGGGTGGCCACTCCCAGGTCGGGGTCCATGTCGAAGCTGAACTTCCAGCCCGTCTCCGTGACCTGCGTCGGCCCGTGGAATACGTCGCCCATGATGTAGGCGCGCTGACCGCCCGACACAATGGCCAGGCTCATAGAACCGGGCGTGTGCCCAGGCGTCGGGATGGCAGTGATTTCGCTGGTGAGGGAACGCTCGCCGTCCAGCAGGTCAAGCACCCCCAAGCCCTGAAGCGGCCCGAGGGCCAGGTCCCAGTGGGGAGGAAACAGTTCCATCACCTCAGGCTGTTGGAACGCCGCCCAGTCGGCGCTGTGGGCGACGTACCGCGCATTGGGGAAGGTGGCGCGAGGGCTGCTGCCAGCCTCGTGGGTCACGTTCCAGCCCACGTGGTCGAAGTGCAAGTGGCTGAGGAAGACGGTGTTGATGTCCCCGGGGCTGACGCCGGCTCCTCGCAACTCCTCAAGCAGTCTGCCGTCCACGCCGCCAGCCATTGCTTCGACGGCGTTGGGATTGCTCACGGCGCCGCCCAGTCCGGTATCCACGAGAATCGTCTGCCCTTCCGAGCGAATCAGGTAGCACTCAAAGTGGGCCAGCATGTGCTCGGTGCCGCTGAAACCGTCGGGGTATCGCTCCTGGTAGGGCGACCAGGCGTCCGCAGGGACTTCGGGAAACACATCACTCAGGGGGAGCGTCGCCTCATTGTCGTTGAGGGAGAGGATTTCGACGTTGCCAATGGACAGTCTGGCTTCGGGCATAACTGGTCCTCCCAAGGCGAAGTCTTCAACAACAATGGCCCGTCATCATGGCGGGCCATTGATTGCAGTCTGTGTAAGAGCGGGATCAGCCGATGTTGCTACGGCGCGGGTCCTGACGGGGGTCAACAGCGGGGTGGAAGATGGAGTCCTCACCGGGGAACTCCTGTTTCCTTGCTGCCGCCGGACTGCCTGATCTGTTTCCCCGCACCGAGGACAGAGCTCCGGCCGCGAGGGCCATCGCTGCCGCGCCGATGCCTAGCTTGAAGAGGAAGCTGCGGCGGGTCTCGCCGGACTTTTCGATTGTCTGTTCCGCTGGGTTGAGTTCGGACGCCACGTTACGCTCCTGCCCGGTGGAGGGCACTGGAATTGCACTACCGTAGATTGTACCCGAAGGCACTGCAATTGCAACATGTCGATATCTGCGGGGCTTCACACAATTTCAAGAAGCTTTGGGTGAACGCCAAGAGTAGCCTCGATCAGGCGGCGAGGGAGCCTTCAGCCAACACGGACTGATCTTGCTGAAATGCTACCGAAAGCTAAGCAGGTGGTGAATTCTCGTCCTCGATCGAAGCAAGGGGAAATTTATGGAAGGAATGTCGGTTTGGGAGAGCGATGATGGTTCTCCGTTGCTGGTGGGTGGGTTTCGCGGCCATCGGGGCTCTGGATCCCTGCTTTCGCAGAGATGACCGGTGGGTTTTCGCGCCACGTTTTGACGTAATTTCTTAGTTTCCCTCTGCGTTCTCAATTTGGCTGGCGGCGGAAAAAAACTTGTTTTTCCGGCCATTACCGGCCATTTTCGGCCATACCCGGCCATTTTGCCGGGAAGTCCGTACCCCGACTGCTGGCAGTGGCCAATTGACGGGGATGCAGAGTTGGACATGGTTGAGGCTCGAGGCCCGGTTGAAAGTGAGACGTTTTCAATAAGGGTCCCATTACATAAAATTCCGTCCAATTTTCATTACTTAAGCGCTGAACCGACGCAAACGCACCACACATTCAGGTTAGCAGGGCGGGACGCGATCTCGCTACGGGCAACTGTCATCAATCTTTTCGCCCGGCGCATTGAGGTGCCTATCCCTCTTGGTGGTGAGTTTCATCGGGGCCGCGCTTGAGACCCGCCCGCACAGGGGTAACCCCGCTTGAATTGGAACGGTACCGTGTTATCAAGCGGGGGACGGCGGAAGCGTTGCGCTGCTACGCCGCGTCATCCATCATCATCTGTGCCACCTGCCTCCCCATACGGATCGAGTAGTTGGTGCCGCGATCCTCGGGGAAGATCTGGGTGGTGTTGGCGAGGTACAGTCCCTTCACCGGTGTGCGGTGGGACGGGATGCGCTGGCTGTAGTTTCTGCTGATGATG
Source organism: Dehalococcoidia bacterium (assembly GCA_965222025.1). Taxonomy (GTDB): domain Bacteria; phylum Chloroflexota; class Dehalococcoidia; order Lucifugimonadales; family UBA3495; genus VXOI01. Next base: position 301,325 of record CBDCTI010000002.1, on the reverse strand, counting down.
GGTTGCGCGCCATCCACTCGATGGTGATGGTGTTTCTGCACCCAGGAACGTTCGAAGTCCGGGTTCAGCTTGCGCAGATGCGGCTCAAACAGGTCGAGCAGGTCGTCCGGCTCCATCTTGTACAGGTCGCTGTCGCGGTCGGGGTAGTTGCTGATGTAAACGATGTGCCGCCCGCCGTAAAGCGACTTGTCGATCATGTTGGTGTGCTCGATGATGGCGACGAAGGGCATGTCCTGGTCGGCGATGTTCAGCCAGTACTTGGCGGTTAAGGGACGGTCCAGTTCCAGCACCAGCAGTACTGCGGACAGGTAGGTCACGCCGGTCAGCAGCTCCTGGTAGCCGTCCGGCATCGGAGGCACCAGCCTGGTGAAGACGTAGGAGGGCGTTGTGGCGAGGACGAGATCGTAGTCCCTCCTTTCCAGTGGTGCTTCCCGGCCCAGTTGGACCTCCAGGCCGGTGGCAAGGTTGTCTTCGATCAGGATCTGGTTGACCCGCGCCGAGGCATGTACTTCGCCTCCCTGCTGCGTGATGCGCTCGGCCAGCACGTCGATGACCTCTCCGAAACTGCCCATGGGATAGCCCAGTTGCTCCTTCTGCATACCCTTGCCACGAGAGGCGACCCGCAGCCGCACCTTGCCCCACAACCACGTCATGCTGACCTGGTCGTAGTGGTCGCCGAACTTGCCGCGCAGCAGCGGCTCGAAGAGCACCTCGTATGCTTCACGTCCCATGTGCCGGGAAAGCCAGTCGCGCGCGGTGATGTTTTCAAAGCGGGAATAGTCGCCTGTTCGCTGCAGCCTCAGCGTCCACAGCCCGACCCGGAGGCGCTGCCACAGGGACAGAGGCTTAAAGCGGAGCAGATCCATGGGGGTGGAGAAGTCCCAGATCCTTCCGTCATGGTACAGACCCACCTTGGACTCCAGCCATGCCAGCTTGTCGCCAAGACCAAGCTCGTGGATCAATTCAGTAATCGAGGTGTCGCTGACAAACAGGTGGTGGTAGCCCCGTTCCAGTTGCCCACCGCCAACGGGAAAAGTGGATGCCTGCCCGCCTAGGAATGGTGCGACCTCGAAGACCTCGGCGTAGTGGCCTGCCTTGGTCAGATCATATGCGGCGGCCAGTCCGGCTACGCCGCCTCCGATGATACCCACCCTCATGACCCGCCTCCCGCCGGCGATGAATTGATGACCGGGGATGAGCCGGGGGAATCCGCATCTTCGGGAGACGGTTCCCGGGCAAGCTGTCGCAGGTTGAGGTTCTGCTTCCAGAGAATTGCCAGCCCGACCACGTTGACTGGCAGCCACAGCGCCACAAGGTGTACCACCAGGGCGTAGTCGACGGCCACGCCCACGGCTATGCCCAGGGCCGCCAACGTCTGCTGGGCGACGACCTCAAAGGGGCCGATGCCGCCGATCGCGCTGGGTATGCCCGTGGCCAGATTCGAGGTGGCGGTGAGTAGCGCTATGGCCAGGATGTACACGCCTGTTGAGCTGAAATGGGAGCCTAGGTCAAAGCAGTAGGACACCAGGAAATACACAATGAATTCGCAGATCCAGATCGGGACCGAAAGCGCCACCAGGGCGAAGTGCTTGCGTGGGGAGTTGAGAATCCCAAGCGCAGACACGAATGCAGAGTAGAAGCGAAGGGCGAGGTCGCCAACCCGTCCGGGGAACAGGCGTAAGAGCCGCTCCACGACTTGCGAGAAGCCCTGCCACGTGGCCAGCAGGGTGAAGACGACCAGAAAGCCACCGAAAACGAGCACAACCGCCGCCGCCAAAATTCCTGCCGTTGTCCCTGAAATGCCCGCAGTCCAGTCGAATTCCCCCAGCAGCAACAGCCACGGCGCCGTTACGCCGACGAGGGCGATTAGCGTCAGGCCGTCGAATACCCGCTCAACGGCCACGCTTCCCAGGGCAGAACTCGTGCTGAACTTCTCCTGCCGGGCCAGGTAGTATGAGCGCACCAGTTCTCCCAGTCGCATCGGCAGCAGGTTGTTTGCGGTGTAGCCGATGACCACGACCGGGTAGAGTCGTTTCACTGGAAAGCGTCGCATGGGAGCAAGCAAATATTGCCAGCGGATGGCTCGGAAGAGCACGCCAACGAAGTAGACGGCTACCGCCGGAATCAGGTAGAGATAGTTGGCTTCGGCCAATTCGTCGATCAGCCCGGACGGGTCGTCGATGCGGTAGACCTGCCACGCGAGAAAAAGCAGCAGCACGACGCTGACTGCTACTCCGATCCACAAATGCCACCTGGAGGCGAACAATTATCAGGCCTCGGTAACCCTTAACCTGCTGAGAGGCTTCTTCGAAATTCGTAAAGAGAATGCCCTGATTCGCAGGCCGTCAAGTATAGTCCTTCCAAATTGCTGCCTCAAGGCAGGTACGCGTAAAATTCTGAGCTGTCCCAGGGAGTGCCCAGTCTGCGGAAAATCACGTAATCCATCACGACGGCCCACGACTCCCGGCTGGCTACCGAGTCGCGGAAGAAGCCGAAGTCCTTTGCCAGTTGGGTGTGCATCGCCTCTTCCTGCCGGTTTTCGTCAGGTCTCCGATATGTCTCCGGGAACCAGAGAAGCTCCTTGAACGGGCCTTGTTTCCGGTATTGCTGCTGCACGTCGCTGTCAGGGCCCACGTGTCCATCCTTGACCAGCAGCCCGGCGGGCTTTCCAAAGTTGTAGGAGCCGTCCTTCTGCAGGCTGCCTTCCAACACAATGCAGCCGGAGTCCTCTTCCTTGGTTGACTCAAAGCAGTGGAATGCCAATCGACCGTCGCCCACATGGTCGCGGACGTACCATTGCAGTGGATACCAGACGTCGTAGTCCGCTTTCACGGCCTCCACTCCCTCTGGCAGTGGATATACGTCCCGTTCCAGCGAATTGTATGTGTCCCTGACGTCGGCGGAACCCTGCGCGTAGACCATGACCTCCACATTGGAGTCATCGTAGGTATAGGCGGCGCGCAAGGCGCCCCAGGTCCCGAACACCAGCAGCAATGCCGCCAAGCCCAGCGCAGCGACGGGACCGGCCAGCCGTGGGCCCGAAAGGCGGAATATGAAGGCAGCGACGAACGCCGATGCCACCGTCGTGCCCAGCAACAGCCAGTGTTCCAGGACGAACGACCTGGCCGGATCGACAAACTGCAGGAACAGGAAGACGGCAGCAACCACGATGAGGGGTATCAGTCCCAGGAGAGAAACTGCGAGCACCCCGCCGCCTCGTTCCAGGATCAACCGCCAGTCGACCCGGGTGTAGACCTCGCCCAGGAATTTGGCAGCCAGCAAAATGAAGGGGGTTGTGATATTCACCAGCAGCCACGGCATCTTCTCCGTGGCTACCGTGTACGCCACCAGCGACAGCACGGCCCACAGGACCAAAGCCAAGCCAAGTAAGTCTTGGCGCCTGAAGAAGTAAATGACTCCAGCGATGCCGAAGATCAATGGCAAGAGCTCGTAGACCGACAATCCCACGAAGTAGTAGTACCAAGGCTGATTTCCGCGAGCCACGTCCTGCTGGCCGATCCAGTAGCCCATCCCCTGCCAGAATCCGGTGAATATCCCGGCGAGGTTGGTGAACATGGTGGTGTAGAGGGCGGTCCAAATCAGGTAGAAGATGCCAGCGCAAATCAGCCACGTCCGCCCCAGCCACCAGATTCCAATGAAAGCGGACAGCGCGAGAGTGCCAGCGACCATCAGCAGGGCAACCACGTAGTTGGCCGGCAATCCCTGCCCCACCGGTGCTACGGTCATGCTGCCAGGAAGCACGGATTCGACCACGCCCTGCACGTTCAGCACCGGAGTGAAGAACAGCGAGTACAGGACGGCTGCCAGAGCCGGAACGAGTGCCAGCAGAAGCGCCCGTCCCAGGGAGACGCGGCTCCAGAAGAGAAAGCTGACCATCACCACCATAGCGGCCAGGAAGATCGTCCAGTCGGCTGCCTTCAGAACACCGCTGGCAAGATCAACAGACGAGTACGGACGGAAGAGCAGCCAGGCGAATGCGAAGGCACTCATCAGGGGCGCGCCCACAAGGCCCGCGACTCGTTCCGGGCGCAGCGGTCCCCGGCTGACCAGCCAGAGGAGCACAGCCAACCCCAGCACAACCGCAGCGGCATGGAAAATCCATGGAACGTCAATTATGGGAAGCAGCAGGGTGCTTCCCTGCCAGGCCGGGGCACCCGTCATGCCGTCGGCGCCACCGACGTTTGCCACGTTGTTTCCGGTCAGTGGGTCGGGATTGGCCAGGGTCAACCCCAGCAGTCCCTGGAACAGGCCGATGGCAGCTGACCATTGCGGGAGGGTGATAGTGATCAGTAGCAGGAACAGGGCCGACGGCGTGCCCTCCCGCGGGAATTCGGCCTCCCGTTTCAACCAGGCCAAGAACTCGGGGAGAGCGGCGAGAAAGGCGATGAAGCCGAAGATCGCCACCAGCAGGTAGGCGGTCTCCTTGCTGGCAAACATAAGCGCCAGGACCGCGGAGGCGGCGTATAGGTTCAGGCGGCGCCCTCCGTCGAGGTAACGCCACAAGAGAATGAACAGGGCCACGGCCCAGAACATCATGATGATGTCGTTTCGGCCGAACCGGCTGAAGTACAGGAGGGCCGGCGAAAGGGCCAGCATCACTGCGGCAATCAGCGCGCCCTGCCGTCCGATGTGGTCGCGGAGGAAGTAGGGCAGGCCAACAAGGGCGGTGCCGAAGAGCGCGTAACCGAGGCGGGCAGTGAAGTCCGAGTCGCCGAAGATGGTGAAGATGACGGCCGTCATCTCGATCTGGAACGGCCCGTGCATCCACGCTGAATGGATGTAGTCGGTGCCGAAGATCCAGGGCCAGCCGAGGAAGGCGCCTGCGCTGTTGGCCAGCTTCCACCCGTAGTGCAGATGGATGGCCTCGTCGTAGTGCATGGCTCGCCCGCTGAGTTCGAACAGGCGCAGGCCAAGGGCCACGACCAAGACGCCCAGAAAAGCGACCTCCAGCCATCCCCACCGGCGCTGGGCCGCTACCAGATTCGGCGGCTCATCAGCGTCTGTTTTCGGATGATCGAGAGCGTCGGCGTCTTCGTCGACTGCTGGAATTTGTGATTCAGAGAGTTCTGATTCTGAGGAGGTCATGGGCCCGGGTCATTCCAAAGTTCGTAGACTACTACGCTGTCCTGCTGGAAAACGGTTTTAAGGAATTCCTGGTATTGCCACAGGGTAGACACTCCGTAGCGCTCCTGCTCGCGGCTACCAAGGTAAACGTATCGCACGCTGTACTCGTTCAGCAACCGGCGGGCCCCCTCGGGGTCAGATCCCGAATAAATAGCGGCGATGTCCTCCTCGCGGCCCGCGAACGGTTCCGATGAACCGCGCCACTGGAGTTCGTGGCCCTTCCACCCCAATACCGCCGGGAGGCCGGTGCTGGCCGATATGTTGCCGAATCGCGAGTAGTCGTCGCCCACTGCCTCGACAATTCGGCCGGGCGGAGCCTGGTCCCTGAGCCATGCGATGGCCGCGTATTCCCCGGGCTCTTCCTGATGCAGATAGGCCAGTCCGTCCAGCGTGCGCCCTTCGTAGGGCTCGGCGTAGGCCCCGCTTCGTTCCAGGGTGGCTCCGATGGTGTAGTAAAGGGAGGCAGCCAGCAGGAGGGCGAAGAACACCCCTCCTCCGTAACGGCCGGCCGTTGCGGCAATGCCATACCACCTCCGGGTCTGCTGCTCGGGCGTGCGTGATGACCAGAGGCTGTACACGCCGAAGGTGGCAGCCAGTCCGAGAAGCAGCCAGGCTTGATAGTAGACCTTGAACACCGTGTTCATCCTTCGCCACGGCCCCCCGAAGGAGTCCACGATGTGGAATAACTCGGCGACCATGACGATAAAGAAGCCCAGAGCCAGAAGCAGCAACACGAAGGAGGACGCCGTTTCCTGGTTCCTCCTAGCCAACATCGCTGCGCACCAGGCGGCGCATGCCACAATGATCGCGCCTGGCCCTGCCAACATCAGACGTCTTCCGAGGTCGTCGAAGGCGGTGCTGGCACCGTTGGTGATCAGGGAAAACAGGAAGGCAGTAGCCACCCATATCCCAAGGGGAATCACGGCCAGCAGGATGGCTACCACCGCCACCGGGGCGTCGCCCCCTTCAGGCCGCCGAATTCTCGATAGGGACTGCGAGAGCAGTGCTACCGACATGAGGATGAATGGTCCAATCACGATGAACAGCAGAAACGGCCGCGTGGCTACATCACGCAGCGGCAGCACCCCGGAGGTCTGACCACTGAACGTGAGATAGACCGGCGCGAACAGTGCCACAGACAGGAGGAAGACGGGCAGGAAAACGGCCGCTGCCGCGTTCACCGCATGGAGCAGCGAGCCCGGGTAGTCGCGGCACGCCTTCAGTACCAAGGCCGCCCCCAGCAACGCCAGGAATGTCGGAAAGTCCCAGAAGTTGATGAAGGCCAGTGCCCCGCCCGACAGTGCCACGGCCACGAGTTGGGCGGGGTGGCTCTTCACCCATGCCAGGTCCAGCCGGTCACGGGAAGCGTAAAGGTTGAGAATGGTGGCAATGGCAAGGAGCAGGAAGGGGATGGCCAGCACATGGGCGTGGAGGTCCCCCAGCAGGAAGCTGAAAGCAGGGAACTCGGTAATGGTGTAATCGAGGGTTTCTCCGTCCGCAATTGTGCTTATGACGCGGGTGCTGCGGAACCACCACCAGAAGTCGCCGGGAAAGGCGCCTCCGGTGGCGCCACCCGAGTCCAGGCCATCGATTGCGACCCAGTCCCAGAATCCGGCCCCACCCCACCCTCGCAGACGCACAAACTCCAGTGCGCCCACCAGGTTTCCAGCCAGCAGGACAACCACCGGGGCCAAGGCGCCGGTGCCCAGAGCCCAGCGGGTGCCGCCTCCGGCCATGCGCACCAGGTTGTAGACCAACCCAAAACAGACCGTACCGGCCAATGCGGGCAGAGTGGCGATTCCCAGGTTGTATCCAACGGAGGTAACTACGCCGCTCATCTTGGATATGGTGGCAATGATGATATGGCCAAAGTAGTAGTAGCTGATCGAATGCCCGGACAGCCAAGCGTCCTCGGCAGGAAAGAACCGCGCCTGATGCGCAGCGTTGAGCAACATGAAGTCCATGGGCTTTTCGGTGTGGGTGATGCCCGGGGATCCCGAGACCACCAGAGCCCAGGCGATGAACATGCCTGCGAAGACCAGTTCGGCGATCAGCAGCACACGCCAATTAGCTTGCAGGAAGCCTCGAAGCTCCAACCACTTGTGGCCAGCCAGCCAGGCCGATCCGGCTCCGATGCACAGGGCCACAGCCCAGATGGTGAGTTGGGTGTTGGGCAGCAGGTGAATCAGGCCCGACAGCCACACCAGGTAGGAGACGACAAGCAGGGCGGCTGGCTTGGCCAGCGTAATACCGCGGTCGGGCAGGAATCTGAAGAGGAAAAAAGCCCAGGGAAGAGCCGCCAGACCCAGGAATTCGAGAACGACAAACCACGCCAGGGTGTCGATCATCGATTACCCGGCGGAGTGGCGAAATGTCGCCGGGGAAGACCGGCTAAGACACCGGCGCAAGGAGGGCTTCCACGAAGTCGTTGGCGTCAAAGGGAGCCAGGTCGGACAGCCGTTCGCCCGTGCCAATGAACATGATGGGAATGCTCAGTTCCTGCCGTATCGCCAGGACGATGCCACCCCGAGCCGTGCCGTCCAGCTTGGCCAGAAAGATCCCGGTGCAGTCGACCGCTTCCTGGAAGGACTTGGCCTGCGCCAGCCCGTTGTGTCCGGTGGTGGCGTCGATAGTGAGGATCACTTCGTGGGGCGCAGTGGGGTCAAGGCGCTTCAGGACCCGGTGAATCTTCCGCAACTCTTCCATGAGGTTAGACTTGGTGTGAAGGCGCCCGGCAGTGTCGACAATCAGCACGTCGGCGCCCCGGGCCCTGCTGGCCTGGTACGCATCGTAGGCCACTGCCCCGGGGTCCGCGCCCTGGGTGTGCCGGATAACGTCGACGCCGACCCGCTCACCCAGGATTTCCAGTTGCTCGGAAGCGGCGGCCCGGAAAGTGTCGGCGGCGCCGAGGATCACCTCGTGCCCTGACTTGGTGAAGTGGTTGGCCAGCTTTCCGATGCTGGTGGTCTTGCCGACGCCGTTGACCCCAACCATGAGTATCACGTAGGGGCGGGTGGAGTCCCCCAGAGCGGGTGTAGGGGGCTGCTCGCCCTCCGGAGTAAGTCCCCGCGTTAGCTCCTGCTTCAGCGCTTCCGTTACCGCATCGGCCGAATCAATAGCCCCGTCGCGGACCTGGAACTTGAGCCGGTCGATGATGTTCAGGGAAGTCTCCACCCCTACGTCTGAGGAGATCAGTATCTCTTCGATCTCGTCCCATACCGAGTCGTCCAGGCGAGGCGAACGCAGTAGTCCGACGATACGCCCAAACCAGCGTTCGCGGCTGGGCTTAACCGCCTGCTCGGTTGCCTTGATGTCTTCCTGTCGGTTGCGCCGAAACAGTCGAAGCATTTCTCCCCGGGCGTCCGCTGGTGTTGTCAGAGTGGGGTCAAGAAAACGGGATGGCGCGTTGGGCATCACAGACATGGTATCGAAGGCGGGCCCGGCTTTCCAGAGGCTGGGGAGCAAACCCGTCGAAATGGGTGCAATCGAAACAGGCAGGGGAGGGGAAGATACAGCTAATTCGACGCTGACAACAATCTCTGGAGGGCGGCTTCCGCGGCGGCACTTTCCGCCTCCGACTTGCGGCCCCCCTTGCCGGCGGCGACGACTTCCCCATCTACTACGGCTTCTACGGTGAAGACCGGATTGTGGTCGGGACCCTCACGGTGCGCCAAATGGTACTGGGGCGCGGGCCGGCCCTGGCCTTGCAGAAACTCCTGCAGCAGGGACTTGGGATTCTCAGGCGGCGATCCGGAGCGCGCCATCTCCGCCAGCTCGGGCGTCATTTGACGGTCGACAAAGTCGCGAGCCGCTTCAAGGCCCTGGTCGAGGTAGACCGCGCCCAGCACGGCCTCTATGGTAGCCTCCAGCACCGAGTCCTGGTTTCGCCCGCCTGAATCTTCCACACCTCGACCAACCAGCAGCAGCTCCCCGAGACCCAGACGCCGGGCTACCCCCGCCAGCACCTGTCCCTTAACGAGGGATGACCTGGCCTTGGTCAGCTGCCCTTCGTCCGCGCCGGGGAACTGGTGGTAGAGGTAGTCGGAAATTATCAGTTCAAGGACCGCGTCGCCCAGGAATTCCAGCCGCTCGTACGACTGGGAAGCGTCAAGCCCGTGCTCGTTGCAATACGAGCGGTGTACTAGTGCCAAGTGAAAAAGGCTGGGGTCCCGAAATTGGAACCCCAGCGTTGGTACGGAGTTGATACCTTGACCGTCGTCGGACGGCCCAGCGGGCAGCCTAGATGACCCCATGAGGCCACGGCGGCTGTGGGCGCTTGAATTCGCCAACGTGGACGAACTCGCTCATCGACTTCATCAAGTTGTCGTAGATCTCCACCGACTGTTCTTCGGGCGGGATGAACATCTTGAGGAAGGCGAAGTTGCCGTTGTCGAAGACGAAGGTGGGGACGCCGAAGGCGCCGTACTCGTCGACTGCCTTGGTGTGGCTCACCGCCAGCTCCTCGAGCAACTGGGGGTCGGCGATGTCTTCGAGGAAACGGGCCATGTCGATGCCGGAGGCATGCCCGGCGGCGTCGATAACGCCCTGGTCGTTCAGATCGGCCTTGTCCTCGTGGCGGGCCTTGAGCAGGGCCATGAAGTAGGCCTCGAAGGCCTCCCTACCCTGGCGCTTGACTGCCAGTCCGGCCTTGTGGGCCAGGAGGATGGGATCCTCACCGCTGACAACTTCGGCCCTTTCCCAGACGTTGTCGCCGTCCTTGTTGTTGACCTGCGACAGAGAGAAGGGCTGCCAGTCAATATCGATAGACTGTCCGGTCAGCTCCCGAACCTTTGCCAACCACATGTTGGCATTGTAGACAAAAGGTCAACGAAAATCGTAATAGGTTGTGAACTCAGCCTCGGCCATGCTTCGCCTCCTGCTGGCTTTTGGGTCCCTCATCTATAGCCATGTGCGGGTGAGGGATATTCCTGTACAAATTTTATCCACGCTCCGTACCGTTGTCAAAAATCGGCAGTTTTGCAGGCAGGTTCCTGCTTCAGGAGGTCGAGTCAGACTTGAGGGACTTACCCCACCCGTGCCGAAGGGGCACGTTCGAAGCCGTCCCTACGGGGTGCATCCCACCTTGTCGGGAATGCTATTCAGCGTTACATTTCGGGTAGGTACCCCACCGGGACCAGGTTTTAGACCCCCCCGCCAGGCATTCCTGATGCCGCTCCAATCGACCTACAAACTGGAACGGTGGTTAGATTGCCCGTGGATGACGCAGGCGTCGCACCCAAGGGCGGGAACCCGCTGTGCTATAATTTTTTCCCCTTGGCGTTTCCATCTGCTTCCAGATGGGGCCCTGCTGCCGTCTGTTACCACGGAGGCCTTCCACGCCGTTGCTTCCCCACCATTCTGTGTCTCTTTCCTCCCTTACTACCGGTCTCGATGACCAGCGCCGCTTGGCGCTGGAGGCGGTGCGTACGCTGGCAGTGGAATCGGGTTTGGCCGTCTATCTCGTCGGCGGCCCCGTTCGCGATGCAGTGCTGGGCGCGCCGGTGTTCGACCTCGACTTCTCCGTCGAGGGTGACGCCGTGGAGTTCGCCCGAAGGCTTCGCGAGTCCGCGAAGGGCGCGCTGACAGTCCACCCCCGATTCGGTACTGCCACGGTAGTGGCCGAGCAGGTGCGAATCGACCTGGTCACCGCAAGGAAGGAGACCTATTCCCGCCCTGGCCAGCTGCCGGACGTTGTCGCGGGCAGCATCGCCGATGATCTGGCGCGCCGCGACTTCGCCGTAAACGCCATGGCGCTGCCGATCACTTCAGAGGAAGCCGGACTGCTGGACCCCCACGGCGGTGCAAAAGATCTCGAGTCCCGGACCATCCGGGTATTGCATGGCCGGAGCTTCATCGACGATCCGACCAGGTTGCTGCGTGCGGTGCGCTACGAGCAGCGCTTCGGCTTCCAGATGGAAGAGCACACCCTCACCAATATGACCAGCGCAGTTGCGGCGGGTTGCATGGACACGGTGACCGGCGACCGCTGGCGTCATGAGCTGGAACGTATTCTGGGAGAGCGCCACCCGGGCCGGCCCTTGATGCGAGCGGCGGAGTTGGGTCTCTTGGCCGGGTTGCATCCGGCCCTTGCAAAGTCCGGCGGCCTGGGCAGGTTATCGTCGCTATCTCCGGACGGACTGCAGGCTGACGACTGGCTGGCTGCTCTATTCGCGCCTCTGAGCGCCGGTGATGCCGAAAGTCTGATTGAAAGGCTGCGAATGACCGGGCCTATGGCGACAATAGCCCGTGATACCATTGCGGTCAGAAATATGGAATCCCGTATTCTGCAGGAGGGCGGCAGGGCCTCTGCGCTCTTCCGAATGCTGACCCCGCTGGAGCCTGGAGCGGTCTCGGCTTGGGCAATACTTACCGGTAATCCATTGGTTGCGACCCGCGTGCGGCGGTACCTGGAAGAATTGCGATTCGTGAAGCCGATCCTGTCGGGCGACGCGCTGCTTGCCATGGGCGTACCGCAGGGGCCAATGGTGGGCGATATCCTGTCAAACCTGCGGGATGCCCGCCTGGACGGTAAGGCGAGCGACGAAGCAGAGGAACAGGCCCTGGTGATGGCGCTGCTGGGCGACGCCAAGATGAACTCTGTGAAGTAGGGAAGATGGCGGAGCAACCGATAGAAGAGGGCGAACTGGAATCCTGTGTGATCTGCGGGGATGCCTTAGACGGCTTCAACGAGACTTCCTGCCAGATGTGTGGCGGCAAGTTCCACCAGCCGTGGAGCCAGGACTCGACGGTGCCGCAATGCGGACGTATCGGAAGCCATGAGGACGCCCTTGCCATCGTGTTTCTTTGCGACGATTGCTTCTACGGCCGACGGCCCTGAACGATACCAAAACACGACAAGATTTTAACTTCTACAGCACGAAATCCCGAGGAGGCGACCACTGATGCAAGCGGTGTATATCGAGGCCCACGGGGGCCCCGAGGTACTGACTTACGGAGAAAGACCGGAGCCAGAAACCGGAGACGGTCAGGTGAAGGTCCGCGTTAAGGCCACGGCTCTGAACCGCCTGGACCTATACACCCGGGCCGGAGAACGAGGGCTCGAACGCCAGTTTCCGCCGCCGCTGATCCTCGGCGGCGACTGTGCCGGCGACGTGGCCGCCGTCGGAGCGGGAGTCGCCGGACTGAAGGAGGGCGACCGGGTTGTAATCAACCCACGGCTTTCGTGTCAGCAGTGCGCCGCGTGCCTCTCGGGACAAGACGACCTGTGCCGCCGTTCCCAGTTCCTGGGCAGTGCGATGGACGGCAGCTACGCCGAGTATCTCAGCGTTCCTGCGGCTAACGCCCACGTCGTCACGGGCGAGGTCAGCTACGAGCAGGCCGCCGCCATACCAACCACATACCTGCCGGTCTGGAACATGCTGGTACGGCGCCTGCAGCTCAAGCCGTGGCAGACGGTGCTCGTGCTCTCCGCCTCGGCAGGAGTGGGTACCGCCGCCATCCAGATGGCGAAGGACGTTATTGGCGCTCGCGTAATCGCCACCACCAGCACAGCCGAGAAGGCTGCCAAAGCGCGGGAATTGGGTGCCGACGAGGTCATCAACTACACAGAGGAGGACATACGCCAGCGTGTTCGCGAGATCACCGGCGGGGCCGGTGTTGACGCAGTGGTTGATCACGTAGGGGCCGACTTCTTCGCTCCCGCCTTCGCCTCCCTTCGTCCCGGCGGGCGTTACGGGATATGCGGGGCAACCACGGGCCTGCGCGCCGAGCTGCATCTTGGCCTGCTTTTCAGTCAGCAGAAGGAAGTCTACGGCGTCTACATGGGCACGAAGGAAGACATGCGCCAGATCGTGGAGATGCTGAATCGTGGCGCCGTTCGCCCAGTGGTCGATCGCGCATTTCCTCTGTCGGACGCTGCTGCTGCGCACGAGGCGATGGAAGCTACCAGTTTCTTCGGGAAGCTGCTCCTGACCCAGAGCTAAGGCTCCGAGGCTCGCATTGGGGGTGGGGAGGCTGGTCTGGTGGCTCCTCCGATGGCTGGTCGGGTCCGGTCGGCATGATCGAGGTCGCAGGAATGGCAGCCCAAGGCCGGCACGACCGACGCCAGTGCGTGTGGTGTCGGTGCAGGACGGAGATTCCCTGGTAGTCAGGTTCCCGGATTCCAGGAGAGGCGACCAGCACCGTGTCCGCCTGTACGCCATCGACGCTCCCGAGCACGACCAGAGATTCGGCCGGGAGGCTCGGGAGTACCTGCGGCGCCTGGTCTGGAATCGCAACGACCTGATGATGGAGACCATGGACACCGATCAGTACGGAAGGCTGGTCGGTGTTCTCTATTACCGGTCGCTGGACAGGCGAAGGTCAGTGAACCGGCTGATGGTGCAGCAGGGCCTCGCCCGCTGGTACCGGGAGTTCGGCGGTCACGGCCTGGGGTTGGAGCAGGCGGAACAAGACGCCCAGCGTCTGAGACGGGGAATATGGGCCTCGCACCGGGAGGTGGCGCCCTGGGACCACCGCCGAGCCCAAAGAGCGAAGGCGAAGGGTAGTGGTTTTCTGAGGTGGGTCCTGCTGGCCGCCGGGATCGGGGCGATCGTGCTGGCTATTGCCGTGTGCGGGGACTTTAGCTAGCTATCGTCCGAGTTGGACGATTTCTTGTCGCGCAGCCTCCGCCCGTGGAACAGGTACTGGTTGGCGTAACCGGCGTAGCGCCCGAAATAGTCCTGCGCCCATTGCAGCAGCACCCGGTTGGTGGGGGTCTTCTGGCCTGGGAAGTACCAGTCGGCCAAGGCACGGCGGACCCAGACGTCGATCGGGAATGCTTGCATCTTCTCTAGCGACATCAGGGCGATGCAGTCGGCTATCTTGTCGCCTATGCCCTTCAGGGCCATGAGCTCTGTCTTGGCCTCCTCGTAGGGTGCCTTGACCAAGTGGTCCAGGTCGAGTTGCCGTTCGACGACAGCGACCGCGGCGCGATGGACGTACGGAGCGCGGAATCCCAGCTTCAGCCTTCGCAACTCCATCTCGCCGGCCTCAGCGAGGTCGATTGGTGCGGGAAAGGTGTTGCGTAGATAGCCATTGAGGCACACCGCATGACCGAAAGTGTCGGAGAGACGCTCCATGTTCAGGTGGATGGTCTCTATGTTGGAGTTGGCGGAACAGATGTAGGCGACCAGGCATTCCCACGGCTCCTGTCGCAGCACCCGCAGGCCCGGATAGCGCTGGACTTGGGAGGCTACGTTGGAGTCCTGGGTGATGTCGGCGTAAATGTCTTCCAACCGGTCGTCCAGCCGCAGGTACTCGCGAATGTCATGTTCCAGCGATTCGGGACTGGCTGGGGCGCTCTTCAGGTCAATCACCGCGCCGCGCTGTTGCAGCAGTACCACGTTTCCACGCAGGACGCCGCTGTACCAGTCTCCTTCCCGCTTCCAGCGGTGGGCCTGGCCGCCCAGTAGACTGGCCTCGAGGTCCAGGGGCTCGCTAACGACGAGTTCCACGACGCCCTCCTTCCAACCATCGCTCCGCCAGTGTTCCCACGTTGGAGGTGAAACAGGGAGTCATAGTGCAGGGTGGCATAGAGTCCTGGAATGCGCGCCCGTAGCCGTGGGTGGAAATTCTGGAGTCGAGCACGACTATGGTTCCCCGGTCCTCCTTGTTGCGGATCAACCTGCCAATGCCCTGACGGAAGCGCAAGACTGCATTTGGAATGGAGTATTGGCTGAAGGGATCGTCATAAAGCCCGGAGCGCGACTGGACTATGGGGTCGGTGGGTACCTGAAAGGGCAGGCGCGCGATTACCAGCGCTTTCAAAAGGCCCGTTGGCATGTCGACGCCCTCCCAGAAGCTGGAAGTACCGAGAATGACGCTTTCCGGTTGCTCGGCGAAGGCGGACATCAGGTAGGGGGCGGACCCGTCGACTCCCTGAGCCATGACGGAGATGCCGTGGGGCTCCAGCATGGGACGCAGGCGCTGGGCGACGGCCCGTAGCGACGAGTAAGAAGTGAACAGTGCCATGGTCCTTCCCTGAAGCCGCTGGCCCAGCTGGGCCAGCACGTCTGCGGTGGCGCCGACGTACCCGTTGGCATTGGGCGGTGGCATGTCCTCGGGAATCAGGGCCTGTGCGGCCCTCCGGTAGTCAAAAGGCGACCCCACAAGGAGCTCGCTGGCCTCATCGCCCACGCCCACCCGGCGCCGCAGGAACTCGAAACTGCCGGCGGTACTCAGCGTCGCGCTGGTCAGCACCACGCAGTCCTTGTGTTCAAACAGGTTCTCCGCGAGGATCAGGCTCACGTCCAGCGGGGCCGAGTGAAGGGAGATGTTGCCCTGGGTTGGGTTGACGTTCAACCA
The DNA here is from genome assembly GCA_965222025.1 of Dehalococcoidia bacterium. Classification (GTDB taxonomy): domain Bacteria; phylum Chloroflexota; class Dehalococcoidia; order Lucifugimonadales; family UBA3495; genus VXOI01. Next base: position 285,875 of record CBDCTI010000002.1, on the reverse strand, counting down.
ATGGATCTTGTCGTCCGAGGCTTCGCCCAGGATGGATTCCAACTGGGCTGCGAGTTCGGACAGGTTGTCGGCCAGCGATGCCACCTCTACAACCATGGCCTGCTGGTCCGGCGCGGCCGGCAGGCGGGTCGCATCCAGGAAATTGCGCAGGTTCCTGAGTACGACGCCGACCTGGTTTAACCTTGCGTCAAAATTTTCCCAGGCCAGGTGCAGCTCTTCCCAGGCAGAGGTGCTACGGACCAGGGGTGTAATCAGGAGCTGGTTCTGGTCGCCCTGTTCCCTATTGCGTCCCCTCCGCTGGCTGGTATGCAGCATTTCTAGGGCGGCGAAAAGGCGATCCCATCCTTCCCGTAACCGTGGCCCCTCGATTTCCATGGCTCCCACTGACGCCATTCCTGTGTCCAGCGTAGCCGCATCCGGGGCATCGGCGGCAAGGGCCTGCCGGACGGAGCTGCCCAGGCGCCCGACCGGCTCCCACACTCGGTCAAGGTCGCCCTGGGAGAGTTCGAAGCCGAACTGGCTTGTGGCTGCGTCTTCCAGGTGGTGGGCCTCGTCGATGATGACGTGCTGGTATTCAGGGATCAGGCCGCCCCCCATGGCGAGGTCGGTCATCAGCAAGGCATGGTTCACGACGATGATGTTTGCCTGCTCGGCGCGCTGCCGTGCGGCTCGAAGGAAGCAGGACGAGCCGTCCCGCATGTCGAGGCAGAAGCCCTTTTCGCCAGCTGAAATATGGTTCCAGGTGACGGCGTCGCGGCCCATGAGATTTATCTCGCCACGATCGCCCGAGGATGTCTGCTGCAACCAGACGGAGGTCTTGGCCAGGAGCTTGGCGTCGTCCACGCTCAGGGCATCGCTTCGGGAGAGTTGCTGCCAGCGCCGCAGGCAGAGGTAGTTGGCACGACCTTTGAGAAGCGCGACCCTGAGATCTCCTGGCTCCAGCATCCCGGATTCTTCGAGAACTTTCTGCAGGGCCGGGATGTCCTTGCTGATGATCTGTTCCTGCAGGTTGATGGTGTTGGTGGACACCACAACCCGCTGGCCCTGGGACAGGGCGAACAATGCAGCGGGCAAAAGGTAGGCCAGCGACTTGCCAACGCCCGTGCCACCTTCGATGACCAGATGCCTCTGGCCGAACATGGCGTCGGCGACAGCGTCGAGCATTTCCTCCTGCTCCGGGCGGTGCTCGAAGCCAGCGAACGCCTTTGCAAAGGGGCCCTGCGGTCCGAGCATCCCGTGGATCTGCTCCGGACCGATGCTTTCGAGGTCTTCCAGGGGACGGCGTTTTTCAGGAGCCTCCAGGCGTTGCGAGAGGAGGTCCAGGTTCAGGCCGGAGGGACCAACTGCCGCCGTGCGGGAGGAGCGGTCGGCCGCCAGCCCGGCCAGCGCGGGGTACAACGGCCAGTTGCTCCGGCGAGCCAGTTCTGAGACATAGGCCAGCAGACCACTGTCCTGTTCGGCGGCAATTCGCAGCAGCTTGAGGTACAGCTCTTTGTGGGCGATGGCGTCGTAGATGGCCCGGTGGCTGCGCTGGTCGCGATGCCCCTGTTCCGGCCTGATACCAAGCTGGTCTATCAGCCAAGCGAGAGAGTAGCGCCGCTGGACCGGCAGGAACACGGTGGCCAGGTCGAGGGTGTCGAAGGCCTGGTTGGAGAGTGGGAGACCGTGGGATGCCAGGAAACCGATGTCAAAGTTCACGCTGTGGCCGACAATCGGGTCCCTTCCGACAAAATCGGCCAGCTCGTCCCTCACCTGTGAGAAGGACGGAGCGCGACGGATGTCCTGGGGAGTGATTCCAGTGTAACGCTGGACGAACTCCGGGATATCGCGTCCGGGATTTGTAAAGGTCTGGAACGTATCGAGGACTTCGTCGCCTCGGAAGCGAACGGCCCCGACTTCCAGTATGGAGTCGCTTTCCGCTTTAAGGCCGGTGGTTTCCAGGTCAATGGCGACGCTGGTCTGTTCCAGGGGAGAAAGCAACGAGTGAGCTAGCGACATCACGCTCCCAGTCCGCTCCGCCCAGTAGTGTGGTCAGATGGAGTTTAGCACGGGCTGGCGGGTGGCACGAGGGGAAACTGTCAGCAAATGCGGAGGCCCGCTCAGGCTGAGTAACGCCTTACTGCGCCGTTGCGGAGGCCCACGACGGGATGGTACTGGCCCGAGTGGAGGGCCTTCAGGAACTCGGCCTCGCTGGTGATTTCGTCGTTGAACTCGGTTACGAATTTGCCGAGCCCGTGGACGGAGTGGGCGTCGCTGCCGCCGGTAACCGGCTTATCCAGGAGACCAGCCACTTTGACGGCGAACTCGTTTTCGCGGTCGATGGTGCCACCATTGGCCACCTCCACGGCGTCGGCCAGCTTGAACACCGGGTGGTCGATGGCATCCTCCGGCGCTTTGGGGAGATCGTCAGGCACGGACTGGTAGATCAAAGCGCGCGAGCGATTGCCGTTGCCGCTGAGCACTCCCCGGAAGGGGTGGGCGGTGATGACAAAGCCACCCGCGACCGTTGCGGCCTTGCGCAGCTCGGCGGCCTTGTTGAAACCCGACTGGTACTTGTCCAGTCCAAAGGCAAGCATGTGGCCGAAGTCGGTCTCTACTTCCATGGCCCGTATGAGGACCACGCTGTGGAGAGCGGCAAACTTCTGAAATTCATGGCGGTCCCATGGCCCGGCGTGCTCGGTGATGCAGAGTCCCCGTAACCCCAGACGGTCGGCTTCCAGCACCATGTCCTCGGGAGTCAGGCTGCTGTCGCTGCTTCCCTTGGTGGTGTGTATGTGCAGGTCAAAAAGTCGGGCCATCGAGTGATGTTGCCTCCGCCGGGCGCTGTCGTTCGCCGTAGCGAGTGCAGCGGACAGATTTGATGCCAGTCTATTTCCTGCGACGATAGTCGTCAACAAACAGTATTGCAATCACAGGGGTTATTTCACTGAGAGTCCCACAATTTGTCGTCTTCGCCCTGGCAATGTGCCGATGTCGATACGGAGGCCCAAGTGGCGGGAATGTCGGGCGGTCGCGAAGGTACCCGCTGGGACAGATTTTACCCCCTTTCTTTTCCACTGTCCGGACTGAGTACGGACTGATGGGGCAGGACAAAGTCCTGCCCCACTTATTGATTGGAGAGGGACGGAAGGTGCGATTAGGGGTGGTCGGAGGCATGGCCTCGGCGCATGGCCTCGTTCAGCTCCGGGAAGCGTGATAGAGGAAGGGCTTCACCGGTCGACTCGAAGTGGCCTACCAGTTCGCGGAAGTCGTCGGGGACGCGGCGGGAGGTCCTGGTGGTGGCGTCGTAGCCGACATAGACGGCGTCGATGGTGGTTAGCAGGACCTCGGCGTCGGGGCGGTACAGCTCCATCTGCATGTCCATACTGGAGTTTCCTATCCGCGATACACGGACGCAGGCCTCCACGATCTCATCGACCAAGGCAGGGGACTTGAACTCGATGGTGGTCTTGACCACGGCCAGGTCGAAGTACCCGGACCTGGGGAGGTGGTAGATGCCGATTCCGAGGTTGCGCCAGTACTCGGCTGTGGACAACTCCAGGTAGCCAAGGTAGGCGCCGTTGAAGACGATGCCCTGGGCGTCGCACTCCATCCAGCGGACGCGGAACTCGGTGTGAAACCTGAAGTCCGATCTGGGCATGTAGGCTAGTCTTCCGGCTCGTAGCCGAGGCTGGCCAGATAGCGACGGTCGTCGGCGGTGAGGGAAGCGGTGCGAAGCAGGTCGGGGCGATGGGCCAGCGTGCGCTCGAGCGACTGCCGCCGTCGCCACTGGTCGATCTTGGCGTGATGTCCCGAGAGCAGCACGTCCGGCACCGGCATGCCGCGGTACTCGGCGGGGCGGGTGTAGAGGGGGTGCTGCAGCAGGCCGGTGGTTATGGAGTCCCCGGCGACGCTCTCGGGGGAGCCCACCACTCCATGGAGCAGCCGCGTGACCGCATCGATGACGATCATGGCAGGAAGCTCGCCGCCGGTCAGGACGTAATCGCCGGTGCTGACCAGCCGGGTGGCCAGACCGTCGGCTATTCGCTCATCGACCCCTGCGTAGTGGCCGCAGATGAGGGTGATGGCGGGTGCGCGGGCCAGTTCTTCCACCAGGGTCTGGTTGAGAAGCTCCCCCTGGGGCGTGGTCAGGATGACTGGAATATTGGACCGTTCTTCGTCCGGGTAGCCGGACAGAGCGGCTTCGGCGGCCTCGAACACCGGCTTGGGCTTCATCACCATGCCGTGCCCCCCGCCGAACTGGTAGTCGTCGGCGGTGCCGTGGGCGTCGTGAGTGTAGTCCCGGATGTCGGCTACCTCTATGGAGATGTGCCCGTGCTGCACCGCCCGCGCAACGATGCTGAACACCATGCCATTGCCCGGCTCCGCTTCGTCACCTTTACGGGGCTGACCAAAGGCCTCGGGAAACAGCGTCAGGACGTGGAATCTCATGGGCCTCAGTAGCTCGACGCCCTAGTCGGCAGCCACCGCCACTGCCGCGGGCACCTTGTCGACGTAGGCGACCCCTGCCCGCATCACCAGCTTGATGGCCTCTCTGTCGCGCAGCACGCCGATGCTCTTGAGAGGGTCGCCAGCGACCGCCAGCAGGTCGGCCTGTTTGCCCTTCTCGATGGTGCCGGTTTCCTTCTCAAGCCCGATGCACTCGGCGGCCCAGCCGGTGGCAGTCTGGATGGCCTGCATGTTCGACAGGCCGCGCTCGACCATCAGCTCGATCTCCCGGGCGTTGTCGCCGTGGACGAACCCGCCGGCGTCGGTGCCTGCGGTGATTTTGGCGCCCGCTTCCACGGCGCGGTGCAGGCTCTCCTGGTGGGCGTGGAACAGCGTCTCAGCGCGGGCTTTGACGTGGGGAGCGCTGATGGTGGAGTGGAACTCGTAGACCTCGAAGGTCGGCGTGAAGAAGGTGTTGTTGTCCGCCATCATCTTCAGCAGGTCGGGGTCGTCGGCCAGGTAGCAGCCGTGCTCCACGGAGCCGACTCCGGCCTCGATGCACATACGCAGTCCCGGCCCACCAAGGGCGTGGCACATGGTCAGCTTGCCGTGGGCAGCAGCCTCGTCCACGAGAGCCTTGACTTCGTCGGGACCGAAAGCGATGTCCATGGGGCCGTGGCCCTGGCGAGAACTGGCCCCGCCAGTGGTGGCGAACTTGATGACGTCGGCACCCACCCTGACCATTTCGCGCACCATGGAGCGAACCGCCTCCGGGCCGTTGGCGACGGCGACGGGGCGCATCGGGTCAGTGGCAAAGGCTGTGCGGTGTCCCGAAGCCGCCACCCGGTCGCCGATGCCTCCCGTGGGGGACAGGATGGAGACGGCAGTGAGCATTCGGGGCCCTTGAATGAGCCCTTCGGCGATGGCCTGCTTGAAGCCGGCGTCCAGCCCACCGGCGTCGCGGATGGTGGTGTATCCGGCTTTCAGCGAGTCCTCGATAGCCTTGGCAGTCTTCAGGTGGGCCAGCGATGCGGGCTCCTCGATCTCCCAGCGGGAAAGGAGGCTGTAGTTCTTATCGGCCAGGTGGTCGTGGGTGTCGATGAGGCCCGGAAGCAGTGTCAGCCCCGAGAGGTCGACGACATCCGCGTCAGGCGGTATAGCGACGGCTGCGCGTACGCCAACCGCCTCGATCCGGTCGGCGTTCACCAACACCGTGGAATCGTTCACCACGGAGCCGCCCGTGCCGTCAATGAGAGTCGCGCCGACAAACGCCTTCATGGAAGTGCCTCCTTCGATCATCACTGAGACCGCTGGCCCAATGCTAGTTAGCTGCGGCGCGCGCTGTCAAGGTAGAGCAAACCAGTGAATCCAGCGGACCCCTGCGCCTGTATTCCTGCTGGTATCCAGCTATAATTTTTTCCAAGATATAATTTTGGCCAAGCGGACTCGGCGGTGGTTGCGGACGATGCGAAATTGTAGAAGCTTGGTTCGGTTCCTGGCCCCCATGGGACGGGCTGCGGCTGCACTCACTCTCCTGGCCCTTGCTACCCTGGCCTGCATACAGTTTGGGTCTTCGGAACGGCCGATCGTTTACGTTTCCGAGGCGAACGGCAATCCGGATGTCTATTCCGTAGATCCTGAGTCCGGGGAAGTCGACGTGGTCAGGAGAGGTCCGGCCAATGAGACTGGCCCGGTCTGGTCCCCTGACGGCACTCAGATAGCCTTCACCAGCGACGACGGAGGTAGCAGGGATATCAACGTTGTCCTGGTGGACGGGCAGGGGGGGATCATCCGGCTCTCGCCCCAAGACCGCGGCGCGGAATCGAACGAGGGCTCACCGCGATGGAACAGCGAAGGCGACAGCTTGGCCTACGTCTCCGAACTGGGCGGACAGTCTGACATCTATGTTTCCACGATAGAGGGCAACAACAATACGCCGGTCGCCACCAGCGAAGGCAGCGAGTTCCTTGGGGACTGGTCTCCCGACGGCCAGTGGCTGGTCTTCTCCCGGGAGGGCGGCGAAGACGTTCAGGGTTTGTGGCTGCGCAATCCGGCAGGCGTCAACCTGCTGCGACTCACCGAGGGCGCAGACTCCGACCCCGTGTGGTCTCCCGACGGCGACGTCATTGCCTTCGTCAGAGACGACTTCGGCAACAGGGACATCTACCTCCTGCGTCCCGAAGAGGACACGGACTGGCGCGGAAAGGTGGTCGAAGAGCGATGGCTCAACTCGCCGGAGGAGGATCACTCGCCAGCCTGGTCGCCCGACGGAGACATCCTCACCTTCGTTTCCACCCGCGACGGCAATGCGGAGATCTACATAGCCGACGCCGCCGATGACGCTCCACCACAGCGCCTCACCATCAACGAAGCTTCGGACACCGAGCCGGTGTGGTCGCCGGACGGCGATCGCATTGCTTTCGTAACCGACCTGTTCGGGAACTCGGAAATAATGATCATGGACGACGACGGAAGCAACCAGAACCGGCTGACCCAAAACGACGTGAGGGACTACTCTCCAGACTGGTAGTCCAGGATGGCCGCTCTTTCAGTGCCGGTGCTACACTCTGGACCGGTGCTACACTCGGGCAAAAGACGCCAGCGGCGCTTTCCATCTTTAGGGCGGCGCTTGGGATGGGTTGTCGATGGATTACAGCAAGATCGCGCCAATCATGGGCAACCTCTGGTCGCCCATAGCCGCAGTCTCCAGCCACTGGAAAGGCGAAGACAACGCCCAGATCTGCGTGTCGATCGGCGGTGCCTCGATTGTCGCGGAGCGTCCGAGGGTTCTGGTGCAGGTCTACAAGACCAACCACAGCCACGAGATGATCCTGCAAAGCGGAGCTTTCGGGGTGAACTTTCCTCGGGCCGGACAGTTGGAGTGGATCAGGGACTTCGGCCTGGTTTCTGGACGGGACGGCAATAAGCTGGAGAGTTACGACTACTCGACGGGCGAGACGGGCAGCCCCCTGTTCGCTGACTGCTGGGGGTGGCTGGACTGCCGCGTCGTCAACGCCATGGACGGGGGCGATTTGACCTGCCTCCTGGCCGATGTGGTGGACGGCAAAACCGTGGGCCCCGGGCGGCCGATGTGGTGGCGGGACGCCCGGCAGCGCATACCCGAAGAGTGGTTGCGGGAGTACAGCGAAAAGCAGTCGGGTGAGGTTGCTGCTTCCCGTGCGCACATGGACCAGATAGACCTTTCGCCGTGGAATGGGCCCAAGGGGCAACCCACTCCCTAACCAATCCCATGAAGGAGCGTCACAGTGATGCTTGAACCCCTGCGCCCCCAGATAGAGCAGCTTCACGCGACGCCGCACAAGACGGTGCTGGCAGTTTCAGGCGCCGGGACCCAGGCGGTTGCGTGGCTGCTGGGCGTCAGCGGGGCGTCGCGGACGATCCTGGAGGTCGTGGTGCCTTATGGAAGGCTTGCCATGCAGGACTTCCTGGGGTTCGAGCCCACCCAGTCTGCCGCGGCAGAAACAGCCAGGCAGATGGCCCGTCGCGGGTTTCTGAGAGCGAAGTCCCAGCTGGAAGACGACTCTCCTGCCGTCGGCCTGGCGTGCGCCGCCACCATCGCCACCGACAGGCCGAAGCGCGGAGACCACCGCGCCTTCGTGTCGGCGTGGGACGAATTTTCGACGGCCACCTGGTCTCTGACCTTCCACAAGGGGCTGCGCGACCGTGCGGGTGAGGAGGACGTGGTGAGCCGCCTGATCGTACGGGCGCTGTCAGAGTTTTCTGCCCTGAATCCGGAGATCGAGTTGGGCCTCACCGCCGGTGATTCCCTGGACGTTGAGCGAACGGTGAGGCCTGGTGCGCTTGAGCAACTTCTGTCTGGCGAGGTCCGCTGGGTGGTGCGGCACGGCGATGGCACACTTGAAGCGGAGGGGCCGGTGCCTCCGATCCTTCTGCCCGGCTCCTTCAACCCGGCGCACGTTGGCCATTCGGAAATGATGGACGTGGCTGCTCGCAGCCTCGGAGAGCGGGGTGCTCTGGAACTCTCGGTCACCAACGTGGACAAACCAACGCTGGAGATCGGGGAGATCGAAGGTCGCCTGGCCCAGTTCGGTACTGAAGACACCGTAGTGCTGACCCGTGCAGAGACCTTTCGCAAGAAGGCGGCCCTGTTCCCCGGAAGTGTCTTCCTGCTGGGCTGGGACACTGCGGTGCGGCTGGTGGCGCCCCGCTACTACGGAGGCGAAACACCGATGCTGATGGCACTCGCAGAGATGATGGCCAGCGGGACAAGATTCCTCATAGCCGGCAGGTCTGACGGCAACGCCTTCCGCACGCTGGATGACGTGAACGTGCCGGAAGGATTTGCTCCAATGTTTACCGCAATCGCTGAGTCAGATTTCCGGCGCGACGTATCGTCGACGGAGCTGCGTGGAAAGTGAGTGAGGCTGCGTTGCAAGGAGACAGTTTTCCGGCGGGAGTATCCGAACAACTGAAATGGTACGTTTACCGGCTGATCGACCCCAGAAATGGGGAAACATTCTACGTCGGCAAAGGCCAGGGTAACCGCGTATTTGACCACGCCAGTGGTTTGCTTTACGACGACACGGTGGAAGTCGAAGAGGTCTCTGACCCGAAATTGCATCGCATCAGGGAAATCCAGGCTGCTGGCTTGGAAGTGGGGCATATCATCCATCGGCACGGGATCGACTCTGCTCGTACGGCCTATGAGGTGGAGGCGGCCCTGATTGACGCGTTTCCAGGTCTTACCAACAAAGTCAGAGGACATGGTTCAAGGGACTTTGGCAGCAGACATGTTCAAGAAATCATTGATGAATATGCCGGAGTGGAGTTTGAAGTCAGGGAACCACTCATGCTCATTTCCATTGGCAGTTCATACTACCAACTCAGTCTTTATGATGCGGTGCGTTTCGCCTGGAAAGTCAACGTGCACAGAGCCCGAACCTGCAAGCTGGTGTTGGCAAATCTTCGTGGGCTGATCGTGGGAGCGTTCCGCCCCACTGAATGGCTGCCCGCCACTGCGGAAAATTTCAGAGACCACCCGTGGGAGCACTCAGACCCCCAGCGGCATGGGTTCGTGGGCCGAGAGGCTGAGCAAGATACCCGGGACTACTACGTCCGCAAGCGGGTTCCGCCTAGGTACCGGCGAAGGGGAATACAGTCTCCTGTTCTGTACTGCGACCCGGACTCGGAATAGCTACACAACGGGGACAGGCGAAATTGACACCCCTATAGGCTGGTGATATAGTCCGCGTCGCCGGTAAAATGTGTTCAGGGGCGAAGTGCGCCGCTCTTCAACGGGCATTTCAAGGACGTAGAAGCCTTTACCGCTATGCTGCTACAGGTCTTCAATCCGGAAGTTTTCACCGAGAACTGGACTGCGGTTGCAGTCTCGGCCTTTGTTGCTACTGCGGCCATTATCGGGATGTTGACGGCTTCGCGTCTTCTCTCCGCCCGCAGGTCTTCCGAGGTCAAGCTGACCACCTACGAATGCGGCATTCCGGCAACCCCCTACAACTGGTCAAACATCAACGTTCGTTTTTACGTCTTTGCCATCCTGTTCCTCATCTTTGACGTTGAAGCGGTGTTCCTGTTTCCTTGGGCCGTGATATTCCTGCAGGACCAGGTTACTTCTCTTCCTTTCTATGCCATGATGCTGTTCCTTGCGGTCTTGGCCTTTGCCATCGTATACGCTTGGCGTAAAGGGGTTCTGGAATGGCAGAAATAGTACCCATCCAGATCGAAATGGGAACCGGCAACCGGCCCGGTCCCAGCCTGTTTGACCAGGCGACGGGCGGCAAGGTGCCGGGGGTCATTACCACGACCACCGACCAGCTCTTTGCCATGGCCCGCAAGTCGTCGCTCTGGACTCTGAGCTTCGGTCTGGCCTGCTGCGCCATTGAGATGATTTCCACGTACATGGCCCACCATGACTTTGACCGATTCGGTGTAGTCACATGGCCATCGCCCCGCCAGTCCGACGTGATGATCGTGGCTGGCACCGTGGTGAAGAAGATGGCGGAGCCCATTCGCCTTCTTTACGAGCAGATGCCAGAACCCAAGTGGGTTATCGCCATGGGAAGTTGCGCCACCAACGGCGGGCCGTACTATCGCTCTTATTCGGTGGTGATGGGCGTCGACCACATCATTCCCGTGGACGTATACGTGCCCGGCTGCCCCCCGCGGCCGGAGGCGCTTTTGTACGGCATCATCAAGCTGCAGGAAAAAATAATGCAGGACGCTGGCAGGTAGTGGCTGAACCCGGCGAACTCCAGGAATCCGAGGTCGGCACGGAGGGACTGACCGAAGATGCGGAACCAGAAGGGTCGGATCTGAGTTCCCTCGACTCCGACGCCAGGGCTCTGCTGAATTCTCTCCTTATTGCTCTTGACCCTTACGAGCCGCAGCCGGGTACTTTGAGCGACCTTCCGCAAGTCTCCGTCGACCGTCGCCACATCGTCGACGTCTGCCGCACGATGAAGGACGATGACCGAATAGGCGCCAAAATGCTCCTCTGCCTGGCCGCCGTGGACTACCCGCCTGCGTCCGGGGCACCGGCCCACGGCAGGAACCGTCCAGCGGAAGCAGAGCAGCACGAAGAGGAGGGCCCGGAGCCAGCGGGTAGACTGCAGGTGGTGTATTTCCTCCAGTCGCTGAAACCGGAGCGCACCGTGGTTCTCAAGACCGAGGCGCCATACGACGATCCGGTGGTGCCGTCGGTTACGTCAGTCTGGAGCGCGGCCGACTGGTACGAACGCGAAGCGCACGACCTTTACGGTATCTCGTTCGAGGGGCACCCGGACCTCTCCCCGCTGCTGTTGTACGACGACTTTGAGGGGTACCCGGGCAGGAAGGAATTTCCCTTCTACGAGTATCGCGAGTTCTAGGCGCAAAAACATCCAGGGGAACGATTTCTGTGGACCGGTTAACGCTTACAGCAAGGGTTGAGCAGGAGGATGCCAAGTTTGTAGCAAGGGTGGATGGCATCAATGTTCGGGGCGAGGCGGAGTCGGCGGACTTGGCTCGTGAAGAGCTGATCCAGGCGATGCTGTCATGGATTTCCAACCGGGATTGCAGCGAGAGCATGGCGGGGGCGCTATCAGAAGCCGGCTTTCCGGAAATAGACGACGAAACCGAACTCGAACTGGAATTCGCCGACTTTCCGGGGGATGATTCCGTTGAACAGTCAAGCTTCGATGGATGACAATTCGGGCGAACGCATCGAAGACGGGGATGATGGCCCTTACTTAGACAGGATTGTCTATCAAATTGAAGAGTCCCAGGTAGGCAGCAGTTTCCAGGCCGTCTGTCCTGAACTCTTGGTCACGGCCTTTGGCGACACACCTGAAGCAGCCCGGGACGCTCTGCGAACCCAGTTGGCCGAATACTTGGAAGACTGCCATAATCTTGGAGAATTGGACGAGACACTGATCGAAGCCGGATTTTACTTCGACGGAGACATCTGGATTAGTGACCTGGTCAGGCCCGTCGAGGGACCTGATATTACAATCCTGTAACTCAACCAACTCTGGTATGAACGGCCGAAGGGCCGGGCCGCCAGAACTGATGACAGAGAATGGCTGAAGTTGCCAGTAACATACAGGCAGATGGCACGAACGCGGTGAGAGCGGGTGCAGAGCAGATTGAGATGCTGCTCAACATGGGGCCGCAGCACCCTTCTACGCACGGCGTTTTCCGCATGGTGCTGTGGGTCGATGGCGAGAAAGTGGTGGACATCGTTCCCCACATCGGCTATCTCCACAGAGGGTCGGAGAAGCTGTGCGAGGGCGAGCAGTATCATCAGGTCATTACGCTGTTCGACAGGCTGGACTACATCGCCAACTTCAACAACGAACACGTCTATGTCCGTGCCGTCGAGAAGCTGATGGGCCTGGAGGTGTCGGAGCGGGCGGAGTACATCCGGGTAATTCTCTGCGAACTCAACCGCGTCGCCAGCCATCTTCTCTTCATCGCCACCATGGGGTTGGACGCCGGGGCCATGACGCCGTCCATGTTCTGCTTCCGGGGACGGGAGCGCATCCAGGCGCTATTCGAGCACGTTTCCGGTGCCCGGATGATGCACAACTACTTCCGCGTGGGCGGCCTCAAGGAAGACGTACCAGACGACTTTCTCCCACGCGTCAGGGAGTTGTTGCCCCTGATCCTCGGGGACCTGGAAGAATCAGACAAGCTCCTGAGTTTCAACGAAATCTTCTTGGCCCGTCTCAAAGACGTGTCCCCCGTAACAGCGGAAGACGCCATTGACTTTGGACTGACGGGCCCCTGCCTTCGTGCTTCCGGTGTGGACTACGACGTGCGCAAAGCCGCGCCGTACTCCGTCTATGATCGCTTCGATTTCGTAGTTCCCATCGGCCTGGACGGCGACTGCTGGGACCGCTATTACCTGCGGGTCCAGGAATGCTACGAGTCCATCCGGATTGTCGAGCAGGCCATGGAGCAGATGCCCACCGAAGGGAACGTGCAGTCATCCCTCGGACGCCGACTTATCCGACCCCCTGAGGGCGAGGTCTACGTCCGAGCCGAAAACCCGCGCGGTGAGATAGGAGTGTACCTCGTCAGTGACGGAGCCGACCGCCCCTATCGGCTGAAGGTGCGGCCGCCGTCCTTCTGCAATCTATCCGCTATCCGGCAAATGCTCATCAACACATGGGTTGCCGACTCCGTGGTTATCCTGGGGTCGCTGGATATCGTCATGGGCGAGGTTGACCGGTAGTGCCTGCACTGATGTTCATATCCTGGGCTGACTTCGGCTGGATAACGCTGGGCCTGTTCCTCATGTTCAACGCGCTGGCCATTGTGGTTCTGTCGCTGACGTGGCTGGAGCGAAAGGCCCTCGGACGATTGCAGCGGCGACTGGGCCCCACTCGCAGCGGCCCGATGGGGCTGTTGCAGCCGATAGCCGACGGGATAAAGCTGATAATCAAGGAAGACATCATACCGACGTCGTCCGAGAAGGCCATTTTCTGGGGCGCTCCGCTGATCGTGATGTTGTCCGCCTTCATGATCTGGGTGACCATACCGGGAGCCGAGAACGCCGTCATCAAGAACCTGGAACTGGGACTCTTCTACATCATTGCGTTCTCGGTGATTGGCATACTTGGACTGGTGCTTGCCGGCTGGGGTTCGGCCAACAAATACGGGACGCTGGGAGGGCTGCGCGCCGCGGCCCAACTCATAAGCTACGAGATACCCATCATCATGGTGGCGGTATCGGTCGCCATGCTGGCGCAGTCGCTGGATATGCGAGAGATCGTGAACCAGCAGAGCAGTTACCCGTTCTTCTTGGTGCAGCCGCTGGGCTTGGTGATTTTCTTCATTGCCGGTCTGGCCGAGGTCGGGCGGACGCCCTTCGACATCTACTTCGCCGAGTCTGAGATCGTGGGTGGCCCCTTCGTCGAATACAGCGGGGCCCACTGGTCGCTGTTCTTCCTTGCCGAATACATCAACACATTTGCCATCGCCGCGCTGACGGTCATACTCTTCTTCGGCGGCTGGCTGGGGCCGGGCCTTTCCGGTTGGTGGGCGATCATCTGGTTCCTGGTCAAGGTGTACCTTGTTATTCTGGTAATCTTCTGGATTCGCGGCACCTTCCCGCGTCTCCGTATCGACCAGCTGATGGCCTTCGCCTGGAAGGTGGTCGTGCCTCTGTCCTTCGTCACGGTTGTAATGACAGCCATATACCAGTTCTACGGATGGCCAGCCTGGTCGCTGACCCTGATGTCGCTGGCTGGCCTGGTCTTGGTGGGTTACGCGATTTACCGGCGCATGGCGGGCCCCGCCAGCCGCGTCGCCCAGGTGAGGGCGAGGCAGGAGGCACTGATGGCTTCCCGCAGGCGGAGTGCCGATTCGGCCCAAGGGAGTGGGAGCTAGAAGTTATGCTGAACAGCATCAAGGGAATGTTCCTGACCCTGGTTTCTACCGCCAAGGGGCTCCGAGAGCCGGTTACCCGGCAGTACCCCGCCACAGGCAACCTGTTCAAGCGAGAGGAGGCCCCTACCCCGGTGGAGGACCGGTTTATGGGCTTTCCGGCGCTGACCTGGGACGGGGAAGTAGGTGAGCCATATTGCACCAGCTGCATGGTCTGCATCCGCCACTGCCCCACCCAGTGCATGTCTGCAACCATGAAGGACAACCCGCTGCAGGCAGAGGGCAAGAGCACTCGGCGCAAGATTGTTGATAGCTTCGAGATAAATCTCAACCGTTGCATACTCTGCGGCATCTGTGTCGAGTGGTGTAACTTCGACGCTATCGTAATGTCCCACGAGCATGAGATGAGCACCTACGTGAGGAACGGGGATCGCGTAGACCTCCCCGTCCTTCTCGAAATCGGCCAGAAGCACCAAGAGGAGACCGACTGGATTCCTCCAACGAAACGGGCCAAGCCGGAAACAGCCTCCACGGGCAGCGGTAGCTAGGAGACGATGGGTTTGGCTTGCTTGCTTCCCACCTCCTCAGTTCTTGTTGTCCGTCGTTTTGAGCGAAGTCGCAATTTCTGTATCTGTGGGATGACGGTTCGCTAGATGTCCTTGGCCTTGTTCATTGTCCTTGCCGTTTTCATCCTAGGTGGCGGGTTGGCCGTTGTGGTAACCCGGAACGTGGTGCAGGCGGCGCTGGCCCTGCTGGTCTCGCTGGTGGCGGTGGCCGGCATCTACTTGGTTCTCTATGCCGAGTTCCTCGCCCTGGTCCAGGTGCTTATATACGGCGGTGCCATCGTCATCGTGCTGGTCTTCGCCATAATGCTGACCCGCAGCGCGGAATATCCCCGCACCTCCGACAACCGCCAATGGCCGCTGGCCGCCCTGGCTGCGCTGGGGCTGCTGGGCTTACTGGTGCCTTCTTTCCTCATAAACGCTGTCCGGGGTACAACCCCCGATAACGCGGCGTTTACCGACATCGGCAAGTCGCTGTTCACCACCTGGGCTGTGCCGTTCGAAATCGCCTCGCTGGTGTTGCTGGTGGCCCTCATCGGTGCCATCATCATCGCTCGGTCCGGGCCAGGAGAGAACTAGACAGTGGTAGACCTAGTCTGGTTCCAGCTCCTCAGCGCCGCCCTTTTCGTCATCGGGCTGTACGGTGTATTGGCCCGTCGCAGCGCAGTTCTTATACTCATGTCAATTGAGCTGATGCTTAACGCTGTCAACA
Organism: Dehalococcoidia bacterium; assembly: GCA_965222025.1. Taxonomy (GTDB): domain Bacteria; phylum Chloroflexota; class Dehalococcoidia; order Lucifugimonadales; family UBA3495; genus VXOI01. Next base: position 270,305 of record CBDCTI010000002.1, on the reverse strand, counting down.
TCAACCTGATCGCGGCAGCCTCCCACATGGAAGGCACAAGCCCTTTCAGCAACTTCGATGGACAATTGATAGCGATCTTCATCATCACCGTGGCCGCCGCCGAGGTTGGCCTGGCCCTGGCCATTGTCCTGCGCATGTACCGCAACCGTTCCACGGTCAATGTGGACGAAATCGATTTGATGAAATGGTAGAAGCACCTGTGCTGATTCGACTCCCCGGTTTGAGGGCTGTGGCAACGGGAGCCGCCAACTGATGCAGTGGGCCTGGCTAATCCCGGTATTCAGCTTTGCCGCCGCTCCGATCATCGTTCTCGTCGGCGACCGGCTCCCTGGCAAGGGAGCTGTGCTTTCCATTGCCGCGATTGCCGCCGGCTTCGTGTTCTTCTGGATTGCCCTGTTCGGATGGATGGACGCGACTGCTTCCACCGAGCACTGCATGGTCGCCATAGGGACCGAAGCGCTAACCTGCAACTATGATCGGACGTGGTTCAACGCCGGACTTCCCGGACTCGAGGGCAGCGTAACTCTCACCTGGGGCTTCTTCGTGGATCCGGTCACCATCGCGATGTTGGGGTTGGTAACGTTCGTGGCCCTGATGGTGCAGATTTATTCGCTGGGTTACATGCACGGCGACCCGCGGATCAACTGGTACTTCGCGGTGCATGCCCTTTTTGCCGCCTCCATGCTCACCATCATCCTGGCCGACAGCTTCCTGCTGTTGTACGTGGCCTGGGAACTGGTGGGGGTGTGCTCCTACCTGCTGATCGGTTTCTGGCACGAGCGGCCCGCGGCGCGGGAGGCTGCCAAGAAGGCCTTCATCGTCACCCGAATCGGGGACGTGGGGCTGCTCATCGGCATCCTGCTGCTGTGGCGGGAAGTGGGCACCTTCAGCATGACCGATGCCTTTGAAGCGGTTCATGCGGGCACACTGAGCGAAGGCGTGACCATAGCTGCCGCGCTGCTGCTGTTCATGGGAGCGATGGGCAAGTCGGCACAGATCCCCTTCCACGTCTGGCTGCCCGACGCCATGGAGGGCCCCACGCCGGTAAGCGCGCTGATCCATGCCGCGACGATGGTAGTTGCCGGGGTGTTCCTGGTAGCCCGTACCTATCCGCTGTTTGATGCCTACGACGCTGTCCCGCTGATGGTGGTGGCCATTGTCGGGCTGGTTACGGCACTGGTAACCGCGACGATTGCGCTTGTGGCGACGGACATTAAACGCATCCTGGCCTACTCAACGGTCAGCCATTTGGGGCTGATGATGCTTTCCCTGGGGGCCTTCGGGTACACGGCTGCTATCTTCCATCTGCTGGCCCACGGTTTTGCCAAGGCGCTGCTGTTCCTGGGAGCGGGCAGCGTTATCCACAGCACGGAAAAGCAGGAGATTTCTGAGCTCGGTGGCCTGCGACGCGTGATGCCCATCACCACCATCGTCTTTGCCATCGGTGCGGCATCGCTGGGCGGCATTCCCATCCTTGCCGGCTTCTGGAGCAAGGACGAGATTCTGCAGTCAGTCAGCCATGGGCGGAATCCTGCGTTCATCGTGTTTGCCATGATTACTGCGCTGCTCAGTGCCCTGTACATGGGCCGCGCACTGTTTGCGACCTTCTTCGGCAGGCTGCCCCACGAACTGGAGCACACCCACGAATCTCCCCCGGTGATGACTGTGCCTCTGGTTCTGCTGGCGATCCTGGCGGTGGGATTCGGTTTGATCAGCTGGAATTGGCCGGGAGCCTTCGGCGGCTTCGGATACTTCGTCTTCTACCACGAGGGACACGGGTTTGAGTTCACCTGGTGGATCGGCATACTGTCAGCGGTCATGGCCGTCGGGTCCTTTGTCCTGGCCTACCTGATCTACGAGAGGATGAGCATTTCGCTGGAGTCAGTGAGAGCAAGGTTCGCGCCCATCCTTCGAGTTGTTGAAAACAAATACTACTTTGACGAAATCTACCAGTGGACCATCGACCGCGTAGTCTTGGTCGTGGCCAACTTTATCGTCTTCTTCGACCGCGCGATCATCAACGATGTCGGCGTCAACGGCCCGGCCGACGTGGTGCGGCGGTTCGGTATCACCCTGAGGCTGCACGTAACCGGGCATCTATACAGTTACGCCCTGGCTATGGTGCTTGGGATGCTGGGACTGGGAATTTTCTGGTGGCTGATAACTTCGTGATCACTACAACTTCGGCGCGCACTTCAGCGGTTTACGCCAGGGTCAGGGTGCGATGAGCAACTTCGACCAAGTGGCGCTGCTTCTCCTTGTGCTAGTCCCGTTGGCGGGAGCCGGCCTGACCATGTTCATGCCCGGCGATCGTCCGAAAGACAGCTGGTACTTCGCGCTCTTCGTCGGGGCGATTTCCCTGGTGCTCTCCGTCCTCATTTTCGCCCGTTACGACTACGAGGCGGGCGGGTTCCAGTTCATCCGTACCTACGAGTGGCTCCCCGGCCCCATGGATATCAACCTCTCGCTGGGTATCGACGGCATCTCCGCCCCGCTGATCGTGCTGAACGGCATCGTGCTGATGGGTGGCGTGATGATCTCCCAGAACATCACTTACCGCACCCGCGAGTTCTTTGTGCTTCTGCTGGCCCTCGCGGCTGGCGTGTATGGGGTTTTCGCCGTCAGGGACCTGTTCTTCCTGTTCTTCTTCTACGAGCTGGCAGTTCTGCCCATGTACCTGCTCATCGGTGTTTGGGGCAGCAGCACCAATTTCCGCGACTTCCTGCGCACCAAGGAATACGGTGCCATGAAGCTGATCCTGTTCCTGGTTGCCGGGAGTATCCTGATCTGGGTCGGGATACTGGCGGTCTACGTGGAAGCCTCAGGACAGGGAGCCGGCACCTTCTCGCTGCAGCGGCTGACCGATTTTGCGGCCAACGGTCAATTCGACGTTACCTTCCAGAGGCTGGTTTTCCCGCTGTTCATGATCGGATTCGGCTCCCTGGCCGGCCTCTGGCCCTTCCACACCTGGTCTCCGGATGGCCACGTCGCCGCGCCGACGGCGGTCTCGATGCTGCATGCCGGCGTACTGATGAAGCTGGGGGCATACGGCATCATCCGGGTCGGCATCTTCATCCTGCCGGAGGGAGCGGACTGGTGGATGCCGGTCCTGATCGCGCTGGGAACCGTCAACGTGATATACGGTGCGATGTCTGCCATGTCGCAGCAGGACCTGAAGTACATCATTGGGTATTCCAGCGTCAGCCACATGGGCTACGTTTTGATGGGCATCGCAACCCTTGACCGAATCGGCATGGGCGGTGCTGTCCTGCAGATGTTCTCCCACGGCATTATGACAGCCCTCATGTTCACACTGGTGGGCGCGATTTACGACCGCACCCACATCCGCGACATCACCGTCCTGAACGGATTATTTGGGCGTATGGGCGTCACCTGCTTCTTTTTCGCCATCGCCGGTCTGTGTTCGCTGGGACTCCCGGGGATGAGCGGCTTCATCGCCGAATTCATGGTGTTCACTGGAACTTTCAACACCTACTTGTGGGCAGGGACTCTGGCCGTAATCGGAGCTGCCCTAACGGCGATCTACATTCTGCGCCTGCTCGCCCGTACGTTCTTCGGCGTGCCGGACGTTCGCTGGTCCGGGTTGTCGGATGCGGGAGTCATGGAAAAGTCAGTAGCGGGGGCTTTCGTGGCAGTGATTATCTTTGTGGGAGTCTGGCCGGAGCCGGTAATGCGAGTCATCAACGTCAGCATCCCCACCATTCCGGGAGTCTAGGCAGCCTTGTCGCTTACTTCAAACCTCGACCTGCTGACGCCGGAGTTCGCTCTGGCTGGCCTGGCTTTCCTTGTGTTCGCGGCAGACCTGGTACTGCCTGAAGCACGCAAGAATTTGCTTGGCTGGCTGTCCATAGCTGGGCTGCTGGCGATCATCGCGGTGTCGGTAGTGATGCTTTGGGGCGTCGAGGAAACGCTGTACGACGGGTTGCTGGCAGTCGATGACTTCGCGCTGTGGTTCAAGGTCCTCTTTATGGGCATCGGGGTGTTCATCATCCTGAGTTCCATGGACTTTGTGAGCGATCACCTGGAAAACAAGGGCGAGTTCTACGGGATAGTCCTCTTCTCGATCCTGGGCATGAACATCATGGCCCAGGCCCGGGAGCTGCTGACCGCCTATATCGCCCTGGAGCTGCTGAGCTTCAGCCTTTACGTGCTGGCCGCCTACGCCCGAAACAGCGCCAAGTCCAACGAGGGAGGCCTGAAATACATCATCATCGGGGCCTTCAGCTCCGCCGTGCTGCTCTACGGCGTGAGCATGGTCTACGGCGTCCTCGGGGTTACCAAGTTCGAAGCCATCGCGGTCGGGCTGGCAGCCGCCTCCGACGTGAGTCCGGCGCTGTGGGTCGGGGTGGCCTTCATCCTTGTTGGGCTTGGATTCAAGGTGGCCGCGGTGCCCTTCCATATGTGGGCCCCAGACGTTTACGAGGGTGCGCCATACCCCATCACCGCCTACCTGTCCATCGGCTCCAAGGCGGCAGCCTTCGCACTGGTGCTGCGGCTGGCGGCCGAGGGCTTCGTGCCCGTCGGCGATCGCTGGGAGCAGTGGCAACTGATCCTGGCCGTCCTGGCTGCGGTGACGATGTTGGTCGGGAACCTCGTGGCTCTGGCCCAGCGCAACCTCAAGCGGTTGATGGCCTACTCCAGCATCGGCCACAGCGGCTTCATCCTGGCCGGTGTGGCGGCCCTGTCCCTTGATTCCAACTTGCCGTCCAATGGCGTGATGCTCTACCTAGTCGGGTACTCAGTTACGAATTTCGTTGTCTTTGGCGGACTGATCTCGTTCTTCAACATGACCGGAAAGGAGATGATGTCCGATCTCGCCGGTCTGGGAGGGACGCAGCCCTTCCTGGCGGCATCCATAGCCATGGGCCTGTTCTCCCTGGCCGGGCTGCCCATTTTCGCTGGCTTTGCCATCAAGTTCTACCTGTTCACCGCCGTAGCTGATGCAGGGCTGCTATGGCTTGCCAGCCTGGCAGTGTTTGCCAGCCTCGTTTCCCTGTATTACTACCTGCAGGTCATTCGGCAGATGTACATCCAGCCGGCCGAGGGTGAACCCGCCTACGGGCATGGCTACGGCTACGAGCACGTCGACGCAGCTCATGACGACGAACATGCCCACGAGGAATCCGCAGAGCCCGCGCCAAGGTACGGGGCGGCGCTGATCGAGACCTATCCGGCGCTGGGACGCCGCCCGTCGATTACAATCCTGGCGGTGCTCGGCGCGGGTCTTCTGGCCGTATTCTGGATCGGCATCTACCCCTCCCCTCTTATCGACACCATAGATGCAGCAAGCAGGGCCATCCTGGGCTGATGCTGATTGAAGGTTTGGCATGATTATCGCTGTTATAGGCAGCAGCAATCCCCCCAACAAGGAACTCATCGAACTGGGGGAGGCGGTCGGGCGTGAACTGGCCAAGCGCGGCGTCACGGTGGTCTGCGGTGGGCTTAGCGGCGTGATGGAAGCCGTGTGCCGGGGTGCCAAGTCCGAGGGCGGCCAGACCATCGGAATCCTGCCTGGCCGTGTGCCGACGGACGCCAACGACTACGTGGACATCCCCATCGTGACCACCATGGGCTACTCCCGCAACATCATCGTGGTGCACACCGGAGCCGCCTGCATAGCCGTCGGAGGCGCCTTCGGGACCCTTTGCGAGATTTCCTACGCCCTGGATGCCCGAATCCCCGTGGTTGGGCTGAACACCTGGGAGCTGACAGCCACTGGTGAGGGCACTCCAATCCAGGATCGCATAATGCGTGCAGATAGCGCAGTTGAAGCTGTGGAAAAGGCAATTGCCGCAGCGGAAACTCAACCCAGGGCGGCGGCGAGATAAAGGCTGACGGCAGTATCCATGAGCAGCACATCCGGAAACGTCACAATCTCATCCGTCCAGGGCCGTGAAGTCTTGGACTCTCGAGGAAACCCGACTGTCGAGGCTGAGGTTCGGCTGTCCGACGGTACATCCTCACACGCGCTGGTCCCCTCCGGTGCCAGCACCGGAAGCCACGAAGCCGTGGAGTTGCGGGACGACGATGCGGCCCGCTTCGGCGGTCGCGGAGTGAGCCGGGCGGTGGCCAACGTCAACGACGCCATTCAGCCGTGGATTGCCGGCAGGTCTCCTTTCGACCAGAAAGCGATCGACGACGGGCTGTGCGCCCTGGACGGTACAGCGAACAAGGGCAGGCTCGGCGCCAATGCCATCCTCGCAGTGTCCCTGGCTGTAGCCCAGGCTGCCGCAGCGTCTCAAAGCGTCAGCTTGTGGCGGTACCTGGCAGACGATGGCCGGGTCAGTCTGCCGGTTCCGATGTTCAACATCCTGAACGGCGGGCGACATGCTTCGGATTCTGCCGATATCCAGGAATTCATGGTGTTGCCAGTTGGAGTAGCCAGCTTCTCCGATGCCCTGAGGGCAGGAGCCGAGATTTACCAGGCCCTCCGTTCCCTGCTGAGAGCCGATGGACATAATCTGAACGTGGGTGACGAGGGCGGGTTCGCCCCTTCGTTACCGTCCAACCGGGACGCTCTGGAACTGGTGCTGAAGGCCGTGGAGGCGGCGGGTTACTCCCCCGGCAGCGACGTTTACCTCGGGCTGGACGTGGCGGCAACGGAACTCTTCGACGAAGCCTCGGAAAGGTACGTGTTGGAGCGGGAAGGAGCCACCCTCGACTCTGGACAGCTGATAGATCTCTACGAAAATTGGGCCTCGCAGTACCCTATCATAAGCATCGAGGACGGGTTGTCTGAGGACGACTGGGCTGGGTGGATCTCCATGCGTGAAAAGCTCGGATCCACAGTGCAGTTGGTGGGCGACGATCTGCTGGTCACCAACATATCCCGCATCAACCGCAGTATCGACGAAGGAGCAAGCAACGCCGTGCTGCTCAAACCCAACCAGATTGGTAGCCTCACGGAGACACTGGCGGCGCTCGATACGGCCCGCAACGCCGGGTGGGGTGCGGTCATGAGCCACCGCTCCGGCGAGACCGAGGACACCACCATAGCGGACCTGTCAGTTGGCTGGGACGTGCGCCAGATCAAGACCGGGGCGCCAGCCCGTTCGGAGCGGGTCGCCAAGTACAACCGCCTGCTTCGGATTGAGGCCGAGTTGGGCGGTGCCGCAGAGTACGCCGGGAGGTCGGCGTTCGAGTACCTGGGCCGGCCCCTGTGATAAGATAGCGCCGCAATTGAAGCCCCGGATTTCCTGGTTTTACTCGAGTATCTTGGTCTTAACAGTGGCAGCAATTGTACGTGGGCGACGTCCTCCAAACTTCGATACCGAAGAAACTACCCTGAAGTCATAGAGGTTGCTTATGGTTACGCGCATTGGAATCAACGGGTTTGGGCGAATCGGCAGGCTGGTGCTCCGGGCCAACGAGGAGCGCAATCAGGGTAAGGTGGAAGTGGCCGCGGTCAACGACCTGACCGATGCCGAGACCAACGCCCACCTGCTCAAGTACGACACCAACTACGGCGGCTATCCCGGCAAGGTGGAAGCCAACAATGGCGACCTGGTCGTAGACGGCCGAGCCATCAAGGTGTTCTCGGAACGCGACCCGTCCGCCATCCCCTGGGGCGAAATGGGGGTCGATCTCGTTGTCGAGTCCACGGGCATTTTCACTGACGCGGAAAAGGCAGGCGGGCACCTTGTCGGCGGAGCCAAAAAGGTCATCATCTCCGCCCCGGCTCGCGGAGAGGACCTGACTCTGGTTTTCGGCGTCAACGACCACCTGTATGATAAGAGCAAGCACAACATCGTTTCCAACGCCTCCTGCACCACCAACTGCTTCGCGCCCATGGTCAAGGTCCTTCACGACCAGTTCGTTGTGGAACACGGCCTGATGTCCACCATCCACTCCTACACCAACGACCAGGCCATCTTGGACCAGCGGCACGGCGACCTCCGCCGAGCCCGGGCTGCCGCGATGAACATCATTCCCACCAGCACTGGCGCCGCTCGCGCCGTGGGCTTGGTGCTGCCCGAACTCAACGGGAAGCTGCACGGAATGGCCTTCCGCGTACCCACCGCCACTGGCTCCATCACCGACTTCACGGCCCAGGTGGCCCACGACGTCTCGGTGGACGATGTCAATGCAGCCTTCCAGAGGGCCGCTGAGAACGAACTCAAGGGAATAGTTGAGTACTGCGACGAGCCGCTGGTAAGCTCCGACTTCCGGGGCAATCCGCACAGCTGTATCTTCGACGCCCTTTCCACCATCGTTATGGCTGACCGCATGGTGAAGATCATGGGCTGGTACGACAACGAGTGGGGCTATTCCTGCCGCACCGCAGACCTCGCCGCCATGATGAGCGAGAAGGGCATCTGATCGTCACACAGGCAACGTCTGTCATGGAGTCTGGAGGTAAAGCAGAGACCCTCTGAGAGACCTCAATGAGCCTCTTGGTTGACCCTCGTAGCTATCTGACGTTGAACGGCCGGGTTTCCTGGCCGTTCTTCGTGTTGGCGGCAATCGTTGTCGTTGCCCTTGCCCTCCGGCTGCACGGCATCGACTGGGACGGAGGGTTCGCCTACCACCCCGACGAGCGGGACATCTACATGCGGTCCGATTGCATGTACGCCCTGCTCACCGACGCCTCCCACGCTTCTACCTGCGGCTACGTTGCTGACCAGCCCGAGGCTGAGCCCGGCCTTGCCGGACTGCGTTATTTCTTCGACCCAGACCGCAGCCCACTGAATCCCCACTGGTTCCCCCTGGGCAGCATCCTCATCTACGTCATGGTGTTTGTCCGCTCGGTCGTTGAGCTGTTTACCGACATTGGCGGACTGGAAATGCGCTTTGCTGGCCGCACGCTCTCGGCCCTTGCCGATGTCGGCTCCGTGCTGATGGTCTTCGTGCTGGGTCGGCGCCTGTACGGCCGCAACGTCGGACTGCTGGCGGCGGGTCTGGCCGCGCTGGCGGTAATTCACGTTCAGCACAGCCACTTCTACCGACCCGAGACGTTCACCGTCCTTCTGACTCTCGCCAGTATCTGGGCGACCCTGCGTATGGTGGAGAAGAGGCGACTCCGAGACTCCCTGCTGCTGGGTGTCATCCTCGGGTTGGCGCTGGCACCCAAGGTCAATGTTTTGCCGCTGCTGGCACCACTGGCCCTGGGCTACGGTTACCGAATACTGGACGAGGCCGAAGGCCGCTGGGACGAAATCACCCCGGCGATTCTGCAGCGGGTGGCGTTTCATGCCATCTTTGCCGGTGCGGTCGCCCTCGTAGTCTTCTTCATCACGACACCTTATGCCTTCATAGACATTGGGGCCTTCGTCAGCGACGTGATGCTGCAGACCAGAATGGCACGCAATGCCGGCCTCTTCCCCTTCACGGTGCAGTACGTCGACACCCCTCCCTTCCTGTACCAGATTCAGCAGACCACCGTCTGGGGACTGGGTGTGCCACTGGGTGTAGTGGCCTGGCTTTCCATACCGTTCACAGTTTTGATGGTAGCAATCGATCGGCGCCACTTTCGAGCGGATCTGATCCTGTTGGTCTGGGTCATTCCCAGCCTGTTGTTCCTGGAAAGCTTCGAAGTCCGCTTCCTCCGTTACCTGTTCCCTTTGATGCCGGTGATGATCCTCCTGGCCTCTCGCATGATGCTCTGGAATATCGAAAAGGCAGGTCATCCGGTGTCCCGGCTACTGGGCTCGGGAGGCAAAGTCTGGGCCGGTCTGAAGGAGCGGCGATTCGCGTCGTTTGCCGCCCGGGATGCGGTGCTGATGGCCATGATAATCGGCCTGCCCGTGTTTGTTGTGGCCAGCACATTGTTCTACTCGCTGGCCTTCCAGCGGGTATACGCCAATGAGCACCCGGCAACCGAGGCGTCACGCTGGGTCCTGGAGGAAGTGCCACGAGGCTCGCGCATCGTTTTTGATAACCACTGGGACGAATACCTGCCCGGCCTGTACAGCTACGACACCTGGCAGTTCCCGCTGTATGAGCAGGACACCTCCACCAAGATGCGGGAGCTTGCCAGGCGCCTCGCTCGCTCGGACTACGTGGTCTTCTACAGCGCGCGCCCCTACGCCAGCGCGGCAAGGGACCCCGAGAGATTCCCCTACAGCAACAACTACTACCGGCTGCTGTTCTCCGGCGAGCTCGGTTACCGGCTGCACCGGGAATTCACCAACTACCCCTCCCTGGGCGGCGTGGTTTTTCGAGACGAGGCCCTGGGACAGTCCGGGCTCCACAGCCCGTCGCCGGAAGTCTCATACGACGACGCCAACTTCACCCTGAACTTCGGCTACGCAGACGATAACGTTTCCGGCTACGACCACCCCCGCGCGCTGGTGTTTCGGAACGCTGAGCGACTCACCGAACCCACCCTGACGAAACTCCTTGCCCCTCCGCAAAGACCCGTACCGCCAGAATCTTCCAGCGCGTTGATGCTCGGCCCCGAGGCCCTCGAGAAACAACGCTCGGGGGGCACGTTCGGCGATATCGCAGACCGGGACGGCTGGACTGACCAGGTTCCTGTAATTGCCTGGCTCCTGGTCGTGGAGACCATGTTTCTCCTCACCCTTCCGCTGGCCCTCCTGATCTTCAGACCTTTACCTGACAAGGGCATCTTCCTGGCGAGGATCCTCGGACTGCTCGTCGTTTGCTGGGTCGCCTGGCTGGCGGTGTCGCTGGGCTGGGTCGATTTCTCGCGCGGCGCCGTTTACCTGGGCATGGCTGTGGTTGCGGCGGCCTCAGGGGCTGTCCTGTGGTTCCGAAGGCGGGAAATCTGGGGGGTTGTGCGCTCGCAGTGGCGGCTGATCGTCTTCAGCGAGTCCTTGTTCATACTCGCCTTCCTGGCTTTCGTCGCGATCAGGTACTTCAACCCGGACCTCTGGCATCCCTACCGCGGCGGCGAAAAGCCGATGGAACTGGCTTACTTCACCGCCGTCTTCAAATCTACGACGCTGCCTCCGTATGATCCGTGGTTCTCCGGTGGCTACCTCAACTACTACTACTGGGGATACTTCGTCGTTGCCTCCATCAGCCGTGTGGCCGCCATCGTTCCGACCACCGCCTTCAACCTTGCGGTGCCTCTGTTCTTTGCATTGACCCTTACCGGCGCCTTCTCTCTCGGGTACAACCTAGCGGCAGGAACCAGGGACGCCGGGGTTCGCCGACGCTGGCAGATAGCTGGCGCGGTCCAGTCGATTGCTGCGCCCGAACGCCTCCTTCCGCCAGCGCTTTGCGGTTTGGCTGCCGCCCTGTTCGTCGCAGTCATCGCCAACATCGATGGCCTGGTCCAGTACCTTCAGGCGTTCTGGACGGTAGTGGTCCAGGGCGGAACCTGGGGCGGGTTTGAATTCTGGCGAAGCAGCCGGATGATACCCCCTCTGGATGGCTTCGAGCCGTCCTTCCTTGCCTTCTGGATGCCCGATTTCATCCCCGGCGATGCCGGCGCGTCATGGCACATCACCGAATTTCCCTTCTTCACCTTTCTATTCGCCGACCTTCATGCCCACATGATGGTCCTTCCCTTCACCCTGCTGGCCCTCGGCATCGCGCTGTCGCTCGTCGTCGGTCTTCGGCACAACGGCCTCGCGTGGGCGGCAATCGCCGCAGCCGCCCTGGCGTTGACTTTGGGGTCTCTTTGGGCCATCAACAGCTGGGACTACCCCTCATACGTGATTCTGCTCCTCGGTCTCATCGGGATCGCCGTGCTGTTCACGCGGCGCCAGCCAAAGGCGAAGCTGACCCTGTTCGCAGGCCTGGCGGTAGCCGTTCTTGTCCTCAGCGTGCTGTCATTCTGGCCCTTCCACCAGTTCTACGAAACGTTCAACAATGGCCTAGACGCTTCGAGATGGCGTACGCCAATCGACCGCTTCCTTGCCATTCATGGCCTGTTCCTGTTCATCATTGTCACCTTCTTGGTCTCCCGCACCTGGAACGACCTGAAGGCCCTTGTCCGCTCCTCGTGGAGTGCCGAAGAACTTCCCAGAAACATGGATTGGCTGAGGGTTGTTGTTGCCACCCTGATAATTATCGGCCTGTTGTTCGGGGTACTCGGCTACTGGAACGCCGTGCTGGTCCTGGCGGTGCTGGCCCTGGTATTGGTCTACGGGTGGAGCGTCCTTCTATCGCCCGAGCCCGCGAGGCCTTTCGAAGCCGTTGTAGTTGCGGTTTTGGTCATGGCAGGACTGATAGTCATTGGAGTCGACTTCGTTACTGTCGAGGGCGACATCGGGCGGATGAACACTCTCTTCAAGTACTACCTAGAAGTCTGGGTATTCATGGCGATCGCTGCAGCCTACATGCTCTGGAGGCTGGCCTCATACTGGCGCGATCGCCTTGACCTGCGACGGCCAGGGCCGGTTGCGGCATGGATCCTGATCCTAGTCCTGCTGATCTTCGCGTCCCTGATCTACACGCTCATGGGGACAAGGGACCGGCTTGCAGACCGGTTCGTCGACCTGCCACCCACGCTGGACGGAACGGCCTACATGGCCACCACCGAGCACTGGGAGAGGGATGAGTTCTTCCCACTGGAGTGGGACATGGAGGCCATCCAATGGATGCAGGACAACGTGCAGGGATCACCCGTGGTCATGGAAGCACACATGGAGCAGTACCGGTGGGGCGGGCGCTTCGCCAACTATACCGGACTTCCGACCATCATCGGCTGGCCTTGGCACCAGACCCAGCAACGCTTCGACTACCGGGACCAGATCGACCAGCGGGCCAGCCATGTGCAGCAGGCCTACGAGACCACAAATGTAGACACGGCAGTGGAGTTGATGGTGCGCTATGACGTTTCCTACGTCGTGGTGGGAGACCTGGAGCGACTGAACTACGGAGTGGGCGGTCTCTCGAAGTTTGAGGATATGGAAAAATCGGGGCTACTGAGAAAGGTTTACGCAAACGAGAAAACGTCTATTTTTCACTTCGAATTACCATAAGATAAAGTATTGACATAATTTTGATATTCGTATAAAATTTGGGACGAAGTTTAACAGATCTGCCGTCCTATTTGACTGGATGGCGTTTAACAAGACGGTCGGGGGTTTCAGTGCCCAGGGCATTCGCTTCCGCCGGTGGGAGCGTTCCATCGGCGGCTGGACACGGAATCCGGCCTATCGGCCCTCCTTGAGTGTTCCAGCCTTTGGGGATGTGTGGCTGTTTGGGCGCGCGGGAATTGCAAGAGGGGGGCCGGTTTTTTTCACTTTTACAAGGCCAATATCTGTAAACGGCGGACGGCCTCCGTTGTATGATCTCCCTTCCGCTTCCTACCCCTGTTCCCACTTGGGATAGGAGCCGAGAACCCTCAACGAACTCACCCTTTCCCTGATCGCCTCAATCGCCTCTCCCAGCAAACGGTCTTCGCGGTGCCCGTCACAGTCGATGAAGAACACGTACTGTCCCAGGGACCTCTTCGTGGGACGGGACTCAATCTTCGCAAGGTTGATCTCCCGTCGGGCGAATTCCCCCATCACCGTGTAGAGCTGTCCGGGCACATCCTGGTTGAATGTGAAGAACAGCGAGGTCTTGTCGCTGCCCGTAGGCTCGTGGTCACCCTTGGCCAACACCACGAACCTGGTGGCGTTGGCGGCCACGTCCTGAATCCCTGTCGCCAGTATCTCGGCATCATACAGCTCCGAGGAACGCAGCGGGGCGATGGCGGCAGCGGGCACACTGCTCTCCATCGCGTCCCCGACGGCGAGCGCCGTGCTCAGTGAGGCCGATCTGGCGGCGTTGGCGAAGTTTCGTTCCAGGTATTCCCGGCATTGGGCGAGCGCCTGCGGATGAGAGTAGATAACTTCGACCTCTTCCAGCTTTGTGCCGGGCTTTCCCATCAGGTAATGGTTGATGGGCAAAACGATCTCGTTGCGGATGAAGATCGAAGACTCGCTGACGAGCAGGTCCAGGGTGAAGTTGACAGAGCCCTCAATGCTGTTTTCTATCGGCGCCACACCCTGCTCGGTCTCGCCCGATGCCACTGCCAACCCCACCGTCGTGATGTTGGGAAAGGGGCGCAACTCCGCCCCCGGATCGTACAGAAGGGCGGCTTCCTCGGTATATGTGCCTGATGGTCCCAGGAATGCAAGTGTCCGGGCCACGCTCAGACTCCGGTAAGTATGTCGTAAATCAGTTGCTCGTCGCCTGCGGATGTTACAGCCACGATTTCGTCCTCAGCTTCCACCTGAACCTGCGGTGAAGGAAGCCTGGGACCTTCCTTGTTGACAACAAGTGAAATAAAACTGCCAGGTGGCAGGTCCAGTTCGCCGATCCTCTTGCCAACGATATCTGCGCCGTTGGGGATCGATACGGAAACCAGCTCCATGCCAGGTTGCCGAAGGTTCAACAGGTGCCTGAGCGGTTGCCCAGGCACTCCCGCTTCCAGTGCCGTGAGAGCGAGGTTGATCCAGTTGACTACCACGTTGACGCCCATTTCCTCGAATATGGGCTCGTTCTTGGGATCCTTCACTAGCGTGACGGTGCGGGGATTCTCAAATATGTACTGGACTGTCTGGCAGATGACAAGGTTAGTGGCGTCAACTCCGGTCAGTGCTACGACGGCGTCCGCCCGTGCCACTCCTGCCTGTCGCAATACTGCCGGGTCGGAGCCATCTCCGAGGAGCGCAACAATTCCCAGGTTTTCGGTGAGGAATTGGTAACGCTGAGGCTCGCGCTCAATGACGGCCACTTCATGCCCCGTAGCCGCCAGCGCTCTCGAGAGGTAGAAGCCGACCTCGCTGCACCCGACGATTACGATATACATAATCCTTTCTGTCAGCCCAGTACAGCCGACCCGGACTGCTAGGCGTTGATGGCGAAGCGAATGTCCTGGAGAATTCCTACGGCGTAGCTTAACACGTTCAGGCCCTTGGTGGTGTACAGGACTTGCAGTTGGGGATTTTCGACATGGCAGACGACGTTGCTGATCCCGAACATTCTGTTGGCTATCTGGGCGGCAAGCAGGTTTTCATGATCGTCGGTGGACAACGCGAGGAAGACCTGGGCCTGGCTTATGCCCGCGTCCATCAGGTAATCGTTCATAACCGGTTCAGCCATGAGGATTGCCCTGACGTTCTGGTAGCTGCTGAACCGCTCCAGCTGGTTGCGCTCCGCGCCCAGAACGGTAATCTGGTTTTCGTCATCCAGCAGTTCACGAACCGTTCCGTAGGCCAATTCGCCACAACCATAAACGAGAATGCGCACTCTCTATCAGCTTCCGGTCAACGCAGTTACCGGAACGGGTTCGCGCCACAGCAACACCTGGCACGCAGCGTGCTGGAATATGTACGAACCGGTAACTCCCAGACTCGATTGGCCAAGGTTCTGGTTGTATGAAATGCCCGCAATAATCAGGTCGGCTTGCTCAATTTCCGCCTCACGAACTACGGCCGCCCCCGCCTGCCGCGATCGAAGGCATCGCGCCTGGAGGCCTCGAAAGCCCTCTTCTTTCGCTATGCTTTCGTATTCTTCAAGCAACTTTTCGGCCCGGTCAACATCTTCAGTGACCTCGGCCTCTAGGGAGAGGCTAAGGGGTACTTCAATCACATGTACTGCATGAAGGCTTGCCTTGGCGTCCTGTGCCATGTGGCAGGCCCATCTGAACGTGCGCCGACTGTGAGGCTTGTGATTGATGGGGATCAGTATTCTTTTCGCGTCTAGCGACATGAAAATTGTCTCCGGGCAGCGTGGTCCAAGAGGGTTAGAATTTGTACTACCTGGACCTAGGGCGCAATTATAGGGTCAATGATTTGTCATAACTAGTCAATTCTTGCCGAATTTCCCAAACTAGATAAGACAGGCTCAAGCTTTCGGTGCTCTTGTCTTTTCGTTCGTGCTCGTTGCCGCAAAAAGGTTTCAGGGAGTGCTGAGCTCTAGCCTGCCGGAAGGCAATGGCAGCGGTGTACGGCTTTCAGTAAATAATTTCGGGTCGCTGAGATGGTCAAATAGAGTGAAGGACCCCTGGACCAGGGCTTCGGCTTAAGCACACCTTCATCGAAATAGTGGGGCCGCCTCAACGCGGGAATGGGCCCGTAGTTTTCAGACTAAAGGGCCCGGCTCCTCCTGAAACCGGCGCGGCCGCCACTTTTTGCGGCATCGGACTCTGCCAGTCTCTTGGCGATCTCCGGCAGCCTGCTTATCTGCTCGCTCGTAGCCGCAAGGATGAGGACGTCGCCTGCTTGCATCACTTCATCCTTCGCTGGATGCAGCAGGGAGGTCCTTCCCCTCCTTATGACCAGCACGGACATCCCGTGGCGGTCACCAGAGCCGGATAGCTCCGCTTCCTCCAGTGTGTGGTCAAGCATTCCCTCGGGAGGGCGTATCTTACTGATTCCATAGTCTGCCAGCACGGGCATGTAGTCCAATAGCTCGCGGGAGAATTCCAGCCTTGCTACCCGTCGTGCGTTCTCGGCCTCGGGGAAGAGCACTCGGTCCGCGCCTATACGTTCCAGCGTTTCGCCGTGCAGGTCGTTGGCGGCCCGGGCGATGATCATCGGGACCCCAAGGCTCTTCAGCAGCACCGTCATACCGACGCTCGCCTGGATGTTTTCTGACCCCAGCGCGACTATGGCCACGTCGTAGTCGGGAATGTCCAGCTCTTGGAGCACCGACTCGTTTGTGGCGTCTGCCCGCACGGCGTACGTGACCCTGCCCAGCTGGTCCTGGATCTTGGCCTCGTCATTGTCAATGACCAGAACGTCGTGCCCGCTCTGATAAAGCTCGTGCGCCACTGTTGAGCCGAAGCGGCCCATTCCGATGACGCAGACCTGCTTTTTCACTTCGCTCCTCCCTGGGACTCTTATCCAATTCTAACCTGTTCCTGCGCGTAACGGTACACTTCTATTTCGTCCTCCCGCGGCGCGAGAGCCAGGGCCAGTACCAGCGGCCCCAGCCTCCCCACCACCATCGCCGCCATGAAGATCGACTGTGCCGCCAGCCCCAGGGAGGGAACGATTCCCGTGGTCGCTCCGACGGTGCCGAGGGCGGAAACTACGTCAAAAAGCAGGTGCAGAAATGGGGCTTCTCGCTCAATCTCGATGAGCGCCATGATTATCACGAAGATTAGCGCTAGTCCGATAACCGCCACCGCCAGCGCCCGGTGCAGCTGCGGCTGCGGTACTTCGCGGCCGAATGCTTCGGCGTGAGAACGATTCCTCAGCGAAGACACCACTGCGGCAACGATCAGGGCGAAAGTAACCACCTTGATGCCGCCCGCTACCGAGCCCGGTGCCCCGCCGATAAACATAAACGCAGTGAAGGTCATCTTCGTTACGTCTGCTACCTGGCTGAAGTCGATGGTGCTGAACCCCGCCGTGCGTCCGCTGACTGCCAGGAAGACGGAATTGACGCCCCGTTCCAGCCAACTCAGCTCTCCCATGGTGTCAGGGTTGTTGAACTCGGTCATTCCCAGCATGCCTGCGCCCAGCACCCAGAGACCAACGCTCGTCACCACCACCAGCTTCGTATCCAGGGAAAAACGGGAGAATCTGCGCTGACGCCAAACGTCCACCATGGTCACCCAACCCAATCCACCAAGCCCGATCATAATCGTCATAGTGATCAGCACCGCATGGTTGGAGACAAACCTGGCGGCGTTGCCCTGCGCCGCTTCCGGTATGATGTTGAAACCGGCGTTATTGAACGAAGAGACGGAGAGAAACAGGGAATACCAATAGGCCTTCCCCTGACCTATGCCGTCCATGCCGTTTATCTCGGCAAAGAAGACTAGCGAGCCCCCTAGGTAGATCAGCAGCACGATGACGATGACGCGCTGGCCAAAGCTCCTGATGGCCCGCATCTGCTTCGCTCCGGCGGCGTCGCTCATCAGCCCGCGCGTAAGCGCCCGCTGCTGTATGGTGGTTCGTTCGCCGAGGATCAACAGCAGGAATGTGCTGATAACCATGAAACCCAGGCCGCCAATCAGCATCAGGAGGAAGATCACGACCTGCCCCAAGGGAGCCCAGTAGTCGGGAGTGCTTACCACTGTATGTCCGGTTACCGTCACGGCGGAAATGGCGGTGAAATACGCCACTTCCAGCGGAGTCGATTCCCCCGAGTTGGCTGCGAGGGGAAGCATCAAAAGGCCAGCGCCGACAGACATCAGGAGGATAAAAGCGGCCATGAGGATGCTGGTTACGCCCACAAGTCTTCGGGGGCGTCGCAGCGTCTCGCTGATCCTGACAGTTGTCGGTGCGTCCCGGCGCCGGGTCAGCCGGATGATGTTGTCTATGGGCCGGGGACCCCTCTTGAAGGCCAAAACTGAAAGCTCCGGTTTCTTACTGCCAAGGTTCAGGCAAAGGGGATTGGTATCGGGCTCCGGTCCCGGAAGGGCTTCGTGGACGAAAGTTCGCCGCGAGTGGGTTGGCTGCCGCTAAAGCGTGAAATTACCCGCTGGCGAGAGGCTAAAAAGTCTAGGTTCGGCGATTCTATGTGTCAATCGCATGCTGGCTCCTCTAGTTTCGACTTTCTTGTTGTTCCAATCAACTCCATATGCTGCCAGTTGCCACCCCTCCGTCCGACGAAGCCGGTCAGGTATGCTGATATAATCTAAACGCTCAAGCGATTCGAGGTGACAATCAATGACGACCAGTCCCAGACAGGTGGAGTTGGGGTTTGACCCCGTAGCTATCGACAGGAAGTGGCAGGAGCGCTGGGAACGGGACGAACTTCACAGTGTGCCGGACTTCGACGACCGGCCCAAGTGGTTCGAAATGACCATGTATCCCTATCCCTCCGGCGACCTCCACATCGGCCACTGGTACGCCATGGCACCGTCCGACGCCCATGCTCGGTTCCGCCGGATGCAGGGCTACAACGTACTGCATCCCATCGGATTCGACGCCTTCGGACTTCCTGCCGAGAATGCCGCCATCAGCCGTGGTATCCACCCCTACGAGTGGACCATGGACAACATCGAGAACATGCGGCGGCAGCTCCGCTCCATTGGCGCCATCTACGACTGGGACCGTGAAGTCGTATGTTGTGACCCAGAGTACTACAAGTGGAACCAGTGGTTCTTTATCAAGCTTTTCGAACAGGGACTGGCCTACCGCGCCATCGCTCCCGTGGTCTGGTGTCCGTCCTGCGTCACCGTCCTTGCCAACGAGCAGGTGCTCAACGGCGCCTGCGAGCGCTGCGACACGGTGGTCACTCGCCGCGACCTGGAGCAGTGGTTCTTCCGCATCACCGAATACGCCGACCGTCTGCTGGACTTCGGCGGACTGGAAGAATGGCCGGACAAGATCCTGACCATGCAGAACAACTGGATAGGCAAGAGCACGGGCGTCGAGATCAGCTTCGATATCGGATCCCTTGGTATTGAAGAGCGGGAAATCCGCACCTTTACCACCCGCATCGACACCATATTCGGTGTTACTTTCCTCGTCCTGGCCCCCGAGCACCCGCTGGTTGAGAAAATCACAACGGCGCAGCATAAGCACGAGGTGGAAGAATACATCGCTCAGGCCCGGCGCACTTCCGAGATAGACCGGCTTGCGGCCGACAAGGAAAAGACCGGCGTCTTTACCGGCAGTTACGCCTTCAACCGGCTGAACAACGAGCGAATCCCCATCTTCATCAGCGATTACGTCCTGATGACCTACGGCACCGGTGCCGTGATGGGCGTCCCGGCCCATGACGAGCGGGACTTGGAATTCGCCCGCAAGTACCGTCTGCCCATCCGGCAGGTCATCGCCCCCATAAGCTGGGACGGCAGCGACCTGAAGGAAGCCTACCTCGGCGACGGCTTCATGACCTCTTCCGGCCCTTACGACGGCATGACCAATGATGAGGGCGTCGAGGCCATCTCAGACGACGTCGAAAAGTACGGTTGGGGCAAACGGGCCGTTTCCTTCCGTATCCGCGACTGGCTCATCTCTCGTCAGCGTTACTGGGGCACTCCCATACCCATGATCTACTGCGACACATGCGGCGTGCTGCCGGTGCGAGAGGAAGACCTGCCCGTGCTGCTCCCCCAGGACGCCGAGTTCAAGCCCAGCGGAGAGTCGCCTCTCGCCGCCAGCGCCAAGTTCGTCAATACTACCTGCCACCAGTGCGGCGGTCCGGCAAGGCGCGAGACCGATACCATGGACACCTTCATGGACTCGTCCTGGTACATGATGCGCTATCTCAGCCCTCACTTCTCGGAGGGCCCCGTCGACCCCGACGTCGCCAGGGCCTGGCTGCCTGTTGACCAGTACACTGGCGGTGCGGAACATGCCGTGATGCACCTGCTCTACTCCCGCTTCTTCATAAAGGCACTCCACGACATGGGCATGGTGGACTTTGAAGAGCCCTTCCTCAGGCTGTTCAACCAGGGCGTGATCCTGGGCCAGGACCACGAGAAAATGAGCAAGAGTCGCGGCAACGTGGTCAATCCGGACGATGTTTTGGGCGTTCTCGGCGCTGACGCTGTGCGCTGCTTCCTCATGTTCATCGGTCCCTGGGACCACGGCGGTCCCTGGAGCTCAGAGGGCATGAACGGCATCGCCCGCTGGCTGAACCGCGTGTGGGACATCGCCAGCCGCGACGGCTCCGCTCTGCACGGCTCTGACGGCGCGGCCTCGCGGGATACGGAGCGACTGCTTCACCAGACGGTGCGCAAGTGCCACAACGACCTTGACCGCTTCAAGTTCAACACGTCCATCGCGTCCATGATGGAGCTTACAAATCACCTGAACAGGGTCTGGGCCGAGGGCAGCGTCGACCCGGAAATCTGGAACGAATGCATCGAGAAGCTGCTGCTCATGCTGGCACCCATGGCCCCCCATCTGACCGAGGAGCTCTGGGAGCGTACGGGTCGAGGCTACAGCATTCATCAGCAGGCGTTCCCTGACTGGGACGAAGATTTGGCTGCAGACGAGGTCTTCACCCTCGTTGTCCAAGTCAACGGCAAGGTGCGCGACAAGCTGGAGGTCCCCGTGGGCATACCCGAGTCCGAAGCCCAGGAACTCGCCCTCGCCAGCCCCCGCGTCCAGGGATTCCTCGACGGGAAGTCGGTCAACAAGACTGTCTATGTGCCTGGCCGGCTCGTTAACGTCGTGGTGCAATAGGTGGGATAGTGGTATCAATTGGCCGTTTCTATGGTGTGGGCGTTGGCCCCGGCGACCCGGAGCTGTTAACCGTCAGGGCCCAGCGACTTCTGGGGGAAGTTGGAGCAGTTTGCTATACCCAGTTGGACAACGGGGCCCCCAGCTACGCTCTGGGCGTCGTGGAAGAGCTTGTGTCAGACGGGACTCATAGGCTCCCCATCACAATCCCCTCGGACGATTCCCCGGTCAGCCATGAGACCTGGCATGAAGCTGCCGCTCTCATCTGTGCTAGGCTGAGAGAAGGACTGGATGTCGCCTTCATCACTGAAGGCGACCCCATGCTCTACAGCGAGTTTCCGCACCTGATCGAACACGTGCAGGCCGAGCAGCCTGAGGGACTGTCGGTTGAAGTCGTTCCCGGTGTCCCGTCGGTCATGGCCGCCGCCGCCAGTTCCGGGGTGTCGCTTGTCGGACAGGGCCAGCGCCTCGCCATTCTGCCGCAGGTTTACGGTATCGACGACCTGCGCGAGGCCATCACCAACTACGACACCATCGTCCTCATGGAAATCGACCGCAACCTGATCCAGGCCCTGGCCAACCTGGAAGGCCTGGGGCTGGCCGGCCACGCCATTTACGTCCGTCAGGCCAGCACTGCCAGCGAACGCGTCATCCACGACATCAGCAAGCTCACCCCCGAAGACCTCGACTACTTCTCCCTCTTGATAATCAAGCGCTAAAGTTGCCCGACCAGGGCACGTGTGAATTTCTCGATTCACTACATTCGCGGCCGCCCTGGACGTGCAATCTCGCTTGACCAGGCTATCGCAGTGGTGCAGAATCCGGTTCACGTCCAAGTTCAGGACCATGGGCGGACCAGGTACTGGGCGTACTTGGCAGAACTTCGGTATTTTGGGCGCGTGGTGGTCGATATTGACAACGAAACAATCATAACCGCATTCATAGACGGTCGGTTTCAACCTTAAGAGAAGCTCCATGAGAGGCCGGTTATGAGAATTGCATATGACGCCGATGTCGATATTTTAACTATAGACTTTGACACCAAGAATATAAAAGCTTCCGAGGAAGTGCTGCCAGGAGTAATAGCTGACTTCGATCATGAAGGTCAACTGTTTGGCTTCGAGATTATGGACGCCAGCAAGTTTACCGACCTGTCGCAAATTAAGGCGTTCATGTCTCGTTGGGGGGATCAGGAGCGGGCCCTTGATGCCAAGGGAGACTTTTCGCTTTTACCAAAAGCCATCAAGACTGTGTCTGGAGGAAATTGAAGCATGACGACCACAGTGCAACCCACCGACGTGATGGTCACCTGCAATGGTATGAACTTCCACTACCTCGACTGGGGCAACGAGGGCGCCCCGGTGATGCTGCTTCTCCATGGCCTTCGCGGCCATTGCCACTCCTGGGACGATGTCGCGGCCCGGTTCTGCGGCGACTACCATGTCCTGGCCCTCGACCAGCGGGGCCGCGGCGAGACCGACTGGGCACCCCGCGGCGACTACTCCACCGATGCCTTCGTGGCCGACATCGAAGAATTCTGTTACACCGTCGGAATCGAGAAGTTCACCCTCGTCGGCCACTCCATGGGGGGCCGCAACAGCATGGCTTTTGCGGGACGGAACCCCGGGTTGCTGGAAAAGTTGGTGATTATCGACATCGGCCCGGATATTAACCCCGAAGGGTCCACCCGCATCACCCGCGAACTGGTTGAAGTACCACAGGAGTTCGACTCCTTTGACGCCCAGTTCGAATACATGAACGAGCAGAACCGGTTCGCCTCTAAACCGGTGCTGCGGCGCAGGCTCAAGTACGCCTCCAGGGAGTTGCCCGACGGCAAGATCGGATGGCGCTACGATCCGGAAATCCGTGCGCAACGGCGCGACGGCACCGGCGCTACCCCGCCCGATCTGTGGACGCCCTTGTCCCAGGTCACCTGCCCCACCCTCATCGTGCGCGGCTCCGAGACCGACACGCTGAGCTTGGACGTTGCCAACCGCATGGTAGACGCGCTGTCAGACGGCCGTCTGGTGCACGTTGAAAACGCGGCCCACATGGTGTTCGAGGACAACCCGGAGAGCTTCAACACAGCGCTGGCAGAATTCCTGGGATAGGGGAAAAAGCATGGCCACCGGACAGAGGCCCGAATCCGTAACGGAACTCATCGAGTTGCTTCGTGTAAGCGACATCCCCCGTCCTGATGGAGACACCGGCGAGGGAATAAAGTTCCTCACCAATCGCGGAGAGCTCAAGGGCATCATGCACAAGGCCGAGAATGCCACGCAGGCCGTCGTCTGGGTCTGCGGCGCTCGGGGCGGCTTTGGCGGTCCGGGCCCGGGCACCTACGCCCGGCTTTCCGAGCAGCTTACCGGCCGGGGAATCACCTCCTTGCGCCTCGACTACCGTTTCCCCAACGACCTGCTGGAGTGCGTCCTCGACCTATTGGTGGGAGTCAACTACCTGAAGGACCAGGGATATGGGCCGGCCGTCGTCGTTGGCCACTCTTTCGGGGGCGCTGTCGTCATCGCCGCCGGTGCCACCAGCGATCACATCAAGGGCGTGGTGTCGTTGTCCCCCCAGACCCACGGCGCAGGAATGGCCGGACAGCTCGCCCCCCGCAAGTTGCTGGTGGCCCACGGTAAGGCCGACACCCGTCTGCCCTTCTCCTGCGCCCTTCAGATATATGAGTGGGCCAAGGAACCCAAGGAAGTCGTCCTCTTCGATGGCGCCGAGCACAGACTCGAAGAATGCCGCGACGAGTTGGAAACCCTTCTCTCTGCCTGGATTCCGGTGACTCTGGACGAGGAGATAGCGATACCAGCCATCCAGTAGCGGGCATGGGCAACGACTGGAGAAGCCAATCGAAGGGTCGGATTCCGAAAATCTGCTCAAACCCGGATCTCAAACCCGGATCTCAAGCCCGGATCTCAAACCCGGATCAGGAGGCAATCATGCTGGACTTGATCATCAAAGGCGGGACCGTCGTCGCGCCGGGAGGCGCCGGACTGATGGATGTTGGCATCCAGGGAGAGCAGATTGCAGCGGTGGCCTCTCCCGGTGCCCTTGACGACGTGGGTGCCAACGAGAACATCGACGCCACCGGGATGATCGTGCTGCCCGGCGGCATCGAGCCCCACGCCCACATCAACGTCCCCGTGCCCGACTACTGGGCCGGTGGCGACACTGGCATCTACACGCAGCCGCCCGAAGCTGCCAGTCGCGCTGCCGCCTTCGGTGGCGTCACCACCTACGTCGACTTCGCAGGGGCGCTGCCGCTGACTCCCGGCGCTGTCCCTCCCTCCGACCCTATCATGGGCCAGATAGAGGTCCGAAGGGACATCTTTCGCGGCCACTCCTACACCGACTATACCTTCCACTACATCCTCGCCGGCGCGATTCCGCCCAGCACCCTGGGCGAAATTGGTGAGGCCATCCAGTCGGGCGTCGCCAGTTTCAAGATCTTCACTACTTTCCACGCTCGCGTACCGATGGGCCACCTGTGGGAGATCTTCCAGGAGGTCGGCAAGCACGGCGGCATCATGGCCGTCCACGCCGAAGAGGATGACATCGTCACCTACATGGAAGACAAGCTGGAGCGTGAGGGGCACGACCACGGCTCCAACCTCCACCTCGCCCACAACAACATTTCCGAAGACATATCCTTCCGCAAGGTGACAAGGCTGGCACAAAGCACCGAGACGGGAATCTATTTTGTCCACACCACGGCCAAGGAAGGCGTCAACGCCATTGCCGAGGCCCGCGCCGCCCAACTTCCGGTCTACGGCGAGGCGCTTCACAACTACCTCGAGTTCACCTGCGACGACTACCTGAAGCCCGATGGTCTGGCCATTCACACCTACCCGGCCATCAAGTTCTCCGACGATCGCGACGCCCTGCAACAGGGCCTGGTCGACGGCCCCATCTGCACCACCGCCACCGACGAGTGGACCACCTACAAGAACGTCAAGCTGGCCGGCGAGACCATCCGCACCCTCTGCGGCGGCCACAACGGCATCGAGACCCGGATGCCCGTCACCTACACGAAGCTGGTAGCCCCTGGACGCATCGGCCTGGAACGCTTCGCCGCCATCACGTCCACCAACGCCGCCAAGATCCTCGGCATGTACCCCCAGAAAGGCGCCATCGCCGTGGGCAGCGACGCCGACATCGTCATATTCGACCCCAACCTCAAGAAGACCATCACGGTCGATGAACTGCACGCAGAGTCCGACTACTCCATCTGGGACGGCTTCGAGTGCGAGGGCTACCCGGTAATGACCCTCCTGCGCGGCAAGACCATAGTCCGCGACGGCCAGCTCCTAGGCGACTCCAGCGACGGCCGCTGGCTCTCCCGCAAAGTCGCCCCAAGAGTGATAACACAGACGTCGGTGTAGGGTGGATGCAGAGCGCAACAACAGAGTGTCGGGAGTATTTACCGGAGGGGGGAGAGATGCCGATAGCCGCTGTTGTTACCGAGGAAAGTATCCTCAGGAAGGTGACGCCAAAGTCTTTTGAGCGTGGCAGAGGGTACTATGATTCCGAAATGGTCGAGTCAGTCATTCAACGAGGCGACAGGCTGTTCGCCGAGGTGTTGGGAAACGAGGGAGACTCCTACCATGTCGGAATCACCTTTGAGCGAGAGGACTTCGTGGCCTTCTGCACTTGTCCTTACGATTGGGGAGGCTACTGCAAGCACGTTGTCGCGGTGCTATTGACCTTTATGCACGAAAGAGAGCTGGTCGCCGTGCGCACCCCTCTGGAAGACTTGCTGTCGAATCTGGATGCCGAAAAGCTAAAGGCTCTCATACTCAGCATGGTTGAATGCGACCCGGGGTTGTCCGAAACCGTAGACGAATTTTGCCACCGAGTAGTGCCGGTGAACTGATCGGCTAATTCGGAGGTCCTCGTCTCAGTAAACATCGGGGCAGGCTAGGGCCTGCCCCTCTTTCTGGGCGAACTACTGTCGGGTTATCCAATGTGAGCCAGCGGCTACCGCAGCAGCGGCGCAACCTCCGCGCTGATCCGTTCGATCTGCGCCGGGTCGGGCCACGTTGGGCCAACCATCACCGTCTGCGCACCAGCATCGATGTACGCCTGCAGCTTGGCGGCGCAGTCCTCGGGCCGCCCGAAGGCGCACGCGTTTTCCACATCGTACTGCGGGCCGTAGTAAGCGTGAGTGAAAGCCTCAAGCTCCCGCTTGGCCCGGTCTCGGTCGGAGTCCACGTAGGTGTAGATCAGCTTGGCCGATTGCAGCGATTCCGGGTCCTTGCCCGCCGAGGCCGCAAAATCTCGCACCTTGCCCCACGCCTGCGCGAACACCTCCGGGCTGGCCGCTCCGCCAGCCACCCAACCGTCAGTCTGCTCCGCTGCCCGCTGCAGCGCAGTGTCGGCCGATCCACCGATGATCACTGGAATCGAGGGTTGCTGCACCGGCTTGGGGTCGACATTCACGTTGTCCATTGAGAAGTAACGGCCGTGATGCGTGACGTCCCGCTCGCTCCAGAGGCGCCGCATCACTTCCAGCCCCTCGTTGAACCGGCTCACTCTGCGTCGAACGTCCACTCCCAGGGGCCCGTATTCGTTGTCCCGTCCGCCCAGCGAGATGCCCAGGGTCAGGCGCCCTCCTGACAGGTAGTCCAGCGTGGACGTCGTCTTCGCTGCCAGGATTGGGTTGCGCAGCACGAACAGCAGCACCGCCGTCCCCAGCCGCACCCGCTGGGTAACCGTGGCCGCCACTGTCAGCAGTGCCATCGGGTCGATGATGTTGTTGGGATGAAAAACGCGGTCAATGACCCACAGCGAATCGTACCCAAGCTCTTCTGCCCGACGGAAGAACGACGAAAACTCGGCCAGGGACGGCGGCGTCCCCCCGAACCCTCCGGGCACCAAGATTCCCAGTTTCGCGCTAGTTGCCATCAGCTAACCTCTGCCGTGCTACGGCTCTGTGTCGTACTCGACCTTGCCGTTTCGCACGGTGACCACTCGTCCCGTCAGGGCAATTGCGCGGCGTCGCGCTTTCATCGTGGCCCGCCGCATTGCCACTTTAATACCGGGGATAGTGGTAGTTGGGTTGTTGAAAGTCCAGTGCTCATCCTCGGCAGTTTCCTGATTCTCGTCAATCTTGATGTCAACCATTAGAATCTCATCTACACATTGTAGATTATGGCTTCGTCCACCAGGTCTCGGTAAATGTGTTCGAGATTGTGCCGACTGGCGTCAAAGCGTCGGCGAATGACATCCTCCGGTACATCGTGGCCGCCTTCCTGAACCCTCTGCCGAACACGCTCAATCGCCACTTCCGGGGAAGGAACCCTCAGGAAAATCAGTGTAACCCAATAGCCCTGTTCCTGCCAGCGCGGAATCATGCTGGGATAGCCGCGGCCACTGAGCGTAGTCTCGAAGGCGAAATTCTCTTCCCTGTTTACGCAGGCGTCTATCATTTGCAGCATCATGCGACGTGCCCGGAACGCCGCTCGCTCCGGTTGTAGCGGATCAAGGCCGGCGGCGAGGAGGTCGGCGTTGATGAACGTAAGAGTGTTGGCTTCGTTGGGCAAAATCTCTCTGGCGAAGGTGGTCTTGCCCGCGCCGTTGGGCCCCGCGAAGATGATGATCCGTTTGTCAGGTAACGTGTCCATTGGCAGTGTCTTGAGCTAAATCGCCCCTGCATCCCGAAACTCTGCAACCTCCGCGTCGCTGTAGCCCATCAGCCCGGTCAGCACCCCGTCTGTGTCCTGCCCCAGCGTGGGCGGCGGCGACAGGGCGTCCGGGCTGCCGCTCTTGATGGGGTTGCCTGCCGTCCGGTAGGTCCCGGCAACAGGGTGATCGATCTCCACCACCATGTCCCGCATCATCACCTGCGGATCAGCCAGTGCCTCCGCGATGTTGTTGACCGGGCCGCCCGGCACATCCCACTTCAGCAGCAGTTCCTCCCATTCCGGCCTCGTCTTGGTCAGGAAGCCGGAGGTGAGAGCCTCCTCCAAAGACTCGCGGTTTTCGATGCGGGCGGGCGCGGTCGTGAAGCGCGCGTCCTCATCCATGCCTGCAAGGTACTTCACCTCGCCCGACATCATCCCCAGCGTCTTCATTGCGAATTCCTGGCTGGCACAGTGCACCTGTACGTATTTCCCGTCGGCGCACTGGTATGCTCCCACCGGCAGGTTGGACGGATGTCCCGAGCCGATTGGCTCCGGCACCTGGCCCGACACCAGGTAGAACTGCCCCAGGTGCGCCTGTAGCCCTATCTGCACATCCAGCAGCGAGATGTCCAGCCGTCGCCCCTCGCCCGTCACCCTGCGACCGTACAGCGCCGAAGCGATGCTGAGGGCTGCCATGTAGCCGCCCACCATGTCGCCCACCGGGAAGCCCATGAACACTGGAGGCTGCCCGGGATTGCCGGTAACGCTCATCCCGCCGCCCATGGCCTGCACGATGCCGTCGAAACCCGGCCGCTCCCGGTAGGGCCCTTCCTGGCCGAAGGCCGACAGTGAGCATGCGATGACGGACGGATTGATTCCCTTCAGCGTCTCGTAGTCCAGCCCCAACCGTCCCAGCACCGAGGGCCGGAAGGCGTCGAAAACAACGTCGGACACCGCGACCAGCCGGTGACATACCTCCCGGCCCTGCGGTGTCCGAAGATCAATGGTTACGCTCTTCTTGTTGCGGTTGAAATTCAGGTAGTAGGCGCTCTCCCCGCCGAGGAAGTGAGGCCCGATGCGCCGCGACATGTCCCCCACGCCCGGCTGCTCGATCTTGATGATCTCCGCGCCCAGGTCGCCCAGCGTCCGCGCCGCCACCGGCCCGGCAATGGCCTGCGACATCTCCAGGATTCGGACACCTTCCAGGGGCGGGGTCACGATTACTTTTCGGGCCCTTGAGACTTTCTACCGTCTACTCTGTGGAAAGAAGGGCCGCCAGGTCCCGAACGTCCTCCATTTCATCTAGCGACTCGATGGCCGCGATGATTTCCCGCTGACGCTCGCCGCTGATGACCGGGCGGGTCAGGACAAGGAACTTCTCCTTCATCTCGTCCCATGACAGCGCGTTCTCGGGATCCCCCTTCGGGTAGCGAATGTCGCTGCGCAACGTGCGCCCGTCAGTGGTAGCGACCTCGGCCCACGCGCGGAACTCTTTCGGGAAATGCGCATCAAGCTGCGGGTCGGTCACGCACTTGACCTGCTGCATGATGTGGCGGACCTCCGGGCGGTCGGGCACCCCTTCTGCGTACTCCTGCAGCGACGCCTGCCCATATGCCAGCGCCACGGCGGCACCAAAGGGCATGGAGAATTGCATGTCCACTACGGTCTTCGGGTTGGCCTTGTCCTCCTCGGGAGATGCGACCAGCTTGTACCCGCCGCTCAGCACCCCGACCGTAACTCCTTCAACGTCGTCTGCCGTCAGGCCGTGGGTATTCTTGATATCGATCAGGCAGTCTATAGGCCCCTGCTTGTAGCGGCAGCACGCGTGCGGCTTGATGCCCGTGCGGGTGATCAGGTACTCGTCCCCCAGGTCCTGCAGCACCAGCGAAGGCTCGGGATTCCCGGAGTAGGCTTGCAAGAATCCGTCGCGGCCCTCCAGGATGGTGGTGGGCCCCGTGTACCCCGAGCGTGCCAGCAATGCCGCCCACGAGCCGCTGTGCGAGGCCCAGCCCGGGTGGAACCTCTTCGTCCAGACCCCCTGCGCCAGATACTCCATGCTTCCGGCCGTCTGGCTGCCCGCGATGCCCAGGGCGTGAATGAATTCGTCGCCCTGCAGCCCCAGCAGCCGCCCCGCCACCACCGCCGCGCCGAATGCCCCGCAGGTGCCGGTGGGATGGAAGCCCCGTCCGTAGTGCTCGGCGGGCTGAAGCGCGCGCCCGAGCCGCACGATCACGTCATAACCCGCCACCACTGCCGCGATGAAGTCCTTGCCCGACACATGGGCCAGGTCCGCCATCGAGAGTGCCGTCGGGAAAGCCACCACTCCGGGATGCAGCGACGCCTCGTTGTTCACGTCGTCCATCTCGATGCTGTGGAACGCGACGCCGTTGGCCATGGTGGCATATTCCGGCAGCACCCGGTGCGGTGTGCCCACCACTGCCGAAGGCCCTGGTCGCCCCAGTTTCTGCAGCGCGTCAACAACCGCACGCGCCGAATCGGTCGTCGAACCATTCAGCGTAACTGCTGCAAAGTCCAGGCACAGGTATTTCGCCCAGTCGATCACCTCGGGCGAAAGGTCCTCGTACTCCAGCTCACGGGCAAAATTCCCCAGCGCCCGCGTGATACCGGTTTCATTGTTCGTCTGGATCATCGTTTGTTGCCTCCTGACCTTCAGGCCGACTTAATCGTCGGGTTCCTGCGCTATTTTCTGTCCGGAATTATACCGCACGCGCCTCTACAAACCCGACTCATACAGGAAGTCGCCCGTCGGGTAGTTGTTGAGCAGATGGCGGGCGATTACGAGCCGCTGAATCTCGTTGGTGCCCTCGCCGATCATCATCAGAGGCGCGTCGCGGAAGTGCCGCTCCACCGTCAGGTCCTGCGTATAGCCGTACCCCCCGTGAATGCGCAAGGCGTCCGTCGCTACCTGCATGCACATCTCGCTGGCGAACAGCTTCGCCATACCGGCCTCCATGTCGGCCCGCTCGCCCCGATCCTTCTTCTCTGCCGCGTGCAGCACCATCAGGTGTGCTGCCTGTATGTTGGTGGCCATGTTCGCCAGCATGATCTGCACGCTCTGGTGCTCGCCGATGGGCTTGCCGAAGGTCTCGCGTTGCTTGGCGTAACGCGTGGACTCCTCCAGCGCGGCCCTCGCCACTCCAAGGCAGCGCGCCGCAACGTTGATGCGCCCCAGTTCCAGGCCGCTCATGATCTGGTAGAAACCCTTGCCCTCTTCGCCACCCACTAGGTTGCCGCCGGAGACCCGGTAATCATCGAAGGAAAGCTCGCAGGTATCCACGCCCTTGTAGCCCAGCTTGGGAATATCCCGAACCACGTTGAAGCCCGGCCCTTTCTCGGCGATGAAAATGCTGATCCCCCTTCTTGGCGGGTCAGCATTGGTATCAGTCTTGGTGACCAGGCCAAAGGTGTTTCCGTGGCGCCCGTTGGTGATCAGGCTCTTCGAACCGTTGACCACGTAGTCGTCGCCGTTCCGCACCGCCCTCGTCTCGATGGCCTGCACGTCGCTACCCGCGTTGGGCTCGGTGATGCAGATACCGCCCCGCTTCTCTCCGGTGGCCATCAGCGGCAGGAAGTGCTCCTTCTGTTCCGTGGTCCCGTGGGTGGCTACCATGTAGGCCATGATGAGGTGGGAGTTGAGTATCCCGCTGAGGCTCATCCAACCCCGGCAGATTTCCTCAATCACGAGCGCATAGGACGATACATCCAGCTCCAGCCCGCCGTACTCCTCGGGAATCACCGCGCCGAACAGGCCCATCTCCTTCATCCGTTCCACCAGCTCGAAGGGGTATTCGTCGGCGTGCTCCATGTCCTGCGCGACCGGCTGCACCTCTCGTCTGACGAACTCCCTGATGGCGGCAACCATGCCGCGCTGTGCTTCCGTCAATTGAGGCAAAATCGCTCCTCGTTGCGAGTCTCGAAGGTGCGCTAATTCTAGCACGCGGCGCTTTCCGTCAGGTTTGACACCCTATCTGGAGCACACTAAACTCGCCTGTAACCTTCCGGCTCGGCTGTTTTCGAAATTGGTATTTCGTTAAGCGACGGCCGCGACCGGTTTAGCCTCCCAGATCTTCATATTTCGTGAGGTATCGAAGTGCCTGAAAATCCTGAATACACCGAGTTGCTCAACGACATCCGCCTGCAGGAGTACCGCGCTGGAATCTTTCTCAAGGCCTGGGCCGACAAGACCGAACACCCGGGGCTCAAGGGCTGCCTGTCCTTGGTAGCCGAGCGCGAGACCAGCCACGGCGACATCTTCGACCGCCGCATCCGCGAGTTGGGCGGCACTCCCGAAGACAAAGACGACGCCATGTTCCACGAGCGGCTGGACGTGGCCGAATCGGACATGACTGACAAGGAAAAGATCGTAAGAATGCGGGAATTCCAGACTCGCGCCGCCCTTCCCACTGTACGCATGCGCTATGAAGAAGCGGCACAGGATGAGGCTGTCGATCAGCTGACCCGCTCCCTGATTAAGTGGTTCACCGAGGTGGAGGACGACTCCGGTGCCTCGATGCGGGAGGTATACGCCGAGATCGAGCAGGAGAGCTAGCCGGATGAAATTCGGTGCTTTTTTCGTGGGTCAGCGTCCCCTCCTCCACGAGCAGTACGCCGACGAGAGCAAGGTCAACCCCAACCCGGTCAGTCGCACCGACGTGGAGGTCTACGAGGACATCCTGCGCGGGGCGGAGTTGGCTGAAGAACTGGGCTTCGACTCGGTCTGGATCGCGGAGCACGCCTTCAGCGAACACAGCATTATCAGCTCGCCGCACAGCCTGCTGGCCGCGATCGCCGCCAGGACCGAGCGAGTCAAGGTCGGCGTGGCCTGCACCATCGTGCCCTGGCATCCGCCGCTGCGTCTGGCCCAGGACCTCGCCACGCTGGACATAATCAGCAAGGGCCGCCTCATCGTCGGCGCGGGTCGAGGCTACCAAAAACGGGAGTTCGACATCTACGGCCTCGACATCGCAGAGTCCAGGGGCCGCTTCATAGAGGGCATGGACATCGCCGTCCGTTCCTGGACCGAGGAGACCTTCTCCTACGACGGAGAGTACTTCAACTTCCCCGAAGTGAGGGTGATCCCGAAGCCGGTGCAGCAGCCCTATCCTCCCATCTACATGGCGGTTACCCATAGCCCCGAATCAGTGGAGATCGCCGTCCAGAATCGCTGGGGGCTGTTTACTGTCGGCAGCAGCTTCTTCCCCGCGTCTCCTGACTCCGACCAGAACCTGATCAACCTCTACCGCCGACGCATGATGGAGGAAGGCGTCGCTGCCGACGACATCGAGGTGGCCGCCGTCCGCAACGTTTACGTCGCCCCCACCGACGAGGAGGCCATAGACCTCCTGACACCCCGTCTCCAGTGGGCCGGCGACATGAGCGACTTTCTCAGGCGCCCTCTCTCCGACGTGGTGCGGGCCTCCGGCGTCAGCGGCTATGAGCACTACGTTCGCGACCCCTTCATCGAGCCCGACCTCGTGGCCGAGCGCGGGAGGGAGGGTATGGCCGCCATCGGCAGCCCCGAGAAGGTAACTGCAGCTGTCAGGGAACTCGAACAGAACCACGTCACCCACTTTATTAGCTATCTCGACGCGGGAGGGCTGTCCTACGAACAGGTCTCCAGCTCATTGAAGCTGTTCTCAGAAAAAGTGATGCCCAACTTCCGCTAAGGAGCCCATTCCATGGCAACTCTGGATGTCCTCACCTACGGATTCGCCCTCAACACCGATCAGGGGTCCTTCGGCTACTCCACCAACTCGCTGCTACGTGTGGGCACCCACAACATCCTGATCGACACCGGCCCGTCCTCCCGTCGGCCTTTCCTGTATCGCGCCCTGACCAACATGGGGCTCACCACCGACGATATCGATATCGTAATCCTGACCCACATGCACTGGGACCACTGCCAGAACACCGACCTATTCCGCAACGCCCGCGTGCTGGTCAACCCAGTGGAGATCGACTACGCCCGCAACCCCAACAGCTGGGACCTCGCCGTGGCCGCCGGCATGGCCGACATGATGCGCAACATGAAGGTGGAGGTCGTTTCCGAGGGCGACACCATAGTGGACGGCGTGACCATCCTGGAGACCCCAGGCCATACCAAGGGACACATGAGCGTCCTGGCCGAAATCGATGGCGAAAACGTTCTCATCGCCGGCGATGCCTTGCCCGAGAGCGGCACGGTGGCCCGCGGCATCCCCTACAACATCTTCTGGGACACCGAGGACGCCCACGCCAGCGTCGAGAAGATGGTTGCATCCTCCAACGTCTTCTACCCCGGTCACGACCGCCCCTTCCGAGTGGAGGGCGACGAGATCGCCTATCTCCACGGCCCCGCCAACATCGAGGTGATGAACAGCACCGAGGGCGGCGGTACGACTTCCCTCACATTCACCGTCAGCGCGGCCCGCACGGTGAACGTGGACTTGGTCCAGAAGCCTCGGGAGTCCTAGCGGCTGTGACTCAGGGTAGCAGCGAGCGGGATATCCGGCAGGCACTGGATACCCTGGCGCAGGCCCGTCCGGGTTTCTGGAGCCGCGCCGCCTGCGGTGTGACCCGATCGCTGACTCCGATTCCGGCCCTCGTTGACCGGAACGCGTATTCTGCGGAGACTTCCCGGACTCGCATCCTGCTGATTGGCGGACTGTCTGGCCGCCCGGCCGATGTGGATTTGGCCCTGCACGCCCTGGAACTCTATGCCGGGGGCGGCGACGGTCTTGCGCTGCGAATCGGCCTTAGCGCCATCCCGTGCGCTAACCCCGACGGCCTGCGTCTGGGACGTGGACCGGAAAACGGCTCGGGCGGTATTCCGTCCCAGGGTTACCCGCCTGTCGGCAACTTCTATTTCGATGAACTGAACCCCGAGAAGCGCTACGTGTGGCGCTGGGTGTGCTTCCAGTCCCCCGACCTGGTGCTGGAGGTGTGTGCCGGGACCGGTTCGGTACTCTGGGAATGCAACGCGGCAGGCCGCCGTTTCGCCCCGGCCTTGGGAGCCCGAAAGGTCAGGGACGATTCATTCCTGGGGGCACTGGGCGACGGGCATCCGGAGGGTCTGGATACCATCCCGGCTCTGCGTCTCACGGCTTCCGACGAGCAGCTGCCCCGGGAGATAACCCGCCTTTTCGGAGCAGTGCAGCAGCCGGAAATGTCCGCCAGGTCTGCAGCCCGACAGGTGCTCGATCGCCGCAGGCAGCGAAGTCCTGTTGAAGTCGGCCGAATACTGGCTGCTGCTTACGGCCATTCTTTCGATCCGATCGTTTACACCCAGGGTGTTCCCATCAGCGGCCGCCTGCGGTTGGCACAACTGGATCCTGAAGGCGGTGATCCAACCTCTGATATTGTCAGCCTGCTCAATGCTTTTGTCGTAGACGGACTCCCAGAAGGCCTGGCTCCTTCCGCGCTGGCCTCTGTGGTCTGGGGCGATGAACTCACCGAAGCGACCGGCGAATCCCGCTACACCGGAATGATCGTCGACGCCGCAAACCGCTTCGTGCCCGGGGTTGATGGAGGAGCACCTTCCCCTTGCGACCCCGATTTCCGCACCGAAGACATGTTCATGGCTGGGGCCTTGCTGGGCCGCGCCCACAGCCTGACCGGCGAATCCCGGTACGTTGACCTCTTGGCAAGGTTCCTGCTGGACGGCAACATTCAACAGGACAACGGCCTGTTCTGGCACTGTCGCTCCGCCCCCTTCTACTGGGGCCGCGGCAATGGCTTTGCAGCCCTGGGCCTCGCCGAGACCCTGACCTATCTTCCGGAAGACCACCCGGCCCGGGCCAGCATCCTGGATATGTACGGCAACCTCCTCGACGCTCTGGTAGATCTGCAGCGTCACTCAGGCATGCTCCCCCAGGTGCTGGACTTCCCCGGTTCTTACGACGAGTTCACGGCCACCTGCATGATGGGCTACGCCATCGCCCGGGGACTCCTGCGCGGCTGGCTGAGCGACGACTATCGCCCGTCCCTCGATCTGGCCTGGCAAGGCGTGGCAGAGCGTATCGACGATGTTGGCAACGTCGTTGACGCCTGTGCCAGCACCGGTGTCCAGCAGAACGTCCGCGACTACCTCGACCGCCCAGCCATATATGGATTCGATGACCGAAGTGGCGGCATGGCCCTCTGGTTCGCCGTCGAAATGGAACGGTTGGCGCGAGGTAACTAGGATTCAAGCCTCAGAGCCATCGGAATTGACCCACAGAGGCAGTCATACGCTAGAATCTTGTCCACGCTGCGAATATCCCTTTTGAGGAAGCACCGAATTGACCCAGCAGAACGTGTCGGAGCCATTCGACCCCGTAGCAGTTGAAGATTATCGTCGGCAGGCCCGCGAATTTCTCGAAAAGGCGCGGGTCTATCTGGCCGACGACGACTTGCATCAGGCGTCCGAGAAGGGCTGGGGCGCTGCGGCGTGGATGGCCAAAGCCGTCGCAGTGACGCACGGGTGGGAATACAATCAACACGCTCATTTTGGAGTAGTGCTGCAGAACGCCAGTGATGTGACTGGAGATGATCGTCTGAGAGTGTTTCGCGCTGTGGCATACGAATTGCACCAAAATTTCTATACGCGGAAGCGCTTTTTGAGCGACCGTGCCATCGGGTTAAGTCTCGACAATATAGCTGAACTGTTGGACGCACTAGAACCACTGACAGTCCCCGCCAACGAACAAGCAGCCAGCTAAACTCAATCCAAACAGACAGACTGAGGAGGAAACAAGCATGGCCACCATCACAGGCTCAAACGTCGTGCTCTCCAACCAGGAATTCAACGTGGTCGGCACCAGGCCCATCCGCCAGGACGGCCCTGAA
Organism: Dehalococcoidia bacterium; assembly: GCA_965222025.1. Taxonomy (GTDB): domain Bacteria; phylum Chloroflexota; class Dehalococcoidia; order Lucifugimonadales; family UBA3495; genus VXOI01. Next base: position 233,830 of record CBDCTI010000002.1, on the reverse strand, counting down.
AAGGTCACCGGCCGAGCCCGCTACGGCGCCGATGTCAATCTTCCGGGCCTGCTTCACGCCCGCGTCCTGCGTAGTCCCCATGCTCACGCCCGCATCAAGTCCATAGATGTCAGCAAGGCCGAAGCCTTCGAGGGCGTCCGCGGGGTTGTCACCTCCGCCGACCTGCCCCAGCCGCAGGGCCGCATCAGCGACCAGACCGAGGCGGCCATGGTCAACCCAAAGTTCCTCAGCAACAACTGCCTGGCCGCTGACAAGGCCCTGTACAAGGGGCACGCCGTGGCCGCTGTCGCCGCCGTCAGCCCACACATCGCGGAGCAGGCCCTCGGGCTCATCGAAGTGGAGTACGAGGTGTTGGACTCGGTCACCGATGTCCTGGAGGCCATGAAGCCTGACGCTCCCGTGTTGCACGAGCGGCTGGCCACGATTGCCAACCCCAACATGCGCACTGGCGGGTTGCTCGATGACGAAGACTCCGCCGGAAGCACGAACGTTGCCAACCACTTCTATTTCGAATTGGGCGACATCGAGCAGGGGTTCAAGGACGCCGACGTGATCGTGGAGCGCGAGTTCCGCACCCAGTCGGTTCATCAGGGCTACATCGAGCCACACACCGCCACCGTCAACTGGGGTCCCGACGGCGATATCACCATCTGGAGCAGCAGTCAGGGCCACTTCAACGTCCGCGACCAGGCTGCACTCGTCTGTGGCGTGCCCATCTCCCGGATCAAGGCCATCCCCATGGAAATTGGCGGTGGATTCGGCGGCAAGACGCTCGTATACCTCGAGCCTGTGGCCGCCATCCTCTCCCGCAAGACCGGACACCCCGTCAAGCTCAGCATGAGCCGCTCAGAGGTCTTCCAGGGGTCGGGTCCCACCGCCGGTTCGTGGATGCGCTGCAAGGTCGGAGCGACGAATGACGGCCGCATCACCGCCGTCGACGCCTCCATGGCCTACGAGGCCGGCGCCTACCCAGGGTCCCCCATCAACCCCGGCGTCCAGTGCATGACCGGTCCCTACGACATCGCCAACGGCCGCCTCGAGGGCTTCGATGTGGTGCTTAACAAGCCCAAGACTGCGGCTTATCGCGCCCCCGGCGCCCCAGCCGCGGCCTTCGCCATCGAGACTGTGCTGGATGAGATTTGCGAGAAGATCGGAATGGACGCGCTGGAGTTCCGCCTCCTCAACGGCTCCAAGGAGGGCACTCGCCGCGTCACTGGCCCGGTCTTCGGCAAGATTGGCAACATCGAGACCCTGCAGGCCTCCAAGGACCACGAGCACTGGAGCGCCCCGCTGGAAAAGGACACCGGCAGGGGAACCTACCGAGGCCGCGGAGTCGCCGCCGGTTACTGGTTCAATGCCAGTGGCCCGTCCAGCGCCATCGCCAGCGTCAACCCCGATGGTACCGTCAGCCTGGTCGAGGGCTCTCCCGACATCGGTGGCTCTCGTGCTGCCGTGTCCATGCAGCTGGCCGAGGTCCTGGGCATCGCCGCCGAGGATGTGCGGCCAGCCGTTGGCGACACCGATTCGGTGGGTTACACATCCATGACCGGCGGCAGCGGCGTCGCCTTCAAGACCGGCTGGGCCTGCTACGAGGCAGCACTGGACATCCGTAACCAGCTGGTCCAGCGCGCCGCCCGTATCTGGGATGTCGAACCCGGCTTGGTAGAGTACAAGGACGGCGGTGCTTCGCACACCTCCGACCCCGAGCTGCGCCTGTCCTTCCGGGATCTGGCCGCCCGGCAGAGCGCCACCGGTGGTCCGGTCGTCGGTCGCGGCAACGTTGCACCCACCGGCGTCGGTGGCGCCTTCGCCGTCCACATCGCAGACGTGGAGGTCGACCCAGACACCGGCAAGGTCGACGTCATTCGTTTCACCGCCCTCCAGGACGCCGGTAAGGCCATTCACCCCAGCTATGTCGAAGGGCAGATTCAGGGTGGCGCCGTCCAGGGCATCGGCTGGGCCTTGAACGAGGAGTACGTTTTCGACGACAAAGGCGGCATGCTCAACCCGACCTTCCTCGACTACCGCATGCCCACCAGTCTCGACCTGCCCATGATCGACACGGTCGTCGTCGAGGTCGCCAACCCCGGCCATCCCTACGGCGTGCGCGGCGTCGGCGAGGTCCCCATCGTCCCCCCCATGGCCGCCATTGCAAACGCCATCCATGACGCTGTCGGCGTTAGGATGGAGCAGCTGCCCATGTCCCCCGGCGCCATCCTCGAAGCGCTCTGGGAAAAGAACGGCCAGTGACCTCACCCAGCCCAGATCGGCAGAAATTAGGGGCGCACACCCGTGCGCCCCTGCCTTTGTACTGGGAACATCGTCATTCCAAGAGGCAATGAATGGCTTCGAGAGACGTTCCTGAATTTTTGGCCCTAGATTACCTGGAACACGTCGATCCCACCCTGATATACCTCGCCTCCCCCTATGCCCACGAGTCCCCGTCGGTCCGGGAGGCGCGCCTGGAAGCTGTCCGGCACGTCTGCGGCCGTATGGTCAACGATGGCAAAATCGTGATGTCTCCCCTCGTGTACCTCGGTGAACTCGCCTTCAAGGGCGTTCACCCGCCCCAGGGATGGTACGCTTGGGACCTCCAGTTCCTCGCGCGCTCCGACGAGCTCCTGGTCCTCCAGCTTCCGGGCTGGGAGGACAGCAAGGGAGTGATGGTGGAAATCGCGGGAGCCCAGACCAAGGGCATCCCGGTCCACTGCATGTCTCTGGATGAAGCGAAACTGCCAGAAGACATTCTGAAAGGCTTGCGCGAAGACCCCTGAACATTCTGTGCAAATCAGGAGCCGATGATGATGGAACCGTCCGTCCCGTTGAACTACACCTTCAACAGCGTGAAGCATGAAATAGTCTGCGACGTCGATGCAATCTCCGGCCTGCCGGCAGTTCTCAACCGGGCCGGTGCGTCTCGCGCCATGGTGTTGTGCGGCCCGTCCATCCTGTCTCATTCAAATGTAGTGCCGAGAGTGCAGGAATCACTGGGCGACCGTTGCGTCGGACTATTCTCCGGCGTTGCTCCCCACTCCCCGGTGGCCACACTGGATGCCGCAGTGGCGTTGGCCAGGGAGACTGGTGCCGACGCCCTCGTCAGCGTCGGTGGTGGTAGCACCCACGACACCACGAAGGGAGTCGCCACACTTCTCGGTGAGGGCGGCAGGATTCACGACCACGAGGCCCATTTCGAGCCTCCCGACAGGATCACCTATCCTGACTTCAACGCCGACCGTCTGCCCATCATTACCGTTACGACGACCATGGGCGCTGCCGAACTCAGCCGCGGTGCCGGGTTCGCCGACCGCGATCTGGGTCGCAAGATCCTTGTTGCCGACCCAAACACCATCCCGGGATACATCATCATCGACGGCAAGGCCCTTGCCACTACACCCGTGGATATCCTCACCTCCACTGCGGTTGGACAGCTTCGCATCGCCATCGAGACGGTCTATTCGACCAAGCACAACCCGATCTCCGACGCCATGGCTCTCCACGCCATCCGGCTGCTGGTGGAGCACCTGCCCCACTGCAAGGATCTGGAGCTTGATCGTCTTCTGAACATCAAGACCGCCGCTTGCATGGCCTCCTTGGCTGGCGTCGGCGGTTTGGGGCTGAACACCGCCACGGCCCATCACGTCGGGGGCATTTTCGACGTACCCCACGGGGAGGCCAACGCCATCCTCCTGCCCCACACCATGCGCTACAACGCCGAGGCGTGTGCCGATCGCCTGGCCCTCATTGCCGACGCCATGGGTGTAGACACCTCCGCCATGACCGACGATGAAGCGGCCTACGCCGCGGCCGACGGTGTCGAAAACCTGAGGCGCTCGCTCGGCCTCCCCGATCGCCTGCGTGACGTCGGCGTACCCGAGGAGGGCCTCGAGCTCATCGCATCGGCTACGTTGCATGACCGCGCCCTCGCTACCAATCCCAGGCCGGTTGCCGACGCCGGGCCAATCATGACCGTGCTTCGGCAGGCTTGGTAGCAAATCAGCTTTGCCACCATCCTCCCCGGCAGAAGAGGGCGAAGACCTGATGAAGTTTGGCGTTTGCCTCCCTCAATATGGGCGGGAGGTTAGTCTTGAGGATCTGAGGGCGGTCGCTTCCGACGCGGAAGCCCTCGGCTTCGACTCGGTGTGGGTCAGCGACCACATCGTCACCCCCGAACACCTGCATGCAAGCATCGGCCCCATTTTCTTCGATCCCTTCGTGGTGTTGTCTCACGTCTCCGCTATGACCCATCGGGTCAAGCTTGGCACCACCGTGATGGTGACTCCCTATCGCAACCCGCTGGTCGCAGCGAAGATGATCGCATCTCTCGACGCTCTCTCCGGGGGCCGCGTGATCCTCGGCATCGGTGCCGGCGGCGCCCCCGACGAGTGTTCGCCGCGCTTGGCGTTCCCGAGTCGCAGAGAGGCGCACGCACCGACGAATATCTCGCGGCAATGATCGAGCTGTGGACCAGCGACCCTTCCAGCTTCAAGGGCAGATTCGTAACATTCGAAGACGTACGATTCGCGCCAAAACCGGCGCAGAAGCCCCATCCGCCTATCTGGGTCGGCGGACGCAGCGACGCCGCCCTCCGGCGTGCCGCCCGGTTCGGCCAGGCATGGCATCCCACCTCCATGCCGCTGGACGCTCTTGGGGAACGGATGTCTACCCTGGGCCGGTTCTCGGCGGAATTGGGCCACGCAAACTTTCCCGCCACGACCATCCACCAGTCCGTTGGTTTCGAATCAGGCGTTGCGGCTGCATCCCAGCGGCGCATGGGTCGCGGTTCGCCGGAGCAGGTGGCCGACGATCTCTCTGCTTACGCCGGACTGGGGATCGGCGCAGTGGTCTGCAACTTCCGCGCTCCCGACACTGACAGCCTGCGACGCTCCATTGAAACGTTCGCTCGCAGTGTCATGCCCCGACTGAAATGACAAGCCCGCGCAGTCTGAGCGCGGGCCTGATGATTGGACGTCAACCGGAGCGCTGAACTGGTCTACCCGAAGAACTCCCTTAGCGCCCTGACCAACTCGGCCGGCTTCTCCACATCCAGTCGGTGGCCGCAATTTTCGAGAGTGACCAGTCGCGATCCAGCAATGGAAGCGTTGTAAACCTCTCCCGCGCTCGGCGGTACCACTTCGTCGTTGCGCCCCCAGGCAATCAGAGTCGGCAGGTTCTTCAGACGTCCCAGCCTGTGCGGCAGACTGCGGTCGTGCATGTACGGACGCCAGGTCAGCCGGCACGCTTCCTCCCGCGCCGTTTCCCACATTTCAACCAACTCAGCTGCGGGCTCATCCGGGCACACTGCCTCAAACCCCGGCGCTGCCTCGGGATCGTGCACTCCTGCGGTGATGAATTCCTTGGACACCACCAGGAACATGTCGAGGATTTCGCCCGTGGGCGGCAGGATCCCTGCCGGTGCGGCCAGCGCCATCTTCTTGAAAATCTGAGGGTTTTGAGTCGCCATCTCCGCCGCCAGCCAGCCACCGAGAGAGAAGCCCAGCAAGTTTAGATTGGAGAGTTCCAGTTCATCCAGCGCCCACAGCGTCCAGGTTGCAATGTCCCTCACGTTCATGACCCAGTCGAGGCGATCTGTTACCCCGAAACCCGGGAGAGAGGGCGCAATTACCGAGTAGTTTTTGGCCAGCTCTTCGTGGATTTGCAACCACCCCGGCTGTCCCATCTCGTCGTGAAGGATTAGCAGGGGATCACCGCTGCCGCCCCTCAGAATCTGCATCTCTGCGCCTGCTACTTCTACTCTTTCCTGGGTCCATGTGGACGTGGTCGTCATCGGGTAACTCCTTTCTGGGGCCTCGCGATGGGCACAAGGTAGGGCGGGGTGCGGGGCCGAATTGATTGTCCAAGCGCCCGATGCGATTGTCAACCTGCGCGACGAAATCCGAAGCCGGGCGGCTGTTAAAGTTTGTCATCGCAGGAACGGAATGGCACAATGGCGGCGGCCGGGATTCGGCTTCCATTCAGTGCCGGGTCCCACGTCTAATTTGAAATCAGGGAGGCGCATGATGCCGCCGATTCGACCAAATCGTGCCAAGCAGAAGCTGCGGAACGGAGAAGTAGTTACAACCATCTCGGGGCTACAGGACAGTGACATAATCGACTTTCTCGGGCCTTTGGGTTTCGACGCCGCCTGGATCGAGTGCGAGCACGGGCCCGTGGACTGGGACGCCCTGGGCGACATGACCCGCTCCTGTGACCTCTGGGGCATGACCTCCGTCACTAGGGTCAACGCCAACGACCCAGGCCTCATAACGCGCACCCTCGACCGCGGCAGCATGGGCATCGTCGTGCCCCACGTCAACAGCCGTGAGTCTGCCGAGCAGGCCGCCCACTCCGCCAAATACGCCCCCGTAGGCTACCGCGGCATGTTCGGCGGGCGGCAATCGTTCGGGGTATCCGACTACTTCCATACCGCCAACGACCAGACCATGGTCGTCGTGTTGCTGGAAGAAGTGGAAGCCCTCGAAAACATCGACGAAATCCTCAAGGTCGACAACATCGACGTATTCTTCGTTGCCCCCTCCGACTTGGCCCAGACCATGGGGCACATCGGCAACGCCGAGCACCCTGAGGTACAGGCTGCCATCGAGACTGCAATCGGCAAGATCGTCAACGCTGGCCGCACCCCCGGCACCCTGGCTAACGACGCCAACATGGCCAGGTTCAAGGCAATGGGCGTCAAGTTCCTGATGACTTCGTGGAACGCGTGGGTGGTTCGAGGCGCCAGCGAGTTCCTGCAGAAAGCCTCAGCCTAGGAGCTTCGCGACTACAGTGGGTCGGCTGCGGCCCCGCGCTTCGTTGGTGAAACAGGAGCGGAGGGCTTGAAGCGTGTGGCCGCCCTTCAGGACTCCGCTGGAGGCACTGCGGCGGGCTCAACCTGCTCCTCTGGCGGGGCAGCTTCGATACGGGACAGGTTCAGCGGGAGCAGCGTGATGGCCCCTGCTACGAACAGGGCGGCGCATCCGACTATCAGAGCCCGGTAACCCAGGTCTTCCGCGGTGTGGTTCAGCAGGTCTATGCCCGGGCCGAATAGGCGGGGCAGGGCCGCTCCGCCGATGGTCGACAGGTTAACTATGGCAATGTGTGTTCCCGCCTGCCTCTCGTCCACCATTTCGTTGGCCAGGGCCCAGCTGGCGCTGAGCAGAGTGCCCGACGAAGCGCCTACTATGCTGGCTGTTATCAGAAAGCCTGAGGTGGTGTCGGTCAGCAGAAGCCATGATGTGCTGACCGCGGCCGCAACTGCCCCGGCAATGGCTACCGGCTTGCGACCCACTCGGTCTGAAGCCCATCCGGCCACATACACCGCTATCGCCAGCGATCCGCCTACGGCCGGAATCATGTGGCTGAGCGTCTGCGCCGGGTTGGTGGCCTCTATCACGTCGCGAAGGAAGAAAAGACCATAGGTCGGGAAAGAGTATATCGCCGTCATGAGCAACAGCCTTGACAGCAGGAACAGCCCCAGTTGCGGGTTGATCACCGAACGCAGTGGTTCTTCCGTCCTGCGCATCCGGCGAGCGCGGAGCCGGGTGTCCCTTGACAGGATCGTCGCGCATGTAATTGCTACCGATATGATCAGGGCCGCCACCAGCAGGGCAAGCACCGCCCATTCCCAGTCGACGTAAACGTGTACTGGTCCCAGGTCTGCCTCGGCTGCCTGTCCGATCAGGGCCGCGCTGGCTGTAATCAATACCAGGCCGCCCGTGGCGTCCATCAGTATCTTCAGCGACGACGCCACACCAATGCGTGACCTGGGAACGAGGTCGCGGATCAACGCCATACCTGGGCCGTAAGCTACGTTCAGGTTGGCTTGAATGAACATCCACGCCCCGAAGAGCGCAGCAAAGTTGGGCGCCAGCAGAGTCAGCACCAGGCTTCCGCATACTACCGCCGACCCGGCTACTATGTACGGAATCCGCCGCCCAAGGGGCGAAAGCGTCCGATCACTGAGCCTTCCAATTGACGGCTGCACCACTGCCGCCATTAGCAGGCCGCCCATCCCCAGCATCGCCAGGTAGGTGTTCTTGAGGCCCTCCGGGGCGAGCGAAAGGACAATCACCGGCAATACGGCCGTGTCCATCGCCATGATGAACCCGGTGGCCCCAAAGCTGAACGCGTTCAGGCGTATCAGTTCAAAGCTGCTCCAGCCGCTCTCCGACTGACTCCTGGACATTTAGGGCGTGGTCCAACAGAGGATGCAATACATAGTAAGGCGTTCGTGGGGCAGCATTAGGAAAATGGGTCTGGCGGAGTTTTGAATCGCGGTCTTCGCCTGCAAAAGGCGCAGCGCCGTAATTCGGGGTTCACCCTATAATACAACAGAGCCGCGGCCGCGGCCCCATTCTGTACAACGCGAGAAGATGATTTGAAGATCTGTTGCCTTCTCCCCAGTGGCGCCGAAATCCTTTGGGCCTTGGGATTGGCCGATAGCGTGGTCGGGGTCAGTGACCTCTGTGATTACCCGCCTGATATTCTTAAAACCAAACCAGTTGTCAGTCGCAGCAGGGTCGACCCGTCGGTAATGTCCAGCGAGGAAGTCGAGGCTGCGCTGCACGACATGCTCAGCCGTGGGGAGAGTCCCTACGAACTGGACTACGAATGGCTGGCGAAAGAGTTGCCCGACATCATCTTCACCCAGGACCTTTGCCACGTCTGCGAAATCGATGCCGGAGAGGTCAACCTGGCTGTCAAAGGAATGTCGGTACAGCCCAGGGTGGTTGTGCTGCAGCCAAGGACCTTCGCCGATATCATGGATTCAATCATCGAAGTCGGCGAGGTCTGCAAGGTTCCGGAAAGGGCGGCGAATCTGGTGGCGTCCCTGAGGGTGCGTGCCGAGGCAGTTGTCGAAATGACCGGTTCTGTTGAATCGCGCCCGTCGGTCTTTTCTGTCGAAGGAGTCAACCCGCTTGTGGCCGGCGGCCATTGGATACCTGACCTTCTGCGAATGGCCGGTGGAGACATAACCGCTCTCGAACCGGGCTGCAACGCGCGTAGATTGCAATGGCGGGAGGTCATGGATGTCGCACCCGACAAGCTTTTCGTTGACCTCTGCTCGTCCGACGTTTCCCGTCACCTCCGGGAAGCCCCCTGGTTGGCTGCCCAGGATGGCTGGCGGGACATCCCTGCCGTGGCTTCAGGCGAGGTGTACCTGATCGACCACACTTATTTCAGTTGTCCCGGCCCCCGAATCGTCGACGGGCTGGAGATCCTGGCCCAGCTGACACACCCGGAACTGTTTGCAGGAAACATACCAGCCGGGGTTGTTGCGAAACTGGATCCGGTGGCTGCCAGTTGTACCCCGCCGGAAGACATTGCGCGGTGTTTCCTCCCGTTTCCCTAGAGCGGCATCTAGGCTCTTGGCAAACAGGCTCTTGGCAAACAAGATAGTAGCGCAAGCCAGTAATTGCGTATTATAATGTCGCAAATTCGCCGCCGGGGTAATCAGGCGTTATTGTTTGCTAGTCCCGGAGACCTGTTCGCTGTAGGCGGCTGGCTTCCGCGAACGTAATGATTTGGGGTGTATATGGTTTCGTTCGACAAAAACGAATTCCGTGCAGCGTTGTCCGAGTTTGCTACTGGAGTAACGGTCATTACCACGGTGGACGACGAGGGCGATCCCCACACCATGACCGCCAACTCCTTCACCTCCGTCTGTCTGGAGCCCCCGATAGTCTTGGTGTGTGTCGCCCACGGTACTCACACCTACGGTTTCATGGAGCAGCGGAAACGTTTCGGAGTCAACTTCCTGTGTGAAAGCCAAGAAGACGTTGGCGCCTATTTTGCCAAGAAGCCGCAGGATAGGACTGGTGGAGTGGACTACAGCTTCTCCCAGTCTGAAAATGGTGTCCCCGTGCTCGACGGCTCTGCGATATTCTTTGATTGTGACGTAGTCGGGTCCCACGTCTACGGCGATCACACGGTGTACATTGGAGAAGTCAAGGAAATACGCCGCAACGAATACGACAGCCCTCTCATGTTCTATCGGAGCCGCTGGTATCACCCGGACCGCGGCTAGCGGCGCTTCCCTGACACTGGAGCGAAAAAAGAGCGCAGGCTGATTGAGGCCTGCGCTCTGATTTTTCCCCGGTTCGCTCGGCTAGGAGCTTCGCCTGCCGTTCACCTTGAAGGTGGAGAGAAAGCCTTCGATCTCTTCGTTCACCTTCTGGTACTTCTCCATGTGGAAGAAATGGCTGCCGCCAGGTATCACTTTCTGTACGGCCCCCTCGATGTTGTCAGCCAGAAACTCCGAGTACTTGATTGGAGTCATCACGTCGTCGCTTCCGCATAGTACTCGGGTGGGGATCTTGATTTCGCCTACACTGTCCATCATGTCGAACCGGTCGCAGGCCATCAGATCGTTCAATTCAACCTCAGGCCCCACCTCGGAAGCCCGCTGTCGCAGTACTGGATACACTTCCGAACTGACTTCGCTGTAGTATTCCAGGTGGCCTTCGAGCCACGAGGCGTTGTCATCTCCAGGCATTCGGCAACGTTCAAGATAATTGGGATGTACTCGCAGTCGGGCGCCCGTTCCCATCAGCACAAGCCCTTGCAGCTCTTCCGGATACTTCAGGGCATAGCGCATGGCGATTGCCCCTCCCATGGAATGCCCGCATAGGACAATGTTCTTATAGCGCCTGGCCCGTATGAACCCGCGCACCCATTCCACGTAGCCGTCTACGGACTCACAGGGCCGGCCATCGGGATGCCCCGGCAGGTCGATGGCTTTGGCGCTGCGAAAATGCCGCAGCTGGTAGTAGAAGGAAAGGCTGGAACAGCCGGCGCCATGAAGGAAAACGAGTTTCATCCCCAATTTGCCATCACCCCTTAATTATGCTTGGCAATAGTGCGGCGCTTGAAATATCACGCCATTGGGGTATTGTACATAAGGCGATTATGTTTTTCAACCCAGTCAACACGATGCGACACTAATTGAACAAAAACCTCTAATTTGGCGGTATGCCGCGACGAATTAGACCTCAGACTCTCGTGAGAGGCATAGCTTAGGGGCGGGTTAAGCAACCCGCCCCTGCAATTCTGACGATTTCCGGCTACGTGCGACGATTACTCGGATTCTTCGTCGTCATCGTCTCCGTTTTCTTCAGGTCCGTGCCCGTTCACATTCTCTCCCTGCGCGCGCCCGTTGTGACGGTGTCCGTTGCTGGGAGGCCCCACTTCGTCGTTGCGGTCCGTTTCCTGGAACACGGCTATTGAGGCCACGTAGTCGTCAGACTCCCTCTCCTTCCAGAGAATTACACCTTGGGCGATGCGACCCGTTTCCCGAACGTCATCTATGCTGATCCTGACCACCTGGGCCTTGGCCGAGACAATGAGCATTTCCTTCGTTTCAGGGTCGGTCACGATCCTGGCCGCTGACAACGCGCCCGCTTTGTCCGTCAACTGGAATGTACGCACTCCCTGGCCGCCGCGTCCCTTCCGCGGATAGCTCGAGGTCGCTGTCATCTTGCCGTAACCACCGGTGCTGACGACCAGCAGATGGCTGTTCGGGACTACGACCCCCGTGAATACCACCTTGTCGTCCCCAACCAGGCGGATTCCGCGAACGCCTCCCGCCGTGCGGGAACGTGGTGTGAGGTCGTCGATCGCGAACCGGATCGCCTGGCCGCGCTCGGTTACCATCATCGCATCCTTGGCTTCACCGACCTGTGCCACCGACACCAGTTCGTCGTCCTGTGATAGGTTCATCACTATCAGGCCCGACGGACGGATATTGGTCAACTCCCCCGTCTTCAACGACTTGATCTGCCCGGTCTTGGTGGCCAGCAGCAGCGGATAGTCGTCCTTAGGGTCGTCGATGAGCAGCATGGCCTGCACCTGCTCGTTGCGCTGCAGCGGGAGCAGGTTGGACAGCAGCGTGCCCCGGGATGTCCTCGACGCATCGCCTGGGATCTGGTATGCCTTCAGAGGATAGACTCGCCCGCGATTTGTGAAGAAGAATATCGCGCTGTGCGTGTCCACCACCAGCAGGTCGAGTATCGCGTCACCCTCCCGGGTCGTCATCCCACGCACACCCTTGCCGCCCCGGTTCTGGGTCCGGAAGGTGCTCGGCGGAACGCGCTTGATGTAACCGCGCTGGCTCAGCGTGATGATCACGTCTTCCTGGGGAATCAGGGACTCAGGGGTCTCCTCCCCGATTTCCTGCTCCTCGATGGTCGTGCGCCGCGGATTGTTGAAGGACTTCTTGAGCTGGCGGGTTTCTGACTTGATTTCTGCCAGGATTTTCGCCGGGTCTGCCAGCAGTGCCTCCAGCTCCGCGATCTTCTGCAGCAGTTCCTCGTGCTCGTTCTGCAGCCGTTCCCGCTCCAGCGCGGCGAGGCGCCGCAACTGCATGTCGAGGATCGCTTGCGCCTGCGCCTCTGAGAGGTCCAATCCCTGTATAAGGTTGTTGCGGGACTCCTCTACGTCGGCCGAATTTCTGATGATCTCGATCACCTCGTCGATCCGGTCCAGCGCCAGCAGCAGCCCTTGTACGATGTGGTCGCGATCGCGGGCCCGTTGCAGCTGGTATTCCGACCTTCGACGGATCACTTCTTCCCGGTGCCGGACGAACAGCTCCAGGCACCGCCGCAGGGGAAGCACCTGCGGTTGCCCGTCGACCAGCGCCAGCATGATGGAGTTGAACGACGATCTCAGCGCCGTCTGCCGCAACAGGTTGTTCAGCACCACGCGCGGCTGGGCGTCGCGTCGCAACTCGATAACTATTCGCATGCCGCGCCGGTCGGATTCGTCGCGAATGTCCGAGATGCCGTCTATCCTCTTCTCTCTGGCAAGCGCCGCGATCCGTTCGATCAGCGTGGCCTTGTTGACCTGATACGGAAGGGAGGTGACGATGATGCTTTCGCGGTTGCTGCGGGTCTCCTCGAACTCCGTTTCGGCCTCCATCACGACCCGGCCGCGACCCGTGGTGTACGTGTCCACGATGCCTTTCCGGCCTCGCACCTTCGCCCCTGTCGGGAAGTCAGGGCCGTTGATGTGACGCATCAGCCTCTCGGTTGTCGCCTCCGGGTGATCGATGAGGTGCACCAGCGCGTCACACACCTCGCCCAGGTTGTGGGGCGGGATGTTGGTGGCCATGCCCACGGCGATGCCCGTCGCTCCGTTGATCAGCATGTTGGGAAGCCGCGCCGGGAGTACGGTGGGCTCGGTCAGCGAGTCGTCGAAGTTGGGCGTGAAGCCGACTGTGTTCTGGTCGATGTCGGCCAGCAGTTCTTCAGATATCGGCGCCAGGCGGGCCTCGGTGTACCGCATGGCCGCTGGCGGGTCGCCGTCGATGCTGCCGAAATTGCCCTGCCCCGCTATCAGCGGGTACCGCATCGAGAAGTCCTGCGCTAAGCGCACCAGTGCGTCGTAAACCGAACCCTCGCCGTGGGGGTGGAACTTGCCCAGCACTTCACCGGCGATCCGGGCGCTCTTCCGGAACTGCGAGCCCGGCCGTATGCCCATGTCATGCATGGCATACAGGATTCGCCGTTGCACCGGTTTCAAACCGTCCCGGACATCGGGGAGCGCCCTCGACACGATCACGCTCATGGCGTACGTCAGGTAGGATGTCCGCATCTCGTCTCCGATGCGGATCGGCTGCTCTCCTAGTGGTACCGGGGCGGTAGTTACCATACGTCAACACTCCTCGGCATACTGTCGGGCCCTTTTTGTCGGGTGCCCATCCCGTTGCCCTGCCTGCTGCCCTCGTTTACTCTTCCCGTCCGGGCTGATGGCACGAAGGATTGCCAAGGCTAACTAATTCGTAAGGGACTCCTCAAACCGCACTGCACGGTCATACAGGCCCGCAAACAGGTTCATGAATAACCTGGGAACCTCGTCTTTCCTCTGAGGCTGGCACTGCACCCCTATCACCCAGCTGTGCTCTGGGCTCTCCAGCCCTTCTACCAGCCCGTCATCCACGTTGTAGGCCGCGCTCATCAGGCGTGGCGCCCGCTGCGCCTCCATGAGACCTTGGTGGTGATACGAATTGACCCGGAAGAACCCGGCCGAGCCGATTATCGCCGCAGCCTTGGCCCCAGGCGCGACATATATCTGGTGCGTGGCAGGTTCACTTTCCGGTCCGGTGTCATCGTTGCGATGCCCCGGCAGGTCCTGTATCAGCCGGCCGCCAAATGCCACGTTCAACAGTTGCATTCCGCGACAGATGGCCAGCACCGGCATATCCAGGCCGAGAGCATGCTCGAGAACACGGAATTCCAGGTCGTCAAGGTCAGGAGCTAGAATCAGTCCCGCATCGAGGTCGGGGCCCTGACCGTAACGCTCTGGGTGGACATCGGGGCCGCCCGACAGTAACAATCCGCCCACTCCCCGCAATAGCTCTTCGGCAGTCAGGCCGCCATGCAATTCGGGCAGGAGCACCCGGGTGTTTGCACCCGCCTCCTGCATCGCGTCAACGTAACAAAGCGCATTCCGCTCGCTGACGGACGTAATTGCTACGGTTGCCATACAACATAATATTATACTTGATTTAGGAATGATTTGGGAGTGTTGCACGACTCTCTCGGTCCGGTTTTTGTGCCATGAAGAGACCTTTCGTTCCGCTCAGGACGACCACCAAAGGGACTCTGCAATCATCCCGCCCGGTGACCAAAATGATGACAAAGTGGCAGCAGCACTTTGGCATCCAGGACAGTTGCTGAGCAAAACGAAGAATCTCACCCATGCTCAAGAGATCTTTCGCTGTGTAATCGGACAGAATCGGGCACTTTTGGACACTTTCTGGGGGATGTCCGGCAGTTTGCGGCTTGTACCGCCCTTTGGTAAGCTACACATGAATAGAAGTCGGGGAACGGCGGGAATGGATTAGCTATGAAAGAAGTCATCCAGGGAGCCGTCGAAACACTCAAGGACGGTCGACCCTGCGTGCTGGCGACCGTGGTGCGGACCAAGGGCTCGACCCCCCAGAAGGCTGGCGCAATGCTGCTGGTAAAAGATGACGGCAGCGGCTTGGGCACCCTGGGCGGAGGCTGCGTCGAAGGAGACATCTGGTTCGCCGCAAAGGAAATGTTGCGCGAGGGTGGCGGCCCGGAATTCAAGGACTACTACCTCAATGAAGACATCGCCGCCCGTGATGGCCTGGTCTGCGGCGGCACAATGTACTTCTACTTGGAACCCCTTAGGAGAATAGAGGACTTCTTGCCCCTGGGCGATGAGATTCTCGAGGCCTACGACGGCGGTGAGCCGGTCGGCCTCGCCACCGTCGTCAACAGCCCTCAGCATCCGCAGCGACTCGGCGCCAAGCTGCTCCTCCGCGCTGACGGCACCGTCTCGGGGAGCCTGGGCGCCGTCGAACTGGACGAGCCCGCGCTCGAGACCGCCCACCGTATCGCTCACATCGGCAATACCGAGTCCATCTCCACCGAGGATGGCACCGAGATCTTCGTCGAGGGCTTCACCACTCCTCCCACGCTGGTCATGGTGGGCGGCGGGCACGTCGGCAAGGCGACCGCCGACCTCGCGAACATCCTCGGCTATCGTGTCTACTTGGTCGACGACCGTCCTGAGTTCTGCAACGAGGAGCGGTTCCCCTACGCCGAGCACACGGTGGTCACTCCCTACGACCAATGGTCCGACCACCTGAGCATCAACGTCAACAGCTACGTCGTCGTCGCCACCCGAGGCCACCGCTACGACGACATGGCCCTGGAGTCCGCCCTGAAGACCCGCGCCCGCTACGTCGGGCTGCTGGGCAGCCGCCGCAAGACCCTGATGATCTACCGCCGGCTTATGGAACAGGGCATCGCCAAGGACCGCATCAAGGAAGTCTACGCCCCCGTTGGCCTGAACATCGGCGCGCTGACCCCCGAGGAGATCGCCGTCAGCATCTTGTCGGAAATCATCATGGTGCGGCGCGGCGGAGACGGTGGGCAGATGAACATGGGCGACTGGTACATCGACCGCGCCGCCAGCATCGTCGAACGCACCGTAGAGGTGTAACGACACCCCCATGCCTGGCGCCTGGGCCATCCTGCTCGCCGCCGGCGAGTCCAGCCGCATGGGCCAGCTCAAGGCCCTGCTCGACTGGCGCGGCAGGACCCTGTTGGAGCACCAGGTAGACGCGTTGCTCGAGGGTGGCGCCGACCGTGTCGTCGTCGTTCTGGGCCACAGCGCCCACGAACTGAGTCCCTTGCTCGAAGGTAAAGACGGAGTCGCCTGGACCCTCAACCCCGATTACCTGCAGGGCAAGACTACGTCCATCAGGGCTGGCCTCGCCGCACTGGATGCCACTGCCGTTGAGGAAATCCTTCTGCTCAACGTGGATCAGCCCCGCTCGGCCGCCGACGTCACCCGCATCCTCGCCACTCATCGTGCCAAGGACTTCAAGGTAACCGTGCCTGAATACCAGGGCAAGGGCGGTCATCCAATAGTGCTTTCGGCCGAACTGCTCCCAGAGTTACTGGCCATCGACGAGGATTCGCAGGGCATCAAGGCCGTCGTCCGCCGCCGCCCCGGATCGGTTCAGCGTATCCCTCTGGACAACCCCGAGATACTGCTCGACCTCAACACCCCCGAACAGTACCGTGCCGCCCGAGAGGCTATCGAAAGCCAGTAGCTTCGGTGCCCGTTTCGCCCGGAACGATTGGGACCCGGTACTACGCCGCCCGCCGCAACACCCGGGACCCGGTACTACCGCGCCGCCCGTCGTGCCCTGCCTCCCGGCATGAGCAGGGATGCGAAGAACCCGAGGAAGTACAGCCCGGCGGCTAGGTAGAACGCCGACGCCCACCCGGTGTAGTTTGCCAACACTCCAGCCGCGATGGACGCCATCGCCCCGAAAAATGCGTTGCTACCCCACATCAGTCCAATGAACGAGCCCTCCAGGCCCTTGCCCTCTGCCACGTCGATGGCCGCCGCCTGTGTCAGTGAGTTCACCGTGAAGATGAACACCCCGAATAGGAACACCATCACCGTCATGGCCCAACTGTCGCCCAGCATCACGATGGCCAGCGTAATCACGCCGGTTGCCGCCATCACCATCATCGTGATGGACTTGCGCCCGATGTAGTCCGAAAGTGCCCCGAAGAAGGGGCCGGTAACAATTCCCGGCATCGCAAACAGGGCCACGTGGAACCCGACCCAGAAGTTGCTCATTCCGAGATCGTTGGAGAGGTAGAGAGGAATCACCCACAGCAATGACCGGTCGCCCATTCCCCGCACCGCTGACACCGTGAAGATGCTCCACATGCCGGTGCCTCGGAAAGAGTCTCCCATGTCGCGAAACTGCTTCTTTATCTTCGCCTTATAGTCCACCCCCGGCAGCGCTGGCGGGTCCAGGTTGCGCAGCAGCAGGAAGATGGCCGTAGCCAGGATCAGCATGATCGGAGCGCCGCCCCCCACAATCCACCGCCAGCCGACCACCGCCAGCAGCCCGCTCACGATGAGCGGTCCGATCCAGTCGCCCACGTTCCCTGTTGAGCGATGCATCGAGATGAACAGGCCGCGGCGGCTGGGGAACCGCTGCGCCAGCAGCCCCAGCGCCGGCGGATGCCACATGGCTGTACCCGCCGAGGCTACCCCCAGGGCCGCCAGTACCTGCCAGTATGCCGGGGAGATCGACACCAGGAAGTATCCGATGCCTATTAGCGCCAGGCTCACGGTGAGAACCTGTGCTCGTCTGTGCTGGAAGAGGTCCACGAAGAAGCCGCCGGTCATGCTCGTGGCCCCGCCAGACAGCTGACGCACGCCGTCCAGAAGACCGGCCTGGATCGGGTTCAATCCCAGGCTCACGTAGATGGCTGTGATGAGGACCAGGAACCCGCGCCCGTACATGTGCTCCAGGGTGTGGGCGCCGATGACCGTGGTGGCCATTATGGGGTCTTTGGTGCGTCGCGGCCCGAACTCGGCCGGCGATTGTTGTCCTGCTGCTACTTGAGCCAATGGCTTCCTTCCTCGGCGTTGATGACCCCTCGCGCTTGTCGTCCGCTCTGATTGGCTGGATGCCGAATTCGCGGATTATACACGCTGCCGGGATTCCCTAAGAGCTAATATTCGTAGAAGGCCTGCTGCAACCAGTCGCGTTCGTTGCTCACGGTCAGGGCCAGCATCAGCAGTATCCGCGCCTTCTGCGGCAGCAGGTTGTCGGACACCAGAAAGCCCTGCTCCTCCTTGCGGGGCGTCGTCACCACCCGGCCTGCCGTCGACCGCGATGCCAGCACCACCGGAATGCCGTCCTCCACCGCCCGGGCCGCTGCCGCGATGAATGCCGGTGGAAACGTGCCGCCGCCGAAACCCGCGACCACCAGACCGTCCGGCCGCATCTGTCGCACCGCATCCACTATCGCGCCATCCGCGCCAGCATACGAGTACACGATCTCAACCCGGGGTAGGGTGTCGCGACCCTCTACATTGAACGGAGTGTTGGTTGTATGCTTCCTCACCGGCGCACGGTAGAACACCACCTTGTGGT
This sequence comes from Dehalococcoidia bacterium, assembly GCA_965222025.1. GTDB lineage: Bacteria > Chloroflexota > Dehalococcoidia > Lucifugimonadales > UBA3495 > VXOI01. The sequence goes on along the minus strand of CBDCTI010000002.1, from coordinate 215,391 downwards.
CCGAGTCGGCGTACCCCAGGAACCCCAGCTCGTTGGGCCGGAACGTCTCCACCCGGAAGGTATTGGACTTCGACACGTCTCTGCCCGAGTGAATCTCGTTGTTCAGCACGGTCAGGACTCCCATGCCGCCGGCGTGGGGAGTCGCCGCGATGCGAACGGCGTCCATCAGGTTCAAGTCGGCGTCGGTGCTGATTGCCGTCGGTGGCCGCATGGCCCCGGTCACCACCACCGGCTTGTCGGTCTTCACCGTGAGGTGCAGAAAGTACGATGTCTCTTCCAGCGTGGCAGTGCCGTGAGTCACCGCGACCCCCGACAACGGACTGCCGTCCCCCAGGAGCCCGTTGATCCGCTTGGTCAGTGCCAGCCAGTCCGCCGGGCCGATTGCAGTGCTGCCCACGCTGACCAGGTCCTCCGATGTCACCGTCGCAAAGTCACGGATCTCTGGGACCCTCTCCAGCGACTGCTCAATGGTCAGGTGGTCCCCGAGCTCCGAATAGAGCATGTAGTCCAGGCGGTCCGGGCCAATCCCGGCAATGCTTCCTCCGGTGCCGATGACGTGTACCTGTGGCTTGGCTGCGGTCATGAGTCGCCGCCTCCTTTAGTTCATATGGCAGGGTTGCGCACGAAAAGATGTGAGAACCAGTCTCGAATGAGGCCGGTTGCTATAATACCGCATCCCCAGGCTGGCTGGCCCGCGGCCTTACCTTGAGCCAGGGTCTGTCGGTTTTTCCGGAACGACGCCAGTCCGTTCATAGCGAGCCCGTCGAACCACGAACGGACGGTTCATCAACAAGCTCAGTGCAAAGGGAGTTTTTAATAAACGAAAGACTCTGTACCCTGAGCCGGGACCTTGTAAAAGTCTTTATCTCGGGCTGGTACCACTCGGCATGCCCGACAAAGCAGGAATCCAGAGCCCCCGGTCTCCCCAATGGGGATTCGCGCTGGGCAAAACGAAGAATCCCACCCATGAAAAAGGGATTCTTCACAGCACCCGGCGCGACAATTAAGTGCCCATGACTGTGAGCGACTGTGCGTACTCTCCTGGTGTCAGACATACACTCGAACCTGGAAGCCCTTGAGGCGGTCCTCGCTGATGCCAGCGATAGAGGCGGGTTCGACAGGGCGTGGTGCCTTGGCGACATGGTGGGCTATGGCCCTGATCCCTCCGCCTGCCTCGCTAGGCTCCGCGAGTTCGACTTGCTGGCAGTGGCCGGCAACCATGACTACGCCGCCGCAGGAGTCATCGACGCAGCCGACTTCAATGGCGCGGCATATCAGGCCATCAGGTGGACGTCGGAGAAGCTGGGCGAGGGGGAAAGGAGCTTCCTCCGTGATTTGCCGCTGGTGGCGCAACAGCCGCCTTTCACCTTGGTTCACGGCAGCCTGCGAGACCCCATTGTGGAATACCTGCTTCATCCGACCCAGGCCATCGTCACCTTTAACCTGTTGACAACGACACATTGCGCCGTGGGGCATTCCCACTATCCTTTCGTCTGTCGGGAGAACGGGGGAATCCCGCTCTTCCTCCCTCCGACGGCGGGCGAGGCCTCGCCGCTCGACGGCGGGCGGTGCATCATCAACCCTGGCAGCGTGGGCCAGCCCAGAGACCGCGACCCCAGGGCCAGCTACGCCGTATACGACAGCGACGCCGATGCCGTGGAGCACTACCGCGTCGAGTACGAAATCGCGGCCACTCAGGAAAAAATGCGCCTCGCCGGCCTGCCGCAGTACCTGATAGACAGGCTGGAGCACGGCGCATAGCACCCTGCAATACATTTGACAGGCGCGCGGCCCTGTTGTTAGATTGGATTCAGGCGGCCCGCTAGCTCAACTGGCAGAGCAACGGACTCTTAATCCGTAGGTTCTCGGTTCGACCCCGAGGCGGGTCACCAGTCTTCGTTAGTCGCGCGTCCTTCCATTAACGGAAGGACGTTTTTGTTGCCCTCGAGCTAACGGCCCTTGTGGATAGCACCGCGCCAGTCTAAATTAGCGTAACCCTGCCAGGTTTAGGCTTCGGCGGGCAGTCCAAGACTCAGATCAAGGAGTGACGCGATGGCTGCCACAGACACGACCATTTTCGCGCTGAACCGCCACTGGGACATGGTCTCCAACGCCGTCGCCGGTGTGGACGACGCTACTCTCGCAGCAATGCCCAACGACCAGTCCAACCCAATGAACTGGCTGGTGTGGCACATGACACGGGTCGCTGACCGTCTCGTCCACGGCCGTCTTCAGGACACCGGACAGGTGTGGAATACCGGAGGCTGGCACGAAAAATTCGAAATGGCCTCCGATCCGGATGATATCGGAATGGGCTGGGGTGCGCAGAAGGTTGCCGACTGGCCTGCCCCTTCCCGGGAAACGCTGATGGGCTACTACGATGCCGTGAATGCCGCCGCCCGCGACTACATCACTGGCCTGGGCGCCTCGGACCTCGACCGGCAGGTGCCCGCCGCCGCGCCAGGGACCACCATGTCGGTCAGCGAAGCCCTCGGCATTCTGGTCTGGGACAACATAGTCCACGGCGGCCAGGTCGCCTACCTGCGCGGCTACTTCGAGGGCTTGGGCTAGCACCGATAACCTCCGACCGGGACTGCCGGCCGGCCGGGAGCAGTGCAGAACGGTAGAAGTCTCACTTCGCTGTCTGGCTCTTGCGTTCCTTGCGCCTGGCCGCCATCTGGGTCCGGGATTCCTCGTAACTTGCGATGTAGTCCGCCACGGGCGTGCGTGAGACCGCCTCTGTGATCACGTCCAGGGGAAGGTCGTCCAGCTTCTTGAAGCGCACGCACGCCTTTCCCATGTCCAGCTTCTTGCCGGCGGCAGCGAATCCGTCGACAAACCACCGCTGGGACTCCTCGTCTCCGTAGACGTTCATCAGGTATAGAGACATGTGACGCTTCTGGGAAGCCAGCGCGGCATACATCAGCGGATGGCCGTTGTACGTCTCCGGGTAGGTCGACAGGGGGATGACATAACAGATCATCCCGAAATCGATCTCCTCGACGTAGCCTTCCGGCAAATGCTGAAGGACCAGCTCCCGGAGCCGGCTTAGCTGCTCCGCCCGGTCCTCCGGTAGCGACGCGATGTACTCTTCAGGTGTCTGTGGCGCATTTCCTGACTCTGATCGATTCATGACCTGTCCTCCACTGCCTCTTGTAATACCAGAACAGCAGCGGGTTCAACATCCCAATGGAACGAAAGCATAACCGATGTCGAATGACAGGTGCGAATGGGCCCTGAACTGCCTACGAATTCCATAAGTTTCGCATCGCGAATGCTGGAACAATTCCTAAACTACGATTAAACTATTATGTCAACGTCGTGGGATGTGGAAGCAGGTTCTTACGGGTTTTCCGGCCTCACGCCAGTCCGTTCATGGTGAGCCCGTCGAACCACGAACGGACGGTTCATCAACAAGCTCAGTGCAAAAGCAGCTTTTGATAATCGAAAGGCCCTGGATGTGGGAGTCGAAATTGCGCCCCGATTTCGGAGCAGGTCTCTGCAGTCGGCCAGGGTGCAGACTCTTCCACAGACCCGAATGCAAGCCGCTGCCGTATTAGCTTCCGTCGCGAGGAAAAAGCAGGGAAGAAGAGGCAGTCCAGTCAAACTAATCCTTGTGGGGAGTGCGCCCATGAAATTGACCCGATCCCGGCTCTTGGTTTTACTCACTTTTGCTGCTCTTTTGGTGATTTTCCCTGCTTTGGTATATGGTCAAGCTCCGCCGCCGCCGCCTCACCAGTTCGTTGGCAAGGCCTATGTCGATGGCAGCGTCGTTGCTGCCGGAGTATTGGTCGAAGCCATAATTGATGGCGCAACTGTTCGGCAAGTAAGGACTGCGGCAGGTGGTTCCTACAGTCTTCAGTTAGGCCAGCCGTCGGGGAGAGTCTATACGGGTAAGCAAGTTAGATTTAAGGTAGATGGTAACGCCGTATCACAGAACGTTACTTGGACATCGGGGGAAGCGCAGATTCTTGATCTACGTGCTTCTTCCACAACCACCACGCCTTCTACTCGTGCACCCATCCGCGTCAATACGCCCGTCGTTCGCAATACACCGGTTCCGGCACAAGCCCGCGGTCCCCAGGGCCCCGTGGGCCCAATAGGACCTGAAGGGCCCCAGGGCTCCCAGGGCTCCCAGGGCCTTCAGGGCGATCCAGGCGACCCGGGTGCTCTAGGCCCCCAGGGCCCGAAAGGCGACCAGGGGCCGGTCGGCCCTCCCGGCGAACGAGGCCCTCAGGGTGAATCAGGCTCGCGCGGCGAACCCGGGCCCCAGGGCTACATCGGCCAGACCGGCCAGCAGGGTATTTCCGGGCCCTCCGGTCCTCAGGGTGTCCAGGGCCCCGAGGGCGACACCGGAACTCCTGGCAGTTCAGGTGCATTCTTGATAGCCATGATCGGCCTGATAGTGGCGCTTCTCGCCCTCCTTGTGGCCATCGGCCGATGGATCTGGGAGTTGCAGACCGGATAGGCGCGACATAACACTCCCACCGACGAGACGCAGCGCGTGATCGTCGGTGGGACACTCGTAAGGACAGGCTCTGGGCGGCCCTTCCCGTGATATGATTCAGCTAACACGGGGCCGGGCCGCCGGTCTTTGCGCGGCGTTTGCTCTGCTCTCACGGCTCTTGGGGAAGTGTCGAAATTGGTAGACGAGCATGACTTAGGATCATGTGCTGCAAAGCGTGGGAGTTCGAGTCTCCCCTTCCCCACTTCTTTTTCGTGAGGTTCACGTCCACATGGCTCCCAAACTGGAAACGCTACTTGCGAGGTATGAGGCAGACCTCCAGAGGTTATCGCCAAGTGCCAGAAGGAAGTTCGTGTGTCCCATCTGTCTAGAGTCCCTTGTGTGGACGGAACACCTCCGTAGGGACATTACCATTGAACACATAGTCCCCAAGTCTCTGGCAGGACGAATGACTACCCTCACATGCAAGAAATGCAACAACACCGCTGGTACCGAGCTCGAAAGCCATCTTGTTCAAAGAGTGCAACTCGAAGGAAGAAAGAAGCCCATTTTGGCGGGCGTCGAGTTCTGCGACACTAAATTTCGAGGAAAAGTCCATTTACCGGATTCGGCAGACTATTCAATGAAGCTCTTTGGCTTCCAGAAACAATCAGATCCTCGTGAGATCGACAAGTTCGGCAGGTTACTGTCGGAAGGGGTATGGGACGGTCAAGAACTCAAGCTCAACCTCGAACTAGGATTCGCACCAGCACTTAGTGTCGCAGCGCTGGTGCGGTCTGCGTACCTCCTAATGTTTCGCCTCTTTGGGTACCGTTACGTGTATAGTAGGAGTGCGGCGGTGATTCGAAAGTCGATAACCGATCCCTTGGTGGAAACCGATGTCCTGAAGGCCGTGTCGTGGCGCGTGGACGTCCGTCCTCCCACTGAGAACGGTGTGTCGATAGTCACGAAGCCAGGAGAGCTCCGTTCATTCATGATTTTCCTCACGCTAGACAAAGGTCAGGATCATGTCTCGGCTATAGCTCTGCCACCTCCAAATGCCGGGCTGGAGTTCTTCAATCTACTCGGCAGCACCAAAAGTCCAAGGAGGTGTACCTTGTCTACTTGGCTTTCTGGTGACAATGAGGAGATTGTGCCTCTGGATGACGTGTTACAGTCTGCAATCACCAAAGATGCTACCAAATCGAACTCTCGTTAGGGAGCGGGATGCCGGTAGCCTTAGACCCCTATCCGCAACTCGAAGACGGTTCTGCCTTCAGTCTCCCCTTCCCCACCACCACGCGTGAGAGGTGGTCCTTGTTTGAACGCCTGCACGACGGCTCTCGGCTCACTCTGACCGGACGTTGATTCAATTTGTGGCAAGTCACCACAGACGACCTTGAGTCCATTGCCATCGGCGCCGGCATCCTCGGCACCGGCGGCGGCGGCAACCCCTACATCGGACAGTTGCGGGCCAGGCAGGCGATCGAGCGCTGGGGCCCGGTTACTGTTCTTGCCCCCGAGGAATTGCCCGAGGATTCCAGGGTGGTGTGCGTCGGCGGGATCGGCGCCCCGACCGTGGGTATCGAAAAGATCAGGGATCTGCAGTCCTACCACGCCCTCCGGGCCATCGAGGCCTTCACCGGCGTGGAAGCCACAGCTCTGATCTCCAACGAAATCGGTGGCAGCAACTCCGTGGAACCTCTAATCCCGGCCGCCATGGCCGGCCTCCCGGTCGTCGACGCGGATGGCATGGGCAGGGCGTTCCCCGAGATTCAGATGAAGACCTTTTTCGTGTACGGCGTACCGTGCTGCCCCATGGCCATCGCCGACGAAAAGGGCAACTCTGTCATTATCAGGGAGACCATCGACCCCAAGTGGGCTGAGCGTCTTGCCCGCTCCATCACAGTTCAGATGGGCTGCGTTGCCTGCTACGCCGTCGCTCCCATGAGCGCCGAGCAGGTAAGAGGTACCGCCGTGCCCAACACCCTGTCGCTGGCTAGAGACCTCGGCAACGCCGTGAAACAGGCGCGCTCCAATGGCCACGACCCGCTGCATGCAATTCTGGAGACCTGCCCAGGCAGGGTGCTCTTCAGTGGCAAGGTCGTTGACCTGGACCGCCGTACCACCGCCGGATTCGCCCGCGGCACCCTCACCATCGACGGTTTGGATGCCTTTTCCGGGGACCGGATGGTCATCGAGTTCCAGAACGAAAACCTGGTTGCACTGAGGGATGGCGAGATAGTCTGCACCGTCCCCGACCTGATATGCGCTGTTGCCACGGATCTCGGCGATCCCGTAACGACGGAGTTGATGCGATACGGCCTGCGGGTAACAATTCTCGGCTTCCCCGCCCCCGCACTGTGGACCACCCCTGAGGGCCTTTCCGTAGCCGGGCCACAGGCCTTCGGGTACGACACCCCTTACGTACCCCTCGTGGTGTAGCGGGACAGACGTGTTCATCGGCGTTGACGTAGGCGGAACGAACACCGACGCGGTCCTTATGGACGGCCGGAACCTGGAGGCCGCCGTCAAGGTGCCCACCAGCGCTGACGTCACCTCGGGTATTGTCGCCTCGCTGAGTGAACTGCTCACCCACATGCCAGCGCACGGTCGGGTGGACGGCGTGATGGTGGGCACCACGCACTTCACCAACGCCCTGCTGGAGCAGAGAAACCTGGCGCCCACTGCGGTCATCAGGCTGTCGATGCCAGCAACCCAGCTCCTTCCGCCGCTGGTCGATTGGCCGGAAGGGTTGAAAGTCGCCGTGGGCGGTCTGACCTACATGGTGGGCGGCGGCCACGAGTTCGACGGCCGTGAGATAGCGCCCCTGGACCGCGACGCCATCCGGGATGCCGTTCGCGACATGCGCCGGCATGGCGCTCGAGCCGTCGCGCTCTCGGGCGTGTTCTCCCCCGTCAACCACGCCCACGAGGCTGAAGCGGCTGCCCTGATTCAGCAGGAAGCGCCTGAACTCCGTGTGTGCCTGTCCCACGAAAACGGACGCATGGGGCTCCTGGAGCGCGAAAACGCCGCCGTGCTCAACGCCTGCCTCGGCGACATGGCCGCGGCAACGATCAGCGGCATTGAGCAGGCCCTGCGATCTTTGGGAATTGAAGCGCCGCTGTACATGAGCCAGAACGACGGTACGCTGATGGACGCCGAGTTCGCTGCGCGCTTCCCCGTCCTGACCATTTCCTCCGGGCCCACCAACAGCATGCGTGGGGCAGCATTCCTGTCTGGAATCACCGACGGCATCGTGGTGGACGTGGGCGGGACATCCACCGATGTCGGCGCCTTGGTGAAAGGCTTTCCCAGGGAAGCGGCCGTGGCCGTTCAGCTTGCCGGCGTCCGCACGAATTTCCGAATGCCCGACATGGTGTCGATCCCTCTGGGCGGCGGCACGGTCGTCGATCAGGAGCCCTTCCGCATCGGCCCCGAGAGCGTCGGGTACCGGCTGCACGAGCAAGCGCTGGTGTTCGGCGGGCGCACGCTCACGACCACGGACCTCGCCGTGGCCGGCAATATGGCCGCAATAGGCGACCATAGCATGGTCGAACACCTGGGCACAGCCTTCGTGAACCAGACGATGGCAGAGATTCAGGGCCGCGTGGAGACTGCCATCGATCGGGTGAAGCTGAGCTACGAGGACTTGCCGGTGATTCTGGTGGGTGGTGGCAGCATCCTCGTGGGAGATAGTCTGGCAGGTGCTTCGAGGGTCCTCCGGCCCGAGCACGCCGGCGTCGCCAACGCCATCGGAGCGGCCATCGCCCAGGTGGGTGGCCAGGTGGAGCGGGTCTATTCCTTGGAGGGATTCGGCCGCGAGGAGGCGATCGCCGACTGCTCGGCCGCCGCGGTCGCCAGGGCCGAGGCCGCAGGTGCCGATCCGGCTACAATCGAGGTGGTGGAGGTCGACGAGGTGCCGCTATCCTACGTTCCCAGCAACGCCACCTTGGTCCGGGTCAAGGCGGTGGGCAATCTGGCCATCGGGCGCTAGCCGGGAATCCTTGCCCCTTGTGATTGCATCGCCCCTGCGCCGGAGTGGCTCTATCTCGTGGTCTCGCCGGTTCCATTGGCCCACTTGGCCAGGGCCTTTTCCTGAGACGTGATTTCTTCCACCGTCGTGTAGTAGTAGTCCCGCCAGCCTTCCTCGGGCATCCCTGTGAACAGCATCAAATTTAGAGGGTATTCCTCGCTGTCCGTTGCGCGACGGAAGTCGTCCCGGAACAGGAAGGTCGGCTTTTTCAGCGCGATCGCCATGCCCAGCTCGATCATGACGCCCTCGTCAGGTGGAACGCCGTTGACTACAGCGAAGGTGGCATCCGACTCAACCACGTCGCTGTAGTCCTTCTGGCCGATCCGGTACGCCCAGCCTGACTTGGAGAAGTCGTCCTGGTTGTTGCGGGCAAAGGGCTCCCACACTTCCAGCCCCATAGATTCCAGGGCCTCGATGATCGGCGGAAGCAGTAGGGCCTTCTGCTGCCCTGAGAACCCGTACGGATTTGCTAGGTAGATTCTTTTGGGCATTCCCCGCCGCCTAGACTGTGGGACTGGCCTTCGATAGTTGAAATTCCGAAATCCTGAAAAGGAGCTCTACTGGTCGGTGCGGTACACGTAACGAATGTCCCAGAAGCCATATAGCGTCGGTGTCATGTTCCCGAATACGTTCCTGATGGCGCTCAGCCGCTCGGGGAGGGTGGTGTAGATCACCGGAACATTGTCGGCGGCCACTTCCTGTGCTTGCAGGTAATACCCTATCCGCTTGGTACGGTCCAGTTCCTGGCTTCCCTTGATGTAGAGTTCGTTGATCTCGGCTTCCCACTCTGTTGCCGGCTCATCCTGGTTTGGATTCCAGATGTGCAGGCCCTCGCTGCTGTGCCAGAAGGTGATACCGCCATGCGGTTCGGTGCCGCCGGTAAAGCCCACTAGGATCGTTTCCCAGTCGTAGGTGGCGGTGAGCTGCGAAACCAGCTCTCCGAACTCCACCAGTTCGTACTCAACGCCTAGCCCGATGTCGGTCATTCCCTGCTGTATTACTTCTCCCACCCGTTGTCGCACGGTGTTGCCTGTGTTGGTCACCAGCGTGAACTCGATTCTGTTGCCACTGCCGTCCTCCCGGACGCCATCGCCATCGCTGTCGGTCCAACCCAGGTCGTCTAGGATTTCGTTGGCTGTGTCGATACTGTAGTCGTATTCCCGGACATCGGGATTGTGAAAGTCCCCTGCCGCTGGGCTGATGGACGACCACTGGGGATAGCCCAGCCCCTCCTGGACCTCTTCGATTATCGTGTCCTTGTCCACCACGTGGGCGATGGCCTGACGGAAATCTCTGTTGCTGAACCACTCCAGCTTCTCCGGCGCCACGTACGGCTGCCCCGTCTCGGGGTTGTTGCCGGGGTTCATGTTGAAGCTGACGAAGGTCGTGCCGAATGCTGGACCCTGCCTGAAAATAGTGAAATTCCCCTCTTCCTGGAGTGGTTCTAGCTCTGCCAGCTCCTCCCCGAGTACACCATGCGAGTCCGAGTCCCCAGAAAGAAATCGGGCCAGCTCCGCGTCAAAGTCGGGGACGAGGTCGTAGATGATTTCGTCCAGGTAGGGCAGGGTGTTCCCAGCGTCGTCCTGGAGCCAGTAGTTCGGGTTGCGGGCCATGACTACCTGCTCCCCGGGCAGGTAGCTGGCAATGGTGAATGGGCCAGTCCCGACAATTTCCGACGGTTCCGTGTTGATGTCCCAGGTCGTGTCGAAAGATCCGTCTTCGACATATTTCTCAAGGATGTGCTTGGGGTAAATCGACGTCCCCATGGCCCGAAGGAAGGGCGCAAACGGGACTGGTAAGACGCACTCAACTGTGTAGTTGTCAACAGCCCTCACGGTCATGGGCGATTCCACCCATTCGCCGGTTGTATCGTCGAGGTACCTGAAGTTGAAGGTCGGACGGCTGCTGGCAGGAATTTCGGGGTTGTAGGTTATCCGGTTGAACGTGAATTCGACATCGGATGCGGTGAAGGGTTCGCCGTCGTGCCACGTAACTTCTTCACGCAGGCGGAAAATCCAGGTGAGACCATCTTCAGAGTGTTCCCATGACTCGGCAAGAAGCGGTTCTACCTCATCTGTCAGCCATGAAGTCTCCGTTAAGCCTTCGAAGAGCAGGCTGAGAATCCCGGAGGAAGATGCGTCGTTGGCGACCGCAAGATTGAAGGTCAGCGGCTCCGAAATTGTCGCTATCCTGTAGACCCCTCCGGGTTTCCCGACGTCGTACGCGAATTCGCTGGCATTCTTCCTGAGTCCTTCGACCGTGGAGTCGGTCACTTCTCCGGTTGAGGCAGGGAGCTGGGCCTCATCGGAAGACGTCCCCGCTCTCGATGTAGGGGTAGCTGACGGCGGCGGAACGAGGGTCGCCTGCTCAGCGGGAACTGGTGCGCTTTCCTGCCCGCAGGCAACGAGGATGAGCGTCAGCAGGATTGCAAGACAGACAGCCGCCAGGTTGCGGCCAAGCAAGTGTGTGCGCACGATTCTATCCTGGAAAAAAGTTGGGGCCGCTCGGGATGGCACGGAATGCAGCGATTCGGTCATCCCGATTTGATTGAGCACTAAATGACTCTATGTATCCGGCGGATGGGGTGTCAAGGAAATACCGCACTTCTTATTGCAGCATTTGCTGTACAGCGGGACGGTTCCACCTAGCCGGTCCCACCTGGAGGCAGGACAATTGCAAAGTCGCCCAGGTGCCCAAACCGTTAGTCCTGAGCTTGTCGAAGGACGGGTAATCAGATTCCGTACATGGCTCGACACGCTCACCACCAACGGATGCTCAGAAACTTTGCAATCGTTCTGACCTGGAGGAAGACCGTCTTGGAGACTTGGCACAAATCGGAAGACCGAGAGAGGATGGTCGGGACACTCAATAGGGTGGATTTTGAAGGGTGGATTTTGAAGGGTGGATTCTGAAGGGTCGTTTTGGTAGGTAGCCATGTAGCCTGGACTCGCCAGCGGGGTAGATACCGAACTTGTGCAACGTATGCCTAAATCTGTGAATAAGTTGCTACAATTCCGGCGGAATGCACTAGAATAGGCGACGGTAAACCAAGGGTGGAGTTTTGTCCGCTTGATTTCTGAGTTCCTCGTCTTCTTGAGCTTGCCTACTGGGTTGTTGTCTGCGAGTGACGATGCGCATGACGCAATCCTCAAGGCGCTGCTGTCAATCGGCGCGCTGATTGTCGTGGCCAAGTTAATTGAAGGCGCTCTGAGCCGTGTTGGCGTGAACTCGATAGTCGCCTACACCGTCGCAGGAATCGTACTGGGGCCGATTACTGGGTTGGTCGAAATAACGGAGTACATCGAGATCTTCCTTAGCATTGGGGTCTTTATATTCTTCTTCCTCATAGGTCTCGACGAGATAGACATTCCGGGTTTTATGTCGACGGTGCGCGGTCGGTATTTTGTCGCTGCGACCGTGTCCGTGGTTATGTCCATTCTGGTGGCACTGACCGTGACGGCGGACCTGTTCGGGGTTGGCATCAAATTGGGCATTGGCGAAGCCGGCGAGCCAGTCACATTGGAGTTCAGCAAGGCATTGTCGTTGGCCGGTATCCTGTCGCTTTCTAGCTTGGGCCTGGTGGCAAAGGTGCTGGCCGACAAGGGTCTGCTCAAGGAACTAATTGGGCTACGAATATTCACCGCTGTAATAATTGCCGAAGTGATTGCCCTGCTGATAGTGGGCCTTACTATTGGAGGCGAATCCGAGCCGGTTAGTGTGCTTGGTATTTTGACTTTGTTGGGGCAGATAGCAGGGTTCACTGCAGTTATCTGGCTGCTTTCGGCCAAGCTTCTCCCTAGGGTAATGGCGTTGTTGCAACGCTTCTTGGATGTGCCGGAACTTTCCTACGGCTTGTTGATCGGTGGACTTTTCCTGGTTGTGGTGGCAGCCGAGAGAATTGGTCTTCACGGCTCATTGGGTGCACTGCTGTTCGGCGCCGCGTTGTCCGGTTTGCCCAACAGGATGCGCGAAGACATCATGCCCGGCATGAGGAGTACTGCCGAAGGTCTTTTCGTACCGCTGTTCTTTGCCTCTGCCGGGCTCTACTTGGACTTCTCGTTCATCGACTTGCCAGTCTTTACCATCGCGGCCCTGTTGTTTGTACCAATGGGCGGAAAGATTTTGGCATCCCTGGTTGGGACATTCTTGGCGCGCCTTGACACGCCCATCGTCTTGTCGGCGGGGTTGATGGGCAAAGGCGTGGCTGAAATCGCTCTGCTTCTGGTGCTTTTTGATACGAAGGTGATCGAGAAGGACATCTTCTCTCTCTTGGTGATCATCATGTTCGGCTATATCGTGCTCATGCCCCCGATTATCTCGCTGGCGGTTAGCAGGGCCAAAACGCCCGATTCCCCTTCACAACCCAAGATCATGGTGCCCGCGTTTGCCCGCCACGCTCTGGCGGGGGTCACGGTGGGCTCGGTCTTGGATCGTACCAGGGAATATCCGGACACCGACGTTACTGTACGCGAGTTCCTTAACGACTGGCTGGTTCCCTACCACGACGACTACCTCGTAATGGAACGGGGCGAGCCGGTGGGAACCGTGTCGCTCACAAGAGTGAACTTCCGGCGGAGAGTGTTCTTCTGGCGCCGAGGCTCTTTCGCGGACACGCCTATCGGAGCGCTGATGCGGCGGGGACCGCCTCACGCAAATCCGGACGAGCCGATCCAGGACGCCCTGGAGCGCATGGCCGCCAGCAGCATGTCGATCATCCCTGTAATGGACCGCAACACCGGCCAGTTCTTGGGCATGGTCTCCAGCGACGAGATCCTGGAGTTAGTGGCGCTCATGGACGAGATCAGGGAGGAAGCTCGTAGGATGGCCGCCGAGATGGCCGACTGATCACCTCCCGTAGTCGCCCCTTAATGGAAGAACCCCTGCCGCTCAATGGCAGGGGTTCTGTTTAATCTGGGGGCCGAGTCTGGGATTTAAAACGAACCGTACCCCTCCACCTTGAGGCAGGAGGCCCAGTGGTCGGAACTGACTTCCCGCAACTCCGGGGTCACCCTGGAGCACGTGTCGTCTGCAATTGGGCATCGAGGGTGGAAAACGCATCCCGAGGGAGGATTTAGTGGGCTGGGCACTTCACCGCTCAGCAGCACCCTCTCCCGTTGTGCGTCCAGGATCGGGTCGGGAATCGGCACGGCCGATAGCAGCGCGCGGGTGTACGGGTGTACTGGGTTTCGATAGATCTCGTTTCGCTCGGCTATCTCGACCATGTGGCCCAGGTACATGACGCCCACCCGGTCGCTGATGTGTCTCACCACTGAAAGGTCGTGGGCGATGAACAGGTAAGTCAGGCTGAACTGTTCCTGGAGCTCTTCCAGGAGGTTGATGATCTGGGCCTGAATCGACACGTCAAGAGCGGATACCGGCTCGTCCGCGACTATGAACTTGGGGCTCACAGACAGGGCGCGGGCCACGCCGATGCGCTGGCGCTGACCGCCGCTGAACTCGTGGGGGAAGCGATCGGCCATGTAGGGGTTGAGGCCCACGTTCTGCAGCAGGTCGGCTACCCGCTCCCGGTACTCGTTCCTGCCGCTGACCAACCCGTGGACGACTAGCGGCTCGCCGATGATGTTTCCGGCGGTCATGCGTGGATTCAGGGAGCTGTAAGGGTCCTGGAAGATGACCTGCATCTCGCGGCGCATGGCACGCATCTGCTTGGAGCCCAGCTTCGTCAGGTCCTGCCCCTCGAACTTCACTTCGCCGCCGGTCGGCTTGTACAGCTGCAGGATACAGCGTCCTGTGGTGGTCTTGCCGCAGCCGCTTTCGCCCACCAGTCCCAGCGTCTCGCCCCTGCGGACGGCAAAACTCACATCGTCCACCGCCTTCACGTAGGCCACGGTGCGCTGGAAAAGCATCCCGGAAGTAACCGGGAAGTACATCTTCAGATTATTGATCTCAAGAAGGATGTCGTCATCTTGGACAGATGCTGCCGGCTGGGCAGCTAAATCAGTCATGGTGGTCATGTCGACTAATCTCCGGCGGAATCTTGAGGTTCTGCATAGTCAGAGCTGCCCAGCAGGTCGATGGCTGCAGATCCCAGTTCGTCAGAACGCCAGCAGGCGGACCAGTGGTTCTGGCTGGTCTCTTGTAGGAATGGCATGTCGGTGGCGCATTTGTCGATGGCCCATCGACACCTCGCACGAAAAGCGCAGCCTTCCGGCAGCCGGACCAAGTCGGGAGGTTGACCCTCGATTGGGTCCAGCTTTGCCCTTCGCGGAAGGTCCAGGCGAGGCACCGACCGGAGCAGCCCGACCGTATAGGGGTGGCGAGGGTTCGAGTAGATCTCCTTCGCAGTTCCCCTCTCGATGATGCGGCCGGCGTACATGATGTTGACCCTGTCCGCGTACCTGGCAACTACGCCTAAGTTGTGGGTGATAACGATCAGGGCCACGCCGAATTCCGTGGTAAGCGACTTCATCAGCTCCAGAATCTGGGCCTGGATGGTCACGTCCAGCGCTGTGGTGGGCTCGTCCGCGATGATCAGGCGCGGGTTGCAACTGAGCGCCATCGCGATCATTACGCGCTGGCGCATCCCCCCGCTGAACTGGTGAGGATACTGCTTGATGCGCTGTTCCGGGTCGGGAATTCCGACGCGGGCAAGCAGGTTTACACCCTCACGACGGGATTCCGACCTTCCCATCCCTTTGTGTAGCTGAAGGGTCTCTGTCAGCTGACGCTCGATGGTCAGCACTGGATTCAGCGAGGTCATCGGCTCTTGGAACACCATGGACATTTTTGCGCCCCGGATGTTGCGCATCTCGTCCATGTCGATTTTCAGGATGTCCTCTCCGTCCAGCAGGACCTCGCCATTAACGATCTTGCCCGGCGGGTCGGGGATGAGGCGCAACAGCGAAAGGGCACTTACGCTTTTGCCGCAGCCGCTCTCGCCGACTAGGCCTAGCGTTTCCCCTTCCTCAAGGTCATAGGAAACACCATCGACGGCCTTTACGGTGCCGTCCATGGTGAAGAAATGTGTTCGCAAGTCATTGACTTCAAGAAGAGTGGCCAAAAGACCTCCTTTCCGTCGCCGTGAAGTCGATGGTCAGCGTTATCGCTCTCGGCGGAGCTAGTTGCATGGCGTCCCCTGAACCCCATGAACTGAAAAGTTAGTGGATTATGGATTAAACAACGTCCTTTTGCAATCAAGCGCTCCTGGCTTCGAAGGAACTGTCATTCTTGGCAATTGGCTTCTAATTGGCTTTTAAGGAGGGCTCTGGGTTGGCACTGGCGGCGTCGTTAAGTATGTTGTTGTCCAGCGATTACGTCCCCTCAATTGAAAAGCGAATATGTCCCCTGGCTTAGTCGGCGGCCGCGAGCGATGCGGCCAGAGCCTCTGCTTTGGCGCGCTCCTTGGCGCTGAGCTTCTTGGTGGGTGGGCTCGCGGCAGACGCGTACTTTTTCGCAGTGTTTTTGGCCATGCCCAGACTCCGGGCTATGGCCCGCAGTGAAAGTCCCTGCTCCCTGGCCAGCTGTACAGCCTCCCAGCGGGCCTGCTGGGTTGACCTGGGCGTCCGGTGCAACTGGTGGCGAACTGGCTTCCCCTTACCGCTCCGGCCCTCCGTCGCCCCCTCACCAGTCGATTCCAAGGTGGAGAGGCGTTCCCGTTGAGCCGCGTTCAGGTGGTTGTGGGCCACGCCGCCGGTGGCTTCCTGAAGCTCCGGACCGTGGGAGCAGCCGCTGTCTGCGCCCCACAGCGCCGAGGAGGGCGGCGGCCCCTCCTGAAAGTCACAGCCTCACCATGGTACCGAATCATCAGCTCCCCGTCGGCCCGTTCCAGGACGTCCACCCGAAGACCGGCATAGCTGGGGCGCTCCGCCTCGGGCAGCAGTTGCAGCACCCGCCACTGGTACTTCACGGTGTTGTCCCTGGCCACCTTGCGGCTGTCCCTGAGGCAGACGGTCTCGGTCAGGGACAGTTCCGCCGGCACCGGCCGGTAGGCCGTCTCCGGTTGCTCCGCCGCCACGGCGAAGCGGGCGTTGAACCGGGGAACTCGTTTAGGACCAGGCTGGCCTCGTCGATGGAGCTGGCCTGGGCCAGACGCAACTCGGTTACCAGCCGGTCTTGGAAGGTCTCCAGCATCCGCTCCACCCGTCCCTTTGCCTGTGGAGAGAGGGCGAATATCTGCTGGATGCCCAGCTCCCGCATCACCCTAGCGAACTGGGTGGTTTCCACCGGCACCGGCCTTCTGTCGGGCGTTGTACCTGAAGGCCGAGTGGCGATCGCTGTAGAGCGCCAGGGGGATACCCCACTGCTGGACCATTCCCTCCAGGAGCACCAGGTAGCCGCGGGTGTCCTCCGTGGTGCGGAAGACGGCCTGGGCAACCACTCCGGTTGCATCGTCGACGGCGATCAGCAGCGTCAGCTTCGGTCCCAGGTCCTCCAGCCAGGAGTGCTGACTGCCGTCGATCTGCACCAGCATACCCTCCTAGGGCATGCGCCTGCGCCGGAAGCGGTGCTGCGGGGAGCGGCTACTGCGGGGGGCTGCCGATGCCGGCCTTGACCAGAATGCGGCGAACGGTGGGGCGGCTCAGGTCGATGCCCTCGCGCTCCCGCAGCAGCTCGGTGAAGTGGCTGTGGTTTGCACCGGCGTAGCCGTTGATGGCCAGCTTCACCACGGAAGCAGCGGCCGCCTCGGGGACGGCGTTGTGGGGTCGGCGTCCCCGGTTCCCATGGGCCAGTGCGGCGGCACCGTCCTTGCGGTAAGCGGCGAGGAGACGCTTGGTATGACGTTCGCTCACTCCAATAATCTCGGCCGCCTGGGCGATGGGAAGCTGATGTTCCAGAACACTGTTCAGTACTTGAATCCTGGCCTGTTCCTGCTGATTCAACTTTACATCCCTCATGGGGATGACATGTTCGCTGAACAGTTAGCACATGACCGAATCGTAGAACATCAACATAAGTTTACGGCCTTTGTGGAACGGCCAACTGGCTGTATGACCCGGGCACACCTTTATGTGGGACTGTGAATTTCCTGAACAGCACAAACTTTTCGGGATACGAGACTGTGTATTTTCCAAATAGCACAGCCTTTTCGAGCGCCTTTGGCTATCCTCCTTTTCCTAAAACCATAGGCTGGACGAGTGCCCGACCAAGGAATAATGGTCGGTTCGAAGAAGGTAAGGCTGGGTTCGGACCTGTAAGTGCATCGAGGGGGAGGGAAGTGGGTGTTTGGCACGGGTTCTTAGTCCAGTCCTCTTGGCGCTGCATTGCAACGAAGCTCCGGAAAGACCTGGACTCATTTTCTGGTCGTCTGCGCACGGTTTGGGCTGGTTCTCGTTACTGTGGCTATTGTGGGTTTGGCGGGCGCCTACTGCTTCCACC
Source organism: Dehalococcoidia bacterium (assembly GCA_965222025.1). GTDB lineage: Bacteria > Chloroflexota > Dehalococcoidia > Lucifugimonadales > UBA3495 > VXOI01. The sequence goes on along the minus strand of CBDCTI010000002.1, from coordinate 197,575 downwards.
TTAAGGATGACACATCTGCCGAACCCCCTGAGCTGGAAATTACGCAAGCCCACCCGACCGAGAATCCGTCAAACCCTGCGGCCTCGCTTCAGGCAGTCTTGGGCGATGGGTCTGTGGTGGTTTCCCTGAGCAGGCAAGCTGCGGCGCAGGGTATGCGACTTGAATACGAGGAACGACCGCCTCGCGTCCCTCCCCTTTGGCAAACCAAATACTCCAGCCCTGTTCGCATGTTTCGCCTTGACGCCTTTGGGCCAGACGAAACACCCTGGCCCGAGAACCAGTCCTACCCGATTACCATTTCCGTTCTCCTTGATGATAGAGAACGTTTGGCCACGAATGGTGATCTATTTCGGTTGAACGTGCTGCGGTTGGATGAGAAGGTGCGGTTCTGGGAAGAAAGCCCCTCCGTCCTGGACACGCCGTGGCTAAAGATCGATACGACCAGTGATGCGCTGGGGCTCTTCGCCATAACGGTGAGAGAGGAAGACCCAGGGGAGGAACCCAATCTATTCTCGGACAGACACATCGATGAGGATACGGGAGAAAAGGATCCGGCCCGGTCAACCGGTACGGCACCCCCCGGTACGCCTGGCCCGATCTTCGTCGCCTCCCCTACTGAAGTGCCCCGGCCAAATCCGTCTCCTGTCCCATTGCCGTCTGTTCCACCGTCACCCACGCCCACCCCCACCCCCACGCCCACCCCGTTGCGAGAAAGCACTTCCGACCCTCCTCGGAAGCAACAAGTCGCGCCTGTCGACGATGACTCAACCCTTGTGGAGCTGCCCGCGGCCGAGGCCCCTGTTTCGCCTGTGAATTCCGAAACCCCTGCATCTGCCAACACAAGTGCCCCCACACTCCCTCCCTCTCCAACCGTTTCACCCTCGCCGACGGACCCGCGGCCGCCTCTTGCTGGACACCGGCTATTCATAAACGGCCGCCAGGTAATGCCCGGAAACGAAGGATTCCATGTCCCTCTGGGCGTGGCTACCCTGAGTCAACTTCCTGATGCTAACGGCAGGTATCCGGTAGATGCGGAAGTGAGCTTCGAGGTCGTGGTTCATTCCTTGGGCGCCGGCCTGGAGGTGACCGGGGCGGACCACGTCGAAGGCTTCTTCGCTCGGCTCCGAATGAACGCCGATCGCTTTGTGCGGTTATTCATTTGGCCCAGGCCCACGAGGGGTGCTTCAGGTCCTCCTGCTGGCCCGGCAAAGGCGATAGCGAGACCAACACTGGCTACTGAGACGCCGACAACTTCCCCAACTCCGACTGCCGCACCAACGCCAACATCCACCCCCAAGCCGACAACTTCCCCTACCCCGACTGCCAGACCAACGCCAACGTCGACCCTAACCCCCACGCCGACCCCGACCCCGACCCCGACCCCGACCCCGACCCTAACCCCCACGCCGACATCGACATCGACACCGACCCCCACGCCCACGCCCACACCGACACCGACCCTCACCCCCACGCCTACACCGACCTTCACCCCCACGCCGACACCGACCCTAACCCCCACCCCCACCCCTACACCAACCCCAACCCCAACCCCAACCCCAACGCCCACGCCGACACCAACACCGACTGGAGGACTGATCGTTTTTCAATCGGACCGGGGCGGAAATAGCGATATCTATTCGATATATCGCGATGGCTCCGGCCCGGTCAATCTGACCAATCACGCCGCAGCCGATGTAGAGCCTTCGATGTCCTCTAGAGGTCTGCTGGCGTTCAGTTCCAATCGCACCAGCGGCCCTGATGGCATAGGCGAGAACTTCGACATTTACCTGAGACAGCCAGGGGCCCGAACGATCTCACGGTTAACGACCGATGCCTCGTCGGATGAACAGCCTGCCATATCGTCCGCCGAAGACAAGGTTGCCTTTGTTTCTCGACGGGACGGAAACGCTGAGATCTACGTCCTCGCATTGCAAACTGGCGGAAGTCCGGATGGGGCACCGGCAAACGTTACCGGCAACCCCTCTGACGATCGCGACCCTGCTTGGTCAACAGACGGATGCCGTTTAGCATTCGCCAGCAACCGTGACGGAGACTGGGACATCTACGTGTCCAACGCCGACGGCTCCAGTGCGGTGAATCTAACCGATAACGAGGATGACGACGAAAATGGCTCTAACGACCGCTGGCCCGACCTCGGCATACATCAGGGCGAAGAGAGGGTTCTCTTTGCTTCCGATCGCTCCGGCGACTGGGAAATCTACTGGATGCAATCAGACGGTTCGGACCAGATCAGGTCAACCAGCAATTCCAGATTGGACCGACACCCAAGCTGGGGACAATCTGCCAGTGCCTTCGTCTACTCTTCAGAACAGAATCAGGATGTCGAGTTATACGCAACCACCGACGAGTATGGCGATACGCAAATTAATATCACCAAGAACGGAGCGATCTCCGAGTCTTCCCCGGACTGGCAACCGCTGGCAGCCACAACATCGTGCGACGATCGTTCTGTAGCTACGCCGACGCCGACGCCAACCCCCACGCCGACGCCAACCCCCACGCCGACGCCAACCCCCACGCCGACGCTAACCCCCACGCCGACGCCAACCCCCACGCCGACGCCAACCCCCACGCCGACGCCAACCCCCACGCCGACGCCGACGCCCACGCCGACGCCGACACCCACGCCGACGCCGACACCCACGCCCACGCCGACACCCACGCCCACGCCCACGCCGACACCGACACCCACGCCCACGCCAACCCCCACGCCGACACCCGCGTCGACCGCGACGCCCACGCCGACCCCAACGCCGACGCCGACGCCCACCCCAACGCCGACGCCGACGCCCACCCCGACGCCAACGCCCACGCCGACCCCAACGCCCACGCCGACCCCAACGCCGACGCTAACGCCCACGCCCACGCCGACCCCAACGCCGACGCCCACGCCGACCCCAACGCCGACGCCCACGCCGACCCCAACGCCGACGCCGACACCCACGTCGACCGCGACGCCGACGCCGACTCCCACCCCCACGCCCACGCCCACGCCCACCCCGACGCCGACGCCAACCCCCACGCCCACGCCCACGCCCACCCCGACGCCGACGCCAACCCCCACGCCCACGCCCACGCCCACACCGACACCGACACCGATACCGATGGCGGAGCCGGAACCTGTGGAACTCCCAGAGTATTCATCTGGAGGGAGGATCGCTTTTCAGAGCGATCGCGATGGGAACAGCGAGGTCTATGTAATGGGATGCGATGGCGCGAATCAGGTTAACTTGACCAATAGTTCGGCAACTGAGGTGGACCCCATTGGTTGGACAGGATTAAGCCACAATTAAGTGGGACTCCTGCACTCCTTCGTATGATACCAAGACCCGTTGGTCCGGGCACCTCCTTTCCTTCAACTCCTCTTCTACAGGCTCGCCGTGGAAGACCTCCGCCGGCGTACGGTAGCCCAGGGCCTGATGCGGCCTACGGTGGTTGTAGAACCGGAAGTACTCTCGCAGCCCTCGGCGGGCCTCAAGGCCGTTGGCGTAGGCCTTCAGGTAGACCTCCTCGTACTTCACCGTCCTCCATAGCCGCTCGACAAGTATGTTGTCCTGGTACCTGCCCCTGCCATCCATGCTGATCTTCACCGAGTGATCCTGGAGTATCTGCGTGAACTCGCGGCTGGTGAACTGGCTTCCCTGGTCGGTGTTGAACACGTCGGGCGTTCCCTGGTTCAGGGCCTCGGTCAGGGCCTCGGCACAAAAGCCGGCCTCCAGAGTGTTGGACAACCCCCAAGCCACCACGTACCGGCTGTGCCAGTCCATGATGGCCACCAGGTACAGGAATCCCCGGGCCATGGGCAGGTAGGTGATGTCAGCCGCCCACACCTGGTTCGCCCGGGTGATCGTCAGATCCCTCAGCAGGTAGGGATAGACCCAGCGTCCCGCCGCTGGTTGGCTGGTGCGAGGCTGCCGGTAGATAGCCCGCAGTCCCATCAGTCTCATGAGCCGCTGCACCCGCTTCCGGCTTACCGGCATGCCCTGCCGGCCCAGCGAAGCCTTCATCCGCCTGGAACCGTAGAAAGGGGTTTCCAGGTACTGGCGGTCCATGGCCTGCATCAGGGACAGGTCCCCCAGGGGTGTCCCCTTGGGACGGTAGTAGAGGCTGGAGCGGCTGACACCCATCAGCTGGCACTGCCGCACTATGGACAGGTGCCGATGTTGCCGGTCGGTCAGCTCACGCCGCTGTGCTGGGCTCATGGACCGGACCTTTCCTCCAAGAAATCCCGCTCCACCTTGAGCTGGCCGATCTGCTGGTACAGGCGAGCCACCAGGGCGTCGTTGTTCTTGTTCTTCTGCTCCTTGCCCTTATTGGTCCCGTTGCCTTGGCCGAAGATAGCGGCCGCGCCATCCACTAAGGCCTTCTTCCAAGTCTGAATCTGGTTGGGGTGGACCTCGAACCGGGCGGCCAACTCGGCCACCGTCTGCTCGCCCTTAATTGCCTCCAGTGCAACTTTCGCCTTGAAGGCCGGGCTGTGCTTTCTCCGCTCTGTGGACATTTCCCGCTCCTCATCAACAGCTGTCGCTGTCCTCAGTTTAGGAGCAGGATTCCCACTTAACCAACTGTCCAGTTTTCCGGGTCCACCTCAAACCGACAAGCACCCCTCCTGGTCCCGCGGAGGAAAGTTGGCTTTCAGTTCCAACCGGAATTCGGGAGGAGGATTTGACGTCTACTTGTTGACCCTCAATCCCTGGGGAATCGAGAGGTTGACTACCAACTCCGCCAACGACGAATCCCCAGCCCTGTCACCGGACGGCAGCAAGGTCGCTTTCGTCTCCTATCGTGACGGAAACTCTGAGATTTACCTGCTTGATTTGACCGCCGATCCCCACCGTTTGACTAGGATGACCAATCACACTTCTCAGGACGCCGATCCAGCCTGGACCAGTGATGGTAGCGGCCTGGCCTTTGCCAGCAACCGGTCCGGCAACTGGGACATCTACCGCATGGACTCGGACGGCAGCGACCTCGCCAAGTGGACGGAAGTGTCGGACGACGCCGGCAATGATCGCAGTCCTGCGCTGGGCGAATATTTCGGGGACGAAGTTGTTGCCTTTTCCTCCGATAGGGACGGCGACTGGGAAATGTTCGTATATGACGAGATAGACGGCCTGAGAGCGACAACGTCTGACATTTCAGGAGAGATCGACTCCAGCCCCAGTTGGGGACCGTCCGGAGACGAGTTTGTCTTCCATACGAATCGGGACGCTGATAGCAACTACGAGGTGTACCGCTCAGATGATTCCTTCGGAGACTCCAGGACCAACATCACATTCAGTGGAAATACTTCCAGTTCCTCTAGTAACGAAACACATCCCCATTGGGAGCCGGTGGAGGTGGATGGCGACGGATATTGCGGAGATTGACAACTCCGGTTTCAGGCCAAACCCACCTGTCCAGGGTTAATATTGATGGTAGACATAACGGCCAGCTAGATTGGTGAAGATTCTATGATGCTGAGTAGTCACCAGCTACTTGTGGGCAAGGTGATCGTCCCCTACACCGTGAGGCGCAGCAACCGGAGGAAGAAGACCCTCCAGGTCAAAGTTTCAGGAGGAGCGGTTGTGGTCTCCGTTCCCGCGGCCGCCAGAGATCGTGAGGTCCATGCTTTTGTCGAGAATCATGGGGATTGGATTCTCGCCAAGCTCAATGAGAAGCAGCCCGAGCCCTGCACTCTCAGTTTTGAGACCGGGGACACCATTCCGGTTCTTGGCCAGGATGCGCTATTGTCCGTGGAGGAAGGTCTGGGGCGCGGACCGGTGGTCTGGATGAAAAACGAAGTCGTGCGTGCAAAAGTGCCCCCTTGGATGAATGCGGATGAAAGAAAGAGGCATGTGCGCGAAGCGCTGGTCGAGTGGTACAGGACGCTGGTGGCGCAATTTCTCGAGGAGTCCGTCGCAGAGTGGCTCCCGCGAATGGGGCGCTCCGAGATGCCCCGGGTCCTCGTGCGTGATCAAAGGTCCCGCTGGGGCAGCTGCAGCTCCGACGGTACCCTTAGGTTCAGCTGGCGGTTGGCGATGGTGCAGCCGCAACTTGTGGAGTCAGTTGTCGTCCATGAGCTCGCCCACCTCGAGGTGATGAACCACTCCAAGGCCTTCTGGGACGTAGTGGAGAGAGCCATGCCCGACGCGAAAAAGCGCCGCAAGCTGCTGAATGAGGCCGCCCGCCACCTGCCTCTTTAGGGTGCGATTCAACGATGTGAAAGCAAATTCCAAATCAACTTACCCCGTGTTACCATTGGCCCGTATGAATCCGTCAAATATTAGAAACTTCTGCATCATCGCCCACATCGACCACGGAAAGTCGACGTTGGCCGACCGGTTCCTGGAAATCACCGGCACCGTCCGCCCTCAGGATATGAAGGCCCAGTTCCTCGACCAGATGGACTTGGAACGCGAGCGCGGTATCACCATCAAGGGCAAAGCGGTGACCATGTACCATACCGCCCCGGATGGCGAGATCTATCAGATCAACCTCATCGACACCCCCGGACACGTCGACTTCAGCTATGAGGTGTCCCGCGCCCTCGCCGCTTGCGAAGGCGCGTTGCTGGTGGTCGACGCCAGCCAGGGCATCGAGGCCCAGACCATCGCCAACACTCTCCTGGCAATGGAGTATGACCTCGACCTGATCCCGGTGCTGAACAAGGTGGACCTTCCCCAGGCCGAGCCGGAACGGGTCGTGGGCGAAATAGAGCAGGTCTTCGGCTTCCGTAGAGACGAGGTGCTGTACGTTTCGGCGAAGGAGGGCACCGGGGCATCGGCAATACTTGACGCAGTTGTCGATCGCATCCCCCCTCCCGGTGGCAAACCGCAGGAACCGACCAGGGCCCTCGTATTCGACTCCGTTTACAACCAGTACAAGGGCATCATCGCTCACATCCGCGTGGAAGACGGCGCTATCTCGCGCCTCGACCGCATCCGGGTGATGTCGTCCGGACGCACTGCCGAGATCGTTGAGGTCGGCGTGTTCGCCCCTGCGCCCACTCCTACAGATCGCTTGGACACCGGGCAGGTGGGCTACGTTGCTACCGGCTTCAAGGACGTTCGTGAGTGCTCCGTCGGCGACACCCTGACCATCGACCGCACGCCGGCAACCGATCCGCTGCCCGGTTACTTCCCGTTGAAGTCCATGGTTTTCGCCGGACTCTATCCCTCCGACGGCGAGCAGTACGTTAACCTGCGCACCGCCCTTGAAAAGCTGCAGCTCAACGACGCTTCCCTGACCCTCGAGCCGGAGAGCAGCGCCGCCCTCGGGTTCGGCTTCCGCTGCGGCTTCCTCGGCCTGATGCACCTCGAGATCGTGCAGGAGCGGCTGGAACGGGAGTACGACCTGGACCTCATCGTCACCGCCCCCAGCGTCGCCTACCAGGTTACGCTGACCAGCGGCGAGGTCATCAAGGTCGACAGCCCCGCCAAGCTGCCTTCCCCCAACGAATACGCCGACATCGAAGAGCCGGTGCTGGACCTCACCATCGTCGCCCCCAGCCGCTACGTCGGCGCCCTTATGGAGCTGATGCATTCGCGCCGCTCCGAGTTCAAGCGCATGGAATACATCCAGAGCGAGGGTGTTGCCTCCGAGGAAAACTCCCGCGTGATGATGGAATACACCATGCCGCTGGTCGAGCTGCTGGCCGACTTCTACAACCAGCTGAAGTCGCGCACCCAGGGATACGCCTCCTTGGACTACACCTTCATCGGCTACAGCAAGGCGCCGCTGGTCAAGGTGGACGTACTGGTCAACCACATGCCCGTGGAGGCCCTGTCGATGATCCTCCACCGCGACCAGGCCGTGGTCCAGGGTCGCAAGGTCGTTGAGAAACTGCGTACCACCATCCCTCGCCAGCTGTTCGAGGTGCCGATCCAGGCCGCCATCGGCAGCCGCGTCATCGCCCGCGAGACCGTCCGCGCCATGCGCAAGGACGTCCTCGCCAAGTGCTACGGCGGCGACATAACCCGCAAGCGCAAGCTCCTAGAACGCCAGAAAGAAGGCAAGAAGCGCCTCAAGATGGTAGGCCAGGTCGAGATCCCCCAGGAAGCCTTTCTAACCCTCCTCGAAGTAGGCGGCGAAGGATAGACCCACCGGGGTTCGCGGCTAAGTGTCAAACTGGGCGAGAACGTCTCTGTGTTGCACTTTGGCTGCAGATTGCACGCAACACACATCAACATGAAATACGATTGATGAAGCAGGCTCGAGTTCCCCCGCAATAAACGAGAGGAAAGACAATAATTTCGCCGCCACTGGCCTTCAGGGTAGTTCGGCTGGTTGATCGCACCAGTGCCGAGGATTCTCTTATCTACGGGGCTTTTGGCAAGCTGGAACTCTTGGTTAACAGAGATGTGATAGACGGAAAAATTCTTGACTACGTTCTGAAAATCAGTGCCGCCAAGAATGACACTGAACTCAGGATTTACTACCTGAAGGCACAGGAAGTATTCGCGTCTGTGCAAATCTCCAGTGATGACGCCAACAGTCAGTTACTCAGCGAGGCAACTGCGCAGATCAACGAACTGGTCCGGTCAAAACAGTCCGGCCTAATCCTGGGCGAACTGTTCGGCTTGGCCATTTTCGCCGGAATTACCATCGCTCTGGCCCTGGCGACACGGCCCCCCGAATCCGAAGGTTGGACCAGGTTTCTCGTGGACGCTTTCGCCATGCTTATCACTGCGGTGATTGTCTTTCTGATGGTGAACGTCTGGGACCTGCACCGGGAACGCAGCGAAATCAGGCTGGTTCAAAGGCCCGAGTCAGGTGGGTTCATGGTCCATTTCCAGGACGCGGAGCGAAGGGTCGCGGATCAGTGGCTTTCTGTGATAGTCGGAATGGGCGTCGTCGTTACTTACTGCGCCCTTTTTGGATACAGGTGGCTCGGGTAGCACGCTGACAGGCCGAACCCACACCCTACAACCCCAGCGCCGCCCGCAACTCACCCAGCTGCTCCAGGTGCCCCCGCCAGTGGCGGTCGAACCCGGCCAGCACTCCCTCCAGCGTGCGCTCCAGCTCCTCGCCCCGTGTCCGCTGGTGCACTACCACAGCGCGGTCCTGCAGGTCAGCGTCCCCCGCCGCTGCCAGCGCGTCGCCAAACGCAGCAAAGAAGGCGCCGATATCCTCCTGCACCCCCTCCATATCCTGCGTTGACCGCACCTCGGTCATGTTGGTCCTGTCCGACCAGATCTCGTACTCGCTGACGTCTCCCGAGAATATCCCCCGCACCACCGACGGCGTTCCTCCCGGCGGCGTGTCCAGCAGGTGGTAGACGACCTCCCGCGCCGACCACTGCGAATCGTCCGGCTTCCAGTCCAGGCAGTAGTCCATGCCCTCCAGCAGTTCCACCAGGCCCGTGCGCAGGGTTTCCACGTTTTCGCATTGGTCTCGAATGGTGCTCAAGGCGACTCCAGTAGCGATCGGTCTCGATTTCGGGCGGCGATGGCTCAGTCTAAGTCCATTCCGCGCAACAGCTCGCGCACTGCGTCCCGCGTGTCCTCGCGGCGCAGGGCGTACTCCAGCGACGCGCGTAGCAGGCCCAGCGGCGTCCCGCCGTCGTAGCGGATGCCCTTGAATTCGTACGCGTACAGTTCGGCGCTCTCCAGCAACAACAGCATCCCGTCCGTCAGCTGGATTTCCCCCTTGGCTCCGGGCTGGGTGCGCTCCAGGCAGTCGAATATCTCCGGCGGCAGTATGTACCGCCCAACAATCGACAGATTCGAAGGAGCCTCTTCCCGCGCCGGTTTTTCCACCAGCCCTCTCACGTGGTGCAGACCGTCTCCTTCGGCAAGTTCGGGATGGTCGACCGGAACGGCGTCCACGACCCCGTAGTTGTGCACTGTCTCCCAGGGCATCTGCTCCACCGCCACCACGCCGCATTGCGTGCGGTCGTAGATGGCCGCCATCTGCGCCACCACCCCGGGCCACGTTCGCCCCGAGCTCGCTGACACCGAGCTTGCCGGACCCGAGCCTCCCGCTCCTGAGTTCGCCGACCCCGACCCCGCCGACCCCGCCGGTCCTGAGCCTGTCGAAGGATGAATGATGTCGTCCGGCAGTATGACCACGAACGGCTCATCTCCCACCGCATCCTTGGCCGTTAGGACCGCGTGTCCCAGGCCCAGCGCCTCTTCCTGTATCACAAAGGAAACCTTGGCCAATCGGGAAGCGTGCAGGACTTTGTCCAGCAGGACTTTGTCCCCGTTCTCCGAAAGGCGGCGTTCCAGCGACGGCGACGGCTGGAAATATGACGCGATGCCTTCCTTGCCAGGAGCGGTGACTATGATGACTTCCTCAACCCCGCCTTCCGCCGCCTCTTCAACTACATACTGCAGCATCGGGCGGTCAAGGATGGGAAGGAGCTCTTTGGGCACTGACTTGGTCACCGGCAGGAATCGGGTTCCCAGGCCAGCGGCCGGTATGACTGCTTTCTTTACGGGCATGACGGACCACCAGTATTTTTCACGCCTCACAGTCTAGCATTGCCCCGGTGGGCCAACAACGAGGCCATTGCTGGAAATAGCGTTCATGCACATTGGTCCCGACGCAGAAATTGCGGCCTGAGAATCACCAGGCGAGAAACTCCGAGGCCAGGCATTTCTTTGCTGGCATACACCCCTTACCGCAACCCTCGAAGCCGTCACAAAATAGCAATTGGAATATGCGCACATTGGTGCGCTAACCCAACAGACCACATACTTTCAAGATAATTTCCAAGCTCGCCATCAATATCCCCGCCAACCGTCATCCCCTGACCCAACGTCCCCGCCGCCCCCAATCGTCATCCCCGCGAAAGCGGGGAACCACTACGCAAACAACCCACGATCACACCCAACTCCCGCCTCTCACCGCCCCCCGCGCCCGCTCCAACTCCCGCCCCCAACCGTCATCCTCGCGAGAACGAGGATCCACTGCGCAGACGACCTACGATCACACCCAACTTCGCCCGCCCCCAACCGTCATCCTCGTGAAAACGTTTGAGGTGGACCCGGAAAACTGGACAGTTGGTTAAGTGGGAATCCTGCTCCTAAACTGAGGACAGCGACAGCTGTTGATGAGGAGCGGGAAATGTCCACAGAGCGGAGAAAGCACAGCCCGGCCTTCAAGGCGAAAGTTGCACTGGAGGCAATTAAGGGCGAGCAGACGGTGGCCGAGTTGGCCGCCCGGTTCGAGGTCCACCCCAACCAGATTCAGACTTGGAAGAAGGCCTTAGTGGATGGCGCGGCCGCTATCTTCGGCCAAGGCAACGGGACCAATAAGGGCAAGGAGCAGAAGAACAAGAACAACGACGCCCTGGTGGCTCGCCTGTACCAGCAGATCGGCCAGCTCAAGGTGGAGCGGGATTTCTTGGAGGAAAGGTCCGGTCCATGAGCCCAGCACAGCGGCGTGAGCTGACCGACCGGCAACATCGGCACCTGTCCATAGTGCGGCAGTGCCAGCTGATGGGTGTCAGCCGCTCCAGCCTCTACTACCGTCCCAAGGGGACACCCCTGGGGGACCTGTCCCTGATGCAGGCCATGGACCGCCAGTACCTGGAAACCCCTTTCTACGGTTCCAGGCGGATGAAGGCTTCGCTGGGCCGGCAGGGCCTGCCGGTAAGCCGGAAGCGGGTGCAGCGGCTCATGAGACTGATGGGACTGCGGGCTATCTACCGGCAGCCTCGCACCAGCCAACCAGCGGCGGGACGCTGGGTCTATCCCTACCTGCTGAGGGATCTGACGATCACCCGGGCGAACCAGGTGTGGGCGGCTGACATCACCTACCTGCCCATGGCCCGGGGATTCCTGTACCTGGTGGCCATCATGGACTGGCACAGCCGGTACGTGGTGGCTTGGGGGTTGTCGAACACTCTGGAGGCCGGCTTTTGTGCCGAGGCCCTGACCGAGGCCCTGAACCAGGGAACGCCCGACGTGTTCAACACCGACCAGGGAAGCCAGTTCACCAGCCGCGAGTTCACGCAGATACTCCAGGATCACTCGGTGAAGATCAGCATGGATGGCAGGGGCAGGTACCAGGACAACATACTTGTCGAGCGGCTATGGAGGACGGTGAAGTACGAGGAGGTCTACCTGAAGGCCTACGCCAACGGCCTTGAGGCCCGCCGAGGGCTGCGAGAGTACTTCCGGTTCTACAACCACCGTAGGCCGCATCAGGCCCTGGGCTACCGTACGCCGGCGGAGGTCTTCCACGGCGAGCCTGTAGAAGAGGAGTTGAAGGAAAGGAGGTGCCCGGACCAACGGGTCTTGGTATCATACGAAGGAGTGCAGGAGTCCCACTTAATTGTGGCTTAATCCTGTCCAACCAATGGGGTCCACCTCAGGGGATCCACTCCGCAAACAACCTAAGATCACACCCAACTTCGCCCGCCCCCAATCGTCATCCTCGCGAAAGCGGGGAGGTGGATTCAAATTTCAAGTGCAACACCAAGTGCAACACTTGGTCTCTGAGGTTTTTGGCAAGGATCTCGGCCGGGGTGTAGTAGCCCAGGCACTTGCGGGGAGTGTTGTTGTAGTTTTGCACCAGCTGGTCAAATCTTTCGTTGCTGATATCCGCCAGGTCCGTCTTTCTGGGCAGCACCCGGCGCATGCGCCCGATGGCGTTTTCCACTCCTCCCTTCTGCCAGGGGGAATGGGTGTCGCAGAAGAAAGTTTGCACACCCAGGTGGTGGAGGCGGTAATGGCGGGCGAATTCGGTTCCGTTGTCGAAGGCTACTGTCTTTCTCCACTGGGGAGGGAAGGCGCCCAGCACCTGGGTCAGGGCAGCGGCCACCGGATCAGCCGCCTTGGAGGGTTGCCTGAGTGCGATGAGCGCCCTGGAACAGCGTTCGTGGAGAGTGAGGACGGCCTGTCCGTATTTGCGAAACAGCATCAGGTCGGCCTCCCAGTGGCCGGGAGTCTGGCGGGAATCGGCCTCGGCGGGACGTTGGACAATGGCCGCCGGTCTTGGATGAAAGAGGCGGGACTGCCGCCCTTGCGGCCCCGCCGGCCCCGCCGGCCCCGTTTGTACTTGGCCCTGGGCAGAAGGAGGCGCCAGTTGTAGTTTGTGGTCCTGCGGATCTGGGCATAGATGAACCGGTAGATGGACTCGTGGGAGATGACCCGGCGTCCCGACTCCAGGGCCAGGCGTCCGGCCACCTGTTCCGGGGACCAGCCTTGCCGGAGGCGGACAAGGACCTGCTCCCGGAGGGAGGCGCTGCGCTCCAGCCTGGAACCGGTCCAGCGTCGGGCCCAGGCCTGCTGGTCGGCGTAGACCGGCAGGTAGGCCTGGGTGCGGGAGGCATTGCGCCTCAACTCTCTCGAGATGGTAGATGGCGAGCGATCCAGAGCTGCCGCGATCTGGCGGACTGGGTATCCCGCGGCTCGTAGACGGGCCAGTTCACACCGGTCCTCAATGGTGAGGTGTCGATATTGAGTTCCCATGGCAACACCTTAACTTGGTGTTGCACTTCGTTCATGAATTTAGCGGAACCACTGCGCAAACAACCTACGATCACCCCCAACTCCCCTCGCCCCCCACCGTCATCCTCGCGAAAGCGGGGATCCACTACGCAAGCAACCCACGATCACACCCAACTCACCTGCCGCCCCCATCGTCCTCCCCGAGAAAGCAGCAACCCACAACCCCGTCTTCCCACAAAAACCTTCCCTCCAACTCCCCGCAACCCACCACCACCGACCAACGCCCCCCAATCATGCCCATCTCCTAATCAAACAAATCACAGTTCAAACAATGACACCCAGCCCCTTGACTCCCCCCGCCAGCCCGCATAAACTTGGACAGTGAATAGTACATATATTCTACAGACGCCACACGACCCGCCGAAGGCACCCAGCGCCCCACTCGCAGCACCCCGAAATGGCCGGGAATGGCCGGAAATGGCCGGGAAAACAAAAATTTCCGCTGGCCGCTGGCCCTGTCGAAGGGCTAACCGTCAGCTACCGCACCCCCTGACCCGACAGACCAAAAACCGGAGAGAAAAAATGTCCATCGCCCGCCTCCGCAACCAGCTCGAAGCCCTCGAGCGCAAGCTCGCCCTCCCCTTGGCCGTGGTGCGCGCCAAACGCGTAGCCCAGGACATCTGCGACCACTGGGCGAAAACCCAGGCGGACCAGAAGCCCCTGCCCACCCCTTTCGAAGTCGTCCAGATGGCCCGGGAGGCAGGCATCCGCTACGCCTCCTTCATGGACCTGAACCTCTACATCCAGCGCTGCTTGAAGGAGAAAAGGTCGCCCGAGCCCGAAGGCTTCCTCCACTCAATCCTGCCCAGGGCCTCGGCGAACGGCATGGTCAGGGCCGCCATGCAGCGGGACTCCGCCTCCAGTGACCGCACCCCGCGCCGTACGGGAGAGGCACACAAACCCCTGTACCCCGCCTGGCTGGTCGCGTTCCCTCAGGAGATCGCCAAGTATTCCGCCAAGCTCATCAGGGAAGCCCGTGCCACCTTCACCCGGGGCAGACGCCCCCGGCCCAGGCGCCGACACCGCCGCAGCGGAATCCTCAAACCCATCCTCGCCTTCTGACCGGAGCCGCAGGTTCGGGCGCTGCCTGTATAATCGCCGCAACTTCGCTGCCGCCGGACTATCGGCGCAGCCCGAATTGGGGGTCGTATCATGGCCGACAAAATCCGTCTGGGAATCATCGGCGCCAGTCCCACCGTGGGGTGGGCCCATCGCTCGCACCTTCCAGCCATAGCTGCCAGCCCCGAGTATGAACTCACCGCCGTCTGCACCACCCGCAGGGAGACCGCCGAGGAGTCCCAGCGGCAGTACGGTGCGAAGCTCGCCTTCGACGACTACCATGACATGCTGGCCCATCCCGACATCGACGCCGTCGCCGTGGTTCTTCGCGTGCCTGCCCACTACCAGATCACCAAGGACGCTCTGAACGCCGGTAAGCACGTCTTCACCGAGTGGCCCCTCGGCCGCACCACCGGCGAGGCCGAGGAGCTTGCCGACCTCGCCCGCGCCAAGGGTGTGAACGCCGTGGTCGGCCTGCAGGCTCGGGCCGCTCCCGCCGTCCTGCAGATGAAGGAACTCGTCGAGCAGGGCTATGTCGGCGAGATCATGTCCTGCTCCATGACCCTGATCCGCGGCGGCGTGCTGGCCCGTCCCTCCGGCCGCACCTGGCAGCGCGACGCGGAATTGGGCGCCAACACCCTGACCATCGCCACCGGCCACTCCGTCGACGCCATGCGCTTCGTCGTGGGCGACTTCGCCGAGGTCTCCGCCGTCGTCTCCACCCAGGCCGAACAGTGGTACGAGACCGACACAGATCAGTACCTCGACGTCACCTCGCCCGACAACATCTTGATCAACGGCCGGCTGACCGGCGGCGCCGTCGTCTCCGTCCACGTGGCCAGCATCCCCTGGGCCGGCAGCGGCTACCGGCTGGAGGTCTATGGCCGCGAGGGCACGCTCATCGCCGACTCGGAAGACTCCCCCCAGCTCGGTCCGGTTCGCCTCCAGGGAGCCCGCGGCAGCGACGAAATGGAAGACCTGTCAATATCCGGCCAAAACCACTTCGTGCTCGAGGGAATGCCCCAGGGTGCCGCGTACAACGTCGGCCAGCTCTACTACCTTTTCGGCGAATCGATCCGGGGACAGGGCGGCCGCCACCCCGACTTCGACACCGCCGTAGAGCTCCACCGCTTGGTCGACGCCGTGCGCGAGTCCTCCGAGAAGAAGCAGGCCGTGACTGTCTCCAGCTAGGGAGCAGCCTGGCCGATCAGGAGCACCTGCACACTGACCTCGTCGGCAAGGTACACCACTGAGCGCGCCGTTGGCTTGGAGAGGCCCAGCTGGTCCCACGTGAACGTGGTCTTCCCCAGCACGCTGATGGATGACCCGTCATGCCGGGCCTCTACATCAAACGTCAATAGGGTCACGGTATCGCCTATCTGCAGTGAACCGCTCACCATCCCGGTTGTCTGCTCGCCGTCGATAAAGCTCTGCGGCAAATCCGGCAGCGAGTCCACGGTAACCACCGCCTCCGGGGTGTCCGGGAACAGCCGGCTCCTTATGTACTGGTCCCGGAAATCCTGGTCGCTGCGCAGTGAATGGAGGTCCAGGGTGACCACCGACGGCTGCCCGTCCAGGTTGGCCACTCCGGTCAGCCCGGTGCTTGAGATCACCGCCTCGAACCGGATCGGCGCCCGTCCAAGCTCCTCCTCGACCGTGAAGGTGATCTCCGACCCCTCGCCGATCACGAACTGCTGACCCCCGTCGCCTGCACTCTGACCCGAGTCAGTGGATGCAGGCGCCGCGGTGGGTTCAGAAGCCGCGGGCGTGTCGGTGGCTGGAACTGTGGCGGCTCGCTGACTGGCGGCGGCCAGCGTCGCGCCAATCTGCGTCATCGTTGGTGTTGGACCCGCCGCCACGGAAGTCGGCGCCGCAGTTGTAGCAGTCGGCACCAGCGTCGCCGCCCCGGCAGTCGGAGGAGGCGGAAGCGCCAGGTCGCCGCTCTCCGCGTCCCCCTGTGTTACCAGCGCGAACCCCAGCACCAGCGCCACGACCACCGGAACGATCGGAGTCCACCCCTTCCACCCCAGGTCAGTACGGCTGAAGTAGGACGACAGCAGCGGAGTGAGAGCCCCAACTGCAACGAAGGCGATCGCTGCCAACGGCAGCACGAACGAGGCGAACCGGTCAAGGAAGCTGTTCCCAACGATGGCCACGATCAGGACCAGAATGAACAACGCCAGCAGCACCCCGATGATCAGCACTGGACGCTCGCCCATGCGGTTCCATAGCAGGCCTGCTATGACACCCAGCACCAGGCAGGCGATTGCCACTGTCGCGCTGTTGAACCCGCTGTCCACCGGCGAGTGGAGTGGCAACGAGACCAGCACCGCTATGATCGCGGCGACAGCCCCGGCGGTCAGTCCTGCGCGCATCTCTCCGTCCCCTCCGCTGATTCTCGGTCGAAAGCTACTCCCACCCTTGATGGCTCTCGCCAAAAGGGCCGAGCGTTACGATTATAGTCAATAGCCCGAGGAAAATACGGCTATGGCCAACGCTATTACGGCAGAACTCAGGAAATGGATCAGGGGCGGGAGAACATCCCGCCCCTGTCATACCTCTTCGGCCTCGAACGGTCGGCCGGGTTTGTTCGCAACCCGGCGCTACAGCCCCATCGCGTAGCATGCCCGGCGCGGGTCCGCCCCCGTACTGAGGTAGCCCGTCTCAGGATCACGGACCGACACCGTGGCGCCCATGCCGCAGTCCACAACGCGGGCTATCCTGTGGCCCAGCGCCCGAAGGTGCTCAGCCGTAGTCTCGGGAATGGCCTCCTCAAGGTCCAGGCGACCGGGATGGTAGACGTGGGGATAGAAGGAGTTGACGTTGCTCTGGGTCGAGAAGCGGGGAGATTCAACTGCCTGCTGAGGGTCCATCCCGAAGAGGATCACGTTCAGCATCAGTTGAACGTTGGCCTGGGCCTGGTTGTCTCCTCCAGGGCACCCAACGGTCATCACCGGCTTGCCGTCCTTGCTGATGATGTAGTTGACCAGCGTGGTGCGGGGGCGCTTGCCAGGCTCCACCACGTTGGGATGCCCATCATCGCAGTTGAACATCTCGATGCGTGTGCTGAGCGCGCAACCCAACTCGGGGAAGAACACCGACTTGGAGAAGGCGCCTCCGCTGATGGTCCCGCACACCATGTTCCCGTACTGGTCCATCGCCGACACGTGCGTCGTCCCCTCTCTTGCCGATGCGTCTGCCGTCGCAGGGTCGGACGGCGCGGGCAGCCCGTTGCTACCGGGAGCGCCGTTGCTGCTTCGCGACCTCTTGGAGTACCTCCAGGGGTCGCCACCTTCAGGCTGGGCGGGATACGCCGTCTCGAGGTCTATCAGCTTGGCCCGCTCGGCCGCATATTCCTTTGACAGCAGCCCGTCGATAGGAATGGTCGAGAAGTCAGGGTCTCCGTAGTGGGCTTCCCGGTCACCGAAGGACAACTTGACTGCCTCGGCCACTGTATGGATGTAAGCCGGGCTGTTGTGGCCCATGGCCCGAAGGTCGAATTTCTCCAGCATGTTCAGGGTCTGCATCAGTACTGGGCCCTGCGTCCAGGTGTCCTGCCCGTGGATTTCGTAACCGTGGAAGGTCGTCTTTACCGGCGTCTCGTACTGGGACTTGTAGGCGGCCAGGTCGTCCATGGACATGATGCCGCCGACGCGGGCCACGGAATCCGTGATCCGTTGCGCCACAGGACCCCGGTAGAAGACGTCTCGCGCCTTCTGCAATCCTTCGATCCGCGATAGGCCATGACCGTTTCCGGAGCCGGCCAGCATGGCCGTCAGCGTGTTAGCCAGTCCATGTTGAACAAGAGGCGTTCCCGCGGCAGGAATCTGTCTGCTGCGGTAGAACACGTCCCATCCGCCGGGTCCGTACAGGTCAAACTGCTGAGCAGTTGCTGCGGAGTCAAGTCGGTCGAGCATGTATTCGTAGTTGGGTATGCCGTCTGAGGCGTAGGCAATGGCCGGAGCCAGGATCTCGTCGATGCTCTTGGTCCCATACCGCTCTGCCAACGAAAGGAACGCGTCAACCACGCCCGGCAGCGTGAACGACAGGTGCGACTGCTGGTGCCCCGGCCCCGTGGGGATGCGCTCCAGTCCCTGCGACTTGTAGAAGTCGGGTGTCGCCTTCCCGGGAGCCGTGCCCTGACCGCTCAGCGACTTAAGCTCGCCGCTGCCCGCGTCGTAGAGCATGAACACACCCTCGGCTGCCAGCGAGTAGGAAGCTATCGGCTCCACAACGGCAGCGGCAAATCCGGCGGCCACCAGGGCGTCGAAAGCGTTACCGCCGGTTAGCAGCATCCGCATCCCCGCCATTGAGGTCAGGTAGTGCCCGCTGGATATCACGCCCTGCGTGGATCGGATTACCGGCCGTCCCGTAGCCTGCTGAGTCGTGTTGCCCTGCTCGGTGTTTACTCCAGTCTGCTGGTTGACCATCTCGGCTCCTGTAATCGTCGTATGTCTGACTGAGCTGTTCTATCCCCGAGGAACAATGCATGCTTCGGATCGATTATCCTTCGACCACAGCGTCCCTTCCTGGAAAGTCCCAGACACCTTCACCGTCAACCAGGTGCGCCGGCATGAAGTACTCGCGGGTGTCGGGGCCGCCGAAGCCTGGAATAAAGGACTGGACGACGCCTTCCGATTCCAAGGCTGCGCGGACGATTCGCTTGTTGAAGTTGCTGATGTCCTCCCGCTCCAGGAACTCGTCCACCGGCAACCAGAGGCACTCCTGGATCTCATCGGCCTGCATGGTGATGTCACGACTCAACGGGCGCAACCGGCTGACGAAATAGATGTCGGACTTCCCATAGCGGTAGCCGTGCCAGTGGCGGAAGCAGGCAATGGCTTCGAACTCGGCCCGCACTCCTGTCTCCTCCAGCACTTCACGCTCCACAGCCTCTGCCAGGTGTTCGTTGGGATGCAGTGCGCCTCCAGGCAACTTCAGCGTGGGCGGACGACCCGCAACGCCGTAGATCTCACGCACCACCAGCAGTTCACGCTCCGGGGTAAGCACCACCCCGCCTATGCCGATATAGTGGGTGGCGAAATGCGGCACCCACGCTCCCTCTTGCAAAATGGAGGTCAGCATCAGGTAGTCTTCCCCGCTGTGATGAAACGTGAAGCCCTGGTTAACTGCCTCGGGAATCAGCGCCGATTTGCCGATGGGCACCTCAAGCCAAGCCGCTTTTATGCCGTCCCCGGTCCATTGCTTCAGGGAAACTTCCAATTTCTGCGCGAATTCGGCAGCGTCTTCCGGCAACTCACCAGGCGCGATCACCATCCCACCGAAGGGATTCGTCCGAGCCTCCAATAACTGCTTGTTGGACAACTGAGTCATCGGCGCCTCGCATGTTATCGGGATTGGACAGACCTCAAAACCCACCGTCGCCAATGCTACGGCGCAAGTGCGGCTCAGTCAAATTTGATGACACTTCCTCCTTGCGCCGTCAAGCGCCAACGGAGACAATGCTCAAAACAGCCCTCAAACATCGGCAGGTTCGAATTGTCCGCATCCCACTTCCATCCTATCGTCCGGGAATGGTTCGAAGAGCGCTTTCGTCAGCCGACCGAGGCTCAGGCCCAGGGTTGGCAGGCAGTCGCAGAAGGGCAGCATACCCTCATCGCCGCACCTACAGGCTCCGGTAAGACGCTGGCCGCTTTCCTCACCTGCATCGACCGCCTGGTACGCCAAGGACTTGAGGGAGAACTTCCCGAAACTACACAAGTTGTCTACGTCTCCCCTCTTAAAGCGCTCTCCAATGACATCCAGAAGAACCTCGCCTCTCCACTTGAGGAGATAGCCGCGCTGGCATCAGCAAAGGGAGTCCAGTTACCAGAAATTCGCGTTGGCCTGCGCACGGGAGACACACCGCAGTACGAACGCCAGAAAATGGCCAAGAAGCCTCCGCAAATCCTGGTTACCACTCCAGAGTCGCTGTATATCCTTCTAACCTCGGCCAGCGGCCGGCGTGGTCTCAAGGGCGTCAATACCCTAATCCTCGACGAGATTCACGCCGTCGCCGACGACAAGCGTGGATCACACCTGTCGCTGTCCGTCGAGCGGCTCTGCGCCTTGTCCGAACAGGCGGTGGTGCGTATAGGGCTATCGGCTACCCAGCGTCCCATCCAGGAAATTGCCCGACTGTTGGTGGGCAATGAAAGCATTGGTCCCGACGGCACTCCCGACTGCACTATCGTGGACACGGGCCACGCCCGGGAAATTGACTTCGCCTTGCAACTTCCGGGACAGGAACTGGGCCCCATCGCATCCCACGAGCTCTGGGATGAAACACTTGACTCCGTTGCGGGTCTGGTCGAGGGGCACGGCTCCACCCTTGTCTTCGTTAACACCCGCCGCCTTGTCGAGCGCGTAGCCCACAAGCTGAGCGCCCGCCTCGGCGAAAAATCAGTCGTCGCCCATCATGGCAGCCTGTCACGCGAAATTCGTCTGGACGCCGAGCAGAAGTTGAAGACTGGCCAGGTCAAGGTCTGTGTGGCCACTGCTTCATTGGAGCTGGGCATTGACATTGGCGATGTCGACCTTGTCTGCCAGATCGGCTCTCCCCGCTCCATCGGCGTATTGCTGCAGCGCGTCGGCCGGTCTGGGCATTCAGTAGGAGGCACGCCCAAGGGTCGTCTGTTCCCTCTAACCCGGGATGAACTTGCGGAGTGCGTGGCCCTCTCCCGCGCCATCCGCCGCCAGAACCTGGACACCCTCTCCATACCTCCGTGGCCCGTAGACGTCCTGGCTCAGCAGATTGTTGCTGCCTGTGCCCAGGAGGAATGGACAGAGGACAACCTGTATACCCTCTTTCTCCGGGCCTACCCCTACCGAGAACTTCCCCGCGAAAAGTTTGACCAAGTGATCGACACACTCTCTGAGGGCTTCGCCACCCGCCTCGGCCGGAGGGCGGCCTATCTTCACCGCGACCGGGTGAATGGTGTAATCAAGGGACGCCGCGGCGCGCCCTTGGCGGCGATGACCAGCGGAGGTGCGATTCCCGAGAACGCTGACTATGACGTCATCGCAGAGCCGGAAGACACTTTCGTTGGCACAGTCAACGAAGACTTCGCCATCGAGAGCCTGAAGGGCGACGTCTTTCTGCTGGGTAACACATCATGGAAGATCCGCCGGGTAGAGAGCGGCCGAGTGCGCGTCGAGGACGCTCAGGGCCAGCCGCCCACCATTCCCTTCTGGCTGGGCGAGGCGCCGGGCCGGACCACCGAACTGTCAGACGAGGTAACTGAACTACGTGACGGGATTGACGACTTGTTGCCCGATAGCGGCTCTGCCCGCGAGTGGGTGGTCGCCGAGTCCGGCGTGGACGGCGAGGTCAGCCGCCAGCTCGTTGCCTACATCGAAGAAGGCAAGCGTGTGCTTGGGGTAACGCCCTCAAAAAACCGTGTGGTAGCGGAACGATTTTTCGACGAAAGCGGTGGAATGCAGCTTGTTATTCACGCCCCTTTCGGAGCACGGATAAACCGTGCCTGGGGCATGGCCCTTCGCAAGAAAATCTGCAGGTCATTTGACTTCGAGCTTCAGGTGGTTGCCACCGACGATGGCTTGAACTTTTCCCTGGGGCCTGGCCTCTCTATGCCGGTGGAGGACGTCTTTAACTATCTGAAGGTCGGCACCATCGAGGAAGTGCTGACGCAAGCGGTATTGCAGGCGCCTGTATTCGGCACGCGCTGGCGTTGGAACGCAACCCGGTCCCTGGCCATACTCCGCCACAATGGTGGAAAGAAGGTGCCGCCGCCACTTCAGCGCATGCGATCGGACGACTTGCTGGCCGCAGTGTTCCCGGCGCAGGCGGCCTGCCAGGACAACGCCCCGCCAGGAGACATCGAAATCCCGGATCACCCGCTCGTCTTCGAGACTATGCGCGACTGCCTGACTGAAGCCTCAGATCTGGACGGTTGCCGATCGCTGCTGGCTGGCATTGAGTCGGGCGAAATTAAGGTGTACGGCCGCGATACTGTCCAGCCATCTGTGTTCTCCCACCAGATTCTCAATGCTATGCCCTACGCATTTCTGGACGATGCACCGCTGGAGGAGCGCAGGGCGCGGGCGGTATCGCTAAGGCGCGCCCTCCCCGACGATTCACGGGACCTTTCCCGTCTCGATTCGGAGGCCATACAAAGGGAGTCGGAAAACGCTTGGCCCAGAGTCCGGGACATTGATGAGCTCCACGACGCGCTGCTCACGCTGGGTGTACTGCCAGACCGGTTTGTAGCCTCTCGTTTCGCACAGTCTGGTGAACTGCCCTTGCTGCATTGGCTGGATCAGCTTTCTCGGTCAGGAAGGGTCTACCACGTGAGCACGAGGCGTGGTCTCAATGCTTGGGCAGCGACGGAACGGCTGGAAATAGTGCGACGCGCCTACGATGGCGTAACAGCCTCACCCGAGCCTCCAGCAAAGTTTCCTGTCTTCGCCGCCGGCCCTTTTGAAGGCAGCCGGGAAGACGCAATATTGGCTATCGTCAGGGGATGGGTGGACTGCGTAGGCCCCTTCTCAGTTGCTGACCTGGCAGACACCCTTCACCTTCCGGTCAATGACCTGGTATACGCCCTTGGGCAACTGGAAATCGAAGGTGTGGTGCTGCGGGGGAGCTACCGCCAAGGCATCGAAGATGAAGAATTTTGCGACAGGCGAATCCTCGCTCGCATCCACCGTTCAACACTTGATTCCTTGCGCAACCAGGTGGAACCTGTGCCTCCGGCCACTTTCATCCGCTTCCTGCTTGATTGGCAGCACCTTACGCCAGAGTCGCGACTCTCCGGAGAGGGCGGTCTGCTGGCAGTGATCGAGAAGCTCCAGGGGTTCGAGGCCGCAGCGGGCATCATGGAGGAGGAAATTTTCGGCGCGCGGGTAGCCGAATACAGCGGGGGCATGCTCGACCGGCTCTGCTTGAGCGGGGAGGTGGTCTGGGGCCGGTTCTCCGCCCGCCGCTCTTCGCTGCTAGCCAATGGTTTGAGTGCTTCCACTGGAGGCCGTGCATCATTCTCCCGCTTCACACCGTTGACTCTCGCTCCCCGCGATTCTCTGGACTGGCTGTTGCCCGGCGACGAAACTGACATGGGCAATCTCACCGGAGCCGCCCAGGAAGCATGGGAGTACATGCGCGCACGCGGTGCTTCATTCTTGTCTGATATTGTGTCCTCCACCAAGCGGCTTCCTAGCGACGTTGAGGAAGCCCTTTGGACTCTCGCTGCGTCGGGCATTGTAACGGCTGACGGGCTCGAGGGCCTCCGTCAAAGGTTGCGTGGCACCAAGCGTCCCCGGCGGTCAGGCAACTCGGGGCGAGGCAATTCCCACCGGCGCCCAGGCTTCAGCCGGTGGTGGCTTCTCGAAGCCCCAGACACAGTGGAGGACAGGACTGAGGCCGTGGCCCGACAGTTGCTGTTGCGATATGGAATTCTCTTTCCGGAACTGCTGGCTCGGGATTCCCTTTCACTCCGCTGGCGGGACATGGCGCGCGTCCTTCGCAGGCTGGAGGCCCGGGGAGAAGTACGTGGAGGCAGGTTCGTTTCCAGCTTCGTAGGAGAGCAATTCGCCCTCCCCGAGGCGGCTGATTCGCTGCGCCGTTGGCGGAATCGAGATCCGGACGACCGGTTCGTTATCGTGTCGGCCTGCGATCCACTTAACTTGGCCGGGATACTGACGCCTGGCCCTCGCATTCCTTCAACGCCCGGGAATCGTCTGGCCTTCCGTAATGGAGTCCCAATGGCCGCAATGGAAGGCGGCCAGTTCCAAGTATTGACGCCGCCAGCGAGAACGAGGTCGTCAGATGATGGGCTGGAGCAGTCAAGAGCCCTTCTCTCCGTACCCATATCCCATGCAAACCTCAGGTTGGCTCAGGAGTCGCTGGCCACGGCCTAAGTGCTCATTACCCGGCCTTTGAACTCGCGGGTTAGTTCACTGAGTAGGCAAACTAAGTGGTTCGTGTCGCATTGGTCGCGACCTTGTAGGGTAATCCTCCATTTCTCCAATGTGCTGGCCATTGATGGGGCCCCGGACCTTACCAGAAAACTTCTCATCATTTTCTGAACGCCCTGAATGCAACGGAAATTGGAAAGCGTCACCCTCATAAGCTCCTGCCGTCTGGCAGGTTCGGGGTGGGAGAAAATAGGGGGAAATGGAGGGGATTTTTAAAATTTCCCTCCCGTGGTTGGCTTATCAGCTGTCCTCCGCGACACCGTCAACTTGCTGCACAGGTGATCGAAGCCAGTCTCTGGCAAACTGGAATCACAAATCTAGAAGATGTGTCGTGGACTCTCTCTCGGAATCAAGCCCCTTATCTCGTGGTGAAGTAAACCGATCGCGATTGAACCTGAAGGAGTTGTGTTCCTGCAGCTAGTCCTTCATAGAGATATAACAATCCAATGCCCTTTGACCATGGCGGTCAAAGGTAGCCCCGCCGGAAAGAATTGGTTCTCAACTCAAGCAACCCCATTCCGATCGTCTGCACACGAATTGAAAAACAATCGTCACTATGCTAATTTGAAATGCCGAATCCCGACATAGCATCCGCTGACGTATGCCATCGGATATACGTCATCCAGCGCTCCTTTGGAAAGGCTCAGGACAGGCCGAGTGACCACCTTCCGCTTCTCCCCGAACCCTAACCAGGCGCACTGCATTGAGTGGCTGCCGTGGGCGCGTTCCACCTTTGAAAGGGCCCAGGCAGAAGACAAGCCGGTATTGCTTTCCATCTCCGCCGCGTGGTGTTACTGGTGTCACGTTATGGACGAGACCACTTACACCGACGCCGACGTGCAATCACAGCTGGCCCGCAGCTTCCTTGCAGTCCGGGTTGACAACGACCACAGGCCAGACATTAACGCCCGCTACAACGTTGGCGGCTGGCCCACCACCGCGTTCCTGACCCCGCATGGCGGGTTGATAGGTGGCGCCACGTATCTCCCTCCGGACCAGTTTCTGGCCATGCTAATGGAGTTGCAGGGCGCCTACCGCGCCGACAAATCTCAAATCTACGAGCAGTCACGCGACCTTCTTCAACGCCGGCGAGAACACGCTCGACGCGTGTCGGCTGGAACAGAGGTGGAGAAATCCCTCACCGACCGCGTGTCTCGGATTGTAGCTGGTGCCTATGACTCCCTTGAGGGTGGTTTCGGAGGAGATCCAAAGTTCACTAATCCGGCCATACTCCGGTTCGTCATGCACCTCTACCGCACCACCGGCGAAGAATTCTATTCGACCATGCTGCGCAAGTCGCTGGATTCCATGGCCGACTCCTCCATGCACGACATGGTTAGCGGAGGGTTCTTCCGGTACAGCGCCACTGCCGATTGGACTGAGCCGCAGCGTGAAAAGCTGCTGGAGGACAATCTCCATCTCGCCCGCGTGTACTTGGACGCATCCATCCTCCTGCATCGCGAAGGGACGTTGGACAGCTTCCGGTATCGAGAGGTCGGGGAGAAAACTCTCGCTTATATAAACGACTACCTGTACGATTTCGACCTTCGTGGCTTCCACGGTAGCCAGGGAGCACACTCCGACTACTTCACCCTCGGACCCGATGAACGCCCCACGGCCACACTTCCTCCCCGTGATCCGTCCTGCTATGGCGGCCTAGATGCATTGGCCGCAGCCGCGTTTCTGGATGCTTCGTGGAAAGTCGAGGGACAGCTGGGCAAACACCTGGGCACGGTGGGTCGTGACGTGATTTCGCGTCTTGAAGAGCGTGTTGCAAACGGGGCTTTTTCCCGAGCCTACCCGGAAGAAAAGGAGGGCAGTTCTCCTCCATTGTTCCTTGACTGTGCCGGTCTGCTGGTTGGGCTGATGCAGGCCCATTCCAGCACAGCTGAGGGGCGTTACCTGGATAGGGCTGTCGAAGTCGCCAAAACAACGGTGGATCGTTTCTTTGACGAAGACGGCGGTGGGTTCTTCGACATCGAGGCCGACAATGAGGCGGTCGGTCACATGCAGGTGCGCGAGAAGCAATTACCCGAAAATATGCTAGCGGTACAGGGGCTGCTCAGTTTGTACAATGCCACTCGCAACGAAGACTACCGACAGGTGTGTGAGGCAACTCTGAGCGCCTTCGCTGGCGTTTTTCGTGAGTATGGGGAGTTCGCTGCCGATTTTGGATTGGCTGTAGATACTTTTAGCAGCCGGATGGTGGAAGTTACGGTTGAAGGCGACCCTTACGACCCCGCCTGCCGCGAACTGCTTGAGGCGGCGGTCAACGTAAACAGCCCCAACCTCGAAATCAAGACAATTCAATCTAGCGGCCCCGCCATAGCCCATGTCTGCCTTGACACACTCTGCTTGCCTCCAGTCAGCACTCCTGAGGCGTTGGCGGAGGCAGTTGCCGGCATGGACGCACAGCCGGGAAGTCCCTTCCAGGACATCCTTCGCATTTTCCCGGGCGTATAGCCCGTCCAACTTTCTTCAAGAATCTGGAATTGGAGGCCCTGCTTGCTTCGTAGCGCCAACTGTGGCGACTTGCGTCTAAGCGACGCGGATTCTGAGGTAACTCTGGCCGGCTGGGTCGGTCGCCGCCGTGATCACGGTGGCATTATTTTTCTGGACCTTCGCGACCGTTCCGGAGTGGTGCAGGTCGTGTTTAATCCGGAACTGTCTCCTGGGTCCACCAGTATCGCGGAGGACTTGCGGCAGGAATGGGTGGTACAGGTAACGGGCCAGGTGCAGCAGCGGCCCGGCGGAAGTGAGAACCCAGTCATGGAAACCGGCGATGTAGAAGTAATGGCTTCGTCGGTCACAGTGCTCAACCGCTCGCTGACCCCGCCTTTCTATATTTCGGACGATGCCGGGGCCGATGAGAGCCTGCGCTTGCGGTACCGCTATCTCGACCTCAGGCGGCCCACCATGCAGCAGAATCTGGTTCTTCGTCACCGAGTGGTCAAGTATATCCGCGATTTCCTGGACTCAAAGGGATTCCTGGAAATTGAGACGCCTATTCTGATCAAGAGTACGCCAGAAGGTGCGCGTGACTTCTTGGTTCCAAGCAGGCTCCACCCCGGGACCTTCTACGCCTTACCCCAGTCCCCCCAACAATTGAAACAACTTCTGATGGTTTCGGGATTTGAGCGTTATTTCCAAATCGCCCGCTGCTTCCGAGACGAGGACATGCGCGCCGACCGGCAGCCAGAGTTCACCCAACTCGACCTGGAAATGAGCTTCGTTGATCAGGAGGATGTGCTGACCCTCACCGAAGAACTGTACATTGGAATGATCGAAACCGTGGCTCCTCAAAAAAGGCTGCGCAAGCCATTCCCTCGCTTGACCCATGCCGATGCCCTGGACCGTTTTGCCTCAGACAAGCCCGACCTCCGGTTCGGTCTGGAGATGAGCAACATAAGCGACTTGGCCTCTGAGACCAGTTTCCGCGTTTTCCTGTCCACAATCGAGTCTGGAGGTTGTATCAAGGGTTTCGTGGTGGCAGGACTGGCCAAATACACCACTTCTCAAGTACGCGATCTCGAGGCCATCGCCCGCGAAGCGGGAGCGGCTGGTCTGGCTCACATCCGCTACCGCGGCACGGGGCCGGTGTCCGAGCAGACCGAGGAGGAAATTTTGCAGTCGGCCGGGTTGCGCATGTCTGCGGAATGGCACGGCCGCCTTGCCGCAAAAATGGGCGCGGGCCCAGGCGATATGATTCTGCTGATGGCGGGCCCTCCCTCTCGGGTTAACGTCTGGCTAAGCGCCTTGCGCAACCACGTCGGAGAATTACTGGATCTGGCAGACCCGGACGAGTTGGCCTTTGCCTTCGTTACCGATTTTCCCCTCTTCGAGTGGAACGAAGACGCCAACCGTTGGGACTCCTCCCACCACCCGTTCACTTCTCCAGCCGACGGTGAAGAGGAACTGCTGGATGGGAACGAACTCGGAAGAATCCGATCCAAGGCCTACGACCTAGTTTGCAATGGCTCCGAACTGGCCAGCGGCAGCATCAGAATCCACCATCGCGAACTTCAGGAAAAGATTTTCGCCGTATTGGGCTACAGCCGCGAAGAGGTGGGCGAACGCTTCCGTCAGATCCTGGAGGCATTCGAATATGGTGCGCCTCCTCACGGCGGAATCGCACCCGGCATTGATCGGCTCTGCGCCATTCTGGCTGGGACTAACTCCATCCGCGACGTCATCGCCTTCCCCAAGACGCAAAGCGGCACCGACCTGCTCTTTAACTCTCCCGCCGAAGTGACACCCTCTCAGCTAAGGGAACTTTCAATCATGGTCGACGCTTGAGAGCCATCTTCTAAGGCTAAGAACATGAAGGGCCGGGATTCTTGAATAGTCCCGGCCCTTTAAAGCGCTCTCCAGGCGAGTAACGCCTAGTCGTCGTCGGCGGCTCCCGCTTTTTCCGGAATGGCGCTCGATTCCTTGCCGTTGCGGTAACCGAAGCGGTCTACGAGATCGCCAATGCTGGTCCGGAAGCCAGAGTATTCTAACTCCCCGTACGGCAACATGGCCGCGCCAGACCAGCCTTGCGCGCGCATCGCGATGCCCTTCTCCTGTGCCAGATTGCGCACATAGTCCCAAGCCGGATTGTCAAAGAAGTCGGCAAAAGAGTCCGAAAATCTCCCTTCCTTGCTCAGCGAGAAACCGATGCAGGACACTAGAGGCAGGCAGTAAATTCCTGTTACCGGCGTATTGATGGGCACCGGCATCAGGGGCATAACGTGAGAACCGCGAGCGTCGCCGCCGATGTAATGGGCTTTGGCGTAGGGGGAAATCAATTCTTCGGGAGCGGGGAAAATTCCCTGGTTTCTGACAAGGGCCACAGGATCGTCTTTCCCGGTATAGGTGCCGGCAATGTTGTGCATTCGCGTGGCCGAAATTGCAGCAGCAGTCTGACCGGAGTACCGGGAGACTATACTCTCAATTGCAAACCGTTCGTTGTCGCGCAACAGAACCGTGATCTTGTAGTAGTCTTCTGGTGCGTTCAGCGAAATCAGGCTGTCGCCTTCGGTGTTGTCCATATCGATGATATTGAAAGTGAAACCCTCATTGAGACGAGGTAGCATCAGGCCGCCGCAATACATGGGGTCGGCGAATCCCAGAAACATCGGCAGGTTGTAGGCACCAGGGCCACACTTGTCCGCTGCCAAGATCATGAAAGATTCCGCGGGCCGCACCGGGTTGGTCTTTAGCGGGTCATGGTCAAATTCGATCTCTGCTACGGCAGGCCCCGCGCCTCGGATATTTCCTGAGGGGGCGTCCACCAACAGGTCTTGACCCGCACCGTACAAGCCGTACTCGCTGGCTATCGCCGTGGCATTCAGGAATGAACTCCAGGCAAATTGGTGCACGTCCGTATCGTTTTCGCCTCGAGTGTGAGAAGCCACAATGCATATGTCATCGCCAGTGTGTCCAACAAACGCATCAATCAGCAGACCACGCTCGATGGCAGAGGCAACGTCGGCACGCACCGCATCCAGCATGCGGTCGGACGGCTTGGTGTGGCCGCCAATGGACCCCACATCAGCCTTGAGAATGGATAAGGTGATCTTCATAATCCTCCTCAGCAACAGCGCTGATACCCAGTCCAATCGCTGCGCATCACACCGAATTGTGTCCAGACATTATATCGAATTTCGATGTACGGGCAATCCTTGCGCAGATGCCGAATGACTACCCTTGTTTACCACAAGAGTGCACTTTCTGATGGTGTAGACCGAGCGACCTTGGCATGCTTTGAATTTGGATGCGCTCGGACTTGCCATTGCCGCAAACATTAATTTTTAGTATAGTCGATGGTGGGAGCTGAACACTTGGTGCTTGGCTGCGACCCTGCTTCTCAACGAAACGAGCCAATCCCAAATGCAATGAGCGTCATTAGCCTGGGATTGCGGAGGCAAGGGCTTATCTTCGGACTCGAAACAACCGACCTCCTTCTCGTTTTCCTGGTTCCCTTTGTGGCCTTTTGGACGGCACGCTTGGCGCTCGCCCGCGGAAGAAATCCGTGGATTTGGGGCGGCGGCGCATTAGTACTTGGCATCCCTTGGCCTGGTATCGATTTGCCGATCCTCGGGGTAGTACCTGTGCTTTTCTTAATGTTCTTTGTGAAGCCCTCTGGGCAGGTGTCCCGCCGAGAACGCAATTCCTGCTCGAGGTGCGCGAGTCCACACGCCCAGGGACAAAACTACTGCACCAAATGCGGCTGGGACTTGTCTCGCGAATATTCCCCTGAGGGCAGCGACACAATGTTAGCCTCCGAAATGATCCAGTCGCAGAACTCTTCGACTGCAACTCTCGAGCTTCCCTCGGAACAACCAGCATCAGAAGCTCCAACTCAGCAGGTTGTCCCCACACCAGAACCTTCCACCATGCCTGAGCCAACCGGGGAGGTACCAGGAGACATCACTGGCAAATCGGTAGCGGAGACTACTCCTGAGCAGGTTTCCACCGCAACACCTGGCGAAGAATCAGAGCAAACGGATCAAACAGGCGACCCAACGGTCCGGCCTTGGGGTATTCCCCAGCCAAGTCCGGCTCCTACTGCAGAGGGTATGACAGCAAGAGGGGCGGCTTTACTTAGCGAAGGGAAGCTGCAGGAGGCCATTGATCAGTTTACGAAGGCTATTGCTCTGGACTCGCAGCATCGAGAGGCTTTCGAGCGCCGAGCCGAAGCCTACACCCGGCAGGGGCGTGGCGAACGCGCACAAGAAGACTATCGAAGTATCCAGGCGCTGAACGCCAGTTCATAAGTACTCAGGGGCCTATTTGGAAGACGTTCAGAGGACAGGCAGCTAGTCCCGGTCGCGCTTCTATAGCGTCGCTAGCACTAAACCGCCATGATGTGATACCCCGCGTCGACCGGTATAACTGTCCCCGTTATACCACTGGCCAATCCGCTGCACAGAAAGAGTGCAGTCTGCGCGACTTCCTCGACTGTAATGTTTCGTCGTAATGGGGCCTTTTCAGCGTGGGTGTGTCTCATATCGCGGAAACCCGTGATGCCCCTAGCAGCCAGCGTCTCTAGCGGTCCTGCCGAGATGGCGTTTATTCGTATGTTGGCAGGACCCATTTCGGCCGCCAACTGCCTGACGGCATGCTCCAAAGCAGCCTTGGCCGATCCCATTACGTTGTAACCGGGATAGACTCGTTGCGATGCATCAAAGGTCATGGCAACGACGCTTCCACCGTAGGACATCAGTGGCGAAGCGTGCCGTACCAACGGGAGCAACGAATATGCGCTGACTTCCATCGCGATGCGGAAGCCTTCCCTTCCGGTATCTACGTAGCGCCCGCTCAGGTCCTCGCTGTTGGCGAAGGCAATGGAATGTATGAGGAAGGATATCTCTCCGAATTCATCCTCCAACGAATCGAAGACGTACTTGATCTGTTCATCGTCTGTTGCGTCGCAGGGCAGCAACAGCGGGTCTCTCAAGGAAGTTGCGAGACGCTCAGCGCGATCCTTCAGCCGCTCGCTTTGGTACGTCAACGCCAATCGGGCACCTGCATCGGAAAGCGCCTGTGCTATGGCCCAAGCGATGCTGCGCTCGTTGGCGACCCCAAAGACTATCCCTTTCTTCCCGGCCAGATCTATGGGTACCAATGTTTTTTCCTTTGCCAACTACGAAGATCGAGCCCGGTAACTCACACGATCACATAGCTTCGTAAGTTCGTCACGCAAACTGTGGGGCTATGCGATCCAAGAAATCATCCAACTGCCGTTCGGGATCAAATGTGGCCAGTCGAACGATTACTGTATCGGCGCCCGCCTCGGCGTAAACCGCCATCCGGTCTGCTACGTTTTGTATTCCCCCGAACGGGCCCCAGCGAGTTCCCCAAATGTTTGCGCCGTAGTAACGCATTAGCCAATCTTCAGCGTCCGCCGTTGCACCTGACTCGTCTTCATCAAGGTTAACGGTCATATAAAAGACATTCTCTCGGTTGCTGTTGTCGCGACCATATTCTTCAGCCTTGGAGTCCACCTGGGCGATAACCTCAGCAAACTCCGCCGGGGTGTCTGAAATCGCGATGATCCCGTCTCCTACCCTTGCAGCTCGTTCGATCTGTGCCTGCTGGCGGGCTCGGTGATGCGTCGCCAAGAGCCAGGGAATACCGTTGGACTGTGAAGCCTTAGGTAGCATGGTTACAGAATCAAATGAAAAGTGTCGTCCTTCGTGGGTGTGGGGTCTGCCTGACCCAAATCCCTTAACGACCTCCACAATCTCTTCGAACCGGCGTGCGCGTCTCTTCGGGTCGACACCGGCGGCCGCCCATTCGCCCCGCTGTTCATCGTTAAAAGCGCCGCCCACCCCTGCCCCGATCACCAGACGGCCACTGGAAATCAGGTCGACGGTGGCCATGGTTTGCGCCAACAGCACAGGATGCCGCAAGGCAGGGAGCAACACCGCCGTGCCCAGCCGCACCCTACTTGTACGTGCCGCGATCGCTCCCAGGGTAGCTAGGGGTTCCAACCTAGGCTTGGCGACCAAACTGTCGCCGACCCATACGGAATCCAACCCTGCTTTCTCGATACGTTGGGCCATTCTGAAGACTCTGTCAGCATTTGTGGGCTGCTCTCCCTTCAGCAGTAGGCCACGAGTAGGAAGCAAAACACCAAGTTTCGGCTTGTTTTTTTTCATATCCACACCGGCAGACAAGCTAATTTCCTCGTAGGGACAGAAAACTAAAAGGAGGGCGCGTCCCCTCCGGTTTCGACTCGTGCAGAAGGCTTTTGGGTTCCGGCTGTACCCTGCATCAATCGCTCAATTAGGCCTGTCTCCATGTGCTGGTATGATTCCAAGTCGTCAACAACGTCGAGGTCAAGGCCAAGGCCAGGGCTGTAGGCGATCGCTACCGACGTTTCTAGTTTCGCAGCTTGCGCCAAGTGTTTGTTGAAGCTACGCCGACCAAGCTCCGGCCTAAAGTTTACTCCGTAAGGGATCAGCATTGCATTGGTTCCGTTGTCACGGCGTGCAGGGGCGAGGGTGACGTTACCAGCCCCACGAGAAGCCTGAACGAAGGAATGAATGTCCGAGGGCTTCACGAATGGCAAATCACCGGCAATGTAGACGGGGGATTTACCGCGAAGAAATACTTGCTCGAAAGCCTTTTCCAGCGTGTCATTGAGATTGCGGCCCATTTCCTGAAACCACACCCCGCCCTGGTTCCTTGCTAGGTTCTTTATTCGATCGTCTCCTCCCACCACCCAGATATGGCCGATGGAAGCCCCACTGAGGGCCATCAGCACTCGACGCAACATCCCGACGCTAATATTTGCCCTTTCCGCAGGAGACAAGCTTTGCGCTAAGCGGCTCTTGCCTTCCGCGAGAGGCTTCATCGGAATAATGGCGACGATGTCGTATTCCTGATTGGACATGACAGCCCTTTGCCGCTCGAGAAAATGGCGGTTGCAAAGCGTGCCGCCCTCCCCATTATTGCAGCGACAGCACCGTTTGAGCGAGGTCTATTCGGTCCTGAAGGGTTACCATAATCGTGTTGGTAACAATCGGACGGACTCCGGTTTCGGCCACCCTTTCAGCCATCCCTTCGTCTTGATGGTCGATCACAAGAACATCAACGATGTCTCGATATGCCCGGGCTACACCAACTACCGAAACTTCCTGTCCCAGTCCGGCCATTAGCTTCCCCGCTGGTCCTTGCACTGCGTCGTTCCCTACAATCGGGCTGACGGCGATTCTCGTACCAGAGAATGAAGAAAGCATGTCCTTGACTCCCGCGACTTGGAGAAACGGCTGAATGCTAAGCGAAGGGTTTGAAGGACAAACGACCACAACTCGAGCATCCGCCAACGCGGTTTTGAGGCCAGGAGATGGACTAGCTTCGGCTGCACCGAGATATTCGACTCCGCTGACTTCTGGGTTGGCTCGCTTTTGAACGAAGTACTCCTGCATCGACAGGCGGCCGTCAGCGGTTTCGAGCACGGTTCGAACGGGCTGGTCGCTCATGGGGAATACTGTATGTTCAACTCCCAATGAGGCGCAGAGCTGATTGGTAACCTCAGACAATGAATTTCCCTGCCGCAGCATTTGTGTGCGGCGAATGTGAGTTGCCAAGTCTCGATCTCCCAGATTAAACCACGTGTTCGCCCCGTAGCGACTCAGCATCCCCAAGGCCTGGAAACTATCTCCCTCCAGACCCCACCCAGTTTCTGGATTCGCTAAGCCCGCAAGAGTGTACATCATGGTATCTAGATCAGGAGAGACATGCAGGCCGTGAAATTCCTCATCGTCCCCTGTGTTAACGCCCACAACAAGTTCGCCGGGCTTCAGACAGTAGGATAGTCCCACTACAAGTTTGGCTCCACCGACACCACCCGCTAGAGCGAGGACCCGAGTACTTTTCATGGCGGGAAATTTAGCATGGAGAATTTAAAGGTTGTACAGGAGTTGGTAGGCCTAGCCCTACAAATGTAATTGAGTCCACCGACGCAACAGCTACACACCAGCGCTCTGCGCACGTCTAGGGTGTTCGAAGCGATAGGTATCCAGCTTCACCAATTTTTTGTATGAGCCAAATACCTCTTCCACATTCTCACCAACCAGATCAAGTGGGTCCAATTCCTCGTCAGCTTCGCCAAATACCCGTAGCAGACCGTACGTCGTTGATCGCTCGGCAGGGACTCGCCCGGCAGCCCGGATCATGCCGCGGAACTCTGACGGCCGCATGAGCTGCCCATGCTGCGCTCCGGCTGCGGTAGAAATGCTCTCGTTGATCAGCGTCCCGCCAAGGTCGTTGACCCCTGCCGAAAGCAACAACTGGGACATCCGAGAACCTTCTTTCACCCAAGAGGCCTGGACGTTTGGAATCCAGTTGTTCAGCATGATCCGCGCAATGGCATGCATTTTTACTACATCCATACCGGTGGGGCCGGGCCGCACGTTCTGAATGAGGTTCTTCAAGAACATTGGCGCCTCGGTGTGGACGAAACTCAACGGGACAAACTCGGTGATTCCGCCAGTCTGCTGCTGAAGTTCTCGCAGGAGTGCCATGTGATTGCAAAGTTGGCCTGGAGTCTCGCGATGTCCGAACATGACCGTAGACGTAGTCGGAATTCCCAAATCGTGGGCCGTCGTTATCACTTCCATCCACTGGTCAACAGAAATGCGTCCAGGAGATATCTTGTCACGAAGCTCCTGGTCCAGCACTTCGGCGGATGTCCCGGGTAGGCTACCCACGCCAGCGACTTTCAATCCCTCCAGGTATTCTCTGATGGAACACTTAGAGCGAATGGACCCATACAGCACCTCCTCGGGAGAAAAACCGTGGATATGAATGTCCGGTAGCGCTTCTTTGATGGCGGCGCAGAGCCGGATGTACAGATCTCCTTCCATCTGCGGCGGTAGTCCTGCTTGTATACATACTTCCGTAGCACCATAGTCCCAAGCTTCCTGGGCTCGCCGAACTACTTCTTCAATGGGGAGAAAATAGCCTTCCTCCTCCCGGAAATCGCGGCTGAATGCACAAAACCCGCAACGCTTGATGCAAACGTTGGTGAAATTAATGTTCCGATTGACTACGTAAGTCACGACATCTCCGACAGTGCGTCGCCGGAGTTCGTCCGCCACCAGCACAACGGCGTTATATTCGGGTCCGGTTGTGTCAAACAACAGCGTCCCCTCTTCGGCGCTGATGTCCTCTCCGCTTAGGGCGCGGTTAAGTATCGCTGCAACCCCAGGGTTCAGCGTCCCCGCTAACTCAAAGAGGCTCGCCACTGCTGCCCGGTCAGTTAGTCCCGACATATCTTTGGATTCCCCCTTGCACGTATCCATCATCATCGGCCAAGGCACGGACCCTCGTCAGTAGCCCATCCGGCAGGTATTCGCCTGTCGTAATAAAGTATTCGGGATATATTGGTAGCCTCGGTTTCAGTAGGAAGCCCGCCAATTCCGTCTGCTTCCGAAGGTTGGACAGCGCGGGCCACGGTGCTTCCGGGTTTACAAAATCTATCGTCAAGGGCGATACACCGCCCCAATCATTGATTCCGGCATTCAAGTAGATTTGATAGTTGTCGGCGCTAAGGTTTGGAGGCACTTGTATATTGGCCTCCCCACCCAGGATTATGCGCGCCGCGGCTACTGACCAAAGCAGTTCGATTGTATCCGCATCCAGTTCGCTAGCCATCGCCGTGCCTGGCTTGGCTCGAAAGTTCTGGATTATTACTTCCTGTATGTGCCCGAATTTGCGATGGAGATCGCGGATGGCCAGAAGCGACCTGATGCGGTCTTCCCTAGTATCGCCAATGCCGATGAGGATACCAGTAGTGAATGGTAGCCGCAACTCGCCGGCCAACTCGATAGTTCTCAGTCTCACTCTCGGTCGCTTGCTTGGGGCAAACTCATGCGCACCCCCTGGAGCGTGAAGGGCTGGGGATGTGCTCTCCAGCATTAGTCCCATTGACGGGTTGTAAGGCTGCAGGGCCGCCATTTCACGTCGACTCATAGTTCCGGGGTTAGCGTGAGGCAGCAGTGTCGTTTCTTCCAACACCAACCGGTTTACGTATGCGAGGTATTCCAGGGTTGTCTTGAATCCGCGTTTACCCAACCAATCCCTCGCCTCTGGATAGCGCAGTTCTGGACGTTCTCCCAAAGTAAACAGCGCTTCCGTGCAACCCAGACGCTGCCCTGCCTTCGCGACATCCAGGACCTGTTCGGGGGTCATAAAAAGAGCGTCGCCGGCCTGCTCCGGAGTCTTGCGAAAGATGCAGTAGCCGCAAAAGTCGCGACACATGTGCGTTAGAGGAATGAAGACCTTTGGTGAGAATGAAACGACTCGTCCCTTGCCCAAATTCCTCATCTTCTCGGCCGCGTCGCACATGGCCGTGATGGCATCCCAATCGGCGTGAATCAGAGCCCACGAATCTTCGTCTCTTAACGGAGATCCCGAGGCAGCAACGGCCAAAGCAGGGACGAGGCGGGTTGACGGGGTAATGGAAGCCGTCAAGGTAACTCCGGTACTCACTTATCGTATAGGAACTGAATTTCAGTTATTGTAGACTCTCGCCAATGGGCGATCAATTGCACGACAGCGCACAAGACTGGGCACGAGGATGACAGATCTTTAGAACCCATCCAGCTTGGGCTGATCGAAACTCGCAGGAGAGAAATAGGGTCGCCCCAGGTGCTCATGGGCCAAGCGAGTGGCAACCCGGCCCCTAGGTGTGCGGTCAAGGAAGCCTAATTGAAGGAGGTAGGGTTCCCACACGTCCATGACCGTATCGGAGTCTTCGTTAATCGCAGCGGAGAGCGTTTCCAAACCCACGGGTCCTCCGTCAAACTTGTCGATGATGGTGCTTAGTAGTCGGTTATCTGACTGATCCAACCCCAAGGGATCGACATTTAGCTGCTCCAGGGCAGCTCGTGCGACCGGCCCTGTTATGCAGTTGTCCGCCTTGACCAGCGCGTAGTCCCGGGTGCGCTTAAGTAGTCGATTGGCTACACGAGGGGTACCACGAGACCGCTGGGCAATTTCGGCCACGCCCTCTGCGTTGTGGGCAGTCTCTAGGATTGACGCCGAACGCTCTACGATCACATTCATTTCTTCTGCATCGTAGTACTCCAACCGCCACACCGAGCCAAACCTATCTCGTAACGGGGCGCTGACCATGGAGAATCTCGTAGTGGCGCCAACCAGCGTGAACGGACTGATGCGGAGATTTACGTTGCGTGCAGCAAGCCCCTTGCCCACCATCCACGAAAGGAAAAAGTCCTCCATCGCCGAATAAAGCACTTCTTCGACCACCCGGTTTAGCCTGTGTACCTCGTCAATAAACAGCACTTCTTTCGGCTGAAGGCTGGTTAGAATGGCCGCCATGTCACCCGCCCGTTCTATCGCGGGGCCTGAGGTCACTCTAATAGGTACGCCCATTTCGGCGGCTATTATATGAGAAAGGGTCGTCTTTCCAAGTCCTGGGGGCCCGTAAATTATCGCATGATCCAAGGGCTCCTGGCGCATCTTGGCCGCATCAATAGCGATCTGAAGTGTCTGTTTGGTGCGCGTTTGGCCAACGAATTCGTCTATGCGTCGCGGACGCAGAGCGACGTCAGCGTCTTCCCCTAGCTTTGCGCTAGTTACCAGCCTCTCAGTAGTCTCGTCTCCCGTCATCCCTTCCCGTCTTCCGACTGCTGGTTAATTCTCAAACTTCCGGAATACGAGGCAAGCGTTCTGCCCACCGAAGCCGAATGCGTTTGATAGCACCACCCGAGCTTCGAGTTTCCGGGCGACGTTAGGAACGTAATCCAAGTCACAACTAGGGTCGGAGGTAGAGTAATTGATCGTCGGATGCACTTTCCCTTCGGTAATCGTTTTGATGCACGCTGCCGCCTCCAGTGCTCCCGCGGCCCCTAGCGAATGTCCAATCATGGATTTTGTAGAGCTGACCGGGATTTTATAGGCTCGTTCCCCGAAGAGCCTCTTGATGGCCCTCGTCTCCAAGGTATCGTTTAGCGGAGTGGATGTTCCGTGGGCGTTGATGTAGTCCACAGATTCCACTGACTCCCCCGCGTCGTCAATCGCCACGCGCATCGCCCGGGCTGCACTGGCTCCCGATTCTTCAGGCTGCACCGGGTGCCCCGCGTCGCTGGTACTCCCGAAGCCGGCGATTTCCGCCAGAATATTAGCTCCTCTATCGAGAGCATGCTCCAGCCGCTCCATTACAAGTACTACCGATCCTTCAGAGGGGACAAACCCGTCGCGGTCTGCGTCGAAAGGACGGCTGGCCTCCTCAGGAACGTCGTTTCTTGTGGACAAGGCCCGCATAACAGCAAATCCCGACAATCCCAACAGGCTGATCCCCGCTTCCGCGCCGCCCGCAAAGACGACGTCGGCTGATCCCCGCCGAATTACGTTCATCGCTTCGCCAATGGCCTGATTAGATGCGGCGCAGGCTGTGGTAGCTGTTGAGTTGTAACCTTGGGCACCCAAGTAGCGACTGACCGCAGCGGCGGCCATATTTGGCAAGACCATCGGGAAAAAAAAGGGAGACATTCTCATCCCGCCGCGTTCTGCGAGGATGCGACAATTTTCTTCCAGCGTCGGAAATCCGCCGTTTCCGTTCCCAATGATAACACCCACTCGATACGGGTCCTCGTGGCTCAGATCAAATCCGGAGGCCTCCGCAGCCTGCAATCCCGCAGCCACTGCTAACTGTGAGAAACGCGCCATTCTGCGTGCCTCGCGGCCGGCAATATATGTCTCAGGTTCGAACCCAGAAACCTCACCGGAGATCCTGCAGGGATAGCCTTCTGGATCGCAAAGGGTCATGGGTCCCACACCAGATTTCCCCGCAGCCAGATTGGTCCAGAACTCGTCGGGGGACTCTCCCAAGGGGGTCATAGCCCCTATGCCTGTCACCACGACCCTTATTTTCTGTTCGGCCACGCTTCCATCCAGCAAGGCAATACTGTACTAGCCATGAATATTTTCACTTCTTCTACGAGGTAGGCTTATTGCGGTTCAGTGCGGGGTAAACCTCAGGCTCGATGCCAAGGACCGCCTCCCGCACCTCCGCAGCAAGGAATAAAGATCCCGTAGCCAGTACAAGGCCCTTTTTTCCAGCCGCTTTCTTGGCCTGTTCCAGCGCTTCGCGCGGCGTCAGAGCTACGATAGTCGCTGCCCCTCGCTTGGTTAGCATTCCCGCCAGTTCTGCAGATTCGAGCGCCCTGGGATGGCGCGATTGGGTGGCGATTGCTATATCCACCGCAGGGGCAAGAGAATCTACCATTGCTTCCAGATTCTTGTCCCGTGAGAATCCCGCGATCACCACCAATTTGTCAAAGTCGAAGTAGCGCGGCAGGGACTCGAGAAGCCTATCAACTGAATAGTCGTTGTGTGCTCCGTCTGCGACCACCAAAGGCTCGCGCCCAAGTAACTCCATGCGGCAGGGCCACGAAACTTTTCGGAATCCCTCCGAAATTTGCTCCGGAGAGATCAAGAATCCCTGTACTCGGCAGATTGCTTCAATAGCCGCGACTGCCGTTGCGGCGTTCTCCAACTGGAAATCGCCAGCGAGCGGAATGTCGAGCTCGTATTTACCTTGCAAGCCGCATACGGTGAACCGCTGCCCCCCAAGATAAGAACCCTGCGACTGCCAGGTCACGTCTTGGCCGATCAAGATGGGCTGAGCATCAACGCGGTTGCATGCCTCAAGAATTGACGACAGCGCTTCCGGCTTCTGTGGAGCAATTACCGGCGTAGAGCCCGTCTTAATGATTCCTGCCTTGTCTGCAGCGATTTCACCGATGGTGTTCCCCAGAATCTTTGCGTGGTCCAGGCTAACCGAGGTAATGACGCAAATTTGGGCGTCAACCACATTTGTGGCATCCAAACGGCCGCCTAAGCCAACCTCAATGGTTTGTACGTCGGAATTGGCCTTCACGTAGCAATGGAATGCCATTCCTGTGAGGAATTCAAAGAGCGTTACTACGTCGTTTTTGTCGTCGCTTCTTAGGGCCCAGACGTCTTCTACCAATTCGGCGAATTCCTCTTCGGAGACTGGCTCGCAGTCTCGTCGGATCCGCTCTCGAAAGGTATGAAGATGCGGGGAGGAATAGAACCCGGTCGACAATCCCGCTGCGTGAAATGCGGAATCGCAAAGAGCCGCCGTGCTACCTTTACCTTTGGTACCGGCTATGTGTACTGTTGGTACCACCCTGTGGGGATTGCCAATCCGATAGAGAAACTTTTCCATGCGCCGCAGGTCGTAGATGGCCTTTTGCCGTGGTCCGTCCACTCTGGCTCTTTCGGAATCGAACAGGGAAAGCACGTTAGCGATAGCTTCATCGTACTTCACGCACACCTCCCATTTTCTCAGGTGATTTCATCTTCTGTTGGATGCGTCCAAGTCAGATCTCACCCTCCTCTTGGCATTGAAAGCCCCAAGGTCATCTTCAAGGCGTCATTAAAAGTCAGGGAATTTACGTAACCAATGTTACCTCGCAAGGGTCTTGGGGTAAACCCGAAGGCCTGCTCCACGTCGTTGACACTGGCCACGTTTCTGATCTCAAGCATCTTCAATTGGCCCGTGGTCGTTGGGGGCCTTGGCATTAACTGCTGCATCAATCCCACCGCCGGCAAAGCTAATGGCTTGGGAATGTGTACGCGGCGTATCTTCCTTTCCATTGCCAAAGCCACCTCGTCCAAAAGGTCATTGAAATTGAGCTGATGTGGCCCCCCTAAGTTGATTGTCTTGCGTTTAATCAAGGAATTTCCTACGGAGGAAACAACACACGTCGCTACATCTTCCACGGCCACCGGTTGCATGCGATTCTTCCCGCCTCCGATGACCGGCACCACAGGCCCCAGGCGTACCAACCCCGCAAGGGCAGTAAGGAACTCGTCTCCTGGACCGAAGATGACCGATGGCCGCAAGATGACGTATTCAAGCCCGGAGCCAATTACGGCGAGTTCCCCTAAACGTTTGGTGTGCAAGTAGGGATATCGTGGATCCGCTGTAGCGCCCATCGCGCTGACCTGAACGATTTCCCGTACACCGGCGTACTTGGCGGCTTCAACAATATTGACTGTCCCTTGGCGGTGCATCTGGTCGAAACTGGCTCCGCGTCGTGGCCTGATTATCCCAACCAAATTAACCACCGACTGCACGCCGTGCATCGCCTTGCTCAGCGAATCAAAATCGAGAATACTCCCGTAGTGAACGTCAATATCTCCCTGGTCGAGCAGCCGTTCACCACCGGGGGAGTGCACGAGGCAGCGCACTTCATGATGGCGCGCAAGTAACTTGGGCACCACTCGGCGCCCAAGAAACCCCGTAGCTCCAGTCAACAGAACGAGCAAGAACCCTTCTCTCCCACTACCAAATTCATCATGCGGATTCGCGATGCAGTAAGCCGACTTCGTTTCTTGGGCTCGCCACATTTCCAGATTCGGCCATACAATTTCGGTTGTCAAGGAGGATGTACCTCCAGAAGATCCCAATAATTGGAACCTGCTGAATTGTGCGTTAACATTGGCCAGCAAATTCAAAGACACAGAATTCGACGATACTCAGGCGGGAACTAAGGGATGGTCAATACAGAGCTTCATTTTGGCGCAAACCTTACTCTGGAGGTCGAGGAAACTGCACGCCAAGCGCGAAGGATGGAGAATCTTGGCTACGAGTATTTCTCGGCCGGTGAGCATTTCATGCGTGGAGACCCCCCAGGGCCTTCTCACGCCTCTCTACCCGTTCTCGCAGTAGCCGCCGGAGCTACTCATTCGCTTCGGCTACTATCATCTATAGTGTAAACCCCGTTTTACCATCCTTTGATGCTTGCCCGTATGACAGCATCCTTGGACGCAGCATCTAACGGCAGGCTGACTCTGGGTATCGGAATAGGTGGCGAATACCCAGTGGAGTTTGAAGCGTCCGGATTGAATGTCAACCAGCGTGGGCGCCGCACAGACGAATGCCTAGAAGTGCTTCGCCGGCTCTGGACGGGTAAGAGAGTGACGTACTCTGGCCGCCATTTTCAACTGAAGCAGGCAATGCTGAATCCACCGCCAAAACAGTCTCCCCACCCTCCAGTGTGGGTCTCGGGACGGCGGGACGCCGCAATGCGCAGAGCAGCCCGATACGGTGAAGGGTGGATACCGTATTTCTTTGACCCGCTTCGTTACCGCGACAGCGTAGAGAAAATTCGGGGTTTCGCAGAGGAAGCTGGTCGTTCATTGGACAGTTTCCAGTGGGCGTATTTCCCATACATATCTATTTATCCTACTGAACAGAAAGCGGCCGAAGTCGCAGCCAGTCAGTTGGGTAACCAGTATATTTACGGCGGGGAATTCATTAGCATCGTTCGGCGTTACTGCTTGCTGGGAACGCCGGAGCAATGCGCTGAGCGACTTTCTCAATATGTAGAGGCAGGCGCCCGGTACATCGTTTTCAGCATTAGCTGCCTCCCCGAAGACAGGGAACGGCACCTAGAAGAAATTGCTTCCAAGTTGATCCCAATAATGAGGAAAAATTTGTAACCACAGTTTATGACATCCTGTATAATGTCTTTGGTATGCATGATAGGATCTCGACCTTGTGACTAAAGGCAAACTCTAAAATCTATTGCTAAATGCCGGACCTAGCATATAAGTTGGACGCAGGGCGTTCGAATTCGCCTGCTCCAGTTGGACCAAACGGCATAGGGAGGCAACAATGTCTCGAATTAAGCGGGTGATGCTCCTCCAACCGGCTTCCGCCGGGGGTAATTTCGAATATGTAGCAATTCCACGTCAAGGAATGCTTTACCTTTCCGCTGCTCTGGTTCAGTGGGAGGGTCCGTTCGTATACGACCGGGAAATCTGGTTTGAAGACCGCTCTGGCCTGATTGATCCGGAGCGAGACCTGGAGGGCGTCGACATATTGATGCTGAC
The DNA here is from genome assembly GCA_965222025.1 of Dehalococcoidia bacterium. Taxonomy (GTDB): domain Bacteria; phylum Chloroflexota; class Dehalococcoidia; order Lucifugimonadales; family UBA3495; genus VXOI01. The sequence continues at coordinate 153,734 of CBDCTI010000002.1, read as the reverse complement.
CGCCCTAATAAACGAGGCCCCCAGAGCATACCAGATAGCCCGGTTGGCGAAGCAATACCACCCGGGCATTATCACTATAGGCGGCGGGCCGCAGATGGGTCCGCTTCCCGAAGAAGCTTTCGACTATGGCCACTTCGACGTAATCGTCCAGCGCGAAGGCGAGGACATCATAGGACAACTGTGCGATGTCCTGCTCGAGCGCCGAGGGTCGGACCGTAGTCAGTACTTGGCGAATGTCCCCGGAATCAGCTATCAGGAAGACGGAAACGTCGTCTACACCAAGCGAATAGGCTTGGTTAGGCCCGACTTCGTGGAACTCCCCGACTTTCGATCGATTCGTGACCTCTCCCCAGCCAACCCAATGGCCGGGGCAGTAATGGAGACAATACGGGGTTGCACTGAAAAGTGCACGTACTGTCAGGTCATTCAGCAATTCTTGGGGTACCGACTGGTATCCAGAGAGGTTGAATTTAAGCGGCTGGAGCAGTTGCACGAGTTGGCAGCAGAGGGCCTGATACACACCTCCCGAAATGGCTCTTTCCAAGTTTTTGTCTCCGACGATCTGCACACCCCGCCGTTACGGGCGGTTAAGTTCCGCAACGAGCGTCTGGAAAGGCTGAAGGGCTGGAAGGGCTACACGGATAGCATGAATCTGATCATTCAGGCCCGGGCAGAAATCGGCCAGGACCCGGAATTGGCTGAAGCTCTCCAGGAAGCCAACGTGAAGATGCTCTACCTCGGCGTGGAGTCAGATAATGCTGAAAACCTCAAGGCGGTGAACAAACGACAGGAACCTGGGCAAATGCACCGGGATCTCAATTATATCAATGAGCTGGGCTTCACCATCGTAGCCATGACCATCATCGGTCTGCCCTACGATACTGAGGAAAGCATCATGTCGCTAGCGGATTGGGTGACCACAGTGAGCCGCTACCAGACGGCCAACTTCCTGACCCCGCTACCGGCTACGTCCAATTGGACTGACCTTCAGCCCCTAAACGAGCACGGCGAGTTCCTTCAAGAAGGGGAGATGCGACCTTACCAACTCTATACCGGCCGCCAGTTTGTCCATCACGACGAGCGATGGTCCATGCAGGAGAGTCGCGAAATATTCGACAAGTACACTTCCAGACTGCAGGAAGTAGATGACGTCTATCGCCGTGTATTTCGCATCCTGAGAACCTATAAGCTTCGTCTGGCCGCTACCAGCAGTGAACTTAGCGATACCATCACTGCCCGCATCGGTGAGGCCACCGATTATCTTCAGGATTTGTCTGATCCGGCTTCGCTATCAGGGCGAGATTTCGGCGAAAATATCCCTGGAAAGGTGGGCGAGTTGGTGGAAACCCTTCGCGCCGTCTCTCAACCACTGTCCAATGTTAGGCGCGAAGTTGCAGATGGCATTGGTTCAAAGCTTAATGAACTCACCGAATCTCTGAAAACCCTGGCTGACCCAAGCGTCAGCAACGGCAAGGACTTAGCATCCAGCGTTTCTCGTCGTATTACAGAAGTAAAAGACGCTATTGATGTTGCCCTCTCTGACCAGCGAGCGAGCCGACGAAAGGTTCCTGGCCAAGGATAGACGGTTCTAGCTCAATGGGTTTCCAATTTGTTGTACTGGCCGCCTGATTCGGCGGCCAGTTGGCTGAAATGAATCCCTGTCTTGAATTTTGGCACAGTCAGGGGATAGTCTGCAGAGATTGTGGTTGGGATGACTGGACTTCATCGTGTTGTCATCACAGGAATCGGCGTTATTAGTCCACTGGGGCTTGACCTCCCATCAACTTGGGAAGGCATCACTCAGGGTAGGTCCGGTGTTGATTTCCTTACCTCGTTCGACACCGAGGGGTTTGACACTCGTTTCGGCGCAGAGGTCAAGGGATTCGACCCCGAAGATTACCTTGATAGGAAAGATGCGCGAAGGATGGATAGGTTCGCGCAATTCGCAGCCGTCGCTGCCCAACAGGCTTGTAAACAGGCTGGTCTCAACTCAAATGGAGAAGACCCTTACCGAGTTGCCGTAGTCATCGGCAGTGGCATAGGTGGAATTTCTACCCTCTCCCAACAATTTGGGGTACTCAACGAACGCGGTCCCCGGCGTGTTAGTCCATTTCTGATCCCAATGATGCTGGGAGACATGGCTTCCGCCCAAGTTTCCATGATAACTGGTTCAATGGGAGCGAACTACTGCGTCGTTTCCTCCTGCTCCAGCGGGGCAGACGCAATGGGTCAAGCGTGGGATATGATACGCACAGGCCGCGAGGATATCGTGCTGGCAGGGGGAACAGAAGCCCCTTTGGTTCCAGTATCAGTTGCGGGGTTCAACGCATTGCGTGCCCTTTCCCGCAGAAACGATAGCCCCTCTAGGGCCAGCCGTCCTTTCGATATTTCTCGTGACGGCTTCGTCATGGGGGAAGGTTCGGCCGTTTTCGTGATGGAGAGCGAGGAGAGCGCGGCCCGAAGAAGCGCCGAGCCGCTGGCTGAGATCCGAGGATATGCAGCAACGTCTGACGCCCATCACCTTACCGAACCATCCATAACTGGTGAGAGCGCCGCTAGCGCAATGAGTATGGCGCTCTACGAGGCAGGTATCGATGCTGCAGAGGTAGGATACATAAACGCCCACGGTACCTCCACACCATTGAACGACAAGCACGAAACGAAGGCCATCAAGATTGCTCTGGGCGGAGACGCTTACCGAATTCCCATTAGTTCCAGCAAATCAATGACCGGGCATCTTCTGGGAGCTGGTGGTTCCCTAGAAGCGGCGATCTGTGTTATGGCCATGCGTGACGGACTCATTCCTCCCACGATTAACTTGGATGAGACAGATCCGGACTGCGACCTGGACTACACCCCCAATCACGCCCGCAACAAAGAAATTGACATTTCAATGAGTAATTCCTTTGGATTCGGTGGCCACAACTCTGTGCTGGTATTCGCCAAGCCCTCGTTGGTTCAGTAGCGTGCCTACATCAGACAGGGCTTCGCGTTGGCTCTTCCCACCGGCAGTTGATATTTCCGGACTTTCTTCAAGTGTCCCTGGGCCAGTCGCTCGAACATTGGTTAATCGTGGCATTGATTCGGGCGAAAAACTTCGAGGCTTCCTAAAACCATCCCACCTTCCTTACGATCCTTCGCAGTTGCCCGGCATGGAGGCGGCTGTAGCCCGGCTTCGCACGGCCGTAACACGAGAAGAAAGGGTTGGTGTATTCGGAGACTTCGACGTCGATGGTATTACTGGGACGGCCATAATGAGCGAGGGCCTGGAATCTCTTGGGGCACGTCCCGTTGCATATCTTCCCCTGCGTGGTGGCGAGGGCCACGGGTTATCTCATGGCGCCATAGATTTCCTAGTTGACTCTGGTGCCACTCTGATCGTTACTGTGGACTGTGGCATAACGGACGCGGAAGAGGTCGCTTATGCAACTCAGCGAGGTGCCGACGTAATCATCACGGATCATCATCTCCCACCGGAGGGTCTTCCCGACGCGGTGGCTTGCGTCAACGCCCGGCTCCCAGGAAGCACCTACCCCTTCGACGAACTCTGTGGAGCTGGCCTAGCGCTCAAGGTCATTCAAGGTCTGCACCAGGCGTGGGGGGTCCCTTATGACCCTTCTTTGTTGGAGCTTGCCGCCCTTGGCAGCATCGCCGACCTTGTGCCCCTCCTAGATGAAAACCGCTACATCGTCGCCGAAGGAATCAAACGTCTGCGCGGTACAGGTAGGCCTGGGCTGCAAGCCCTCTACGATGTGGCCCGCCTTCGGGCGAAAGAGATTGACTCCGAGAGGGTTGCTTTCCAAATAGCTCCCCGCCTCAACGCAGCAGGGCGGATGGGCGACGCTGCTGACAGCTACAACCTCCTTACCACACGCTCATCAGATGAAGCGAAAGCGCTTGCAGAGAAACTAGAAGAACTGAACCGGCAGCGGCGCCTGGCCACCGAGGAAGCTACGACCTTGGTGGTGCAGCAGGTTGAGTCAATGCCCACCCTGCCTGCCATGCTCGTGGTGGCCGGGGAGTCTATCCCTCAAGGCGTTGCCGGACTGGCGGCTTCTAGGTTGGCCGAACGTTATCGTCGCCCGGCCGCAGTGCTTACCGTGAACGGCGACTATGCGGTTGCGTCAGCCAGGAGCATCCCTGAATTCAATCTAGTTGAAGCTATCGCTACCTCTGTAGACTTGCTCGTACGCTACGGTGGGCACGCCCAGGCGGCCGGCTTCACAATCGCAGTTGACAAAATTCCGGAGATCACCGAGCGACTGACCTCCTATGCCGAAGCGCGTCTAGGATCGCTAGACCTCTCTCCGGTGCTGGAGATCGATGCAGTCGTGTCGCTGCCAGAATTGGACATGGAAGTCTATGACTGGCTCAGCAGCCTGGAGCCCTTTGGTAAAGGCAACCGGAGACCCATGTTCGCTGTACTGAATGCCACTGTCGTGGAAGCCCGACTGATCGGTCATTCCCAGCAACACCTGAAGCTCCGAGTGGAACAGTACGGCAAAGAAGCCACCGCCCTGGCCTTCAACAAGGCAGAGGAATGGCAGCGCATTGCGAGCACCACCGGCACGCCGCCCGTGGACTTGGCGTTCACCCTGATGCTGGACACATGGAAGGACCAGACTTCACTGGCCTTGCGGGTATCCCACCTACGGGCGTCGGAGCAGCAGAACAGGCTGGTCTAGCCAGAAAAGATCCGGCAGCCTACGCTCCCTGAGCGCTTCGTCGCCTATCGGCCCTGTTCCCGCCGCCACCCGACTGGTTCACGATCTGCGCCTTCCAGATAAGCAGCGGTACCGTGATTATGATCACGATCAATGCGACGATCTGTGCTTCGTTTAGCCCCCCGAAGTAAGTGTTGTATTCCTCCCTCAGGAAGCTGATGAAGAAACGGCCGATGGAGTACGTAGCTGCATAGAGGGCGAAGAACATCCCGTTAGGACGAAGCCGCTTGCGGAGCGGCCACAGTGCGGCGAGCAAGACCACATCGAACAACAACTCGTAGGCGACAGCGGGGTGCGTAGCAGGGCGGCCGAGGCCCGGGCTATCGGGATGGGTGTAAATGACGGCCCATGGCAGGTCGGTCACTTTGGCGAAGTGCTCTCCGTTGATTATGTCGCCGATGCGACCTATCGCCATCGCGACAAGCAACGCCGGAGCGGTAACGTCTGCCAAACGGCCAATGGTGGGCAGGTCTGCCTTATTGGGCTCGCCAAATATAGGGGAGAATGGCCTCCACAGCGCCAGGAACCAGTTGGAGTTTCGGATCAGCAGGTAGAGCGAACCACCGACAAACCCTCCGGATATGGCTCCGAATATGGCGATGCCGCCCCGCCAGACCTGGAAGATGCTAACGAAGTCGTGCTGGTAGACCTCGTCCCAGAAGTCGATCACGTGCAGGACCCGGGCGCCGATGACGCCACCAATGATGGCCCACATAGCAGCGGAATAGAGCACGTCTCCGACCATGCCCTCGCGCGTACCCCAGCGAACCACCAGGTAGACCGCCGTAGCCACCGCGATGAACGTGAACACCCCATGCCAGGACAGAATGAACCCGCCGGTATTGACGAGATTGGGGTTGATGCCAATGGCAATGCTTGCCAGGAAGTCCATGCTGTTTATTCGTCCTTGGTGAGGTTGGCGCTGTCAGGGGTGGCCAACTGGCCCGACGGTCGTAACAAGGTATACCCCTGCGCCCATCGGCTGCAAGGCTTCAACCACCATCCGGTGTTCGGTTTCGCTGGCGGGAATGGCGAACATGGCAGGGCCCGCCCCGCACAAGTACAGGTCGGGCCCGCCCGTATCAGCCACAGCCTGTCGCATTCGGGCAAGCTCCGTAAACTCCCATTCAGCTATGCCCTGGAATACGTTATAGACGCAGCCACGGATCGATTCAGCCACGAACTGGCCCCCCATCAGTAGCTGGATCAGCAAGCGGGTTACACCGCCGTCGCTGTAGTTCGCAGGGGTCAGGCGAGAGTACATGCGCCGTGTCTTGTCGCTGATAACGAGATCCGGGAATACCAGGGTAAGGTTGAAGGGCGAAATGGGAGGCATGGGAGAGACCAGTTCGCCCCTGCCTTCGGCCAAGGCTGTTCCGCCCCAGAGGAAGAAGGGCACGTCGGACCCGATGGTCCCGGCGATCTCGGCGAGTTCGTCAGTGGGCGCCGACAATTCCCAAAGCTCGTTGAGGGCGCGCAGAGCTGATGCTGCGTCGCTGCTTCCACCACCCAGCCCCAATGCCACAGGGATCCGCTTCTGGATGCTTATCCGGGCGCGGGGCTGGATTCCTCTACTTCGAGCCAATTCCGTGGCTGCCTTCCAGACGAGATTGGCTTCGCCGGATAGCTCCGGGCTATCGCACACGACTTGGAGCGTGGGCCAGGGCTCGATGGAAAGGCGATCGGCGAGGTTGACGGTCTGCATGACGGTCTTGACTTCGTGGTAGCCGTCGCTACGCTTGCCAAGTACCTCGAAGGTGAGGTTCAACTTGGCGTAGGCATCAATCTCCACGTGCTTCCGTCTCCTGCCGCACCCGCTGCCATGACTCATATACGGCGACCCACTCTTCCACGCTCAGCGTGGCGGGGCGCCGGCGCCCGTCTATGCCGGCCTTCTCCAGCGTCTCCGCTCCGACCCTCGTCTCTACTCCCAGTCCGTGGCTAAGCGAGTTATGCAACTGCTTTCGGGGAGCGGAGAAGCCGGCTCGAGCGACTTCGAAGAAGGCTTTCCTATGGGCTTCATCAACCACTGGCGCCTCCAGCAGGTCCAGCCGTACCACCGCCGAGCGGACCTTGGGTGGTGGCCGGAATGCGCCGGGCGGCACCGAGCATACCTGTCTGGCAGCTGCGTAGCACTGGGTCGCAACGGATAGCAAGGTCATGCTTTCAGGCTTGGCCGTCATGCTGTCGGCGACTTCTTTCTGGACCATGACGAGAAGCAGCTTGGGGGGCGGCCGAGACTCCAGTACGCGGCGGATGATGGGGTTGGCAGCGTAGTAGGGGAGATTGCCGATGACCTTGTAGCCTCCTTCCATGGCCCCGTCGAGGGGCATCGCCATGCCTGGGAAGTCGGTTTCACGGGCGTCGGCATGGAGGCATTCCAGATTGGGAGGGAAGTGCAGGCGGGCTGGGAGTTCCGCCCGGAGACGCTCGTCGAGCTCGACGGCGATCACTCTTCCGGCGGCCTGCACGAGCTGACGTGTCAGAACGCCACGGCCAGGGCCGATTTCGATGACCGTGTCGTCGGGAGACAGTTCAGCAGCCTCGACTATACGGCTAACGATGCTGGTGTCGTGGAGGAAGTGCTGGCCCAGCGACTTTCGCAGCCCAGGGGTGCGGGGGGAAGCAGTCATAGGAGGCTGACTGCCATGATGGATGGAAAGAGCCTTTTCATCAAGAAGAGACCGCGCACCTCCGGTCGACGCTAACAACTGAGCATGTCGCGGCGGACGACTCAGACCAAGCACTCCCACGGCGCCCGCAGGATCCTGCTTACCGTTGCTTCCTCTCGGACCTGGCGGGGTTCACAAGTTTGCGTCGCGTAGGACCCGGTCTTCAACGACTTCCGATCGCGATATAGGCCCAACGGGCAGGCCTCTGGGAGGAATTCGATCCCGCTGTAGCGGATTGCGGGTGCAGGGCACCGCTAGCTCCCCATCTAGTGCGGTCTCACTTTCATAGTAGGTTCAGGCGGTAGCTGTGTCAATTCGAGTAGCCTCGCCCATAGAGCGCTGATGTCAGCGGAGAGGATCCGCAAGCCCGATTGACAACCCGTCAAACAGTACGGGTTTCACCGGCCCCTGATTCCCGCGTCGACTTGCAAAGGGCCAAGGATCTCTCGTGGCAGGGGCGTCGAAGAACCGCAGGGGAGACGATCAAGGACGAGTGGAACGTGCTGCGACGGCGACTGCTGTCCGGCGGCAGCGAAGTTGCGAGGATTATACAGGCAGCGCCCGAACCTGCGGCTCCGGTCAAAAGGCGAGGACGGGCTTCAGGATTCCGCTGCGACGGTGTCGGCGCCTGGGCCGGGGGCGTCTGCCCCGGGTGAAGGTGGCGCGGGCTTCCATGATGAGCATACGCGAATACTTGGCCAGCTCCTGAGGGAAGGCGATCAGCCAGGCGGGGTACAGGGGTTTGTGTGCCTCTCCCGCACGGCGCGGGGTGCGGTCACTGGAGGCGGAGTCCCGCTGCATGGCGGCTCTGACCATGCCGTTCGCCGATGCCCTGGGCAGGACTGAGTGGAGGAAACCTTCGGGCTCGGGGCTCCTTTTCTCCTTCAGGCAGCGCTGAATGTAGAGGTTCAGGTCCATAAAGGAGGCGTAGCGGATGCCTGCTTCGCGGGCCATCTGTACGACCTCGAACGGGGTGGGCAGGGGCTTCTGGTCCGCCTTGGCCTTCGCCCAGTGGTCGCAGATGTCCTGGGCTACGCGCTTGGCGCAGACCACGGCCAAGGGGAGGGCGAGCTTGCGCTCGAGGGCTTCTAGCTGGTTGCGGAGGCGGGCGATGGACATGGTTGTTCTCTCCGGTTTCTGGGTCTGTCGAGTCAGGGTGCGCGGTAGCTGACGGTTAGCCCTTCGACAGGCTCAGGGCCAGCGGCCAGCGGAAAATTTTTTGTTTTTCCGGCCATTTCCGGCCAAATTCGGCCATTCCCGGCCATTCCCGGCCATTTGGGGTGCTGCGAGTGGGGCGCTGGGTGCGTCCGGCGGGCCGTGCGGCATGTTTAGAATGTTTGTACTATTCACAGTTAAAGTTTAGGCGGTCTGGCGAGGGGAGTCAAGGGGTTGGGTGTCATTGTCTGAACTGTGATTTGTTTGATTAGGGGATGGGCAGGATTTGGGGGTTGTTGGTTGGTGGTGGTGGCTGGCGGGGGTTGGACGGGGGTCGTGGGTTGCTGTTTTGGCGGGGATGGCGGTTGCTGGCAAGGGGAGTCAAGGGGCTGGGTGTTGTTGTCTGTACTGTGATTTGTTTGATTAGCCCGAATCCACCGATGGGAGGCGTGAATGCTGGGCAAATTGGGATGAGGGAGCCTGCAAGGGAGAAAGCCTGGGCTTCATTGGACCGATGTGACCCCGCGAGGGTTTTCAGTAGCCGCACCGGACCTGGAGAGCGGTCTATGGAGGCTGGGAATCGCGTGATAGTGAGATCGGACGCAGCAGGATGCACTCGCGGGCGGGGCGGACGCGAGTTTGGAGGTGTTGGGGCGGTTGCGGACAGCGCCGTCAGGCGGGGAGTGGAATGGCTCGCAGCCGGGCCAGGGCGCTGCTGAACTGGGTTTCCCAGGGCCAATGCTTGGGAAGATGCAAAGTGAGGCGGCGCGCCGAGCGGGTGGTCCGTCCCGCCAGGGCGAAGAACCGACGCCGGAGGGTCTTGGTGGTCACGATCTGCTCGCGCAAGCCGATGCGGGCCGTCCAGCGGGCCAGGTTGTGGGCCATCACCTGTACCGCCAGCCAAGCGCCGTTGGCGGCGAATCGGCCGGACGGCAGGTGGTTCAGCCCGACGCCGTACTTGAGGTCCCGGATGGCGTTCTCGATCTCGGCGTGGCGGCGGTGGTCGGCCTCCAGCTCCAGGGTCTCCCCGTCCCGGTCGGTGATGAATCCGTGATAGCTGTAGGTGGCGAAGAGGGCCAGTTGGGAACCGGGCGTGGGCTTCACACGCCGGACGATGAGCCGCACCGGCGCGGCGCCGGCCTCACTCTCAAAGGGAGTGTAGGTGGTCTCGGCCACATCGGCGGCGCCGTCCATCCAGTATGGGATGGGCGTCCAATCCGTCTCGGGTATGGCCTCGATGAGATTGCGCAGGCTTTTGTGCTGGCGGATGGTGATGGAGTAGCGGACATCCATCTTGCGGCAGACGGCGACGATGGCGTGGGCATAGAAGCCGCTGTCGGCCCGCACCGTGAGTCGGCCCCTGGCGCCGGCGTAGCGCACCCGTCCCACCGTCTCGCGCAGGAAGTGGGCGGCGCCCCGAACAGTGTTGGCCCGGCCCTCGCGCAGCCGGGACATCAACACGTCGCCGGTGCCGGCGGCCACGGCCAACAGCGGGTGATAGCCCCGCTTGCCGGTATAGCCGTGGTGTCGCGCCCCCTCCTTGGCCAGTCCGTAGGTCTCGCAGATGGTGGAGTCCAGATCGATGGTGAACGGCGCGTCGCCGGGTCCCGCCCCGGCGGCCCAGGCCCGGGCCAGCAGTTCCCGGATCACCCGGTCCAGCTGACGGACATGGCCCCAGCGGAAGCTGCGCAGGAAGGTGCCCAGGGTGGATGGCGCCTTGACCCTACAGTCGAGAACACCGGCCGTCCCACCGGCGCGCAGCGCATCGGCGTCGTCGATGCAATCGCCGCCAGCCAGGGCAGAGGCGACCAGGGTCATCATCTTGTCGCCGGCGTTGGCCCGGCCCGGCGCGCTGCCGAGATTGAGGTGATGGTCTACGAGTTCCCCCAGGCCCAGGTGTTGGGCGAGAGTGGCCGGCAGGAGCAGGCCGGCATTGGCCACCAGACGGTGGTCGTCAAAGACGATGCGAATACGGTCGGGATGGTTGCGTGGTAGCATCAATTGGGTGCTCCTTTTCTGGGGTCGGTTTCCTTTCTCGAAAACCATTATCCCAGATTCAGAGGAGCACCCTTTGACCACTTCAGGTCGCTAACCTGACGTCCTCTATCGGTGGATTCGGGATTAGGGGATGGGCAGGATTAGGGGGTTGTGGGTCGGTGGTGTTGGCTGGCGGGGCTTGGAGGGGGTTGTGGGTTGCTGCTTTGGCGGGGATGGCGGTTGCTGGCGGGGGGAGTTAAGGGGCTGGGTGGCATTGTCTGAACTGTGATTTGTTTGATTAGGGGATGGGCATGATTTGGGGGTTGTTGGTCGGTGGTGGCATGCGGGGAGACGGGGGGTGTGGGTTGCTGCTTTGGCGGTGATGACGACTGGGTTGCGGCGAAGTTGGGTGTGATCGTAGGTTGTTGGCGTAGTGGTCCCCCGCTTTCGCGGGGATGACGATTGGGGGGAGTGGCGGGGGGGTAGGAAATTAACGGAGAGCTTGAAAATTATCTGGGGACTAAGGGAGTCTTATCTGAGGAATAATGGAGTCTTGGTGGGCATCGATTTTGGGGGCAATTCGCCGGAGAGATAACACCCATCGTTACCTTCCTCTTGAGGGAGGAGGGACTTTTGAGATGGTTTTTTTGCTCACGACTGACGGTTTGTGTGGTTGAAAGGCTTTGCAATCGGCCGGCAGCTTAGGGGCTGGGGCTGCTGGCCAAGGTCATTCGACTATCGATTACAAGCCTGGCCATTCTTGCCGGTCCGTTCGTGGTGAGCCTGTCGAACCATGAACGAACGACCCTTCGACAAGCTCTGGGCAGGCCCTTCGTCAAGCTCTGGGCCAACGGGTTTGCCGATAGTCGAATGACCCTGTGAGGGTCGAGCAGGTGTGTTGATTTGGGCCTTGGTGGATGGTAGAGTTGGGGCGATTATTCAGAACGAGACAGACGCAGGGAGACGAGGCTATGCGCCGGATTCTGATTCCGCTGGTATTCGTAGTGTTGTTGACCGTTGCGGCCGTGATTCCGGTGGCTGCGGACGGTGACTCGGATGGTAACGACACCAAGGTTGGCTGCGACTACTCGGCCTAGTAGCCGCTGAAACAGACCGCAATGAAAACGCCCCCGATATTCGGGGGCGTTTCCTGTTTTCAGTGGACCCATCGTCGGGGAGCCGCGGCAGGTTACAGCTGAGGCAAGTAGCGGCGTATTTCGTAGTTGGTAACCTGCGAACAGTATTCTCCCCACTCTTGGCGCTTGTTTTCAATAAAGCTGGAGAAAATGTGAGGACCGAGGGCCTCGCGCAGAACCTCGCTGTCCTCGGCCAGCGAGATCGCATGGCCCAGGCTGCTGGGCAACGAACGCACGCCCATGGCCTGGCGCTGCTCTTCACTCATCATGGCGGCATTGCCGGAGAGGGCAGGCGGGGCCGGGTAGTCCTCCTCGATGCCCTTCATGCCAGCAGCCAGCATCGCGCTGAAGGCCAAGTAGGGGTTGCAAGCTGGGTCGGGAGCGCGGTATTCGATGCGCATGGAGCTCTCATAGCCTGGCTTGTAGGCGGGAACCCTGACGAGGTCGGCGCGGTTGACGTGAGACCAGGAGACGTATGCCGGGGCCTCGTAGCCGGGGACGAGGCGCTTGTAGGAATTGACCCACTGGTTGGTGACCAAGGTTATCTCAGGGGCATGGCGCAGCAGCCCGGCGATGAACTTGTGTCCGACCTCCGAGAGGTAATTCTCGTCGTCTTCGTCGAAAAATGCGTTGTGCTCGCCGCGGAACAGCGACTGGTGTATGTGCATCCCGGAGCCGTTCTCGCCGGCAATGGGCTTGGGCATGAAAGTGGCGTAGACCCCCCGGAGCTGGGCCAGTTCCTTCACCACCAGCCGGGCGGTCATCACGCTGTCGGCCATGGCGAGGGCGTCGGTATACTGGAGGTCTATCTCGTGCTGGCTGGGGGCGGCTTCGTGGTGGGAATATTTCACCGGGACGTCCATGTCCGCCAGGTTCAGCACGGTGTCGCGCCGCAGGTCGCTGGCCGGATGGCTGGAGAGCTGGTCGAAGTAACCGCCGTGGTCCAGGGGTTCCGGGTCGTCGGGAGCCTTCAGATAGAAGTATTCCAGCTCGGTGCCGACGTAGTAGGTGTAGCCCATGCGGGCCAGGTGCTCGAGGTTGCGCTTGAGCACGGCGCGGGAATCGCCTTCGAAGCTTTCGCCGCCGGGGCGCTGGATGTCGCAGAACATCCTGGCGACGGAGTTCTGCTGGGGCCGCCATGGCAGTACGGAGAAGGTATTGGGGTCGGGGAAGGCGCGCATATCGCTTTCGTCGGAACGAGCGTAGCTCTCGATGGCGGAACCGTCGAAGCCGACGCCCTCTTCGATGGCGTCCCGGAGGTCAGCAGCGTTGATGGCAAAGCCCTTGAGGTTTCCCAGGATGTCGGGGAACCAAAGGCGGACGAATTTGACGTCGGCATCTTCAGCCGTCTGCAAGACATAATCGCGCGCCGCCGTGTCGATGTTCGTCCGGGTTGCCATATTCTCCTCCCATGCCTCGTTGGAACTTAGCCACCGGCGGGTATTGGCGAGGGCGCAAGCGCTGGGCCGACGCCCCGCAAGAAGTAAAGGTATTTTACAACAGGGATGAGGGAGATGGAGGGAGACAAATCCACGCCGAAATCGCAGTTGTATTAAAGGCGTGTGAAGGAATGCTCGCGGTTGTTGGGAGAGGAATGGCGCGCCTGGCAGGACTCGAACCCGCAACCCCTGGGTCCGAAGCCCAGTGCTCTATCCGTTGAGCTACAGGCGCTGGTGGTGAATACGACGATGCTTCGGAATCGCCGCGGGTGAATTTGGGGCGAGCGACGGGGTTCGAACCCGTGATCTCCTGTGCCACAGACAGGCGCCTTGACCACTCGGCTACGCTCGCCGCGCATTTCCATGCTAACAAATGCCGAACGCTCTTACAAGCTAAACGGAGCAGTGGTAAAGGCAGGGGAGTAGCCCCACAATGGGCAGTGGCATTCGGGTACTCGTTGAAACAATATTAAAATGACGCCTAAAATAGCCAGCAACGCATTATGAATTCGTGAACGCGCCCCGCTCTCAGGGACGCGACAGGACTTTTGGAATGAATTTGACGATCGCAACGAGTCTCACGATCGCTACGCGGTGGGTGAGCATATTCTTGGTGCTGGGCGCGCTGCTGGTGGTTGTGGCGTGCGGCGGCGACTCGGGCACGGACTCCCAGCAGGCAGAGCCGACATCGGAGCCGACGGCTGCTCCAACCGAAGAGTCGGCGGCGAGCGAGGCAGAAGAGGCCGACCCGGATGAGTCGGGAACGGTCAACACCTCCAAGCTGGTGCGGCTGTACGTTGACCCGCCGACGCTTGACCCGCACATCACCACCGATGCGACGTCGGCGCAGATCATCGTCGAGGTGTTCGGGGGACTGGTAACCATCGACCCCGAGCTGGAAATCGTCGCGGACCTTGCGGAGAGCTGGGACGTGAGCGGAGACGGCACGGTGTACACGTTCCGCCTGCGTCCCGACGCCAAGTTCCATGACGGGAGCCCGGTCACCGCTCACGACGTCAAGTGGTCGCTGGAGCGGGCGACGAATCCGCTGACGGAGTCCCCGGTGGCGGACCAGTACCTGGGGGACATCGTGGGGGTGAAGGAGAAGCTGGACGGCGACGCAACAAGCATTTCCGGCGTCCGCGTGATCGACGATCTCACCATCGAGATGACCATCGACGAGGCGAAGTCGTACTTTCTCGCCAAGCTGACCTACCCGACGGCGTTCGTGCTGGACCGGGAGAACGTGGAGGCAAGCCCGCGGAACTGGTTCCGTGAGCCGAACGGGACCGGGCCCTTCCGGCTGCAGGAGTACCGGGTGGGCGAAACGCTGGTTCTGGGACGCAACGAGCATTTCCACCTGGGGCCGCCGATGCTGGAAGAGGTGGAATTCATCCTCAGCGGCGGCACGTCGATGCTCATGTACGAAAACGACGAGATTCACGTCGCGGGGGTGGGCCTGGCCGACCTGGACCGGCTGAACGACCCGAGTAACGAGCTATTCTCTGAACTGAAGACGGCGCCGGCTTCCTTCAGCGTCAACTACATCGGGTTGAACGTTAACGAGCCGCCCCTGGACGATGTGAAGGTGAGGCAGGCCCTGAACTACGCCGTCGACAAGCAGGAAATCGCCACGATTGTGCTGGGGGACCTGGTGGAACCGGCGGACGGGATCCTGCCGCCCAACTTCCCGGGATACGATGAGAGTGTTCAAGGCTACGAATACGACCCGGAGCGCGCCCGGCAACTGCTGGGGGAGTCCAAGTACGGGGACGACCTGGCGAACATTCCACCGATAACGATCACCACGCCGGGGAGTTTCGGAGCGAACGTTAGCCTGGACATGGAAGTGATCCTGCAGATGTGGGAGCGGAACCTGGGGATAACCGCGGAATTCCAGCAGACGGAATTTGCCACGTTCCTAAAGGACCTGCACAAGGGACGGTTCCAGATGTTCGACATCGGCTGGATTGCCGACTACCCGGACCCGGAGAACTTCCTGGATATACTGTTCCACAGTGGGAGCACCAACAATCACACGCACTACAGCAACCCCGACGTTGACGAATTGCTGATGAAGGCGCGGGTCGAGACCGATACGCTGGCGCGCTACGCCCTGTACAGCGAGGCGGAGCAGATGATTCTCGATGACGCGCCCTGGGTGCCGCTGTGGTTCGACGGCGAGAGCAAGCTGCTGGTGAAGCCCAACGTGCATGACTACCTGCTGCCGCCGCTGATCATCCCGCGTTACCGCTACGTGTACCTGACCGAAGAGTAGCAGACTTCTTTTATGGCCGCCTATATCGTGCGCCGGTTGCTGTGGCTGCCCTTCATATTGTTCACGGTGTCGTTCGTTACCTTCGTGCTAGGGAGGTACGGGCCTGGCGACCCGGTGCAGGTGCTGATGGGCCAGCACTCCAACCCCGAGGTGGTGGAGCGGATCCGGGAGCAGCGCGGCCTCAACGACAACATTTTCGTCCAGTACGGCCGGTATATCGGGAACGTTGCCAGGGGCGACTTCGGGGAGAGTTTCAAGTACCGAGGACGTACCGTTACCGAACTTCTAAAGGCCAAGATGTGGGTCTCGGCGCAGCTGAACATCGCGGCGATGATCCTTTCGATCGGGCTGGGAATACCCATCGGGCTGTTCGCGGCGCTGCGACAGGGATCGCTGTGGGACACGTCGGCGGTGATGATGACGCTGTCGTGGCAATCGATTCCGGTGTTTCTGACGGCACCGGGGCTGCTGTGGGTGTTCGCGTGGAAGCTGGACATCCTGCCCACGCACGGATGGGACGGATTCTTCTCCACGAGCATCATCCTGCCGGCGGTGGCCATGGGCGTACCGGGGGTGGCGATCATAACGCGACTCACCCGTGCCAGCACGCTGGAGGTCCTGGGCCTGGACTACGTGCGGACCGCCCGGGCCAAGGGACTGCCGGAGATGGTGGTGCGGCGGCGGCACATACTGCGAAACGCGATGATCCCGGTAGTGACGTCGCTGGGGCTTTCGCTGGCGGAGATTGCTTTCACGTCGTTCATCGTGGAGCGGTTCTTCGGCATTCCTGGGGTGGGCAACCTGCTCATCGAAGCGATATTCTCCCGGGACTATCCCATCATTGACGGTGTGCTGCTGATCGGCACCACCATGTTCGTGATGGTCAACCTGCTGGTGGATATGGCCTATCCGGTACTGGACCCACGGATCAGGCTGGGGCAGGGTAATGTTGCGTAGCGAGGCCGGGGCGGAGCTGTCGGAATTCGAGCATCGCAGGGGGCAGAACTACCTCACGATTTCCCTGCGCCGCCTCTTGTCCAACAGGGTCGGCGTGGTCTGCCTCACGGTAATCGTGCTGATGTACGGGGCAGGGCTGTTTGCGCCGTTGGTCACCCCGTACGGCTACAACGACCAGAATCTCCAGATCGCCAAGCTGTCGCCGAGCCTGGCGCACCCCTTCGGCACCGACCGGCTGGGACGGGACATACTGACCCGCGTGATTTACGGGCTGCGGACGACGGTAATTCTCACCATAGTGACCCTGACCACCGGTACACTGGCGCTGGGCATAACGCTGGGGCTGGTGGCGGGCTACTTCGGGAGGCTTACGGACACGATAATCATGCGGGTTGGGGAGATCACGACCTCCTTCCCCAACATCTTCCTGGTGCTGATCATCGTCCTGACGGTGCGCCCGCCGATGATTGAGTGGATGCGGGGTGTGGAGGACACGCTGGGGGTGGACTTCATCCACCTGGGCATAGCGGACTATTTCGCACTGTCGCTGGGGCTGGCGCTGTTCTCCTGGTTCGGGATGGCGCGCCTGGTGCGGGGGCAGGTGCTGCAGGCACGGGAGGAGCAGTACGTGGAGGCGGCACGGGCGGTGGGATGCCGGACGCCACGGCTGCTGTTCCGCCACGTACTGCCGAATGTGGCGGGGCCGGTCATCGTGCTGGTGTCGGCGAGCCTGGGAGCGGTTGCCGGGGCTGAGGTGTTTCTCAGCTTCCTGGGGATCGGCATACAGCCGCCGGTGCCGAGCCTGGGGCTGATGATTTACAACAACGGGAGTCTGACAGTGCTCAGGACCACCCCGCACCTTCTGATGTTCCCCGTAGCGACGCTGGCAATTTTGCTGTTCACGTTCAGCCTGCTGGGGGATGCGGTAAACGACGCGTTCAATCCCCGGACGCGGTAGGGCTCACCCGGCTCTGAATCACAAATAGCGATTTGACTCAAATATCGGGAAAGTGGCTCAAGAATGGGGTTATGGCCCAGAGCCAGAGTTTGACCACAGTCGCTAGAGGGACGGGAGCGTCGCCGTTGGGTCCTCGCTGAGCCATGTCCCACAACCAAACTGAATCCTACGCCGGGAACAGGTGTATCTTCTTCCAGTCCCTGTGCGTCCCAGGTCGCCAGTCCTGTCCATGAGCGCGACCGGCTGGGCCACTACCGGTGGCATCACCCCCTTCTTCGAGAGCTAATGACTTAACGCGACAGGCAGCACAGATAAGATGTGCCGGGCGGGCGGCGTAAAATGCCACACGACGGGGATGCCCACTAGCAACGAGTGCGCGGCACTCGGGCTATTACGCCGCAACTGTTATGGGGCCCGCGGTTCTAGCGAACTTTCCTCAGGGCTTCGGGCAGGAATGCGTTCACCTCAGCAACCGAAAGGCTCATCTCTCCCTTCAAGTTGAGGGCCTTGTGAGCCATCTTATAGGCCGCCCCGGTGGTACTCGGTGCGTTGGCGTAGATGCCATTGAGGTCTTCCAGCAATTCATCCCTTCTGCGCTGCACATCCGACAGAGGCTCGTACCCCATAGCCAAATCGGTGATGAGCGTAAGGTACTTCTCTCGGACAGACCAAATCTGAGTGGCTGAATCCCTGTGCTGTTGCGCCTGTTTCCCCAAATCATGGCTTCGCGTGTACAAATTCAGTGCTAGGAGCACCGCGGAACAGACTGCGCCAACCATGGAACCCCACCACCCGGCGCCTGCCAATGTGGAGATAAAGCCGCCGGTTGATATGGCTGGAAGTACGATTTGGAACAGCTTGATCACGGACAGTCTACGCAGCAGGATGTCGGCTTCCTTCTCATGCGTTTTGTGGGTGTATACGACCCTGCCGTACACCTCTCGAAGCTGAGCGTCAAGGATTTCCCTGCCGTCTTCTGCGACTTTAGCTTGGGAACGATGTTCCAAAAATCTCTCTCCACTTTTGCTTTGCCGACCATTCCCGTTTCGGACTGGCTACCTCGTGAGCTATCGCCTCAAGCGAGATGTTGTAGCACTTCTTAGCTTTCCGCTGGAAAAGCCCCTTACCATCCACGTACTGACCGCTTCCTGGCGCGCGCCAGTATTCTTGATCCTCGTCTTGGCCTGCCATGAAAGCGAAGAAATCTCGACACATGTAGTCATAGTAAAAGTACGACTTGTCTTGGTATGTCCAATCGTCGATGAACTGATAGGCGAGGGTGTCAACCAGAAGCCCTCCTATAGTGACATTCCATCTGGACTTCCAAGCACGCATCATCCTGCACAGGGGTATGAGGTTCCCGTTGCAATTTTTGTTTCGGCTTCTGATGGCTTCAATTTCTGGTTTGGGATTTGTTGTGCGCCAACGCCCACCAGCGTTCGCGTCCGGAAACGTGAAGCTGTCATTCTCATTTACGAAGGCCGGTACTACTTCAAACGTGATGCCGTCTGTGAACGCAATCTCAACGATCTGCCCGTCTGCGCCGACGTCGGAACTCGGATACCTTTTTCTGATGGACTGCCTCACGGCTTGGAGGAGTGCGGACTGACCATTTCCACTATAATTGTTGTATTGCTGGTATACGGCATAAGGCAACTGGAAAATCATATCCAGGTCGCTGAACCCCTGAATGGCCGTGTTTCTTCCGTACGACCTCACATAGAGGCTATGCGAAGTCTCTGAATTAGTGTTCCAAAAGTCCGTATTGAGTCGTTGTGTGATGGTCTTATACCGTGAGGATATTGTGCCCTTGTCCTGGACCTGTATATTCCCGCAGAAAGTACTGAACCAGTCTGCCAAACCCATGCGTGTTCTTCTACCCTCGCTACCTACAACATCTCGTATGGGAATGCCAATTGCAATGTAAAATACAGGTGCTGACCGTACACTCCTACCATATTTAGTATACCGCGGCGGACGCAGGAGCGACAATTCAGAGGGCAATTATCGGTTTTAGACACCACGCTGCCTCTCTATACGCCGGTGAGTTATCTTTCCGCACCGCCCAGTATGCCCCCGCGCAAACTGGGCGGTTCACTTTCACTCTACCCGGTGACACCCTGCCTCCGGCTCTGAATTACATATATAGCGATTTGGCTCAAAAATTGGCGAAGGGGCTCATAATTCGGCATTTTGATTCGGAGCAGGGCTGCCCCTGCTCTGTAGTTGCTCTGGCGCGTTGCTGTCGGCCTTCCGGTGAATTGCCGATGACACCTGAGGGATGCAGACAATGGAAAGGGCGCACGGCTGTGCGCCCCTGCGGTTGGTTGGATGTGGAGTTACAGGTCTATCGCATTTATAGCCCTGTCTTCCTTCGGAAACGTTTCATGCTGAAGCGTCTCGGAAAGGGCAGTGCTCCAAGCCCCACCGGTCCTGCATCAGGGCCAGCATCCCTAGGCCGATGACAGACGATGGGTGTGGACAATGGAAAAGGGCGCACGGCTGTGCGCCCCTGCGGTTGGTTGACTGGGGAGGTACAGGTCTATCGCGTTAGAGTCTTGTCTTCCTTCGGAAACGTTTCAGGCTGAAGCGTCTCAGGAAGGGCAGTGCTCCGAGACCCACCGGTCCCGCCATTAGGGCCAGGGTTCCCAGTCCGATTGCCGCGGACCCCTCAGGGGGCGCGGAGCAGGGGGACGAGGAGCCATTAGACTCGCGGTCAGCTTCCGGCGGGGCAGGGTCTTCTTCCTGAGTAGAGTCCTCGACTATTTCTTCCGAAACGGCCAATTCAGACTCAATGGTTGGCTCAGCAGAATCCCCTTCTGACGCCGCAGGCTGAGTCTCCGCTTCCGACGACTCGGCGCCGGCATCCGCCGTTACACTGCCACCCTCGGAAGATTCTTCCTGTGCTTCTTCGATCCTGCTAGCAAGTTCCTCGGGAGACGGTAGCGGTTCGAGGCCGAGGGAGTTTCGCCATGCAGTGTCCATACCGTACTGGTCCAAGCCGTAGACATTCACGAGGGCGATGTCGATGTCCCTGGAGTTGCGCAGGGCAGTGAAGAGGTCGGAGATATTGTCTTCACCCCATCGTCGGACCATGAAGTTGACAACGGACTTCCCCTGTCCGTAGGCTATCAGGATGTCTTCCGGCTCTCCGCTGAAGGATCCCTGGTACCACAGAGGCCGGATGCGCCGGGTGTAGATGCCGTAGCGCAGGGCAGCGTCGTACTCGTCGGTGGGGTCGATGTTGCCGTATTCGGCCAGACCCTCGTTGAGCCAGGAGGGAACGGAGGCCGAAGAACCTCCGGCGGCTTCCGCCACCAGCAGGTGCGTGAACTCGTGGGAAACGGTGCCGGTCACCGTGGGGTCGAAGCCGTGGATGAGCAGTACGCGCTCGTCGCTGAAGGCCATGCCCTGGGCCTGCAGGTCCTGGGACACCGCCTGGGACCGGAAGGGAAGAGCCATGACCATGTGGCGGTAATTGTTGTAGGTGACGATGCGCAGCGGGTCGGTGGGGGCAATACCCAGGACGCTCACCATGCTATCCATGGTCTCCTTGGCGGCTTCCAGGATAATTCGGGCGCGCTCCTCGACGAACTCGCTGTAGTAGTAGACAGTAATCAGCCCCTCGGACAAGGTGAGCCAATCGAAGCGGCTGTCCTCGTAGACGAAGTCGGTCCTTTCGGTCCGCACCACCGCTCCGGCCTTGTCCCGCACCTCGAAGTAGTAAGTGATCTTGGTGCCCGGAGGGAAGTAGTCGGCGCTGCCCGATACAGGCAACAATGTCTCGCCGCTCACGCTCTCCCCTGGTTCCACCTCGATACTGCGATAGGCACTGCGGCCAGACTGGTCGGCCTTATTGATGAAGACCCGCACCTCGTCGATGATGTCCTGGCTCTGGGCCTCGACGGAAAACAGGATGCCTTCGGGGAACTGGCTCTCGGCCGAGGCCCTCAGGACATCGATGTCGCCCTCGTCGGCCAAGGCGACCGAAGAGACAGCCACGACCGACGAAAGGGCCAAGACCAACAGAATCAGTAGAAATCGCAAGCTAAATGCCATTATTCATCCTTCCTGCCAGTCTACTACAAACCGCGGGCGCCCTGTATCTACCGCCCGTCATCTACCAGACGGGAGGCGCCTTCTCTTCAACTTGACTGCCATATGGGCGGTGCCTAAAATCGTTTGTTGGGTGTCGAAGATATACGAGCGAAAATCGCAACGAATAGCGCGACACTCAAGACTTTCATTTTTTCAAGAATTGTTGGTGCGTACAGATGGCAATTAGAGTAGGCCGGGTGATTCAGCTGAGTTTCGAGCCTTTCTATATCGACATGGAACGGAGAGGTGTGCAGCTGGTCGATATCGGCCTGAACCAAGTGGCCGAGGCCATTCGCGAGGGCGAGATCGATGGTGGCCCCGTCCCCCTGACAGACAGCTTCGAGATGGACAACTATGCTGCGCCCGTTGCCGGTTTCTGCCTTTCGTCCGCGACGCGCTCCGGCAGCAATCTGTTCTACTCCAGGGTCCCCATTGAGGAACTGGACGGTGGACGTATCGCCCTGTCGGAGGTCGACCCCACGACGGTGCAGTTGCTGCAGGTGCTGTTGGCCAAGAAGTACAAAGTGGGCGCTCCCGAGCTGGTGCAGACGGCCGACGAACATGACGCGCTCGTGATCTCCGGTGATGCGGCGCTCCGTCGACGGCGTGGGATGCGAGGTTACGGCCACCGGTACGACCTCGGCTACGAGTGGCATCGCTTCACCGGCCTGCCGTTCGTATCCGCCCGCTGGATGCGCAAGGGCGACATGGAGCACCGGGACGCGATGCTCCTGGAAGACACGCTGTACGTGGGGCTTGAAGAAGGAGTGGACAGCCTGTTCCATCTCTCCGACCCTCGCGAGAACCTGCTCATGCTGGCCCGCGACGTGATGGAATACATCATCGGGTACCGTTACTTCGTTGGACTCTCCGAGCAGAAGTCCATCAACCTCTTCCGAGACTACCGTGACCAGGTGGTTGCCTCCTAAGACCCGCCAAGATCTCGCCAAAGACCCGCCAAGGGTCAGTCATCCAGCTGCGGAGGGCCGGACCGTGGTCAAGGTAGTTGACTGCTGTTACGAATCCACGGGCCGTCCCGGTTTTATTTGCGACTTTTCTCCTCCACGGTCAGGCAGTCTCACAGAGGCATTGCGGGCCGACATTCCTTCTGATTTCATTTCCGTCGCCTACAACCCCGGCCGCGCCGTGCGTATCAACCCGGCGATGCTGGCGGCGGCAATACAGCGGGAGACGGGCAGGGAGACAGTCTTCACGCTGGCCACACGGGACATGAACCGGCTGGCGTTGCAGTCGCTGCTGCTGGGGGCGCAGATGCTGGGGCTGGAGAACGTGGTGGTGGTGCAGGGGGACCCGTTCAGCGAGCGGGACCTGGCTCTGACGAAGCCTGCGGGAGACTACCGACCGACGGAGTTGATCGCGGGGATTCGAGGGATGAACGAGGGCGTTGACTTCAGGGGGAGTTCACTTCGGGAGCCAACCGACTTCTGCGTGGGCGCGACGTTCGACCTGGGTCGAGGGATAGACGCCGAGGCGGCGCTGGCGGTACGGAAGGTGGCGGCGGGGGCGGACTTCCTTGTGTCCCAGCCCATCTTCGACCCGGAGGACGCGCACCGGTTCCGGGACAGCTTCCAAGAGCAGAGCGGCGAACCGCTGTCTGTGCCGGTGTTTTACGGACTGCAGATCCTGGAGGCGGGAGGAGTGCTGTTCAGCTCAGTGCCCGACGAGGTGAGAGGAGAGCTGGAGGCGGAGCGTTCCGGCGTGGAAATTGCCGTGGAGCTGTATGGCAGGTTCCGGGAGGCGGGGCTGCGGGACGTGTACCTGATGCCGCCCATCCGGCGGGGAGGTGCTCGCGACTACGGGGCGGCGCGGGAGTTTCTGGGGCGGGTGCGGTCAAATTGAGGCCAATTACCAACCCTGCTCATCGAGTACAGCTTCAATTTCCGCGTAACTGAGAGTTGTTTCCGCACATATCTTTCTGACGCAAGATTTTGCGCTGTTCTCGACATCCGGTGTTCCGAAGGGTTCGTGTGGCAAGCCTTGCAGGGCACAAGCCGCTTTGCGTATGTTACTCCAACTCTGATGCTTCTGACTGCGAATCGTTTTGATTTGCTCTACCGTATTTGTCGAAGAATGTTGTGGGCTCTTCGTGGAGGCGCCAATTTGCGTCTTCTCCGATACTGTAGGTGCCTTTTCCAGAATCAAGATAGGCTGTCCTACTAGTACTCTGTCAACTTTGATGTTGAAAGTCCTTCGGTAATCCGGCCAATAGCCCTATAGTGGTCGGGATGAAGTGTTGACGGTGGGGGTGGCGGTGATGGTGCGTGATAAGTACGCCGTGCGGCTGGTGCCGGAACAACGGGAAGAACTCCAGAATCTGATTCGGGTTGGGAAAAGCTCGGCCCGAGTCACGGCCAGGGCGCGGATTCTGCTCAAGAGCGACGACGGTTGGGCCGCTCCCCGGGTGGCCGAAGCCTTGGACGTGGCGCTGGGCACCGTGTACCAGATCAAGCGCCGCTTTACGGAGGCGGGGTTGGACGGGGCCCTGTGGGACCGGCGCCAGGTCAACCGGCGCCGGAAGTTGGACGACAGGGGCGAGGCCCACCTCATCGCTCTGGCCTGCAGTTCGGCGCCGGAAGGCCATGACCACTGGACCCTGCGCCTTTTGGCTGGGAAGGTGGTGGAGTTGGGGTTGGCGACCTCCATCTCCCACGAGGGGGTTCGCCGGCGGCTGAAAAAAACGCGCTCAAGCCCTGGCAAAAGAAAGAGTGGTGCATCCCCAGGGTGAGCGCCGACTTCGTGGCCCACATGGAGGAAGTACTGGACCTGTACGCCGAACCCTATGACCCCCAGCGGCCGGTGGTCTGCTTTGACGAGACCTCCACCCAATTGCTGGCCGAAACCCGGGCGCCGATGCCACCCCGGCCGGGACGCCCCCAGCGGCAGGACTACGAGTACCGGCGGGAGGGGACCCGCAATCTGTTCCTGGCCTGTGAACCCCTGGCGGGGTGGCGCCATGTGGCGGTGACCCAGCGGCGCACCATGCAGGACTTCGCCCAGCAGATGCGCTGGCTGGTGGATGAAGCCTATCCAGAGGTTGAGGTGGTGCGGGTGGTTCTGGACAACCTGAACACCCACCGCGCGGCGTCCCTGTACGAGACGTTCCCGGCGACCGAGGCCCGGCGGATCGCGAAACGGTTGGAGTTCCACTACACGCCCAAGCACGGCAGTTGGCTGAACATGGCGGAAATCGAGTTCAGCGTGCTGTCCCGCTCCTGCCTGAAGCAGCGGCTCCCCGACGAAGATGCTCTCGAGAGGGAAGTCCAGGCACTGGTGCGGGAGCGCAACGCCGCCCGAGTTGGTATCAACTGGCGGTTCAAAACCCAGGAGGCCCGAACCAAACTTCACCGCCTTTACCCTTTTGATTCCAAAGTTGACTGAGTACTAGTAATGAGCTCAAGTCCAGTTTGGGGTCTTCAACCGACTCCGGAGGTTCGCACACCGCGTTGTGACGAAAATAGAGATCCCATGACGCCTGGCGTATTGCTCGTTCTAATTCTGGGTGTTGGTGCTGCTCTTCCGTTAGCATTCCGGCCCAAAAGGGCATATAGCATAAATTCCAGCCTGCGGTGTAAAACTCAGGGTTCCACGGATTACCCCAAATGTGGCGTACTCCGTAACCGCTGCCCCGCATTAGCTTATGCCCCGTGTATCCCTGCCAAGCCCTTTGAGCCCCGGCGTTGGATTCCAATTTAACTTCCTTCCCGGTGGCGGGCCAAATGGCCTTCTCCCTTCTTTCCAGCCGGGGATAATGTTCACGGCTACGCCGTGCGCGGTCCGGGAAATAGGGCGTTTTCTCAGCTACAGCGTGAGGGTGGATAAAGTACGAATGCGCGAATGCAGCCTTGATAATTGAAGTCCCACCTTCGCGGAGGTATTTCTCCAAAACCGGAATCGGATTGTCCGGTTCACCTTGATGTATTTGCAAGTAGAGCATAGTGGCTCTCTCTGTAAGGAATATGGAGCGCAAAGAGTCTGCGCAATCCCCGTGCGCTCCGTTTTCAATTGGACGCCTACGGGCTCCAGGGGACGGGGGCCAGGCTGTCGAGGGGGTCGGTTACGACGTCTACTACGGCGGGGCGGTTGGAGGCTAAGGCCTGTTCGAGGGCGCTCTGGATGTCGCCGGGGCGTTCGACGCGGATGCCGAAGCAGCCAATGGACTCGGCGACCGCCGCGAAATTGGTGTCCGTGAACTGCCACAGGTCCTCGGGGTGGCCGCCCTCCATGCCGGCGTAGGCCCGCTCGTCGCCGCGCTGGTCCTGGCCGAGGGCGCTGTTGTTGTTGATGACGAAAACGACGTTGATGTTGTTGCGCACGGCCGTTTCCAGTTCTGCTATGTGGTACCAGAAGCCGCCGTCGCCGCTGAAGCAGATCACCGGTCGGTCGGGGATCGCACACTTGGCGCCCATAGCTGCCGACAGGCCCCAGCCCAGTGACCCGGCGCAGCGGATGTACTCCTGGTTCGGGTGGTTGAAGTCGATCATGCTGCCGGTCCAGATGCCGGCGTGGCCGGTGTCAGCCACCAGCATGGCGTCGGCGGGCAGGAACTGGGTGATCTCGTTGCAGAGGCGCTCGGGGATGATGGGGATGGCTTCGGAATTGACGCGGGGGGCGACGTCCTCCCGCCACTCACGCACCAGCTGCTGGGCGCGGTCGGTCCAGTCGGCGCGACCGCCGATGGGCTCGAGGGCCTCGATCATGCGGCGGAGGGTGGCCTTGGCATCTCCATGCATTGCCACCTGGGCGGGGTAGGTGCGGCCCAATTCCCGGGGGTCGATGTCGAGCTGGATTACGGGCGTGCCGGGGGATGGGACGCGCCATTCGTTGGTGACCTGGCTGCCGGTGTGGCTGCCGATGTAGAAGACGAGGTCGGCCTCGTTGACCACACGGTTGGCGCACCAGCGGGAGTAGGAACCGACCACGCCGACCGACAGGGGATGGTTGTCGGTGATGGTGCCCTTGGCGTTGAGGGAGGTGGCTACGGGAATCTGGAGCATCTCGGCAAGCTCGAGGACCTCCTGCTGGGCGCCGGAGGACGTTACGCCGCCGCCGGCGACTATGACCGGACGCTGGGCCGAAGTGAGGGTCCGGGCCGCGGCACGGACGCTCTCGGGGTCGGCTTCAGGGCGGAAGGCAGGGCGCTGTGCGAAGGTGGCCTCGAACAGGACCTCCAGATCAGCCTCGGCCTCGGTGGCGTAATCGCCGGACATGCCCTGGATGTCGAGGTGCACGGGGGCGGGCGCTCCGGTGGTGGCCTCGCGGAAGGCCTGACGCAGCAGGTGAGGGAGTTGCTCGGCATTGTCGACGACAGCACTGAACTTGGTGACCGAGGCGAAGGGTTTGGAGTGCTCGATCTCTTGGTAAGCGTTCCTGTACTGCTCGTCGGTGCGCTTGTGGCCGGTGAGGGCGATGACCGGAGAGAGGCCGAGGTAGGCGTCCTGGAGGCCGGCGGCGAGGTTCGCGGCGCCTACGGACTGGGCCATGCAAACGCCGGGTTTACCTGAGGCGCGGGCGTATCCGTCGGCCATGTAGGCGGCGGCCTTCTCGCCGTGGGTGATGACTCGCTTGATGCCGATCAAGTCCATCTCGGCGAGGGCGCGGCGGAGGATGGCGGGTACGAGGAATACGTGGGTTACGCCGTAGGCCTTCAGGGTGTCGGCCATGAACTTTGCGCCGGTCATTCGAGGCATGATGCTGTCTCCCGGTTCTGGAGTTTGTTGAGGGTCATTTAAGCACAGAGGGCGCGGCGATTATATAGTCAGTTCTGTATTTTCCGCGCCCTGCTGGTTTTCAGGGCTGCCTTTTGCCAGGGGCTAGATGCCGCGCTCCTCGAAGACCTGCTTGGCGACGCCAGCGGCGTTGGCAGCGGTGGGCCAGCCGCCGTAGAAGGCCATGTGGCAGATGATCTCTGAGATTTCGTCCTTAGTGACGCCGTTGTCGAGGGCGCGGCCGAGGTGTCCGCGGAGCTGGTCAGTGCGGTAGAGGGCGATGAGGCTGGCGACGGTGATCATGCTGCGGTCGCGCTTGGAGAGTCCGGGGCGTTCCCAGACGTCGCCGAAGAGGACGTCGGCGCTCAGTTCGCCCAGCTTGGGCGAGATTTCTGCAGTTACGCTTCGTGCGGTTGTCATATCATTTCTCCAATATAACGGTGATCTGGTCAAATATTGATTTGAAGGAAGGGCGCACGGCTGTGCGCCACTACAGGCAGATACCTGGGCACCCAGTCTTCGTGGGGGTTAGATGCCGCGCTCGTCGAAGACTTCCTTGGCGACGCGGGCGGCGTTGGCGGATACGGGCCAGCCGCCGTAGAAGGCCATGTGGCAGATGAGCTCGGAGATCTCGTCCTTGGTGACGCCGTTGTCGAGGGCGCGGCCGAGGTGTCCCCGGAGCTGATCGGTGCGGTAGAGGGCGATGAGGCTGGCGACGGTGATCATGCTGCGGTCGCGCTTGGAGAGGCCGGGGCGCTCCCAGACGTCGCCGAAAAGGACATCGGCGCTGAGTTCGGCCAGCTTGGGGGAGACTTCGGCGATGATGGAACGTGCGGTGGTCATGTCGTTACTCCTGAATTCAATTGGGTTCGCTCAGTTTAAGGGAAAGAAGCGAGGCTGTGGGGGAAGGGATGGCTGGATTCGATGGACAGCACGTTGCAAAAAAGGAGGGGCGCACAGCTGTGCGCCCCTACAAATGTCTTTAATGCCGGGGTACTCAGGTGGAGATGCCTGGGCCCCAGGTCCTGCCGAACTCGGCGCGCTCGACGCGGTGGCCGGTGAAGTCGGTGGCCCTGATCTCTGCCAGCCACAGGGCCGCGTCGCGGATGGTATCGGGCTGGTCCATGGGGATGTGCTCGGTGCCGGGCCAGTGGCCGCGGCGGTTCATCCACGTGTCGACCTTGCCGGGGCTGAGGACGTTGACCGCGATGTTGTGTTCGCGTACCTCTTCCGCTAGGCTGGTGTAGGCACGGTCGAGGGCGGCCTTGGTCATTGAGTAGCCAACGCGTGCGGGGCGATAGCCAGTGGAGGCGCCGGAGGTGATGCAGAAGATGGAGCCGCCGCTCTTCTGCTCGATCATAGTGGGAAGGGCGTATTTGCAGAGGAGGATTGGCCCGCGGATGTTGGTGGCGATGGCACGGTCCAGCAGGTCGACGTCCAGCTCTGTTACCGGCGACTCGCAGTCGATGCCGGCGTTGGAGACCACGATATCGATGCGACCGAAGTGCTTCAGGGTTTCGGACACGAGGTACTGGAGGTCTTCGGAAGAGGTCACATCACACTGCACAGGAAGGGACTCGCCACCGGCCTCGGCGATGTCCCTGGCTGTCTCCCGGATGTCCCCCGCGGCATACTTGGGCCACTGGGACTGGGCGGAATCGTCGCTGGTGGTGCGGGATGCGACTACGACCTGGGCGCCGGCCTCACCATAGGCCAAGCAGATCTGGCGGCCGATACCTCGGCTGCCGCCAGTGACCAACGCGACTTTGCCTTTGAGGGACATCAGGCGGCCGGGCGGAAGTAGGGAATGGTGATGTCGTCGCTCAGGGCCTGGAAGATGACCTCCACGGCCATACCCACCTTGATATTCTCGGGGTCGGGCTCACACTCTACGAGGTTGGATGGCATACGAGGGCCCTCTTCGAGCTCGACGATTACCGGTACGTAGGGCGAGCGGTCGCGGAAAGGAGGCGTGGGCCCGCGGTGCACGATGGCGAAGGTGTGGATGGTGCCGCGTCCGCTGCTCTGGACCCAGTCGGTGTCGCGGGAAAAGCAGCCGGGGCAGATGTCGCGGGGATAGAAGTAGGAAGTGTCGCACGCCCTGCAATGCCGCAGCCAGAGCTCTCCCTCCTTGCACTTTTCGAAATAGAAGTCCGATTCCGGCTGGGGGGTTGGCGCCGGAATCGGTGGTGGTGACTGCTGCTGCGTCATGTTGTTTCTCCGAGTTTTCGGTGGGGCATTTCCGATCCAGAAAACGCCCATGATGAACGCCCCAAGAATACGCAGACCGGCCACGGCCGTCAAGGAAAACGATGGCTTGCCCCAATCGGATGGTTCCGGTATTTTCGCAGTGTGAGAACCCATTATGGAGGACGGCAATGCGGATCGCGGTTATGGGGGCAGGGAGCGTCGGAGGGTACCTGGGAGGAATGCTGGCGCGGGGCGGGCATGACGTGTCGCTGATCGTCCGCGGGGCGCACCTGGCGGCCATCCGGGAGCGAGGGCTGCGGGTAGTGCGCGACCACGAGGAGTTCACGGTGTCGTGCGGCGCCACCGACGATCCGGCTGAGGTTGGGCCGGTTGATCTGGCGTTGCTGACCACCAAGACCTACCAGAACGCCTCGGCTGTTCCAGCAATGGCGCCGATGATCGGGCCGGAAACTACCCTTCTGTGCCTCCAGAACGGTGTGGACAGCTACATGGCCGCGGCCGAAGTCTTGGGCGAAGAAAAAGTGATGGCCGGAGCGGTTTACATCGAGGCCGGAAGGGAAGGCCCGGGCGTGGTCCGGCAGGCGGGCGATGTGGTGCGGGTGGTGTTCGGCGAACCGTTCGGTGGATTGTCGGATCGAGGGCGGGCGATTGAGAGTGCGTTTCAGGCGAGCGGGATACCGGCGGAATTCACTGAGGACGTTCGCACCGGGCTGTGGTCGAAATTTCTGTTCATTTCGACGATGGCTGGTACGACGGCCATGGCCCGTGAGAGGCTGGCGGAGCTGATGCCGCGTCCTGAGTGGCGGGAAGTGGTGGTGGCCTGTCTCAAGGAGATCGAGGCGGCTGGCAGGGCCAATGGAGTTAACTTACCTGCCGACATCCATGAGACCACGCTGGCGTACATCGAGGACAACCTGGAAGAGCTGCAGGCGTCATTGCACACGGACGTTATGGCGGGACGGCCACTGGAGCTGGAGACGTTTGCGGGCGCAGTGGTGAGAGCAGGCCGGGCTGGCGGGGTGCCGACCCCGATCAACGATGTGATCTACGCCATGCTGAAGCCGCTGGTGGGAGGCACAGGCTGATTCGGGGTTTTGACACTGTGTGATGCCGCGCTTAGCATTGCTTGGCAAGCAACAATTGGTGGCAAATGGCCGGAGGGAAGCAATGGAAGCCAGCATGGTTTCGCATATCGCGATCTGCGTGAGGGACGTGGAGGAGTCTCTGAAATTCTACCGGGACATCCTCGGGATGACTGTTGATTTCGATCAGGTACAGGACACGACATCCGGGGGGTTGCCCAGCATCTACAAGCACTCGCGCAAGACCCGGCGCACGACGCACGTGCGGTACGGGCCGGGAAAGACCGCGCCGTCGCTGGTGCTGACCTGTCATCCCGGCGAGGACCCGGACGGCGAGGCGATCAAGCTGGACCAGGTAGGGATCAGCCATATCTCCTTCACGGTTCCGGATGTGAAAGCGCTGGCAGACGATCTGGTCAGCAAGGGCGTAGAGCTGGCGGCGCCGCTGGAGGGTTTCACCGCTCCAGATGGCCGGGTGAGCAGCATATTTGTTTATGATCCCGACGGGATTCTCGTGCAGTTCGACGACCACGGCTAGAAGCAGACACCAGTCCCATCCATCGCGAGAGGGAAGCGGAGATGTCCGAAGGCACGCAGCAGGAAATGAGCCATGCCGACCGTCACGACTTGGACAAGCTGGAACGCTGGAAGGCCGGGCTGGACACTGCCGACGCCGATGATGCGTCCCGCTTCCCGGCCTGCGCCATTTTCCTGGTGACGGGAGAAGACCGTGCTTCCCACGACATCTTCCGGCGATACCGGTCTGCGTTCGAGGAACTGGGCGGTGGCTTTCACCACCTGGTTATATTCGGACAACATGGGGTCTCGACCACTCAGGTTGCCTTTCTCAAGGAGGTGGGCTTGGGAAATGAAAGTGTCCCCCTGCTTACGATAGCGCCGATGGCCGGGGATTCCGGGTCGGTGTATTGCATCGAACTTCCAAAGGGCGACCTGGACACCGAACTGGACGACTCCCAGGCGTGGGGTGCCGCGCTGAAGGCGGTCAGATCGGCTGCGATGGGAGAGAAACCCCTTTCCTTCGGAGGTATCGATGGGGTGACGAGCTCTTTTTTGAGCGCAGGTGGATTGACGGCAACAGTCGACGGCGCGCTTGAATCGCTAGGGGACTAAGCGTAGGGCTTTACATCTGTGAACCGTACGCTTGTGAACCTTACGCTCCTGGTTGAGGTCAGGGCAGCGGTTTCGTAGTACCTACACCGCGGCGGTAGCTATGGCCCAGACACCCCAGCCGATCATCAGGACGCCGGTGGTGCGGCTGACCCACTCGGCCTTGGGCGCGACCTTTTCGGCCAGCACGAAGGCGGCGAGGGCGGCGATCCATACCAGGTTCATTATGCCCAGCACGAAGAGCAGGAGCATCAGGGCCCAACAGCAGCCGAGGCAGTAGGCGCCGTGCTCCAGGCCCATGCGCAGGGCGCCAGTGTGGCCGTCCCGCCATGACGTCATCAGGAACCCCATGGGCGTGCGGCATTGCTTGAGGCAGGCGTACTTCAGCGGGCTCCACTGGAATAACCCGGCCAGGAGCAGAAGTGACCCGCCGAGGTAGCCGCTGGTCGAGGCGCCCATCATCGACGACAGAAGGGAAGCCTGATGCAGACCCCAGTTGCCCGCCGTCGCACCGAGGGAGAAGACCGCCCATATAGCTAAATATCCGGCAAGGAACACTCCAGTCGGAACGAAGGGAGCCTCGCGTTCCCGGCGCCTTCGGTTCACGGCGGCGAACATCAGCAGCATGGGAGCGGCGGAAGGGGCCATCATTGCTACCATCATTACCGCCCACATGACGAACATCAGGCCGAAATCGGCGGCGCTCCAGGAGCGCATGTTGGCCATCGCCATGCCCGTACCCATGCTCATGTTGTCGCCGATGCCCATGCGGTTCCCAGCCAGGTAGACCGTGTAGGCCCAGGCGATGGCGGCGATGATAAAGATGGCAGAGATGACGACCACGCGGTCACGGCGGAGCACCTGCTCGAGGGTTGACGACGTCGTGGGAGCGGCTGTCCGCGGCTGTCCTGCCATGGCGAGATGGCTCCTTTCACAGCGTGGGCGCAGGTAGGTCGTGAATGTAGCTTATTGCTTGACCCAATGTCGAGGGATGCTATAATTCACGCCGCAGGAGGTGGGCAATTGGAAGCATTTGATTTTGTAGCTCCGACTAGTATCGACGAAGCTGTTTCGATACTGAGCGAGAAAGGCGATCGAGCCAGATTTATAGCCGGCGGCACCGACATCCTGGTGATGATGCGTGCCGGGCGACGTCAGGCCGATGTGGTTCTTGACGCCAAGAGTATTCCCGAATTGAACCAGATGACCTATACGGCAGAGGGCGGTCTGACGCTGGGAGCGGCTGTACCGTGCTACAGTATTTACCAGGATGCCGCTATATCGGCAGCCTACCCCGGACTGATTGATTCCGCGTCGCTGATTGGCGGAATCCAAATCCAGGGCCGAGCCAGTATCGGCGGCAACCTGTGCAACGCGGCTCCGAGCGGCGACTCCATTCCCGCGGTCATTGCGCTGGGCGGGGTCTGCCACATAGCGGGACCCAACGGGTCGCGCCACCTTCCGGCGGAAGAATTCTGCACCGCGCCCGGCCAGAACGCGTTGCAGCAGGGCGAGATGCTGGTGTCCATCGAATTTCCTGCGCCAGCGGCGAATTCCGGAGCCAATTACCTGCGGTTCATCCCCCGCAATGAAATGGACATTGCAGTGGCCGGTGTTGGCAGTTCGGTTGTGCTGGATGCATCGGGTCAGAATTTTGTGTCGGGCCGTGTGGCGCTGGCTTCAGTCGCACCGACCCCCGTTTTCTCCCAGGCAGCCGGAGACAGCTTGGCCGGCAAGCCGGTCAACGACGCGTCGATACGCGAGGCCTCAGAACTGGCGATGGCCGACGCCAAGCCCATCACCGACATGCGCGGCACGATTCGCCAGCGCATTCACCTAATCGGCGTGCTGACGCGCCGCACTCTCAATAACGCCGTCGAGCGGGCCAGGGGAGGCTAGAGGATGCCCGGAGTTGTTCACATTCAGGCAAAGATAAACGGCGAGGACACCAACTTCCTGTGTGAGCCTCGCCAGAGCTTGCTGGAAGTCCTACGGGACGTTCTAGGCATGACCGGTACCAAGGAAGGATGCAATGACGGCAACTGCGGTGCCTGCACGGTAATGCTGGACGGCCGCATCGTCGACTCCTGCCTGGTGCTCGGCGTCGAAGTCGCAGGCCGTGAAGTCCAGACCATCGAGGGGATGGCTTCGCCCGGCGGACTGCACCCGCTGCAGCAGTCGTTCCTTGAAAACGCCGCTCTTCAGTGCGGTATCTGCACCCCCGGCTTCCTGTTGGCTTCCCGCGCGCTGCTGGATGCCGAACCGGATGCCGACGAGGGTCGCATCCGCCACTGGCTGGCGGGCAATCTGTGCCGCTGCACGGGTTACGACAAGATCGTCCGTGCCGTGCTGCAGGTCAGTACCACTTCCGACAAGTAGCGTATACCCGGCGATTTCTTCGGTAAACAGAAAGGCGGCCCCGTGAGGAGCCGCCTTTTCGGCTATCCAGAAATGAGGTGGATTGAGAAGTGACTTCTTCGAATCTAGTGCTGTCTGAGGTTGAATACAACGTTGTCGGCAAGCGACCGGTGCGGCCCGATGGAGTGGACAAGGTCACGGGTCGCGCCCAGTACGGGGCTGACGTCAAGCTGACCGGTCTTCTGGCCGGGAAGGTGCTGCGCAGCCCGCATCCCCACGCGCGCATCCGATCCATCGATACCAGCAAGGCCGAGGCATTGCCTGGGGTGAGGGCCGTAATTACGGCAAAGGACCTGCCGTTTGCCTCGCTGACCAAGGAGGAGCTTGGCGGAGACTACGGGCGGCTCAAGTTCGCCTCCGATCACATGCTGGCCAGCGACAAGGCGCTGTTCAAGGGCCACCCGGTGGCCGCTGTCGCCGCGGTCAACGCCCACGTTGCCGAGTCGGCGCTGGCGCTGATCGAGGTGGACTACGAGGTGTTGCCGGCGGTGGTGGACGTCCGCGAGGCGATGCAAGACGGCGCTCCACTGCTCCACGAGGAGCTGCGGACGTCTTCCATGGGCGAGATTTCCGACAAGCCCAGCAACGTGGCGGCGCACCTGAGCTATGAGAAGGGCGATGCGGAGAAGGGCTTCGCTGAGGCCGATGTAGTCATCGAGCGGGAGTACACCACCGCGTCGGTGCACCAAGGCTACATCGAGCCGCACAATTCCACGGCCAACTGGAACGTGGACGGCCAGCTGAGCGTGTGGACGAGCACGCAGGGCGCGTTCGCTGTGCGTGCCGCCGTGGCCGACGTGCTGCGGCTGCCGGTGTCGAAGATAAAGGTGACGCCGATGGAAATCGGCGGAGGCTTCGGCGGTAAGATCACGGCGTACCTGGACGCCATCACGTCCGTATTGTCCAAGAAGGCTGGGGCACCGGTGAAGCAGGCGATGACTCGTGCCGAGGTCTTCGAGGCCTCGGGCCCCGCGCCGGGTTCGTGGATGAAGGTCAAGGTGGGCGCCAAGAATGACGGCCAGCTTACCGCCGTGCAGCTTGAAGTGGCGATGGACGCCGGCGCCTATCCGGGATCGCCGGTGATGCAAGCGATGACCTGCGCCTTCGCCTGCTACGACGTAGAGAACGGTAAGGTGGACGGCTTTGACGTGGTAGTCAACAAGCCCAAGACCTCTGCCTATCGGGCGCCAGGTTCCCCTCAGGCTGCCTTTGGCGTGGAGGCCACGATGGACGAGCTGTGCCAGCAGTTGGGCATCGACGCCATTGAATTCCGGCTGTTGAACGCCGCCAAGGAAGGCACGCGCCGCATCGAGGGGCCGGTCGCCCGTCGCATCGGCCTGGTCGAGTGCCTGGAGGCGGCGCGTGACCACGACCACTACAAGACCCCGGTGGATGGCGAGAACCGCGGACGGGGAGTGGCTGCGGGTTACTGGATGAACCGGGGATTCCAGTCCAGTTGCGTTATCACCGTCAACTTCGACGGCACGGTCAGCCTGATTATGGGTTCAGTGGACATCGGGGGGACCCGCGCCTCCATCGCGCAGCAGGCCGCGGAGACCCTGGGGATAGCCTACGAGGACGTCAAGCCGATGGTTGTGGACACCGACTCAATCGGCTTCACCTTCGTAACCGGCGGCAGCCGCACCTCCTTTGCGACCGGTATTGCTGCCGTAGAGGCCGCCGAATCGATAAAGGCTCAGATGGTGGCCCGTGCCGCCAAGATCTGGGATACCGCCGAGGAGGACGTGGAATACGTCGACGGCGTAGTGCGGCACAAGTCCGACCCCGAACTGCGACTGGGCTTCAAGGACCTGGCCCGACAGCTGGCAACCACGGGCGGCACAATCGCCGGGCAGTCGAATGTTGACCCGCCGGGCGAAGGGAACTCTTACGCGGTCCATATCGCAGACGTGGAAGTCGACCCGGATACTGGGAAGACCGCGGTGACCCGCTACACTGCAGTGCAAGATGTGGGCAAGGCCGTGCACCCGAGCTACGTGGAAGGGCAGATGCAGGGCGGCGTCGTTCAGGGCATCGGCTGGGCGCTGAACGAGGAGTACTACTTCGACAACAACGGCCGGATGATGAACCCCACCTTCCTGGACTACCGGATGCCGACGTCCCTGGACCTGCCGATGATAGACACAGTGATCGTTGAGGTCGCGAATTCCGGGCATCCGTACGGTGTGCGCGGGGTTGGGGAGGTGCCGATCGTTCCTCCCATGGCGGCGATAGCGAACGGCATCCGCGAAGCTACTGGCCTACGCATGGACAGCCTGCCGATGACGCCGGGCAAGGTCCTGGAAGGCCAATGGGAGCAGAACGGGGGCTGAGGCCCTGCTCGAGTAACGTTCCGATTCAGGTTGTTTCCTCTTTGCGGGGGCGGGTCCTATACCCGCCCTTTTCTCTTTCGCGAGTCGCGGGACCCTCTTCGACTCCAGAACAATCCGAATTTGAGTGGCTCAGCGGTGTTTCCGACTTGCCAAGGAAGGGGAGCATGCGTCGATAAAATAAGGCCGTTGGAAGCGAGTGAGGTGGCAAGAATGTCAGTAACAGAGGAAGCTCGCGCTGGCTCACCCTTCGCAGCCCTCACGCTCTGCCATCGGTCATGCCGAAGCAAGGGCAGTAGACGGAATTGGACGGAATGGGGCTGGAATCGAAATTTGCTTCCTCCGCAGATTTTCTTTGTCGGAATCCAGAGCTGCGGGACGCTTCCTGCGGGGGCGCAGTGGGAAAGAATTGGACGGAATGGGAAACCAAAGGAAAATTCAGTCCCGTTCTTCCCAATGCACAGCCCCAATGCACGGCGTGGGCCGGGTTCTACTGGGCCATTTTGGAACCACAGCCTTATGATCCCCAATTTCGATGGACCGCAGCTTAGGGTTGATTGGCGTCATTCTGAAATGTAATCTGGGCTGGGAGGACCAGCCTGGAAAACAGGGATAGTCAAAAGCAGAGGTTTGCCCAGGAGGGTGGACGTGGCAACAGTATATATTCCGACAATGCTTCAGAAGATGACCGGCGGGGTCAGGCAGGTCGACTGTCAGGGCCGCAACGTAAGGCAGATCATCGACGGCCTCGAAGCCCACTTTCCGGGTATCAAGGACCGGCTTGTGGAGGACGGGGAAATACGGGCCAACCTTGCCGTCGCCATCGACGGCGACGTGGCACGCATGGGGATGCTGGAACGCGTTCATGAGTCCAGCGAAGTACATTTCGTTCCGGCGATTGCCGGCGGATAGGTCGAGGGACTTTGCGTTGGCGCAGCCAATTCCGAGTGGAATTGCGCGTCCCTGCGGCCTCCTTTATCACATGTTGCGATAGACATAATCGATTGACTGGCCCAAACGGTGGAGCTTAGAATGAAGCCAATGAATTTCCGACGCGCCGTGGGTTGGCGAAGGCGCGTTTACTCCAGCGATACAAATGGGCGGTGATGGCTGAGAAGCAAAGTTCCCGAGTAGAAACACTGGTTTCCTCTGGAGGCGTGGTCTTCCGGCGCAGCGAAGGCCGGTTGGAAACGGTCCTGTGCGGGCGATCCGACCCGGTGAGGTGGAGCTTGGCAAAGGGCACGCCCGACCCCGGAGAGACCCTGGAAGAGACCGCGCTGCGCGAGGTGCAGGAAGAGACCGGATTGGAGGTCGAACTCGATACGACGCTGGGCAGTATCGACTACTGGTTTGCCGACCGGGACAATGACGTCAGGTACCACAAGACGGTCCATTTCTACCTGATGTCTCCAGTGGGTGGACACATCGACCTGCACGATCCCGAATTTGACGTGGTCCAGTGGTTCGACGTGGACGATGCGCTGAACTCCATGGCCTACGGTAACGAGGCGGGCGTTTTGCGTCGCGCTCTCGACGTCATCAAGTCTCGTCAGGGTCAGGGCCTAGATGGTTGAACTCCGAGGCGCGAAGATCATTCTTCGCGAAAAGCGGATCGAGGACGCCGAGAAGGACTATCGCTGGCGCAGCGACCCCGAAATCGCCAAGCTGGATGCGGCATTCCCTCTCAGCATGACCTACGAGCGCTACCTCAGGTTGTTCGAAGACCAGTTGCGCTACCCGACCCCCGGGTCCCACCACTTCGCCACAGACGCCACAGACGGCACCTACATTGGCAACTGCATGTACTACGACCTAGACAGCATCAGCCGCGAAGCGGAACTGGGCATAGTCATCGGGGACCGCAACTACTGGAGCAATGCTTACGGATATGACGCGGTCACGACGTTGCTCAACCACATGTTCGCGGACCTGCAGTTGAATCGGGTCTATCTGCACACCCTGGACTGGAACGAGCGGGCCCAGCGATGCTTCGAGAAGTCGGGATTCAAGCCTGTGAGGACGGTCCGACGGATGTCCCAGGACTTCATCTTGATGGAAGTGCTGCGGGAGGACTGGCTGGAGACAGGGGAAGAGCGGCTAGCGGCCAGATACAAGGGCATGGACATGCCGCCGCTGACAGACTCGCCGGAGGGCACGCCTGATGCCAGTGAAGAGGCTGATGACGTTGAAGAGGGAGTACGACCCGCTCCCCGCAGGCGCTCCGTTTTCCCGCAGTCCGCTCCCGATTAAGTCTCTGGATTCCCCGCTGCCGACACTGCATCAGGCAGGCTGACTGCCCCGGTGTACAGGGCCCTCCCGACAATCACTCCCTCCACCCCTGTGGGCACCAGCTGGCGTATGTCATCGACCGAGGACACTCCACCAGAAGCCAGCACTGCCATACCCGTTTCCCGTACCAACCGGTTGTTTGTCTCGAGGTCGGGGCCCGAAAGCACACCGTCGCGGGAAATGTCTGTGTAGAGGAGACGCTTCACTCCCAGGGTTTCCACGCGGTGGGCAAGCTCCAGCACGCTGATCTCGCTGGACTCGGTCCAACCCTGCAGGGCCACCATGCCATCCCGAGCGTCCACGGACACCACGACGCTTCCTGAGCCGTGCTCCCGACACACTGCTTCCACCATGTCGGGGTCTCGGACCGCCGCCGTACCGATGACGACGCGGTCTGCCCCGGCTTCCAGCCAGGCGCGGGCGGTATTGGCGCTGCGGATGCCGCCGCCCACCTGTACCGGGATGTTCAGAGCGGCGACGATGGAGGAAATGATCTGGAGGTGTGCGGGTTCCCCGGTGGCAGCGCCGTCGAGGTCTACCACATGGAGGCGCTGCCCGCCCTGCTCCTGCCAGTGGAGAGCCATGGCGACCGGGTCGTCGGAGAACACGGTTTCACGCTCGAAGTCGCCCTGATGCAGCCTGACACACCGCCCACCGCGCAGGTCAATTGCCGGTATTACTTCCATACTCGGCGTCGCTTAGGGGAGCCCAGATGGACTGGCCGCCATCGCCACGAAGTTTCGGTAGATGCGCAAGCCCACAGGCCCACTCTTCTCCGGGTGGAACTGCGTCGCGACGACGTTTTCATGGGCGTAGACGCTGCAGAATTGCAGTCCGTATTCGGTCGTGCCGACGACGCCGTCTTCACCCACGGGGTCGGCGTAGAAGCTGTGTACAAAATAGAAATAGCTGTCGGAATCGATACCGGACAAGGCTGGGTGTTTCGACCCGAGGGCGACGCTGTTCCAGCCCATGTGCGGGATTTTCAGGGACGGGCCACCGCCGGAGTCCGATAGCCTTCTCACCGTTCCCGGTACGATTCCGAGGCAGGGTGCGCCTCCCTCTTCGTCGGTCCAGTCCAGAAGTAGCTGAAGCCCCAGGCAGATACCGAGGAAGGGGCGACCGCTGGCGGCGGCCTGTCTGAGCGGTTCAACGAAGCCGCGGTGCTTCAGGGCCTTCATGGCCGCCGGGCCCGATCCGACGCCTGGGAGGACCACTGCGTCGGCGTCCTTCAAATCCGAAGGATCGCCGGTTACCAACGGCGTAGCGCCGCAGGACTCCAATGCGCGGGAAACGCTGCGCAGGTTGCCCGATTCGTAATCCACAACGACTAGCTTCATGACTTCGGCCGCCTAGGTCCGCTGGCCGGTGGCGCGCTCGATGGGCAGCTCGCGGTCCTCGTACCGGGCCACAACGAAGAGCAGGTCGCCGAGGCGGTTGAGGTAGGACACCAAAAGCTCGTTGGTCAGCAGGCCGACCTCGCCCATGGCCACCACGCGCCGCTCGGCCGTGCGTATGATGCATCGTGCCAGGTCCATGGCGGCGGAGGCAGGGGAGCCGCCGGGCAGGATGAACACCGTTGGCATGGTCATGTCCTGCTCGAGGGAGTCGATGGCGTTCTCCAGGTTTTCGACCATCTGCTCGGTAACCGGCGAGAAATGCTGCTGGAACAGCTCATACTTGTCGGGGTCGGTGGCCAGCTCCGCGGCGACGGTGAACAGCTCGCTCTGCAGCTGGCGAAGCAGTTCCTTCACGCGGTCATCGCTGGACATGGCTCGGGCCAGGCCCATGGCGGAAACTGCCTCGTCGGTGATGCCGTAAGCCTCTGTGTGAGGGTTGTTCTTCGAAATCCGCCCGCCATACAGGAGGCTGGTCTCGCCCTTGTCTCCGAACTTGGTGTAGACCCGTTT
This sequence comes from Dehalococcoidia bacterium, assembly GCA_965222025.1. GTDB lineage: Bacteria > Chloroflexota > Dehalococcoidia > Lucifugimonadales > UBA3495 > VXOI01. The sequence goes on along the minus strand of CBDCTI010000002.1, from coordinate 113,246 downwards.
GCGGTAATCTCCGGAAGATGAAGAGGACAATACGTCACCTTTTCAAAGCTGGCTCATTGACCTTCATGCTGGTCAAAAGGACAGAGATGATTTTAGCACAGGGCCTCTTTTCTTCACCCTGGCCGTGCCGGATGCATATTGAAAATACGGTGGCCCATGCCGTACCCCGATTGTGTTATCGTTGATTTGTGCCTAGAATTCCGGCCTGACGGTCCGGAGAACAGGACACCCGGGACCTGTGTGGACCCAAAAACTCAGAGGTGATCGTTATGCCGCCCGAAGTTCGAGTTATCGGCGTTGAAGGAATGCCTGAGCTCGGCCCCGGCGACGACCTGGCGGGACTGATGATGGACGCTGCCGCCGCTCAGGGGACGCCCTTCGAGGAAGGCGACATCCTGGTGGTGACGCAGAAGGTCATCTCCAAGGTGGAAGGCAAGGTGATGAGCTTTGAGGACGTGGAGCCCTCGCAGCTTGCCATAACCATCACGGAGGGTCACCGCCGGGACCCGCGCCACACCGAGATGATCCTCCGCGAGTCCGTTCGAATCGTGAGGATGGACCGGGGAGTGATCATCGCCGAGACGAAGCACGGCTTCTACTGCGCCAACGCTGGTATCGACGCGTCCAACATCCCCGGCAACAACACCATCGCACTGCTGCCGGACGATTCCGACGCCTCCGCGGGAGGCATCCGGGACGCGGTCAAGACCCGGCTGGGAGTGGGTGTTGCGGTGATCGTGTCGGACACCTTCGGGCGGCCTTGGAGGAACGGGGCGGCCAACATTGCCATTGGAGTAGCGGGAATGGACCCGTTGCTGGACTACGTGGGAGATCTGGACGCCCACGGCAACGTGCTGCACACGACGCAGATAGCGGTGGCCGACGAACTGGCGGCGACGGCCGAGCTTGTAACGGGCAAGGCGCTGGGGATCCCGGTGACGATCATTCGTGGATATCCCTTCGAAGCGGCGGAAGACGTAGGCATACAACGGCTGCTGCGAACCGGCGAGCGGGACCTGTTCCGCTAGGCTTCCTGGGAGGCCTCGGGCCAGGCCAGTCCCATGCGAACAACACGGAAGTCTCCTTCGAGGGACAAGGGAAGCTGACGCTCCTCGTCAACATCGGGGAAGTTGCTCACTCCCACGCCGAGAAGGCGGAATGAGCGTCCTGGGGCCAACTCGGCCGACAGCAGGCGCCAGGCCATTTCCCGTATGGGTTCGACGTCGTTGGAAGGTACGGGAAGCGTTGACTGCCTGCTGAAGGTGGTGAAATCTGCCAGACGCATCTTCACCGTAACCGTTTTTCCCTGCAGGCCCTTGCGCTCGAGGCTGTCGGCCACTCCGCCGGCCAGCTCAGTCAGCACACGGCGCAGTTCGTCCGTGTCGCCGAGATCGTTGGGGAATGTGGTCTCGGACGAGACGGACTTCGTGATGCGCTCGGTGTGGACCGGCTCGTCGTCCAATCCAACCGACCGGAGCATCACCGCCTCGGCACGCTGGCCGAAGAGTCGTGCGAACCACTCGGGAGGCTGTTCCGACAACTCCCCGATGGTGTCCACCCCTTCTGCCTTGAGCCTTTCGGCGGTCTTGGGTCCGATTCCCCAGAGCTTGCCCACCGCCAGCGGGGCCAGGAACGCGGCTTCATCGCCGGGCGGCACGACCACCAGGCCGTCGGGTTTGTTGAGGTCCGAGGCGATTTTCGAGACCGCCTTGCTGATGCTCACCCCCACCGAGACGGTAAGGCCGGTGTCCTTCTTCACTCGGCGCTTCAGCTCGAGTGCCACTCCCAGGGGCCAGCGGCCCTGTTCTTCATCCACAGCGTCACTGATGTCTAGGTAGGCTTCGTCGAGCGAAAGGGGCTCGATGATGTCGGTGAAGTCGCGAAAGACGTCCATAACCTGGCGCGACATATCGCGGTACCTGTTGAACCTGGGCGGGACGATGATGCCCTGGGGACACAGGCGGACAGCGGTACGCATGGGCATGGCGGAGCGGACGCCGAAGGGCCGGGCTTCGTAGGACGCGGTGGCCACCACGCCTCGACTCTCGGGCCGACCGCCCACGAGCACCGGCTTACCGCGGAGCTCCGGGTTGTCCATTTGCTCCACGGTGGCGTAGAAGGCGTCGAGATCGGCGTGAATGATGTGCCGCATGCCGTGTTCCGGTCTCCGCTGGATCAGCGGTTCGGTTAAGGGTACGCGATTAGGCCTGGTCACATTTTACTCCCCTCTAGAGAAAGGGTCAGCGCGGTGTTTACCAGCGGCTTGCCAGACAGGCTAGGCCGGTAGACACAGCCGGAGCGAAATGCACAAAAGTCGAGTGATGGTACCGCTGACAGACAGGGGCAGGGTGCATGCTGCCGTAGCGTCGGTTCGCAGGCCACGCTACAATGGCGGCAGTTTTCGACTGGCCGGTGGGCCGTTTACGTCATCAGCGCAGGAGATATCATGCCGACCATTCTTGAAGATTACATTGCCAAGCATCCCGGCTCGTCCCAACGATACGAGGAGAGCGTCAACATCTTCCCCGGCGGCGTAACCCACGACAGCCGTTACGCCACGCCGTTCCCGCTGTTCATGACCCACGGCAACGGCCCACGAAAGTGGGACGTGGACGGCAACGAATACGTCGATTACGTGTCGGGCCACGGGGCGCTGCTGCTGGGACATTCGCATCCTGCAATAGCGGAAGCGGTGGCTCACCAGATCCAGCGCGGGACGCACCTCGGTGCCTCGACCGACGAGGAGCTGCGATGGGCCCGGGCGATCAAGGCGCTGATCCCCTCCATCGAGAAGGTTCGGTTCCACAGTTCCGGCACCGAGGCCACCCTGATGGCGATGCGTCTGGCGCGGGCGTACACCGGTAAGGATAAAGTAGTCAAACTGCAGGACCACTTTCACGGCTGGCATGATTACGCGATGGCCGGATCGGACCGCTCTGCCCCAGGCATTCCCGAGTCGAGCATGGGGACGATGGTAGTGGTGCCAGCCGGCGACCTGGCCGCGGTAGAGGACGTGCTGTCCAAGGACGACAACATTGCGGCCCTGATCCTGGAGCCGACGGGAGCGCACTACGGGCAATTGACCTTTGACGTCCCCAACTACCTCAAGGGGTTGCGGGAACTTACAGCGCAGCATGAGGTAATTCTGATATTCGACGAGGTGGTAACCGGTTTCAGGGCCTCGCCCGGCGGAGCGCAGGTCCGGTACGGGGTCAGCCCGGACCTGACCACCATGGCCAAGATTGTGGCCGGTGGCCTCCCTGGCGGCGCCGTGGGCGGTAAGGCAGACATAGTGGACATGATCGCCCATCGCGGCGATCCGCAGTGGGACAACACCCGCCGCGTTTACCATCCGGGTACTTTCAACGGCAATCCTCTGTCCGCTGCGGCCGGGTACACGGCACTGGAGATGATCGCGTCGCAGCCGATAAACCAGCATGCCGACGATATGGCAGCTCGCCTGAAGTCGGGACTGAACGAGGCGCTGGGGCGTCTGGAAATACCGGGCCACGCCCACGGGATTGCGTCGATGATCCATGTGGTGCTGGCCGACTGCGATTGCGACCGGGAACTCTGTACCATGCCCCACTCGCAGATCTCCAGCGTCACCGCGTCGCCGGCGGTAACGGCCATGAAGCGCGGTCTGCAGAACAGGGGCGTGGATATCATGGGCCGCGACGCCTTCCTTGTCTCTGGCACTCACAGCGAAGCGGACATCGACCAGACCATCGGTGTCTTCGCCGATACGATGGCGGCGGTGCGAGCGGAGGGGCTGATCTAGGCCCTCCCAGGATAATTGCCTGGCGATATTCACCTAGCGCCGACATTCCCCAACAAAATTTAACGGAAAGGAGCAATTGCGATGCCTTCGTTTACCGACAAACTGACAGTCAACGGCTCGGAAATGGATATGTACGCCGCGATACCCAGCGGCGGAACGTCGCCCCACCCCGCAGTGGTGATCGCCTTTCACGTGGGCGGTCTGGACGAGTTCGACAAGGTGATGGCGGACCGGCTGGCCGAGGCTGGCTACGTCGCAGTGGTGCCCGACCTGTTCCACCGCTACACGGAAGAGCAACTCAACGGCCCACGCCTGGAACGGCTCAACTATCTGAACGACCCGGAGATCATCGCCGACATGAACGCGGCGGTCGACTTCCTCGTGGCCAATCCACACGTCGACAGCGATCGAATCGGCGTCACAGGCTTCTGCATGGGCGGGCGTATAGCGTGGATGATGGCGGGATCGAACCCCATCTTCAAGGCCACCGCTCCGTTCTACGGCGGCAATATCATGGGCATCTGGGGCAACGGGACTCAGACTCCCTTCGACATGACCTCCAACATCAACTGCCCGATGATGTTCCACTTCGGCTCCATTGACGTTAACCCGTCGCTTGAAGACCGCGACAAGCTGGAGGCGGAGCTGAATCGGTTGGGGAAGACCTTCGATTTCCATACCTATGAGGGCGCGAACCACGCTTTCATGGATTTCAACAACCCGGACCGGCACCATCTTGAAGCCGCTGCTGCTGCCTGGCCACGCACGATCGAGTTCTTCGACAAGCACCTCAAGGCAGCGACGGTAGCAGCCTAGCACCCCGGCTGAAATTGAAGGGGAAGGGAGGACCTTCCCCTTCGGACTTTTCTGCGAAGGAGAAGCTGATGCCTCGCGTTTCATTGAACCTGGAACAGGCCGACGATCTTGCGCTGTTGAAATCCGACGGCTGGCGCGTGGCGATGGGACTGGTTCCCGGAGAACCCAACCAGGGCCTGGTTGCCGAAATGAAGGGAAGCCCGGCCCGGCTGCCTGAATACGACGATTCTTGGTGGGAGCAGAATGCCGATATCCAGGAACGCCGCTCCGTCGGCTTGACCTTCGCATGGTACCGGGTCAGGGTGACAATTCCGTCCACGGCCAATGGGGAAGAAGTTACCGGACGCCGGGTCTGGTTCGAGACCAACGTGGACAACTACGGCGAGATCTACGTAGACGGGCATATCGACCGAAACCTGTGGGTAATTACGGGCAACAACACCCCCAAGCGTGCGCTCATCGAGGACAGCGCCGTTCCTGGTACGGAGCATGTAATCGCGGTCCTGGTCGGGAACGCTCCGCTGGCCGAGCCGGTGGGCACCATATTCGTCCGATACGCCACGCTGGCGATCGAGTGAGGCCGAGGCAGCCGAGGACCATCACGATTGGTCATCGGAGCCAGTAAGGCAAACGGCGCCGACGCTTCCAACCTGGCAACTGACCTCGAAAACGGTGTCGCCGCTGCGAAAGTCGCCCACATCCAACGCCATTTCCACTGGAGAGTACCATGTCCGCATCACTTCAGAAGCTCACCGTGGGCGACTCTGAGATGTCTGCCTACCTGAGCAGACCAGAAGGGGATGGCCCCTATCCGGCAATGATTGTCATTCATCACGCGCCGGGGGTGGACCAGTTTGTCCGGGAGATAGCCGACAACCTGGCCAAAGAGGGCTACGTGGCAGCCGCTCCCGACCTGTTCCACCGTATTACCGACGAGATGGTGGAGCAGACTGGGCTGAGCAAGCGCGACCAGCTCAGCGACCCGGACATCATCGCCGATGTGAATGCCACTGTGGAGTTTCTGCGGTCTCACGCGTCGGTTGACCGGGAGCGCCTGGGCATCACCGGCTTCTGCATGGGCGGACGCGTAGTGTGGCTGGCGGCTTGCACCAATCCTCATTTCAAAGCGGCCGTGCCATTCTACGGGGGTAACATCCTGGTGCCGTGGGGTGCGGGCGACGCGGCCCCATTCGCGCTGGCCGACGGCATCAACAGCCCGATGCTGTTCCATTTCGGCGAGGTTGACTCCAACCCCTCGCCCGACGACATGCGAACGCTGGACGACGAGCTGACACGCCTGGGGAAAGAGCATCGCTTCTACTCGTATCCCGGAGCAGACCACGCCTTCATGAACCGCTACATGCCTGCACGTTACCACCGCACATCGGCTGAGATGGCCTGGGCGCGGACCCGCGAATTCCTTGCCGAGCAGCTGCAGCCTGCGGCCGTGGGCTGATTATCTGTGGGGATTTCCCGACTGCCCAAAGAAATCCGGGCCAGACTCGTACAAAACCGGAGGTTCCAATGACGACCAGCCATTCCTACGCCGGGCAGACGGCCGCCCCTGAGTTCCCCGCTGGCCTGGAGTGGGTCAACACCGACAGAGCGCTGACCATGGAGGAGTTGAGAGGGAAGATCGTCATCCTCGACTTTTGGACGTACTGTTGAGTCAACTGCATGCACATTTTTCCGCAGTTGCGGAAACTGGAGCGCAAGTACGCCAGCGAACTGGTGGTGGTAGGAGTCCACTCGGCCAAGTTTCCCACGGAAAAGGAGACTGACAGCCTGGTGGCCGCCGTGCGGCGGTGCGAGTTGGAGCACCCGGTGATCAAAGACGCGGAATTCCAGGTCTGGCAGCAATATTCCTGCCGGGCATGGCCCACGCTGATGTTCATTGACCCGCGCGGCAATGTCATCGGGAAGCACGAGGGGGAACTGACGTTTGAGCAGTTCGAGCAATTGATGTCGGGCATGGTGGCGGAGTTTGACGAGGCGGGCATCATGCAGCGTTCGCCGTTGCCGACCACGACGCCGCGAGGTCCCGAGAACGCGTTGAGCTTCCCCGGCAAGGTCCTGGCGGACGAGGCCGGTGGGCGGCTCTTCATTGCTGACACCAACCACAACAGAATTATCATTTCGTCTTTCGACGGGGAAGTGCAGCAGGTGATCGGCACGGGCGAGGAGGCGCTGGTGGACGGACCACTGGCGCAGGCCGCGTTCAACCATCCGCAGGGTATGGTTATCGACGGGGACATGCTCTACGTGGCGGATACCGAGAACCACGCCATCCGCAGAATCGATCTTGAATTCGGGCAGGTCAAGACGCTGGCGGGCACAGGGGAACAGGGTTACGACCGCAGTGGAGGCAGGCAGGGCCCCCAGACGAGCCTGAGTTCCCCGTGGGATGTTGCCCTTCACGGCGGCGTGATTTACATCGCTATGGCAGGTATCCACCAGCTTTGGTCGCTGGACCTGGAGAGCGGAGTCGTCGGGCCTTACGCCGGGAGCGGCCGAGAGGCGATTACAGATGGTCCCTTGGCATCGTCGGCGCTGGCGCAGCCCAGTGGCATCACGCACGACGGCAACCGGCTGTATTTCGCGGATAGCGAGACCAGCGCTGTTCGAATGGCCGACCTTGACCCCAATGGCTCGGTGAGGACGGTCATTGGACTGGGGCTGTTCGAGTTTGGCGATGTTGACGGGGATGACTTCCGAGTGCGTTTGCAGCACCCGATCGGGATCACGCACCACGACGGGGTGCTGTACGTTGCCGACACATACAACCACAAGATCAAGCGGGTGCTGTCGAAGACACGATCGGCGTTCTCGGTGGCGGGTACGGGGTCGCCAGGCCACGTCGACGGGCCGTTCGCTCAGGCCCGATTCTCCGAACCCTGCGGGCTGAGCATCGCCAACGGCAAGATTTACATTGCCGACACCAACAACCATGCCGTTCGCGTCGCTGACATGGAGACCAGCGAGGTTTCCACGTTGGAATTGACTGGCCTGTAGACCCCGGCAGGAGGGGAATTATATGGAATCCCTGCGATTCATTGACGGCGATTTCCACGTTCTTGAACAGGAAACTATCTGGGAGAACTTCCTGGAGAAATAGTAGCGTAACCTAGTCAGCGGACATGTGCGCTGGGTAGGGCGCCCTCCGGAAAGGGCATCAACACGGTGGAAGAGTCTTCGGGACGTGAGACTGCGATGGCCTTCGAGCTGGAGCTGGAGGCGATGGGCAGGTACCCGTTGGGCGCCCGTGATACCGATGCCGCCACCCGGGGCTTCCAGGACCGCGACCTCGACGGGCTGGACGTGGCCTGCGGCAAGTGGGCTGACCGGGACTTCCCTGCCAGTGCCTACCGAGAGGTTAAGGACGTCCCTAGCGTCGATCACATGGTGTTGTATTCGACCGCGGGGTTCTGGACGACGGGCGTGGCGGAAATGGACGGCGAGACCGCGATGGCCATTCGCAGGGCCTACAACTGCTGGCTGGGTGACTGCTGCGCTGATATAGGGCAGGGAGCCTGCGGAGTGGCTTCGATTGGCCTGCGCGACCCGGTGCTGGCCGCGGAGGAAGTGCGGCGATGCGTTCGGGAGTACGACTTCAAGGCGGTACACCTGAACCCGGCGCCGGTCCCGAACCTGCGACTGTCCGACCCGGAGTGCGACGTGCTGTGGGCTACCTGCGCCGAGCTGGGCGTGCCGATCGGACTGCACCCCAGTGCCAACCACCCCTTTGACCAGGGACTGCTGGATTATCTGCCAGGCCTCCGCAACTGCCGCACGACGGTGTCTTTCGTGATGGGCAGCATGTTTGCGTGTACCGGCTTCATCATGGGTGGGGAGCTGGAGCGCCATCCTGGGCTCAAGCTGGTATACCTTGAGTCCGGCTGCGGCTGGGCCTCCTTCTGGCTGGACAGGCTGGAGGCGGGCATCCAGGGAGGTACGCGACGCCTCAGGATACAGGGGCTGAACAGCACTCCCGTGGAGTACATTCAGCGGCAGCGCTTCGTGGCGGCTGACCAGGACGACCCGGGGATTGCGCCGTTGATCGTGTCCACCGGAGACCATGTGATCGTCGGTGCCACCGATTTCGGCCACCCGGAAGGCCGGAAGTATTTCAGGGCCAAGCAGGACATGATGGAGTTGCCGGGCGTCTCGATGGAGAGCAAGCGCAAGATCCTTTGGGACAATGCCCTGCGGGCATATCCGATCAGCACGAACTGACCAGGCTTCAGGCAAGTACCCAGCGCGGCGGGAAGCTGGATTTATGAATGACCCGTTCATTCCGATACTTTTGACGGACGAACGGGTCTTTCGCGTCTATGGGAAAAGGTGCGGGGGAGCAGGACGGGAGGGGGCCGTCGTCGAATGCTTGGAACGGGATTGGCGCGGGCGGCGAGACCGGGCTAGGGGCGGTTGATGACCATGATGCGATCTTGGTGGGAAAGATCCTGCTCCGCAGTGATTTCCGCGTCGGGGAAGTGCTGGAGGGCTTCGGCCTCCGCGGCTGGGAACTGGTCGGGGTCCAGCTCCAGCAGGATTATGCCGGGGCTGTTCAGTTTCGAGGGAGCCTGACTCAGCAGCCTGCGAACCAGGTCCAGGCCGTCTGCTCCTCCGTCCAGGGCCATGCTGGGCTCCCGCTGGACCTCGGGCTGCAGCTCCGGGATACGCTGCGTGGGAATGTACGGAAGGTTGGCTACGATGACGTCTACCGGCTCCGGCAACGGTTCCAGCAAGTCCCCGTGCCCCAACCTCACACGGTCGGCTACGGAATGGCCGCGTATGTTGAAGGCGGCGACGTCCAGCGCAGGTTCGGAGATGTCTACGGCGTAGATACGGGCGGCGGGCAGGTGGATTGCGAGGTTCACCGCGATGGCTCCGCTGCCTGTGCCGATGTCTGCTATGGTCAACTCGCGGGTCTCCATGCCCATGAGGGCCATGAAGAGGGTGTGCTCGACCATACCTTCGGTCTCAGGACGGGGGATCAGGACGTCGGGGGTGACGACGACATTGATGCCGTAGAACTCGCGGTAGCCGATGATGTAGGCCAGCGGGATGCGCTCGAGGCGCTGGGCAATGATCTCAGCGAGTTGCTGGGCCTCGCCGGCCGGAACCTGGGTTTCCTGCTCGGCGAAGATGTTCTGGCGGGTCATCCGCATAACGGTCATCACCATGACCTCGGCTTCAAGACGAGCGTCAGGGATGCCGGTGGATTCCAGGGTCTGGTGGGTCTCGCGGATTGTATCGCGGATGCTTGCCATGGTGACGAGGCTAGAGACCGGCTGCCGCCAGCAATCGCTCCTCTTCCCAAGTCACGAGGCGGTCAATGACGTCGTCCCACTCGCCGTCCATCAGTCGCGGGATTCCGTGGAAAGTGGTGCTGGCGCGGTGGTCGGTGACCCTGTCCTGGGGGTAGTTGTAGGTGCGAATCTTCTCGGCGCGTTCGGCGCCCCCCACCTGGGAGCGGCGGGCCTGGCTAATTTCAGCGTCGTGGCGCTGCTGCTCTGCATCGAATAGCCGGGCGCGGAGCATGGCCATGGCGCGCTGCTTGTTCTTGTGCTGGGAACGCTCGTCCTGGCAGACGACAGTCAGGCCGGAGGGCTCATGGACAATGCGCACCGCGGTGGCAACCTTGTTTACGTTCTGTCCGCCGTGGCCGCCGGCGTGGAATATGTCGATGCGGAGGTCACCTTCATTGACCTTGACCTCAACCTCGTCGGCCTCGGGCAGAACGGCAACGGTTGCGGTAGAGGTGTGAATCCGGCCCTGGGCCTCGGTTTCGGGCACACGCTGAACGCGGTGTACGCCGCTTTCGTACTTGAACCGGCTGAATGCACCCTGACCCTGGATCTCGAAGACGATTTTGTTAAAGCCCCCGACCTCGCTGGGGTTCGAGTCCATAACGTCGACTTCCCAGCCGCGGTTTTGCGCGTAGCGGCTGTAAGCGCGATACAGGTCGCGTGCAAAGAGGCCAGCCTCGTTTCCTCCAGTGCCTGCCCGGATTTCGATAATAACGTTACGCTTGTCGTTGGGGTTCCTGGGGAGCAGGGAGATGCGCAGGGAGGAGGAAAGTTCCTCGAGTCGAATGTTGTTAGCCTCCAACTCTCCCCGCGCCATCTCGGCGAGTTCGGGCTCCCCTCCTTCCTGGATCAGGGCTTCGAGATCGGCAATCTCTTCCAGCAACTGGCGGTACTGCCGCGCGATAACGACCATATCCTCCAGGGAGGCCCTTTCCTTAGCCAATTCCTGGATACGCTCAAAGTTGGCCGCGACGTCCGAGTCCGCCATGGACGTTTCGATTTCATCGTAGCGGCGTATTATAGGTTCCAACTTGTCAATCATTGAGGTCATAGCGAACCCAGCCCGAGATCAAATGGATGCATTGATGCAATCCAAAGGAGATTTAATGGTTTGATTTGTATGTCTGTTCGTAATTTTAACGCAAGGTGCTGGAAAGATACAGGGCAAGGGTGGCTGAAGGCAGGGCTATCGCATTTGGCTGGCGAAATTCCGCGGCTGCCCTCGCCAACATAGGTCTTCGAGCTCAGCTATACGGGAGAGGCGAGCATGCGGAGGTAATGGGTGCCAGCGGGAGAGAATTGTCCAATGTCTGTCCCTTTTCTTCCAATCCCATCCCAATTTTCCCAAAATTTACGTTCTGTCGTATCTGGGATGCCCCTATGGGACTAAAATTTTCGATTTCCGTCCCATTTTGACCCGCCGCTGCTTTTCCTGCCGAAGGGGCAGTCCGTGCCTGTGTGCTTTCCGGACTTCGCCGGGCAATATCCGGGGTAGCCTGCAGAGGAATCACGAGCCATAAAATGAAACATATGTGCATATTTTACCGAGACGTCGCGAGGCCTGGCAAGCGGCGGATGTCACCCGGAATCGCACCGATTCAGGTGGTCGAGACGGGGGGCATTACCGTGGAGTGCCTAAGGGGCGCCTCTGGACCCGTGCCCAAGGGGTGCAAATCCTCTGAGCCGGAGCCGAATGAGACGATGATACTACCCCCCGGAAACCGTCTCATTCTGGCTCATTCCGCTGTCCGAGCGGGATTTCAGAGCTAATGCAGTGCCCCAGGAGACCGGGAAAGATCTGCGCAATGAGTGATACTCGAATGGCAGGCTGAGTCAAGAAATCGCTACGGATGAGATCTAGTGCCGGGCTTGTCGCCCCAATGCAGGCAGACCGTGCCGAACCCGAGACGCACATAGTTTACCTGTTCCAGGCCGGAGCCCCGGAGAATGGCCGCTACTTCCTCGGCGTCGTAGAACCGGTCTACGGACTGGGGCAGGTAGGTGTAGGCAGCCCTGTCACGAGCCAACAGTTTGCCAATCAGGGGGACCAGCCCATGGAAGTAGACTCGAAACAGTCTGGACTTCAGTCCGGTCTGCATCGGGGAGAGTTCCAGAAGGGCGACCCGACCGCCGGGGCGAATCACGCGGGCCATCTCGCCGATGGCCATTGGGACGTCGGGCATATTGCGTAGGCTGAAGCCGGCGGTAGCGCAGGAAAACGTCCCGTCAGGGAAGGGAAGAGACAAGGCATCACCCACAACCAGTCCGACCCTGGATTCGTTCGTTTTCAGCGCTCTGCCCCGAGCGATGGCAATCATCTCCGGCAGCAGGTCGAGAGCGACGGCGCCGTGGGCGTTGGGCTGGCGGCAAAGCTGAAAGGCGAGATCGCCGGTGCCAGTCGAAACGTCGAGAGTCGGACCGGGGAGCAATTGTGTGGCAAGGGCGGCGGTCCGACGCTTCCAACCCCGGTGCATCCCAAGGGTCATGACATCGTTCATGAGATCGTAGTGGCGGGAGATGCGGGAGAACAGACCGGCAACGTAGCGTTGCCTTTCGGCGCCGGTCAGCTCCGCCATAGGAGCCGCATGGGATGAAGAGTGCGGCTGAAAGGGTTCAGGACAAGCCCCAGGTTCTCCAAAGTTACGGCGCCCAGTAAGGCCTGATCATCGCTCTCTTTGCCGAGCACGACCGGGGAATATTCCTCCCCCTGAGGAAGGATTACATAGCATCTGGACAGATTACGGGTAACTACCGTGCCGTCGGCCAGTCTGAATTGTTCCTCACGTGTCGGTTCCAGGCCCAAGGACTGCCATACAGCGTAAGGCAGGAGAGAATATCCAGCCCCGCTGTCTACGAGGAAATTGACCGTTTCCTCTCTCCCTTCCGGGCCGCGTACCTGGCCTTCTATGAACGTCAGCCCCATCAGGCAGCACCTTCTCCATACTGCATTTCTTCGGGCAATTGCTGGTCGATTCCCAAGGCCACCAGCACCTTGTTCACCACATATTTTACTACGTCATCGACGCTCTGCGGCTTCAGATAGAAGGCAGGGTCCGGAGGCAGGATGACCGCGCCCATACGGCTGAGTGTGAGCATGTTTTTGAGGTGGATGCTGTGGAGCGGAGTCTCCCGCGGGACCAGGACCAGGGGGCGACGTTCCTTGAGGCATACGTCGGCGGCTCGGAGCAGCAGGTTGCTGGAGATCCCATTGGCCAGGGAGGCGATGCTATTCATGCTGGCCGGCACCAGTGCCATTCCGGCTGCGGGGTAGGAGCCGCTGGCAATGGGCGCTCTCAGGTCGTTGACGGGGTAGTGGACGAAGGAGGGATGTTCCTGCCATTCGACCAGGGTCTCGTTGAAGGAGGTGCCAATCTCCTCCTGCCAGACCATGCGGGCCGCGTTGGAGCAGACGGCGGCGGTGGGCAGATCGCGTCGCAGCAGCTCGTCGATCATGGACCGGGCCATGACCGAACCGCTTGCTCCAGTGATTCCGACAATGACCGGGCCCGGCATTACAGGGTTACTGCCAGGATGGTGAACACCAACAGGGACACTGATATGACGCTGTTGTACTGGAACAGGGGCGAGCGCAGTTTCGACAGGTCGTCGGCCTTGACCAGGCTGTTCTCCAGCGCCAGAAGGACAACCGCGATGGCCCACCCGATGAAGTAAAACAAGCCCAGGTCCATCCAGATTCCGAGGGCCAACAGCGCGGCGGCGGCCAGCAGGTGCATGGTGCGGGTGGTCCACAGGGCGGCGCTGATGCCAAATCGCTTGGCCAGGGAGTTGGTGCCGTGCTGCCGGTCGAAGTCGTAGTCGGCGCAACCGTATACCACGTCGAACCCGCCCGCCCACATGATGACAGCAAATGTGAGCAGCATGGGCTCGGGGTCGAGTCTACCCGTAACTGCGATCCATGCCGCCGAGGGGGAAATCGCCAGCGCCAAGCCCAGGAAGAAGTGGCAGGCCCAAGTGATGTACTTGGTAAAGGAATAGAAGACCACGTAAATGGAAGCCACCGGGGCCAGTATCAGGGTTAAGATGTTGAGCTGGGATGCCGCGTAGAAGAAGACCCCCGTGCCCACCACAGCCAGCCCGACGACCTCGGCCGGGCGGACAAGGCCCTGGGGCAGGTGGCGGTTCCGGGTGCGCGGGTTGACGGCGTCTTCCTTCCGGTGGATGAAGCGGTTGGCGGACATACCGAGGGTGCGGACGCCAGTGAGGGCGACTGTGATCCAGATGAAGTCGCTCCAGCCGGGCCACCCGCTGCCGCCTGTCTCGATGGAAGCGAGGATCATCCCGATGTAGCAGAAGGGCAGGGCGTACAGGGACTCCCAAATGCGAACCACCACCAGATAGCGGGGCAGCTTGACTATGGGAGTGCGTATGGCGTTAGAGGCCTGCATATTCAGTCAAGGCAGCCAGTATCTTCAGGGTAGGCCGTAGGTGGACCATTTCTCGTCGACCAGGGATTTGATTTCGGGACTCATCACAACGTCAGGGGGCCATTCAGCGGTGCGGCCACCTTCCTCAGGTAGCTTGATGGTGGCGTCGATGCCCACCTTGCTGCCGAACTTCGGCGTGGGCGAGGCGATGTCCAGATCGTCGATGGGGCCGGTGGTGAATACGAAGTCCCGGGCGGCGTCGATGTTGTTGGTGACGCGCCAGGCGACCTCTGACGGGTTCTGGACGTCAACGAAGTGGTCGACGACGATTATGCCCTTGACGAGACTCATAAGGCCCAGGCCCCAGAGGCCGTGCATCACCTTTCGGGCCTGTCCGGGATACTCTTTCTTCATGGAGACGATGACGAGATTGTGGAACACGCCCTCCGCCGGCATGTTCATGTCCACAACCTCGGGCAGGATGGTCTTGATCATCGGCAGGAACATGCGCTCGGTGACCTTACCCATCCAGTAGTCTTCCGTGGGCGGGCGTCCGACTACTGCGGCCGGATAGATAGGGCGGCGGCGATGAGTGATGCAGGTGACGTGGAACACCGGATATGGGTCGGGCATCGAGTAGTAGCCGGTGTGGTCGCCGAAGGGACCCTCCATTCGTTGCTCGTCGAGGAGGACGTAACCCTCCAGCACGATTTCGGCTTCGGCGGGCACCATTAGGTCGCTGGTGCGGGCCTTGGCCAGTGCGACGCCCTCCTGGCGCAGGAAGCCGGCGACCACCATCTCGTCCATGTCGGGAGGGAGTGGCGCCGACCCGGTCCAGATGGTTGCGGGGTCGCCACCCAGGGCAACGGCGACGTCCAAGCGGTCCAGCCCCAACTGGCGTCCGATGCGCTCGTGGTGGGCGCCGACCTTGTGGGTCTGCCAGTGCATGCCCGTGGTGTTGCGGTCGTAGACCTGCATTCGGTAGGTGCCGTAGTTCTGGACCCCGGTTTCCGGGTCGCGTGTAATCACAAGCGGCAGGGTAATGTAGGGGCCGCCGTCCATCGGCCAGCAGTGGAGGATGGGGAACTTGAAGAGGTCTACGTCTTCGCCCTGGATTACGACGTCCTGGCAGGGCGGGTTGCTGACTGTGCGCGGACGAAAAGAGGCGAGGTTGACCAGCTGTCCCAGCGTGCGCAGTTTTCCGGCAAGGCCCTCGGGCGGGCCCTGCACCAGGTTGAGGATGTCCTGCACCCGTTCGGCTACCTGGTCGAGGTTGTCGACTCCGAGGGCCCACGCCATGCGCCTGGTTGAACCGAACAGGTTGATGGCGATTGGGATATCGCTGTCCTTCGGATTCTCGAACAGCAGGGCGGGTCCCCCAGACTTGATCACGCGGTCTGCAATTTCGGTAATTTCAAGAAGCGGGTCGACCTGTGCCGAAATTCGACAAAGATCCCCCTTGTCCTCGAGGAAGGAGATGTATTCCCGCAGGTCCCGAAATTTCATTGGAGGAAGAGTCAGGCCGGCGTGCATGGTTCCCGGCCAGTTCAGTAAGAGTCGCGGGTCTGTTGGTGCGGCTACGCGCAAGCCGTTGGCGGCAGAAACAATTCTAGCCCGAAAGCTATGGGCCTTCAATCAGCGGGGTTGCGGTAGGCAGGCTAATATTGCCGAGGCCGGTGTGGCACGACCAGCCAAGGCAGGGGAAGAAGGTCTCTGATTGCGCACAAACTGATGGGACCGAAAGCTGAGGTGGGAGGGGCTCTCAGTCATGGAGCTTCAGGGGCCGGAGGATGGCGGCCCCTGACGTCATTCAGTGCGAAAGAATCAGAAGCCGGATGAAGACTCGGCGCGCATGCGGCTAAAGCAGTCGCTGCAGTAGACGGGCCGGTCGCCGCGCGGGCGGAAGGGCACCATGGCCTCGTTACCGCACTCGGCGCAGGTGATCGGGTACATTTCGCGAGGGCCGTCCTGGTACATACCAGCGCCACCGCCACCACTACCGCCACGTTGTTCGGTGCGACGGACGGCGCGACAACTCCGGCAACGTTTGGGCTCATTTCCGAAGCCGCGTGCCTGGAAGAATTCCTGCTCCCCAACGGTGAAGATGAACTCGCCGCCACACTCCACGCAGATCAGAGTCTTGTCCGACAGTGCCACTGGTGACCTCCTTGGCACGTTCAGGTACAGGGCCGGTGGTGTCCGCGGCCAGCAGGCCAACCACCTCTTGTCGGAACGGATAACCTTGCCGGTTAGCGCTGGAGTACCTGCCCCGGAAACCTTGTGTGCCTATCACATCATTATAACTATCACCAAGGAATATGCAACCAAAATTGGGAATTAGCCCAAATTTTGACGAATGTCGTAACGGTTACCGAAATAGTTGCCGGAACTCCGGATTTGGTTGATTTCACTTCCAACTGGTTACCCGCCGCGTGCCTTGAGGCTGGGTTCCACCGCCGCTTTGGTGCTTGGCATAGCAGGCAAATTGCGATTATTTTTCGTTTTCTACCGCACGGCTGGCAACTTGGGAATCCGCGACCAGAAAGCACGAGGAAGCCTTGAAGACAGCCCATAGCTGTTGGCCCTCGCGGATACCCATCTCTTCGAGTGATGCACCAGTTACCTGGCACCGGAGTGGCACTCCGCAGTCGAGTTCGATGGCGTAGCCTGGGGGTCTTGGTTCGATGCGGGCAACGGTGCCGGGGATCCGGTTTCGGGCAGACGAGCCCACCGGTTCCTGGGAGGAGAGGATGATGTCGGAAGCGCGAATTCCGACGATCACGGTGTCTTCCCGGTTAGAATCAGGTGGTCCGATGTCCAGGGGGGCTTCCAGGCGAAATCCGGCCTGTTCTCCCATACCGGCCAGTAACATGGTGCCGTCGCGAGGGTGCCGAGACATGACCTTCAAGGGGAACAGGTTTTCCACGCCCACCAACTTCGCTACTGAGGCTTGGCCAGGTTGCCCCAGGACCTCCACAGGGACGCCGGAGGAAATGACGATTCCTTCCTCTATGACCTGCACCCTGTCGCCCAGAGAGAGAGCCTCCTCCCGGTCGTGGGTCACCAATACCACGGGGATGGGATTTCGCAGCAGGGTAGTCCTCAGTTCCTGCCGCAACGTCCTCCTGAGGCCGGCGTCGAGAGCTCCGAAAGGTTCATCGAGCAGAAGGAGCCTGGGCTCGGTGGCGAGGGCGCGGGCCATTGCCGCTCTCTGCTGCTGCCCCCCGGAGAGTTCCCAGGGATAGCGTTCCTCAAGGCCGTTCAGCTGGAAGACGTCGAGCAATTCTGCGGCACGGCCTCCGGCGTCGGTTCTGCGGCCACCGTCCAGGCCGTAGGCGACGTTCTGGGCAAGGGTCAGGTGCGGGAACAGGTTGTACTGCTGGGTCAGGTAACCGACACGCCGGCGATGGGCCGGGAGCCACGTGCCGGAAGCACTGTCGTAGACTCGGGAGCCGTCAATCTCCACGCGCCCGGCGACCGGACGGAGCAGGCCGGCCATGGCCCTGAGTGCAGTGGTCTTCCCGGAACCCGAAGGCCCGAAAAGCACGAGGGTCTCACCTGGGGAGACGTCCCAATCCAGGCGCAACTGGAACTGGCCCAAGCGACAGTGAAGCCATCCCCGCGAACCAGCAGGCACGCTCACAGCCGCCCGCTCCAGCGACGCCGGGATGCCATCGTGAGCGCGGCCAGCGCCAGTATGGACACGACGAGCAGCAGTGCCGAAAGGGCTAGTGCGCTCTCGATCCCGCGGTTGGTCTCCATGGCGGTCATGATGGCCAGCGGCATGGTCTGGGTCTCCCCCATGAGGTTTCCGGCAAACATCATGGTGGCGCCAAACTCGGACAAGGCTCTAGCCCACGATAGCCCCAGGCCGGTGATGATGGCGGGGGCGGCCAATGGCAGCGTGATGCGCCAGAAAGTTGACAGCGGAGAGATTCCGAGGGTCTGGGAGACGTCTTCGTAGTCTCTCGCCACTGACTGAAAACCCAGCTTGGCCGAGCGAACATAAAAGGGCGCCGCGACAAAGATCTGGGCGAAAACTACGGCCGTGGTAGTGAAGGAGATGTCCACGCCTGCGTCGTCGAGCCAACCGCCGATAACCCCGCCGCGGCCGAAGGCCATCAGCATGGCCACTCCCGCGACAACGGGGGGCAGAACGATGGGAAGCTCAACCAGACCGTCCACCAGCCTCGCCAGCCAATGGTCGCTGCGGGCAAGCAGGTAGGCAAAGGGCGTTCCTCCCGCAACGACTATCGCGAGGCTCACTACGCTGGTGAACATAGACAGTCGAAGAGCGGTCAGGGCAAGATCGCCGGTGACGGCGTCCCAGAGGTCGTCCTGTTGAAAGGCGCGCACCAGCAGTGCAGCAATGGGCAGTCCGATGAAGAGGACGTAGAGAAAACCGGCGGTGCCGCCCAGCAAGCCTCCCTGCCTGCCTGAGGCCGACGCCCATGACTTGAGGAAGATCACGTCAGAAACGACCCTGACAGAGGCTCATGGCGATCCGAATCCGTAACCGGCAAGAATCTCCTGACTGCGCCCGGCAAGGACGAAGTCCACGAAGCGCTCTGCCAACTCGGGCCGTGACGACTCGCGCAGCACGGAGATGGGATAGAGGGCCCTGACTTCGTTAGCGCTCAGAGGCAACTGCACTTCCCGTGCAGCGCCGTCGGAGGTTGCCGTCAGCATCCCCGGGCGGTAGACGATTCCAGCGTCCGCCTGTCCCAACACCACCTTCTGCTCAACGAATTTGACTGTGGTTTCCTCAGAGACGAGATTGGCAAGAACCCGCTCCCTGAAGTCCTCTCCCAGCCCTGTTTCTTCTGTCGAAAGTTGGTCCAGCAACAAACGTGAGTAACGGCCGGCTGGAACGCTTTCATGGGCCAGCACCAACCGTGTGTCTAGGGTTGCCAGGTCGTCCAGGGTGCGAATCGGAGAGTCTCGTGAAGCGATGACGGCCATGACCGAACTGGCAAAATACCGGTCTTCGCCATTGATCAGCCCGCCTTCCCTGGCCAGTTCCATCTGCTCTTCGTTGGCTGAAGCGAAGACATCGGCTTTCGCCCCCAAATAGAGCTGAGAGCGCAACCGCTGGCTGCCTGCGAAATTCAGTTTGACCACTGTGCCCGGATTCCTGGATTCAAATTCGCGAGCAATTTCGTCGAAAGCGTCGGTGAGGGAGGCTGCGGCAAACACGGTTATGACCGCCTCACGTTCTTTGGCATCGCCGCAGCCCATAGAGAAAAGGCAAAGTATCGTGCCCAGCATCACGGTAAATGCGATTCGCACAGGATGCCGGGGGCTAATGGACATGGGTGTTACAGCTGTTGTTCCAAGCCAATTGGGCGGCGGTTTCACAATCGAAATCGTGATCAAGTCTAAATGGAAAAGGGGCCATTGTGAACCTGAAACGATTTGGACGGGCAAAGCGACCGTCTTGACGCACTGGGGCGGCTGGGTTGTAATGGCTCAACCAAATTTCGCGCGGAGGTTCGACATGGCGCTAGTGCGCTGCGTAACCGAAATGGGTATGGGCGTAGACGTTCATGGCCAGGACTACACCACGGCTGCCCAGCGGGCCGTGTTTGACGCAATCCACCACAGCAGCCTTGGTTTCCAGAGGATGCTGGGCAAGACTGCCGACGACATGCGCGTCGACGTTACCATTGGTGTCCCCAAACCCGAGGAAGTGGACAAGGATGCGGTGTTGTCGGTATTGCCGCACGGCACCGGTCATTGCGAGGCAGTCGCGGGAGGACTGGAGGTGCCCAACGAGCGAGGGGACGACGCCCTGGTAATCGCCAACGCCGTTGTGATTGTCAGCTTCGACGACGGTAGCTAGGCACTCGGCGAAATAACGCCGTCCAATCGGGAGGCCCCAGTCCGTTAGACCTGGGGCCTCCCGATTTTTGTTTGTAAGAGATTTCTCCGGTCCGCAGGAGAGCCTCTCTTGATGTCGCCGCCAGATTGGCTCCCATTTGTTGAAACACGCTTAGATTGGCTCGCGGGGGCCACGTATTCCTGTCCGCAAACCCTGGGTCCCGAGAGAGCCGGCCCCCCCGGGTTCTCACAACTTCTTCATAGATACATATTGATATTAACTATCGACTTTCATAATCTATATTTGCAATGGATATAAAGTATATCAATTGTCATCCTACAATCGAGTGCTAAAGGAAATATTTGGGGGCAGGGGGATGGTCATGTTGCTGTCAATGCTTTCGAAGGGAAGAGGAATACCGCGGGGTTTAGGCAACAAGGTCCCGCAACTGGCCGCGGCAGCAATAGTGTTCGGATACGTGCTGCTACTCCTGGCGATATTAATGATTGAGCAGAGTACGGCAAGAGCTGATGCTCTTCACGCTGATTCTTCGGTACCGGATCAAGTCGTTAATCAGGGCCTTTCACCATGCGAAGGCTCCCACATGGACTCGCTCCTGCAGGGCGTCCTTTGCGAGGGACGTCCGATCGTCTACGGAGAAGTGCCCTTCTCGGAAGAGACACCGTTCTTCGCGCGGAACCAGGGGGGTGACCTCGTGGTGTGGGAATCCAACCTGACCGTCGGGGAAGCGTCTGACTCCACGATCACTTACCTCGGATATGGAAGTGGCATATCCCCCCAGGCGGGTTCGATAGATGTTACGGCATTCGAATACGACGACGTGACCTACTCGGTCAGCGTGAACGAAGGGCTGTAGTCGCTGGGTGGAGCCGCATTTCGAGGTCTAGCTGGCCTTGGATTACGGCGCAACGGCGACCCGGCGGTTGCCGCAGTCAATGATCGAAGGGAGGGGAGGCTATGAACAAACCAATTAACAATCAAGGAACTCAGGAGCAGGAGCCGGGAGAAAATAACAATGTCCTCTGGCTGCTGGTGCTCACGCCGATAATCCTCTCTGCGGCCTTGACCATTGCGGCTTTCGCCTTCGGGCCTTCTTTTGACCCTGCGCTGTTGATGGCTGACGGCTCCTTGTTGGAGTCCCTACACGTGCAACATGGTGGCGGGGAGGCAGCTTCCGAAGACGTCGCGCGCTGTATCGAGGGCGCAGGCGAGGTGCCGTCCTGGGAGGGGTCGACTGCCTCTGGAGCACTGGTAAGCGAAGAGATGGGTGTTGAGGACAGGGGCTGCGTTATCGGAGTGTGGTCGTCGAGGCTGCGCGTCGGGGAGGCTGCCAGCGACGGCGCTAGGATCCTGGGTTACGAGCCCAGCATTTCCCCGCCAATAGGAGAGCTGGCCGACACCGATTTCACCTATTGGCGAAGAAATTACAACGTCGATGGGCTGTCATACCAGGAAAGTCCCAGTGAATCCGGCGAGTTAGTCCTCAACCTGGACCAGGTTTTGCCCTTTGGAATGTTGCTGAGGGTCGGCGCCGAAAGGTTTCCGTTGCCCTATGCAAATGACCCTGCTGGAAGTGGCAATTACGTATGGCAGCTGGATTCGGATCCCGGATGGAAGGAAGGCCGGGACTTGAGCGTGGCCCTGTTTCACTCACCATTGCTGAGGTCAGTTCACGGCCCGGTATGGTGAGTCTCGGGCCGGTCGAAAAGTCGATTGGAGTCAGGTCGGCTGCCGGTACCGCTAGAAGACGAATCCGACCGATACGCTAGATATGCAGACGGGGCCACGGACACGGCCCCGTCTCTGCGACTGGGCTATGATTACTGGCCTCTCAGTTTCCGGCCAGCTTGCCGCGGGCGATATCCGTCAGGGACTCAAGGTGCTCGTGGCGGTCGGGCCCGGTTACGGTGAGCCGTACGAGGCCGGGGCCTTCGATGAAGAACACGCTGGCCGCTTCCTCATCCCCAAGCATGTGCTCGAAGATGCCGCTGGCCTGGGGCTCGCCAGGGCCTGTCTCTCCCCTGCTGACCAGGTCTGCGCGAATCCCGTCCAGGGAGGCTAGGGCCTGATCGCGGGCCTCGAAAATAATGAGACTTTGAATGACCCGAAATCCCTGACCCTGCAACTCCACCTGAGCGGATGGTCCGTCCAGCGACTGTTCTTCGGTCAACGACGCGACGGTTACGGATGTGCCATCGAAATCTTCCGGAGCAAGGAGTAAGTGGCGCGGTTCTCTTGAAACATCGGAGCCGCAGGCCGTAGCCAGCAGGCTGCCGAGCAGGAAAAGAGCGACCATCAGGGAAGCCTGATTGACCGGAAGGATCAATGCTGGTGGCCGTGCCTGTGTTCCGGGGAGCCCCAACCGCCGGCGCCAGGGGTGCGGACGCTGAGGACATCCCCCGGTTCAACGTCGATAAGCTCCTTGCCCGCCAACTGGACTTCCTCGACGCCTCCGCGAAGCAGGACGTTCTCTCCCGTCTCACCGTGGTGGCCGCCGTGGTAGCCGGGAGGCGGCCGTCGGCGGCGTTCGGACATCAGGGTAACCCTGGCCGATGCCAGGAACTCTACTTCGCGGATCACGCCGTCGCCTCCGCGGTACTGGCCGTCGCCGCCGGACCAGCGGCGCAGGGCGTAGCGGCGCAAGCGAAGTGGGAAGGCGAACTCCATTGCCTCGATGGGGGTGTTCATGGTGTTGGTCATGTGGGTCTGGATACCGGAGATGCCGTCCTTGTCGGGGCGGGCGCCCATGCCTCCGGCGATGGTCTCATAGTACACGTAGGGCTTATCGCGCACCGGGTCATGGCCGCCGATGATCATGTTGTTCATGGTGCCCTGGCTGGCAGCCGGGATCACCTGGGGCAGGGCCTGGGCCAACGCACCGAAAAGTACGTCGGTAATGCGCTGCGACGTTTCAACGTTGCCACCCGCGACCCCACGCTGGGGTTTGGGGTTTACCAGCGAACCCTCGGGCGCGTGTATCCGCATGGGACGCAGGCAGCCCTGGTTGGCAGGGGCCGGCTCGTGCAGCAGGCAGCGGACCACGTAGAGGCAGGCTGACACTGTAACGGCCTCCGGCGCATTGATGCAGCCGGGCCGCTGGGGCGAAGTGCCCGTGAAGTCTATGTCCATCTCGTCGCCGGATACCGTGATGGTAACGGCGATGGGGACTGGCTCCTGGGTCAGTCCGTCGTCGTCCATGTAATCCAGGACGCTGTAAACGCCGTCGGGAATGCCCAGGATGGTCTGGCGGGTTACGCGCTCGGAATAGTCCAGCAGCGCGCCCATGTGCTCGGACGTTTCCTCAATCCCGTAGCGGTCGAACAGCTCCCGCATGCGCTGCTCGCCGACACGGATGGAGGCAGTCTGGGCGGCGAGGTCGCCCTTCCGCTCGTCGGGGGTGCGGGAGTTGCGGCAGATGAGCTGGATGACGTCGTGGTTCAGGCGGCCGCCGCGGGCCAGCTTGATGGGCGGGATGATGGTGCCTTCCTGGTACAGCTCCGTGGACAGGGGAAGGGAACCAGGAGTCATGCCGCCCACATCGGCATGGTGCCCTCGGGCAGCCACGAAGGCTGCCAGTTGCTGGCTGCCCTTCTCGCCGGCGTAGACCGGGGCGACCATGGTAATGTCGGGAAGGTGTGTGCCCCCGAGGTATGGGTCGTTCAGGATGACAATATCGCCGGGACGCAGATCCTTGGGGAACACCTCCAGCGCCGCCCGCACCGAGGCGGGCATGGCCCCGAGGTGTACCGGAACGTGGGCCGCCTGGGCCACCATGTTGCCCGCAGGGTCGAAAACGGCGCAGGAGAAGTCGCGGCGCTCCTTGATGTTCGGTGAGTAGGAAGTCCTCTGGAGGGCTACGCCCATCTCCTCGGCCACCGATTCGAACATGTTCTTGAAGACTTCCAGGCTGACCGGATCTACGGGCATGGGCACACCTCGTGGCGCGGAATGGGCTGGCCTAGCTTCCAGACAGAGCAGCCAGGATGTCCTCGGCGCCTTCGCCGTTGGACGGGGCGAGCTGGAAGAATTCGATGGACATAATTTCGTTCATGAAGTCGCTTGGCAGCCTGGAGAAAGGTCCGTCTCCCTCGATCTGGGTACGGTGGCGCTCCAGCGATTCCTTCTTGATCGCCACGTGGCGGCTGACGTCGAGCACGGTCGTTACTTCGTCGTCGGGTGTGCCCAGTGCCTCCGTGTCGTCGGCGGAGAAGGGCGGGCGGAGATCAAGCTCCACCATCTTGCTCCACATGCGCTGGAAGAAGCTGCGAGGGAAACAGACGTAGTAGAGCAGAAGGCCTGTCTCGTCCCGGCAGCGTATCACGGCGGCTTCCGTGCGCCGGCAGATGGTGACGTGGTCGGGATGGCCGTAACCACCCGTGGGATCGTGGGTGATGACGATATCCGGTCGCAGCTCCCTGATTACGGCCGCCACCTGCTCCACGACCTTTTCTTCGGGCGCCTGGTACAGGCTGGAGGGGTGGTCGTTGTCGTCCCAGCCCGGCATGCCGGAATCGCGGTAGTTCAGAAAGCGGACGTCCTGGATTCCAGTTAGGTCCATGGCCGCCCGAAGCTCACCCTGCCGCACGGAAGCAAGCGTTTCGGGGGTGGCCAGGGCCGGATCGCTGATCTCTCCCACGTCGCCGTTGGTGGCGCAGATCAGCGTGACTTGATGGCCTCCCGCCACCATGGCTGCCAGCGTGCCCCCGCAGCCGAAGCCCTCGTCGTCGGGATGCGCGAATGCGGCAAGAATGGAAAGGGGCCGGTATGCCTGTCTGTCGGTCAAAGTAGCTTACTTGCCCTAGCGTCGGCGGGGCAGGAGGTCTGGTATTTCCAGCTCCAGGGGAAGGGAGCTCACGCGGTCGATGTCAATGCCGACGAGCTTCCCGCTGGCGTCGAAGTCCAGCACCACTCCCTCGAAAATTTCTACGCATTCCGCGCTGACTCCCTTGGCGACACCAATGTAGAGGGAGTCTGTTTTAGCATAGTAGCTGAGGTCCATAATCTCCGCCCTCTAGCCCATTGTCAGCAGTAAGTTGCCGTAGGGATCGACCTCACCGTGCCAGTCAGGCGGAACGACGGTGGTCGTGTCCAGCTGCACGACGAGGGCCGGGCCGGTAATGCGATTGCCCGTGGCGAGCAGGTCGCGCTGGTAGAGCGGTGTTTCGAGCTCGCCCTCACGGAAGACTACACCGACAGTGTCGATCCGGGCTTGGGAAGGATCCTCCGCCGATGTTGGCATCGGCGGCAGGTCCGGCTTGTCCACAGCCAGGTCCAGCTTTAGGCGAAGGTTGACGATCTCGACCGGCTCGGCCCGGTCGGCGTAGCCAAAGCGCTGGAGGTGGGCCCGGTAAAAGCTGTCGGAAATGGCGCGAGTCAGGCCTTCGGATGTACGGGAAGCCCTGGATGCAGGGTAGTCCACGGTAATCTCGAAAGACTGGCCAACATATCGAACGTCCAGGAAGCGGCGGGCGGTCATCCGTTCCGCGGGCAGCCCCTCCTGCACCAGTTCGCTTCGGGCGAGGCCCTCCATCCCGTGGAACTCCTCCTCCAGCCGCGAACGATCCAGGTCGTTACCTCGCAGCATCACGGTGCGGGAGTAGTCCTTCACCACGTCCGCGATGGCAACGCCAAGGGCCGACAGTATGCCGGGGCGGGCCGGGATAAGGACGCGGGGAATTCCCAATTCCTGGGCCAGCTCGCATCCGTGGACGGGCCCTGCTCCCCCGAAGGGCACCAGGGTGAAAGTGCGGGGGTCGTAGCCCCGTTCCAATGAGATTGCGCGAATGGCTCGCTCCATGTTGGCGTTGACCACCCTGAGTATGCCGAGCGCTGCATCCCTTTCGGTGAGGCCAAGCCCGTCGGCCAGCGTGGACATCAGTCCCTGGGACCGGGGCAAGTCAAGGGTGAGTCGACCGCCCAGGAAGTGGTCCGGTCGCAACCTCCCCAGCAGCAGATCGGCGTCGGAAACGGTGAGCTGATCCCCTCGTCCGTAGCAGGCCGGGCCCGGGTCAGCGCCTGCCGATTGAGGCCCGACTGTCAGCGCGCCGCCAGCATCCACCCGGGCTATGGATCCACCGCCCGCGCCGACGGTATGGATCTCGATCATCGGGACGCTGATAGGATAGCCGCCCACGGTGGAAGCGCCGGTCTCCTTTATCCGCCCTGGGCAGAGGGAAACATCGGTGGACGTGCCCCCCATATCCAGCGTGATGATGTCCGGATATCCTGCCTGGGCCGAAACGTGGAACGCGCCCACGACTCCACCCGCGGGTCCGCTGAGTATGGTGCGCACCGGCTGTTCCGAGGCCAGCCGGGCGGTGATGCTGCCGCCGGACGACTGCATGATGCGCAACCCTTCGCCCAGAGACTGCTCCAGTTCGCCCAGGTAGCGGCTCATGACCTGGCCAACGTAGGCGTTGACCACCACCGTGCTGGTGCGCTCGTACTCGCGGAATTCGGGTAGAACGCGGGAGGAGAGGGAGATGAATGGCGCCGGTATCAGCTTTCGAAGCGCCTCGTTGACCATCTCCTCGTGTACCGGGTTCAGGAAGGAAAAAAGGAAAGACACCGCAACGGCCTCAGCCCCTGACTCGGTAACCAGGGTCATAAGTGCATCAACGGCGTCGGACTGAAGGTCCTCGAGGATTGAGCCAGTGTAATCGATCCGTTCCGGCAGTCCGAACCTCAACTCCCACGGAGCGAGGGTAGGCTTCCGGTCCTGTTCCAGGTTGTAGAGTTCTGCGCGACTTTGCCTTCCGATTTCCAGGACGTCCTCGAATCCCATGGTTGTGACCAAGGCGGTGCGGGCTCCCTTGCCTTCCAGCAGGGCGTTGGTGGCAACCGTGGAGCCGTGGACGAAATCTGCGGACTCAATTTCAACGCCGGCTTCGCCAACGCCCTGGACTATACCGGTAGTGGGATTCTGCGGGGTTGAGGGGAGCTTATGGACGGTTAGCTGCCCGTCCCGTAGTACGGCAATGTCAGTGAAGGTGCCGCCTACGTCGATTCCAACCACGGTGCGGGACATGGGGTATCCTCGCTAGTCGTCAAGGGCGATGCGGAGGCGCTTGTTGATGCGGCCCTTGCTCTCGTGTCCCACGACGCGGATTCTGCCGACTTCGGTGGTATTTTCGACGTGGGTGCCCCCGTCGGCCTGCACGTCTAGTCCCTGAATATCAATGGTGCGCACCTCCCGAATGTTGCCGGGAAGGAGGTTGATCTTGGTCCGGATGAGGTCGGGGATCTGCTCGGCCTCGTTGCGAGGCAGATTGGCGACCAGCACGTTCCGGGAAGCAGCGACCTCCTCGTTTATCTTGGCTTCCACTTCTTCAGCAAAATCCGCAGACATACGCTCGAGTTCGAAGTCCATTCGCGCTTCGCCGGGCTGCATGTTACCGCCGGTGACCAGTGCGCCGTAGTCGCGCCAGACGACGCCGCAGAGGATGTGAAGGGCCGTATGGGTACGCATCAGGTTGTACCGCCGCTCCCAGTCAATGCTCCCGGACACGTGGGAGCCTACTCCTGGCCTATCGCCCTCGATGAGGTGGAGCAGCATGCCACCGTCCCGCTTGACGCCGGTGACGGCGTATTGGTGCCCGTTTACGTTCAGGATGCCTAGGTCGCTGGGCTGCCCGCCACCCCCAATATAGAAGGCAGTTTGGTCCAGCTCCACGCCTGCGTCCGCCACCGTTGTCACGGTCGCGTCAAATTCCCGAAGGTAACTATGGTCTTGAAACAGCAATTCAGTCATGCAGAATGCTCCGTGGCTGCCGGTATTATATCAGAAGGAATCCCGAATCCTTTCGGAATTCGGAAAGTCTGGCTCTCACGGCTACCATACATAATCTGGTATGGCATATAATTGCAACCCAATTCACGGCGGCGCTCATCGGGCAGATGAGGTTGTGGGCCATATCATCAGGGGCGGACAATGAAGATTTCGTGCATGCAGGAGAACTTGAGCAGGGGGCTCGCCGTGGTAGGGCGGGCCGTGGCCAGCCGGGCCACCTTGCCAGTGACCCAGAACGTTCTGATAAGCGCCGAGAACGGGATGCTGCGGATGTCGGCCACCAATCTCGAAATCGCGATGACGACATGGATCGGGGCAATGGTGGAAGAAGAAGGGTCGGTCACTGTCCCGGCGCGGCTGCTAACCGACTACGTCAATTCCTTGGGCACCGATCGAATAGATATCGAGATGGAACCCGGTTCCCGGCAGCTGAACCTGAAGTCGGGACGCTCACAGACGAACATCAACGGCACGGATGCTTCGGAGTTTCCTCCCATACCGACGGTGGAAGACGCCGTGGTGGCGCAGATACAACCGGCCGCGCTTCGGATGGCCATTAGCCGGGTGGCTTTCGCCGCAGCTACGGAGGAATCGCGGCCGGTGCTGACGGGCGTCGAGGTCAAGCTCAAGGAGGGCGCCTTCACGATGGCTGCGGCCGACGGGTTCCGACTGGCAGTGCAGCACGGCGAGCTGGCCCAGTCGACCCCTGAGGAGGTCAGCGTCATCATCCCAGCCCGCACGATGACCGAGCTCCAGCGCCTGCTCAGCGACAACAGCGAACCGGTTGACATCATGCTGACCCCGCAGAAGGGGCAGGTCATGTTTCGTCTGCAAGGCGGCGACACAGTGGAGCTGGTGTCGCAGCTGTTGCAGGGCACCTTCCCTAACTATGACCAGCTCATCCCCCAAGGGTACACCACCCGTGCGATTCTCGACCTCCAGGAGACGCTGCGGGCCGCCAGGACCGCCGCCATATTCGCCCGTGACAGTTCCAACATCATTCGCATGCACGTGATGCCCAACGAGGAAGGGGACGAGCCGGGAGGCAGGCTGGTAATCTCGGCCAAATCCGAAGAGGTGGGGGACAACGAGGACGTCGTGGACGTCGCGGAACTGGAAGGGGAAGAAGGCAAGATAGCCTTCAACAGCCGGTACCTGCTGGATGTGCTCTCGGTGCTGGAACGGGGCCGGGTTGCCATCGAGACCACGACGTCTTCAAGCCCGGGCGTCTTCAAGCCCACGGACAACGATGACTACGTGCATGTGGTAATGCCAATGTTCGTGCAATGGTAGTAAAATTGTCGAGTTTCGGATCGACAACGACGGTAATGGTCACGTCTTCTCGGATCGCCTCGACCCGCACGCCAAAGACCCCTAACAGGGCCCGCTTTCCGTCGAAGTCCAAATTCGCCAGCTTGGGCTCCAACTGCCGGCAATAGTCGGCGATGCGGTCGCGAATTTCGGCCGCACTGTCGCGCATCCGTTGCTGTTCCTCCAGAGCGGAAAGCAGTTCCCGTTTCGCATCACATAGCGCCTTTACAGGTCCGATTTGGCGCTCCAGAATGTCCTGGTCAATGTTGCCCTTGCCGCGCAGCTGCAGTAGCCGGCCCTGCTCATCCTCCAAGTCCCGTATCTCACGTTTGAGAGAGGGAATCGCATCGGCGGTATCCCCAATCTGCCGAAGGATATGATCCTCAAGCTCCGATGCGAGAACGGACGGGTCCATCACCACACCGGACACCCTGCAATGGACATACTCCTCCAACTCGTCTGCAGGGATATACCGGGCTTTACAAGTGGCTGGCTGGAGAGAAGTCGGTGTGGTTGCCCGACACCGGTAGTAGCGATACTTCCCGCTGAGGCAGGAACCCACAACGGGACTGCCACACCAATGGCACTTCACGAAACCCGTCAGGACATACTGCTTGTCCGAACGTGTAGCCGCCGCCTGTCGGCTTGCCAACCGCTCCCGCACCAACTCAAACAGTTCCTTGGAAATCAGCTCGGGGGTGTAGCCCTTAATGGGGATCACTTCCGAGGCCGGGTTCGGGGTCACCTCCCGTTTCGACCCCTTCACTTTCCGGTACCGGTTCTCCCCATAAAACTGCACCCCGGTGTAAGCCGGGTTCTCCAAGATCCTCTGGATCCCCAGGGGATGCCACCTACAGTTTCTTTTTGTGGGGATGTTCAGGTTGTTCAGCCTCACAGCGATCTGGTACCTGCTGACTCCCTCGGACGCCCACCTGAATATCAAGCAAACCACAGCGGCTTCCGCGTCGTTGATGACGCGAATTTTATTCGCCCGGTCGTAGTCGTAGCCGTAGAGGCCAGCCCCGGTGCCGTTGGGAAGGCGTCCAGACCTTGCCACGGCCGCCTTCCCGGTGCGGGTCCGTTCGATGAACCGTAGTCGTTCCTGCTGACCGGCAAATCCCTGAACGTACAGGATCAGTCTGCCTTCAGGAGTATCCTCCAGGTTGCCCTGGACGAAGACCAGTTCCACCCCATGCTTACGCAGCTCGTCCATCAGAACCAGGGCGTGCAACGGGTCCCTTGACCACCGGTCCAAGTGGTGGACGAAAACAGCCGCCACGACGGATGTCCG
Source organism: Dehalococcoidia bacterium (assembly GCA_965222025.1). GTDB lineage: Bacteria > Chloroflexota > Dehalococcoidia > Lucifugimonadales > UBA3495 > VXOI01. The sequence goes on along the minus strand of CBDCTI010000002.1, from coordinate 82,722 downwards.
GGCTACCGCCATCAGCCTGTCAAGCTCCGGTCGTTCAAGCTCCGCTGCTGTATAGGTTTCACGGAAGATGTGCCGTTCCTCCACACAGTAACCCTTGGCCTCAGCCTGGCCCCGGCACGACTCCTCCTGGGACTGGAGAGACGTCCCGTCCTCCTGTCCGTGAGTGCTGATACGGACGTAACAGGCGGCACGAGGCCGGCCGCAGTTAGGGCAAATCCGCGGTCCGGCAGGCGACCCGAATCCAACCAGCAGCTCGGGGGCAGCGTCAGCCGCTGGTGCCGTGGGCAGGGAGGTCTGAGAATCGCGCCGGCTGTCATAGTCCAGTTTCAGGCGGCGACAAACCGCCAATTCAGGATTCAGCATACCCATGGTGATTCCTCCGTTCGAATAGATAGCAGAGACACCAAGTGGAATTGGCGCCGACCCTGAGCCGGCGCCGTTGACGGGACATCTAGCCCATCGCTGTTGCGACCTTCGCCGGGGCCTCCACTGCCGCCATCGCGCCTCCCGCGAGGGGACAAGGCACCAGGGGCTGAAGGACAGGAGTGGCTGCCGCTGGAGGGTCGTCCGAATCGGAACCGGAAAGGCTAGCCAGATACCATCGCAGTCTCGCTCCGCCATCGCTCCGGAAGGAGAGCTTCAGCTCCCCGCGGAACGAGTGAGCTCGCCGGCGCCGGGGACCATCAACTCGGCCCGATCCGGTTCCGGGACATACCCGACAACTGGAAGAGGGAAAGGAATCGCGGCCATTGCCCCTTCCGGCAGGAGTTGTCGTACCGTTCTTGGATGGTTTACCATAAACAGAGGCCGTCTCCGACCCTGTCTGAGGCTGGTCGTCCGGTGCCGGGGAAGGGGCACCAATCCTTGATCCCCGGCATCTCTCTTTTTTGGCCGGTCCATCCCGGCCTCGCGCAGTAGGCATTCGGTTCTACCTCCTATAACTAGTTCGACTGGCCGCTACCCCCAAGGCGATTCGCTCGACCTCCGGGCTGCGGCACAGACGTCCCTCTCAACGCCCCCACTGGGCGGCAAATGGCAATGACTGTGGTTGGGGATGTCGCTCAAATGGCAGAACACTCCATCAACTCGGCAGCCGTTAACCAGAATCCCCGTCTTCGGACGTCGCATCCACTGGGCTCTCCCTGGTAGCCGGTACGCCCTCGCCAGCAACGATCTCGGGGTTCATCTTCGGAAACGACAAGAGCTTATAGACCCCCTTGCCCTCTCGCACAAAATCATCAGATGATTTCATCTGCTTCAGGAGATAGCCAGGTAGATGCGCCTCAGAGGATCTTGACAGCCCCAGTTGCCTGATTGCGTAGCTGGTCTCCTGCAGTCTAACGAGCCCGCCATTTACTGAGGCAGCGATGCGCAGCATGTCCAAGATGGGGTCCCGCTTGGTCAGTCCGGCTGCCAGCAGCCCGAGCTGCACATTCATGCAGAACTCGGTATCGATGCGTCCACTCTCGGCAGGATCTACATAGGCTCTCGGATCCGGAGGAGGACCGGAAACGCTCCCAATCCACCCTTCGCGCTGCATCCGCGGGAAAGCGGAATCGCCTGTAGCAAACGGGTCCCCAGCCAGAATTCTCTCGAGCTCCCCCAAATCCATGCCTTCCCGATTTGAAGCGCTGGCATCGAGCTCCGGCGCGGACGGGAACGACAGGATCAAGGCACGCCTAGCATCAAGTGCGTCCCCCAGCAGGGTCTTCAGCAACCCGATGTAGGCGTCCAATTTTCTGACTACCTCTAGAGCGGCATCCTCAACCAACGCAAGCGTCATGGCGCCCCCAAACCCTAGCAGGTACGTTGTAACTACCCGTTACACTTCCCGTATTTACACTTCCCGTATTATACAACCTGGTCATAGGTTGTGCAACGTGGTCAGACCAACAATCATTTCGAGATAACTGGTCTATACCTCCAACATTGACCATTGTGAAACAATCATTCGAAACACCGGACTCCGAGCCTGTTTAGTGTCCAAACGCCAAGTCTCCTCGGCCATCCACTCTGATTTCCAACATGATTTCTAACATGAATTCTAACTGGTAGCATTCGTTCTTGCCAGAACCTATCGGGCTGTGCCAGGCGAATTCTCATTACAGGAGGGAGGACTACACAACCGCGCACCACAGCCTCTACACCAGGAATTCACCCAGTACTCTCCTTTTCAACACCACCACTCCAAACGAATTAACCAAGACACCCCATCGAACACCCCTCCCTGCCGCTCGAGCTATCCTGATGCAAAGTCTTTTGAAAGCATGGGCCCCTCGCGGCTGGACCATGGAGGCCACTCCAAGAGTCGCACGAACCCCGAGGTCAAATCGAACTGTGGAATCCACGGTCCACTTCACAGAGGGACAATCGCTCTCCCCATCAGCACTGCTATACCTCCGTGGAACAGCCCAGATAGGTGATCGTCATGCCAAGACCTCCCAACCGAAACACGGAAAAAGTTCGAGACTCCCAGGTGGGAATCCTCATGAGAGCATACCGGGAATCCCACCCAAACAGCCGAGGCGGACGAGGTATCTCACAGACCGCACTCCTCCGCCTCATGGGGTGCATAAATCCGTACTACGACCTGATCGGCAGCCACGTACCCGTTTCCAAGTGGGAATCCGGGGACGCCCCTCCCACAAAGGAGAGAATCGAGACCTTCGGAAAAGCGCTGGCCCTTTCGGATGAGGAGGTCAAAGGTCTCATCCATCTGGCTGGGCTCAATGAGGAACAACCCGAAAGCAGGTTTCTGGCCTGCCTGCGCTGCGGGGCAAAAACCGTAGCTGAACGAGTCGGCGACAACCAAGGCCAGGGTGGCCACAATCTGAATCTGAAGGCCACCACACGGACCAGGAAATGCGTCTCGTGCGGGCTCACCGGCGAGTCCAACGAACGGTGGGCGCACGACCCCGTTGATGTGGAAATCGGCAGGATGGGAATGATCCTCGACCAGATTTCAAAAGCAAATGACCGGATACGACAAGCCTTGATTGAGGCGAATAGGAGACCCACCATGCAGCCGGATGAGGACGACGCCACTCGGAACAAGCCATCCCGGCAGCGAGACGTGGCGAACCCGGTTTAAGGCCCACCGCTTTCGGCCTGCGCGAAGGCGCTCCCGGAACCAGGAGCCGCCGGATCCTCGTTCCGGGCATCGCGAGAGGTTGCCAAGTCCAGTTCGGCCACGGGTTCCGCGGCTCTGCCCGTCCCGGTGGCCAGGAACTCTGTATGAATAAACGTTCCGTCCGGCTCCTTGACAAATTCGTCGCTGTCCGCCATTGCGGTCGTGAGGTTCTTTGCAAGATATCTCAAATTTTTGGATTCGCTCAGCCCCAAGGAAATCAGGACCTCAGCGGCCTCTTTCGCAATTACCCTCCCGGAATTGCCAAATGCATACACCCTCATCCTGTCCGAATGTCTCTTTGCGCTCTGCAGGCCTTCTAAGGTGGATTTCAGTGTCGGCATCGTCCGCCGAGATGTCGTTGCGGCCTCGGCGCCGCTGTCTCCAATTTTCGACCAAAACCCCGGCTCCTCCGATTCCAGAAACGCCGTGAGCCTGTCTCTATAGCGCTCCGCCTCACAAATCGCCTGCTTCCTTTCCCGGGAAACAGCCTCAGCAGCTTCGAGTTCAGCCCTGCATTCCTGAATCAGCCGCTCAGTCTTTTCCAAATCCTTTTCCATAACCTGCCTGAGACTCAATCCCATCTCCAACTCCGGCCAGCGGACATTTGACCCCTCACAACCCCGTGGTGTATCATCCACAACATCAGGGACCCTCCGAAATAAATCGGAGAGTGGCTAGAAGGCCCGGGTTCTTTGATTCCACCAGAACGCCGGAGGATCGCCAAAACCGACCGGCGTTTTGCTTTTTGCGCCCCCATCCTAAACCGAATGCTCTCGCCACGTCAACACCTGCTACTGGAAATTGCAAACCATATAACAGCGAATCTCACCCAACCCGCTGAACTATTACACCCCACCGGTGTTTCGCCCATAGACCACCCCGAGACAAAGCCCACCCAGTATGGGAATACACTGCAACCACCGGCCCTCCTCTGTTCACCTCACAAGGTCATGGATGTGGTCGGCGGAAGTAGAGTGTACCGGGTGGGAGAATGGGCCCTCCCGGCAGGCAGCTGACCGCCGGGGTCGCGCCCACGCCCCGCAACGTCGGGAGCTGGTACGACCGAACGGTCGCCCGCATCCCGGGGCCCCGGGGATTAAGGGGGCACCTGGTGGTTCGGCAAGGTCCGCCGCGTCGCCACCGGGCAAGGGATGAGAAGATACGACCGGCCCGAGGGCGACTGGGTCGAGGTTTCCTTCCCACCCGTGATTTACGAGGAGACCCTGCAACAAGCACAGGAAGCCCAGAAGCAACGACCTGTGATCAACGACAATTGGATCCGCCGCCACACTCCTGGAAACCACAATGATCCTCGAAAGCCGTTCCGGGCCCGCAGCCGCCCGCGAACTTGATGCGTTGCTGAGAAGGGCACAAATCGAACTGGAGCCCGTCACCCCCGAACAGGCCCAGACAGCGCGGCAGTCCTGGCGGACGTTCGGCAAGGGCAACCACCCCGCAGAACTGAACTTCGGCGACCTCTTTGCCTACGCCCTGGCCATGGCCACGCGAAAACCGATTCTCTTCAAGGGCTGCGACTTCAAACTGACCGACATCCCGGCCGCCTGACCTCCCCCCACCATTCAGTCGACGCACGCCACTCCGCCACAAACAGAACGTCCCAGAGACTGGCAACCATTACAATCGCCTGCTCCACCCTTGCCCATGAGGCCGTGCCCGTTTACTCCTGACGGCTTCGCTGCTACCGAGGAAGCGCTGTTGCGAGGAGCTCCAACAGCAGGCTCCACGGTGAGTTTTGAAATCCTCCAATAGCGCTGATCTTTTGGGTCAATCTCCAAATTCAGCCACCACGGCGAACTCCCTGGCGGTCAGGTTTCCCAAGGCGGGGTGCCGCTTTTCGCCAATGTAGTGTTTCCGCCGGGATTCCATCTTGATTCTGGTTCATTGTGCAGAATTTGTTTTAATTCTGCGGTCGTTGTCCAGTCGTCGGCTACGGTACCCAACTGGCGTTGTCCGCCTGATGTTGCCTGATCACATCCTTTGGGATTCCTGTGCCTCGACCAGCTGCCCGGGGTTGGCGTCAGATTGTAGGCGTCGGCTCCGGTGTGGGTGCTTCCCTGGTAGCCGTGGGCACGGGCGTCGGTGTTGCTGTCACCGGTCCCGGGATGGCGGCTGGCTCCGGCATGGTTTGCATACTGCATTCGATATCGGCATTGGACCAGGCGGTTCCCTCCTTCACTCCTCTCGGTCCTACCGCGTCTATCATGGCAGTTACCATTTCTGATGGCCCGCCGAGGGCCGCCATGAGGCACAGCGCATGGTCCCGGTCGTCCTGTTCCATCTCCAGCTGGGGGGCTGCTGCTGCCCACTCCTGGTCGTTCAGACAGGCCGCGATCGCGGCGAATACTGTAAGGAACCCGCCCCTGCCTGGATTCGGATCGTCCTCGTCGCCTCCGGTCATCACCGCCCTGGGCCTGATGACCCAGAATGCGGCCCGGAGGCAGTCTGAGGATTCCGGTCCGAGGGTTCCTGCATACGGCAGGAATGCTGCCAGGAAGATCTGGTCCAGGGTGTCGTCATCGAGACAGTCGATCGTTTCCTCATATATCCCCCGGGGTCTACTTTGTCCGTATAACCGGTAGGCCAGTCCGGCCGGGTTCCTTCCGATGCACTCCAGCTCAGGTTCTGAAAGCTGGGAGGCCACCGCTTGAGCGTCCTCGACGTTCAGCGGGGTCAGCAATTTCGGGGTTTGGGGTTTGCGAGTTGGGGAGTTGGTAGGAGCCTCTGTGGGTGCTGTGGTGTCCGTCGATTCCGCGCCCTCCGGTGCCGGCGTCGGGTCGGAGCAGGACGGCAACATTGCCAGGACCAGCAAAACGGCAAGGGTTGTCGAGAAGAGTAGTCGTTTCACTCTGGGCGTATTGTCCTTATGGGTATCCACCATACATTCTCTTTGTATCTCGCCTGATTTCTCGCACCCCTTACGGCGGATTGGGGCTGTTAGGGGGAGTAGGAGTCCATGTCGGAAGGATAGGTGTCTGCTGTATTCTCAATGTCGGCATTGTCTTCGGTTCACCTTCAGGTACAGGGCGTGCGGGTCCATGAGGCCGGAGCGATGCGGGGAGCGTTCGGCGCCAGTCCCAAATTCAGCAGAGGCAGGATGAGGGGTGTCAAATGTCTGACTCCTCGTAATCTGCTGCTGCCGGAAGGAGCATGAGTGCCGGGGTCAGGACCGTGAGGTGCCTGATAGGCGTTTTCAGGATATTGATCCTATTGAGTTCACAGCTTCTCATTACCCGTTTTCGCCCTTACCGGGACCATTCAGGACCTGGGCTTTCTGGGTTTGCGGCTCTCGAGGACAGCGTCAGGGCGGTGGTCGAAATGAGCAATTCCCGGCGCTTGCGGGCTGCCGCCTGAAGAGGGCTGTTCAGGCCATTTGTTGTGCAGAAAGAATTTGCTTTATCCACAATTTCGGATCTGTTGCGCAAGGCCCAGCTTGTTCTTAGTTGATTTGGCCATTTCGAGGGCGGGGGTTGCTGCTTTGGTGCCGTGGGATCTGGTAATACCAGAGGCTTGGAGCCTACTTGATCCGTCTCCGCCACTGCCCCCGGCGGTGCCTCCACCCCGACGTTTCCTGCTCCCGGATCCTTGCGAACCTGACCTTGTAGTCGAACATCAGCCCCTTGCGGGGTTTGCTTAAGGGAACATTCCGCTGTTTTAACGCCGGACTGCATTCATGGCCGGGCACACAGATGTCGTTTGAAATGAAATCGAGACTGCTGGCCAACTTCCGGAATTCATCCTCTCGCCCGGCCCTCTCTTTCCCCCAGTGCCGTGAGGCTTGGGTTGAGTAGTGGGGGATTGTTCCAGCGTGGGCGTAGAGGCCCTTCTCAGAGAGAAACAGGGCCACTTTGTGGCCGATGGAAATGATCTTGGCGTCCGGCTTCGCCACCAGTCCGATTTCCTCCTCCAGGAGCGGATACCAGTCGTCATATTTCTTCTCGTCTCCGGCTCCGGGCGAACTTGTCAGCATCGCTCCCTTGGCCAGGTCGGTGACGTAATAGGTCTCATTTTCCCGGCACAGGTATTCCCTGACGGGGAAGTGTAGGGTCCAGACTCTACAGAAATTCCGGAAGCCCCTGTCTATCTTCTCCTCGGCGGCCCTCATTCTTGCCTCGGAATCCTGTTCCCTTCGCCCGGCCCAGTTGCCCAGGGACGGCTCCATCCCGATGAGGACATAGTCCACCGGTTCTGATGGCGCCATGTTCGGCAGGAAGATGCTGTCTATCTCCCTGGCCCTGTCGTCTTCGACCTTCTTCGTGAACATATTTTCCAACTCCTTGTATGCGTCCTCGAAGGTCATGGCTGATTCCTCCATTTTCACTGGTGTGATCTGGGATTGGTCGAACGTTGTTTGGTTGACTGGGTCAACGCCGACGGAGCAATGACCCGGTATCGCCGATAGCGACCTGACCCGCCAGATGCTGGTTCTCCCTGACACTGTCCCCGAATTAGAGTTGACTCACCTCCCACCTGGTTTAGTATCGTCGAACTGAAGCTGGCCCACCCTGTCGTCACTGCTCGGCGATTGCGTCAGTGTCCAATTGGCCAGCGACCCGGTCGGTCGAGGTAGCTGCCGTTGCCGTTTTCCGCGGCGACGGCCAGCAGGTTACGGGAGCTGAAGAGTCCGCTTTGCCGTTTCTCCCGGAGCCGATAGCTCTCGCCACGGATGTTAAGCACATCGCTGTGGTGCAGCAGCCGCTCCTGGACGGCCGAGGCGATCACCGTGTCGCCGAGGAGCTCGCCCCACTCGCCGACTCCCTTGTTGGAAGTCAGGACGATCCTGCCCCGCTCCCTTCGGCAAGCTCAGGACAGGCGTCCCTGGCCAAGACCAGGGTGAAGAAGGCGGTGGCTGCGTCCCGATCGTAGGGCCAGATGCCGAACTCGTCCCCCACCTGCACCTTGGGTGCCATGTAGACCCGCAGCCTCCGGTCCAGGTTGTGCTCGGCACGGCCCTCCTTAGGTTCCACATAAGCCCGTAGGCCCGGACGAAGTTGGCGCCGTAGCCACGCTCGTCGCCCTTTTGGCCAAGGCCACCGCCAGGTGAGTCATGCCCACGCCGGGCGGCCCCAGCATAAGGATGTCGGTGGCCTCGGGGACGAAGGCCAGGCTGGCCAGTTCCTTCGCCTGCCGCTCGTCGATGGTGCGCTGGAAGGGGAAGTGGGCCATCTAGGTGCGAGTGGATTGGTACCCTTCCCTGCGGGCCTCAACCTCGGCGCCCAGCAGCCGTTCCGGCATCTCGGGATAGGTCAGCTGCCTGCTGGCGGCGGTGCCCAGGGCCATCATATGGCACCTACCACTGCAACCAACTCATGCACGTCCAGGCAGCGCCGCTTCACCCCGCTCACGGGGACCTGTACCGCCATCGCCTCCCGCTTGGGCCGGTTGACTCCCACTGGCAACCCCGACCACTGGCCGGGCAGGACGAATCTCCGGCCCGTCTTCTGTTCCCCGGAATGTACCTCGATGCGCTCATCGCGGGCCCGGACATCCGGCGTCCTCTGACGCTGTCCGACCTGCACCGTCCTTCCCACCAACTTCCGGTGAACCCCGTGGCGGGATTCCTCCCAGCTGACAAATCCGTCCCGGGCCACCTTGCGGTCCTCCTGCGGATATGGCGCCAACGCGCTCTGGCCGGCAGCTTTCCCAGGCACGGCCGCCCCTCCATCAGCAACTCCCAGGGCACCTGAAGGGTGGTCACGTGTATCCGCCGGTTCGCGACACTTTCGCACCACTCCAGTCCTTGCCGGTACAGACCCGCCTCATCGGTGAAGCGCATGCTGGGCCGCATTTTACGCCGGACGTACTCGACCCCGCTTTCGACCCTGCCCTCGGTCTGCGCCCGGTGGGGCTGGCACAGCGTCACCTCGAAACCCACCCTCAGGGCGAAGTCCAGCATGCGCTGGTTCCAGATGGGCTGCTTTTCCTCATCCCGGGACATCGCAGGTGGCTGACGTTTGCCGTGATGCGGCGCATGCTATGGTAACTTCGACATTTGGGCAGGACCCTCGCTTCACCACCTGTCCAGTTTCTTCGGTCCACCTCAGACCCATCTCAAGAAGCTGGGCATTGCTTTCCCTGAAGCTGAATGGGAAGAGGTCGCCCGATACCGCAAACTCAGAATCAGCATCATACACACACAAGGATGCTGTTCTCCCTGATAGCGGCTCCATTGCCGTTTATGGCAAAAAGAAGGGAGTCGTATCCGAAGATAAACTCACTCCATCCGTGGAATTGACGAGGGAGTTCTGCGAAGAGACGATGGCCAGCTACGAGCGATTCTTCTTGAAACTCCATCGTGCATGCCAACAGTGGTTCCAAAGCAATCTGTAGTCCGAGATCCCCCGAAATGAGCTGCTGATGGAGGCGGCCAAGGAAACTCCACGGTGGCAGCTATGCTTCGCTTCTTGGGTCTGTAGAATGGACATGTGGGAATTCTTTACAAATACGTATCTGCCGAAAGGGCCCTAACCTGTCTCCCTGACGTCGGTGACGGCACGCTTCGGGCCACCCAACCGGCCGCCTTGAATGATCCAATGGAATGCGCAGTGGTAGCGGGATCCCGGAGGGGAGATCAGGAGGGTGGCTATGGGGATTTAGCTGAAACCCTTACCTGCATCAACACAGCCACGCCTGTGAGTGAAAATGAAGTCAGGAAGGCAAGAAAAGCTTATGGAAGCATGTTTTTGAAAGAATTGCTGGCAGGACAACTCTCGAGGCGTTTCGGCGTCGTCTCGTTTGCTTCAGATCCTCGTCATCCCTTGATGTGGGCTCATTACACAGTTGACGGCTCCGGATTCGTCATTGGGTACGATACAGTGCAGATCGCGGCGCTAAGTGCTCGGGCCAACACCCTGCTTCCCGTTAGGTATCAGATGGGGCCCTTCCCATTGGTCGTAGAAGCGTCCCAAGTGTTTACCGAGGAAAACGCGAATGCCCTACTGTCCTTTAAAAGTGACCACTGGAGCTATGAATGTGAATGGCGTCTGATTGTCGAGTTGAACGAAACGATCGGAACCGGCAATCGCGATCGACACAGCTACTCGATAAATCTCCTTCGTGTGCCGAATCCGGCCGTCATGAGCGTGTACTACACGGAGAGGACTCCGACCGACGCCGTTACAGCGATTGGCGATCGCCTCGCGGACAAGAACAACAGGTACGGCACATTGGGTCCAACAAAGCTGGTTCTAGCTCGGCACGGGTACGGCTATGAAGACGCTGAAGATGAGGGACGCAAGAACGAGGCTTAGCCCGAATCCACCGATGGGAGGCGTGAAAGCTGGGCAAATTGGTATGAGGGAGCCTACAAGGGAGAGAGCCTGGGCTCCATTGGGACCGATGTGACACGGCAGAGGGTTTTCAGTAGCCGCCCCGGGCCTGGAAAGCGGTCTATGGAGGCTGGGAATCGCCGGATAGTGAGATCGGACGCAGCGGAATGCACTCGCGGACCGGGCGGACGCGAGTTTGGAGGCGTTGGGTCGGTTGCGGATAGCGCCGTCAGGCTGGGAGTGGGATGGCTCGCAGTCGGGCCAGGGCGAGAGTGGCCTGCTCAGCCCAGGGCCAGCCCCGGGGAAGATGCAAAGTGAGTCTGCGCGCCGAGCGGGTGAGCCGTCCCACCAGACCGAAGAACCGTCGCCGGAGGGTCTTGGTGGTCACGATCTGCTCGCCCAGACCAATTCGCGCCGTCCAGCGGGCCAGGTTATGGGCCATCACCTGCACCGCCAACCAGGCGGCGTTGGCGGCGAAGCGGCCCGAGGGAAGATGGTTGAGGCCCACACCGTACTTCAGGTCTCGGATGGCATTCTCGATCTCGGCGTGGCGGCGATGGTCGGCCTCCAGTTCCAGGGTCTCCCCGTCCCGGTCGGTGATGAAGCCGTGATAGCTGTAGTAGGCGAAGAGGGCCAGTTGGGAACCGGGCGTGGGCTTCACCCGCCGGACGATGAGCCGTACCGGCGCGGCGTCGGGCTCACTCTGGAAAAGGATATAGGTGGTCTCGGCCACATCGGCGGCACCGTCCATCCAGTAGGGGATGGGCGTCCAGTCCGCCTCGGGTATCGCCTCGATGAGATGGCGCAGGTTTTTGTGTTGGCGGATGGTGATGGAGTAGCGGACATCCATCTTGCGGCAGACGGCGACGATGGCGTGGGCATAGAAGCCGCTGTCGGCCCGCACCGTGAGTTGGCCCTTGGCCCCGGCGTAGCGCACCCGTCCCACCGTCTCGCGCAGGAAGTGGGCGGCGCCCCGGGCGGTGTTGGCCCGGCCCTCGCGCAGCCTGGACATCAGCACGTCGCCGGGTCCCGCACCGGCGGCCCAGGCCCGGGCCAGCAGCTCCCGGCTCACCCGGTCCAGCTGACGGACATGGCCCCACCGGAAGCTGCGCAGGAACGTCCCCAGGGTGGAGGGCGCTTTGACCATGCACCCCAGCACCGAGGAGGTCCGCCCCGCACGCAGCGCATCGGCGTCGTCAATGCAGTCGCCGCCCGCCAGCGCCGAGGCCACCAGCGTCAGCATCTTGTCTCCCGCGTTCGCCCGCCCCGGCGCATCCCCGAGGTCGAGGTGACGGTCAACGAGTTCACGCAGGCCCACGCGCTGGGCCAGGGTGGCCGGCAGGAGCAGCCCGGCATTGTTGACCAGGCGGTGTGTGTCAAGGGCGCCGAGATATTGGGCCACTGGGGCGGCGAGATCGTGTACCACTGACGTGATGACTGACGTGAGTAAGTCGGTCAGGGTGGAGACGTTGAAGGAGCAGGAAGGGACAGGGTTGACGGTGTGCCCTATTCTTCCTCGGTATCGTCTGGAGCTTGGGACGCGGCGGTTTCCCGGCTGCGCTTGAGGCGGTAGCTGTCGCCGTTCATCTCCAGGATGTGGACGTGGTGGGTGAGACGGTCCAGCAGCGCTCCGGTGAGGCGTTCCGAGCCGAAGACCTCGGTCCACTCGTCGAAGGGAAGGTTGGTGGTCACCATGGTGGATCCCCGCTCGTAGCGCTGGCTGAAGACCTCGAAGAGCAGTTCCGCGCCGGTCCTGGACAATGGGACAAAGCCCAGTTCGTCGATGATCAGCAGGTTGAGCCGGGCCAGTTGTTTCTGTAGGTTCAGCAGGCGCCTTTCGTCCCTGGCTTCCATCATCTCGTGGACCAGTGCGGCGGCGGTGGTGAAACCCACAGAGAGTCCCCGCTGGCAGGCGGCCAGACCAAGTCCCAGGGCCACGTGGGTCTTGCCAGTGCCGCTGTTGCCGACGGCGATGACGTTCTCCCGGCGCTGGATGTATTCACAGCGTGCCAACTCCATCACCAGTGCCTTGTTCAGCGAGGGGATGGCCGGGAAGTCGAGAGTGTCCAGGCTCTTCACGGCAGGAAAGCGGGCGGCACGGATCCGCCGCTCCACCATGCGCTGGTGGCGGTCGATGAGTTCCAGCTCGGCGAGGCGCAGCAGGTACTGGGGATGGTCCACACCCTCGGCGGCGCACTGGGCTGCCATCTTCCCGTACTCTCTCAGGATGCTGGGCAGCTTCAGCTCCTTCAGGTGGTGTTCCAGCAGCAGCGTCGACCGGTCGTTCATGCCGCTCTCCCCGACAGCAGGGTCATGTAGTCCCCGGCGGACGTGGCGCTCACCCGGACCCGGGGCAGGTAGGGATAGAGCTCCAGGTCCAGCCGGGGCGGCCGCCCCTCCAGCCGGCACAGCACCAAGTGCTTCACGGCGTCAAAGCTCAGCGACCCCAGGTGGATGGCATCTTTTACCGCTGCGTGCACCTCCTGCTGGGAGAAGGTCTCCAGCAGCCTGAGCACCTGCACGTACTCCCGCTTGCCCCGCCGTCCCATCCGGGACTCCAGCAGCCGGCGCAGCGTCCCGAATTCATCGGGGAGTTCCCAGCCCTGCAGCGGCGCGGCCTGGTCCAGGGCTCCCGGCTTACGCTCCAACAGCGGGAGGTAGTGGATGGGGTCGTAGACGAAGTCGTCCCGGCCGTATGATCTGGGATGGCTGGCGATGACCTCGGTTCCGCAGCTGATCACCACCTGGCCCACATATCCCCTTACCAGGACGTCCCGGTATCCGTAGGCCACCGGCACCGAGTAGTCATTGGTCCTGTACCTTACCAGGGACAGGGAACTCACCCGGCCTGCCTGCTTGTCGCACGCGTCGTAGGCCACCGGAGACAGGGGCAACAGGGCGTCCAGGTCCCGCTCCATCCTCTGGCCGATGGTCTCCGTATGCCCCCTGAGCTGGGCGTCCATCCGCTCCAGGCATCGTTGTTCCAGGTGGGCATTGAGTGCCTCGAAGCTCTCAAAAGACGGCACCGGCACCAGAAAGTTGCGGCGCATGTACCCCACCAGACCCTCTACCTTGCCTTTGTCATTGCCCTTGCCGGGGCGGCCGAACCGGTCCTCGAACAGGTAGTGAGACTGCAACTCGGTGAAGGCGCGGGTGCGCTGGCGTCGGCCGTCTCCCAGGATCCGGGCAACAGCCAGCCTGGTATTGTCGTAGAGGATGCTCTGGGGCACTCCGCCCAGGAAGGCGAACGCTGATACGTGCCCGTCCAGGAAGGCCTCGGTGGTCTCCGCAGGATAGGCCTTGACGAAGCAGCCGTCGCTGTGGGGCAGGTCGATGACGAAACAGTGGGCCTTTTGCTCCACGCCGCCGATGACCACCAGGGCCTCGCCGAAGTCGCACTGGGCGTGGCCCGACGGATGGGACAACGGCACAAACATCTCCCTGGTCTGACGGCGATGCTCTCTGACGTAGTCCTTGACCGTGGTGTATCCACCGTCGTAGCCGTACTCGTCCCTGAGGCGCTCGAAGATGCGCTTGGCCGTGTGGCGCTGCTTCCTGGGGCGCGCGAGGTCATCTTCCAGAATCCGGTCGATGACGCCGGCGTAGGGCTCAAGCTTGGGACGCCGGGGCGGAGTCTGTCGCCGATAGCCCGGCGGCACGGAGTAGGTCAGCATCTTGCGCACCGTGTCCCGGTGCAGACCAAACTCTCTGGAGACCTCCCGAATACTCTTGCCCTCCACCATCACCGCCCGGCGAACCCGCAGATATACGTCCACGCTGTACATCCATCGCACCATCCATGAGTCGGCTATGACCCTATGAATGATGGCGGGCGGTACAGTATTTAGTCGCCGATACTCAGCAATCCTCCGCCCGCTCGGCCCACTTTACCTCCGCCGTTTACACGGCGGGAGGGGACCCGCAATCTGTTCCTGGCCTGTGAACCCCTGGCGGGGTGGCGCCATGTGGCGGTGACCCAGCGGCGCACCATGCAGGACTTCGCCCAGCAGATGCGCTGGCTGGTGGATGAAGCCTATCCAGAGGTTGAGGTGGTGCGGGTGGTTCTGGACAACCTGAACACCCACCGCGCGGCGTCCCTGTACGAGACGTTCCCGGCGACCGAGGCCCGGCGGATCGCGAAACGGTTGGAGTTCCACTACACGCCCAAGCACGGCAGTTGGCTGAACATGGCGGAAATCGAGTTCAGCGTGCTGTCCCGCTCCTGCCTGAAGCAGCGGCTCCCCGACGAAGATGCTCTCGGGAGGGAAGTCCAGGCACTGGTGCGGGAGCGCAACGCCGCCCGAGTTGGTATCAACTGGCGGTTCAAAACCCAGGAGGCCCGAACCAAACTTCACCGCCTTTACCCTTTTGATTCCAAAGTTGACTGAGTACTAGGCTCATCTCCTTCCCTCGCGCCCGCCCTACTGCTTATCATGGTCTCGTGACACTAACACCAGTAAAACCAGCTTGATAGGCCGGTAATGACAGAGAACCAAAGCATTACGTTGACGTCCACCGAGGCTTATGCCTATATCCATTTGGGCATCATCGCTGCTAACACGGGATACGGCGAGATGCTATATGAGACCAATCAGCAGATCACCCATGGGGATAGAGATCCAGTGGAAGATGTCGGAGCGTGGTATGCCGAGCGAGTAAACGATGCCGAGGACCTAGCCGAGTTGTATTCCTTCAGGAATAGTTTGCTGCATGGCAGCGTCATCGTAGAACCGGACGGCTCTATACAGGTCTTCGATCGCAAACAGCATACTCAGCAGAGGTACACTGCCGACGAAATAAGGCAGTATGCCAGCCGGTTCTACCATCTTCGCTTTGAAAACCGGGCGACCTTTACCAGCACAACTTACTTGATTTGTGCGTGCGGGGCTGAATTCCAGCAACCTGAGCGCTTGGATGAATATCAGGAGCACAAAGATAACTGCCCCGTACATCAGCAAAGACTGCGGGAGATTGCCGATGACGCAAACCAATAGGACTGACCCTGAGTTCGTGCAGGAAGTGGAAAGGCTGGCGGATGCCTGGGAATCCAGCCTGGAACGGAACAGCATGCTGTCCTACGAGCGGAAACAGACCTACAGCTATTCGGTCAGGCAGTTCATCAAGTGGCTCAAGGCAGGGCAGAGTTCCAGGTTGCCGCGAACAGTACTATAACCGCTTGCAGTTGACGAAATCAGCAATTTAATGTAGATTATAGGAAAGAAAACGCGAGCGAGGTTTCGGGATGGACTTGATCTTGCCAGTCATATTCGTGCCGGTGGCGATCATTTCCGGAGTTATCCTGGGCCGGATTGCCTCTGGCGTTCTGGACTCGATGGCAGCGAGGTGATCGTCACCAGCACGGCTTTGAAATCAGTTCTTGCGAACCCCGCCTTTTACGGCGGGGTTTCTATTTTGTGCGTGAACTGCGGCAAACCCGCACGTGCCGCGAGGGAAATCTACTTCGAGAAGAAGACTACAATGTCGGTTGTCATGGAAAAACGAATCGTCTTTGAACTGAGAGACATCCTAAAGGTCAGACTGGAATGTGGCCTCTGTGGCGGTGAGTTCTCGCCCTCAATGGTTGTCGTCGAAAAGGCCACCAGATGTCCCGCCTGCAAAAAGGTTTGGACCGACAAGGATCACGAGTTGGAAGTCACCCCGAAGAAATATATGGAAGAGATGACGGAACTCGAGGAGTTCCTGAAGCGGTTCTATTACTTCGCCGAGGGCAATTACCCCGATCGTGTAAAGGAAAGAAAGGTCCCTTGGCGAATCTTCCTGGAACTCCCAGGAGACCCCGACTGAAAGCCTCGCCACACGGCGGGGTTTTTCTTTACCCGGCGAACTGCATGAAATTCGCCTATGCCGCAAAGGAAATCGCATTCGAGAAGGAGACTAAAATGCCGATCGTTATGGAAAAGCGAATTATCCGCGACTTAAGCGAAATCAACGCAGTCATCATTCGCTGTCAACACTGTGGTGCCGAGATCCCGGTGCGTGACTTTGTAGTTGGCGTTGCTACGCGCAGTAGAGCACTCCACGCAAATTCCAGTCCTCATTGTGGGGACCCGTGGAAGCCGGACAATCAGGCCTCCCATAAGGACTTCGAGGCGGCGCAGAAGCTGATCGAGGCTTTAGAGCACTTCACCAACGCCGAATTCAAGGAACGGCTATCAAGGGATGTGGGCAAGCGACCGAGTGAAAAGGAAGTTAAACGCATTTTTCGTCTCGAACTTCCAGTAGACCCCGACTAAAAGCCCCGCCAGATGGCGGGGTTTCACTTTGTTTGACGCTGCTCCATTTGACCGCGTGCATTATGGCCACAACCACGGACCTCCGTTAATCCAACGAATGAGCCACAAAGGGCCGGATGGGCAGCCCTATGCCCCTTGCTGGCTCAAGGAACTTGGTGGTTCGTTGTTGTTCTGCCCGCACCTGACCTGCAAGGGGCACCCATGAAACACGATTTGAGCCAATCTCATCGGCTGCCATCCTCTCTTTATTCTGTTCACGCATTGTACAAGGGCCTATCCGACACTTGCGCTTACCCGCGATTTTGGAAAATCAAAGCTGTTGTTCTTGTCTCTCGCTTGCAATGCCTGCGCAGTTGCGTAAAATTGTACGCAGACAAGCAGGAGGGACCCAATGGACCGCCACTACCATGTTTGGGTCTACGAGCGAGACGAAAACGGAAGGATTAACGTCCTGCGGCGTAGGGATGAGACATATCAGAAACGGCGGCAGGCGATATACGCCCTCCAAAGATTTCGATTCTGGCCTGGGATGGGCACGACATACACGCCAGGGCAAGTGTTGGCGTGCGATGATGGAGCGTTTTGCGAACCGCACATCGAGGGTTTGAGCGGCTACACCCTCGCAGGTCCCACCACAATTCCAATTACCGAGGTAATCGATGGCCAAACTAAATCGCTTCGGCCATCCAAAAAAGAGGTCGTGGCCAACGAGACGATCTCCAAATGGGTAGAGTCTGGCGACGTGACCATCGTCGACAAGATTTGAGATGCCCATGGCTGCCACTCGCGTTTATCTGCGGTATTGGAAAGCGACCCCGGTAATTCCCGCTCCAATCAGTTTTGAATGCCCCTTGTCCGTGGGCTACAGCTGAGGCATCGCTTTCCAAAAGGCAATTAAAAGGCGGTAGTACGGCGGCTTTGCACAACGAATCGCCCCAAGGCCAAGACTGCGAAGAAGCAGAGCTTTCGCACCGGGCACAGCTGGTTCAGATACCACCCAGCCGTGAAGCTCGCGCAGATGCAGAGGACAGGAATGGGAACCTTCCGGATAACGGTTGAGATAGGCGACCAGGACGGCCAGAGATTCCAAGAGTTGGAAGCCCTGGTGGACACGGGGGCCACATTCACCAAGGTGCCCCGGTCCATCCTGGAAGCCCTGGACATACCCGCCGCCCGGACCTACACCGCCCTGTTAGCCGACGGACGGCGGGTGGCCAGAGAGCAGGGATGGGCAATCATCCGGCTGGAAGGGCAACAGTTTCCCACGCCGGTCGCCTTCGGCGAAGAAGGGGAGGCAACCCTGTTCGGCGCCATGGCCTTGGACCACGCCCTTCTAGCCGTGGACCCGCACGGACAAAGGCTCATGCCCGTGGATGCCCCGGAGATGAACAGCACGGGAGAATGAACGGGGGAAGGTCCAGCACGCGCTGAAATGGCGATCGACCGCATGCGAGGACGACGCCACCCGGCCATCAACAAGGCACAGATGCGGGTCGAGTCCGGTAGGGGTCAGAATCGTACGCTAAGGCTGCTATCGGCGCTTTGGCCACCGGTATTCGCCGGTGACCAGGATGCGGGCCCACCCAAGGCGTGAGATGTGGGCCAGGAGCTCGGGCACGACTGTCGGCCCGGCGTGTTTCCGCTGTCTGAACGCTTCGCCGAGATGGATGCATTCCAGTGGATGACGATGGCGGCGAGCAGATTGAGCCAGGCCATGCAGTAGTGCTGGCCCTCGCCGCCTGCGCGAAGGCGACACGCTGGTCGTGCCGAAACTCAACCGGCTGGCAAGATTCGTCCCAGATGCCCGCGCCATCGCCGACTGGCTTCGGGGCCGAGGCGTGAAACTGGCCCTCGGCCGTACGCTCTACGACCAATGCGATGCGATGGCAAAGCTGTTCTTCAATTTCCTCCCCACCCTCGCCGAGTTCGGGGCCGATCTCATCCGCATGCGCACCCGCAAGGGCATGGCCATCGCCCGCGCCAGGGAAAAATTGCACGGCAAGCAGCCCAAGCTGTCCGACGGACAGCAGCAGGAACTCTGCCGCATGCGTGCCACGGGCGAGTATTCCATCAGCGATCTCGCCGAGATCCTCTCAGTCTCAAGACCTACCATCTATCGCACACTCAACCGGCATCATTCCTCTTAGCGTATGATCCTGCCCCCTACCAGAATCGACCCGCTCCTGATCCCACCACCGTGATGCTACAGGTCAACGTGTCGCTGTCCGGCGCGGCGGCGTCCCCCTCGGTTACCTTGTAGGTTTAGGTAGTCGCTGCCTGCGTTCCGGAGGGCGTACCGTCCCCGCCCGCCTCCTGTGAGGGGCCTACCGGAGATGGATGGTGTCGTGGTCAGACGGCCAAGGTTGACTTCCGCCTCCAACTGCTTCAGGTGCCGGGCCTGGTCCACTCGGAGGCCACCGTACTCGGACCGTCAGCGGTAGAAGGTCTGCTCCGAGACCCCGATACGCCGGCTGAGTTCAGCCACGGTGCTGCCCGAGGCAATCACTATCTCCGCCTCCCTCAGCTTGTTGATGATCTCCTCTGGGGGGTGTTTCTTTTTTGCCATTTCTTCCCCCTTCTTGTCTCAGGATACTAACATTCCTCCTGGACCGGTGTTCGGGGGTCAGGTCAAAGGGGTGTGCCAGATATTGTCCGGCTGGCCAAGGAATCCCTTGCCTGTTGGTGCAGTTTCATGGGGCAGGTTGTGGAGGGTTGGCTTGGGCTTTCCAGTTGCAGGGTAAGCTTTGCCCCGGCCATTTGGGTCGTATCTCACGGGGACGGCTTCTAACGTGTCCGTTTTGTCAGGTCGATCTGCGGCCCGGGGGATGCAGATCCAGGTACTTGGGCTGGTTCAATTCAGGGAACCTATCGTTGGCGTCCTTGTCGGACGTGTTGTATCGGTTGACGAAGGGGACGCCAAGGTGAGGTTATGGATGAGTCAGCGAGCTCGCCATAGTCTGGTATGATAGAAGATATCGCTCGGCGAACATGAAGCCGATCTCAGTGTGCGCCTGAATTGGTGCCGAGGCCACAGATGACCACGCCAAATGATCAGGAGTCCGACGACGACCGCCTTGGTCGCATCGAGCGCATCGTATCAAGTCTGGTTGATGATATGGGCGACATCAAAGGCAACATTGCCAAGTACGAGGTGGCACGCGACGCTAAATTGATTACTTTTGACCTCGGTGTGCAGTACCTGCGCGAAATTGAAAGAGACGAACTAGCAAAGTGGGCACAAGCACTCTCCCACAAGGGAGTCGAAGCTCGGGATTTGCGCAGTTTCCGGAATGCGGACTTGGTGATTGAAGCCAGCGCAAGCGAAGAGAGTGTGTACGTTGTCGTCGAAGTGTCCTACACAGCGGATCATAGGGACACAGAGAGGGCGATACGGAATGCCGAATTTCTACATCAACTCACTGGGCGTGAGGCCAAACCCGTGGTGGCTAGCGTCAAGAATGACCGCCAGGTGAGCCAGCAAGTTGAAAAGCAATTGGTGCATTGGCATCAAATTGACCACGGTGTGTTGAAGGCAGAGTGATCTGGAGGGTCAGATCCATGGAAAAGAAAGATATACGTCAAATTAGTTTGGTTCGGGACGAAGTTGTCGAAGTTCTACCCAAAAGCAAGCCAATCGGAATAACCGCCACAGCCATCACCGAGCGGCGCAATGGGGAATCTGTAGTACGGTTTGCGTTCGGGGATAAAGACGAGCACCCGAGAAAACTCTTTCGCAAGCTTTCGCCATGGTACAAATTCATGCATGAATTTGAGGTCGAGGTTGAGGGAGAGCAGACTATGACTCCCTGTTCACTTCGTGAATGTTCGTTTGATCCCCAAACCGAGAAGCTCTACATATCAATTTATACACCCGTGTCAGCAGAAAAGATCTTAGACTGGTTCTGATGTCGGTCGGCGTTCCCGAGTTCAAATACGGCGGTCGATCCGCTTGGCGCTGGGACAAATTTCTTGTCGGTTGGTTCGCAGGTTCCGTCGCCATGGGTCTGATCGCGGTTTGGATATCCCCGGTCTTGTTTTCATTCCCCGGACACTGGCGACTGGGGTAGGGTTGTTGGCCACTTTCGTTGCCGTCGGCGCGTCGGAGGTTACGATTAGGTGTGCTCGGGGTTGGCTAGTTCTCTGACAGAACCAAGATGGCAATCCCATCATGCTGCGGGCAGCAGGCGTGGAATGAATGCCTAATTTTAGTGCCGAAGCGGTAAACGGTTAAAAGACGGCAACGCGCTGGTTCTGGCTTCGAGGACCATCACGCCCACCGGGCAGGTTTTGACTTGGACCCCCAGGTATTCTCGCCCCCGCCGTTCCTCCCGGTAGCGGCGAGCGTTGGTGTTGGACAGGGCCGCTGCAAAAGACTCGGACCCGAATGGTGGTTGGCAGATCTCTCTTTTGACCAGCTAAGGACTGGGCACGCGACTTTCGAGAGGTCATGCACTAGCCAATTCCAGTTGCATCCTATTCGACCTCCCAGGAGTACCGGAGATTTTGGTGTTGATCTGGTAACTGATGAGTTGGATTACGGGTTGTCTCTTTGGCTCCGACCATTAGGCTGCAATGGCGAGCAGGATTTGGTGGGGAGAATGACAGCGGGACTGCGATATTATCTCGGTCCGGAGATTGAGAGCCCTCTTGGCGGAGGGATGTGGTCAGTGGGAGCGGGTTGATGTTCGTTCGGAGCAAGGGACAGCTTGCGTTTTGTCGGGCCGGCCGGAACCCTAGTGGTCGCATACTCACTGCTTGGGAGGACTGGTAGGCGTGTGGGCCGGCGGTGCTGGAAGAGGCTTTTGAATGTGGGTCCGGGGTGCTGGTCCGACGTACGGGCCATCGAAGGCACGCTGGTGCAGCGTCGTGAACTCTTGGGTTTGTTGCCTCACATGTGGCTGCGGTTGCCAGTGTGGATGAGGATGATGTCATAGCCGCTGAGAGGAGTCCCTGGGATGTCAAGGTTCGCACCCTTGAGGAGATTGCTTTCGGTCTCGGTTTGGACGAGCGTGTGTTGTTCTATAGCCCGGATGCCGGTGGCGACCATGAATTCGCCGTTCGGGTTCAGGGCATGCAGCACTTGACGCCGGAGGATCCTGACCATATTACAGGCATGATGGCTGGCACGTTTTCGGATGCTGCGTCAATTAGCCGCATGCAGGACAGATTGCAGGGCTGGCTTGGTACGGCGCGGGTTCCGGAAGGAAATTTATCTCGGCGGCGTTTTGCCGACAACGACATACGTCGCGCCAGGATGGTTGGTTAGCGGCTGGCCCGTGATACTCTGGGGCAGCGCGGCCTCGAAGAAGACCCCATTGACCTGGTTTGCTCCGTAGTCGACATTAGGGAGGGCCGACCGGCTGAGGCCGAGGCATAGATAGCTGAATGGATGTCACGGTAATCGGATGCGACTGGGGAGAATCTCTTCGATCGGACGTTCAGGTGCTGTTGAGTGACGTTGCCTCCCATCTGACGGGGGCATTGACCACCCCCCCGCTTGGCAGCATTGTGGTGAAGGCCACGGCCAGCCCGAATGACGCACCATTGACCCTCTATCGTTCGTCCTCGGAAGAACCATTCACGATCCTGCTTTCTGCGCGGGGGACGTACTGGAGTCAATTCGCATATCAGTTCTCTCACGAAATGTGTCATGTCCTGTCGGGCTATGAACGATTGAGGCAAAGTCGGAACAAGTGGTTTCATGAAGCGCTATGCGAGTTGGCCTCGGTCTTTACGCTCCGGGATATGGCTAAGGCGTGGCTCAATCGGCCTCCGTATCTTGGATGGTCTGACTATGCCCATTCCCTCGGGGACTATGCCGGGAGCCTCCTTGCTCAAGGACAGCGCAGGTTACCGTCTGAGATGACTCTTTCATCCTGGCTGGTTTCCGAGGAGGAGAGCCTCCGCGAGGACTGTCTTCAGAGAGACAAGAACGCTGTAGTCGCGTACTCCCTACTCCCGCTCTTCGAAAATGATCCCACGATGTGGAATTCAGTGCGGTATCTGCCTGAGTCCTCGTCAATGTTTAGGGAGTACCTGCTCGAATGGCACGCCAGGCTCGAGCCTGCTGATGGACCCTTGGTCAAGCGCATAGTAGAGGCCTTCGCGTAGTCGGCGATTACTGGATTACTGTTGGTTGCGTCCTTTGGGCTAGTAGAGCGAAATCTTTGTATTGATGGGCAGTTGGGCTGACGAAATGACCGGGCAACGATTTGAACGCGTAGCCTGCAGGCAAAAATTCCCCATCATTTCTACGCTGTTGGCCTACTAGGGGCCTTTAGGCGTCGAGGGAGTCTGCCCTGCTCAAAGGGTGGCACCGTCGGCCGGGAACAGGGTGAAGCGCAAGGCGCAGTATTCACGCCCGTCCGGTTGCAGCCGGACCAGTACGTCAAAGTGGCCGCTATCGAAGGGGCCCCGAACCGTGCGCACGACTTCCCATGCGTAAAAGTATACGTAAGAGGACGACGAAAGATCACGCTGCACTGCGTCCAGGTAGCGGTTGTAGACGTCGAGCCAGAATTGTCCAGAGAAACCAGTCTCCTAGTATTACAACGTCAGTTCAGGGAGGGATGACCCGGGATGCGCGCAAGGCGGCGCGGCGCTTGGCGTGCGAGCGGTTGGCCCGTTCGTTGCTATCCTGCGTCTCCTCCAGCCACCGCAGCAACTCTTCAGATCCGAACGGTTCCCGGGGCAGCATCTCCCGCACCACCCGGTAGACCTGCGGACGGGTGATCCGGGGCATCTTTTTCCCCCCAATCCTGTTGCAGGCTCAGCAGGAAGGCTCCTCCCAGCAGGCACATGGCCACGTGGTGATGCCAGCCAGCCCAGGTGCGGGTCTCGACTCGTCCAGCCCAACGTCGCTTTTGTCCGTCTCGAACTCGGTTTCTATACGCCACTTGGAGCCTCCCACGTAGGCCAAGGTCTCCAACGGGGTATCCTCCGGTGCATTGGACAGATAGTAGCGGGGTTCGCTGCCGTCCAGATTCCGGCGGTGGACGGCCCAGTGGATTTCGCCGGGCTTGTGCCTCCTGGTAACCCGCACCCTCCGGGCGCTTAAAAGGTAGCTGCGTGGTCCTTGGCTTCCCTCGGCCACCGTGGTCTCCCGCCAAGCCTCCTCCGGCAACTCGTCGCTGCTCTGCTCCATGGTCCGGCGCTGTCCAGGTACCCAGGGCTATTGCATTTGAAAAATTCTGGGTCTGTAGCAGGCATTTTCGGGATCTTTCCCTTGCAATTTCTGGCACGAAAGCCGCCAAATTACAAAATTCAAGCCGCTTGGCACTCGAATGTTACGGTTACCAGCCACAGTTTGGACCATTATTAGACCTCAAAAGTTCAAATGCGATAGCCCTGCCAGGTACCCAGGACGATTGCAAAGTGACTCCGAGTGTGGGTGTCCGCTCATCTCGAGCTTGTCGAAGGGTGCTCGTCCAAGCCGCCGATGGTTCGACAGATTCACCATGATCGGGTCGGGAAACACTTTGCAATCGTCCTGGTGTTAAGGGCGTTCAACAGCGGGGACACGGACAAGATGCTCATCTTTACCGCGAGGGACGACACGTACAACGATAACGGTGAGAGCGTGCAGATCGAGTTCGGCGCGCTGCCCAACTAAACCAAAGCCAAGGTGGGATGTGCATTTGCCTGAGGCGAGGAATCGTGCTGGGAATTCGGCAGGAGTGCTTCGGCCCTTGACTGCAGTACCGTTCGGCAGCGGCGCCTCACCTCGTCTCTCCGGCTGGTCAGTCCGGCCAGGAAGTTGCCGACCCTTTCCTGCACTGGCGCCCTGCTGCCCAAGCAGAGATTGCCAGTGGCCTCCTCTCTCGCCCAGCCCCAGACCGCCTCATCGGCGTTGAAGTCCGGGCTGTACCCAAGCAGGTTCACCAACCGCAGGTCAAGTCCGGGCGTCCGCAGGTATTCCCGCACCGCCTCGCCACGATGGGCCGGCGCGTTGTCCCAGATGACTTGCAGCGGGCCTGGATGCTTTTCCCTCAGTTGCGTCAGGAAGGCAACCGAGGTCCCGCTGTTGCTGTTGCCCTCGAGCTCCATCCATTCCACCTCGCCCGTCTCCAAGCACACCGCCGAATAGTAGCTGGCCTTCTCGCCGTACTGCGGGCCGGTCGAGTCCACCAAAGCAGGCAGGCCCTTCAGCACCCACTTGCCCCGCAGTTCCGCATCGGCCCGGAAGTGCGCCTCATCGGCAAAGAATATCCTGGCCTCAGTCCGTTGGGCCTCCTCTCTCAGGATGGCGTGCCGTGCCACGAAAGCCTCCCGCTTGGCCTCATCAGCCTTGAGCAACCGCTTCTTGGGACGGCTGAGGGCAAACCCCAGCCGGTGCAGGTAGTTCAGACAACTGCTTCGGCTCAACTCAATGCCGAAGCGCTCTAAGGCAAACCGCCCCACCACCTTCCAATACCAGTTGGCCATTACGATGCCCGACGAAGCGGGAGGCTGTTGCACCGCCTCTTTCAATTCCTCCTGCTGCGCCTCGTCAAGGGCGGGGGGGAACCACCGGTCTGCTCGAATATCAGAGCCGCAGGCCCTCCCTCGCCGAAGGCCGACGCCCAACGGCCAATAGTGTGGGGATCCCTTTCCAACGCCTCCACCGTGGCCGCCGCCGTCAAGCCCTGGGCCAGCAGCAGCATGGCGTACCACCTCTCCCGCTCCCTGGGCGTCGGCGCCAGAATCATCCGCCGACGCAAGGCCTTAGCATCCATCTGCCACTGTTCGAGAAACCGGTCTATCTCCCTCACACCCATCACCAACCCCTCCCAACTCCCGACACCAGCTAACCAGGTTCCTTCACAAATTTACCCCATCCCACTGCGCATTTCAGCTTGGCTTTGGTTTAGGATCACAGTGGTGAAATGAAACCGGGAGCGTGTCGCTGCCCTCCCGGTTTCAATCCGTCACTGAGCGGAGTATTCACGTCGCACTCACTGGAAAGGCTGGATGTCTTATAATACTAGTACTCAGTCAACTTTGGAATCAAAAGGGTAAAGGCGGTGAAGTTTGGTTCGGGCCTCCTGGGTTTTGAACCGCCAGTTGATACCAACTCGGGCGGCGTTGCGCTCCCGCACCAGTGCCTGGACTTCCCTCCCGAGAGCATCTTCGTCGGGGAGCCGCTGCTTCAGGCAGGAGCGGGACAGCACGCTGAACTCGATTTCCGCCATGTTCAGCCAACTGCCGTGCTTGGGCGTGTAGTGGAACTCCAACCGTTTCGCGATCCGCCGGGCCTCGGTCGCCGGGAACGTCTCGTACAGGGACGCCGCGCGGTGGGTGTTCAGGTTGTCCAGAACCACCCGCACCACCTCAACCTCTGGATAGGCTTCATCCACCAGCCAGCGCATCTGCTGGGCGAAGTCCTGCATGGTGCGCCGCTGGGTCACCGCCACATGGCGCCACCCCGCCAGGGGTTCACAGGCCAGGAACAGATTGCGGGTCCCCTCCCGCCGGTACTCGTAGTCCTGCCGCTGGGGGCGTCCCGGCCGGGGTGGCATCGGCGCCCGGGTTTCGGCCAGCAATTGGGTGGAGGTCTCGTCAAAGCAGACCACCGGCCGCTGGGGGTCATAGGGTTCGGCGTACAGGTCCAGTACTTCCTCCATGTGGGCCACGAAGTCGGCGCTCACCCTGGGGATGCACCACTCTTTCTTTTGCCAGGGCTTGAGCGCGTTTTTTTCAGCCGCCGGCGAACCCCCTCGTGGGAGATGGAGGTCGCCAACCCCAACTCCACCACCTTCCCAGCCAAAAGGCGCAGGGTCCAGTGGTCATGGCCTTCCGGCGCCGAACTGCAGGCCAGAGCGATGAGGTGGGCCTCGCCCCTGTCGTCCAACTTCCGGCGCCGGTTGACCTGGCGCCGGTCCCACAGGGCCCCGTCCAACCCCGCCTCCGTAAAGCGGCGCTTGATCTGGTACACGGTGCCCAGCGCCACGTCCAAGGCTTCGGCCACCCGGGGAGCGGCCCAACCGTCGTCGCTCTTGAGCAGAATCCGCGCCCTGGCCGTGACTCGGGCCGAGCTTTTCCCAACCCGAATCAGATTCTGGAGTTCTTCCCGTTGTTCCGGCACCAGCCGCACGGCGTACTTATCACGCACCATCACCGCCACCCCCACCGTCAACACTTCATCCCGACCACTATAGGGCTATTGGCCGGATTACCGAAGGACTTTCAACATCAAAGTTGACAGAGTACTAGCCGAGGACAATTCGATGTCTCACAGGTCGTCCCTGACCACCCACCCGGCAATGCAATGGCAGGGTCGACTTCGCCCTGATGACGTCCCACTCGAGGGGCGCAGAAAGGCCGGCGGTACCCCAGAATTTGGTGGTAGTGAAGCCTTTTGGCGAGAATATCGACGACACCAGGCACGAGCGCCGGATGGCGGCACAGTGTTTCAGAATGGGCGCGGCGCTGGCGGTAATCACCAACGGACGCCGGTGGCTGCTGCTGTTCCAAGCCCCTGGCTTCCAGGAGAGCGGCCATCGATTTCGCGAGGTTGACGTGGCCGTGGGCCCGATGGCCGCAGCAAGGTACCTGAACAGGTACCTCTCCAGGGACAGCATCGCCAGCGGCTGGGCTGGGCGGTCGGCGGAAAGAACGCTACTGGACCGGACCGGCGAGGCAGTTAGCCAGCAGGCAGTCCTTGACGGCTGGCGGCGGATGGTGCTGGGGCTGCTGGACCTCGTGGCCACCGCCGCCGAGCAGAGAACCGGCTACAGGCCCGAAACACGGCTGGTCAGGCGGGTGGTGTTGGACAGCCGTGCTGAGCTCTGCCTCTGGCTGAGGACCAAGGGGGGCTGGTAAGCGCCGTTGGCAGGAACCTGCCCCGGAGGCCGACCAAGGTGGGCGATGGTAGTCAAGGCGTCGCCGCCGGCATTCCCAACAGTCTCAGCTGGTGGCTTGCCCCTGGGGTCCCGACACAACGACTGCAGACGAAGTCCTATGCGGTTCCTGTTGGAACTGGGTCCAGACAGGGGGGTGGAGCCGACCATTAAGACTGATTGCCTCTTAGCTTTGGAGGCACAGTCTTTCCATACAAGAATGCAAGTTTGGTACGACAGGATAAATGGCGTTGAGCATTGGCATAAGATGTCCAAGCTGCGGTGAACTCTTTCGCGAGGCTCAAGACACGTGGATAGAAAACTCTTCTGACACTTCCGAGTTTGAAGAGGAAGGTCAACCCTACTGGGTTTGTGCCGTCCTCAAGTGCTTGGGGTGTTCGAAGCCGGTGGTGTGCCTTGCTACACTGCAACCTTGGGATGAATTGCTCATTGACCTCCGCGTGATCTATCCGAACCCATTGCCTCCCGCGGTGAACGAGAACGTTCCCAAGAACATGAGGGCCGACTACGCCGAAGCCTGGCAGGTTCTGCCTCACAGCGCGAAGGCCTCGGCGGCGCTATCGAGGCGCATTCTGCAATCAGTATTGAGAGACCAAGGATACGAGCAGAGAGACCTCAGCAAGCAGATTCAAGCATTGTTGTCCGAAGGGGACCGAGACAGGATCCTGCCTATGACGCTTCGCGAAGTGGTTGATGCCATTCGAAGGTTCGGGAATTTCTCCGCGCATCCGGTTACGAGTTCGACGAGTTCACAGATCATCGAGGTGGAGCCGAAAGAAGCCGAGTGGTGCCTGGAGGTCATCAGCGCCCTGTTCGAACACTACTATGTCAGACCCGCTAAGAATGCCGCGATGCTGAACAGTCTCAACGACAAACTACGGCAATGACATGCTGATTCGTGCATAGGGTACGGTTCCCAAGGGACCCTAGTGTCAAGTCAAAGCTGGAGAGTCAGGATATAGGCGGCACATCTTGGTTCTGGCATGCTTGGTGGTAAACCGCCAGTTGATTTTAGCTTTGGCGTAGTTTCGTTCCGCCTCGCAGGCGCTGATGTTTCTTTGCAGGGCGTCGTCATCAGCGTTTCGCCCCTTGAGACCGGTCCGGGCCAGCACGCTGAACTCGATCTCCGCCATGTTCAGCCAGCTGCCCTGCTTGGGCGTGTGGTGAAACTCCAGCCTCCTGGCGATGCGCCGGGCCTCGGCTGGAGGGAATGTCTCGTATAAGGACGCCACGCGATGGGTGTTCAAGTTGTCCAACACCAAGGGTATCACCGGGATCTCGGGGTAGGCCTCGTCCACCAAACACCGCATCTGGTGGGCAAGGTCTACCTTGGTGCGCCGCTCTGTCACCGCCACGTGTCTCCATCCTGCTAGGGGCTCGCATGTGAGGAATAGGTTTCGGGTCCCTCTCCTCAGGTGACCTGACCCCCGGAAATCGATCCAGAATCGATGTTAGGATTTTGGACAAAACGGGGGATGAGAAATGCCAAGGAGGAAACACACGGCCGAGGAAATCATCAACAAGCTCAGGGAGGCGGAGGTGATCATCTCCTCGTGCAGTACCGTTGTGGAGGCTGTCCGTCACATTGGGGTCTCGGAACAGACCTTCTACCGCTGGCGGAGCGAGTACGGTGGCCTTCGCGTCGACCAGGCCCGGCGCCTGAAGCAGCTGGAGACTGAGAACAGCCGGCTCAAGCGGGCGGTGGCCGAACTGACTCTGGACAACCAGATTCTCAAGGAAGCCGCGGAGGGAAACTTCTGAGCCCCGACCGTCGCCGCCTTTGCGTCCAACACGTCCGGTCAGTGCTGGGAATATCAGAGCGGCGGGCCTGCAAGGTGCTGAAGCAGCCCCCCTTCACCCAGCGCCACGAGCCGCTGGTCAAGGACGACGAGCAGGCCCTGGCCAACGACATCGTGGGACTGGCCACCCGGGTCGGCCGCTATGGCTACCGGCGGATCACCGCCTTGCTGAGAGGTGCTGGTTGGCAGGTGAACCAAAAGCGGGTGGAACGGATCTGGCGGCGGGAGGGGCTGGAGGTGCCGGACAGGCAGCCCAGAAGGGGCGGCCGTGGCTGAAACGACGGGTCCACTATCCGGCTGAGGCCGGAAAGGAGAAACCACGTATGGGCCTACGACTTCGCCTACATCAGGACCGGGGACGGGCGTCCGGTGCGGCTGTTTACGGTCATCGATGAATACACCAGGGAGTGTTTGGCCATTCGGGCGGGACGCAGCATCCGATCCTCGGATGTGATCGAGACCCTCGCCGGGCTGATGATGGACAAGGGAATACCCGAGCATATTCGTTCAGACAACGGCCCGGAATTCACTGCCAAGGCGATCAGAGAATGGCTGGGAGGAGTGGGAGCCAGGACCCTGTACATCGAGCCCGGTTCTCCGTGGGAGAACGGATACGTCGAGAGCTTCAACGGCAAGCTGAGGGATGAACTGCTGGACCGGGAGGTGTTCTACACTTTGCTGGAGGTGATGGTGCTGACCGAGCAGTACCGGCAGACTTACAATCGCATCAGGCCGCACAGTTCCCTGGGCTACAGGCCTCCAGCACCGGAAACTATCGAGCCTCCAGATCTTGTCCCGGAACTCGTGGGACTAACATATAGGGTGGTACAACTACAGGGGCAGGTCAGTTTAGGTGACGAAACCCATAGCCCCAGGCACATCCTTCACCGAGTTGGGCGTCGGCTATCGGATGCCGAAGGGGGAGGCGCCATGACCGGGGCCGCAATGAGCAGTGAGGTCTGACGACGCACCCCGACCTGGCCGTCGTCACCGGCGCCTCCAGCTATACGGGCAGGTATGTGACCCGGCGACTACTGGCTCAGGGCGTCCGCGTCAGGACACTGACCCGCAGCCCTGATGCGGAGGACCCCTTCGGAGGCCGGGTAGAAGTGGCCCCACTGGAGTTCTCCGATCCCGATGGGCTGCGCCAGCCGATACTGGGAGCGGGCGTCTTCTGCAACACCTACTGGGTGCGGTACGCCTATGGCCGGGTAACCTCGACCTCGCGGTCGAGAACACCAGGATGCTGTTTGAGGCTGCCAAGAAGGCTGGCGTCGCCAGGATAGTCCACTTCTCGGTGACGAACCCCTCCTCGGAGTCAGGCCTCCCCTACTTCAGAGGTAAGGCCCAAGTGGAGGATATGCTGGTGGACCACCTGGACGGATTGACCTGCCTTCCGTCTAGGGAAGGGTCGTGTCCGTTTTCCTGAGCCCCATGGATTCTTCCTTGGCCTCTTCGAAGAGTCTTCTGTTCTCTTCCCGAGATTCCGGCTCAGCGGTGCACCGTGACAACCGATAGGGATCGATGCACTGGGGTTCGTCTCCGGAAGGAGGTCGGGATCGCCATCCTTTGCGAATATGACGTGAGTGGCGAACTCTGAGGTCGATGGCTAAGTGTGTCGTATGTGTTCCAGGATTTCATCCTGAAGTGATTTATGGCCATTCCGGTGGGTTAGATAGTGATGATTTGTTCACTGGTACTCTTAGTCCGAAATTCTCTGCGGTTGTTTGGACAAGTTCCCTGAACCAGTCCTCGGCATATGGGGGGACGAAAATTTCGTAGACTAATTTGTCTAGCAGCCTGTCTGAGAAACAATGTTCTAAACGACTCTCGTCATCAACAAAGCCAATTATCTCGATAACCGCTTTGTTAGAGCCAATTAATCACCAATGAGATTAGACAGTGGCGCTTTTCGTCTCAAAAATCTAATACTCGGACACGCTGCTAGGTCGACATCGTGGTAGATACCGGCATCGCAGGTATCTGGTCCGTTGGCGATTATTTCGTTGTCACGGATATATAGGTGTTGGATGATGGCACGAACTTCCCTTTCGTGTGCGAAGCTCCTTCGTTTTGTAATGAACTGCGCTAACGGGTTGGATAGTTGAAATCGGGTGGTGTCGTAGTCTACGTATTCGACTTTTTCAATGGATACGACTTCTTTACCGATCAGGCTTTCCCTCAACGAACGGTAGGTCGTTCTTATTGCGATTCCTTCTCCATGTGCTGCGTAGAGCTTCCACATGGCGTCTGATTCGGTCTCGTTTTCGTGCCAGGAATTGATGAGTGTGTACCTGGGTCGGTTTCTCAGCATGAGGATGAGTGTGTTTTTGTGTTCGCCCAGCGTTGTGTCTTTGTGGATGGCTTGGATGGTCAGTTGTGTGAGTGAACCTTCGAGGGGATCCCCTAGTTTGTCTGCTCTGGCGAAGAACAGTGCCCTCTTTGTTAGGAGGGACGCAAACTTGGTGAATGACATGTATCTCCACAGGATTGCGTCCTGAGCAGGTTCTGCCAGTGGATCTCGTTGTCGGTACATGAAAGTCACCAGGAGATGATTCTATTGTTTGGCCCCAACTGTTTCTGTATCTTCGCTAAAGTCTCCGGGTCCAGGCTGACAAACCGGGCAATTTGCTCTTGTTTTTGAGCGTTGACAGTTATACTCAGCCTGTTCAACTGGCCCATCAGCAAGAACACATCGTCAACGGTGACCTCAGGTTTCCCGGGTTGGGAACCCAATAGCTGTGGCACGACTTTGGCATCGCTGAAGTATTCTTCTTCTGCGCGGCCTCCGGCGGTCGGATGCGTCAACCAGTTACGCAGGAGTCGCAATTCACCCTTGATGTCGGATTCCGCCTCTTTGATGGGAACGCCAAGAATCTTGACGATCATCGGACGGATGGTGTCCTCCCAATGACTAAAAATGGAGAGTACGAACGATCTAGCGTATAGCTTCCCGAACATTTCGTCTGAGACAGAGCCTACGGCCTCGCTGCATTTGACCCTCGTGCGGATGTACCGGCGGCTACCGACCGGATATTCGCAATCAAGGCTGACCATTTCATCCTGCCCGATGTCCTCGGCCAGGTCCTTCTGCAGGCTCTCACGGCTCATGAGGACGCCAGTGAACCATATGAACATCAAATGCCATCCTCTGGCAAGATGTTCCAAAGTGTCAATGATCGCCTCCGCTGCCTCGTCGTCGCAGTCGACCCCCGTGCAACGAAAGCTGACTTTCCCACGGGGTCAGTTGATGAAAGCCACCAATTCCCTCGTTGCCTGCTGGTCATCCCTCTCGCTGTCATCTGGTTGCATCGACATGGCCCATGCGTATCCTTGAGCTCTCTCTGCTTGGTCATGAACTTCTCAAGTTGCGTCGGCACCCGCAGCAACTCTGGTGAACATCTTACGCCGGGCCGGTGTTTACTGTCCCGGTGGACTTGGATGATTGCCTGTGTGAGCCGACCCGAACCAACGGAGAAACTATTGTCCATCCTGCCTTGCGTCATGGCTGGCTGCGGATATGGCGATCAGGTGGTGGGAGTTTGGATTGCCTTCAAGCTGGTCTCTGGATCGGACGTTTCTTATCTGTGGGGCGGCCGGTGGTGGTCCCGCGGTGCCAGTTGGCCATCTACGGGTCGATTCCAGTAGGGGGCAGGATGGTACGCTAAGCGGGCGGACAGCGCCCCGCCTGCCGGGATGAACGGATAACGGAGAGCTGGAACATGCCGAGGCGAAGCATCTGGAGCGCGCCAGTGCGCGGCCCTGTTCGACCTGTCCGCGGACGAAGTCGCCCTGCTGCGCCTTTACTCGCTGTCCGGCGAGGACATTGAGCAGATCCGGGGTGCGGCGCGGGGGACACAACCGGCTGGGCTTAGCGCTCCGGAACCGGCACCAAGGCGAAATTCACGACAGTTCCAGCCAGGGCCAGCACTACTGCTTGGCCGGGCTCACCCTGCTCGCGCCATCGTCATTTACTGGAATACCGCCCATATCGGCGCATCAGTCAGACAGCGGAAACACACCGGGCTGACAGTTGAGCCCGAGCTCCTCGCCCACATCTCTCCCCTTGGGTGGGCCCACATCCTGCTCACCGGCGAATATTGGTGGCTAAAGCGCCCATAGTGACCTTAGCGTACGATTCTGCCCCCTACCGGAATCGACCCGCTGTTAGCCGACGGACGGCGGGTGGCCAGAGAGCAGGGATGGGCGATCATTCGGCTGGAAGGGCAACAGTTTCCCACGCCGGTCGCCTTCGGCGAAGAAGGGGAGCCAACCGTGCTCGGCGCCATGGCCTTGGACCACGCCCTTCTAGCCGTGGACCCGCACGGGCAAAGGCTCATGCCCGTGGATGTCCTGGAGATGACCAGCACGGGAGAATGAACGGGGGAAGCTCCAGGTTCAATCAGGCCGACCACGGCTGCGTAAAAATCTGAGGTGAGGTAATCTCGCTGCCACTCCCACTCAACAAACCCTTGACGGCATTGTTGAGAGGTGCGGCAAAGCTGACGGACGGGGTCCGCACCGGGCCTCTCAAAAACGGCCGTTTGTTGAGCGGAGAAGAACGCCTTGCACGTCTACCTGGCAGCCGCCTGCCCCCAGTGCCGCAGCACGACGATGGTGGGCACCAACCAGGACGACGCTTGGGGAAAGGACCACGTCATCAACTGCGGTGTCTGCGGCCGCCGGGTGATCGCGGCAGGACTCACCGGGAAGGGACTGCAGTGGCACGGCTCGACAGACCCGGAGGTTTGGGGCAACAGGCTGTGGGACTTCGCTTCGGGAGGGGTCGATTCCGTCACCATGGCAGAGGGTGACCGCAGACGCGAGGAGAGCAGAGTTGTCGCCGCCTCCGCTGTGGTCCACTACGCCCCGGGAGACTCCCTGCTGTGTGGCCTCGAGGAGAGTCCCGAACCGATGACCCCCGACCCGGAGCTGGTGCGGGGATGCGGAGACTGTCCTGAGCTGGTGGCCGAGGACCTGTCCGACCGGAACGGATACATGGGCCGCTGCCTCCACTGCAATCAGGAAATCCATGCCAAGGGAGGAGTTGCCTGGCGCCGGGCGGTACGGAATCCCTGTCCGCACTGCGGGAAAACGGGGTGGTGAAGCGATGATGATCCCAGTCACCTATGGCTACGCGCGGGTCAGCAAGAGCGACCGGGACGACCGGAACCTCGAGACCCAGCTCCACGAGCTGGCCAACCACGGCATCCGAGGGGAGCTCATCTTTTCCGACGTGATGACCGGCCGTTTGATGTCGCGGCCCGGATGGAACGAGCTCATGGCCCGGATCCAGCCGAACGACACCATCGTGGTGGTATGGCTGGACCGGTTCAGCCGCAACTTCGACGAGGGCGTGAGGATCCAGGCGGACCTCACCAGCCGGAACATCGGCATAGTGGCCATCAGGGAAGGGATCGACACCACCGACGACGGCGCCGCGGCCAAGTACTTCCGCCGGATGATGCTGGCCAACGGTGCCTACCAGGCTGATTCCACCAGCGAGCGCATAAAGGTGGGCCAAGAGCGTGCCAAGGCCGAGGGGAGGCCGCCTGGGCGGCCTCCTGCGCTTTCACCCGACCAGGTGAACGAGTGCAAGCGAATGTTCGCGGAGAACCCGTCGGTGAGCCGTGTGGCCAGGATCATGAAGATCTCGTGGAGCACGGCCAACAGGGCAATCTTCGATGAAAGTTCAGCGCAAGCAGGAATGCAATGACTGGTCGGGACCGACCGGTCTGCGATTACCCCGAGCCCTGCGCCTGCTGCGCCGAGGGTTACGCCGCCGGCTCGGGGACGGAGACAGGAACCGGGACGGCACTCCCTGAATGTGGCATCGAGCGACTCGCCTTCCTTTAGGCTGCTGAAAGCCCTGGGCCGGCGATGCCACACCCGGCATTTCCCGGAGCAGAGGTGGCGTCCCCTGACGCACCACACCAGACGGGTGCAGCCGGAGGTTCGCCAGGCGGCCCAGGTTCATCCGGCGGAGCCGATGCGGTACTTGCCTGTGCCGCACACGGTGCAGACAGCACGAAGGGCGGGGCGTCCGTTCTTCATTGTTACCTGTTCAACATCCCGTGAGCCTGTCTTGGCCCGGCATTTCAAGCAGTAGATTTCAACGGATTCGGGGGGTGTGGCCATAATCGAAGGCTCCTGTTCCGAAGGCTGCCAGGATTATAGCCAAAAGAAACCCTCCCGCCGGATGCGGCTACAGGACCGATCAGACCGGCCGGTCCTTGCACTCTCTGAAATTGTCTGAATTCTCCCGGGAGTTGCCAACAAGTGCGGGTCAACTAGATAACCCTGTCTCCTGAGCCTGGCGTGGATTGGCTGTCCGGCTCACCCACCGCCCCGGGCAGCGGGGTCAACATCACCCGCCAACGGGGAGTTTCCTTGGACGCCTCGACCAGGAGTTCCTCGAGCGGGACATCGATGTCGATATCGTCGAATTGGAAGTCGAAGGCTGCCTTCACGTGGGCCGGGCAGACGAGGCCCGCCGTGGCGTAGTTCTCCCGTCCCACCCGCCTCAGTTCCTCGCGTTCGGCGAGGGTCATCTTCCGCTGGTAGTGGCAGCCGGCGATGGCGCATTTGACCGATACTTTTCTGGCCATTTCCCCCAATTTTACAACGATAGCTCCAGGCATCGGACCAAGTTTGACTCGGTACTAAACTAAAGCCAAGGTGGGATGTACATTCGAGGCGCGCTGAAGATTGGCTTGGTTGCGCCAGCGAAGCCCTTTCATCCGTACTCGGTGGATGATCTGGCGCCGCTGCTTGACCTCCACTATCTGCACATCCCACCTTGGCTTTGGTTTAGGTGGGGGAAAGACGAGCCCCCAATCCGACGGGCTGGGAGCTCATGAGGGCTTGTCCGGGGATATTCTGACATTGCTATATTGACGGCCTCGTATGAGGCCCTTTTTGCGTTTCAACAGAGCCGCTCGGCCATGTGTGCGTACTAGCAACTACTCATCGCCGTATGCCCTCAGCACTCTTACGCAGGTCGTTTTCCAACAATCCGCCGACCATCTTCGACCGAAAATGCCCGTTCTCCCTGTAAAAGGAAGTACTAGGCACCGCTTCTAGGTCGTACTCTTCAATAACAAATGCGTCAGTAGTGAACCCAGCCGGGAATGTCGCTCCAGTCTCCGCAAGCATCCTCTTGGCATCCTCATCATTCCCCTTGCCGGTCAGATGGCCGACGTAAATGGCCAGCACTGTAGGTCCATCTTGATTCTCTGCATAGAAATTCTGCAACACCTGCAGTCCACCAGGGCACTGCTCGCATTCCACATCAAAGTAATGGAGGATGAGAGGGCCTTTATCCTGGACCTCCTCTAGAGTGACTGTTTCGCCGCCGATGGCGCCCTGGCCCTGATACATTGTTATCGTGAAGCTGGGAGTGGGGGGATTGCCGCCAATACTCGCCCCGAAGTTGCCAACCTCAATTTCGCAGGCGGCCAGAGTAGCAGCCGCCACCAGCGCAACTACAAACATTCCCACCCGATGCTTTAGGCCCATACATGTAGTATCCATTCTTGAAATTCGAGGGGGACCTAGACCACGCGAGGACGCCGGCCGAGACCTCCTAGGGAGCGCCTGCTAGCCCTGAGGTTCCGGCGTCAGAGTCCAAAGTATCGCGGCTCGATGCCGGAGTCACCAAGCCATGCTCATAGGCGAACACCACTAGCTGCGTTCTATCCCGCAGTTCAAGTTTCGAAAAGATTCGCTTCGCGTGAGTCTTGACTGTCCCTTCGCTTATGAAAAGCTCTTCGGAAATGTCAGCGTTCGT
The DNA here is from genome assembly GCA_965222025.1 of Dehalococcoidia bacterium. Lineage (GTDB taxonomy): Bacteria > Chloroflexota > Dehalococcoidia > Lucifugimonadales > UBA3495 > VXOI01. The sequence continues at coordinate 45,626 of CBDCTI010000002.1, read as the reverse complement.
GTCGCCGCGTGCCATCAACATGAACACTTCCTGTTCGCGGTCGGTCAGCTCTTCAATTGCGGCTGGGGTGAGGGCGAACTTGGGCTCTGGCGGGTCCCGCATCAGAGTTGGGAATCCCTCTGGGACTGTCGAGGCCGGGGACTGTCTCATGGAACTCGAGGTGACCTTGGCGCACGGATCGTGAGGGGCCGTTTCCAATGTGGAAGCCTTCACTGTTCCAGGTTCGCCTCCTCCACCCTGTGTCGGCTGCGGTCCGCCGGAGATTCGCGTGGAGCGAGAGCCCAGCATGAGCCTGGCCCACCAACAGTGCAATGACGAGAAAACCAAGATCAGGTGCGTGGTGATCACGAACCCCAGGATGCCTAGCGGGGTGAGTTGCAGGGCTTCAAGCGGCGTCTCGAATGTGGCGATACCATCGCCAGACGAAAACACGCCAGGCCAAACGACCTCTAGCGGTTGGTCTGTGAATGAGACTATCGCCGGGGCGAGCATGAATGCGACAGAGACCGCGCCCGCCACCACGAGACCTACGAAGGCGACGACACCTATCGGCCACTGTATCGCAAGATAGACCAGTCCGGTCCAAGTTGTGGGGTCGACAAGACGGACCCGCACCTGCGACCGAAAATTGGTGCCCCCCTCTAATCTTGAAGTAGGACGTCTAATTGACACGCCGTTTACATACCCGATCGAAACCGCCTCCAGATCACCGAGCCACCGGGAAATGAACAGGCAGGCCAGCAAGACCACGGGTCCCACTATAGCCCAGATCATTGCTCCGCCCAGAGCGAGCGAGACGACAAGGAAGACGAAATAGCCAATCCCGAGTGGAAACATCAGCAACATGTGCAAGGCTCGCAAATAAGTGCGACGGTCGACCACAGGCCATAGGATCTTTCCAATCCGCCCGCGATTGGACGGATAGGAGGATGCGAACGGGCTGTATTCATAGGTCATGGCATTATTTTCGATTCATCCTCGACCGATTACATCCCCCTGTAGGGGTAATTCTCGGTGACCCTATGTCTCCAAAGGGTCTCCCGGAAGGGCTAGAGCCTGCGTAGAACTCGAGGACCTGAGCCATAGATGCGCTAGTAACTTTCGTTTGTGGTGCGAAGTGGCTGGGTCACCCTGCAACGGCGTTGAATAGGCCTCCGGCCCTGATGGGCCAGAGGCCTGTGGAAGGTGAATCCCTCATTCATATGAGGACCTCCCACCTAAAAGTTCGCAAATCGGTACGCCTTGGCCCACCTAACTGGATAAAATCAAGAACTTTTACCATCAGGTTCCCAGTGGCGGTGTAATCGGCCGTCTTCCCGACTACACCCGATGGAAGAGGTTGCCAAGCCCCTGTCTTGCGAACAGGGGCTTTTCCTTTGGAAACTTTGGTGTCCGAGCGTGCCGAATGCCAACTTTCCCCGGAGGTGCGGCTATGCGACGCCTTTCGACATTTCTCACTCCTTCCCAACCGCTACAGTTGCCCTTAGTTTAGCCCCAATCCACCGAAGAGATGCGGCGGTGCTGGCAAGACGAGATATGAGGGATCAAGGAAGGGGCTGGCAAGGACCTGAACCCGACGAAATGGACGATGCGGAGTGCGGCTGCCACGCCAGGGGCGATGTTGACGGCCAGTGGCAGTGACGCTTGGCTCAAATTTCAGCCCAGATCGTGGGCTGAGATCGTCAGGGTCCCAGCCTGGCGCGGTTGAGCCAGGCGTTTGGTGGCTTGGTGAACAGGTCAAACGCCGAGGGTGGCGATCAGGAAGGGAGCAGCAGTACGCGCAGTCTCGCCAGGGCAAAGCTGAACTGGTTTTTCCAGGGCCAGCCCTGAGGAAGATGCAGGGTGAGGCGACGGGCCTCGCGGGTGATGCGTCCAGCCAGGGAGAAGAAGCGTCTTCGGAGGGTCTTGGTGGTGATTACCGGCTCGCCCAGCCCGATGCGCGCCGTCCAGCGAGCCAGGTTGTGGGCCATGACTTGGACGGCCAGCCAAACGGCGTTGGCGGGGAAGCGGCCCGAGGGGAGGTGGTTGAGGCCCACGCCGTACTTGAGGTCGCGTATCGCATTCTCGATCTCGGCGTGGCGGCGATGATCAGCCTCCAGTTCCAGCGTTTCACCCTCCCGGTCGGTGATGAAGGCGTGATAGCTGTAGTTGGTAAACAGCGCCAGTTGGGAACCGGGTGTAGGTTTCACCCGCCGGATGATGAGCCGGACCGATACAGCCTCGGGCTTGCTCGCGAAGGGGACATACGTGGTTTCGGCCACGTCGGCGGCACCCTCCATCCAGTACGGGATGGGAGTCCAGTCCTCTTCAGGTATGGCCTCGTTGAGATTGCGCAGTCTGGGATGTTGGCGGACGGTGACGGAAAAGCGGACCTTCATCTTGCGGCAGACGGCGATGATGCCGTGGGTGTAGACGCCACTGTCGGCCCGCACCGTGAGTTGGCCCTTGGCTCCGGCGTAACGCACTCGGCTCACCGTCTCGCGCAGGAAGTGGGCGGCACCACGGGCGGTGTTGGCTCGACCCTGGCGCAGCCGGGCCATCAGCACATCGCCCGTTCCGGCAGCGACGGCGAGGAGCGGGTGATAGCCCCGTTGGCCGGAGTAGTTGTGACGGCGGGCACCTTCCTTGCCCAGTCCATAGGTCTCGCAGACGGTGGAGTCGAGATCAACGATCAGCGGCCCGTCGCCAGGACCTGCCCCTGCTCCCCAGGCCCCAGCCAGGAACTCCCGGCTCACCCGATCCAACTGGCGCACATGGCCCCACCGGAAACTCCGCAGGAAGGTACCCAGCGTGGAGGGCGCCTTGACCACACACCCCAAGACCCGCTCGGTCCCGCCAGCTCGCAGCGCATCGGCATCATCAATGCAGTCGCCACCGGCCATCGCCGACGCCACCAGCGTCAGCAACTTGTCTCCCCCATTCGCCCGACCCGGCGCGTCTTCCAGATCAACGTGGCGGTCCACCAGCTCGCCCAGTCCCAGATGATGGGCCAGGGTTACCGGCAGGATCAGCCCGGCGTTGGCCACCAGGCGGTGATCATCAAAGGCGACATGGATGCTGTCGGGCTGCTCGCGTGGTAGCATCCGTTGGGTGCTCCTCGTTTCGGGTTGGTTTTCGTTGTCAAAAACCATTATCCCCGAACACAGGAGCGCTTTCTTGTCCACTCAGCACGCCGGCAGACTCACCTTTTCGGTCGACTGGGGCTAAGGAATAACCGACAATGAACGCCCAACACGCCGATTTACAAACGCTGCACTCCGGAACCACGGTCCTCCGCAATCTGATTTACCATAGGGCCCTAATTCTTGAACCAACAAGGCGCTTGGCCTTTCGGAATATGCGCCATCTTACAGCTGCTATGGCGGACCACCACACACCCACCGACGCGCAAGTAGACTCTGTGGAATTCAACGAGTGGGTCCGCGAACTCCAAGACCGGATGCTCCGAGATCAGGGCTACGAATCCTCGGAGGTGCACCGAGTGTTGATCCAAATAGCGACATTCACGCCGGTGAAGCTCTACTTGGCCCTGCTCTACGCTGAGATTGAATACTTGGAAGAACGGGCCGGTGAACACCCTCTGTCCGGCAACCAAGACCTCGGGGATTTCCTGCGGGACAATGGCAACCTTATTGGGCATTCGAAGCGTTTCCGGCACGGAATGCTTCATCCCAGCGAGCGAAGCATACCTTTCGAAGAGGCATGGATCTCCAGTGGCTTCCACAATGATTTGCCGCGGGTGCAGATGAAGATTGACGCCATCATCAGAGAAGCCAGGGAAACGCTGCGTTTGGAAATCGCAAGCGCACTTTTGGAGCTTCCCGAATTGCAGCGCTGGCATTGTAACCAAAATTTTCTGACGTGGCTGTCCAACGATGACGCCACGCTCCTCAACGACGCCCGGTTTAATCAGTTGATCCAGGGAATAGAGCGTCAGAACGAAGAGTACCCGAGGATACGTCGGGCGGCGGAATCAACCCAACCGACCGATGCCCAACTGGAAACGAACGCGCTGCTCCTCCAGTGCATGAAAAACCTGCACTACCCATGGCCGTTCGGAGGCGAAGTCGCAGAGGAAGGTTCGCTGCAGCCGGAGATGAACCCGCGCTTTTTTAAGCGGGTCGAATTCGCGTTGAATCCTACTGCCACTGTAAAAGAGTCGGACCGGTATGCGCGCCATGTCCGGGAGAACCTCGCCAACTACAACTTTCTCCTGGATGCCGTGGGAGTCCTCCTCAACGAGACCATGAGCCAGGTTTCCGTTGAACAGACCGTTGGCGAACCCGACGACGCGGACGGACGGGTAGGTGCGGCCATCGAGAGGCTCACATTTGACCAGAAACAATCCATCGCAGGTCGGTCAAAGGTTTGCCTGGCGCTGCTTCAGGGCTTGGTGCACGCGTACGAGAACGTCACGCGCCGTAACTCCCAGATGGCAAACCAACATGTCGACGCGGCGATGGCAAACGGCGGTGCAAAGCGAACCATCCAAAACTTCCGCAACATTGTGTTTCACGTTGCGGAGCCGTCGTTGGATCCTTACACGATAGACGACGATGCTTCTTGGCTCGGACCTGAGTCACAACATGACCTGTTCCTAGGCTTCTCAATGTTTCTTGGGTCCATGATGGCTACAGGTGGTCCGGTAAACACGTCCGATGGTGCAGCCCCGTGAACGTCGGAGGAGTGGGCCGAGACGAAAGCTCGGAAGGTCGCCTTGCCGATCACCCGGGAAACTCCGAACTGTTCCGAAGGATGGCTTGGAAGCATCGCGAGGTGCGATGTCTGGACGGTACCTCCCACCTGCCTGAGAAGTCCCCGTAGAGGGCACAAACGCGAGATCTGGCGGCAATTTCGGCATGCGGGCGACCCGACAAAACGTGCTGGTCAACCGGTTCACCCAGCGCCAGATGCCTGGTCAAGGCTGCCGGAAGGAGTAGCGCCGCACTGGCCATGCAGACCGTGATCGTCGAAGGCGACGTCGATGCGGTCGTGCTGCTCAAGTGGCTGCATCTTTTGGGTGCTCCTTGTTTCAGGTCGGTTTTCTGTTTCAAAAACCATCGCCCCCGAAGCCGAGAGCACTTTCCTATCGCTTCACAACGCCGACACGCTCATCTTTTCGGTGGATTCGGGTTTAGGAGTGGGACTCTCACTTGGCTACCTGTCCGATTTCCCGGGTCCACCTCAGAGCCAATGAGTTGTCGGAGAATCGGAGGGGCAACCGTCCGCCGTAATTTCAGAATAGCACGAGCTGTTACGGTTCCTGTGGTTCGGCAGCTTATGCCCGCCGAGGTTCTTGGTCTGACAAACTCTGAAGCCTATGCCCCATGGTTTGGCCTGAGTGCTACCATGAAACCGGGTGGCGGCTGGTGTATCCCACAGCGGTCACAGGGGCAATTGACGATGGCTGAAGAACGTCCGGCAACAACAGGATTTGACAGGAAGCGGACCGGGGCCAGCTACGCAAGCCAGTGGAACCGTTTCGTCGCCTGGTGCGAGGCGTCGGGTAGCAGTTCGCTTCCCGCGTCTCCCGACGACGTGGCGGCCTACCTGAAGGACCGGCGGGAATCGGGAGCGAAGCCCTCGACCCTGAAGGTGGCGGCGGCCGCCATCACGCGCAGCCACAAGGAAGCAGGGTTCGACGTGTCTGGGCAGCGGGGCGTCGCCAGGGCCGTCCTGGACGAACTGGCGCCGGACGACTCTGCTGTCGTCGCAAGGGCGCTGCCCCTGGACCTGGAGTGCTACCTGGCCATCAGGAAGGTTGCCAAAGAGCGGCGCAGCGGCAGGGGCGGGCACGATGAACGGGTGCTCAACGCCCGCCGGCGGGGCGCGCTGGACGTGGCGATGATCGGCCTGATGCGGGACGCCCGGCTGCGGGTGAACGAGGCGGCGGCGCTGACCTGGGGAGACCTGGAGCGGATAAAGGGCGGGTCCGGCCGCGTGCGTGTCGCAGACTCCGATTACCGCGTGGTGAGCGCCGACACCATGAAGCTGCTGTCGTCGGTCCGCCGGAACGCCGGCGACGCCGAGCCGCTCCTGGGGATGAGACCCAACCAGATCGCTATACGGATAGGCATGGCTGCCAGACAGGCCGGTTTGGGCGAAGGCTACTCGGGAGAGAGTCCCCGGCTGGGGATGATCCAGGACCTGGAGACGCTGGGCGTCCTACTGCTGGGCCGCCATGTTGCCGACCCGCCGGGCAGGCGGCGCACTTCTGGCCCAAGGGAACTGCCTAGCGGCTGACCGGCGCCGCTTTAAGAAGTCGGACCCGCTTCCGCCGGTTCAGTCAGCAGCCAGTTTCCTGAATCCCGGCCTCCCGACCCCAGGCAAAAGCCCATCCTCGAAGTGATTCCCGCGCCTTACATCCAACGATGCTGTACTGACGTAATAGTTAGTATAGCAACAGCGAATACTGCATTGGTTTGCAAGGCATTTAGGCAGTCGGGATCGGGCCCCGGATGAGGTTGAAAAGAAGCGGGCGGTAGGGGAAAAGGGCCTCTCAGACCACTGGAATTGAGCCTTACAAGCTAAACCGTGTATAATTACAGTTATACACGCTTTAACTTGCTCTGTGTGCCCGATCTGGAGCACTTTCCTCATTTCGCGGCTGAAAACGTAACACGGACTGGCCCCAGGGTCAAGGCGTTCACCCCCCCAAATGGGCCAATCTCTACTGGCCCGGCCTCCCCTTGCACCCGTGAAACTGGGCCACCGCTCCCTTTCCCGCGCTCTCGTTTCTCGTGTAATGCGCCGGCATCGCCGGCGAGCGCCAGCGTCCCGCGTTCATCAGGCTGGGCAGCTCGGTCCCCGCTCTGGCCAGGTCCCTGGCCATCCCCACCCGGGGCGAGTGCCCGCTGTAGCCGCCCCCCAGGTCCGCAGCCTGGGCCGCCTGCTTGATGCGTGCCGAGATCTGGTTGGGACGAAGCCCGAAGACGCTGTCGGTAGCTGTCTCCTCGTTTCTGATCAACGCCAGCGCCGCCATGGTTGGGACGGACAGGAACGCCACGGCGCCCTGCCCCTCGGCGTCCGTCTTGGACCGGCGGATCAGGAGGCGGCCGGTGCCGTCGGCCTCGTACTCTATGTCCCTCCAGGTCAGGACGGCGGCCTCGGAAACCCGCAGCATGGCGTCCCGCATCAGGCTGATCAGGGCGATGTCCAGGTGGCCCCGGGACCGAGCCGTCTCCTGACTTTCATATCTGCCTCCCCTTCCCAGCCGTGGCTCACAGGCCGTGGCCTCGATGGCGGATAGCGCCTCCTCGGTGAGGGCTTCCGCCTGTTTCTGGTCCTTTCCAGCTTTGCGGGTGGCGCACCGGAGGGTCTTTTTCACCTCCGGGCTGGCGCAGGGGTCGTCGGCCTGGGCGGTCTTATGGGCGAAGGCTATTGCCGATGCGGCCACCCGGAGGGTCGCGGGTTTTTGGCCGTATTCCTGGATGCGTTCCGCCAGGTACGCGGCCACCTGGGCCGGATTGGCGGGGAGGGCCTGTACATCCTTTTCCAACGCCCAGGCCAGGAAATGCCGCCACTGGACGAGATAGTTGTTCAGCGTGCTGCCGGATATTTCGTGCTCGAAGATCGCCTTCAGGTTGCTCACGTCGGAGTCGGTGAGGGTGTCTACCCTCATTGAAACTCCCCTGGCCTCGGGCTTGACCACGGCAACCGGGGTGGGACGGACGTCGACTATGACAGGGGCCGAAGCGGTTGCCACCCCCGCCCGGTCGTCTCGTTGCTGCTGGGCACTCCCGGCCCCGGCCTGTCGCGCTGACCTGGCGGTTGCGCGGGGGGTTGCGAAGGCCTCTGCGTGAGGGTCTGAGGGCAGTACGCAGGCCCAAACCGGTTCGTTTCCTACGCCCTGGGACGCCGGGTATTTTCCTGAGCGCGAACCCGCGGTGCTGCGGTTCGCGGCGTACTTGGTGATCTGTGCCATCTGTCCCCTTCCCGCCTAAATCCCTGCATCCGGGCAAGTTAAACCGTGTATAACTGTAATTATACACGGTTTAGCTTTATGTCAATCCCGGCAGCCAGGTTGGGCTGCCGGTGGCACCAGGTGATTTTGACTTGAAACCGTCATCTATACAACCCCTCAGCCCCAGGGCCGGGGTCCGATTGTCAACAACGGGGAGCGACAGGTCCGGGGTCAATTCCAGGTGGCACATAGCCAGGCGGCAAATAGACGGTGGGCATCAGGTCCGGTTGTGAGACCCATTGAGCAATTCAGTCAGGCGACCTTTTTCAAACCAGGAGTATTGAACCATGTTTAGTAGCAAAGATAGAGCATCCAATCGGTTGGTTGTTGGCAGAGGGACAGAAGCGGGAAGCGGCGGCAGTATGCCGCACAGCCATTTTTGGCGAGGGGTGAGTATGCGAGTCCGCGTGTTCGCCGGGCTGGGCCTGGCGGTGGCGCTGCTGGTAACCCTGGTGGCGCTCCAGGCGCTGCCCCTGCAGGCGCAGACCACGACTCCGGTCACGCTAATCAGCAGTGACCCTTCGGGCACGCTCCAAAGCCTCGCCGGTGCCCGGTACGCCGTCAATTTCGTTACTGGCGGCGACGCCGATGACTACACAGTCACCGACATTCGGATGTATTTGGATTCTGCCGGTGGCACTAACTCGGACGCCACTGTCAGGATACGAGAGGACAGCGGTGGTCAACCGGGCGATCTGGTGGGTGAGCCGTTTACCCGTCCGTCTTCCTTGACGGGCACCGGTCTCAACACGTTCACGGCGCCGGCCGGTACGGTGCTTGCGGCGGACACGACCTACTGGTTCACCATCAACGAGGAAATAAGTTCAGGTGGGTATCACCCTAGATTACCAAATGCCGCCGACGTGAACAGTGCGTACGGCTGGGCCGTCATCGGGGGACACAGCCACCAACCTTACACCAGTACTACTGATACCTGGTCATCAGCTTCTACTATTACTCCTCTTCTTTTTGAAATCCGTGGCATTGGCATCCCCAAGTCCACCGACGCGACGCTGAGCGACCTGACGCTGGAGGACGCGAGCAACGGCGACGCCATCACGCTGGACCCGGCCTTCTCCCCCGGTCATCTGGATTACGCGGCGTCGGTGAGGTTCCCGGTCTCGCAGGTCACGGTGATACCGACCAAGAACGACGCGGGCGCGTCAATCAGATACCGGAACGACAGCAACGACGTGCTCACTGACTTGGACACAAACCGGCCCGGCTTCCAGGTCGGCCTGGCGGAGGGCGTGCCGAACGTGATCAAGGTTGAGATGACGGCGGAGGACGGCATTGCGGAGGAAACCTACACGTTGACGGTGACTCGGGCCGGTCGACCGGGGGAGGTGTTGCTGTCGGAGAGGGTTCTGTCGGTGACGGAAGGTGCCACAGGCTACTATACCGTGGTGCTCAGCAGACAACCGGCGGCGAGTGTGACGGTGACGATTGGCGGGCATGCGGACACGAATGTGACCCCGCATCTGAGCAACCTGACCTTCACCACGTCGAACTGGAGCCAGGCCCAGGGGGTGTTCGTGTCGACCAACGCCGATCCTAACTTGACGAACGAATCGGTCAGGCTGACCCATACGGCCACGAGCTCGGACGACCTCTTTGACGGCATCACGATTCCCAGCGTGGTCGTCAATGTGGATGACGACGACGCCCCGGACTACCACATCCGCACGATCAGGGTGCCGCACGGATCGCACGCATTGGAGCCCGGGGACAAGCCGCTGCCCGAAGAGGAATTTGAGGTAGATTCTGGCCTACCATTCGGGGAAATTGAGGGGGTCGCCGAAGGCCATATATGGAGGCCGAGCGGGCTCTGGGGCGACCCCGGCGAAGACACCATCTGGGTCGTTGACCCCAGCCACTTCGGCATCCACGCGCTCAAGCTGTCGGCGCTGAAGGAGGGCCTAATCGAGCGGCGTGTCGCGGCTGATACGTCAGGACTCGAACAAAGGCTCAACTACCAGTGCCACTTCAAACAAGGCCTGGCCAGCGGCAATGGAAACCCGTCGCTTACCGTGATGTGGGGAACTAGCAGCGATTTATGGGTCGCAAACGACAGCAGCGGTACGATCGATGCGTACAGCCGGAGTTACAGTCTATCCAGGGGATGCTATACCAAAAACGTCACTTCATGGGCAACAGACCTTCAAAGCTACGAAACAGCGGACGAGCATTTCCAATCACCATTCGATTTCGTTGGAAGGATTGACGTGTCCCGTGGCCCGCGGACGATCAGGGGCATCTGGGCGATCTCAGGGCGGGTGTGGTTCAGCGGGCCGTCCTCCGGCTTGAGCGCCGGCGGCGTTTACGCTTTCAACTTGGGGCCTAACTACTCTGTGGCCGAGGCGCCCGGCTACGACGGTCACGAGGACGGCCACGGCCTCTGGTCCGACGGCACGACGATGTGGGTGGCCACCGACTCCGGTTGGCTCCGGGCCTACGACCTGAATTCCGGCGTCCGCAGCGCGGAGTTCGACATCCGGATCCGAACCTACGGCATGCCGCCGGGCGACATCTGGGCCCACGGCGGGACGATCTGGGTCACCAACCGGGGGGGCAAGATCGACGCCTACCACCTGCCCGGTTCGCCGGGCGCGTCGCTGAGAGCGACGGAGGCGGACCCCCTCACGGCCAGTTTCGCCCTGGCGCCGGAGACGCATGACGGCGAGAACGGGTTCAAGCTGCGGATCGACTTCAGCGACGATGTGGAGATAACGCCCGAGGACATGCGGGATCATGCGCTGCTGGTCAGCGGCGGCACGGTGACCGGTGCCGCCAAGGTGAAGGACCGCAGCGACCTGTGGGAGCTGACGGTGGAGCCGGCCGGGCCGGGTCCGGTGTCAATTCTGGCGCCGCTGGATCGGCCCTGCACGGACCCGGGAGCGCTGTGCACGGCGGACGGGCGGTCGCTGACCGCTGGCCCCGCCCTCGTGGTGCCCGGTCCGCCGGCCGACAACCCTCCGGGCGTTCCGGACCAGCCGGCGGGAACCGCCGTCTTCATCGGGGGCGTCGACCTGGAGTGGAACGATGTGCCCGGGGCCGATTCCTACGCCGTGCAGTTGGGACGGGGCGGCCAGTGGATCGACCTGCCCGCCGACGGCGTTGAGGTCGCGTTCTACGGGGCGGGAGCGATAATCAGCGGGCTGGACCCGGAGGCGACCCTCTGGTTCCAGGTACGGGCGGCCAACGCGCACGGCGTCTCGGATTGGTCCGCGACGCTGGCCATGAGCTCGACCAGCCAGTTCAAGAATGGCCGGAAGGCCAGGCCGGACAATGCGCCGGCCAGCGGGGCGCCGGTCGTCCATGGCACGGCGCAGGCCGGCGAGAGCCTCTGGGCCGACGCCTCGGGCATCGAGGACGGGAACGGGCTGAACCGGGTGCAGTTCCGGTACCAGTGGACGTCCAATGACGGCAGCACCGACACCGACATCGCGGGGGCGACGGACTCCGGCTACACCCTGGCGGCCGCCGACGTGGGCAAGACCGTCAAGGTGAAGGTCGCCTTCACCGATAGGAGAGGGTACTCCGAGACCCGGACCAGCGCTGCTACGGACGCGGTGGAGGCAGCGCCCCGGCCCGACAGTCCGGCCACCGGGCAACCGACCATCAGCGGCACGGCCCAGGTGGGCGAGACCCTCACCGTGGGCACCTCGGGCATCGCCGACGCTGACGGGTTGACCAAAGCGACCTACAGCTACCAGTGGATGGCGGGATGGACGGACATCCCAGGGGCCACCGGGGCCAGCTACACCCTGACAGCGGACGATGAGGGACTGACGATCCAGGTGTGGGTGGGCTTCATCGACGACGCGGGGTACCAGGAAGCGCTGACCAGCGCGGCTACGAACGCAGTGGAGGCAGCGGCCCAGCCCGACAGTGCGGCCACAGGGCAACCGACCATCACCGGCACTGTCCAGGTGGGTGAGACGCTGACGGCGGTCACTACCGGCATCGCCGACGCGGACGGGTTGGTCAAAGCGACTTACAGCTACCAATGGGTCGCCAATGACGGAACCACCGATACGGACATCTCCGGCGCGACGGATGCCACCTACACCCTGGCGGCCGACGACGCGGGCCGGACCATCAAGGTGCGGGTGATCGTCACCGACGATCTTGGTAACGAGACAACGCTGACCAGCACGGCCACGGATGAGGTTGGCTTTGCCGTCCAGCAGCAGACAACCAACACGCCCGCCACCGGGGAGCCGACCATCATCGGCACGGCCCAGGTGGGGGAGACGCTGACCGCGGAGACCTCGGGCATCGTCGACGCTGACGGGCTGAGCAACGCGACCTACACCTACCAGTGGGTTGCCAACGACGGAACCTCGGACACAGACATCTCCGGCGCGACGGATGCCACCTACACCCTGGTGGCCGACGATGAGGGCCGGACCATCAAGGTGCGGGTGATCGTCACCGACGACGCAGTGAACGAGACAACGCTGACCAGCGCCGCCACGGAGGCGGTGGAGGCAGCGCCTGAGCCGCCAGCCAAGCCCACGGGACTGTCTGCCAACGTCGTCTCCCACGACGCCGTGACCCTCGCCTGGGACGACCCGCAGGACGATGCCATCACCGGCTACGTCATCCTGCGCCGCGACCGGGAGATCCACCCGGTGGGCACCTTCGTCACCGTCGCAGGCGACAGCGGCTCGGCGGACACCACCTACACCGACGCTACGGTCGAGCCGGAAAAGCAATACAACTACAAGATCAGGGCCATCAACGAGCACGGGGAGGTGAGCGAGAAGTCCCACTGGGTTCTGGCCGTCACCCCGGCGGTGCCCGTCCCCGACACGCCCACGGGACTGTCTGCGTCCGTCGTCTCCCACGACGCCGTGACCCTCGCCTGGGACGACCCGGAGGACGACTCCATCACCGGCTACGTCATCCTGAGGCGCGACTGGGCGATCCATCCGGCGGGGACCTTCATCACCCTCACGAACGACACCGGCTCGGCGGACACCACCTACACCGACGAAACGGTCGAGCCGGAAAAGCGATACAACTACAAGATCAAGGCCATCGACGAGCACGGGGAACAGAGCGAGAAGTCCCGCTGGGTCCGGGTCAACACCCCGGCAGCGCCCCAGGCCGACAGTCCGGCCACCGGGCAACCGACCATCACCGGCACGGCCCAGGTGGGCGAGACGCTGACGGCGGAAACCTCCGGCATCGCCGACGCGGACGGTCTGACCACCTTCAGCTACCAGTGGGTCGCCAACGACGGAACCACCGATACGGACATCTCCGGCGCGACGGATGCCACCTACACCCTGGCGGCCGACGACGCGGGCAAGACCATCAAGGTGCGGGTGATCGTCACCGACGATCTTGGTAACGAGACGACGCTGACCAGCACGGCCACGGATGAGGTTGGCTTTGCCGTCCAGCAGCAGACAGCCAACACGCCCGCCACCGGGGAGCCGACGATCATCGGCACGGCCCAGGTCGGGGAGACGCTGACCGCGGACACCTCGGGCATCGCCGACGCTGACGGGTTGACGAACGTTTCCTACAGCTACCAATGGATAAGAAACGACGGGAGTACGGACACGGACATCACGAGTGCTACCGACTCGACCTACACCCTGGTTGACGACGACCAGGGCCGGACCATCAAGGTGCGGGTCACCGTCACCGACGATCTGGGGAACGAGACAACGCTGACCAGCGCCGCCACGGAGGCGGTGGCGGGAGCGCCCCAGCCCGACAGCCCGGCCACCGGGGAGCCAACCATCACCGGCACGGCCCAGGTGGGCCGGACCCTCACGGCGGACACCACAGGCATAGGCGACTCCGACGGTTTGACCAACGTCTCCTACAGATACCAGTGGGTGGTGACTGACGGTGGTGCGTATATCGACATCTCCGGCGAGACGGGAGCGACCTACACCCTGGTGGCTGCCGACCGCGGACTGTACATCCAAGTGCGGGTGAGTTTCAAGGACGATGCGGGGAATCGGGAGACGCTGACCAGTGCGCTGATTGACGTGGTGGCGGCCGCGCCCTAGCCAAGGGGTCCGGCCACCGGGGCGCGCGCCATCAGGGGAACGGCGGATGTGGGATAAATGCTGACCGCCGCCACGGAGCGCCGGGCGGCGGTCAGGCACAACGTCAGCAAGGACACGGTTTAGAGTCGCTAATTACGCTATTTGAGGCGGCGCCGGCCACGGCATAGAGGCGCAGAGGAGAGGATCATGATGAACAGGGATTGCCGCCGATCTGATAGCTGGGATCACCGCCTGCGGTCCGCAAAAGTCGTGAGCGTGCGGTCCCTGGCAGCGCTGGGCCTGGCGGTGGCGCTGCTGGCAACCCTGGTGGCGCTGCTGGCCCCGCCCCTGCAGGCGCAGACCACGACTCCGGTCACGCTAATCAGCAGTGACCTTTCGGGCCCTGTGTTCGACTATGGTATCGGACTCAGTTACGCCGTGAAATTCCGAACTGGCGGCGGCGTTGGTGACTACACAATCACCGCTATTCGGTTGCCTTTGGGTTCTAGCAGTGGCACCAACGCCAACGCCACTGTGAGGCTACGAGAGGACAGCGGTGGTCAACCGGGCGATCTGGTGGGTGAGCCGTTTGCCCGTCCGACTGCCTTGACGAGCACCGGTCTCAACACGTTCACGGCGCCGGCCGGCACGTTGCTTGCGAAGGACACGACCTACTGGTTCACCCTAAACGAGGAAATAGGTTCAGGTGGGCTCTCTCCTAGAGGGTTACTTCCAGCTAACCGAAACGTGACCAGTGACCACGGCTGGACCCTCATCGGGGGACACAGCACCAGAGGTTTCACCATTTCGGGCCAAACCTGGTTTGCACAGACTTCTCCTCTTCTTTTTGAAATCCGTGGCATTGGCATCCCCAAGTCCACCGACGCCACGCTGAGCGGCCTGGAGCTGGAGAACGCGAGCAACGGCGACGCCATCGCGCTGGACCCGGCCTTCTCCGCCGGTCATTTTGATTACGCGGCGTCGGTGGGGTTCCCGGTCTCGCGGATCACGGTGCTACCGACCAAGAACGACGCGGGCGCGTCAATCAGATACCGGAACGACAGCAACGACGTGCTCACTGACTTGGACACAAACCGGCCCGGCTTCCAGGTCGACCTGCTGGCCGGCGAGCAGAACGTGATCAAGGTTGAGGTGACGGCGCAGGACGGCACTACGCCGGCAACCTACACGTTGACGGTGACCCGGGCCGGTCGACCGGCGCAGGTGTTGCTGTCGGAGAAGGTTCTGTCGCTGACGGAAGGGAGCACACGCTACTATACCGTGGTGCTCAGCAGACGACCGGCATCAGATGTGACGGTGACGGTCGCCGGGGATGTGGGCACAGAGGTGAATGCGTTTCCGCAAACCTTAACCTTCAGCACGACGAACTGGAGCCAGGCCCAGCGGATGTTCGTGTCGACCAGCACCGATCCTAACTTGACGAACGAATCGGTCAGGCTGACCCATGAGGCCGCGAGCTTGGACAGCCTCTTTGACGGCATCACGATTCCCGACCTGGTCGTCAATGTGGATGACGCCGAGGCCCCCGACCGCCACATCCGTACAGTCTCGGTGCCGGCGGGATCCCACGCATTGCCGTTTGGCGAGAAGTTGCTGCCCGAAGAGAAGATCACTGTATTTCTGGGCCTTGGCGTTGATGAAGATGCTCCTGATGATGGTACTGATGATGTTACATCGGAGGCAAAGTATCTGGAGGTGGTGGCCGAAGGCCATGTCTGGCAGCCGAGCGGGCTCTGGGGCGACCCCGGCAGAGACACCATCTGGGTTGTGGACCCCAGCCACTTCGGCATCCACCCGCTCAAGCTGTCGGCGCTGAAGGATGGCCGGATCGAGCGGCATATCCCGACCTTGGCGACCGACGGTGACTTTCGGTTCAACTACAATTGCCACTTCAGCCCCAGACGTGTCGGCGGCTTGGGAAACCCGGCGCTGACCGTGATCTGGGGAGATGACAATAGAATCTGGGTCGCGAACGACAATCCAGGCCGGCTCGATGCGTACGCGCGGACCGCGGGCGCACGGACCCGTGACGACGATTGCTATGTCGAGAACGTGACCGGTTATGATTCCAACGGCAACTCCACTTCAACGATCAGGCACCTGGAGTCGAGACTCGGGCGCGTCCCCGATAGAGACATACAGATCTTCGCAAATACGATCAGGGGCATCTGGGCGACCGCGTCAAATCTGTGGTACAACGGGCCGCCTTCGGGCATGCTGATCGTCAACCTGAGCACCGGCCAGACGACCCTCGCGCCCGGCTACGACGGTCACGAATACGGCCACGGCCTCTGGTCCGACGGCACGACGATGTGGGTGGCCGCCGCCGGTTGGCTCCGGGCCTACGACCTGGACACCGGCAACCGCGCCGCGGAGTTCGACATCCGGATCCGAACCTACAGCATGCCGCCGGGCGACATCTGGTCCCACGGCGGGACTATCTGGGTCACCAACCGAGGCGGCGAGATCGACGCCTACCGCCTGCGCCCCCCCGGCCCTATAACCGCAGCGCAGCGAGAGCGACGGAGGCAGAGCCCCTCACGGCTAGTTTCACCCTGGCGCCGGAGGCGCATGACGGGGAGAACGGGTTCAAGCTGCGGATCGCCTTCAGCGACGACGTGGAAATAACGCCCGAGGACATGCGCGATCATGCGCTGCTGGTGAGCGGCGGCACGGTGACCGGTGCCGCCAGGGTGAAGGACCGCAGCGACCTGTGGGAGCTGACGGTGGAGCCGGCCGGAACGGGTCCGGTGTCAATCCTGGCGCCGCTGGACCGGCCCTGCACGGAGCAGGGAGCGCTGTGCACGGCGGACGGGCGGTCGCTGACCGCCGGCCCCGCCCTCGTGGTGCCCGGTCCGCCGGCCGACAACCCTCCGGGCGTCCCGGACCAGCCGGCGGGAACCGCCGTCTTCATCGGGGGCGTCGACCTGGAGTGGAACGATGTGCCCGGGGCCGATTCCTACGCCGTGCAGTTGGGACGGGGCGGTCAGTGGATCGACCTGCCCGCCGACGGCGTTGAGGTCGCGTTCTACGGAGCGGGAGCGATCATCAGCGGGCTGGACCCGGAGGCTTCACTCTGGTTCCAGGTACGGGCGGCCAACGCGCACGGCGTCTCGGATTGGTCCGCGACGCTGTACATGAGCTCGACCAGCCAGTTCAAGAAGGGCCGGAAGGCCATGCCGGACAATAAGCCGGCCAGCGGGGCGCCGGTCGTCCATGGCACGGCGCAGGCCGGCGAGAGCCTCCGGGCCGACGCCTCGGGCATCGAGGACAGGAACGGGCTGGACCGGGTGCAGTTCCGGTACCAGTGGACGTCCAATGACGGAACCACCGACACCGACATCGCAGGGGCGACGGACTCCGGCTACACCCTGTTGGCCGCCGACGTGGGCAAGACCATCAAGGCGCGGGTCGCCTTCACCGATAGGAAAGGGTACTCCGAGACCCGGACCAGCGCTGCTACGGACGCGGTGGAGGCGGCGCCCCAGCCCGACAGTCCGGCAACCGGGCAACCGACCATCAGCGGTACGGCCCAGGTGGGCGAGCAGCTGACGGCGGACCCCTCGGGCATCGCCGACGCTGACGGGTTGACCAACGCGACCTACAGCTACCAGTGGCTGTCCGACGACGCCGAAATCGGCGGGGCCACCGGCTCGACCTACACCCTGGTGGCCGCCGACGAGGGCCGGACCATCAAGGTGCGGGTCATCGTCACCGACGATCTTGGGAACGAGACAACGCTGACCAGCGAGGCTACGAACGCAGTGGAGGCAGCGCCCCAGCCCGACAGTCCGGCAACCGGGCAACCGACCATCATCGGCACGGCCCAGGTGGGCGAGATGCTGACGGCGGTCACTACCGGCATCGCCGACGCGGACGGATTGGTCAACGCGACTTACAGCTACCAATGGGTCGCCAATGACGGAACCACCGATACGGACATCTCCGGCGCGACGGATGCCTCCTACACCCTGGTGGCCGACGACGCGGGCAAGACCATCAAGGTGCGGGTGATCGTCACCGACGATCTTGGGAACGAGACAACGTTGACCAGCACGGCCACGGATGAGGTTGGCTTTGCTGTCCAGCAGCAGGGGGCTTCCAACACGCCCACAACCGGGGAACCGACCATCAGCGGCACGGCCCAGGTGGGCCAGACCCTCATCGTGAACATCACGGGCATCGCCGACGCGGACGGTCTGACCACCTCCACCTACAGCTATCAGTGGCTGGGCGACGATACGGACATCTCCGGCGCGACGGATGCCACCTATACCCTGGTGGCCGCCGACGAGGGCCGGACCATCAAGGTGAGGGTCAGCTTCGCCGACGACGCGGGGAACGAGACAACGCTGACCAGCGCCGCCACGGAGGCGGTGGCGGCAGCGCCCCAGCCCGACAGTCCGGCCACCGGGGAGCCGACCATCAGCGGCACGGCCCAGGTGGGCCAGACCCTCATCGTGAACATCACGGGCATCGCCGACGCGGACGGTCTGACCACCTCCACCTACAGCTACCAGTGGCTGGGCGACGATACGGACATCTCCGGCGCGACGGATGCCACCTATACCCTGGTGGCCGCCGACGAGGGCCGGACCATCAAGGTGAGGGTCAGCTTCGCCGACGACGCGGGGAACGAGACAACGCTGACCAGCGCCGCCACGGAGGCGGTGGCGGCAGCGCCCCAGCCCGACAGTCCGGCCACCGGGGAGCCCACCATCAGCGGCACGGCCCAGGTGGGCCAGACCCTCATCGTGAACATCACGGACATCGCCGACGCGGACGGTCTGACCACCTCCACCTACAGCTACCAGTGGCTGTCCGACGACGCCGAAATCGGCGGGGCCACCGGCTCAACCTACACCCTGGTGGCCGCCGACGAGGGCCGGACCATCAAGGTGAGGGTCATCGTCACCGACGATCTTGGGAACGAGACAACGCTGACCAGCGCCGCCACGGAGGCGGTGGCGGCAGCGCCCCAGCCCGACAGTCCGGCCACCGGGGAGCCAACCATCAGCGGCACGGCCCAGGTGGGCCAGACCCTCATCGTGAACATCACGGGCATCGCCGACGCGGACGGGTTGGACAGCGCCGTCTTTGCCTACCAGTGGCTGTCCGACGACGCCGAAATCGGCGGGGCCACCGGCTCAACCTATACCCTGGTGGCCGCCGACGAGGGCCGGACCATCAAGGTGCGGGTCACCGTCACCGACGATCTTGGGAACGAGACAACGCTGACCAGCGCCGCCACGGAGGCGGTGGCGGCAGCGCCCCAACCCGACAGTCCGGCCACCGGCCTGCCCACCATCAGCGGCACGGCCCAGGTGGGAGAGACGCTGACCGCGGACACCGACGGCATCGCCGACGCGGACGGTCTGACCACCTCCACCTACAGCTACCAGTGGATTGCCAATGACGGAGGCACGGATGCCGACATCTCCGGTGCGACGGATGATGCCTACACGCTGGTGGCCGGCGACGAGGGGAAGACCATCCAGGTGCGGGTGAGCTTCACGGACGATGAGGGCAACGACGAGACGCTGACCAGCGCGGCGACGACGGCGGTTGCATCCGGAGGGCCGACAGAGCCGCCGGGGCCACCACTCAAACTGAAGGGAGCCGCCAATGCGGACGGCACGGTGACCCTTCGCTGGGAGGCCCCTGACGATGACACGGTTACGGGGTACCAGATACTGCGCAAGAGGATCAGCAGGGGAGAGCAGGCCCTGCTGGTGCACGTGAACGACACCGGGAGCACCGCCACCGAGTACACCGACAGCGACGTGACGCCGGATGTGCTTCACGCCTACCGGGTGAAGGCGATCAACGCCGCCGGGCTCAGCAAGCGGTCCAACGTGGTCAAAGTAACTCCGGTGGAGCCTGAGCAACCCTCTGGGAACAGCGCGGCCACCGGTAGGCCGAGCATCGGCGGGACGCCACAGGTGGGAGAGGTGCTAACGGCGGACACCTCGGGCATCGGCGACGATGACGGTCTGACCAACGTGTCCTACAGCTACCAGTGGGTGGTGACTGACGGTGGTGCGTATATCGACATCTCCGGCGCGACGGGAGCGACCTACACCTTGGTGGCTGCCGACCGCGGACTGTACATCCAGGTGCGGGTGAGTTTCAAGGACGATGCGGGGAATCGGGAGACGTTGACCAGTGCGCTGACTGAGGTGGTGGCGGCCGCGCCCTAGCCAAACAGTCCGGCCACCGGGCAACCGACCATCACCGGCACGGTCCGGGTGGGTGAGGAGCTGACCGTGGACACCTCGGAATCGCCGATGACGAGGGCATGGAGAATGCCGTCTTCACCTACCGCTGGATGGCCGGCGGGACGGCCATCCCGGGGGCACCGGCTCGACCTACACACTGTTGGCCGACGACGAGGGCCGGACCATCCAGGTGAGGGTGGCCTTCACCGATGACGTGGGGAACGAGGAAACGTTGACAGGCGCGGACACGGAGGCGGTGGCGCCGGCGCCACCGCCGCTGAACGTCAGCCTGAGGGGAGCCGTCCCGGCGGCCCACGACGGATCGACGGAGTTCACCTTCGAAATCGAGTTCAGCGAGGAGTTCCCGCTGAGCTACAAGAAGCTGAAGCTGCGCGCCTTTGACTTGACGGACGGGGAGGTGCTGAAGGCGCAGCGGGTGGACAGGTCCAGCAACATCTCCTGTCGGATTACGGTGCAGCCAGTCTCCAACGCCGATGTGACCGTACTGCTGCCGGTCATCACGCGCTGCGGCGCCCAGGGGCCATCTGCACCCGGGACGGCAGGAAACTGTCCAACTCCCTGGAATTCACCGTCTCAGGCGCGGCCAATAAAGGGCCGAACATGTGGACACGCAGAGGGAGTTTCCGCCGCTCCGAGTCAACGAGGGTCTCCCGGTTCGCGCTCCGGCCGGAGGCGCTCTTGGTGGGCAACCCACACGTCCGGCGGCCCTCGCCGGGGGAGGAAGCAGGCGGGGTGAGGCGCAAGAGTCCCGCGCCCCCCAGGGGTGAGGCCGAACCGGGACACAGTGTGGGAACTGCTTTAAGATCTGAGCATGTCGAAGAACGAGCTGACGCGCCGGTGCGGGCTTTCGCCGGGCTACCTGTCCCTGCTGAAGGCCGACAAGCGCAGTCCATCGCCGCGTACCCGGCGGCGGTGTCAGCAGGTGCTTGGGGTGAGCGACTACGACTCCCTGTTCATCCTGGAAACCGGCGGATATCAGCGTTGGCGGACCGCCATGAGGGAGAGACCGGGAAAGCAAAAAGGACCCCATATTTTCAAGAAGCCGGGAAAGCCGCCGCAACCTCTGGGGCTTTCTCAGAGCCAGGGGACTAGTGAAAGTATAAACGGCGAGGCCATTCGGCCCCAGCACGATGATTGCCGAGTCCGGAACGCCGGCCCGGGTCAGACTCACCCGGCCAAGGTGGCTGGAAACAGCCCTGTTTACAGCCATGGCTGTAAATGCCCCCACCTTGTAGCTGAGAGAGTGGCTGGGAAACCCGGTTGCACGACCCCTGGCAGAATCCTATACATCAGCTATTCCAGCACTCCCTGCTCCTGCGTCCCGACAGGACCCGGAGTACCTCCCAAGGTCTGCCTTTTGATGACAGTAGCCTGTTGCGCATCAGCACTCGGATGCCGGATCATGTAAACGAGCTCATCAGCGCCTGACTAACAGTAAACGGCGACGACGCCGGCGCTGGTAGCTCATCCTCTCTCCACCTCCAGGACGCCACCCCATGCAGAAAGCCGCCATCTACGTCAGAGATCCCCTGACAACAACTGGCAGCATGATCTCCAAAAAGGACCAGGAGACCGCCTGCCGCGAATACTGCCAGGCACGAGGCCTCACAGTCTCAGCCACGTTCAGGGACACGGCCGACAGCCGGGACGAGTTCACCAGGATGATCTCCGAGGCCACCCGGGACGACAGCACTCTCGACTTCATAGTCGTCTGGAAGCTCAACCGCTTCTCCATGTCCCTGGAGGAGACCATCGAGCTGCGAGACAAACTCAGACGAGTTGGCACCCGCCTCGTCTCCACCACAGAGAGAGGGATCGACGACTAGCCGTCCCCCCGAGTTCATCAGCCAAAACCCCGCAATCCCACATCCCCAGCCAAGTGTGCCAACAGCCGGGTTATTGGCATTTTTAGAGGCAAGTTAAACCCGTGATAATATCAACTTATCACGAGTTTAACTGAGACCTCCTGGACCATTGATCTGGCCACTGTCCCGCAGTTCCATTCTTTCCCCACCTGAGCGATCACGACCGAGAGACGGCCCACACCTCCCTCTCGCCCCGTGCAACAGATTGTGCGTCTCCGTAACATCGTGTGCGTTGGCCGCCGTCGTGGTCATGCTATGCACTATGCCCGTGTCGGCGTCCACCCCGATGTGCGCTTTCATCCCGAAATGCCACTGGTTTCCCTTCTTGGTCTGATGCATCTCCGGGTCTCGCTCCCCGGTCCGGTTCTTGGTGGAAGAAGGGGCCTGGAAGAAGGGGCCAGGATGATAGTGGCGTCCACGATGGTTCCCTCTCGCAGCATCAGTCCCTGGGACTCCAGGTGGGCGTTGATCTCCGCCAGAAGGCCCTGCCCCAGGCTGTGCTGCTCCAAGAGATGACGGAAGTTGAGGATGGCGGTCTCGTCGGGCAGCGCTTCCGACAGATTCAGACCCACGAACCACCTCACCGACTCGGCCTCGTAGAGCAGGTCCTCCATACCGGGGTCGCTGAGGTTGTAGAAGAGCTGCACACAATGAATCCGCAGCATCACCCCCAGTGGGTAGGGCGGGGCGGCCCTTGCCGACCTTGGGGTAGAAGGTACGGATGCGTTCCTGCAGCCAGTGCCAGGGAATCAGGCCGTCCATCCGCTCCAGGAACAACTCCCAGCGGGTCTTCCGCTTCTTACCCTGGTATTCCTGGTCGGCGAACGTTGGCTGGTCCATACAACCGCATTCCCAGTCAGCATCGGGCTCTTCAACTTAACTATGCCACATCGCCACGGACTTGTTCAGAGAATTCTTAGCAATGTGTGTAAAATTCTCCCACCTTCCCTAAGCGAAGGGGCTACGCCGCATACAGCTTTCCAGGAATACTGCCAGTTCGACCACACTGACGGAAGCTATCACGACACGGCCTTGGCCGGAGACGTGCTGACCGACGGAGAATACACGCCGGCTCTGGTCACCCGCGAACCTGACGGCCTGATATGGGGGCACAGCTCCGTGCTGGAGCTGGACCTGTGCTGGGACCGCGGGGAACTGCGACTCCAGGACCCGGAGACGGGTGAGTTTCTGCCGACACCGGAAGAGTTGCGGGCGGCGAGAGACTCAGAGAGGGCGGGGAGAGAAGCAGAGCGGGCAGCCAGGGAAGCGGCCGAAGCCCGAGTACTAGAGCTGGAAGCCGAGTTAGGCCGGATGCGAGGTCAATGACTACGACCGAGACCAGTCCATCCGCTAGCCCTGAACTGGAAACCCCAAGTGAAGATCCCGTTCCCCTTGGCACTCCTGGTTACTCTTACGGCCCGCATGGCCTGCGGGGGACCCACTCCAACCCAAGAACTCGCTCTTACAGAGACCCCAGAGTCGACCGTGACCTTGATACCCAGAACGGTGCCGACCCCTGGAAGCAGTGCCGCGACCACGGCGTTACCAGCCAACTTTCCGACAACAGAGGCTCGGCAGATACCGGGCCTCTAATATTCAAACCGGATGCTGCTGCGAGCAACCATCAGGCAGCATCATCCGGTCCATCCTCATACCCGTAGCGCTCAGCAGACGCAACCAGTTTCGTGAGACGCTGAGTGCCATACCGGTTGTTCGGATTCTCC
Source organism: Dehalococcoidia bacterium (assembly GCA_965222025.1). GTDB lineage: Bacteria > Chloroflexota > Dehalococcoidia > Lucifugimonadales > UBA3495 > VXOI01. The sequence continues at coordinate 21,800 of CBDCTI010000002.1, read as the reverse complement.
AAGCGTGAGCGAATCCTTTCTACAACATCTGCTGGAGTGCGTTCGGTGTGATACACGCTCACGACAGACTCGTTCGGCACCCGGACCAAGTTGATTGGCAGACCACGGACGTCCAACAGACCGGTCCCAATGGTTTCACTAAGCTCAACAATGAGCCGCCACTCAGACTCGTAACTCCAGTAGTCGCTTTTCATGGACAAGAACAAATGCAAGTTCCCCTCCGAATAGTTAAGAACCCTGTAATCTATGATCGGAGGCATCTCAGAAACATAGGTGACAGATATCAGTGATCCTTCTCCGCTGCTGAGACTCCGCAACCGCTCCACACCATACCCAACTACGAAACCCGAGCCGTCGGATGTGTAGTGGGTCCACATCAACGGATGCCTAGGGCCTTCGGTAAAGGACACAATTCCGTACTTCTGGGACAACTGCATTGCAAACAGATTCCGAAGGTAAAGACTGCCATGTTCTTCCTTCGCTTGCGCAACCTCCTCCTCGGAAACCGGAGTGGTCCCATGAATGCTGCTCAGAACCTCGGCGAACTCCTGGTTGCGACGCAACTCATCCCACCCGAATTCAATGAACATGGCCCTCACGGCACACTCAAATGGATCGTTCAGGGCCGCTGGCTACGTGGCACGCAGGGTCCCGTCGCCGACCTCCGGAAGGCAAGTCATAACCCGCTCAGCGGTCATGTACTTGTAAAGGACCTCTACCAACCCATCCACCTCCTGATAAGTAGGGGGGAGAATACTCCAACCCCGCGACCAGGACAAACTGAGGCACCTCGAACGGTTCACCGCCGGCGCCATCTCCCAAAGAAAGTCCGTAAAGGCCGGGACCCCGTTGACTCCCCGGGCAAAAGCCCAGCGCTATCCTCCATCAGGTCGCACCCCTCTGGGTCCACCCGCCAAGCCATTTCCTCAAGGAAACTCCTGTCCCCAAGCAACGGGGTCTGAACCCCATCCAGCCACTCCGGAAGCTGGGCCAGCGTCTCGGAGTCCGCCCCCAGAAGGGAACGGGTAGACAACCCCGCCCATCCCACGAAAAGCTGCCGGCCGTTTTAGGCCGGCAGCTTTTTCTATTTCCTAGCAGCCCGTCCGAGAAACGGGGTTGGTGAGCCGTTGGGGGTATGATGGTACGGAGCATCAGACGATCGGAGCGGTCAATGAGCAAGACCTACCTTCCCTACGACCCGGACCAGCAGTTGCTGCTGCCGGCGGCCCTCCAGGAATGGCTGCCGCCGGAGCACTTGGCCTACTTCATCTCCGACGTTGCGGACCAGTTGGACCTCTCGGACATCACCGCCCGCTACGAGCAGGAGAGGCGGGGCGGCCCGCCCTACCATCCCAGGATGATGGTGAAGGTGCTGCTCTACGGCTACTGCACCGGCGTGGCCTCCTCGAGGCGCATCGCCCAGAGGCTGCACGAGGACATCGCCTACCGGGTGCTGGCGGCGAACAACACGCCGGACTTCCGCACCGTCTCCGACTTCCGAAAGGACCATCTGGAGGCGTTGGGGGAATTGTTCCTGCAGGTGCTGGAGTTGTGCCAGCAGGCAGGACTGGTAAAGCTGGGGCACGTGGCGCTGGACGGGACCAAGGTGAGGGCCAATGCCTCAAAGCACAAGGCGATGAGCTACGGGCGGATGAAGGAGAAGGAAGCGCGGTTGCAGGCCGAGGTGGACGAGTTGCTCCGCAAGGCGCAGGAGGTGGACGAGGAGGAGGACCGCCGGTACGGGAAGGACAGGCGTGGGGATGAGTTGCCGGAGGAACTGGCCTTCCGGGAGGGACGGTTGCGGAAGATAAGGGAGGCCAAGGCGGCGCTGGAGGCCGAGGCCCTGGCGGATGCGGAGCAGGCTGAGTCCGAGGGACGCAATCATCTCGGGGTGCCTGATGACAAGGCGCAGCGGAACTTCACCGACCCGGACTCCCGGATCATGCCCGGCCCGGGAGGGAGGGACTTCCAGCAGTCCTACAACTGCCAGGCGGTGGTGGACAGCGAGCATCAGGTGATCGTGGCGGCCTGTGCCACCGATCAGCCCTCGGACAAGGATCAGGCCGTGAGCATGATTGAGGAGGCCATCCTGAACGTGGGCACAGTCCCAAAGGAAGTCTCCGCCGACGCCGGATACTACTCGGCCAAGGCGGTGGAGGAACTCTACGCCCTGGGAGTGGACCCGTTCGTCGCGCCGGAGAGGACCCGCCACGGCTGGGTGCCGCCACCGGCGCCCCGTGGCCGCATACCGAAGGGGCTGTCAGCCAAGGACCGGATGCGGCGCAAGCTGCGGACGAAACGGGGCAGGGAACGCTACGCGCTTCGGATGGAGACGGTGGAACCGGTATTCGGGCAGATCAAGCAGGGCCGGGGCTTCCGGCAGTTCCTGCTGCGGGGTCTGGCTAAGGTGAACCGGGAGTGGCTGATCATCTGCGCCGGCCACAACCTGCTGAAGCTGTTCCGGTATGGGGCCGGGATGTTCGTCAAGGCGAGGGGAAAAGGCGCCACTGGGAACGACAGGGAGACGCGCCGGTCCATGGGCAGTGGGATTTTCAAGCGACAATCCGCAGGTGCCTACCCGCACCCCGCCAGAACCGTTGTCGCAGGGTAGTCCCGGCTGACCGACACCGCCAGTCGGTCAATCCTCAGACGGGCTGCTAGGGCAGACATCCCTGAGCAATGGCGTCCCCAGATGAGCCGGGGACGGGGATAGGGATAAGGATAGTGTAGCATGTGAAAATAGGATCTTGGCTAACCGTAGCGAACAGAGAAAAGGACTTGGAGAGCCACCACAGCTATGGAAATAAAGATGGGGACCGAAGGGAGGGTTGCCAAGGTTACTTCGATAAGTGAAGACGATTACAGAGTCTATATAGAGTATCGAAACGGAACAACTACGTGGTTCGAGCAGTCTGAGACGATTCTCGAGCAAGGCGACATCATCTTCATGTCCACCACAGAAGACGCAACCACTGTGACCAAAATGCCCTCCAGTGCTTGGCCAGACTACCTCTGGGTCGGGATTGTGAAGTTAAAACACCCAGACGTCACTGTTGTAGAAGCAGACGGGAGGCTTCGAAGGTTACCGACTAATCTCTCCGTAGAATATGCAGTCGACAACACCGTGGAGGCATGCGATCTAGAGGGAGTTGTTCGGGTCCTGTCTGAGAAACCCATTAAACGGTTCGACCTCAACGACGAGATAGATGATGAAGCCCTGGAACGATTTCGCTGGACGGTTCCAGAAGGAGAAAAACTAGACTTCGGCGATTTCGGGGGGCTTAAACAAGTAGTAGGTAGAGCTAGGGAACTCATCGAACTCACACTACTGAGGAGTCAGGATCTTTCAGAGATAGGAGTCAAACCCATCAAGGGCGTACTCTTTACAGGAGCTCCCGGGACTGGAAAGACAATGCTGGCCCGAATCATCGCTGCACAATCAGGCGCGGCCTTTTTCGAGGTCTCGGGACCTCAGATATTCAGCAAATGGTATGGACAAAGCGAGGAATTCCTTCGCAGACTATTTGAGATGGCGGAAAAGGAAACGAAGTCAATCATATTCTTCGATGAAATAGACAGTGTAGCCAGCAAGAGGGACGACCATTCACACGAAGCCTCGAAACGGGTAGTCGCTCAGCTCCTAACCCTAATGGACGGATTCAACCCAAACAAGAACGTCATCGTCATCGCTGCGACCAACAGGCCACAGGACCTGGACGACGCCCTTAGGCGTCCCGGGCGTTTTGACTGGGAGATAGAATTCCCGTTCCCGGAGGAGTTGGATCGCGAAGACATCCTCAAAAAAACGGCGCGGGAACTGAAGATAGCAGAGCCTCTTCCCCACGACTTAGTAGCAAAGATGTCCGCAGGATGGTCGGGTGCAGACCTGAGCGCCATATGGAAGGAAGCAGCTCTCCTAGCAGTGAGTGATAAGAGAAAAGGCATCTGTACCGAAGATTACATAGGTGGATTCGAAAGGGTATCCCGTCAGAGAGACAAAGGTCAAAAGGGCGGATAAAGGACCAGCATGAACTGGGCGAAGCGTATATGGGCATGGCTCACAAACAGGAATCGAACGCGATCCATGTCGTCCGAACCCCTCCGAGAGTTTGTTTACCTAGATGAGGTTTCAGTGTACAGCCTCTTGGCATCAAGGAAACACGGAATCGCAACGCAGTTCACGGAGAGCCAGACAGCATCCCTCAACAGTGAAACGGGTAGTTCTCTCAACGTCGGCTTCGCAGGGATAGGAAGCAAAATTGACGCGAAAACTCAAAGCAACCAAACTCAATCCTCGCAAGTCATAAGAAAGGCCACCGTTCAGACGAGTTTCAAAGAATTGCACGACCTCGTGAAGGGAAGCCTCTGGCTATCGCCCCCTGACAAGCCAAGCCTCACAGCCATCAAAAACACTTCAGACATCCAACGTCATTTCGACGAACTTGCGAAGGACAGGTGGATTATCGACATCGCCGAAATGAGCCGAGGAGGCCTTTTGGAAGCCAAAGTGGAGCTTGAAGCTGACCCACTTTTCAGAATGACCACGGTCATCACAACTCTCTACGAGCTGATGGCAGATAGGCCAGACATATTTGGCTCCGTTCCCGCCAACAAAGTCAAGGAGGTTTACGCGATAGGGCAGGTACTTGATCGTTTACTAGCGGGCCTAGTCCCAGTGAGAGGCCGGTTAATGGACTTCGAAGCCATCAGGTTAGGGGATAAAGAGGTACTCGCTCACCGACATATCAAGGACAAATTAGGAATGGAATACGCGGACGACTTCATACCGGTATACGTCACAGGCACGGCTCAAGAGAGCCTGTTCTGGAAAGACATTAGGCAGATCCTATTTTCTGAATCGCAATACAGCGTATTCTGTCGTCTAGCTACGGAGGGGATGAGAAACGACTGGCAACCAGTCAAGGTCGTCGACCTGTTCGAAGGACTACTTCCTGAATTCAAAGAAGCGATAAACAACGCGATTATAATGATCCGCCAAATGATGGAAGGGAGAGATAATGGAGAGACGGTCGAACAATCCCACAACGAATCACCTGGTACCGAACTGGTAAAGGAATACGTTCATTTGCTCGAGGAATTCCACCAGCAACTGGTGAGTCTGGATGTATTGGAGAATGAAATCATTCCTGTAGTGCCATTCGGGAACTGGTATATGAGCGTCAACGAACGGCGAATAGTCCTCGATGAAGTAACGAATCTCGTTGAGAGAGACTTAGATAAGGAGACGCCTGGAGAAACCAGACGCTCACTTCGAAACAAGGTGTTCGACGATACAGATCCTATTTGGGTACCCTCAACTACAACATTCACCCAATGCATAGAGCAACCAAAGAGCGGGCAGTCGGAAAGATTCCTAGACGCAGAAATAGTAGCTATCTATTGGTAGGGTTCAGAAAAGAAATCTGTCTCCGATCTATGCCAAGAGTCCGTCCCTACCCAATCAAGTCTTCCCCCATAATCAACCCACACAGAGAAAATCCCACGCTCTTATCCACCTTTCTGAAATCAGCCGCCGGCACCTGCCAGGCCGGCTGGTCATACGGAGACGCCAGTACAGTCGCACGGGCACTGGAAGAGGGCTGGAGAAGGGCAGTACGACACGCCGCCGCGGACGGGAGCATCACTCACGAAGAGGAATTCCGACTCCGGAGGTTCCGGGACCGGCTGGGACTGAACCGGAGCAGCGCCCACGCCCCGGCAACGACACAACTGAACCTGACATCCAGGCAGAGGCTCACGGGGCTGACCCAAGCCGCCGCCGCCACTGTCGAAGACGGCGACGGCCTTCTGAAACAACTTTCAGATGCTCTCCGGAAGGCCGGGTTCGGATAGGAAGCATAATCCACACCGGGGCCCACACATCCGTGGTCAAGGCCGCGGTCCTGAGGGAGATAGCCGAAGGCATCGTCCCCAAAGAGAGAACATCACGGGGCAGGTCCCCTTCAACAAGGCAGACCAGCCGCCCCGTCACAAGCAAACCGGAAGGTGCAGATCGAGAGCAGGGCAGCCGCGCCCAGGAGGTCATTCGCAATATGAGACGACTGTTGAGCATTGTCCTGCTGCTGGCGGCAACGCAGGCGGTTGGATGCTCAGCCCAAGAAACAGGTGTCAGCGGAGGAGATACTGGGGAGCCAGAGGAGGTGCAACTCCGTATCCTGGCCATCAATGACTTTCACGGCAACATCGCCACCTCTTCAGACGCCTTCGGTGGTGTCGGGCGCGCCGACTACCTGGCAGCCAACATCGCCGCCGCCAGGGCCGAAGTCGAAAACTCAGTGTTCGTTTCCGCAGGCGACCTCATCGGAGCGTCGCCCCTGATTTCCGCCCTCTTCCACGACGAACCGACCATAGAGGCCATGAACCTCATGGGACTCGACCTGAACGGCGTCGGCAACCATGAATTCGATGAGGGTCCCGTAGAGCTATTGAGGATGCAGCAGGGCGGACCTCACCCTGAGGCTGAGGACGTGGACGGCGAACCCTTCCGGGGCGCCGACTTCCAGTTTCTCGCCGCCAACGTCATCGACGACGGGACCGGGAGCACCATATTTCCGCCCTACGCAGTCCATGAGTTCCAGGGGATCAAGGTGGCGTTCATCGGTTTGACCCTGGAGGGGACTCCCCGCATCGTCGCCCGCAGCGGAGTCGCAGGGCTGTCATTCCATGATGAGGCCGATACGGTCAACTCCCTTGTTCCCCGGCTCCAAGAGGAGGGTATCCAGGCGATAGTGGTCCTCCTCCACCAGGGCGGTTTTTCCGACGGGGGTCAGAACGACTGCGGGGCCGGTCTCGACGGCCCGGTTGTGGAGGTCACCGCGAGGTTGGACCCGGCGGTGGACCTGGTGATTGCCGGCCATACCCACGACGAATTCATCTGTGAGATAGGTGGAAAGTGGGTCACCATGGCGGACAACGCGGGCCGGCTGTTCACGGTCATTGACGCGACGCTGAGGCGCAGCACCGGAGACATAACCGTTCAGACCGCCAAGAATCTCCCCAACTCCCAGGCCGGGATTACGCCGGTTCCGGCCCTGACCGCCCTCATAGACAAGTACGACGGGCTGTCGGCGCCCAGGGCCAACGCCGTGGTAGGCATCGTATCTGCCGACATCACCCGGCAGCAGAATGAAGCGGGGGAGTCGGCCCTGGGCGACGTCATCGCCGACGCCCATCTGGCGGCAACCAGGGACGCTAACGCCAGCAACGCGGTGGTAGCCTTCATGAACCCGGGAGGGATACGCGACAGCATCCGGTACGCCAGGTCCGGGACGGAGGCTGAAGGCGAACTGACCTACGGGGATGCCTTCGCAGTCCACCCCTTCGCTAACAGCCTGGTCACCATGACACTGACCGGTGCCCAGATTGACGCCCTGCTCGAGCAGCAGTTCAACGACTCGGAAAGCGGCTACGGCAACATTCTCCAGGTGTCCGCGGGGTTCACCTACACGTGGGACGCAGCCGCTCCTGTGGGATCCAGGGTGGATGCGTCTAGCATTGCGATCAAAGGCGCGGTGGTCGAGCCTGACGGGCGCTACCGGGTCACCGTCAACGGCTACCTGGCGGACGGCGGCAGCGGCTTCAGCGTGCTGGAGAAAGGCACCGAGAGGATCGGGGGCGAGATTGACCTCGACGCTCTTGTCGCCTACTTCGCCAGGGCCGGAGCGGTGGCCCCGGGGGCGCAGGACCGCATCACCCGCCTCAACTGACCAGTGGGTGGACACTGGCAGCATGGATGTGCTGAGGACCGGACGACGAATCGAATTTCACCGTTGACCAGTTGGTAGTCTGGAGGCATGCAGAAAGGCATGGATGCCGACCGTCCAGCCTGCCATTTCAGGACCCGCCGGTTTCCCGTCGTTCATCATCGAAGGTGAGCACTCCCATCCGCACCGCAGCTATCACCGCCTCCAGACGAGTCATCAGGTCCAACTTCCGGCGCAGGTTCGTCGAGCGAGACCGCACCGTGTGCGGACTCACTTCCAGCTCGGCCGCTTACAGACATCCGAGAATTGGCGCAGCTACCCAGAACTTCCGGCACCCTGAGATACGGGCGAAGACCGGAGGTGGCAACCAAAGGAACACAACGATAAAATGAAGTACCCCCAGAAGTGCAACTTGCCAGGAAACACAATGACGACGTCACAAACCCAGCCGAGTCCAATTGACGCCCTCCCCGGGGCCGAATATTTCCTCGCGGCACCGGGCAACCCGGAAGCGCAGAAATGCGCCTCGGAAGACTCAAGAGAGCGCATAAACGCTCTGCTCCAAGTAGACCCGGACGACCGTCTTGCGCTGCTCGAATCCCCCCCGTGGGACTTCACAACCGATCATCTGAGACAGGTCAACGGAGTCTTTGAAAAGCTCCTAGACGCCCCTACGAGAGCCCAAATCAGAGACCTTGTCGCCCAAGGCGCCCCGGAGGGGGCCTCCCCCGACACAATCTCCAAGCAGTGGTTCATCGAAAAAGGCTGTAACCGCCTGCTTGAACTGCTGGACGAAACCGACCTGCCTGACCGCATGGTGGTGGCCTGCTGCGCCTGGCTGGAAATCCACGACGTGTCTCACGGAGCCCACCTGCTCCACCAGAGCCGGACAATGCCAAAACCCGACTTTGCCGACTTCAAGCAGACTCCGGAGGAACGGGAGGCGGACCTGCGCTTCGCCAACTTCACCTGACCAAGGACAGACCCATGCCCGGCGCACTAAGAGGAAACGTCCACTGGTACGACTACGGCCCCGTTATCGGGGCCGAACTTTCGGACAACCGGCCAGCCCTCGTAATCAGCAACGACGTGACCAACCGGCAACTCGAACTCTGCATAACCGTGCCGATGTCCACGGCCATGCCCGACGTCAGGTTCCGTATGCACCACACCCGTATCGAGGAAGCCGACTCCTGGGCGTCCACCAGACAAATCAAGTCTGTTCACCAAGGCCTGTTGGGAGATCTCATAGCCAGGGCATCACCGGATGAAATCAACTCCGTAATCCTGGCCATCGCCCAGAGACTGGCGCACCAACACGCCCCAGGGCAGATAGAAACGATTCAGGGCACGTTCCAAATCTCCGCAGGAACCATCTGGGATCTCCATCTCGAAGACACCCGGGGCCAGGACCTCGCCAGCCCGATCCTGATCATAGACTACAACGCCGGAAACAACATGGCAGTGGCGGCGGACATCGAGTACGCAGAGAGAACTCCCAGTTCACCGGTCGCAGTACCCATGATCATCCGGGACAGCCAGCGAGCAGCTTCAGTTCTCCTACACCGCGTACGCTCCATAGATACGACCCAGCGCCACCTGACCCCAGCCGGCGAAACCCACCCGGAACACATGCAGGCTGTCACCAACCGTCTCATATCGCTGATCGACACCCCGGCACATTAGCGCCGACAGACTCGCATAGGCAAGATGAGCTGAGGCCAACACCAGCCCCACTTGCACACACGCGTCCGAATGCCCATGCCCCGGGGCGGCATCGGCCACGCCGAGGTCGAAACCAACGGCACCGCCCTCATGCTCTCCAACGCCCTGCCGCCCGAGTACCCGCCCACCAGCAGCCTCATCCACCTCTACGTCGCCGACTGCGACGCCGTCTACGCCTACGCCATGGCCAGCCGGCGCCACCTCCGTCGCCGAGCCCGCCGACCAGTTCTACGGCGACCACCTCGCCCGCATCACCGACCCCCACAACAACCAGTGGTCCATCTCCACCCACATCGAAGACCTGCCCCCGACCAGATCGCCGAGCGCATCGCGGCGATGGGGGAAGGCTAATTCGCAAAAAGAGAGGCGGCAGCGCCTCCACTGCCGCCTCGAAAATTGGCATCCGTTACTCGGGTCTTGGGATAAGACCTACGATTGCCTCTCGAAAGGGTCCAAATAGGTCCGAATTCCTTTGGGGTTCAGGTGAAGTTGCTGGACTAGTTGCTCACATTGGTCCAATAAGGCGTCATCGCCTGCATTCGTCGATGTAATCGCTTCGAACAACGCTCTAGCATTTCCAACCAATGCATTTAATTTGCTGAACGTCAGAGCAAACGTACCGCCGGGAGAGACGCCGGGAGTAACCAACGGCATTGAGTTCACGATCGCGCCCTGGGCGACATGATTAGGATAGTTTTCGGAGAACCACGCCAGTGATTCAAGCAGCTGGCCATGTTCGCCTTTGTTGATTGGGTTCCCGTCCAACTTTTTACTCTTTGCCTCGACTAACAGCGCCTCACTCTCGTTCAATATCCAAAGAACATCCGGTCCGACATGGTCCTCGTGATCAGGCCGGCTCGTCCGGTAACCTAACAGTTCGCCTAGCTCTTTGAGAGATTCTTCGAATTGGTTACTGGTAGCATCGGGAGTAAGCCAGTCAGCCAATTCCTCCAAGGCAACGAGAAAGCCACGCCGTGGCTGATAATCCTTCAGATTTTCCAGGATCTGCTTCGACTGGTCTGATGGAGACACCAATGGTGAATAGTGCGGGACTACTCTAGGTCGTAGAAGCATCTTATTCAAGGCGTAGGCTTGACGTTGTAGAACATCACACTTTTCTTGGTCGCCCCACAGCCAAGCAGCGCGGGCTGCTAATTGAATTAGCCATCCCTTCACTTGAGAATCAATATCTGGCTGCTTTTCAACAAAGGAGGTTATCCTAGTGATGGCCTTATCATAATAACCATCCAATAACAGACGGAAATATCTTCTCTCTTGGTCCGCTACAAGCAAACTGACTTCGTTGACTAAGGGACTCGATGTCTCTTCCGCGAGCACTTCAGCTTGATACTCTACCCAAGCTTGGTCTCGGTCGAAGGACTGCAGCACTGCTTTGCCAAGCTGCTCTAACGAGACAATGCCCCCACTAATATCCGTACCTAAGTTCAACTGAACGCGAGTCGGTGACGTCAATAGTTCTCGGTTTGCTTGATTGCTGATCCACTTCGCCAAGGACGTACCAGCCAGGATTACAACGCAATGGTCTCCGGCACCTCTGGTTCCCCTTCCCATGCCTTGTTCGACACGTTGAGCGATGGTTGTATTGATCGCCGAACTTCCTTGGAACACGGCGGCCCGATACAAATCATAGGCATTACTGCCTGTAGGCAACCCACTCAAGATTAAGAGGCGACAACTATCACTGGGCAGGTCGATTCCATCGTATCTTCCAGCAAAAACGACGGGACCGTTTTTAGTACGATTCACAAGACTAGCTACGACAGACGCAACGGCATCGCCGCCAACTATTTCTGCGGTATCTTCCCAGTTTTGGGCTTCCCTCGCCGAAGGCGCCAGCACGACAACACCTGCTCTATCTGCCGCCCAAGAAGCTATCTCTTCCAAAATTGGCTTGATGTCCTTGCGAGGTATCATCATGAGGTCGGGAACGAGAATCATCCGTTCCCCGACACCTGCAAGAGAAGTAGGAGAGATAGGCTTCCCCACTGAGGACGAATTGGCTCCAAAAGTTCGGACGATCGAACTGTCGTCAGCTACTGTGGCTGACATATATATTCTTCGAGGGCACTCGGAGAATGTGGGAAACATAGCAATGTGCGGGTATAGCGGGGTTATAACGATCTCCCGACGGCTGATGAACGCGTGACACTTATCAAATTGGTCGCGAATTAGTGGCCACTCCAAGGAGAAGTTATCCCTCTGCAGTGGAGCCAACATTTGCCTGATCTCTTGGCATCGTCTTACCCAGCCCCAATACGGGACTTCTACGACGCCCTCCTCTCTGCCATCGGTGATATCGTCGAACGTACCCTGCCTTCCGATTTCCTGAAATGCAAAACGAAACCCCTGTGTGACTTCTTGGTAGACGTCGGGCATCTTATCTTTATCTATGGAAATCGAGAATTGGTCTCTAACAACCGAGAACGCCGTGTGGGCATCATCCAACACAATCGCTGATGGCCGGACAATCTCTCTCCTCCCTCCTAATGTTCCGAAATAGCTCCATCCGTTAAACAGGGCTTGGTACGACGCAACCATGATGGCTCTTCCACTCAGGAATTCGCCGTCCAGGTCTTGCCCACTTACGTACGGTACTGCAGTGATACCGAACTGTCTGGCATGAGAAATTGTTTGTTGTGCCAGTTGATTGGTTGCGCAAAGAAATAGTACGGGTCCGCCCTTCTCCGCGAGTGTTGAACGGGCTATTAGTAGCCCCACTAAGGTCTTGCCTCCGCCTGTATTCAGCTTAAGGACGAGATCCTGTTCATTTCTCCTATCGAACCAATCGTCAAGCGCCTCCGCTTGGCTTTGCCATAGGTCATCGATACCGGGGGGCTTTGGGAGCCGTAAGAAAATGTCCTTAGGGTGAGTCACATTGGTAGTCGAACGAGCCTTGCGCAGGCTGTCAAAATCAACCATGCTCTTTTCCTTATACGGGGAATATTGATCTGGTCGCTACCAATTGCGACGCTGAACTAAGAACCCACCAGACCCCTTCCTTACCCAAATCATCAGAGTCTTTCGCCGTCCAGACAGACCTCGTTTGAGAAGGCGAATTCATACCCAAACCGTTCCTTAGGCGAAATAATATAACCTGAAGCACCATGCAAGAGGCATGGCAGCTCCCGTCTATCGGGTGTCGGCGTGAAGACAGTCGATTAAACTGTCAGAGCGAATCCAAGTACGAAAGTTTTGATTTAGACCGGCACAAGTAAGTGGGCCTACACGTACCGTACTGCGAACTTTTGAGTGGGTGGTTGAGTTGTAGCCATCTGCATAAGCAGCATAAGGGAGAGCAACCTCTCCTCGCCTGCGGGCATCCCGCCTTCGCCCGCAATAGCCACTCCCTCTTTTACCGAGGGCTGCTACGGGCGAAGGCGGGTCAGTCGGCCGGGGTGGAGACGCTGACGCCATCTGTCCATTTGCCTATGTTACCCCATCCTCGCCAAAGGCCCCCACCGAGTAGAGGCAGCTTTGCCCAGCTTCCAGACCACTAGCCGCGTCCAAGTACTCGGCGGCTCCATCGTTATCGGCGTTCTCCACCCGGCGGCCCACCCGGTAAAAGGCGCCATCTCCGGCTCCGACAGAGGCTTCCCAGGTCAGCAGCGCCGAGTCGTCGGACTGAAGGGCTGTCCGGACATTGCCGTGCGCGCTGGTCTCCCGGCTACTCCCCCGTCGTCGCAGTCATCACGGCCAGCACGTTGTCCTCGCCGTCTTAGGCGGTGATCCGGTATTCGTACCGGGTGTTCTCCTCCACGTCGCCGTCGAAGAAAGCCGTTGCGATGAACCACCCAGGAAGCAACTGGCCGTTCTTCTACACCGTATAGTGCTTCGCCCCGTCAACGTCGTCCCACTTTACCCTGACCCGGCCCTGGACGAAGTAAGCTGTAGCCTGGTAGGAACCAGCCGCATCTGCCGGCTCCTCTGCCCGCTGTCACCGGCTTCCGCCTCGCCCCCGTTGGCCGGGGCGGGGTCGGACGGCGGGTCGGGGCTAGCGGTGGTCACCGTGGCCGCCTTAGACCAGGCCCCCCATCCCTCGTCGTTCCTTCCCCGCACCCGCACGTCATACGACGTTCCGGCGGTGATGCTCTGCCCGCTCCGGTCCACCACGTTGTAGCCGGTTACGGTCCCCCTCTTCGTCGGCTTAGCGTCGGCGTAGGCCGAATCTGCCTCCGAGCTCAGCTTGTATTGAATGCCGTAGCCGCTGATGGCGGAAGAACCCGCCGCCGGCGCCGTCCAGGTGATGCGGAAGGAGGTCTGCTTGATGTTGCTAATCTCCGGCGCGTCCGGCTGGCCCGGCGGCGTGTCCGCCACGTCGTCAACCTTGATGGTCACGGCGATGCTGGCGGTCAGCCCGCCACTATCGGAAGCAGTTACCGTTACCGCGTAGGAACTCTGGTTCTCGTAGTCCAGTGCGCCCTTGGTCTGCAACTGGCCGGTCTTGGAATCAACGGCGAAGTGACCGTCGTCGGCAGTGCTGCCCAGGGTGTAGGTGAGCGTGTCCCCGACGTCGGGGTCCGTGGCGGTGACGGCGGCGCCGATGTCCGTGCTCGACGCCGTGTTCTCGGCCACACTGACCTCTAGCGTGCTGCTGGCGAAGGACGGCGGGTTGTTGGGCGGCGGAGCAGGGCTGGCAGTGGTCACCGTAGCTGCCTCCGACCACTCGCCCCACCCCTCGGCGTTCCTTGCCCGCACCCGCACGTCATAGGACGTTCCGGCGGTGATGCTCTGTCCGTTCCGGTTCACCAGGTTGTAGCCGGTTACGGTCCCCCTCTTCGTCGGCTTCGCGTCGGCGTAGGCGGAATCTGCCTCCGAGCTGAGCTTGTACTGCATGCCGTAGCTGGCAATGGCGGAAGAACCCGCCGCCGGCGCCGTCCAGGTGATGCGGAAGGAAGTCTGCTTGATGTTGCTAATCTCCGGCACGTCCGGCTGGCCCGGCGGTGTGTCTGCCACATCGTCAACGGTGATGGTTACCGCAATGCTGGCAGTCAGCCCGCCACTATCGGAAGCAGTTACCGTCACCAGATAGGAACTCTGGCTCTCGTAGTCCAAAGCCCCACTGGTCTGCAACTGGCCGGTCTTGGAATCAACGGCGAAGTGACCGTCGTCAGCAGTGCTGCCCAGGGTGTAAGTCAGCGTGTCCCCGGCGTCTGGGTCGGTGGCGGCAACCGGGTCGCCGATGTCCGTGCCCGCGGCGGTGTTCTCCGCTACGCCTACCTCTGCCGTGCTGTCGGCGAAGGACGGCGGATTGTTGGCCGCCCGCTTCTCCTTCTCCGCCGGCGCGGCGGCGGGAATGGCTACACTGACGCCCTCGGTCCATGGCCCCAGCTTGGCTCCGCTCCCGGCGAAGGCACGCACCGAGTAGATGTAGCTCTGCCCGGCCTCCAGGCTGCTGTCCTCGTCCAAGTACTCAATGGCCCCGTCGTTGTCGGTGTCTTCCACCCGGCGGGCGATGAGCTGGTAGCCGCTGTCCGCAGCGTCCACCCGACGGCGCACCCGGTAGAAGGTATCGGCTCCGGCTCCGGCCGGCGCCTGCCAGGTCACCAGCACCGAGCCGTCGGACTGCAACGCCGCCTGGACGTTGCCCGGCCGCCCCGTTTCCTCTATGTCGTCAACTTTGATGGTCACATCTATGCTGGCGGACAGCCCGCCGCCGTCGGTGGCGATTATCGTCACCGCGTAGGAGTCCTGGGACTCGTAGTCCAGCGCGCCTTTGGTTTGCAACTGGCCGCTGTCGGCGTCAATGGCGAAGTGGCCGGCGTCCGTTCCGCCCAAGGTGTAGGTCAGGCTGTCGCCGTCGGAGTCGGTGGCCGTGACCGGGCTGCCGATGTTCGCGCCCGCCGCCGTGTTCTCCGCCACCTGGCGGGTTATGCTGGCGGCGGCGAATGCCGGGGCTTCCTCCACGTCGGTTACCGTGATGGTTACGTCCAAGCCGGCCCACAGCCCCGCACCGTCGGCGGCGATTACCGTCACCACGTAGGAGTCCTGGGACTCGTAGTCCAGCGCGCCTTTGGTCTGCAGCTGGCCGCTGCCGGAATCTATGGCGAAGTGGTCGGCGTCGGCGCCGCCCAGCAGGTAGACCAGCGAGTCCCCGTCGTCCGGGTCGGTGGCGGTGATGGCGTTGCCGATGGCCGCGCCCGCCGCCGTGTTCTCCGCCACCTGGAAGGCTGCCGCGCTGTCTGCGGCGAAGGCCGGGGGACGGTTGTCCCGCACCCCTGGGGTCCACCGGCCCAGCGGTTTTCCGTCTCCGTCGAAGGCCCGCACCGAGTAGAGGTAGCGTTGCCCGGCTTCCCGGCCGTTCCCATCGTCCCGGTACGCCACCACCCCGCCGCTGTCGGCAGCCTCCACCCGCCGGGCGATGACCTGGTAGTTGCTGTCGGCGGCGTCCACCCGGCGCCGCACCCGGTAGAAGGCATCGTCCCCGGCCTCGGTCGGCGGGTCCCAGGTCACCAGCGTCGAGCCGTCCGTCTGGGGCGTCGCCCGGAGGTTGGCCGGCTGTCCCGGCGGCGGCGCCGACCGCCGGAACCGTTGCGTCCCCGGCTCCGCCCCGGTCGCCGCCGCCGATGGCGCAAACCAATAGGGGGTCCCGTAGGCCACTGCGCTGTCCGGCCCCCAGCCGTCGACGTTGCGCGCCCGCACCTGCACCGCGTAGGTGATCAGGGGCGTCAGATGGGTCATGGTGTAGGTCGTAGTACCCGCCGCGGTGATCTTCGCCTTATCGCCATCGTGATAGTACGTTACCTCGTAGATGCGCAACGGCGGCTTCCCCGCCATGTCCGGAGCGGTCCAGGAGACCTCCAGGCTTCCCTTGCGGGAGACAATGGTCACGCCAGTGGGCGGCCCCGGCGGCTCTGCAACGTCGGTCACCCGGATGATTATCCCGTTCGAGTGCCTGGCGCCATCGGTGGCAACGGCTGTTATGCCGATCCGGTAGGTGTCCCTGCTCTCGTAGTCCAGCGCGTCCATGGCAGAGAGTTGGCCGGTAGTGGCGTCGATGTTGAAGCTTGCCCCATCGGGCCACTGAGCGTCGACGAACAGGTTGTATGAGTTGGCGTCCGCGGGCGCCAGGGGCAACGTGACGCCGAATATGGGAGCGCCGGACGGGGTGTTCTCCGGCACCGTTACCTCGAACACACCCGTGCCGCCTACAGCTACAGAGGGGAGGTGATCGTTCAGCGACCGGCCCTGGCCCCCGAACTCGTAGGACGTCGCGGTGCCGTCGCCGTCCCAGTCCACCTTCAGCGTCGGGTAGTGGGCGCTGGACCCGAAGTCCCACGGGTCATCGCCGATCCCGTCCCCGTCCAGGTCCACGTTCCAGTTGGCGTAGATGCCCGTATAGCCGGTGACCCATTGCAGCTCCTCGGTGGTCTTGCCCTCGCCATAGACCCAATCCTTGTCCCCGGGCCGATGCCGGGACGTGACGGTATCCCAGTAGCTGTCGTGTTCGTCGCGGCCGTAGCTCTTGCCGATCAGTCCGCCGATCTTCCAGTGAACCTCCATCATGTAGGCGAGGTCCCGCCGGGAGCGGTCCTTGCGCTCCCCGGGCTGGAATCCGGCCAGGCTGATCGGGTGACCGCCGGTGGAGTAGCTGGCGGCAATCGGGCCGCTGCTGTCGCCCACCAGGCCGCCCACCCAGGTCGGCGTGTAGGGGAGATAGTATCTGGAACTGAAGCCATCTACCCACCGCCCGGGGGGCGGGTCCGCGTCTTCCAGCCCGCCGAAGCCCAGGTTGCCGGTGGCGTAGCTGGCGATGATGCCCCCGTCGTCCGAGCTGGAGTTGTGGCCCACCAGCCCGCCGACCCAGGTCACAGCCGACACGTCGCCGGTGGCGTAGCTGGCCTTGACCGTCCCCAGTCTCAGGTACCCCACCAGCCCCCCGACGTTGCTGCTCTCCCAACCGTCGCCGGACACGTCGGCCTTGGAGTAGGTCTCGCTAATCAGGTTGCGGGCTTCTCCCACCAGCCCGCCCACGTAATGTTCTCCGTTCACCTCGCCGGTGGTGTAGACCCGGCGCACCGGGGCATGGGCCCGGCCCGCCAGACCCCCCGCGTACTCCCGGCCGGTTACGTCCACGTTCTCCAGTCCCAGGTTGCGGACTTCGCTCACCTCGGCGTAGGCGCCGGCGGTGGAGAACAGCCCAACGTAGTCACTGTCCGGCCGGTTGACGTACAGGTTGGAGATGGTGTGCCGGTTCCCCTCGAAGGTCCCGTAGTACCAGAAGGGCGCCCAGCCCATGCCGCCGTTCCAGTAGGTATCGCCGGAGTTGGCCCCGCCGCTGCCGTTGGTGTCGAAGTTCAGGTCCGCCTCCAGCTCGTAGCCGGTGCAGTCGCTGGGGCAGCCCATGCCCGCCGTCGCGTTGGGGAAGGCGGCGGCATGGCCGGAGCCGCCACCGGCGCCGTCCCCGTCCGCGTCCCAGCGCATGGCGTTCAGCTGCGCCAGGTTGTCAATCTCGATCAGCCCGTCGTCGTCGGTGTCGTAGTCCACTCCCAGCCCCGGCGCCCTCGGAATGCCGTTGGCGGACGCCCAGCCGCTTGAGCCATCAGGGTTGACGGCGCGCACCCGCACGTTGTAGGTGGCGCCGACGGTCAGCCCGGTTATCCGGGCGGTGGTCCCGGTCCCGGTGTGGGAATGCGGGGTCCAGGCGGTGGCCGCGCTCAGCTTGTACTCCACATCGTAGCGGGTTATGGTCGGCTTGCCCGCCATGCCCGGCGCGGTCCAGGTGACCCGCAGCCCGTTGGACATCGGGTTCGCCGCCAGCCCCGTCGGCGCTCCCGGCGGCTCGGACTCGTTGTCGACGGTGATGGTCACCGCGATGCTGTCCGACCCGCCGTTGCCGTCGGAGACGGTCACCGTGACCGAGTATTCGTCATTGTTCTCGTAGTTCAGCGCCTCCTTGGTCCTGAGCTGGCCGGAGGAGCTGACGATGGCGAAGTGGGCGCCGTCCTGGCCGGGGCTGAGAGCGTAGGTCAGCGCGTCGCTGTCCGCGTCGGTGGCCGCCACGGGCAACCCGATGTTTCTGTTGGGCACCGTGTTCTCCGGCACGCTGCGCGAGGCGGTCGTGCCCTCGGTGAAGACCGGCGGGTTGTTGGCCGGGGCCGGCGCCGAGCGGCGCTGCCGCCCGAACTCCTGCCAGGACGCCGCCCCGTCGCCATCGGTGTCATACTTCAGCGCCGGGTACTGGATGGCCGTCCCGAAGTCCCAGGTGGCGGTTGGCCAGTCCGAGTAGATGCCGGTGGCGCCGGTGGGACTCTTCAAGTTGCTGGTGGTCTGGCCCGTACCGCCGTTGCTGGTGGCCTGGCCGGTGGTCTGCGTGTCCCAGTAGGTCTGCTGTCCGTTGATTCCGTATTGGTCAGCGGAGGGGTAAAGCAGTCCGCCCGAATCCAGGCCGGACACAACGCCGCGGGCATAGCTGTAATAGACAGTGGCAGTGCTGCTGGGCACATAGCCAAGCAGCCCACCCACGTACCTGCTCCCCGTCACCCTGGCGGCGCTGTAGGTGTTGCGCAGCGAGGCGTTTGGATGATGTTCCCCGATGAGCCCGCCGATCAAATCCCGCCCCGAGACCGCGCCGGTGACATAGACGGCCTCAACGCCGCTGAAGGCGGACATCTCCCCGGCCACCGCCCCGATAAAGTCTCGGCCCGTTATCTTCACCCGCTCCAGCCCCAGGTTGCGAATTCGGCCTCCGTCGCCAACAACACGGAACAGCCCGATGTAGTCGGTGGACCCCCGGTTGATGAACAGGTTGGCGATGGCGTGGCCGGCGCCGTCGAAGGTGGCGGCGAATGGGGCGATCGAGGAACCAATGGGGTCCCAGCCCGAACCGCCGTTCCAGTAGGCGGCGTCGGCTGCGGTCACGGTATCGTCGTTGCCGTGGGTGTCGAAGTCCAGGTCCGCCGTCAGCTCGTAGCCCGTGCACGTTGGCTGGTCGGGCGTGTTCGAGTCGCCGTCGTGGTCCGTGACGGGACAGCCCATGCCGGTTTCGGGATTGGGGAAGGCGGTGGCGTAGCCCGCATTCGCCGACGCCCCGTTGCCGTCCAGGTCCCAGCGGACGGCGTTCAGCTTCGCCAGGCTATCGACATCGATCAGCCCGTCGTCGTCCCGGTCGTAGTCCACGGTGCCGGGCGGCACGACGGGCGGCGCGAGGGGCACATCCTGACCGGGGAATGTCCACAGCGAGTTGCCTTCGGCGTTCACGGCCCGCACGAACACCTGGTAGGTTTCGCCGGGGGTGAGGCCGGTTATATCGTAGGTTGTCACGCCCCCGACAGAGATTGGGGTCAAGGAGTCCCACACCGGCGGCGGGCCGGCACTGGTCCGCTGTGCGTACTGCACCCAGAAGCTGACCGCAGGCTTGCCCGCCGCGTCCGCCGCCGTCCAGGAGACCCGCAGCCCGTTGACTATCCCAACGACGTTGACGCCGGTGGGGACTCCCGGCGGCTCGAGCGTGTCGTCGACGGTGACGGTGAGATCGAGGGTGGCGTCCACCGAGGTGTCGGCGGCGCCAGCGGCGTCCTTGCCGTCATGCACGGTTACGCTGACGATGTAGCTCGACTTCGTCTCGTGGTTCGCCGCGCTATTCAGGGTCAGTACTCCCGCGCCGGAGATGGCGAAGGCGGCGGCATCCGTGCCGGTCACCGCGTAGGTCAGCGCGTCGCTCTCCGGGTCGGTGGCGGCATAGTTCCCCACCGCCGTTTCGCCCTCCGCAATGTTGGGCGTGTCGTCGTATCCGGCGGTGAAGACCGGCGGGTTGTTGGCCGGGGCCGGCGCGGCGCGGGGCTGGCGGCCGAAGTCGCCGTCCGCGGCTGATTTGACGCTGTCGCGGTTGAAGTCCGCCTTCAGCGCCGGGTACTGGCTCGCCGTGCCGAAGTCCCACGGGTCGTCGCCGCCGGCCGTGCCGTCCAGGTTCAGATTCCAGTTGGCGTAGATGCCCGCGTAGCCGTTGGTCTGCGTGGGCGACTGCAAGTCGCTGGTGGTCTTGCCCTCGCCGGTGGCGGCGTTGCCGTCGTCGGCGATGCCGCTGGTGGTGACGTCCCAGTAGCTGTCGGTGACCGTGCCGGTGTCGTCGGGTTGGCCAGGTAGACCAAATAGGATGGGATTGGAGGCGACCAACCCCCTCGCCACGCTGGTGCCGGTCACCGCCCCCCGGGCGTAGCTGGCGGTGATGGCTCCGTAGTAGTAGTTTCGGCCCACCAGCCCGCCGGCCCGGACGCCGCCCACAGCGCCGGTGGCATAGCTGGCCTTGACCGCGCCGTTGCTTTGGCCAATCAGTCCGCCGGAATAGTTGCCCGTGCCGGTTACAGAGGCCGTGGAATAGCTGGTCTCGATGCTGCCGGTTCTGCCGGAGTTCCCCACCAGCCCGCCGACCCGGACCCTGCCGACAACGCTGCCGGTGGTATAGGTGAACTCCACCTCGCCGTTGGTCTCGCCAAGCAATATGCCGACGTTGTCCTGGCCGGTGACGGCGGCGTCCTCCAGTCCCACGTTGCGCGCCCGGATCCACGCCCCGGCGGCCCCGAACAGCCCCACGTAGTCGGTGGCCCCCCGGCTGATGAACAGGTTGGAGATGGTGTAGCCCCGGCCGTCGAACACGGTGTTGAAGCGGCTGGCGCTGGTTCCAATCGGTTCCCAGCCCGAGCCGCCGTTCCAGTAAGTATCACCGAGGTTGGCCGTGCCGCTGCCGTTGGTGTCGAAGTCCAGGTTCGCCGTCAGCTCATAGCCGAGGCAGTCGTTGTCGTCGGCGTCGGCGGCGGTGATGGGGCAGCCCATGCCGGTTTCCGGGTTGGGGAAAGCCGTCGCGTACCCCGCATCCGTAGACGCGCCGTCGCCGTTCAGGTCCCACCGCATCGCGTTCAACTGGGCCAGGTCAGACACCTCGATCAGGCCGTTGTCGTCGCTGTCGTAGTCGACGGCCACCGCCGGCGCCGCGCGGCCCTGGCGCCCGAACTCGTAGGCTGTGGCCGCGCCGTCGCCATCCCACTCCACCTTCAGCGCCGGGTACTCGCTCGCCGTCCCGAAGTCCCACGGGTCGTCGCCGCCGGCCGTGCTGTCCAGGTTCAGATTCCAGTTGGCGTAAATGCCCGCGTAGCCGTTGGTCTGCGTGGGCGACTGCAACTGGCTGGTGGTCTTGCCCACGCCGGTGGCGGCGTCGTTGTCGTCGGCGATGCCGGAGGTGGTGACGTTCCAGTAGCTGTCCGTTATCGTCCCCACCCCAAAGGAGTTTAAGCCCATCAGCCCGCCCACATTGCCGCCGGTCCCGGTTGCCGAGCCAGTGAAGTAGCTGGCGGTGATGCCCCCGCTGAAGCTGCCAACCAGCCCGCCAACGTAGTC
>CBDCTI010000001.1:0-80208 GCA_965222025.1 Dehalococcoidia bacterium | reverse complement strand
TGCATCCCGCCGCAAGGCAGCGCCGAGTTCCTCTGTGCGATGGAAGACGTGCTGGAAGTCTATCAGCGCCAGTATGGGGACAACGAAGTTCTGGTCTGTCTGGACGAGACCAGCAAGCAACAGGTGAAAGAGACGCGCCGGCCGCGTCCGGCCCGGCCTGGGGCGGCGGGCTCCTACGATTATGAATACGAGCGCAACGGGGTGAGCAACCTCTTCATGTTGTTCGCTCCGCTGGAAGGGTGGCGCCGGGTGGAAGTGACGGAACGGCGCACGAAAGCCGATTGGGCCCGGGTGCTCAAGCAACTGGTGGACGAGGACTACCCGCACAAGGACCGTATTGTGCTGGTGATGGACAACTTGAACACCCACCACCCAGCCTCATTGTATGAAGCCTTTGAGCCTGCCGAAGCGCGGCGCATCGCCGAACGGTTGGAGGTCCATTACACTCCCAAGCATGGCAGTTGGCTGGATCCTGTCCTGAGCTTGCCGAAGGGATGGCGGAGATCGAAATCGGGGTGATGGCCCGGCAATGCCTGAACCGCCGTATTCCCGACCAAAGCGCTCTGCGGCGGGAGGTGGGAGCGTGGCAGCAACAGCGCAACCGGGACGCAA
Organism: Dehalococcoidia bacterium; assembly: GCA_965222025.1. Lineage (GTDB taxonomy): Bacteria > Chloroflexota > Dehalococcoidia > Lucifugimonadales > UBA3495 > VXOI01. The sequence continues at coordinate 79,596 of CBDCTI010000001.1, read as the reverse complement.
TACGGGTGGACTGGCGCTTCACCACCGAGGATGCCCGCATCAAGCTCAAGTCCCTCTACCCACCAATACAACACTGATGGACTACTAGTACTCTGTCAACTTTGATGTTGAAAGTCCTTCGGTAATCCGGCCAATAGCCCTATAGTGGTCGGGATGAAGTGTTGACGGTGGGGGTGGCGGTGATGGTGCGTGATAAGTACGCCGTGCGGCTGGTGCCGGAACAACGGGAAGAACTCCAGAATCTGATTCGGGTTGGGAAAAGCTCGGCCCGAGTCACGGCCAGGGCGCGGATTCTGCTCAAGAGCGACGACGGTTGGGCCGCTCCCCGGGTGGCCGAAGCCTTGGACGTGGCGCTGGGCACCGTGTACCAGATCAAGCGCCGCTTTACGGAGGCGGGGTTGGACGGGGCCCTGTGGGACCGGCGCCAGGTCAACCGGCGCCGGAAGTTGGACGACAGGGGCGAGGCCCACCTCATCGCTCTGGCCTGCAGTTCGGCGCCGGAAGGCCATGACCACTGGACCCTGCGCCTTTTGGCTGGGAAGGTGGTGGAGTTGGGGTTGGCGACCTCCATCTCCCACGAGGGGGTTCGCCGGCGGCTGAAAAAAACGCGCTCAAGCCCTGGCAAAAGAAAGAGTGGTGCATCCCCAGGGTGAGCGCCGACTTCGTGGCCCACATGGAGGAAGTACTGGACCTGTACGCCGAACCCTATGACCCCCAGCGGCCGGTGGTCTGCTTTGACGAGACCTCCACCCAATTGCTGGCCGAAACCCGGGCGCCGATGCCACCCCGGCCGGGACGCCCCCAGCGGCAGGACTACGAGTACCGGCGGGAGGGGACCCGCAATCTGTTCCTGGCCTGTGAACCCCTGGCGGGGTGGCGCCATGTGGCGGTGACCCAGCGGCGCACCATGCAGGACTTCGCCCAGCAGATGCGCTGGCTGGTGGATGAAGCCTATCCAGAGGTTGAGGTGGTGCGGGTGGTTCTGGACAACCTGAACACCCACCGCGCGGCGTCCCTGTACGAGACGTTCCCGGCGACCGAGGCCCGGCGGATCGCGAAACGGTTGGAGTTCCACTACACGCCCAAGCACGGCAGTTGGCTGAACATGGCGGAAATCGAGTTCAGCGTGCTGTCCCGCTCCTGCCTGAAGCAGCGGCTCCCCGACGAAGATGCTCTCGGGAGGGAAGTCCAGGCACTGGTGCGGGAGCGCAACGCCGCCCGAGTTGGTATCAACTGGCGGTTCAAAACCCAGGAGGCCCGAACCAAACTTCACCGCCTTTACCCTTTTGATTCCAAAGTTGACTGAGTACTAGCACTATGGCTGGTACAGGAAATGGGGCAGCTGCAAGGCTGGTTGGCCTAACATAGGGAGTGGTACGACCACAAGGGGCAAATCACCAAGACCGCCCGAACGTCAACACAGGACGTAGACCGATGGCGACGAAGTATGAGATCGACCGGATTGACGCCCAATGGCAGACGAAATCCCCGGGATGGCGACCGAGGGAGTATTTTGGCGAGCGCGAGATGCTCTACGACATCCTGGACGATCAAGAGGATATTGAGTGCCTGTTAGCCTGCCGTTGGGGAGACAAGCAATCATGGGCGTGGGTAGGGAATGTGGTCGTGGGCTATGGAGGAAGGGTCCAAAATGCGGGTAATTATTACCCGGGGCCTCACCACGATGGCATCGCTGTAGCAACCAGCCGGCGGGTCATCTTTTTGGTGAAGAGAAGAAGTTTTCTAGGCTTCTTCGGAGAAGCCACCACCGCTACTGCCGAAATGCCATACGAAGATATAGTGTCAGTGCCCTATCCTAAGATGGACCCGTACGAGAGGCGCTGGAAAGATAGGCGTATGGGGGATCTCGTGAGGGTGGGCAACTATAAATACACTGTCGACAGGCGGGTTGACGATCAGCCGTTCATTGATTGTGTGCGGAGTCATTTGACATCTCCAGAAGCGTCGAAGGCAAACCGGCTTGATGCTCAATGGCAAGCGTGCGCTCCGGATTTCTTTGACCCTGCGGATTCCACTCGTGCTCGCCGAAACCTCTACTCAGTACTCTACGATAACGAGAACATCGAAAGACTGATACAGGGTAACTTATGGGAATGGTCGACGCCCAAGGCGGGCGTTGCGGTGGCAACCGAAGGCCGAATAATTTTTATGCGCGCCTCGGAACAATGGCACTCAATTCCCTGGTCCGAAATACCGTACCGTAGTATTGATGAAGTGGCATACCATCAGGCGGACGTGACCATCACTAGGCGTAGTGCCGGTGTCTGCAAAATCACTGACGCCCGCCAACTCCATGCTGAGTCGTTCGCGGACTGCATTCAGGCTCATCTCTCCGGGGAGGCGGCTCCTGACGTAGCAGCGAGGCTGAACCGAATCGACGCTCAATGGTATGCGCGGGTTTCAGATAACCAGGTTTGGCGCCCGGAGGCGCACACCGAAGAACTCTTGGCGTTGTATGGCATCCTGGACGATGGCGAAGACATTGAGAGCGTAATCGAGGCGTTCCTGGAAGGTATCATTTATTGCGTCGCCGTGGCGACCGATCGCCGGGTCATTGTACTGAAAGAATATGAAAAGGTGTTCGAGTCGCCATACGAAAGCATCGGAGGAATAGAATACAACACGGAGTTCTTTGGTTCACGACCAAGCATGACAATCACCGAGGTCTTCAACAACAGTTCCGAGGTAATCTTCGGGTATGACAGTCGAGATCTCAAGGCGTTTGCCGATTGTGCGCTAGGTCATCTGGTCTGGACGGCTTGAGTCAGTGCCAGAGCAGGCGAAAAGTTGGAGATGGTGGGGGATTTCACCGGATGCGGCGTGGGGCCGCTTCGAATCCGTCAGACAACATGTTGGCATTAGTACTACAGGCGCAGATCAGCAAGAGGTCTCTTCTTGATCGTCGGCGCTACCTTACCATTCCAGTTTTGGGGCTGTTACAATTCGCCCCGCAACCCCAAACAAACGAAACTTTTGGAGAGTAATCATGGCTGTTTCCGCCGGGATATCAAATGCGCTGGAACGTAACTGGGGTATGGTAGACCGCGCCATAGACGGGCTGAGTGATGAGACCCTGGCGCGCCAGATATCCGACAGCGACAATTCCATCGGTTGGCTCCTCTTCCACATGAGCCGGGTGGCGGACGTTTTCATGAATTCCAGGTTCCAAGGCAAGCCTCAGATATGGGTAGAAGACGGTTGGTGCGAGAAATTCGGCCTGAGCGACGACCCGGAGACGACCGGCCAAGGCTGGGACACGGCGCGCGTGGCCGCGTGGCCGATTCCCTCCAAAGACGTCCTGGTAGGGTACTACGAGGCCATGAAGGCCTGCTGCCGGGACTATATGTCCTCCGTGACCGAGGAGGAGTTGAGCGCCACCATGAGCCTGAGGCCCGGTTCGGATCCCGAGCCGAAAGAGGCCATCATTGGTGTCCTGGTCTTTGACAACGTCGTCCACGGAGGCCAGATAGCCTTCCTGCGCGGCCACTGGGAAGGCATGGGCTGGTTCGTCTAGCCCGAATGCAGGCTTCCCGGACAATTTCTACAGGTCTACCGAAGAGCACGGCGAACTCAAGCCGTGCTCTTCCTTAGCTCGACGCTAAACCAATACCAAGGCGGGATGTGCACTTCGGGGAGATTGACGATGACCGAAAGGACTCCACGGCACCTCATATCACCTTCAGGCCCCAACTGGGTGGGCACCGAAAGTGCGGTCCAGCGATATGTACATTTCACCTTGGCTTTAGTTTAGGGTCTCGGCACCCTAGACATGTTCTTCATCGGCCTGCTAAGCCACAGTCCGGGCTGAACCCCGTTTTGCCGGTTGCACAAAGGCGCGCAACGGTCGAAAAGCCCGCACCGTTGAGGTCGTCCTACAGACGCTCCAGTAACTTTGCAATCTGATCGGTGTGGTTCATGTCGGGTTCCCACTCGCAGATCACACCGTGTTCGTCGATGACAACTGCGGGCCTTTTCCCGTCTGACGGGTCTTTGACGTACCTCTCTCCATCGAGAGCGGACATGCCCAGCTCAATGCCTACTCGCCGATCAGGGTCGTTCAGGACCGCGAACGGAAGTTGCTCTTTCTCGACCCACTGGCGTGCAGCTTCCAAGCTCCCGTCATGGATTCCGAACAGCACGACGTTCTTCTCGGTGAACCCGGCAGCATGCTCTCGGTACCCAAGAGCCATGCGGGTTCAGTTACCACCGCCCGGACTCGTGAAGAAGTACAGCAGGACCTTTTGTCCGCGAAGGCTGCTAAGGGATATAGTCCGTCCATCGCTGGACTGAAGTGTGAAATCGGAAATCGCCTTCCCGATATAAGTTTCCATGATTGCCGTCCTTTCCGGTGAGACTTAATGGAACCGATGCGCATGGCAGAACCGTTCCCCATGCAGTTGCTGGGCTGCGAGAAGTCTGGTACTGAGTCAAGGCTGAACTGTCAGGATATAAAAGGCGGAGTTTGGCTCCGGCGTCTTCGGCGATGAAACGCCCGTTGCCGGTGAATGCCGCCGCGTTGCGCTCCGTCCCGTAGTGGTGCTGTTCCTCTACGGCCGCTCCTTGCTGGGATTTCTGCCTTTGAGGCAAGCACGAGCCAGCACGCCGAACTGGATCTCTGCCATGTTCAGCCGGCGGAGCCGATGCGGTATTTGCCTGTGCCGCACACGGTGCAGACAGCGCGCAGGGCGGGGCGTCCGTTCTTCATTGTTACTTGTTCAACATCCCTCGAGCCTGTCTTGGCCCGGCACTTCAGGCAGTAGATTTCAACGGGTTCGGGGGGCGTCGCCATATTCGAAGGCTCCTGTTCCGGAGGTTGCCAGGATTATAGCCAAAAGAAACCCTCCCGCCGGATGCGGCTACAGGACCGACCAGACCGGCCGGTCATTGCGCTCTGAAATTGCCCGAATTCTCCCGGAAGCTATGGGCCGCGGGGATGGACTAGATAACCCTGTCTCCCCGCCCTGGCGTCGACCGGCTGTCCGGCTCGCCCTCCGCCCCGGGCAGCGGGGTCAACATCACGCGCCAGCGGGGATTTTCCCTGGACGCCTCGACCAGAAGTTCCCCCAGCGGGACATCGACGTCGATATCGTCGAATTCGAAGTTGAAGGCGGCCTTCACGTGGGCGGGGCAGACGAGGCCCGCCGTGGCGTTGTTCTCGCGTCCCTTCTGCCTCAGTCCTTCGCGTTCGGCGAGGGTCATCTTGATCCGGCGGTGGCAGTCGGGAATGGCGCATTTGACCGGGACTTTGCTGGGCATTTCTCCAATATTACAACGACATCTCGAGGAAGGAGGTCGGGTTTGCGCGCAGGGTGTTCAGCGTCAACTTTTGTCTTTGTTGCGGCGTGGGGAAATCCCTGCACCCAGGTAGTTCTGGGAATAGACTCGCACACCGGAAAGGGCAGTTGAACGCTGAAAATGCGGTTCGCACAACCGGTCCTCTGACCATCGGACGTAACCCGGGAGACAGAACGGACCCCGGCTGCCGACCGTTGACGAACGAAAGGTCGGATACCGCAGGTACCATGAACTAGGCCTTCAACACCATCCTCCGCGGCCGAGCTCGTGGAACTGCAGGCCCTGGTTGATGCTGAGATGGCCCGACTCCTGCAGCTGATCCGCCCTGGAGTAGCAGAAACCCAGGGGTGAAGGCAAGGCCCCGGGGCAGGCAGTAGCTCCGTCCCCGCCAACATCCCACCGCCCTTGACATGGCGTGGCTCTTCAAACGGCCTGAGCTTGAGGGTCGCAAGGGGCCTCCACTACCGTCCCAGCACCTTCAGGGCAGGGTCGTAGAGAAGAAAGAAACAGTCCACCAAGACACAGGGCTGTTCGGATTCACCACCAAGCCGCAGACGTTCAGGACCGGCGGCGGTTGGTTTGCTTACAACCTGGCCGCGAATCTGGCCCAGATGGGATAGCCTGCACGCGACGCAATCCGGCGCACCCCTGGAAGCGTATTATTAACAGGAACACCAACCCCACGTATATCGTCTCTCAGAACTCATCCTCGGACAGGCTGCTAGAAATGAACGCATCAGCAACCGAAACGGTGAGCCAGTCCCAGGCCCGGTCAAGCGACCCCCGGCCGGAGGACATCATCATCTGCCGGGACGTCCACAAGTGGTACGGCGGCTACCACGCCGTACGGGGCGTCACAACGACTATCAGGCAGGGCGAGACCGTGGTGATCATCGGCCCCTCCGGGTCCGGCAAGTCCACCTTCCTCCGCATCCTCAACCAGCTGGAGGAACACCAGCGGGGCGATATCATCGTGGACGGCGTGCTCTTCAACTGCGATACCCGCAACCGCGATACCCGCAACATCGACGCCGTGCGCCGGAACATCGGGATGGTCTCCCAGGACTTCAGCCTCTTCCCCCATATGTCCATACTGGACAACATCACCCTCGCCCCTCAGAGGGTCCTGAAGGAAGACCCCCGGGAGGCACGGGAGCGGGCCATGGAGATCCTCAGCAGGGTCGGGATCCCCGAGATGGCCGGGAGGAAAGCATCCCCACCAGCTGTCCTCAGGTCAGCAGCAGCGGGCCGCCATCGCCCGGGCTCTCGCAATGAAGCCCAGAATCATGCTCCTGGACGAGCCGACCTCGGCGATGGACGTCGAGATGGGGGAGGTCCTGGAAGTCGTGCGGGAGCTCGCCCAGTCCCGGATGACCGTGATGGTCGTCACCCACGAGATCGGTTTCGCCCGGGAGGCCGCCGACCGCATCGTCTTCTTCGACGAGGGCCAGATCGTCGAGGACCGCGCACCGGAGGAATTCTTCCAGAACCCAAGGCACAGCCGGGCCAAGAGGTTCCTGGAAAAGACACTCTAGTATTGCAACGACGGTCTATATGACAGATTGATTTTCGCGGCCGATCTGGACTTGAATCGTGCTGACTTGAGCGTACCGCGATTTCTCGCTCCTGGCCGAACACGAAGGATCAGACAACATATTTGGCAAGCCCTCGTTGTAATACCAGTCGTCTGCGACGCCATCTATCCGGACCTCAAGCGCAGGAGATAGAACGCAGGCTTTCAGCCATCAGGCGAACCGGACGACGTTTAGCCCACTGTCGGCCCTCTATAATTTTTTCCCGACATTCCCTCTCTCTGGTCCGACCCAGCCCCTCTTCACCTTGAATGAGGTTCACCATTCCGCCGCCCCAGTGGTACGTTTTGTCGCCGCCATTGACAAATGGTCCAGGCAAGACCTTGCCGATGGGCCTCAAGACCACAGTTGGCCGTTTTTCACATGGTCGGTGTTGCAGTGGACGCGCAGCGTGTGATTTGAGGGGGTCGGAATTTATCGTGCATGCCAAAAGCAACGCTGGCGGGCTGCACTTTTAAGCAGAGATCTGCCGCTCGGAGTGCCGGATATGGTGGACGAGATTATTGGAAAAGCCGTTGTTGAGTGAGGGGTCTGGATGCCTCGTGCGGCTCTGGGCGAGGGAGCTTCTTCCACCGGTCTCCGAAGAAGGGATTGAGTGCCTTGGCCGTGATGGCCGCGGCGCACGAACTGCAGTGAGCGCCGGCGTCGGCGGCATGACCGCAGGACCTGCACTTTGCGTTCGCCATGACCGAAGCCCTCGTGGGAGGAGTGAGGATTTGACGGTAGCTTTTCCGTCCCTCTCCCCACAAGGCCTGACTGGCAGTAATTCCACGCACAACGCCGGTACGCACAAGATGGGTTAAGGAACAACAACCGCCGGGCGGGTAACCGAGGCAAGCCAGCGTATGGTGCTTGACTCACCGCTTCCCAACTGCACGAGACCCTGGCAAGACTTGTATCACGACGTGATACAATTACGCTGGCGCGGGTTCGACGTTCGGGCTCCCTGGAGATGGATATGCCGACGGTGGCCATCGTAGGCCAATACCAATTTGTTATCAGAACCAGGGAATTTGATTTTGAGCCGCCTCACGTCCACGTGCGCGTCGGGAACGAAGACTGGGCACGGATCCTACTGGACAACGGCGAATATTCTCATGAGCCGCCCCCGGGACATTATCGCGCGATCCTCGAGGCTTTCGACGCCCACGCGGCCACCATCCGGGAAGAGTGGTTCCGAATTCATGCGAGGTGAGGAGCAATGGCCACGACCCTAGTGAAAAATGCTGACCGGATGATGTCGTCCGCCTCCGTGCTGGACGAGGGGATTGAGCTAACTTTCGTGGATGGATGCTCAGGGTTGATCCCGTTCAGCGACCTGCCCGAAATTTCGGAGGGTGGCGGCCTCAAGGACCTGGAATTGCCCACGCCGTATGAGCTGGTCCTGACCACGGTTGGAGGCGATCAGTCCGAGGTCCCCTGGGACTTCGCCCGCCACTACTGCGATCCGGCCTACCGGCCGCTGATAGAGGCTCAGGCCAGGCAGGCACGTGATAGTCTGGGTGGCCGTATCCGGGATCGCCGCGAGGCGGCCGGTTTGACCCAGGCAGAGGTGTCATCTCGCGCGGGGATCGGCAGGGTGACGCTCACCCGCATTGAGAAGGGAGAGCATAGCCCGCGAACCGAAACCCTCACTGCAATCGCGCGCGCCTTGGAAGTTGAGGTTGGGGACCTGATCCTGCCGGCAGCTCGTCGGAATCGATGACCTACAGGCGAAATGATGCTGGATCAGTTCTGCGGCTGCGTAGCCGCCTGGACGGTTTGGCAGTCGTGGTTCTTCACGCCTGAGCGTGGTGGTAGGAACCCAAAAGGTGGCCCCAGCTGTCATAACGGGCCTTTGGCGAACCGGCGTTGTGCGTGGAATTACTGACAGTCGGGCCTTGTGGGAAGAGGGACGGAAAAGGTATCGTCAAATGCTCACTCTTCCCACGAGGGCTTCGGTCATGGCGAACGCAAAGTGCAGGTCCTGCGATCATGCTGCCGACGCTGGCGTTTACTGAAGCTCGTGCGCCGCGGACATCATGGCCAAGGCCCTCAACCCCTTCTACGGCGGACGGCGAAAGAGCCTCCCCCGACCGGAACAGCCAAGGCCCTCCGCTCCCTCCGATCAACACCGGCTCTTCCAGTAACCCGTGCCTACAATTGTGCGCTGTCCCCTCACATATTCCTGGACGACCGGCTGGCCTGGCCCAAGCCCCGGGGCCGTAAACCCAGCGGACTGTCGCTCAGAGACCGAATGCGAATGAGTATCGAGGACTACATCGAGTTGCTTTTTCGTTCGTTACGTTACGTTACGTTACGTTGTGGTTGTTAACAGGTTTGGTTGCTTTCATTCCTTAGCTCCACCCTCCAATCAAGAAAGTCAGACTGCTCAGACGATAGCCACCACACACGACGGGAAGATAACCGAACCTTGCTTCGCTCCTGTACTGTGTTTCCAGAAGAAACGGCGTCGAACCGAAAGTCCGAGAGTTTAGGATGAGCTAGCTCATTCCAGACACGATATGCTCTTAATAGACCAGCAAGGACGCCGGGCTCTCCGTACATATCCGCAGTTTCGCCTGTCACCTCCTCATATGGAGGGCCGAAGAGGTTTTCACCTGAGGAGGCATCACGAATCACTGGTCGCCGTACTGCAAGGTGTGGAAAGTGGGGAATTTGTAGAACTGGGAAGAAGGCGAACTGTGGTTCCTCTAAATTGAGGCAAAACAAAAAATCTTGGTCTTCCAATAGATGAAAGGCCTCCACATCATACTGCGTAACCGGCAATGGAACGGGATCCGGAAGTGAGACTGGACCCGGGAAAAGCCTAAATATCTCATGAGCTTCCTCTGCATCATGTTTAAGAAGAGGGAAATGAGTGAACCTGACAGGTGAACCGGTAAGTTGCCCTCCCTTCTTCCTCAATTTCAAAAGCACCTGAGTGTTGCTCGCCTTTCGTACCATTACAAGCAACCCACCCGGTGTTAATTGATCTTGCCAGCAAGAAGGCACAAATTCAGCACTGGAATGAACAACGATCCGGTCGTAGGGGGCTTCCTTTTCATACCCATACCAACCGTCTGCGTTCACCACATTGATGGCCCCCAGTTCCATCAACTCTAGATGTTTCTTGGCGGACTGCACAAGAGATCCATCGATTTCAACAGAATGTACTAGAGATGGATCACCGACTATTGTGGCCATAAGCGCTGCAGTGTAACCCGTTCCAGTGCCGATCTCTAAGATCTTCAGTCCTTCCTTCAGTTCCAAGGCTTCTAACATCCGAGAAACAATTTCAGGTGTGGAAAGACAAACCGAGGGAAGATAATTTCGCATCTCAAGCACGATGGGTTGCTCGCCGTACGCAATTTCCAAGTCCGCAGGGTTTTTGTAGTTCGTGTGATGGTTCTTCCATCGTCCAAGTTCATCTTGGATGAAAACGCCCTCAATAAACGGATGCCTTGGGACAGCAAGCATTGCGCTCTCGATCGCCGGAGAGTTGAGCCCGCCTTTAGCTTTCAGATTCTTGATTAGCCTTTGAGCCAGGACTCTACTTTGTTCGTCTGGGTCAGTTTGCGGATTTTTTTCTCCGGGCAACTTCTGCCTCCTTGCTAACATCGCGACTCCGTTACTGGACTGAGAAAATCAGAGGCGTGCTCGTGGTGGCACAGGCTTTTCGTCGACCGTTCCACCAGGATGTACTCCCACTGCTGCTCGCTCAGGCTGGGCCGTCAGCCAGGGAAACGGCCCTCGGCCCGCGCCTTCGCCTGCCCCGCGACCGAGCTCTCCCGGATCGAGTTCCGCCACCACTCGCTGAGGGCGAGCGCCATCGCGAGCTGGAGCTTGCCGGTGGCCGTCGAGGTGTCGAAGTCCTCCGACAGGGACCGGAACTCCACTTCCGCCCGGTGCAGGCCCTCGATCACCTGCAGCCCGTCGGTCAGCCCCCTGAATAGCCGGTCGATGTGGGTGACCACCAGGGTGTCCCCCTCGACCATCAGGTCCAGCAGTTCCAGGAGGCCGCCGCAGTCGTCCTTGGCCCCGCTGGCCTCCTCGGCTCGAATATTACCCATGGCGCAGCCGGCGCGGACCAGCCGTTCCACCTGCAGGCCCAAATTCTTGTCCTCCGACTCTCTGACCGAGCCCCTGGCATAGCTGTTTGACGTCAACTAATTTTGCCGGAACCTGTTGCCTCACCAGATAATATTACCGAAATTGTAGCCGCTGATTCCTGCTAAGACCAAAGCTGATTCGTCCCTGTAACGTTGTTCCACTGCAGGTTCATCAGATGCGGCGTAGACCATCCTCTTGGCCATGACACCGCGCCAGTCCTTCACTCTGCGCTGCAGCGTTCGCAGTTGAGCATCTCCGAACCGGCCCAGATAGGTCTCGCGTAATTTTGCCAGCAGATCCTTTGCGTTGGTGTCGGGGTTCTTTTGCAACCACAGCAACACTTCGCATCACACGCCTTCGAAGGGATCCTTCCGGGTACGCCGGTGCCGGGGAGTCCGAAGGCCGGGATGTTCACGCCCCGATCGACGAAGCTCTCATGGGCCAGTTGGTCCAGCTGCTGCCGGAGGGCCAGTTGTTAACGTTCAGCGAAAAGGTCCTCGCTAACAGGCCAGCATAAATGTCACATTCACTTCATGGAGAATGTGATATTGAATCCCAAGGAACAGACGAGACTCCAGGTTCTCAACAGCTTGCTGGCAGAGCACATGACGCTGGACCAGGCTGCCATGCTGATGGGTGTCAGCACTCGGCACACCCGGCGCATCCTGGCGGCTTACCAGGAGAAGGGGTTGAGAGCGTTGGCATGATGTCCGCGGCGCACGAACTGCAGTAGGCGCCGGCGTCGGCGGCATGATCGCAGGACCTGCACTTTGCGTTCGCCATGACCGAAGCCCTCGTGGGAAGAGTGAGGATTGTACGATATCTTTTCCGTCCTTCTCCCCACAAGGCCTGACTGTCAGCAATTCCACGCACAACGCCGGTTCGCACAACCGGTCTTCTGACCGCTGGACGTAACCCGGGGCACAAGTTCAGGCCTTCCTGACAGTCTATGCCACTTCTTCCCAAGGGTAGTCTTCGCCTGATACTGTTTTATGTATCCAAAAGAATTTCACAACGGCATGGAGGTAGCATGGCCCAACCGATAGACCTCATTTGTCACAAGAACTTCCCAGCTTGGACCGCCCGCGCAACGGTACAAGTGCGCCCCGGTAACGACGTTGTCGTAGCGAACCCACCAACTCTCAAAATTCTTTTGCTATTCTCGCTACTCTCAAGTTTCTTAACTGCGCTCGGCCAGTTGGTGAATGCGCTCGACCGGGTGGTGGGGTTTTCCATCGCCAGCACCCAACAAACGGGCTGATCCGGGTATCTGACTGCTAATCCTACTTAGCGGAATGTTGGGGTTTTGGGCCTTCCGGTCCCTATCCGGCCCGTGCGCGGCGGCCCGTGGGCTGATGTCCGTTAATTATCGAGCCCACAAACTGCCCACAGTTTGTGGGCTCAGTGTGCGCATGGCTGAGAATAGCCCTGTTTACAGCCATGGCTGTAAATGCCTCCATCTCGTAGCTGAAGGGGTGGCTGGAAAACCCGGTTGCAGAACCTTTGGCAGAAACTCATACTTCAGGTATTCCAGCCAGGGGTGTAGTGGGACGACGCTCTACGGCTATGCCAGGATCTCGGTCAGAGAGCCCGAGGACAAGAATCTGGACCTGCAGGTGGAGCAGGAGAGGACGAGACTGTCTTAACGTACACTATCCCAATGCCATCAAATGAGGTGACGTCGGAATCGGCCCCGGTTCTCGATTTTGCCTAGTCCACCGATTTTAGAATTCGGTTGCCCTGCCGGGTGACGGTGCTTGGTAGACGACACCATGTCCGTCTGATAGCATCATCGGAATGAAAGTAGAACAGCAAGAATTAGATCGACTTGCCGGAAACGCCAAGAGTCTACTCGATTCGTTGAACTCACGGTCAGCGGCGGAACGGCGCCCAATCTTCGTGGAATTTGCCGGTACTCCGAAAAGTGGAAAGAGCACCTGCATAGACACCATTAACCACTTCTTCCGGAGGATGGGTTACAAGGTGCTGGCACCTACGGAAGGTGCCTCGAAACGAACCCCTTACTACCTGAAAGAAAACCTTGTGGCATTCAATGCTTGGTCTGCGACTTATGCGTTGACCCATATCCTGGAAGGCCGCTACGGAGCGGATGAGTATAATTTGGTCATCATGGACCGGGGTCTCTTCGACGCTTTGGCTTGGTTCGAGCTGCTGCAAGGCAAGGGCAACGTGACGGAAGAGGAATGTTCCATCTTTCAGAAATTCCTGATGATAGGACACTGGCGTCAGTTCGAGGATATGGTTTTCCTGTTCACAACTGACCCAGACACGTCACTGGAACGAGAGAACAGAGAAAAGCTAATCGTGGAGCCAGGGCTGACGATGAACCCGCAGTTTCTGGCAGACCTCAATGGGGCATACCAAACGATTATTGGCAAATACTCCTCCCAATTCAGCAATCTCCAGATCGTGGACACTGGACAAAGACAGGATACTACGCCCCAATCAACGGCTTTTCAGGTTGCAGAAAAAATCATCCACCTGATGGAGCAGAAAACGGGGTGACTGCCATGGCAGCCAACCGAGTCCTAGTTTTCCCAAGGGCAATCTTCGATGAGGCGTTTTCGTTGCTGCCTTGGGACTCGATTCAGGAAAAGATTGCCGAGATCGAAAACTCTTTCTCGTGGCTGGCCAGGCACAGTGCCGAACAGTCCAAAGAATTTGTTCAGGCCATTCCGTGCGCTTTCATCAGGAACAGCAACGGCAGTTTTTGCGTGCTTCGCCGTGTACAAACTCCCCGTAAGGACCTTAGCAAGAAACTAAGCCTTGTTGTAGGTGGCCATATCGACAGCTCTCACGATCACAACTCTTTCCAAGCATCGATGTATTCGAATCTGATGCGGGAATTGGAGGAGGAAGTTGGGATCGGCGCCACGGGGAACGCGCTGCGCCCTGTAGGGGTAATCATCGACGACTCCTCAATCCAGGCATCAAGGCATATCGCATTTGTGCATGAAATCCAGGCCGATGACGTTTGGCCGAAAGCGAAGGAAGAGTTTGCGGTCGACAACTCGAAGTATTCTGGTACGTTCATGGACGCTTCCGAGCTTGCCGAACGGCGGGATCAATTCGACCCGTGGTCGAGGTTGCTCATCGAGGAATACATTTGTCCTGATGCTGTGCGACCGCAACCGAGGCAATTTTCCTTCCTTTAAGTATGCCAACTGTTTAAAACTGCCGGTAACGATTCATTATGAGCAGGCGCCGATCTTTGCCGAAGGCGCGGGGCCTGCCGACGCTTTTACTCGCTGCGGTCCACGAAGGGTATTGCCTGACGCACCACTGCTGGATCGTAGCCCCTCTCCTCTATTTCATGCAGGCCATTACCTACACCTCCCAGGGGTGTGGGGAAATGACGTTGTACGGCTATGCCAGGGTCTCGGTCAGAGAGCCGGAGGACAAGAACCTGGACCTGCAGGTGGAGCGGGCTGGGCCCGCGCCGGCTGCTCCATGGGCACCATTCGAGCCGAGGAGGCCAGCGGGGCCAAGGACGACCGCAGCGGCCTCCTGGAACTGTGGACCTGGTGGCCAAGGGGGACACCCTGGTGGTCACCCACATCGACCGCCTCCCCAGGGGGCTGACCTACGGGCTGCAGGTGGTCGAGGGCCCGCACCGCGCGGGAGTGGAGTTCCGGTCCCTGTCGGAGGACTTCGACACTACCACCGCCAACGGCAAGCTCCAGCTCCAGATGGTGCTCGCCTTCAGTGAGTGGTGGCGGAACTCGATCAGGGATCGCTCGGTTGCGGGCCAGGCGAAGGCGCGGGCCGAGGGGCGTTTCCCCGGCCGACGGCCGATCCTGAGCGAGCAGCAACGAGGGTACTCCGGGTGGAACGGTCGAAGGGAGCAAGCCAGCGGGAACTGGCCAAGCGCTTGGAGGTCAGCCGTTGGACCATCCAACAGGTGGACGAGTAGGAGGTGGCTGTAAATTGCACCCCCCACTCGAATCCCGTGAGTAATACAGGTGGCCAACTAATATTCCGCCACAGTGGCCCAACTTCTCAGCGCCATTGACACCCTACGGGACAAACTGCCCTGCTACAGTTCGTAAGATCCGTAGCGGTCGCTGTAGCGGCGGCGTTTGCCGTTGGGCAAGCCGGCCCCGTCGCCGGACTTCAGGGAAGCCCTAGCCAACCTGCGATCCCGCTTGTGATCCCTGAGGCCGGTTGCCCTGTCGTCACGGGCAATGTGTGTTGGCCAGTCTTTCTTGCCGTCGCGACCCAGACCGCCTATGTACTGGCGGATGGTCTTGCTCATTCAGTCATGTCCCCTGGAGTTGCTTTGTCTCCATCTAACTTCGCCCTCTCCTCCGCCGTCAGCCTGTTGAACCCATCAACCTACCGCAATGAACCTACCGAGATTGCTTGCTCGTGGCCAGATACGTAGGGTTAGACAACATGACTTGCCATCCGTCGTTGTAATACTAGCAAATATACCCGGCCTCGACGTCAGCGTCGGTGGGCCGGATCCGGTGATACTACAGGGTGTCGGTTCCGTCGTGCCTGCCGCGGGGTACGCGGGCGTAACTGTAGCCCGTCGTAGTCTTCTCCCGGAGGTTGGCGGGAGGCGTTAGACGCCCATTTGCGACACCCCGCCAAGGCGTAAAGCATTTATAGGGGTGGGGCATTGGTTATTGATCGGTGGCCAGGGCGTTCAGCCCATACCTTGGGCTATCGTTTGCGCAATCCCGTCGATTGAATCCCGCAAATTGTCGATTTCCCTGAGACCGTCCTGTAGCTGCACAAACAGGAACTGCACCGCTTTCACTGTATTGCCGGTGGCGCGCTCGACGGCGGCGGCATAGGCCACCCCCTGCATCCGGTAGTGTTCCAGCTTTGCGTCCGCGGCAGCGTTGCCGTCAACCCGGTCCGATTTATAGTCCAGTATCACCAACTGGCCATCGTCATCCTGATACAAGAGGTCGATGATTCCTTCAACTACAATAGGTCCGCGCGGGGTATCGATCGCAGCGGCTACCGGGATTTCCGGCCATAGGCGCGGCGCGCGCATTCCAGCGACCACTGCCGGACTCCGCAGTGCCCTGTTGGCCAATCTGGCCACATCGTCGCTACTAGCTGATACGCCTTGGTCTTCGGCATGCTGCTGGGACATCTGGTCAATCCCAGGATCCAAGTCGGCCAGCAGGTCGTCCACCAGCAAGTCCTCCGGCAAGGGAAACCTGAAGGACATCTGCTCCAACGCGCCCTGGAGTACAGCATGGAGTGCGCTTCCAAAGGCGGTGCCGCCCCGGCCGGCGCGCCTGCTCGGTTCGGCAATTGGTTCCGAATCTTTATCATCAATGTCTACGTTGCTGGGCGCCAGGGCCTTGGCGATACGGGTAGCGGTCACGGCTTGGGGGAATGAACGACTCCGAATTGATTCGGCGCGTTCGCTTTGCCAATTTCCTGGGTCATAGTCCTTACGGGCCGGAGTGATTGTGCCGGATCCGCCCCATCCGATTTCTGAATCAACATTGGCCGACGCCGTAGCATGCGGCAATGGTGCATCCTCGCAAAGACTGTGGATCTGGGCGACGATGCCGTTACTCTGGCGGTTGCCGCGGGCGGTGGATTGATAGGTACTCACTATCAGATGGTCCCGGGCGCGGGTCGACCCAACGTACGCCAGACGGACCAGCTCGGCCGCATCGTGATCCTTCTCCTGTTCTTCCAAGGTTGAATAACCTGGCGTTTGCAAGCGCCCCAGTTTCACCTCTGTTGCGTCTGTGGCTGAATCGAACAGCACGGCATCTCTCATGTTGGAAGGGTCAAGCTCCAGTCCCAGTAGAATGACAATGGGAAACTCCAAACCCTTGGCAGCGTGCATCGTCATGATACGCACCGCGTCGTCGTCTGCTTCGGGCGTGGTGACGTCGGTGATGCGAGTTCCCTCTTCCTGCTGCATATCGGCCCACTGGAGAAACGAGTTCAGGGTCAGAGGGGCCGTCCCGGGATTCGTTTCAGCGGCATATTCCAGTTGGCGGGCCTGCTCACCCAGGAATCGCCGGCGGCGCCAAACCTCCCGAGGCCGGCTTTCGGCAAGGTCCAACTCCTCAAGGCGCATTTCGCGTACAAAGCTGGCTATGAGCCGGGCCACTCCTGTGGTCTGGCGCAGTTGGTGATAGGCGCGTATTTTCAGCAGGCCGGCACGAACCGAAAAATCCTCTCCCAGCTCCAGTGTTTTTTGGCGCCGTTTCTCCCGATTCTCATTGACCAGGGTATCTTCGCCCAGCAGGTTCGACTGGTAGTTCCAAGTTCCTTCTGCATCCCGCCAGCGGGCCAAGTCCACATCCGAACAGGCAAAGGCCAGAGACCGCAGGGCAGCCACAACGGATACTTGGTCCGAGGGGTTGTCGATCGCCCTCAGGCAGTTGAGCAGGTCCTGGACCTCCTGGGTGCCGAATACGAGAGAATTGCCCTCAAGCCGGTAGGGAACCCCAGCGCCCTCCAATGCCCGTGTCAGGATTCCCAACCCGGTTCGGGAGCGAATCAGGATGCACAAATCCTGCAGGTCAGCTTGACGGATGTCCCTACGTTCCTTGTCATACACGAGCAACCGGTTGGGTGATCCCTCGGCCGCGGAGTCTACGATGGTACTGGCCACATGGCGTGCCTGTCGTCTGCGGAGGGCGTCTGCGCTCAAATCCATTGGTTCGCCGAATACCTGCACTGCTGATTCCAAGTCATTGCGCTGCAGACCGGGGTTCGGTTGCAAAGGGACATACTCGGCCTGCAAACCAGGCTCCCCCGTCATAATCTGGCAGAATACGGCGTTTATCCAATCCAGCACTGGCTTCTGGGAACGGCGGTTTTCGGTAAGCGTTAACGGACGGAGTTGCCCGCTCTCCCGAACCAAGTGGGTGACTCCAATGTCGGCCCGACGGAACCGGTAAATGGACTGCTTGGAGTCGCCCACGATGAACAGCTTGCCCGGAGTGAGAGGGACGGTGTGCCACGGCCGTCCCTCGATATTCGCGTCGGGCTGCGCGGCAAGATAAAAGGCGATCTCCGCCTGCAGTGGGTCGGTGTCCTGGAACTCGTCGATGAGGATGTGCGTGTACAGATCCTGAAAGTGTCGGCGGGCGGTTGCGTCATCGCGCAGGAGATCCCGGGCCCATACCAGGAGGTCGTCAAAGGAGGCCACGCCCTCGGCCTTGCGTTGAGCCGTGTACCTGAACGCAAAGCTCTGCCTGAGGTTCTGCAGGACAGTAAGTGCAGGAGCGCACCGAACCGCAACCTGGAAAGGCCCGCCGATTTCCTCGCGAAATTGTCTGCGAATCTCTGTGATGGGAGCGGTCCAGTTTCTGGCGGAGGCCCCTTTGGTGCCGGAGTAATCAATTTTTGCTCCTTGGTCCAGAGCCCGGAGGGCATCCAAGGGACGGTCCGCCACCTCCAGAACGGCCGTGACCGTTTCGATGGCTGCTGAGATCTGTTCGAACAGGCTGTCCGATTCGTTAACACACTGAGCGCGCAGCCCTTCCAATTCGCCCAAGGCTGATTCCGCCAAGGTGCGCAGGTCGATTTCCGCCAGGCTCCCTTCGCTGGCCAGCCGCTCGTAATTGTCGGCGAAGTCCTTCGCGACCTGCCGCCAAGTTCCAATGCCCGCCTTAACTCCAATCAGGTACCGGAGAGACTCTCTCAATTCGGGGTTGGCTTCGGGGTCCTGACCCAGAGTACCCTCCATCCATTGGTCCCATCGTTCTGCAAAACGCTGGGTGGAGTCAACCGCGTCCAGTGGCACCCATCCCGGAGGCAGACTGGCCGACAGCGGCCGTTCGCGCAGCAACTGGGCGGCAAAGCTGTGGATGGTCTGGACGGCGGCCTGGTCCAGCTCCGCGACCGCCTGGCGTATCCGGCCCTTCTCCTGTTCGGTCAAGTCCTTGGCCAGCAGATCTTCATTGCTGTCTTCAAGGCCATCATCCAGCAACTGTTCCATCCGCGAGCGGACACGTTCGGACAGTTCGGCTGCGGCCGCGTCGGTGAAGGTGATGGCCACGATATTCTGCATCCTGAAGCCGGCCTTCACCAGCGCCACCACCCGGCTGACCAGGGCGTAGGTCTTGCCCGTGCCCGCGCCGGCTTCCACCATGAGGTTGGCGCCGAGGTCATTGACTATACTGTGCAGGGTCTCTTCATCGTTAACTGTCGTTGTCATCAGCACCTATGGCGGCTCTGCCGCCCAGAGAGTTGAATGGCAGGACGGTAGCGGCATCTTCTCGCGCCTTGCGCTCCCAGACTTGCCGACGCCGGGTGGGACACAGGCGATTGAAGTCGCAATATGTGCAGTTGCCGCGCTCCTGGTCGCTATCCCCCGCTGTCTCCGGCGTTGCTGGGAATACGCCGCGGCGGGCAGCATCCACAATCGCAAACAGCGGCGTGTGGAATTCTTTCCAATCACCTTCCGAATAAGGTGCAACATCGTGAGTATTGTTGTCCGCCAACGGAAAACAGTAAGAACCCGATATTTGAACTGCGGGGTCGGGATACTTCTGGCGAGCAGCCGCCACATAAACGGGCAGCTGCATCGCGCGGCCGTTCACCAAAGTCCGGTCCGCCTTTCGGCCTCTGGCACCATCGAAGTATGGTTCCGGTTTGCCTGTTTTGAAGTCCCGGACTCGAACTTCGTCGCCCACCGCGTCAATGCGGTCAATTTTGCCGCGGAACCAGATCTCGCCCAAGTCGTCGATGGCAACACTGACTTCACCAATCTCGGTTCCCCTGCCGAAACTGTCCTCGGCGCTGGCTTCGGCGGCTGTGTCCGCCAGCCACTCAGTTTCGGCGGCTATGAATCTCTGTAAGCCGGCCCGGATGTCTTCCTTTGCTATATCCCAGAGCAGCGGATACCCGGTGACGCCCCGCTCCTCGGCGACAACGAACTCCGCCTCCGCGAGTTCCAGCAGGTCGGTATCGGTCTGGTTCCCCTCTCTGACGAAGCGCTCCAGGATCTTATGCACCAACGAACCCCGTTCCAAAGCAGACATATCGTCTTCTTCCTCCTCAGGCGGGGCCGCGATGCCCAGTATCCGACTAAGGAAAAACTTGTACGGGCAGGTCGCCCAGGTCTCCAGAGCGCTGGGGGAGACCGGGTAGTCCCTGGTGCCAAAGGCTGCGACCCTGGGAATGTCTGGCCCCAGCCGCCCGTCCCAAGGCGACAGGACATTGCCGTTACGGGCATTTCTGCCATTCAGGGCACTGGTCATTCGGGGGTCGGTTGCAATGGCCTGATGGTGGATCAGGGTGTTCCTCGTCTCTGCAACCAAGTGCATCAGGTTGTATTCGGTGCCGTCGGCAGGCTGCATCTGGAAGTCGGGCAGGTTCCGCAGGCCGGCTTCCCGAGAGGGTACAACCATGAGCCATGGCTTGACGGAGGCGTTTTCGGTGAGATTCTCATGGGTGAGGCGGTTGGCCCCCCCTTCCCGCCGATGCAGGTGATTGGCCGCCTCGATTACCCAACGCGATGGGTAGGCCGAGCGGCGTTCGGCGGTTGACGCCGGCCAAGATAGAACGACCTCTCTGGCCGCAGCCACGGCGGCCATGAAATCGTAGCGCTCCAAGGATGATACGCGGTCCAACTCAGGTCGGTTCCGCACCAGCCACGGGTTGGAGCGAGGCCGGGGCGGAAACTGCCGTTCCACCATGCCCACGGCGTACATCACGTCGTACTCCGTACCAGCAATACCGGCGGGCGGGCCAATATAGACCCCTGCTCCCACAGGCTCCCCACGGTTGGAGGCCTGGCTTTGCAGTCCTTCCCGGATGGACTCCCTCAGTGCTTCCGGACTGAACCCGGTTCCCCATTCCTTCAGGTTGACCAGACTGTCCACCAGTTCGTCTATTCGCCGGAGGTCTTCCGGTGATTCTTCCGCAACCGCCCAATGATAGGTTGTCATCAGGCTCTTCAGCTGTGTGGACGCCGATTCCCATTCCATGCCGTTGGAATTGCCAAAGCTGCCCAGAGCACCGGCCAGAAGTTCCAGGAATTCCTGCAATTCCGCAACGCTCCGTCGCAGACGCCGCACGAATGGGTCGTCGTCGTTATCGCGGCCGTTGGCCGCCTCGGCCTGCAGCTCCATCTGAGCCAGGTAGGCCGCAAGACGGCTTTTCCAGTTTTGAACTGTGCCGTTGGCCCGGGCGCTCCGGGCCAGATTGGCCCATGCCGTGGCCGGTACGGTCCTTGATCGCCGGGCAGTCTCACCCTCGCCCTGTTCCCGTGGCCAGCGCATGGGTGTGGACGCTATCCACTCGATAAACCGCTCCCGGCCAATCGCTCCCCGCGGGCCGTTCAGCTCCACTGCCAAGTCGGCCAATCCCAGCAGGAGCAGGCCGGTCTGGGTGTCTCCCAGGCTGCGCTGAGTTACGCCGGAATAGGGGACTTGGGCGAAATCCAACTCCTGCCGGAGCAGGCTGGCATAGGGATTGTCCTGCCGATGGACGACGGCGATGCGATGGAACGGGGCTTCGCTGGCTACGATGCTGCGCACGATCGTGCGCACCTCCTCTTCCGGGTCGGGCACCGCCACTATGTTCAAAGCACCTGACTCTGCTCTCTGACACAGTGGGTCTGCTGCCTCGGAAACGGTGGGCGGTTCTTCAACCCCTTGGCTGCCCAGCATATCGAGCAGTTCGCGCACCGGTCTGTCGGCATTTTCGTCGCCGACGAATCCGGCCACCACCTGGCATTTGCCCCGTTCCAGCAGAACTCTTGCCAGCTGAGTGTCGCCGATGGAGAGACGCCGGGGCAGGTAGTAAATCACCGCGGGTTCATGGCCCCGTATCCAATGGTCTTTCACGGCCTTGGCGGCCATATGCGGCAAGTCTGAGGGCAGATGATAGCCCCTTGAACTGATTTCTTTACGATATTCGGTGTAGAGGCGCTCCGCCAAGAGATTCATGTCGTCCGGGTCGCCCGCCGCGTCGTCATCCGTAGCATCAGCCCGCTCAGCCATTTCGCGGAAGGCGGTGGTCAACGAACGATAGAAACGGTGGCGGCCCGCAGAGTCCAGACCCAGCCTGTCAGCCTCGGATTCCGCAACATGGCGCACGGCTTGGGACTCCAACAGACGAGGCAGCGCAGGGGTCTTCGGTCTCGCCAGTTCGTCGGCCAAGTGCCGGCCGGTCTGTACCGTGACATTTATCAACCCTTTCGCACCAAGCCAGTGACGGACCGACCGGGCGACGTCGTGATGGTCGGTGATAACCACCACCCTGGCAAATCGGTCTTCGGCCTGAGCCTGGTCCACAGCTAGCGCCAAGATTGACAGATCCTCGGGACCAGGCAGGACGGTTGTTACGTGTGATCCGGTCTGAGTCATGATTTGGTCAGCCTCCACTTATGCCTAGCAAGTGATGCGGTATACAGCACTATCCATTCCTTCGCTGCCCATTCGAAATTGGATTTTGCGCCAAAACATGGAATGACTACATGGGCGGAAGCTACACGGCCCGTATTTCCTTATCAGTTTGGGAGACTCCTATTGAGCAACACTATGAAATTTGCACCGAACATTGTAAACAGCGGAGTCAAAGTAGTCCGTGTAGGCGGAGCGACTGCGACAATCGGCGGCTTAATATCGTACCGCCCGCCATCATCCATAGGGTCATAGCCGACCCAATGGATGGTGCGACGCATGTACAGAGTGGACGTATATCTACAGATTCGCCGGGAAGGGATGAGCATCCGAGAAACTACGTGGGAGTTTGGCCTTCACCGGGGCACCGTGCGCAAAATGCTCGCCTACCCCGTCGCCTCTGGGGACTACCGAGTGACGGTAGCCCAACTCATCGCGGCCTGGTAATCAGACAGTCTCCAGCGTCGCAGCCGTCGTCCCCGGGTTGAACGGCGCGCCATCTTTACACACCACCGCCTGGCGCAGTTCCAGCGAGCGCAGGCTGCCATCCACTACCTCGTATCGGTGCCCTCCCAATCCCATCCTCAGGAGTTCGGCGACAACCACCGCTGCAGTCACTGCGCCGACAAAGGACGCCCCAACAGTCCGCCCAGCCAGCGTAGTGATCCCACAATCGTCGAGCCCGTGTTGGGCTAGTCTGCGGTACGCCGGATTCTCGGCAATGGCATCCGAATCAAGCGGGTGTCCCTGCGTCCCCCATCGATTCCTTGCAGACCGCTGCGCGGGGAAAGTGTGAGTCTGAAATGCAAGGTATTCCTGGGTGCCGGCACCTAGTCCCGCTTCGATAACGCGGTCGAATCCAACATCTTCGAGGTCGGCTCGGGCGGGGGCGTTGTCAACTCCACACAACGCAACCCGTGGCTCGTCTCCCGCGACCCGAAAGTCGTCTGCGAATCGACGTTCCACTATCGACGTGCGGAATCCACGAGACTCACACCAGAGAGCCATCGCCCGCGTCTTCTTCTCTCCGAGCTTTGCACGGGTTGTGAGTAGCGATGTGCTGTCGTTCGCTTCGACCAGCTCATCGAAGTCCTGTAGCACGAGGCTGACATCTTTCGGAGAACGGTATGGGAGGAGGCCGAGTGTCCAAAGGAACGCCTGACCCAAGTGTCCGAGTCCGATCAGCCAAGCGCTTGCCGGCAGCCGCTCCAGTGGCGGCCCAGACTCACCATTGCTGAGCCAGCTAATGTCCTTGTCAGGTTGCCATAGCGACAGCCCGACATCCCGGCGTCCCGCCACGGCGTTATCACCACGGACGAACTGGAACGCCTCGGAGACCCCAAGTGCCCCGGCGAGCACGCCTGCAGGCACGCACTCCTGCCGCTCAGGCAGGCGAAGGTCATGGTAAAGTGGCGCAACTCCCCCACGCCAGCCATCGAACGTTGCCCGCACAGCGAACTCCACATCGGCATGCTGCACAGACTCGCCCCCTATCACAATCCGTGGAACGCCATGCGCGCAGTCCGTTGTCACTCCTTGCATATCTACAACGGCTTCTCCCAGGGTGCGGCAACGACCCCAAGGCACGAGGAGGGGCACATCGAGAGTGCCTTCGACATACACCCCTCCCAAAAAACTACGCCGGCCTGTGTTTACCGCCGTCAGCACCGCTGCCTGCATCGTTGCGGAGTGGCCGACACCACTCCCCACCACGATGCCGAGACGATAGCTATCGAAGAGACGCTGAGCTTCTTCAAGGCTAGCCGCCTCTCCCGTGTCGAGAGCAAGCTTCAAGTGTCTGTGCAGATGGTCCGGTCCGACGACTGCAGTAGTTGTCATGCCCATACTCCCATATAGAAGAAGCTTCCGGAGCGGACGCCGCTATGATTACGCCACCTGTGACTGCCCAGATACTCGTAGACACCTATGTCGCTCATCCTGAAGCCCGTTGCGAAGTTTGGCACGATCAGCGCCACGTGACCAAGCTGCGCGATCATCGGATTGTCCCTGTCCAGCGGGCTCTGGCACGCAGGGCCAGGACCACCATGCGTATGCAAATCTGCCAGCACATGCAGTCCAGTCTGCCTGCAGAGCCCCCACAGCGGTCCGAATCCCGCTCCATCGAAGATGACGATCCCGGAGTCCAAACAGGTTGGGTCGAAGTCATCGTAGTAGGCGAATCGCACCACGCGGCCACGCAAGTCATCTCTGTGACCGAGTAGGAATGCTCCACTCTCGTGCCGTCCCTCTCCGCGACTTGCGATCTCAGCGAGTCCTCGCCGCCAGACTTTTTTTGAGCAGCTCAGCCGGTGCCTAGGCGCCGCAAGGGCCCGAATAGTCGCTCGAATTGAGAAGGTCATGGACGATCCTCAAGTAGTGTGTAATATCGCTTGTCGGCGACCAGATCATCGAGGGATACTGGGTACGCCAGGGGTCGTGGCCCTCGATGGAAAGCCGATCACAGGGCAGATAGAGGCACTGGCCTTCTTTCCATCCGGGATTGAAGGCCAGGGACACTCTCTTCGTTCCACTGGGCCATCGGTCCGGTGGCAACGGGGAATCTCCTTCAGCATCCCATGGCTGGGCTGTCGGCGGGGACTGGGGGTAGTTTGTGCACTCGAATCGCAGTGCATACTCTGGTGGGCCAACCTCCCTCTCCGCCGCCTGAACGGCGATCACGGTATGGGGCCACTTTATGGCGAGCAGGCGCCATCGCCCGCGGTCGAAGCCACTTTGGTACGGTCCAGCTTCGAGGTGGGCTCGGAACACCTGCTCATCCACCCCCATTGGTTGAGCAGTCAAGCCCTATCCCTCCACCCGCTGCTTGGGTACCAAGTCGAAGCAGAGCGTCCCGTCCGGGAACTTCACGAGAGTCCCGATTTGGACCTCCCCATCAGGCAAGTCCCCTGCATTGCACAACTTAAGCACGTGCTCAGCGGCGTCGACGGGCGACATGTCATACTGCTCCTTCGCGACCACCCACTCCTTCACCCAATCAACCGTCGCCGATGGAGAGAAGAGCCCCTTCTTCTGGTCTTGATTGTAGTTGACCGTCACCTCCACTTCCTTACAGCGATGGATGTGCAGGCGGCTGCGGGTAGTGAGGCCGGCCTCATCGATCTTCACGTCCAGTTCCAAGGCGACGGCAGTGTTCTCGACGAAGACGCACACCTCTGAGTCCTCGGGCGCGCTCAGTCCTTGTTCGCGGGCAACCTTGATGATGTCCCCGACCGTGTCCTTGGGATGCACCTTCACAAGAGTGATCTTGGGGATACCCTCGCCCTGGATGAAGAGTTCCACGTTGTCTGTTGCGTCTATCTGAGTCATTCGATTGTCCTTTCTCCCACAGAGGTGGGATCTCTAGAGTGAGGGGACACCCCCGGATGTGACCAGGTGTCATTTGATGTCCCTACTAGAACAATCGCCGAAGAGGCAGCAGACCGGAAATAGCTGCGCCAGTGGCCGTGACGTTCACGCGTCCTCGCCCACCGGGCAGATGAAGTAGTGGGGGCAGCGGGGGCAGTTACGGTCGTTGGGCTCAGGAGAGAAGTCCCGGCGCAGGATTCCACTGATGGCATCGTTGTAGTGATTAAGGCGAGTGTTTATGGTTCTAGGCTGTAGGTCTATTGGGTCCACCTGGTCCGCTGACAGGTAACGCACCTGCACGGTTCGCCGAACGCGTGGCTCGGCGTCTAGGGCCGCCTGCACGTATAAAGCGTAGATGTCCTTGTCCCTCTCGCTTTTTGAGGGACGTCCTGTGCGGAGACGTTCAACGACCTCGGAGCCATCGCTCAGAACCTCCACGTGGTCCGGGACGAAGCGAATGACGCCAAGTGGGACCCGCACCTCCCACTCTGGTCGTGCTGCGGGACTTTGAGACGCCATTGGCCGTTCTGCCGCCCGTGTCACCAGGCCAACAGCTGAGATGTAGTAGATCTCCTCATACGGATGCTCGTGCGGTCCCTGCTCCTTCCAGACCTCTGACAGGTATGTGAGTGCTACGGCTTCATCCGCGAGACTTCCAGAGGCGCGCGCCTCTGCCATCCAATTCAGCACCCGATAGACACAACGATGAAACTCCACGTACCCGGAATCCTCGCGCCTCCCACTCAGCCGAAGAACACGCTCGTAGAAGAACTGGCGCGGACAACGGCGGTATAGATCCAAGTCCTCCGCAGTGTAGGGCTCACCCCCCGCTGTGGGTTCAGACACCGGAACCGGTATGGGCTTGCTGGACGACCAGGTGACAGGGCCGGCCAGATCACCGGGCACCAGGCTCGCAATCCCTTCAAGCAGATCCGACGCATTGCTGTTCCGGGCTCCGTACCTGCGGGCGCGCGAGAGACAAAGGACATCTTTCGCGCGGGACAGCCCGACGAAGAAGAGACACTCCTCTTCTTCGTCGTGGTCGTCATGGCTGGAGACAATCATGCCCTCAGGCGGAGGACATGGCTGTGCCTGGCGTCGGGCCGGGAAGATACCTCGGCCCAAAAACGGCAAGTAGACGGCCTGAAATTCAAGGCCCTTGCTCGCATGCACGGTTAGGAGTCGTACTGCCTCCATACCGTCCGCCCACGTTGGTAACTGTCTGAGTTGCTTTTCGTCTCCATAGATCTCTAGCTGACGGATGTACCGAAGCAGCCGGAGCTTGGCATCTCTCGCCCCCCCAGGAGCCGCTGGTCGCTGCTCATGTGTGAACTGGAGGAACTGATAGAGTGCGAGCAAGCGTTGCTGGCCAGCCACGGATTGATCACTAAGGAAAGTGTCCAGATAGCGGCTTCGCTCGAAAATGTAACGGGTGAGCAGTGTCCAAGGCCCCACATACTTCATGTCATCGAGGTGACGCGCCAAAAGGGCCAGACCATCTCTACCCCGTGTCGAGATAGCAGTTGATGTCGCAGCCAGCTCGAGGGCGTCAGGGAAAGGGACACTCCGTTCGCTCGCCAGTTCGATCAGAGTGATAACATCATCGAGCGGCACCTCATACTCGGGGAACCGTGCTACCCGCACCAGACCGCGCCCATCAGGTTCGCATGTGAGGGACAAGAGAGATAACATGTCGCGAACTTCCGGGCGTTCAAACAGGTTGCCCAGGTAGAGAACGGGCACGCCCAACGCTTCGAGCGCGGATCCGACTCTTCCAAGGTCCGTGTGCGAGCGGCACAGAATTGCCTGCTGGCTGTAGGCAATGCCGGAGTCCCGCTGACGCTCAATTTCCTTCGCTATCCCTTCTGCCTCAGCAGTGAGGTCGTCGGCGACCTCCATCAAGACCCGGCCTCCGGAATCCGAACGCTTCGGCTCCCAACGGCTGAAGCTGGGTCCACCTCGGCTGGCCAGCATTTTGGGCGCCAGACCCGCAAACACGTCAACAATAGCTGGTTGGGACCTGTAGTTGTACCTAAGAGACTTTACTTTTGCTCCGGGAAAGTCCTCCGCAAATCGCTGCATATTCGTCGGGGCGGCCCCACGGAACCGGTAGATCGCCTGACGGGTGTCCCCAACCACCCAGAGTCCAGCTCCGGCGCCCGCTATTTCCTTAAGGAAAAGCCCGCTCGCGCGGTTCACATCTTGATATTCGTCGACCAGGACGTGACGATAGGTACTCCGCAGTGTGTCTCGAACATCGGTGGACGTGGTGAGCAGCGACACGGATTTGAAGATGAGGTCACCGAAATCGAGGAAACTCTCCCGGTCAAGGGCTTCCTGGTACGCCCTGTAGACTCCCGCAACCTCGATGACCCGCTCCGCCCTCTCAATTTCGTCAGATGTGGATGCTTGATCAAGCATCCCTTCAGCAAGCTCAGAGTACTTCTCCGGCCCCACCCACTCGTCCTTCGCCCGTGAGATCGCCGCTAGGATGTCACGCAGGTAGAGCGCGGGATCGTACAGGTTTTGATAGTGGTCCAGGTTCAGGTCAGATAGCATGCGTTCAAGGAGGGCTATCGAGTCGGAAGGATCCAGCACGCTGATCCGGGAGGGGAGTCCCAGGTGAGTGCCGTACTTGCGCAACAGCTCCAGTCCGAAGGCATGAAAGGTCCCGATCCAGATGCGGGATGCAGCTTCCGGATTGGCGTCCGCCACACGCGACCGCATCTCCTCAGCTGCTCGGTTCGAGAATGTCAGAGCAAGGATCGACGTTGGCGGTACATTCTGTTCAAGAAGAAAGGCGATCCGTCCGATGAGAGTACGGGTCTTGCCGGTACCCGGACCGGCCTCCAAGAGCAGGGGCCCTCTCGCGGCCTGGGCAGCCTCCTCCTGGCTGGGGTCTAGGGGCCTCTGGTCCGTGTCGCCAGATGACACCTGCGTCGGGGTGATCTCTGGGGTTAGCAGTGCCCGTGCCATCTGCTGCATGACCAGTCCCTCGGGAAGTCCTAGTCTCTCAGCGGTTTCAATCGCACTGGCCTTGTCTGCCTTGTACCACTGGCTCAGCACGTCGGTTGAGAGTAGAAACTCCCGCGCAAAGACATTGGCCTCGCGCTCCCGCAGTTCTTCCGGCCCATAACCCTCGACTCGATTCACTCCAACTGGCAGCTGTTCTTCAACGGCCTCAGGATCAAACCCGGACTCAGGTTGATCCCCCCGTTCTGGATGCAACCAGAGGTGCGCATACTCGTGAGCCTGATAGAAGCGAGCCATTCCAGGTTCGACTTCGCGGTTGTACCAGACCCGCTCCATTTCGTGGTCAAGAGTCGCCTCGGCGCCGTCCAGCAGCGGGTCGCCGGCCGGAAGGCCGATCCGTTCGAAGCCCGTCAGGCGCTCGGCCGCGGCAAGCAACGATTCAGATGAAGGGTCTCCTCCTGCGTCTCGAAGCACTGCGGCGCGTCGTTCCCTCGCCCGCCTTCTGATTTCCTCCCAGTGGCTCATCTTGGGCCCATGGATCGCTCAAGCGCGAACCAGTGTTCAGCGTGCTCGCGGCTGATCGTTGGATCAGCGCGAACGGCATCGAAGAAATCCTCCAATTCCATGAGAATTGGGGCTTGCTCGGAGCGATGTTCTGTCGTGGCCCCCAATGCGGGAGCCTGCTGTAGATAGGCGGTGATGCTCGTAGACTCGCGTTGCACGACTTGGGCCAGGCGACTAATCATCTCTTGCGGGAGGGATGCGAAGGCAATCAGGCGGCGGTCGAGTTTTCTGAGCAAGCTGTCTCCCAATCCAACAGCATGAGCCAACCGACGGGGCTCGAAGCCTCTTTCCCTCCCCACCCCTATCAGACTTTCGAACGGCGCTGCGGCACCTGAGGCAGACTCCGCCGACTGCCTGTGCAACAAGTTCTGGACAACACTCATTCCTCGTAGCACTAGCGTTTCCTCGTCGACTTCCTCAGCGTTAAGTGCGGGAGGTAACCACTTCATGAGGCTCCAGCTAGCTGCGAACTCGATGAGCTCTCGCTCAAACTCTGGGTAGAGCCGAATCCATTCGTCAAGCGGGCTATTCGGGCCGACACCGGACGCTACGTAGGCATCCAGAATGTCCTCCAATCTCTTCTGTTCCACTGGCATATTCATTGCTGCTTTCCTCGCCACGCCTCCAGGCGTTCATCAGCTCTAGCCAACCAGTTTCTGATCGTTCGCGACGTTTTGCCAAAGTGTCGGCTAATCGTCTGTACGGCTGGATCCTTGTCTTCGATCGGCCAGCCCCGGTGATGGCGGAGTAGGTATGCGGACCGGATTGGTTCCTCTAGCTGATGCAGCGCCGCTTCGATCAAGACATTGTCGACCGCCTCAGATTCAACGGATCGACCAGCGAAGGTAGTCGGTACGACAACTGCGCCCTGTTGTGTCAGGGTGTCAATTGCCGATTGGTCGTAATCGTCACTCAATACGGAATCGAATTGACTGACTTGCTTCCGAAAGACATCCACAGTAATTCGGTCCAGGCCCATCCAGAAGCGGACTTGAAGAAAATCCCCGCGGTCGCTGGCTAGGTCTAGTATCCTAGCGAATACTTCTGCAACCACGCCTGCATTCCCGTCTTCCCTCAGGTCCTTTCTCAAACTGCCCAACTTGCCGTCAATCCAGCTCGCACAGCGGATCAGTAGACACTTAGCCAAGTCGTTTACGAACTCTCGATTTCCTCCTTTGTGGTAGTGCCGGATCAGATATACCAGCGACTCCTCTTTGAGGAAGTGCGATGAGTCTTCGTCGTGGACTTCTAAGAGGCTTCGAAGTTCTTCGTGGTCTAATCCGATAGCCTCTTTGATCTGCCTGTCCACAGCCGGTAGGCGCTGGTAGACTTCACCATCCGCGTTGCGGCGCGTCAGCGGCTGCGGCAGGCAGGATGTATCCTGCATTTCAGTCTCATGCTCCATCAATAGCCTCATGCCCCAATCTCATAGCTACTCGCCCCAACTCACCTACTGTACTAATCGACTGTGAATTAATAGACCGGAAGCCCCACCTACCTGCATGGTAGACAGAGAGTCCTCAATCAGACCCCATCAATCTCCATCTGACACCCCTCCTCACGGAGACGTTGGAGGATTTCAATGGTTCTGAGGCTCTGCTTCTCAGACGGGACCTTGGCTGGCATAGAAATCGCCACGTCCAGTATCCCCTAGTCCGACGAACTTCAGAAGTTCGTCATGGACTGATGGGTCAGGGACCTGGCCAACGGAACCGTCGCCGCGTGGCTCCACAACCAGTCGGCCGACAGGATGGAGCCCTGCACCCCTTCGCAGCACGAGTTCGCGGAAGGCCACATCGACAGCCGGCTGACCAGATGCTGATAGCAGCCCGTCAAAACCCTGCCGATCCGGGGCGAGTAAAGCTCGTGATAATACAGGTTTTTATCACGAATTCAGAGAATTCCCTATGTCCGCAGACATCGAAGACAACCGAGCCGTTCTCGCCACTACCGTCCACCTCCCAGAAGACCTCGAGATGTCGAGCCGCGACCATGATGCGGCCCAGGCCGTCTCCGATTGGCTCCGCGATGCCAAGGCCGCCAACACCTGCCGCGTCTATCAAACCGCATGGCACCTCTTCCGCGAGTGGACTCTCCTGCACCGGCCGGCAATCTATGCCCTCAGAGCCCCAGACAGTCGCCCTCTACCTCGGCCACCTGGCCGCAGACGGCAAGGCCATCGCCACCATCGCGCAGGCCCGGGCCGCGATCCCCCACGCCCATGCCGCCCAGGGCATACCGAAAGGCGATAACCCCGCTCGACATCCAGTCGTAGCCGAGGTCCTCAAGGGCTGGCGCAATCAGGCTCCGGCGCCCAAGCAGGCCGATGCCCTCACCTCCGATGCCCTGGCCCGCGTCCGGGAGAGAGGAGACTGCCCGCCTTCCGAGACGCGGCCGCGGTAGTCGCACCGAGACAACCGCCATGGCGCAATCCCGAGGCACCGTCGACCTCGCGATAATCGGAGTCATGGCCGACGCCGGCCTCCGACCGTCGGAAGCCACTGCCCTGACGTGGAGCGACATTGAGTTCTGGCCCGACGGCACAGCCCGCATCACCATCCGCAAGGGCAAGAACCAGCCGGAGCCGACGACAGTGGCCGTCACCGAGACGACAGCCCGCGCCCTGCGGGACATTCAGCCGGATAATACCGACCCCGCTGCCTCACTGTTCGGCCTGACAGGCGAGACGCTGGCCAACCGGGTACGTGCCGCCGCCAGTGCCGCCGGCCTCGGCGAGGATTTCAGTGGACACAGCGGCCGCATCGGCATGACCCGGAGGATGGTCGCTGCGGGAGCGCCCAACGCGGCGGTGCAGAACCAGGGCCGGTGGAAGCACGGGGACATGGTCGCCCGGTACACCCGGGGCGAAGCGGCAGGGGAAGCACTGAAGTGGCTGTCCTGACGAGGCCCGGATTCGTGAATATCATTTCCGCCTGCAGACAACCCGGCGGAGGCCGCCATGAGTGACAGCGCCCGAACCGTGTGCCTGCTACGCTGAGGGGTACGCCCAAGGCAAGGAGAAGGCCCAATCGAGATCCGGACCGTCCTGGACAGAGGCCACTCCGCCAACTGCGACTGCGACTGCGACTGCGAACCCTGCAGGACAGTCTGCGAAGTGATCACCCGTAGCCTGCCGGCCACCAGATACTCTTCCACCCCGCCTGAGTAAATAGGAACAACCACCCCCGGCGCCCGTCCCCAGACGCCCCGAATCCGAGCACTCAGGGCAAACGACAAAGCGCGCCAAAACCGCAATCGCCGCTCCCTCAACAAGCGCTAGACTCGTCCAAAAGGCCCACCAAGTCGATCATGTCCTAACAGGCTCGGAGTCGCCGCCATGGAACGATCGGGATCACCGCCCCACCTCCCCGCTGCAAGCACCCAGTTCGCCATGAGCTGGGGGCGTGGAGGACATGTCTGTTAATGATCAACGACAATTAGTCTTGCCGGTCCTGTTGCCTCACCGCTCGGCGAACCCGAAGATATACGTCCACTTTGCACATTCATCGCACCATCCATGGGGACGGATACAACCCTCTGGTTCATGGCGGGCGGTACAGTATTCAATTCGCCAAATTGTTGACGTCCAGCGAAAGTGTCCGCGATAACTGGCCAGCAGAAGGGTTATTGTCTTACACAATGCCATCTGGTTATTGTATTACGGAAAATCTTGATGTAGCATCTTCCAGCAAGGCACCAAAGAGAGACCATGGCACGACCAAGAGCAGAGAATCCCAGAGTGAAAATTACGAACATCCGGCTCACCGAAGAAGAGCGAGCGGATTTCGAGAACGCTGCTGCTGCGCAGGGCTATAAGAACATAAGCGAATACATCCGCTTTCTTCACGCCGCCTTTAGCGAGGCTCCCGAAGGCAAGGTGGATGGACAGGACTTGAACCCACGCGACTACCCAGAGAATCTCCTGCGCCTCTTCCACCGGACGGATCTGGGTGAAATCTTCTGGGGAGACTCCCGTAGCTACCTATTCAATAAGGCCGCACCCGAAAGTGTTGATCTGATCATGACCAGCCCGCCCTTTGGTCTAGTGCGCAAAAAGAAATACGGCAATGAAGACGCAGAACAATATTGCGAATGGTTCCGCCCCTTTGCCGAAGGCTTCCGTCGCGTCCTGAAGGGTACCGGCAGCTTAGTCATAGATATTGGCGGCGCATGGGTGCCGGGGCAACCAACCCGGAGCCTCTATCACTTCAAGCTCCTCGTCATGCTCGTCGAAGAATACGGCTTCCACCTTTGCCAAGAGCACTATTGGTGGAATCCCTCGAAACTCCCTACTCCTGCCGAGTGGGTGAATGTCCGCCGCGTCCGTGTTAAAGATGCGGTAAATACCATCTGGTGGCTTTCTAAGACCCCTTACCCGAAGGCTAACAACAGGCGCATTCTTCAGCCATACAGCAAGTCCATGCAGCACTTGTTGAAGAACGGCTACAAAGCGAAACTCCGGCCATCCGGACACGACATCTCGGAAAAGTTCCAGAAAGACAATGGCGGCTCTGTCCCACCGAACCTCCTAGCCATCGCTAATACCGAATCCAACGGGCGCTATCAGGACCATTGCCGTGCCGAGAACATCGCCATCCACCCAGCGCGCTTCCCCGCGCAGATCCCAGAATATTTCATCCGCTTCC
Source organism: Dehalococcoidia bacterium (assembly GCA_965222025.1). GTDB lineage: Bacteria > Chloroflexota > Dehalococcoidia > Lucifugimonadales > UBA3495 > VXOI01. The sequence goes on along the minus strand of CBDCTI010000001.1, from coordinate 45,681 downwards.
TAACTGATCCCGGCGATCTGGTTGTTGATCCCTTCGCGGGATCCTGCGTGACAGGTGTAGTTGCCGAGAACTTGGGACGGCAATGGGTATGCTGCGAACTCTCCGAGGAATACCTGCTGGGTGGCCGTGCGCGTTTCGTGCCCACCGTACAACCTTTGCCGAAGGAACGGGAAGTTCCTTACGAGATTGCATCGCCTTGCAGCTATCCCGTTAACGAGGATGACGTGTCGCTCTTCGAAGACGGCGGTGCCCAGCGCTCTGCTGCTCTATAGGGTGTCTCGCGACCTGCGCTCAGATTGCCCTTTCCAATGTCTGTCTCTGCAAACATCACCAATCTCATCGGCAGCCTGTGTTTCGCACAGCGTTCTACCTGGGAGCAGCTGACCGGATAGCCATGCCTGTCCGGGTGCGCATTTACGTCATCATCGCAGGCGATGCGGAAGTCATTTATGTCGGTATGGACGGTCGAGACCTTGAGGGTTCGCTCAACGTATTTCCAGTGAGGCACCATGGTGTTGACGTACGTATATCCGTGAATACTGCACCGCCCGGAGTCCGGTGCTTTACGACAAGGCCGATGCGGTCCGCATCGAGAAGCGCTGAGAAAAGGCCTGAAGCCGAGTGTCAATGGGACAGGCTGAGCAGCCGGTCTCTCACCCATCCCCGTAGTGCCCCCTGCCGCATTGCAGGAAAATCGACCGCCGATACTGTCGGTGTAGCGCAATCAATAACCTTGGGGGCATCCATGCTGAGCGCTATCAGTGAGCGGCTGACCAAGTTATCTATCGAGGCCGAATTGCTGTAGCCTCGCGCATAACGGACAACTTGGGCTGCTGCTTCACGGAACCGCTCTGCCGCGGTATCTCCTGCCAGATACTTCACCTCGACGATGGCTGCGACAGATCCCTCCTCCTGATCGACTATCACCAGATCGGGCCGACCCGCCGAGAGCTGCATTCCGTAGGCCGATAGCGCCGCTTCCAAACGGATTTCAGAAGGTTCTAGCGGCGGATTGGAGAAGAGCCCTGTCCCTGACTGCCAGTAGATCCTGAAGCGCCCGCATTGAATGATCGGCTGCTCCTGCAGGCTGCCGATCACGGAGAGCCACATCTCCTCGCCGGTCTCTTCGGAGATCACCTCTCCGATCCCTACCGCGACCGCTAGCTCGAATCGCCGCCACTGTTCGAGCGGAGCGATCAGCGTACTTTGCAGCACACGCTGCAGCGCTGCTTCCTCACCAGCCTCGATCCCCGTCAGAGTGTTATAGGCAGCAATCGCATGGCGATAGATCATCCGCCGCGAGCGCGCGGCATCCCTGAGTGCACCCGATTCCGGCCGCCGGTTTGTAGCTACATGTTTCAACGGTTCGCGCAGTGCATCTAGCCGTTTCACAGCCGCGATTTCGCTCATAGCTGCCTCGATCAACTCGGTATAGGCGGATCCCTGCTGCTGAAGCGCGAAGAGCCTTGCCACATGGTTTGCCGCCATATGCACCACCCAAGCCACGACCTGATTAGGCCCAGTATTGAAGGAGCGTACCGGCTCTTCCGAAACAATCAGGGACGGATGCCCTGACACACGCCGCATAAGAATCGTGCTTCGCGCATCGATCCGTCCGCGTGCTACTGCATCATCCGTTCTCCGGTTAATTTGCAGCAGGCTCTGCGCCTCGTGACGGTGCGACAGCACATAGGACAGGAAGTCCCGTACTGGCTTAGATATCGCCCAATGTGCGCGCAGAAGAGCGATGTCGCGCGCTCGATCGAGATGTGGCATCTCGGTTTCCGCACGTATACCCTTCCGGAAATACCGCAAAAACACGGCCGCCGCATAGTCGGTGATGTCTTGGTCTAAGGCTGTCATCACACCGACACCGAGGCCATTCGCGTCTGGATCCGTTTCTTCTGATCCGCGTCGAGTGCGAAGGCATCGATTGCCGCGTCCGACAGTTCCTCCGCTTCTTGGACAAGGATCCCGTCGAGCATCGGCAGAAGCACCATATCAATTGCATCCAGCAGTGTTTCTCGTATGCCTTTCGAGGGCGGCGCCGCGAAGAACTCTGCCTCATCTTCCATCGCCTGAACTGCCTTGATTGTATCGATGATCGGGGCGGGGCCGAGCACCCGAACCTCGTTGATCTTGCTCCAGAACGCCGCCAGAGGGCAGGTGGCATCTGCCGGGACGTCCAATGTTGGGTCTTCCTTGCGCAGGTAGGCTGTTATGAAGCCTTTCGTGTCGCGGGGTGCATCCACATAGACCCAGCCGAACCGGCGGCTCAGTGCATATGACATCTGATAGAGCGCCGCCTTATCGATCGAATTGATCGTCGCGAGTAGCCGCCAAGCAGGCCCCGGCGCAAATTCGTGTTCTGCCGGCGAAGGTTTGCTTTCTGGCAAGATCACATATTGTAAGCTGTCCGCCTTCTCGATGTTCAGCCGGTAAGGAAGAGTGGTTTGCTGACCGCTCAACACGGTAAAAAGCGGGCCGATCACTTTGTCAATATCACAGCGATTGAGCTCATCAATGATGAGCGGACGGTCGAAGTTGCGCAATAACACACCTGGAATGAATGCGACCGATCCGCCACCCACGGGTTGGTAGCCGCCGATGATATCCTGCGAACTCCAATCGGAAGAGCCAGTGACCAGAATCCATTGCCCTCCTGTCAGGTTCGAGGCGATCCATCGCGCAAGCGTCGTCTTCCCTGTGCCGGGCGGTCCGTATAGCATAATATGCTGCTTGCCGGACGCGAGGGCGGCGTTTATCTGCCGATATACCGACGGATCGATCCCGTGTAGGTCTGTGTTCTCCGGTATCTCAAGCGATTCTGACGCAACGATCCCGTCGTCATCATCATCTGAATCATCCTCGGTCGCCGCAGCCGGGTCCACCGAAGACTTGACCTGTTCCGCCGCCCAAGCATCGCCGATCGTCTTCTTCAGCCGGTCTAACTCGTCCTCCCGGCTCAAATCAAAGACCGGCATCGGCACCGTCTCCCCGCCTTCCGGCGCAGCCTTGATATCGGCGGCCAAGGCCTCGATAACATCGCCATAGGTGATGGTGTGGAGATGTCCACCGGAGGTGACCTCAAGCTCTGTGTCGTGGGGGTGGATACCGAGCAAACCCGCCGCAATATAGGGTAGAGCCTTGTCCTTGAACCGCAACATCCCGCTACTAGAATCGAAATTAAAAGGCTCGGACGACGAGCCTTTCGGAGTTGCTCCGGGGAAGACAAAGAGCGCATGTACCTCGAAGCCGTCCTCACGCAGGAAGTCGTTTATCTCCTGCCGGACGAGAGGCGCCAGGCGGAATACAACACCCGCTTTATCCTCCTGCGCTGCATTAATTGCCCCGAGGTTCAATACGCCCGTCTCGGGGCTGACCGCGCGCACTCCATCTTCCTCTATTTCAATTTGATAAAGCCATCGCGGCGGCTTAGTGCCCGAATAGCTAGGCTCTTTCCAGAAGCCCGTGGTCAGATCGATTTCGTGCCGAGTCCCGAGCCCTTTACCCGTCTTAAATCCACATTTGGAGAACTGTAACCCCTTGTCCTTCAGCCACGTAGAGAACCACAGGAAGAAATCTTGCTCATATATTTTCGGAGTGTCGTTAGTCATTTATCCTCGCTCGATTCTGGGAGCGAGAGAGATTAATCCTGATGATATTAACCTCGCTGGGATCCCCAGATCGGAAGAAATGTCCGCCGATATGCTCTTCACATCTTTGCAACCCTCAAATCGTAACCGTTGCCCATTATTGCGCAGGCAGCGCGTCGCCGGCCAGATCCGGCCATGCCCCAGTGGGCCGGTTATCCTTCCCCAAAGGCCATCGGCGCTATCTCTTCGAGGTCCCAAGTGCAAATCAGGCGAACGCTGCTGGAGGGCAACCCGGTTATCTTGGCGATGCGGCCCCATGAGAGTCCGTCGCGCTGGCGCATGTTCTGTATCTCCTCGGCCCGCTTCCGGCTGACCCCTTTGCGCCGGCCGAGGTGCTTGCCGGTGGCCTTGACCCGCTCCAGCCCCGCCATCGTCCGCTCCCTGGCCAGGTCGCGCTCCATATCCGCGAAGACGATGGCTAGGTGCAGCATCGCCCGACCCATGGCGCTGTCCTAGTCAATGGACTCCCGCAGGCGAATGATCTCGACGCCTTTCTCTCGCAGCCATGCGAGCAGATCCAATACCTCGGTCAGAGACCGGCCCAGGCAGTCCAGCACCGCCACCTTCACACAGTCGCCCGGTTGGAGGGCGGCCTTCAGACGATTCAACCCCGGCCGGTTCCAAGAGAGGCCCCGCTGCCCACGTCCTCGAAGACCTGCTCGCATTCGGCGAGCACCCGGCGCTGCGTGCTGAGGTTGTTAGCGTCGGCGTCGTTGGCCACCGACACGCGGGCATATCCATAGAGTCTTCCGTTCATCTCTCGCTGGCCCCCGGTTCTGGCATGACAGCATGATCCTACGGCGGGCGGAGTTCTAGCTATGCTCAAATCTGTCCCATTCCGGCAGGGTTGGCCGGGGGACGGCCCGGAACGGAGCGCTGTGTAGACCACATTGTATAGTCAGCGTACGATTCTATCCTTACTTTTTCCAGCGAGGCAACGGGCAAGGCGAGACTAATCGTCGTTGATCACCTATCCCGCACTTGGGCAGATCTGCCTTTCGAGATATTCAGCCAGTGCTGCGAGGGGAGTTCCATCTTTGGTCACTGCCAATACCAATGAACCGGGGTCTTCGGCTCAGAAAGGCACGCCGCTGGACCGTCTGCGCTCACCACATCCTCATCTTGGAGATGAACGGCGGGAGCTACCGTCTCAATCGAAACACGGACAACGCTGCACTCAGCCTTCAGACGAATCGGACGCCGCTCAAAACACACCTGCTAATTCCTCTTTCGGGATAAGGAATTGATCGGCCGTAAATTGATCGGCGTAAGTGGTGGAACAGGAAGGATCCCAAAGGGCTAAACCATGGCGTAGTGAGGTGCAATCATGACCCTCCGCACTCCCGAACAGGGCCTTAACTGCGTGCAATCCATCGTCTTCGCCGAGGTGGAGTTGACCCACTACTGGACGCTCCAGCCGCCGCTGGCTGCCTACCTCGACATTCACAGGTCAATCTCCGTCTGCTCTTGGTGCGGCGACAGTCTCAACGAGGAGTACGCCGGGAACGCACTCCTCCACGCCTTCCTGACCTGCGCCGATGGGACACACGTCTACTGGCGATCTAACGGCGACGGAGTGATGGAACTCTGCAACTCGACGGTCTATAGCCGGATCTGCCGGGGGTGCGGACACCCGACAGATAATGACGTTTCTTGCAGCAGGTGCGCCACTCGGTGAGGTCAAGGGCCCTTGACTCGGGCATCGGAACTTTCCCAAATTTGCGCGGCGCATGATTTATCCGGCGACGGCAACCCGAGTATCATTGGTGCACGGGATGTGCACATGGCCATTTGCACATATGGCCATCATATCGAGCACCCCGGAGTTGGATCACGCCGGTTGTTGCGATCGTGAACCAGCAGGGAGACACTGGGAAAATCACCTCCTGGTACAGCATCAATAAGTTCGGATTCGTCAGCCTTCCCGAGGGAGTCGCGTCCATCGCCTCAACAGTGCTCCTCGACCGGTCCCGGTTGCCGGACGTCGAAACCTTCCCCAACTTGCACGGCGTATGCTTCATCCGACGGGGGCAACCCGAGTACCATTGGTGCACAGATGTGTAAATGGCCCTTTGCACAAATAGGCATCGTATCGAGCACTCCACAGTTGGACCACGCCACCACGCCAATTGTTGCTGTCGTGAATCACAAGAGAGACGCTGGGAAAATCACCTCCTTGTACGGCACCAACAAGTTCGGACTCTTCCGCCTTACCGAGGGAGTCGCGTCCATCTGATCAGCCGTGCTCTTCGACCGATGCCGGGTGCCGGACGTCGAAATTTGCCCTAACGTTCGCGGCGCACACTTTATCCGGCGACGACAACCCCGACACCATCGGTGCACATGTGTGCAAATGGCCCTTTGCACACATAACCATCATATAGAGCACCCCAGAGTTCGACCACGCCAGTTGTTGCAGTAGTGAACCAGAAAGGAGGCACTGGCAAGACCTTCTTATGCGACATCAAGAAGTTCGTATTCACCCGCATGACCCGAAGGAGTCGCGTCCATCGCCTCAGTAGTGCTCGTCGGCCGATGCAGGGTGCCAGGAAATCGAAACTTGTCAAAGCCTGCGGGACGTACGCTTTATCCCGCGCCACCAATCCAGGTATTATTGATGCACAGATGTGCACTTGGCTCTTTGCACATCTGGCCATCACATCGAGTACTCCGGAGTTGCACCATGCCGGTTGTTGCGATCGTGAACCAGAAGGGAGGCACTGGCAAGACCACCTTGGCCACCAACCTGGCTTCAGTACTAGCTGAAAAGGGCGACGTTCTGCTGCTCGACGCCGATCCGCAAGCCAGTTCCCAGAACTGGGCAGCCGGCGATTGGGCCTCACCCGAGTCTCTGGCCGTCCAAGGAATGGGAACCATCGGCCTTCTCCAACAGGTTAGATCCCTGGAACGCGCATATGACTGGATCATCATCGACGGTCCCCCGGGGATCACCAAGACCAGTGCAGACGCCGTGCGCGCTGCAGAACTGGTGCTGATACCGGTGAAGCCGAGTCCGTTGGACGTCTGGGCGGCCTCGGACATCGTGGCAGCAGTACGAGCTCGTCAGAAAACCACCAACGGGGTTCCCAGGGCGGCTTTCGTCATCACAATGGCACAGCCGCGCACTCGCCTCGGTCGTCAGATCGAAGTCGCACTGGCCGAGTTGGAAATCCCGGTGCTGCAGGCCCGCACCACCCAGCGCGTCGCCTACCCCAACGCGATCAACGATGGGAACTCGGTGGTCGATGGACGCGACCAGACGGCTCGTAACGAGATCCTCGAGATTATCGGTGAACTGGAGGGGTTGACCCATGACGCTTAGAAGCAATCCCAACCGCGGCAATCAGGTGGAACGGGACGCATACGTGGACCAGGCGGCGGCAGTAGACACCACGCGCCTGCATTGCTTCATTCCGAGCGAACTCCACCATCAGCTGAAGGTGATGGCTGTGGATGGACGCACCAACATGACTGCACTGGTCGTCCACGCCCTGGAAAAATATGTGCGCGAGCGGCGGTAAGGACTGCAAGACCGATGCTCACCTCGTCGCTGCTAACAAGTGCCTGCAACTTGGGTACGGCGTGAGCACGACGACTTGCGGTTTCCCATAGGGAATTTACTTGACGGTTGTTAACGGGCAGAACCGCGCTTGGCCGAAGCCAACCCGATTTTCACTCGCTATTCGAAAAGTTTTGGGAGAGTGAAGTGACGCCGCTGACTCGTACGTCACCCTGTCCGAGAATTCGAAGGCGTATTACGCCGCGGATCGGAGGCTGACATGCTGGCAGCGGGCCCAGGCCTGCAGACAGAAGCTCTCAAAAGGTTGCTGGGAAGGCCAGCGCCGGATAGACAGGTGCCACAGCCGCATGCAGGGCCTTCGCAGCAATGGCTACGCAAGCACTGGTTCACTGGCCGTGTCCGGACTGCCCTACGCCGTACTTTCATTCCTCGTGCACTGCCTCCCACAGTGGGAAAGAGTCTGATCAAAAAGTCATCGACAACTAGGCTACGCAGCCATTGCAATGCCATGACACGCTATGCTATGGTCATCCCAGTCGTGACACTTGAGGCCGATCATGCTGCACGTTCCATTCAGTGACTACACTGACCCGATTACCGGCACAGCCCGCATCATCACCCGCTGTGGCGAGGACTACCCTGTCGGCAGCAATAACCTCATATCTGAGTCGAACCTAGCCGAACTTTCGGACTCAGGGGACGGAACCGCCTGCTCGGAATGCCTCCCTTCGACCGTACAGCTGGTGGCGGTTAAGACGCTGGCTGCTTCCTTCGGCATCACCTCTTCCACCATGCGCAAAGCTGTACTGGCGATGGGCATCCAAACAAAGAAGGCCCGCTTCAACGGCTCCAAGCAACATATGTTAGCTATCACCGAAGAGGATGCAAAGAGAGTCCGCCAAGCTCGCATAGCTCAGGTCGTAGAGGTGTAGGAGATTCTCAACTACTCTACACGAAGAGCTATCCATGACCGGTAGAGAGTAATTTTGAGTGCCACATAACACATAAAAAAGAGCCGCCAGATGGTCATCAACCCCATCTGGCGGCGGTTACCAAAGCCCCCCGTCCCAAGGAAGGCAATGCACAGTTAAGCCGCATGGAGCAGGCGTCACTATGCGTGTTCAATATAGCACACACCCCTCTCAAAATCCAGTTTCCCAGCCGTTCATTTCGCCGTTTTACGTCCACGTAGCGGACGTATACGAGTCGCCCGGAGACGCGCCGACCGACGGTTATGATGACCTGAAACAGCCAGCATACACCGCCTCCGGGCACCACCTTTTCAGCCGATGTTTCTCCCGTTCCCTCCTCCTACGCAAGGACGCCCTCAGTCTCCAACAGCTCCGGAAACTTGCATCACCTTCGCGTAACCCACAGGTCCCCGGCATAGGAGGCGAGTGATGCAGGGCCACGACGCCTACCTCGACCGTTCAGCCAACTCGCAGAGCGCCCACGACAACGGCAGCACCGCCACCACTGTCGGCACAGCCGTCTCGGCCCTCGAACCATACGCCCCGCCCAACGTCCCCCACGGCCTGCCCCACGTGGTGCGCTACGCCACCCTCTCCAGCATGGACCTTCCGCTGGAGGTGCGGTTCCTGATCATCATTATCGCCCGGTTCGCGAACGTGCACGGAGTGGCGTCAGTCGCCAACTCCACCCTTTGCGAGATCTGCCGGATAGGGTCCCATCACACCGAGTCGCCGGAAATACTCACCAGAGACACCTACCTCACCCCTGATTCCGGCACCGGCACCCACCCCGTCCGACACCTCTGCTACCCGGCTCTGCCCTGCCGGGCAGACCCCCGTCAAAGCGTGAACTCCGGCCTAGATTACCCTATATGCATTCCCTCACTGTCCAAGGCTTAGGAGGCGAGTGATGCAGACCCACGACACTTATCCCGACCCTTCAGCCGGCTCGCCGGGTGCATATGAAACCGGCGCCACTGCCACCTCTGTCGACTCCACAGAACCCTATGTCCATCCAACCATTCCTCTCGGGCTGCCGCACGTCGTAAATTTCGTAGAGGCGTCGCTGCATCACCTGCCCATGTCGGTCAGGTTCGTGGGCGACCGGATGAGCCGCTACGCCAACGCGCAGGGCGTGGTCTCAATGGCGGTCCCCTTCATCTGCCAGATCACCGGCTTGGGAAGCAAAAATACGGCCGAGCATCACATCAAGGTCATGACAGCCCTGGGAGTGCTGGAGAAGAGGCCGGGGAAGGGCGGCAAAGACAGAAAAAGCAACTCCTATGTTTTCCTTGGCGAGCAACGCAACTGGAAGCCGCTGCCCACGGAGAGACCTGGCACCGACCCCTGGATAGCCCTGGCGCAGGCGCGCAGAGAGAACGAAAAACTCAGGGCCGAGAACGACCGGCTCAAGAACGACCTAGCCATTGGTCACTCTGGAGTGACCGATGGCCAGGAAGATAAGGCTCCCGAACCCACCTCCCACAGCTACGAACCCCCCGATTACAGCGCTTCTACCGAGGCTCATGGAGCCATCGGTCACTCAATAGTGACCGATGGCCAAGAGGCTCAGGGACCCGAACCCACCTCCCTCAGCTACGAATCCCCCGATCAAGGCACATCTACAAGGGCTCATGAAGCCATCGGTCACTCAATAGTGACCGATGGCTCTGCGGAGACTATCCCTGAGGAAACCTCCCGCAGCCGCGAAGCACCGGATTCAGAACCCTCGCCATCGACCCGGGAAGCCACTGGCCATTCTGAGGTGCCTGGTGGGTCTGACGCCGGTCAGCAATACCTCGCCCGCCGCGCCCGGGTGGAAACGCTGGTCACCGAGCACAGGGGCTACTACGACCGCAGCTTCCGAGGGGGCGTGCTCAGCGCCATCCACTTTTTCTCCCTCGACTCCGAGAACGAAGAGGAACTTCTCCGCCAGGTAAGCGTGCTCAGGGATGGTCAGGAACCCAGTCCCCCCGGATCCAGGGCAGTCCAGGAACCTGAACGACCGCCTCCCCACGAGGAACCACTGACGGAAAACGGCCGCAGGGAGGTGGAGTTCTGTCCGGACTGCAGCAGCCCCTACACCACGTTCAACGGGGAGGAACGGTGCCCCGACTGCACCGGCCTCCGCCGCAGGGAGAGTGAAACTTGATGAGCGCCGAGAAGAACAACAAGGAGAACCTGGAGCATATCCGGCAGTACATCCAGAAGCACGAGCGGTACTTCGAAGCCCTGGGCTTCCGGCGGCCGGGCGGGCTGCCACGCTACTACACGGAGCAGCGCCCCGAGGAGTGGCCGCTGGACCTGGCCAAGGTCGAGAGACTGAAGCGGGAGGACCAGGCCCGGGAGAGGGCCGCGTCCCACAGCGACCGGACGGCCTCATCCGGCATGTCCCAGGAGGCCCGGGATCTGCTGGACAGTATCAGGGCCCTGGCCGGCCAGGGGCTCACACCCGGGCAGATAGCCGCCCGGCTCGAACTCGTCGAGGACGGCGTGCGAAACGTGCTGGCCATGGGCCCCCACGCCTACGACCCGAATGCGGAACCGCCGGCGCACACCCCTGAGGTCATGGCCTACCGCAACGGGTTCGCACAACGCTCTTGGTGAAGCGGGAGGTGAGACCATGGATGACCAACGGAACGGGTACATCTACGAGATCGCATCACCGCTGGAGCTGGGCGTGGCCGACCAACGGGCTCAGGCCCTCATCGTCTGGCGCCACGGGGAAGACGCAGAGACGGCCCAGCTGGTGCGGGTGATTTCCGCAGAGGAACTGAGCGAGGTCCTGTGGAGCGCCGGCCTGCTGCTGCCCCGGACTGAGGAGATGACGCCATGACCACTACCACCTACGCGGAGAAGCTGCTGCCCCACGACACGGAGGCCGAGGAGGCGGTGCTCGGCTCGATCCTGATCGACGGCGAGTGCCTCACCCGCCTGGCACCGCTGCTGAAGGAGGGAGACTTCTACCGGGAACGCAACCAGATCTGCTTCGACGCGGCCATGGCCCTGTTCCAGCGCGACCAGGCCGTGGACCAGGTAACGTTGGCCGGGGAGCTGCAGCGCACCGAGAGGCTGGACCTCGTCGGCGGCATGGCCTACCTGTCCCACCTGGTGTCCATCACCCCCACGTCGGTCCACGCCGAGGACTACGCGCAGGTCATCTCCCGCACATCCAACATGCGACGGCTGATCGACGCCGGCAGCAGGATCGTGGAGCTCGGCTACGGCGACACCGAGGACCTCGAGGCCACCATGCGGCAGGCCGAGGACGCCCTGTTCACCGTCAGGGGCGCTGGCCAATCCCGCGGCTTCGTGCCGCTAAAGGAGATATACGACCAGTACCTGCAGGAGCAGGCGTCGGCCGCGGCCCATTCGGAATTCTCGGGTACGCCCATCATGTCGGGATTCCCGGACCTGGACGAATGCCTCGGCGGGCTGCAGCGGGCCGACCTGGTCATCCTGGGCGCCCGTCCCTCCATGGGGAAGAGCAGCCTGGCCGTCAACATGGCGGTCAACGCCGCCAAGTCCGGCCAGACCTGCGGCGTCTTCAGCCTGGAGATGACCAGGGAGCAACTGGCCATGCGGATCCTGGCCTCGGAGGCCGGGATCGACTCCCACCGCCTCAGGCTGGGCCTCTACACCCACCTCGAGGAGAACCGGATCATCGACTCCATCGGCAGGCTGTCCGATCTCCCGGTGTTCATCGACGACACCCCTTACCAGGGCATGGTCGAGATGCGGGGCAAGGCCAGGCGGCTGGCCCTGGAGCAGGGGCTGGACCTGCTGGTGGTCGACTACCTGCAGTTGGTGCAGGGGAAGCAGAGGTGGGGACAGTCCAACCGGGTGCAGGAGATCACCGAGATCTCCCGGGAACTGAAGGTGCTGGCCAGCGATCTCAGGGTCGCACTGATCGCCTGCTCGCAGCTGAACCGGATGGTGGAGAATCGGCCGAACAACCGGCCCCGACTCTCCGATCTGCGGGACAGCGGCAGCATCGAGCAGGACGCAGACGTGGTGATGTTCATTCACCGCGAGGACGTCTACACCACCGAGGAGGAGTGGACCCAGATGCACCCGGGGCAGGAATATCCCAAGAACATCGCGGAGCTCATCATCGCCAAGCACCGGAAGGGGCCCACGGGGAGCATCCGCCTGGAGTTCGTCGACAATCTGGTCAGGTTCGACTCCATGAACCGGGTGTACGCCGCCTAGCCCGGTCGACTCCTCCCGCGCAGAATGCCGCCGGACGCTGCCGGCGGCATTCTATTTTTCAGGGGCCCAACCGTTGGTCAGTCCTGAGTGACCACTATCGTAGTAGTAGTAAATATATATATCTATATAACTACTACTACGTAGAAGTCACTCCCAAGTGCCCCATGGGGTGGCCGACAGCACCCTGGTCTGTCCTCCGACAGGCTCGGGACCAACGGGTTGGGCGTTGCCATGACTTTCTACAGGAGCGCCGCAGGACTGAGGTCGGCACTCCGGCCTACGATGATTGATGAAGAGACAGGCAGCGACCCTGGGGACTTCGCGCTGGACGATGCACGGTTCGAGGGAGCTAGGAACACCGGAGAGTTGTTCCGCTAGGCATACGAGCGGGCGGTGCGTCAGAGGGAGACCCTGACGGCCGGCCTGGTCCAGCGCGCGTCCGTTCCCCTGGACCGTGAGACCATGGCATGGGTCAAGGCCTAGACGGGGGAGGGCGGGAAGTACCGGCGGGACGCGGTGGCTGGCACTGGTCGCGGAGACCCTCAGGGCCGATGCCGGTCGGGAGCTGCCTTCGCCGCCAGCGGTGGATTGACTCCTGCGGGGACAACTGATTAACGACAATAAGGAATGCCGGGCCTGTTGCCTCACCAGAAAATGTTACCGAAACTTTAGCACCTGGAATCCACTCCAACCAGCGCCATTTCCGGCAGTCCATCCAGTTCTGTGTAGGTTTCTTCAGTCCCGGCGTAAACCGGCTCTTTGGCCATGATGCCGCGCCACTCTTTCAGTCGGCGTTGCATGGTTCGCAGCTGTGCCTCGCTGAAGCGGTCCGAGTGTTCTGATTGCAATCTGGCCATCAGCGCCTTGCCGGTGGCGTCTGGTTCGGACTGCAACCAGACCAGCACCTCACCCCAAACACCCTCGAACGGATCCTTGCGGGTCCGCCAGTGCCGAGGACCTCGGACCCGGGCCGCGTGAGTAGGTCGGACTTCACCTTGGCGCCGCAGCCTCGGCAACTTGGCGAGGAAACTGTTGAGGCTTTCGCCCTGCGGCGTTTCCCGCACTTCCGGTGCAGTCGCCGCCACCAGGGCCGACTGAGCTTCTCGGATGGTATGCAGCAACAGCACTGGGTCCAGTTTGGCTCGGTACTGGATGAGCGCGGCCCTCATCTCATCGCTGGTTGCATCGTGTTGGATCAGCCGGTCGCACGGCGTGGTCGGCGGACTGTAACGCTTGACGGTGGTGGCTCCGTCCCTGGTCTTGTCGATCAGCTTGAACGAGGGCTGGAAGAGGTTCACGTACAGGCGTAACGCCCCGTACAGGTGTGCCATGGTCTGACCGGCAACTTGACCCGAGTAACGATCATGGCCGACGAACCGCCGCACCACGGAACCATTCTTCTGCTCGATCCAGGCCTGGTCGTTGCTGCGGTACGCTCGCGACCGGGTGAACTCGATACCGCGACCGCGACAGTACTTGATCAGCGTCTCGTTGATGAACGCGCTATCGTTGTCCGAGTCGATGCCACGGATACGGAAAGGCAACCGCTGCCCGATGGCTTCCAGTCCCTCCACAATCAGGGATTGCTCCTTGGCTAGGAGGGGAACGGCTTCGGTCCAACCGGTACAGATGTCGGTGGCCACCAGGCTGTGGATGAATGATCCGGACAGCGGTCCACCGCAGTGAAGCACCAGATCAATCTCCAGAAAGCCCGGCGGCGGTCCGTTCCAATCATTGTAGGTAAGTACGGGGTAGGTACGTACCGGAACACGTTTCCCCATCGATTGCCGACGCCGGCGCCGGCTGCCCGCGGTGGGACGGATCGGTTTCAGGAGACGGTCGAGGGTCGCTGCGCTGGCGGCCAGCAACCGATCTCGTACCTCGGGGTCGAGAGCGAGATGGCCATGGCGTTCCATGAGTCCACCAAGTGGGGCAACGCTGCCTTCAGGCGTTTTCCGCAAATACGGTCGGCAGCTTCCCAGATCACGATCACCGCTTCCCTGACGGCCTCATCATAGAGACGCCGGCCTTGCACGGAATGCGTTGTGTCTCTGCGGTCATCAAGCTTTCCGAGCAACCTGATGCGGTGCTTGCGATGGTGTCCGGTGACCGCGATGAACTCGTCAAGGATCCTGGTCTTGTCCTTCTTCTTAGAGCTCCGGTAACGGTCCCGTATTGTATCCAACAACTCTTGCTTCGCCATCTTGCTGATGCCTCCACTCACGTGGCTGCCTCCGTATTTTCGGTAACATTTTATGTGAGGCAACCATGTTCGTTGGGTAACGTTTTGAGTGAGGCAATGCGTCTGGCAAGGGTGGGCTGGTCGACCAGCCCACCCTGTCCGTTTGGGGTCAGCCAGCAGTCAGTTCATACACGGGGGGAGGATTACTTGCGGATCGAACCGCCATTTCCCGAAGACCGACGCAGCGACCCCATCTGGCCGATGGAGGATGGCAGCTGCGGGCCGCCGACGGTTGCAGCTGCAGGAGGCAGTGGAGTCACTGCGAGAGGTTCTCCGCACCCGCTAGGGTGGTGGGATCCCCGTACTGCCCGTCTTGGCCTCTCCGTGAGACCAGACGGCGCTATCTAGGCGCCCTGGCCCTGGAATATGGCGCGCAGGTCATTTGGGGCACATGCCGCTTTGCAGAGCGCGTGGTGGAGCTCGCGGAGCGGTCTGTGTTGACCCTGGAACCGATGGAAACCAGGACCGGGGAGGAGTTGATGAGAATTGGCCGGTAGGGCCGCAACCGCGTCTTGGCAGACGCACCGCCAGTTATCGATGTCATCAGGGGCCGCACCCCGGGGTGCGGTCCTTTTGGTTCAGCACACATTGATGAGGGAGTAGATATATGGTAATCAGGATGAACCCGCCGGAGTTTCCGGCACACCGCCGCCAAGATCTCAAGCGTGGCGCGGAGGCCCGAGTGTTCGATGCCCTGCAGGGCATCGGCCTGGACGGGCACGGCCTCTACGAGTTCCGATACCGGTATGAGGGGAAGCAGGTCGACTACGCGCTCTGGCTGCACGACACGGCGCGGTTCGCCGTCCAGGTGAAGGGCGGCCAGTACGAGATGGACGATGGCGGCCAGTGGCTCCTGCGCTCGCACGACGGGAGGCTGGAACGGGTTGCGTCTCCCCTGGAGGAGACGGCCGACGGCTGCATGGAGATGCGGGATGGTATCCATCAGGCGACCGGTTACAAGAACTTCGTCGCCGGGGTGCTCATGTTTCCCGACATGCCGCGCAACGAGGGCATCGAGAGCGTGGCGAGGGAGCGGCACCATGTGCACACCATCTGGGGTCTGGCCAGCCTGGAGGAGGACCTCCGATGCGTCGCGAATGCGGCGAGGTTCCGGCGTCCTCCCAGGTCCAGGATCTCGGAAAGGGAGTGGAGCAAGCTCCAGGAGCTGCAGTACCAGGGGGCTGGACAGGGCCGGAACGACTATCGGACAGGGGCGGAGGTTCCGGGGCCCACCGATACCGAGCGGCAGTTCACCTTCGGAACCGCCACCATCAACATCCAGCACGTGGGCACGCTGGTCATCCAGCACTGTCCCGAGGACCGGGACGCTGACGCACCTCCGTTCACCCCAGGCCAGTAGCCGTGGTGCACCGGTCGCAAGAGGTCGCAGCAGACAGGAGTCCTGCGGACATCGCGCCCGCCATTCTCCGTCTGCACCCGGAGTTGGACAGCCGGCAGCGGGAGGTCGTCGCCCACGGTGACGGCCCTCTGCTGGTGATCGCCGGGCCCGGGTCGGGCAAGACTCGGAGTATCCAGTTGAGGGCGGTCAACCTGCTCATCACCGGGCAGGTCAGCCCCGAGGAGCTGGTGCTCTGCACCTTTGGCCGGGACGCCACGCTGGAGCTGGGGCAGCGGTTCACGGCGTCGCTGCGGGCCTGCGGCCATCCCGGAGATCCCGGGGAGGTGCAGATCAGCACCATCCACAGCCTGTGCCACCGGCTGCTGGCACCCCGGCCCGGTGAGGTCGGTCTGCGGCCGGACTACCGCGTCCTAGACGAGGGGGAGCAGCAGAAGCTGCTGCTGCAGGAGTTGGACAGGATTGTGGGCCCGGATTGGGCGATACTCTCCCGGCATGGCTGGCGGGACAGGGCATGGGCGGCGGCCGAGGCCGCGCGGTACTTTGACCGGATCTGCGACGAGCTTCTTGACCCCGGGGACCTGACCGGGTCCGATAGCGCGTTTATCGCTGCCCTGGGGCGCTGCCTGCAGCGCTACCGGGAGCTGCTCAGGGACCGCAACCTGGTCGACTTCGCCCACCTGCAGGTGTGGGCCGATGATGTGATAGGGGGCGTTTACGCCACTTGCCCTCCGGAGTGGAACGTGCGGCACCTGATGGTGGACGAGTTCCAGGACACCTCGTGGATCCAGATGCGCATTCTCGGCAGGCTAGTGGAGGCTCACGGCAACATCGTGGCGGTGGGAGACGATGACCAGTCCATCTACCGTTTTCGGGGTGCCTGCGTCGCCAACCTGCTGAACTTCCCCAGCCAATTCCCCGTCTGCCGGAGGGTGGAGCTCACCACCAACTATCGGTCGCACCGGGACATCGTTGCAGCTGTCGGCCGGTGGATGGGCACCGCGGCGGCGTGGGAGGTCGGCGGCCGGTCCTACCGTTACGAGAAGGACATCGTGGCCGCCGACACTTGGGAAGATTACCCGGCGGTCATCGCCGTGCAGGGCGATGGCGTCCAGGACGAGGTTCGCCGGTTGGGCGAGCTGCTCCGGTTCCTGAGGGGCCACGGCGTCATAGGGAGCTATGGCCAAGCGGCGCTGCTGCTGCACAGCGTGAAGGACCGGGTGAGCGGTCCCTACCTGGACGGCCTGGAGGTGATGGGCGTGCCGGCACGCTGCGAGCCTGCCGGCCATATACGGGGCGACGCCGATGAAGGACTGCTGGTGACCACCATCCACCAGGCCAAGGGGAGGGAGTGGGACGTCGTCGTTGTGGGTTCGCTGACTGGCTCGGCCCTGGACACCGACCGCATCGGGCGCAACCTGGCCGACTGCGGGGTCTACTCCGGCGAGCCGGAGGGAGGTATCGGGGAGTTCGACCGTGCCCGACGCCAATATGTGGCGTTCACCAGGGCGAGGCATCTCCTGGTGTTGACCGCCTCAGGTCCACCCCGGGGCAGGTTCCGGTCTCTCTGGAATACTGCCAGCCGGTGGCCGGACGTGGACCGGCATGCGCTGGCCAAGCAGCGGTTCGGGGACCCGGCGGCGGTCCCGCCGCCGGTGGTGGAGGAGATCGGCTACTTGGAGCAGCTGACGATCAGGTTGCCATTGGCTTGAGCAGGCAGGCCCGTGCTCTCCCATCCGCCTCGGACGGCGACCGTGTCCAAACAGGGTCAGGTGGGAGGGCGCCTCCCATCCTGGTGGCGCCGGTACTCCGATGAATGGCTGTAACGGTACCGGAGATGACCGTGGCGGCGTCCCGCACCGGCTCCGGTTGGCACCCCCGGGTGTGCCCTCCACCTGGGGCCGCCTGACCAACTCCCCGGCCCTCCGCCCCACTGGTTCTAACCTAGGCACCGACACAGGATGTCGGTGCACCACACCGCTGTCACGGTCGGAGTGCATCCCCAGTCCTCCCGGCCGGAGGCCCTCCCGGCGGACCGGCTGTGCTGGACTGGCACCGGCGCCGACAGCGCAACGATTGCAGACGCCGCCGACCGCCTCATGGTATGGGCCCCGACCCTCCCGGCAGCACCGCCCCCGGGGGACTGTCCCTTGGCTCGGTGGAGCACGCCCTCAGGCACGCTGATCGCCTCGTTATCTCCCGCCCCGGATCGGCCACTGGCGGTTTTCTAGGGGAAGGACCGGAGTCCCGTCTTCAGACCACAGGGCAGTCTGCCCACGGCCCAGTGGGAGCGCTGCGGCGGCGCAGTTACCAGGGGACGGGGCGGCGGCTCGTTATCTCTGGCACCAGCGGACCGGACGACTGAAGCACTCCGCACGGCGACCACCGGACTGGCCTTCTGCCCTCTCGCTGACGCGGCTGACGCCCATCGCCTCCCGCCGCTAATGGCGAGGCGAGCACTTGAGTATTGTTGCAGATGGAGCGGCCGGTGATCCGGCCTGTCATAGCCGCTCCTGGGCTGGCTCTGCGTCTTTTGCCCTGCGGATGCCGCCTCGACGGGGCTGGCTGGCCGTTGCCGTCCCCTCCCCCATGCCTCCCCCCGGATTCCTGTGGATTGAGGGCCTTATTTGTAGTTGGGTTACGGTGGTGAGAGGCGTGCACCATGGTTCCCCCCGAAACCACTTTGCGAAGTCCCTTTTGCATAGCGGTCGGGTTTCCCTGTCGCGTTTTGCTGTACCACGTGTTGCAGGATGTCGCTCCGCAAGAGCGGCGTTGCAGGCTGCGACAGATCGATGCACCTGTCTCTGCCAGGGGTGCGAAAGAGCGAGCGAGCCCGTCTGATAGTGTGCATTCAGTAACGCATTCTGAATGCCGAAGGAGGCACCATGGCTACTCAGGAGGGCATGCCCCGGTACTCAGGACGCTGGACGGTACAGCTCACGCAGGAGATGCTGGACCAGGCGCGCGAGAAGGTCCGGATCGAGTTTAATGGGGATCGACAAGCCTTTCTACGGCAGGCTATTCACGACGCTCTGCATGGCCGCGGTCAGGAAACTGAGGGGATGGCTAATATCCAGCAGGACTTCGAGGAGCTCCTGACACATACTCGGCGGACTCCTCAGGAAATAACGGAGTTGAAGCGACTTTTGCAGAACATTGAGTCGCACCTAATTGCCGTTGGGGACCGTCCAGACGTTGGGTACACGCAGATCCTCAGTCACCAGGCCGTCCAGCAGACTCTGCAGGAAGTCGGGGGCGCTAGGGAAATTCTTTCTAATGTGCAGGATGGCGTTGAGGGGCTCAAGAAAGCCTTGGCCGATGGCGGGCGGGGGTCCCGAGATCGAGTCTTTGGAACTTTTTTCCTGAGTGCCTTCGTGGTCTCTGCAGCGATGGTGCTGGGCCACCTCCTCGCTGCCGCGTAGCCATGCCGGGGCGGGGGCCGGGTACCGGCAACGGGGTGCGGGTGCTTGTGTTAGCGGAGGTGGAGGTGGAGGTGCCATCGCCAAGGTCACCGGAAGGTCTATGTTCAGAGATCCCAAGGATACGGCGTACCGCGTATGGAACGGCCCGCCCCTTTCATCTCGTAGATCTCTTTCACTTGTCCCACCTTCAGCAAAGTCTGTCGAGCACCTCCACGAAGTCTTCGTGAATGATGCCCAGCCATCGGGTGGGTCAACTCGACTCCGGCGATTTCGCTCATTTTCTCATCGGCGATAACACTACGGGGCAAAGAGGGTGACGGGCTCTCCGTAATGAGACCAGACTGCCTCGCCAAACACACCTTTTCCCTTGAGCCGCCGCAGTGTGGTGGTCAGCATCCGGAGTGGCGGATCCCCCTCGGCTCCGGCTGTCTGAAAATTTTCCTCCGCGGCGTCGTCGAGACATACGACGAGCAGGGGGCGGCTGTCCCTCCGGAGGGGGGACCCGTATTTCCTGCAGCGAGGACGGACAGCCTTGAGGCTGCCTTTTGAGAGCTCGAATTCCAGATAGTGCCAGTCGCGGCCAAATGGACCCCGAATCAGCACGGCAACATCCGGCTCGATCCTGAATTTACCCCTCAGTGGCAGTTTTCCGACCCGCCACTCGGTTACTACAAGGCAGCCATTTTCATAGAACTGGACCAGGATATCCAGCACGCCGTCACGGTGGCGGTAGGACTATTTTTTGGTTCCAAAACGCTCCCTCTCGGGCTGGCTCCTCAGTGCCTCCCTACTGCCCCCATGAGCCTGCAAAAACCGTGTCTCCCCAGGCGTTGTCAAGCCGTAGCGAGGGCGTCCCTGGCCCCGGTCCGAGATAGTAACTGGAACGCCTGCCGGCAGCCGCCTGGCCACGGCCCGCCCCTTTTCGTCCACGACATTGACCCAGCCCCTTCTCACCAACGTCCGCAACCGGCGCTCAGTTTCCTTCCCCTTCGGGCCCTCCCCCATCAGAATTTTCAGGTGATCCAGCGATGCGGCGAAATGCGTTCCAACGAGCGTTAACAGGTGGAACATCCGCTGTCCCCCCCGCCCGGTCCAAGGGCAATTGCGAAGGATCGTATCGAGACGCACTCTCCCCAGCTGCCTTTGATTCTCCACTGGGAGGAGGGAGGCTTCCGTGGGAATTAAGGCTGGGAGTTCCTGCGTCGGCCTGCCAGCCCGCGCGGACTCCCCGTCGCAAACGTGCCAGATGCCTTGGCTGTAGTACCACACCGTGATCTGCCGTGGAGCAATCCAGTGGTCGAGGGTTCTGCAGGCCTCATGGAGGCCCTGGGTCGCACTCCACTCATCGGGGGCCACCAGGCAGACCCCCCCGGGATGGAAAACGCTGCCTGGGTCGGTGACTTCAGCCTGCAGGTCCTGCGGCAACAGCTCGAGCTTCCAGGCCAGTTGTGCTTGGGTCTCCAGCATCGAGAAGAAGCAAATTGGAAGGTATGCGCTCTCAAAACGCTCGGGATTCCAGTAGCTGACCACGGCAGTCATTGCACTCCGTTTTTCACCCCTGTACCACGTTATGCCCATAAATTCCCATTCCCCTGTGGCGTAGCGGGCAGATATTGAGTTGACAGCCTCGACCTTTGTCAGATCCTGGCGGATGAAATTTCCCAATCCCTCATACAGGTGCCAGGTCTTGCGCTCCCTGCCTTGCGGGAACGTATGGAGACCTCTCGCTGTGAGCCAGTACCGGCGGACTCCCGGCAGCAGACAGCCCAACTCGGCACTATTCACCATTCCCTTGGCAATCAGTTCCCGCATTCCAGCCTTCATCTGGTCCCTGGACAGCCCCGTGACGGCGCGGAGCTCGCTGGCGCTGGCGAGCACCATGCCCAAAAGGGCCCGCTTGATCCGGCTGGCGTTCTCCGAAACTAGTAGTAGTTGCGTTTGAAGCATATGACGGCCTCCAGTTGTTTCCCCGACCCTACCAGACGCCGCCAAAGAGTTATTAGCTCCAGTCGGAATAATAGAGCGGCAAATTACAAACTATGCGAGGTGCGCTATGGCGGAGCGGCTGGGATACGGCGGTGAATACCACGATGATGATTACTACGGTGACGAGGACTACGGTGACGAGGACTATGGTGATGACGGCTACGATGATCCCTACGCTGACGAGAGGGAGCACGGAGATTGGGAGGGCAATGTACAGTTTGCCGAACGGGAGGCAGTAGACCATACCCCGGATGACAGTGCTGAGGCCGGAGACTCTGTCAGCCGGTATGCGAGGGTCAGGAGGTTCGGAAACCCGCGGCCGGGGGCGAAGGTGGCTGCCTCCGGACACTCAAGGAATGCTGGCGCCGGTGTTCGTTAGGCTGGACGACATCTGCGGAGCCCGAAGATTCAAGCGAAATCACCATCGGTGATTTGACCCGCCCTGCTGCTGGCCACCCGTTCCATCAGTAGCCAATTGGCAAGGGACTCAGTCAGTCATTGTAATTGTCGTTACCGTTCCCTGCGGCGACGCCCAGCAGGTGATGGGAGCTGAAGAGCCCGGCGCGCTGTTTCTCCCGAGCTGGTAGCCCTCGCCACGGATGTTCAGCACGTGGCTGTGGTGCAGCAGATGGTCCATGATGGCTGAGGCTCGGTGAACGCTGGAGGAAGGGGCAAGCCTATGCCGGCCAGTCCTCAGGGGTTCTCAACTGAACAGCGGCTCGTCCGGTAGTTCCAGGGCTTAGCGTTACGCTAGGGAAACGATATGAGGAAGGTCGTCGAATGTTGGACCTGCGGGAGATGTCGAGTCCGGCATCAGCGACCGGCTTACAGAACAGGGGAGTGACAGGAGCGTGCTGCGCCGGATGGAAGACCCAACGATTACAACTCGAGATGTGAATAATCAGGGACTTCCTGCCAAAAATTCGAAGAATAATCAGGGTCATCACGTACCCTAAAGGAAGAGCAGGCTGTATGAATGGCGCCGGGATCTTGTCTCGGAACTACTGATGATGGCGCTGGCAATGGCTCGCACCTTTCATATGGCGGGAAACGCCCCTTTTCCGCCACTGGCGGAAATGCTGACAACACAGCCTTTGTAGCGTATCCCAAGGCGCGGATCATAGGAGGGGTCCGCTACAAGCAAACGGAACCTTCCCCTGGGAACACAGAGGTGTGAGAGCCCTGCAATTGTTGACAGTCGGCCATTGCGAATGAAAGGGCCGAGGGGTTATCGTCGAATTCTAAGCTTTCCCTCGAGGGCCTGGTTATGGCGAAACCGACGTGCAGGAACTGCGACCGCGCGGCCGACGCCGGCGCATACTGAAGTTCGTGCGCCACGGGAATCATGGCCAGCGCTCTCAGTCCTCACTTCCGCGGCCGCCGCTAGGAACTTCCTCCGGGACAACGGACACCTCCGCGGCAACTAGTACTACAGTCGCACATCCAATACACGGGAGACTTGGAGCCTGATGACTGACATGCTTCAATCACGTGCGAACACCAAGTCCGTAGCTGGATGTTGGCGATTCTCTGAGATATCCACCCTGTGCCGGGCAACTGCGACTGTAGTACTAAGGCGTGTGGACATTCAGCCCGCACACAGTCAGCTTTGCCTTCCCCGAAGGGTTGATGGTGCCGTTCTCGGGTCATCCGGTCCGCCCCCTGCTCTCGGGCGTTCTCGGCCGCCGTTACCAAATTGGTAATCGCGGTATGTAGGGTCGGATGTTCTTGGTCAACGGTGTGCCCGGCCGGGGCTGGCCCGTTGAAGGTCTTCTGCGACCTGTTGTGCGTTAATTCAGAGGACTCTGTCCGTAAGCCGGCGTAGGAGGTCGACCGAGACACTTACACTGTCGTCGTCCGCGAATTGGGATAGGGTGCAATCCAGGCAGAGGACGTAGGTGATTCCAGCGATCGAGGCTACGACCGCCTGGGCGACGCTCAGATCCTTGGCATAGGTATCGCATTTGGGTTGCGCCGCGGTAGGCATCAGGTCCTTCTAGAAGGACACAGCGGGTGGTTGGCCGTTCCTTTTTGTTATCACCTGCGTCTGCGCCGATCATCGGAGTAGCTGGGTGGGGAAGGCTTGGCCGGGGCGGCAACCTTACTGGCCTCTTGGATCGCCAGTTTCCGGAAGAGGGCGAAGGGATCGGTGACCCTCTGGTTGCGGTAGTTCCTGAGGTAGATCTGGGCAGCGGACTGCAGGACGGCATCGGACCAGCCGGCCAGGAGCGCCTGTTCCTCGATGGCTCGGAGGTCGGGAAGTTGGGCTAGGTCGAGCGCGGTGGCCAGCTCGCGGTACCAGGGCGGTGGTCGGTCGTTTTTTTCGCGCGCGTGATTGGAACCGGAAGAACCGGAATTTGATTGATTGATTTCATCAATCAAGGTCACCCCTTCCGGTTCTATCACTTCCGGTTCGGGTACCAAATTGGTAATCGCGCCGTTACCAATTTGGTAATCGCGCAAGGGAACTTGTGGCTCCGCCGTTACCAAATCGGTAATCGCGGTCGGTCTCTGTTCCAGGGCGTTCACGGGCGCCGTTACCAATTTGGTAATCGCGGTCTGCAGGGTTGGATGGTCTTGGTGAATTGTGGCCTCCGCCAGGGCCAGCCCTTTGAAGGTGTACTGGATCCCGACGTTGCCACCAGTGTGATACCTGCGGCGGCGGGCGACGAAACCGGCCTTCTCCAGTTCGTTGGTTGCTCGCGTTACATGGGGGGATTTGAGATTTGTGAGGCGGCAGAGCGTTTCCCTCGATGGCCAACTGGTCCAACCGTGGTAGGCCAATGCCACGGCGACCTTGACTGCAGACGCCGAGACGTCCATAGCAAGGCACAGGAGCATACGGTCAGCAGGGCGGGCGTTGATGAGGAGCTGGTGGTCCACGGTGAAGGCGGAGTCGGGGAGGTTGTCGAAGAGCCCGGGCTGGGTCGCTTTTGCCACGTCGGCATGGACGAGTTGCACGCCGGGGCTGGTTTCGGGGGTAGTTGGGTTTTCTGTTACGGGCAATAGGCGCGAATTCATCTCACTCTCAGGCGGCGCTCCATTGCCCTGGTAAAGCAACGGGGCCGGTATGGGATCCTGATCGCGACTATAGCAAAGGCCCGCGTCTTTAATTACGCGGGCTTTCTCGTGTCTGCCGGACCGGCCTGAGAGTTCCGGATCGGCTGGGCAATGAACCCGGGTTACCAGCCCGTACGGCCGAGACCGCTGGTTCTCACCCATTTCGGCCGACCGAGTCGTGGGTTGTTGGACAACCCGCCGGTCGAGCTTGGCTAAATGGTGGACGTTTCGGGGCGTATTGTCAATTACAGAAGATCCTGTCGTGACCCTGAAAATGCCCTTGTTCAGGGCTGGGTTGATGCTTTCCCGAACGGCCACCAACGCCAGCGTCGGTGTGGTGTTGGCTCTGGTTCTGGGTCAACAACCATCGTTGTGGCGTCTGGGTCTTCTTTTGGTGCCTCGGCCGTTGGTGCCGGGAGGGCCCGGGTCAACGCTGCCACGTTCTGCTGGCTCTGCCTCAGCTCTTGGAGGAGTTCCTGGTATCGCCACTCGGATTCGTTGAGGAGCTTCTTGTGGTATTCGGCCAGATCCTCGAGGTTCTCTGCGCGTTTCTCCGCGCTGTCTGCCCGGTGCTCCGCGTTTCTTTTCTGATCTTCCAGTCTGGCCATTTCAACCGCGGCGGCGACGACCGCTGGAGCTGGTGGTATTCCACCTGGTGACTCATCTGGTTGACCACGTCTCTCTGAAGGTGTAGCAGCTGGATATTCATTTGGTATGCCACCTGGTATCCCACCTGGATTACCAGCTGGTTCATTCTCCAGGATGACCCAGATCTTGTAACTGCTGCCGTGCGGTTCTTTTTCGACCTTCAGTGTCCCATTTTTGATGCGGCGGTTGACGGTCGTCGGCGAGATTCCGAGGTGGGCTGCTGCCTCGAGTTTTGTGAGTCGCATTGTCCAGGTGGATCCTCACGTGGTGTATCTCTGGTTATTCACTGTGAGGGTAACTGCTTTACCAGCGGCTGTTCTTGGTTATTCACGACGAAATTTGCTGTTTCTCTGGGGACTCCGTCTGCGTTCTTCTTTCCTGTTGCGGCTGGAAATGGAAAGGCCACCGGAAATGCGGTGGCCTCGTTTGTGCCTCGGTGGCAGGTAACTTTTACTGTGGCCCTGCTGTGGCGACGGTTAGCGAGTGCGAGAGCATCCGGTTGTCGAACGTGCAGATGGCTCCTGCCGTGGTGCAGTCCGTGGTCGCCGGCAGGGAGAGGGTTATGGCCCTGGTCTGGTCTGCGTTGACCTTAACGGCGATGATCCAGACCCGGTTCCGGTCCTGCCGGCCCCGGCTACGTTGGCGCCGCTTTCGGTGAAGGCGTGGTCCCGGATCTTGCGGAAGCTGCCTTTTTTTGGCTCGATTCTCCAGTTGTATCCTTTGGGTCTTCCTCTCTGCGGCTTCTATTCGAGGCCTTCCTCGTATCTGAGGTGCGTTTCCAATGCGTTAAAAGCGTGGCAATTCGGCCTGCTACGCTCTTATGTCATGTTTGGTTCAGCCGGAATTTGCGCTTCTTCCACGGTAGGGCTTTGCGTCCCGGTTTGCTCAAATTCTGGCCAGGACTCGGTGGTCCTATGACTGCTCTCTCTGGTCTTGCTGCCTTCTCCGGATGAATTCGGCGAACGTGACCCCGCGGTGTTGCGCGTCGGCAGCGGCCTCGTCGCTGATGGACTCGCCTATGACCACCGCGTGGGTTGTGGCGCCGGTAGCGCGGCTGAAGAGTTCAACCCTGGTCTTTGCCCGGTCGACGTCGTTCTTGTCTATGGTGATGGAGACCTCGGCCAGTAGGTAGACGTCGGTGTTGTCCGGCGCTTTGCCGGTGATGACGGCGTCCGTCAGTTCCACGAGCTCGGCATCGTCTTCGGTGAATTCCCGGGAAGGATCCTCGGCTGCTGCGTCCAGCAGTCTCCTGAGGGCGCTTTCTCCGTCCTGGTCGGCCAGATGCGCCGTGGTGGTCTGCTTGAGGTGGAAGCGTCTCCTGGCGACGCGGCTTGCGAATTTTGCGGCATCCCTCTGGTAGAACGAGCCGGTGAGGTTGCCCAGTTCCCCCCGCATTGCGTTTACGCTGGTTTCGAGGCCGCCGACGATGGTCTGCAAATCAGCCTGGCCCTGCTCCAGGCGGTCCTGTCTGCCTTCCAAGCGTTCTTGGCCGGCTTCCAGGCGCTCTTGGCCGGCTTCCAGCATTTCCAGCCTGCGGTTGACCGTCTCGGTGTGCTCCCTGAAAGCCTTGGTCAGGGCCGCGAACTCTTCGGGCAGTTTCTGCAGCTCTTGGGAGAGCAGCACGCTCCGGACTGCCTCGGCCCAGTCCGGGTCGGTCCGGAGTATCCGGATCAGGTTTGTTATGTCGTTGATGGTCGTCATTTATCCGTGCTCGGTTCCTGATCTTATCATTTCCCTTGGGTGGCCGTGATGTCCCGGAGCTGTGCTTCGACTCCGGCCTTCGCTCGTGTCGGCCTAGGTTATTCATCGTGCCAGTTCCGGCTCGTCGACGGTTTTGAGAGTTCTTTTCAGCTGAGCCACTTTAGTGCTTCTCCGGCTGATTCCCCTCGCGTGTACCGTGCGACCATATCCCCGTGCTTCCACCGGCCTTGGTTCTGTACCGCAGCGTTGGGCGCTCCTACGGCGACCATCCTCCGCGCCATGCCGATCCGGCCGCTGTGGCCGGTGAATCCATCCCCGAGGCCGGCGGCGCGTGCAGCGGCGCGGACCCGGTTGGCCAGCGCCTCTCCGGTGAGTCCGAACACCGGAGTTGTACCGGTTGGGTCTACCGGTCTGATCTCCGTCAGGGCCCGGGCTGTGGCGCTGGTGACTGCGACGGTCCTGGGTTCGGGTTGGTTCTTGCCCGTCAGGATCGTGATCCGGCCGGTGCCGTCGGGCCAGAACTCCACGTCGCCCCAGGTGAGGGCGGCTGCCTCCGAGCGGCGGAGACCGCCATCGGCCAGCACTCCAATGATGGCCAAGTCCACGGTGCCGCGCTGGCGGGCACCTTCAGGCGTCTCCATTTTCCCGCCGCGGCCGCGTCTTGGGACCCGGGGGGTCTGGCGTATCCTCGCCAGCGCCTCGTTGGTGAGGGCGTCCGCTTGGCTGGGTGCTGACGCCCGGTTGCGCCATCCCTTGATGGCCTCGGCCACTGCCGGGTGGCGGGCGGGGTTATCGGGCTTGTGGATCCTTGCGGCGGCGTGGAAGTGGGATATGGCGGCCCGGGCCTGGTCGACGCTGGCCATGGACATCCCTTCTGCCATCAGGTGGCCCAGGTAGAGGGCTACCGTCTGCGGCGCCGCGTTGGTCCCGCTTCCCGGTGGCCTCAGCATTCTCTTCTGGTGGCGATGTCCTCGGGTTCCATAACCCACCGGTTCGCCTCGTTGCTGATCCCTTCAACGTATATCCAGCGGTCCATCGGGGTTGGATACTCTTGATGGTAGGTTTTGTCCCCGGAATGAAACTCCAGTCGGGCCTCGGCTGTGCGACCGTCGATTTCCAAGACGTGTATGGAATAGGTTATTTCCTCCGCTAGATCTGCATATTCGCGGTTGTCTCTGCCTTCCGCCCTGTGAACGTGCCTGTATTCCCTTGCCAGGTCACCGCGCATCTCCCGCGGTTTGCAGGCGCGGCGGTTGTCTTCCGAGAGCCTCCCTTGGAGGAGTCTGTTCGCCTCGTAGTCCGGGACGGGTTTCCAGAGGTGGTTAATGTGTACTTGGATGACGAAGTCGATCTCGGCGACGAGTTCCTCTTCGGTGCCCGTGGGCCCGTTTACCGGGTCGAACGGCTCGTGGCTGTTGTTCGGGTGGATCTGGGGGCCGGAGTACGGTTCGTCCTCTTCCGGGTTTGGTGTTATCTGGTCGGTTTCCTGTGGCGAGGCTTCGTTGGTGGCCGTCGGTGCTGGCGGCGTGCTTTCGCCGCTTTGCGCTTCGGCCGTGGCCAGCTCTCTCTTTCGCAGTGTTATCTCGTTGTTCTCGTTTCCAGGTTGCGGTGTGGTGAAGAGAGCAGGTATTTGGGTTGCCGGCGCCATGGTGCTCGCGGGTGGTGTTTCTCGATCGGGCTCAGTGCCCGGGTTGGATCCGCAGGCTACGGCTGCGGCTGAAATCAGGAGCAGCAGTATCACTGCTGCCTAGGTTCTGGCAATCATTATCTCAGTGCCCCGTGGGCTCTCCTCTCTTGTCGGCCTTCTAGGCCTGTCTAATACATCTGTCGGTTGGTGACCGCCGACTGCCTCTCCGAGCCATGGGCTCGGGTGTCTGTTAATGGCTCCTTTGCGGAGCGTCCTCTATCTTCGGACTTGTCTCGGTTGGGTCTTACATTCTGGTCTCTCCTGTTCTCGGGTTCTCTTTCACTTGTCCCACCTTCAGCAAAGTCTGTCGAGCACCTCCACGAAGACTTCGTGAATGATGCCCCAGCCATCGGGTGGGTCAACTCGACTCCGGCGATTTCGCTCATTTTCTCATCGGCGACAACAATGGCAGCAGGTGACCGCCGAGGAGAGGACTTCCGCTGGGACGAGGAGAAGTTACTCCCTGAGTAGTAAGACCCAACGCTGACAACACCATCCGCGGTTGAGGCAGCCCATTTACGTGGCGAAGCGGCCCAGGGTGGTTCAGGCGGCAATGGAAGGGAGACCCCATTAAATGGCGTCCAGTACGGACCTCTTCAGGCCGAGCAGCATGAAAAGCAACAAGAGCGGAGGGGTTGAACCGAAAATGACGCTTAAAACGGGACTGCCCAGGTGGCGGCCAGCAGTAAGTTCAAGCGCCACACTCCGGAGATGGTCAGGAGGTGCACATGCTGTGGCCGTGAGTGCCCGGGCCAGTGCAGCCACTGACCCGGGTACTGCCATCGAGTGCAGGGTGGTGAGATGCCGTTCCCGGCGCGAGGCGATCTCGGCACCCAACGGCTAGGTCAGCATGTTGGGACCAGGTAGTTGCCTGCTGGCCGCAGCATCCGTGGTGTTGTCCAGGACCTCCGGGCCCTGCTTGAGGCCCAGGCTCTCAAGGTGTTGACTGGCCGGCCCCAGGGCGATCATCGCACGCCTCTCGCCTCAAATTCGTAGACCTTCAAGGAGCGGTGCTCCATCTCTCAAGCCCGGCCAATGGTCAGGCCAGCCCCAAGGGAGACGGCTGGCCCCGCCGGGAAGCGGTGGCGGCGCAGATCCCAACGGGAGAGGTGGAGAGGAGCTCCTTGGATGTTGCTGCTGGACGTCATCAAGAAGCAAATGTCATATTGTGACAGAGGGGGCAGAGAGAAGAAAATGCCGAGTACCAGCCGGGTGTACGCCGTGAGCCTGCAGGACCGTGAACCACCAGTGCCGCCTGCGCCCGGCGCAAGCCGGGAGGAGAGGGCCGGCTACAGGGAGTCCGTATCCAGGCACCGCCAAGAAGTGAGGAGATTCTGCGATTCGCTGGCGGCGGAACTGACTGGAACGGACCGTCCCCTGCTCCGGAGCTACCTGCATACAGATCAGGACGGCGCAACACAGCTCAGGATGAGCGTGTTCGAATTCGGAGGTGATGCGGCGCTGCCGCACTGGAGAAAGCCGGGACGGAATTCCTTTACACGGAGGACCCGGAACCCAGCGTGGCGGGTCAGATTCTCAGGATTCCGGCCACCTTCCAGCACCAGACAATGGGGAGGGGGCTGACCCCTGAGCAGCTGAGACGCCACGGCAACTACAGGAGAGGACTCGCCGCAGCCGTCAAGAGCCAAGCCCGGGGGGTGCCCAGAGAAGCGGCGCAGGACGTGCGTTGGCTGTCGGCAACGAGAGACGAAACAAATGGGACGCTGCTGATCACCTGGGCCCGCAACCCAGTCCCTCAGCCGGAAGGACAGGACGGAGGTCGCGGACACCCGCCTCTGATTGTTGGCGAACTAATCGCGCTGCTGGAACAGCTTCCTTTGGACATGCCGGTGTCGGCGGAGGGGTGCGACTGCGTCAACGAGGTCAAAGGGGTGGGCGTTTACCGGCACGGGCCGGACGATGAAGAGGGACCCCGGTGCATCCTGGTCGCGGATACGGATTACTAAGGCGTGCTGGGTCCAACACTGGAGGAGAGGGTCGCGGCCGCGCGCCACGCACAGGAGCAGGCCAAGCGGGAGGAGCTCAAGTGAGGCGACCCTTGCATGGCGGGTTTAAGTTACCGTTGACGGCCACATGGCAACAAACGCCCCTTTTCCGCCACTGGCGGAAAGGCTGACACCTGCTTCTTGTGACCCCCTGGCGAAAAAGGGTAAGATGGGCCAATGACCACCTACGGCTACATCCGCACCAGCCGGGACCAGGAGCCTGGCATCCCGGCAGCGACCCCCACGTCCAGCGTCGGCAGCTTGTCGAGGCCGGCGTGGACCCCGCGCGGATCCACGCCGACGTCGCGGCATCGGGGGCCAAGGACTACAACAGCCGCGACCAGTGGCACGTCCTGGATCAGCAGGTCGCCCTGGGCGACGTGCTGGTGGTGGCCGCCATCGACCGCCTGGGACGGCGCTACCTCGAGACGATGTGGGCGATCTACGACCTGCAGCGCCGCGGCATCAGGCTGCGGTCCCTGGCCGACAACGAGGTGCAGTGGACGAAGTACCTGGACGCCGATCCCGACTCGCCCGAGGCCTTCATGGGCAACGTCCTGGCCAGCATGGCGGCCTACGTGGCCAGCCAAGAACGGCAGAACATCAGCCGCAGGACCAGGGCGGGGCTTCAAGCCGCCAGGGAGAAGGGCGTCGAACTAGGTCGGCCCCGGCGTCTCACCGGCGAGCAGCTCATTGCCATCAGGCAGGACGCGGAGGAAGGGATGCCGGTGGCGGCGGTGGCACGGAAGTACGGGGTGCCCAGGTCCACGCTCCGCAGCACCCTGGGCCGGACGGAATGAGGTTAGTCAGGATGACGCCATCTTCAAGAACACCTGGACCCTCTCAGAGCTGGACGTGGCTTAGATTGGCCTGATCGCCGACGAGCAGTTGGACATGGCCCACGTGCTCAAGACGGCGGGAAAGGCCCGGACCTGGGTGGCCCCGGGTCGGCCGGAAAAACAGGCCCCTTAAAAAGCAATCCCCTGCTCAACAAACGGGCGTTTTTGTGCAGGGTCCCCGAGTCCGACCAGCCAGTTTTGCGAAACCGCTCAAAGACCCATCTCAACAATACTTGACGCACAAAAAGTGCGTCAAGGGATTGTTGTGCGACAAATACATGCGAGTCTAAATGGCAGTTGGTCGTAGGTCTGGATACTCATGGACTACTGCTCCTATCGACTTGTCGAGGCCTACAAGTTGAAGGCCTAGCCAGCCGAGTCTTTGGTAGCGCTCCTTCTGGTTGCGCAGTGTGGGAGGGAACAGCGAGTAAGAGACCTGCTTATCGAAGTCATCTATTGCCATAACTACCTCGAAGAGCATCGTCTGGACTTCGTAGTCCCCCTGAATGCGATTCTTTATTCGCTCAATGAAATCGCGGTAGTGGTCCAACCAACGTCGGTATTCCTCTTCGGTCAGATCTGGGAATGGAGGCAATCCTTTTAGTGGCACTTCCATGGATTGCTCGTAGACAGAGACTAAGAGAGGCCGGAATTCACAGTAGTCGGCTCGTTCGTCTCCATAAAGGTCAATTGGGGGATCGAACTGTGCGGCCAGCCATTCAGCGGTTTCTCGTGCCAACGAGGAGGATATTTCCCCAACGAGGTAGAGGACAGAACGTGCATTGTGAGCGACGATTATTTGACGTTTCCGTTGGTGCGTGAGTATTGGACCCTCAATCAAGAATATGACGATCGCCAAGACTAACGCAGCTGGCGCTGCACTAACCAAGAAACTTCGCCAGAAGGTTCCTATCTCAGGTAATGCGGCGCCTATGGCTAAGGCTTCAAAGCCGACTAAAAGGCAGGCCAGGAATGCCCACAACCAACGACTGCTTAAACGACCGCTCAACAGAGATCTCCTACTAGGAGGCCACCACAAGAAACGGGACAAGGTCCCGACCGCGGATTAAACCGCTCCTCCCTTCGAGGCGCTGGGAACGTGGAGTCCCACACTCCCAGTTCGGACCGCCTGGTCGTGGGCCGGCCAAACCCTTACCAGACAGGGAAAGAAACATGGTCTGCCGCAGACTCGGCGCCACAGAATCTCTGATGACTGACTGACCTGAGGGAGACGGTAATCGACCATACGCGCAGCGTCTTCGTTTGCAGAAGCACGTCAACGAAACCTATGTCGCCCGTAGTGTCTGAACGGACTCCAGAAGCCGAAGCGCGTACGTATTGGCAACATCCTTGACCCACGCCGGATTTACCCAAACCAACCAAAAGCTGGCGAGGGCCGTATTTGCACATGCGACCGCGATCCGGATGACCGCAACGCTGTCCGGGTTGGCGAGAACATTCCACCACGGATCTGGCCAAGGCCGTCCCCATACCGTTAACAACAGCAATGTCCAAGAGAAAAAAACAAGGACGACAGCGATGGATGTTCCCACTGGGCGTAGACCCCAGAGGTTACGCCTGAAACCGTAATTGGTGTTCTCGGCAAAGACCAGCGGAAATCTAGACGTATCTCGAGTAGCCTCGCGCAGGGACGCTGCGGCCTCCGCATACTTCGTGTCTGCCCATTTGGGACAAGCTTCCTCCTCCGGCTGGGTAGGAAGAGGATGGCCGATCCATTCCTCGACTTGCTCACGTAATCCAGATTCAAGAGTAATGTCTCCGGGAATGCGGCGATGTCGTAGTAGGCGAGTTGTGGGCGGTCCGGCCCAACTCTTCCAAAGACTCGGCTCCTTGTTCCTACCTCGGTCCCGTCCCACCTGTGCAACAACAGCGGTTCCGCCAGCGGCACCCAGAAGCCCAAAGAACGCAGTTACGAAAAAGGGATGTCCCGGAAGTAGCGCAAACATTACAAATCCCAATGGCAACACAACAACGAGGGCGGGCTGAATCCGCGCCCTGAAGGTGTAGGGGTCAAAGATCTGCATGGAGTACAGCCTGTGTCGATGACTGCCAATGGACGTTCAATCTACAACCGTCTCCGGCTGGGGAGCAGTCCAGGAGGACCCGCTCCTGGTGGTTGAGGCCTCCCGACGTGCTCGGTATCCTGGAAACCCCAAAATGCCCAATTATCTGCATCATAGGTAAACGCCCAGCTGTTGCTTTTCACCTATGATGCACATCAACCCCGTCTCACCTTCCTTATCCATGCCGGCTCGTACCCATTCCAGTAACTTCTGATCATTAGTGCTTGGTTGTACGCCGTGGCCGTCAGGATGTGAATGCCATTCACCTATGTATTCAAGATTAGAGCCGGTGATATGCGCAATCCGCTCTACTTCTTCCGATAGTCCTTTGGTACCGCGGATGTAGCTGGTCTTTAGTTCTTCGCTGTCCGGAGGTGATGGCAAGGCATCAACCATGTATAGGATCTTGCGGGACCGGTCGCGAGAGCCGAGGAGGACCCCGCCGGTCTCCTTAGGTAAACGGCATTCACGCATCCGGCCCAGGATATCTAAAAATTCAGCATCCCAGGCTATCGTCCACCCCTTTTGGGTACATCGAAACGGTTTTGTAGGTTCGATATCCATCACAAGGCCATAGTTGTCGTGCTCATCCGAGCCCCACGTCCGGATTCGGGCCCGCCCACTCTCTCCCACCTGCTGCACCAACCTACTCCCCATCCCGCCATGCATCGCGACGTCGTTCTGGGAAATTTCCGCTGAAACGTCTCTACAGGTCTGTCCTATCCTGGTCTGGTCGGGGTTATCCAACAATGACCACAGGTTAGGGTCTCTCACTATTGCTCGATAAAATTGCATCTCCAAGGAATCCAGCTGGATTTCGCGGCCAGTATCCTCAGCAAGCAAGGTCAGGGCTTTACCTGACGGGTTCAGGAACAACGACACCCTGCGAGATTCACTTTTGATGTCGTGCGCCAGATGCCTGGATACCGGTATAGACGCAGCCATATCCAGGATCACGTCAGCGTCCTGGTATGCAGCTTCCAATGTGCCTCTCTTGTCTCCGGGATAAAGTACGTTCGCGACAATTGACCGTACCGGGGGTTCTTCGGACATTATCGAGGAAAGCTCGGAGGCAAGAGCCTCTGCCTTACACCAACCAACATACGACTCACCAAGGGTATGGCGAGCCAGATTATGGGGATGTAACACATCCTCATCCACTATCGTCAGCCTCCCATATCCCGAACGGGCCAGATTGGTCAGTACCGGCGACCCCAGCGCCCCAGCTCCGATTGCCGTCACCATCGGGTCCGAGCTAATTTGACTCAGACCGTTGGATCGGCGTGCACTATCCTTAGACAGAATTTCTCTGACATTTAGCAATGTCAGTCTCGTCTCGGATCCTATCTGCTGCCGCGCCGCGGCTGACTCAAGGTCATCAACCTTACGGCCTTGCCAATTGATTCCCAGGCGAGCGCCCACTATTCCAACGGCGTCCTGCACCTGAAACGCCCTAACCTCGACGGACTCCACGGGACCTCTACCTGTCCGTCTTTTTGGAAGCCGGATTAGGATTACCAACTTGGCAGAGAGGACCTCAACCAATTCCTCCGTTCTGTACCGCCCGTTCCAACGTCGGAAAATGTCTCTTAGCTCGCGGTTAACGTTAACCTTGCCCTTGAGGAGGTTATGCAACTCTCCCAGCGTACGAGGCGTGGACTGGATAAGACCATGCGTCATCGGCGGGGTCGGCATGACCACTACGGCGTATTGATCTCCTGCGCCAGGCTTAAGTTCACCTGTCACATTGCCGAGCACCAAAGTGTAGTAACCATCCGTCCGGTCGATACGGGCGCCCTGACCCCAACGGTGGACCACCCGAGGTATGCTGAGAAGCTCGCTTGGGATCACCAAGTCCGAAAACGAACCAAACAACAGAGGTTCCAAAGGCTGGTCCGGTTGGTGCAACGTGCCGTGCGCCGTCTCTTCAAGCCACCAAGTGATACGCCTCAGGAAGTGTGCGGGAGTCCAATAGAATTTGACCTCATGCCACGGTTGGACGTACAGGCATAGGCTGCGGCACTCCCCTGGGTTCTGCAGATTGGTGTGAGGAGCATACGGAAAATCTGGTCTCGGCGAGTAGACCCAAGGTGGGATTCGCTCATTGGAGGTAAAAAAGACCCAGATGGTTTCTTTGGACTTGATATCGTGAACCGGACGCTGCGGCACCGAAACGGGCACTTCGATCTCCAACCATTCGGCACTCCCGTTCGACGATTGCCCGCAGTTGACCAACCGCACCCCTTCACCGTAGCCTGCGCGCAGGAAATGGGCCAGCGCTTTGACCTTAGGAATGGCAAGAGCGTCGGCATCAACGTTAGCCGACGCTCTACCAGCATAGTTTGGCGCCATCTCTCGATCTGTCCTTAGCCCGCCCTTCCTGCTCTTGGAGTCCTGGCGTCGGTCATGCGGCGGCTTCCGCTGGTGCTTGTAGAGCTTCCGGCAACCACCGTAGCACCAAGCCCCAATCCCCGCACATCGACCTTCATGGGTTTGGGATCGTCTTGGGTTGGGTGTTCCATACTAACTTTGAACTGTCCATTCTTCTCTTCAGCCACCTTGCGGTAGTACTCGGCGGCTTGGACATGGGGCGGCTGAGTTTCCTCCGACTTCGGAATCACGTTGCTGGGTGAAACCAATATGGCATCCTCGCGGCCGTAGTGCTCGTAGAGGCGGGCGACCTTCTCTGCAGGCTCAGTCATCTCCTCCCCTTTGTCAGGACCCAGCGACTTGTAGCTGCAATGGTGAGGGATCTTTATCAAATCCCATTCCAATCTGTCGGTGTTACCCGCTTTCTCGGTTGCTTTGACTATATCTTCCAGCACCTCATAGGGCGCGTCGGCAGTCAGGAAAACCTTTACGTTCTTCGCCCCGTCCTTGAGTGTCAGGTGGAAGACCGAGGACTCGGAGTTACGGTCGACATCGTTGTTGCCCTCATTCTGGTACGAGAAGGGAGAGTGGACGAAGATCTCAGCCCCGGCACTTGCCAAAGTGAATCCAGGCATGCAGTTTCCGGCGGTCACGATCTGGTCACGCCGCTCGTCCGGATTAACGCCTGCATCCGACAGCCACTTGTCGAGCGCTTTGGGCTCGGAGATTACATGGATGCCCTTGCCTTCCTTCAGCCGGTGGCGTGCTTCAGCCTGAACAATCCGGCCTTCTTCCGATTGTTCCCACCGGCTTTCCAGAATTGCCGCAGCAGGAACCCACATGTCTTTTATATGGATTCGCCCCTCACCTTGATATTTCTTGGCGTGCTCCGGGTAGAAAAACTCGGACGCACCGGTGAAGTGATCCGTGTCCAAGTGGCTGAAGGAAACGACGTCGAAGTGATCCCGCCCAGATTCTGCCAGTCTGTTTCTGAGTTCTTGCGCCAAGTCTATTCGTTTGTCTCCATCGCCCTGGTTCTTGGGCGAGGCGAAGTCAAATAGCAGCTGACTTCCATCATCTGCAGTTAGCAGGCAGGTGTCAGCATTCCCAACCGGAAAAAAGTTATATCGCTCATGTTCGTATCTCCTCTATAGTTCGACCCAGCTCGCGTAATGAACGACAACCGGCATCGAGAAGGTATTAATTCCATTATATCATATGTTGTTCTACTGTGTAAGAATTGTCGTCGAGCAGGCATTTACAATGCGTTAACCGGCGTTATACTTGACGACAACACCGAGGAGGTTGGATGGCCATGCCTGTTGAGATCGCCGGATTCGCTCAAACCCTCGCTCGATGTATGGATTTCGATACCGTCAAACCGCAGCAACTGGAAGGCGTGCTGGCTAAAGCCACCGATGCGCTCGAGATGCAGTTCGTCGAACCCTCCGCGGACTCAACGATAATCAGATCCGGGTCGATTTTTACTCACCTACTATTCGTTCAGCACGGTACCATTGTTCCGTTACAGTATCCGTATTCGGAGCTGGGAGCTCCCTTCCTGATTGGCGAGCACGAGTTCCTGATGGACGCTGAGCGATGGGTAGCTAGTTATTCAGCAGTTACCGAAGCCATCGTCGTGTGGATTCCAGTGGCGGTGATGCAGCTTGTGGTCGACCAGCTCCCAGGCGTGCGTGACAGGATGCATCAACTGGTTATGCGTCGACTGGCACGCTTCTACTGGACTTCGCTAGCCACTAGCGGTACTACTTCCTCCCGCGTAGCCGCGGCACTTGTCTCTAGACTAGCCCTCTCGAGCGACGATTACGGCCAGGACCGAGAAATCCCAATCAGGCATAAGGACCTCACTCGCCTGACTGCGATGTCTCGCTCCGCTGTCGCAGACGGGCTAGCAGTGTTGGTAGAGGCACAGGTGATCCTCCTAGGTGGTCTAGGTGGTGCCCGCACATCAAGATTTGCGGGCGTTGTAACGGTTCCAGATGTCGACCTTTTGAAAGATCATGCATTTGCTGAGGTGCAGGAGAGGGAAATTCGATCATTGCTCTCTCGGCCCGATGAGCAATGATCTCTATGTTCCCAACGAAGGCTGTATACCATGGGCCTAGGATCATTGCCTCAAGAAGGTTTGACAATTATTCGACACCGACGACGAACTCGTATGCTTTCTCGAAGCTCAACTCCACCATATCCAAGCGTCTCAGACACGACCACGTCCAGCTGTCAGCAGCCATCACAAAAGCTGACAGTTGCCGATTGCTGAACGGCGGAACGCCTCGATAGACTGATGGCAGACGTCATTGACCATAACCTTGACCGGAGTCAGGCGAGGGCCCAGTTCCGCACGAACGGACCCTATATTTGGGTAACCTGGCTCCCCAGGCTGCTCTCCGGCGAGAGTTCCTGTGAGTGGGCCAGCTGGTTCAGGGCCCTACACGAGGGGTGGAGCTGGAGTCGCATGCCCTCCGACTTCGACCAGGCCGGATGGATGATGAACCACACTGTCCTGCTCAACGAGCAGCGTCACAGGTGGGAGCTGCAAGGCTACACGGTCCTCACAGAAGGGCAGAACTCCTTCAACCTCCGGGGCAGCAGTGCCGTGCTGGCCGGCAAGCCCGACCTGGTCGCCAGGCGCCGGGACCAGATAACCGTGATCGACGCGAAGACCGGCCGTCCCAGTCCGGCCCACACCGCCCAGATGTTGATCTACATGTACGCCCTTCCCCGCGCATTGCAACGCTACAAGGGGCTGAGCATCGTCGG
The DNA here is from genome assembly GCA_965222025.1 of Dehalococcoidia bacterium. Lineage (GTDB taxonomy): Bacteria > Chloroflexota > Dehalococcoidia > Lucifugimonadales > UBA3495 > VXOI01. Next base: position 7,139 of record CBDCTI010000001.1, on the reverse strand, counting down.
CCAAGCGGCTTACCTCGACCAGGTGGTGGACATCCCGGCCGATGCGGTCGACGGGAGATTCGTTGAGAACCTGGGCGGCCTCATACGCCGCCTGGCGTCGCAGATGCCGGCCAGGCGGGTGCCCAGCCCGGCGCGGAGTGCCGGTTCTGCGAGATCACGCCGTCCGACTGCCCCGAGAGGGCGGACGAGGGCCTTCCGGAGGAGGGGACGACCGGCGACTTCTGATGAACACCAGACCTGTAGGAATGGAGAGTAATGGAAAAGGTGACCCTGACCCTTCTCAAAACCAAGGAAACCCAGAAAAAGGCCTAGACAGAAGATCAAGTTCGAGTTGATGCCAGAGAGGTTGGCGACATCTGTAGTTGTACTCTCCCTATTAGATAGCCTTTTTCGTGTACTCGCCCTGTGCTTGCCTTCTTGTCCTGAATGGAAGCTGTTGGAGTACCATGGGGTTAGTCGAGAACGTGAGGGCGGGAGACCGCATGTCGATTCGGTGGGAAGATCTCGGGGCACAGAAATTCGAGGAAATGGTGTCGGTCCTTCTCAGCCGCCTATATTCCTATTCCCAACGAATCGATGGCAAGGGTGGTGATGGCGGCCGGGACGTGCAGATTATCCACGCAGGTGACGGTTCCATCACCGAGGCCTTCGAGCTGAAGTCTTTCACCGGTCGCGTGGGTTCAGGGCGGCGCAAGCAAGTAAAACGTTCCCTTGAACGGGCCGCGAACCTTGGGCCGGCACGATGGACGCTCGTGGTGCCTATCGATCCCAACCCCAGCGAGCTGGAATGGTTCTGTCAGCTAGGGACGAGCTACTGCTTCCCGCTCGAGTGGCGCGGAAAGACATGGCTTGACGAAAAGATGGCGGCGCATGAAGACATCCGCCGGTCCTTCCTTGAAGATGCCAATGCGGAAGTGGTCCGGTTGCTTTCGGAACTCAACAAGGAACAAGCAATCCTCACCCGCGTTCCTGACGCGGTACCACGGCTGGAGTCTCTCCGCAAGCGTCTAAACGAGATCGACCCCTACTACAAATACCAACTAGCCACGGTGACCGGAACGGCGAACAAGTGGCCTTCGGACGTAGTCTTCTCCGTACGGCAGGGTGATGTGAGAGTAGACGCCTATCCGAGATACCGTGGGGCAGTGCAGCATCGACCTGTTTCTGTCAGAGCCATGATATCCGTTGACCCCGAGGACCATCCGATTCTAGAACAGTTGGGTTACGGTCTGGAGACCACGATACCCCATCACATGATCAGCAGCGCCACAGTTGATTTGCCGTCTGGCCTGGGCGGGAATTTCAGCGGAGGGGAATTCAACATCTCCCCCGTCGATACAGAGCTGGATGACCCCGTCACGCTCTCGCTGCGCGTAATGGCCGAGGACGCTATGGCAGCCAGTTACCCGGTCCAACTGAAGGACCGGACAAGCGGCCCCAGAGGCTTTGTCTTTACAGGCACTGATGACACTGGCTGGCTGACAATGCGGCTGGCGGTAGATGTGGTGAACGAAGGCGTTGAGGCCGAATTTCAAGTGAATCCACGGCCCGCCATGCCCAATTCTTTGGTTCCGCTTCTCCGGTGGCTGGACGCATTTCAGCCCGGTCGCCGTCTCAACATTCGATGGCCGGAGGGCTTCGAGGTGAACAGTGCGATTGGCAGACCTTTCTGGGCCGAGGCAAGCCCCGTCAGGCTGGTCGAGGCGCTGGCCTACATGCAGGAGCGTACCGGGGTTTATTGGGAAATGCCGCTTTCTTATACTGATGAAGAAGCCTCGGAAATCGTGACCATTGCCGGGATGATGAAGGGAGAAATTGTCGATTTCAGATGGAATGCGCTCAATCTAAATGTGGACCAGTTGTGCCCGGTGGTTAAGGAGCTTTCCAACGGCCTCCCGAGACCCTTCATGCTGGAACAGGAAATCTTTCTTCAGCAAGAAGGGGGTAAGGTTCCTCTAGGGCGCATGAGGAGTATCCTCGAGTCGGCCCGCCTGGCGGACCCGGAAACCTTTCGACAAAACCTGATGGCTGACAGGATCTCTCCTCTAGCGGTACGCCTAGTTCCAGGAGACAGCGACAAGGGACACAGAGTGCTGGTGACTTAATCCCCGTTGTGCCAGCCGCAAAATACCCGGTAGTTTCCCTTATCCGTGATTCGGGAAAATCAAAGCTGTTACAGTATTAAGGAAGGTGCCAGGAATCCCCTCGCGGAAGCCCCCTTCCCCGCTGCTTTTACGATGTACGATAATTACGCGGACATAGTTGAACTTCGTGCCTTAGGTGGATCGGAGTAGCTCCAATGGGAATCTCGAGTCTATATTTCACAGATGTGGGCCCGTTCGAGGAAATCACCCTCGAATTTGACGATCAGGTAAACGTCTTCACCGGACCCAATAATTCCGGAAAATCAACCGTTCTATGGGCGTTAGGGGAATTGTTGGTTTACCCGTTTGGTATTCCAACCAAATTCCTTCGGTCAGATCACGCTAGTTGGAATCTGAAGTATTCGACTAGCGGGCCTGTTCAAGAACTCCGCGGGAATTTCCCCTCTGAAGTTGCATTGTTACAAGACATGCTCTTAGAAATCGGGTATACGTGCTTCATTCCTGCCCAACGACACAGCTCAGGAACTCGCCCTACTGGGACGACCGTGGCCCCGGACCAGGAAGCCCTTGTTGACGCAGAGATGAAGAGACTTATCGAGGGACACCCAGAGCTCATGAAAAACTTGGGAGACGCAGAACTCCGCCAGCGGATCCGACAAGGGGCTTGGGTTCAAAGTCCTGATCTGAGAAAGCGGAGAAGCGCTTTGATCAGTGCCCCAACTCTGGTTTCTGACGAAGATGTGATCCAAAGGATAGTCGACCTTGACTACGCTGCTTACCGAAAGAAACAACCGGCCATTCGGGAAACGATCGAATCGGTCTTTATGATCGCCTCCGAAATTGTCCAAGGGTTCCCAATGGAATTCCTAGAGATTGTGGATGACGAGCTAACCGGGGGCATGTTTCTCCAAATGAAGACTGCGTCGGGGACTGTGCCGCTCGATACCCTGAGTCAAGGAACGCAATCTTTAGTCCATAGTCTAGCCCGATGCATCTTGGATTATGCAGATTTCTACGACTTCCCCGCCGATCTCCGGGACAAACCCGGGATCCTGATCATCGACGAGATTGACGCCCACCTGCATCCATCCTGGCAGAGGCGGGTCATTCCAACCATCACCAGCCACTTCCCCAACCTCCAAATCTTTTGCTCCACACACTCGCCGCTGATGCTAGCTGGCCTCCGGGAAGGACAAGTGCATCTGTTGAAACTTGACGAGCATGGAGAAATGACCGTCTCGCGAAATGAGTCGGATATTATCGGATGGACCGCGGACGAAATCCTGCGGAACTTCCTGGACGTCCCAAACCCAACCGACATGATGACGGCTAGCCACATTACCCGCCTCCAGGAACTCAGGTGCCAAGAAACCCTATCGGACACTGAAACCCAAGAGTTGGAACAGTTACGCCAGACAGTCAGCAGAGAACTGCTTTTGGGTCCAAGGGAGTCCCAAGCGGAACTATTTGAAGATGAACTCCGGAAGGCTCAGTCAGAACAAATTCCTTAGCCAGATATATCTCTGACAATCCCTTAGTGCGAGCGATCAATGCATCACGTGGCCCGTGGGCCCGAACCGGTAGACTTTGAGTCTATTCGAGCTCAGTATACCCAGCCTTGGATCCGATTTTACCGAGACGGTTTGGGGAGGACGCCAAGCGACTCTCGTTGGCGACTCTTCGCCCAATCCCTAGAGAATGTGTTTGGGGGCCTTTGTGCCTTTTGCGAAGAACACTGCAAGGGAGAAGTCGAACACTTTCTCCCGAAGAGTCTATACCCCCACCTGGTTTACTACTGGTCCAATTGGCTATTTTCCTGTCACGATTGCAACAACTCCAAGGGGAAGAAATGGCCCGAACTGGGTTATGTGGATCCGTGCGCCTTTTCAAAACGCGCTCGCCCGGAGGTCTTCTTTTCCTTCGATACCACGACGGGAGAAATTCTTCCCAAAGACGGCCTAGACTCCCTTCAACACCGGAAAGCGCAAAACACGATCTATGATCTGGGGCTCAACGACCATCATCACTTGCAGAAGAGGACAGAATGGGTTCAATTGGTATCTCGATCATTCCAGAGTAAACCCGGAAACCTCACCGCGGCCGAAGAAAGACAACGCAAACACTTGTCATCACACGCTGCTCCCTTCTCAAGCATTGTAAAGACTTGGCTGTCCGAAAATGGATATTGACCCTTAGTCTCGGATGTAATAGACCACTCCCGGGCACTAAACCAAAGCTAACGTGGAATGTGCATTTGGGAAGGGTTGGCAATCACGATGGGAGTCTCCAGCAGCGTTTCCTCCCGCGATGGCAGGGCAGTGCGGCATAGTCGCATGGAGGCATCGCTTGCACACTGGCAGGTGGTGGAGGTTTTAGAGCTACGTCCTGACCGGTTCAATCAAGAGCAATAAGGCCCGGTTGTTGCGCTTATCCGCAATTTCGGGAAGTTAGTGCTGCATAAGGAGATCTCCTCAGCCTTGAGCAAGCCAGTCCGAAACAGGCAGAGCAGGCCCGACGGTTTCCAAATCCCTTTGACCAATGCTATCGGAGCGGCACGTATACCCGGGTAAAGCCCAGGGTGTTGCCTTACCGCACAACGATCCGGCGCCACTCAAAAAACCCTTGACGGTATTGTTGAGAGCAAACTATTATTGAGGGGATTTGTTGAGAGGCTCGCCAAAGCTGACGGACGAGGTCCGCACCGGGCCTCTCAAAAACGGCCGTTTGTTGAGCGGAGAAGAACGCCATGCACCTCTACCTGGCAGCCTCCTGCCCCCAGTGCCGCAGCACGACGATGGTGGCCACCAACCAAGACGACGCTTGAGGGAAAGGACCACGCCATCAACTGCGGTGTCTGCGGCCGCCGGGTGATCGCGGCAGGACTCACCGGGAGGGGACTGCAGTGACACGGCTCGATAGGCCCGAAGGTCTGGGGCAACAAGTTGTGGGACTTCGCTTCGGATGGGGTCGATTCCTTCACCATGGCAGAGGGTGACCGCAGGCGCGAGGAGAGCAGAGTTGTCGCCGCAGCCGCTGTGGTCCACTACGCCCCGGGAGACTCCCCGTTGTGTGGCCTCGAGGAGAGTCCCGAACCGATGACCCCCGACCAGGAGCTGGTGCGGGGATGCGGAGACTGTCTTGAGCTGGTGGCCGAGGACCTGTCCGACCAGAACACATACATGGGCCGCTGCCTCCACTGCAATCAGGAAATCCATGCCAAGGGCGGAGTCGCCTGGCGTCGGGCGGTCCGGAATCCCTGCCCGCACTGCGGCAAACCAGGGTGGTGAAGCGATGATGATCCCCGTCACCTATGGCTACGCGCGGGTCAGCAAGAGCGACCGGGACGACCGGAACCTCGAGACCCAGCTCCGCGAGCTGGCCAACCACGGCATCCGGAGGGAGCTCACCTTTTCCGACGTGATGACCGGCCGCTTGATGTCGCGGCCCGGATGGAACGAGCTCATGGCCCGGATCCAGCCGAACGACACCATCGTGGTGGTATGGCTGGACCGCTTCAGCCGCAACTTCGACGAGGGCGTGAGGATCCAGGCGGACCTTACCAGCCGGAACATCGGCATAGTGGCCATCAAGGAGGGGATCGACACCACCGATGAGAGCGCCGCGGCCAAGTACTTCCGCCGGATGATGATGGCCAATGGTGCCTACCAGGCTGATTCCACCAGCGAGCGCATAAAGGTGGGCCAAGAGCGTGCCAAGGCCGAGGGTAGGCCGCCTGGGCGGCCGCCTGCGCTTTCACCCGATCAAGTGAACGAGTGCCAGCGTATGTTCGCGGAGAACCCATCGGTGAGCCGTGTGGCCAGGATCATGAAGATCTCGTGGAGCACGGCCAACAAGGCAATCTTCGATGAAAGTCCAGCACAAGCAGGAATGCAATGACTGGTCAGGGCCGGCCTGTCTGCGATTACCCCGAAACCCTGCGCCTGCTACGCCGAGGGCAGGGACAAGGCCTTACAAACTGCCGTTGCTCCCAAGGAGATAGACCAAGATGATCAATTTGACCGACGAGATGGTATCGCGGTTGGACAGCGCTTTAGCCGACGGATATTCCTGCCTGGTGGGCACGGCCTCCAAGGACGGCGAACCCCAGATAAGCCCCAAGGGAAGCGTGATGGCCTTCAATAGAGATACGCTGGCCTATTGGGAGCGGGCCAAGCGGTCGGCCTTGGACAACGTTGCCGAGAATCCGCAGGTCGTCGTCTACTACGCCCACGCCGCCGACCGGGTGAGGTGGCGGTTCCACGGCAGGGCAACCGTCCACGAAGACGGTCCCATGCGCCAAGAAGTCATGGACCGCTGCGTCCAAGCCGAACTGGACCGGGACCCTGAACGCCTTGGTGTCGCCGTCCTCATTAAGATAGACAAGATCACGGAATTATCCGGAGAGGTGCTGCAACAAATCGACTAGACCAGAGCCCAGCTGACACATTCAAGGATTCGCGTCAGGGTGGACGGATGATTTGCCCGGAACCTAGTAGTCCAACATCTTTGAAATGAGTACTGAGCGAGTGTATTGTACCAAGCATAGGGCGAAGAGGATTGGGACGTGTGAGGAGGGGATGGCGATGAAGAGATACCGGGTCAAGCTGAGTGCGGAGGAGCGGCAGGAACTGAAGACATTGGTGTCCCGTGGCCGGGGGGCGGCTTACAAGCAGACCCACGGGCGCGTCCTGCTGCTGAGTGATGAGGCCCAAGTGGACGGGGCCATGAAGGATGAAGACATTGCCCGGGTTCTCCAGATTGGCCGTGCGACGGTGGAACGGGTGCGCCGGCGCTGCGTAGAGGAAGGGATTGAGGCGGCGCTGGGACGAAAGCGGCAGGTTAACCGGCGTCCGAAGCGGTTGGACGGTCAAGGGGAAGCCCACCTGATTGCCTTGGCCTGCGGAGAACCGCCGGAGGGCCGGGCGAGTTGGACACTGAAACTGTTGGCCGACCGGCTGGTCGAATGCGAGGTAGTGGAGAGCATCAGCACTGAAACGGTGCGCCAGACGCTCAAAAAAACGAACTCAAGCCTTG